>NZ_KI515719.1:2168994-2568149 GCF_000477975.1 Corynebacterium sp. KPL1986 | reverse complement strand
GGGGATAATGCCCCAGACACCCAACAATGCACCAACGTACAATCAACACTCATTTTCGTATACATGGACACTTTTACGCATGTCACAAAGCACCATTCAAACACTTAGTCCTGTCGATTAAGGTGTATGTCCTACCCGGAATTTCCACACAACGGTGGCAGCAGAACACTCGCCTACTCAACCACCAACCCACACAACACTGTGGGCAACCCACAAACAATGGGTCCTAGCTGCAACTGCAGCCTAGTAAAAGCTCCTTAGAAAGGAGGTGATCCACCCGCACCTTCCGGTACGGGTACCTTGTTACGACTTCGTCCCAATCGCCGATCCCACCTTCGACGGCTCCCTAACACGTTTAGGCCACCGGCTTCGGGTGTTACCAACTTTCATGACGTGACGGGCGGTGTGTACAAGGCCCGGGAACGTATTCACCGCAGCATTGCTGATCTGCGATTACTAGCGACTCCGACTTCATGGGGTCGAGTTGCAGACCCCAATCCGAACTAAGGCCGGCTTTCAGCGATTCGCTCCACCTCACAGTGTCGCAGCGCGTTGTACCGACCATTGTAGCATGTGTGAAGCCCTGGACATAAGGGGCATGATGATTTGACGTCATCCCCACCTTCCTCCGAGTTAACCCCGGCAGTCTCTCATGAGTCCCCAACCAAATGCTGGCAACATAAGACAAGGGTTGCGCTCGTTGCGGGACTTAACCCAACATCTCACGACACGAGCTGACGACAACCATGCACCACCTGTACACCAACCACAAAGGGACGAACTATCTCTAGCCCAATCTGGTGTATGTCAAGCCCAGGTAAGGTTCTTCGCGTTGCATCGAATTAATCCACATGCTCCGCCGCTTGTGCGGGCCCCCGTCAATTCCTTTGAGTTTTAGCCTTGCGGCCGTACTCCCCAGGCGGGGCGCTTAATGCGTTAGCTACGGCACGAAAGTCGTAGAAAGACCCTCACACCTAGCGCCCACCGTTTACGGCATGGACTACCAGGGTATCTAATCCTGTTCGCTACCCATGCTTTCGCTCCTCAGCGTCAGTAACTGCCCAGTAACCTGCCTTCGCCATCGGTGTTCCTCCTGATATCTGCGCATTTCACCGCTACACCAGGAATTCCAGTTACCCCTACAGCACTCAAGTTATGCCCGTATCGCCTGCACGCCCGGAGTTAAGCCCCAGAATTTCACAGACGACGCGACAAACCACCTACGAGCCCTTTACGCCCAGTAATTCCGGACAACGCTCGCACCCTACGTATTACCGCGGCTGCTGGCACGTAGTTAGCCGGTGCTTCTTATCTAGGTACCGTCACAAAAAGCTTCGTCCCTAGCGAAAGGAGTTTACAACCCGAAGGCCTTCATCCCCCACGCGGCGTCGCTGCATCAGGCTTGCGCCCATTGTGCAATATTCCCCACTGCTGCCTCCCGTAGGAGTCTGGGCCGTATCTCAGTCCCAATGTGGCCGTACACCCTCTCAGGCCGGCTACCCGTCGCCGCCTTGGTAGGCCATTACCCCACCAACAAGCTGATAGGCCGCGAGCTCATCCTACACCGAAAAAACTTTCCAACCACCACACTAAAGATGGTTCCTATCCGGTATTAGACCCAGTTTCCCAAGCTTATCCCGAAGTGCAGGGCAGATCACCCACGTGTTACTCACCCGTTCGCCACTCGAGTACCCTGCAAGCAGGGCCTTTCCGTTCGACTTGCATGTGTTAAGCACGCCGCCAGCGTTCGTCCTGAGCCAGGATCAAACTCTCCACAAAAAGAATTTCAGCACAACACTGAAAAGGCCGTGAAAAGCCCAAACCTAACCAAAAGAACAAACCACCACAAACCCACAAAAGCAGGCCCATGCTGGCGTCCAAAAATTACTACAAAGAAAAAATAAACTGCCTCCCCAACCCGACGGGGCACAAAAAGGGAGACAAAAAGTTGAACACAATCACATGCCAACCAATCCATCAATGCAGCCGAAACACTAAACAGTATTCAAAAAGATGCGTATTCCAACACCTTACCGGCACACACCAACCAACAAACCACCATTAGGTTCGCCGGCCAACAGACCAATCAACACACAACCATGCACACAAAAATAAAAATAAGTACATTGGCACACTATTGAGTTCTCAAACAACATCCACACACCACAAGAAAATTAACCAAACGTTAACCTCTCATCGGCGGCTCGTACTAACTTACCCAACAACCTGAACCAAGTCAAATCCCCGAGCCAAGCCAGTACAAAAAGTCACAAACAAGTAACCAACCGGCTACCTCTCGGCGACTCGCTAAAATTTATACTACCCCACTACACAACGCAAACTCGCAGGCCAACGTTGCTTTTTAGTGATAGCACGCGATCTTTCCATCGGGCCCATCGATAACGCGCACCGGAGTATTGAAGATGGGCGTCAGGATATCGTCGCGCATAATCTCCTCCGCCGGGCCGTATTCGACGATCTGCCCGTCCTTGCAGGCGCAGATATAGTCCGCGTAGCGCGCGGCAAAGTTGATGTCATGCAGAACCACGATGACTGTGCGGCCCAGCTCCTGGGCAGCCTCGCGCAGGTGGCGCATCATGTCCACCGAGTGCGAGATGTCCAAGTTATTCAGGGGCTCATCCAGCAGCACGTAATCAGTTTCTTGGCACAGCACCATGGCTACGTACGCGCGCTGGCGCTGACCCCCGGATAGCTGGTCAAGATAGCGGTGCTGCAATTCTTCCAAATGCAGGAATTGGATGTACTTAGAAATGACCTCTTCATCGTGTTTATTGAGCCGCCCCTTGGTATAGGGGAAGCGGCCAAAGCCCACAAGCTGGCGCACGGTCAGTTTCGTGACGAAGTGATTTTCCTGCCGCAGAATAGACACGATCTTTGCCAAATCGGCGGACTTGCTGGATTGGATGTCATAGCCGGCGATTTCGATGCTGCCTTCATCCATGTCGAGCAGGCGCCCGATCATGGTGAGCATCGTGGACTTACCCGCACCATTCGGCCCCACCAGCGCGGTGATGCCTCCCTGTGGGATGGTCAGGTTGAGTGGACCAATAGCGGTCTCGGCGGAATAGGTTTTAGAAACGTTCTTTAATTCGATCACAGTCGGCCCTTTCGCATAATGACAAAGAGGAACACGGAGCCACCTACCAGCTCAATGATGATGGACACCACACCTTGGGCGGAAAATACGTGCTGCATGAGGAAGTACGCCGCAATGAGCACGAAGAATGCTAGCCCCACCGCCATCGGAAAGATATAGCGGTGATCGTAGGTATCGGCGAATTGATAGGCCAGCGTCGCCACCAAAAAGCCCAAGAAGGTCATGGGCCCTACCAGCGCGGTCGTCGTCGCCATCAACAACGAGACCAAAATCAGCGTGTAGATCGCATGCACTTTATGGTTCACGCCCAGGTTGGTACTGACATCGGCGCCCAAGGAAATCACGTTGAGCTTGCGCGCATTGAGTACCAAAAGCGTGGTGGCGATGGCCACGATGGGAATGGCGATGGGATAGTACTCGGATTCGGCGTTATTGACGGAGCCAAACAGGCGCGCGGTCAGGATGTCGAACTCGCTGGGGGTAAGCATGCGTTGCATAAAGGTCGATAGCGAGCCCAGGCCACCGCCGATGACCACGCCGACTAGCAGCATGGCGTGCATATTCTGCTTCCTATTGGTCAGCAGCCACGAATAGAGCACCAGGGAAAGTCCCACCATGACGGCCATTTGCATCAGGAAGGTGGGCACGGTGCGGGCATCGTTAAGCCCACTAGCACCCAGGAAGAAAATGGTCGCGGTATTGATGGCAACGTAGAGGGACTCAAAGCCCATGATGGACGGCGTCAAGATGCGGTTATTCGTCACGGTATGAAAAGACACCGTGGCCATGGCTTGGCACACAGCGACGATCGCCATGGCGATGAGGGCATCGGCGCGGCGCTGGGCGATGAGCCAAAACTTGCGGGTGCCAAAGTCCATCGGGTTGCCATAGGCCAGGTAGGCAAAAGCCAAAGCCGCAGCTAAGCCCCATACGCAGACCAGCGTGATCCAGTACTTCTTGGGTGGGGCGGACATCTTAGTTCGCACGGGTCGACCTCACAATCATGATGATGAAGACGATGGCGCCAATGACGCCAAGAATGACCGAAACCGGCATCTCGAATGGGGCGATGATGACGCGCCCCACCAGGTCACACACCGTGACGATGCCGATGCCCAGCAGGCAGACCCAGGGAACGTTGGAGCGCAGGTCATCGCCGCGCACCATGGAGACGATATTCGGCACGATAAGCCCAAGGAATGGCAGAGATCCTACGACAACGGTGACCACGCCCGTAGCAATGGCAATGAGCCCTGTTCCAAGCAACAACATGCGGTTATAGTTCAGCCCAACGTTGGTGGCCACGTCCTCGCCCAAGCCAACGACGGTGAGGCGGTCGGCGTAGATATACACTGCCACCAGCACCAAGAGCACGATCCACAAAACCTCGTATTGACCCTTGTACACCGCGGTAAATGAGCCCATGAACCAGATTCCCAATTGCTGGAGCATATCCGTCATCAAGGCGAAAAACGTCGAGACCGCAGAGACCACGGCGCCCAGCATGATGCCGATGATCGGCACGATGAGCGAGGAGCGCAGGGTCACTCGACGTAAGAAGAGGAAGAATACGACGGTACCCAGGAAGGAAAAGACCACCGCACCTATCATCTTGGTCAGGATCGAGGCAGTGGGTGCGACGGCCATGACGACGAGAAGACCCAGCCCGGCCCACTCCGTGGTGCCGGTGGTAGAGGGTTCGACGAAGCGATTTTGGGTAAGCAGCTGCATGACCAGGCCGCTTACAGCCATGGCCGCGCCGGCCAGCACCAAGGCAATGGTGCGCGGCAAGCGGGTAATGCCGAACATGGCGGCCCCATCATCGGCACCAAAAACGTCGTACTGTCCGGTCAGCAGAGAAGTAACGAGCAACGCGGCTACGATGAGTACGCCGAGGCCCAGCTTCCAATCCCAGACCTTTGTGCGGGTGGTGGTTTCCATAACTATCCTTTACGCACCTGAAAACCGGAGGGCACAAATCCCTCCGGTTTCCGGTTTTTAGTGGTGGCTAGTTCTTTTCAAACGCGTCTGCCATCGCGTTGAGCGTCTCCGTGAAGGTAATGATGTTTTCATTGGTGTAGGTATCCTGCGGAGCGGCAACGATGTTGCCTTCCTTAACGGCAGTCACGTTCTTGAGTGCCGCGGAATCCTCTACCAGCTTCTTACCTGGGGTGTAGCCTGCTTCATCCTTGGCAATAGCACCGTCGCGGTCCATGATGAGGATGTAGTCAGGGTTGGAATCAGCGATTGCCTCGACGGAGATGTCATCGCCCTCGTGGTCATCGCTAGCGTTTTCCACCTCGAGGGAAGGCTTCATGCCCAGCAGGTCAAAGAATGGCCCGAAGAAGCGGCCCTTACCTGGGGCGATGTAGTTGATGTCGCCACCGGTGGTGTTGACCGCCATGACGGTTTTCTCAGGATCGTAGGCGTCCTTGGCACGGTCCAGCGCCTTATTGAAGTCATCCACGAGCTTCTTTGCTTCGTCTTCGTGGTCGAAGATCTTGCCCAGTGCTTCGGTCTGGCGGATGAGTTCTTCCGCCATGTCCTTATCGTCGCGCGGGGAGAAGTCGAGGACCGGGGTATCTTCCATCAGTGCCTCGATATCAGCCTGGTGCTGGGTGAAGCGCTGACCGTTGATGACGATGTCCGGCTCTGCGGCAACCAGTGCTTCCAGGTCAGGTTCGCGGTGCATACCCAGGTTGGCCTCGATCGAGTCTTCATTGATCTTGTCCGAGAGGGTATCTGGGACAATGCCGAGCGGGGCAGCCACGATATTGAGGTCCCAGTCCGCGAGGATTTCGAAGGCGCGGTTATCCGTTACCGCGACGCGCTCGAACGGTACGTCAAGCTCGTGGGTGCCATTATTATCTTCGATCTGCAGTGCGCTTTCCGATGTCCCCTTATTCGAACCCTGGTCCTCTTCTTCCGCAGTGCTACATGCGGTAAGTGCCAAGGAGGCGACAGCTACGACAGACAAAAGAGCGCGATGAATTTTCTTCATTGTGCTTTCCTTATAGACGAGAAACAAATGCCCCATTAACTTATCTTAAGTCACCCTAACCAATCAAGGTTGAGGGTAACCTTTCCTAAAGCGCATCGTCCCGACCATAGAAACGCGCTGCATTTGCGAAAGAAAACCCCTGTTGCGAGGACAAATCGATACCCGCCTACCCTACCCCCGCGCGGATGGATTTTATGAGAAAAGCCCCAGCTAGAACTGAATCTAGCTGGGGCTCTTGGTGGAGCTGCCGGGACTTGAACCCGGGTCCTTCGTCACCTTGCCAGGGCTTCTCCGTGCGCAGTTCGCACATGATCTCTGCTCGGCCCTCCGGTTCGGGCGAACTCGTACCGGATGATGGGCCCAGTCACCAGTAAGAGTCCCATCTGGTCCTGATGACACAGCCAGACGGCAAGTTCCTTAGTCGATGCCAGATTCTAGGTCAGGAACGAAACCTAGGCTGACAGACACGCGTCGCTGTAATTAGGCAGCGAGGGCGTAGTCACGCTGAGAGTTCTTCTCTGCGTTTATTTGTTTGCTACGACGCTTAAACGGTGGTCGATAGCCTTCACCGGCACGCTTCCCCTGGCGCAGTGTACGAAGTCGAAACCAAATCAACCCCATAGCACTGTAGGGACGGGATAGTGCATCATTCCCTACGGTTATTCCAACACTACCGCAGACGCTTTTATTTCTCCAAGTGCTCTTCCAGCCAGTCTTTTAAGACCACCGCGTGGTTAATCTCGCGGTCGGCAGCACCAAAGAGCAGGGTGAGGTCCCCCTCCTTTGCCAAGGAGAGCAACCGGGTGAGTTCCTCGGACTCGCGGTCATCGAGCTCGGCGCGGTAGCGGCGCGAAAACTCCTGGAAGGAATCATCGTCATGGCCCCACCACTTGCGCAGCTCGGGGCTGGGCGCCACGTCCTTAAACCATTCGTCATAGTCCAGGTCCGCCTTGGCGATGCCCCGCGGCCACAGGCGGTCTACCAATACGCCGGTTCCGGAAATGGAGTCCTCGCCCTTGACTGCATCGTGAACCTTTACCGTTTTAAGCATTAATCCCCTTCACGCGGCGGCCGAGCTCGCGGGTGATTTCGCGGTTCTGGTCGCGCCGCTTGATGTCTTCGCGCTTGTCATAATCCTGCTTACCCTGCGCGAGCGCCAGCGACAACTTCGCGTACCCATTTTTGAGGTACACCTTGAGCGGCACCAAGGTTTTATTGCCGTTGCGCACCTGCCCGTAGAGCTTGTCGATCTCCCGGCGGTGCAGCAAGAGCTTGCGGGTGCGCCGCGGGCTGTGGTTGGTCCAGGACCCCATCGAATACTCCGGAATGTGTAGATTCCGCAAGTACACCTCGCCATTATCAATGGTGGCGAAGGCATCATTAAGCGAGATCTTGCCTTCCCGGAGGGATTTGATCTCCGTGCCGAGCAAGACGATGCCGCACTCGAATTCTTCGAGGATCTTATAGTCGTGCCGGGCCCGGCGGTTGGTCGCAAGCGTGGCGTCCCCGGAAGCCGCCTTCTTATTCTTCTTGCCCTTTTTAGCCATAATTGCCTCAGTGTACTGCTCGTTTACCGCACCCGGCAAACGGCTTAGCGGCGGACATAGGAACGCAGGGTAATCTGCGCGGTGGCAGCGGTAACCGCCAAGGCGAGCAGCCCCACCAGCGGCAGTGCTATCCACAGATCGCTTAACTTCATCGGTGCCAGCAACTGCGATTCATACAGGCCCTGCAGCGCAGGATCGATCACTTGGGACTTCGCCACGAGCAGCCCGGCACCGCCCAGGACCACACCGATAAGGGAGGCGAGCACCGCTTCTACCACGAACGGCGCTTGCGTCATCCAGCGCGAGGCGCCCACCATGCGCATAATTTCGGTCTCCCGGGTGCGGTGGAAGGCGGCG
This sequence comes from Corynebacterium sp. KPL1986, assembly GCF_000477975.1. NCBI lineage: Bacteria > Bacillati > Actinomycetota > Actinomycetes > Mycobacteriales > Corynebacteriaceae > Corynebacterium > Corynebacterium sp. KPL1986. The sequence continues at coordinate 2,560,126 of NZ_KI515719.1, read as the reverse complement.
ATTTGCACCATATTGGCCACCAAGAAGATGGCTGCAATGGACATCACGATGGCCACGATGAAGGTGGCGGTGCGGATGGAATCGAGGTTGCTTGCCGCCTCGCGCACCTCTTCCTGCTGGTCCACGACCTCTTCTACCGCCGGGTTATCCCGCACGGCATCGATAGCGGAGGCTTCCTCCGGATCAACGAGGCGCACGTGCAATGCTGCAGGCAGCGCATCCGGCGAGGTTTGTTCCACCATCACCGGATCCGTGTCCTGGAAGAGCTCACGGAAGCGCTCGTAGGAAGCCTCCCGGTTGCGAAATTCCACGGACTCTACGGAACTATCGGATTCCAACTGGTCCTTTAAGTCCGCGCATGCGGGAGTGGAGCAGTTTGGATCCGTGGCTGAAATATCCTCGTTGAGCTGCACCATAACCTCGACGCGGTCCAAGTAGATATCCTTCGTATCCTTGGTGAGGTTGGTGACCATGATGCCGGCAACCACGGCGCCGACAGAAATGGCTGTGGTAATGAGCATCGCGATGGTCATCGTCAGGTTGCGGCCCAAGCCCTTGGTGGCCTCGCGGAAGATGAATCCTAGGTTCATGCCTGCTCCTCCTGCGCCGAATAGGCGGCGTTGTGTTCATCGCGAACGAGCGTGCCATCGCGCAATTCCAGCACGCGCCTCTTCGCCTTATCCACGGCGCGGGAATTGTGCGTGGACATCACTACGGTGGTGCCACGCTTGTTGATGCGCAACAGCAAGTCCATGATCCCGTCGGCGGTGGCGGGATCGAGGTTGCCCGTGGGTTCATCGGCAAGCAGCAGCTTCGGCCGATTGACCAGGGCGCGGGCGATAGCAACGCGCTGCTGCTCACCGCCGGAAAGCTCGTGCGGCATCGCATGGTGGCGGTTTTCCAGCCCCACCATCTCCAGCACCTGCGGCACCGCGGTGGAGATGCGGTGCTTGCTCTTGCCGATGACCTCCAGGGCAAACGCCACATTCTGGTACACGTTCAGCTTGGGAAGCAGCCGAAAATCTTGGAATACGTAGCCAATGGATTGGCGCAGGGCGTTAATATCCTTGCCCTTCAACTCATTGACGTGGAAGTCACCGAAGTAAATATCGCCCGAGGTCACATTGCTATAGCGCACCATGAGCTCAAGAAAAGTGGACTTTCCGGACCCCGAAGGGCCGATGAGGAACGCAAACTCACCGTCCGCAATTTCAAAAGACACCCCATCGAGCGCGGGGCGGGACTGGGCGGAATACACCTTAGTCACGTTATTGAAAGTAATCACCCCGCCACTGTAGCAACCAAAGTTGACAGTGACCTGTGAACGCTATTTAGTAGTGTAGTCTAGAACACAAAATCTGGTACGCAATGATGCCCGACCCGATCGACAGAAAGTGCCGATACTATGGCCGAGACTAAAACCAAAGAAAAACCGGAGAAAGCAAGCGGCTTTTTAGGCACCGTAGAAAAGATTGGCAATAAACTCCCCGATCCTTTCTGGCTCTTCGTCATCCTCGCGATCATCGTCGCCATTACCTCATGGATTGGCCACTTAATTGGCATGAGCGCCGAGGATCCTAAATCCGGCGATACCATCGAGGTTGAATCCCTCCTGACCACCGAGAATATCTCGCGCATGGTCACGGACGCGGTGGAGAACTTCACGAGCTTCCCGCCACTGGGCGTCATCCTCGCCGTGATGCTGGGTGTGGCCGTGGCCGAGCAGTCTGGGCTCTTGTCCGCGCTCGTGCGCGCCATGGTGACCAAGGTCAGCCCGAAGTTCCTTACCTTCATCGTCGCCCTGGCCGGCGTGACCGGTTCCGTGGCTTCGGATGCCATTTATGTCATCCTCATCCCGCTGGGCGCGATGGCCTTCCACTCGGTGGGCCGCTCCCCCATCGTGGGTGCCATGGTGGCCTTTGCGGCATCCTCGGCGGGCTTCAACGCCTCGCTGATCCTCAACATCACTGACCTCCTGCTGGCCGGTATTTCCACTCCTGCCGCACAGTTTGTGGATGAGGCTTATGAGGTCAGCCCGCTGGCCAATATCTTTTTCGTCATCCCATCCGCCATCGTGCTATCGCTTATCATTACCGCCGTCACGGAATGGTTCATGGTGAAAAAGGCCCGCGACCTGGTCAACCACGACAAGATCAATTACGAGGAAGTCTCCTTCTCCCAGGCCGCCGGCGCCGCTGATAATGAGGCGGACGAGGACGCGGAAGAAGGCGACGTTGATTTCGAGGAAGAAGAAGACGAGCTGCGGGTAAAGCCGGAGGAACAAAAGGGCTTGACCGCCTCTGGCATCGCGCTGCTCATCTTCCTCGCTGGTTTCTTCGCCCTGCTCTTTATCCCGGGCTCTCCGCTCGCTAGCCAGGAAGATAGCTTCATGGAATCGCCGCTGATTAGCGCGATTGCGGTTCCTATTGCCCTGGCCTTTTTGGTCTGCGGCATCGTCTACGGCATCTACGCCGGCACGCTGAAGTCCGCCTCGGACGTGCCAGATTTCATGGCTAAAGGCATTAAGACCTTGGTCCCCATGCTGGTGCTCTTTTTCGCCGTCGCTCAGTTCTTGGCGTGGTTCCAGTGGTCCAACCTCGGTGTCTGGACCGCGATTAAGGGTTCTGAGCTGCTGCAGGCATGGTCGCTGCCGCCCATCTTGATGTTCGCCGCACTCGTGGCCATGGTGGCAATCCTCAACCTGTTCATTACCTCAGGTTCCGCGCAGTGGGCGCTGATGGCGCCGGTGATCGTCCCGATGATGATGTACGTGGGCATCTCGCCCGAGGTCTCCCAGATGCTCTTCCGTATCGGTGACTCGCCGACAAATATCATCACACCGATGTCGCCGTACTTCGCCCTCGCACTGACCTTCCTGCAGCGCTACTACAAGCCGGCGGGTGTTGGCACGCTGATGTCGCTGGCGCTGCCGTATTCCATCGCCATGATCGTTGGCTGGTTCATCTTCTTTATCGTGTGGTACCTGCTGGGTATCCCACTTGGACCGGGCGCACCGATGCACTACCCGGCTTAATCCTGCAGGGCGCGGTTGAGGTTAATCCTCGCCGCGCTCTTGTTGCATGCGCCAGCGGATGCCGGCTTCCAAGAAGCCGTCGATATCCCCGTCGAGTACCTTGGAGGGATCGCCCATTTCAAAATTGGTGCGCAGGTCTTTGACCATTTGGTACGGGTGCAAAACATAAGAGCGCATCTGGTTGCCCCAAGAGGCATTGCCGCCGGCGCCGAGCGCATCGAGCTCCGCCCGCTCCTCCTGGCGCTTGCGTTCCAAGAGCTTTGCCTGCAACACCCGCATGGCAGAAGCCTTATTTTGGATCTGTGACTTCTCATTCTGGCAGGTGACCACGATGCCGGTGGGGATATGGGTCAGGCGCACCGCGGAATCGGTGGTGTTAACGGACTGTCCACCGGGGCCAGAGGAACGGTACACATCCACGCGCACCTCGTTATCTGGCACGTCGATGTGGTCCGTTTGCTCCACCACGGGAAGGACCTCGACCTCCGCAAAGGAGGTTTGGCGCCGGCCCTGGTTGTCAAAGGGCGAAAGGCGCACGAGGCGGTGCGCGCCCTGTTCCACGGAAAGCTGGCCGTACATGTATTCCCCATGCACCACGAAGGTGGCGGATTTAATACCGGCTTCCTCAGCATAGGAAATATCGTAAATATCCACCTTGTGGTCGTGCTTTCCGGCCCAGCGGGTGTACATGCGCATGAGCATCTCCGCCCAATCGGCCGCGTCTACCCCGCCGGCACCCGACCGGATATTGATCACGGCCTCGCGCGGGTCATATTCCCCGGAGAGCATGGTTGTTACCTCGAGGGATTCGATGGCGCTTTCCAGCTCAGCAAGGTCTTCATCGGCAACGGAGACGGTACCTTCTTCCTCCGCGAGCTCGTACATCACCGGCATATCATCTAAGCGCCCGCGCAAGGACTCCAGTTTGCGGACCTTTGCCTGTGCTGAAGACAGCTCAGAGGTGACCTTTTGTGCGTGCTCGGGGTCATCCCACAGCGAGGGATCCCCAGCTTGGGCTTCCAACTCCCGAATGCGCGCAGCCAAGGCTTCCGGATCCATGACCTTTTCAATGGTGGTCAGGGTGGTGTCCAATTGCTTGAGCCGTGTAATTACTTCGGGACGCATAGGCCCCAATCTTACCCACCTACCCCACAGAATTAGCCATTGGTTGAATTTAGGGCGACAATGGTGTGCATGGATCAAAAGCCAAGCTTGCAGGAGATGATCGATGCGGTCATCAAAACGTTTATTGTCGCGCATGCAGACGATGGGGATGCCCATTTGGCGCAGGCGCTTGTGTATAACGCCGGACGCTTGGCTTGGCGCTTGCGCGAGATGGGCGTCTCGGTTGAGCAGAAAACCTCTATTTCTGACGTGGTCACGGATGCGGACCGCGCCGCCGAGCGCTTTATCGCCGGCGTGCTAGAGGCCGTGCGCCCTGAGGATGGTCTCGTGGGCGAGGAAGGCACCGCCCGCGAGTCCCAGTCTGGGCGCAACTGGGTCATCGATCCGGTGGATGGCACCTACAATTTCACCTCTGGCTCGGATTATTGGTGCTCGGCGCTCGCGCTTACCGATGCCTCCGGGGTCGCCCTCGGCGCCGTCCACCGCCCCGCCATGGGCTATACCTGGTTTGGCGGGCGCGACTACCCCACCTCGCTCGATGGCAAGGACGTTGCCAAGCTGCAGGATAAGCCGGCAGAAGAAATCTCTCTCTCGTCCTACCTACACCCAACGTCGCTGGCGGATCCAGAAATTCGTGCCGCGTGGCAGCGGGTGGCCGAAAACTTTGCTACAGTCCGTATGCTTGGTGCCGGTTCGGTGGACTTGGCCTCCGTGGCAGAAGGCACGTGGGGCGCATGGATGCAGCATTCGGTAGCGGATTGGGATTGGTTCCCCGGCAAGGCTCTCATTGAGGCCGCCGGTGGTGCCGCCCGCAAGGTAGAAGCCGGTGGCGTCGAGTGGTGCTTGGCCGGAAATAAACAGGTAGTTCAACAAATGGAGGAATGGCTCCGTGGGTAAATTCAAAGAAGACTTAGGTCTCGCTCTCGAGTTAGCCGGTCACGCCGATGTGGTCACGATGCATCGCTTTGAGGCCACCGACCTTTCCGTCAAGGAAAAGCCGGACCTGACCCCGGTTTCGGATGCGGATCTGAACTGCGAGAAGCACATCCGCGATTCGCTGAAGCGCTCCCGCCCGCGCGATGAGGTTTTGGGCGAAGAATTCGGCGGCCAGGCCTGCTACGAAGGCCGCCAGTGGGTTATCGATCCCATCGATGGTACGAAGAACTTCGTGCGCGGCGTGCCGGTATGGGCCACGCTTATTTCCCTGCTTGAGGACGGCGAACCGGTCGTCTCCGTGGTTTCTGCCCCTGCCCTGCGCCGGCGCTGGTACGCGGCGAAAGGCGCCGGTGCCTACCGTGTTTTTGGCGGCGAGCCGAAGCGCCTGCACGTCTCTCAGATCGAAAAGCTTGGGCATGCATCCCTGGCCATGAGCTCGCTGACAGGCTGGTCCGAGCGCGGGTTGCGCGATAAGTTCCTCAACCTCACGGATAAGACGTGGCGCCTGCGCGGCTACGGCGATTTCTGGTCCTATTGCCTCGTGGCAGAAGGCGCCGTCGATATCGCCACCGAGCCGGAGGTCTCCCTCTGGGACCTCGCCGCCCCATCCCTGCTCGTGACCGAGGCCGGCGGCACGTTTACGGATCTGTCCGGCAATCCCGGGCCGCACGGCGGATCGGCCATTGCCTCCAATGGCCGCCTGCACAAGGCCGCGCTGCAGATGCTGCAGGATTAGGGTCGGGCCGAAAGCTTCAATAGGACCGGTTCGCGGCGCCCGCCCTCGGCGCCGGAGCAACCATCGCTGTGCGAGCAACTTCCGCAGCCACCCGTGGGGCACGAGGACAGCGATTCGCGCACGAGCTGCGCGCTGTGTTCCAAGTGGGCGAGGATAACCTCCACCGTCCCCTGCCCTAATCCCGTTGCCCGGGCGATATCCGCGGGCGTGGAGTGACCGCCGCGGATCGCTTCTTTTACTTTGTCTGTAGGGCTCATAGGAATAACCTCAGCACTTGGAAGACGCCAACGGCCAAAACCCAAGCCGTGACGAGCTGCAGCACAAAGCCGATGAGCGTCCACTTCCAGCCAATTTCGCGCCGCTGCGCGGCCACCGTGGCTACGCACGGCGTATAGGCCAAGAGGAAGACCATATACGCCCACACCGCGGCCAGGCCGTGTCCGCCGGAGGCGGCGTCGAAGTCGCTGCGGATGTGATCGGCCAGCGAAGACTCGGCCTGTTCCTCAGGATCCGCATCCGTGACATCATCGACGGCGTAGGTCTGTGCCCAGGTGGAAATCAGTGTTTCCTTCGCCACAAAACCTGTTACCAGCGGGCCGGTCAGGGACCACGAATCGAAGCCAGCCGGCGCAAACGCCGGGGAAATCGCCTTGGATACCGCTCCATAGGCCGAGTCCTCCGGCGGGACGGCTTCCTCGTCAAAGGAATGCCCACCGGTAACTGGGATGGACATGAGCAGCCAAATGACCACCACCGTGGCCACGATGATGCCGCCTGCAGTGTGCAGGAATCCCTTCAGGCGCACCCACATGACCGAGAGCGATAGCTTGAACGTGGGCAGCTGATACGACGGCAGGTCAATAACGAGCGCCTCGGACGGCATGGCGCGCCAGACCGTTTTGCGCAGAGCCAGGCCCACGGCGACCACCAAGGCGATGGATAAGACATACATGCCAAAGACGGCCGATCCGGCGTGATCTGGGAAAAAGACCTGCGCCAGCATCATAAAGACGATAAGGCGCGCCGAGCACGAGGTAAACGGGATGAGCAGGCAGGTAAGGATGCGGTGGCGGACATCGCCAAGCACGCGTGTGGCCGAAATCGCTGGCACGTTGCAGCCATAGCCCACCACGATGGGGATAAAGGCCTTGCCAGGCAGACCAATCGAACGCATGACCCTATCGGTGACCACCGCGGCGCGCGCCATGTAGCCGGAATCCTCCAGCACCGCGAGGCACAAGAACATCAGCGCCAGCAGCGGGGCGAAGGTCAGGACCATGCCGACGCCGCCAATGAGGCCATCGACAAGCAGGCCCGTAATCAGCCAATGGTCGAGGCCAATGGCTTCCAGCCCGGCGCGGGCCGCGTCCGAGACCGGACCAGTAATAAGGTCCTCGAGCCCGTCCTGCATGGGCCCTGCCACCGTGGTGGTGATGAAGAAGACCGCCCACATCACCGCGAGGAAGAGCAGTGGGCCCACCACCGGGTGCAGCACCACGCGGTCGACGCGTTGGGTGAGGGTCTCGCCCACCTCCACGCGGTGGACCGCAGCTTTTTCGGCGGCATCGAGATCCGCGAAGCGCTGGTCCAGGCCAGAATCCTCGCGAATGATGGTCGGCTCAGCGCGCATGACCTGCGCCACGGCGCTTTCCAACCCGTCGAGGTTGCGCCGGCGCCGACCATTGACGCTGACCACTGGCATGCCGGTAGCGCGGGAGAGCGCGTCAGTATCGATGCTAATGCCCTGCTGCTCGGCCATATCCTCCTTGGTCACGCCGAGGACGACACGGTATGGCTCGGCGGCGATTTGCAGCGCCAAGTTGAGCCCGCGGGCCGAGGCCGTTGCGTCCACGAGGACCACGACGACATCGGGGCGCTCATCTGCGGGGCAGTCAATGAGCATCTGCTTAGTAAAGGCCTCATCGGGGCTCATGGGGTCTAGGGAATAGGCGCCGGGCAGGTCGATGATGTCGAAGGCCTCTGGCTGCGCATTCCAGAGCCCGCGGCTGACCTCGACCGAGGTGCCCGGCCAGTTGCCGGTCTGGACCTTCGCGCCGGTCAATGCGTTAAAGAGTGTGGATTTTCCGGAATTCGGCGCGCCCACCAGTGCCAGGACGGGCGTGCCTTCCGCCGCTATCCGCATACTAGAGGTACTGTGGCAGCTTGCTGGGGCCGTGGAGTTATGTGCCATGGCTTATGCCTCCACTGGAATGACTTCGAGTTGGCGCAGCGTGTGCGCATCCACCGCATAGCGGGCCGTGCCCACGCTCACCACGCGCGCGCCACCTGCGACGGTGCGGCCGATCTGCACGCGGGTGCCGGGCCGAAAGCCCAGCTCGCGCAGCCGCACGGCCAGCGCCGGTTGGGTCTCGATCGCGTTGTGCAGGCACTCAGCGGACAGTTCTACCACGGCATCGGTGGGTGCCTGATCCGCGCGCATGGACCCAGATTCTGGTGGGGTGGGATGGGATGAGGAAAAAGGGTTGTGCATGGGGAACCTCGGTTCAAACTTAGCTGTAGAAGGGGGACATTCACAGCAGATATTGACTAACCCTAAGTGGGTAATAGGTAAGTCTCAGTTTAGTTTAGGCCGCTGGCTGCGAACAAGGATAGCCTGGGCTTTCCCCCACTTTGGCGGGGCGGATGCGCGTTATATGACTATAGAAATAGCACACGAAAAAGCGCCCCGTGCGGCTCTCAAAGCCAAACGGGGCGCTATCTTCTTCGCGCTTAAGCCTCAGGCAAGGTGAACCCTGCGCCAACGCCACCGCGGCGGTTCATATCCGCCAGGACGGTATCCATGTTGGTAGCGGCGGTGGGGTTATGAACTGGGCCCTGCAACGGGGTGCGGCACGGGAAGTTCACCGGCAGGAAGCCGCCGGAGATAGAACCAATGAGGCGGTCACCGGCAAGCAGCGGCGCGCCGGAATCGCCCATCATGGCGCAGACCTGGTTGACCTGGACGCTTTGCGCCTGCTGGTAGGTCATGCCGCAGGTCTTGCCGGTGGCAACGCCCTGCTTGCACACGGTCTCACCGGGGTTAACAGTCCCGCCCAAGGAGTTGACGGTAACCCCGTTGTAGGTGCGGGTGACCTCAGCGTTGGAGCCGAATTCGATCACGGAATAATCCAATGCAGCGTTCTTGGACACGATGGTGCCCGTCGGGCCAATGTGATCAGAATCGGCCGAGGTAATGGCATCGCCCTCATTACCGCAGTGTCCCGCGGTCAGGCCCACCTTGCGGCCGGCGGCGTCATTGCCGGCAACGCTCAAGGTGCACATGGTCTCACCATTGACGTAGATAGGGGTGCCGGGGCCATACAGGGACTTGCCCTGATTCATGGCGGCATCGGATTCTTCGGGGATGCGCGGGGCATCGAAAAGGGAACCCGGCACGCGGTGCAGGACAAAGTCCGCGTCAGGCTTTCCCGCAGCTACCTTGGAAAAGCCATCATTTTTCCACTGGTAGTTGGGGTTATTGCCCAAGGGCTTTTGCTCTACCTGGGTGGCTTGTTCCAGCAGCCCGAAGGGGTTCGGGTTGGTGGCCGGCTCCGCATACTGAGCCCCCTGCTGGACGTTACTTGCCACCGTGTCGCGGGCGTTTTGCAGCGCGGAATCCACGGTATCGGTGACCTGCTTATCCACCTCTGGGGTCTCAACACCAAAGCCCGCGAGGCCCTCGCGCACGTGGTTGATAAACCCTGCCGAGTCAATATCCGGTTGGGGCAATTCTTGGGCTCCTGCTGCCGGGGAACCCAAGAAAAACGCACCAGCGAAAGCCGAGCCCACCAGGACTTTCTTTAGGTGCGGAATGCGAAGCATCAATGTACCTTCTTTCAGTTGTCAAGATCGTGCTAGCTAAATCCTGACATGAATCGCGTGTGAAAGCAGCTAAGTCCTGTGACTGTTTCCAAGCCGTTACCGTTCTTTCAGGTTTCGGGGGTGATCCCGCGATCAATCCGTCCCCAAAATTTTTCGATGCCCTATTCTTTACCCCCATGAGCTCCCCACAGATAAACGCTGGCGCTTGAGATGCCAGAGCCACTTTCTTATTCCGATACCGCCGGATTCCCGCAGCTGCACATGAGCCGGGTCATCGACGCCGATTTCGATACCGCAGCCCACCGGCTCTTTCGCTGGGGCATCCAGCGCAGCGGCCTCTTCCGCGTGCGCCCCAGCCACCCGGTCGTCCAAGAAGGCGCCGAAATCACCATGGGCCTTGGCCCATTTGATTTCCGCTGCCGCGTGGTCGAGACCTTCGCCGGCGATGGCCGCTGCGGCTTTACCTACGGCACCTTGCCCGGACACCTCGAGCGCGGCGAGGAAACCTTCACCTTAGAGCGCCTGCGCGATGGGCGGACGCTGCTGCTTATCGATGCCGCCTCCGAGCCCTTCCTGCCCTTCTTGCGCCCGCTTGTCGATATCCCCCGCCGCCTGCTCATCCGCCGGTTCTACCTGCACGCGCTGGACTAGCGCGGCAGCACAAAGGCCGCTGCCTCTCCCCCTACGGGAAAAGCAGCGGCCTAGGCGCGGTTAACTACTTACGCTTTTCGTCGAGGTTATCGCGAGCCTCGCGCACAACGTCTTTCACGCGGTCAAAGAATCCGCCCTTCTTACCGGATCCCTCCTGGTATTCCTGCGCCTTGTCTTCCACGAAGTCCTTGGCGCGGTTGATGGCTTGTTCAACGACGTTGCCGGCCTCGGTGACCTTGTCCTTCAGGTCATCAAAGTCATCACGCTCTTCATCAGCTGCATCCTCTGCCGGCTGCTCCGGTGCGGCAGCGATGTGTTCCTCTTCGGCCTCGCCCACCACGTGCTGTGAGGGCTCATAGTCCGCGTTGTCCTCATCCAGCTTTTCCTGCAGGTCCGGCTGCTCGGACGCAGCGGCGACGTGCTCTTCCTCAGCGCCGGTAACGACGTGATTCTTCGGCTCGTAATCGCTCTGCGCCGCAGCATCATTTTGCTCATCTGCGCTTGCCGTTGCGGCGGCGCTGGCAGCAGCAGCCCCGCCAGCCGCGGCTCCGGCTACACCGGCTCCCGCAGCCTTGCCGGATTCAATCTTGTTGCCATTGGCATCAGTCGATGCCAGGTAAGTAAATTTCTCGCGATCCACGTCTACTTCGTGGCCAAGGGCGCGTGCAGTTTCTTTAGCCATTGCTTTGTACTCCTTAACTAGATCTATTTTCTCCTATCCTAGCGTTCCAGAAAGTTAAGGTGCGTGCACGGGAACCGAGAATGGAAGAATCGGAGGGCTCTTTTGTGATTTCAGTGCCCCTCCCTTCAGTGAGAGATACGGCTGAGCCTCGGGTTGTCCAAAACAACCGCATTTCGCCAAAGATCGAGCCGAAAAGTGGACAAACGCGGTTGTTTTGGATATTCCGCCGCCGCGCCAACACAACGTCGCGGTCGAAAAGGCCCCCACCCACGGGGTCGGCTGGACAACGTTCGCCTACTTCACCGTGTTCACCACACTTATGGCTGTAACGGCTACCCGCCTCCCACGCGGGACCGTGGTCCGAAAATAAAAGGTGAAGCTCGAGGCATTTGTCCTACCGAGGTTCCTCTTTAGGAATTCGCTTCTGCTTCCAGGACAAAAAGGTGTTTTCCCCAGCCAACAGCAGTGGCAGAAGAAATAAGAGCGCGGCTATCAGCGGTAGCAGCGCTGACATCGTCCTGGGTCGGCACCTTGGTGCCGAACATGGAAAGCCTTACCAAGTCCTCTTCATAGGAATGCTCATCGCCGCCGGCTTCCTCGAGGACCTCGGTAAGGATATAAGCCCGGCGGGACTTATCCCCACCAACCGCGCGGCCTAATTCGGCGGCCACCGCCTCGCTACCAAAGACGCTCCAGGGATCGATGAAAATAACGTCAGTTGCCCACGCATAGTCTGCTTCGGTGGGATTAAAGCCGCTTTCGCCGCCACTCGTTTCGCATCGTTCACGAGAAGCTCCTGCGATTTCCCGTAGCACCGCTTCCGAGGACGCATCGGTGATAATCCGGCACTCAGCATGTTCGCATCGGCGGAGAATTTCATCCGCATATACTGCACCTCCCTGGCCAATGATGAGAACGCGAGCGGTGTCATCCAGGTACTGCTGCAGTTCCTTTGCCGCGGAAGGAGCAGTCCACCCAGCACTCACATTCTTTTGCTCAAAGCGTTCGGCTGCCAGGTGCGGGTCTTGGCCAAGATATTCTGACCACGGCAATCCCCTTTCGCCTTGCGGCGCCGACTCTCCGGTACGAAGGCTGTGTTCAAGGCGCATCAGCGCCATCGCCTCAAGATGCGCAGGCCCGCTTAACCAACGCACCACATTGGAATCTGGGTCCGCCAACTCAGTTCCCATTGCGGTCAACGCGAGGGTACGCTCGCGTACTTCGACGAGTTGAAGAGCCGCCAGGTAACGGATAAACCTCCGTAGCGCATCCTCGTGCAGTTCTGTCGCAGCAGCAAGAGCAGGGACCGTGTTCGCACCTGCATCGATTTCTTGGAAGAGCCCTAAACGCACGGCAGTGCGGAGCGCAAAGGCTGAATTCAGCTCAGCCAGATCATGGATATTGTGCAAAACACTATTGCTGCTGTTCGATGCGCTTTCTTTAGCGTCGCTTTGGCTGGTACGCCGCCAGTAGCCTGTGATTTCCCGATGCTCAGGGGAAATTCCGGAAGCCTTAAACAAACGCCGCAGCGGTTTCAGCCGGGAGGCCTCCCCCGCCGCCCATGCGTACGCTTCGCCACCTGGCAATGCCGACTGAGAAGTCTCCTCAAAAAGCGCACGCGACTTTTCTACGAAGTCCTCGCCTCGGTCACGTATGGCCCAGTGGATCTGTACCGAATCGGGAATGTCTAGGTCTTGAATATCAGCGCTCGTCGGAACCTCTATCACCGCAATCGCATCATGCCCAGCCGGGAGCGACTCGAGGCAGCGGCCGATTGCTGGGAGCGCCGTCTCGTCTCCTGCCAAGAAAAGCCAATCGGTATGCGTGGGTAACTGTGCACACGATTTCGGCCCTGCCACAAAAATGGGGTCACCGATGCGGGCATTCTGGGACCAGTTTTCGGCCAAGCCCTGACCATGGCGCGCGAAATCTATGGCTAATCGCCCGCGTACAGCGTCAAAGTAGCGAACCGTGTATGTGCGGAATAGGTTTTTAACGGCTTCTGGCCACAATAAGTTGCCATCATTTTGCGCTATTGGGTGCGGCCGCTCCCCCGTTTCCGGATCCGGGAAGATGAGCCGAACGTCGTCGTCAAAACCATGGCTTATCAGCGAAGGAACGGAAATACCATCGCGATCGTGGTCTCGGAGTTGCTCCCCGCTGAGCGTAATTCGCCGCATGGCTGGCGATATATCTTCGATATTTTCCACATACAATTCCCGGTAAGAAATTGGATAAATTTCCCTGCTCCGGCTGGTCCTTGGCATTTTTGAGACCATTCCCCTCTCGGTTTTGATGGCTTTTATTTCACTTTATTCGATGGCCTAAATTGTCTTATTAAGTTGTGCTGACGCCTTGAACGCCTCTCCCAGCGCCAAGCATTTTCCGGCTCACCTACTCACCTTTAATACAGTCATCGTGCTGTGCCGATGAGCGAATATGCGGGAAGCGTGAGGCCAGGTTTTCGGTTTTCGAAGGGCAAGAACGGACGCACCACTGCCTTGGGTACAGTCCATTGAAGAGAACGCCTCCCGATAAATCGGAAGGCGTTCATGACTACCTGCTGCAACGGAGCGAGCCTCTTCTAGCAGGTATCAGGGTTATGCGGACCTTGACTACTTTCCAACCTTTTCCAGCGTCGGCATCGTCTTATCCAGCACCCAAGCTCGGCTCAAGCTCGTTGGGTTGTTGAGTCCGGCGACGACGGCTGAATCACCGGCAAGAGTCGCGTCGGATTTCACCTGCGGAAGATCTTTGTATCCCGGAATGTTTTCAAATTCTTCGATTGAGCCGTCGCGGTTATAAATAACCATGAAATCAGCGGCCAGGTAGGACACGTTTTCCGGAGAAAGCGTGACGCGTCCCCTATCAACTGAAACGGATCCGTCCGTCAGCTTGTCTGGGAACTTCATTCCCAGATCGTAGATGAAGGAGGCACCTGGATCCTCGGGGTCAGCAACGGCGCCAAAGGAGCCTTGGGCGAATTGGGAAACAATACCGGTTTTACCGGAGAGGTTTGGCAGTTTTTCCTTCACGTCGGAGAAACGCTTCTGATCCTCTTCAATGGCTTTCTTCGCTTCGGATTCTTTATTGAAGATCTTGCCCAAAGCTTCTAGCTGAGATTCCCAGCCAATTCCCTCACCTTTATCGGAAATTCCGCCGAGAGTCGGTGCGATTGCAGACAATTCCTTGTAATTAGCCTCGGATATCGTCCAGTAATCACCAACGATGAAGTCGGGTTCGATTGCCGCAATTTGTTCCTGGGGCAGAGTCTTGAAGTCTGTCTGATCGATCACCTTGACGCCATCGAGCTTCTCTTCACGCCAAGGCGAGTTCTTGTCTATTCTATGCTGCACGACGGCTGCTGGTTTAATTCCAAGTTCCAGCAGGTTATCAACGGCCGTCCCCACAGCAACCACATTTTGCGGGTTGACGGGATACGTATCCGTACCGCGGGCGTGCTCAATGGTCACGTCCTCTGCAACCTCGGAGGTTGTTGCTGCTTCATCGGTTGAATCGTTCGACGAGCAGCCTGACAGAACTAATCCGGCACAGATAGCGGCAGCGATGAATGACCGCGCACCTCTTTTTACTGACATCCCTTTTCCTTAAAGTCGGTTTCCTCAAGCTGCCTTTCAGCTCTTTTCATCAGATTTTCCGGTAGACCCGAAGGCAACTTTTAAGTTAGGTTAGAATTACCTAGGCCACGTTGCAATAGTCTGATTAAACTATTTCCCTATAGATATTTCCTATTTTCCGGCCTCCTAATCCCACACCTGCACAGGACTCATTCCCCTAGCCATAAAAGTTCGGTCCTAAGAAAAAGCTGCTTGACGATGCACTTCCGGGCAGCGGATCGGCGGTGCGACCGGCTCCCCACAAAGCGAAAACCGCCCCCTCACATTCATGCGGGAGCGGTTCAGCGATTGAGTCCTTTTACTTCGTGGCGTCCACCAAAGGCTGCTCGATCTTATCCAGCAGGTAGTCCAAGCTCAGCACCGTTTGCCATCCGAAGGCCTTTTCTAGGTCACCTTCCAAGTAGACGCTGTGCCCGTCCTTAACGGCGGGTAGCTTGCTCACGATTGGATCCTCGGTAACAGATGCCTTGTCCTGCGTCGGAGCGTAGGACAACTGGTCCCACACCAGTACGTCGGAATCAACCTGGTCAGCGTTTTCCTTGGAGACCTCGCCGTAGAATTTATCCTTGGTGATTGCCGCGTAGGCGGGGTTGATCTTGAACCCCAGCTCGGTAAAGAAGCGGCTGCGCGGATCTTCTTCAGCAAAGACGGCCAGGCTGTCGGCAGAGACGGTGGCCACACCGAGTTCCTTCTCGGCCCACTCTGGGTGACGGCCCTTTAGGTCTGCAAACTTCGCTTTAACCTGCTCCACCTGACGTTTTGCTTCTTTAGGCTTTCCTACGGCTTGCCCAATCTCTTCCGTAGTCACGTCCCACGGTTGCTGCAGCTCTTTATATTCACCCTTTTGCACGACGACAGGGGCGATATCGGAGAGTTTCTTGTATGTATTTTCATCAATATCCGAGTACACGGCCACGATGAGATCTGGTTTGTCTTTAGCAATGGCTTCCGCATTGACCTCTGTGTCTTTATCGATTCGAGGGGTATCCCCCTCGATCTTGTCGTTAGACCAGTTGCCCGCAGCCTGCCCGTCTGGGGTCATGCTATCCCAATACTTCACGGAAACCGGCGTGACTCCGAGCGCCAGCAGCGCGTCCTGATCCGTATAGCCTAGGGAGACCACACGCTGTGGGGCTTCCTTGATTTCGGTGGAACCATAGCGATGCTCGATGGTGGTGGGGAATGCGCCTTGCTCGGCGTTGACCGCCTGGGAGTCTGCAGAGTTTTCGGACTGGTCATCAGTCGAACACGCCGTCACCGCGGTGCCCAGAGCCAGCACAGTAGCAGTACCGACAAGAATTTTCTTGAGTGTCATTTTTCTCCGTTATTACTGGTGACGGATCTCAGCGCAAGGCCTAGCCCGTTCACGAATGGGAAAGGTCAGAATATTTGGTTGGTTACACCCAAATGGGGGGGGGCAACCAAGTTCCCCAATCGTTGGAGACAATGACATATTCTCGCACGTTAAAAAGATAACTTAGGCTTGCCTAAATAATCAATGTTACGCTGGTCACCAAAAGATTTCCAGGCACCGCCTATGCGATGCACATGCAGCACACTCAACTTTGAGACAGGCACTACAAAAGGTGCCGCATAGAGTTTCACCTAAATAGTGGGCGCCTAGGGCCAGTTGCGATGACTTGCAGCCCTTCACTTTTACAGTCTTTTAATTAAATGAAGGCTTACCTTACATGAAAACGGTAATATGCTTGTCCATGATTGACAATCACACCCAGCAACAGCCTGAGCCACGCCTCGGGCGAAGCTCCCCTCCCCGCCCAGCGGGAGTAGCTAGGTACCTTTCTCCACCCCGCGACTTAGGGAATCCCATCGCAACCTGTGAGCCAGTACTTTCCGTGGCGTCACTCCGCAGCACCGGTGCTCGCTGGGCACTATTGGCTGGGCGTGGGGGCATCGGCAAGCGGAAGCAGCGATTGGAGGCCACGCCATGAGTGTGCGCACTACCCGCCTCCTGGGTCTAGGGGCGCTGCTCCTGCTGGTCCTCGTTGGCACTATCTGCAGTTTGCTGTATGGCGCCCGTTCCATTCCTGCGGAGGACGTGTGGACTGCGCTGCGGGAACTCCCGGCCGCACGCGGTGGCCAGGAGGAAGTTTCCACCAACCAACGCGTGGTAGCTGAGCTGCGGCTGCCGCGCACCATCCTGGCCATCATCGTGGGGGCAGCACTGGGAGTCGCCGGTGCTCTAATCCAAGGCCACACCCGCAATCCCCTGGCGGATCCGGGAATCCTGGGTGTCAGTTCCGGCGCGGCGCTCAGCGTTGTGGTCAGCTTCGCTTTGTTTGGCATCACCGCCCCGTGGGCCACCGTCGTGGTAGCGTTCCTCGGCGCGATTGCGGCCACCGCACTCGTCTTTGGCCTGGCCTCCGCGGGCAAGGCAGCGGTCGATCCTTTGACCTTAGTGCTAGGCGGTGCCGCGCTGTCGGCGGTCTTAAGCGCTATTACCAGCGCATTCGTTCTCACCAATGAGAATAACCTGGACCGGATGCGCTTTTGGACCGTTGGCTCCCTGGCCGGCAGGGATATGAACATTGCGCTCGGCATCTTGCCGTTCGTGGTGCTGGGGCTGGTCCTGGCGTTCGCCACCGGCCCGCAGCTGAATATCTTGAACTTAGGCGACGACGTCGCCGCAGGGCTCGGCATCAATACCGCGGCCGCAAGGCTGGGCGGCATGGGCATCATCGCACTGCTGGCCGGCGCGGCCACGGCTGCCGCGGGCCCGCTGGGCTTCATTGGCCTGGTAGTGCCCCATATCGTCCGGGCTCTTACCGGCCCAGATTATAAGTGGATTTTGCCGTACTCAGCACTTGCCGGCGCGGCGCTATTGCTGTGTGCGGACGTGGTAGGCCGCCTCATCGCCCGCCCCGGCGAGCTCCAAGTGGGCATCGTTTTGGCCTTCGTTGGTGCACCGTTCTTCATCGCCTTGATTTACCGGAAGAAGGTGATGACGCTGTGATGCGACGCAACAAAGCTGCACAAGCTGTACAGGATAAACAAAATACGCCGTGGCAAATGCCCGGCGGGATACCATTCCGGGCTGGGCCCATCTCCTTCCTCTGGCGCCCGAGGGTGGTGCTGGTATGCGTTATCGCCGCAGCGCTCATTGTCTTTTTGGGTGCCCTTTCCATTGGGCTGGGCGATTACCCCATCTCCGTTCCCCGGGTACTTGAGGTGATCTTCCAAGGGGAAGGAAGCCGCGTGGAAAGGCTCGTGGTCCTGGAGTGGCGCATGCCCCGCGTGGCCACCGCCATCGCGGTCGGCTGCGCGCTGGGGCTGTCCGGCGCGCTCACCCAAACAGTCACCCGCAACGCGCTGGCCAGCCCCGATATCCTCGGCATCACCACGGGAGCCTCGGCCATGGCCGTCACGGTCATCGTCCTCGGCAGTGGCGGTGGGTTCGCCGGTTGGCTCGCCGGAATCGGCATTCCTCTGGCCGCCTTGCTGGGCGCGATCCTGAGCGCCACGGTGATTTGGGCGCTGGCTTGGCGACGCCAAGCCGATTCCTACCGTCTCGTCCTCGTGGGCATCATTATTACCGCGCTGCTGAGTTCCTACATCAATTTCCTCATGGTCCGCGCGGAGCTGCGGGATGCAAGCCAGGCACAGTTCTGGCTCACCGGTTCCCTAGCGAGGTCGGAGTGGAGTACCACCATCCCCATCGCCGTCCTTGTGATCGTCTGCGCCCCGTTGCTGGCCTGGATCGCCTACCAAGCACTGGCCACCACTCTGGGCCCCGACCTCGCCAGAGCGCTGGGCCAGCGAGTCAACGCCGTGCAGGTAGCGATGCTGGCATTGGCCGTAGCCCTAGCTGCGGTAGCGGTCTCCGCTGCCGGGCCCATCGGCTTCATCGCCTTCGTAGCGCCCCAGGTGGCCCTTCGGTTGTGTGGCGTACCCAGTCCCCCGCTTGCGGCGTCGGCGCTTACCGGCGCAGTACTGCTGCTCGGCGCGGACATCGTCACCCAAGCGGTTCTGCCGGTGGAACTTCCGGTGGGTATTGTCACCTCCGCACTGGGCGGCATCTTCCTCATCTACCTACTCGTTCAACGCACTAGGAGCACAGACGCATGACCTCCCCCATTCCCCAGCCAAACGCAGACCGACCAAATACCGCCGGTGGCGTCGTCGCTTCCTCGGTCACGGTGGGCTACGGACAGCGCACCATTATCCGCGATCTCAGCGCCACGTTCCCGGCCGGAAAGATCACCACCATCGTGGGGCCCAACGGATGCGGTAAATCAACCTTGCTGCGCGCCATGTCAGGACTGCTCAACCTTGATACCGGGACCGTGAGTGTGGATGGCCAGAATATCTCGGACATGAAGCGCAAGGACGTCGCCCGCATACTGGGCATGCTGCCCCAATCCCCCGTGGCCTCTGAAGGCCTGTTGGTCTCCGATCTGGTGGCCCGCGGGCGGCACCCACATCAGGCGTGGTTCCGCCAGTGGTCCTCCACAGACGAAGACGCAGTATTCGAGGCCCTAAAGCAAACCGGTTCTGCAGATCTTGCTAGCCGCACGCTGGATGAGCTTTCCGGCGGCCAACGCCAGCGCGTATGGATCTCCATGGTGTTGGCGCAAAACACCGACATCCTCTTCCTAGATGAGCCGACGACGTACCTTGATCTCGCGACCTCCGTGGACATCCTCGAACTAGTCGATAGCCTGCGCCAGGAACTAGGCAGAACGGTGGTAATGGTGCTACACGATCTCAACCTGGCGGTGCGCTACTCCGATTATCTCGTGGTTATGAAAGACGGCCAGGTCATTGCTTCCGGTACACCCGCAGAGGTCATCACCGCAGAGCTCCTGCAGGAGGCTTTTGATCTGCGGGCGCGGGTCATTGAGGATCCGGAGACTGGAGATCCACTCATCGTTCCACTCAGGAAACCGGCTTAGGTCTACGCCCAAGGGTTAAGCCCACCCACTAGGGTGGCGCATAAGTAAAGGCCCCGGCCAGAATCTTTTCTGGCCAGGGCCTGGAAGTTGGTAGCGGGGGCAGGATTCGAACCTACGACCTCTGGGTTATGAGCCCAGCGAGCTACCGAGCTGCTCCACCCCGCGTCGAGATGACTTCCATCATCTGCGCTTGAACAGTGCGTTAATACTTAATGTATTCGCTCTGTCCCGGCGACTTCTGTAACTATACAGACAGGAAGGCACCTACCCAAATCCCCTGGGTAGGTGCCTTATTTCCTGAGTTTCTACTACGCGAAGTGAGAGGCTTTAGCCCTCGGACTTCTGGTAGGACTCAACTGCCTTGTCCAACTCATCCAAGGCGCGGCCGTACTCTTCAAAGGAGCCATTGCGGGCATCCTCCAGGCCCTTCAGGGCCTTGTTGATGTCCTCGATAGCGCCTGCTTCATCGGAGGAACGAGGGGCCGAAGCCGGAGCGGATTCCTCAGTAGATTCCTTCTTCTCGTCCTTCTTGTCCGCAGAAGAGCTGTCCTTATCGGCATCGTCGTCGCCGGAGTCGCCCTCGATCTCTTCGATGTCCTGGGCGGACTTGGCGTCGATTCCCACCTGCTCAAGGGCATCACCGATAGTCGGTGCGTAGCCCACGCGGCCCTTGTAGGACACGAGCACACGCAGCAGCTTCGGGAAGGCGGATGCCTGATCCTTGCGCTGCGAGTAAATCGGCTCGAGGTAGAGGATCTCGCCGCCGCCGACCGGCAAGGCCAGCAGGTTACCGTTGTGCAGATCGTTGGTGCCTTCCCACAGGGTGCGGTCGCGGGCAACCTGGTCAGAAGACATCATGGCGTCCTGTGCCTGCTTCGGACCCTGGGTCTGCGTATTGGTTGGCAGCACGCGCACGGTGATATCGCCGTAGGTATCCGGATCGGAAGATACCGCCATGTGTGCGGACAGGAACTCACGGTTCAGACCACGGTACGAGGTGGTCAGCTGGAAGCTCGGGTCGCCGGTTTCCGGATCGGCAGCCATCACGTAGTACGGCGGCTGGTTCAGGTCACGGGATTCCTCTGCGGTCGGGTCATTCGGTACGGACCAGAAGGCGTCGTTATTGAAGAAGACGTTCGGGTCATCAACGTGGTAGCGGGCCAAGAGGTCACGCTGCACCTTGAACATGTCCTCTGGGTAGCGGAAGTGCTCGCGCAGCTCATCGGAGATCTCGGATTCCGGCTTCACCACATCCGGGAAGACACCTTCCCAGGCGTTGAGAACGGGGTCTTCCTTGTCGAACTCGTAGAGGTCCACGCTGCCGTCATAGGCATCCACGGTCGCCTTCACGGAGTTGCGGATATAGCCCACCCGGTCATTGACCAAGCGCTGGGTTGTGCCATCGGGGTTGAGGGCGTCCTGGGTGGCATCGGAAAGCGAAGCGCGCTGCGAGTACGGCAGGGAGTCCAGGGTGGTGTAACCATCGACGATCCACTTCAGATGACCATCAATAACGGCCGGGTAGGTAGCGGAATCGGTGGTCAGCCATGGGGCAACCTTCTCCACGCGCTCGCGGGGGTCGCGGTCATAAAGCAGCTTGGATTCGCTGCCCACGCGGTCCGAAAGCAGGAAGTTCAGCTCGCGGTACTTGGCGGCATACATGGTGCGGTCAAAGAGATTGCCAATCTCAACGCCGCCCTCACCGTCATAGGTGTAGTTGGTGCTATCGGTGTCGTACTCCACTGGGTTCTCGCCGGTGGTACCGGTAATGGCGTAGTCCAAATTATCTGCGGCACTAGCGATGACCGGGCCGTAGTAAATGCGGGGCTGGTCTACCTTGATGCCCAAGGACTTCTCGGCATCTTGGGTCTCGCCCTCACCCTCGGACTCGCCGGCCTGGGTCTGTAGGTCAGAGACGGTGAAGATGGGGTAACCACCGCGAGCAGAACCGGCATCGCGGGCAACCTCATCGACGGTATTGGCCTGCGCGGCTACGAAGCCATTGCCGTGGGTATATACGGTGTGGCGGTTGATCCAGTCGGACTGGTTTTCGCGCAGCTCATTCGGGTCCAGCTCGCGGGCTGCAACGACGAAGTCGCGCATCTTGCCATCGATTTCATAGCGGTCCATGGACAGCGTTTCTGGGAACCCATAGAAGTTCTTCAGCTGCTGCATCTGGGTAAACGTCGGCGACAAAATCTCTGGATCCAGCAAGCGCAGGTTATTGATGGTGGCGTTATCGGAGGCAACCTTGTCATCCGATACGTTGTCGCCGCCCCAGTTTTCCTTGTAGGTCACGTGGTCATCGGTAAGCCCATAGGCATACCGCGTGGCCTCGATATTGCGGGCAATGGACTCGTTTTCCTTCGCCTGGCGGTTTGGCTGTACCGAGAAGCGCTCCATGAGCAGCGGCCATGCCTGGCCGATGATGAGCGAGGACGCGAGCATGAGCACGACGGCGAGGCCAGGGATGCGCAGGTCCTTGATGACGATGGCCATAAAGAGCGCAATAGCGACGAAGACGCCGATGATCATCAAAATGATCTTGGCGGGCAGGTAGGCGTGGATATCCGTGTAGGAACCACCGGTAAACAGGTCGTGCTCGGAATACAGCAGCCCGTAGCGCTCCAGCCAGTATCCGGCGACCTGGGCCACCATCCACAGCCCGGCCGTAATGGCAAGCTGCAGGCGCGCCGAGCGGGAGATAGAGCCGCGCACGCCCGCGGCCTTATTGCCAATGCGGATTCCGCCCAAGATGTAGTGGCCGAATAGGGCAATGAGGAAGGCGAGTACAAGCAGGATGGACAGGGTGCTGACCACCATCTGCAGCACGGGCAGGCTAAAGGCATAAAAGCCCAAGTCGTGGTGGAATTGGGGGTCTTGTACGCCGAAGTCCTGACCATTGAGGAATAGCATCACATCGCGCCAGTGGGACTGGCCGATGAAACCGGCGATGATGCCCACGATGGCCGGGATGACCTTGAACAGCACGCCCATGGACTTCTCAATGGACTGGCGGTACTGATAGACCGGCGAATTCAAATCCCCCATATCCAGGGAATCGGGGCGGCCGCGCCAGGCAAAGAACCCGGCTGCCCACACCACTGCGGCAGCAACGAGCCCGAAGATGATAAAGAGGACTATGCGCGCAATAATCGCGGTGGTGAAAACACTGCGGTAATCAATGGAGCCAAACCACCTCCAATCCGTGTACATACCCACGAGCATGGGTCCGAAGAATAAGAGGACGGCAATGATGGCCGCAATAATTGCCGCGACCTTAGGTGGCCGCTTCAATGGGGCGGCTGGTGTGGATGACCCTAGGGACAACGCCAGCTCCAATCAAATAGTGCGAATATTAAACATGTAGACTTTTTCCAGTTTAAGGAATCAATACCCAGATAACGAATAAGGATGCCTATGAGTTCCCCCGAATTATCACAGCCAGCTTTAAACCGCGCTATGACGGAGGCCGTGGAGTTCGTCCATGCTGAAGGTTGGGACGCCCGCCCCACCATCTTCGCCCTTGTTCCCACCCATCTGGTGGCGGACCAGCTAGCGGCCATGGATGAGGAAACCGCGTCCCCGCTGACCCTTATCGTGCAAGACAATGTCCCGGAAAACATCGAGCCGGGTTCCGAGGAATTGGCTGATTACGTCTCCCGCTTGGCCTGGCCGCGCGAGGTCGCGGGCGCCATCTTGGCCCAGGAGATCAAGTTCCGGGATACTTCTAGCGAGGATCCCTCCCCTCGCCCGGCGCGCCTGTATTCGGGTGCCCTGCGCGAGGAAGGAATTGAGACCACCTTGCTGCAGCTGCGGCCCACTGAAGAAGAGCTTGAGGCGGCCGGCCCCTTTGCTGAGGACGATATTCAGCTCCGCGGCGGCCCGCAGGTGGCCCCTGGCGTAATCGCCGCGCTGCGCTATGGCCTCAACCAGGATCCGGATGAACTAGACTAAGTGGCAATTAAGCCCGCAACCAAGGAGTTCTATACAGTGCGACGCCTTTCCTTCACCCGCCGTTCTTCTGCCCGCACCGCTACCGCGGCGGCGTTACTAGGGCTCAGCGTGGCTGCGGCAGGTTGTTCTTCCGATGCTGATGCGCCTGACGATGCCCCCGTAGAGACCACCTCTGCGGCCACCACCACCACGACCTCTGAGAACGACAAGGAGTCCGCGGCATCAAGCACCGAATCCTCCACGTCTTCCACGGAGTCAGAATCGGCAGACAAGGACGAGGACGAGGCTTCCGAGGAAAGCACCACCCGCGAGCCGAGTGCTGGCGGCGAATTGGATAAGTCAGTCGCCAAAGTCTACGACGTATATAAGTCGCTGGCACCCAAGGACTTATTCGCCCAGTTTGAGCGCTGCGATTCCACCGGCGGGGACTCTTCCTACAATTGCTCCGGCCCTAAGGTGGGGCAATTCCAGTTCTTTAAGTCGCACTCCAAGGCCTCCCAGACCACCCAGGTACTTACAGAGCTGCGCAGCTCCCATGCCATCGAAGACGATGGCGATCGCGTCGTCGGCTGGTCCACGTTGGGCACCACGGCCGTTATCACCGTGGTGGATAATAAGGAAGGCCTGGTCATGCAGCAGATGATCTCTTCTGACCAGGTGGACCCGGAAGAAAAAATTAAGGAATTGGGCCTAGTAAAGGACTAGGCCCCGGCCTTATGAGTTTTTATTAGGTGCATTCCTTGACGTCTTTGCCCGCCGCAAAGTCCTTCATGGCCGCCACGGCATCGTCGAGGTTTTCTACCTGCGCAATGGTCATATCGCCGTGGTCGCTGCCGGCCGCCGCTGAACAGTTGTCCTTAGGCGCCAAGAAGAGCTCGGCGCCTGCCTCGTGCGCGGCGGCGATTTTATGCTCGATGCCACCAATTGGCCCAACCTTGCTATCGGCCTGAATGGTACCGGTGCCGGCCACGAAGGTACCGCCGGTTAAGTCTTCATCGCTGAGCTTATCGATGACCGCCAGGGTAAACATCATTCCCGCTGATGGCCCGCCGATATCCTGCAGGTTGTAGTTCACCGAAATATCGTCCTTGGGCTGCGATAGCATGGCGATTCCCAGCAACGCCTTGCCCTTATCGTGCGGGTTTTCGCCCAATTCAATCTCTTCGCTGAGCTCTTTGTCCCCGCGGGTGACGCTGATTTTTACCTTATCGCCGGGGCTTTTGTCCTTGATCATGTCTTGGACCTCGCTTGGCTCGGTGACCTCGGTGCCATCGACGGCGGTGATGACATCGTCCTTTTTAAGGTGCTCCGAAGCGGCGCCGTCCTCGATGACCTCGGCCACGGTGATTTTGACCGGCAGGTGCAAATAGTCCATCGCCGCGATGGTGGCCGCGGACTCCGATTGGGTAAAGGCCTGCTTATTGGATTCTTGGACCTCTTCATCGGTCATGTTTTGCGGAATGACGGTATCGATGGGCACCAGGGTGTCATCGGTAAGCGTCCAGCGCCCCAACGCCTGCGCCAAGGTCATATTGGTGCGCACGGATACGGTGGTCATATTCAGGTGCCCACTGGGCTTATAGGTCTTTGGCGCCTGCACATCAACGACTTGGGTGCCATCAACCTCGCCCAGCGTATCCACGGTGGGGCCAGGGCCTTCGGCGGCATAAGGAACGGTCAGCGAGACATCGGTGCCCGGGATATGGTCAAGCGATACCAACGCACCGGTAAGCACAACGGGGATAGCACCCCAGGCGATGGTGCGGACGCGACGGCTAGCAGGAGAATTCACGAAGCAATAGCCTACAACCTTTGGCGTACTGTTCGCTGTCAGCGTTGCTGTGATCATGGAAACTTTCCGCACGGTGCCGGTAGATTGGAGCGCATGAGCAACGGATTCGGTTTTTCTTTCCCAAATAACGATGACGACGATAATGACGGCCGTCGTGACCAGAACCCGTTCGGCGCATTCGGCGGCGGTAATGGTGGCGGCCTCGGAGACATGCTGAACCAGTTCGGTCAGATGCTATCCGGCATGGGCTCGTCCATGAACTCGCCCCAGAACTCCGGGCCGGTCAATTACGATATGGCCAAGCGCATCGCCCTGCAGCAGATCCCCAAGTCAAAAGACATCAGCGCGGAAGATTCCAAGGCAGTAGAAGAATCGGTGCGCCTGGCGGAGCTCTGGCTTGACGATGCCTCTATTCTCCCCACCGCTTCCGGTACCACGCAGGCATGGGATTCCAAGCAGTGGCTGGAAGAAACCATGCCCGCCTGGGAACGCATGGTCACCCCCGTGGCCCAGCACATGAATGATGCCCAGCTGGAATCCATGCCGGAAGAGGCTCGCGAAATGATGGGCCCGATGACCAAGATGATGGGCCAGATGTCCAGCATGAATTTCGGCATGCAGCTAGGCCACGCCCTAGGCGATCTCGCCAGCCAGGCACTGACCGGCTCCGATTTTGGCCTGCCCATCGCCCCGGCCAATACGGTGGCGCTTTTGCCGCATACCATTCAGAAGGTCGCGCGCGAGCTCAACGTTCCGGGCCAAGAGGTACTGGTTTATATCGCCGCGCGCGAGGCCGCCCGCCAGCGCCTGTTTAAGCACGTGCCGTGGCTGGTAGAGCGCATCGTCTCCTCCGTGGAGGAATACGCCATCGGCTTGGTCATTGATACCTCCCACATTGAAGAGCTCGCCCGCGAGCTGAACCTGGAATCCGGCGACCCGCAGGCCATCCAGGAAGCCATGAGCAAACTGCAGGGAATGGATCTCTCTCCGCGGGTTACCTCCAAGAACACCGCCGCCGCCTCCAGGCTGGAAACCCTGCTGGCCTTGGTCGAGGGCTGGGCCGAGCACGTCGTAAGCGAGGCCTTGGGCGAGCGCATCCCCTCCACCTCCAAGCTCACTGAGGCCTGGGCACACCGCCGCAGCACCGGCGGGTCTGCCGAGCGGGCCTTTAGCAAGGTCGTGGGCATCGAGCTCAACGCCCCCAAGGTCACCGAGGCCGCCGAGCTGTGGCGCCGCGCCACCGTGGCCGTAGGTGCCGAAAAGCGCGATAAGGCCTGGGACCACCCAGACTTCCTGCCCACCGCAGAGCACCTCGATAACCCGGCCGCCTTCATCGATTCCCTCTTGGATGATGAGCCGGATGAGGGCTTCGAGGAAGAATTTGCCAAGCTCGAAGAGATGCTCAAAAACGGCAAGGGCTCCGGCGAGGACTCCGACAACAAGTCCGAAGAGGACAAGGGTTCTGCAGAAGACAAGGACGCGCAGAGCAGCGACGACGCGGACGACGGCGACGACAACTCCGAAAAGGACAACGGCGGCGAGGATAAGTAGCTCGCGCTAACCGCCCCAGCGCTGGTAGGCCTCAAGGTAGCCCTTGGCCCGCTCGGCGTGGGGCGCCCTATCGGCCCACTGCCAGAATTCGCGCCCATGGCGCGGGATGAAGGTATGGGTGAGCTCATGGATGATGACCGAATCCAGCACATAATCCGGCACCTGCTGTAGGCGGTTGCTCAGCCGGATATCCGCGGTGGAAGTAGTACAACTACCCCACCGCGTATTTTGATTGCTCACCCACCGGATGGACCCAATCCACGCGCGGCCTTCCAGGTACTGCGCGTTGAGCTGTTTGGCGCGCTGGAGAAGCGCCGCATCGGTCTTCGCACCACCGGTTTTCTTCTCTAGGCGCGCGAGCATATCCTGTACCGCCTCGTTTTCCTCGCGGGCGGACATCCAGGCCGGAATGCGCACTTCCAATACCCCGGCCACCATGCGCGCCTGCACGGACTTTCGCCGCCGCGCAGAGCGGATAACCTTGACCTCAGGGTGGGTACGTCCTGGTGGTTGCGTGCTCGACATGACAGGCCATTGTACCTGTGGTGCAATGGACGCACATGCGGCACATATGCCGTATTCGGGGTGATAAAAGGGGAATCGAGGGAAAAACCAGTGACTGCCTCACAAGGCACGGCTCAACGTGTGACATTAGCTCCAGGGTGTGGCGTATTTTGCCGCGAGGATTCCGTGGTGCAATTTGGGATGGACGCCACCCGGGTTGCGGTGGCGGATACGGGCAATGCGCAAGGTGTGGCCCGCGCTTTTGCCACGGCCCATCAGCCGGTCGATTCCGGGGAATTGGCGGCGCGGTTGGAAGCGGCCGGCTTGGATAGCGCCGCCGCCAGCAGCCTCATCGATGATGCTCTGGACTATGGCATCCTCTGGCCCCAGCCACCACATCCCGAGCAGCATGAAACCATCATCATGCTGGGTGAATCCCCGCTTGCTCTGGAGTTGCGCGCCCGCTTGGCAGCAGATGGATATACGGTGCGCATCCCCCTTGATGAGGACAATATCTTTTCCTATATCCACGACCTCGATGGGCTTTTTACGGTGCTTGCCATCGACCAGCTCCACTGCCCCATCGATTGCGCCAATGCGCTTGCAGGCACCCCGACAACCTGGCTGCCCATTTCCTTACAAGATAACCGCGGCATCATCGGGCCCCTGCGTGTGGAAGGGCAAGGCCCCTGCCCGCTGTGCATTCACTTATACCGCGTGGATGCGGATCCGCAGTGGAGCACCATTGCCTCCCAGCTCACCAGCGTGCGCAGGCAGCCAGAAAAGCTGGTTATCGATGCGGTGGCGGCCCAAGTACAGGTGATAATCCGCCGCTTAAGCAAACGCCCCCTACCGCCAGGCGCGCCGACCGCCTTCCCGCGGCCGGGGCAACAATGGGAGGTAGACGTCTATGGCCGCCACCAGCAGCGCACGGCCATCGCCCATCCGCGGTGCCCGGTGTGCTTCGGCGGCAAGGTCAACCTGGCTACAACCGCACAGAGCGAATGACCTCTAGGATTTGCTCGCCGTAGCGCTCCAACTTATTGGGCCCTATTCCAGAAATGGACAGCAGCTCCGCCTCATCTACCGGCAGTTCTTCCGAGATGGCCTGCAGCGTGGCGTCCGTGAAGATGACGTAGGCCGGAACCTTTTCCTCGCGGGCAACCTGTGCGCGCCACGAGCGGAGGGCGGAAAAGACTTCGTCGTCGCCATTGCCCTCGCAGTCTTCATGCCGGCCAATGACCTTTTCCGCCGGGGTCTCTAAAACCCCGCTGCACACGCGGCAGCGTTTCGGGCGGCGGGAGCGGCCACTTCCCGCAGCCGATTCCACGCCTGGCGCGATGCCGTCGAGGAAGCGGGTGCGCTCCCGGGAGGCCCTGGAACCGGCGGTCTTCGCCAATGCCCACGACAGGGCCAGGTGCTCGCGGGCGCGGGTAATGCCTACATAAAACAGGCGGCGCTCTTCCTCGATCTGCTCGTTACCCGCCTTAATGGCGTGGTTGATGGGCATGAGCTTTTCGCTCAGTCCGACGAGGAAGACGGCGTCCCACTCCAAGCCCTTTGCCGCGTGCACCGTAGCGAGAGTAACGCCCTCCATGGCGGGGGCTTGCTTATCAGTGGAGCGGCGGCGCAGCTCACCCAGCACCCCGTTGAGATCGATGCCCGGGGTGGATTCCACGATCTTCTCAATCAATCCCACCAGCGCGTTCAGCGATTGCCAGCGCTCGCGGGCCTGCGCGCCCTGCGGTTCGGTGGCGCTGAGCCCAAGCTCGACGAAGGCGGCCCGCGCAATCGCCACGGGGTCCTCCGGCAAATCATCGCGGCGCGTGGCGGCAATGAGCACGCGAATGGCCTCCAGAATCTCCGGGCGGCGGAAGAAACCTTCACCGCCGCGGACTTGGTAGACCACTCCGGCATCGGCAAGCGCCTGCTCAAACTGCTCCGACTGGGCGTTGATGCGGTACAGGATGGCAATCTCTGAGGCCGGCACGCCCTGGTTGAGCAGGGTCAGCACCTGCCCGGCCACCTCCTGCGCCTCATTTTCCTCGGACTCGTAGGCCTTAAACGTCGGCTCCGGCCCAGGCTCGCGCATGCCCTGCAGCTCCAAGCGGGTGCCCGCCGCGCGCCCCGTAGCCTTGCCGATGACCCGATTAGCCAGGTCCGTGACCTGCGGCGTAGAGCGATAGTCGCGCTGCAGCTTGACGATGGTCCCGTCCGGATAGCTGCGCGAAAAATTCAACAGGTACTCCGGCGATGCGCCATTGAAGGAATAGATGGTCTGGTTGGCATCGCCCACCACGGTGAGATCATCGCGATCGCCCAGCCAAGCATTCAGCACGCGCTGCTGCAGGGGCGTGACGTCCTGGTACTCGTCAACGACGAAGGTGCGGTACTGCTCGCGGAAGGTCTCCGCAATGGCCGGGACGTTCTCGATGGCGCCAGCGATGTGCATGAGCAGATCATCGAAGTCCAAATGCATCATATCCGGCGTAGCCTTGGCCTTCTCGTA
The DNA here is from genome assembly GCF_000477975.1 of Corynebacterium sp. KPL1986. Taxonomy (NCBI): domain Bacteria; kingdom Bacillati; phylum Actinomycetota; class Actinomycetes; order Mycobacteriales; family Corynebacteriaceae; genus Corynebacterium; species Corynebacterium sp. KPL1986. The sequence goes on along the minus strand of NZ_KI515719.1, from coordinate 2,530,276 downwards.
GCGCCGGAAGGCCTCGGCCACCTTGGCGGCATCGGCCGGGGCGGTGCGATCCGTTTCCGCGATGACGCTCTCATAGTCCTCCGCACTGACCAGCGCGGATTTCGCCCATTCGATTTCCGCCAGCACGTCACGGATCATGTCTTTGGAATTATCCAGCCCCACCGAGCGCACCGCGCGGGCTACCAGCGGGAATTTATTGTCCAATAGAGTCCACGGCAGATCGCCTGCGACCTGCGGCCAGAAATACTTCAGCTGCCGCCGCGCGGCCGCGTGGAAGGTTTGGGCTTGCACGCCAGCAACGCCCATCATGCGCAGGCGATCCCGCATTTCTCCTGCCGCACGCGCGGTAAAGGTCACGGCCAAAACGCGCTGGGGGTTTACGAACCCTTGATCCACCATATTGGCGATGCGATAGGTAATGGTGCGCGTCTTACCGGTGCCCGCGCCCGCCAAAATGCACACCGGCCCGCGCGGGGCGGTGGCCGCGCGGCGTTGATCCTCATCCAGCAGGGACAAATCCGGCTTATTCACCGTGATACCACTCCATAATCATCGTGTGTGCGATAGAACCCGCGGTGGCCAACGGGAGCTCAAGCAGCTCGGCGCGGGTCACCCAACGAATTTCTTCCAGTTCCCCATCAGTATGGCAGGTGGGCTGGACATCCGATGTCTCTGCGTGAAAGCCCAGCATAAGCGAGCCACTCGGCGGCCACGGCTGAGATCCCCAGTAGCGAAGATTGTCAATGCGGCGCCCGGTTTCCTCCATGGTTTCGCGGGCAAAGGCGGCCTCAATGGTCTCTCCCGGTTCCACGTATCCAGCGATCAAGGAAAAGAAGCTATTGCGCCCGCGATTGCGCGCCAGCAAAATCTGCTCCTCGCCCTTGAGTTCAATGAGCCCGATAACCGCCGGGTCTAGGCGCGGAAACACCATGCGGCGCGAATCCTGCGGATCGCGGCCAATAATACCCGGCGTGGGATAGTCCAACGGGTGGCCCGTGCGCGGATCGAAGCGCTGCTCCAGCCGGTTGCGAATCAAGGCAATGGCCTGCATGACGAGGGAATCATCGGCGAAAAAAGTCGCAGGTTGCAACTGCCCCATCCGCCGCGCAATTGCTTCCGGGCAGGCAAAAACGTGCAGCGTGCCGATGTCCACCATCTCCGGTGTCCCCACGCCCTCCGGCAATTGCTCCACCAACGCGGCGTCCCCGCTCGCGGTGGCAGGCACTAGACCCGTGTGCGTTACGGGCAAATACAATTAATCCTCCTCGTCCTCATCTTGCACTTCCACGGGTTGTTCCAAGTCATGCTTGATATACAGCAGGCGGTCGCCCGGTTTCAGTGCGGAGGCATCAGCGGTATCAACGCGGTGAAGTTCGTTATTGCGCAGCACCGCGAGCACGATATCCGCCAGGTGGCGCGGGTTGGAACCAACCTCGAACTCGCGCACGGCGCGCTCTGATACGGAAAAGCCCTCGTTAGGAGAAAGCAGGTCCTCCATCATTTCCACCACGGTGGGGGTCACGGTGGCAAGCCCCAGTAGACGGCCGGCGGTCTCTGCAGACGTCACCACGGAATCTGCACCGGATTGGAGCAAGAGATGGCGGTTTTCGGACTCGCGCACCGAGGCCACAATCTTGGCCTTGGGGGCAAGCTCGCGCACGGATAGGCAGCACAGCACCGCGGTATCGTCCGAGGACGGGGTGACCACAATGGAGTTTGCGTGCTCCACCCCGGCGATCTTAAGCACGTCCTGCTTGGTGCCCGAGCCAAAGATGGTGACCAGCCCATGGTGTTCCGCATGAGCCAGCGAGGCGCGGTTATTATCGATGACCACAATCTGGGAGGTGGGCACGTCATCTGCCAAGAGCGCGGCGACTGCCCCGGCGCCCTTCGTTCCATAGCCAATAACGACGGTGTGGTTACGCAATTGTTTTCTCCAGTTCTGGATTTCAAAGGTGCGGCGGGCCTTGTCCGTCAGCACGGATAGCGTCGCACCAACCAACAGCACAAGGAAGACGAGGCGGGCTGGGGTAATAAGTACGAGGTTGATAAACCGCGATTGCTCCGTAACGGGAACGATATCGCCATACCCCACGGTAGTCAGGGTGACGGCGGCATAGTAGGAGGAATCCAAAAGCGACATGTCCTCGCTATAGCCCTCACCGTCTAAGTACACCACGATGGTGACAAAGATGAGGATGCCAAATGCCCACAGCGCGCGTTTGGCCAACTGGCGCCACGGGCTGGCGTTTTGATCCTTGGGCACAGTGATGACATCAAGGAGCGCGTGATCAGGTTGCGAGGACAACTCGACCTGCGGCAAAAAGCGCTGTTTAATACGCCCTTTGAGCACCTTCGCATGTTTTTTGGCCACTGGCCCAGCCTTCTTTTCTGGATCGATTTTTGATTCCGCCGGTTATACGGGGACGCAACTATCCATTCATCGTCCGCGTTCCGTCCCCATACCTTAGCCCTAGTGGCCTGCTACTGACGATTCAAGCAGGCTACGCAGCTCCTCACCTTGGGCTAAAGTATCTGGCTCAAAAGTATAACCATCGTGAACATAATGGAAAGCGGCGCGGATTTTATCGCCGCCGTGGATGCGCCGCCAGGCTTCGGCATAGACCGCCAACTGAATCTTCGCCGCTTCCATGGCAGTACCCTTCGGCGGCCGCCCGGTCTTCCAATCCACCACCATCCAGGTGTCATCTGCCAAGCGGAAGACGGCATCCATTCGCCCGCGCACCACCGCGCTGCCGATGGTAATTTCAAACGGCGCCTCCACAAAGTCCGGCTGGCGCTGCGCCCACTCGGAATTCAGGAAAGATTCCTTAAGCTCTTCCAGATCGAAATCCTCCGGCTCATCGATGCCCGGCAATTCCTCTTCCCCTAGCAGCGCGGGGCTGCCAAAGCGCTCTTCCAGCCACGCGTGGAAGGCGGTGCCTCGCTTGGCATAGGAATTGGGCTTAAACGGCACGGGGCGGCGTTGCCGGCGCGCAAACTGTAGCGGATCGCTGCCCAGGGCCACCATGTCAGAAGCGGTAAGTTCACTGGGAAGTTCCACATTCACAACCGGTTGCTGCAAGGACTTGTATTCCTCAATGAGCGCGCCCGCATCCTGTTCCCACAACTCGAAGGTCTCGCCGTGGCTTAACTCAGGAAGGTCCTCCATCGCGGCCAGGACCGCATCCGCGCCGGCTAGGGAATCCGGATCTGCTTCAAGGGCCGGGAAGAGCCCACTTTCTGCCGCATGAGCCGAGGTTTCCACCGGCTCTTCGGGCACCGTCCATTCCCCTACGTACTGGGGGAAGGTTTCTTTTAGCCTTTCGAGGTACTCGTACGGGCCCTTCTTAGCCTTGCCCGTCCGGTTATTCGTGCCGGAGCCGGTAACGGTCAACGTGGACTCGGTTCTGGTGAGGGCCACATAAAACAGGCGAGCCGCTTCCTCCGCGTTATGCGCGCGGTCATCATCCAAGAATGCCTTGCAGGCTTTTTCGAATTCTGAGCGGGTAACCGCATCCGGTGAGACCTCGATGTAGTCATTGTCACCGGGCACCTTTTCTATCTTGGACAAAAAGGTCTCTGCTTGGGCCTTATAGCTCGAAGAGTCAGCGTGCACGACATAGACGTGTTCCCACTCCAGGCCCTTGGCCTTATGCACGGTCATGATTTGTACGCGATCCGTTGAGGCGGGCACCTCCCCAAGCCCGAGGCCATCTTCATGTTCGCGGGCGAGCTCCAAATAATCTAGGAGCGCATACAGGGAATCCCCGTGGAATCCGGCGACGATATCGGCGAATTTATCCAGGTGGGTGGCTCCCCCGGCGCTGCCGCGGGCAAGGACCTCGGTACGGATATTGAAGATGGCCTCGATGTCCGCAAAGAGATCGCTTAAAGGCTTGGATAGCGAGTAGGTGCGCAGGTAGCGCAGCTTGGCAGATACCTCTTCCATGCGCGCCAAGCCCTGCGGGGTATAGCGGTCGCGCTCGCCGAGGTCCGCCAGGGCATCGGCAAGCCCCACCGTTTGATCTGGGCCCTCAGCCGTAAGCTGCGCTAATTGGGCGCGCAGATACTCCTCAGGATCCATACCCTCTTCCCACTGCAGGCGCTCTTGTTTTGCCCCCGCCAGGTTCTTTTGGCGCGCGGCAAGGGCTTGAATATCGCCCATTCCCAGCCCGCAAATGGGCCCGGCGAAAATGCGGAGGGCCGCTTGCGCGTCTTCCGGCCGCACCAGCATGGTCGCCAGCGCTACGAGGTCCTGGATTTCCGGTTGCCACAGCAGTCCACCCAGGCCATTGATTTCATTGGGGACATCGACGGCATCCAAGGCTGCTGCAATGGCCGCGGTTTGCCGGTTGGTACGCACCAGCACCGCTGCGCGAAAGCCATCGCCCTCGCGCGCATCCCACTGCTGCCTTAATTTCTGCGCAATAAACTCGTGTTCCTCGTCTTCGCTGGCGAAATAGGCCAGCTCAATCTCGCCTTCGCCCTTGTGCGGGGCCGCGTGCAGCTCATCGACGGGCCGCGGGCCGCCCCCAAAGACCCCGGCCGCCACCGAGTTGGCCAGCTCCAAGGCACCCGACGGGTTGCGCCACGAGGTAGTGAGCTGATCCTTGGGAGCAGGCGTGCCATCGGCTTGCGGGAAATCCTCCACAAACGCGGTGAGGTTTTCTGAGGTAGCCCCGCGCCAGCCATAAATGGCCTGCATGGGATCGCCCACCGCGGTCACGGAAATGTCCTTGTGTTCCCCACCAAAGAGGCTGCGCAGGAGTACGCGCTGGGCATAAGACGTATCTTGATATTCATCCAGCATGACCACGCGGTAGCGCTGCGCCTGTTGCTTGCCCACCGCCGGGTGCGATTGCGCGAGGCGCGCCGCTACAGACATCTGCTCGCCAAAGGTGATGACCTGCTGCTCTGCCTGCGCGCGCTTGAGTTCCTCGATCAAAGGCACGTACTGCACGCGTAGATCCTGGACATTGATGTACTTCTGCAGGTCCCTGGAATACTCGCCCTTCGTCCTCGGGGCCTTTTCCAGGTTGTCTATATCGGCGCGAAAATCCCGTGCGAATTCGGCGATATCATCCGGATCCTTCAAGGAATTGTCCATATCGGAGGTGATCTTGAGCAGGACTTCCGTAATGGAACCCAAGGTCTTTTCATCCGATAATTTGCCGCCGTAGTTTTTCACCACGTCATAAGCAATGGCGAAGCGCTCTGCTTCCGTGATGATGCGCGCCGAGGGCTCTACTGGGACCAGGAGGCCGTATTCGCGCACGAGCTCGCCGGCATAAGAATCATAGGTGGCCACGGTAGGTGCGATATTGTTAAGCGCCTCCGCAGCGGGGCTGCCGGGGACGATGAGCCCGGAATCGCGCAGCTGAATGAGCTGGCGGCGAATGCGCTGTTCTAGTTGCTGCGCCGCCTTGCGCGTAAAGGTCAGCCCCAGCACTTCCTCTGGGCGCACGTAGCCATTGGCTACCAAATAGACCACGCGGGAGGCCATGGTTTCCGTCTTACCGGCACCCGCGCCGGCCACCACAAGCTTGGGGCCAAAAGGACCCTCGATGACGTGGGCTTGTTCCTCAGTGGGTGGGTAGTCCTTGCCCAGTGCTTTCGCTATTTGTTCCGGGGAAAAATTCTGCTTAGGCATGGATGGTCATCTTTCCTTCCTCCTGCACTGGGCAGATGGTACGAATGGGGCACTTATCGCAATCCTTATTGGTGCGGGCGGTAAGCTGCGGACCGCGCAATTCCGCCGCCAGTGGTGGCAAAAGTGCGGAGAATTCTTCCAGGGCCTCTGCGGTGAGCTGGCTTTGTGTGCGGGTGGTAATTTTGCTGGAATCTTTTCCGGGATAGACAAGAACTCCGCCTGCGCGCGGCATCCCTTCGCCATCGCGCACGCGCTGCCCGTCGAAGCTTCCCCGGGACAAGGCCAATTGGTAGGTCATTAGTTGGCGGTTTTCTTCCGCCTCCGCCTGCGTCGCTGCAGATTTACCGGTCTTGAGGTCCACGACCAGGTAATTTCCATCCCCGTCCTGCATCAAGCGGTCCATGAATCCGCCGACCCGAATATCCGGGGCGACCTCGACGTAGACGGGTACTTCCACCCCGGCGAGTTCATTTTTAACCTCGGATTGCTGTGCCCATTGCTGCGTGCGCTCCAGCAGGCGGGAGAATTCTTCCAACTTGCTCTGTAGCTGCCACTGCGGAACATCCAGGATGAACTCATAGGCTTCCATGACGAGCAGGCGGGCCTTTTCCGCATCCATGCCGCGGCCGATGGCCTCCAAGAAGGCGTGTGCCATGGTGCCGCGCAAGAGGTGCTCGGCGCCGCTGGGATCTTCGGCCAAGTTTCCCACAATCGCCTTGAGCGGGCAGTTGAGCAGGGCTTCGACCCGGGATGGCGATAGGCTCTTGCTACCGCGCAGCTGCGTATGCGATGCCACAGAGCGCGCGGAGAACCACTGGTCTGGGTGGGCGCCAGGGATGCCCGCCTGCGCTAAACGCGCCAGCTGCCGGGCCGCCTGACGCCGCTCCGCCTCGCCGGATTCTGGGTTCGCGACCACGCGGCGCAATTGCGCCACGAAGGAAGGTACAGACAGCACCGATATATCGAGGGGATCGACCTCGAGTCCATCGCGCAGGGACACCGGTGCTGGCTCGGGAACGTCTAAGCCCAGCTCGCGGGGAAATTGGGTGGCGCGCAAGGCGCGGCTGGCTTCCCGGCGCGCCATTGTGCCGGGAACATCAACCCCGCGCCCAGTAAATTCCGCGATGAAGCGGGAAGGCTCTGCAAAGGCATCCTCGTTGGGATTTTCCACCGCAGCGATGAGTAACCGGTTCCGGTGGCGCGTGGTGGCGACGTGGAAGAGCCGGCGCTCTTCGGCCAGACGGGAGGCGATGTGGCTAACAGGGGTATCAGGCTCAATATCGCGGTCCAGGAGATCGATGAGATCTTCTTGGCCAAAAATGGACCCGGTCTCCCCCAGCGAGGGCCACGCGCCTTCTTGGGCTCCGGCGACGATGACGGTATCCCATTCGCGGCCGACGGCGCCGTGGGCGGTGATGATCTCCACGGCCTGTGGGATGGCGGTGCGGCGGTCGCGGACGCCGGTGGGCAGTTCTTGTTCGGTGATGTGGGTTAAAAAGGACTGCAGTGAGGAGCCGGGGCGGCGCTCGGAGTAATCACCGGCGGCATCAAAAAGCGCCATCATGGCATCGAGGTCGCGGTCCGCCTGCGAGCCGGTGGCGCCGCCGCGCAAGGCGGATGTCTGCAGGCGCATATCCAACTCAGTGGCGCTCCATACCTCCCACAGGATTTCTTCCACAGAGGCTTGGGCTTGTATAGCCTGCCGCCCCGCGGCGAGTACCGCGCGCACGCGCTCCAGGATAGAAAACTCGCGTTCCGTGAGCTGTCCGTTGAAGTCCGGCAGCTCGCCGTGCAAGAGCTCTCGCAGGCTATCCATGCCGCGCGTATCGGGCGCCCACCGGCGCAGGCCGCGAATCAGGCGGCGCAGTGTGACGGGATCCGCCCCGCCCACGGGCCCAGTAAGCAATTCCTCGAGCTCCGCATTGCTGAGGTCTTCTTCCAAGGCGCGCAGGGCAAGGAGCATGGCGGATACTAGGCGCTGCTCAGCCAAAATGACGTCGGTTGGGCTGATATGCACGGGCACCCCGGCGGCCAGCAAGGTGCGGCGCATCTGGCCAATATCCGCCGTTGAGCGCACAATGACGGCGATATCGCGCCACTGCACGCCATCGTCCAAATGGCGGCGGCGCACGGTATCGGCCACCACATCGCGCAGGCGGCCCTCAGAATCCACGATGGAAACGCAGGCCGGGGATCCGCTGCGGTGCGGCTGCGAAAGCTCGACGGAGTTCTCCGCGGGAAATTCCTCGAGGAACTGCGAATTCGCACCGCGGAAGGCAAAGACGGATTGGTCCGCATCGCCGCCGATGACCAGCAATTGTGCATCGGAGGCCAAGCGAGAGATGAGCTTGCCCGCGGTGGGATCTAATAGCTGGGCATCATCGACCACGATGGTGTGCCACGGGTGCGAACTCGTAAGTTCTGGGCGCAGCAAGACTTGGTTGACTAACTCGGCCGCGGAATAGGAATGCGCCCCGGATAGGGCTTGGACGCGTTCATATTCGCGCAGGAACGTACCGGCAGCACTCCACATACCGCGGCCGTACTTAGCTCCGAGGCTCTCTAAATCCGCGGGGCTAAGTCCTCGTTCAATGGAGCGCAAAAGAAAATCGCGCAGTTGGCGGGCAAAGCCTACGTACTCAAGGGCGGGGCGGACTTCCTCTGGCCAGTCGCCGTGGCCGGATTCAGCGTGGCCTTCGAGCAATTCCCGGATAACGGCATCTTGTTCCGCGCCGGTAATAAGGCGCAATTCCTCGTCGCTTGCACTGCGCAGAAGGGCAAAGGCCAAGGAGTGGATGGAGCGGACCATGGAGGATTGTGCCGCATAATCTTCGAGGCGTTCCGAAAGCTCGCGGCGCAGGCGGGCGCCGGATTCCTTGGAGGCGGCGACAACGAGGATGCCGGAGGGATCTGCCCCCGTCTCCTGGGCGCGGTCGAGGGCATGAATGACGGTATCGATAAGAAAACTGGATACGCCGGTTCCAGCGGTGCCGGTTACCTTCCAGGTACCGGTTTCCGGCAGCTCAACAGGCCAGGAACGAGCGTATGCGGACGGGGTGCGGGCGATGAGTCGTACCTCGGGCGACGGCGGTAAGACCACTCCCGCGCGGGCGGTGGAATGGGGATTGTAAGTCACCGCCCCAGTATCGCAGATGCCCTAGACACAAGAAACTGTTCTACCCGCTCAATATTAGAACGCACATTCGAGCGCGACCGCGGATTCAGATCATTGATATGCCGGCGGTAAGACACCGCCCGCAGCAAAAGCTCCTGCATGCCCGGCACGTGGCCAAACCGCTGGCAGATATCATCATCTACCACCTGTGCGATCAAACCGTCCACGATCACGAGCGCTGCGCTCCACCCCGCCGGGCGGGCAGATTGGCTCGGCACGAGATCCACGATTCCCGGTGGGTGCGCGCCATAAAAGACCGTGGTGGTCAGCAGAGCGGTATGAGCGGTGACCAAGGGGACATCGGCAAGCGCGGCCTTATCGTAGGCCTCCCCCGTCTCCGCCCAGGCGGTGCGCTCCGCGCGGGCAAAGGCATCATCGCGGTGCGCACCCGGCGGCGCAGGTGCATTGGCCATGGCATCGTCCAAGCGCAAGGCCGTCTGCGCCGCTTCATCGATGCGCCCGGTGACCTCGCCGGGAAGGAACTGCGTCGCCTTCCACCCGGCCGCGGTATGGCGCCCGTCGCTCGCGAGAACCGGCCTCGATACCCGCGCGCCCGGCACGCTGAGCCTTTCGCGCACCTTGGCAGACCACGCCGCGAAAGGGCCGGCCTGGGAGTAGACAACGTCTCCCACCTTGATGCCGTTATCCCAAACCGGGCCCAGCTGATCGCCTTGGGCCCGGCGCGACCCTGTCGCTCCGGTCTCCGCGTGGAAGGCGCTTAAAACATGCTCTGGGGGAAGCGGCATCCAGTACTCCTTATTGGGGTTGGTGGGGATCCTTGTGCTCCGGATTGGGATATGGCCACGGGTTAGGCTCGCAGGTCACATCCTCATCAGGATAGACCTCCTTGGGATTGCGGTCATGCAATTGTTTATTGTTCAAGCTCAGCGTCTGCTGCATCATCACCGGGGCCAATTTGCCCTCGCCGCCGCATTGCTGGTGGGAGGCATAGCCAATGGCGTGGCCCAATTCGTGATTGATGACGTACTGGCGGTAATTGCCCAAATCGCCCTCAAAAGGCGTGGCTCCGCGTACCCACCGCGCCTCATTGATGATGGTGGTGGATTCGCCGGTAAACATGGTGTGGCAGGAGGTTTCCGTTTCGATCTTCTCACCACACCGCTCCGCGGCCGTACCTAATGAGGTCAGCTGGATGCGAGTATCGGGATCGTCTGCGGAGGCAACGTGCTCGAATTCGAAGTCACCTTGGGCGGTCCACCCGCGTGGATCCGCAAGGGTTGCCTCCACCATTGCGGCAAAGGCATCATCGCCGCCGTAGGGAGCGGTATTAAGTCCATCTTCTACCTCGATGGAATAGCGGACCTTCTTCTCGCCGCCTTCACCGGCTACAGCACCGGGGCGGCCGATTCCGTGGAAAGTACCCTTTCCCTTTTTGGTGAAGTCACTTCCAGGGGGCATCTCGCTAATCTCGCGCTCTACCGCCTCCGCATTTGCGGGATCCGGGCCCGTGAGATCTTCGTGGGTAGGAGTGGCGGCGGCGGTAGTCTCCGCGCTGGATGCATCGCCATTGTCATCGGCCGAAGAGCCAGACGCGATATCCACAATCACCCAGACGGTAAGCAGCACCATCACGGGGATAGCCACCACACGCCACCAGCCGTAGCGGTGGGCGAACCGGACCACCGGGTTCGGGTGATCCGGAATTCGCCTATGGCCCTGTTGAGCCTTGCGATTCTGCCTACTTTCCATAGGCATTGAGGATACCCGGTTGCTTATTCACACACTGAATTAGCAAACCTTTAGAAAGCCCCAAGCTTAGGCGCCGGCGAAACCGACAGATTGCTTCTTCGCGGCACCAACCTCGACGTACACCACGCGGTCCGTGCGCACGAGGTACTTGCGACCCTTGTCATCTTCTAGCTCCAACGTGGAGTTTTCCGCCAAGGCGCTATTAATCTTTTTCGTCAGCTCCGCCTGCTCGCCGGTGGTGCTAATGATCAGCTCGCGCGGGGTATCTGCAAAACCAAACTTGATATCCATAAAAATTATCCTCCTCTAACGAGAGTTTTACATGCCAATGGCCCCACTATAACCATCCCGGCTACTATCAAGGTGTGTCTGTCATAAAAACCCAGCCACCGACCTTCGCGGAACTCGGCGTCGCCGCCGAAATCTGCGATGGGCTCGCTGACCGTGGCATCGCGCGAACCTTTGCAATCCAGGAATTAACCCTGCCCATTGCGCTCAATGGCCAAGACCTCATTGGCCAGGCGCGCACCGGCATGGGCAAGACCTTTGGCTTTGGCGTACCGCTGCTCGATCGCGTTTTTGATGACGCGGATATTGCCCCACCGGATGGGACGCCGCGGGCTCTCATCGTCGTGCCCACCCGCGAGCTAGCCCAGCAGGTCACCGCTGATCTGCAGGACGCGGCCGCGCACCTGCCGGTCCGCCTCGCTGCCATCTACGGCGGGCGCCCCTATGAGGAGCAAATTAAGCTCCTCCAGCGCGGCGTCGACGTGGTCATCGGCACGCCAGGCCGCCTGCTCGATCTGCATGAGCGCGGCGATCTGGTCCTGCGCCACGTCGCCATCGTGGTGCTCGATGAAGCCGATGAGATGCTGGACCTTGGCTTTTTGCCCTCCATAGAGGCGATTTTGGAAGCGCTTGATGGCAATGCGCACCAAACAATGCTGTTTTCTGCCACCATGCCGGGCGCAATCTTGAACCTATCGCGCCAGTTCATGCATAAGCCCGTACACATTCGGGCCGAATCGGAGGCGGATGAGGTCACGCACGAAACCACCCGCAAGGTCACCTTTCAGGCCCACCGCATGGATAAGGTGGCGGTCATCGCGCATATCCTGCAGGCCCAAGGCCGGGGGCGCAGCATCATCTTTACCCGCACTAAACGCTCGGCGGCGCAATTAGCCGATGACCTTGCTGAGCGCGGCTTCCGCGTCGGCGCCGTGCACGGTGACTTGGGCCAAAAGTCCCGGGAGAAGTCCCTGCAGGCCTTCCGCTCGGGCGAGGTGGACATCCTCGTCGCCACTGATATCGCCGCGCGCGGCATCGACGTCGATGATGTCACCCACGTCATCAACTACCAGGTTCCCGATGATCCCATGACGTTTATCCACCGCATCGGGCGCACCGGCCGCGCTGGGCATACCGGCACCGCCGTCACCCTCGTTGGCTACGATGAGCTGGCCAAATGGCGGGTCATCAACGATGAGCTAGGCCTAGATACGGCCACGCCACCACAGTGGTTTTCCACCTCGCCGGAGCTTGCCCAGGCGCTGTCCATCCCCGCTGGCGTGCAGGAAAAGGTGGGCCCTGCCACCAGCGTGATTGGCCAGCTTCCGGCGCATAAGCGGTCCGCGGGACAGACCCAATCCCGGTCCCAGTCGCGGTCCCGGTCCCGTTCCGGAGCTCGGCGCGGCAAGGGCACGCCCCGAGGAGGGCGCCGATGACTAAGGCCCCCATCTTGCGGGCAACCGCGGCGGATTGGAAGGCCACCGGCATCATCGGCGCTATCTGCGCCATCGCGGTGGGCGGCGCGGTCGCCACCGCCAATATCCACCAGGCTGACCTGCACCAAGAGGCCGTTTATGGGGAAAGCGATGCCACTGTGCTTGCCGATGTCCCCTCCACCCTCACCACTGCCTACAGCCTGCCCAACCAGCCCGTACCCGGCCAATACCGCGCCATTTCCGCCCACGGGTTGAGCATTAGCCACGATGGCGATGTACTCACTGCCACCAATGCCGATGGTTCCACGGCCTGGACTTATACCCGCAGCGATGCCGAACTCTGCTCGCTATCGACCGCCTGGGGCAAGGTGGTTGCCACCTATCGCACGGGCGTGGGCTGCGGGGATACGGTTGCCATCGACGCGGCAACGGGTGAATATGACTCCACCCGCAGTGCCATCAATTCCCCGGACGTTATCCCCGTGCAATCCAATGACCGGGTAGGGACCGTGTCTGCCGGGAGAATCGATCTGTGGCGCTCAGATCTCGTGCGCACCGTGGAATACGGCGATGTAGAGGCCAAGCAGGAGGCACAGAAGCAACCGCACGAGGAGTGCACCATTTCTTCGGCGTTGACGCGTACCGAGAACCTGGCGCTAACGGAATCGTGCCCGGAGGAACCTCACACCACCTGGTTAAGGTTTCAAACCACCACCCCGGAAGACTCCCGGGAACCAGAAATGGACGCCGATGTCTCCCTCGAACGCGATGGGGCGCGGCTTATCGCGGTGGGCCAAGACGCCGCCGCGGTCTATATCCCCGGCCCAGAACCCCGCATTGAGTCCTATAACAACCAGGGCGAAAAGCTTTCTTCTACCCCCGTAAAGCCTTCCGCAGCCATCGATTCCGGCACAAGCCCTTTCGCCCCAGCCGTAGCGGATCAACCGCACCATATGACGTGGTTTGATGGGCAGCGCCTCTACCTTTTAACTCCCAGTGATTTGCGCGTCGATCACGTCATTGACGGCGCCATCGGCACCCCGATTTCAGTAGCTGGGCGCATGCTGATGCCCACCGAGAAAGGCATAGCTGTTGTGGACTGGTCTACCGGGGAGGTACTGCGCGAGATTGCCGTCGACCGCGGAGATTACCGTGGTCCCGTCCACCTCACGTTGGCGGGCGAGACCATTGTAGAAACCCGCGGCGATACCGTCGTCGGCCTCAGCAGCGACTAAGCGAGTGCCACTCGCTGCTCCCGCGCGAATGGCCCAAACGCGAGTGGCCCTTAGAAATTCGAGGCGGCCCACTCTGAGGACTCGCGCCTAAACATCAAGAGATAAAGCACCGCAACCGCGCTTAACAGGGTGATAGTTCCCAGCACCGGGGATCCACCGCTATACATTTGAAACGCGCTCGCGCCCAAGATGAGCTCTACGAGGACTACGGCGCCTCTTCCCCATCGCTTTCCCTTCACCATGGCCCAGGCGCCTGCGATGACAAAGCCAAAGACGATGAAGATAAAGATGGCGGTGCCAAGCCCCACAAAGCTTCCTGATCCGGAATCAGAAACCATAGAGTCATTTTCCGCGCCCATCGCTTCGCGCACGATGAGGAAAATACCAAAACAAATAACCGCGATGGATTGCACCGTGGCAATGCCAGCGCCTATCAGCACCGACTGCGGGGCACTATCCGGTGGTGCCGCTGGCGCTGCCGCCTTATCTCGCTGCTGCTTATTTACCTGGCGTTTGTTCTGCTTAGACACAAAGCCACAGTCTACTAATCCGGCGTGAATTTTTTCTGTGCCACCCACGGCAGGGCCTCGATGTTTCCTGCGCTAGCGCGGGGGCAAGGGGCTGAGCTGGGAGATTTGACGGCCTCTCCCTCACCACACTCACAACATAGCACCTATAGCTGCAGCTCACGGCGATTCTCACAGGCTTCTTTAAAATTTGATTTTGGCATTTATGGCCCCCACACTGCGCCTATTTGCGTGATGTTAACCACAATTTAGTCTTTAACCCTAGCGGCGATCGGGTAAACATGTCATGATTCTCTAGTAGCAAAAAGAAAGAGGGCGTAAACCTCTTCTTAACCTGGAGGAAACTTCAGGCAACAACACCGTGAACCATAGGCGGCGGCGACGCTGGCCCGACCTCGAGACCGGGCCCCACTGCTAGCAGACCAGTTCACACACCACCTAAAAATCAAGGTGCTTTCCTGCCCCGCACGGATTGCGCTCGTATTTACTGCTGTCAAAAATTTGTTAGGAGATATCAATCATGGATTGGCGCCACGAAGCCGTTTGCCGCGACGAAGACCCAGAGCTGTTCTTCCCAGTAGGTAACTCTGGTCCTGCTCTTACCCAGATCGCTAAGGCCAAGCTGGTCTGCAACCGCTGCCCCGTCGCTTCTTCCTGCCTCAACTGGGCACTCGAGTCTGGCCTCGACGCCGGCGTCTGGGGCGGCCTGTCTGAAGAGGAGCGCCGCGCCCTCAAGCGTCGCCGCAACCGCGGCCGCGGCCGTTCCCGCGTGTCCGCCTAAAAGCGCGGACCCGGAGAGCCTAACGCCTACCCCAATTTTCGTTTCGGCGCCCTTAGCCGCTACAGTTGAATAAAGTTCAGAAACCCTCAACGAAGGAGTGCGCAATGAGCAAGCGTGGTCGCAAGCGCAAGGATCGCCGCAAGAAGGCCGCTAATCACGGCAAGCGTCCTGGCGCATAACGTACAGCAAACATAAAGCCCGGCTTAGTTGGCAGTGCATTTCAGCACTACCCAGCCGGGCTTTTGCTATATCTACGTTAAGGTCTAAACAAGAAATTTCTGCACCCCAAAAACCCCAGAAGCCTCCAGAGGGTTTCGCAGCTCTGAAGGACACTTCTTACCAGCGGGATTCGATCTCCGTAATTTCTACCGAGATACGGCGGCGCAGCGATTGCGGTGCCTTAGCTTGGCCGGCACAGCAATTGCGCACGAGGGAGCGGACGAGCTCTTCGCGCTCTAGGCGTTGCTGGCAAAAATCGCATTGGGCGATGTGCTCGCGGATGGCTAAAGCGCGGGCATAGGTCGTGGATTCATCGAGAAGCTCGCAAAATAGGTTGTGTACCTCAGTGGAGCTGCACGCACCACAGTTCTTTCCGGTTGCGCCTTCCATTACTTGTCCTCCATGTCCGGGTGTTCTAATCCAATTCCTTGTTCACGTGCTACGTCCTTCAACGCCTTGCGGAGCATTTTTCTTCCACGGTGAAGGCGAGACATCACCGTTCCCAATGGAGTATCCATGATTTCGGCGATTTCTTTGTACGCTAAGCCCTCCACATCGGAGTAGTAGACCACCATCCGGTAGTCCTCCGGTAGGTCATTAATGGCCTGCGAAATGGACCTATCCGGCATCTCTTTAAGCGCTGCCACCTCGGCGGATTCCAAGCCGGTGGAATCGTGCCCCGCGGTGGTATAGAGCTGAAAATCACTCAGATCATCGGCAGAAGACTCGGTAGGGCGCCGCTTCGCCTTGCGATAAGAGTTGATGTAGTTATTGGTCATGATGCGATACAGCCATGCCTTCAGGTTCGTTCCCTGCTTAAAGGAATGAAAGGACTTATAGGCCTTCAGATAGGTCTCTTGCACCAAGTCTTCCGCGTCTTGCGGGTTTCGCGTCATGCGCAGCGCGCCGCCATAGAGCTGATCGAGCAGCGGGAGCGCTTCCTTTTCAAAGCGGCGCTGCAGCTCCTTCTCGCTCACTGTTTCTTTAACCACACAATCTATCCTAACGTCTCACGCTAAAATTCCTATATGGCCAAAAAGTCCCCGCATGCCGCTACCCCGGCACTGAAAGTTATCGAAGATGCCGGAGTCAAACACTCCGTATCCACCTTCGAGGCGGGCAAGGATCACTTTGGTGATCACGCCGCGGCGGCCTTAGACGTAGAACCCGAACGCGTGCTGAAAACGCTCATCATTGATCTCACCGCGGGCAAAGGTCCGCGCCGTGAGTTGGCGGTGTGCGTGATTCCCACCACGCACCATTTAAGCCTCAAGAAGGCCGCCGCTGCCCTTGGCGTATCTAAGGCCGCCATGGCGCAGGTGCACGATGCTGAGAAATCCTCAGGCTACGTGCACGGCGGTATTTCCCCGCTCGGGCAAAAGAACGCGCTGCCCACGGTGATCGAGGAATCCTCGGTGCTTTTCGATACTGTCTTTATCTCCGGCGGCCGCCGCGGCCTAGATATCGAGCTCGATGCAGAAGACCTCGCGCGCTTGTGCGGGGCAGACTTTGCCGATCTACTGGCTGAGTAGCTCCGGGTAGTCATTAGAGACGGTCCCCACGGCCTTATCCACCGCGTGGTACTCAAATCCCCGCAGGCCCGTGGGCGCTAGCAGCTCCTTGGCTTCCTCGGCGCTACCCTCGAGCCAGGTGCGCATCTCCTCCGGCGCCAAAAATCGCGGCAACCTGTGGTGCAGCCACTCCATCTCTTCGGTAGCCGCGGTGGTCACGATGGTGGCAGAGAGCCGGTCCAACCCGGTATCCCAGAGCCCCGCGGCCCACAGCAGTCCCTGGTCTGGGTGGACGTAGTACGGCGTCTTGGTGGAGCCATCCTTGTGCCACTCGTAATAGCCGTTCATGGGGATAAGGCAGCGCTGGGATTTAAAGGCGGTGCGAAAAGACGGCTTGCTCGCCACCGTTTCTGCCCGGGCATTAAAAAGCGGCGGGCCATCTAGGTCTTTCTTCCACTGCGGCAAGAGCGCCCACCGCGCGGGATCAACTTCCGCTAGCTCCTCGCGCACGCGCACGATGGGAATGGGCTGAGTCGGGGCAATATTATATCGGGGCCCGGGCGTACCCTGTGGGGCGTGGACTTCCTGGATTCCCGGGAGGTTTCCCACCTCATCGAGGAGGGACTCGGTAAAAAGAACGAATCTTCCGCACATGGCCTCTATTATGGACACTATGTCTCAACCTTGGACCGCCCCGCTGGCTACCAGCCCCGTTACGGGGGAACACCAGGTGCCAGGATCGAAATCTATTACCAATCGCGCCTTCATCTTGGCCGCGCTGGCTGATTCCCCGTCTATCCTGCACGCCCCGCTGGTATCGCGCGATACGCAGCTGATGGAGGATGCGCTCAGCGCCATGGGGGTTCGCTTCACCCATGAGGGGGCCGATATCCACGTCCAGCCTGGAAAGCTGCACGGTGCCACGGTGGATTGCGGGCTGGCCGGCACCGTGATGCGCTTTGTGCCACCGGTCGCGGCGCTGGCGGATGGCCCGGTGCGCGTCGATGGCGATAAGCAGGCCTATAACCGCCCCATGTCCACGACGCTGGATGCGCTGCGCAGCCTCGGCGTTGATGTAAAAGGCGATAGCCTTCCCTTTACGGTGTCCGCCAACGACGTGCCAGAAGGCGGGAAGGTCACCATCGATGCTTCCGGTTCTTCCCAGTTCGTCTCCGGCCTGCTGCTCAGCGGGGCACGCTTTTCCCAGGGCATCCAGCTCACCCACGAGGGCGGCCAACTGCCGTCCATGCCGCACGTGGAAATGACGGTGGGCATGCTACGCCAGGCGGGCGTGCGCGTGGATTCGGATGGCACGACGTGGACGGTGCACCCCGGCCCCATCGCCGGACGCGAATGGTTCATCGAGCCGGACTTATCCAATGCCACGCCATTCCTCGCCGCCGCGGCGGTCACCGGCGGGCGCCTGACCATCAAGAATTGGCCGGCGAATACCACCCAGCCGGGCGATGCCATCCGCCATATCCTGCTGGATATGGGCGTGATGGTAACCCAGGAGCACAACAGCGTCACGGCAGAGGGCAACCCGGCAGGCAAGCTGCAGGGCATCGAGCGCAATATGGGCGATATCGGGGAGCTTACCCCCACCGTTGCGGCCCTGTGCGCGCTCGCGGAAACGCCGTCGCGGCTCACGGGCATTGCCCACCTGCGCGGCCACGAGACCGACCGCTTGCAGGCACTCGCGGCGAATATCAATGCGCTGGGCGGCAGGGTCACCGAGCTTGACGATGGCCTGGTGATCGAACCCGCCGAGCTCCACGGCGGCGATTGGCCCTGCTATGCCGATCACCGCATGGCCACCGCCGGCGCCATTGTGGGCTTAAAGGTCCCTGGTATCCAGATTGAGGATATTTCCACCACTTCCAAGACCTTGCCCGGCTTCGCCCGCATGTGGGAGACGATGTTGCACCCCGACCAACAGGATTTACATGGCTAGACGTTTCGGTTCCTTTGATGAATCTGATGTGCGCGTGCGCCCCGGCAAGGGCTCGCGCCCGCGCACCAAGGATCGGCCCAAGCACAAAAATGCCAAATACGGCATGGTAATTACCAAGGACCGCGGTCGGTGGGGCGTCGCGCTTGACGATGGCCCCACCGTCACCGCCATGCGCGCCCGCGAGCTGGGCCGCACCGCCATCGAAGTCGGTGACCGCGTCGGCGTGGTTGGTGATACCTCTGGTGCGAAGGACACGCTGGCGCGCATCGTCAAGCTGGCGGATCGCACCTCCGTGCTGCGCCGCACGGCCGATGACACGGATCCGTATGAGCGCATCGTCGTAGCCAATGCCGATCAATTGCTGATCGTGTCCGCCGTGGCCGACCCTCCCCCGCGGTCCGGCTTTGTCGAGCGCGCCTTGATTGCCGCGTTCGTGGGCAACCTCCACCCCATCTTGTGCCTTACCAAGACGGATCTCGCGGACCCGACGCCGTTTGCAGAAGAGTTCGCCGACCTAGATGTCACGGTGGTCGAGGCCGGGGTCGAGGATGGCTTGGAAGCCGTGCGCGCGCAGGTAGATGGGCATATCACCGCGCTCATCGGGCATTCCGGGGTGGGCAAATCCACGCTGGTTAACCGGCTGGTCCCAGATGCGGAAAGGGAAACGGGGGAAGTATCGGGCATCGGCAAGGGCCGGCATACCTCGACGCAATCGGTGGCCCTCCCCTTGCCCACCGACGCTCCTAGCACCGACTCCCAGGGCGGCTGGATCATCGATACGCCGGGCATTCGCTCCTTTGGGCTGGCGCACGTGGACGCGGATACCATCCTTGGCGTTTTCGAGGATCTCGCCGCGGCCATTGAGGAATGCCCGCGCGGCTGTACGCACGCGGGGCCACCGGCGGATCCCGAATGCGGGCTCGATGATCCAGAAATCATTCCCGAGGGCACCGCTACCGCCCGCCGCCGCGATGCGGTACGCGGGCTGCTGCAAGCCCTGCGCACCAACGTGGAGTGGGAAAACTAGCGCGGCCTAGAGCAATTCCACAAGGAAGGGCAGCTCCGTGGGGTGGTAGAAGGCCATGAAGTTATCCAGGGCATCGCCCACCGCGAGCTCCGCGTCCTCATCGCCGAGGTCAGCGGAATCAATGGCCTCGATGGCCTTGGCCGTTGCCTCTTCGGATTCTTCAATATCCACGTGAATGGCGGCGAGGTTATCGGTGCCAAACTGCGCTGGCTGGAGCTCTACCACCGGTTCGCCCATATCTGGGCGCGGGGTGACTGCCGTGTCATCAACGTCGATGGAAATGACCACGCGACGGTGCGGGAACTTCTCCTCATCCCCAATGGTCAACAGGCGCAGCGAGGCCATGGAGGCCTCGAGGAAGGCGGAGTAGGCGATCTCTTCTTCATCGCCTGCGGTATAAAAATCGCGCAGGGCCGGGGTAACCATGAAACCCCAACCGGAACGCGCCGCGAGCGTACCGGTTTCTGCGAGCTCCGCCAGCATGGCATAGGTCGCCGGAATATAGACGCGGGCTTCAGCCACTAAAATTCCCCTTCAATATCGAATACGGCTTGAATTTCTACGGACACGCGGTCGAAGCTGGTGTACAAGAAACCGATCATCCCGGCATCGACGGCGGCGCGCACGTTAAGAATCGAATCATCGACCATGACGCAATCGCTCAAGGGCAGCTCGAGGGCATCGGCAGCCGCTTGGAAGGCCGCAACCTCCGGCTTTTCCGCCCCGATTTCGCCAGACAACACCACGGCATCGACGTTGCCGCGGTATTCCCACTCGCGAATGTGCTCAGCGCCGGAACCGCCCGGGTCATTAGACAAGATAGCGGTTGCGGCACCATTTGCCTTCGCCGCGGATAGAAGAGCCTTCCAGCGGCGATTGTCCTCTTCAGCGCCATCGAGGACGCCGACATAGTCAACGATGAGACCACGCATATATTTAATCCTTCAGTACACGAATATTTTGTAACTCCCGAAAGTATAGCGAACTGCGCTTATATTCTCGCCCGCCTCATACAGGAAACTGCCAGAAATAGCGCGCGCAGCGCCCCCATGAGATAATTATCACGCGTTCGCCTCCCTGCCTTTTTCGCAGGAGCACTCATTTCACCATGTATGAGCCCATTCCCGGCTACTCTCATCTCAAGCTATATATCGCCCCGCACCGCATCCATTACGGCCGCCTGCCCACTACTGCAGAGGTAGCCGCCCAGCACCATATCCAAGCCTGGGTCGTCTTTATCCTTGAGGTCGCCGCCGGCTACCGCCCCATTGCCCACCTCAATTCCCCGCGCTTTTCGGATTCCATCCGCCTGCACATTGGTTCTTGGGTACACCGTCGAAAAAGCCCCTACGACACCGATGCCCTGCGCCTTACCAGCCTGCACGCGCGTCCCAACGGCGAATACTTCGGTTCCGCTGTCATCGGCACCCAGCGCCACGCCTTTACCGGCTCCGCCACGGACCAGGGGCTGCGCTCGTTTCGGCTGCTCTAAAACTAACAGCGCCCCTCCCTCCTTCTTCACCACGCGAAGGTGGGGAGGAAAGGAAGGGGCGCAAAAGAGCGCGGAGGTTTTATGCCTCTACGGTTTCTTGGCCTGCAGGACCAGAGCCCGAGTCACCGCCGGACTCTTGGTTTTCTTCCTGCTGCTTGAACTGCTTGCGCAGCATGAACAACTGGCGCACGGTTTCTTCCTTCACGCCTTCATTCATGGCATTGAACATATCGCCACCCTCCTTCTGGTATTCCACCAGCGGGTCGCGCTGCGCCATCGCGCGCAGGCCGATGCCCTCCTTGAGGTAGTCCATCTCATAGAGGTGCTCGCGCCATTTCTGGTCAATAATCGGCAGGATGACCATGCGCTCGGTATTGCGCATCTGCTTGTCTCCGCCGATGGCAGACACGGCTTCCTCCAGCTTGTCGTACTCCCGGTTCGCGTCGGTGACGAGGGCATCGCGCAGCTGCTCCGCGGTGAGCTCGCCTGGGGAGCCGTACTCGGAGCCTTCTACGAGTTCCTCCGGGGACATCGTGGGGCCGTAGAGCGCCTCAAGAGCGTTCCAGAGTTCCTCGAGGTTCCAGTCCTCGACATAACCGGTGGCGGTAGCGCCCGCGACGTAGGCAGAGACCGTGTCATCGATCATGGTGCGGATATCGTCCTTGATGTCATCGGCATCGAGGATGGAATAGCGCGTGGAGTAAACCACCTTGCGCTGCTCATTGAGCACCTCATCGTACTTCAGCACGTTCTTGCGCATCTCGAAGTTCTGGTTCTCCACCTGCGCCTGGGCGCCCTTAATGGAGTTCGAGACCATCTTGGCCTCAATGGGGACATCATCAGGCACGTTGAGGCGGTTCATCATGTGCTCCATGGACTGGCCCACAAATCGCACCATCAATTCATCGCGCATGGACAGGTAGAAGCGGGTCTCGCCCGGGTCCCCCTGACGGCCGGTACGACCGCGCAGCTGGTTATCGATGCGGCGGGACTCGTGGCGCTCGGTGCCCAAGACATAGAGTCCGCCCGATTCGCGCACCTCATCGCCCAAGCGCTTCGAGCGCTCTTTCTCGCCGTCGATCTCGGCTTCCCAGGCCTCCTGGTACTTTTCCTCATCTTCAAAGGGGTCGAGGCCGCGTTCGCGCAGCTTTTCATCGAGAATGACTTCCGGGTTACCGCCGAGCACGATATCGGTACCACGGCCGGCCATGTTGGTTGCCACGGTCACGGTGCCAGGGCGGCCCGCACGGGCAATGATCTGACCCTCTTCCTCGTGGTGCTTGGCATTGAGCACGTTGTGCTGCACGCCGCGCTTGCTAAGCAATTGCGACAGATACTCGGAGCGCTCCACAGAGGTGGTACCCACCAAGACCGGCTGGCCATGCTCGACGTGTTCTGCAATATCATCAACCACCGCGGCGAACTTTGCCTCTTGGGTCTTGTAAATGCGGTCCGAATGATCGGTGCGCTGGTTCGGCTTATTGGTAGGAATAGGAACCACATCCAGCCCATAGATGGAATGCAGCTCCGCAGCTTCCGTTTCCGCGGTACCGGTCATGCCGGAAATCTTTTCATAGAGGCGGAAGAAGTTCTGCAGGGTAACCGTCGCCAGCGTCTGGTTCTCGTTTTTGATCTCCACCTGCTCCTTGGCCTCAATGGCCTGGTGCATGCCCTCGTTGTAGCGGCGTCCTGCCAGAACGCGGCCGGTAAAGCCATCCACGATCATCACTTCGCCGTTGCGGACGATGTAGTCCTTATCGCGGGTAAATAGCTCTTTGGCCTTCAACGCGTTATTGAGGTAGGAAACCAACTGGGAGTGCTCAGGCGCGTAGAGGTTATCAATGCCGAGCTGATCTTCGACGTACTCCACGCCCTCTTCCAAGACGCCGATGGTGCGCTTTTTGTGGTCCACTTCGTAGTGGATTCCCTCGCGCATGCGCGGCGCCAGCTGCGCAAAGACGCCGTAGAATTGGGAGGAGCCATCAACCGGGCCGGAGATGATGAGTGGGGTACGGGCTTCATCGATAAGAATCGAGTCCACCTCATCCACGATGCAGAAATTGTGTCCGCGCTGAACTACATCATTGAGGGTGCGCACCATGTTATCGCGCAGGTAGTCAAAACCCAGCTCATTATTGGTGCCGTAGGTGATGTCGCAGTCGTAGGCTTCCTTGCGCTCTTGCGGGCGCATTTCAGACAGGATAACGCCCACGGACAGGCCCAACCAGCGGTGCACACGGCCCATCATCTCAGCATCGCGCTTGGCCAGGTAGTCATTGACCGTAACAATGTGGACGCCTTGGCCCTCCAAAGCGTTGAGGTAAGCGGGCAACAAGGAGGTCAGGGTCTTGCCCTCACCGGTGCGCATCTCTGCAACATTGCCAAAGTGCAGGGCGGCACCGCCCATGATCTGCACGGGGTAGTGCTTTTGTCCCAGGACGCGCCAAGCGGCTTCGCGGACGGTAGCAAAAGCATCGAGCAAGATGTCGTTCTTTTCTTCGCCATCCTTTAGGCGAGTTTTGAACTCGTCAGTCTTGGCCTTTAGCTCATCGTCCGAAAGCTCCGCGTACTGATCCTCGAGTGCAATTACATCGTCTGCAATTTTGCCCAGGCGCTTGACCGTACGGCCCTCACCCGCGCGCAGCAGCTTGGAAAGTCCAAACACTATTCGTTAGTCCTTCTTGTCGCGACACATTAGTTAACTTCCCGCAATTGTACTCACGCCACTGCCCTTCTCGCGTTCTACCCGCCCTTAAACGATAGTGATTTCATACTAAGGGCACTAAGAAAACAGATAACTCACAGCATGACAAATCCCCCTTCCAAACCTCATCGAGTTCTAACGTGATGGGTAGGAAGGGGGAATAAAGAGGCTTAACTCTTTAGCCAGGCGCGGGAGATTTTAGCCCTCTGCATCCTCAGACAAAGAGATGATGCCGTAGTCGAAAGCGTGGCGGCGGTAAACCACGGATGGCTTGTTGTTTTCCTCGTTGACAAAGAGGAAGAAATCGTGGCCAACCAGCTCCATCTCGCTCAAAGCATCGTCCACGCTCATCGGGGTGGCCGGGTGCTCCTTGGTGCGCACGATCTGGCCGGGGCGAACGTCCTCGACGGTCTCGGCATAAGGATCGACCAAGCGCTCTTCCTTAGCGCGCTGTGCTTCTGCCTCCGCAACCATCTCAGCGGCGATTTCGCCGGTGCCCTTCTGTGCGCGGTGGCCGCCCTTGACGTATTCACGGCGCACCTTCACCTTGCGCAGGGAACGTTCCATCTTCCCCATCGCGGTTTCCAGCGCTGCGTAGAAGGAGTCTTCCTTAGCCTCTGCACGGGCGATGTGGCCCTTGCCGGTTGCGGTGATCTGGATGCGGTCGGACTCTGCTTCGCGGCGCGGGTTTGGCTCGTGCTGCAATTCCACGTGGAAGAAGGTCAATGTGGGATCAAGGCGTTCAATCTTTGCCAGCTTGTCGTTGACGCGCTCCTGGAAGTGTTCCGGTACATCAACGTTACGGCCCGTAATCGTTACCTGAGCTTTGTTTGGCTGGGACATTGAGATGCCTCCCTTTGGTAGTGGGGACTAGAAACAATCACAGTAACTGTTCCTCTGTGACACCTCTAATAATACCAGTGGTTATGACCTGATGGCATTAGGGGGTAACACCGTGCACCCCACTGTGTGATGCGCCTTAAGCATCGGCAAAAGCCAACGCCCCATAGACCGTGGCGCCGGCGGCGCGCAGGGCCGCCATGCTGGCCGCAAGGGTGGCACCGGTGGTTATAACGTCATCGACAAGCAGCGCCTGCTCACCGCCCACCGGGGCGCTAATCCCCACGCGCCCCTGCAGATTCGCCCACCTATCCTGCGCATTGAGCTCGGATTGATCCGCCGTATCCGCGCCCATGACAAGCGCCTCGCGCACCCGCAGGCCCTGCTGCCGGCGCGCCGCACCCTGGCACATGGCCATCACGGGATCACCGCCGCGCATGCGCGCCGAGCGGCGCCGCGTAGGGGCCGGCACCAGGCACAGCTCGCGGGGAACCTCACCGCGGGCGGCCAAGTGCGCCACGCCCGCGGCCACCACCGCACCTATATAATCGCGCACTTCCCTATTGCCCTGTTCTTTCATGCTGATGACGATGTTGCGGCGAATATCGGAATAGGACCCCAGGGCGAATACCGGCGCCCCGAGCAGCCGCGGGCGGCTTACCAAGTAAGGAGGCTGGCGCAGGTGTCCCCGGCACTGCGGACACAAGACGTGGCCGGGCGCGCGGCACCCGGCACACGCACGCGGAAAAATCAGCTCTCGCACGCTCACGGCGCGACACCACCCCATCCCCCGAAAGGTCCTCCGCGGCAGCGCCGCCTAGCGCCGCCGCCTTCTAACTGGACACGATAGGCGAAGAGCGCCGGCCCTGCAGGCCAGGCACCTCGCGCCAGTTCACCTCATCGACCACCGTGGCGGGAAGCTCCAGCATGGCATGGGAATCCGTAATATAAAGCTTCGATGGCGAGGTAGCCACCGCAACTACCGGGGCGGTGATATTACCCGTCGGCATGGTAGAGGCCGAGGAACCATCCTGCTCGATGCGCCATACCGGCGACTGCCCAGAGGACGTACCCACAATGAGCGAGCCATCGTTATTCCAATCCAGCGATAGTGCCGAGCCGGAGACCTCAGGGCCCACCTCGCGGGCGTTGACGATGCGCTTATCGCCGCTGCTGGATTGGGCCACCGCGGCGATGTAAACGTGGCCGTCAATGATCATCGCCGCGCGTGCGCCGCTATGGGAGAGGCGGATAACGGAGATTTCGCCCTCGATATCGTCGATGCTGCGGGCATCGACCTCGGATTCTGAAATCCGTCCGGTGGTCTTGGAACGCACGACGCGCACGATGCGGTCACCATCGACCACCGTCCACACGGCCTGCCCGTTATATTCAAAGGTGGGCCGCGCCAGCGTCTTACCTTCGACCGAATCCTGCAGCGCGGCACCAATCTCGCCCATCTGCAGCTTGAAGTCACCGCTAGGCTTCCGGCTAACCGCCGCAATCATGCCGGACTCGGTGACATCGACCGATTGCACATTGCCGCTCGATCCCAATGAGCCCTTAACCGGCTCGGCCACCCCGCTATCGACCTCCAGCACGTTGCCCTCGTTCAAGGCGTACAGCGTGGACAGGGAATTACTATTGACCTTGGGGTTATAGTCAGCAAAATCATCCACGCTGACGGTGTCCATGCCTTCTACCAGATTGCTGCCATCGGCTTTGATCTTGAAGGGGCCGATATGCCCGGCATCAGAAAGCGTCCAGACCAATTGCGCCGCAAAGCGGGTGCGGTCATTTTCATCCAGGTCCGACAGACCCTCGAACTGGTAGCCGTTTTCGTTGTCATAGCCGGCGAAGGTGACCTTTTCATCCGCCGCCCGGCGGGTGGCCGGAGCGATGCTGCTAGATGGGCCTTCCATCAAGAGGGTAATCAGCGTGGACTCGGATTCCTCGCTGCCCTTATACAGCCACCGGCGGTCCGGGGCGAGGACGTCATCGGTTTGTTTATAAAAGTAAAGCGATTGCGGGGTGTAATGATTGCGCAGCTCATTGCGCTCGATAACCAACCCGGCCGGCAGACTATCAACGAGCCACTGGTCATCTACCATTTTCATGTCGATGGTAGCTTCGTAGCTCTCATTTTCCGGCACATAGGCCCCGCCGGATTTGAGGCGTCCGATGATAGTGCCGCGCACATTGAAGGAACGCGCATCCGCCGCCGTATTCTGCTTCTTATCGGGCGCGGTCACGATGTCCAGGCTATCGACCACCATGACATCGCCCGAGGCATCCCAGGCCCCGCGGGCGTTATCCGTGAGGAACCCGCGAGCGGCATCGTGGTCATTGGTAGGAACGGCCGCGGCGCGATAAAAATCGCGCAGGGTAAGGTCCGGGTCCGCCCCCACCTCTGGGGCAATGACCTCTTCCGGGCCATCGGCCTGTTTGTGGTAGGTACCCACGACCTGGGGGCTCGTATCGTGCGGCAAGGTTGAGCAGCCGGTGGCAAAACACAGCGCCGCCACCGCGCCCACGGCGGTGCTCCGCCGCCACAATCCATTGCGTATGACCGAATTCATTTATTTATCCCCCTTAAAATCCGGCGCCTTATAGGAGCGCCTCTCGGGCGAGGCGGCCCCACGGTTGCGCTCAGAAGGCCACAAGATTCCGTCACCATCCGCCTCGGCCGCCTCCGCCGAGTCATCGTCGATGCCAATTCCGCGGCCTACCACCGTGCTGCTGCTTGGCGATGCCCCACCGGCGCCACCCTCGCCCTCGTCTTCTGCTGCACCAGCATCCGCTTCCCCAGCGTCCGCTTGCCTGGCATCCGCAGCATCAGACTCATGAGCTGCGTCGGCCGCGAAGTCAGCAGCGGCGCCTTTTTCTCCGGCGGCAGCGGTAGCTGGGCCGGCGGTAGCGGGATCAGCGAGAGCGGGGGCATCGGCAAGCGCATCGTGCCCCTCGTGCGCGGCGTCTGAACCGGTGCCCGGGGCGCCTGGAATCTCGCGGGAGATGGGTTCTTCACCGATCTCGGTATTCGGCTCGCGCGGGATAATGAGGCGGAAGCGGGAACCGTAGCCGAAGACGCCAAAGGCATCGAGCGTGCCGCCGTGCAAGACCGCGTCCTCGCGGGCGATGGCAAGGCCCAGCCCGGTGCCGCCAGAGTGGCGCTTACGGGAGGAATCCGCGCGCCAGAAACGGTTGAATACCAGCTCTTCTTGCCCGGGTTTCAGGCCCACGCCGTGGTCCGTGACCGCCACGCCCACGGCCTTCTCCGTGGTGGAGATATCGATGACCACGGGTTTGCCCTCAGAGTGGTCGATGGCATTGGCCAAGAGGTTGCGCAAAATGCGCTCGATGCGCCGGGAATCGGCCTGGATGGTGATCCGCTCGTCTGGCATATTGCGGACCACCTCCACGTCGAGCTTTTGGGCTAGGTGCTCAACCTGGCGGTAGGCAGCATCCACGCAGGATCGCAGGTCAATGGCCGTGGTGGACAGGTCCGCCACGCCGGCATCGTGTCGGGAAATCTCGAGCAGATCCGCGAGCAGCTCCTCGAAGCGGTCCAGCTCCCTGGACATGAGCTTGGAGGCGCGCTGCGCGCCCGCGGGCAGGCTATCGGCCTCGGATTCGATGAGGTCTGCGGCCATGCGCACGGTGGTAATGGGGGTGCGCAGCTCGTGCGAGACATCGGAAGTGAATTGCCGCTGCAAATCGCCGTATTCCTCCAGCTGCGCAATCTGGGAGGACAATTTATCCGCCATATTATTAAAGGAGGCGGCAAGTCGGCCCATCTCATCGTCCCGGTCCACGGCCATGCGCTCCTTGAGATGGCCGGCGGCCAGGCGCTGGGCAATGCGGGACGCGGACTTAATCGGGGTGATGACCTGCTGGGTAGCCAACCAGGCAATGCCCACCAGTAAGACCACGACCACCACGCCGGCGGCAGAGAGCAGGCCGCGCATCAGCGCCATCGTGGACTCTTCCGATTCCATGGACAGGGCCAGGTAGACCTGCAGATTCGGAATCTCTGCATCGGTGGGTGTGCCCACCATGAGCGCGTTATAGTAATCGCCATTGCCGCGCGGGACCGGGTAATACTGCTGCGCAATCTGGTCCTGGCCCACCATCTGCCGCATTTGTTCCGGCACCGGGAAATCCTCCGGCGAGGTGGTGATGGATCCATCCTGGTTTTCCACCACGATGACGGGTTCATATACGGCCTGCGCATCGCCTTGTTGCGCAGAGAGCTGATCCAAAGAAGCGCGGGCGGAATTGATGCGCACCTGCACCGAGTTGGCCGAGCTGGTGGCATCGATTTGCTGCTCCACCGCCGTGCGGGCGCGTTCGAGTTCCTGCAGCGCCACGTCTTCTTTTTGGGATACCAACCGCTGGGTCAGCACGGAGACCAAGGCATAGGCCAAGATGATCATGACCACCGAGGAGGCGACCACAATCATGCCGATAACGCGCGCCTGCAATGAGGTGCGCAGCGTATCTACTATGGCGTCACGAATGCGCCGCACGCGGTCCAGAATTCTGATGTTTCCTTACTCCCCGGCACCGGCTTTGCCGGTCTTATACCCCACGCCGCGCACCGTCAGCACGATCTGCGGATCTTCCGGATCGTGCTCGATCTTGGCGCGCAGGCGCTGCACGTGCACGTTCACCAAACGAGTATCGGAGGCATTGCGGTAGCCCCAGACGGACTCCAGGAGTGACTCGCGAGTATGCACCTGGCCTGGGTGGCGCGCCATTTCCAGCAGGAGATCGAACTCCAGCGGGGTCAGGTTCAATTCGGTGCCATCGGTACGGCGCACCGTATGTTCCGGCACGTCGATGATCAGGTCGGCGACCTCAAGGGTTTCCGGTTCCGCGGAATCGGTGCGGCGCAGGCGCGCCCGAATGCGGGCGATGAGCTCCTTCGGCTTAAAGGGCTTGGTGATGTAATCATCCGCGCCGGATTCAAGGCCCAAGACCACGTCCACGGTATCGGTCTTGGCGGTCAGCATGACGATGGGCACCGCGGATTCGCGCCGGATGGTGCGGCAAATATCCACACCGTTCATGCCCGGCAGCATAAGATCCAAAAGGATGAGATCCGGTTCGTGCTCGCGGAAGGCAGGAACGGCATCGTTGCCATCCATGACGGGGACGGGGTTTAGTCCCTCAGATTCAAGGACAATGGTCAGCATTTCCGAGATCGCTGGATCATCATCCACGACCAAAATCGTTGGCGCCACGTTTTAATCTCCTACAAGGTCATTAATTGCTGCCGTAATAGTATCCGCATCGGCGGTGGCGATCCAGCGCCCACCCCAACCGGATTCGACCAAGCGCCGGTAGGCGGCGGCGGTGCGCTCCTGTAATCCCCCATCGCGTTCATAGTGGTCGCGCTCGCGGGTGGAATCGGTGGCGGCCCGGGACTGCGCTCTTGCCGATGCCACCTCCACCGCCGTATCCACATACACCTGCAGGTCCGCTTTCGGCAGGCCCAAGGTACCAAATTCTAGGTCGTAGACCCACTGGAAGAGGCTATCGTCGCGCAACCGGGCCGCGGAATAGGCAGCATTGGAGGCCACATAGCGATCCAAGATGACTATCTCGCGGGTTTCCTTCGCCGCCCGCAATTCCTCTTTTATCCCAAAGCGGTCGAGGGCGAAGAGCGTGGCCATACCGTAGGCCGAATCCGTGAGATCGCCCATCTTTCCGTACAGCGCCTCGCGCGCGAGCTGCGCGTGGATGGAGGTCTCATAGCGCGGAAAGGCTATGGTACTTACCGGGACTTCGAGGGCGCTTCGCACTGCGGTCGCAAGCGTATTTTTTCCGGCGCCGTCAATGCCTTCAATGCTTATGAGCATGGTGAGATACGCAGAATCCTTTCTGCTCTGTGGCGGCGCCTTTGGCACCGAAGGACATGGTTTTTAAGAAAGTGCCTCGATAAAAGGTTCCACGTCGTAGTCTTCTTCGACGGTGTCCAAGATCTCGAGGGCATTTTCGGTCAAGGTATCGTCAACGGTTCCCACCAAGTCCCTAATATAGGGGTAGTCCTCAACGGTTTCGCTGGCACTGAACGGCGCACCCGCCCAAATGGCGGCGATCGTGGCCGCGGCGTGGGCGTTGAGTTGTTCCTCTTCGGTTATATCGTCCTTGCTGCGGGCCACCTCGCAGGCATCCTGTACTGCGCGGATTACCCCTTCTTCATCGAGGTTTGCTAATTCATCTAGAAAATCCACGTTGAGATCGGTGCTAAAAATCTCTTCGTCCCAGCTGCTCATCTCTCACTCCTTCGACGGGTTTAGCGCCATTTATACACGCTTTTCCGGCGGAGAAAAATCGGGCATGAAAAGGATTGCATAAGCACTGCCATTTCTCATCTCCACGTTGTTTACATATCACGGAATCCGCAGCCTGTCGCGGAAATTCCAATACATGATACTCTCGTTATCAACTTGTTACCCACCCTATGCAACCAAGAAAGGAGGGCACGATGAAACCAGATTCACGTCGCGTGTACGTCTTCATCGTGCTCGGCCTTATCGCCGCCGTCGTCGTGGGAGTGGGCGTGTGGCGCATGAGCACGCCGAGCGCCCGTTACTCCAACGCCGCGAATGAGTCCCCTACCTCTACCGTGGCACCAAAAAATACTTCCGCTGAAGAATCGACGACATCGTCGACGCATAAGAAGCCTTCGACGGAAAACTCTGCCCCCGCAGAGGCAAATTCTGGCGCCGG
Source organism: Corynebacterium sp. KPL1986 (assembly GCF_000477975.1). NCBI lineage: Bacteria > Bacillati > Actinomycetota > Actinomycetes > Mycobacteriales > Corynebacteriaceae > Corynebacterium > Corynebacterium sp. KPL1986. Next base: position 2,498,989 of record NZ_KI515719.1, on the reverse strand, counting down.
TGAATCAGACCACCAGCACCCTGAATCAACGGACCCATACTTGGCGCCGAATGCCGTCACGCATCCCCACGCGGCCACCCGCCCTACCAAGGTGTACCGCCCCGAAAATGTGTACTCGCCAGGAACTTCCGTTAATAATGCCCCGTCTAACCAGGGCGGGCAGGTGCCGCAAAATGGTAACGGCACAGGCACCGGCACCATGCAGGCGGTCCCAGATAACCCCAGCAAGCCGGATAACCTAGCACCGTCGTCCCCGGCACCGAGCTCACCGGCTCCATCCCCTGCCCCGGGCGAAGAGAAGCCTGATCAAGGTGGCGAGCCCGGCAAGCCTGGTAAGCCGGAGGAGCCCGCCGAATCCGGTATCCCGGCGCCGCCAGCGACGCAGGCTCCGCACAAGCCTCGTCCCGAGTCGAGCACGCAGCGCACCCCGTCGGCTCCCGATGCCACTACAGAGGGACACGGTGCAGGAGCGGGCGCGCCTTCTGGTACACAGCAGACGAAAAATAAGTCCCACGCCGAGCCGCAGGCAACCAAGAAGCTTGTTCCTACGCAGCAGCCAGGAAACCAAGAACCCACGGATCTCCCGGCAACGGGAAGCTCAGCCGCCAGTTCTTCTGCTGCGCGCTAACTTTTCACCGCGGCTAGCGCCTAAAAATGCCCCCTTGCTGGAATTTTCCAGCAAGGGGGCATAGTTGTGAGGCCGCTTAGACTCGGGCGACGAATAATTGCGCCGTGCTGCCCTCAGGATTTTCCTTTTCTACAGCGTGAGCCTGGGCGGTAACCATGCCGTCGGAGGCCGGCAGCCATGCGGCCTGGCCCGGGGAAAGAATCAATTCCTCGCCCGCAGCATTGCGCAGGTTGAGGGCCCCACCGGTGCACAAGGCGATGGTGGGGCCGTCATAGTCGAGGTCGACGGAAGAATCCGGCCCGAGCTCGGCGCGGTCGAGCAGGAATTCATCGATGGGCACTGGATAGGACCACGCCTCGGCGCCGTGGACATTGTCCTGGTTTTGCTTATCCTTTTGCTGCACCCGCGGCTCATTGGCGGCCGCATAGGTCAGGACCTTGACCAGCTCCGGCACATCCACGAATTTCGGGGTCAACCCGCCGCGCAAAACGTTATCGGAATTGGCCATGATTTCTACGCCCAGCCCGGAGACATACGCGTGGAGTTGCCCGGCATCGAGGTAGACGGCCTCACCCGGGGCAAGCTCGATGTGGTTGAGCAAGAGCGCACCAAGCACACCCATATCGCCAGGATAGCGGTCATTAAGGTCCACCACCGTAGCCATGACCCGCGCCTTCCAATCCTTGGGATCGACGGCAATCAGGCGCTCGCCGGCGGCAACGATGGCCTTAATGAGCTCCTTGCGCTTGGCCGAAGGGATCGTAATCCACGTGGTGAAAAGCACCCGAAGGTTGGCGGACTCGGAGGATTCCGCGGGGTCATCGTCAAGCATGGCCAGGTAGCGCTCAAGCTCCGGGCATGCCAAGGCGGCAAAGAGCTCGCGGGTTTGTGCCAGGGGACGGAAACCCGCCATGGCGTAGAAATCCGACAGCGCCACGATAAGTTCCGGCTTGTGGTTATCGTCCTTGTAATTGCGGTTTGCAGCCTGCAGGGCAATGCCCGCCTCGTTTTCGCGGGCGAAACCCTCCTCGGCCTGCTCCTTAGACGGGTGGGCCTGCAAAGACAGCGGATCTTCGGCGGCGAGGATCTTCAACAGGAACGGCAGGTTCTCGCCGTATTCTTTATAGACTCGAGCGCCCAACTGGCCTTCTGGATCCGCCGCAATAACCTCATTGAGAAGCTGGCCATCCACCGTGGAGGGATCGCCTGGGTGGGCGCCAAACCAGAGTTCAGCCACCGGCTTTTCTGCGGCTTCTTCGCCCCGCAGCTCAGGGATGAGGGTGCGCGAACCCCACGAGTAGTTGCGGGTAGCGCCTTCCAGTAATTGCATTTATTTCTATCCTTTAGAAATCTCGTAGGCGGTCGCGGCAAAACTCCGCGTAATAAGCTGCAGTGAGCGGGCAAGATGCCCAAGGCCCGGTTCCGGGTCGGTGCTGCGGACTGCAAGCGAGTTGGGCAGGTTCGCCTCTTCCTGCCCCCAGAAAATCACTTTCAAGGGTATCAAAGGTGCATCCGCCCCAGCACCGTCGATGAAGGGGTCGTAGAAAAGGTCATCGGCAGGCGCGGGCGCCGTACTAGATTCAGCACCCCGATCGAGTGCGCCGCGCAGGTCAGCGGGCTCGACGAAAGTGCCGGGCAACCCGTGCACAGCCCAGATGGTTGCTGCCATGCGGGCGACCAAGGTATCGATGTGTACGCGCTCGCGGCGCTCGGCATATGCATAGGGATCGATGGCGCAGGAGTGAATAATCCGCGCGCCCTCGGCGTATTCGCGCAGCTGCCGGCCGGGATTGATGGCATCATCGCGCTCTGGCGAAAGCTGCTCGATCTCGCGGTCCACGGCGGCGGCAAGGTCCTCTAATTCTTCGCACACCGCGCGCGGGGAGGTATGAACGATGCTGCACAGCGCGTACAGGGCCGTGATAAATCGCGCCGGCGAGCAGCCCTCTGCGGTGGGAAGCGACGGGGCAATCAGGGTGTCTTCCGGGCAATCCTCTACCAAGGGGCCGCTTGCCGGGCCCACCAGGATGGTGGTGGCGCCGCGCTGGCTCGCCGCAATGAGCGCGCGGGAGGCCCAATCGCATTCTGCGGGCTCGCCCACCACCACGACGATATCGAGCGCGCCCACGTATTGCGGCAGCGATTCCGTCACCACCAGCGGGATGCGCAGCGGTTCGGCCAAGCCGACGCCGAGGTGCGCTGCCTCGCGGGCGATGGCATCGGTGGGCAAGATGACCAGGGAGCGCGGATTGAGCCCGTTGAGGATCTCACCCCAGCGCTCCATTTGCCCGGCGAGCAGACGAATCTGCGCGCCCTCGTGGGCGACATCAAAAAATCGCACCGTTTCGGTGTCATAGGCGGAACCCTCAGTGAAACCGTTATCCATATCGCTCAAGCATAGTCTGGCTCCCACTATGATGGTGCGGCATGACGTCCGCACAGATTCACCCCGTATCCCTTATCGGTGGCGGCCCCGGCGCGTGGGACCTGATTACGGTTCGCGGCATGCGCGCCCTACAGGAGGCCGAGGTCATCTTGACCGATCACCTGGGCCCTGCCCCGCAATTGGATAAACTCTGCGATATTTCAGCCAAGGAGCTTATCGATGTCTCCAAGCTGCCCTACAAGAAGTCGATTACCCAGGACAAGATCAACGAGCTGCTCATCGAGCACGCCCAAGCCGGGCGGAAGGTAGCGCGGCTGAAGGGCGGCGATCCTTTCGTGTTCGGCCGCGGCTTTGAAGAGGTACAGGCCCTAGCCAAGGCATCTATCCCCACCACCGTCATTCCAGGGGTGACCTCCGCGGTTTCCGTGCCCGCGGGCATTGGCATCCCCGTCACCCAGCGCGGAATGGTTCACGGCTTTACCGTCGTATCAGGGCATCTGCCGCCTGGCCACGAGAAGTCCCTGGTGGATTGGCACGCCCTGGCCCAGTCCGGCGCGACCTTGTCCATCATCATGGGCGTGAAAAATGCCCCGGCGATTGCCAGGGCATTGCAGGAAGGCGGGCTTGCTGGGTCGACACCGTGCGCGATTATCCAGGAGGGCACCCTGGATACGCAGCGGGAATTTCGCTGCGATTTAGAACGCCTTGCGCAGACAATGAAGGACAATAACGTCTCCTCCCCCGCCGTCTATGTCATTGGCGAGGTTGCCGGCCTCGACCCAGCCGGGGATTAGGCCTTATCCGCCTGCGGTGCGGACTCCTCCACGATGCTCGCGTCCTTAGAGGCACCGGCCGCGCTGTGTGCAAAGCCTGCGGCATGAAATTCCGCGTGCGCCTTGGTTTCGGCGTTTTCGGCCTCCAGCTCCCGTGCGCGGGCTGCCCGGGTAGCGCGCGCACCGTGGATGGTGGCGGAAATGCCCACGACGAGGACTAGGACCATGAGCAGCGGGGAGACAAAGCCCGGTACCGTCAGCCCAAAGTAGGTTTCTAGCCCGCCTAAGACCTTGCCGATATTGAGAGCCACGATGGCCGTACCCACGAGTCCACCGAGGACGACCGGCTCAATCCGGGAAATCACCCAGGCCGCAATCGGGGCGGCAATGGAACCACCGATGAGCAGGGCCAGCACGGCGGAGAGGTTGGCGACGATATCCTGCCACAATCCAACGACGAAGCCGAGGGTGGCACCCAGTGTGACCAGGAATTCGGCGGTATTTACCGTGCCGACGATGCGGCGGGGCTGCTCGCGGCCAATCGCCATGAGCGTCGAGGTAGACACCGGGCCCCAGCCGCCGCCACCGGTAGAGTCAACAAATCCGCCGACGGAACCGAGACCGATCAAAAATGGGGTGGAATGGCTGCGTTTTTGCACGAACTTCGCCCGGCGCGGGCGGGAAAAGCGCCAGATGAGGTTGCTGCCGATGGCCACCAAGATGAGCGCGGTAATCGGGGCTGCCGCATCGGTGGAGATATTGGAGAGCACGGTGGCGCCGATAAACGCCGCGATGGCACCCGGCACACCCAGCCGGAAGACGGTTTTCCAGTCCACATTGCCAAAACGGGCGTGGCTCAAGCCCGACATTGCGGTGGTTCCTAACTCCGCAGTGTGGACTACGGCGGATGCTTGGGCGGGCCCAAGGCCCGCCAGGAGAAGGATGGTGGTTGAGGTGACGCCGAAGCCCATGCCGATGCCGCCATCGACAAGCTGGGCGGCCGCACCGGCCACGGCGATTAAAATCAGGGTTAGCATGGAACACCGACCTCCTGGGCGATGTGGTAGTGAGCAGCAACGATGCCAGCGAGATCGGTACCAAGAACGGGATCGACGGTGACATTGCTGGGGGTAGATGACAATGGTTTAAGGAGCAGTCCTGCGGTGACAAACAGCGGGATAACCCGCATTCGCGCAGTGCTTCTTGCCAATGCATGAATGTCATTGCTGCCGCCCCGGGTGGCAAACGCGGCCGTGGCGGGGACGCCGGTGAGCTGGGATACCCGAACGGCCAGCCGGTGGATGGAGTCATTGGCCGCAGCATCAGAGGAACCGACGGAGTAGATGACGTGGTGGGTATCTTCCGGCCTTGCGCGTGCCGCGAGCACCGCCGCCAGGTCCGCTTCTGCGGCTTCCCGCCTGCCCACATCTCGTACGCTATGTTCTGCGGCGCGCCCTCCGCCCAAGCACTCGCCTTGTACCAAGCGCACGCCTGAGGCCTGTTCGGCCGCGGCAATAACGCGGGGAACGTCAACGCGCTGGTGGTAGCCCTGCGTAAAGAGCAATGGAATGACTACGGCCGTATCCTCCCCACAACGGGCGAGGTCGACCGCAGCTGCGGTGAGATCGGGAGTATTGAACTCTAGGTGCGCCGCCCGATAAGCAGGGCGGGCTGGTATCGCGGCAGCAGCGGCCTGGGTGAGCCGTTCAATGCCAGCGGCGGCGCCCGGGTGGCGCGAGCCGTGGGACAAGGTGATGAGTGTGGTCATGGTGCATCCTTAATCCACCGGAGCCGTGGAGTGTCCGCGGCGGGCTAGGGAGCGCTGCAGGGCTTCGGTGGAAGAAACGGCCGGGGCCGGTGCCACGGGGGCATCGTCTTGGCCGTGGAAGCGGACCGAAAATACGCGCAGGCATTCCTGGCAATTCCAGGCAAAGTCGTCTTCTTCATCCGGGAACAGATCGGTGCCGGCGCAGTAAGGGCAAAAGGTGGGGTGATTGCGATTGGGATTAGGTTTACGGCGGAAATTCACTGCAGATCTTCCTCCTCGGCGCGCAGTACCCAGTGGCGAAACTGCTCGCCTTCTTCGCGTTGTTCCTTATATTTATTGACCAGCCGTATGACGTAGTCCGGTACCTCATCGGCTACGACCTTGTGTCCGCGGAGCTTGCGGCCCCAGTCGGGAGAAAGGCCGAGGGCACCGCCTAGGTGGACTTGGAATCCTTCGACGCGGTTGCCATCGGCATCGGTGACGATCTGACCTTTAAGTCCGATATCGGATACCTGGGAGCGCGCGCACGCATTGGGGCAGCCATTGAGTGCGATAGAAATGGGTACGTCCAAATCCCCCAGGGTGTCTTCGAGGATGTCCACCAATTCGATGGCGCGGGCCTTCGTGGTCACGTGCGCCAACTTGCAAAATTCCAGCCCAGTGCAGGAAATGACGCCGCGGCGAAACTCCGTGGGCTGGGAATACAGGCCCGTTTCATCCAGCGCGCGCGAAAGTGCCGGAATATCGTCTTCTTCCACATCGAGGAAGAGCAATTCCTTCATCGGGGTGGTACGGATGCGCGAAATGCCGAATTTTTCCGCGACATCGGCAATGGCAATGAGCTGCTCACCCGTTGCATGGCCCACGGTGGGTTTTACGCCGACGTAGAACTTGCCGTCCTTTTGCCTGTGCACGCCCAGGTGATCGCGGCTGCCGGGATTAACCTCGAGCGGGATGCCATCGGCAAGCGGCTTCTCCAGGTACTCTTCCTCGAGGACCTGGCGGAACTTGTCGATGCCCCATTTAGCCACCAAAAACTTCAGCCGCGCGCGGTTGCGGTTGCGGCGGAAGCCGTAGTCGCGGAAGATGCTGACCACACCGGCCCATACTTCCGGCACGCGCTCGAGTGGCACCCACGCGCCCAAGGATTGCGAGAGCATCGGGTTGGTGGATAGTCCCCCGCCCACAAAGCAATCAAAGCCGGGGCCATATTCGGGGTGGTTGACGCCGACGAAGGCAACGTCTTGAATTTCGTGCGTCACGTCCTGGCGCGCATTGCCGGAAATAGCGGTTTTGAACTTGCGGGGAAGGTTATGGAACTCCTCGCGCGGTAAGTAATTATTCTTAATCTCCTCGATGGCTGGGGTGGCATCGATGATTTCATCCTCGGCAACTCCCGCGACCGGCGAGCCCAAGATGACGCGCGGCACATCGCCACACCCCATCAAGGTGCCCAGGCCCACAGATTCGAGTTTGTCCCAGATGGTGGGTACGTCTTCGATCTGAATCCAGTGCAGCTGAATATTCTGGCGGTCCGTAAAGTCCGCGGTGGAGCGGGCATAATCGCGCGAGATTTCTCCCACCGCGCGCAGCTTGGCTGGATCGGCGCGGCCGCCATCGAAGCGCACGCGCATCATGAAGTATTCATCTTGCAATTCCGCGTTAGATAATTTGGCGGTCATCTCCCCGCCCAGGTTCTGGTTGCGCTGCGTATACAGGCCTAACCATTTAAAGCGCGGTGCTAAATCCTCCGGCGGGATGGAGGAAAATCCCTGCTTGGAGTAGATGTCTATCACGCGCTGCTTAGCGGAGAGACCACCATCATCCTGTTTGATGGCCTCATCGTTATTCAACGGTTCTTTACCGTCGATTTTCCACTGGCCCTCGGGCTTATTGGCGCGTGGCTTGCGTTTGGTCGTTGTCGCGGTAGCCATAATGTGGTGTAGACCTCCCTTTCAAAGCGTTGAGGGAAAACCTACCCGTCTATAGATTGCAGACAAAGCGGTCTGTTTTATTTTCACTTTTCCCAAAGCTATGACCTGCACTTTGAGAAGGCTTAATAAAGAATCTAATTCTTCCGCTTGTGTGCAAACAGACCATACGGTTCACTCTCTTAAGAGAAATCCCGCGCTCACTCACGATAAATAGACCATGTGGTCTATTTGCGCATATTTATTGAGAACTTCGTTCCCTTCATCCCACCGCGGGAGACTACGCAGACAAGAAAGGCAAAATTACCGTGTCAGATAAACCCTTAAACGTAGCCGTCATCGGTGCCGGCCCCGCTGGCATTTACGCCTCCGATATCTTGGTGAAAAAGACCGGTGGCAATGTACACATCGATCTCATTGAGCAGATGCCCGCTCCCTTCGGCCTCATCCGCTACGGCGTGGCCCCTGACCATCCACGCATTAAAGGCATCATTAAATCCCTGCACCGCGTATTGGACACGGAGCAGATTCGCCTGCTTACCAACGTGCACATCGGCCGCGATATCACCGTGGACGAGCTGCAGCAGCACTACGATGCCGTCGTCTTTGCCACCGGTGCGGTAGGCGATCGCCACCGCGATATCCCTGGCGCGCAGCTGCAGGGCGTGCACGGCGCCGGTGAATTCGTAGGCTTCTATGACGGCAATCCGCGCTTTGAGCGCGAATGGGACCTCTCCGCCAGCGAGGTCGCTGTCATCGGCGTGGGCAATGTGGGCCTGGACGTCTCGCGTATCTTGGCCAAGACTGGCGATGAACTTAAGGTGACCGAGATCGCCGATAATGTCTACGATTCGCTGGCACAAAATAAGGCAGAGACCGTACGCGTCTTCGGGCGCCGCGGGCCCGCCCAAGCCAAGTTCACCCCGCAAGAGCTCAAAGAGCTCGACCACTCGGATAACATCAATGTGGTCGTCTCCCCCGAAGATATTGATTACGATGAGGCCTCGCTAGAGGCACGCGCTTCCAGCAAGTCCACGGATTTGGTCTGCCAGGTTCTTGAGCAATATGCCATTCGCGATCCCAAAAAGGCCCCGCATACGCTGCAGATTCATCTCTTTGAGCAGCCGGTGGAGATCCTCGGTGAGAACGGCCGGGTGAGCGGGATTAAAACGGAGCGCACCGAGCTGACCGGCGATGGCAGCGTGCGCGGGACGGGTAAATTCACCACGTGGCCAGTGCAAGCGGTCTACTTTGCCACGGGCTACCGCTCGGACGCCGTGGACGGCGTGCCATTTAATAGCGAGAAAAACGTCATCAACAATGACGGCGGCCACGTCATCGACGAAGAGGGCGCCATCGTGCCCGGCCTCTACACCACCGGCTGGGTAAAACGCGGGCCCGTGGGCCTGATTGGCAATACCAAGTCCGATGCCAGCGAAACCATTGGCATGCTGCTTGATGATGCCGCCGCGGGCACCCTACCGTCCCCCACCGCCGGCGATATCACCGAGGCCTTCGCGGATAAGGGCATCGACTACCTCACCTGGCAGGATTGGCAACGCCTCGATGCCGCTGAGCGCGCTTTGGGCGAGCGCGAAGGCCGCGAGCGAAAGAAGTACGTGGAGTGGGAAGACATGGTCGCCCACTCCCGCGCGCAGTAATTCAGTAACTCCAGTAATTAGCGCCTGATGATGGCGAGGACCTCGTCTACGATCTGCTGAACCTCTTCGGAGGTCTTCGCCTCAACGTTGAGCCGTAGCAGCGGCTCGGTATTGGAAGCGCGCACATTGAACCACGCGTCCGTGCCCTTGAGCTCGACCGTAACGCCATCGAGCTCATCGACGGATTCGATCTTATCCGCCAGCCCATCGAGCACAGCCTGAGTGGCGGCCTTTTGGTCCGCCACGGTGGAGTTGATCTCCCCGGAAGCCTCGTAGCGGGAGTATTCCGCCATGAGCTCGCTGAGCGGCTTATCCGTCTGTCCCAACGCGGCCAGGACGTGCATAGCGGCCAGCATGCCGGAATCGGCATTCCAGAATTCCTGGAAGTAGTAGTGCGCGGAGTGCTCGCCGCCAAAGGCCGCCGTGTGCTCGGCCATTTGGGCCTTAATGAAGGAGTGGCCCACGCGCGTGCGCACGGCGGTACCGCCCTTTTCCGCGATGAGCTCCGGCACCGTCTTGGAGGTAATCAGGTTGTGGATGATGGTCGCGCCCGGGAACTTATCCAAGTAGCGGCTGGCCACCAGCGCGCAGATGGCAGACGGCGATACCGGCTGGCCCTTTTCATCCACCACGAAGCAACGGTCGGCGTCGCCGTCGAAGGCAAGGCCGATATCGGCGTTTTGCTCTACGGTGAATTTCTGCAGATCCTCCAAGTTCTTGGGATCCAGCGGGTTCGCCTCGTGGTTGGGAAAGGTGCCGTCGAGCTCAAAGTAGAGATCGCGGACATCAAAGGGCAGGCCATCGAAAACGGCCGGGACCGTGTGCCCGCCCATGCCATTGGCGGCATCGACGGCGACGACCAGCGGCTTGGATTCTTCCAGCGGCACGAGGTGACGCAGGAAGTCCGCGTAGCCGGTCAGGATTTCTTGCTCGGCGATGGCACCATTAGGGCCGTCGTAGCTTGGGGTGCCATCGATAAGCATCTGCTTGATTTCTTCCAACCCAGTCTGTTGCCCCACGGGGACGGCACCGGCGCGGCAGAGCTTGATGCCGTTGTACTTCGCCGGGTTGTGGGAGGCGGTAAACATCGCGCCCGCGCACTCCATAGAACCCGCCGCATAGTAGAGCTCATCCGTAGAGGTAAGCCCCAAAAGCGTCACATGGAGGCCTTGACTCACCACGCCCTCAGCAAAGGCTTGCGCCAACGCGGGAGAAGACGGGCGCATATCGTGGCCTACAGCCACGGTGTTTTCGCCTTCTTCGCGCAGGATTGCGGCGAAGGCGGCGCCAGTATCGCGCACGAAGTCTTCATCGATATCTTCGCCCACCACGCCACGGACGTCATAGGCCTTAATCACTGCATCAAGATGCTCACGAGTTCGCATACCTCGCAATATTACTCCCTGCCTACGGGCAACTAGCGCAGTGCTCCTTCCGTGTCTGCGGCTAGGTAGCGCGAGTTTTCTCAGGCGCTGTGCTCAGCGCCCTTGCTTTAATCAGATTCGGTGTCCGTGTCCTGCCTCTCGGCAGAATTATCTTCGCTCTGCGCATCAGGAACGACGGACAGGTGAGCGCGGCGGGCCTTTTTGGCATAGGCCACGCGGCGGGTGCGAAATACCGGATGATTGGAATTGGCGGGATCAGCGCCGTCGAAGGTGGCGGCGTAATCGATGGGATCTGCCCCGGAGCCGGCGCTGCGGTCATCGACAAGCCCAGTGGTCACCCTGCCATCTTCCTTGACCGCCTGGGCCAGGGCCATAAGGTCGTCATCCTCGTCGAGCTCGATGCGGTCTACGCGCACCAGCTCCCAGCCCACCGGCGCGGAGATGCGGTCGCGGTGGGTGCTGCAGAGATCCCAGCTGTGCGGGTTATCCTCTTCTGCCAGCGGGCCAACCACGGCGGTTTGATCCGCGTATGCGTAGGTCAACGTCGCCACGGCGGGTCGGCCGCAGCCTGGGCGGGAGCAATGGCGAGATTCAGTCACGCGCATTAGTCTAAACCCTTGGTTGAGATTTAGATAGTACTTCCCCGGCGTGGCTGCACTTATTGCGCAACCTTAGAGCTTTAGAATCAACGCCATGACCGCTGCTCGCCCCCGCCCGCATATCCGCCCCGCCCACGATCGCCACGGGCGCGGCCTGCACGGGCCCCTTCTGCCGCAGCAAACCCCACGCTACCGCAGCGCCCGCGAGCTTTTCGATGCCGCCGTCCTCGAGGCCTACGCACCCATTCAGCACGCCTTCGCCCCGCAATTGCGCGGGCTCGACCTTGCGGTAGACACCATCCCGCGCATGCGCCTTTCGGCGGATATGACGGTGCTGCCGGATGAAATCATTGCCGATGGCCCCGTGCCGCTCGGCCGCATCGTGCCCGCCGGTGTCGATTCCGCTGGTAGCCCTACCCGCGCCCGGCTCGTTATCTTCCGCATGCCCATTGAGCAGCGTGCCGTGACCTCCGCCGAGCGCGCAGAGCTCCTCGGCACGGTCATTACCGCCCTGGTGGCCAATTACTTAAACCTCGCCCCAGAGGAGGTAGACCCGCGCTATAGCTGGTAGGGACACTTTTTCGCACCACAGAGAAAACTCTAGCCCTTGGCCACACCACTCAGGGTCGCAGCCAAGGGCTAGAGCACACACACAACTTAATTAACCAATCTCGCGCTTGAGGCGGCGGCGTTCGCGGTCCGAAAGCCCGCCCCAAATTCCGAAGCGTTCATCGTGCTCCAGCGCGTATTCCAGGCACTCATCGCGCACCGCGCAGGCTTGGCAGATACGCTTTGCCTCACGGGTGGAACCTCCCTTTTCGGGGAAGAATGCCTCTGGATCCGTCTGCGCGCACAACGCTTGATCCTGCCACTCCTGCTCGACGGCACCGAAGAGTTCATCGAGCGATACCTCTGCAGCAGCACCGCCACGGAGAATGGCGTTGTTATTAGCCATTTTGTCCACGCCTTTTCCTTTCTCCGAGGTTGGGTAATCCTAATCAGTGCAACCGACTGTACACGAGGCTGAAGTGCGGCTGAATCGCCGTCAATCCGCGAGCCAATCCGTAAAAACGGGTGTGTCGGTCGCCGTTTCTTGCACTGATGTAATTTCACACCGGATCACTAAATATCGTCAACCTGAATTAGTGCCTTTTCCGCGCTTTATTGCAAAAACGCTGCACAGGATCCCCATCCGTCACATTAGTAACATCCGGTGCTATCCGGGGGTATAGGTAGGGGGTACTAGATATAGTGGTGCCCGGTTTTTCTGTCAACAATTTTCAGGAAGTGTCGGCGTGTCTCCCAAAATCTCGGCCGGGCGGGGATCACAAAGCCCTCCACACCGCGCTCGTGGCCGAGCTGAAAGCGGTGCGGAGGGTAGGTGGTGGGTGCTTTAGGCGTCAGAGCTAAAGCGAATGCCGGCATCGGGGATGGTCACACCAGGAAATACCCGCATGCCGTCCACGAGCTCGCAGCGGGCGCCAACGTGGGCGCCTTCGCCAATGACGCAGTTTTCGATGACCGCATTGGCGCCAATATGCGCGCCGGAGGCGATGATGGAGTTGTGGATGATGGCGCCCGGTTCGATGCGCACGCCATCAAAGACCACCGTTCCCTCCAGGCGGGAACCAGCACCCACCTCGGATCCGCGGCCCACCGCGGTGCCAGATAGCAGCAGCACGCCGCCGGCAATGCCCGCAGAGGATTCCACGAGGGACTCGCCGGTGCGGCCTTCCAAGAGCGGCGATGGCGCGATGCCGCGCACCAGGTCGGAGGAGCCGCGGGTGAAGTCATCGGGGCGGCCCATATCGCGCCAGTAGGAGTTATCGACGTGGCCGACGACCAGGCGGCCATCGGCAAGCAAGCCTGGGAAGGTCTCGCGCTCTACCGAGACCACGCGGTCTGCAGGGATGGACTCGATGACGGAGCGGTCAAAGACGTAGCAACCGGCATTGATCTGGTTGGTTGGTGGATCCTCGGTCTTTTCCAAAAAGGCCGTGACCCGACCCTCAGAATCCGTGGGCACGCAGCCAAAGGCGCGCGGATCCGCCACGTTGAGCAGGTGCATGGTGACATCGGCACCCTTGTTGTGGTGCGTGGTCAAGATGCCCTCTAGATCCATGCCGGAGAGCACGTCGCCGTTGAAAACCATGACGGTGTCATTGCGCAACTTGTCATAGACGTTGCGAATACCGCCGCCGGTGCCCAGCGCGGTTTCTTCCACCACGTATTCAATGTCCAGGCCAAGCTCAGAGCCATCGCCAAAGTATTCCTCGAAAACCTCTGCCTTGTACGAGGTGGACATCACCACGTGCTCAATGCCCGCGGCCTTGATGCGGGCGAGCAGGTGCTGCAGGAACGGGTAGTTTGCCGTCGGCAGCATGGGCTTGGGCGTACCAATGGTCAGTGGGCGCAGGCGGGTACCGCGCCCGCCCACCAAAATCACCGCATCGGTGGTGGCACCATAAGTGGTGGCTGCTTCAGTCATAGTCATCCTTTGTATGCAGACAATCTTATTCTGAGGTTTTTCGAAGGTCAGTGTATGCGGCCGCGACCAGAAACCAGGTCAACGGCACGCGCTTCAGGCTTCCGAATCTTTGGCGGTACTGGCACGAGCGGCCGTTACCGCTCCCCGCACCCGCAAGCCCAGCCACAGCGCGGCGCGCAGCGGGGCCTGCCACCACGCCGGGTGGCGGTCCGCCTGGAAGCGGTACGCGGAGCTGTGGTGCGCGCGCAGCATCGCCCCGGCGTGCGCCTGGGTGGAATGCCCCTTGGCGTGGCTAATGACGGCTTCCGGGCAGAAAATGTTTTGATACCCGGCGCGCGCGAAGCGATCGCCCAAGTCCACGTCTTCTAAGTACATGAAGTAGCGCTCATCAAAACCGCCGATGGCATCGAAGGCGTCCCAGCGCACCAAGAGGCAGGATCCGGATAACCACCCGGCGGGGCGTTGGACGGACATATCGGCATCGTTGCGGTACGTGCGCGTCCACGGATTAGAGGGCCATAGGTTAGAAAACAGCGCGTGGCCGATGCCGGTGGATATATTCGGCACCGACCGGGCTGACGGATAGTTGCTGCCGTCTGGTTCCACGATGCGCGGGCCTACCGCTGCGGCATCCGGCCAGCGGCGCGCGCACGCGATCATCTGGTCAATCGCACCTTCGCTGAAGGTGACATCCGGGTTAGAGATAAGGAAGAACTCATCGTCTACGCGCCGGTTCTCCCGCACCCACCGCGCGCCGGCGTTCATGCCGGCACCGTAGCCAATATTGCCGCCGGTATCGAGGAAGTCCACGCCTTCCCTTTCCGCCGCGGCGGCTTCGGGGATGCCATCGGTCGAGCCATTATCCGCCAGCACCACCTGAGCGCCTTGGGCGCTGGCGTGCGGCAGGGAGCCTATAAAGCGCGCCAAGTACTCACCGGGGTTATAGGTCACGGTGATAATGGCGAGCGGAGCTGTAGTTTCAGTAGTCACAATGGGCCCCAAGCTTAGTCACGCCAGGGGCTGTGTCCGGAGACAGACACTGTTCAATTGCGCGAAACTGGTCACGGATCCCTAATTTTGGCGAGATCTCCCCTAAACTGTCTCCAGATCCCCGGAAAGTAGAAAGCCTTCACTTGTGACTTCTGAGAACACTCGCCGGGCGCGCAATATCCAACCCGCGCCCTCTGCCGCTAGCGCGGTTAAGCAAAAGGGTTCCACGGCCACCAAAACCATCGTGGCTGTGATTTCTGCCCTCATCCTGGCTGTCTCCGGCGTGGGCTACGCCACGGTGGGGCGCCTGGATACGGGCATGTCCTCTGCCTCAGACTTATCTTTGGGCGAGGATGGTTTATCCGATCCTTCCTTGGACGGCGCCGCCGATATCTTGCTCGTAGGCAAGGACTCGCGAACCGATGCCCAGGGCAATCCGCTCTCTGAAAAGGAGCTGGCGGATCTCCACGCCGGCGTTGCCGAGGGCGAGGAAAACACCGACACCATCATGCTCGTGCGCATTCCGGAAGACGGCTCGCGCGCTACCGCGGTATCCATTCCGCGCGATACCTATGTCAACGATCCGGACTACGGCAATATGAAGATCAATGCCGTCTACGCCTCGCACAAAAACGACAAGGTCCAAGAGCTCCAGCAGGAAAACGCCCAGGCGGAGGCGCAGGGCGAAAAGGCACCGTATACGGATAAGGACATCGAAAAGCGCGGCGTAGAAGCCGGCCGCGAAGGCCTGCTGAAGATGGTGCACTCCCTGACCGGCGTATCCATTGACCACTACGCCGAGGTGGGCCTGCTGGGCTTTACGCTGCTTACTGATGCCGTCGGTGGCGTCGAGGTCTGCCTCAACGAGGACGTTGAGGACGAGATGTCCGGCGCCAATTTCCACAAGGGCACCCAGACCCTCGATGGTGCGCAGGCGCTGACCTTCGTGCGCCAGCGCTATAACCTGCCGCGCGGTGACCTTGACCGCATCGTACGCCAACAGGCGTATATGGCCTCGCTGGTGAATAAGGTGCTCGATAATGACACGCTGACCAGCCCGTCCAAGCTCTCCAAGATTGCCAAGGCCGTGGAGCGCTCCGTGGTCATCGATGACGGCTGGGACATCATGGGCTTCGTCACCCAGCTAGCAGGCCTGGCCGGCGGCAATGTCACCTTCACCACCATTCCGGTGACCTCCATCGATGGCCGCGGCGATTACGGTGAATCCATCGTCACCATCGATACCAATGAGGTCCACCGCTTCATGGAGGATCTGGCCATGTCGCACGAGGAAGCCGAAGAAGACGCGGCCCACAAGGAGGAAAACGCCGAAAACGCAGCGGAGCACGATGCCGATATCAACTCCGATAACGAGGTCCACGTCCTCAATGCCGGCAATATCGATGGCTTGGCCGCTGGCATCGGCACCTGGCTGGAAAACACCGGCTATACCGTCGAGCGCTCCGCCAATGCCCAGCCCGGCATCTACTCTGAGTCCCAGGTCGTGGCCGCAGACCCGGAGAGCGAAGATGCCAAGAAGCTGGCGGAAAAGCTCGGTGGCCTACCGGTGGTAGAAAACCCGCAGCTCGATGCCAATACCTTGCTCGTCGTGGCCACCGACGACTACCAGGGCCCTTCCGATGAGGAAGCCAGCGCCGAGGAATCCGCGGCCGAAGAAGATACCGACCTGGTAGGAACCCCGGGCAATGACTTCGGTGCCAACAAGGTTGCCCCTGAAATCGACGCCGGCGGCGACGGTCCGCGCTGCGTGAACTAAGCAGGCTGGCCTACGATGGGCGGGTATGGAACTACTCGCCCATCTTTTAAACGCCGATGCCGCCACCCCGCGGCTGACTGTTTATAACGAATCCACCGGCGCGCGCATGGATTTTTCCGCCCAGACGCTCGATAACTGGGTGGCCAAGATCGCCAATATGTTGGAAGAAGAGCTCGACTTGGAGCCGGATTCCACCATCGCCATCGACGTGCCCACCTCGTGGCAGGCCGCCGTCATTGCTTTAGGCGCCCTCGCCGCCGGGCCCAGCTTTGATTTCGGTGAAACGGCCGCGCTTGCCGATGTCGTCTTTACCTCCCCCTCCCGCTACCTCGCCGCCCAAGAGCGCCAGCCGCAGGCCGATATCGTGCTCATCAGCGACGACCCCTTTGGCCGCGGCATCGTTGAATCCGGCGGGGATCTGCCCACCGGTGCCATCGACTTCGGCCCCACCGTCCGTTTTTATGGAGATCAGTACTTTGGTGAAACCCAGCCCCTGCCGGAATTGGTGACCCCGCCCGGCTGCGCCGAGCGGCTGCTATCTACCGGGTGGAGCGATAAATCTTCCTTCACCCGCGCCGTCCTCGAGCCCTTAGCGGCCGGCGGCTCCGCCGTCATCGTCGCAGGACTCTGCCCCGCGTCCCGCTTGGATGAAATTGCAGCGAATGAGAAAGTAACCGCCCGGCTCTAGGCCAAGTGCCCTATACTTGCCTTCCATCATGTTCTTGGGAATCTCTTCAGACGCGTGGGTCTACATCTTTATTGGTGTGCTCATTTTGGTCGGCACTATCACTCAGGGCTCGATCGGCTTTGGGCTCGGCACCATCGCCACTCCCATCATCGCGCTCTTGCGCCCGGATTTAGTCCCCACGCTCATCTTGCTCCTCGCGCTGTGCATTTCCATCTACACGCTGGCGCGAACCTACCGCGAAACCTCATGGCGCTTGGTCGGCATATCCGTCATCGCCCGCATTCCGGGCTCGTTCGCCGGCGCGTGGGCAATCGCATCCCTCTCACACGATGGCCTTTCCATCTTCATCGGCTGCGCCGTGCTCTTGGCGATGTCCCTCTCCAGCCTCGGCTGGAGCCCCGAGCCCACCAGGCGCAATACCGTTCTTGCCGGCCTTACCTCCGGATTCCTGGGAACCTCTACCTCCATCGGTGGCCCACCGATGGCGCTGATTATGAAGCGCTTCGACCCACAGCGCACGCGCGGCAGCCTCGCCGGCACCTTTGTGATCGGTACCGTCATGTCCCTTATCATCCTGGGATTTAACGGCCAGGTGACCCAGCCGCAGGTCTACGCCGCCGCAGCCTATAGCCCGTTAGTAGTCGTCGGCTTATTCATTGCCAACTACCTCAACCACTTCATCGATACCAAGCGCCTGAACCGCATCGTCACAGTGGTAGCTATTACCGCTGCCCTGGCACTTATCGGCCAAGTGCTGTTTTTCTAGGCCGCCACTAAGACCGGTATTACCTCGTGCTCACTGCCCCCGGTTTTGTGCCCAGCCTGTCACGCTATTGTTTCGCGCGTAAAAAGGCTTGTACGCTAGAAGCACATCATCAGCGCAGAGGAAGGACCAGAGAGCCTGTGCCCCTAATAAATTTCCCTGCGCCCTATTCTCTTTCTTTTAGGTGATGAAATGAACGAATTTATCGCTGCGCGCTGGCAGGATATCCTTTTCCGCAGTTACCAGCACGCAAGCCTTGTCATCCAATCAGTCGCCGTGGCCCTGGTCATCGCGTTGATTATTGCCATCTTTGTGGCCCAGCGCCCGCGCGGTGCGGCTATCGCTAATGCCTTGACCTCCATTGGCCTGACCTTGCCATCGCTGGCGCTGCTTGGTCTTGCCATCCCGCTGTTTGGCATCGGCACCATACCGTCGGTTGCCCTCGTGGTCTTTTATGCCGTCCTTCCCATCCTGCGCAATGCCATCGTCGGCTTGCACAATGTCAGCGACGATGTCATCGAATCCGCCCGCGGGCAGGGCATGAGCTCGACGGCTATCCTCTTCCGCATCCGGCTGCCGCTGGCCTGGCCGGTGATTATGACTGGCATTCGCGTTTCCACCCAGATGTCTATGGGTGTTGCCGCCATCGCCGCCTATGCGCTCGGCCCAGGACTGGGTGGATATATCTACTCAGGACTCAGCCAAATCGGCGGCACCAACGCACTTAATTTCACGCTGGTGGGCACCATCGGCGTCGTCATTATTGCGCTCATCGTGGATGCGATTCTCGCCGGAATCCAAAAATTGACCACCCCGAAAGGTATCTAAGAATGTCTGATTCAACGCACGCTTCATCCACGCACGCCGCGGACGCGAGCAATAGCGGTGCCAGCATCGTCTTCGATCACGTCACCAAGGCCTATTCGGGCCAAGACTCCCCCGCCGTGGAGGACCTTTCCTTCGAAATTCCGGCAGGCGAGCTGGTCGCATTCGTCGGGCCGTCTGGTTGTGGTAAGACCACCTCGCTGAAGATGATTAACCGCTTGGTGGAGCCGACCAGCGGCACCATTTATATCGATGGCGAGGACGCCACCAAGAAAAACCCCACGCAGCTGCGCCGCGATATTGGCTATGTCATCCAAGGCGGCGGCCTCATCCCGCACATGTCCGTCGCGGATAATATCGCCTTGGTGCCCAAGCTGAAGAAGTGGAAGGCCGATAAGATTGCTCAGCGCACCGATGAACTTTTGGATATGGTCGGGCTCGATCCTGCAACCTACCGCGATCGCTTCCCCAGCGAGCTATCCGGTGGCCAGCAACAGCGCGTCGGCGTCGCCCGCGGCCTAGCGGCGGATCCGCCGGTGGTCTTGATGGACGAGCCTTTCGGCGCGGTCGACCCCATCACCCGCACGCGCCTGCAGGATGAATTGGTCAATATCCAATCCGAGTTGAAAAAGACCATCATCTGCGTCACGCACGATATCGATGAGGCCATCAAGCTGGGCCACCGCATCCTCATCTTTGAGCCGGGCGGCAAAATCAGCCAGTACGATACGCCCGAAAATATCCTTGCCGCGCCCGCGAATGACTTCGTGGCCGACTTCATTGGTTCCGGCTCTGCCCTAAAACAGCTCAACCTGCGCCGCGCGGATGAGCTGGAGCTTGCGGACCAGGCCACCGCGCGCATCGGCGAACCCACAAGCGAGGCCCTAGCGCGCCTGCGCGAAGCCGGCGAAGAAATGGTGGTCATCATCGATGACAAGGGCCATCCCCGCGACTGGATCTTCGCCCGCCAGCTCGAGCGCTACGAGACCATCCCGGAGCCGCAGTTCGAGCTCAACTCCGTTGTGGATGCGCGCTCTACGCTTAGCGATGCCATGTCTGCCATGCTTGCTTCCTCCCACAGCGGTGCGCTTGTGACCCGCCGGGGTGAATTCGTGGGCGTTTTGTACTACGAAACGGTCACGGATTATATCCAGCAGATGAATGCTGCCGCCCAAGAGGCTTTAGATGATCAGGAGGTGGATTCCGGTGGAGAAATTTAAGCGCCTGACCGGTGAAGACCGCCTCCTTATCATCGGCATCCCCATCCTGGTGGTACTTACGGTGGGCGGCTGGCTCATCTGGCACGCCACGGCCGAGCTGGATGATATTGAAGAGCGCACCCTGCAGATTAGTTCTGTGCTCACCATGACCCGCGAGCACTTAGTCCTCGTTGTCATCTCCGCACTGCTGGTCATCGCCACGGCCGTGCCGCTGGGCATCGTGCTAACGCGCAAGTCCACCAAGTTCATGGCGCCGATCATCACCAGCATCGCGAATATTGGACAGGCCGCGCCCGTCGTCGGTGTCATCGTCCTATTGGCCATCTGGCTCGGCTTTGGCGAGCCTGTGGCCATCCTCGGCCTCTGGTTCTATGCCTTCTTGCCGGTACTCGCCAACGTGATTGCGGGCTTGCGGGGCGTGGATAAGCAGCTTGTCGAGGCCGCCTACGGCCTCAGCATGTCACCAATCCAGGTGCTCACCAAGGTCGAGCTGCCCATGGCCCTGCCGGTCATCATGACCGGCATCCGCACCTCCCTGGTGCTCTTGGTCGGCGCCGGTGCGTTTGCCACCTTTATCGATGCCGGCGGCCTCGGCGGGCTGATTACCACCGGTATTACCCTCTACCGCAACCCTATTCTCATCTCTGGCGCGGTCCTCATCGCCGCCTTAGCCTTAGCGGTCGAATGGGTGGGCCGCGTTCTTGAGGTTGTCTTCGCCCCGAAGGGAATGATCAAATGAAACGCCTCCTCGCAACACTTGCCGCCGCAAGCACCTTCTTCCTCGCTGGATGTGGCCTCGGCACCGCCGGTGGCCTCATCCCGAGCGGACAGTTAAAGGGCGACCTAGCCGATATCGACTTGGACGGCGCCAATATTTCCATCGGTTCCAAAAACTTCACCGAGCAGGTCATCCTGGGCAAGATTGGTGCCATCCTCTTGGAATCCGCAGGTGCCAACGTAAAGGACCTAACCAATATCCCCGGCTCTACCTCGGCGCGCCAAGCGCTGGAGGTCGGCGATATGGACTCCATGTTTGAATACACCGGCACCGCCTGGATTACCTACCTGGGCAACGCCGATCCGGTCCCCGGCTCGCAGGAGCAATACGAGGCAGTGAAGGAGGCCGATAAGGACCATGGACTTACCTGGCTGCCCCCAGCGCCGATGAATAATACGTACGCGCTGGCCATTAGCGAGCAGTCCCACGCACAGTACGGCCTTGAGTCGCTGGCCGATATCAAGGGTATTCCCACCAGTGAACAGACCTATTGCACCGATAGCGAGTTCTTAGCCCGCAATGACGGCCTGCTTACCATGTTGGATAGCTATGGCATTGAACAACCACCGCGCGACCGCATCAGGATTATGGATTCCGGCGCCGTCTATGCCGCCTTGAATAAGGGCGAGTGCACCCTCGGTTCCATCTTTGCCACCGATGGCCGCATTAAGTCCTTAAACCTCACCGTGCTGGAGGACCCTGAGCTCTTCTTCCCCAAGTACAACCTCGCCCCGGTCGTGCGCACCGAGGTTTTGGAGGAATACCCAGAGATCAAGGACCTCTTCGCTCCCCTCGCGGAACTCCTGACGGATGAGAAGATGCAGGAGCTTAATGCCCGCGTGGACGTCGACGGTGAGGACTACACCGCCGTGGCACAGGATTTCCTCATCGATGAAGGCCTGCTAGAAGGATAATCTTTGAGGGCCGCTTACCAGCGCAAATGGATTTACAGGAAACTTTCAGTATTTTTCAGCGACCTATCAGATAGATTCCATTGCTGTTCCAGCCGCGTGCCCCATACTTAAATCATGCGTTTGAGAGAGCGCATACGAGAGAGATAGAGAGAACCCCTCAGTTTCCAGAGGGCGGTGAAAACCGATACATGGAAACACCCTTGTAGAGAGACGCCAGCGGCACTCGGAACCGAAAGGAACCGGGTGCCACTGGCGTTTTACTAGTTCTACAGGCATAACCCGCGCGGGTTATGCCACCAGCTTGTTCTTGCGCGGCGCGAAGAGCACGGCAGTACCCGTCACGATCGCCGCAGCCACCAGATAAAAGGCCGGGGCTAGTTTATTTCCGGTGGTATCAATCAGCCACGTCGCGATCATCGGGGCGGTACCGCCGAAGATGGCATTGGCAGTATTAAACGTCAGCGCGAAACCAGACAGGCGCACATGCGTGGGGAACTGCTCGGAAAGGAAGGAGGGCAAGACGCCATCGTTAAGCGCCAGCACCCCACCCAGGCACACCTGAATGATGATGACGAGCAGGATGCCTGCGCCGTCGAGAAGCATGAATGCCGGAATAATGGCAAGTCCCATAAAGAGCGCGGCGCACAGCATGGTGGTGCGCCGGCCAAGGCGATCGGACAGCAGGCCTGTCAATAGCGCAAAGCCCACGTAGAACGCGGAGGCCACCGAAGACGCGATAAACGCCGGAGTTTCTGCCATGCCCAGCTCCTCCGAAAGATAGGTGGGCAGGTAGGTCAAGATGACGTAGAAGCCAATCGCGTTGAGCACCGCGCCGGCAAAGGCAATGGCCAGGGCCTTGGGGTATTTCAGCACCTGGCGCAGGGGCGAAAGTTCGGTGTCCGCGTGCTTTTCAAAGCGGTTGGATTCCTCCGTATGGCGGCGGATCCATAAGCCGTACAGGCCGAGCGGCACCGCCACTAGGAAGGGCACGCGCCAGCCCCAGGAATGCAGGGCATCATCATCGAGCACGCCAGTAAGAAATGCCGCGATGAGCGAGCCCAAGAGCAGCCCGGATGCGGTGGCCGAGGGCACCACCGCAGCATAAATCCCGCGTTTCCCAGGTGGGGCAATCTCAGCCAGGTGGGTGGCGGCACCGGCATATTCACCGGCGGCGGAAAAGCCTTGCACCATGCGGCATATAAGAAGCAAGAGCGTCGCGGCAAAGCCGATGGTGGCATACCCAGGCAATAGGCCGATGCAGGCGGTCGCTAGCGACATCAACACGATGGAATAGGTCAGCGTGTGGATGCGGCCGTGCTTATCACCAATATGTCCCCAGACGATTCCACCGATGGGGCGCACCAAGAATGACAGCGCGAAGAGCGCGAAGGTCAAAATCAGCGCGCGGCGGCCTTCCATTTCTGGGAAGAAGACGCGCGAGATAATCGCGGACATATAGATATAGGCCGCATAATCGAACCACTCAATAAACGTGCCGATGAATGCGGCCTTGATGGCGGAAACGCGCTGTTCATGTGAAGTGCCAGGAACGTCCACGTCCGTTCGCGCAGATTCATCGCTCGCTGGCGGTGGGGCTATCAGAGGAGCCATGCTCCTCACCTCGTTTCTGTTGAGCTTCTTTCGCAAAAATGGCGCAGAATAGTCTGCACCCGTAGCGACGAGCCTACAGAATTTATTATGGTTTAGGTCACTTTTATGTGCCTTTATAGCCTCGCCGACACGCCTCGCTTGCCGATGCCTCCCTTCCCCACCCAACTCACAGCACTTAGCAGCAACCTTTCAGGCAGATACCATGGCGAGTCCAGCCGCGTGCCCCATACTTAAATCATGCGTTTGAGAGAGCGCATACGAGAGATAGAGAGAACCCCTCAGTTTCCAGAGGGCGGTGCACACCGATACATGGAAACACCCTTGTAGAGAGAGACGCCAGCGGCACTCGGAACCGAAAGGAACCGAGTGCCGCTGGCGTTTTACTATTCGTGTTATTGGCTGCCGCTTTGCCTGTTGCCTCTGGCCGCCGTCTCTGGCCGCCGTCTCTGGCCGCCGCCGCTGGCTATCGCCTCGGCCCCGCTGCAAGGCCGAACCACCCGCGCTAGGCGGGCTTCTTTCGTGGGATTTCCTTATCGAAATCAATGAGCCGCCCCAACGCCCAATCGCGGTCCGTGAGCAACCGGGCAAATACCATTCCTGCGCCGATGGCTCCTACCACCATCAAGCCGGTGGCCACATTTGCCACCGCCTGATCCATTTGGCCGTCATTAAGGTAATAGACCGCGCGAAACATCGTCACTCCAGGAATCATGATGACGGCGGCCGGCACGGTGGTGGTGATGCGCGGCAACCGCGCCTTTTGGGAGGCCACCGCACCCAAGAGCCCGATAATCAGCCCACCAATGAACGCCGCAAAGTAGATGGTCGTGCCCAGCTCAAGGAGGCCAAGGCGCACCGCGTTGGCCACGGTTCCCACGCTTGCAGCCACCAACACCATGCGGCGCGAGGAGTTAAAGAGGAAGGCAAAGCCCGCGATGCCGAAGAAACTGGCGACAGAAGCCAGCAGGTACCACCGCGTATCCGGTGCAGGAACCGGCGGATCCGGGCTGAGATCCGTTAGCCAACTGACCATGGAGACGGTAAACGTAGCGGTAAAGATGACCGTAAACGCATAACCCAGCCGGGCGATACCCGCATCAAAGTCAAAGCGCGCGATATCAATCAGGGCCGAGAACAGCGGGAACCCCGGAATCAAAAAGAGCACCGCCGCAACATAGCCCGAGGACAGCGAGCTCGGCTCTACTACCCCAGCAAATCCGAGAAGCTCGATGAGGATAAAGAAGGTGATGCTGGCTGCCGCGCCACCGGCAATGATCCCGCCAATTTGGTGCACGTGCTGGTGAAGCACTTCATAGCGCACAAACTGCCCCACGAATGCCGCCAGCGCCACGAGCCCTACCGCTTGCACTGGGAAGAAATTTAAGAAAGCAAACGCCGCGCACGCGACCGCGGCCGCCGTGGATAGGACCCACACGCTCCAGCGCTTTTTCACATCGCTTTCTATGGAATCGAGCATCCCTGAAAGCTCTTCCGCGGTAATGCCGGAATATAGGTGGTTATGGGTGAGGTCCTCCAATGCCTCAATGCGGGAGGCATCGACGGCCGGCGAGTGCGTGCGCGCAATCACGGTGCGAAAGGAATCTCCCCGGTGGAAGGTGCAGGTAATCTGCGTCAGGCCCACGTTTGCGTCCAAATGATCAAACCCCAACGCCCGGGCGCTGCGCTTCATGCCGCGCAGCACGCGATAGCCCGATGTGCCCGCCCCCATCAGCATCATTCCGACGCGCAAGACGACGTCAGCTTCCACGCCCATCTGCCGGTGAAAATTCGGATCATACTGCGACGACAAGTCTTCCACCTCTACCTCGCGGGAAAGCTGCGATCCAGGCCACTTCTCGGCGGCCATTGCCCCAGCTTCCACCCACATTTTGGCTATTTCTTCTACCTCCCAGACTAGCGCACCGCGTGCCTACCCCGTGATCTTCTTAGCCTGCACTAACTTTCAGGAAAATTTCAGCTTTTTTCAATGCCTATAACAGGATTTAGGCCCATACTTTCCTTAGCGTTTGAGAGAACGCAAGAGAGATAGAGAGAACCAGCTCCAGCGCCCTGCGGCCCTTCACTGCGGCCCGGGCGCTGGAGTTGTTTTTACTGCGCCATCTGGCTTGCGCACTGTTGCGTCCACCCAGTCGTCCCATCCGTGAAATAGGTGGTCCCTGGTTGCTGATTGGATGGGTCGCCACAGGAAGCAACCGTTTTATCGAGCGGGTGCGGATTCTCCACGCCAGGGGCTTGGGTAATTCCTACGACAGGCGCATCGCCAGCATTCTGGGGCGCATCGCCGCCTTGGTTGTTCGGGTTTACCTGCTGTTGTCCCCCACTATCTGTTCCCGATTTCGGCTGCGGGGCAGGCTGCGCAGCTTCGCCTGCGCGCTCTTGGGCAGGGTCATTCTTGGAGCTTGCTTCATTGGTGGGCTCCTGCGAAGAAGGCTCCGCTTCACCGCCGCTTTCCACCTTAATCTTGTAGCTCACCTCATTCGTGGCCTTAAAGTGCAGCATATTGGTGTCTTTAGAAACATCGAGGAAAGCCGTACCGTCGGCGCTGTAGCCTGGGAATTCATCCATGAGGTTGAGGTAGCTGCCATCATCGCAGCTAACTTCTGCCCGTGCATTATTAATTTTGTTGTCAGCGGTGCTTGCTCGCCACGGCATAGACCTAAAAGGCGAGGTGAATCCGTCATCCGCGCCCTCAGGCATGGACGCGGAAATCTCTACCGCGACAAACTTCCCTTTCTTCGACTCGGTACTTGCGCAGTGCGCATCATCGACAATGTCATTGATTTTCACGGTCATGCACGTGGTGTCATCATCGCCACTGCACGGTACATCGAAGCTATCGCCCTTGCCTAAGGCTGGCGCAGCCTCTGAGGTAGAGTACGTCGCTTCCGATTGTGCGCTGGTAGCTGGTTCTGCAGCATCATCGCCGCCAGAAGAACACGCCCCGAGTGCCACCGCACCTGCCAATATCAATGCCGAAAAGCCAAGCTTGCGCTTCATAAAGAGTCCTTTCCAAAGGTGAGAGAGATAATTCCAATGTAGCCTTGTCTACTCATCCCAGGAAACCCGCGGCGGTTCACCTCCATCGGGTGTCGCGTCAGCCTCATTTTCCACGAGTACACGCAGAACGCGTTCCAGGGCGAATTCAATGCTGCTACCGTGACGGATTGAAAAGGCCAATACGCCCTATTAAATTTCAAACGGATGCAAAGGATCCTTTAGCTCATGGATACTTGGGAGCCAACACTTTCTACTGGCCCACTCCTCGGCATCGCCATCGCCGCGATTGCACTAATCCTCGTGCTTGTCATCTATATCAAGCTGCATGCATTTTTAACGTTGCTGGTGGTCTCCGCCCTAACAGCACTCGCGGCCGGCATACCGCTCGAGGGCATTGTCCCTACGATGACGGAAAGCTTCAGCTCCACACTTGGCTCGGTGGCGCTTCTGGTGGGACTCGGCGCCATGATCGGCCGGCTCGTGGAGGCTTCCGGCGGTGCTCAGTCGCTTGCCGATGCCATGGTTCGCCGCTTCGGCGAAAACAAAGCGCCCCTTGCACTCGGCATCGCCTCGCTGATTATGGGCTTCCCTATATTCTTCGACGCTGGTCTTATCGTGATGCTGCCGGTTATCTTTGCCGTCGCCCGCCGCCTGGATGGCCCAGTCCTTGCCTTTGGCCTGCCGGCCGCTGGCGCCTTTTCTGTCATGCACGTCTACCTGCCACCGCACCCCGGTCCTGTCGCCGCCAGCGAATTCTACGGCGCCGACCTCGGATTGGTGCTGCTCGTCGGCCTGCTGCTGGCCCTTCCAACCTGGTATATCTCCGGCTACCGCTTCGGACTTTTTGCCGGAAAGAAGTTCCCGTTCAAGGTCACCGATGCCATCACCGGGCCTGTCCTTGAAAAGGAAGAACAACCCTTAAAACCAGCCTCCGCCGCCACGGTGATTTCCATCTTGCTCATCCCGATGGTGCTCATCTTCTTCAATACCGGGCTCAACGCTCTAGCTTCCTACGGCACCATCGATGCTGATGCCACGTGGGTCAGGTTCTTCGTCATGCTCGGCCAAACTCCAATCGCACTGCTGATTACGGTGCTTATCGCGCTGGTAGTCCTCGGCCTGCGCCGCGGCGAGGAAAAGACGGCTCTGGAAAAACTCGTTGACTCCTCGCTCGGCCCTATCTGTTCCGTCGTGCTCATCACCGGTGCGGGCGGCATGTTCGGCGGCGTGCTTCGCACCTCCGGCATTGGCGATGCGCTTGCCGATTCCCTCTCCGGCCTCGGCATCCCTGTCATCCTGGCCTGCTATCTCATCGCCGTAGCCCTCCGCCTGGCACAGGGTTCAGCCACCGTCGCACTCACTACCGCCGCTGCCCTGATGGTCCCCGCTGTGGAAGCTGGCGGGTTCAACGAACTCCAACTCGCGCTCATCGTCGTGGCCACCGCCGCTGGTTCGGTCTTCGGCTCCCACGTCAACGATTCGGGCTTCTGGCTCGTCGGCCGCCTGATGGGCATGGATACAATGACCACTCTGAAGACGTGGACCGTCAACCAGATGCTCATCTCCGTCATCGGCTTCGCACTCGTGCTCGTCCTCTACGGCGCGGCTGCAGTCTTTTAGGCGCCGAACTCTATCCAAGCAGCAGCGTCTTCTGCAATATCTTCCGCTGGCCGCGTCACATCGAAAACGCGGCCAGTTTCGTCCTCTTCCAGCGGCTCCAAAGTATCGAACTGCGATTGCAACAGCGACGCCGGCATGAAATGTCCCGGTCGGTGTTGCATCCGCTCATACAACACATCAAAGTCCCCGTGCACGTGCACAAACGCCACGCCTGGGCAGTACTGCCTAATCAGATCCCTGTACTTGCGTTTTAGCGCGCTGCACCCCACCATCGCACCTTCCGGCCTATCCGCCAGCCACTGACCGATCTGTTTTAGCCACGGCTCCCGGTCCTCATCATTCAGCGGCGTTCCCGCGGCCATCTTGTCGATATTTGCCTGCGTGTGCATATCATCGCCGTCGCGGTACTCTAGCCCGACCAGCGGCGACAGGGCCTCCCCCACCGTTGTCTTGCCAGAGCCAGAGACTCCCATGACGACGACGTGACGGAATTTGTTCTGGTCCATGGTGGCTCCTTGGGTTGGGGTTCTTTCTCTCGATTTTATCCCCGGCGGTTTCCAATTGAGCTACATCCGTACCGAGTGAATCGTTCTCCTACTATCATGAAAACGTCCCTGCTTTAACTTCTAAGGATGCTTTGATGAGTGACCCACAGCAAACCTTTTCTTGGAGAACCGTTCTTCCCATCGTCTTAGAAACGATGCGGGACGCGACACTGGTCTCTTATCCCGAGATTTTTGAACGCGTTCAAAAAATTGCTGAAGTGGACTTTCCAGAGCAAGCTCACCGGCAGCTCAAAAATAGAACCGCTGTGGAAGACCGGACGCGGTGGGCGGTATTCCACGCAAGAGAGATTGGCTTTGTCACTTCCTCTAAACCGGGTTCCTTTTCCTTGACCGCTGAGGGGGCCACTTGGCTTGCCTCCAACCCGTATCCCTTAAGCAAAGACCAAATTCGAGAACTCGGAAAACTTACTTCCAAAACAAATAAGCCACAAGCAGCCGATACAGGCCCGCAAGAACAAGTTCCTGAAGAATCCAGTGCGGATTTTTTCTGGGTACTGCGCGCCGGAAGCAATGGCGAACGCGAAAAGCAAGCATTAGCGTCCAACCAAGGTCTTCCCGGCATGGACTACGGCCCAGAGGTAAACCAGCAGGATAGTCTGGATGCCATCAAAGCCTCAATGGTTCGAGAGCACCCAGATCTCAAGGCACAAACGGCTACCAGCTACGCGTCTCAGCTCAATCGATTTAAAAACGAGATGCAGATAGGCGACTTAGTTCTGATGCCTAGCAAATTGCACCAAGGACGAGTTTATTTCGGCTATGTCTCCGGCAACTACGAATACCACCCAAATGATCCGAAGGATTTACGGCATGTTCGACCAATCAACTGGTCCAGCGATTTCTTCAACCGTGATGACCTAGGACTTGACCTTCAACGTTCTCTGGGTTCACTGCTTACTATTTGTCAGATTTCTCGAAATCATGCCTATGACCGTGTGGAATCAGTCATCCAGGGCATGGGAGATCCTGAATTTTTCTCTGAGACTCCATTATCCCCGTCATTTGATTGGCCGGATTTTTTCGAAGAATTCGCCACTAAGCTACTCGCCTTCAAAGACAACCGCGCTGAGCTACTGGAAAAGCTAAAAGAAACCGCTGAAATTTCAGGACGCCCGCTTCGGTTCAAGCATCTATGGAAATGGTCCATCGACGATGAAGAAGTGCCAGCTACTGACATGGATCCGTTTACTATCCTCGGAGTGGCAAACCGTCAGATTTCGGTGTCTAACAAACGGGCTATTTGCCAAGCCTTCAAAGCGGTTTTCGGAATTGAAGCCCCAGCACCAACAGATTTTTCTGGACTACCCCAACTAAATAACCTGCGCTCGTGTTTTACCACCAAACCCTCAGATGTTAAGAACCAAAAGTTTTGGGATAACAGCTGGAGTCTTTTCGAATCGGCAATCGGGTTAAGCCAGTCAGATACGCCAGAAAATAGAGCCAAGTTCATGCGCGATTTCGACGTGATGACTAAAGATCGATCGATCACGGCATACACCATGGCATTGTTTTGGGCGCGTCCACTCTACTTCCTGACTTTTGATTCAGTTATCACCAAGTATCTTGCCCAAGACTCCGCATTAGGAATCAATATTCAGAAGAATGTTTCAACGGGTAAAGATTATTTGCTCACGCTCGATGACATTCGAGAATGGCTTACTACCGCCGAGATCGAACCAGCCAACTTTCCCCGGTTGTCTTATGAAGCATGGGTTTTCAACCAAGAACCAACAGATGCTACTACCCAAACTGCAGAGTCTTCGTCGGAAGAAGACCCTTTTACCATCCCTAAACTAATAGAAGAAGGCTGTTTTATTCCGAAAGACGATCTCGAGCTTATGCTGGAGCGCCTGAAAGAAAAGAAGAATCTGATTCTCCAAGGACCACCGGGTACAGGAAAGACATGGCTTGCACGTCGCTTGGCATATATCTTGTGCAAGTCGGATGCAGAAGAACTAGTCACTTCTGTTCAGTTCCATCCTTCTACTTCATATGAGGACTTCGTTCAAGGCTTTCGCCCCAGCAGCAATGGAAAGCTTGAACTGAGAGACGGACCGTTCCTCCATGCGGTAGAAAAGGCTAAGGAAAACGACTCCAATCCACACGTAGTGGTAATTGAAGAGATTAACCGCGGCAATCCAGCGCAAATTTTTGGAGAGATGCTCACCCTCTTAGAAGCTGATAAGAGAAACCCCGAAAATGCACTTACCACGCTTTATAGCCAGGAAGGAGAAGCAATCTTCCTACCCGATAACTTTTATGTCATCGGCACTATGAACCAAGCGGACAGGTCACTTGCCATGGTAGATATGGCTTTACGCCGCAGGTTCGCCTTCGTAAATCTCGTTCCACAATTGGGATCCACCTGGCGCAATTTCTGTGTTTCCAACCGTAATCGCAATGGCCAAGCACTCACCGAAATTGCCCGGAGGATCGAGGAGGTTAATCAACTAATCCGCGATGATTTCAATCTTGGTGATGATTACCTCATCGGACATAGCTTTGTTACTCCGCGCCGAAAGCTAACAGACAGTTCTTACGAAGCCACTATTGAGTGGTTTAACCAGGTAGTGACCTCGGATCTTAAGCCGCTCATAGGGGAATACTGGTTCGATAATCCTTCGAAGCGCGAGCAGGCCCTCGATGTCCTCACAGGATAGTTCCATAAAACCGGAGGACATATACGTTCCGATCCGTAGTGTATGGATGCTCCAGCTATACGCTTCACAGACTTTCATTGATGGACACATATCCAATTCCTCCGTGGAAGAAGCGGGAGTTGAGCTTCCAGAGCTCATCGGAACAATGCTGTGTGACGCTGTAGAAAGGCGCTTTCGGAGAGAATTGAGCATCGGCTTTACCCTCACCGAACGAAATATAACCCGGGTGCGAGGCCGAATAAACATGTATGAAACCGCCCGCCACCAACTCTTAGAAAAGGGTCTCATTGCTTGTGAGTTCAATGAACTAACCATCAATAGCGAAGTTAACCGATTCCTTCGTTACGCCCTCGAGTATGCAGGACATATCCTGTCAAACGTAGGTAGTGGTGACGCTGCGCACCGGTGCAAGATACTGGGTCAAAGACTTGCTCAAATGGGGGTTCCCGAGCCAAAAACGGCGGCTTTTCCTCGTGCCAGGCTTTCTCCTGCAGATAAGAAACCAGTTGCCGTGGCTAAACTGCTTCTGGAACTAGCCGTGCCCACTCGCGGAAACGACGCCCTTCCTCGGTTCAGCAGAAAACACTTCACGCAAGACGAACTCCGCAAGCTGTTCGAAAAAGCTCTATTCGGCCTGTTCCATTACCATCTCAGCCCTTTCGGCTGGAAAGTAAGCAGCGGTAAACGCTTAAATTGGAATGTTCAACAAGCTCCCAGCTATTTACCGAGCATGCAGACAGATATCATTCTGCGATCACCAGAAGGTGAAATTACAGTTATTGATGCCAAGTTCACGCATTTGTTCACTGAGAATCGCGTAGGAAACGAATCTATTAAAAGCTCTCATCTTTATCAGCTTTACGCATACTTACGCAGCCAAGAACCCTTCAGCGAGGAATGGGAAACCGCTCAGGGCATCATGCTTTATGCTTCCACGGGACAAAACCAAGCGGATGAGACGTTATCGTTCTTTCTCGATGGGCACCCTGTAACTTTCGCTGGCATTGGTCTAGAAACCTCAATTCGAGAGTTTCGTGAGAAAGCACTTATGCTTGTGGCGCCAAATATCGGTTCCTTTCAAAAAGAATCTCACGAAATTGCTTAAAGACTCTCTGAAAGAGCACAATGCCAGACGAAGTGAATACAAGAGTACAAAACAGCCACGTTATGGCCTGAGACTAGTGATTCAGAGGCGATAATGTGGCTGTTTTTTCGGTTTTGACCGCAGTATGTGGTCTAGCCGAGATTTTTAAGGGCCTCGGTTACCAATTTCCAGAAGCCCACATGGTCCAGCTTGGTAGCGACCTGAGTATGGCAAGTGTCATCGGCGGGCTCCCGCAGGTCAGTCACGGTCATACCGGTGGTAAGTGCGCCGGCGAGCTCAACGTGAACGGGTGCCTTGCGGGTTTGCACGATGCTCGGATCGATGAGGTAAGCCACCGTGCACGGATCGTGAACCGGAGGATCCGTGAAGCCTTGGTTTTGCTGATACGCCTCACGAAAGAAGCCGAAGAGGCCGACAACAAAGTCCGCGACGGGCGTATTTAACGCCTTAATTTCGGCTTCGACCCCGGCTGTGGCCAGTGCTTGGTGGGTAAGGTCGAGCCCGACCATGGTGACCGGCCACGGCTCTTCGAAGACGATATGTGCCGACTCAGGATCAATCTTGATATTGAATTCGGCAACGGGGGACCAATTGCCTTCGTGGTAGCCGCCACCCATGAGCACGACCTCTTTGACGCGCTCGACGATGCGCGGTTCTTTGCGCGCGGCCATAGCGATATTGGTCAACGGACCCGTTGGAACCAAGGTAATGGTGCCGGGTTCGTGGGACATGACGGTGTCGATGATGAAGTCGATGGCGTGGGCATCGGCAAGCGCGGTGCCGGGCTCCGGAAGCTGGACTCCATTGACATCCATGCCAGTTGAGCCGTGAATGGCCTCGGCAACTTCAACGGGGCGCACGAGCGGGCGATCGCAACCAGCATAGACCGGAATCTCCGGATGACCGGCGATCTCCTTGACCACTAGGGCATTGCGGGAGACCTTGTCCAAGGTCTGGTTGCCGCCAACGGTGGTAATGCCCAGCAGATCGATGTTGGGGTTACCCATAGCCAGGAGCAGGGCTACCGCGTCATCGTGGCCGGGGTCGCAATCCAGAATAATTTTTCGCGTCATGTCTCGAGCCTACTTTTGGTCGGTGAAGACCGCCACGGTTTCAGCGTGTGGCATAGCTTCAATTCCTCCGAGCTCACCAGCTGTACCCTGGAAAGCAGCAAGTCACCCCGCAAACGGTATAAACCGTCGTGGAAAGGAATTCACCCCACCATGTCCACAATTTCTGACCGCCTGACCCACGCGCAGCAAGAATTTAACGCGGTGATTTCCACCATTTCTTTTAATGAAGACGCGGTGGATTCCGCGCCTACGCTGCGCGGATTGCCCATTGCCTTTAAAGACATCGTGGATATCGCCGGGGTGCCAACGACCTGTGGCACCAACGTTGATACGGGACCAGTTCCGACCAAGAACGCCACGGTGGCACAGCGGCTAATGGATGCCGGCGCGATTCCCGTGGCCAAGGCCAACCTCCAGGAATTTTCCTATGGCATCTTGGGCGATGCCTCCGCATATGGCCGCGTCATCAATCCGCGCGATCCGCAGGTCTGCGGCGGCGGATCCAGCTCTGGGTCGGCGGCGCTGGTTGCGTGCGAGGCGCTAGATCTCACGGTGGGTTCCGATAGCGCCGGTTCCGTGCGCGTCCCGGCCGCCAGCCAGGGCGTCCTCGGTTTTAAGCCCACCACCGGTACGATCCCGCTCGATGGCGTCTTCCCCTTCGCGCCGAGCTTCGATTGCATCGGTTTCTTCGCCAGCTCCATCGAGCTCATCGAGCAGGCCCTGCTAGCCACGGTGGATGAGGCACCCACTCCGGCCAAGACTGTATCCACCATCGATGTCTCTGCGTTGCAAACCAAAGGTGAGCGCTTTGCTGGTCTGCTGTCTGCGCTGCAGGATTCCACATTCGCAGCCGTGGAGCGCCTCGATTACTCCCAGCTCGAATCCACCATCGCTACCACCGCGAAGCTCTACGCGCCGATGCGCCTAAAGGAGGCTTACGACGTCCATCAGCCCTACCTTGATCAGCGGGATAAGTATCAGGACGTCATCTTGGAGCGTGTCCTCGGCGGGCAGGATATTACTCAGGCAGACTACGACGCTGCAGCACAGCAGGTAGAACAACTGCGCACGGAAGCACTGGCGCTTTTCGATGCCTCCCCCATCATCCTCGCCCCCACCCTCGGCGCCGGCCCCATCAAATGGGACGACATCACCGCAGAAAATACTGCGGATTCTGCTGCCAGCCTGCGCCGCTGGACCGAGCCATTCAATGTATTGGGCTGGCCGGCGATCACTGTCCCGCTGCGCACGACGGAGACCACGGGAGTGGGTGACGCGGTGCAGGTCATCGGCAAGCCGGGCCAGGACCTCACCGTTTTGCGCGTCGCCCGCGAGATTCAGGCGCTGCTTTAAGCACACCGCAATTCTGCGCGTCTCTGCCTGCTGACGGCGTTGGTAAGGTGATGGTTATGAGTACTCCAGCACAGCTTGCCGCGCGGTTGCGCGCTGAGGCCGATGACGGGTCCTTGGAGTCATTCTGCTTGGATACCGGCATTGACCTGCTGGTTCTTTTTGGCAGCGCGCACGTAGATGCCACCAACGCGAATGATGTTGACCTTGCCTATTCGGTTGATTTCTCGCGCGCGAAAGCTGACCGGCCGAATCTGCTCGACGTTGCCACGGCGTTTTACGCCCGCTATGGCGACGGCATCGATCTCATGTGCCTGGATACCGCAGACACGGTGGCGCAACATGAAGCTCTGCAAAAGTGCGAGCTCTTGGTCGATCCGTCCAATTCCAAGTATGGAACGCTGCAAATGATGGCGGCACGGGAATATATCAATACGGCGTACCGCCGCGAGTTCGAGCTCAGAAGCTTAATGTCATGAGCTGGCTAGCCTCCCGCTAGCACCGTCTTTTCTTGCGTGCGCGGGCGCCAATACGCAGCTTCTACTGCGTTAAGTTCCTTGAAATGCGAGGACGTCAGTTCATCCATCGCGGTTAAATAGCCGCCCACGTCCTCGCGCGGTAAGCGCAGACCCATCGTCAGATGCGGCGTCCAGCGCGGTCCGCGGCCCTCGGGATTGGCGGCGCTAATCTTCCGCGCTGCTATTTCGAGTTCATCGCTGGTCTCTAATAACCACGCCACGGTTCGTTTCCGCTTGGTGCCGAAGATGACGTTTCCCACGCGCCGAAACGTCGCCGGAATGACCGCCGGTAAAAGCTCCGCGGCAAGCTCAACAACGTGAGGCTCCATCTCCTGCGCGAAGGTCACCGTAATATGCGGGCGCTGGTTTTGCACGGGGAATCCGCGCTCGGCAAGACCTGCAAAGATCTCCCGAATCTGCTCTTCCTGCTTTTCTGGCAGGTAGAGCAGGATATTATCCGGCGATGCTGTACTCACGATGCGGCTTTCTTCGTTTCAAGTGGGCACGATTCATTCGTGTTCCCCAAGTGCGGGCGGTTTCGGTTCTGTTTCTAGCTCTGGTTCTAGGGTACCGCCGGTCTTCGCTTGTGCGATCTCCGCGATGCTATAGGTCCTTTGCACAGTTTGAGCAAACTCGCCCTTCAAAAATCGCATCGCGCCTTCAATTGACGCAGAGGAGGATGCGCATAGGACCCTGCACAGAGGAGGTTGCACATAGGAGGTTGCGCATAGGGCCCTTGCACGCCGGACCCTGCGCAAAGAACCTCCCCTTTTTCCTTGTGCTCGTTTACACGGGTGCTTTTAATTAGAGTATGAGCACATCAGATTCTTCGCCTTTCATTCTCGCCATCACGGCGTGCCCAACGGGTATCGCCCATACTTATATGGCCGCCGAGAACTTAGAGGCCGCCGCCGAAAAGCTGGGCTACCGCATCAAGATTGAAACGCACGGTTCCATCGGCGTGGAGGGCCACTTCAGTACACAAGACATCGAGGAAGCCGATGCCATTGTTATCGGTGCCGATACCGTCATTGCAAAGGACCGATTCCACGGCAAGCGCTTGGTGGCCACCGGCGTGGACGAAGCCATCAAGCACCCCGAACAGCTGTTAACCAAGTCATTGGAGGCGGCAGCGTGGAAGGGTGAGGATGAGGGGGCATCGGAAAGCGAGGCAGAGGACGCCGCGGAAGATGCTGGGCTGCGCGGTATTGGGCAGACCATGTACAAGGCGCTGATGAATGGCGTTTCCCACATGATTCCTTTCGTGGTCACCGGCGGATTGCTCATCGCCGTGGCGCTGTCCTTGGGCGGCACGCCGACGCCGGAGGGGCTGTCCATTCCTGAAGATAGCTTCTGGAATACGCTCAATGAGCTCGGTGGCCTGGCGTTTTCGCTGATGGTGCCGGTCTTGTCTGGCTACATTGCCGTTGGCATCGCGGATAGGCCGGGGTTAGCGCCAGGCCTTATCACCGGGCTCATCGCCACAACCGGCTCGCTGTACGGGTCCGAGGCTGGCGCCGGATTCTTGGGCGGTATCGTCACCGGTATTCTCTCCGGCTACGTGGCCCTTGCAATCAAGAAGATTCCGGTGCACAAATTCATCGCGCCGATTTGGCCGATTATCGTCATCCCAATTTTCACCACGCTGATAGTGGGCTTGGCCTTCATCTATTTCATCGGCGCGCCGATTGCCACCGCCTTCGAGGCCATGACCGAATACCTCGGCGGGCTGGAAGGCTCATCGGCGATTGTGCTGGGTCTTATCATCGGTGCGATGATCGCTTTCGATATGGGTGGGCCGTTCAATAAGACTGCCTTCCTGTTTGGCGGCGGCATGATCGCCGCGGGAAATGCTGCCCCGATGGGTATGGCCGCCGCCGCGATTGCGGTCCCGCCGCTCGCAGTGGGCGTGGCCACCCTCCTGCGCCACAGTTGGTTCAATAAGGCGGAAAGGGATTCCGGTATCGCCGCGCTATTTATGGGATTTTTCGGCATCACCGAAGGCGCCATTCCCTTGGCGGCGGCGCGTCCCCTGCAGGTCATCCCGGCCAACGTCGTCGGTGGTGCCGTTGCCGGTGCGATGGCGGGCGCGTTTGGGGTCCAAGATCATGTCATGCACGGCGGCCCGATCGTCGCCGTCCTCGGCGCGGTGGATCACGTGGCGTGGTTCTTCCTGTCCCTGCTCTGCGGCGTTGCCGTGTGTGCCGCGCTCATGCTCCTGCTCATTCGCCTGACGCAACGCTCCCCGCAAGCGGACGAGGCGACGGAGTCACCCGCAGTGCTCCCGCTTCTCGGTACCTCTACCATCAGCCTCGATGAGCCACTCGGCCAAGACTCCGAGGCCGTCATCAAGTCGCTCGTTTCCCTCGCGGCAGCCGATGGCCGCATTAACGACGCCGCCGTGGTTACCGATGCCGCCCTTGTCCGCGAATCCCAACACTCCACCGGCGTAGGCCACGGCGTGGCCATCCCGCATGCTCGTTCCGCTGGGGTTACCACACCGACGCTGGCCTTCGCCCGGCTTCCCGAGGCCGGTATCACCTGGGGCACCGGAGAAGGACCCACGAGCTTAGCGTTCCTTATCGCCGTTCCCGATGACGCTGGAAAACAGCACTTAAAGCTGCTGTCCACCCTCGCCCGCGCCATCATGAAGGAGGATTTCCGCGCCCAGCTGCACGAGGCCAGCTCCCGCGAAGAGGCAGAAGGGATTATCTCCTCTGTCCTCCAGGTCAAACCCCAAGCCGCCGTGGAGTCTTAGTTTTCTGCCTTGCCCTCGGTCTGTCCGGAAAGGAGCTGTTCCACCGACACCACTCCGCCCAAAAAGTAACCGCCTTCACAAATGGCAGTGGCACGGGTTACACTTGGAACCATACTTATTGTTCAACAATTAAGGATGGTGTTGAATGGCTTCGCTCCACATTGATCTCAACGCGGACTTGGGTGAAACCACCGCTGGCAACCCGGTAGCCGATGATGCCGCGATGCTGGAGATGGTCTCCTCCGCCAATGTCGCCACCGGCTTCCACGCCGGTGACCCGCACTCCATTGCCCAGACCCTTAAATCCGCGGCGCGTGCGGGAGTCACGGTCGGAGCACACGTGGGCTATAACGATCCGGCCGGTTTTGGCCGCCGCTTTATCGACTACAACGCGGCGGAGCTCGCGGACGAGGTCACCTACCAAATTGGTGCGCTCGATGCGCTGGCGCGCGCCAATGGCACGCGGGTGTCTTATGTGAAGCCGCACGGCGCGATGTACAACACCATCGTCAAGGACGAGGCACAAGCCAAGGGAGTTATCGCAGGCATCAAGGCCTTCGGTGACCTCCCCGTGATGCTGCTGCCGGGCGGCCTCGCGGTCGATATTGCAGAATCCCAAGGCCTCACCGTCATCCGCGAGGCCTTCGCGGATCGCAACTACAACCCCGATGGCACGCTGGTCTCCCGCAAGCAGGACAATGCGGTAATGGGGGATGAAGGGGATGTGGTCAAGCGCGTGCTCGAAGTCGCCCAAACCGGATCTATTACCGCCATCGATGGCACCACGCTCGATGTCGATGCCCAGTCCGTGTGCACCCACGGTGACTCGCCGGGCTCCGTGAAACTGCTGCGCGGTGTGGTCGAACGCCTCAGCGCGGAAGGAATCGATATTCGGAGCTTTATCTAATGCCGCATATTCACTTCGTTGGCACCCGCGCCCTCCTCATTGATTTGGACGGGCTCGAGCAGGTCATGGCGTGGCACGCGGCGCTGTCCGCTAAACCACTCAAGAATCAGGTGGATTGCATTGCCGCCGCCACCACGTTGCTCATTACCTTTGAGGCGCCGAATTCCGCGCGCGCGGCCGCAGAGTTCCTGACGGACTTCTCCCCTGCCGCCGCTACCGCGAAGGAGGCGCGCACGGTAGACATCGATGTGCTTTACGATGGCGACGATGTCGACGCCGCCGCCGAGCTCCTCGGCATGTCGCGCGATGCCTTGATTGACTGGCATACCTCTACCGAGTGGACCGCCGCCTTTGGTGGTTTTGCCCCCGGTTTTACCTACTGCGCGCCTTCTGATCCGGCCCAGGCCAAGGCCGTGCCACGCCGCTCCGATCCGCGCACCGCCGTTCCGGCTGGCGCCGTGGGCATCGCGGGTGAGTTCTCTGCGGTCTACCCGCGCGTTTCACCAGGTGGCTGGCAGCTGCTCGGCACCACCAATACCCCGATGTGGGATTCGCACGCGAACCCACCCGCGCTGGTGCAGCCCGGTGACCGGGTGCGCTACCGCGCCGTGGACGAGCTGCCAGATTTGGTGGATCGCAGCGCGGAATCCAAGCGCTCGCCGGCCCGCCTGCCCCGCATGGAGGTCCTCGATGCCGGCCTGCTCACGCTCTATCAAGACTTAGGCCGCCCCGGCGTGGGCGACCTCGGCGTGACGCCCTCCGGTGCTGCCGACCACGCCGCCGCGGCGACCGCGAACGTTGCCGTGGGCAACCCGCGGGGCGCGACGGTGCTAGAAAACATCGGCGGCATTAAGCTGCGCGCGCTGACCGATACCGTCATCTGCGTTACCGGCGCCACCGCCCGCGTCCGCCTGGGTGAGATGCCCGTACACCTCGCCCGCCCGGTGCTCGTTACCGCCGGCCAGACCGTGACGGTCGGTGCCGCAACGGTGGGCATGCGCAACTACGTGGCCATTCGCGGTGGCATTATTGCCGAATCCGAACTCGGCTCTTCTGCCACCGACGTCCTCTCTGGCCTGGGCCCCGATCCCGTCACCACCGGCGATGTCATCGGCGTGCTGCCGCGCTCGACCGGCATGACGGATGCACAATTGGTCAACCCCCTGCGCGTATCCGCTGATTCCGCTGGCAAGACTCGCGCGACACTGCGTTGCGTGCTAGGACCGCGCGATGACTGGTTTGGCGATAATATTTCCACCTTCCTGGATACCGAATGGGTTGTTTCCTCTGATTCCAATCGCGTTGGCCTGCGGCTTTCTGGGGCTAAAGACAGCGCAGAGGCTTCCGAAATCACCGTGCAGCGCGTGAAAGACGGCGAGCTGCCCTCCGAGGGAATGGTGGCCGGTTCCATCCAGATCCCGCCGAATGGCAAGCCGGTGGTCTTCCTGCGCGACCACGCCGTCACCGGCGGCTACCCCGTCATCGCCACCGTGCTGGAGGAAGATATCGACATCGCCGCGCAGCTCCCGCCCGGCGCGCGCGTGACCTTCCGCCTCGTGACACCCCAAGCTTTAAATACTGGAGAAGAAAATGCAGATTAAAACCGTCCTCATTGCTAACCGCGGCGAAATCGCCGTGCGCATCGCCCGCGTGGCCCGCGATTTAGGCATTAAGTCCATCGCCATTTATTCCGAGGCCGACGCCGGCGCCCTGCACACCCAGGTCGCCGATGAAGCCTATGCGCTGCCCGGCAATACCGCCGCCGATACCTATATGAATACCCCGGCGCTACTGGATATTGCAGTGCGCGCCGGCGCCGATGCCATCCACCCGGGCTACGGTTTCCTCTCCGAAAACGCCGACTTTGCCCGCACCGTCACCGATGCCGGCATGGTGTGGATCGGCCCATCCCCGGAGTCCATCGAGCTTTTGGGCGATAAGATTGCCGCCCGCCGCGTGGCCGAAGAGGTCGGCGCGCCCCTGGCTCCAGGCACCTCCGATCCGATTGATGATTGGCAGGAGGCCCGCGCCTTTGCTGAGGAGCATGGGCTGCCGATTGCCATCAAGGCCGCTTATGGCGGCGGCGGGCGCGGCCTTAAAGTCGTGGACTCCATGGAGGAAATCGAGGGCGCGTTCAACTCCGCCGGGCGCGAGGCCATGGAGGCCTTCGGCCGCGCCGAGTGCTACGTGGAGAAGTTCCTGACCCACCCGCGCCACGTGGAGGCGCAGGTCCTGGCGGATACCCACGGCAACGTCCGCGTGCTGGGCACCCGCGATTGCTCCACCCAGCGCCGCTTCCAAAAGCTCATCGAGGAGGCCCCGGCACCTGCGCTTTCCGATGCCCAGCGCACCGGCATCATCGAAGGTGCCCGCTCCATTTGTTCCCACGTGGGCTATACCGGCGCCGGCACCGTGGAGTACATCGTCTCCGAGGATGGCACCATCTCCTTTTTGGAGGTCAATACCCGCGTCCAGGTCGAGCACCCTGTGACCGAGGTAGTGACCGGCACCGATATCATCGCCGAGCAATTCCGCATCGCCGCAGGCGAGCCTCTGTCTATCTCTGAGGATCCAGCCTCCACCGGCCACGCCTTCGAGTTCCGCATCAATGCCGAGGACATCCTCAACGGCTTTGCTCCCTGCCCCGGCACCATCGTCTCCTTCGAGCCGCCCACCGGCCCCGGCATCCGCGTCGATTCTGCTGTCCGCTCGGGATCCATTATCCCGCCGTACTATGACTCGCTCATTGCCAAGCTCATCGTCTGGGGCCCCACGCGCGAGGTGGCCCTCGCCCGTTCGCGCCAGGCGCTGCGCGAATTCGACGTCTCCGGCGTGCGCACCGTGCTGCCCTTCCACCGCGACATGATGGACGAGCCAGCACTTATTGGCACCCCGTCTTCCGCCGACACCGATGCGGGTGCCAGCGACATCGGCGTGTTCACCGACTGGCTCGACCACAACTACCGGCCCTCTGCCGCCAACCAGGTAGACAAGGTCGAGGCCATCTACACCAAGCGCCGGACGGTAGCGGTGGAAATCGATGGCAAACTCGTCAATATCGGCGTGCCCATGGACTTCCTCGCTGGTGCTGGTGCCGGCGCTGGCGCGGGCGCCGCGGGTGATTCTGGTGCCACTGCCACCGCTCCCTCGACGGCCGGGGCACAGTCCAGCGACGATAACGCGGTCACCTCCCCCTTCGAGGCCAACCTCGTGGCCTGGAATGTATCCGATGGCGATAGCGTCTCCGAAGGAGATTCCATCGCCACGGTCGAGGCCATGAAGATGGAATCTGCCATCAAGGCCCCGCGCGGCGGCACCATCAAGATCCTCGCTGAAGAGGGCGACCGCCTGGATTCCGCGACGGTGATTGCGACCATCGACTAGCGCGTGCTGCGCAAATACTCGCCAAGGTAGGGCAAAAGGAAATGCACGGTTCCGTAGCTGCGGCTAGCGATGAGATCGCGTTCTAAAAGCAGCTTGCGGGCCATGGAAATGGCATTGGGAGTCTTGCCCAGGTGCGCCGCGATGGCACCGGTGGGAATATCAGCCCCGTGTTCGGATTCCAGCTCCGCCATGGCGTTGAGAAAAGCGCGCTGGGCGTCAGGAACATTCTTCAACGCAATCCTGTGCACCTGGTTGCCCATATGCGCTGGAATCTCGCGCGCAATAGAGGACACGTGACGCTCTTCGATGGCATCCGCCCCATCGAGTACCGCACGGGTCCACGCCAAAGCACCGACCAGCTGCAATAGGTACGGATACCCCTGCACCAATGCGGTCGCCTCCTTTAAAGCGCGCTCGCTGAAACCGCGCCCAGCCGCGGTGGCGGTGCTGTGGAGGGTTTCGGCTACGGTGGCATCATCAAGCAGCCCCAAATCCAGCCGTTGAGCGCGGCGCAAAAAGGTGGTGCCCTCGTGCTCCAATAGCTCTTCTACCCCAAACGTCAATCCCGCGGCAGCGAAGGCAATATCGTACTCGTCGCGAATGAGATCCTGGATGGCGGTGGCAAGTTGCGCAAGCTCATCCACGCTGGCCGCTTGCACCTCATCGACGGTCAATAGGACGCCCGCATCATGCGCACGCGCGGCCTTCAGGAGGCTGCGCAGCCGCGAAGCCAAGCTGGGTTGGGCCTGGTTGTGGGGCAATTGCGTCGTTACAGATCCCACGCCCGCCACAGAAAATCCCGTGATCTTTCGGCCCGGAGTCTCCGTATAGTCCAGCTCCTCTATGGCTTCCGGAATCGTGGAATCGCGCAGCTGCGCCACCATCTGGGCATCCGCATAGGCGCGGATGACAACCCACCCAAGGCGGCGCGCGGATTCTTCGAACTCATTGAGAAGTACCGTTTTGCCCACCCCGCGCGTACCGCTGACCAGCAAGGCGCGCTGCATGGCGCCCACGCCACCCAGGAGCCCATAGTTAAACGAGCTGATTTCAAAATCGCGCCCGGCCAGCTGCACCGGCGACGCGCCAAAACTGGGACGAAAAGGATTCTTATCCGGAATCACTATGCCAGACCTTCCTTTTAGAACCTTTAGAACTATGGTCTCAGTTTAGATCCTTTAGAACTTCGCCGCCTCTTTAGAACTTTTAGATCTTTAAGTCATACGGAATGGCCGTTGACGCCTCACCCATTCAGTAAGGTGAGGGTCATGCTTTCCCAGTCCGTCGCCACCGCTTTGCGCCAAGAGATGTCGGCCGGCAATTTTCAGCCCGGCGAGCAGCTCAGTGAGGTAAAGGTGGCTGAGCAATTCGGTTGCTCCCGCAATACCCTCCGCGAGGCCTTTACCACGCTCGCCGCTGAGCGCCTGGTCGAGCGCATCCCCCACCGCGGCGTCTTCATCGCCACCCCGGATGCCGCCTATATCCGCGATTTATTCGCCGCTCGCGCCGCCATCGAGCCGGCCGCGGCGCGCTGGGGCGCATTTGCCGATGCCCCCTCGCTCATCTCCCTCGCCTCCTCCGCCTTCGAGTGCGCAAGGCGCAATAAGCACCAGGAAGTCTCCTCCATTAACCAGCGCTTCCACCAAGCACTGGTAGCAGGGCTAGGTTCCGCTACCTTGGATGAGCAGATGAGCAACCTGCTCGCGCGCATGCGGCTTACCTTTTTATTGGTCATCCCGCGCTACCCGCAGCTGCACGCCGAGCACATTCAAGACAACGTTGCTGTAGCCACGCTCATCGCGGATGGAAAACGCGAAGAGGCCACCACGCACTTGCGCGATAGCCTCTTAGAAACCTGCGATACCATCTTGTCCTTCACGGACTAAGAAAGTAGCGGGGACAATGCCTAAGGGATGAGGTACTCCGCATCGCGGGCATTGGTCACCAGCATCTTGCCCGGAGCATGGGAAATGGCCAGCTCCGGCTTTGATTCCATCACGATGGCCTGCGGAGTAACCCCACACGCCCAAAAGACGGGCAGGCAACCTTCTGGGATGTCCACCGCATCGCCAAAGTCCGGGTGCGCTAGATCCACAATGCCGATGGCCGCCGGATCCCCCACGTGCACCGGCGCCCCGTGCACGGACGGATAGCGGGAGGTAATGCGCACCGCATCGGAA
This sequence comes from Corynebacterium sp. KPL1986, assembly GCF_000477975.1. NCBI lineage: Bacteria > Bacillati > Actinomycetota > Actinomycetes > Mycobacteriales > Corynebacteriaceae > Corynebacterium > Corynebacterium sp. KPL1986. The sequence continues at coordinate 2,454,665 of NZ_KI515719.1, read as the reverse complement.
ACCTGCGATGCCGGAATCGGGCGCATCGATACCACCATTGGCCCGGAGAATACGCCCGCAGGAGTAGTGGGGATATTCGTCCGGTACATCGGCACATTGCGCTGCTGTTCGATATGCGCGATCTCTATACCCGCATCCACCAACGCCGTTTCAAAGGTAAACGAACAGCCGATGAGGAAGCTGACCATGTCGGGGGTGTAATAGGAGGTGGCATCGGCAAGCGTGGCCGTGTGCTCACCGTTTTCAAAGATGCGATAGGCCGGAATATCGGTGCGAATATCGCCGCCAGGTAGCAGATCCGAGGTGTACTGCCCCGCCTCAAGCACGCCGACGATGGGGCACGGCTTGGGGTTGCGCTGGGCAAAGAGCAGGAAGTCGAAGGCGTATGCGCTGGGCAGCGAGAGCAGGTTGGCCTGCATGTAGCCCCGCGCGTGCCCGGCGGTGGTGGTCATCTCGTGGGTGCGCGCGAACTCGCGCACCTCTTCTGGCGTGTGCATTATGCCCATATTGCTGTGATTCCTGAGACTGCGCGGAGGCCGATGAAAATGGTAAGCAACCAGGCCAAGCCGCCAAGGATAAGCAGCCACTTTGGATACTTATAACCCTGCAGCAGATCCTTGCGGCGCCAAGCTACCCACATCACCAGCGCGAAGCCGATGGGAAGGATGAGCCCGTTAATCGCACCGGCGAAGATCAAGAGCTTTTGCGGCGCGGAGTTGATTATTACAAAAATGACCGTGCAGACCGCAATGAAGATAACGGTGAAGATATTACGGGTCCGGGCCGGGGTTTCCTGGGTGGTCACGAAGGAAACCGAGGTATAAGCGGCACCGATGACCGAGGACAGTCCTGCGGCAAAGAGCACCATACCGAATGCACGAAGGCCGAATTCACCGGCCGCGTGGTAGAAGGCATCGGCGGCGGTATTATTTTCTTTTAGCGTGACGCCGGTAGCCACCACGCCCAATACCGCTAAGAAGAGCAGCATGCGCATAATACCGGTGACGATGATGCCGCTGACGGAGGTCCGCGTAATATTCTTGACGTTTTCAACGCCGGATAAGCCTGCATCGATCAACCGGTGCGCGCCGGCGAAAGTGATATAGCCACCGACCGTGCCGCCGATGATGGTGGTAATGACGAAGAAATCGATTTCACCCGGCGCGACGGTATTCTTCAGCGCCTCCCCTACCGGCGGCTGGCTGACGATGGCCACATACAGCATAAGCAGGATCATCACCGCGCCCAGGGCGGCCACGAGGCGGTCCAGCGCCATTCCAGCGCGGCGGGAGAGGAAGATGAACACGGCAATCGCCGCCGCAATGACGCCGCCGATGCGCGCATCGATGCCCAGCATCGCGTTCAGGCCCAAGCCTGCGCCGGCGATATTGCCGATATTAAAAATCGCCCCGCCGAAAAAGACGAAGCCAGCAAGCACCCAGCCCAAACCGGGAAGGACGGTATTGCCCAAGGTATTGGCGCGCATTCCCGTCACGCAGAGCACGCGCCACACATTGAGCTGGATGGCAATGTCCACGAGGATGGACAGCGCGATTGCGAAGGCAAAAGAAGCGCCCATCTGGACGGTAAAGACCGAAGTCTGGGTCAAAAAGCCCGGGCCGATAGCCGAGGTAGCCATGAGGAACATGGCACCTGCCATGGCGCCGATGCCCTTGGGCGGGGTCTTCGCATCCGCCTGCGCCCCCGCCTGTGCCGGGGCGGAAGCCTGTTTTTCAGCACTCACTAATTTCACCTTTCGTGACGCAGGTCGCATCAATAATCCCGAAAGCATAACCGTTGTTCAACAACCTGTAAAACTGATGGGGGTGACGCGGGTTACACCCCACACACCCCTCCACTCCTTCTTGTGCCGCAGAGTAATCATTGCACCTACCGAAAAAGTGACCTAGGATACTAAATAAACGAATCGCTATTCGTCTCACTAACGGAGGACACCATGACTCAGGACATCTACATCGCGAGCGCAGCACGCCTTCCCATTGGCACATTTGGCGGTAGCCTGGCCCGACTCTCGCTCACCGAGCTCGGATCCAAGGCGGCCGAAGCAGCTATTGAACGTTCGGGGCTTCAAGCCGCGGACCTCGATACCGCAGTAGCTTCTAATGTCATTCCCGTCGTTCCAAATGACCTGTACCTCTCCCGCACTATCGCTCGTAACGTCGGTTTGCCGGATTCCTCCACCGCAATGGGTGTTAACCGCCTCTGCGGTTCGGGCGTGCAAGCGGTCATCAGCTCAGCTCAATTGCTGCAATCGGGCGATGGCACCCTGGCCCTCGCCGTGGGCGCAGAATCTATGAGCAATGCACCGTATTCCGTCGAAGGTGCCCGCTTTGGCAAGCGTATGGGAAACGGCAAGCTGTATGACTGGCTCACCGGCACCCTTACCTGCCCCTTTGGCACCGGCCACATGGGCGTTACCGCGGAAAATGTTGCTGCGGACAATAACATCTCCCGCCAGCGTCAGGATGAGTTCACCGCAGAGTCCCTCGAGCGCGCCGCGAAAGCTCGTGTCGATGGCGTCCACAAAGAAGAAATTGTGGCCCTTGATGAGCTGGACTTCGATGAAGGCGTCCGTGAAACGGATCCGGAAAAACTGTCCAATCTCAAACCCGTGTTTGTTAAGGATGGCACGGTGACGGCGGGAAACGCTTCCGGCATTAATGACGGCGCGGCAGCCGCCGTGCTCGCAACGGCGGACGAAGTATCGAAGCGCGGTCTCAATCCCCTAGCCAAGATAGTCTCCTGGTCCATCGCCGGTGTGGATCCAACCCGCATGGGCATCGGCCCCATCGCTGCGGTGCCAAAGGCATTGCGCAAGGCAGGGCTTAGCCTAGATGATATCGATCTCATCGAATCTAATGAGGCGTTCGCCGCACAGGCCATCGCCGTTCAAGATGAACTGGGCTTCGATCCAGCAAAGACCAACATCAACGGCGGTGCCGTCGCCCATGGCCATCCGGTAGGAGCCACCGGCATCATCCTCCTCACCAAGCTGGCCTACGCACTGCGCCGCCTGAACAAGCGCTATGGCCTAGTCACCATGTGCATCGGCGGTGGCCAAGGCATCGCCATGATTATTGAGAATGGAGCAAAGTAAATGAGTGTTACTAAAGTAGCCGTCATCGGCGCCGGCTCCATGGGCTCGGGCATTGCAGCCCTCTGCGCCTCAGCCGGCATGGACGTTGTCCTCCACGATAAAGACGCTGAAAGCGCTCAACGCGGTATCGATATACAGCTCAAGCGCAAAGGTTTCTACCTCCCGGAGTTTGCCGAGCGCGTTCGCGCCAGTGATGATTACGAGCTCCTGGCGGATCGTGAATGGGTTATCGAGGCCATCTTCGAAGATTTAGATGCCAAGCATGCGCTATACCAGAGCATCGAACCACACCTGTCCCCTACCGCGATTGTCAGCTCAAATACCTCAACGCTGCCACTTGAATCCCTACTCGATGGTGTCCCAGAAAGCCTTCGCGAGCGATTCGCCATCACGCACTTCTTTAACCCACCGAAGGTAATGCGCCTCGTAGAGCTCATCGCTTCCGGGGACACCGAGGCCGTGCTGCGCACCACCATCGAACAGACCTTGGGCAAGATTGCGCTCGAGTGCCGCGATACCCCAGGTTTTATCGCCAACCGCGTGGGCTGTTATTGGATGGCCGCTGGTGTGTCCCGCGCCCGCGAATTTGGCGTGAGCTACGAACTGGCTGATGCTTCCTTTGGCCGCGCCTTCGGCATCCCACGGACCGGAATTTTTGGGCTCCTCGATTACATTGGCCTGCAATTGGTTGAACCCATCTGGAAGTCCCTCGAAACCGCCCTCCCGCAGGGCGATGCGCTGCGGGACATCCACTTAAGCGACGATGAGTTCATTGCTGGACTGGTTGAACGAGGCCTTACCGGGCGCACCGGTGACGGCGGATTTTACCGCGGGCGTGACGAGACGATTAATTCCTCGTACGACTACGTTCCCCGCGAACAGACCGATGATCCGGTCGTGGGTATAAAAGATCCACGCAAGGTCATGGAGACGGATTCTCCTGGCGGCAGGTTCGCCCGCGCGGTTTTCCTCGACACCCTGGCTTATTGCTGCAACGTCGCCCCGTCCATCGCGGACCACGTGGGGCTTATCGATGATGGCCTTAAGCTTGGATTCGGCTGGAAGAAAGGCATCTTCGAGCTTGCCGATGCCATCGGAATCGACTGGGTCCTCTCGGCGTACGGTTCCAACCCACCGGAGCTTGTGACCGCAGCGGCTTCTGCGAACGGCTTCTACGGGAATGGTTCGGTTCTTTCCACCAAGGGAGAGGTACAAGAGCTGCCGCCACGCGAGGGTGTGGTGACTCTAGAGTCTCTATCCACAGACATCATCGTCTCTACGGATGCAGGCAAGGTACACGCAGTGGAATCTGACACTGGCCGCATAGGCATCATCGATCTAGATACCCCGATGAATTCTTTGCCGGCTGAGGGCCTTGAGCTACTTCGCGCCGCCGTTGACGCTGCCACCACCGAAAACCTCGTAGCTTTGGTGATTGGTAACGATAAACCGGTGTTCTGCGCAGGAGCCGATCTCGGTTCCATTGCCGCAGCCGGTGAATCCGGGTCGACGGAGCAAGTAGCTAAGCTTATTAAGACGGGCGCGCAGACGCTGCAGGCATTAAAATTTGCACCTGTACCCGTTGTGGCGGCAGTGCGCGGGGTGGCACTCGGCGGCGGCCTCGAAGCCACCTTGTCCTGCGACCGCGTCGTGGCCCACGCCGATGCGCGCATGGGCTTTCCGGAACGCAATGTAGGACTATTCCCCGGCTGGACCGGAACGGTTTCTTCCCTCCAACGGCTAAAGGCCGCGGGAGTAACCGATTACCACCAAAAGGCCTTTGATTTTATCGCCTCCGCTAGCAACTTTTCTTCGGCTTTTGAGGCGCAAAAGCAAGGGTTTCTTACCACAGATGACGTAGTCCTCATGTCTTTTAACCACGTCCTCGCCCGTGCGTTGGAAGAGGCCGAAAAGCTCGCTACAAACTATTCCGCCCCAGCCGATGAAGACATCGAGCTCTACTCCGGTTCCACAGCCCTTGATAGTGAGTGGCCATTGGAGGGCACCACGGATAATGACCACGCGATCGTCTCCAAGTTAGCGGACCATTACACCGGCTCTGGGTCGCTTACTCATTCAGAGTTCTGTGAGCGAGAGTCCGAGTTCGTTATCCCGCTGGTCCTGCTTCCTGCCAATGTAGAGCGCGCACAGCACATGGCTGCCACCCGGAAGCCGCTGCGAAACTAATGGCTTACCCCGCCCCGCCATAAGGCGGGGCTCCTTTGTGGCTGCAGGGCTTCTGCCTTGGACGCGGATAGCTTCGCAGGCTTACCCACCCTTCTATACAGATAGTTCAGACCCCTTCACCCTGGTCTTTCAGGGTGAAGGGGTCCGCTTTAGTCTGGTTACTTATATGCCGAAAAGCCGGTGATCTTTTTGCCCATAATGAGCGATTGAACGGTATCGGTACCTTCGTAGGTATGCATTGCCTCCACATCGGCGAAGTGGCGAGCGATGTCATTTTCCAAAAGAATTCCCACGCCGCCGAGCATATCGCGGGCATCGGCAGCAATCCGCCGCGCGGCGCGAGTATTGTGAAGCTTCGCCGCAGAGGCCTGCTCAGGGGACAAGGCTCCCGCATCGTCACGCTGCGAAACCTCGCGGCAGGTAAGCATCATCTGGCTCAGATCAAGGACCATATTCGCCAGCCGTTGCTGGATAATCTGGGCCTTAGCCAGCTCGCGGCCAAACTGCACACGCTCGAGCACGTAGTTTCGCGCGGTTTCATAACAAGCAATGGCCGAGCCGAGCGCCATCCACGAAACACCGACGCGCGTTGCCGTCAGCACCCGGGCGACGTCTTTAAAGCTGCGGCAACCAGGAAGCTGGTTTGCTGCCGGAATGCGGCAATCTTCCAACGTGATATGCGCTTGGTGGATAGCACGCAGCGAAAGTTTCCCTTCGATGACAGTGCCGGTATAGCCCGGCGTTTCTTGCGGGACGATGAATCCGCTGACGTTGCCGTCTTCGAGGCGAGCATAGATTATCGTGATACCGCCCGAAGCACCGCTTCCAATCCACTTCTTCTCGCCGTTGAGTACCCACTCGTCACCATCGCGAACCGCGGTCGTTTCCAGCGCGATTGAGTCGGAACCGTGGTTAGGCTCGGTCAGACCAAAGGCACCAAGCAATTCGCAATTGGCCATCTTGGGCAGGTGCTCGGCCTTCTGCTCCTCAGAGCCCAGCATGTCGATAGACCGCATGGCTAGGCCAGCCTGGACAGCGATGACTGTTCCCATGGACGCATCCGCGCGGGTTATTTCCATGAGCGCCAAGCCCGCACCCAAGGTGGACATCTTGTCATGTCCCTCAATGGAGAGACCATCCGTCATGACATCCAATTCGCCGAGCCGCTTGACCAAATCAAGTGGGTACTCTGCGGCCTCCCAATGCTTATTGATGACGGGATCGGAGTACTTCCGGAACTGAGCGGCGCGCTGCCAACCGGCGGCATCAGATTCAGAAAGATTGTCAAAGACACCAAGGAAATCGGTGGTTGCTGGGAACTGATTATGGGACATGAAAGGTTCTCCAAACGGTAAGAGGCGAACAATTATTAGTTACCATTTTTGACCTACATCACATGAACTGTCAAGGAATCCAGCTCACAAATTCCAATAAATGTGGTTGCGGACACAGGTTTGAGTTGTAGTATGTGAACTACGACGAATCATGATTCGTAAGAATGTCCCTGCAAAGCAAGGAGTTTGCATCCCATGCCAAACAAAGTCGTCAAAGATATCAATGCTGCACTCGAAGGCCTAGAGGACAACATGTCCATGGCTGTAGGCGGGTTCGGCATCTGCGGAAATCCCTTGGTCCTGCTCGAAGGCATAGTAGGCACAAAAGTCACTGGCCTTGAGGTCTATTCCAATAATCCCGGAACACAGATCGACAATCAGCACCTAGGCCTCGCCCTCCTGTTCAATGCGCGCCAAGTTGCCAAATTCGGCGGTTCTTTCATCGGGTTCAACAAGGAATTTGAACGTCAATTCTTCGCCGGTGAGCTTGAGGTTGACCTCATCCCGCAAGGAACTTTGGCGGAGATGATGCGTTCGGGCGGAGCGGGAATCCCGGCGTTCTACACCGCCTCGGGCGTCGATACCGCGCGCTCCGATGGCGGCCTGCCTGAACGCTATTCCTCCGACGGGTCCGGCACGCTCGTTCAAGAATCCAAGCCCAAAGAAACCCGGGAATTTACGTTTAACGGTAAGACGCAAAAATACGTCCTCGAGGATTCCCTAGTCACTGACTTCTCGCTCCTTCGCGCATGGAAGGCCGACCCCGAAGGCAATCTCGTGTTCCGCAATACCGCCGGAAACTTTAATGCCGATGCCGCGAAGTGCGGCAATATAACGGTGGTTGAAGTAGAGCACATGGTAGAAAGCGGCGAACTCGAACCCAATGACATCGATGTTCCCGGAATCTTTGTGGACAGGCTCTTGCCGCTAACCCCAGAACAAGCAGCCAATAAGCAGATTGAGCGCCCTACGTACCGAGTTAAATCGGATAATGGAGACGAGCGCCCCGAGGATCTCAATATTCCGGACAAGGGCTGGTCCCGCCTGCAAATTGCAGAACGTGCGGCCCAAGAACTGCAAGACGGCGAATACGTGAACCTCGGCATCGGCATGCCAACCGCGGTGGCCAATTACGTGCCCAAAGACATCGATATCACCCTGCAATCCGAAAACGGAATCCTCAAGACGGGACCTTATCCGTTGAAGGAAGAGATGGACCCGGATACCATCAACGCGGGCAAAGAATGCGCCACGATTCTTCCCGGTGGCTCCGTATTCGACTCCTCCACAAGTTTCACTATGATTCGCGGCGGCCACGTCAATACCGCCATCTTGGGTGCATTGGAGGTCTCGCAAAATGGCGACATCGCCAATTGGGGCATCCCGGGTGTGAAGATGAAGGGCATGGGCGGAGCCATGGACTTGGTCAAGGGCGCGCAGCGGGTCATCGCGATTATGGACCACGTCGCGCCCGATGGTTCCTCCCGCATCCGCACCGAATGCACCCTCCCGCTCACGGCAAAGGGCGCTATTAAAACCGTCATCACCAGTCTGTGTGTCTTTGATATCACCGAAGACGGATTGGTGCTTAAGGAACTGGCACCAAACGTCACTAAGGAAGACGTAGCAGAGAACACCGAAGCGGAGTACACGGTGGCTGAGGGCGTATAGTATCCTCCGTAAAACAACAAAAGGAGGATTCCACGGTGGCTAACCAGCGACGTCGCGACCAAATCGCTGCTGCCGCGCTCGATCTCTTCGATCAGCGCGGCTACCACGCCACGGGAATGCAGGATATCGCACAGGCTGTAGGAATGCGCGCTTCCAGCCTTTATAACCACTTTTCTTCCAAGCAAGAGCTGCTTTCTGAGGTCACAATTGCCACCATGGAAGACCTTTTGCGCGCCAATGCCACCGGGCTGGTGGGATTTACAGATCCGCGCGAAAGACTCGTCGAGACGATGAAGGTGCATGTCATCTTTCATGCCACCCACGCTCGGCGAGTCCGCGTAGTCAATAACGAGCTCAATAATCTAGAGCAGCCGCATAAATCCGTCGTGCTTCAGCTTCGCCGCGATTATGTTGCGCGGTGGATGTCCGTGGTCAATGAAGGAAATTTTCACGCCGAAAACCTGAAGATTGCCTGCTGGGCTCTCATTGATATGGGCATCGGCGTGGCTCAGTGGTTCAGCCCAGAGGGCGCGTATTCCGCCGAAGAATTGGGCGCGATGTACGGCCAATTTGCCCTGCGGCAACTTACCTAAGCCGCTCCACGGGGCGCTGCGCTCATATGCTTGCCGATGCCGCCCCCATCTTCCCACCAGTTTCCCACAAAAGGGCAACGTTATTGCAGCACTAGTAAGCAGAAATGATTTACTAGAACCAATGGAACCCCTCGAGCTCTCAGCACTTACCGGCACGCAATCGCGCACCTATGGCACCCGCAAAATCACCAAGGACATGGTGTCTGCGCCGGTCCATGTGGCGATCGCGTTGTGGGATGAACGCTGGGATTCAGCGGAGGATGGAACCATCGAGGGGTGGGTCATTGCGGTCAATACCGCCCAGGCACGCTTCGTGCGCAAAGGCCAGATCAAAAAAGGCGATATCGTTAAAGTTGCGGTACGCGAGCTGCAACGCGCCCTGCACGGAATCGATGGGCGCACCTGGATTGTCACCGGGCGCAGGCAAAATGCGCTCCGAGCGGCGCTCGAGAAGCGCGGCTATACGGTGACGGGGAGCTTTGCGGGGGAGAATCGGGCATCGGCAAGCGCGAGCTCCGCACGCCGCAAACAAGCTGGCCTGACCGCGCGGAAGGCGCGCAAGCTGGGCGAGGCCCCGAAAAAGAAAGAAGCCAACCACGTCGAAACGCCAGAGGCGAAATGGTGGCCCAACTTCTCGCACACGACGTCGTGGCCGGCGGGCGCGGTAGCGCGCATCGCTACCGACGCCTCCTCCGATACCGTATTCAAGGGCTCGATGTGTTTCGTGGCGGGAAACGGTGACTACCGCCTGCGCACCCGCGAGACGAAAGCTAGCACGGACGAACTGGAACTAGAAGCGCTCACGCTCGCGTTAAAGTACCTGCTCAAGGTAGGTGCGACAAAGGCTGTCATCGAATCCGATTCTGTTGCGGCATTGGATGCGGTCAACCACATTGTGCACAAGAAAGGCTCGAAGGCGGCACGATCTGGACGCAGGTGGCGCGGTGTCTCGTCTGGCGCGCGTTCCCGGTTCCAACAGGCCTGGGGCGACCTCGAAGGCACCTGCGAGGTGGATATTCGCAGGGTGCTCGGCCATGCTGGGGATCCGCTCAATCGCGCCGCCGATCAGATTGCGTATATGGGGCTGCGCGCCATTGCCCACCCCATGAAGCAATCGCGGCCTACCTTGCAAAGCGGGATCAGCAAGGCGCTCAAGGCGGTAAAGCCCCGGTAACGGTTACCGCCGCAGCACGCTTAGTGCAATCGGCGCGCGCCCTCTCCAGGGCGGGCCACCACGAAGGTCGGAGCGGGAAAGCCCTGCTGTGCCGCTGCTTCTTCAATAGCCTGCGCGGTCGCGTCCACGTCGTTCTTCGCTATTAGGGCGATAACTGCGCCGCCAAAGCCACCGCCAGTCATGCGCGCACCGAGCTCACCTGCCGCGTTAAAAGCAGAGTCGAGTTCGGGCGTTGTGACCTCGTAAAGATCCCGCAGCGAGCCATGGCTATCGCGCATCAGCTGGCGAAATGTGTCCAAATCAGATGCGCACAAGGCGGAAGCAGCGCTCAAGGTGCGCTCGGTTTCTTCCACCACATGGCGCACGCGCCTTTGGTACAGCTCGGCCGAATCCGAGGACTTTTCGGCGACGGTTGCAGCAAAATCCACAGCATCCGGAATATCGCGAATGGTGCACCCAGCCGCGGATTGCACATCATCGATAATCCCGCGGCGGGAGGCGTACTGGCCATCGGAAAGTGTGTGAGGCGCGTTGGTATCCGCAATGAGCAGCACCAAGTCTTGGGAGGCGATATCGAAGGGGATGCGTTCGACGGCACCGGTAGCAAAATCGAGGAATAAGGCCTTTCCACGCTGCCCAAAGAGGCTGGCATTTTGATCCAGTCCCCCGGTAGAGGCGCCCACCACTTCATTTTCTGCGCGCATGCACGCCTCAACCAACCCAGCGCGGGCAGCATCATCGGGTAAATGCCCATGGTCGAGTTCATAAGCCGCTACGGCAATAGAGCACTCCAACGCTGCAGAACTGGATAAACCAGAGCCAACGGGAACGTCCGATACAATCGCGACGTCGAGTCCATCGCACCGCAATAGATCGGCCTCGACCGCCGCCCAGATGGCTCCTGCGACGTAGCCTGACCAGTCAGCGGGATGCCCCGGTTGTACGCTAGAAAGCGGAACACAGGCCTGAGCGACGGAACCATCGAATTCTGAAGCGATGCGTATTGCGCCATCTGTACGCGGGCGCACGGCCACGGCCGTATTTTGTTCCAAGGCAAAAGGAATGGATGCGCCACCGGCATAATCAATATGCTCGCCGATGAGGTTCACCCGCCCTGGAGCCGCCCACACCCCCACCGGCTCAGGGGCAGCAGCACCTGCCTCATCTTCAGCGAAAGTCTCCACGAAAAGCCGATGGGCAGCGGTTGCGAGTTCCTCGTCCGTGCGCGTAGTAAACCAATTAGGCATCCCAGACCTCCTTAAAGCGTGCAGCGATGCGTTCTGGGGTGGTGTCATTAATCCACACTCCCTGCGCGGATTCAGACCCGGCAAGATACTTCATGCGATTTGGCGAGCGCATGAGCGAAAATAGCTGCAAATGCATGCGGACGCCCGAACGTAGCTCCGGATCCACCGGGGCTTGTGTCCAGCCGGCAATATATGGCGTCTTTTCCACGCCCTCAAAAAAGCGATCGACCGCGGAATAAAGCTTTTTCACCACACCAGCAAGGTCGGCGCGTTGTGCTTCATTAAGCGCCGAAAAGTCTGGGACATCGTCATTGGGCAGAACCATCGCCTCAAGCGGCCATTTAGCGGCCGCGGGGACGAAGACCGTGAAATATTGAGTCTCCGCAATGATGCGATCGCCTGCTTCCCGTTCCCTATCGAGAAGATCCTGAAAAAGATCGCCGTCATAGGCGCGAACCGAATCCACAATCGAGCGCAACCGCGGGGAAAGGAACGGGTAAGAATAAATCTGGCCATGCGGGTGCTGGAGGGTAACCCCAATTTCTTCCCCGCGATTTTCAAAGGGGAATACTTGCTGTATTCCATCGATGGCGGATAATGCGGCGGTGCGGTGTGCCCAGGCCTCGATCACGGTGCGAATACGGGATTCAGGCAGATCGCGGAATGAAAGGGTTGGGTCTTCGGTAAAGCACACCACCTCGCAACGGGCCTGGGCTGGCAGACGCGGGACCATGCCGAGGAGCTCATCTTTATCCGGTTCCTCAATCGTGGCGGCCATGGAGAAAGAGGGAAAGCGGTTTTCAAAAACCACCACGTCATAGCTGGGGCTGGGAATCTCAGTAGGCAGTTGGTCTGGCCGCGTCGGGGCTAGAGGGTTCTCATTTGCCGGCGGCATGAAGGTCCTGTTCATGCGGTGTGCGGCAAAAGCAACCCAATCTCCCGTCAATGGATCGCGCCGCATTTCGGAAGCGGGAGCAACGGTGGGAATATCGCGGGCATCATCAAGCACGCGGTCGGAATGCGGCTGATCGTCGAAGTAGATGATCTCGCGGCCATCGGCAAGCTGAGCGTGAGTGATATCAACCATTAGTCTTCTCCTGGGATCCTGATTGGTTTCAGGCGCGCCCACAGAACAAAAAGCGCTGCTACCGCGAGCATTGCCAGGCCTGCCCACAGGTTATTCGCCGCCTCTTTTGGCATTGCGGTATCCGGGTTGACGCCAGGGTCAAGGAAGAAATAACAAGCAATGAGAATAATTCCGTACAGGCCTAATAAGGCGCCAATCACATTGCGCAGGTCAAACGCGCCTGCGTGCTTTTTATCAGACATGAGCTACTCCTTAGGCAAAGATGATGTTGAGGCCAACGGCAATAACGAGGCAAATAATGCCCAATGGGACAGTTTGCTGGTACCACGGCAGGGACTTTTCGGTGTAGTCCTCGAAGTGGCCCTTAGGCGTCACGGAAGAAACAAAGCCCACGAGCTCGCTGTCAGGTTTGGGCTGGGTGCACATGCTGACGATGATGGACACAAGGATATCCACAACGAAGGCGACACCAGCAGCAACGAACGCAGTTCCCTGCCCCGGAAGATTAATGGCGTCAGTGAAGGTAGCTACGTACCAGAACGCAATCGCCGAAGCCGTACCGGCAACCAAGCCCGACCAACCGGCGTGCGGAGTCATCCGCTTCCAGAACATGCCCAAGATGAACGTGGCGAAGAGCGGCGCATTAAAGAATCCAAAGAGCGTTTGCAGATAATCCATGATATTGCCAAAGTTTTTCGCCAACAACGCGGTGAAAATCGCAATCGCCGTCGCCGCTACCGTAGCCCATCGCCCGAACTTGAGGTAATAATCGTCCTCACGATCCTTAACCACATACGTTTGCCAGATGTCATAGGACATAACTGTGTTAAAGGCAGAGATATTGGCGGCCATACCAGCCATAAAGGATGCCAACAAGCCCGCAATGGCCACGCCCAAAAGGCCATTAGGCAGCAAATCACGCATCAGCAACAAGATGGCATCATTCGGTTCAGCCCGTTGTTCCATCAGGTCCGCAACCGATACCGAAGCCACCATGCCCGGAATTACCACCAAGAATGGGATAAACATCTTTGGGAAGGCACCGATAATCGGAGTCTTGCGAGCAGCGGAAATGGAATCTGAGGCCATTGCTCGCTGCACCTCGACGAAGTTCGTGGTCCAGTAGCCGAAAGACAGCACAAAGCCCAAACCCAAGACGATTCCGATGACCGACCACACGGGGTTTTCGAAACCGGAAATTTCCGTGCCCGGCCACGTGTGAAAGTGCGATTCATCAGCAACGACATCTTTCAAGCCGCTCCATCCGCCGACTCGGTTAAGGCCGATAATCGTCAAAGGTGCGAGTGCCGCCACGATGACAAAGAACTGCAATACCTCGTTATAAATGGCTGCGGAAAGGCCACCCAATGTGATGTAGGACAGCACGATAATCCCGGCTACCAGCAGAGATACCCACATCTGCCATCCCAGCAAGGCTTCTACGATGGTGGCTAGAAGGTAGAGGTTCACGCCGGCAATGAGCAGCTGAGCGATGGCAAAGGAAATCGCATTCACCAAGTGTGCTGCGTTGCCAAACCGCTTGCGCATGAACTCTGGGACCGAACGCACCTTGGAGCCATAATAAAACGGCATCATCACGATGCCAAGAAATACCATGGCGGGAACGGCACCGATCCAGAAGTAGTGCATGGTCTGGAAGCCATACTCCACACCATTGGCGGACATACCAATAATTTCTACCGCACCCAGATTGGCGGAAACGAAGGCCAACCCGGTTACCCAAGCCGGCAGACCCCTTCCGGATAGAAAGAAGTCAATGGAGTTTGAGACCCGGGCCTTTGCCGCCCAGCCGATGCCCAAAACGAATAGGAAGTAAATGGCTACCAACAGGTAGTCCACCCATGAGGCATCCAGCCTCAATACGGATTCAGCTGTTTCCATCGCTGACCTTTCTCGATTTTATTTTTCTACGGCAGACAAATGTAGGTTAAAAACTTGCGGTTTCCCCTGCTTTAGTCGCACAAGATCTATCCCACTGCGCAAGGCATTAGGTGGCGCACTCATAGGTTCAACTGCCAAGGCCTTGCCCGATGGTGCTACATCGCGGGGAAAATTCTCCGGTGTATACAGTTGCACCCACTCCACACCGCTATCCATGGCCAAGCGGACCCCGCGGCCATCGGCGGTATAGTCCGCTACAAGCGGGCCGTGTCCGTGAAAACAGTCATCCCAGTTCACACGGTCCAGCGGTGTGTCCACCAACTTCGCCGGGCGCACCTCACCGGTGGGCAGGTTTCTTTCACCCAGAAGGTGGTGCTCATCTACATTCAGGTTGAGCACGCACTCGTGCGTGGGCGCACCCTGCGCAGACAAGTAAAGGTGAAGCCCATAAGCAAATGGAATCTCCTCGGCGTGCTCGGTCACGGCCTTCACATGAGAATGCAAGCCGCTGTCATCCACGGCGTAGGTGGCTACTAGCTCTACAGTCCAAGGCCAGCCATTGTGGGGCCCAATGCTAAAAGTTAGCGTGACCTCGTCTTTATGCTGTTCAACTAGCTTCCACCAGTCCACTGCAAGCCCATGAATAGCGTTATTGCGCTCTGGTTCTGTAATGCCCAGCTGGTAGTGCTCGCCCTGCCAGGTGAATTGACCGTCTTCGGTGCGGTTAGGCCACGGCGCCAGTACCACCCCAGCCATCATCGGGGGCTTGTCCTTATAGGTTTCTAACAGCGGCCGTCCCTGAAAGGTCAGGGACTTCACGCCGCCGCCCCATAGGGCAATTTCGGCTAAGTAATCGCCATGAGAGATGCTGACGCACTCAATGTCGGCGCGCTCTTCATTCGATGTATAACCGGTCATATTAACGACCTTTCTGGCTATAACGTGTGATTGAAATCAGCTTAAGATCTCGCGCAAAATCAAGTCAATCGTTTGCACAACCATCTCCTTAAAAGGAGCATTTGGCCAGCTCGGCCACTGCAAGATTGACCCATTTCAGGGCTACTGCGGTGTACATACCCACACCATTGCGTACCCACATGCCTGAGATTGATTTTTACCTCTCCCCCAGAATGCGAGGAATACTGGCCTCCCAGCAGTCCAAGCCAGACGAGATCACCCCCTGCACAATCGCTTCCCACTACTTGCACAGTCGCCGCCACAGGATGCGCGCCGCGGAATGCGGGGTCGCCACAAGCTCGCGCAGGTAATTGCTCGGCATCGAGAGCCACGGCGTGCGTGCGGGATGAACGTTGATCGCAATGCCCAAATGCCAGGCCCACAATGTGGTGCGCAGTGCATGGAAATCGTTGGTAACCACCTGCAACACAGCATCTGGTGCGAGGCTATGCGTGTTTTCTAGGTTCTCATTTGTACTGGTAGCGGCCGGTTCCACAAGTACATCCGCAGGATCCACACCCCGCTGGATCAAGTACTCAGCCATCGCACCCGCTTCCCCGCGGCCAGAGACGATGACCGTCTGTCCAGAATAGAGTTCGAGCGCCTTATCCAAGCGCGACCGCAGCATGGCGCCCGGGTGACCGTGGGTGACACGGGAGCCCAAAACAAGGAGCGGATCGCGCTGGGAATTGTCCATGATTATTAGCTTAGACCGGCGGGAACCCTTGACACCTATAAGAGCCAAACCGTAGAGTTAAAATAATCGTGCAAACGATTGCACACTTAGTCGTTAATTTCCCATCTATGAGGAGCTCGGCATGGCTACAACCACGCTGAAAGACGTCGCCGCGGCTGCTGGGGTGTCCATTTCCACCGCCTCACGCTCTTTGGCGGGAAATACCTCGATCTCAGAAGCCACGCGGACTCGGGTTCAAGACATCGCCAATAAGCTTAATTACAGGCCCAATGCTCAAGCGAGGGCCCTGCGCAGCGCGCGCTCACACGCCATCGGGCTCATCATTCCCAACCTGGATAACCCCTACTTCGCCGCCATGGCAGCAGCGGTGGAAAAAGAAGCAAACGCCCAAGGCATCGCCACCATCATTACCAGTTGCGGGGAAGATCCGGAACGCCTAGTGACAGCACTGGAAGCATTGGGACAACGACGAGTCGACGGCATCATCGCCGTACCACTCGCTGGAGCAAAGGATGCCCTGGCGCAATCGCAGGAACAACGCCCCCTCGTTCTCATTGACCGCGAACTCGACTCGCTGCCAGCCGTGGTTTCGGACCCCTCCCTTGGAATCAACGACGCCGTGGCCCAACTCAAGGACAAGGGCCATACCAAGATTGGTTATCTCTCAGGGCCGCAGGAAACATCTACTGGTCGCCAGCGCCTCGAAGTGTTTAAGCAGGCCGCTCAGGGAATGGATATACACATCCACCAAGGCAACTTTCGGCACAAGGAAGGCTATAAGGGCGCCATCGAACTGCTGCAAGCAGAAGTCACCGCAATTGTTGCCGGGGATTTCATGATGACTGCCGGCGCATTAGAGGCCTGTCATAACGCCGGTAAATCCATCGGCCAAGAAGTAGCGCTCGTTGGTTTCGATGATTTTATCTATCTGCGGTTTCAAGCAGCCCCAATTTCCGTGGTGGACCAAGATGTCGCCTGCATGGGCCGAGCCGCCGCTGCTGAACTCATCGCATCCATCGAAGACAAACGACAACCCCAAGGAAAAGTCCTTCCCACCCGCTATATTCCGCGGATGTCCACAGCCCACGAGGTGCAGGGAGAAAACACATGAGCGATACCGTCCTCAAACTCGACAACGTTACTAAGTCCTTCGGACCAGTCGAGGTCATCAAAGGCGTAGATTTAGACGTACGCTATGGGCAGATTCAAGCCCTCCTCGGTGAAAATGGTGCCGGGAAATCCACACTCATCAAGATGATCGCAGGCGTACACGAGCCGGATTCAGGACGAATCCTCATTGATGGATCCGAGGTGAAAATCCCCGATACCAAAGCCTCCGAAGCGCTTGGCATCGCCACAATCCATCAAGAGCTCAATCTCGTTCCCACGATGTCTGTGGCAGAAAACATCATGCTCGGGCGGACGCCGAATAAGTTTGGCCTAGTCAACAGAAAACACCTCAAAGCACAAGCTAAAGCAGCATTAGACCTCATCGGCTTGGACGTTGATTTAAATCAACCGGTAAGCGAGCTGGGCATCGCCAAGCAGCAATTGGTAGAAATAGCCAAAGCCCTATCGATGAATGCGCGCATCCTCATTCTTGATGAGCCAACCGCGGCATTGACGGGCAAAGAGGTCGATGCCCTTTTCACGGTATTAGAGGACCTGAAAGCCAAGGGCGTCGCGATGGTTTTTATCAGCCATCACCTCGATGAACTGGCGCGAATCGCAGAAACCATCAGTGTGCTGCGAGACGGCGCCTTCATCGCTGAAGTCCCCGCTGATACCGAAAAGGACGAGCTGGTGCGCCTCATGGTTGGCCGTGAGATTGAAAATCAGTATCCGCGAAAAGCTTCGGCTCAGCCTGGCGAGGCACTGCTTGAAGTTAAAGACCTGTCCTCCGAAGGCGCATTTCACGATGTCTCGTTTGAAGTGCGCGCCGGCGAAGTGGTCGGGCTGGCCGGCCTTGTGGGAGCGGGCCGTACCGAGATTATCCGCGCTATCGCCGGTGCGGATTCGTATGATTCGGGCACCATATACGTCGCAGGAAATGCTTTACCCAACGGTGATATCAGTTCCTCTATCGCTGCAGGGGTAGGCCATATTCCGGAAAACCGTAAATCTCAGGCCTTGATTCTCGATGCTTCAGTATCCGACAACCTTGGCCTTGCCACCTTGTATCCCACGGCGAAGGCAGGGCTCGCAGACCGCAAGGGGCAACACCAACGGGCCGGTGAGGTTGCCGAAACCCTTCGGATCCGTATGGCCGGGCTGGACCAACCCATCCGTGATCTCTCGGGTGGTAACCAGCAGAAGGCTGTGTTCGGCCGGTGGGTACTGGCCGGCTCCAAAGTCTTATTGCTTGATGAACCAACTCGCGGCGTCGATGTTGGTGCAAAGGTAGAAATCTACAACATCATCAACGAAGTAACTGCAGAAGGCGGAGCAGTACTCATGGCTTCCTCTGATCTGCCCGAAATCCTCGGTATGTCTGACCGCATCCTCGTAATGTCCGGTGGCCAACTGGTGGGACAGCTACCCAAGGATTCCACTCAAGACGAGGTCATGGCACTTGCCGTTTCCAACGTAGCTGCCGCTACGGAAGTCTCCGCAGTCAACACCGAATCCGCCACACCACCTTCCGCCTCTAC
This sequence comes from Corynebacterium sp. KPL1986, assembly GCF_000477975.1. NCBI lineage: Bacteria > Bacillati > Actinomycetota > Actinomycetes > Mycobacteriales > Corynebacteriaceae > Corynebacterium > Corynebacterium sp. KPL1986. The sequence continues at coordinate 2,436,047 of NZ_KI515719.1, read as the reverse complement.
AAAATAAGGAATACTCATGACCAAGAATCGCATTGCCAACTGGGCCATGAATAATGGCGCGCTCGTGGGGCTCATCGCCTTGTGTATCGCGCTCTTTATCGCCACTCCCTATTTCCTTACGGTGGCTAACCTCCTCAACGTAGGTATTCAAGCTGCCACGGTGGCCATCTTGGCCTTCGGCATGACTTTCGTCATCGTCACTGCAGGCATTGACCTTTCTGTTGGCTCGGTGGCGGCCTTGGGAGCAATGGTTTCGGCCTACATGTTCTCCAACGCTGGGCTTCCCGGCTGGCTTACTCTGCTTATCGGTTTGTTCGTCGGTGCGCTCGCCGGTGCTATCTGCGGTATGGCCACTGCTTGGGGAAAAATTCCCTCTTTCATTGCAACTCTGGCCATGATGTCCATCGCCCGCGGCATCACGCTCGTAATTTCACAGGGTTCGCCCATCGAAACTGCACCCACAGTTAACGCTTTCGGCGGTGACGTATTCGGCTTCCCTGTTCCCATCATCATGATGGTCATCGCTGGCGTTATTTGTTGGTTTATCTTAGAGCGCACCGTCCTTGGCCGTTCGATGTATGCCATTGGCGGAAACCTTGAAGCCGCGCGCCTGTCTGGTCTACCAGTAAGGCGTATCCAAATCGCAGTATTCGCGCTTTCCGGATTTTTCGCCGCCTGGGCAGGAATGGTTATGGCGGGCCGCCTTGAATCCGCACAGCCACAAGCCGGAACCGGCTATGAGCTAGATGCTATTGCAGCCGTTGTCATTGGTGGTGCCTCCCTTTCCGGCGGACAAGGCAAAGCCACGGGCACACTCGTTGGCGCCATCCTTTTGGCCGTGATTCGCAACGGATTGAATCTGCTCAATGTTTCTTCTTTCTGGCAGCAGATTGTCATCGGCTTGGTCATCGCCCTAGCCGTGGGCTTCGACGTATTCCGTAATAAGACCGCGAATTAGGCAGGAGACCATGAAGAAACTTTTAGCCTCACTCATCGTCCCAGCACTAGCGTTGGGTCTAGCCTCGTGCAACCGCTCCGAGGAGGATCGAAACCGCATCACCCTGTCCGTATCGACGCAAACTAATCCATTCTTCGTAGAATTACTCCACGGCGCGCAGGATAAGGCCAAAGAGCTCGACGTTCCCCTCGATATCCAAGATGCCTCCGATGACCCGGCTCAACAGGTCAATCAGTTGGGAAATGCGACATCCATGGGCGCAAAAGTGGTGGTCATTAATCCCACCGACTCTGATGCCGTCGCCCCCGCTGTACGCAGCATCAAAAATGATGGTGTGCCAGTCATCGGAGTCGACCGAGACGTCAACGGCGTGGAACTAGATTCTATGGTGGCTTCTGATAACGAGGCCGGTGGTGCCCAAGCGGCGGATAAGCTCGCAGAATCTATCGGAGAAGAAGGCGAAATTCTGATCCTGCAGGGAACCGCTGGTACCTCTGCCTCGCGCGAACGAGGCAAGGGGTTTGAGGAAAGGATCGCGCAGTACCCCGGCATCAAGATCGCCGGCAAACAGTCCGCGAATTTCGACCGCACTGAAGGCCTCAACGTAACGACCAATCTGCTGCAGGCGAACCCGAATATCAGCGCCATTTTTGCAGAAAACGATGAGATGGCTTTAGGAGCTGTTGAAGCCCTCGGCTCCAGAGCCGGCAAGGAAGTCAAAATTGTTGCCTTCGATGGCACTTTTGACGGACTCAAAGCCGTAAAAGATGGCAAGCTGGAAGCCACAATCGCCCAGCAGCCTGCCGAGCTTGGCGCCCGCGCAATTGAACAAGCAGCAGCGCTTCTACATGGCGAAAGCGCAGAAAAGAATGTCCCTGTAGAGGTAATTACCGTCACCAAAGACACCGTGGAGGAATTCCAATGAGCAAGCTAACCGTCGTCGGCTCCATCAATGCTGACCTCATCGTCCATGCCGAGCGCCACCCCCACCCCGGCGAAACCCTGCTGGGCTCTGGCGGTGAGATTCTAGCTGGCGGCAAGGGCGCTAACCAAGCGGTCGCCGCCGCACAGTTGGGCGCCAACGTAGCTTTCGTCGGTGCTGTCGGCTCCGATCCTTATGCCGAGCCCGCCATGCACTACATGCGGCGGTCGGGCATCGATCTCAGCGCGGTGGAACAGTCCGATACCACTACTGGTTTGGCGGTCATCACGGTCTCCGCCGATGGCGAAAACACCATCGTCATCTCCCCCGGCGCGAACGCTCTTGTCGATGCCCCCTTCGTCACCGCCCGCCAATCCACCATCGCTGATGCGGACGTGGTTCTACTCCAAGGCGAGATTCCTGCCTCCGGTTTCAAAGCCGTAGTCGACGCTGCCCAAGGACGCGTAGTGGTAAACCTTGCCCCTGTCATCGAGGTGGATCGCGATGCCCTCCTCCACGCAGATCCCCTCATGGCCAACGAGCACGAAGCAGGGCTTATCCTCGAACAATTAGGCCTTTCTTCCACCGGCACCCCGCGCGAGCTCGCCCACCGCCTCGTTTCCGCCGGCTTTAAATCGGTGGTGCTGACCCTCGGGGCCGAAGGCGCCTACGTGGCAACGCCCGAATCCAACACGGACATCGTCACCCCACAGATCGCCGCGGTCGATACCACCGGCGCCGGCGATGCCTTTGCCGGAGCATTTTGCACCAAGCTCCTTGAAGGCGCCACGCTTGTCGATGCCGCCACCTTCGCCGCCCGCGTCGGTGCCTTCGCCGCCACCAGCGCCGGCGCCCAGCCGTCCTATCCCACGACCTCTTCGAGGTTGCCAGAGGTCACGCAGAAATAGAAGCGTCCAGCTATAAAGTCACTGCAATGGAAGGTCGCATCAGCCATCATGCATAAGAGCCTTGGAAAGAATAATGAGAGAAGCGGTAAGAGCGAGCCTAAAAAATGGAAAGCCTTTTTAATCTCGCTATTGATATTTCTGCTTGTCCCCTTACCTTTTGCTCTTTACCTTGGCGGCACTGAGTGGCTTTTCAATGGCGAAGAATCGGTACCGAAAGAATTCTGGGTTTCTTATATACTAGGTTTCGTCGTTTTTATTGGTGGATTGCTCTGGATGCAGATCAAAGAGTGGTTCCACGACGACTCCAAGAATTCTAAACGGTAGCTGACTGGAGTCCCCTCTCTTTCAGCCGAAAAAGAAAGGGGAGCTCCTCCCTACTCCCCTAGCAGCTTCGAGCGCAGGTTCTTATCCTTCTGCTCAACTTCTTCTGCCATCTTTTCTTGGTAGGCGACCATCTTGTCTTGCAGGGCGGAGTCTCCGGCGCCCAGGATGCGGGCGGCCAGCAGGCCGGCATTCTTTGCGCCGCCGATGGAGACGGTGGCCACGGGAACGCCGCTAGGCATCTGCACGATAGAAAGCAGGGAATCTAGGCCATCGAGGTCCTTGAGTGCGCGCGGGATGCCGATAACGGGCAACGGCGTGGCCGCAGCAACCATGCCCGGCAGGTGGGCGGCGCCACCGGCACAGGCGATGATGACCTTAAGGCCGCGGGAGTGCGCTCCCTTGGCGTAGGCCAACATCTTTTCCGGGGTGCGGTGGGCGCTGACCACGCCAACCTCAAAGGGGATGCCGAAGTCCGCGAGGACTTCCGCTGCGGGTTCGACGGTGGGCCAATCCGAATCCGAGCCCATGATGATTCCTACCTGCGGTTCCATAATGTCCTTTCTAGAATTGGTTAAGCCCAGGTCGCGTGCATGAGAAAGTGCGCAGCTTGGCCAGCAGCATCGCGGGTCTCCTCAAGAGAAGTACCAGCGACATTGACGTGGCCGATCTTACGGCCAGCGCGGTGGTCCTTGCCGTACAGGTGAATCTTGGCGTGTGGGTAGCGTTCCATGACCTCGCGAACACGCTGCGGCATAGGCATCTTGGGATCTGCATCCGCGCCGAGCACATTGGCCATAACGGTCACCGGGGCAAGGGCGTCCACCGCACCCAAGGGCAGGTCGAGTACGGCGCGCAGGTGCTGTTCGAACTGCGAGGTCACGCAGCCATCCTGGGTCCAGTGGCCGGTATTGTGCGGGCGCATGGCCAATTCATTAACGGAGATATCTTCGCCACCTTCACCGTTGAAGGCGAAAAGCTCCACGGCCAGCACGCCGGTCACGCCAAGGGATTCGGCAATGCTTAGCCCCAGCGCAGAGGCGCGTTCGGCCAGCTTAGGCGAGAGATCGGGCGCGGGCGCGATGGCCTCGGCACAGATGCCGTTGGCCTGGCGGGACTGGGTAATGGGCCAGACCTTGGCCTCACCGGATGGGCGGCGCGCTACCAAGATGGATAGCTCGCGGGTCAGATCCACCTTCTCTTCGGCCATGAGCGGCGTGCCGGCATCTAATAGCTCGGCGACGAGGTCATCGAGATCAGCATCCGAAGGGAACCACACGCCCTTGCCGTCATAGCCACCGCGGCGGGCCTTGAGGCAAACGCGCCCGTCTACGGCATCGAAAAAAGCGCGGGCATCAGCAACGGATTCGATGGCGCTAAACCGCGGAACGGGCGCACCCAGAGCGGAGAGCTTTTCGCGCATGTCCAGCTTGTCCTGGGCATAGCGCAGGGCGCTGGGCTGGGGCTGGACGTTAAAGGAGGCATCGATAAGCGCGGCGGAATGCTCATTGGGCACATGCTCATGCTCGAAGGTAATGGCGTCCGCGCCGCGTGCTGCTGCGAGCAAATCCTCGTAGTGGTGGTAATCGCCCACCACAATATCCGGGGTGACCTGCGCGGTAGAAGAATCCGGGCTACCAGCAAGAATCCGCAGATGAATATCGAGTTCCGCGGCGGCAGGCTGCATCATGCGCGCCAACTGACCATCGCCACAGACAGTTACAATAGGTTTTGAGACACTCACGCACACAATATTAGCTTGGATACCATGTTTACCCGTCATTCGATCTTCCAGAACTCCCTCATGAGCGCCCTCCTTGATGGCATCTATGACGGCGAGATGACCATTTCTGAACTGCTAGGAAAGGGCAATTTTGGCATCGGTACCTTTAACGGCCTCGATGGTGAAATGATCATTCTGGACGGGACCTGCTACCAACTGCGCGGCGATGGCTCCGCGCGGGTAGCGGACTTGGACCAGCAGACTCCTTATGCCGTGGCCACTAACTTTGTGCCTCGCATTCTTGTCGATGCCCCACGGGGCCTGCGCCGCAACGAGCTTTCCGCCTTCATCGACGAGGTGGAGCCTTCCGCCAACTACATGTACGCCGTCCGCATCACGGGCAGGTTTTCTGAAGTCTCAACGCGCACCGTGGTCAAACAAACCAAGCCCTATCCCCCAATGACCAAGGCGGTCGGCGGCGATAAAGAGATGCTCTTTAGCGATGTCGAAGGCGTCATCGGTGGCTTCCGCACTCCCGTATATGAGCGCGGGATTTCGGTGCCCGGCTGCCACGTGCACTTTATCGACGCCGCGCGTAAGTCCGGCGGACACGTGCTGGATTACACCGTGGATGAGGCGAAAATCGAGCTCTGCCCCGGTTCCGATCTAGAACTGCGCCTGCCGCTGACCCAAGAATTCGGCCGCGCAAACCTCGCGCCGGAGGATCTTGATAAGCAATTGCACTCCACCGAGGTTAAAACCAGGGGCGATCATTAATAATCTCCGCCACCTGCTTTGACTTGGCCACGGTGGGAAAATACATGGCCCTGTCCCAGCCGTTGAGCGCAATGGAGATACCGCCGCGGCGCTTGCGGGCGCCGCGAATATCTTCCAGCGGAATCGAATCGATGTGGCGGCCCTCTCGCACGATGACGCGGCGATTGGTAACGATGAACCGCTTGCGGCGGGCCTTATATAAAGGAATAAGGAAGCGCCACGTGCTCAGCCCAGCCCACAAAACGACGAGCCCATTGCGCAGTATTGGTTCTACCCCCTCGGCATCGCACCAGCCGATGGCAATCCACAGCACGCCGGTGATGAGGATGAGCTCCAAGAATGGGAAAACGAGCGCGCGAAACGGCGCGGATACGTCCGCGCGCTTTACCTCGCCTTGGCCCATCTTCATCAATCCCATAGCCATGGATAGTACCAGTGCGAGGCAGTGCTTCTCGGACTGCGCGGATTCCGCAGCGCCTGCCGCGCGATGCCTATCGTGCGGCGCTTATCGCGCCGGACGCAGATGCGTCACGTCGCCGGCGGAGTAGTACTCGCCCGCGACGTTAATGCGGCCGTCATCGCCGATGCCCTCGACGCGGCCGATGACATCGCCAGTCGGGGTCTCCAGCCGCACCTCTTGGTCAATGGATGAGCACACCGCGCGGTAATCCTGCATCAGCTGCGGATCCTGGTTCTCCCACTGCGTAATGCGCCGGCGCAGGTTTTTCAGCACGGTAATGGCCAGCTCGGTGCGGTCGGTATCGCGGCCTTCAAGCGCCAGCGAGGTCGCCTTTTCAATGGGCAATTCCTCGCGGGTGAGCGTGACATTAATGCCCATGCCTACGACCACGCGCGCGGAGGGCGCCTGCCCGCCGACGGCCTTATTTACCTCGGCTTTATTGACTTCAGCTTTATTCATCTCGGCCTTGTTCAACTCAGTCTTATTGAGTTCTGCCTTATTGATCTCGGTCTTCGGTGCGGACTTGAAGGCTTGGCCCACGGGACCGGCCTCGGCAAGGATGCCGCAGAGTTTATTGCCATCGATATGCACATCATTCGGCCACTTGAGCACAGAACCCTCGATGGAATCGGTCACGGCCAGGCCGGCAGCCAGCGGAAGCGTCCCCAAGTAATCGAGGGAATCGGGCAAGAGCAGCACGGAAAAGATCACTTGGGATCCGGCCGGCGCCGTCCACGCCCGGCCGAGGCGACCCTTGCCGGATAGCTGCTCATCGGCAAGCAGCACGGTGCCATCGGCGATGTTGGTGGCCTGCATCAGATCGGTATTGGTGGAACCGGTCTGATCCACAAAATCGATGGTGGTGAAGTCCTCTGCCAGGGCGGTGCGGATGCGGTGCTTATCAAGTGCAGTCATAGATTCCAAGATACCGCCCGTCGGTGGTGCTAGTGTGTTGCGCATGGCAAAGGTCACTTTTGAAAAGGTAAATATCACCTACCCCGGCGCTGCGGCGCCCACCGTCAAGGACTTAGACCTAGAAATCGCGGACGGCGAATTCCTTGTCTTGGTAGGCCCCTCTGGCTGCGGCAAGTCCACGACCCTGCGCGCGCTGGCGGGCCTTGAACCAATTTCTAGTGGCCGGATTTCTATTGATGATGCAGACGTCACGGGCCTTGAACCAGGCGATCGCGATATCGCGATGGTCTTTCAAAATTATGCGCTTTACCCGCACCTCTCGGTGGAAGAAAATATGGGCTTTTCGCTCAAACTGGCCAAGCTCCCCAAAGGTGAGATCAAACAAAAGGTCCAGGATGCAGCGGAGATGCTGGGTTTAAGCGAATTTTTAAAGCGCAAACCCAAGGATCTCTCGGGCGGCCAACGCCAGCGCGTAGCCATGGGCCGCGCCATTGTGCGTAACCCTAAGGCGTTCCTCATGGATGAGCCACTATCTAACCTGGATGCGAAACTGCGCGTGCAAACCCGTACGGAGCTTGCGAGCCTACAGCAGCGGCTGGGCACCACCACGGTCTATGTCACCCATGACCAGGTCGAGGCGATGACGCTGGGGCATCGGGTAGCGGTGCTCAAAGATGGCGTATTGCAGCAGGTTGCCCCGCCGCGCGAGCTTTATGCGGAGCCAGCCAACGAGTTCGTGGCTGGCTTTATCGGATCGCCTGCGATGAATATTTTTGACCACAACGGCGAGCGTTTGGGCGTGCGCCCGGAAAACATGCACCTCAATGAGGAGGCGGAGGGCCTCCGCGGCGTGGTCGACCTAGTTGAAGAATTGGGTTCCGAATCTTTTGTCTACGCCACTGTGGACGGTGCGCGGTTCGTTGCCCGCTGCGAAGGCACCCCGCCGCAGCGCGGCGAGGAGGTTGTATTGACCTTTGATGAAAGCGCCGCACACCGCTTCGATCCAGAAACCGGGCAGCGCATCACCACCTAAAGCACCCCCGTATAGAGGTGAATAATCAAAATCTATTCAGCGCGCGGTGTTTGTAAATTATTTTTAAGGAACACCCAAGCTTTCTGAAAGGTGAATCCCCCATGAAGAAGTACTTCATTCGCACCACAGTCGCCACCACGGCGGTACTGGCCCTTGCCGGCTGCTCCACGTCTGACGATGGTGCAGATAACGCGGATGGCTCCGCATCCGGTTCCGGTTCCGGCGCTGACTCCCACGGCCCCATCACCTTTGCCATGGGCAAAAACGACACGGATAAGATCACTCCCATCATCGATAAGTGGAATGAAGAAAATCCGGATGAAAAGGTCACGCTCAAGGAGCTCGCGGGCGAGGCCGATGCCCAGCGCGAGACCCTGGTGCAGTCCCTCCAGGCTGGCAATGATGACTACGATGTCATGGCCCTCGATGTGGTCTGGACTGCGGAATTCGCCGCCAACCAGTGGCTCCAGCCGCTCAATGGTGACTTCGAGACCGATACTTCGGAGCTCTTGCCGGCCACCGTGGAATCGGCAACCTACAATGACGTGCTGTATGCGCTGCCGCAAAACACCAATGGCCAGCTCCTCTTCCGCAATACTGAGCTCGCGGACGCTACCCCGGAGAAATTCGCTGACCTCGAATCCGCCTGCAAGGCCCTGGAAGATGGCAAGAAGTGCCTGACCACCCAGCTCAAGCAGTACGAGGGCTTGGCTCTGAACACCGCCGGCTTCATGGAGGGCTGGGGCGGCTCGGTGCTTGACGATGACGGCAATGCCACCGTCGATTCCAAGGAAGCCCAGGAAGGCCTGCAGGCCATGGTGGATGCGTATGAAGACGAAATCATCTCCAAGGACTCCACCGCCGCCACCGAGGAAGAGACCAACATGGCCTTCACCGAGGGCAAGACCGCCTTCGCAGTAAACTGGCCCTACATGTACACCAATGCCGTAGATGCCGGCATCGACGTTGAGGTCCAGGCACCGCTGGGCAAGGACGGCGTTGGCGTGTCCACCTTGGGCGGCTACAACAACGGCATCAATATCAATTCCAAGAACAAGGGCACCGCCCTGGACTTCATGAACTTCATCATCAATGAGGAAAACCAGAAGTCCTTTGCTGAGCAGTCCTTCCCGCCGGTTCTTTCCTCCATCTACGATGACCCGCAGCTGCAGGAGGAGTTCCCCTACCTGCCAGCGCTGAAGGAATCCCTGGAAAATGCCGCACCGCGCCCGGTATCGCCGTTCTACTCCGCCATCTCTAAGGCCATTCAGGACAACGCTTATGCCGCGCTGACCGATGGCAAGTCCGTCGAGGATGCCACCTCCGATATGAAGGCGGCCATCGATTCTGCTTCGCAGGGTTAAAGATACGCTCCCTGCCCCTCGTATCCCACGAGCAGGGAGCCTGCTGAAAACCGAGAAATACATAGCGAACCGCTAGTGCACAAATGGGTGAGGAAGGCGCATACGCCATAGCCTCACCCTTTGTGGTTTTCCCACCCTAGTTGGGGATAGAATCTAGCGCACCAGAAATTATCTGAACCAGAAAGGCGAATAACCGTGGTCACCACTTCGCCGACGCAACAGACGCACCCATCATCGAAGAAACCCAAGCGCAGCCCTAGCTCCAGCAGGTTTGCCAATTTCGGGCGGCCGGCCGCGCTGATCGCCCCGGCGCTTATCGTGCTGGGCATTATCATCGGCTATCCCATCGTGCGCGCGGTCATCCTGTCTTTCCAGGGCAACCGGCAGCTTAATCCACAAACGGGCATCTTTGAAGAAGGCGGTTTCGCCGGCCTAGACAATTACCTGTACTGGATCAATAACCGCTGTGTTTCCGGTGCGGGTGAAATCACGACGTGCCCGCCCGGTGTTATCGCCACCGACTTCTGGCCCGCCGTAAAAATCACGCTGTTTTTCACCGTGGTCACCGTCGCCCTGGAGACCATCCTCGGCATGTTCATGGCCATCATCATGAACGGCGAATACCGCGGCCGTGGCTTAGTGCGCGCCGCCGTGCTCATCCCCTGGGCCATTCCTACCGCCGTGACGGCCAAGCTATGGCAGTTCATGTTCGCCCCGGAGGGCATAGTCAATTCCTTGCTTGGTACGAATATCGCCTGGACCACGGACCCGTTTTATGCGCGCTTTGCCGTCATCATCGCAGACGTGTGGAAGACCGCGCCGTTTATGGCGCTGCTCATCCTGGCTGGCCTGCAGATGATCCCCAAGGACGTCTACGATGCCGCCCGCGTCGATGGCGCCAACCGCATCCAAACCTTCTTCCGCATCACCCTGCCGTTGGTGCGCCCAGCCCTGATGGTGGCCGTGCTCTTCCGCACCCTGGATGCGCTGCGTATGTATGACCTTCCCGTCATCATGATTTCGAGCTCGTCTAACTCCCCTACCGCCACCATTTCCCAGCTGGTGGTGGAAGATATGCGCCAAGGTAACTTCAATTCCGCCTCGGCGCTGTCCACCCTTATCTTCTTGCTCATCTTCTTCGTCGCCTTCATCCTCATCCGCTTCCTCGGCGCGGATGTCTCCGGTAGAAAGGGTGCAAAATAATGCGTAAATTCGGACACTACGCGGGCATTATCTTCATCATGTTCTGGGGCCTTGCCCCCTTTTATTGGATGGTGGTCACCGCCCTGCGCAGCCAGGAATTCACCTTTGATACCACGCCCTGGCCAACGCATATCACGCTCGATAATTTCCGCGATGCCCTCGCGACGGATAAGGGCAATGACTTCCTCGGCGCGCTAGGCAATTCGCTGTTCATCTCGCTCGCAACCACCGCGGTAGCCGTCTTGGTCGGCGTATTTACCGCGTATGCGCTCTCCCGCTATGACTTTCCCGGCAAGGGCATTGTCACAGGGATCATCCTGGCAGCTTCCATGTTCCCTGCCATCGCGCTGGTTACCCCGCTCTTCCAGCTCTTTGGCCGCCTAGAGTGGATCGGCACCTACCGCGCGATGATCATCCCAAATATCTCCTTCGCACTGCCTCTGACGGTCTATACCCTGCTCAGCTTCTTCCGGCAACTGCCGTGGGAGCTCGAGGAGGCCGCCCGCGTGGATGGCGCGTCCCGCGCCCAGGCATTCCGCCTCATCCTCCTGCCGTTGGCCGCACCGGCGCTCTTTACCACCGCGATCATTGCCTTTATCACCACGTGGAATGAATTCATGTTGGCCAAGCAGCTATCCACGACGGGCACCGAGCCGGTCACGGTGGCCATCGCCCGTTTCTCTGGCCCCTCGGCCTTCGAGTACCCTTATGCCGCAACCATGGCGGCTGGTGCATTGGTGACCATTCCGCTTATCATCATGGTGCTCATTTTCCAGCACCGCATCGTCGCCGGGCTTACCGCAGGAGGTGTCAAGGCCTAATGCGCCGGTCCCTGCTGTGGGATTCGCTCCTCGGATTCCTCGGCTTCTTCGCGTGCCTTGCGGTTATCCAAGCCGTAGTGAACCTATTTGAAGACTCTCCCGCCGTATGGCCCGGCCTAGTGGCCGACGCGCTGTGCGCACTGACCTACCTTGCCTGGCGGGCAAAAAGAAAGGATCTGCAATGAGCTGGTACCACAACGCCGTCTTCTATCAAGCCCTCGTGGGCTCCTTTAAGGACTCCAGCAATAACGAGGCCGAGAATAAGGGCATCGGTACGCTGCGCGGGGTCATCGACAAGCTGGATTACCTCCAGTGGTTGGGCGTGGACTGCCTCTGGCTCTCGCCGTTTTATGCCTCGCCGCTGCGCGATGACGGCTACGATATCGCCGATTATTATTCCATCCACCCCGATTACGGCACGATGGCGGATTTCGAGGAACTGGTCGAGGAATTGCACCGCCGCGATATGCGCATCATGACGGACCTGGCGCTCAACCACACCAGCTCCGATCACCCGTGGTTCCAGGCATCGCGGTCCGACCCGGATGGCCCGTTTGGGGATTTCTACGTCTGGGGCGATGACCCCGAGCGCTACCCCGAAATCCGCGTCATTTTCACCGACGTCGAGACCTCCAACTGGACCTGGGACGAGGAGCGCCAGCAGTACTATTTCCACCGCTTCTACTCCCACCAGCCGGATCTCAATTACGATAACCCGGACGTGCAGGATGAGGTCTTTAATATCTTGTCCTTCTGGATGGACAAGGGCCTCGACGGCCTGCGCCTCGATGCCATCGCGTACCTCTTCGAGCGCGATGAGCTCGGCGGCGAATCCCTGCCGGAGACGGTGGAGTTCGTGGAAAAGATTCGCTCCTTTATGGATACCCACTATCCCGAGGCCGTCCTCATTGCGGAGGCCAACCAGCCACCCAAGGAGACGATGGAGTACTACGGCTCCGGCAATCGCTTCCACATGGTCTTCAACTTCCCGGTCATGCCGCGGCTGTACCAGGCGCTCGCGCTTGGCGATGCCACCCCCGTCTACGACATCCTCGACCAGCTACCGCCGCTGCCCGAGGGCTGCCAGTGGGGTACCTTCCTGCGCAACCACGATGAATTGACCTTGGAAATGGTCGACGATGACGTCCGCGAGCTGATGTATCAGACCTACCTGCCAGAAGAAGGGATGCGGGCGCATGTGGGCATCGCCAGGCGGCTCATGCCGCTCATGGGCGGGGACCGCCGGAAGGTGGAGCTGATGTTTTCGCTGCTGATGACCCTGCCGGGTGCGCCCTTTATTTATTATGGCGATGAAATTGGCATGCTCGATGACACCTCTTTGCCGGACCGCTATGCCGTTCGCACCCCTATGCAATGGGACGATAGCCAAACCGCGGGCTTTAGTTCCCGCACCCCGGCGCGGCTGCCCATCGTCGGCGGCACATCCGTGGAATCGCAGCTCAATGATGCCACTTCCCTGCTGCACAGCGTGCGCACCATGATCACGGAGCGCCACGCGCACCCCGAGCTGGGCACGGCACCCTGCGAGCCGGTGGAAACCGGAAAAGAAAGCGTGCTGGGTTACCAGCGCGGCGACCTTTTGTGCCTGCACAATTTCAGCGACCGCTCCGTTGACCTAGGCCCCGTCGAGGTCGGGCCTTACGGGTACGCGTGGTTGCCGGCTTAACTTTGAGCATCCTCCACTGCGATAACTGAGCAAACCCAGCCCTCAGATATCGCAAACCTTCCTCAACTGTTGCAGGGGACCCTGCACTTTGGAATGTGCACTTTGGAGGATGCACTTCTACAAAGCGGGCGGTGCGCGCTACGGGTTGTGCGCGCCACGGGTAGTGCGCGCTGAGCCGCCACACAAAGAGCCCAGCTCCACACCCCCATTCACAGGGTGCGGCTGGGCTCATTTCCTTATGACTTAACTCCAGTCCGGGGCGTCTTCTAAGCGCAGCTCGGAATAACGGGACTCTGGAACGGTGGCCGAGTATGGTTTGCCCACCGTTTCCCATACTTGATCTTGATTGCAGCGCACATCCTGGCCGTCGGTATCCAGCATGGTAAAGCCCCACACCAACTTGCCTTGGGAATTTGCCGGCAAGGTATATGGCCCAACTACCTGGTTAATCTTCCAGTGCTGTTCGCTGACGTAGTTGAAGCCGTAGGTCTTGGTCAGGATCTTGGCCAGATCGCCTTCACCGCGCACGGAGCCAGACACTTGAACGGTTTCCGTTCGCGCTTTGGATACGGTGTGTTTAACCGGCAGCGGCTCAGCGTTGTGGTTTGCCACGCTGGCGGCATCGGTTTGCTTGAACCAGCGGCGCTTCGCGGTGACATAGGTGGAGTTCTCCCCCGGCGTTGCGCAATGCGTGCCGGGCTTAAAGTCATCGTTCCAGCGCTGGGGCAGCTCAAAGTCTCCGCCGAAGTCAGAGGCGTGGGCGACGGGGACGGCCACCAGGCTCAGCGGCGCGATCGCACTAGCGATGGACTTCGCCTTCACGGTTTAACCCCAATCGTCGTTATCGCGGGTGGAGACCGCGACGTGGCGTTCCTTGGGCAGGGTTGCGGTAAAGGTATCGCCGTTGGCCTGCCAGGTGTGGTCGGAACCGCACACGGTCTTTTGGCCCTCAAAATCAGAAACTACCCATCCGGCCTTCAGCACAGCGGTCTTGCCCGGCGCGATATCGTATGGGCCGATCTGTTCGCCAACCTCATAGGACTGGCTCGAGGTGTAGCTGGAGGAGAAAGTGAAGTTAATCAGATCCAGCAGCTTGAAGTCCACACCAGCAGAAACGTTCCATTCCTTGGTCTTGGTTTCCTTGATGGAACGGGTCACTGGAAGCGGCTCGTCGTTGTAGTTGGAGATGGTCCAGGTACCGGCGGAGCCGTCGAAATAGGTGCGCTTGATGTCGACGGTCTGCCCAGTATCGCCGGGGTTAGCGCAGCGCTCGCCGATGGTGGTGGGGTTTGCTGGGCCCAGGTCGCGCTGCGGCAATGCGTGAGCGGCTGGGGCAGCGAATACGCCGGTGGCAACGGCCAAAGCCGCGGCGGTGGACGCAATCTTGGACATGCGCATGAGGTGTGCTCCTAAAAGGTAGTTAGTAGATGGTTTGGGTGGGTACGGGCAGGTCGCGGTATTCGTCAGGGGTGACGTCTACGGTGCGGGTGCTGCCATCTTTGGAGGTGATGGTGGCCTCGGCCCAGAAACCGCTCGGGGCGGTGGTCTGCTTATAGTTCGAGGTGAGGTCGTACTTGCCGGATTTTCCGCAGTGCACCTCACGGTAGTTGATGCGGGTCATGGTGGTGCCGTACTCCACGCGCACGCGTTCCCCGGGCTCGAGGTGTACGTGCTTAAGCTCAGTACCAACAGGCATATAGGCGCGCTTGACGGCACCGACGGATTCGAGCCAGCCCTGTGGGATATCGCCCCTATTGCCCCGCCAATTGGTATACGGATCGTGCTGGGCGCCGACGACGAAGTCGGTCACTGGCGCAAATTCATAGTCCCCGTGCGACCAGTTGAGGAAGTCGGTGGAATAACCGGGCTTGCGGAAGGTTGGCTGCACCGCGGTGATATCCAGCGGGTACCAGGACTTATCTTTGGCCTCGCACGTATCGCCTTCCTTGGGCCACGCGGGATCACGTTGGGGTTCGGCGGCCGGCTGCACGATCTCGTCTTTGTCTGGGTCAGCAATCTTTTCCAGGCTGGGGCCGGAGACCGCGGTGTAGTTTCCTTCGATGGGCTTGGAATTCGTGCTGCCGGAGCGGGAAGGAATTTCCATGGCCAGATCCGATACGGAGCCATCGGCCTTGATGATATAGGCAAAGGCATAGCGCTCTGCTGGGCCTTTACCGCGGATGACGTTGGACCCGGGAATGTTTTCCAGGCGATCATCATTGCAGCCGACGAACATGGAAATAAAGTCCTTTTCCACCACGCCGTATTCCACACGGAAGGATTCGCCCGGCTTGAGCTTGACGGGGCCAAAGGTTTCCTTGTCTCGCCAGCCGTTGGCCAGCTTTAGGCCGATATCGGATTTAGCGGTGGTATCCCAGCCAGAGGGCAGTTTGGCCTTGGAATTGGCATCAATCTCGTGGTTGGTGCCGGTTTCTACCTCTGCGGTATACGGCACTTCCTGGTCGGTGCTGTTTTTAAATTGCAGGGTGCCATCGCTTAAATAGCGACGCCCGGTTTCAGCAAAACGCCATTCGCGCTCGGCGTTATCTCCGGCGGCACTGCAGCTTTTGTAAAGATTGGTAATGGGATATGCCTGTGGCATTGGAGGAATATCGCGCGCCTGTGCCGCCGGGGCAATCAGCGCCGCGATGGCAAGTGGGGCGATGAATCTCAGTCTCTTTGAAATCACCTGAAGACCATCCTTGTGGTTGTGAAATATACAAGAAATTATTCGTGAAGACGCAGCTAATATTAAGCCCGCTGTTATAAGTCCTCAACAGTTACAGAATTTTTCACCCATGCCTTCTCACCCGCCGTGCGGTGGGAAAATACCGTCTTACTGGTAAGAAATGCCAGAGATTGCCACGCGCCCCATCCCCCAATAAAGGGGATCTAATGCTTCCTAAAGGCCCAGCCCCACCGATGCCGCGCCTATACCGCACCGACAGCCCACCGCCACCGAGCCTGTAGTGATGCGCGAAACCAGACAAGTTCCGCATCTTTAGCCTTCCACTAGTAAACTCAACGCCTATGACTGACCTGAAGACCACCGCTGGCAAGATTGAGGACCTGGACAACAAGCTCGCCGAGTCCCGCGCGCCGTTGGGGGAAGGCGAGCCAGCCGCCCGCACCCGCGTGAATCAGCTGCTCGATGAGGGGTCCTTTGTAGAAACCGATGCACTGGCCCGCCACCGCTCCACCGACTTTGGCCGCGAACACGATCGCCCGTACACCGATGGCATCGTCACCGGTTACGGCACCATCGATGGGCGCCGCGTGTGCATCTTCAGCCAGGATGCCACCGTCTTTGATGGCACGATGGGTGAGGTTTATGCGGAAAAGCTCACCAAGGTCTATGACCTTGCACTGAAAACCGGCGTGCCCCTCGTCGGCATCTATGATTCCACCGGCCCGCGCGTGCAAGAGGGCATCGTCACGCTGGCCGGCTACGCCCGCATCCTCGCCCGCGCAACCGAGGCTTCCGGCCTTATTCCACAGATCTCCGTGGTGGCCGGGGATACAAGCGGCATTGCGGCTTTTGCGCCCACGCTTGCCGATGTCCTCATTGTCACCCACGGCACCAGCCTGCACCAGGCAGCCGGCGAGGTGGCCGACGCGGAACCGGAAACCTTTGGTGGTGCCGCAGTCCACGCGCAGTCCGGTACCGCGCAGCTCAGCGCCCCGAGCGAGCAGGCAGCCCTCGCGCTAGTTCGCGACGTACTGGCTTACCTGCCGGCCAATAACCGCGCCGAGGCAACGCGCATCGATACGCGCGAGGTCGCCGAGTTCGATCTGGATACCGTCATCCCGGATTCAGCAGAGGATGCCTATGACATGCGCGAGGTGGTCAACGCGGTCGTCGATAAGGGCTCCTTCTTTGAGCTTTCGGCCGAGGCTGCGCCCAATATCATTACCGGCTTTGCCTTCGTGGATGGCCGCGCCGTGGGCATCGTTGCCAACCAACCGCTTTCACTTGGCGGCGCGTTGGATTCGGCCGCGACGGAAAAGGCGACGCGCTTTGTGCGCCTGTGCGATGCCTTTAATACCCCGATCATCGAGTTCGTGGACTCGCCCGGTTTCGTTGCCACGCCGGAGGAAGAAAAGGCCGGTCTCCTGCGCCGGGCGGCGGGGTTTGCGTATGCGCAGGCGGAGGCGAGCGTCGGCAAGCTTACGGTGGTCACCCGCAAGGCCATTGGCCCGGCCTACGCGTTTATGGGGTCCAAGGATCTGGGCGCGGATTTGGTCTATGCCTGGCCGACCGCGGAAATCTCCGTCGCCGAGGCGGCCGAGACCTCGCTGGCCATCTACGGCGATAAGGATAAGCAGGAAGAGATGGACGAGCTCTTCTTGCACCCCTACGCCGCCGCCGAGCGCGGCCTGGCCGATAATGTCATCGAGCCTTCCGCCACCCGCCACTACCTGGTTGAAGGCCTGCGCCTGCTAGAGCGCAAGGTCGTGGCCCAGGTACCCAAGAAGCACGGAACTGTTTAGGAAAAAATGTCTGAAACCGAAATCAAAGTCCTGAAGGGAAACCCCACGGAAGAAGAGCGCGCCGCGCTATCGACGGTGCTCAAGCAGATGAAAAAGGACCACTCCGGTGCCTTTGGGGATCGCAACCACTGGGGCAGGCCCGGTGAGCGCTTCGACCACTACGGCGCGCAGCGCGTCTTTAATCCTTCCGCCTTCCACACCGTGCGGTATTACTAATGCGCCTCATTTTGGCCTCGCAGTCGCCCTCGCGCGCCGCCATCCTGCGCGGGGCCGGCGTGGAACCGGTGCTCGAGCCCGCCGAAATTGACGAGCGCGCCCTAGAAAACCAGTTGGTGGGGCACTCACCTGCCGATACCGTGGCAAAGCTTGCCACCGCCAAAGCCGAGAAGGTTGCTTCCCGGTACCCCGACGAGCCGGTCATCGGCGGCGATTCCATGCTGCTATTGGATGGCCAACTGCAGGGCAAACCGCACACCGTCGACGCCACCATCGAGCGTTGGCACCACCAGGCAGGCCGCACCGCGCAGCTGCTTACCGGCCATTGCCTGATTTTTGGCGCGCAGCGCCACGTGGAAACCTCCACCACTACCATCCGCTTCGCAGAGGCTTCTGCCACCGATATTGAGGCCTACGCCCGCACCGGCGAGCCTTTAGAATGCGCGGGCGCGTTTACCTTGGAGGCCATGGGTGGCTGGTTTATCGATAGTATCGACGGCGATCCCTCCTCTGTCATTGGGCTGTCCCTACCGGTGGTGCGCCGCGCGCTCTACTCTTTTGGGCTCAGCGTTTCTGATTTCTGGTAGGCCCGCACGAGCATCGCTAGAGTGTGTCTTATGGAAATGAAAGACATGCTTGCCCCAGAACCGATTAAATTGCCCGCCGATCCCGGCGCTAAGGACGCCGCCGCGCCTGCGGCCGGCATCGTAGACCACCCGGATTCCCCGTTGCTGTGGGCCATGCTCGCAGAGCAGGAGCTCGACAAGCTCGAGGGCGCGGATCCCAACGAGTACATCACCGCTTATGCCTACGCCCGCACCGGCTACCACCGCAGCTTAGACCGCCTGCGCGGCAACGGCTGGAAGGGATGGGGCCCGGTCCCCTTCTCCCACGAGCCCAACCAGGGTGTCCTGCGCGCGATTGCGGCGCTTGGCCGCGCCGCCAAGGCCATCGGCGAGGACGACGAATACGACCGCATTCGCCAGATGCTTTCCGATGCCGACCCCGATAGCGTTGCCCAGCTGCTCGACTAAGCCCACACTGCGGCTTATTAGGCCAATATAAAAAGCACATTCTCCCTGTTCAATCCCAGAGGAGAATGTGCTTTTCTTGTAGCTTATGCCTAGTTCAGCCGGTGCAGGATTTCGCGGGTATATTGCGTCGTCCGGATATTTGCGACTGCGAACTCTAAAAAGAGCCTCAAGCCAATGAGCTCGCCAAAGCAGATAAGCGTAACCAAGATGGCGGTGATAATCCCGAACGGACCAAAGAAAACGAATCCTAAAAGTAGGCCCAACAACCACGTGCAGCCAAGGATGATCATGCCGATGACATAAATCGCCGAAGCATAGCCTACGGTGATGAATTTATCGAAGCTGAAGTCCAAGAGGCCGGAGAAGAAGCCATCGGTTGGCGTCTTCGTGCGCGGAACCTGTGGCGGGAACTGCCCGCTGTTATTCGGATACGCAGTAAATCCTGGCTGCTGCCCATTCGGCGCGTTCCACGCCTGCTGTCCCTGCCAAGAATTGCCCTGTTCTGGATAGGAATGCGGCGGCTGCGCGGGCCCCGGTTGCGCTGGACCCGGTTGCTGCGAGTACTCGGGGTGCTGATAAGCCGCCTGTTCCTGGCCCGATTGCGGGTGCTGCTCTTGGCTGCTTTGCGAGCCTTGTTCCTGGCCAGCCTGCGGGGTGCCGTGGGGGCCGAATGCCCGCGCATCATTGTCCGCAAAAGCACCGAAGTCCTCAGTACCGTCTTGGCGCGGTCCCTCAGAGAAATCGCGGGCAACGAAGCCCTTCGAGAACTCCTCGTTGTCATTGGTGGTGTTGTCGCTATGATCAGCCATAATCGCAGCCCATATTCCTAGGTCTAGGGAGAAAACAGAACGATCTGACTATAGACCGTTTCATTGCCTGGCGTGGTGTGAAATTGATTAAAATTCGCGGCTCCACGTAGCGCTGAAGAGGTACTGGGGGCGCGACTTGAGTAATGCAGCGGGAAAACTTGTAGAATCGCGACCTCGAGTAAAAGCACTATTATGTTAAATGCTGACCCGCCCACTCGGCTGTTTTATTGTATGGAATACCACACTACGGCCTCCCAAGTGATCAATTTGGCATTCATCGGGTTAGAGTGGTGGGAGCGAATCATCCCGTTTTATTAGAAAGGCAGGCGGGCAGTGGCAGAAGTAGACCCCTATCCCCCATTCCAGCAATATGCGCACCCAGAGCGGCTTGTCTCCGCTCCGTGGCTGTCTGCGCGCCTGGGCGTTAAAGGGCTGCGCGTCATCGAGGTCGATGAAGACTCCCTTTTGTACGATATCGGGCACATTCCCACGGCCACGCGGATTAATTTCCGCACCGAGCTGTTGAGCTCGCTGACGCGCGACTTTATCAACGGCGAGGAATTTACCCGCTTGATGCGGGAAAAGGGCATCCACGAAGACGATACCGTTGTTTTGTATGGCGATAAGTCCAATTGGTGGGCGGCCTATGCGCTGTGGGTATTTACCCTCTTTGGACACAAGGACGTCCGCCTCCTCGATGGCGGGCGCGATGCGTGGATGTCAGAAGAACGCGATACCTCCTTTATGGTCCCGGAATTCCCGGAGTCGGATTATCCCGAGGTAGCCCGGGACGATTCCCTCCTGCGCGCCTTTGTTTCCGATGTCCGCGAGGCAACCGGTTCCCTGGTTGATACCCGCCCGCCGGAGGAATTCGCGGGTGAAGCGACGGAGTTCGACCCGAATGGAAACTCGCCGTATGGCACGACCATGTGTCACGGCCACATTCCGGGTGCGATCAATTTGGAGTGGGATCGCGCAACCTACCCCAACTCCTGTTTCCGCAACGTTGATGACCTCAAGGTCAACTACGGCATGCTGGAGCCGGATACCCCCACCATCTTGTATTCCCACGTGGGCGCGCAGGCCGCGTTTACGTGGTTCGTACTGACCTACCTTTTGGGCTTTAAAAAGGCGCAGGTCTACGATGGATCATGGTCTGAGTGGGGCAACATGGTCAATATGCCGATTGAAAAGTAGATTTTCGTCCGGTCATTAATTACCCACATCGTGACGATGTGGGTTTATTTTTGTTTAAACGTAACAATTATTGCCAAACGGACGAATTAATATTTTGGTGTGCAACAATAGATCCCGTAGTAAACGAAGTGTATTCAGGAGGTTACTGCCGTGGCAGTAGAAACCAAGAAGATCTCCAAGGTTCTCGTAGCGAACCGAGGTGAGATCGCCGTGCGCGTCATTCGTGCTGCTCGCGATGCCGGGATCTCCTCAGTCGCCGTTTATGCCGAACCGGATGCGCAGGCGCCCTTCGTCACGCTTGCCGATGAAGCCTTTTCCCTCGGCGGTTCCACCTCTGCTGATTCTTATCTTGTCTTTGACAAGATTCTGGACGCTGCCGCTAAGTCCGGCGCGGATGCCATCCACCCCGGCTATGGTTTCTTGTCCGAAAATGCCGATTTTGCTCAGGTCGTTATCGATGCCGGCCTGACCTGGATCGGCCCGCCTCCCCAATCCATCCGCGCTTTGGGCGATAAGGTCACGGCCCGCCACATCGCCGAGCGCGCCGACGCCCCCATGGCCCCCGGCACCAAGGACCCAGTAGCCAATGCGGACGAGGTCAAGGCCTTCGCGGATGAGCACGGCCTACCCGTGGCCATCAAGGCGGCGTTTGGTGGCGGCGGCCGCGGCATGAAGGTCGCGCACACCGCCGAAGAGATTCCGGAGCTTTTTGAATCCGCGACCCGCGAGGCCACCTCCGCCTTTGGCCGCGGCGAGTGCTTTGTCGAGCGCTACCTCGATAAGGCCCGTCACGTGGAGGCCCAGGTTTTGGCGGATAAGCACGGCAATGTGGTGGTCGTCGGCACGCGCGATTGCTCCCTGCAGCGCCGCTTCCAAAAACTCGTAGAGGAAGCGCCGGCACCTTTCCTGAGCGACGAGCAGCGCGCCTCCATTCACGAGTCCGCCAAGCGCATTTGCCGCGAAGCTGACTACTGCGGCGCCGGCACCGTGGAGTATTTGGTCGGCGCCGATGGCCTGATTTCCTTCCTCGAGGTCAATACCCGCCTGCAGGTGGAGCACCCCGTTTCGGAGGAGACCACCGGGCTGGACCTCGTGCGCGAGCAGTTCCGGATTGCCCAGGGCGAAAAGCTTTCGCTCAGCGAGGACCCGGCACCGCGCGGGCATGCCTTTGAGTTCCGCATCAATGGTGAAGACGCCGCGGCCGGCTTCATGCCCGCTCCCGGGACCATCGTCAAGTACTCCGAGCCAGCCGGCCCGGGCGTGCGCGTGGATTCGGGCGTCGTCGAGGGCTCCGTCATCGGCGGGCAATTCGACTCCATGCTGGCCAAGCTCATCGTCTGGGGACCGGACCGCGAAACCGCCCTGCGGCGCTCCGCCCGCGCCCTGGCTGAATACCAGGTTGAGGGCCTGCCCACCGTGCTCCCCTTTGACAGGGCTATCGTCGCCGATCCCGCCTTTACCGCGGAAAACGGTTCCTTCGATGTCTACACCAAGTGGATCGAAGAGGCGTGGGATAACCAGCTGACGCCGCATGATGATTCCACCGATGCGGAAGCCGGCGCACCCGAGGCCTCCCAGGTCCACACCGTAGAAATCGATGGCCGCCGCATCGAAGTTGCCCTGCCCGCCACCTTTGGCATTACCGGCGCGCGCAAGCGGAAAAAGCGCAAGGGCACCGGCGCTAAGGCCGCGGTTTCCGGTGATGCCGTCACCGCACCGATGCAAGGTACGGTCATCAAGGTCAACGTGGAAGAAGGCCAAGAGGTAGAAGAGGGCGACATCGTCATGATCCTCGAGGCCATGAAGATGGAAAACCCCGTCAAGGCCCACAAGTCCGGCACCGTGACCGGCCTGGAGGTCGAGGCCGGTGCATCCACCACCAAGGGCGCGCAGCTGCTGGAAATTAAATAGCTGTGCCAGCTAACCTGGAAGAATGACTGATTCTTCTCTTGGTGTTCGCTTGGCCAAGGAAGAGGACCGCGACTACCTCGCGGGCCTTTTCCCTTCCCATATCGCGGACTGGTCCCCCATCGTCGATGGCGGCGTCATCGCTTTGCCCCTTGCCGCCAACGAGGACCCAACCGTAGAGCCCGTGGGGGCCGCGCTCCTGCGCTACTACCCCGCCGCTACGAAGGGCCCAGCCTTCATGGGTGATCCGGAAGCTGACCCGCTTGACGATGCCGCTTGGCTCACCCCCTTCGATCCCGAGGACATCCCCGAGCTCATCGTCGCCACGAATGGCACCGACGACGAGGCTTCCCGCGTCCACGACCTGCTCGTTGCCAACGCTACAGACCTCGCGGCCGAGCAAACCGCCCCCGGCATCGCATCCGCCACGCCGCTACCGGGCTTCGAGGAGCTCACCCCAGGTAAGTTCTTCCGCCGCTTCTAGTCTGGCGCTTTTTCTGGCAGGCCTGCGGCGCCAGTAAGAGATAAGTTTTAACGAAAAGCCTTGCATTCTTCACCATCGCTACTACAGTTAAAGGCTATGAAGATTTCCGCCTAATACGACGTCCCTTGCACACTCGTTTTAAAGGTGGATTCTTCATGCCGATTTCTTTTTCGCAACTCAGCCTGTCGTGGCCAGACGGTACACCCTGCTTCTCTCAGCTTTCCGGAACAATCCCTGACTCGATCACCGGGATGATTGGCGATAATGGATCCGGAAAATCAACCCTTGCTAAGGTCCTTTCCCACCAGATCGCACCATCCTCGGGCACGTTCTCGGCGCCAGAGGTCACGTACGTGGACCAAAATCTTGGCTTGCATGACTCTTTAACCATCGCTGAAGTTTTTGGCGCGGCGGAAAAGATTGCCGCGCTCCATGCACTAGAAGCGGGAAATTACTCCGAGGATCTGCTGAAAACTATTGACAATGACTGGGATATCGAAGACAGGATTCATGCCTGCCTTCATAACGCGGGGATCCCATATCAGCTAGATCGCACCATCGGCACGATTTCCGGGGGCGAAGCGGTAACCATCGCGCTAAGCGCCGCGTTTTTTGATCACCCAGACTTTGTCATCCTCGATGAGCCGACCAATAACCTTGACGCAGCAGGAAAATCTAAGGTCACCGAGCTTATCTCCAGCTCCCCTACGCCCATTCTGGTCATCTCCCATGATCTAGACCTACTTTCCCATGTCGAGTACATTGCAGAGCTCTACGCGGGAAATTTGAGAATATTTTCCGGAAATTATCACTCCTACCGGCAGGCAATTGAAGCCGAACAGCGCGTTGCTGAAGCAGAAACTCGCGAAGCCAAAGCCGAGCACCGCAAGCAGGTGCGCGAGCGCGCGGCAATGCAGGTGCGCATTTCCAGGGACCAACGCCGCGGCACAGCCTTCTCTCACAACCACCGAAAACCCGGACTGGCGATGGGAAACGACAAGAATCGCTC
Organism: Corynebacterium sp. KPL1986; assembly: GCF_000477975.1. Lineage (NCBI taxonomy): Bacteria > Bacillati > Actinomycetota > Actinomycetes > Mycobacteriales > Corynebacteriaceae > Corynebacterium > Corynebacterium sp. KPL1986. The sequence goes on along the minus strand of NZ_KI515719.1, from coordinate 2,411,807 downwards.
CCAAAATACCGCGGCTAAGCGCTCAGCCCAGGCATCCGATTCGGTAAAGACAGCATTTGATGCCTATCAAGCTGCGCAAAATAAGATCCGCCCTGACGAACATGTCCACCTCGATCTCCCAGGAACGCGGTTGCCTAATGGCACCCGCGTGCTCACCAGCAGCATCGTGGATTTAACCGGACCTGAACATGTACGCCTAATGGGACCAAACGGCAGCGGGAAAACTACATTCCTTAATGCGATTTCGCGCGGTGACGTTGAATACAGCTTGGACTGTGGATATTTGCGGCAGAAAATCACCCTGCCAGAAGACCGCACAATCTTAGAAATGGTCACGGAGGCTAATCCCTCTGCTAGCCCACAATCCATCCGCGATCAATTGGCGCAGCTATTATTTCGCGAGGACCAAGTGCACCGCCGCGCAGGCCTACTATCGGGCGGCGAACGCTTCCGCGCAGAATTTGCCCGGGTGCTCTTGGCCGAGCCCAGCCCGCAATTCCTCTTGCTTGATGAGCCCACCAATAATTTGGACATCACCACCATAAAGTGGCTCGTGCAGATCCTCGAGTCCTACGAGGGTGCGTACTTGCTGGTCAGCCATGATGAGGGCTTCTGCAACGAGCTCAGCTTAACCTCGCAGGTTCATATCTAGCTCCCTCAGCCTTCACTCTGTATCACTCCCACTAGTACAGTTTGTGCTACTATTAGTAATACAAAAATAGTCGGAGGAGGTAGCTCATGCTCATCACACTCAACCCCGACGTGGATGTGCCGGTCTTCCAGCAGATTCACGATGAAATCGTGCTGGCCATCGCCCGCGGGCAGCTTTTTGCCGGCGACAAGCTCGATCCCGTGCGCCAGGTCGCCGCGGATATTGGTATCAACCCGGCCACCGTAAAACACGCCTACGACTTGCTCGTTGCTGATGGCCTCGTCGAAACCGCGGGTCGCTCCGGATCGATCGTCCGGCCCGGCGCGCACACCGCGGCGCAAGAACAGCAGGTTCGGCAACGCCTGCGCCGCGTGGCAACCCTCGCCCGCGCCCAGGGCTTTTCCACTGAGGAGCTCCACAGCTATCTCGATTCCACACTGAAGGAGCTTGCATGATTCTTACCGTCCTCATGGCCGCCACCACGTTGACAATAACGTGGATAATGACCACAATCCCGGCCCTTACGGCGCAAGGGGCCCCGCTCGGCGTCCGCGTTCCTAAGAGTCATCTTTCTGATCCGGTTGTGGTCGGCGCCATTTCTGGTTTTAAAACCCGGACGTGGATAGTGGGCATCGCCGCAACGGTTATTTCGCTTTTCTACGTTAACCACTCGTGGGTGGCGGCCCTGTCTTCCCTGCTGGTCGTCTTCGGTAGCATGTGGGCTTACCTCTCCCAGCGCCGCTACATCATCGCGGCCAAGAAGGAGGGCGGCTGGTTCGACGGGGTAGAAACCGCCGTCAGTGCCCGAGTAGCAGGGCGGGACGCTGACGCTGTGCAGGATATTGATGTACCAACCCCGTCTTTTCCCTGGCTAACCATGCTAGGTTCCTTGCTTGCCATCATCGCTGGCGCACTCATCGTCGCCGCCAATTGGTCCACTATCCCCAATCCCGTGCCGGTGCACTGGGATGGTTCTATGGAGCCCGATAGTTGGAGCGAAAAGTCTATAGGCAGCGTCTTTTTCCTCACGTTTATTGCACTGGGGGTGTGGCTGCTTTTCGCAGCCATCTGCTGGTTTATCCAATACGCCGCGGTACGCCCGCGCTCGGAGCGCTCCATCAAGGCGCGGCTGCGCAATCAAGCAAATCTAGCAGCCTCCAATGAAGCGATGGGCATTTTGCTGCTTCTCATGTCCCTCGGGCTGTCCTTTATGCAGATCACCGGCCCGCTACCGGGCTATCAGGACTTAGTAGGACTCTCCATTATCACTATGCTTGTGATGACCATTGGTGGCTCCATTGCCATCGTGGCGATGATCCTTCGCGCCCAATCGCGGCTCGAGGATCAGCTGCGCGGAGTGAAATTTCCCGATGACAACAAGGAATCCCCCGATAATGACGAGCATTATAAGTGGGGGATCCTGTATTACAACCCCGATGACCCAGCGGTGCTGGTGGAAAGGCGCCTAGGCGTCGGAATTTCCTTCAACTACGCCACGTGGCAGGCGAAGGTCTTTCTCGTCGTCATGGCGCTCATCATCATCGGATCGATTGCGCTTCCGTTCATCCTGAATTAGCTAATGCGGTCCAGGATGATCTGGCGCTCTTTATCCAGCGGGGCATCCGTAATCTTGAAGCCCTGCTGCAAGGTCTCCAGGGAGCGTTCGAAGCGTTCTGGGGTCTCCGTATGCAGGGTGAAAAGCTTCTGGCCCTTGGATACTTTCTCACCCTTTACCGCGTGCAATTCAATGCCTGCGGTTGCCTGGACTGGGTCTTCCTTCCGCGCGCGGCCAGCGCCCAGGCGCCAAGAGCTTATACCTACGGACAGGGCATCGAGTTCAGTCAAGTAACCATCGGATTCAGCAATGACATCATGGGTATGCGTAGCCTGAGGAAGCTGGGCATCTGGGTCTCCGCCCTGTGCCTTAATCATTTGCTTCCATTTGTCCATGGCGCGGCCATCCTTGAGCGCCTTTTCCACGTCGGCATCGTGCACGCCCGCTGCTTCCAGCATCTCGCGCGCGAGCGCTAGGGTCAGCTCGACGACATCGCTTGGCCCGCCGCCAGCCAGAACCTCGACAGATTCTTCGACCTCGAGCGCGTTGCCCACTTTTCGGCCCAACGGGGTGGACATATCCGTCAATAGTGCCGTGGTGGCCGTACCGGCGTCGTTACCCAAGTCCACCATGGTCTGCGCCAACTCGCGGGCCAAGGTCTTATCCTTCATAAAGGCACCGGAACCCACCTTGACATCGAGCACCAAAGACGAGGTACCCTCCGCAATCTTCTTCGACATGATGGAAGAAGCGATAAGTGGAATGGCCTCAACGGTGGAGGTGATATCGCGCAAGGCATAGATCTTCTTATCCGCAGGTGCCAGCCCTGAACCTGCCGCACAGATGATGCAGCCCGGATCCTCCAGGATATCCATCAAACGCTTATTGGAAATATCCGCCTGCCAGCCCGGGATGGACTCCAGCTTGTCTAGTGTGCCGCCGGTGTGGCCCAACCCGCGACCAGAAAGCTGCGGTACCGCCACGCCAAAGGCGGCCACGAGGGGTGCAAGCGGCAGCGTGATCTTATCGCCGACGCCACCGGTGGAGTGCTTGTCCGCAGTCTTCTTGGACAAGGAGTCAAAGCTCATCGTCTCACCGGAGGCAATCATTGCCTTGGTCCACTGCGAGATTTCCTCGCGGTTCATGCCGTTGAGGAAGATAGCCATGTTGAGTGCAGCCATCTGCTCATCGCCCACCACCCCGCGCGTATAGGCATCAATGACCCAGTCGATTTCCTCCGGGCTAAACACCCCCTTGTCGCGCTTGGTGCGAATAACATCTACCGCATCGAATTTCTCGGCCACGACGACTCCTCCTGTAATGATCTGGAAACCGAAGCGCACAAGCACATATTGTGATTTACTGCACTATATATAGCGGTTGTACACTTCACCACGTCCAATTATCATTCCCTATAGAACAGATGTCAACGAGAATTTTTCTTTTTGTTCTAATAGAGAATTAATACACTCTCTTCACCCCGTAGAAAGAAAGTCCATACCGCAATGAACGCTACCCCGGATGCGCCTTTTACCGATGCCGAATTGCTCAGCCTCGCAGAAAAGGCAGCCCACCACGCCTGGGCACCCTATTCCTCTTTCCCAGTCGGTGCGGCTTTGCTGCTTGCCGATGGCCGCATTGTCACCGGCTGCAATGTCGAAAACGCCTCCAGCCCGCTGGGCATTTGCGCCGAACGCAACGCCGCTGCACACATGGTCACCACCGCAGACGTAACGGCCACCGATGGCCACTTGCCCAGTATTCCGCAGATTAAAGCGGTTGCCATTGTCGGCTTAAAGTCCGCGCCTTGCTACCCTTGCGGGGCCTGCCGCCAAGTCCTGCGGGAGTTTAACTGCGAGCGCGTCATCGTCTCCGTCGATGGAAAGCCCCGCAGCCATGACTTTGCCGAAATCCTCCCCCATTCCTTTGGCCCAGAGTCACTCTAACTAAAAAGTCCCTTCAAAGAACGGTCAGAAAAATATGGAACGTCTACAAGGATTGCTCGGCATCATTGCCATTCTTGCAGTGATCTACGTCCTGTCGAGCTCGCGTAAAAATATCAAGTGGCGCACCATTGGCGTGGGCCTTGTCCTGCAGGTGGTCTTCTGTTTCTTGGTCCTCGCGTGGGAACCTGGATTCAAAGCCCTCAAGGGCATCGCCAATGGGCTGACAAAGCTCACGGAATTTACCAACGAGGGCACCCAATTCGTCTTCGGTGGACTCTTCGGTGACGACTTTGTCTTTGCCCTCAATGTGCTGCCCGTGATCATCTTCTTGGGTGCTATCATCGCCGCCCTGTACTACCTTAGGGTTATCCAGTACTTCGTGGAATACGTCGGCTCCGCCATCAAATGGCTCATGGGTACCTCCAAGGTGGAATCGGTCTGGGCCACCACCGTGATCTTCCTCGGGCAATCCGAGGCCCCACTGGGGATTAAACCCTACCTTCCCAAGCTCACCCGATCCGAGCTTTATACCTGTATGGTCGGCGGCTTTGCCTCCGTGGCCGGATCCACGTTGATCGGCTATTCGCTCTTGGGCGCGCCCCTGGAGTACTTGCTCGCCGCATCGCTCATGAATGCGCCGGGCTCCCTGCTCGTCGCCAAGGGCCTTATGCCAGAGACGGAAGAAACAAACCTCGACGCCACCGTTAAAGACGTCCGCGATACCGAATCTAAAAACATCATTGACGCCATCAGTAGCGGTGCCATGGCCGGCGGTAAGATCGCCATCTCGGTTGCCTGCTTGCTCATCGCCTTCATCGCCTCGATCGTGATGCTCTCTGCCATCCTCGGCGGCATTGGTTCCCTCTTCGGCCAAGATAACTGGTCGCTGGAAGGCCTCTTCGGCATCATCTTCGCCCCAGTGGCCTGGCTTATCGGTACGCCTTGGAACGAGGCCCTCGAGGTGGGTAACTTCATCGGCCAAAAGACCATCCTCAACGAGTTCGTTGGCTACACCGCATTCGGTGAAAGCGTCGATGAGCTCAGCGATAAGGCCGTCTTGATCTCCTCCTTCGCCCTCGCTGGCTTCGCCAACCTGTCCTCCATCGGCATCCAGATTGGCTCCATCGGTGGCCTCATCCCTGAGCGCCGCGGTGAAGTAGCCAAGCTTGGCCCGCGCGCACTCTTCGGTGGCTTCCTTACCAATATGCTCAATGCCGCTATCGTCGGCGTCATCGTTGCACCAATGGTTCTCTAACCCGCCGCGCTACACTTACGGCATAGAAATCCCCTCCTAGCTGGATATTCATCCAAGCAGGGAGGGGATTTACGTGCCTGCGCTAGTTAGCGCGCTATTTGATCACGGCGATGAGATCGCCGCCTTCCACCTTGGTGGCCTGGCCAATGGCCACGCGGTCCACCACGCCATCCTTGGTGGCGGAAATGGAAGCTTCCATCTTCATGGCCTCGATGACCGCGATTTGGTCGCCGGCCTTGACCTCGTCGCCTGCCTCTGCCGTGGGGTTCACCACGCCGGCGAACGGGGCCGCTACATGGCCGTCATTGGACGGGTCCGCCTTTTCCACCGTGGCCACGGTGGACTCGGCGTTTTCATCGCGCACCTTCATCGGGCGGATTTGGCCGTTGACGTTGAGCACAACATTGCGCATGCCCTTCTCATCTGGCTCACCCACCGCGTCGAGGCGGACCACGATCTGCTTAAGGTTGGAGCGATCGGTGGAGTTTTCTGGGAAGAAATGCACCACCTTTTCTTCGCCTTCGGTCAGACCGTAGAAGAAGGTCGTATCCGTCAGCGCCTCGGTATTGCCAAACTTGCGGCGGAACTCATTGAATTCCTCAAACTGCTTAGGAAAGAGCAAGCGGTTCAGGCTGGCGCGACGCTCATCCGAGTCATCCGAGTCCAAGTGCGGCTGTTCCTCAGCCGGGACATCGTTAATCTGCGCACCGGTTTCGGTTCGGCCATCAAGGACCTTATCGCGCAGCTCAGGCCAGCCACCCGGAGGGGTGCCTAGCTGGCCGCGGAGGAATTGGTCCACGGAATCCGGGATATCGTACTTCGTAGGGTTGGCCGCGAAGTCTTCCGGAGCAACGCCAGTGCCCACGAGGTGGAGTGCCAAGTCACCCACCACCTTGGAAGATGGGGTGACCTTGGTAGGCCGGCCCAGCATCTCGTTGACGGCGGCATAGTTATCCTCGATGACCTCGAAGCGATCCGCCAGGCCCAATGCGACGGCCTGCGCGCGCAGGTTCGACAGCTGACCACCCGGAATCTCGTGCTTGTACACGCGGCCGGTCGGGCCAGGAATGCCGTTTTCAAACGGAGCATAGAGCTGGCGCACGGCTTCCCAGTACGGCTCCAAGTCCGAGACCGCTTGCAGGTCGATTCCGGTATCGCGCTTGGAGTTGGAGAAGGCGGCGATGAGCGCGGAAAGCGATGGCTGCGACGTGGTGCCAGCCAGCGGTGCCGAGGCACCGTCGACGATATCGGCGCCAGCCCGCGCCGCCGCGAAATAGGTAGCAATCTGGCCACCGGCGGTATCGTGCGTGTGAACGTGAACCGGCAGGTCGAATTCCTTGCGCAACGCGGTCACTAGGGTCGCTGCGGCCTCTGGGCGCAGGAGGCCGGCCATGTCCTTGACGGCCAGGATGTGCGCGCCGGATTCTACGATCTGCTCGGCGAGCTTCAAGTAGTAATCCAAGGTGTAGAGGTCTTCCTTCGGCGAAGAAAGGTCACCGGAATACGCCATGGCAACCTCGGCCACGGTGGTATTGGTCTCGAGCACGGCATCGATGGCGGGGCGCATCTGGGAGACATCATTGAGCGCATCGAAAATGCGGAAGACATCCACGCCGGACTTGGCCGCTTCCTGCACGAAAGAGCGGCAGACCGAATCTGGGTACGGGGTATAGCCCACGGTATTGCGCCCGCGCAGAAGCATCTGGATGTTCTGGTTCGGCATGGCCTCGCGCAGCAGGTCCAGACGCACCCAGGGATCCTCGTGGAGGAAGCGCATGGCGACGTCATAAGTCGCACCGCCCCACGCCTCCACGGAGAAGAGGCCTGGGGTCAGGCGCGCCACGGCTTCTGCCGCAGAGACCAAGGCCGTGCTGCGCACGCGGGTAGCAAGCAAGGACTGGTGGGCATCGCGGAACGTCGTATCCGTAACCATCAAGGAATCCTTGGCGCGAATCTGTTCCGCGTACTTCTGCGGCCCGAGCTCCAAGAGGTCATCGCGGGAACCGCGCGGGAGCGGCTCTTCCGCATTAAACTTCGGCAGCTTATCAAATGGGCGCAGCGCGGTGGGGCGGTCACCATTGGGCTTATTCACGGTGACATCCGCGATGTATTCCAGGATACGGCCGGACTCATCCACCGCCGGTGGGGCCTTGAGCAGATCTGGGTGTTCGGTGATGAATCCGGTATCGACGCGGGTATTGACGAAGTCAGACTCATTGAGCAATGCGCGCAGGAAGCCGATATTGGTGGCCACGCCGGATACGTGGAACTCGTTTAACGCGCGGCGGGCTCGGTGAACAGCCTGCTCGAAGGTGGTGCCGCGGCAGGTCATCTTCACCAAGAGGGAGTCGAAGTTGGGCGAGACTTCAGCACCCACGGAGGTCGCACCATCCAAGCGCACGCCAGCGCCGCCCGGCGAGCGGTACGCTGTCAACGTACCCGTATCTGGGCGGAAGCCGTTATTCGGATCTTCGGTAGTAATGCGGCACTGCAGGGCAGAGCCGGTAATGGTGATATTTTCTTGCGACAGGTTGATGTCTTCCAAGGAAGCGCCGGCGGCGATATTCATCTGCGCCTTGACGATGTCCACACCGGTAACCTCCTCAGTCACGGTGTGCTCCACCTGCACGCGGGGGTTCATCTCAATGAAGACGTGGTTGCCGCGCTCGTCCACAAGGAATTCCACCGTGCCGGCGCCCTCATAGTTGATGTGCTCGCAGAAGTTCACGGCATCCTGGCAGATGCGTTCGCGCAGTTCCGGATCCAGCGACGGCGCGGGAGCGATTTCTACGACCTTCTGGTGGCGGCGCTGCACGGAGCAATCGCGCTCAAAGAGGTGGATGACATTGCCCTGGGAATCCGCGAGCACCTGCACCTCAATGTGCTGCGGATTAATTACCGCGGTCTCGAGGTACACGCTGCCATCGCCAAAGGCCGCCTCGGCCTCGCGCGAGGCTTCTGCCGCCCGTTCGCGCAGCTCAGATTCCGATTCCACGTAGCGCATACCGCGGCCGCCACCGCCAGAGACGGCCTTAACAAAGACCGGGAAGCTGAAGTCACTAGCGTCTGCCACTAGCTTATCGATGTCCGTGGTCGGCTCCGAGTCCTGCAGCGTCGGCAGCCCTGCTTCCTTCGCGGCGTTAACCGCAGCGGATTTATCACCGGTGAGATCCAGCGTGCCTGGGGTGGGGCCAATGAATTTAATGCCATTGTCCTCGCAGGCACGGGCCAAATCGGCGCGCTCTGACAAGAAACCGTAACCCGGATAGATCGCGTCCGCTTCAGACTTCTTGGCAGCGCGGATGATTTCCTCGATATCGAGGTACGCCTTGACGGGCTGTCCCTCGTTACCAATGCGCACTGCTTCATCCGCAAAGGCGCGGTGGAAGGAGTTGCGATCTTCACGAGGATAGACGGCGACGGTCTTCGCCCCCGTTTCAAAGGCAGCGCGGAAAGCACGCACGGCGATTTCACCGCGGTTGGCTACCAAAATCTTGTCGAACGATGGAAGGGCGGAATTGGCCACTTGGGTGTTCCTTTCAACTTGGAAGACGCTGCGTTGCAACATCCCCACTGGGGTGATCCGTCTCTCAGTTTAGAGATAACAATAGTTTTTATCATCCCTTTTCTACAACAGGATTTTCTACACTCACCTGCAACTTAAACCCCGCATGTGTAATTTCTGCCAGCCAACCAGTAATAACAGTCCTAACAATTCTGCAAATTCTGCAAATTTCCAGGCGGCAAATTTTTCGCAGGCTGAGCCGCTCCATGCGCATCCTCCTATGCAATACCTGAGGCGAAACTGCAGCATCCTTGAGCGCGGATTGCTCCGTTATCGCACGGAAGACACACAAATGCTCCCCACGCCAAGCACGGGGAGCATATACGGTCCGCCAGCCGAGGGACGCAAACGCGCGGGTAACCGAGCGCTTAGAAGGACTTCGGTGGAACGGAGCGCTGGTCTTCACCGACGTAGGCGGACAGCGGGCGAATCAGCGAGTTGTTCTCGTTTTGTTCCACGATGTGCGCGGTCCAGCCGGTGATGCGGGCCATGACGAAGATCGGGGTAAAGAACTGAATGTCGAACCCGAGGATGTGGTAGGCAGGGCCGGCCGGGAAGTCCAAGTTCGGCTTGATCTTGATCGAGGTGTTTTCTTCCATGGTCTTGGCCATGATGTCGTACATCTCGATCCACTTGGTCTGGTCGTGCTGCTCGGCCAGCTCCTTGAATGCGGCTTCCATGGTGGGAACGCGGGAGTCGCCGTTCTTGTACACGCGGTGCCCAAAGCCCATGACCAGGTCCTTATTGGCCAGCTTGTTCTTGGTCCACTCCTCTACCTTGGCAGGATCGTCCACCTCGAGGAAGTTCTTCATAACTGCCTCGTTGGCACCACCGTGCAAAGGTCCCTTGAGAGCGCCGATGGCGGCGACGATGGCGGAGTAGGTATCAGACATCGTGGAGGTAACCACGCGTGCCGAGAAGGTGGAGGCATTGAAGGAGTGCTCGGCATAAAGGATGAGGGACTTATCAAAGGCCTCGATATCGGCGCGGTTGACCGCTGGGGAGCCTTCTTCATCGCCGAAAACCATCCACAGGAAGTTTTCGGCAAAGCCCTTCTTGCGGGACGGCTCGATGTAGCCCTCACCGCGGCGGCGACGGATATCGAGCGCGATGATGGTGGGGATCTTCGCCATGAGTTCGAGCGCGGTACGGCGCACGTGCTCGGAGTCCTTGGTGTATTCCTCCGCGTCCTGGGCACCGATGAAGGAAATGGCTGTGCGGAGTACATCCATGGGATGGCAGCTTTGCGGCATGGACATGATCAAGTCAATGAGGTGGCGGTCCAGGTGACGCAATGCCTTCTCACGCGCGGAGAAGCGGATGAGGGATTCTTGCCCCGGCAGCTTGCCATTCCACAAGAGGTAAGCGACCTCTTCGAAGGAGCAGTAGCGGGCCAGTTCTTGGACCGGGTAGCCGCGGTAGGTCAAAGAGTTGGTCTCTGGAACGACCTTGGAAATGGCGGTTTCATCGACAACGACACCGTAAAGGCCCTTGCGGATTTCTGGGGTTTCGTTTTTCTTATCGGACATGGTCACTGGCTCCTTAGCTTTCAAAAGTGGGTTGGTAGCTGTCTTTGGAATAGGTGAATACGGACTGGTCAAACTCGTTGTATTCCTGGTAGCGGACCAGTTCGTACAGGCGGGAGCGGTGCTGCATGCGCTCTAACCACTCGGTCTGGATGCCGGTATCTTGCAAGTCGCGCAGGAATTCTTCGGTAGCGCCCATGGCCACGCGGAAGCTGGAAACCGGCCAGATCACGGCGTTGTATCCCAGACCATCGAGGGTCTGTGCTGATTGCAGCTCGGTTTTGCCAAACTCCGTCATATTCGCCAAAAGCGGCATATCTACGGCGGCGCGGAACTTTTCAAAGTCTGCGGGGGAATACAGCGCCTCGGTGAAGATGAGGTCCGCGCCGGCTTCGGCATAGGCCTTAGCGCGGTCGATGGCGTCATCGATGCCATTGACACCGGCGGCATCGGTACGCGCGCAGATGATGAAATTAGGATCGCGGCGCTCGTTGACGGCCGCGCTGATGCGGCGGACCATGACTTCCTTGTCCACCACTTCCTTGCCGTCGAGGTGCCCGCAGCGCTTCGGGTTGACCTGATCCTCCAGGTGGCAGCCGGCCAGCCCGGCATCTTCGAGGGCGGCGACGGTGCGGGCGGCGGACATAGGTTCGCCGAAGCCGGTATCGGCATCGACAAGCACGGGCAAGTCCGTAGCGCGCGCAATCTGCCCGGCGCGCTGGGCTACCTCGGTCAAGGTGGTCAGGCCGATATCGGGCAGGCCCAAATCATTGGCCAGCACCGCGCCGGATACGTAGACGCCGTCGAAGCCGCCGATGTCCTGGATAAGGCGGGCGGTCAGCGGGTTAAACGCGCCCGGCAGCGTGGTGATCGATCCGGATTCGATGGATTTGCGGAAATTCGCGCGCTTTTCTGCGTTGCTGATTGTAGAACCAAATAGTCCAGCCATTAGAAGATTCCCTCCGGTTTCTCGGGCGCGGTGGCAAGGTGCTCATCGCTGACCCGCACGTTGAGTTCGGTTAGATCGGTGAGGTTTTCTAGGTCTTGCACGGCGGTGAGGAAGCGCTCTTGCTCGGCCTCGTCGACGACGCCATCGGCAAGCTTTTTGAACTTGGCAATGTACTGCTCGCGGGCGAAGGGGCGGGCGCCCAGCGGGTGGGCGTCAGCTACGGCGCGCTCGTCTTCGATGACGGTGCCGTCCTTGAAGGTGATAACGGCCTTGCCGCCGAAGGCTTTTTCCTCAAGGTCGTTGGAGTGATAGCGGCGCGTCCACTCGGGATCCTCGACGGTGGAGATCTTCTGCCACAGCTCGATGGTCTCCGGGCGGTTGGAGCGCTCAGGGGAATAGGAAGTTTCGTGGTCCCAGACGCCATCTTCTAGCGCGACCGCGAAGATGTACATCACGGAGTGGTCCAGGGTTTCGCGGGAGGCAGAAGGATCCATCTTCTGCGGATCGTTCGCGCCGGTGCCGATGACGTAATGGGTGTGATGGGAGGTGTGCAGCACGATGGACTCGATATCCGCCGTCTTCAGGCCCTTGTCCTCCAGCGTCTTTTTCAGCGCGAAGGCCATATCGATGGGCGCCTGCGCCTGGTATTCCGCGGAGTGTTCCTTGGTGTAGGTATCCAGGATGGCGGTCTTGGCCTCACCGTTTTCTGGCAGGGGCACGGTGTAGGTGCGCTCTGGTGAATGCAGCATCCAGGCGATGAACCCGTCCTCGCCCTCCCAGATCGGTGCCGGGGCACCCTCGCCGCGCATGGTGCGGTCGACGGCCTCGATGGCCATCTTGCCCGCGAAGGCCGGCGCGTAGGCCTTCCACGAAGAAATCAGGCCCTTGCGGGACTGGCGGGTTGCCGTGGTGGTGTGCAGCGCCTGGCCGACGGCCTGGTAAATCGTGTCCCTATCCAGGCCCAACATGGTGCCAAGCCCTGCGGCTACCGATGGCCCCAAGTGCGCCACGTGGTCGATCTTGTGCTCGTGCAGGCACATGCCTTTGACCAGGTTGACCTGGATTTCATAGCCGGTCGCAATGCCGCGGATAAGGTCGCGGCCGCTCAGACCCTTGTGCTGCGCTGCGGCAAGAAGCGGTGGAATATTGTCGCCGGGGTGGGAATACTCGGCGGCAAGGAAGGTATCGTGGTAGTCCAACTCGCGGACCGCGGTGCCATTGGCCAGTGCGGCCCACTCCGCGGAATAGGTGCCATCGATGCCAAAGATGGTGGAACCACCCTTGTCCACGGGGTGGGCTTCTGCCATAACTCGCGCGGATGTGACGGGGCCACGGGCAACGGAGGCCATAGCTACGGCGGCGTTATCGATGATGCGGTTGATGATCATCTCGGTGGTTTCTTCCGGGACCTCTACGGGGTCCGCAGCCACCTCGGCCACCTTGTACGCCAAGTGCTCCTCGTAGGGGAAGTCCTCGGCGGATTTATGAGTGCGTACCTCATGGTTTTTCACTGGTTGCGTCCTCCTTCATCAAGAATGCGTTGCACATCACAGTATATGCTTGCATGTGGTACACGCTATAGGTAATGTTTGTGAAAATTAGCGGACTTCTTTTGTGAAATTTGCAAAACTTGTGATTTTCACAGCGCAGGGGCCTTTAAGGAAGGACGGGGACGCATGACCAAGCACTACGCGGGGGCACGGATTCACGCTTTGCGCAAGCAGCGCGGGCTCACCCAGGTGGCGATGGCGAAGAAGTTGGGGTTATCCACGAGCTACCTCAACCAGCTAGAAAACGACCAGCGCCCGCTGACCGTCACCGTGTTAATGCAGCTAGCCCAGCGCTTTACCGTGGATCCCAGCTACTTCGCCGAAGACCGCGATATCCATACGATTACCGAGCTCCGCCACATCTTCCCCGATGCCTCTGAAGAAACGCTCTCGGATCTCGCCTCTCGCTTTCCCGAGTTGATGCCGCGGTTTGTTGATGTTGCTTCCCGCGCGCCCGCCGCGGACCCCTCCCCCTTTGAAGTGGTGCGGGACTTCTTTTATGACGCGCATAATTACATCCACGAGCTCGACGTGCTCGCAGAAGAACTCGCCGGACAATTGGGCGATCGCGTCCTGCGCCGCGGCCGGCTCGCCTCCCGCATGCATGAGGATCTGGGGGTTACGGTGCGCTTTTCCCGGCCTGGACCTCGGCGCAGCTTCGACCCAGATACGCGCGAACTCTCGCTGCGCGATGGGCTATCTGAGGCGCAATTGGTCTTTGAAATGGCCCTGCAATACTGCTTACTTGCCTACGGCGATATCTGTGACAACCTCGTATCTGAACTGCCCGAAGGCGAATCCCAAGACTTAGCAACCCTAGGCCTTGCGCAGTATTTCGCGGCGGCTGTCACCATGCCCTACCAGCGCTTTCTCACGATGGCAGAAGATACCCGCTACGATATCGACTTGCTATGCAACTACTTTGGAACCGGGTTTGAAACAACCGCGCAGCGCCTTGCCACGCTCCAGCGCCCAGGGCTTAAGGGCGTGCCGTTTTCCTTCATCCGCACTGACCGTGCGGGCAATATTTCCAAGCGGCAGTCCTCTACCGCCTTTCACTTCGCGCGCTCTGGTGGATCCTGCCCCCTGTGGGTAGTCCACCGCGCCTTTGAAACCCCGAACCGCATTACCCGGCAGGTCGCCGCCATGCCGGATGGCCACGCCTACCTGTGGATCGGGCGTTTCGTGCAGGGAACCGCCAAGTCGTGGGGCACCCCGCGCAAGGAATTCGCGGTGGGCCTAGGCTGCGATATCACTCAGGCCGATCGCATCGTCTATGCCGATGCCCTGAACCTGGACAGTTCCGCCGCCACCCCGATTGGCCCAGGCTGTACGGCCTGCCCCCGCGAATTCTGTCCACAGCGCGCCCTGCCGGAGGCAGATAGGCCGATCAAAATCGAGCTTAACCGCACTGCGGAGCATGCTTACTCCACGTTCTAGGAACGAGGTTTACTCCAGGTCATCATGGGCCACCAAGCGGCGGGCGGCCTCGGTGATGGTGCCAGATAGCGATGGGTAGACCGCAAAGGAATCGGCCAGCTGGTTCACCGTGAGCTGGTTGGTCACTGCCATAGCGATGGGCAGGATGAGCTCGGAGGCGGTCGGCGCGACGATGACGCCACCGATCACGCGGCCGGACGTTGCGCGGCAGAATAGCTTGACAAAACCGTGCTGCAGCGAGCGCATCTTCGCACGCGGGTTGGTATTCAGCGGCATGGTAATGGCGCGGGCGGCGACCTCACCGGCCTCGATCTCAGCCTGGGTAAAGCCGACCGCGGCGATCTCCGGGCGGGTAAAGACCGCGTTAGCCACGGTCTTCAGGCGCAGCGGCGAGACGCCTTCACCAAGCGCGTGGTACATCGCCACACGGCCCTGCATCGCGGCCACGGAGGCAAGCGGGAAAAGATCGGAGCAGTCACCGGCTGCGTAAATGCCGGCAATATTGGTGCGCGAGACGCGGTCTACCTGGATGTGACCAGACTTCGCGGTTTCCACGCCCACGTTTTCCAGCTTCAGATCCTTGGTATTCGGGACAGAACCAATGGACATGATGACGTGCGAGCCGTGAATCTCGCGCCCGTCCTGCGTGGTGACCAGCACGTTACCGTCCTCGGTGCGGTTAACGGTTTCCACGCGGCAGTTCTTTTCCAGCTCCACGCCGCGCTCGCTCAGCACGGTTTCGAGGACGTCGGCGGCATCGGCATCATCATGCGGCAAGATGCGATCGCGCGAGGCCACCATCGTAACTTTGACGCCCAGCTCAGCGAAGGCGGAGACAAACTCGGCACCGGTGACACCGGAACCCACCACAATGAGGTGCTCCGGCAGCTCGGTAAGGTTATATACCTGCTGCCAGGTCAGGATGCGCTCGCCATCCGGCTGGGCGCCGGGCAAAATGCGTGGGGTGGCGCCGGTAGCCACCAAGACGAGGTCCGCATCCAGCGTCTCCTCGTGTCCATCCTCATTGAAGACCGCGGTGACCTTGTGCCCACCAAAGGCATCGGCCTGCTGATCCTCCGGGAAGTGCGCGCGGCCATCGATAACGCGGGCGCCCAGGGAATCCATGGTATTGCGGATATCACCGGATTGCTTAGCCGCCAAGTCCTGCACGCGCTGGTTCAGCGCACTGATGGAAAGCTGCGCCTTGCCGATGCCCTCGTTCAGCTCCATGTCATCCGCGCGGCGCAAGTCCGTTTTAATATTGGCGCCGGCGATGAAGGACTTGGAGGGAACACAGTCCAAGACCACGCTATTGCCGCCCATGCCTTGGTCTTCGATGATGGTGATTTCCGCGCCGTACTTGGCGCCAGCCAGCGCTGCCTCGTAGCCCGCCGGGCCACCGCCGATGATGACAATTCGCTTGGTCTGGTTCAACACGCAATTGCTCCTTTATAGGCTCCACTTTTAAAGTCGCCTACGAGTCTAACCCGTAGGTAACCCCAGCGCGTTAGTCCGCCTGCGCATTCTCCCCCATAAATTGCTCGACCACGGCCCCGAAAAGCTTAATGCCCACACCAATTGCCCGCTCATCCACGATGAGGTCACCCATGTGCAGATCGTGCTGCTCCCCCTCCCCGGACCAGCAACCAAGGCGCGCCATGGAACCGGGCACCTTTTCCAAATACCAGGAAAAGTCCTCGCCGCCGGAAGACTGCGGGGCCTGGACCACGGCTTGCGGGTCGATGGACTGTGCGGCAGAAGCAAGCATGGCGGTAGCGACGTCATCGTTAAGCACCGGCGGCACGCCGCGGTTATAGGACAATTCGTGTTCTACCCCCACCGGCGCAAGGATCTGATCCACCAGCTCCGCGAAGAGTTCCTGCATCTGGCGCCAGATGGTGATATCCGCGGTGCGCATCGTGCCGGTCAGCATGCCGGTTTCCGGGATTGCGTTAGGGGCATAGCCGGAATTGACCTGGCCAAAGACCAAAACCGTGCCGGTGCGCGGATCAACGCGGCGAGACAGCAGCGCCGGCAGCTCCGTAATAACCTTGCCCAGCGCATAGACCACATCCGCGGATAGGTGTGGGCGCGAGGTATGCCCGCCCGGGCCCTTGATCTTGAGCTCCACCACGTCCGTTGCCGAGGTAATAGCCCCGGCACGGATGCCAATGCGCCCCACGCGCAGCTTCGGCTCGGCGTGGATGGCGAAGATGGAATGCACGCCTTCTAACGCGCCCCAAGAAATAACGTCGGTGGCCCCGCCGACCCACACTTCCTCCGCCGGCTGGAAGATGATGCGAATGCCCAGCTCCAGCTCATTAACCCGCTGAAAATCCGCCAGCGCGCAAGCCAGGCCGAGCGCCACGGTGGTGTGCACATCGTGGCCGCACGCGTGCATGGTCCCCGGCTTCTCAGAGGTAAACTCCAGCCCAGTTACCTCGGTAATGGGCAGGGCATCGATATCGGCGCGGAAGGCCAAGCGGCCAAGCTCTGTATCCGGGCCGATATCCACCATGAGGCCGGTGTGCGGGAAGCGCTGCGGCTCAAGCCCGTAATCCGCAAGGATATTCGCGATGTAATTGGTGGTTTCCACCTCTTGGTTCGCCGTTTCCGGATTGCGGTGGATATGGCGCCGCCACGCAATGACCTCCGCACGGTGAGCATCGAACCACTCGTTAATAAACTCCGAGATCACGCGCACGCCTCCCTGTTGCTGGACTATCTCTTGGAGGCAGTCTACAACTAGACCATGCGGTTCAGTAAGTCAGGGTGGTTAGCCCCGCGTATCACTAAAGCGCCGCTGGTTGATGTAGTCCTGCGGAAAGGGCGCCACATCTTCTACCCCGAGCACGGCGGAGTCTGCCAAGTGGCCCTCCACCACGTCCCCGCCGGCCGGCAAGAGGACCGCCGGCGGGATTTCTAAAGCCAGCGCCAGCTTGTACACCGTGGATAATTGCGGGTCTGCCATGGTGTGTAGGCCATTTTCATTGCGTTCCAAGTTGGAAATCTGGCTGCGCGATACCCCCGAAATATCCGCGAGCACTTGCTGTGATACTCCGCGCCGCTCGCGCACGCGGCGCAGTTGTTGCGAAAATCCGTAGCCGTAGCTCGACCACATCAGTTGAATAAAACTCACGATCTTTTCCCCCTTTTTGAAAGCCGCCTTCGGGCTTTCAGGGAGAAATACTAGCTTAAAGATCGATATTGCGCGGGCCGTAGAGGCGATCGCCGGCATCGCCAAGCCCCGGCACGATATAGGCATCCGCATTGAGTTCAGGGTCAATGGCGGCGGTGACGAGGCGGACGGGAAGGCCCGATTTCTCCAGCGCATCCACGCCATTTTGGGCCGAGACCATGCAGATGGCGGTGATATCGGTAGCGCCGCGGGCGGCCAAGAGGCGCAGGGCATGCAGCAGGGATCCGCCGGTGGCCAGCATGGGGTCAACGACGAAGACGGTGCGCCCGGTCAGGTCTTGCGGCAGCGCCTCCAAATACGGCACGGGCTCGTGGGTTTCTTCATCGCGCGCCATGCCGATGAAGCCGACCTGGGCATCCGGAATCATCGACAAGGCGGGATCCACCATGCCTAGGCCTGCACGAATGATGGGCACGATGATGGGCGGATCCTGCAGGCGGGTGCCTTGTGCTGTGGCAACCGGGGTTTCGCAAGCGAAGTTTTCTACCGCCAAATCGCGGGAGGCTTCATACACGAGCATGGTTCCCAGGTCCTTGAGCGCGGCGCGAAAAGCAGAGTTATCACTGCGCGCATCGCGCATCAGGGTCAGGCGGGAAGCGGCAAGCGGGTGGTCTACGACGTGGATATCCATGCCCACTACTTTAAACTTTTTGGGAACCACTTGGGCCATTGGCCAGTCCAATAGGGCATGAGACCATTTCAGATAGATACCGCCCACGCCCGCCATTTAGCCCGTGACCTGCATGCAAACGCGCAGGGAGACAATCCACCCCACCCGGCATTGCCCGAAGATTCGGCCTTTACCGGGTTCAATGAAGCGGTCCATGCCGCCTTAGACAATATTGGGGCGCGGATGACCATGCTGCGCCACGATATGGGGCACATCGCGCAGTCTTCCTTCCAGATGTCGCGCGAGGCGGAAGACTCCGATGCGGCGCTGCGCGACTTACTCGGGGCGGCGATCTAAGTGCTTGCTACCGCCATTAAAAATATCGCCGCGCTGCAGCCTTCGCCGCTTCCCGATGTCCAACTTCCCCGCGTCCCAGATCTCTCCGCCGCCCAGCCGCTGGCGGATATCGCGCACGGTGATGCCTCGCAGCTTATCGCCGCCGCGGATCTCCTCACCGGCGATAACGAGACCATCTCCGCAGTACTTAACCAGGCCCGCGGCCTCGTTACGGCGGCTGCCGGCGATATCTTTGGCATCGGCACGCGGCTCATCCAGGCCGCTGCGCCCATCGCGATGGGATTAATCTCCCTCGATCCCGCCTCCCGCGCCGCGGCCCTTGCCTCGCTTCGCACCGTGATAGACGAGCACATTGGCTTGGCGATGGCCCGGGTCAACCGCCTGAAAGACGAGCTCACCACCACCGCCGCGGCCCTGTTGCCCATCTCCCAGCGGCCGGTGGAATCAGCCGTTGGCCAGCCCCAGCAGGCCACGGCCGCCGCGGCGACGCATACCGCGGTGGCTCCTCCGGCGGAGCTCGGTGCTGCACCCGCGCCGCACGCATCAGCGGGCGCAGAAGCTGGCTCAGAGGCAGGCCGCGCGGCCGTGGCCGCGGCCAAGAGCCAGGTGGGCCAGCCCTATACCTGGGGCGGAACCGGCAACGGTGGCTTTGACTGCTCAGGGCTTACCCAGTGGGCCTATTCCCAAGCGGGGGTGGATAT
Organism: Corynebacterium sp. KPL1986; assembly: GCF_000477975.1. Lineage (NCBI taxonomy): Bacteria > Bacillati > Actinomycetota > Actinomycetes > Mycobacteriales > Corynebacteriaceae > Corynebacterium > Corynebacterium sp. KPL1986. Next base: position 2,392,502 of record NZ_KI515719.1, on the reverse strand, counting down.
ACCACGCACGGCGGACCAGCAGGCCATCGGCAAGCAGGTCAGCGCCGATCAACTCCAGCCCGGCGATCTGGTGGTCTGGGATGGCCATGTGGCGATGTATTCCGGCAATGGCGAGATTGTGGAGGCCGGCGACCCTGTGCAGACCAACCCGCTGCGCACGAATAATATGGGCATGCAATTTAAGGGTTTTTGGCGGCCGACTGCCTGACAAGGCCCCGGCAATTCCGCGCGGCAGCTGGGGCGTTGGGTAGACTAAAAGCTCATGAGTACCCGTGCGATTGTGCCTATTAAGCTCTCCTTGACTGAGGGCGATTTTTATACCCTCTGGGCGCCCAAGTGGCGCGAAAATGGCTCCGAGTGGCAAGCCTTTTTGGGCGACGATGACTCCGTTTTGGTCTTTGACTCCCCCGCTGAGCTGCTGTGCTACCTAGAGTCCGATGCCAAGCATGACCTGCTGGATCACCCGCAGTGGGAGCAATTTTCCGCCCGCCCGGCGCACCGCGTCACCCCGGCCAAGCGCGATGAATACGATCTCATCGGCATGCCGGAAGCCCTCGCCGGCCGCCCCAGCCACGCCAATGTCTCCACCGTGGCGCGCGACCTCGAGGTGGCATCCGCGCTTGCCGATGTCGCCGCTGCCGAACAAACCACCATCTTCTTCGCCACCCACTCCATCCTTCGCAACGTCTCCCGCGGCGCCGATCACTACTCCGGCGAGCAGGGCCTGAATGAGTGGACCGGCGTCGGGCGGGTCATCTTGACCAATTGGAAGAAGGTCATCGCGGATCTGGATAAGCACGTCCGCGTGGTCCCGAGCGATGAATTCGACGCCGCCGCTATCTCCGATGCCGAAACCCGCATCTCCGAGGCCGCGAGTGCCGCCGACGCTGCCGCCAAGGAAGCCGAAGAAAAGCGCAAGGCCGCAGCGGAAGCCGCCGACCCTTATGACGAGTCCCCCTGGGCCGCCGCCGGAATCGACCCGATTAAGATCACCGCGCAGTCCAAGTCCGTCTACACGCTGCGCACCTACCTGGACGGCAAGCCCATCTTCTTGGGCAAGTGGGGCGAAATCTTTACCTTCGATTCCTCCAAGACGCTGGTGCGATGGCTCATCGATAATGATGACCACGACTTGGCGCGCGTATCTACCTGGGAGGACGTCGTCACCGCCGCCAACGCCGGCGAATTGGAGGTCCAAGTCCACCCGGATAACCAATATTCCTTTAACGGCCTCGTGCGCGATATTGAAAAGGGTCCAGAAGCGGTAGACTCCGACCAGCTGGCCCGCTGCTACGAGGTCTGCGCCGATGCCGCGGACTGGGCCGGGGACGATTCCATCAACTCCTATATGCTGGCCAATCCGCGCCTGCAGGACTACCTGGGCTACATGCTCGGTTCCACCGAGCACGCCGGCTACGTCCCGTCGAAGCCGTATAACGAACACGCCGAGTCCTGGAAGGGCCTCGAGAACATGCTGATTAAGCGTTTCTCCCGCTTCTAGAATCACCAGGTCTCTTTAAAACAGAAGAAAGCCAGCCACTCCCCGATCTGGGTGGCTGGCTTCTTTTGTGGCCAAGAGCCCCGACGAGGCGGCTAGGAACGGCGGCTCCTGTTGGCGCCGCTTCCCAGCGTGGCCCACGGTTTTAGAAGTCGCGCAGGATGCGCTGTGCCAAAGGCTCAGAGGATGCCGGGTTCTGGCCGGTGTAGAGGTTGCGGTCAACCTCAACATAAGGCTGCATCGGGTCGGTCTGCTTGAAATCAGCGCCGAGCTCGCGCAGGCGGGTCTCAACAACCCACTTGGCGGCGGCGATGGTCTCCTCGCCCTCTTCGGCGTTGGTAAAGCCGGTCATGGTGTAGCCCTTAAGCGGCCAGTTGTCATTGTCCAGCGCGAGCAATGCAGCCGGTGCGTGACAGACCAGGGATAGCGCGCGGCCGGACTCGATGCGCTCCTGCAGCAGCTTGGCGGAGTCTTGGTCATAAGCCAAGTCCTCCATTGGGCCGTGGCCGCCGGGGTAAAAGACGAGGTCGTAGTCGGCTTCCTTAACATCGGCCAGGTTCAGTGGTTCTTCCAGGTCCGGGCCGATTTCTGCGAGGTAGTTCTCCTGCTCGGCGCGGTCGCCCTCAGACAATACCTCGAGGCTGTACTCGTCTACTACTGGTGCCTTTGCGTTCGGCGTAGCAAAGTCGATATCCCAACCAGCGTTCTTAAACACGCGGTGCGGAGCGATGAGCTCCTCGGCCCAGTAACCGGTAGGACGGGCGCTGCCATCTGCAAGCGTCCACTTATCAGCGGCGGTAACAACGAATAGTGCGGAAGGCATCTCTTCCTCCTTTATGTAGATTAACTCTCTATTACCCTTCGGAAGCGTTGTCATTCAGGTTCATTGAGAACCCGGAATCTTGGAGCGACTCCTCAGCATCGGGGCCGGCAAGTTCCGGATCGGAGAGGTCCTCGTAGGCCGGAAGGACAACGGTCTCAAGGATACGCTGCCTTGTCTCTTCGGTGTCGAAAATATTTTCAATCGCCTTCACGGTGAGATCGAAAAACTCCTCCAAGCCGTACCCAAAGGTCTCGCTCAAGGCGAGAAATTGCCTGCTCAGCGTGGAATCGCCGGAGGAGACCGAGCAGGTAAAACCAAGCTGCTGTAACAGCGGCAGCGGGTGATCCGTGAGTTCCTCAACATCGTCCACGGGCGAAAATACCAGCGGAATGTGTCGGTCGCGGATCCATCCGGAGGCCTTGCCCGGGCGGATTCCATCGACATCGGCGGTGAAATCATCGATCATATTCACCGGTCGCAGCAAACGGTTGACTCCGGCCTGCGCCGCGCTTTCGGTATCGGCGAAATCCTCGCCCACCGCGATCTGCGTAGGCAGGTACTTCGCGCGGAACTCCGCAGCGGCGGCAGCGCTACCTTCCGGCAGGGTGTAGCCCGCAACGCCCGCAGTGTCCTCGGCGTTAGCCGTCGGCTCTGCTGTCTCAAGGACAAACTGAATCTCAAGATCGCCGAAGCCTTCCGCGGCCACCTCCCGCACGATTGCGGACGTATCAAAAGAATAAGCCGCGGGGTTGAGCTGCAATTCGGCGTAGACCACGTGGTCATCGGCAAGCTGGGCGCACTGCTCGCGAATATCCGCGTTCAGTTCCTCCGCGGTGCTGGCCTGCGAACGGACCGGTTCCCAGAGGGATACCTTGGGCAGTTGTTCCACCACGCTCTCGGCGGAATCCTTGTTCTCGGGGCTAATTAAAGGTGCATCATGCATGCGCACCATCGTAGGCACCAGCCCTGGGATGCGCCATATCAGCGATCTACTTGCGCGGCTTCCTCTTGACCACCTCAGCGTTTGCGAGATCATCGTGGGAGCCGCGCAGGTTGTTTTCCTCGTTGATGGTGGTCGCGTGCACCACCGCACCCAACATACCCACCAATTGACCGATACCAGGAATCACGTTAATTAGGCGCCACCACTGGCGCTTGGCGGACTGGCTAAGGCTGAGCTTTTCCTTCGTATCCACGTCCCGCACGGTGTAGCCGGCAAGAATCTTTGCCGGGCTAGCGCCCAACCAAACTTCGCTGCCCAGAACGTAGACCACCATGACAATGCAGAAAACGACAAAGGACAGGGCTTCTACATCCGCGAGCTCGTCGACGCCCGCGCCAACCGCGCCGCTGATGCCGCCGGCCAAGAAAAAGTCCAAGATGCCCATGCCGATGCGCGTTTCTTGGGACGGCCGTTTCTGCGCTTGGTGCTGGACTGGCGCCGGCGCGGCAGCGGGCGATGGCACCATCTGCTGCTGCGGCGAAGCATGCTGGGCGAATGGATCGCGCGCGTACGGGGAGCTATACGGGCTGGGTTGGGCAAAACCGGGTGCCTGCGCCGGGCCCTGCGGTTGATCGTGGAAGCTCGGTTGCGGGCGCGGCGCCGGCGACCACTGCCCCACCGAGCTCAGCGTGCCGAGTTCGCCCCACGTCGGGCGAAGGCCGGTGCGCAATGCTTCATCGTATTCGGCCCGCTTCTTCGCCGAACCCAGGATGCTGGCCGCTATGCGCAGCTGGACGCGCCGCGGCTCATCCTGGTTATATCCCTGCTGCCCGAGCTTAATGTCTTTTGCTTCCAATAAAACGGAAAGCTCATCCTCGCCACCATTGCGGTCGAGGTCCCACTTTTCGTAGAGGTCTGGGGCAATATCATCGGCGTTCATAGTGTCCTATCTTAAAGGTAAGGCGCGCGGCGGTCCTCACCCGTAGGGAGGATAATTATTTCCGGCGGAAAAGCTTCGCCACACCCACGGCCGCAGCGCCCAGAGCAGCGCCCACGCCGAAGACCGCGCCTGCCGGTGCACCCTCGCGCACCTCATTGCGCACGCGGATAACGGCGGGTTCTGGAACCGGCGGGTGCGCGTACTTCAGGGATTCTGCGGTCGTCGCGGTCCATGCGGAGATATACAGCACCACGCGCCACACCAGGTACATGACAATCATCAGGACGATGACAGGGCCAAAGACCGCACCGGCCGGGCTGCCGGTGGCAGAGGACATAATCACCGTGGACAGCTGCTTAATGGCCTCGAATGCCACCGCACCAATGGCGGCGCCGGTAAAGCCGGATTTCTTAGGCACCTTCGTGCGCGGCAGGATCATAATCAGCCACCACATGACGATGAAGTTGGCGATAAGACCCAGCAGCAGGCCACTAAAGAAGAACACGTAGCCCATGCCAGGGAAGGAATCGATGCCTAAGAGGTCAAATACCTTCTGCGTAAGCCCAGAGGAACCAGCCGCGGTCACGCTGAAGGCCACGACGAAGGCGACGATCAGGCCGATAAGGCCCAGAAGATCCGAGAACTTCTTCTTCAGGAAGGAGCCACCGTCGTTGGCATCGATGCCCCACATGGCAGAAATGCCGATGCGCAGATGGTTCATCCAGCCCAGTCCGGACCACAGGGTGGTCAAACCACCGATACCGAACATGGCACCGCGCTGGTCAATGGCCTTATCCAAGATCTCATTGACCGACTCGCTGAGGTTCCCGTCAATGGAGTCCGTGATATAGGACTGCAAGTCATTGAGCAGGTCCTCGCGGTTAGCAAGGACAGCGGCGATGGTGGCCACCAGCAGCATCGCCAACGGGAAAATGGACAGGACCGAGTAATAGGTAATGCCAGCGGAAAATTGGTTTCCGCCCTCTGCGGCATAGCGCTCTTGCATGCGCATGAGGTGGTCAACCATGGGCGATTTACGCCGGACCTTATCTATCGCCCCCGGATCATCGGCGTTCGCGCGCTCGATGCCGTAGTGGTCCGTCTTTTTAGAGGAGGATTGCGTGGTGGTGGACACGTGCTTCCCTTCTTGTTCGCACAGCGTTTATCCTCGTATAGCGTAGCTGGCAAACACCCACTTGTCCCTCGGTGGGGTGGGTTAAGGGGTACCTACTACCTGCGCGGGCGAGGAAGGAAGCCGACTTTTTCATAGACGGCATCGACAAGCGGCTGCGCTACTTCCTGTGCGGTCTGGGCACCGCGCTCCAAGATGCGCTCCAGCTCGCCGCGATCCGCCATGAGCTCGTCGTAGCGCTGCTTGAGCGGGGTGGTAAAGGCCTCGAGCGCCTCCGCGGTATCCACCTTCAGGTGCCCGTAGCCCTGGCCGGCGTACTTTTCGACCAAGGAGTCGATGGACTCGCCGGTCAGCGCGGACTGGATGACCATCAGGTTCGATACGCCCGGCTGGTTTTCCCGGTCGAAGGCAACCGAGCCCAGGTCATCGGTGACGGCGGACTTAATGCGCTTGGCAGAGGTCTTCGGGGCGTCGAGCAGGTTGACCAGGCCCTTGGGGTTGGGGCCGGACTTAGACATCTTGGACGTCGGATCCTGCAGGTCATAGATCTTCGCCGCGCCCTCTGGAATGAACGGCTCCGGCACGTGGAAGGTCTCGCCGTACTTATTATTAAAGCGCTCGGCCAGATTGCGGGTGAGCTCCAGGTGCTGGCGCTGGTCCTCGCCCACCGGCACGTAATCCGGCGAGTACAGCAGGATATCGGCCGCCATCAGGATGGGGTAGGTAAAAAGACCCACCGAGGTGCGATCGGCGCCGCGCTTGGCGGATTTATCCTTGAACTGCGTCATGCGGGAGGCTTCACCGAAGCCGGTCAGGCACTGGAATACCCAGGTCAGCTCCGCATGGGCGGGCACGTGGGACTGGACGAAGAGGGTGGATTTTTCCGGGTCGATGCCCAGCGCGATGAGCTGTGCAGCCCCCGCCATGGTGCGGTTGCGCAGCTCCTCCGGATTCTGCTCCACGGTAATCGCGTGCAGATCCGGGATGAAGTAAAAGGCATCGTAGCCTTCCTGCAGGTCGATCCACTGCTTCAGCGCTCCCAAGTAATTTCCCAAGTGATAGGAATCAGCGGTGGGCTGAATGCCGGAAAGTACGCGGGACGCAGAATTAGATGCAGTGGAATCAGTCATGTCAGGTAATGTTACTCCGTCATTTTTGCTTGTTGATTGGCCGCCCCAAGATGTTGCGCGGCATCATCAAAAATCGAGACCAGCCGGACGCCGCGGGTAACGTGCGGCGTCCACGAGGTGTCGATCACGTCATCGAGGTTGTCATCCTCCAGCGAGGTCACATACGCCTTGACCTGCTCCAATGCTTCCTGGGTATAGCTGCGGAGCTTGCCGATGTCCTGCGTGGTCACCGCACGCGCTTCCTCCGCCGATTGGCCATAGCCCATGGCATCCGGCAGGTCGAGGTCGTAGCGCTGCCACAGCTCTTCTTCCCCAGTCAGTTGCGCTAGCTGCAGGTCTGCCATGCGGCCGGTGTGCCACAGCAGCCACGTGATCGAATTCGGATGATCACCAAAGTGCGCATTGGCGGTCTCGTTGCTCAGCTCCGGCAATGCGGCGAGCGCATCGAGCGGGCGTTGCGCCATGTCCGTAAGCAGATCGATAGCCTTCATCGCCAGACCGCGCCCTTAGACCTTGCGGGAGGTGGGACTGACGATGTCCATGAAGACGGCGAAACCGGTCACCATGAAGGCACCGCCGACGCCCATGAGGACGATGGGGCCAAGGAAGGCGAAGGACGGTCCGACAGCGGTCCACCACCAGATGCTCAGGGCGAGGATTACGGCGCCAAGGACAAAAGGAATAATTGCGCGAGCCATGAACTTTCTCCGTTGCAGATTTCGAAATTTTTAACGTGTTAATACTAGCACTACTGCTTGTGCTTGGGGGTCCTTTGCCTGCCCACATCCTCCTTGTTGAAGGTCCATTGCTGCTGCACATCCACTCCCCTCGCCCCGGGCGAGTGCTTGCCGCTGGGACGGGTAATAGATGCGTGAGCAGTCGGCCGCGCGATCCGGTTGCTATTTAACTCTTCGAGGCTTAGCGGGGAGGAAAAATCGCTTGCGGTGCGCTTGTTACGAACCAGCGGCCGGGTAATCGGGCTGGCGTAGCGGGTGGCCGCGCCCGCCTTCCGCTTGGCCCGGCGGGCACCATCGCGCACGATGCGCGCCGATAGCCGCAGGCGCGGATCCATCTGTTGCTCGCCGTCGCGGTACTCAAAGACGGGCAGGCCCTTCTTAAAGTAGATAGCCGCAAGGCGCGCGCTAAAGCAGACTAGGGCGGTGATGATCGCCGTGGGTTCCTCCGATAGCCCGGCGCGCAAGAGGATCATGTACAGCCCGGCCGCGAGGATCGAGATGGCCGCATAAAACTCGCCGGAAAATACCAGCGGAATGCGGTCTGAGAGTAGATCGCGCAGCACGCCGCCGAAGACGCCAGAGATAACCGCGGATACCGAGGCGATAATGAAGCCATAGCCCAAGTGCGCGGCAATCTGGGTGCCCAGCACGGAAAAGACCGCCAGCCCCAAGGCATCGAGGATGAGGAAGAGGTGGCGGAAATAGTGCATGAGGAAGGACATGCCCACCGTGACGATGGCAGCGGCGATGACGATGACCAGATAGATGGGGTGTTCCACCCAGGTCAGCGGCGGATCCGCCAGCACGATATCGCGGACAGTGCCGCCGCCTAGCGCCGTGATGGAGGCGATCATCGTCACACCGAACAGGTCGAGTTTTTGCCGGCCGGCCGATAGCGCAGCGGTCATGGACTCGGCGGTAATGCCGATGACGTACAGGACGCTAAAAAGCGGCGACATCAGGCGTATTCCACCAGCAGCGGCGAGTGATCGGACCAACGCTGCTCCACGGTCGGGGCCTTATCCACCCAGGTGCGCTGCGCGCGATCGAGCAACGGCTGGGTAGCGGCCTGGTAGTCAATGCGCCAGCCCGCATCGTTATTGAAGGCCTGGCCGCGGTAGGTCCACCAGGTATAGGGACCGTCGGCCTCTGGGTGGAGGCGGCGCGCCACGTCGAACCACTGCGGCGCGGTGGCCGGCTCCCACGGCGTGGTGCCCGCGTAGTCCACGACTCCGAGCCACTCCCCCAGGTTCTTTTTCTCCTGCGGCGCCTCATCCGGGAAGCTGCCGAAGACGTGGTCCAGAAAGGCGCGCTCTTCTGGCAGGTGGCCGGCCTTCTTCTCGTTGGCCTTATTATTCTTCAAATCCTGGGCGCGGTGGCAGATATTCCAGTCACCGCCGATGACCATGTCCTTATCGGCGTTTTCTGCCAGCACGGCATCGAATTCATCCAAGAAACGGTACTTTTCATCCAACTTTGGCGAATCGGTATCGCCGGAAGGCAAGTACAGCGAGGCCACCCGGATATCGCGGGTGGTGGCGGCAATCCAGCGGCCGGCATCGGTGAAGGAGCCGAAACCGATTTCGACATCGGCAAGCGGCGTGCGGGAAAGGATGCCTACTCCGGCGCGGCCCTTGGCGGCGGCATCGGCAAGCTCTAGGTGCCAGCCCGCCTCCAGGGCGGGTGCCAGGGCTTTTCTGGCTTGGTCCGGGGTGGCGCGGACCTCTTGCATCAGCACGATATCGGCCGGGGTCTGTTCCAACCAGGCATTCATGCCGGGGTTATTCTCATTGCGCTGCTTGCAGGCGGCGCGGATTCCGTTGACGTTGACGCTAGCGATGGTAAGGCTCATGGTGCTCCAGAATATAGGCGTGTGCGGTGGTAGTTCTAGCCACGATTGGCAAGGCGTTTTTTATCCCACATTGTTATCGCCCACACAACGCAACCCGCGGCCGCCAAGCCGGCGCCCGCCAGCGCCGGAGCAGAGTAGCCCAGGCCCGCGCCTACGACGATGCCGCCGATGGTCGCACCGGCCGCGTTCGCGATATTGAGCGCGGATTGGTTGAGCGCTGCGGATAAGGTCTGAGCATCGCCCGCCACGTGGACCAGGCGTAGCTGCAGCGACGGCACCAACGTGGAACCCATAAACGCCACCATGCCAAAGCAAATGGTGGCGGCGATGGCGTGGCTGGAAAGGAAGTAGAAGGCCGTGAGGATGATGATCAGGCTGGCTAAGGCGAAAATGATGCCAAATTCGAGGTTGCGGTCTGCCAACCAGCCACCAAAGGCATTGCCAATCGTCATGCCAATGCCGTAGGCCATGAGCACGACCCAAATCAGGCTATCGCTCAGGCCCGCGACCTCGGTCATGGTCCAGGAAATATAGGTATAGACGGAGAACATGCCGCCGAAACCCACCACGCCCATGATGACGGTGAGCCACACCTGGCTGTTTTTAAAGGCGCCGAACTCGGTGCGGATATCGGTCTGTTTCATCTCCGTCATGTGCGGCATGAGGAAAAACAGGGCTACGGCGGTAATAAGGCCGATGACCACGACCACCAGGTATGCCGCGTGCCACCCCAGCGCGGAACCCAGGGCCTGTGCCGCGGGCACGCCGATGACCGTGGCGATGGCAAGGCCCATGCCCACAAACGCCATGGCCTTGCCCCGCCCGCCGGGAGGGGCCATCGATGCCGCGGACAGGTTAGCCACGGAGAAGTACGCGCCGTGGGGCATGCCGGCGATGAAGCGGGCCACCATGAGCACCCAGTAATTCGGCGCGAGGACCGAGAGCAGGTTGCCCACCACCAAAAAGCCGATGAGCAAGAGGATGAGGCGGCGGCGCGGGAGCTTGCCGGTAAAGGCCGCAATCAGGGGCGCACCGACCACTACGCCGAGTGCGTAGGTGGTAATCAGCGTGGAGGCGGTATCCTCAGAAACCCCGAAGTCCTCCGCGATCAGCGGCAGCAGGCCCATCGAGACGAACTCGGTAGTACCGATAGCAAACGCACCAAGGGCCATCGCCACCATGACGATGGTGCGGCGCGCGGTAGAAATCTCCGTCTGGCGGGGCAGAGGCCGACGGTGAATGCGATGTTCATGGGCGCTGCGCGGGCTTAACTGATCGATAATTTTCACGAGGGGCGACGATACACCCCACCTGGGCATAAAGCATGTTCAGGGCGTGGACAGGTGAAGAGATTTACCCAGCGCATGGCCCCGTGACCGATGCCACCCAGCCCCAGAATGTACCGAGCGCTCCACATGGAGCGGACAAAATCGGTAATCTGGTCACCTGAAGAAATTTTCCCACATTTAATAGGAGAATCATGGCTAAGATTACGTGGACCCGTACCGATGAGGCGCCGCTTCTGGCGACCTACTCCCTCAAGCCCATCGTGGAGGCCTTCGCTTCCACCGCGGGCATTGACGTAGAAACCCGCGATATTTCCCTAGCTGCCCGCATCGCCGCGCAGTTCCCGGAGCGCCTCACCGAGGACCAAAAGGTGGAAGACGCCCTGGCTGAGCTGGGCAAGATGGCCAAGACCCCAGAGGCTAATATCATCAAGCTGCCGAATATCTCGGCTTCCCTGGTGCAGCTGAAGAAGGCCATCGCCGAGCTGCAGGCCGCCGGCTACGACTTGCCTGATTACCCGGATAACCCCTCCACTGACGAGGAAAAGGACATCGCGGCCCGCTACGATTCTGTCAAGGGCTCCGCCGTTAACCCCGTCCTGCGTGAAGGTAACTCCGACCGCCGCGCGCCGGAGGCCGTAAAGAACTTTGTTAAGAAGCACCCCCACCGCATGGGCGAGTGGTCCAAGGATTCCAAGACCAACGTCGCCACCATGGACGATAACGACTTCCGCCACAATGAGAAGTCCGTCATCATCCCCGAGGAAGATACCCTGTCCATCGTGCTGAAGACCGCCGACGGCGAGCAGACCCTGCTGCCGGAACTGCCGGTTCTTAAGGACGAGGTCATCGACGGCACCTTCATGTCCGCCAAGGCCCTGGATGAGTTCCTGCTGCAGCAGGTCAAGCGCGCCAAGGAAGAGGGCGTGCTCTTTTCCACCCACCTGAAGGCCACCATGATGAAGGTCTCTGACCCCATCCTCTTCGGCCACGTCGTGCGCACCTACTTCGCCGATGTCTTTGATAAGTACGGCGACGAGCTCATCTCCGCCGGCCTGAACGGCGAGAACGGCTTGGGCTCCATCCTGGAGGGCCTAGACAAGCTCGACAATGGCGAGGAGATCAAGGCTGCCTTCGAATCCGCGCTTGCCGATGGCCCCGATCTCGCCATGGTCAACTCCCACAAGGGCATCACCAACCTGCACGTGCCTTCCGATGTCATCATTGACGCCTCCATGCCGGCAATGATCCGCACCTCCGGCCACATGTGGAATAAGAACGACGAGGAGCAGGACACCCTCGCCGTCATCCCAGATTCCTCCTACGCCGGCGTGTACCAGGCCGTCATCGAGGACTGCAAGGAAAACGGCGCCTTTGACCCCACCACCATGGGTACCGTGCCGAACGTCGGCCTGATGGCCAAGAAGGCCGAGGAGTACGGCTCCCACAACAAGACCTTCAAGGTACCGGCAGCCGGCACCGTTGAGGTCCGCAACTCCAAGGGCGAGGTGCTCATCGAGCACGACGTCGAGGCCGGCGATATCTGGCGCGCCTGCCAGACCAAGGACGAGCCGATCCAGGATTGGGTCAAGCTCGCCGTCAACCGCGCCCGCCTGTCCGGTATGAAGACCATTTTCTGGCTCGACCCAGAGCGCGGCCACGACCGCAATATCCAGTCCTTGGTGGAAAAGTACCTGAAGGACCACGACACCGAGGGCTTGGACATTGAGATCCAGGATCCGGTCACCGCTACCAAGACCTCCATCGAGCGCATCCGCCGCGGCGAGGACACCATCTCCGTGACCGGTAACGTGCTGCGTGACTACAACACGGACCTCTTCCCCATCCTCGAGCTGGGTACCTCCGCAAAGATGCTGTCCGTGGTTCCATTGATGGCAGGCGGCGGCCTCTTCGAGACCGGTGCCGGCGGCTCCGCCCCGAAGCACGTCCAGCAGGTGCAGGAAGAAAACCACCTGCGCTGGGACTCCCTCGGTGAGTTCCTGGCGCTGGCCGAGTCCTTCCGCCACGAGAACCAGACCAACGGCAACGAGAAGGCCGGCGTGCTGGCCACCACCCTGGACAAGGCCACCGAGCGCCTGCTGAACGAGGGCAAGTCCCCATCCCGCAAGGTGGGCGAGAACGACAACCGCGGTTCCCACTTCTTCCTGGCCACCTTCTGGGCCGAGGAGCTGGCTAACCAGACCGAGGATGCCGATCTCGCGGCCACTTTCAAGGACGTCGCCTCCGACCTTTCCGGCAAGGCCGATGAAATCTCCCAGGCTCTTATCGATGCCCAGGGTGAGCCCGCCGACCTCGGCGGCTACTACTGGCCCAACGACGAGAAGACCTCCGCTGTCATGCGCCCTGTCGCACAGTTCAACGAGATCATCGATGGCCTGAAGAAGTAAACCCGCGTTAGGTTTCTAGCCACAGACCGCCTCGATTACTCCTCGGAGTTCGAGGCGGTCTTTTCTTGCTTCGTTCGCCGAAAACCCAGCCAAAACAGCCGCTTTTATCATCAAATTTACCCATTTACCTGCGCAAACTTTTTCTTGCTCGTTTCTTGCTTCTCAAGCCAAAACGGTTGCGCCCGCTAGCGTGGTGTGGAGCTCGTGGTAAGCCTCACGGCCGTGCACAATAGGGCGACCATCATATCGATCCAACGGACCTGACCTCCGCCTCGTCGGCGCCGTACTAGCTGAGCAGCATAAGGATTGGGTTCCGCAAAAACTCTTTACGCGGCAGGCGAGCACAAGCGGCTAGCCGAGGAAACCAGGAACAACTTCATCGATGGCCTGAGAAAGTAAAAGCTTCTTCACCAGCTAATTTTCACCGCGCGTTCCCTTCACTGGGGCGCGCAGTGTCGTCGTTTTCGCTCCTTCAATTTCACACAACTGAAAAAATTTTTTCACCTTCCGGGAACCAGGGTTGCCTAAGTTCCGACTATTAGTGCAGTTGATATCAGCACCCATGCAACTGACCACTAAGCACGAAAGAGAACTATTTTATGAGTCGGACGACTCTGCGTTCCTTCATCCAACGCATACACTTTTACGGCGGCATGTTCGTCGGCCCCTTCATCCTTATCGCGGCTTTGACCGGCTGCCTCTATGCACTGGCGCCGACCCTGGAAAAGTTTGCTTACCGCGACGTCATGACCGTTGAGGAAGTAAATAACCCGGTAAGCCTGGAGGATCAAATCAGCGCTGCCCAAAAGGAGCACCCGGATATGCCGGTCTCCCAGGTATGGCCGGCGGAATCGGCGACGGACTCCACGCGCGTGCTGGTGGCGGATCCGGGCATCGACGAGAGCCTGCAGCGCACCGTTTTTATTAATCCGGCCGATGGCGAGGTCATCGGTGACTACCCCACCTACTCCGGCTTGGGCGAGATGCCGCTGCGCCGCTGGATCTCCTCGCTGCATGAAAGCTTCCACCTGGGCCAGCCGGGCGAGCTCTATTCCGAGCTAGCCGCCTCCTGGCTGTGGGTCCTGGCCTGCGGCGGGCTCTACATGTGGTGGATTCGCCGCCGGCCCAAGAAGGCTGCCGCGCCGCTGAAGAAGCAGCCACAGCGCTCCAAGCGCTGGAAGGCCACCCGCCTGCACTCCACTATGGGCGCATGGATTTTCATCGGGCTCATTGGCCTGTCTGCCACCGGCATCACCTGGTCCCAGCTCGCCGGCGAGAACGTCAATTCCGTGGTGGAGAAGATGAACTGGAAGGCCACGCCGGTAGAAACCGCGCTCACCACCGATTCCTCCGCCGATGCCGCACACGATGCCCACGCCGGGCACGAAGGTCACGGTGCCCACGGCGCTCATGGTGGGGATGCGGAGGCTGCGGGCGAGACTCCGGAGCCGGAGGTCATCGCCGAGCAGGCAGAGCGCGTCTATGCCACCGGCCGCGCGGAAGGACTAACGGGTCCGCTGCGCCTGTACGCGCCGGAAGACACCGACTCGGGGTGGAAGGTCAGTGAGCGCTGGGTCGAGTGGCGCTATACCTCCGATGAGGTCTCCGTCAACGGTTCCACCGGCGAGGTCATCGACCGCCTTCCATTCTCTGAGCTGCCGCTATTTAGCAAGCTCAGCAGCTGGGGCATCTACCTGCACATGGGCATCATGTTTGGCCTGCCGCTGCAGATTGCCCTGTTCGCACTCGGCCTCGCCATCGCCGCCATGGTGGTTCTGGGCTACTACATGTGGTGGAAGCGCCGGCCGCAATTCGCCCCTGGCTCCAAGCGGAACTTCTCCTGGGCCACCACCGGCCTGGGTGCGCTCTTTGCCGCCACCGTCGGTGCATTTATGCCGCTTTTGGGCATTACCCTTGCAGCATTCCTCGTACTAGACATCATCGTGATGAATACCGGAAAGCGCAAGGCTACCGCGCCAAAGAAGAAGGATGAAGACGCGGAGCTAGTACCGGTGGGCTAGCAATCTTAGTGAAAGCCATCACACAGGGTGGAGTAAATGGGTACATTGGTCATTTATGACTAATCCATTACTCCACCCTTCATCGTTGCCCTACCAACTCCCGCCGTTTGCGGAGATTAAGGTCGAGCACTACCGCCCCGCCTTCGACGAAGCGCTCGCGCTCCACGATGCCGAGATCTCCGCCATTACTGAAAATCCCGCTGCCCCCACCTGGGAAAACACCGTGGAAGCCCTCGAGCGTTCCGGCCAGGATCTCGACCGCGTGATGTCGGTCTTTGGCAACCTGTCGGGCACGGACGTCACTGATGAGATGGAAGAAATCGCCGCCGATATCTATCCGCGCCTGTCCGCCCACTACGATGCGATGTACCAGGACGAAAAGCTCTACCAGCGCATCAAGGACTCCACCCCACCCGCCGGCGATGAGGAGGGCGCGCGCCTGCACGAACACCTGCTACGCACCTTTGCGCGCCAGGGAGCGGATCTCGATGCCGCCGGCAAGGCCCGCCTCTCCGATATCAACCAGCGCCTGTCCGCCCTATCGGAGGAATTCGGCCGCAATCTCATGGCCTCCACGCGCGAGCGCGCCGTCGAGTTCACGGAGGAAGAGCTCGAGGGCCTGCCGCCGGAACGCATCGCCTCAGCCAAGGCGGATGCCAAGGCCCTAGGCCGCGAAGGCTACGTCATCCCCCTCGAGCTGCCTACCGTGCAATCGGAGCAGTCCCGCCTGGCTCGGGAGGGGCGCGGAAGAAGCTCTATGCGGCATCGGCAAGCAGGGGCTCCGAGAACAACATTCCAGGGCTTATCGAGGCCGTCCAGCTGCGCGCCGAGCGCGCCGAGCTGCTGGGCTATGCCTCCCACGCCGATTACGTGATCGCGGAAGAAACCGCTGGCAGCGCCGACGCCGCGCGCGACATGCTCGCAGACCTCGCTCCCGCCGCCGCGGCCAATGCCGCCGGCGAGCACAAGCTGCTAGCCGAGGAAGCCACGCTCAACGAGCAAGACTTCCACGCCGCCGACTGGCCCTACTGGGAATCCAAGGTCCGCGCCCGCGATTTCTCGCTCGACGAGGAGGAACTGCGCCAGTACTTCCCCCTGGACAAGGTCCTTACCCAGGGCGTATTCGCTGCTGCCGAGCGCCTGTACGGCATTACCGTTGCCCCGCGCGAGGACCTGGAGGGCTATGCCGAGGGCGTGCGCGTCTGGGAGGTGTTCGACAAGAGTGTCGAACACAGAGATAACGTCGAGCACGAAGATAAGGGCGAGCACGGCGATAAGGGAATCGGCCTGCTGCTCACGGATTACTTCGGCCGCCCCACCAAGCGCGGTGGCGCGTGGATGAGCCAGTTCGTGGGCCAGTCAGGCCTGCTGGAGCGCAAGCCGGTCATCGTCAACGTGCTGGGCATTACCAAGCCCGCCGATGGTTCCCAGCCCCTGCTGAGCCTGGACGAGGTACACACCCTCTTCCACGAATTCGGCCACGCCTTGCACGGGCTGCTTTCCGATGTCCACTACCCCACCTTCGCCGGCACCAACGTCCCGCGCGACTGGGTGGAATTCCCCTCGCAAATCAATGAGAACTGGGCGCTGGATAAGTCGCTGGTCAAGCAGTACGCGCGCCACGTCGACACCGGCGAACCGATCTCCGATGAGCTGCTCGATGCCGTGACCGCCGCCTCCGAGTTTGGCCAGGGCTTTGCCACCTCGGAGTACTTGGCGGCCTCCATTATCGATTTGGCGTGGCATTCGCTCAGCGCCAAGGACGCCGCAGCGCTGGAGGCCACCCCGGAGGCCGTGGACGCATTCGAGGAGGAGGCCCTGCGCGCGGTGGGGCTGGATAACCCGCACATCGCCCCGCGCTACCGCTCAACGTACTTCAACCACATCTTCGCCGGCGGCTACTCCGCGGGCTACTACTCCTACCTGTGGGCGGAGGCGCTCGATGCCGATGGCTTCGAGTGGTTCAAGGAGCAAAGCGATCTGCGCGCCGCAGGACAAAAGTTCCGGGACCTCATCCTCTCTCGGGGCGCCTCCCGCGATTTCGGCGCGGCCTACCGCGACTTCCGCGGGCGCGAAAAGGACGTCGCGCCGCTGCTCAAGCGCCGCGGCCTCTCCGGCGTCTAGCGGATACTGTCCAGCCAGGCGGCGTGCACGCGCGCCTCATCGTTTTCTTCCGGGTGAAAGCTCAAAGCGGTGACGGCGCCGTGGCGCACGCCGACGACCGCCTCCTCCGCGCCGTCGCGCGGCACGGTCGCGATGACCTCCACGCCCTCGCCCACGCGGGTGACCAGCGGGGCGCGGATGAAGCTCGCCTCGATGGGCAGCGTTTCTTCCCCGACCAGGACCGGCAGGGTCCGTTCGGCGGAAAAACGCTGGTTGCCAAAGGCATTGCGCCGCACGGTGATATCGAGCAGCCCCAGGGTCTGCTGGCCCGGCGAGGGGTTATCCAGATCGCGGGCGCAATAAATCAACCCGGCGCAGGTAGCGAGCACGGGAAGGCCCGCGGCTACAGCCGCCCGCAGTGGATCGGCCACGCCGAAGGTGCGGGCGAGCTTGTCGATGACACTCGACTCCCCGCCCGGAATCACCAGCCCATCCAGGCCTTCAAGGTCGCGCGGCACGCGCACCCGGCGCGTGTCCGCCCCCAGGCCTTCGAGGATGCGCAGGTGCTCTTCCACGCCTCCCTGCAGCGCGAGCACCCCGATCGTGGCGCTAGCTTCTTGTGGCATGACCACGCGATTACCAGCCGCGCTCGGCCAGGCGGTGCGGTGCCGGCACATCGCCGACATTGATGCCGACCATGGCCTCACCCAGGCCGCGGGAGAGCTTGGCGAGCTCGGCGGGGTCATCGTAAAGCGTGGCGGCCTTCACGATGGCCTCCGCGCGCGCTGCCGGGTTACCGGATTTGAAGATGCCGGAGCCCACGAAGACGCCTTCGGCGCCCATCTGGCGGACGAGGGCGGCATCGGCAGGCGTAGCTACGCCGCCGGCAACGAAGAGGACGACCGGCAGCTTGCCGGTCTCCGCAACCTCCGCAACCAGGTCATACGGTGCCTGGAGTTCCTTGGCGGCGACGTACAGCTCGTCGCGGTCGAGGTGCTGCAGGCGGGCGATTTCCGCACGAATGGTGCGCAGGTGCTTGACGGCCTCGGAGACATCGCCAGTGCCGGCCTCGCCCTTGGATCGAATCATGGCCGCACCCTCGGTGATGCGGCGCAGGGCCTCGCCCAAGTTGGTCGCGCCGCACACGAACGGCACGTCGAAGTCCCACTTATTGATGTGGTTGACGTAATCGGCTGGGCTGAGCACCTCGGACTCATCGATGAAGTCCACGCCGAGCTCGCCCAGAATCTGTGCCTCGACGAAGTGGCCGATGCGCGCCTTCGCCATCACGGGGATGGATACGGCGTCGATGATGCCCTCGATAAGCTCCGGATCGGACATGCGGGCCACGCCGCCCTGGGCGCGGATATCGGCAGGCACGCGCTCAAGTGCCATGACGGCGCTCGCGCCCGCATCCTCGGCGATGCGCGCCTGTTCCGGGGTTACGACGTCCATGATGACGCCGCCCTTGAGCATGTCAGCTAGTCCACGTTTCACGCGCGTGGTCGCAATGTTTTCGGTCATGCGCTCTATACTGCCCTGCCCAAGTGGTACAAGTAAAGAACCATTTCCCGCGTGTTGGGTTGTACCACTTATACTGTGTTCATGCCCCTGCGCCTCGACCCCGCCGATACGCGCGCCCTGCCGGTACAAATCGCCGACGCCGTGCGCGCCGATGCCACCTCCGGCGCGCTGCTGCCCGGCGAAGCCGTGCCCTCCACCCGCGCGCTGGCCACGCAGCTCGGCGTCTCCCGCGGCAGCGTCGTTACCGCATATGAGCAGCTCACCGCCGAGGGCTACCTCAGCGCCGAGGTCGGCTCCGGTACCGTCATCAATCCCCGCCTGCCCCACAGCCCGCCGCCACGCCCCGAGCCCGCGCCGCAGCCCACTCCCGCGCCCAACCTGCTGGAACTGACGCCCGGTCTGCCCGATACCGCCGGCATCATCACCCCCGAATGGCGCGCCGCCTGGCGCGATGCCGCCGCCCAGCCGCTTTCCGATGCCCCTCCACTCCCCCACCACATCGCCAACCACCTGCGCTACATGCGCGGGCTCCGGGTCGATCCGCGCCGCATCGTCGTTACCGCCGGTGCCCGCGATGGCCTCGCTTTAGTGCTGCGTACGCTCGGTACCGCGCTGCGCGTCGGCGTCGAATCGCCCGGTTACCCCAGCCTGCGGCGCGTTCCGCAAGCGCTTGGCCATGAGTTGGTAAACGTGCCCACCGATGCCGATGGCGTTACCGTGCCCGATACCGACCTTGACGCGCTGATTGTCACCCCAAGCCACCAGTACCCGTATGGCGCGTCGCTGCCGGCCGAACGCCGCGCCGAACTCGTGGCCTGGGCCCGCCAGAACGGCGCTTTACTCATCGAGGATGACTTCGATTCCGAGCTGCGCTACGTGGGTCAGCCGCTGCCCGCGCTCGCTGCGCTCGCCCCAGAGCGCACCGTGTTGCTCGGTACCTTTTCCACCGTGATTTCGCCGTCCATCGCCTGTGGCTATGTGGTGGTCCCGGATGGGCTGCGCGGGGGCATCGACAGGCAGCGCGATATCTTTGGCCAGCCGGTCGGTACCATCCCGCAGGCCGCGCTCGCCCATTACCTGGCCAGCGGGGCGCTGCGGCGCCACACCGGCCGCATGCGCCGGACCTATAAGCGCCGCCGCGACCTCGTGGCCGATGCCCTAGGCACTCTCCCCGGCGCGCGCCTGCTGCCCATCAACGGCGGCCTGCATGCGGTTTTGCTGTGCGACCCGGCCATCGTCCTGCGCGCCGCCGCCCGCGGCATTAAGCTGACCCCGCTACGCGAATACTGGGGCGGCGTGGACGCCGAAGACGGCGTCGTTTTAGGTTTTGGTCATTTAAGCGATGACGACCTGCGCCACAGCCTGAGCGCGGTCGCCGCCGCGCAACGCGAATGTTAGCCTGAATTTAAATGCCCTCGCACAGAAAGACGTAAGAATGACGCTTGGCCCGCTCGAACTTCTGCTCATGCTCATCCCGCTAGCTATCTACATCGGACTTATAGCCGGTGTCATTTATTTAATCGTGCAGGTCGCGCGCAATTCCAATGATATTAAGCAGAATTCGCAGGCCATCGCGCAACTTCGAGAGGCACAGAAAAACGGCCCCTCCGCTGGGCAGGGGCCGCATTCTTAAATGCCTAGTCCGCAGGCTTTTCCGTATTCACCGCGTGCGAAAAGTTTTCGCTGAATTCCTTGAAGCCCTTATTAAAGGTGCCCAGGTTTTCCATGAACCCGCCCATGATGTCTATGGGCAGCGGGAAGACGATGGTGGAATTTTGGTCCGCGCCGAGTTCCAGCACCGTTTGTAGGTAGCGCAGCTGCAGCGCCGCCGGGGCCTTGCCCAGCTCCTCGGCTGCCTCGCGCAGCTCGCGGGAGGACTGCAGCTCACCGTGGGCCGAAATGACCTTGGCGCGACGCTCGCGCTCCGCCTCAGCCTCGCGCGCTAGGGCGCGCTGCATCATCTCTGGGATCTCTACGTCCTTGATCTCCACGATGCGGGTGAGCACTCCCCACCGTTCGGTTTGGCCGTTGATGATCGCCGCTAGGTCCTCGTTGAGCTCCTCGCGGTGGGCCAGCAAATCATCGAGGCTCGCCCGCCCCAAGAGCGAACGCAGGGTGGTCTGCGCAATCTGCGAGGTCGCCACGGCGTAGTTTTCTACCTCGAGGACCGCCTTGCTCGAATCGGTAACCTCGAACATGACCACCGCATTCACGCGCACGGACACGTTGTCCTTGGTGATGATTTCCTGCGGCGGAATCGTCAGCGTCACCACGCGCAAATCCACGCGCTCCAGCTTATCGATGCCCGGTAGCAAGAAATGCAGCCCCGGCTCCAGCATCGGCCGCAGGTGGCCAAAGCGGAAGGTCACGCCCCGCTCATACTGCTTAATCACCTTGAGCGAGTAGGACAAAAACACCCCGATGAGAGCGATAATGATGCCGATGACGATCGGCCAGAATACGGGAGCGGACACTTAGACTTCCCCTTCCAGTTCTTGACGCACCGAGCGGTAGCGCGTGGATTTTCCGTACTTCGAACCATAGCGATCGACCTGCGCCGCCAATTCCGCCTCGCGGTTATCCATCTCCGGCACCACAAGCTGCGGCGCGTTCGAGGGCGTATTCCACAGGTGGCGGGCCAGCGGGTACACGCCGAATCCGGTAATGATGAGCACCGTGGCCAGCGTCAACGCCACCTCCGAGGGCGAATGGTAGCTAATCAGCGAGGCCAACGGCAGCAGGTAGCCCATCGCCGCCACCGCCAGCGCGATGCCGCGGTGGAAGCGCCCCGAATCCGAGTGCGGCCACGGGTCCAACTGGCGCGTGACCTCCCGGCCGTGGTGCGAGACCGTGCACTGTTGCTTGACCGGGCAGGTATTGCACACGGTCGGGTTCGCACGGTAGCGCATGACGCGGTTTTCCGGGTCGAAACTGGAGGGCCAGAGCCAGTGATCTTCGGGGCATCGCCAAGCATCGTGGTCTTCCAAGTACCGGAACGTACCGGATTGGTTGGACATGGTGCGGTTGGCGGTTTGCTGCGCGAGCAGGTCGAATACCCAGGCCACAGCGAGCAGGAAGAGCCCGTAGCACGCGGATAATACGGTAAATGCACCCGGCATTAGTCGTCCTTCTTGTCCGAGCGGTAGGTACCGCCCCACTTGGTGCGCGATTCAAATTCCTGGCGCGGGGCGGTGGCTGAATCGCCGCGCTCGGCATCGGGATCTTCTTCCTCAACGAAGGCACCGCGCTCATCGATGTACCCGTAGCGCCGGCCCGTGGAGCTGCGCTTGTCGACGCGCCCCTTGCCGCCCGAAACCAGCCCCACCGAGGAACCCACGGGGACCTCGCCTGCGTGGTCGTCCTCGTCCGGGGTGATGATGCTAAACAGCGGGTTGGTTGGGTGCTCCTCCACCGTTGGGATCTCCTTCTTGTAGAGCACGCCACGCAGCGCCATCCAGAGGAAGGGCAGGACGCCGAGGAGGAACATGACATCGCCAGGCAGGCGCAGCCATTCCATGATGAAGTTGCCGGGCTGGGTGATATAGCCCAGCGACCGCGCTTCCACGTAGCCCGATCCGACGGATTCGTAGAGCTGCATGATGCCCAGCGGCAGGAGCGAAATGACCACCATCCAGAGCAGGCCCAGGTTTTGCAGCCAGAAGGCCCAGCCCATGGCCTTATCGGACCACTTATCCTTGGGGATGAGGTAGCGCAGCGCAAAGACCGACAGACCCACGGCCAGGAAGCCGTAGACGCCCATCATCGCGCCGTGGGCGTGGTTTGCGGTAAGCGCCGTGCCGATTTCGTAGTAGGACACGATGGGCAGGTTGACCAGGAAGCCGAAGATACCCGCGCCCAAGAAGTTCCAGAAACCGACGGAGACCAGGAACATGACTGCCCAGCGGTGCGGGAAGGGGCGCTCGCCCGAGGCGCGTTGGCGGGAGCCCAGCTGCATGAAGGTCCATGCCTCAACGGTCAACAGGGTCAGCGGCACGACCTCTGCGGCCGAGAAGAATGCGCCCAGGGCCATGTGCTCGACCGGGGTGCCCGAGAAGTACAGGTGGTGCATCGTGCCCAGCACGCCACCGGTGGAATAGAGGATGACGTCCAAGAAGATGATGCCCAGGGCGATCTTTTCGCGAACCACGCCGAGCAGGACGAAGACGTAGGCCACCATGACGGTGGTAAATAGCTCGAGGAAGTCTTCCACCCACAGGTGAACCACCCAGAAGCGCCAGAACTCTGCGACGGAGATGTGGGTTTCCGATCCCGCCAGGTTGCCCACTGCGTAGAACGCTGGGATGGCCAGGCCGGCAAAGAAGAAGAGCCACGGCATATTGGACTTGTGCTCGTTTTTCAGGCGGCCGCGCAGCTGGCGGTAGATGATGCCAATCCACACGAACATGCCGATGGTAAGCAGTACCTGGAAGAAGCGCGGCAGGTCCAGGTATTCCCATTGCTGGGAAAATAGCGTGCCCTCTTCGATGTAGCCCATGGTAGAAAGCCATTCAAAGGCCATGGACCCAAAGACCACGACCGCGATGGCACCGAGCAGGAACCATACGAGCCAATCCTGCTTCTTCGGTTCCTTCTTGCCCACGAACGAGGCCAGGAAAATACCGGCCGCCAAGAGCCCGCCGGCGGTCCACAGGAGGGAGAGCTGCACGTGCCAGGTGCGCGAGACGTTATACGGCAAGATTTCTTGCAGCGGGATGCCAAAGAAGCCGGTTAGTTCCGTGCGGTAGTGCTGGCTGGCCGCACCCAGTAGCGCCTGGATCAAGAACAGCAACGCAATGACCAGGACGAACCAGGCCACCACCTTCTGCGACTTGGTCAGCCCAACCTCGCCCGGCTGCTTAAAGTCCAGGTTCGGTGCTTCTTCCGAATGCCAACCGATGGACTTGGACCACCGGCCGTAAATCGCAAAGATCAGGCCGGTACCGCCGATAAGCGCGATGAGCGAGAGCACCGACCACACCACGAGGTCCGCGGTCGGACCGTTGTCCACGCGCGATTCCGCTGGCCAGTTATTGGTATAGGAATAGTCATGGCCCGGACGCTCTGCCGCCGAAGCCCACGCGGTCCAGCCGAAGAAACCAACGAGGTTATTGATGTCTTGCTCATCGGTAATAAAGTCCGACGGCAAGCCACTGTTGTGGGAATCGGGGCCAAAGTACTGGGCGTAGTAGTCCTTATTGGCCTCGAATGCCGAAATCTGGTTATCGGTCCACTCCAGCACGCCCGTTTCTTCGTCATAGCGGTTGGTGCGGAATTCTTCTACCACGGCCTCTTCGGGAGTGGCGGAGGAATCAACGAAATCGGGGATACCGTTCGCGTCATTTTCCTCGCGGGCATGGTCGAGGGCGCGGCGCAGGTACTCCGCCGTATAGTCCGGGCCCAGGTAGGCGCCGTGGCCCAACACGGAGCCGTATTGTTGCAGGCCGCGTGCCTGGTACAGCGCCTGACCGTTAGTGATCTCGTCCTTGGTCAAGACCGTTTCGCCGGTGGATTCGGAGACAATCTTTTCCGGCAACGGCATCGATGCGTCATAGGTGCGGTACGCCAAAAATCCCATGACCAAAAAGCCAAAAATCATGACGAGAGCAATCCCTTGCACCCACACATTGCTCACCTTGAGTACCGGCTTTGACCGATCCTCAGCCCCAGTAGTGGTGGCCATAATGCATCCTTTTCACAGTTCTAGAGAGTTCGACATACATCATTATGAACGGACAAAGCGGTGTTAAATAGTCGAACAACAAGCACCTACCCCCATTCACCCTCATCGGCCGGCCCTCACGCGGGCACTGTTGGGAAAATCGGTGCACCATATAGCCGGGTTCCGCCCCCAAAATTCCCACCCAGCTTGTTTACCCCCGGTTTTTCCGTAACAATTAATGCATGACATTCGCAGAGCACACCAAGCGCAATTGGCTCATCACTTTTTTCGCTGCGATTTTCCTCGCCGCCATCGTCTGCATGATTTTCTTAAACGATCCGCACCGCACAATGGTGATCGCGATGGTTTTCATCGCATCATCACTCCTGCTCTTCGGCGCGATCCTCGGAATCTGGTACCTGTTTCAGCGCAAGCCAGAAAAGGAATCCGCAAGCGAGGATCGCTAGCTCAGGCGCACCTCGACGAGCGTGCGGCCCGTAGGTTCCGCACTGCCTGCGGCGGGTTCCTCCGTCACCATGACCTTGACGGCATTGGTTTCAAAAGGCATCCACACTCCATCGTGCGGGTCTTGGCCGATGACGCCGGCCGAGGTCATCGTTTTGTCCTCGGAAATCGCCCACACCTGCGCGCCCATGCCTTCCTTCAGCTCAGGCTGGCCATCGACCATCGCGCCGGACTTGCCCATCGAGGCCGAGGACACGATATCCAGCCGCGCACCTGAGGCATCGGCCTTTCCTTGAATCAGGTCATCAGCCTCCATGATGTGGTGCATGGACTCCTCGCCCGACGATTCTGCGACCACGGTATTGCCCTCACCAGCGTCTTCTCCACCCTGGTGGGGAATCCACAGCACCACACCGGCGATCACAACGGCCGCGGCTGCGGGGACCGCAACAAAAGCCCGCCAGCGCCGGCGCGGCATCTCCACCACCTCGGCTTCCACGTCGAGGGAGGAAAATACCTTGTCCTTCATCTCGGGCGGCGGATCGATCTCAGGAAGGGAATCGAGGAAATCATCAAACTCCGCTTCAGAAAACTCGTGCGTGTTGCTCATTTCCCCTCCTTCCCGAGTATAAGTTTTAGTTTCTGCACACCATCGCGCACGCGCGTCTTCGCCGTACCAATCGGTACATTTGTTGATTCTGCCAATTCGGCGCGGGTTAATCCAGCAAAGAATGCAAGCATCACGGCCGTGCGGTGCGGCTCGCCAATCTCGTCGACGGCCGCGCGCAAACGCTGCGATTCCACATTGCTGAGGGCTTCATCTTCGATGTCTAGGTGAAAGGCGGCATCGGCAAGCGCGGCTTCCCGGTCATCCCGCTCCACGCTGGCAACGTGGCTGCGCAGCTTATCGACGGCCCGCCCATGCGCAATCCGCCCCGCCCACGAACGCGCCGTCCCCTTCTCCGGATCGAAGTGCACGGCCTTGGTCCACACCTCTACGAAGACGTCCTGGGCCACTTCCTCCGCCAACGCCTGATTGCGCAGAACGTGCAGGCACACGCTGTAAATGGTCGGCGCGAGGGCGTCGTAGAACTGGCTGAAGGCACGCTTATCCCCCGCGGCGGACGCCGTCAAGAGGCGGTTTAATCGCGCGTGATCGTCGGGAGTGAGCGTAGACACAGGGTGTGAGTTTACCTCCAGCAGTCGGGCGGGCATAACGGCGAATTAGTGCGCCATCTCAGACGACGGCGCCATCATCTCGTCGCTTTTCATGGAGTCCTTGTCCATGCTGTCCGATTCAGGCGCCATCATCTCGGACGACGGGGTCATCATCTCAGACGAGGTCTCCCCAGACTTCGAGTCATCGTTATTGCAGGCAGCCAGGCTACCGGCGGCGATAGCAAGGGCAGCTGCGGCGGAAATGATCTTCTTCATGAGGGTTCTCCTTGTAGTCGCGGGCCGGCTTTTCCGGCCCTCTATCCACCCATTCGGAGCGGTAAGCGGAAACGGATTGGAAAACTTTCCAGCAATCCATTCTCGCCCCGACTCCGAATTGGTTGATATATCACTGCACCGACATTTCGGAGGACACAACGAATGCTAGAGACACTGTTTATCGGGTTTACCGGTGGCCTTATCACGGGAATTTCCCCGTGTATCCTGCCGGTTCTACCCCTCGTCGTCGCGGTCAGCGGCGGCTCGCGCCGGCGGCCTTGGCAGGTAGTAGGTGGGCTGGTCACCAGCTTCACCCTCGTGACGCTTTTCGCCACTACGGTACTCAACGCCCTGCATCTGCCCGCCGACATCGTGTGGAAGGTGGGCGTCGTCTTACTCATCCTCGTGGGCCTCGGCATGATTTTCCCCAAGGTGCAAGAAATACTCGAATGGCCCTTCCAGAAACTGCCACACGCCGGCGGGCTGCAAGCCAAGGCGCGCGATAAGGGAGGATTCGCCGTGGGCCTGGCCATGGGCGTCATCTTCGTCCCCTGCGCCGGGCCGGTCCTCGCGACGATTTCCGTCGCCGGGGCTACCGGCCAGATCGACGCCCATATCCTTGTGCTCTGCCTGTCCTTCGCGGCTGGCGTCGCCATCCCTCTTCTTGCCTTCGCCCTTGGCGGCAACGAGGCCGGCAAACGCGTTGACGCTTTCCGACGCCACCAACGCCCCCTCCGCATCACCGCCGGCATCTTGGTCATCGCCATGGCGATTGCCATTGCCGCAGGCGTGCCGACGTGGCTGCAAAAGAAGCTGCCGAGTGTGGAGTGGAAGGGGGAGACATCGACAAGCGCGGAGGGCACCCCCGTACCCGAGTTCCAGGGCCTGACCGGGTGGTTTAATACCGACGAGCCCGTAGATCCCCGCACAAATGGGAAGGTAACGCTCATCGACTTCTGGGCCTATGCCTGCATCAACTGCCAGCGCAACAACGAGCACATCACCAAAATTTACGACCACTACAAGGACTTTGGACTCGAGGTCGTGGGAATCCACGCGCCCGAGTACGCCTTCGAGCGCGAGGCCGCCAACGTCCGCAAGGCCGCCAAGGAGCAAGGCATCAATTATCCGGTCGCCCAAGATAACGACTTCGCCACGTGGAAGGCATTCGATAACCACTACTGGCCGGCGCACTACTTGGTAGACAGCAACGGCACGGTGCGCGAAACCCACCACGGCGAGGGCGATTACGCCGCCACCGAGCGCCACATTCGCGAGCTTTTGCTCGAGCGCGACCCCGGCGTTGCGCTACCCGAGCCGTTGGAAGGAAGCGATTACACAGGGGCGTCTGAGCGCAATCCGGAAACCTACCTGGGCACGGACCGGGCTCGCTATTTCGACAACAACGGTTACCGCCCCGGAACCCACGATTTTGAGCTCGGCGAGCCGAAACCGGGCCAGTATTCGCTGGGTGGGACGTGGACGCTGGAGGATCAGCCCATTACTGCGGGCAACAACGCGCGGCTTCGCCTGAACTATCACGCCGCATGGGTGCAGTTGGTGGTCTCCGGGAAAGGCACCGTTATCCTGCACCGCGGAAACGGCGATACCGAGGAATTCCCCATCCACGAGGATGGCACGATTGACCTGGTCAAGGGAGAGGAAATGTCGGAGACCATCGAGCTCGAGGTCAGCGAAGGGCTAAAGCTTTACTCGTTTACCTTCGGTTAAGCTGGGGCGTATGGAATTTAGTCTGCTTGGCCACGCCTGCGTCGCCGTCGAGGCACCAGGCGGGCGCATCCTTATCGATCCCGGAACAATGACGCCGACTATCCCCGATGCCGATGCGGTGCTCATTACCCACGCGCATGCGGATCACCTGGATCCGGACCGGCTTCCCGATGCCCCGCTCTGGGGCCCTGCCGAGGTCTGCGAGAAGCTGGGGCGCGGCACCGCGGTCTCACCCGGCGAGACCATCACCGTCGCGGGGCAGGACATCAAGGTGCTCGGCGGGCGGCACGCGCTGATTCATCCGAATATTCCGCGCCCGGTCAACGTGGGCTACCTCTTGGGCGGCCTGCTCCACCCCGGCGATCAGTACATCGATCATTCGGCCGAGGTTTTGCTCCTGCCCATTGCTGGTCCGTGGGTAAAGGCTGCTGAGGCGGCCGATTATGCCCAGCGTGTAGGCGCCGCCGCTACGGTTCCCATCCACGACGCCGTGCTTTCCGATGTCGGCCGCACCGCCTTCGACACCATGCTCACCAATGCTGGAGTGCCGGGCTATAGGCGGCTCGCGCAGGGTAAGAAGTTTACCGCTTAGTCTATTTTTATTCTCGGACTATACTGCGGTTTCGGCGCTGGGTGCTGTACGTTACATACCGCTTGGTCTAGTCTTGCGTGGCATGACGACGAAATACGATAACTCCAACGCAGACTGGTCCTTTGCCACTCGCTCCGTTCATGCAGGCCAAAACCTCGACGGCGCGCACAACTCCCGCAACGTGCCGATTTACCAAACCACCTCGTATGTCTTTAATGACGCCGAGCACGCGGCTAACCGCTTTAATCTCTCCGATGCAGGCCCCATCTACACCCGCCTGACCAACCCAACGCAGGATGCGCTAGAAGAGCGCTTGGCCTCCCTTGAAGGCGGCGTGGCCGCCGTGGCCTTTGCCTCCGGCCAGGCTGCGGAGACCGCAGCCATTTTCAACCTCGCCTCGGCAGGCGATCACATCGTTACCTCCCCGCGCCTCTACGGCGGCACCTCCACCCTCTTTACCGTCACCCTCAAGCGGCTTGGCATCGAGGTCACCCTCGTGGAAAACCCGGACGATCCTCAGTCCTGGCAGGACGCCGTGCAGCCCAATACCAAGGCATTTTACGGCGAGACCTTTGGCAACCCGGTCGCCGATGTCCTCGATATCCCTGCCGTTGCCGAGGTCGCGCACAATAACCAGGTCCCGCTCATCGTGGATAACACCATCGCCACCGCGGCGCTGGCCCGCCCGCTCGACTTGGGCGCGGACATCGTCGTGGTCTCGACCACGAAGTTCTACACCGGCAACGGTTCCGCGGTGGGCGGCGCGATTATCGACGGCGGCTCCTTCGACTGGACCGTCGAGCGCGACGGCAAGCCAGTATTCCCCTACTTCGTCACCCCGGACGAGGCCTACCACGGCCTGAAGTACGCCGACCTCGGCGCCCCCGCCTTCGCGCTCAAGGCCCGCGCCGGCCTGCTGCGCGATACCGGCGCCGCCATTTCCCCGTTCAATGCATGGCTGACGCTCAATGGCATTGAGACGGTAGGGCTGCGCATCGACAAGCACAATGCCAACGCCCAGGCCGTGGCCGAGTACCTGGAAGGCCACGCCAAGGTGACGAAGGTCAACTACGCCGGCCTGGATTCCTCGCCGTATAAGAAGGTCAAGGAGAAGCTGGGCTATTCCTACACCGGCTCTGTGCTGTCCTTCGATATTGAGGGCGGGCGCGAGGAAGCATGGGCGTTTATCGATGCCCTGAAACTCCACTCCAACCTCGCCAATATCGGCGATACCCGCTCGCTGGCGGTTCACCCGGCGACCACCACGCACTCGCAGTCCGATGATGCCGCCCTGGCCGCGGCGGGTATTGCACAGTCCACCATCCGATTGTCCGTGGGCATTGAAGATATCGACGACATCATTGCTGACCTCGAATTGGGATTTAACGCACTGGCATGAGCTGTATAAGTATCGGCGATTTTCGCACCGAAGCAGGCGCCACGCTTTCCGATGCCCACATCGCCTACCACCGCTTCGGCCATTTCCTCGGCGATCCGCACGGCGGGAATAACGTCATCCTGGTGGAACACGCGCTGACCGGCAATGCCGATGTGGCCGAGTGGTGGTGCGATCTCATTGGTCCAGGCAAGGCGCTCGATACGACGAAG
The DNA here is from genome assembly GCF_000477975.1 of Corynebacterium sp. KPL1986. NCBI lineage: Bacteria > Bacillati > Actinomycetota > Actinomycetes > Mycobacteriales > Corynebacteriaceae > Corynebacterium > Corynebacterium sp. KPL1986. The sequence continues at coordinate 2,362,616 of NZ_KI515719.1, read as the reverse complement.
TGGTGCGTTATCGCCATGAACGCACTCGGTGGCTGCAATGGCTCCACCGGCCCCTCCTCCCCGCATCCGGATGGCCGCAGTTGGGGATCGCGATTTCCGGCGCTTTCCATTCGCGATTTGGTCGCCGCAGAGAAAAAGGCGTTGGAAGAGCTTGGAATAACGCATGTGCATGCGATTATCGGTGGTTCCATGGGTGGCGCGCGCGCCTTGGAATGGACGCTCATGTATCCCAATGCCGTCGATGCTGCGTGCGTTATCGCCGTCTCCGCGCGCGCCTCCGCATGGCAGATCGGCATCCAGTCGGCGCAGATTTCCGCGATCGAGCGCGACCCCTTCTGGCACGGCGGAGACTATTATTCCTCCTCCCAGCGCCCCCGCGAGGGCTTGGCGGCGGCGCGGCGCATCGCGCACCTGACGTATCGCGGTGAACAGGAAATCGATGAGCGCTTTGGCGTCCAGGCCCAAACCGGCGAAGAACCGCTGGGGCCCTACCGCCGCCACGACCAGCGCTTCGCTGTGAATTCCTACCTGGATTACCAGGGCTCGAAGCTGGCGGATCACTTCGATGCCGGTTCCTACGTCACGCTTACCGAGGCCCTCAACCGCCACGACATCGGCCGCGGCCGCGGCGGCCTGAACCGCGCGCTCGGTTCTTCACAGGTGCCGACCATGGTCGTGGGCGTCGACACGGACATCCTTTATCCGTATCACCAGCAGGAACACCTCTCGCGCAACCTGGGCAACCTGCTGGCCATGGCGAAGGTAGTCTCACCTGTTGGCCACGATGCATTCCTCACGGAATCGCGCCAGATGGACCGCATCCTGCGCAACTTCCTCACCCTGTCCCAACCGCACCCACTGGACGCGGACAGCACAATCGACTACGCCATCTAGCCATCCCCGCCTCCGCACCGGCGCGGCGCGCAAATCCGCACCGCCTACGCCAGCGGTTTACAGTCGCTAGTGACTCGACGCACGACCCCGACGCACCAGTGCGCCTGGCAGAACTCTCGTCGCATGGCGTGCGGGTGGCCATCGCGCTGGCGCGCAATCCCGCATAACTTACGGTCGCGGGTGGTCCGACCCACGAACGGGACGCGGCGCGAGGCAGGCAGTGGCGGGGTCTGGAACGGGGCGCGGTGAGTGGCTAGCCCGGACTCCTTACAGAAGGCATACAAAAGGATCGCCGAAGCGGCGCAGGGTTTAACTGCGCTGGCTTCGGCGATGCTTTTTTATCGGGCCCAGGGCGGGCGCCACACGATACCTTCATGTGGGCGGCGCTCTAGGCGCCCGCGCCGCGGTGGGGCATTCGGATCATCGTCGTTAACGGCATTGTGATATTTGCAGGCGATGGTCAGGTTCTCAGAATTGGTCTCGCCTCCGAGCAGCCATGGTTGCAGGTGGTGAACCTGGCATTCATCGGCAGGAGTATGACAATCGGGCCACGGGCACACCGGATTTTCCGCCATCGCCATCTGCCGCTGTTTCCAGGTGGCGAGTCGGCGCGTGTGGTACAGGTTCACGGGGCCGGTAACGGGGTGGATGAGGGTGATGAGGCCGGCATCGGCAAGCGCGCGCTCCGCTAGCTGCGCCCCGGTGATGGTGGCGCCGTTGGTTAGCTGCAGGGTGACGTCCTCGCCGTGGGTAACCTTCACCATGTCATCCAGGGTGAGGACCACGTTGGTGGTGATAGTGGAGGATACCGCACCCTCTGCGAATACCCGGCGCGCATCGTCCACGGTGGAGACGTGGTTATTAATCTCAGCCACCAGGTCCGATTCCGCGGTGATGGTCAGCGTCCACAGGTCATCGGTGCGGCGGGTGAGCCGGACGCCCTCCGCGCGCTTTTGGGTGCGTTCTTCTTTGACGCGGCGGCGGGCGCGCTTTTCAATCTCACTGGTAGAGACGTTGAGCCGGCATAACTCCTCGCGCAGGGCCCACGCCGCGCGCTGGGTTTTCAGCTTCTGCGCGTGCACCTCAATGATTTTCAGAGCATCGAGCGGGAGCGCGGTGGTGCGGGCGGCGCGTTGCTTGGCGCTAAACGATGTCGCGCCGAAATACGTATCCGCTAGGCGCGCGAATTCCGCGGCTTCTTTATCGCTAAAGCCGCGCTCTACTAATTCGGCTTCGGATAGCCCAGTACACTCCCCGATGAGCGCCATCGGGGAGTTGATTGCTGCGAGGTAATCCGAAATCATGGCTCCGAGCCTAAACCGCGGGCAGCGAAGGGCGCGAGGCCTAGTGCGCGCCGGCTGTGAATAACCACGCGACACGCCGCAGTTTGGTGATGCTGAAACAATCACCTGTGGATAACTAGCTGCCCAATGCGTCCACGGAGTAGGCAAGAAAGGCCATTAGCGCGCCGATGACACCGGTAAACGTGGCATCGAAGCGGCGCGAGCGCACCGCCAGTACGCCGACGCGGCTCGAATCACACGTCAGGCGCACCACCGTCAGCCACAGCAGCGCAAGCCCAAGCAAGAAAGTGGCCCGACGCCAATACTCGAAAATGGCATAGCCGCCGGACAAGGCCACCCCGGCGATAAAGAGCCCGATAGCCACCCACTGCACGGAGGCGGGCAGCGGGGAGGGTGCTAGGTGCACGTCGTGGGGATTGTCTAAATTCACGCCAGCTTTTCCGCGCGCTCAACGATGTTGCGTACCAAAAAGGCGCGCGTGAGCGGTCCGACGCCGCCTGGGTTCGGCGAGACATACCCGGCTTTGTCCCAGCAGTCCGGCGCGATATCGCCGGTGAGCTTGCCGTCGACGCGGGACACGCCGACATCGAGAAGCGCGGCGCCCTCCTTAATCATGTCCGCGGTGAGCATGTGCGGCTGGCCGGCGGCGGCAATGACGATATCGGCATTGCGGGTTTCGGCGGCCAAATCCTTCGTGCCGGTGTGGCACAGAGTCACGGTGGAGTTCTCACTGCGACGGGTCAGCATCAGGCCAATCGGGCGGCCGACGGTCACGCCGCGGCCGATGACGACGGTTTTCGCGCCGTTGAGCTCCACGCCGAAGCGGCGCAGCAAGTGCAGGCAGCCATTCGGGGTGCACGGCAGCGGCGCGTCCTCATTGAGCACAAGCTTGCCCAAGTTCACCGGGTGGAGGCCATCGGCGTCCTTTTCCGGATCGATGCGCTCAAGGATGGCGTTTTCATCCAGGTGCTTGGGCAGGGGGAGCTGGACGATGTAGCCGGTGCAGGCTTCATCGGCGTTGAGCTCATCGATGACCGCCTCCAAGTCCTCCTGGCTGATATCCGCCGGCAGGTCCTTGCGGATGGAGTTAATCCCCAGCTGCTCGCAGTCGCGGTGCTTCATCTTTACATAGGACTGGGATCCTGGGTCCTCCCCCACCAGCACGGTGGCCAGGCCAGGGGTAATTCCCTTTTCTTTCAGCGCAGCCACACGCTGCTTGAGGTCTTCAAAAATCTCGTCGCGGTACAGTTTGCCATCTAATTTGGTTGCAGCCATGGTTTATATCCTAATGGTAGGCGTAAGCCGAGACCCAGCAGCAAGCTCAAAACCGTCACTATTTCTTACGTGGGTACCTCATGTCGACTTTCCTCTACTGGAAATTACTTGATTCGTATGCAGACTATTGGCTGCTCAGACCCATCGAACTCATAGCAATGCATTGGAGCGCGATTACGACCGGTACGCCTTCCCTCAAAAGGCCAATTGTCGCTTCTGCAATCGCTGCTGCTCAACATCAACCAGTCCAGAAGTCACACGCGAACTTTCCCAGAGTTTCGAAACAGTATTTACCGAAGTAGTCTCTGAACAACCCACGGGGCTATGGGAGCCCAGCAGCTGAGAAGATCACTCAGGTTGCCGCCTTGAACGGCGTTACCGCAGATCTTGATTACGGCATTTCAGCGATTGGTGGCCCTGCGCTTTGAGTGAACAGATGTAGGTAGAAAGGTTTCTTCGATGGGATTCGGCGGTGCTCTGCAAAGAACGAGCAAAGACGGTGGGCCGTGGGTACCACCGGCATGGTTCTCGTTTATTGTCCTACCGGCCATGGTCGTAGCAAGTTTCTACATCAGCCAAGTAACCGGCTGGCGCGGCGTAGCTTCACCCAACGAAGAAGGAGTCCCGTGGAGTGAGGTGAGCTCGGAAGGATTATTGGGCTATTCAGCGCAATTCCTTGCCTTCTATTACTTTCTGGTCCTGCCGTTTTTCCTTTGGCGTAGGTCCAGGTGGAACAAGCGCAATAATCGCGGGACCAACGAGTAAGAGAAATCGGTTTCTCAGGGCAGCGCGAGAGGTGCGACTCCTACCTCTTTCTTCTCACCGACTACCCTTAAACCATGACCAACCTGCACATCGTCTTCGACAACCCCGTAATCCCCACCAATACCGGCAACGCCATTCGGACTGCGGCGGTCACGGGCGCGCACCTGCACCTCATTGAGCCGCTGGGGTTCAACTTCGACGACAAGCACCTCAAGCGGGCGGGGCTGGACTACCACGACCTGGCCGATATGACCATCCATCCCAATTTCCAGGCCTGCATGGATGCGCTGCCGGGCGCGCGGGTCTTCGCTTTTACCACGCATACGGATAAGTGGTTCACGGAAGTGGAATACCAAGACGGCGACGTGCTTCTTTTCGGCACGGAGCCGACCGGCCTGCCGGACGAGCACGTCAATCATCCGCGGATTACCGACCAAGTGCGCATTCCGATGGTCCCGGCTCGGCGCTCGATGAACCTCTCCAACTCCGCGTCCACGGCGGTCTTCGAGGCCTGGCGCCAGCTTGGTTTTAAGGGAGCGGTGTAAGTTCTGGCAGGTCGCGGGAGCGCAGGCGGCTAAGGAGCGCGTGGGCATCGGCAAGCGCGAGGTTGCGCGCCGCCATCTTCACGGGCCCCTGCACGAGGTCAAGCTCCACCGTGGCTAGGCCGAGCAGCTGGGATATCGGACCGCGGCGCAGGGTGAGCTCCTGGATGTGGCGCACCTCGATAGCCTGGACGCGGCGATTGAAGCGGCCGGTGCGCACGACGACGTAGTCGCCAACTAGGGCGACCGTCTGCTGCCGGTAGTCGATGGGCGAGACCCATTTGGCGCGCGCGGGCGAGGAATACGTCGGTGGGCCATCGGCGGGCAGGAATTGCCGGGCTTGCTCGCGCTTGCCGACGGGCACGATCCGCGTCGACCCCGATCCCTCGCCGCTAGCCATGCCACCATAACCGGCGACCGACACGCGCGTTTCGTACCAGTCGAAGGGCCGCCACAGGAAAGGCTGGGTGACCTGGACGGCGTGGATGCGCTCGAGGCGGATGTTTTGGCGGCGGCGATCGGCAAGGCCATAGGTGATATTGAGCACGCCATCATCAAGGCTGGCGGTATAGCGCCATGAGGAGTCAATCACGTTCCAGGCTTTCGGGATCGTGGCCACAAGGATGGGCAGCGTAATAGTCAGGGACATCGGCGTGACCACGAGGAAGACAAGGGCCGCAAGCAGGACGATCGTGGACGCGTGCAAGGCGGCCGCGGCCAGGGAACGCGCGATGGGGATTTCGGGGATGAGGACATTGTCCTCTTCTTCAGCCGGCCGTTCTTCGGCCGGCCGTTCCTCAGCTGGCCGCTCCCGCGGCTTACCGTGGACGCGGGAGAGGATTTCGGCGCGCAGGGCCTCGGCATCGCGCTTTGTCAGGAAGGCGATTTCGATGGCGGACGACTGCCCGCCGGCCGTTTCCACGCGCACGGCAGCGAGCCGGAAGAGACGGGCGATAACGGGCTCGACGACGTCTACAGCCTGCGTGCGGTCATAGCGTGCCGTGCGCTGCTGCTTCGAAATTACCCCGCGGCGCAAGGTGAGTTCCTCCTCGCCCAGCTGGTATCCCATCTGGCGCCACCACACGCCGGAGACGAGCCAGACCACCGCGCACACTGCGATGAACCCGGCCAGCGCGAGGCCAATATCGCGCAGGTCTGCCGCGCTGTGTTCGCCGGTAACGAAGGCAAAGATTCCACGCAGCGCCTCCATATTGACGTTTAAGGCAAAAGCCGCGATGACGGCCAGGATGACCGACCACAGCCGCAGTAGCGGGGTCAAGCGGTGGACGCGGTGGTACCTCATAGCCCGCTCATCCGTTCGCGGGCGTGGTGGGTGAGGCGGGTGCGGAGGGCATCGGCAAGCGGGGCTTCCAAACCCTTCACCGTGGCGTCCGTGGTTGCGGAGGCGGTGTGCAGCTGCAGCTCCTTGAGCCCGAAGACGCGCTCGAGGGGGCCGGCGGTCACGTCCACGAACTGGATGCGGCCGTAGGGCACGACGGTGAAGGAATGCCACAGCTTGCCGCGCGTAATGAGCAGCTCATCGTCGGTTTCGCACCAGCCCATGCGGCGTACTTGGGCCGGGATGAGCCAAAGCAGCCAGAAAAAGAGGACGGCGAAGAGCCCCGCCGCCCAGTAGAACCACGGGGTCCACCAGTACCCTGCCGCTGCGGCCGCCGCGGCGAAAATAACCGTCCAGCCCAGGTGGCGGATGTAGCGCACCTTAACCAAACGCGGCGAGACGGGGTTCATTTCTTCGCTCATAGCTACTGACAGTAGCAATCGGGCCCGCACCCTTGCGCAACTTATCGTTAATCGATATTATCGAATTACGACAACATCGAAAGTCGATAAGGAATCGACGGAAAGGATTGTCATGACCACCCCGCAACCCACCTCCCAAACTGAGCGCCGCGAAATTACTGCGGCGGCCACCCTCTGCCTGTTCACCATTATCATCCTCGGCCCCACCTACCTGCGCGACCTTGTCACCGGACGCTTTTCCACCGCGCTGAGCGCGGCCATCCCGGAAGGCCTAAGCAAGCACAACCTCGACGGCGGGCCATTCTGGATGCTCACTGCGGGGCTCGTCGTCAAGATTGCAGGAATCTTGATTATCGCGTTCTTCGCCTACCGCTTGGTCAAACCAATGCTTCGTGGGCAGGTTTTCAATACGAAAAATGTCCGCTTCCTTAATGGAATGACCTTGGGGATTCTCGTCTGGTTTATCGGACGCTTCCCACTCGAAGGTATGGGCAATAACTGGGCTTCCTCGCAGCTCGACATTGACTGGTGGGCCAACCAGAGCGGTTCCTCATTAGGCGAGCTTGCGCTGCCCTACCTTTTTGTCTGCACCCTCCAGCTCTTCTCAGTTGCCATCAAGCGCGGCAGCAAGCTCGAAGAGGAGGTCGAAGGCCTTGTCTGAGGAGCAAGAACCCCAGGTGATCTGCCACCTCGACCGGATAATGGAGGAGCGCGGTATTACCGGAGCGGCACTCGCCAAAGAGGTAGGTATCACGCCAGTTAACCTGTCCGTCCTGAAGAATAATCGCGCCAAGGCCGTGCGCTTTAACACCCTTGCGGCACTGTGTGCGGCGTTGGACTGCCAGCCGGGCGATATCTTCGAAGTGGAATAGAAAACCTTGTCAGAGTGTTGGGTTTATGCAGTACTTTGACCTAGGTCCACGGAAATCTATAGGAAGAACTCTTAATGGCTAACTAGCTCACCGCAGGCGCTTAGTACTGGCCGGCGATGTTTTCTCGGCCTAGCCACCGCTTTTGGGCTTCGATGCGAAGAAAACTAGCGGAAATCGCGGGAGCCGCGCGAGAGGAAATCGCCAAAATCCAGCGGCTCGAGCTTGTCTGCAACCACGCTTACCACGCCGGTGGCATTTTGCACGATGCCGCGGATGATAAGGGCGCGGGCGGTGCGGGCGAGCACCTTCTGCCGGGACCACAGCCCGGGCGAGACCATCACATTCATCAGGCCGGTTTCGTCCTCCACGCCCAAAAAGGTCAGGCCGGAGGCGGTGCGCGGGCGCTGGCGGTGCGTAATGATGCCGGCGATGCGCACGCGGGTGCCATCGGGGACGTGGGGAAGGTGGGAGGAAGGCAGGACATCGCCAAGCGCGGCCCTGACTAACTCCATAGGCTGCTTATCGTGAGTGACGCCGGTGGCGGCGACATCGGTAGCCATCAGCTCGAAGGCCGACATGCCGGGCAGGTGCGGCGAGGCGAGCGCAGACGTGCCAGGCAACATGCCCTCGCGCTCGGTGGCGGCGACGCCAGCCTGCCAAAGCGCTTGGCGGCGTTCCAACCCCAAGCACTCCAGCGCCCCCGCCGTGGCCAGCGCCTCCACCTGCTCCACGCTGAGATCCGCGCGGCGCGACAGATCGGAGACGCTGCTAAAGGGCGCGGCGGCCTCCACGCGCTCGGCGGCCTTATCCCCCAGACCCTTGATGAGGTTGAGGCCCAACCGGATCTCTCCGGTGGGCAACGCCCTGGCCTGCGCGCCGGAATCGTTGATGCTCACTGGAAGCACGCGCACGCCGTGGCGCCGGGCGTCCTGAATGAGCGACTGCGGCGAATAAAAGCCCATGGGCTGCGCGCGCAACAAGCCCACGCAGAACTCCGCCGGGTAGTGATGCTTGAACCACGCGGAAAAATACACCAGCGAGGCGAAGGACTGCGAGTGCGATTCCGGGAAACCGTAGGCGGCGAAAGCAGTGATCTTGGCCCAGAGCTTCTCCGCGACCTCACCGTCGATGCCGTTGGTGGCGCGCAGGCCCTCGAAAAAGCGGCTGCGCAGCGCGGCCATCTTGGCCGGTGAGCGCTTCGAGCCCATGGCGCGGCGCAGGTCATCGGCCTCGGCGCCGGTAAAACCGGCGGCATCCACCGCAATCTGCATCAGCTGCTCTTGAAAAAGCGGGATGCCCAAGGTCTTGCCCAGCGATTTCTCCAGCACCGGGTGGTCATAGGTCACGGGCTCGAGGCCATCGCGCCGGCGCAGGTAGGGGTGCACGGAACCGCCTTGGATGGGGCCGGGGCGGATGAGCGCGACCTCCACCACGAGGTCGAAGAAGCAGCGCGGTTTGAGCCGCGGCAGCGTGGCCAGCTGCGCGCGGGACTCCACCTGGAAGACGCCGACGGCATCGGCGCGGCAGAGCATGTCATAGACCGCGGGCTCGGCCAGGTCGAGCTCCCACAGGCGCACCTCACGGCCGGTGGTGGCGCGCACGGCATCGATCATGTGGTGCAGCGCCTCCAGCATGCCGAGACCCAGCAGGTCGAATTTCACCAGCCCGGCGGCGGCGCAATCGTCCTTATCCCACTGCAGCACGGAGCGGCCTTCCATGCGGGCCCATTCCATCGGCACCACGTCCGCGATCGGCCGGTCGCATAAGACCATGCCGCCGGAGTGGATGCCGAGGTGGCGCGGTTGGTCGAGGAATTGCTCGGCGAGTAAGGAGACATCGGCAGGCGGCTCGGCTATGCCCTTCGACCACGCATCGGCCGAGCCCTGCGGGTAGCCCAACGCGCGTGCGGCGTCGCGGGTAGCACCCTTGCGGCGGTAGGTAATGACGTTGGCAACCTGTGCAGCACGGTCGCGACCGTGGGTGCGATAGACGTACTGGATGACCTCCTCGCGCCGGCCGGATTCGATGTCGATGTCGATATCGGGCGGGCCATCGCGATCCGGCGACAGGAAGCGCTCGAAGAGCAGCTGCGCCGAAATGGGCTCGGCGTTGGTAATGCCCAGCGCGAAGCAGACGGCGGAATTGGCCGCCGAGCCGCGCCCCTGGCAGAGGATATTTTCCTGGCGGCAAAAATCCACCAGGTCGCAGACGATGAGGAAGTAGCCTGGAAAGCCCAGCTGCTTGATGATGCCCAGCTCGTGCCGCATCTGCTTTTTCGCCTTAGCCTGTATTTCGGGCGGGCGCGAGGCGTAGCGCTTTTTACCGCGCCGCCATACCTCGTGTTCGAGCCAGCTCATCTCGGTATGCCCCTCCGGGACGACAAAATCCGGCAGGTTGGGAGCAAGGGCACCCCAGGTAAAGGAGCACTCGCGGGCAAGGTGCACGGTTTCGGCGATAAGCTCGGGCCGGCCGGGAAGCAACTGGGCCATCTGCTCGCCGGAGCGCATCCAGCCTGCGCCCATCGGGTGGGCATCCGGTGCGGCTTCCTCTAAGGATTGACGGTGCGCCAAGGCGCGTTTAGCGGCGGCGAGCCTTACCTGGTCGCGCGTTGCTGCCGCAGGTCGAGCGGTTGCGATGGCGCGGAGATTATTGTACTTATCCAGGAAACGGTGGTGATCCGCATCTTCGGGAGACATTGTGCACGCATATTCGAGAACTATGCTGTCTATTTTTATTCTTTCGAGAACGTGATCGATTTTTTGTATAGCCTCCCACCCCAGCAGGAAAAAGCACTCCCCTTCTAGCTCGCGCGCCACGGCGTCTAGGGGCGGGTACGCGACACTCCCCTTCTCCCCGGCATCCATCCGCGCGCGGGCGATAAGGCGCGAGAGGCGGCGGTAGCCTTCCGGGGTGCGCGCCAACACGGTCACCGGGGATTCCGCAAGGGAAAGCTCCGCGCCGTATATGGCCGGAAGTCCGGCCTTAGCTGCGGCTTCCGCGAATTTCATCAGGCCGTAGAAGCCATCCCGATCCACAACGGCCAACCCCTCGAGGCCAAGCTCTAAGGCGCGGGCGACCAGCTCTTCCGGCCCGGCGGCACCGTCGAGAAAGCTATAGGAGCTTACCGCGTGCAGCTCCGCAAAGGGCACGGCGGAGTGCCCACGCTGGACAGACTCATCGCCGCCACCGAGGTGATGCACGGCGACGGGCGCGGCAGTGTCCTTGCCGGATAGTATCCTTTCTAAACGCGACCACGGCAGCGCCTTTCCACCATTAAATTTCACCCTTCACAGGGTAATGTCGAATTGGTGTTCTATACAACCCGACGCAATGAGACGCGTTCAATAGACAAAGCGGTTCGCTTATTGCTAGATTGCTAAACGGTCAATTTATTTCAACTCCTACATGTAAGGGGACCTCATGCAGATTCGTCGCGCAGCGGCCGCTACCGCCGCCGTTACCGTCGCCGCCACCAGCCTCGTGGCCTGCTCCTCCGACGCAGATGATGACAAGACCATCACCGTTGGCACCACCGATGATGCAAAGCAGGCCTGGGTTGCCTTTGAGCAAGAAGCCAAGGACGCCGGCTACGACATCGACATCAAGTCCTTCTCGGATTACAACACCCCGAACCAGGCCCTAAACCAGGGCGAGCTGGATACCAACAACTTCCAGCACCTGAAGTTCCTGGCTGAGTACAACCACGGCAACGGCACCAACCTGGTGCCCATCGTCGCCACCGAAATCGTGCCGCTGGCGCTGTTCTGGAAGGGCCACGACTCCCTCGACGGCATCGAGGGCGAAGAAGTTGCCATCCCGAATGACTCCACCAACCAGGGCCGCGCCATCAACGTGCTGGTCCAGGCTGGCCTTATCACCTTGAAGAAGGACGGGCTTATCACCCCGACCCCGCTGGACATCGATGAGAAGAAGTCCAAGGTCAAGGTCGTGCCGGTCGATGCAGCCCAGACCCCATCCGCACACGGCGAGGGCACCCCGGCGATTATCAATAATTCCTTCCTGGAGCGCGCCGGCATCGACCCGGCCACCGCCGTCTTCCAGGATGACCCGAACTCCGAAGAGGCAGAGCCTTATATCAACGTCTTCGCCGTTCGCGAGGAAGACGCCGATAACGAGGACATCAAGAAGCTCGCCGAGCTCTGGCACTCCGATGCGGTACAAAAGGGTGTCGACGAGGACTCCGCAGGCACCTCCGTCGAGGTCGAGCGCACCCCAGAAGAACTCCAGGAAATCCTGGATAAGCTCGAAGCAGATTTGGACTAATCACCCTTGCCTTCTACCCCGCCGGTTTTCACCCCGGCGGGGTTTGGCACTTCCTCACTAAGGACGCAACCCGTGGCAGATTCCACCCAGAACGGCACTCGCATTGAGTTCCGCAATATCACCAAGGTCTTCCAGCAGAAAAAGGCCAAGGTCAAAGCTCTTGACGATGTCTCCTTGACCGTCGATTCCGGCGAAATCATCGGCATCATCGGCTACTCCGGCGCCGGCAAATCCACCCTGGTCCGCATGATCAACGGCCTGGATACGCCCACGTCCGGTGAGTTGCTACTCGATGGCCAAAATATCGTCGGCATGTCCGAAAAGAAACTGCGCGGCATCCGCCGCAATATCGGCATGATTTTCCAGCAGTTTAACCTCATGAATTCCCGGACTGCGGCGGGCAATATTGAGTACCCGCTGCAGCTGCAGGGCATCGGCAAGCGCGAGCGCCAACAGCGCGTGCAGGAGCTGCTGGATTTTGTTGGACTGGGAGATAAGGGGAAAAGCTACCCGGAGCAGCTTTCCGGCGGCCAGAAGCAGCGCGTGGGCATCGCGCGCGCCCTGGCCACGAATCCTTCGCTGCTGCTTGCCGATGAAGCCACGTCCGCCCTCGACCCCACCACCACGCAGGAGGTCCTCGACCTGCTGCGCCGGGTGAATAAGGAGCTCGGCATCACCATCGTGGTCATCACCCACGAAATGGAGGTCGTGCGCTCCATCGCGGATAAGGTTGCGGTGATGGAAAATGGCCACGTCGTGGAACAAGGCAGCGTCTACCAGGTCTTTTCCAATCCCCAGACCGCCGTGGCCGCCAAGTTCGTCGCCACCTCGCTGCGCAATGAGCCCGACGTGGTGGAAACCGATGACCTGCTCGCCCACGAGGGCCGCCTGTTTACCATCAACCTGACCGAGGAATCCGGCTTTTTCGGCGCCGCGGCCAAGCTGAAGGATGCGGGCGTATCCATCGCCGTCGTCCACGGCGGCATTACCACCTTGCAGCAGCACTCCTTTGGCAAGCTCACCGTGCGCTTGAGCGGCGACGATGCCGCCATCGAAGAGTTCTACCGCGCCCTATCTGCCACCACTCAAATTGAGGAGATTGAACGATGAACGTCAACTATCTCGCCGCCGCCGACTGGGACCGCTTGGGCGGATCGCTTGTCGATGCCATCGTCGACACCCTCATCATGGTCTCGACCACCCTCGTCGTCGCCGGCATTCTGGGCCTGGGGCTCGGTATTTTGCTCTACACCGCCCGCCCGGGCGGCATCCTGCAAAATAAGGCCGTCTACCTGGTGGTCAACCTGCTGGTGAATTTCGTTCGCCCCATCCCGTTTATTATTTTGCTGGCGTTTGCGCAGCCGCTCACCGTCGCCGTGATGGGCGGGTCCATCGGCCGCGAACCGGCCACTTTCGTGATGGTCATCGCCGCCACGTTCTCCGTAGCGCGCGTGGTGGAGCAAAACCTCGTGGCCATCGACCCGGGCGTTATCGAGGCCGCCCGCGCCATGGGCGCCTCACCGTGGAAGATCATTACCTCCGTGATTATCCCGGAGGCCCTTGGCCCGCTGATTCTGGGCTATACCTTCCTCTTTATCGCCATCGTGGATATGTCTGCCATGGCCGGCTACGTCGGCGGCGGCGGACTGGGTGACTTCGCCATCGTCTACGGCTACCGCGCCTTCGAGTGGGAAGTCACCGTCGTGGCCACGCTTATCATCATCGTGCTGGTGCAGGCCGCGCAGTTCTTTGGCAACTGGCTATCTTCCAAGGTTATGCGCCGCTAATAAGCTCCACATCCGTGGCCACAAGCGCCTTGCCGGTCTTGGGCGCGTCGCCGCAGGAAGAAACCACTCCCTCCACGGCGCGCTGCTCGAGCGCCACGGTCCACTGCCGGCCATCGGCATGCGTGACCACGGGGCCCTGCTTTTCGTCTTCTGCGTGGAGCTGACCGTAGTAGAGGTCCTCGGAGGCATCGATAAGCTCGCGCGCTACCGCCAACTCCGCCACCTGGCCGCGCGGGCCGAAGATGCCGCGCCCGCGATTGACCGGGTAGAAATACTTTCCTTGCGCCGCCGCCGCAATCATCTGCGCGGCGGCTTCCTTATTCATCCGGCCAAAGGAATAGGCCCAGGGCATGAGCATGACCGAGGGCGCGAAGCGGTGCCCCTTCGTGTGCGAGGTCTCCCACACCATATCCGGGTAATCCTCCACCAGCTCCGCGGCGAGCGGCCGGCCCTTCACGGCGCAGCACTTATCGCGCTTAGCGTGGGTGCACACCAAAACCAGCGGTGTTTCGAGAGATCCTCCCCCGTTGCGGCCCGGCGCGGTGAGATCCAAATCCAGGATCTTTTCCGGTCCGGTCAAAAGGACCAATTCCATCACGCCCTGCTCGGCCCACACCAGGTAGCACCGGTGCATGGTGCCGATTTGGCGGCCATCGCGGCCGGGGCGGCGAATCAATTGCAGCCCGGCCTGGCCCTTGAGTTTTTTCTTCAGCTGGGCCGTGAGCTCCGGGCCAAAAGTATCGCCATCAAGCACATCGCGCGACCAGCCGCCGGGCCACTCAAAGAGGACAAATACGGACTCTTTTTTCGCCGTGCCGGGCAGCGGTTCCACCTGGTAATCTGAACAGAAATCGGTCATGTATCTTAGCCTATCCCGTCTGCAACTCAGCTCACATATTTGGCAACAATTCGGTCAAGATCTGCCCCCAACGCTAGGCAGCAATTACTGGAAATTATACTCTAGTGGTCATGTATAAAGCCCGCCTCTCGCTCCTGCTTGCCGCCGCAGCCTTCCTCACCGGCTGCAGCACCGAATCAGCGGATGACACCACCATGGCGGCCTCTGTGGGAAACTCGCACATCAACCCGCTGGGTGAGGCGGATATGAGCATGAAAACGCTGCGCCCAGAGGCCCCTTCGCAGCTCGTGGTGACCAAGGTGCGCGTGGGCCAGCACGATGGTTTTGAGCGCGCCGTCTTCGAGCTCGAGGGCGAGGGTTCCCCGGGCTGGTTCGTGGATTACGCCGATAATCCCAAGCAGCAAGGCTCTGGCCAACCCATTAACTATTCCGGTGATACCGCGCTCAATGTCAATATCGATGGCGTGGTCTATCCGTTTGAGGCAGGCATCGACGAGCCGCGCATTGGCATCGTCGAGGCACCTGCCGGCGGCGTTATTACCCAAGTGGTCAACGGCCGCACCTACGAGGGCCGCAGCCAGTTTGTCATCGGCATGAACCAGCGCAAGCCTTATTCCGTACAGGTGCTAGAAAATCCCACGCGCCTCGTGGTAGATATTCGCTCCTAATACGTCGCTTCCACGCGCCAGCGCCCCTCTGCCCACACCAAGAGCCAGGCGCGCTGGCGCTGTTCCCGCTCAGCCTGGCCCACAATTTGTAGCCGCGCCGCATGCTGTGGTTTTTCGGTCCACCACTGCGTATCCACCGGCCACGGGCCAGCCCAGCCGATAACGCGGTAGCGGTGCGCGCCCCACCCGAGCGCCACGGGCACAGAGGATAGGAGGGCCTCGGCGGTGACGATGACGTCCCGGGCGACGGCATCGATAAGCCGAATGCGCGCGGCCGGGTGGTTCGGCCCGCCGCCTAGGCGTGCGGGAAGCGGCGCGGGAATCCTGCCTGGCCAGCTGCCTTGCGGCGTGGCATCGCGCTGCTCCCCATAGGGAACGTACTCGATGCGCTCGGTCACCCCACGGCCACCGGCGGCCCGCGGCTGCAAGACGCGATCTATGCCCAGCTGCGATTGCACGCGCGAAATCACCCGCTTGACCTGTTCCTGCGAGGTATCCCCGCCCCAGAGGCCATCGGCCTGCGGCCTAGCCACCTCCACCGGCTCGAGCACCAGCCGCACGATCGCGGCGCCGTCCTTGCCGCTCGAGCGCGCCGCCGTAAGCCACCCATCCAGCTGCCAGCGCACCCGGTCCGCGGTCGCTTGCTCCGTCAACGCCTCGTGCGTGCGCCATACCCGGGCCACGGTTTCACCAGTGGCCAGCTCCGCCACCACGCGCAGGCGCACGCACACCACTTCCGCCTCCGCCAACCGCACGTGCAGCTGCGCGGCCAATTGCCGGGCCACGAATGCCGCCGCATCCACGCGCTCGATGGATTGCTCGCTGCTCACGGACAGATCGGGCCGCGCCATTTCCGGGGACACGCGCCGGTCCGCCCGCGCGTGCGCCACCTCGTGCGCACGTTTGCCCTGCTGCCCAAACCGGGTGACCACCTGCTTAAACGGCAGCTCCGCCACATCACCTAACCGGCGCACGCCCAATTTCTGCAGCTGGGCCACAAATTCCGCAGAAAACCCCAGCGCAGCCTCCTCGGCTAAGACGCCCACGGGCTGGGCGGTCAAGAAATCCCGGGACCCGCCCTCCGGCACCACCGCGCCTACCCCGCGGTGCCGAGCCGCGATGATGGCCGTGGCGATCTCGTCTGCCACGCCGAGGGTGGAATCAAAACCGGCGTGCGCGGTGGCATCGGCAAGCATCTCCAGCGCCTCCGGCCCGTGATAGCGCAGCGCCGCCCCCGCGTCCACGATGGCCAGGCCGGGCCGCAGCACCTCCACGGACGAGGCCACGGCGTCCAAGCCCGCCGCAATCTCCGCGAAGGCCGCGCCGTCCCTATCCGGGTTCGCCTCCACCACCTTTACCTCAGGGCAAATCGCCTGGGCCTGTCGCAGGCGCATCCCACGCCGAATGCCCGCCCGGCGCGCCGCGCTATCGCACACCAGCACCGCATGATTGCGCGCGATCAGCACCGGCCCCGCCTGCCCAACCGCCTGGATGGGCCAATCCGGAAACCACACCGCGGCCACCCTCATACGGCCTCCAACCTGCGGGCTTCGCCCATGGTGAGGCTCCCGCGCGCCGTGCCCTTTTTCGAGTCCACCGCAAGATCAATATCCACGCCGCGGATGCGCCCGCTGCCCTTGCCGATGCCCCGATACGTACTCACCTCCGCCCCAATGCGCACCGCGGTGCCCGGCAGCCGCGCGCCCACGGTCAGCACCGCGGCCTGCCCACCGCGGATCTTCGCCCACACCGGCCGTGCCTTGGCTGGACTCAATTCGCTGGACGGGCCATGGTGGATAATAAGGTCCATACCTTCTGTAAGCACGCTGGTTACCGCCCATGCCTCCAGGCCCGGATCGGGGACGGTGACCACGTTATTGAGACTCCCCATTTCGGCAACCTGTGCGAGAGAAAGATCCGGCCACCCCACTATCCCCACATGGCCCCCGCGGGCCGTAAGATGGCAGATAAGCTCCACCACGAGCGCGGGACATTCCACACACGAAACCACCTTCCGCCGGGCGAGACCACCTGCGGGAAGTAGCCGCGCCAGCTGGGGAACGGTATCTACCAGCTCGTCTTCATCCTCCTGCTCCATCGCCTGCATGCGGGCGCGCAGCACCGCAACGCGGTCGGACCTATCCAGTCCCGCCACCGCTTTTTCCAGGCGAACGTTCGTTTGACTCACCCAGACAGTATGAACCCTCCACCGGACACATGCAACTGTATGTTCGAATGGTAGTCTTAAGCGCATGAACCTGAACGAGGCCTACGGTGCTATGCGCGAGAATCCAACCCCCATCCCCACCCCGCCGTGGGTGCGCCTCGGATCCTCCATCCTGCTCGGTGCCACCGTCGCGCTGCTGACCACCCGCACCCATTTCTTCGCCACCCTATCTGGGGCCGCGGTCTGCCTCGTGGCGGCCTTCGTCTTGGTCTTTGCCCACCCCTACCGCCGCGAGATGCGCTCCTATGCCGACCGGCACGATGCCGATCTCATCCCCACCATCGCGCAGCTAGTACCGCTGATGATTTTATGGCTCCTTATTATGCTCGCGCCCATCCTCGGCCTGCCCGCGTGGGGCTCGGCGCTGGTGTGGGTTGCGGTCTCAGGTATAAGTTTTATCGCCTTCCCCCACGTGGATGGCACGCGCCGACTGGCCTTTGTCTAATCCATGCGACACTGCGGGGACTTATCCACAGGATTTCCCCTGGTTTTCACGCTACGGATCCGGGTTATCCACAAATTGCGCCTTTGCGGTTGCCCTAGCGATTGAGCGCGGGCTAACACCGCCCTAGCGTAGGCGGCATGAACGCACTCGAGACCTACCTCACCGCCCTCGCGCCCGGCATGGATATCATCGCCGCGTGCCGCGGGCTCTCTGGGTCTGAGCTTATGGAGCGCGGCGCGCCCGATGCCATCGCCGCCGACCTGCTCCTTCTATGCGAAAGCTACTACGGCCGCACCGCCTTTAGCCGGATGCAGCGCCGCGCCATTGCCGATGCCCGCGCCAACTCCCACCCCATTGCCCTCCTCGCCGGCATCGAGCGCGTGGTCAACCGCGCGCCCAGCAAGAAGCAGGCGTGGGAGCTGCGCGCGGAGTGCTGTGCGATGTCCGCGGAGATGAGCGCCATTATCAAACACGCCCGGCGCCGGGTGCGCGAGATGAAAAAGTCCACGGTCAGCCCCGGCGTGCGCACCTACCGGCGCCCCAATGACTACTGGACGCTCGCCATTACTGGTACCTCCCGCTTCATTGCGGATCTGCAGGGCGCGATTACAGCCGCCGATAAAAAGCCGCTGCAGGCGGTGGAAGATATCTTCTTCGGCGCCGGCAGCGCCGCGCGCTCCACGGTGGTCACCAACGCCATCGTGCCGCTGGAGAAATTCATTCGCCTCCGCGACGGCCACGGCGACGACGTGCAACTCGATCTCACCAACGGTGCGACCATGTCCGGTACCGAGTACCTGCGCCGCGTGCTTAACGATGCCGGCTATTCCGCCCCCGGCCCCAGCGGCAACGGCAGCGGTGATGGCGAAACGGGCTATGTCACCCTCGTGCATCCTGTAGAAGGGCCGGTCAACCTCTACCGCACGGCGCGCGTGGCCACCGATAAGCAGAGGATGATGGCGGCCGCGGAAAATCCGCGCTGCGCCTGGCCCGGATGCAATCAACCGGCCGATTTATCCCAGGTCCACCACCTCACGGCCTGGAGCCGCGGCGGGGAGACCAATATGAACAACCTCGTCGTGTGCTGTGCTTACCACAACGGCATCAACGACGACGATCCCAATGCCCCGCCTCGGCGCGGGCGGCTAGAAAGGGTGGGCGGTCGCATCGTCTGGCGGCCACCCGTAACACCCCGCAACTAGCCGCAGGTATGCGAAAAGGCGCTCAAGTACTGAGCGCCTTATACGCATGCCGTTTTGTGGGTTTTACTCCCACTCGATGGTTCCCGGTGGCTTGGAGGTGCAATCCAAGACCACGCGGTTGACGTCCTTAACCTCGTTGGTGATGCGGGTGGAGATCTTCTCTAGCACGTCATACGGCAAGCGGGTCCAGTCCGCGGTCATGGCGTCCTCGGAAGATACCGGGCGCAGCACGATGGGGTGGCCGTAGGTGCGGCCATCGCCTTGGACGCCGACGGAGCGGACATCGGCAAGCAGCACGACCGGGCACTGCCAAATCTGCTCGTCCAATCCGGCATTGGTCAGCTCGGTGCGGGCAATCAGATCCGCCTGGCGCAGGGTCTCGAGGCGGTCCTCGGTGACCTCGCCGATGATGCGGATGCCCAGGCCGGGACCCGGGAAGGGCTGTCGGCCGACGATCTCTTCCGGCAGGCCCAACTCGCGGCCCACCGCGCGCACCTCGTCCTTAAAGAGCAGGCGCAGCGGCTCGACGAGCTCGAACTCGACGTCATCCGGGAGGCCGCCGACGTTGTGGTGCGACTTAATATTGGCGGTGCCGTCGCCGCCGCCGGATTCAACGACGTCCGGGTACAAGGTGCCCTGGACGAGGTAATCGACGGTGGAGCCGGCGGGGGCATCGGCAAGCACGCCGGCTACGGCGCGTTCAAAGGAGCGAATGAACTCCGCCCCGATAGCCTTGCGCTTAGCCTCTGGATCGCTCACACCTGCCAGCTTGGCTAGGAAGGCAGAACGCTCATCCGCGGTGACTAGCTTGGCGCCGGTAGAAGCGACGAAGTCGGTTTCGACCTGCTCGCGCTCGCCCGCGCGCAGCAGGCCGTGGTCGACGAAGACGCAGGTCAGGCGATCGCCAATGGCGCGCTGCACCAAGGCTGCAGCGACCGCAGAGTCCACGCCACCAGACAGGCCGCAAATAGCGCGGCCTTCCTTGCCTACTTGGGTGCGGATATCCGCGATGAGCTGCTCGGCGATATTATCGGCGGTCCAGTTCTGCTCCAGACCGGCGATCTCCGTGAGGAAGCGGGTGAGCACTTCTTGGCCGTGGGGCGAGTGCAGCACCTCTGGGTGGTACTGCACGCCGGCCATCTGCTTGGCCGGGCACTCCATCGCGGCGACTGGGGCGCCGGCGGAGGTTGCGGTTACGTCGAAGCCCTCGGGGGCGGCGGAGACGGCGTCGCCGTGGGACATCCATACCTTGTGCGTGGGCTCGAGGCCCTCGTGCAGGATGCCGCCCTTGACGTCGATATCGGTGCGGCCGTATTCACGCTCACCGGTAGAAGATACGGTACCGCCGAGGATGTGGTTCATGGCCTGGAAGCCGTAGCAAATGCCGAAGACTGGTACGCCGAGCTCCAGCAGCTCAGGCTTGAGCGCTGGGGCGCCGTCGGCATAGACGGACGACGGGCCGCCGGACAAAATAAGCGCGGCGGGGTCTTTGGCTTTGATTTCCTCGATAGAGGCGGAGTTGGAAACAACCTCGGAGTAGATTTTGGCCTCGCGCACGCGACGGGCAATGAGCTGCGCGTACTGAGCGCCAAAGTCCACGACGAGGACTGGGCGCGGGGTAGTATTTGGCTTAGTCACGCCCCATAGTCTAACCCATCGGCCCCGCGGCCCAGGAAGCGCTTGCCCCTGCGGGGCTTTGCGGCGGCTTTCGCGCCGTAGTGGCGCGGGGCGCGCAAGCGAATCGGGGTGCGCAAGGGCCCATGGACACAAGTAATACAGGGTGCGCCAGGAAGCCGTGAGCGCGGCTGCGCCAGGGCACAGCGATTCGGCGCGCGGCGGGATTCGGGGCGAGCGGCGCGGGCTTGCACGGTGCAAGGCGCGCCGCGCGCTAATTAGTAGCGCACCGCGAGCTCGACCTTCTGGAACGACTTCAAGTCGGTGTACCCACACTTTGCGAGGGCACGCCGCAGCGCACCCACGAGGTTGGTGCGGCCGAATGGTTCGCTGGATGGGCCGTGCAGCACGGTTTCCAGGCTCGGCGCAGCCACGGGCGCAGCATCGCCTGCGGTGAGGAAATCCACATCGAGGTCGGTATCGACGCCCGCGAACTGCGCGTATCCGCGCGGGAACCGCGGGTGGCCTGCGGTAGCCGGCCAGTACCATCCCCTACCGCCTGCCTCTCGGGCCTGGGCAAGAAGGGGGCCGAGCGCGACACTATCGGCGCCGCAGGCGAAGGCCTTGGCGATGGTCCCGGAGTTATCGAATTCCGCATCCGCAATGATGTGCACGTAGCGGCCTTCGGTCTCGTCGAGGTAGTCGCGGCGGGCGGCGGCGGCATCGGCAATGGCGGTGGCCATGGCGGTATCGATGCCGACGGTTTCCGCGTTGGTCGTCACGCCCGCGCCCACGATGACGCCGGCCGCCCCGGTGCGCATCAGGTGCAGCGCCGTGGTGTAGTCCGCCACGCCACCGGCGATGACGGGTACTTCGAGCGAGCCGATAAATTCCTTCAGGTTCAGCGGCTCGCCGCCCGTGGCGACGTGCTCCGCGGACAGCAGCGTGCCCTGGATAAACAGTAACTCGGCCCCAGCCGCGATGGCCTTGGGCGCCATCTCGCGGGCATTTTGGGGCGAAACGCGCACGGCGACGGTCACGCCGGACTCGCGCACTTGGGCGATGCGGGAGGCAAGGAGGGCATCGTCAAGCGGGGCGGCGTGCAACTCCTGAATGGTGGAGTTATCGCCCGGTTGGGAATAGATGCGCGCCAAGGCACCCTCAAGGTCCTCGTGGCGGCCCCACAGGCCTTCGGCGTTGATGACACCGAGCCCGCCCTGCTTGCCCATCTCGATGACGAACTCGGGCGTGGCGAGCGCATCGGTGGGGTGCGAAACGAAGGGGGTATCGAAGGTATAGGCATCGATATTCCAGGTGGTATCCACGTCCTTGGACGAGCGCGTGCGGCGCTGGGGGACGATGGAGACCTGGTCTAAATCAAAGGTGCGGCGGGCCTCGCGGCCGATGCCGATTTCGGCGTATTCACGCATGTTTGTCCTAGCGGTAGTTCGGGGCTTCGGCGATTTGCTGCAGGTGGTGCGGGTGGGATTCCTTCAGTCCCGCGGCGGTGATCTGGACAAATCGCTTGGTCTTGAGCTCATCTAGGGTGGCCGAGCCGGTGTAGCCCATGGCCGCGCGCAGGCCGCCGATGATTTGGTGCACGATGGCATCGATCTCACCGCGGAAGGGCACGCGACCCTCCACGCCTTCTGGCACCAGCTTGTCCTCGCTGCGCACATCGGCCTGGAAGTAGCGGTCCTTGGAGTAGGAACGCTTTTCGCCGGAAAGCCCGCGACCCTGCATGGCGCCCATGGAACCCATGCCACGGTAGCGCTTGTACTGCTTGCCCTGGTAGACCACGATGTCACCGGGTGCCTCAGTGGTACCGGCGAACATGGAGCCCAGCATGACGGTATCGGCACCGGCGGCCAACGCCTTGGCGATGTCACCGGAGTACTGCATGCCGCCATCACCGATGACCGGCACGCCCGCGGGAGCGGCGACGGCTGCGGCCTCCATCAGCGCGGTGATCTGCGGCGCGCCGACGCCGGCGACGACGCGGGTGGTGCAGATGGAGCCCGGGCCGATGCCGACCTTGATGGCGTCCGCGCCGGCGTCGATCATCGCCTGGGCGGCCTCGCGGGTGGCGAGGTTGCCGCCAATGACATCGACCTTGTCGCCGAAGTCCTTCTTCACGCGGGAAACCATCTCGAGCACGCGGTTGTTGTGGGCGTGGGCGGAGTCGACGACAAGGGCGTCAACGCCGGCATCGACAAGCGCGGCGGCGCGCTGATAGGACTCCTCGCCGGTACCAATGCCCGCGGCAACCAACAGGCGGCCGGAAGCATCCTTGGAGGCGTTGGGGTACTGCTCGGATTTGACGAAGTCCTTGACGGTAATAAGGCCAATGAGCTTGTTATTTGCATCAACAATCGGCAGCTTTTCTACCTTATTGGCCGACAAAAGCTCCAGGGCCTCGTCCTTGGACACGCCCTCGCGCGCGACGACGAGCGGCATCGCGGTCATGACATCGCTGACCTTGCGGTCAAAATCCGGCTCGAAACGCATATCGCGGTTGGTGCAAATGCCCAGCAGGGTGCCGTCCTTATCCACGACCGGCAAGCCGGAAATGCGGAAGCGGGCGCACAGGGCGTCGACCTCGCCAATAGTCATCTCGGGGCGGGCGGTGACCGGGTCCGTGACCATGCCGGACTCGGAGCGTTTGACGATTTCTACCTGCTCAGCCTGTGCTTCCGCAGAAAGGTTGCGGTGCAGCACGCCGATGCCGCCCTGGCGCGCCATGGCGATGGCCATGCGGGCCTCGGTCACGGTATCCATCGCTGCGGATGCCAGCGGCACGCCTAGGCGAATATTGCGGGTAAATTGCGCGCCGGTATCGACCTCGGAGGGCACGATATTGGACTCGGCGGGCAAAAGAAGCACGTCATCAAAGGTCAAGCCGCGCAGGGCTACCTTGTTCGGGTCATCTCCACCAGTGTGAATAGGGTAATCGCTCATCGAGGTATCTCCTTAAACAGGTTCAGCGGCTACCCCAACTGTAGTGCGTGCCCAGCCAATGACACCATTCAGGCTAGGGGTTAATTGCCTTAAGCGGGCAAGTTCAATAGGCTCGCAGGCGTGAACTTCTTCGCCAATATGCCCCGCGATCCTTTTGCAGACGATCCGAATGACCCCGCCTCCTTCTTGGAGGAGGACGAGCAGGTCATGCCGCTTTCCGATGAAGACCGCCTCGCCCTTATCCACGATCTCGCCTTGGTAGAGAAATTCGCAAGTGTGCTCGGCCCGCGCGGGATCGATGGCATCTTCTTCCTGTGTGAAGACTGCCAGGAAAACCACTTCTACGAGTGGGACATTATGGCCGCCAATATGCGCGCCACGCTGGCAGGCGAGCTCGCCCCAGTACACGAGCCGGGGGCAGAGCCGGACCCGCGCCGCTACGTGCCGTGGGACTACGCGCTGGGTTACGTCGACGGCTTGGAAAACCGCTAGGGCGTAAGTACCGCCCTAGTTACTCGGAGCCTGGCCCCAACTGAATGGTTGTGGTGGGGCTTTCTTCGGGCTCGCGCGTCTCCGGCTGCGAGTTCCCCGGTGCTTGCTCCGTTACCACCACGGTTGAGGTCTGGTACTGCGTTTCCGTCACGGTCTTCGGCGCCGGTTCGGGCTTGTCCTGCGGCTGCTGCCCCGGCACGGTCTCGGTGGCGGTTTCCGTCACGGTCGTGTGCTTCGGACGGGCAGAGCGCTTCTTTTCGGCCTCTTCCTTGGCGGCGATGGCGTTTTCTTCCTTGCCTTCGGCCTCTTCGAGCTTGGCGCGGGCTTCCTTCATGAGCTCGCGCGCGCCTTCGATATCTCCCTCTGCCGCGCGGGATTCCATCTCATCTAAGGTCCCAGCCAGCTCCACGTTGCGGGTTTCATCTGGGCGATCAAAGGCGCCGGAATTAACCATGACCCCGCCCGCACCGGCGAGGATCACGGTGGCGGCGGCCGCGCCGATAAGCCCATGCATCACGGGGCGATTGCGCCGGCGAGACCGCACCTTATTGAGGCTTACGACTTCCGGTTCTTCCTCTACCCCATCCACGCGCGGGGCTGGCGGCATCTGCTTATCGATGTCCCGCTTCAGCCCCAGCAGTAGCCCAGCGAGCTCATCGCTGCCGTTGGAGGGATCTTTGCCCTGCGACAGCTCGGTGAGGAATGCATCATCATCTACCAAGGGCTGGAGCTGCTCCGTCAGGTCATCGTTATTCTTTTTAGAATGCTTGGAGGCCATGATGGTTTCTGTCCCTCCTTCCTTTCTTAAGGTGTACGCGTGCGACTAGAGCGGGGGTTGTGGCTTTAGCCCTCGGTAGCTAGTTGTTGCCCAAGAGCCTTTCGCAATTGTGCGAGAGCTCGGTGCTGTGCGACGCGAACCGCACCCGGGGTAGACCCCACGATATCGGCGGTTTCTTCTGCCGAAAGACCAACGAACACGCGCAAAATAACGATGTTTTTTGCCTTGTCACTTAAGGTATCGAGCAAGGCGCGCATTCTGTTACTACCGTCATTTTCTAGCGCCCATTCCTCGGGAGTCGCCTCGTTCGCGGTGCTTTCTGGAAGCTCTTCGGTGGGTGTAGAGCGGTCGCGGCCCATGGCGCGGTGGGCATCGGTGACCTTATTAAAAGCGATGCCGTAGACATAGGCCATAAACGGCCGGCCCTTGTCTTCATAGGAATCGATAGAGGTGGCGACGGCGAGGCAGATTTCTTGGGTCACGTCTTCCGCGGTGGGCTGGCGCCCGCCACCGATGCGCGCACGACAATAGCGCAGCACCTGCGGATGAATAATTTGCAGGATAGATTGCAGTGCGCGGCGGCTACCACCAGCGGCCAGCGGGACGAGTTCCGCTAGCTCTTTATCCTTATCGCTCACGAGTGCACCCTCTGCAGACTATTAAATCGATATTCAACCATATTTCCTCTGGGGCAGGGAGTGCAAAGGGGCAACTGCGTTTCACACCTCCGCCTCGGCACTGCCCTTGCTTGGCGATGCCCTAGCAAGGAAAACACCACCAAGAAACCCACGCCTAGCGCGTTGTACCCGCTTTGAAGGCGGGTTTATGGCCCCTGCACAATAGAAAGAGGAAAATTCATAATTCGTTAACCTTAGCCATTATTGCAGGTAAATGGGCGCTAACGAGTCCCATAAATAGATACAATACCTAGAAGTTAAATACTAGTAACCCTTTGTTTACCAAGACG
Organism: Corynebacterium sp. KPL1986; assembly: GCF_000477975.1. NCBI lineage: Bacteria > Bacillati > Actinomycetota > Actinomycetes > Mycobacteriales > Corynebacteriaceae > Corynebacterium > Corynebacterium sp. KPL1986. The sequence goes on along the minus strand of NZ_KI515719.1, from coordinate 2,336,922 downwards.
CGACACACTACAAATCGTTGCGGTTCGCGGATGACTCTCCACCGGCCGCCAGCGTAAGAATTCTCGTCCTGTTATAAGGAGCTTAAGAAACGTGTCTCAGTCCAAGTCTCTTCTCGGACCTACTGCAGATGTATGGGATTGGCAGTTGCAAGGTGCGTGCCGCGGTGAAAACTCGGACGTGTTTTACCATCCAGACGGAGAGCGTGGCCGCGCCCGTGCCCAGCGCGAAAACCGCGCCAAGGCCATCTGCAATTCCTGCCCGGTTATCGAGCTCTGCCGCGAGCACGCCCTGCGTTCGGCCGAACCGTATGGCGTCTGGGGCGGAATGAGCGAGTCTGAGCGCGTGGTGGCGCTGCGCAAGCGTCGCCGCGCAACGGTCAACGCTTAAGCCACAATTTAAGTTAGCGCGTAAAGCCCACACACCTCGCTCGCGGCGGGCGGGAGTCCGGGGTTCCGGACTAGCCCTGCTTGGCCAGCGCCTGCTGCAAATAACGCCCCGTGAGGGACTCCTTCGAGCCCGCTAAGTCCTGGGGCGTGCCACTAAAGACGAGGCGGCCGCCGGCTGAGGAGGAACCCAAAGCTTGGCGGCTTTTGTGAACTATCCTCTCTCCTTCTGCCACTGGCGGCTAAAAAGGCCTACCGGGGCATCGCACGGGTTATGGTTTCCGCGTGCTTTACGTATAAGCCAGAAGCCCGCCGCAAGCCGACCCAATAAGACGGGGAGGCTGCGGCGGGCTCTGGGCTATAGCGCAGGAATTAGTGGTGGTGATGGCCGTGGCCGTGGCCGTGACCGGCCTCAGCGTTGTCTTCTTCCTGCGGCTTTTCCACGACGGATGCCTCGGTGGTAAGAACCATGCGGGCAACGGAGGTGGCATTGACCACTGCGGAGTGGGTGACCTTCACGGGATCGATGATGCCGTTATCGATGAGGTTGCCGTACTCCAGGGAGTTGGCGTTAAAGCCTTCACCGTTGGCCATCTCAGATACGCGGGAGACGATGACAGAGCCATCGAGCCCTGCGTTTTCTGCGATCCAGAATGCCGGGCGGGTCAGAGCGCGGGCGACGGCGAGCACGCCGACCTTAGCCTCGCCCTCGAAGTCCTGGGCAAAGGACTCGAGTTCCTTGGAGATCTGCACCAGCACGGAGCCGCCGCCGGCGATGACGCCTTCTTCTACGGCCGCGCGGGCGGCGTTGATGGCGTCCTCGACGCGCAGCTTGCGCTCGTTGACCTCGGTCTCGGTAGCGGCACCGACGCGGATAACGGCGACGCCGCCGGAGAGCTTGGCCAAGCGCTCCTCGAGCTTTTCCTTATCCCAGGTGGAATCGGTGCGGGCGATTTCGCCGCGGATCTGTTCACGGCGATCATCGAGGGCTGCGGCGCTGCCGCCGCCATCGACAAGCACGGTGTCTTCCTTGGTGATGGTCACGCGGCGCGCGGAACCCAGCACCTCGAGGCCGACTTCGTTCAGGTTTACGCCCACCTCAGGGTCCACCACGGTGGCGCCGGTAACTACGGCCAAGTCATCCATAAAGCCCTTGCGGCGCTCGCCAAAGTACGGTGCCTTTACGGCGGCAACCTTCAGGACTTTGCGGATGGAGTTGACCACGAGCGCCTGCAGCGGCTCGCCTTCAACGTCTTCCGCGATGATGAGGGTCGGGCGGTTGGTCTCCGCGATTTTTTCCAGCAGCGGCAAGAAGTCCGGCAGGGAAGAAATCTTGTTGCGGACGAGCAAAATGGCGGCATCATCAAGCACCGCGTGGTTGGTCTCTTCCTCCGTAGCGAAGTACGGGGAAAGGTAGCCCTTGTCAAAGGAAATACCTTCGGTGACATCCACGGTGGAGTCCATGGTCTGGGACTCCTCGACGGTGACGACGCCGTCCTTGCCCACCTTTTCCATGGCGCCGGCGACCATCTCGCCGACCTCCGGATCGCGGGAGGACACGGTGGCTACCTGCGCGATTTCGGAGGCGGAGTTGACCGGGGTGGCGCGTGCCTTGAGCTCCTCGACGGCCTTTTCCGCCGCTGCGGAGATGCCGCGGTTGAGCTCAATTGGGTTAGCGCCAGCTGCAACGTTGCGCAGGCCCTCAAAGATGAGCGCCTGGGCCAGCAAGGTCGCGGTGGTGGTGCCGTCGCCAGCGATGTCGTTGGTCTTGACCGCAACGGACTTGACCAGCTGCGCGCCGAGGTTCTCGAAGGGCTCCTCGACGTCAATATCGCGGGCGATGGTCACGCCGTCATTGGTAACGGTCGGGCCACCGAAGGCCTTGGACAATACGACGTTGCGGCCGCGTGGGCCGAGGGTGACCTTAACGGCATCAGCCAGCGTATCGACGCCGCGCTGAATTCCCTCGCGAGCTTCTTGGTCGAATGCAATAAGCTTTGCCATAAGTAGTTCCTACTTCTCGATGATGGCGAGGATGTCGCGCTGGCTCAGCAGCAAGTACTCTTCGCCGTCGTACTTCAGCTCGGTGCCGCCGTAGCGGGAGAAGACAACGGTGTCGCCTTCCTTAACGTCCATGGGGATGCGGTCATCGTCGTCTTCCCAGCGGCCCGGGCCGACGGCGATAACGGTTGCTTCCTGCGGCTTTTCCTTTGCGGAGTCCGGGATAACCAGGCCGGATGCGGTGGTGGATTCTGCTTCTACGATCTGTACGAGGACGCGGTCCTCAAGCGGCTTAATAGTTGCCATGATGTTTCCTCCGTATTGTTCGTTTGCGCGCCTTAATGGCGCGCGCGTGCCGGTTGTGGATGTCCAGCACAGCCGTCGTCGCGGGTGAACAACTGTGGGTCAAACAACCTGATTAGCACTCTACCCTCGTGACTGCTAACCCTCAACAACGACGCGACCCCCGCAGCGGGGCCACACTAATGCGCCGTGTAGGTCAAAGACGGTGAATAAGCAGCCTTGAGCAGTCATTTTAAATCCATCCACCAGTTTGAAGCCGTTTCACCCATCAGTTTGAGCGCGTTCTACCCATCAGAATATCGGCGATTCATCCATCAGTTTGTGCGGATCTGGGCGGTTGAGCGCAGGAATCCCGCGAGAATGAGCTTGACCGCGCACAGCGCAAGAAACATGGCGCCAAAAATTAGGCCGAATGGCGCCCACCACACCCCGGCGAAGCCCTCCCATAGGGCGCTCATCCCGGAATGAGAATCGGTCTGCAGCAGGTGGTTGAGCAGCGCGACCACCGCCACGCTCAAGGTGATGACTATGGCCGCAGCAGTAATAGTCAGGCAGAAGGCCTCGCCCACCTGCACCCGCACCCACGCTGCTGGCGAGGCACCGGCCAACCGCAGTCCGCGAACATCGCTGGCGATGCGCGAGCGCATAATGAGTGAAGTCAACACCGCACCAACGATGCTTGGGGCCACGACTGGGCCGAGAAACGCCGCGAAGACCTGCCCCGATGACAAGGTGTCTAAGTCGCCCATACTACTTTTGAACATCCTTATCCCCGAGCCGACCGCGACAATCAAGCCACCAAACAGCACCCACGGGACGATATGGGGCACGGAAAAGCGGCGGCGCACCCGCACATTGGCCCCGGCGATGCCGCATAGTCGCGTCCATTGGTCCACGGCGGGCATGAGCCATGGCGTCATGAATGCCACCAGGATGACCAGCCCCATGGAAGCGGCGATGCTATCGGCCGGCTCCTCTATCTGCAGGCAGCCGTACACGGCACCGCCCACCAAACCGGCAGCCACAAGGCAGCGCAGCATCACCCACACGCGGCGCGGTTCCACCCGCGGGCGAAAGACCCGGCGCAGCGGTATGAGGGCACCGCAGACCGCCGATGCCACGCAGACAAATACAGCGATGCGGATGACCAACGGGGTAATGGCCAACTCCGGCATGGGAATCCCGTCGCTGCGAAAGGCCGCGGTCATAGGGTCGACCAATAGGCGCGCCGGGAAGGTCCCGATGAATGCCGCGATAGCGCTCACGGCACTCACCTGCCCCACGATGAAGCTATTGATCATCCACCCAGGCATGCCGATCATGCGCCACGAGCGGTAGACGGGTTCGCGTTCCTCAATGATCAGCCGCATCTGCGACAACGTAATCAACACGACGGCGCAGACCGCCATGCCCAGCACGGTGCCACCGAGAGGCCCCGTGGGATCATCATCCGCGTCCGAGGTGGCCACCAGCATCGATACCGCCAGCGCACACGCAGCCGATGAGACCACCATGGTCAAGGCCACGGCAAGCCAGGATAGCCAATTGCTTTGTAAGTCCTTAAGCCACACCAGCATGGTTGGCCTCCTGGAGCTCAATAATGCGATCGGCGGCCTCCGCGGCAAGGTGCGAGTGGGTCACCATGACCACCGCGGCCCCGCCCCGTGCGGCGGTGCGGAGGTGGGTGAGGACGAGTTGGGCGGTGGCATCGTCAAGCGCGCCCGTAGGCTCATCGGTGAAGATATACGGCGCACCGGCCAGCAAGGCGCGGGCGACGGCGACGCGCTGCTGCTGGCCGCCGGACAGCTGCGCGGGCAGGCGGCGCTCCAGCCCGTCAAGCCCCAGAGACGCAAAGGTCTTCTGCACCGCGTCCCGGCTGCAGCGCCGGCCGGAAAAGTGCGCGGTCAACGTGGCATTTTTGCAGGCGTTGAGCGATTCCAGCAGGTTATAGTCCTGGAATACGAAGGCGCGCTCCGTGCGGCCCGGCGCGTTGACCGTGCCGGAGCTAGGCTTATCCAGCCCGGAGAGCAGGTTCAACAGCGTTGTCTTGCCGCTTCCGGATGGCCCCATAATCGCGACAAATTCCCCCGGCTCGATGCTTAGGTCCACCTCGGCGAGTGCGGTATGGCTGCCGTAGCGCTTGCTCAGATTCTGTGCTTTTAACATGCCTTCCATTCCACCGGCCGTGCCCGGCACGCGCGATGGGGAAGGCTGCCCGAAAAATGGTGGGGCTAGCTCTACTGCCACCACCCCGGCGCGACGGCTAGGCTGAACGGATATGCGAACTGTCAAGGCCAATGGGTGGAGCCTCGTCCTCGGAATACTTGCTCTTCCGGGACTGGTGATTTCGGTGCTCATGCTGCCGTGGATTCCACTGGTCGCACGCGCCGCGGAGTCTATCGGCCGCTACGGCGCAACGTGGATGGGCGTTGATATTCCCCCGCGGCGGGCCAACAGATGGTTTGATTGGCAGCAGTTTTATCACCTCCTACTGCAGCTTCTTATTTGCGTGGCCTGCTTTGCCAACTGGGTCTTTGTCGGTTTTATCGCGGGCGTATTGGTGGTCGCACCGTTTATTCCGCAGGCTGAATTCAACATCGGCGAATGGTCCACCGATAATCGCCCACTGATCTTTGTCGTGTGCTGGTTGGCGGCAGCCGTGCTCCTCGTCCTGCTGGTAGGGCTCAACCGTCTGCTGGTCAAGGCCTCCATTTCCCTCACCCGTCTCGCACTGAGCCCCTCTGCGCAGGAATTGGCGGCCTCGCGCGCCACGCTTATTGATGCCTTTTCGGGCGAGCGCCGCCGCATCGAGCGTGAGCTCCACGATGGGCCGCAGCAGTACCTGACCGCGCTCAAGCTCAACCTGGCTGCGGCCAAGCTGCAATCCCCGCCCGAGGCTCAACAGGCGCTTGCCGATGCCGAACATAACGCCACCCAAGCCCTATCCGCCCTGCGCGCTACCGTGCGCGGCATTGCGCCACAGGTGCTTTTCGATGACGGCCTCATCCCCGCCCTCGATGAGCTCTTGGCCCACAGCGGGCTCGACGCGGAACTGCACGTCGAAGGCGCGGAACGATCGATTGGGGAAACGACGGCGCTACTGGCCTACCACGCGGTAGCAGAGGCGCTGACCAACGCCTCAACCCACGGCGCGGCCACCGCCGCCACCGTGTCCATCTCTTTTGGCGACGATCTCCGCCTGAGCATCCGGGATAACGGTACGGGTGGCCGCTCTACAGGTCAGGCCCCTAGTGGGACCGATACCGAGCACCCCCGCGCGGTCACCGTTGATGGCGTCGACGCCGGTAATGGCGTCGACGCTGGTACAAGCCGTGGCACGAATGGCGAAACTACCACAGGCACTGGGCTGGCCGGCCTGCGCGAGCGGGCGGCGGCCCTCGGCGGCACCGCCAACTTCTCCCCCGCGCAAACAGAAAGGCAAGGATCCACATTGACCATGGCACTACCGCTGCAGGAGGCCCAATGAAACTCTTATTGGCAGAGGATTCCGCCCTTTTGCGCGCCGGGCTGGAACAGCTTTTAGCGGCCCTGGGCCATAGCGTGACCACGGCCAACGATGCGGAGGAATTGCTGGCCTGCGCGGACAGCGGTGACTTCGATTTGATCATCACCGATGTCCGCATGCCGCCCACCATGAGCGATGATGGGCTGCGCGCCGTGCACGATGTGCGAGCAGCAGACCCGTCGCAACCGGTGGTGGTACTCAGCCAGTACGTGGCGGCAAGCTACTTGGACCGGCTCTTAGAACACGGCGGATTCGGCTACCTGCTCAAAGAGCGCGTATCCGATGTGGATGAATTCGTGCACACCCTTGAGGAAGTGGCAGGCGGCGGCACCGTCGTCGACCCAGAAGTGGTCACCGCCCTGCTCTCCGCGCGGCGCACGGGGCTGAGCCAATTAACCGCCCGAGAGCGCGAAGTTTTGGGGCTCATGGCGCAGGGCCTAAGCAATAAAGAAATCGAAGACAAGCTCGTTCTTACCGCCGGTGCGGTAAGCAAGCATGTCTCCAATGTTTTTATAAAACTTGGCTTCCGGCCTGAGGACGCCAACCGCCGCGTCAAGGCCGTACTCACGTGGCTGCGCCACACCGAGCGCTGAAAGGGGGGCGTGCTTATGCGCTCTTCGTGGAGTTAATCACCGCAGCGCGCCACAGGGTGTACTCATCTGGGAAGTCCTCGCGGTAGTTCTCCACCGCACGGATGCCATGCTCAACGGAAGCGATGACCTCATCGATGGTGTCGTCGTCGCCTTCGGCATCTACAAAGATGACTGGGCCGCTGATAGCGCGGATGGGGTCTTGCAAGAAGGCGGAATTGCCCGTGTCTGCGGCATTGCGCGCAAGCGACGCTACGGGGTTGGGCTCGGCGCCCTCCTGCTTCGCCTCCGGATTATAGAGTGCGGCATAGGTGGTGCCGTCATCCTGAAAGACCACGGAAACCCGGTCCTTTTCAGCGCCACCGAGGTATTGGTTCGCGTCTTCCAGCTCGAATTCGATCGTGCGGCGAGAGAGATCCGGCTGGACGAGAAAACCGACTGTCATAAGGGAATACTCCTTGTATCAAGGAAAAAAGGGGGCGGGAACCTGTCTAAGGTTACCGCCACCTTGCCTGCCCTGCAGTGCGAGGAAAAAGAACTTTAGGTTAACTGAGGTTCTTCCACTTCCATCTGCGTATCGGTGCCCACGCCAAGCCCGGAGGGATGCGCGCCCTCGTGAATCAGCTGGGCCCCAATCGCCGCGATCATCACGCCATTATCGGTGCACAGCTGCAAGCGCGGCACGCGCAGCTCTACCCCAGCGGCGCTACAACGCTTGGCCGCCAACCCGCGCAGCCGAGAATTAGCCGCCACGCCGCCGCCGAGCAGGAGCACCTTGGCACCGGTATCTTCGCAGGCGCGGATGGCCTTGGCGGTCAACACATCGGCCACGGCCTCTTGGAACGAGGCACAGACGTCCTCGACGGATATGGTCTCACCAGCCTGTTCGGCACGTTCGACATAGCGAGCGACGGCCGTTTTAAGGCCGGAAAAAGAAAAATCATGGCGGTGCGGTCCGCGTAGGTCTTCGGCTCGCGACATCCCACGGGGAAAGGCGATGGTGGCGCTGCCGCGCGCAGCCAGCTTATCTATGACCGGACCTCCCGGATAGCCCAAGCCCAAAAGGCGGGAGACTTTGTCGTAGGCCTCACCGGCGGCATCGTCAAGCGTGGAGCCCAACTCGCGCATCGGCTTTCCCACGGCCTCGACCTCGAGCAGCTGGGTGTGGCCGCCGGATACCAGCAGGGCCACCGAGTGCGGCAGCGTTTCGCCCTCTAGGTTGGCCACGGCCACATGGCCGCCGAGGTGGTTGACACCATAAAAAGGCACATTCCACGCCGCGGCATAGGCTTTGGCGGCAGAGGCACCAACGAGCAAGGCGCCGGCTAAGCCTGGGCCCACCGTGGCGGCAATGGCATCCGGCTTATCGATGCCCGCCTCTTCCAACGCCGCCCGCATCACCTGCGGCATGGCCTCCAAGTGCGCGCGCGAAGCGATTTCGGGCACGACGCCACCGAAACGCGCGTGCTGCTCCATGGAAGAAGCAACGGCGTTGGCCACGATATCCATGTGGCCATCCTGGCCCAATTCGACGATGCCCACCCCGGTCTCATCGCAGGAGGACTCGATACCCATGACCTTCATTACTGCTCCTTTGCTTCGCGCTGGCGTGCTTGCGGGGACTGGCTGGGGCGCACCATCACGTGCGCATCCGCGCCGGAGGGCTGATAGTAATTGCGGCGAATCCCCTCGATGCTAAAACCGTAGCGCCGGTACAGCTCGATGGCGGGATCGTTTCCCACACGCACCTCCAAAAAGACCGGCGCGCTTTTTAGGTCCGCGATATAGCAAATATTATCCATCATCATGCGCGCGATACCGCGGCGCTGCGCCTGCGGATCGACGCCGATGGTGTGGATTTCAAACTCTGGGTCTGCAGCCGGGCCCATCATGCCGATGCCGGCATAGCCTAGAAGGACTGGATCCTCGCCGTCCTCCGGCGCTGCGGGGTCAAGGGCACCTTCCACCCCGAGGTAGAAGGTGAAGGGCTGGGCCATTTCTTGCTCAAATACCGCTGCCGTCCACGGAGTTTCGCCAGGAAACAGCACCTTTTCCAGCTCGGCGCAGCGCGGCGCATCGGCGGGAGTAAGCTCGCGCAGGTTCACAGGTGTACCTCTGGAATGGCCGGGGAAAGCTGCTGCTTTTTGGGTGGAACCGCATCGGGCCGGCGCAGGTACATCGGTACGAATGGTTCTGGATCCGCATCAAGCTGCGCGACGGCCACTAGGCCCTCGGCAGTGGGCGCGGCCTCACCACGCGGCAGCGCAGCCAGCACTCCCGGCAGCTGGTCAGCCAGTTTTTCTGGAATGATGATCTGCGCGATACCCTCCAGGGTAAGATCCCCCGGCTTCGATACCGCTGGGCCCATAAGGCGTTGCCCCGCGCGGTAGGTGGCCCAATAAATTTCCTTGCGCCGGGCATCGGTGGCGACCAGCGCCGCGTCCTTTTCATTCGCCCCTGCTAGCGCGGTATGCGCGATGGCATCGTGGGTGCAGACGCCGTGGAGGGGGATGGAGAGGGCATCGGCAAGCGCCTGCGCCGTGGCCATGCCAACGCGCAAGCCGGTAAAGGGGCCGGGGCCCATGCCTGCAACGATGGCGTCGAGGTTACCGAGCTCAAGCCCGGCCTCGCTCATTACCTCGAGGATGGTGGGCATGAGCCGCTCATTATGCGCGCGCGCATCGGCCAGAATGCGCTGCGTAATCTGCCCTGACTCGGTGTCGACTGCCCCGGTGACCAGGGCGGTCGTCGCCGTATCAATGGCCAGGACGCGCATTAGCCGACCAGCTTCCACACGCCGTCTTCACTCTGGAAGGTCAGCGGCTGGGAGCCCTGGACCAGCGGAACCCCGCCGTCTAGGCCGTGGCCCTGCTGCTCCATGGCTTTAACCTGGGCGTTGATCATCTCGCAGACCTCCACCTCGGAGGAATCCAATTCCTCTACATAGGGATCAACGTTGTGGCCCAGCGCCATGACGTAGCTCTTGCCCTCAGGAACAACGCCGTCCTCGAAGGTGATGTCATCAGGGTTCGGGGCGGCTTCCTTGACCTTGTCTTCTGCCATGCCCTCGCAAATGAAGCCGATGGCGCTGTAGTCCGCACCGTAGACATCAGAAGGAATGAGCGACATTACCTCGAGGTTCCGCGGGGCATGCTGCAAGGTGTTGGTGAGGTTGCCCTCCAAGGAATCCTCATCACGCAGGGTGGCCCCGGCAACGAGCACCATCATCACAATGATAAACAGCGCGATAATGGTCGTGGTCAGGTTGCGAGCAAATTTAGTCATGGGGTGAGTAACGCTCCTCGGGTCAAGGGGGTCCTATATGTACATATGGTGAAGTGATTGTCAGTTCTATTACCGAGGCTACTCGGCGGCCAACAAACACTCACCCACGGGGTAGTGCCTGTCAGTGTAGGCGGCTTACCCAGTGGGTGAATAATTAGCGCGGGACATATGGGGCTAAAGCAATAACAATAACAGCACCTGAGCGGCGATAATCTTGCCGATGATGGTGGTTGGATACACCGTTGCCCAGCCGCGCCCGGCTAGCTCCGTGCCGGTTTGGCCCCGGATATAGGCAAATACTGCCGGGTTCGTGGTCATGCCGGCCGCACAGCCCATGGCCTCGTCCCACTTCAAGCGCAGCACCAGCATGCCGATAACGCCGATGAGGATGGCCGATACCAAGGTAATGATAAAGCCGACGCCGATGATGGTCAGCGAGGACGGATCCGTAAGCGCATCGCGGAACGATGCGCCTGCCGATGTCCCCACCCCCGCCAGGAAGAGCGTCAGCCCCAGGTTTGAAAGTGTTTCCCTGGTGTGGAAGGGCATCTGCCAATTGATGGGGCCGGTGCGGTTCAGGTAGCCGAGGAATAGGCCGACCACGACGGGGCCGCCACCAAACCCGAGCTGCAGGGTCGATCCGCCCGGCATGGGGATGGGGATAAGGCCCAGCAACATACCCAAGGTCAGACCGATGGACATGGATAGGAGGTCAGCGTTGCCAAGCGCCGATTCGGAATCGCCCAAGTACTTGCGCACCTCGCGCACGTGGTGCGAGCTGCAGACCACGCGCACGCGGTCGGAGTAATTCAGCACCATATCCGGGTGCGGCACCGCATCGCTATCGCCCTTGCGCACACGCGCGATGATAAATCCGTGCTCGAGCGCATCGATATCGCGGATGCGCTTGCCCGCAATTTGCGGATTAGACACGGTTATCCGCTTAAATTCCAGGCCCGCCTCTGGGGTGAGCTCGACGGGATATTCCTCACCGAGCACCTCGATAGCACCGGCGACGTCTTTTTCGGAGCCATTAATAAGGAATGCTTCGCCCTTGCGCAGGGGCATATCCGGCTGCGCCAGCCGGTGGTGTTCCATATCGGAAATCTCGCGCGTGGCCACCACGCTGTGCCCGGTAACTTGATACAGGTGCCCGGCCGTATCAGGGAAGTCTTTGGTCAGCCGCACGCCTTTAGCCACCAGCGGGGCGGGAATCATCCCCTCTTCCTTGGCGTCTGCCTCATGGTCCACCTTCAGTATTTTCGCGCCGATGGCGGCGACCAGGATCGCGCCGATGACCGCGCCCGGATAAGCCAGCGAATAACCGACGACCGGGGTGGAGTTGCCCAGCATATCCACCACCGCCGCCATACCTGGCGTGGACGACAGCGAACCGGCAAACATACCCGCGGCGACATCCGTATCGAGGTCGAAGACGCGAATGAGCCCGAAGCCTACGCCCACGAGCAGGACCAACATGCCGATCATAAAGACGGTCAGCTTCCAGCCGCGGGTAGCAAATTCGCGGACGAACGACGGCCCGAAATTAAGGCCGATGGCATAAACAAAAATGGCCAAGCCGAATTGATACACCAGCGGTGGAATCTGGATATCCGGATTGGCGGTAGACAGCCCAAGCGCCACGAACATCGCGGCCGCGGCGCCCAAAGAGATGCCAAAGAATTTGATTTTGCCGATGGCCAAACCGATGGCCATGATGGCAAAAAGGGCGAGCAAAGGACTGGAGGCTAGGAGATCTAACACCCTTCAAGGATCCCGCACCTTAAATACCTAAAGCAACTTGACGCCCTAAGATATCCATCACTTATACCTTCAAATTAATGAGGCCCAGCTAATCATTGTGGTGCCACGACCAGCTGACGCGGCGCACGTCCTCATCGGCGCCGGCGAACTCCGCCGGTTCGCGGTCGATGCTCACAAAGAGGTAGGAATCCGCAATCTGCTCGATAAGGCCGCCGCCCCATTCGGCGGCGACGACGGCATCGGCAAGCTCGGTATCCAAGTCCAAGGCATCCAGCTCCCCCAGGGGATCGCCGGAATTGGCCCCGCCCTCATCCAAGAGGCGGTACGCATCCACGTGCACCAAGTCCGGTCCCCCAACCCGGGAGCGGTGCACGCGGGCAATGACAAACGTGGGCGAGGTAATCCGGCCCTTGACCTGCATGCCCTGGGCTATGCCTTGGGTGAAGGTGGTCTTGCCCGCGCCCAATGGGCCATCCAAGATGACGACATCGCCAGCTTCCAGCGCTGCGCCCAGTTCCTTGCCGCAGGCGTGGGTCTGTTCCACCGTTGCCAGATCGCGGGTTCCAGACTCCGGAAAGTTACTGTGCATCGGACTCTCCTATATATTCGCGTTCGGTGCGGCCGGTGGGCCGGCACACCACTTCATAGTTGATGGTGCCCACGGCATCAGCAAGCTCGGTGGCAGACATGCCACCCTGGCCAAAGATGATGGCCTCATCACCGGGGGTAATGCCGTGCGGGTTTTCTCCTAGATCCACCACAATTTGGTCCATGCACACCCGGCCTACCTGGGGATAAAGCCGCCCGCCGATGCCCACCTGAAGGTGGCCCTGGTACGCCCGCGGCAGACCATCGGCATAGCCACAATCCACCGTGGCTAGGAAACCCGGCTTATCCGCGCTCCAGGTACGCCCGTAACTGGTGGCCTCACCCTTATCGATCGGCTTAAGCCCAAAGACGGTTCCGGACCACGTCATTGCAGGGCACAATCCATGGTCCCGCCCCGCGATGGGCTCGAGCCCATAGCACGCGATACCCACCCGCACCTGCTCAAAGTGCGCCGATGGGCGCGAGAGCGTGGCCGGCGAATTAGCCAAATGATTGACCGTACACTCCAGACCCGCCGCGTGCGCCGCATTCAGGGCGCGCCGAAACTCTTCTTCCTGGGTGTCATTATGCGCGTTATCCGGATCGTCGGCGCAGGCAAAGTGGGACATAAGGCCTAGGACGGTGATATGCGGGGCATCCCGCAGCAGCGCAAAAACCTCACCCCACTCCGCCTTATCCACCCCGGAGCGGTGCATTCCGGTTTCGACCTTGATATAGACCTCAGCGGGAACCTCTGCCTCTACTAGCTTCTGGGCCTGCGCGGGAGAATTGACCGCAATCTGAATGCCGCAGGCCAGGGCCTCTTCAAGCACCTGATCCGTCTGCCAGATCCATGCCGCAATGGGCGAATCGACCCCCATGCGCCGCAGCTGCACTGCTTCTGTCAGCGTGGCGACGCCAATAGAATCCGCCCCTGCTTCCAGCATCACGGGCACGACCCTTTCTGCCCCGTGCCCGTAAGCATCCGCCTTCACCACGCACATCAGCTTGACGTCTGGGCCGATCTTCTCCTTAATCAGCCGCACATTATGCGCGATGGCAGCAAGGTCAATTGTGGTTTTCAGCATGCCACTATTGTGCCACTTTCCACCCGCGCGCTGAATTTACTGCAGATACGCATAAACCCCTCCCCCGCCCGTGCAAGCAAGGGTGAGAAAGGGGCTTGAGGCGCCGGAAAGGTTATTCCACGGTCACGGACTTAGCCAGGTTGCGCGGCTGGTCAACGTCATAGCCCTTGGACTTTGCCACGTGTGCGGCAAAGATCTGCAGGGGCACCGTAGCAAGCAGCGGCTGCATCAACGTCGGCGCCTTTGGCACGCGGATGACGTGGTTAGCGTAATCCTCTACCGCGGTATCGTCTTCTTCTGCGATCACGATGGTAATGGCACCGCGGGCGCGGATTTCCTGGATATTGGATACCACCTTGGAGTGCAGCGAATCGCGCCCGCGCGGGGAGGGCACGATGACAAAGACCGGCTGCCCCTCCTCAATCAGCGCGATCGGGCCGTGCTTGAGCTCGCCGGCGGCAAAGCCTTCTGCGTGCAGGTAAGCGATCTCCTTGAGTTTCAGCGCGCCTTCAAGAGCAACCGGGAAGCCTACGTGGCGGCCCAAGAAGAGCACGGATTCCGCATCCTTCATGGAGTTAGCCAGGCCGGCTACTTGCTCTTCTTCATCGATAACGCTTTGTACCTTGTCCGGCATATTGCGCAGCTCAGCAAGAACTCCCTGAATCTCATCAGAGAACATATTGCCGCGCAGCTGTGCCAAGTACAGGCCCAGCAGGTAGGTCGCGGTAATCTGCGCCAAGAAAGCCTTGGTGGAGGCCACCGCGATTTCGGGCCCCGCGTGGGTGTAGAGCGCCGCATCGGATTCGCGCGGAATGGACGAGCCCTGCGTATTGCAGATGGCGATGACCTTCGCGCCCTGCTGGCGGGCGTGGCGCACGGCCATCAGGGTATCCATGGTCTCGCCGGACTGGGACAAGGCCACGACCAAGGTCTTCTCGTTGACGATCGGATCGCGGTAGCGGAACTCGTGGGCGAGCTCGACCTCGGTGGGGATGCGGCACCAGTGCTCGATGGCGTACCGCGCCACATGCCCGGCATAGGCCGCCGTGCCGCAGGCGATCACGATGATCTTATCGATGGACTTCAAGACCGACTCATCGATGCGCAAGTCATCCAAGGTCAGCTGGCCCTGCTCATCAAAGCGGCCCAACAGGGTATCGCGCACGGCGGCAGGCTGGTCGTGGATTTCCTTTTCCATAAAGGAATCAAAGCCACCCTTTTCAGCGGCGGCCGCATCCCATTTGATCTCAAAGGACTTGCCCTCGGTGGGGTTGCCGTCGTAGTCAGTAATGACGACATCGTCAGCGGTGATGGTGACCACCTGGTCATTGTCCATTTCCACTGCGGACTTGGTGTAGTCAATAAAGCCCGAGACGTCAGAGCCCAAGAAGTTCTCGCCCTCGCCCAAGCCGATAACCAGTGGCGAATCGCGGCGGGCGGCAACGATGCGATCCGGCTGGTCAGCGTGAATGGCCAGCAGGGTAAACGCACCGTCGAGGCGCTGGGCGGTCAGCTGCATTGCCTTGGTGAGATCCCCTGCGGCGTCGTTGTGGAAAACATCACCAAGCAAAGCAGCCGCAACTTCGGTATCGGTTTCAGAAACGAAGTTATAGCCCTTGTTCAACAGCTCGGTGCGCAGCTCCGCGAAGTTTTCGATGATGCCGTTGTGCACCACGGCCAGCTTGCCGCCGTCAACGACGTGCGGGTGCGCATTGAGATCGGTCGGACCACCGTGGGTGGCCCAACGGGTGTGCCCGATTCCCAACACGGAATCCTTCAGCGGACGGGCTGCGATCTCATCATCCAAGGCAGCAACCTTGCCCGCCTTCTTCCGCCAGCTAATCTCCCCATCGGCGTACATCGCCACACCAGCGGAGTCATAGCCGCGGTATTCCAGTCTGTGCAGACCTTCCACGACTACATCCAGAGCGAAGTATTCGCGGTCACCGCTAGCGTGACCAACATATCCAACAATTCCACACATAAAAAGGAATCCTACCTCATTGGTCAACACGAACCGGGGGGTTGGACTAAGGGCCTGTTATTTATGGCCGCATACTAATTCGGGCCGTTTATAGTTACTGAAAACTGGCCTGCACACCGCTAGTTTTTGCCCGTTCGGTGAGCAACCCTCCCGCACTGCAGCTGACCGGGGACGCGGGAGAAGAGGGGCATCGGCAAGCAGCCGCGCCCCTTCCCTGCCGGACCGTTAGCGGGTAGCGCGCTCTAGTATCTCAAGAACATGGTGGTAATCCTCGCCGGTGGCGCGGGTCATGCCCAGCTCACACGTGCGGTTGGTCGAGGCGTGATACTGCGCGCCCAGTTCCGTGACCTGGGTGGCCTCGGCGCGGGTGGCGGACTCCGTAAGCTCTGGGTGGAGCATGCCGCGGTCGCCGGCATAACCACAGCAATTCCAGGCGGTGGGGATATGCACCTCCGTAGCTGCGGCCCGGGCGACCTTTTCAACATCGCCCATCATGCCGAGCTGGAACGCCGAACAAGTCGGGTGAATCGTCATAGAATCCACCGGCTGGGTGGTCTCGAGGCGCGGCAGCAGCGTATCGGCAGTAAAGCTCAGCGCATCGATGACGGTAATGCCAATGGATTCCAGCATCTCCTGAAAGCCCGCGGTACAGCTGGACGCATCCACGATCACGGGCAGGCGGGCGTTATCTGTGGCCTCCATGATGCTCTCGCGCACGCGCTGCTCCATACTGTCGTGGCCCTTGCGCATGCCCTTTGAGGACCATAGCGTTCCGCAGCAGAGCTTCTCGATGCCCTTAGGCATCTCCAGCGCGATCCCCGCTCGCTCCAAGACGGTGATGAAGGCTACCGTTGCGCCCATGCCCTCGCCTTGCGGGGCGAACATGGAGTTTACGCAGGCTGGAAGGTAGATTCCCGAGGTCTCAGCGTAGCGATCTCCCACGCGCCCGGCCAGGCGCTCGCGGGACTTGCCGCCCTTGCCGAGCTCCGGCTGGTATCCCGGCACGGTATCGGGGCCGATGAGCGAGCGGGCCACGTCGGTGACTTTCGTGACCAGCTGCGCCGGCAGCATATGCGCGCCGGTTAGCGCCGTTGCTGCACCGCGGCTGGTGACCTGCCAATTCTTGGCGGCGGTAGACCAAACCTTTTCTTCTGCGGCCCCAGCATTCTCGTGGCGCAGCTTCTTGATGAATTTACCGGTATCAATGCCCACTGGGCAGGCGGTTAGACACATAGAATCCACGGCGCACGTATCGATGCCCATGTACTCATAGGCCTCATCGAGTTCTGCAACCAAGTGTGTATCGCCACTTTCTTGCGCCCGCTGGCGGGCACGGCGCACCACGATGCGCTGGCGTGGGGTCAAGGTGAGATCCCTCGACGGGCAGACCGGCTCGCAATAGCCGCACTCAACGCACGGGTCGATTTCCTCTTCCACCGTGGGGTTGAGCTTGATATTTGTAATGTGTGCATCGGGGTCATCGTCCAGAATCACACCCGGGTTCATGGTCCCGGCGGGATCGCAGGCGCGCTTGAGCAGCTGCATGACCTCGTAGAGCTCATCGCCGTACTGGCGGCGCACATACGGGGCCATGGCGCGGCCGGTGCCGTGCTCGGCCTTGAGGTTTCCCTCTGCCGAAAGCACCAAGTCCACCATTTCCTCATTGAAGTTGTTATAACGGCCAATGGCGCTATCGCCTTCGAAGCGGTCCGTTAGAAGGAAGTGGATATTGCCGTCTTTCGCGTGGCCGAAAATGACCGCATCGTCGTAAGAATAGCGGGTAAAAAGCTCCTGCAAGGAGGAACAGGTATCGGCCAAATCGCCCACCGGCACCACAACGTCTTCCAAGAGCGCCGTGGTTCCTGAGGGCCTCGCTTCTGCCACCTGGGCATACAGGCCCTTGCGGAAATTCCACGCGGCGGTGCGGGTGGGAATATCGGCAGAAAATTCCGCTGGCGATTGCAGGTCCAATTCACGCAAAAGGGACGAGCCCTTGTTCTCTTTTTCCCGCAGCTCTTCCTTGTCATCGGATTGGTACTCAATGAGCAGCGCGGCCTGTGAATCCACATCGAAGCCGGTAATGGCCTGCGGGACCTTATCAAAGCCTTGGCCCACGCGAATGGAGGCAGAATCCATCAGCTCCAGGGTGGCGGCACCGGTCTCCACGAGCGCGGGCAACGCCTTCGTAGCGGCGGAAAGATTATTAAAGACCGCCACGGTAGTCGTCGTGAGGGAAGAGATGTGCACAGTACGAAAGACCGCTTCCGCGATAAACGCGAGCGTTCCTTCGGAGCCCACCAACAGGTGCTCAAAAAGCTTGACTGGGCTATCAAAATCCAGGAAGGAATTAAGCCCGTAGCCCATCGTATTTTTCAGCTGGAAATGGCGGCGGATGATATCTACTGATTCCTGGTTATCGCGCACGCGGCGCTGCAGGCGGGTCAGCGTATCCACCAGCTCGGGTTCTTGCGCCTGGAATTGCCGGTCCGCATCCGCGTCCGCAGTATTGATCACCGTGCCAGAAGGCAAGACAAAGGTCAGCGATTCCAAGGTGTTATAGGTATTGAATTCGGTGCCGCAGGCCATGCCGGAGGAATTATTCGCCACCACGCCGCCGATGGTGCAGGCCGCCTCGCTGGCCGGGTCCGGGCCGAGCTTGCGGTTGCGCAGCCCCAAACGCGCATTGACCTGGCGCACGGTTGCCCCTGGCTGCACGCGCACCCGCTTGCCGTCATCGAGGACTTCTATGCCCCGGAAATGCTTGCGCACATCCACCAGGTAGCCCTCGCCGGAGGCCTGGCCGGCCAAGGAGGTGCCGCCCGAGCGCAAGGTCACCGGAATACCTTGCTGCCGCCCCGCTTTGAATATGGCGGCCACGTGTTCTGCCGAGCGCGCTTCAATCACGGCCTTCGGGGTGTAGAGGTAGTGCGAGGCATCGGAAGCATAGGCCACCCGGTCGATGATGCCGGTCTTTACCTCCGGCCCATCCTGCGGAAATAATTGGTCGATCTTAAGGGTGCCGGTAGTCATATGCGGCGACCTGCCTTCCCAGAGAAGCATAGAAAATGTTACCTAGTGCACATTTTCGCCCGCCTTCTCGCCGCCGCGCAAGTAAGGCAACCCATATAACTTCGGCACCGCCAACCCCTTTTGTCCTCCGCGAATCCCCCGCATGTGCCACTCGCCACCCCTTGCCACCAGCACGGGGTGATCTTCATCTATCCTAGAATGCGTGTCTGCGAATTTGAATAAACACTTAGGAACGTTATCGAAGCGTGGCCGCAACCGCGTGCTGGTTGGCGACCTCGATTATGCGGGTATTACCGGCAAGGTTTATACCCCTGCAGAAGGCCAAGGCCTGCCCGCCGTCGCCTTTGGCCACGATTGGATGCACAAAATCAAGGATTACCACGCCACGCTGCGCCACCTCGCCAGCTGGGGCATCGTCGTGGTCGCCCCCAATTCTGAGACCGGCATGTTCCCCGATCACCGCAACCTGTCTGCAGACATGGAATCTGCGTTGCAGATCGCCGCTGGGGTAAAGCTCGGAACCGGCAATATCACCGTATCGCCGGGCAAGCTCGGCATGATCGGCCACGGCATGGGCGGCGGCACCGCGGTTTTGAGCGCGGTTGATAACCCGAAGGTCAAGGCCGTCGCCGCAATTTATCCCGCCGTGACCGCCCCGTCCGCCGTCGAGGCCGCCCGCAGCCTCGATACGCCGGGCTTGGTCATTGGCTCTGGGCGCGATGATATTTTCAATGCCGGAAACCCCGCCAAGCTGGCCTATAACTGGCGCGGCCAGGTGGCCTACCGGGCCATCGATAAGGGCACGCAGGCCGGCTTTAGCGAAGATCGCTTCCGCAAATTAGCCATCGGTTCCGGCGCCTTCCAATCCGGCCCCACCGAAATCGCCCGCGGCCTCGTCACCGGTTTCTTGCTCTCTACCCTTGCCGGCGAGTCCGCCTACGATGGCTTTGCGGATCCTGAGGCGAGCGCGAAGAAGGTAGAAAGCTTGACCGGCGATGAACTGGCCGAGCGCGCCGGCATTTCCCGCGATGACTAAAAGCTAATTCGCTGAACTAGACCTATCCACGTCGCAGCACAGATTTCACCTGCCCCGATGCGTTATTGACACGCGTTGGGGCAGCACTATTTCGGCGCCACGTTCCAGCAGCTGCTTGCCGATGCCCCACCGCATCACCGTCCCTTCCCCCGCGCTGCTCATTTTTGGCCTGCTGCACGGCCTTGGCCGTGGACTTTTCTAGCTCGTCTTGGGCCTTAGCCAGGCTTTTTTCAAATTCCAACATGCGCCGCGCGGTGCGCTCGCGAAATCCCTGCGCGAATTCTGCGAAATCGTTATTCATTACCACTGCCCTGCCTTTCGTGCAGTCACGGATGGTTCATCTGAGCTTGGCGCTGGCGCAGGCTCGGGGGCCGGGGCTGGTTGCGGGGCTGGGGCCTGTGGCTGCGCAGGTTCCGGTGCCGGTGCTGGTGCAGGCTCAGGTTGAGGCTGCGGCTCTGGCGCAGGTGCTCCAGCTCCAGCGGCTTCCGCTGCCTGCAGGTGTTGTACTTTTTCTGGAGGCGGGGCCGGCTCTTCCACCTGGGAAAGCTCCGGAGGTGGCTCAATTGTTCCGTCTTCCGGGCAGGGTTCAGGCGCGGGCTCGGGCTGCGGCTCAGGTTCTGGGCACGGCTCCGGTTCTGGTTCTGGTTCTGGTTCAGGGCAAGGTTCTGGTTCAGGCTCCTGTGCGGGCTCGGGTTCCGGCTCAGGCGCAGGTTCCGGTTCAGGCTCTGGGCAATCTGCATCGGCGATATTTTCCAGGCACTCCGCAGCACCCTCAATGATGAGGCCTACGCCCACCAAAGCGATTCCTGCACCGACGATTCCCAAGCTGCCGCTGCAGGAGGACTCGATGTCACAGGCCGCATCATCTTCCACGGCAGCCGGTGTTGTTGGTTCTTTTTCGCATTCAGAATCTTCCGGCACAGGCTCAGGTACTGGGTCCTGTTCTGGCTGCGGTGCGGGTTGTTCCTGTTGTTCTGGTGGGCAGTCTTGTGGTTTGGGTTCCGGCTCAGGATTCGGATCTGCGTGCGCCGGAGTGGTCGTGGATTCGTTCTGTCGAGGCGGCTCGTTTACGAAACCGCGGCACTGTTGGCACTGGCACCCGGAAGGGTGCTGCTCAGGTGCGGGTTCAGGAGCCGGCTTCGGAGCCGGTCCTGGTTTCGGCTCCGGTTGCAGCTCGGGAGCTGGTTTCGGCTCGGGTGCGGATTGTGGTTGCGGTGCCGGTTTCGGATCTGGCTTCGGATCTGGCTTTGGCTCCGGGGTCGGCTCTGGCATCGGTTCCGGCTTGGGCGGGCACTCAGCGGTAGATGCGGGTTGCGTCGGCTGCGCTGGCTGCGGCGGGTTGGGGACGGTGTCGCCCCCGCCATCGGGCATCGGGCGCGTGGGAGCTGGCGTATCTGGGCACTTTTCCACTGGCGGTGGGCAGGAATTCTCCTCGGCCTCTGCCGGCTCGGGGCATTCCTCAGGCAGAGGGCGCTCGCAGACGCATTCGCAGCGCGACTCAAACTCGTCGTAACAGGATTCAATGGCATCATCGCGGTCCCGGCACGTGCTAGCGATGGAGTCATTGGTGTCATCGATGATCTTCGCACCAATAGTGGAGACGATGGGAATAATGAACTTGGCCAGCGGGTGCCTGGTAGCCACCATGGACAAGATATTGAGCAGTGGGATTACCGCAGAAATCAGCTCGGTGAGTGCGGTATCGGAGGTATCGACGACATCGGAAATAGCGCCCGAGCATTGCTTGGCAGAGTCAGTAAGCTGCTTGCCTTCATCGCGGTGGATATCAAAATCTTTTTGAATGCCGGTCAGGTGCTCGCGCAAGGTGCCGTTAGCAACATCGGAGTCGTCAGTGCGCAAGAAATCCGCAAGCCCCTTTCCACCACCGTGCGGGAGATTGCCGCCCACCGCGGAAATGGTATGGCGCAGAATGTTTTGTGGGGCGATTCCATCTACCGCGCTGATGAGCTCACTCAGAAGCCCCAAGGGCATGCTGGGGCCGGAGTAATTTCCCAGGCAGGCCAATTGGAACTGCGAAATGGCGGCGGAATAATCCCCTAAAAGCGACTTAGTCAACGTACTCATTAGTCCACTGCCTTTCCGCTTTCTCCTGCAAAGGAGCGGCTAAAGCCGGCATCGTACGTGGCGAATGCGCGCATCTGATCGTGCGCTGCCTGGCCCGTGGCAGAGATATTGTCTAAGCGCCACGTTCCATTGTCATGAATGCGCGCGAGGATGCTGCGTATGCGCTCCCCGTGGCCGGAAAAATTCCGCCCAGCAGCGGCAACGGGAAAGTCTGGAACATCGGCGCGGTGGGCTTGGCGCTGTTCATCGTTGGCGCTTATAGCTTGTTGTAGTGCGGACATCGCCTCTGCGGGGCGAAGAAAAACCTCAGACATCGGTATAATCCCCAAATCCATATGCGGTAAGTGTGCTCACCTTCATTGGACTGGGGTTTATACCAAATGGTTCCCGGTACTTCTTATTTTCCTGCCTATACCGAGGCGACGACGGCAGAAAGCCTACCCGCCACCTTGCGGGCATGTTCCTCTTCTGCAGCTTCCACCATGACGCGGAACAGCTCTTCGGTGCCAGAGGGTCGGAGCAGGACGCGGCCGGTTTCCCCGAGCTCTTCTTCTGCCTCGACGATGGCCTGCTTGACCTCGGCAGAATCCATGATCGCCGCCTTATTGGATACCGGAACGTTGATGAGCACCTGCGGCAATACGGTCATCACGGAGGCCAATTCCTTCAGGCTCTTTCCAGACTTGGCCATACGCGCCATGATGGAAAGGCCGGTGAGGGTGCCATCGCCGGTAGTGGAGTCATCGGGAAGCACGACGTGCCCGGATTGCTCGCCACCCAAGGAGAAATCGCCGCGGTGGAGCTCTTCGAGAACATAGCGATCGCCCACCGCCGCGTGGCGGACCTCAATGCCTTGCTCCTCCATGGCAAGCGTCAGGCCCAAATTGGACATGACCGTGGCCACGAGCGTGTTAAAGCGCAGGTCATTGTCTTCCTTCATCCCTACCGCGAGCAAGGCCATGATCTGATCGCCATCGACGACGTTGCCTTCGGCATCGACGGCGAGGCAGCGGTCCGCATCGCCATCGTGGGCAAGACCCAAATCGGCACCATGCTCGAGCACCGCTGCCTGGGCTTTTTCGATATGGGTGGAACCACAATTTTCGTTGATATTAAAGGCATTGGGCCGGTGGTAGATCGGGATGACCTCAGCGCCTGCTGCTTCATAGGCACTCGGAGCAACCTTTGAGGCCGCGCCATTGGCCGTATCCACGACCACCTTGATGCCGCTCAAGTCAGTGGAGACGACCTCCTTCAGGTGCGCTAGATAGCGCTCACGGCCATCGGGCGCCTCCGAGATAATGCGGCCCAGCTTGGTGCCCGTCGGGCCCTCCTCAACGAGGTTATCCATCGCGGCCTGAATCTTATCTTCCACGCTATCCGGCAGCTTTTTGCCGCCTGCGGAGAAGAACTTAATGCCATTATCTGGCATCGGGTTATGGGAGGCAGAGATCATCACGCCGAGATCCGCTCCGTAATCATCCGTCAAAAAGGCGATGGCTGGGGTAGGAAGCACCCCCACGCGCACAACGTCCACGCCGCGCGACGCCAAGCCGGCGGCGATAGCGGCATCGAGCATTTCGCCCGATACGCGGGGGTCACGGCCGATGATTGCCAAGGGGCGGCGCTCATAAGATTCGCGCTGCGCAGTAAAGACCTCTGCAGCCGCTTGTCCCAGCGTCAAGGCCAAAATGGGAGTCAGCTTTTTATTCGCGAGGCCGCGAACTCCATCGGTTCCAAATAGTCGAGTCATGCAGACAATTATGCCTTGTTAGTCCCGCGGGTCGCATGTTTGGGGCATCGGCAAGCAGGCCAGTTGGGTAACCAACATCACGAAAAATGTCCTTGTGATGAAAAGCAAAATTTGCTTAAAGTCGTACTTTTTGGCTTTTATATGAAATTATTAGCTAGGTTATACTTCACTCTTTTGCCCTAGAGAGGATCAACGATGAACGAACCTAGATCTTCAGGTGACAAGTCACCTGAAACTACCTCGCAAAAGGCACGATCAGCCATTGCGAAAGCCGCTTCTGGGGAACGCGCTATTCATCCAGCCCTCATTCCCGGAGTAAGTGTCGAAAACACCCGCGCAGATTTCAAGACCAATAAAACCGTCTTTGCGGTGGCCTTGGCATCAACAGTTGGCATTATCCTGTGGGCCATCATCGCCCCAGATAACCTGGCCAACACAGGAAGCACCATGCGGGCATGGGTCGTCCAAAACTTTGGATGGCTATTTACGATCATCATGATTGCCACCACGGCATTCCTGCTGACGATCGCCATCGCCCCAACCGGCAAAATTAAACTCGGCGCCGATGATTCCAAGCCCGATTTCTCCCGGAACGCCTGGATCGCCATGCTCTTTGCCGCCGGTATGGGAATCGGCTTGGTCTTCTACGGCCCGATGGAGCCACTTGCCCTATTCTTGACTCCACCGCCGTATCTCTCCGGTGTCGAATCCGGCAGCCAAGAAGCCATCCTTCCTGCCTTTGCCCAGGCGGTTCTGCACCACGCTACGTTGCCGTGGATGATCTTCGCGCTGGTGGGCGGCGCGCTTGCCTATGCTGCTTATCGACGCGGCCGCATCCCGCTCATTTCCTCGCTATTTGAACCCCTCATTACGGATTCGAATAACCGGGTATTTGGAAAGATCGTCGATATCTTCGCAGTGTTGGTCACCCTCTTCGGCACGGCTACCTCCCTGGGTATCGGCGCGCTGCAGATCCGTACGGGTACCTCTATCCTTACCGGCGAGCCCCTCGAAGGCAACGGAATCATGGTGGTGATCATTACGATCCTCACCATCCTTTTCATTCTTTCCGCAATGTCCGGCATCAAGCGCGGCATCCGCATCCTGTCCAATATCAACATGGGCCTGGTCATCGGACTCGCGGTCTTCGTGCTCATCACTGGGCCGACGCTCTATATTCTGGACCTGCTTCCCGCCTCCCTGCTGCAGTTCTTCAAGCACTTCGAAGACATGATGTCCCTCTCCGCCTCCCAGGGTGAACCGGAAAAGGAATTCGTCACCGCATGGACCATGCTGTACTGGGCGTGGTGGATTTCTTGGTCGCCCTTCGTCGGCATGTTCATCGCGAAGATTTCCCGCGGGCGCACCATTCGCGAATTCGTCTTCGTCATCATGCTCGTGCCCACCACCCTGTCGCTTTTCTGGTACGTCATCTTTGGTGCCACCGCAATCAAGACCCACCTGGATGGAGACGGAATCGAGATTGAAGGTTCCGGCGAGAATGTGATGTTCGATCTCATGAGATCGCTGCCGCTATCTAGCATCACCACGGTCATCGTCCTCCTCGCTGTGGTCGTCTTCTTCAATACAGCCGCTGACTCCGCTACCAACGTCATGGGCTCCATGTCCCAATCAGGTCGACCAATCCCCTCGACATCGATTTCCGTTATTTGGGGCGTTGCCCTGGGTGGCATTTCCTTGTCTCTGCTGCTTATCGCCGGCAAGGATGCCCTGAGCGGCCTGCAATCCATCATGGTCTCCAGTTCGCTGCCGTTTACCTTCATCCTCATCGGCATCATGGTGGCCTGGGGCAAGGACTTGGCACGCGATCCTGCAATACTGCGCAGGAAATATGCCCATGCCGCCATTGAGCGCGGCACCCACTTGGGCCTGCAAGAACACAATGGCGACTTCGTATTCAGCTCTTCTGCCGTTCCAGAAAACCACGGTGCTGGGGCTGAAATTGAAAACGATGACCCGTACCTCCACGAGTGGTACACCATCAACGCATCGGATGAGTACCTCGCAGAGCAGGCAGCCCTCCGCGAAGAGCGCCGCGCCGAGCTCAAGGACTTTGCACAGAAGAAAATCAAGGGCAAGGACGCAGAAGACGATGAATAATCTCCCTGCCTAACCGGCCTTCTCCTCTAGGCTCTAGGTCCCTAGCCCGCCTCCATCGCGCTGCGCATTAGCGCTCACCTGTTATGTCCATGAGGTTTTTGGACTTGGAGTCCAGCTACTTTGTGGACTCGGAGTCTTGGGACTTTGTGGACGCGGAGTCTCCCCGCTTTTTGGACGGGGAGTCCACGGAGTTTTTGTACTGGTGCTAGCTTGGCTTCTTCCGGCGGCTTGGCCGTGGCCCAGAGAGGTTGGGTTTTAGCTCTGGGGGTTGTCGGTGCCACATGCCGACAACGTGGTTTATGTTGATTTGACCGCCGGGTGGACGCTGATTCAGTTGGATCGGTAGCGGAAATGAAAACAGTTTCTCACCGTCGTGATCAGTAAAAAATTCCACATAGTCATCGGCTACGCTGCTGTAGATGGCTCGATTTTTGAAGCGCAGCCCGACGTAGAGGCCGTGCCCCATGACGCGTACCACCCCGCTTTTGTTGATCCACAGCTTGTCCGGGATAGGCCAGAGTGCATTTACACCGGTAGAGCTTGGCATTACGGTTGAGGAATCGGCATGGGGTGTATCTTGCTGGATTGCCTGAGTGTCGTTACTTGGTGCCCTGTCTGAAGCTGCAACTTCAGGCAGGGCATTATCTGTTGCGACCACTGTGTCGGCTGCTAAGGCATCTGCCTGGTTGTCGGGGTGAATCCGGTGATATTGTTTCGCGATTTTTGTCCATAAAACATCTGGGTCAATCGGCTGCGTCGGTGGCTGGGCATGCGAGATAATCTCCCAGGCTTGGGCTGGGGTGATGTGCATCTTGCCCCTGAGAAGTCCTTGGTGGCGACGGCGTGTGTTGTAGAAGTTGCGGTAGTCGACAATCAGCTGTTGGACCTGCGCCAGCGTCGTCGGGGTACGAGCATCCAAAAACCTGGTCATGGTTTGGTGCGATCGCTCGTCTTTGCCTTGCGTCGTGGGAGCAAAGCCCGCACTTGATTGAACTCCCAGGCTGGCGAGCCAGCGTTCGGTTTGCGACAGCCGGCCGCGATGGTAGGTGGCAAAGGCATCACCGTTGTCAGAGAGGACTTCTTGGAAAAGTCCGTAAGCATCAATGGCTCCACTTAGCGTGATGCGGGCATCGGTGCCGTTTTCTGGAGTTCCAAAAGCTTGGGAGCCGACGTCGAAGCGGCTGGCATCGTCGACGACTTGGTAGATAGTCACTTGCGTGTGAGGCACATCGAAGAGTCTGTAGGCAAACGCATCGATCTGCCACAGTTCATTGACTTCGCCCCTGGCAAAGTGCCTGTAGGACTTACGCGGTCGTTTACGTGCATTGATGTCAGCGACGCCAGCCTCGTGCAACCATTGTGCGATTAAAGCTCGTGACGGTGGTTGGTCGTAGCCGAGTTCGTCGAGGAAGAAGTAGAAGATTGACCATGGGCCGCAGTCTTGGCCGCGGGCTCTTAACGTACCGCGAGCTTGCAGGACCTGTTGTCGAATCTTGTCATCGTAGACCCGTCGCGGGTTCAGCGGTGCCGTGCTGTCGGGCACGATGCCAGCCCGCCCGCGTTCGGCGATACGTGCTTTGATGTTGTAGTACGTCTGCTTCGATACGCCGATGTTCTTGCAGAACTGCTGGACCGTGATGCCCTCACGGATGGGGTCGAAATCCGCTATCTTCTTGCGGAGAGTAATGGGAATTGCCATCCCCACATTGTCAAGAAGCCAGAGTCCAAAAAGTCGTTAGACATCCTGTCCATAAACTTCCTGGACTCCGCGTCAAAAAACTAACTGGACTCCGCGTCCAAAAAGTCAATGGACTCCGAGTCCAAAAAGTCACTAGACATCACAGCATTAGCGCTCACCGCGATGAGAGGCGGGCTTTTCTCTGTCCCTACAGTCCGTGGCGCGCTGCGGCGTGCGAGCGCTTCATCGCGACCCGAGCTGAGCGCCTTTGTCTCGCGCAAGGCTAAGCCTCAAGAGGCCGGCCAGGCGGGGTTTGGCCGTCCCAACCGAAAGGGACACCGCCAAGAGCGATAAAACGACAAAGCCGCCGCCTCCCAGAATGGGAAGCAGCGGCAATGTATGGCGCTTGCGCGCGCAGTAGAAGCGAGATTAACGCTTGGAGTACTGCGGTGCGCGACGTGCCTTGTGCAGACCAGCCTTCTTACGCTCAACTGCACGAGCGTCACGGGTGAGCAAACCAGCCTTCTTCAGGGTGGAGCGATCAGCCGGGTTGTAGATGTTCAGTGCACGAGCGATAGCCAGGCGCAGGGCACCGGACTGACCGGTTGGGCCACCACCGTTAACGGTGACCTTCAGGTCAAACTGGTTCTCGCGGTCCAGCAGGGTCAGCGGGGTGAGGATGTCCTGCTGGTGCAGCTTGTTCGGGAAGTACTCAGCGAACTCGCGGCCGTTGACCACGATCTGGCCGGAGCCAGCAACGAGGCGAACGCGAGCGACGGCGCGCTTACGGCGACCGACGGTCTGAATTGGACCCTCGTGAACCGGAGCAGCGGCCTCAACCTCTGCCTCGGTCTCAGGGTTGGCGCTAGCCAACGAATCACCGATGGTGTTGGTGAACTCTTCGGTAGCGGCGCTTGCTGCAGCGATGTCAGCAGCCTCGGCTACATTGTTGTCGATGTTCTGCTCAGCCATTACTGTGCCACCTGCTTAAACTCGAAGGTTTCCGGCTTCTGACCGGCGTACGGGTGCTCATCGCCTGCGAAGACGTGCAGCTTCTTGATGGAAGCGCGGGAGAGCTTGTTGTGCGGCATCATGCCGGCAACAGATTCTTCGATAACGCGGACCGGGTTGGCGTCCAAAGACTGACCCAGGGTCATGGACTTCAGACCGCCCGGGTAACCGGAGTGGCGGTAGCGCATTTCGCGGTCGCGCTTGGTGGAAGAAACGTGAATCTTGTCAGCGTTGATGATGATGACGTGGTCACCGGTGTCAACGTTGGGTGCGAACTGTGGCTTGTGCTTGCCGCGCAGCAGGTCTGCCACGGTGGAAGCAAGCTTGCCCAGCACCACGTCAGTAGCATCGATGACGTACCACTTGCGGGTGATGTCACCGCTCTTTGGGTGGAAAGTAGACAAAATGACTCCTTGAAAGTCTGTCTCGGAACTGCCGGCCAGCGCTAAGCATCCATTCGCTTCCCAACAGCGGCCGGTGGAGACCTGCGGGAAGCGCTTCGCCAGCTGCTTGCCGACGAGCGAACACATAGGGCTACAACTTTAGCCGCTACCGGAGTAAAAGACCAAAACGCCAAAACCGGCACCTTTCCAGGAAGAAGAGGTACCGGTAAAAGAGGTTCTATGTGGCGGTTTGTGCAAGTAGCGCGGTAAGGAGACGGCGGCTGCGTTCGCCTCCTGCCGGATGGATACGGGCACGGGCACCGCCCGACTCCCCTATTGCGCTTTAAAGAAACAGGTTAGATAGATGCCGCCAAGGGTGCGTTAACCCCAGCTAGCGGCGGCGCGGCGGTTGACATCGCTCATGGCGTCATTGCCCTGGGACACGGTCTTGGAGATGGTTGCCAGCACGGTATTGAGTTCTTGTGCTGCCTTATCCCACTTGGCCTGGGCCTGGTTATAAGCCACTGCGGATTCACCTTCCCAGGTGCTCACCATGGGCTGGAGGCGGGACTTGAGGTCGGCCAAGGTGCTGTTGATGCGGCCGGAGGTGGCGTTGATGTCAGCTGCGGCAGAAGAGATGGCGCCGAATTGGTACTTAATTTCGGACATGGGAAAAATGCTTCCTTTCGAAGTTGCTGGTGGAGGTGGCTGGGTTACAGGGCGAGGCCGCCGCCAACATTGGAGAAGGCCTGGGTGTTTTCGGCTTCGACGTTGTCAAAGTTGTGGGCATTGCTGCGGATGTTTTCAGAAATCGAGGTCAATGCCTCGCGCAGTTGCTGCGCGGAGGTGTTATAGCGCTGCATCAAGTTATCGAATGAAACCTGCGCCTGGCCGGCCCAGCTGCCGCGGACAGAATCAACTACACCCTGCAGGCGGGTGAGCTCGCCTTGGACCTCGTCATTGGTGTTATCGACGCGGCCGGCGGTAGAGACCATGACATCGGCTTGTGTCTTAAAAGTCTGAGACATAACAGTGCGCCCCTCCTTAGGGCGGGAAGAGATGTTGAGTGTGATTTCCCCCGAAAAAGCTTCTGTGCTTTCTCACCGTTATTGGACTGTGCTCAGACCCATTTGGTTCCCGGGACGTTAAAAACTTTTCTGTTTATTTCTTACTCAGGGATTCGGTGGCCATCCGGCACGCGGCTTTTTGCACGGCATTGGCATTATGACGGGTATGGCACCCCACCGACATGTGGTGCCCGGTATCTTCCCAGATGGTCCATTCCACAACGGAGCCATCGCCGGGGTCTTCTATATAGTGCAAACGCCCTGCGTCCTCGGATACATCGCGCAGTTCCGGATCCTTGTCTACCTGCGCTTTGATTTCACCAAAGAGCGCCTTGGCCGGCACGTTAAAAAGCGAGTCCGCCGCTAAGAGAATCCTTAAATCAGGGTCTTCTCCTGTGGCGGTCACTAGGCCTTCCTCCACAGTGGCCTGAAATCCGGTGGGAAGGACGACGGAGAGCCCTTCGATATCAAGGCGCTTTTCGCCTGGGTTGAGCTCGCCGTCACCGCCCGCGTCGCCAGCCGCGTCCGCGTTGCCATCGCTGCCACCACCGGATTCTTCCTTTGGCACGGAGTCGGCGGCGCTCGCAGCGGTGGCACTTCCAGCGGCGGTGCCGGCCTCGCCGCCGTCCTCATTATCGGACGCATTCGCCCCCATGGCCCACCACGAGGCGCCGACGACGGCGAGGATCACCACGACGATGGCGACATGAAACATATCGATGGCACCTATCCAGCCGCGCAGCTTATCGGCCCACCGCGTGCCTGTCCCCTGCCCTTTTTCTGCTCGCGCACCAGTTCCCGGGTCAGCCGTTGTTTCCGTGCGGCCCGTGGAAATATCCATCTGGGCGGTGGGCGCGGATTCTGGGGCATCCGCAAGTGCCGATGCCGCCGCTACTGCCGACGGTGCCCCTGCCTCGCCCGCAGCCGATTCAGCCTCTCGTGCTGGAGTTGATTCCGGTGCGGGTGTTGCGTCCTGCTGCCGCACGCGGGCGCCGGCTACATCGAGTTGGCGGGTAAGAATGGTGACGGCCTCGCGGGAGACGGCGGTGCCAGAGGGATCCGCGATGACGGATACGTCCACGTCCGGCCAAGCGGATCCAGCGATCTTCGCAATCTGGTCCATGACGTGGCCTAAGGCCTTGCCTTCTACGATGCCGGTCCCGGCGAGATCGTAGCGGTACACGGTCTCTGGGCCTTCAAAGATGGTGGCCGCATCCATAACGGTCACCGTAATCGTTGCCGCTGGTGAGGAGATAGGTGTTTCTGTAGACATTTATTCTTCTCCTTCCCCATAGACCACCTGGGCGATTCCCAGGTTTTCGCCGCGGATGCTCCACTGCCCGCGCCCGGGCGGCTGGTGGCTGGGCTTGAGCCCGAAGATGGTGCCTTCGTCGCGGTCGGCATCGAAAAGCAGGAATGCGGGTTGCAGATCGCGCACCGCGGAAAAGAATTGGCCGAACAGTGCCCGGCCGATGCCGCCGGATTTTCGGGCGATGACCATGTGCAAGCCGATGTCCCGCGCATGAGGCAGAAGATCGAGTAAGGGTGCCAAGGCTATATCGCTGACCAAGTCCGCATCATCGATCACCACGTAAATATCCGGGCCCTCCCACCAATCGCGGGCGGCGAGTTGCTCTGGGGTGATATCCGGCCCCGGCAAGCGTTGTTCCAGCGTGCGCACGGTATTAACGATTGCCTCCTGCGCGCTTGATTGCGTTGCGGCATAGGCC
Organism: Corynebacterium sp. KPL1986; assembly: GCF_000477975.1. Taxonomy (NCBI): domain Bacteria; kingdom Bacillati; phylum Actinomycetota; class Actinomycetes; order Mycobacteriales; family Corynebacteriaceae; genus Corynebacterium; species Corynebacterium sp. KPL1986. The sequence continues at coordinate 2,305,515 of NZ_KI515719.1, read as the reverse complement.
GCCACCATGTCCTGATCCAGCGTGCCCAGGTGAGCGCGGCGCTGATCGATGACCACCAATCGCGCCGCCTCCCGCGGAAGGCTACTAATCCCGCGCATTATCTGTGTTAAGAAATTGGACTTGCCGCAGCCCTGGGCGCCGATGGCAACCAGGTGCGGCTCACGCTCCGGATTCCACGCCAGGGTGGAAAGGTCGCGCCCGCCGATGCCCCACGGGATGCCGCCAGTAGGTGCTTCGCCATGGGCGGCGAGCGCCTCTGGTGTTAGAACCGCGGGCAGCATCTTTAGCTGCGGGGCGGGAACGGCGTTAGCATGCACGCGGCAGATATGGGCAATATCTTGATTCGAGGTGTGGGCGAGCAGCATATTTTCGTCCGCCTGTGTCAGCCCCCTGCCCGGCGCGCTGGGCAGTTTTTGCTGCAGCTTGCGGTCAATAAGCGAATCGAGTGCCTCACCCAAGCGCAGCTCGAGGCGGTGGGCGATGAGGTCCCTAATCGCCGGGCGCATCGTGGTCCACCGGGAGGTCGCGATGACAACGTGGACGTTGGCGGAGGCACCGTCCGCAACGATATCCGTGATGGATTCGGCTAAATCCTCAAACTCCGCATTGGATGGACCGATGTGGTGCCAGCCATCGATAATCAAGAAGGTCTCGCGCGATTCCGGCCGGCGAATAAACCCGGCGACCTCATCGACGATGCGGCGGATCTTTTCGCCTTCCTCGCGCCCGGCTACCCCGGCAACGTGCGGTAACCGGTCTAGGGCCGCTAACTGCCCGCCGCCCAAGTCGATGACATAAAAGCGGATATCTTCCGGTCGCCGGTTAAGCGCCAGGGACGAGACTATCGTGCGCAGCGCACCGGACTTGCCGGATTGCGGTCCCCCGCACAGGGCAAGGTGGCCGCCGTGTTGGTGAAAGTCGATGACCAATTGGTCTTGGCGCTGGTAGTACGGCCTATCGATAATCCCGATCGGCGCGGATAGTTCCGCTGCGGTGGACTCCGCGCCCTCCATATCGAGGGACGATAGTTCAATGACCGGCGGCAGCGGAGGCAGCCAAATGCGGTGGGCCTCCTGGCCGCGTGCGGCGGCCTCTTCGCCGGCGGCGCGAACCACCTCGGTAAGAACCGATGTGGATTCATCCATCACCACCGTGGGCGAATTCTGTGCAGAGGCATCGTCCTGCGCCCATCCCGTAAAAAGCTCCACCCGGCGCGGCGGGCCGGAAGGATTACCTTCCAGGTCCGTGGCCGCGTGCATCCCCGCGCCAGATGCAGCCCGGCGCGCGAGCGGCCCAGACACGTAGGAGGCTTGAAACCGGGTGAGGTCTTCGGCATCGGATTTCAAGTACCCGGCGCCGGGCTGGCCAGGAAGGTGGTAGGCATCGGTCACGCCAAGGACCTGGCGGGATTCGGCGGAGGAAAAGGTTTTCAGGCCGATTCTGTAGGACAAGTGGGAATCTAGCCCCCGCAAGCGCCCTTCCTCGAGCCTTTGGGAGGCCAAAAGAAGGTGCACGTGGAGGCTGCGCCCCAAGCGCCCCACGGCAACGAAGAGCTCGGCGAAGTCCGGGTGCTGGCCCAAGAGCTCGGAAAATTCGTCGACGACGATGACCAGCGCCGGCAAGGGCCCATAGTCCCGCACGGCATCCGCAGAAGCGTTGTACTCGCCCACATTGGCAAAGTTGCCGGCGGTACGCAGGAGTTCTTGACGGCGGTTCATCTCCCCGGAAATGGCATCGTACATGCGCTCTACCAGGGTGGATTCTTCTTCAAGGTTGGTAATGACCGCAGAAGTATGCGGCAGGCGGTCACAGCCTAGGAAGGTCGCACCACCCTTGAAATCCACCAACACCAGGTTGAGTTCATCCGGGCTATGCGTGGCGGCAAGTGCAGTCACCAGGGTGCGCAGGAGCTCAGATTTACCGCTGCCCGTCGCCCCGATGCACAGGCCGTGCGGCCCCATTCCGCCATGCGCGGATTCTTTGAGATCCACGGTTACCGGCTGTCCGATGGAATCGATGCCGATGGGCACCATGAGCCGCGAGGCACCATCGCGCCCGTGCCACATGCCGCTAGCGGCCAACTCATCCACACCGCTGTAGCCGAGCAGCCCCAGCAAATCATTGCCCCGGCGCCCCGAGGTGCTATCGGGGCGACGAAAGACCGCCATCCGGCGGGCCATAATCGTGGCCGCGGCAGTGCCCAAACTATCGGGTGTGCCTAGTTCTTCCACGCCCGCGGCCGTGACCGCCTGCAGGGTATCCGCCGCGACGAGGCACAGGCCTTCTTGTTCCGCGCGCAGGCTCAACGCAGACGACGGCGCGCCGCCTACCTCAATGACGGTGATATAAGAATCGCCGTGGAAGAAGTCTTCGGTGCCGGTGGTCAGGAGGGCATCGACAAGCACAATGCGAAACCGCGCCTTATCCGGCTCCCGGGTATGCGGCAGCCATTTTAGCCACTCCCACTCGCCGCCGATGGCCTCAACCCCGATGGTCTCGGGACCGTGCGCCAGGGCTAGCTGCATGACGAGGGCGCGCACCGTATCGCGGGCATTATCGCCGGTAAAGGATAAAAACCTCAAGGCCTGCAATTGGATCACCACCGGGAGATCCGGCACGGTGCCCACCGCCTTGATGGCCTGGCGCATGCTCACCGCACAGACCGGGTCCAGGTCCTCGGTCGCACCAGAATCAGGCACGTTGATGGGCGTGCACAACGTGGTGGGCCCAGTGCCCACGCGCACCTCCAAGGCATCCGGATCATCAGGCCCACGCTCCCACATGCGCCGCGATCCCACCAGCGGTTCCAGCCCCGCCGAATCCGGATGCCGGTACAGCTCGTGCGCACGCTGCGCACCGGCATTATCCAGCGCCTTTTCCCGCAGCGCCTTAATGTGGCGCAAGTAGGTCCGCCGGGTTTCATCCGGGTCCTGCCCGCTATTGTGCGGCCCAAACATCATGGCCATACTGGCCAGCATCATCAGCGGAAACATCAGGGATACCGGGCTGATATGCCGCGAATCGCCCGCGCCCAACACCATCAGCGCCACCATGCCCAACATCGCGGCGATCATCACGATGGGCAGCAGCAGGCGCACCAGCGGCACCGGCTGCGGGCGCACCGCTTCCGGAACTTCCTCTGCCTCGATGGTTCCGGTGGGAAGCGGCGGTGGCGCGTCCCGAAGCGGCATGGACAATGGCTCCACGATGTGGGTTTCCCCGATCCCAAGCATGGGTAAAATCCTCCCCCGATCCACACGCTTAGCGCCCTTGACCCCCTGCCAAGATTCCCCGCGCTGCGGTGGACACGACGCCACCAGTAAGCCACAATATGTGGCATTGGGCAAGGGGGACGCCCACAATCTTTAGACAATTCGGGGGAATTATGACCGCTCCAACGGCGCATCACCTGCGCCTTACCATCCGCATCCACGCAGATTCCTTCCACAAGGAAGCAGACGTGGCATTGCCATTAAGCTCCAGCCTCGGCGAGCTCATGGCAGAACTTACTGACCTTGTCGATGCACCCGCGATCGACTCACCCTGGCGCGCCAGCACGGCCTCTGGGCGCACCATCGACCTCACCGCACCGCTTGCCGCCACGCCGCTAGCGGAAGGCTCCATCCTGGTGCTCGCCCCGCGCGAGGAGCGGCCCGCGCCCGTAATCCGCGACGCCGCCGAATCCCTCGCCGCCCAGAGCCACGACGACACCACTTCGGCCATTCCCATCGTCTGGGCGTGGGCGGGGCTTGCCGCGGCCTTCGCCGTCGCTTGGGTACTCTCGCTCCCAGCGGTGGCCTGCGCCGGGCTCGCCATCGCGGCCTTCGTGCTCGCACTGTGGACGCGGGCGCTATCGCTTGTCATGCTCACCCTGGCGGCAGGGGCGGCGAGCGGCTGGGCACTTATTTCGCCCGCGCTTGCCGATGCCCCCTATGCCGCCCTCACCACCAGCGCCACCCTGCTCGCGGCGTTATTGGCCTGCCACCTCACCCGGTTAAGCACGGTACGCATTACCTCCGGCGCGCTCACCATCGCCGGGCTAGTGCTCATTGCAGCCGTGAGCTACCTGCTTCCTGGGCTCAGCGGCAATTCGGGCATCGGCACGAGCCACGGCACGGCAGCGGCTGCGGGCACCGTTATCGCAGGCGTCATAATGCTTGCCACCGCCCCCGCGCTGACCATCGCCACCGCGGGGCTCAAGGTGCCGCAATTGCCCACCGCAGGCCAAGACCTCGCCGTCTCGGATGAGCTTCAGCCCGACGTGGACGATCGCGCCACCCGCGCCGGGTACGCCTACGAGGGCATCTGCTGCGCAATCGCGCTCTGCCTCATCCCGGCCCTTATCGCGCTCAGTTTCACTGGCACCGGCACCCTTGTGGCCACGGACGGGACCGTGGACGAGGCGGGATCCGCCGCTACCATCGGGTCTCGCATCGCCGTGCTTTTCGGCACCGGTTTAACCGGGCTCGGCTTCGTCCAAGCACTCTGCGTCTCCGTTGCCGGAACGGTGGTCATGCACGCCGCGCGTCACGGGCGCGTGCTTGCTAGCTGGGCTCTCATGCTCGTCGCCATGGTTGCCTGTCTTACCGCCTGCCTGTGCGCCGTGCATGCGATTGCCGCAGATGGGCTTGCTGGCGCTTGGGCGCCAACGGTGGTTGCGGCCCTCCTGCTTACCGCGATGCTAAGCGCACCACTGTGGACGGCCAAAATGAGCGAGGTGGAACCAACGACCATCGCCTGGTTCGAACGCATTGAGTCCCTCACCATCGCCGCCTGCCTGCCGCTTGCCGCGCACCTCGCCGGGATCTTCGAGCTCATCAGGGGGCTGGGATAATGGGCCAAACCCGCTCGCGTCGTTCTTCCGCACTACCTGGTTTCAGCGGCAGTTCAAGGCTTGCTGCTTGCGCCCTTACCGCATGTGTCCTCGCCGGAACCGGCGATTTCATCACAGGAGCTCCCACCGCGCCCATCGCGGGCGCACGGGAACCGGACCGGGAATGCGCCACCGCGCATCCTTCTCCCCTAGCGCCAGAGCCTTCCGAGGACCAACGCGCCTACCGTTCCCAGCTGCATTCCTTTGCCACGGGCGAGGGCATAAAGGTAGCCGTCATCGATACCGGCGTTGCCCACCACGATCAGCTGCCGAATCTCACCGCAGGCGCGGACCTGGTCACTCCGGAAGAACCGGATCCGCACCGAGATTGCGACCTGCACGGCACCGTTGTAGCCGGCATCATTGCCGGGCACGATATTGGCATCGCCCCACGCGCTGAGATCCGCGCCATCCGCCAAACCAGCGCGCATTATCGCCAGTACGATGACACAGCCGGCGAGTCCGACGAGGACAGCACCACCGGCTCGCTCGACACATTGGCCCGCGCCATCGATCATGCCGTGGAGGACAACGCCCGGGTGATCAATATTTCCGTGGTGTCCTGCGTTCCAGAGAAGACCGCGCGGCGCATCGATAGCTCCCGCTTGGATGAGGCGCTCGGCCACGCAGAAGATGCCGGCGCGGTAGTCATCGCAGCCTCCGGCAATATTTCCTCCGGCACCTGCGAAGAAGGCGATCACGTCTTTCCCGCTGATTCACCAACCGTTTTATCCGTTAGCGCCCAAGAGGATGCCCACGCACTCGCCGAGTACTCCCTCACGCCTGCCGATGGCCCACAATTATCCGCCCACGGCTTCGTCCCTTTAGCGCTTAATCCCGCCGGTGGCTGGGCGGACGGGAAGAACCAACAGGATTCCCTGGCACAGTTCCATGGCACCTCATTCGCGGCCCCAGTAGTCAGCGGCACCGCCGCCCTATTAGCCGAGCGCTACCCAGACGCCAGCGCTGCCGATATACGCCAACGGCTGCTTTCCGCCGGCGAGCCCGGCAACGGTTTCATCGATCCGCTCGCCGCCCTGACGCATATCGATGGCGAATATGCCGCACCCGCGCGCGATCTGACTATCCAGCCCGCCAAAGACGAACGCTCCCCGGCTGCGAGCCGAACCGGCTGGGTGCTCGGCGGGTTAGTCCTGCTGCTGACCGGCCTGGCGATTGCTCGCGGGCTACGCCGACCGAAGTCTGAGTAAGTCGGCGTAAGTTTTATTGCTCGTGCTGGTCAGTACGAGCATCAAGCGCGGTGCGGGATAGCACCGCCTAGTGGCTGACCTGCAGGGCTTCGTCCCGGTCCAAGCGCGAAGCCTCTGGCAGTAGCCGGATGATTTCCCACGGAACCTCCGCCCCAATACCGGTGCCGAGGGCCTCCAAGAGTTCCTTATTGTCCACCGCATGGCGCTGCCCCGTAGGCGAGACAACGTGATAGCCATGCCCGGTATCCACTCCGACGCCGCCTGCCGATAGCCCGCCAAAACGATCCGCTATACCCTCTCCGGCGAGCGCTACCGTCCCGGGGTTCTCAGTCACCAGCGCTGCCCCACCATCGCTATCAGCGCACATCCAGCCCTCATCTGGGCCAACGAAGTCGAAGGTGGTGGCGGGCAGGCGGAAGTTTAAGGGGGCATCGGCAAGCGCGCCTACCTCTTGTGGTGAGGCTTCTTTGCGCGTCGCGCCGTAGCTAACCAACATGTCTGCCTGGGTGGCGGAAAGCTCGGCGACGCCGTCGTCCGTTTGGGCCCACTGGCCCTGCCCGGTGTCCATGATGTCCGGCAGCGGATCGGGAAACGTCAGCGGCGGCTGCTCCGCAAAGGCATTGAGCAACTCCGCGGGGACGGGCCAGGAATGGGTGCTCCCGTCGATGCCAATCCCGCGGCGGATGACCCGGCCCTCCGTGCTCTGCGCATCGGGCAAGCGCACGCGCCCGTCCGCGGTGAGCAGCCACTGCACACCATCCGTTTCTGCGAGCGCGGCGCGCTCCTCCCCAAAACCCTCCTGCGGCGGATCCGCCACCACGATGACCTCTTCTTGGGCCACCTGTTGGCCATCGATGCTGGTGGGATTATCCGCGGGCCGCTCATCGTGGCCGGCAAGGCACGCCGCCCACGAGCGCTGCGGGGTCTCGCCCGGTGCGGCCAAATAGCCGGGAGCATCCGAAATTCCCACCGGCGTGCCCAACGAGGCCTCGCGCAAATGCTCGTCCCCAATGGTCTGCGCCTCGGCCGCCTCGCCGGCGATGATCCGCGCGGAAGAGAGGTTGTAAACGGGGTGATACGTATCGTTGACGTCCACGAAGAGCTGGCCTTGCTCCGAGCGCACGATGGGCGCATCCCCTGGCTGCGGGCTCGGCTGCAGCCAAGCCAAAAGGCCCGAGCCGACCGCTAAAAAGGCCACTCCTACTCCGCCGAATATCATCGCCTTGCGGCGGCGAGCCAGCGGATCGTGGATCATACGGGTATCGCCCAATACGAGCCCGTGTTCCACACGCCGGCGTAAAAATTTATGGCCCGAGACTTGGGCCTTGGTCGTTGGCAATGGACGTGCCATGAATTTCCCCCCGAAAATTCCCCGAAAAGTCTAAATAAACCCAGACCTCAGGCTAGCGCAGGCTCCTCACCCCTGCCACTTGGCAGCGTGTTTTCACAAGGTCGTGCGCTTTTCCCTCGTTATATCCGCCCGCGCGGACATTTCGCCCGCCTCCGGGTAATCCACCTGCACTAAAGACAGGCCCTTCGCCGGTGCCACTGGGATGCGAGAGGAGCGCTTGGTTTCCTGCAGCAACGCCGCGGCAAAGTCGACGTCCCTGCGGCCTTCCCCAACGCTTAAGCAACAGCCAACCAAAGAGCGCACCATCGACCAGCAGAAGGCGTCCGCGGTCACCCGGGCCTCAAAGAGCTGCGGTTCCTCCGGCGTCGAGACATCCTGCCAGCTAAATTCCTGTAATTCGCGAATGGTGGTGGCATTCGGCTTGGCCTTACAAAAGGCCGCAAAATCGTGCAGACCCACCAGCGCATTGGCCGCGTCTTGCATGGCCCCGATGTCTACCGGTTTGAACCATTCGGCCGTATCGCGCGCCCGCGTCGGCAGCACACCCCGCGGGCTGGTGGTTATCCGGTACACATAATGCCTGCGCAGCGCAGAAAATCGGGCATCAAAACCTTCTGGCGCGAAATCGCAGCCGTGCACCCGGACGTCTTCCGGCAACAACTTGGCAAGCCTGCGCACCAACTTCCCGGGATCATTTGCTACGGACCGTTGCTCCAGCATCTCCTGTGGCACATCCACGTGCGCCACCTGCCCGCGAGCATGGACGCCCGCATCCGTACGCCCAGCTACCGTCAGCGGTACCTCCGTCCGAGCGATCATTGCTAGCTGCTCCTCGAGCACGCCTTGGACGGTGCGCAGTCCGCCCTTTTGCCTGGCCCATCCGTGAAAATCGGTGCCGTCATAGGCCAGATCTACCCGGATCCGAACGAATCCTTCTGCTGGTCCCTCATCTGCGATCGCTGCTGCTTCAGTCATGGTGGACCTAATGCTACCGGAGGCATCGGCGAGTTCCCGAAATGTGCAACCTCTCCTGCTACACCTCCCCTGTTCGTTTTGAGCAGAAAATGCAATATCTGAAGGCCGTATTTGCTCAGTTATTGCAGTGGAGGATGCGCATAGGAGGTTGAGCGTAGGAGGTTGTACATAGTTGTCGTTGTGGATTGGAAGTTGCGTGGTCCGCTGCATGGCGAAGTCGCACGACGGAGTGGGACGAGGGGCGGGACGACGGAGTGGGACCAAGTACCTGAGGCTCCAAGTCCAAAACGACAAAAGCCGCCTCCCCTGTCTCTTCGTAAAGAGAATGGGAAGGCGGCGATTATGCGCTACTTCTGCGAGTAGGAACTGCAATCCACGCAGGGCGTTAGGGCCTGCGCGAATTCAGTGACCGAGGGAGATTACTTCTCCTCGGACTCCTCAGCAGAGGTGTTCTCAGCTGCGGTGTCCTCGGCCGGAGCCTCGGTCTCCGCAGCCTCGTCTGCCTGAGCCTCTTCAGCCTCAGCAGCCTTGGAAGCGGCAGCGCGGGTAGCGCGGTTAGCCTCGGAGGTCACGGTCTCCTCAAGAACGAGGGAGATCTGGGACATCGGGGCGTTGTCACCGGTGCGGTTGTCCAGCTTGATGGTGCGGGTGTAGCCACCCTCACGGTTCTCAAACTTCGGTGCAACCTCGTCGAACAGGTGGGAAACAACATCCTTGCGCGGGATGAGCTTCAGCACTGCGCGGCGGTCAGCAATGGTGCCGGACTTAGCCTTGGTGATGATCTTTTCGACGTACGGGCGAAGAACCTTCGCCTTGGCATCGGTGGTCTTGATGGCGCCGTGCTCGATCAGGCTAGCTGCCAAGTTGCTCAGCATGTGAGCTTGCTGCTTGGCGGAGCCACCGAGACGGGCACCCTTCTTCGGGGTAGGCATTGTTTACTCCTCGTGTGCGGTAAAAGTTGAGCGCGCGGCAACGAGTGCCGCAGTTCAGGGTGATTCTTTACTCGGAATCGTCCGCAGCCGGGTCCTTGAAGTCACCGGTTTCTGCGTCGTAGCCCTCGAGCTGGGTTGGGTCGAAGTCCTCAGGGGTGTCCTTCAGAGCAAGGCCCAAGTTAGCCAGCTTGATCTTTACCTCATTAATCGACTTCTGACCGAAGTTACGGATATCCAGCAGGTCGGACTCGGTGCATTCTGCAAGCTCGCCGACGGTGTGGATTTCCTGACGCTTCAGGCAGTTATAGGAGCGAACGGAGAAGTTCAAGTCCTCGATAGGCATGCCGTAGGCGGCGATGTACTCGGTCTCCTGCGGGGAGGGACCAATCTCGATGCCTTCGGCTGCGTTGTTCAGCTCGCGTGCCAGGCCGAACAGTTCGACCAAGGTGCCACCGGCAGAAGCCAGGGCGTCGCGTGCGGAAATCGAGTTCTTGGTTTCGACGTCGATAGTCAGCTTGTCAAAGTCGGTGCGCTGCTCAACACGAGTAGCTTCGACCTTGTAGGAGACCTTCAGCACTGGGGAGTAGATCTGGTCGATTGGAATACGGCCGATTTCCCCAGAAGTTGCGGCAGCCGGGACGTAGCCACGGCCGCGCTCGACGACGAGCTCAATGTCCAGCTTAGCGGTGTCATTTAGCGAAGCGATGTGCAGATCCGGGTTGTGGATCTCCACGCCAGCCGGCGGCTGGATATCGCCCGCGGTGACATCACCAGGGCCTTCCTTGCTCAGGTACATAACCACCGGCTCATCGGAGTCGGAGGATAGGACCATGCTCTTGATGTTCAAGATGATCTCAGAAACGTCTTCCTTCACACCGTTGATGGTGGTGAACTCGTGGAGCACACCATCAATCTTGATGGAGGTTACCGCTGCGCCCGGGATGGACGACAGCAGGGTGCGACGCAGCGAGTTACCGAGGGTGTAGCCAAAGCCCGGCTCGAGCGGTTCGATAACGAACTTGGAACGAGACGAGTCGATGAATTCCTCGGTGAGCTGAGGACGCTGGGAAATGAGCATTGCAATTCTCCTTTTCGGCGACCGCTATTTGACGCCGGTAGAGGGGGTAAAAATCTTGAGGTTGAAGATTCCTGATGGACCGCGTGGCCTTGCAGGGCCGTGCGGTATAACAGTTTACTTCGAGTAAAGCTCGACGATGAGCTGCTCTTGCAGCGGAATGTCGATCTGAGCGCGCTCGGGCAACTGGTGCACGAGGATGCGCAGCGTATCAGGAACGACCTGCAACCATGCCGGTACGTTGGCATCGATAAGAGCGTCCTGAGCGTCTTCGAACCATTCCATCTTCTGGGAACGCGGGCGGACATCGATGATGTCGTACTGCGTAACCCGGTAGGACGGGATGTTGATGTTCTTGCCGTTCACGGTGAAGTGACCGTGGGAAACGAGCTGGCGAGCCTGGCGGCGGGTGCGTGCCAGACCTGCGCGGTAAACCACGTTGTCGAGGCGGGTCTCCAGCAGGATGACCAGGTTGTCACCGGTCTTGCCTGGGAGGCGGTTAGCCTCGGTGTAGTAGCGGCGGAACTGACGCTCCAGCACACCGTAGGTGTACTTTGCCTTCTGCTTCTCCTGGAGCTGCAGCAGGTACTCAGATTCCTTGATGCGGTTGCGGCCAGCCTGTCCCGGAGGGTACGGGCGGCGCTCGAATGCCATGTCTCCGCCGACCAAGTCGACGCGAAGACGGCGGGATACGCGGGTAGCGGGGCCAGTGTAACGAGCCATTTTCTTACCTCTTTCCTTCCCTTAAACCTTGCGACGCTTGGTCGGACGGCAGCCGTTGTGCGGCTGTGGAGTTGCATCCGTGATCGAGGAAACCTCGAGGCCTGCAGCCTGCAGGGAACGGATGGCGGTCTCGCGGCCGGAGCCCGGACCCTTGACGAATACGTCAACCTTCTTCATGCCGTGGTCCATTGCCTTGCGTGCGGCGCTTTCAGCGGCCATCTGCGCGGCGAACGGAGTGGACTTACGGGAACCCTTGAAGCCAACGTGGCCGGAGGATGCCCAGGAGATAACAGCACCGGTCTGATCGGTGATCGAGACGATGGTGTTGTTGAAGGTGGACTTGATGTATGCGTGGCCCAGAGCCACATTCTTCTTGACGACGCGACGGCCGGAACGGCGTGCGCCGGAACGAGTCTTTGGAGGCATGAACTACTTCTTCTTTCCTGCGATCGTCTTCTTCGGGCCCTTACGAGTACGCGCGTTGGTCTTCGTACGCTGACCGCGTACCGGCAGACCGCGACGGTGGCGCAGACCCTTGTAGCTTCCGATTTCAATCTTGCGACGAATATCAGCCTGAACCTGGCGGCGGAGGTCACCCTCTACCTTCCAGGAGCCTTCGATTGCGTCACGCAGTGCCGAAACCTGTTCATCTTCCAGGTTGTCGGTGCGCAGGTCAGGAGAAATGCCAGTCTTTTCTAGCAATTCCTTGGCACGGGTTGGACCGATGCCGTAGATGTAGGTGAGAGCGACCTCCATACGCTTATTGCGTGGAAGGTCAACACCAGCTAGACGTGCCATAAGGCGTGTCCTTTCGGGTTGTTACGGCGGTTTTCTCCCCATCCGTCCCGCTCCATGCAACGCTTCGCCCGGACCGTGCCGGGAATCCTTGGGTTGCTTACCAGTGCGGGCTCAGGCCACCGTAGCCTGAGGTGTACAGGACAAAGCCATGCTTCGCCCTTGGGTGAGGAGGCTGACTGTGTTTACTTGTAGCGGTAGACGATGCGTCCGCGGGTCAGGTCATAAGGAGACAGCTCTACGACGACGCGATCCTCCGGGAGGATGCGGATGTAGTGCTGACGCATCTTACCGGAAATGTGAGCAAGAACCTTGTGCCCATTGTCGAGCTCGACACGGAACATTGCGTTTGGCAAAGGCTCGACGATGCGACCCTCTACCTCAATTGCGCCTTCCTTAGCCATAACCTCTACTTTTCTGGCGACAGACAAGTACCTGTCACCTGCATGTTTGTTGTCTACTGCGGTGGTGCAAGCCAACCAGACCTACTGGCGCTATACACCGTCAAACCAGCATACGCTGCAGCGACACGATTTCCAAACCGCACGCACTTTCATAAATCCCCAACCGGCAGCGGAAAACTAAAAATACCCTCGCGCTCAGTTCCAAGTTCCGGAACCAAGCGCGAGGGCGAGGCGCGTTAACGCGGTGAGCTACGCCGAATTAGTAGATGTAGACCTTGTCACCAATCTGGACATCGTTCCAGTAGCGAACCGCTGCATCATAAGGCAGGTGAACGCAACCATTGGAGTCAACGTTGGTGTTGTCCAAGTGGAAAGCGTGGCCGTTATTGGTGAAGTAGATGGAGAACGGCATCGGCGCGTTATTGAACTCGCGGGAGATTTCGTCCTTCACCTTGCGGTTGACGTGGAAGGTACCGCGCGGGGTTTCCTCGCCCACCATGCCGGCGGACATGGATGGGGAAATGTAGGATACGTCGCCACCTTCCTGCAGCCAGGTGCGGCGGCCGTCAAGGTCGACACAAATCTTGGCATCTGCCGGGCAGGAGCCGCGGTCGAATTGGTTAGCGCGGCGCTGCTCCTCCGCACGGCGCGCCGCCTCTTCAGCCTTCGCCTTTTCTTCCGCAATCTGCTGTGCGTGTGCGCGCTCAGCAGCCTCGCGAGCCTGGCGTGCTTCCTCGTTCTTCTGAGCCACTAGGCCCGGAAAGAGGAATTCCAGGGCGCTATCGACTGCGGACTGCACGTTAGGCACCAGTTCCGGGGTGTACTTCTCAGCCTGGTCCAGGATGTCATTGCGGGTCTGCCATGCCTGGTCGCGGGTCTGGCCGTGGAAGTTATCAAGCTGCTGCTGGGCCTGGGCAGTGAGCTGATCGAGGGAAGGGAGTTGCTGAGCAGAGGCTGCAGGGGCGCCGGCAATCGTGCTCAATGCCATGACGCCAGCCACTGCTGGTGCAGCAACGGTGGCACTTAACTTGCGGAGGCTGAATTTAGACATAGTGGTGAGTATAAACCTTTCAGGGGATTTACGCCTAGTTTAAGCGGCGATTTTTCAGGGAATATGTACTGGGAATTTATTAGTAGCGCCTGGTGAGGATACGCGGGCCGTCCGCCGTCGCGGCTACCGTGTGCTCCCAATGTGCGGCAACGGAACCGTCGAGCGTGACCACCGTCCAGTCATCTTCTAGCACCGCACTATCGACGGTGCCCAAAGTAAGCATTGGCTCGATGGCCAGGACGGAGCCCTCCTGAATGACGGGCCCGCGGCCAGGCTTTCCCTCATTTTCCAAGTAGGGCTCTTCGTGCATGGTCCGGCCAATTCCATGACCGCCGTAACCATCCACGATATAAAGGGATACGCCAAACTTGTCTTCGGCGCGGTAAGTTGCCTGCTCCAAGGCGTGGGACACGTCGGTCAGGCGGTTGCCCGGGACCATCGCCTGCAGTCCTTCCATGAGCACCCACTCGGTCGCCGCGTTCAATGCCGCAACGTCCGGGTCCAGTTCACCGATGGGAAAGGACCACGCGCTATCTCCTACCCAGCCATCGAGGGTGGCGCCGCAGTCGATGGAGAGGAGGTCGCCATCGGCAAGCACGGTCTTTGCATCCGGAATCCCGTGCACGATGACATCGTTGACGGAGGAACAAATGGAGCCCGGAAAGCCTTCGTAGCCCTTAAAAGTAGGGGTGGCACCGGCATCGCGGATGGTCTGTTCCGCCACCGCATCGAGCTCCAGCGTGCTCACTCCCGGCGCCGCCGCGGCGCGGACTGCTTGCAGCGTCTTGCCGACGATCTCGCCAGCCGCCTGCATAGCATCCAGCTCGCCCGGGGTGCGGGCGGGAATGCGCTTGGTGCGGCGCCGAAAAGCCATTACTTGCCCAGCGCTTCCATGGCACGGGCGTTGATCTCTTCGACGGAGCCTTCTGCCTTGATGGGGATGATGGCATCGCCGTAGTGCTCGATGAGCGGGAAGGTCTCATCGCGGTAGACACCCAGGCGGGTGCGGATGGTTTCCTCGTTATCGTCGGCGCGGCCGCGGGCCATCATGCGCTTGACAACAACGTCCTCAGAAACCTCGAAGTTCAATACGCCGTCGAGCTTTTCGCCCTTCTTGGACAACAGCTCTTCCAAGATGTCTGCCTGCTCGGTGGTGCGCGGGAAGCCGTCCAAGAGGAAGCCGTTCTTGGCGTCGTCTTGGCTGAGGCGCTCTTCTACCATGCGCGCGGTGACATCGGTAGGCACGAGCTTGCCGGCGTCGATATAGGACTTCGCCTCAACGCCCAGCGGGGTGCCCTCGCCAATATTGGCGCGGAAGAGGTCACCGGTGGAGATGTGTGGAACGCCGAGCTTTTCGCTCAGGATTGCTGCTTGGGTGCCTTTGCCAGCACCGGGAGGGCCGAGAAGTACAAGACGCATTATTTCAATAGTCCTTCGTAGTTGGATTGGAGAAGTTGAGATTCAATTTGCTTGACCGTGGTCAAGGCGACGGAGACCATAATCAAGATGGCCGTACCGCCAAAGGCGGAGGTGCCGGCGGCCGAAGAGTGGCCAACGCCAAGATCCAGCAGGATATTCGGCAGGATGGCGATCAACGCCAAATACAGGGCACCGACGCTCAGCAGGCGGTTCATGACAAAGCCGAGGTACTCCGCGGTGGGGCGGCCCGGGCGGATGCCGGGGATGAAGCCACCGTACTTCTTCATGTTATCGGCTTGCTCAGCGGGGTCGTACTGCACCGAGACGTAGAAGTATGCAAAGAAGATGGTCAGCAGGAAGTACAAGACGATGTACTGCCAGGAGGACGGCGCCTGCAGGTGCGCAATCACATTGCGCTGCCACCAGTTATCTGGGGTGTGCACGGAGCTGGAGTTAACGATCTGCGTGATCAGCACCGGCATGTAGATAAGCGAGGAAGCGAAGATGACCGGGATAACGCCGGCCTGGTTCACCTTCAGCGGCAGATAGGTGGAAGAACCACCGTACTGACGCCGGCCCACCATGCGCTTGGCGTATTGCACCGGAATGCGGCGCTGGCCCTGCTCGATGAAGGTAATACCGACGACCAGAACAATAAGGCCAGCCAGCACCATGGCGAAGACCATACCGCCGTTGTTTTGCAGGATATTCATGCCATCGGTAGGCAGGCGCGTCGCAATACCGGCGAAAATGAGCAGGGACATGCCGTTGCCAATGCCCTTTTCCGTAATCAGCTCGCCCATCCACATCACGAGGACGGCACCGGAGGTCATCGTCACCACAAGCAGGATCAGGGTGAAGAAGTTGCGGTCTTCCGCCAAGACCGGCACGCCTTGGCCCAGCAACTGCTCGCGGTCCGCCAGCGCGACGATGCCGGAGGATTGCAGCAGCGCCAAGGCGAGCGTGAGGTAGCGGGTGTACTGGGTCATTTTCGCCTGCCCAGACTGGCCTTCCTTCTTCAGCTGCTCAAAGCGCGGGATGACCACGGTCAGCAGCTGCACGATAATGGACGCCGTAATGTAGGGCATGATGCCGATGGCGAAGATCGACAGCTGCAATAGGGCGCCGCCAGAAAACAGGTTAATCACGGAGTAGAGGTCTCCGGATTCCTCTGTCAGCTGACGCAGGCGCCCTGCAATTGACGCGTAATCTACACCCGGCGACGGGATCTGTGCACCGATGCGGTACGCAATGATCATCACGATGGTGAAGATGATCTTCTTGCGTAGGTCGGCATCCTTAAAAGCCTGCAAAATGGCGGACACTACAAAATCCTCCTGGCCTACCGCTGTCACGCGCGAATCTATGGATTCCTCACGCAGCAACACACGGAGGTGGACACTCTATGGCTCCCGCAGGGCTCCACATCTTCCTCACTTGGCGTTAAGAAGTAAAGACAAGGAGTCCCAAAGGAACGGTGGAACACTTTTGACCCCATAACCCTACCAGCCTTATATCTGCGCGCCACATCTAACCCGCATTATGTGACAATGATTGCCCATTCTTTCGCGCTTATTCCACTGGGGGTTTACCATGTTAATTATTGCCCTGCGCAATTTTTTACCCGTAGTTTTCCGGCCTGGCGGTCCCTAAACGCCAAGGTCGTTATTGGTGTGAACCCAACGTTGCGAAAGAAGTCTGAATGAGCAAAAAATTCACGCCGATGACCGTTGCTGAGATCATCGACGTATTTATCCCTAGTCCCAACCCCTTCCGCTGGGAAGCCTTTGATGGCTCTGCCACCGGCCCTGCCGATGCTGATTACAAGGTCACCATCAATAGCCTCGGCGGACTTGCTTATATCGCCACCCACCCAGGCGATGTCGGATTCGCCCGCGCCTACGTCACCGACGGCATCTCTGTAGAAGGCGAGCACCCCGCCCACCCGTACGGCATCTTCAACGCCCTGCACGCGATGTATGACAAGTTTGAAAAGCCCAGCGCTAAAGACTTGGCCCGCGTGGTTCGTTCGCTGGCTTCCATGGGTGCTTTCCACATCCAGCCGGTGCCTGAGGTAGAGCGCGCCTCTTGGCTGCGCCGCAAGCTGCACGATGGCCTGTCCAAGCACTCCAAGGAGCGCGACGCCGACGTCATTTCTGATCACTACGACGTGGGCAATGACTTCTACGAGCTCTTCTTGGGCGATTCCATGACCTATACCTGCGCCTACTTCCCCACCCCAGATGCCACCTTGGAGGAGGCACAGGAAAACAAGTACCGCCTCATCTTTGACAAGCTGCGCCTAAAAGAAGGCGACACCCACCTGGACGTGGGCTGTGGCTGGGGCGGCATGGTGCGCTACGCCGCCCGCCGCGGCGTGAAGTCCATCGGCGTGACCTTGTCGCAAGAGCAGGCCGAGTGGGGCCAAAAGAAGATCGAGGAAGAAGGCCTGCAGGATCTGGCCGAGGTCCGCTTCATGGACTACCGTGATGTCACCGAAGAAGGCTTTGATGCGATCTCCGCCATCGGCATCATCGAGCACATCGGCGTGCAGAACTACGATGACTTCTTCAAGTTCATGTACAGCAAGCTCAAGGTCGGCGGGTTAATGTTGAACCACAACATCACCTACCCGGATAACCACAAGACGCCCAAGGGCGGGTTCATCGACCGCTATATCTTCCCCGATGGCGAGCTCACCGGTTCCGGCAACGTCACCAAGGCCATGCAGGACAATGGCTTCGAGGTCTTCCACACCGAATCCCTGCGCTTTGATTACATGCGCACCCTGCACGAGTGGTGTGAGAACTTGAAGGAGAACTGGGAAGAGGCCTGCGATTTGGTCGGCCTGCCCACCGCGCGCCTCTACGGCATCTACATGGCCGGCTCGGAGTGGGGCTTCGAGCGCAATATCATTAACCTCTACCACTTCTTGGGCATCAAGCTCGGCGAGGCCGGCTCCCGCGCCGGCGTGCCCGAGCGCCGTTGGTGGGAAGACAGCCGCTTTTAAAAGGAGCCCATATGACCCTTTTGGATCACTTACGCGAGCGCGTTTCTGCCCTGCAGCCGCGCCCGGTCGATGCCGTGCATATCGAGCCCGTGGGCTGGCAGGCCCACCGCGCCGGCGTAGACACCTTGCTGCGCAGCTTCCGCGAGGTCCCCGCCGGAAAGCGCGTGCGCCTGGCCAAAAAGACCTCTAACCTCTTCCGCGGCCGCAGCGAGAATCAGATAGGCCTCGACGTCTCCGGCTTGGGCGGGGTTATCGAGGTCGATCCCCTCGCCCGCACCGCCGATGTGCAGGGCATGTGCACCTACGAGGACTTGGTTGATGCCACCCTGCCGCACGGCCTCATGCCGTTCGTCGTTCCGCAGCTAAAAACCATCACCCTGGGCGGCGCGGTCACCGGCATGGGCGTGGAATCCACGAGCTTTCGCAACGGCCTGCCGCACGAGTCCGTCATCGAGATGGATATCCTCACCGGCACCGGCGAGATCCTTACCTGCTCGCGCGAGCAGAACGTCGATCTCTTCCGCCTCTTCCCCAATTCCTACGGTTCTCTGGGCTACGCGGTGCGCCTGAAGATCGAGCTCGAGCCCGTGCCGCCCTACGTGGAGCTGCGCGAGCAGCGTTTCCACACGGTGGAGGAGGCAAGCCGCGTGCTTGCCGATGTCTCCGTTCA
The DNA here is from genome assembly GCF_000477975.1 of Corynebacterium sp. KPL1986. NCBI lineage: Bacteria > Bacillati > Actinomycetota > Actinomycetes > Mycobacteriales > Corynebacteriaceae > Corynebacterium > Corynebacterium sp. KPL1986. Next base: position 2,287,026 of record NZ_KI515719.1, on the reverse strand, counting down.
CCACACCCACGAGGGTGAAACCGTCGATGGCCTAGACGGTGTGGTCTTTTCTGAGGACGAGGCTTACCTCGTCTTCGCGCGCTTTACCGATGAAGAAGGCCCTACCTCCGATTACACGCGGGATAAGATCTACTACCGCAGCCTGCAGCACGCCCAGGGCATTCGGCGAGACCGCCTTACCATCCGCGACTATATCTGGCGCTGGGATACTGACTGGTTCTGGTGCTCGCGTGCCTTTGGCGCCCAGAACCCCAAGGTGCGCAAGGTCTGGCCGCGCGAGCTGCGCCGCAGCTCCTTCTACTGGAAGCTCGTGCGTCTGGACCGGAAGTACGAGTTGGAGTACAACTTCATCAAAAAGCCACACGGCAAGCCGCGCGCCGAGCGCGTGGTCCAGGATATTGAGGTCACCCCGGAAAACCTCCCAGAGTTCCTCCACTGGTTCTTCCAGGCCTCCGATATCCAGCCGGTATGGCTGTGCCCCATCCGGCTGCGCGATGGCGTGGGCGAACTCGTGGGCACCGGCGATATTGCCGCCGAGTCCCAGGACCCCTGGCCGCTGTACCCGCTGCGCCCCGGCAAGACGTGGGTCAACGTCGGCTTCTGGTCCGGTGTGGACGGCGATCACGTCGATCCCAGCGCTCCTGGCAATGGGGCCTTCAACCGCGTCATTGAAGAAAAGGTCAATGACTTGGGCGGCCACAAGTCGCTGTACTCCGAGGCCTTCTACTCCCGCGAGCGGTTCGAGGAGCTCTATGGCGGGAAGCTGCCCGATGCTATCAAGGCCGTAACGGACCCCGATGACCGCTTCCCCGGCCTTTTTGAAAAGACCGTGGACGAGGCCTAGGACAGCTCCCAAAACCACATAAGGGTGGAACGCTCGTGAAAGCGTTCCACCCTTTTTGCAGCTACGGGCCCAATCTCTGACGAGGCCCGAGGCTTAAATCAGCGCGACTACTGCTCCTGGGCCACCTGCGCGGTCTCAGCGTTATCCGGCTGGGACAGCTGCGGGTTGGCGTCAACGGGGCCGGTGGAGCCGGCGAGCGCCAGCACGGCGGAGATGACAGCGGCAAGGAATGAAGAAATGGACGACATAGCAAACTCCTAGCTAGTAGGGATGAGTGTTTACGGTGATAACACTACCACTGCCATGCATACGTCCGCATAGATCGACTACACCCCCTCGCCCCGCACACAAGGTGCGAGGAAAGGGGGTGTAGTTAGTCTCTAGTCCAGATTACTTGGTGTTGGCGGAACCGCCAGCAGCCTCAATCTTTTCTACGGCGGACTTGGAGAACTTGTCTGCGGTGACGTTCAACTTAACGTTGATGTCGCCGCTGCCCAGAACCTTGACCGGCTGGTTAGCGCGGACGAGGCCAGCAGCTGCGATGTCAGCGACGGTGATGTCGCCGCCATCGGCAAACTTCTCGGCCAAGTCAGCCACGTTAACAACCTGGTACTCAACGTGGTTCGGGTTCTTGAATCCCTTGAGCTTAGGCAGACGCATGTGGATGGGCATCTGTCCACCCTCGAAAGCAGCGGGAACCTGCTTACGAGCGCCGGTACCCTTGGTACCGCGACCAGCGGTCTTACCCTTGGATGCCTCACCGCGGCCGACGCGGGTCTTGGGCTTGTTTGCTCCTGCGGTTGGGCGCAGGTCGTGCAGCTTGATGATATCAGCCATGGTTTACTCCCCTGCCACTTCTTCGACGGTGACCAGGTGGCGAACCTTGTGAACCATGCCGCGGATGATCGGGGTGTCCTGCTTAACAACGGACTGACCGATGCGCTTGAGGCCCAGAGCCTCAATGTTCTTGCGGTGGTTCGGCTTGGTGCCCACCAGGCCCTTTACCTGTGTAATCTTCAGAGCCATTGTTTATGCCTCCTGACCTGCGCGCTTGCGCAGCATACGGGCCGGGGTGACCTCTTCGATGGACTTGCCGCGGCGTGCGGCAACCTCTTCGGGGCGGACCAGCTGCTTGAGGCCGTCCACGGTAGCGCGGACGACGTTGAGTGCATTGTCGGAGCCCAGGGACTTCGACAGAATGTCCTGCACGCCAGCGCATTCGAGCACCGGACGAGCAGCACCGCCGGCGATGACACCAGTACCAGGAGCGGCAGGCTTCATCATGACGATGCCCGCTGCGTCGCGACCCTCTACCGGGTGGGTGATGGTGCCGGCAACCATAGGTACGCGGAAGAAGTTCTTGCGAGCCTCTTCTGCACCCTTCTGGATTGCAGCCGGAACTTCCTTAGCCTTGCCGTAGCCAACGCCTACCTGACCCTGGCCGTCACCAACGACGACGAGAGCGGTGAAGGACATGTTGCGGCCACCCTTAACGGTCTTGGAGACGCGGTTGATGGTCACAACGCGCTCGATGTACTTATCGCGCTCGTTGTCCTGCTGGTTACGACGATCGTTGCGACGGCCGTTGCCGCCGCGGTTGTTCTTGTTGTTCTCGGCGGAGCGTCCGCCGTCACGCTGTTCACGGTCCGACATTACGCGATCCTTCCGTTGATGTTTCCGTTGACGATGATCATTAGAACTTCAGACCACCTTCACGTGCGGCGTCTGCCAGCGCAGCGACGCGGCCGTGGTACTTGTAGCCTGCGCGGTCAAAGACGACCTGCTCAATGCCAGCGGCCTTGGCGCGCTCAGCAATCAGTTCGCCCACCTTGGCAGCCTTTGCCTTCTTATCGCCCTCGAGTGCACGGATGTCCGCTTCCATGGAGGATGCGGAGGCCAGGGTGTGGCCTGCCAGGTCATCGATGACCTGGACGTGCATGTGGCGCGAAGAGCGGTGCAGGACCAAGCGCGGGGACTCAGGGGTGCCACGCAGGGTCTTACGGATACGGAAGTGGCGGCGTGCGCGTGCTTCGCGACGACGAGAAGAAATGTCCTTGCCGACTGGAGTGCGCTTCGTGTTTTCAGTGTTTGCCATTGCTTACTTACCCGTCTTTCCGACCTTGCGACGGATCTGCTCGCCTTCGTAGCGAATACCCTTGCCCTTATAAGGATCGTCCTTACGCAGGCGACGGATATTAGCGGCGATCTGTCCGACTAGTTGCTTGTCAATACCGGTAATGGACAGCTTGGTGTTGCCGTCCACTGCGAAGGTGATTCCCTCCGGAGCCTTGATGAGGATCGGGTGGGAATAGCCCAGGCTGAATTCCAGGTCCTGGCCCTTTTGCTGCACACGGTAGCCGACACCAAAGATTTCCATCTTGATGGTGAAGCCCTCGGTCACGCCGATGACGGCGCTGTTGAGCAGCGAGCGGGACAGGCCGTGCAGAGCACGGTGCTTGCGGTGATCATCAGGGCGGGAAACGGTCAAGATGCCGTCTTCCACGTTAATGGTGATCGGATCCGGAACGTTTACGCTCTGGGTACCCTTAGGGCCCTTGACCTCAACGTCTTGGCCGTTGATGTTGATTTCGACGCCGTTTGGTACGGCGATCGGTGCTAGACCGACTCGAGACATGTGTCAAACCTCCCTTTACCAGACGTAGGCGAGAACTTCTCCGCCTACGCCCTTCTCCTCAGCCTGACGGTCAGTCAGCACACCGTGGGACGTGGAAATGATAGCCACGCCCAGGCCGCCCAAGACCTGTGGCAGTTCGGTGGACTTTGCATACACACGCAGACCCGGCTTAGACACGCGACGCAGACCAGACAGGGAACGCTCGCGGTTGTTGTACTTCAGCTCGAGGGACAGGGTGTGGCCCTCAACGGTGTAGTCAGCGATGTAGCCTTCCTGCTTCAAGATGTCAGCAATATTTGCCTTCAACTTGGAGGTAGGCATCGACACGACGTCGTGGTGTGCGTTACTTGCGTTACGCACGCGCGACAGCATGTCGGCAATAGGATCAGTCATAGTCATATGAGTGACCGTGTACCTTTCTCGTTGCGGTTCCCGTGCTCACCAAAGCGTTTTCCGTGTGATTTCGGGCTACTCACGCTCCTCACGGTCAATACCGCAAGGCGCTCGCCACCCTTTGATTCAGACAACGGTCCGCTATAAACGGCGAGGGGCCTACAACAAAGTTGATGTTCAATTCTTTTTCGGCTCTGCGTTTTGCCAGTTCAGCACGCAAAACCCGCAAGGCTTTGCGCATGCACCGGCTGCAGCGCAGGCACGCGGGAACACTTTACGCCATATCCTGCGGTTTTCCAAATAAATCCCCTGCATTCATTACAGTCGGATACAGCGCTACATAATTGAGGAGTAGTTGAGATAAGTACCGAGAACGAAGATCCGATCCGCACCGCCCACCAATGGCTTGAAGAAGCCGCGCGGCTATTAAACCTCGAGCCCCACGAGGCCACGGCGCTGACCCGGGAACTGCTGGACTTAACCAAGGACGTGGCCCATACCCAATCGCGGCCGGCAGCACCGTTGACGGCGTTCGTGGTGGGGTTGGCATCGGCAAGCACGGCAGAAGCCAAGGTAAATATCGAAACCCTCAAGGAGGCGCTGAAGTAATGGCTGGACGCAAGAATGCCACCTTTGCCGTCACGAAGGTGCGCCTGGGCGAGCACGCGCAGGTAGATACCCGCGCCGATACCGTCGCCGGCGAGGAGCCGCTTGAGATTCGCGTGGGTGGGCAGACCATCACCACCACCATGCGCACCCCGGGCCACGATATTGAGCTGGCGCACGGTTTCCTCCACTCCGAGGGGCATATTGCCGCGCTTTCCGATGTCACCACTGCCCGCTACTGCGCCGGTGCCACCGTCGAGGGCATGAATACTTATAACCTGCTAGACATAGACTTGGTAAAGAATACGCCGTTGGACTTAAGCGATCTCCGCCTGACCACCACGACCTCCGCCTGCGGCGTGTGCGGAACCTCGTCCATCGAAGCACTGGCAAAGAAGTCGCGCTATTCCATCCCCCAGATTCCCGTGGATCCACAGCTGGTGGTCCAGCTACCGGAGAAGCTGCGCGCCGCCCAAAAGGAATTCCGCAAGACCGGCGGAATCCACGCCGCCGGCGCGTTTACCCTCGAGGGTGAGCCGGTGGTCATCCGCGAGGACATAGGCAGGCACAACGCCGCCGATAAGGTCATTGGCCACCTGCTCATGGAAGAGCGCCTGCCCGCCGATGACCTCATTTTGGTCATGAGCTCCCGCGCCAGTTTCGAGCTGGTCCAAAAGGCCGCCATGGCCGGTTTTGGCATGCTCGTTGCCGTCAGCGCCGCCTCTTCCCTTGCCGTAGAGACCGCCCGCGAGACCGGCATGGCGCTAGTGGGCTTTGCCCGTGCTGATCGCTTTAACCTTTATTCGGGCACGCTGGCCTAGTCGCGGTAATCTTCCGGCCCATTATTGAGCCAGGCGTACACGCCACCGATGAGCAAGCCGCCGCCAATGAAGTTGCCAATCCACACCAGCGTCCAGTTGAGAGCAACATTGCCAACGGTCAGCGCTGCCGGCAGTGGATCGCTGCCGAAGAAGGTGAGCGCAAAAAGGCAGAAATTGGCAATCACGTGCTCGAGGCCTAGGCCCACGAAGATGCCGATGATGGGGACGATGACGATGAACTTCGACACGATTTCCTTGGCAAAGACCGCGCCAACGATGCCCATATTGACCACGAAGTTTGCGGCCATGCCCTCTACGAGCATTCCCTGCGGGGATTTGGTCAGCTTGCCTTCAGAGATGGTGACCAACAGGTGCGAGGGATCCATATTCGCGAGCTTGGCAGACATGCCCATGACGGCGGCAAAGATGATGGCGCCTAGAAGGTTAAAGATCGTGGTAATAAGCAGTACGTAGAAGGCCTTACCCCAGGAAAGGTGCTTCTGCATAGCCCCGTAGACCATGTACATCATATTGCCCGTGGCCAGCTCCGCGCCGAGGATAACGATGGCGAATAGGCCTAGGCCGAAGAACAGGGCAAAGGTCACGGACCCGAGGCCCGGCGCAACGCCCTCTACCGCCTGGCCTACGACACCGGCAAAGACGGTACCGATGCACAAATAGACACCGGCGAGGATTGCGCGGACAGAAAAGCGTGCAAATGATTGATCGAGCAGGGCGGCCTTTTTCAGGGATGCGCCTTTGGCAGCTTCGTTGAGAGACACCGTTTTCTTATTTCCTTATTTAACTGTGGTTATACGGACAAGAGAATCACGGATTATCGTAGCGTGTTGCGCATTCCCCGCGTCAATAAACAGTAAATAGAAATTATTACTATAAACTTGGTTCACACCCACCCCTATTGTCCCTATTTTCCTCGGAGGTCGCATGGACCACCAAGACCGGCCACGGAGGGAGAGGCCCCAACGTTCTGCGGCGCACTCGCGCCACTCGGCGGCACCAGAAAGCAACACTGCCGCTACGTCCTATTCCCGCAGGACCCGCAGCACGCGCCCCCGGCCATCGACCAGCGATGCCAAAGGAACCCAGCCCAGGCGCTCCGGCAGGCACCGCTCCGACGATCGCGATTGGCGGAAGGCCGAAAACCACGCGCGCCGCATCCAGCGCCGCTACCCCAACCGCCGCCTCGAGGAGACCTCTTTGCCTAGGCACCGGAAGAAGCCTTCCGGATGGGATCGCGTGAAAGATGCCTGGAAGTCTTCCTGGGTCCTCCGTATCGCGGCGGGCATCGTGGTAACACTGCTGGTCATCAGCTCCATCGATCGCAGCATCAGCCCGCCAGAAGGCCTGGAGACCAACGAGGTCACGGCGGAACAGGCCCCCGTCATTGAGCCATCCGCCGCGGTAGAGATGTTCATTCCCGCCATCGATGTTCATGCGAAGTTCGACGATGACAATTGCCGCGTGCTCGATGGCGCCATCAACCCTGACACCATGGATAAGGCCTGCACTTATACCGCCGATGATCGCCCGTATTCCCTGCCGTGAACCAATGCCGAGGATATCGTCGTCATCGCCGGCCACACCGGCGCGGGTGTGCCTGCCGTATTCAATAAGCTTTACGATGGCGCTGCCAACGAGCACAAGGTCAGCATCGGCGATAAGCTCTACGTCCGCACCAAAAATTCCGACCAAAATTGGCTCATCTACACCGCAACCGATCTCCACGACCCCGATAAACAGGGCTTGGCCGGTGACTCCAGCGTATGGGGCGAGGACGCGATGCCAGGCAGGCTGCTGACGATTAGCTGCATCCAGCCCGCTAACCCCCTCGAGGCCGCCGTGCGCAATGCCGTCGTGGGCTGGCAATACGAAGGCACCACCCATACCGCGGAGGACAAGAAGGCTTAATCGCCGAGTACCCTCCGCCACCTACCCCCGAACCCCACAGTCCCTATTTCCACCGCCGGAAGTAGGGACTTTTCATATCCTCCCTTTTCCCAGCGCACAGGTATATTTTCCCTCACCTCACTATATGTACCGATAACGGTTTGCAATAGTGTAATATTCGTTTGAATCTACATAAAAGTTCACTGCCTTTAACCTTGGGAGAACCTTATGCCTTTGCGCACCTCATTTGCGCGCTTTGCCACCATAGTGGTGGCCTTGGCGCTCGCGTTATTCCACGCTCCCCTCGCCCTCGCTGGCGATGCCCCGATTGTCCGCACCCAAACACACGTGGATTCCCCGCACGCGGTGTGGCAGGACGGGAACTTCAAGCTCATGTCCAATAGTGCGGGCCTAGTCCCCATCGAGGACACGATCAACTGGGTGAGCCACGGCCGCGTCGACGGCGGCCTAGGAGCCTATGCCTGGCGCGTGCCCGATGACCCACGCTTTGAATTTCTTAAGGCCAAGACAAACCAGCTCATGTACTACGGCGGCCCCGCGGTCGGCTTCCCGAAAAACACCATGCCCATCTGGGCTGGGTTCGGCGCCGCTGCAGATCTACCTACCGATCAATTCCGCGATAAGTCCTTCAACATGGAGATCGTGGACTTTAAGGGCCCCGGCCGCATGGAGCTATTTAGGTACAACGGAGAGGACTACCCCCTCAACCGACTCTGGTCCTCCCACGATCCGGGATTCCGTACCACATGGGTTAACGCGGGAACGCATACGCATAACGCTACGACGTTTACCCGTCCCGGCCACTACGAGGTCACCTACCGCGCTTCTGCGCGAAAGAAGGATGGCACCTTCATCCACTCCGAGCCACAAACCTTAGTCTGGCAGGTAGGCGGGACCAACCCCGCCGAGCGCACGATTACCGATCTTGATGCTGCCTTTAACGATGCCAAGCCTGAAGGCTCCGCAGCCGAAGATTCCGAGTCCAATGCCCCTATGTTTAAGATGGCTCCCTCCACGGCCGATACCAAGGGCGCGAAGGAAGGCATCCTCACCACGCTGTCACTCGATACGGGAAATGCCAAAGACACCGGCCGCGCCGTCTTCACCATCAATGGCCACTACCTTGCCGAGCGCAAGGTAGAAGGCGGTAAGGCATCGTGGGATGAAATGATCGGTGAAGAAAAATCCGACTTCCAAGCCATCTTTATCCCAGACGATGACGCCCCAAGCCCACGCTGGGTATCCGAACCCGTGGAGTTCTGGACCAGCGCCGTCACCGTCAAGGAAAGGGCCGCTAAAGATGACGAAGCTTTTACAACGAAAAGCGGCGAGCTTCCTACTCCCGAAATGGAAGAGATAGAGCCGTTTGAGACAGAGCCCCTTAAGATCGAGAGCCCAGATATCACCGTGTCCACCAGCGAGGTATACGGCGATGGTGACCGCAATATCGACATCACCGTAGAGCCCGAAGATGACCGCACCACGGTGCGCGTTACCGGCGGCTTCTACAAGGTAAATGGCGAACCGATGACCAACCTACCGGAAAAGCATATTGCAGATTGCGAAATCGGCTTTACTTCCGGGCCAGGACAAAGGACGAGCAGGCAACTCATCGATAGCTGTAAGCAGCCCGGCTACCAGCTCATGCTACGCATCGTTCCTGATTCGCGTTCCGATGCCGGCGGCGCCACGCTATTTAGCCATACTCACAAAGAGGCTTATAAGCCGATAGCTGAGACCACCGTCTCGTTCGCAGATGCTCCCGATTCCGCGGACACGCAGGAACCAGAAGGCTCGGAGAATCCAGAAGACTCCAACACACCAAAGAAGCCGCAAGGTTCGGAAGAAGCAGAAGAGTCAGAGGGTTCCACCCCAACCGAAGAGTCTTCCCCTGAAGCACCTTCCACGACCCCGAAGCCTTCTGTCCCCAATGTCCCCAAACCCAAACCGCAGGGCCCGAAGGATAAGGACACCCCCAACAAGGAGCTCAATCTGCACCGAGGCCACGTCGATATCGCCCCAATCCACGAGGACGGTGAGCTGCACCTAGGCATCAAGGACGAGACGAATCTGTACCATATTGGTGCAATCTGGCGTAAGCCTTCCGATGTCTTTTTCACCGTTCCCAAGCAGGTCAAGACCACCTTGAACAAGGACATCCCGCACTTTGGAAAGAAAGGCAGCGCAGCCTACGTCCTGCCAGAGACACAGCGCACCGGCGTGGTGTGGCCTGGGATAAGCACCGAAGATGCGTACCAGGACACCAAGAAGGACTACACCTTTACTTTCACCCCCGTCAAAGCCCCGAAGGACGGCGAATGGTTGGCATATCTGGCTGATCAAACCGGCCTAGACCAGCGCCTTGCCGGCAGCGATGGTACGCATTCCTATACCACCGAAGGCCCTGACCACATGCACCTCAACTGGGCATTCAACAAGCCCGGTACGTATGAAGTCGGTGTCACGGTCGCCGAAAAAGACGGCAAAACCGCGAAGAAGGCCGTTCTGCGCTTCAAGGTAGCTACCGAGGATTCATCATCTGCTACCCCACCAACCAAGGGCAATGACAATGCGACCGAAGGCGGCTCCAATGGCAGCACCGACGGCACAACCGACAACAACGCCCCATCGAAGGAACCAACCCCAGAGTCAACGGACCCCGCTCCCAGCGAAGAGCCTTCCAAAAAGCGCGAGATCACCAAGGGCCACATCGACTTCGGGCCAAAGGTTGTGGACAATAAACTTGGCTTCTATGTCAACGAAGACAACCGCCACAACGTGCCTGAAGACGTAGCGTTGCGCATTCACGATGCGCAACGCGTGCCGGTCGCTGACTCTCTGGCTAAGACGCTGTCCTTTACCGGAATGGTAAAGACTGGCTCAACGATTTACCACCTGCCATTACAACAGGATCACAATGCTGTGTGGCCGGGATGGGACACGATCAAGGTCGGGCAAGACTACCGTGACGCTGCTATCGAGGTTCGTCCTAAGTCAGCGCCTACGGACGGACAATGGTGGGCCGGCCACACTGCCTCCCTGAACACACCGGAACGGACCTTAGCCGATAGCAACGGTACCCATACGATTAAGGGCGTTGAGGATGGTCCTTTTCATGTCCACGCGCACTGGATCTTTACCGAACCAGGCCGCTACGAGATGGACATGCGCACCGTCAACAACAACGGTGACAAACTCACCGACTGGCACACCGTGACCTTCCTCGTAGGCGATTCAACCACCCAGCCCGGCGGAAAAGGCGCTGACAAAGAAAGCGATGAGGAAGAGGGCAAGCCCGCAGACTCCTCGAAGGATAAGCAGCCAGGCGCTACCAAGCCAGATAACGGCTCGAATAGCACCGGCACTAATAAGCCGGGCTCCGAAAAGTCCAAGGCTTCTACCTCGTCCGGATCGAATGCAGGTGCCAAGGGAAATAGCACTGGGAAGTCGGAGGGCTCCAGCAAGTCCACAACCGCTAAGGGTGCAGCAGGCGGTGGCTCTGGTCCGGGCTCCGGATCCGGCGGAGGCTCCTCCAGCTCCCACAACGGTGCACTAGCCTCCACGGGTGCCAATATCGGTTGGGGACTCGTGCTCGCCGCACTCTTTATTGTCGGCGGCATAGTGTTGGTGAAAAAGCGGTCTAAGGACAGTCAGTAGCCCTTAAGCTCCGGGGTTCGTTGCACCGCCCCACTGCAACGAACTCTCACCGGGGAACTGCTCCACGACCTTAGACCCCAAGAAGCATCTACTTCTGACGCAGAGATCGGCCCCGAGCATGGTCGCTTACCAGTTCGGGCCGGGCTCATTTTGCGTTTTGACGTGGTTATTTACGCACCAAGCTTTTAACCTCTGCCCGAATGGGGCGGAAACTAAACTGAACGGTTATATTCAGCATGTTAAAAATAGTTCAATGGATTATGCTGGGTGCCTACCTACCTTTCTGGCTCATTCCCTATTATCGAAGAAACACTATGCAAATTAAATTTATCTAACTGTTTACGGGTTCTTGGGAAAGTCAGTAGAAATTGAGCCTGTATGCAGTGATAGCCCGACTACATAATGGAATAAATTGACCGCTAAGAGAAATTGGGTCCACGTGAATCAACATGGTACCCTGAGCAATTTATGACCAATGGACGGGCGAAGGTTCCCCGTAAGAAATGTGATTAGCTTTGTTTAGCCGTATATCGAAATCTGCTTTAACTCCTTTCATCATTCTTGTATCCACTTCTCTAGCAGGCTTTTTCTGGGGAGAATTAAGGGTTTTCCCTCTTGCTGTGGCGGTAATATTCTTGGCCCTGTACAACGCCTCTATACGTAGAGATTTTTACCCGAGATCGGAATCTGGGGTATTTTTCGTCGGGTTTGCACTATCGATTTTCGGTGGATTACTGAATGACTCAAACTACACATTCTCCCTTGGACTAATGATAGCTTCGACGTTCCTTTTGTTTTTAACACTTAATAAGAAGAGCCCAGCCCGACCAAGAAAGTGAAATGGCTGGCCATAAAGCCTTTACCATGGCCACTGACATTCCCATCTATTTTTGCCATCCAGGATTGCCGTGGGAACGAGGCAGCAACGAAAACACCAACGGCAGGCTCAGGAGAATCCTTCCCAAAACAGTGACCTGTCCATCTACAGCGCCGAGGACCTGGAGATGATCGCCAACATTCACAACCCCAAACCACGCAAAGCACGCAACTGGCGCACCCCAGCCGAAGTCATGACCAACGCCCTGACACAAACCGGTAGTATCACACCAAAGTAACCGTCATCGTTGCAACGACCCCTAGAATCCAAGCGCTGGCATTAAAACTAAAAAATCCCAACTCCTTGCAACGAGTTGGGATTTTTTAGCGCTCTATTTACTTGAACGGGAAGCCGAGTTCGCGCAGGAGCTTACGGCCTTCTTCGTCGTTGGTAGCGGTGGTAACGACGGTGATGTCCATACCACGGGGACGATCGATCTTGTCGATGTCGATTTCGTAGAACATGGACTGCTCGGACAGACCGAAGGTGTAGTTACCGTGGCCGTCGAACTGCTGGTCAGACAGACCGCGGAAGTCACGAATACGTGGCAGCGCGATGGTCAGCAGACGGTCCAGGAACTCCCACATGCGGTCGCCACGCAGGGTAACGCGCGCGCCGATGGGCATGCCTTCACGCAGTTTGAAGTTCGCGATGGACTTCTTTGCGCGACGCAGCTGTGGCTTCTGACCGGTGATAGCGGTCAGGTCCTCGAGAGCGCCATTGATAACCTTGGAGTCACGAGCAGCTTCGCCAACACCCATGTTGACGACGACCTTGGTGACGCCAGGGATCTGCATGACGTTGTCGTAGTTGAACTCTTCGTTCAGGTTCTTGCGGATTTCCTCGCGGTAGCGAGTCTTCAGACGCGGGGTGTAGTTCTCGCTCATTTTTAGATGTCCTTCCCGTTGCTACGCGCGATACGGACCTTTTTGCCGTTCTCGTCGAAACGGTAGCCCACGCGGGTCGGGTTGCCCTCGGAGTCAACGATCGCAACGTTGGACACGTGGATCGGAGCTTCTTGGGTAACAATTCCGCCGGACTCGGCGCCACGCTCGGTAGCGGAGTTTGCGACGTGCTTCTTGATGCGGTTAACGCCCTCAACGAGGACCTTTTCGCGCTTCGGGTATGCCTCGATGACCTTGCCCTTCGCGCCCTTATCTGGGCCCGAAATGACAATCACCATATCTCCCTTATGGATCTTCATAAGATTAGATCACCTCCGGTGCTAGAGAAACGATCTTCATGAAACGCTTGTCACGAAGTTCACGAGCAACCGGGCCGAAGATACGGGTACCGCGAGGTTCGCTATCGCCCTTCAGAATAACTGCAGCATTCTCATCAAAGCGGATGTAGGAACCGTCCGGACGACGGGTTTCCTTCTTCGCGCGGACGATAACTGCCTTAACTACATCGCCTTCTTTAACGCTGCCGCCTGGAACAGCGTCCTTGACGGTTGCGACGATAATGTCGCCGATGCCAGCGAAGCGTCGGACGGAGCCGCCGAGAACGCGGATGCACAAAAGCTCACGTGCACCAGAGTTGTCGGCGACGCGCAGACGCGATTCTTGCTGAATCACTATGGGTCTCCTGACCTGGATTGATGTGCGACAAGATTTCCGTCCTTGCCACACGCGGTCTACAAACTTGCTGTGCTCAAGCCTTTACAACGAACACCGTAAAGCGTCGATGGGTCTCGGACCGGCGATTCGGAAACGCACCGCTACGGACCGACCAGCTCTCGCAACCTATACATTGAACCACATGGCTTAACCACTTCCAAAACACCGCAAACGCAGCACTTTGCCTCGGCGAATCACCCCCATGGAGGTGTAGCACTTCCACCTTCGAGAATGCAATACATTTCGATTTTTCGAATTATCCCAAATTTAACTTCCTTGAGTAGAATTACCTGCACTTTTCACGCTTTCCCTGCACGTAAGTTTCACCAAGCCACCCCGCGCATTAGTTCCAATTTTCGACCGTTTCTGAAAAAAGATTCATTTATCCACACAAATGATTACAGTTTCTAGATGACAGTTTGAACAGCTGTGGCTAATGTTATTCCTGTCAATTGCAAATTCCCCTCTTGACGGAGATCATCCCCCCCTAAGGGGAAAAATATGAACCGTCTTCCAAAGACTCTCACTGCCGCCGTCCTCACCGGCGCGCTGGCTTTGGGTGGCACCACTGTGGCGCAGGCTCAAGAGAATGACAACCCTATGTACGTTGCTCCAGAAAACCCGCAACTGGACCTACGCCCCGAGGCTAACGCCAACACGGAAGCCGATGAAGACACCACCGGCGAACTGGACGAAGATGCAGAAAACAACGGCGAGATCGAGCGACACGACACCGCTGCTGACCCAATCGTCGTCGATGGCGTTGAGTACTTCAAGCAGTTGGACGGTTCTTGGCTGTCTAAGCCAGAAAACGGCAACCCTGTCCGCCTGACCGCAGACCAAGCCGAGAAGCTTGTCAAGGACCAGCAAGACACCAGCGCAATCCCTGGTGCGTCTACCAAGACCTTGGAAGACGGCACCATTTGCTACCAGCACATTCAGCAGAAGGATGTATACGTTGAAGGCTCCAATGCCGTCAACGTTGAGGTAACCCCAGAAACCATCGGCAAGTGCAAGAGTGCTGCAGGCGAGACTCCAAAGCCGGATGAGAAGAAGTTCGACGCCAAGAAGCTTGCTTGGTTGGCACTTCCTGCAGCGCTGATCATCGGTGGCATCACTTGGTACCTGACCCACGACGGTAAGACCTACGTCAAGGACGAGGCTCGCAAGAACGAGCAGCCTACCGCTGAGGAGAAGGCTGCTTCCGAGCAGATGCTGAAGGAAAACAAGGACGAGGTCATCGCTCAGGGCGGCAAGCTTGCAGAGGGTAACTCCGCACAGGGCACCACCAACGGTGCTCAGTCCACCGACAACGTTCGTGGCATGGCCGCAGAGACCGGTAACAACTCCATCGCACGTGGCGCTGTTGCACTGGCTATCGCAGGCCTGCTTGCTGCAGGTGAATTCGTTGCACGCCGCAAGTTCTTCGCTTAAGCGAAACACCCCTACAGGTAAAACCGTAAAAGGACTGGCTGTGCCGGTCGGGAACGATTCCCGGCCGCACAGCCTTTTTCTATGCGCATTAGGAATTCCAGTGTCGTAAAATTGTGAGGCTTTCATGGCTGGCAGACTCAACGGCCTACAGCTCGACAGTCCTCCCCTACTCTCAGTTACCCCTCCCCATATCCTCCCCCACCATGATTACCGCAATGATTCCTGTGCCCTGACGCACAACTAGACCAGCCTGTACAATTTTGCATAGTAAATCCTATTAAATTCCCCCGATTATTTATACTGAGGCTATATTTTACCCAGGTCACCTGCGGAAATGCCACCCACAACGGTCGGGCCAGCCATAAAAACACAGAGTTCCTCACTCCATACAACTTGGTCTAAATAGTTGAACCGGGTAGTCTATGTTGCGTCCACTTTTACGTCTACTATTCCAAGGTTCCTCATGACACGCTCTCTATTTACAAAAATCGGCGCATCGGTAACGGCTGCTGCAACCGCACTTACGCTGAGCGCTTGCGCTAGCGATAGTGAAGACAACAGCGATACGGATACGATTCAGGTTGGTACTTCCCCAGGACCATATTCTGAACTTTTCAAGGACGGAATTGAGCCAATCCTTGAAAATGAAGGCTTTAAGGTCGATTACACGGACTTTTCTGAGCTGCGACAGGCAGATGTCGCTCTATCCGAGGGGCAGATTGATCTCAACGTAGACCAGCACACGGCGTACATGAACGTCTACAACCAAGAGACTGGGTCCGAGCTGACCAACCTCACCGATATCCCCACCGTTAAGACCAAGATTTACTCCAAGTCCCATAAGTCCATTGATGATGTGGATAAGGGACACACCGTTGCCATCCCGCAGGACGGTTCGAACCAGACTCGAGCATTCCGCCTTTTGGTCAAGCTTGGCTGGCTCACCATGAAGGACGATGCTGACCAGAACCTCTTGACGGTCAATGACATTGAGGACAATCCGCACGACCTCAAGATTCAGCCGATGGACTCTGCTACCATTCCGCGCTCCATGGACGATGTTGACTGGGGTATTATCCCAGGCTCCATCGCTTATTCCTCCAAGGTCGACCCTTCCCTGGCCCTTGGGGAAGAAGATCTCAGTGATGACCTCATCCTCCAGGCCGTAACCACGGAAGACAAGAAGGACGCTGACTGGGCTAAGGCAGTTATTGATGCCTATAAGTCCCAGGAGTTCCTCGACCACGTCGATAGCGTGAACGAGGAAAACTACTGGTTCGTTCCAGACTCGCTCAAGAAGTAATACGGAACTTTTCTCCATGCTTGATGTTGAATTTCGCGACTTAGGCAAGACCTTTCGCACGAAGTCGGCCTCGGTGACAGCCCTGGAAGTTGTCAACTTGGACATCGAAAAGGGCTCCATTTTCGGGGTCGTCGGCACGAGTGGTGCCGGCAAGTCCACCTTGCTGCGCACCATTAACGGACTGGAAAAGCCCACCGCTGGAACGGTCAATGTTCTGGGCCGCGACCTTAACGCGCTGTCCAAGAAACAACTGCGCGAGCTGCGCGGAGAAGTGTCCATGGTATTCCAGCACTTCAACCTGCTCGATACGCAGACGGTGGCCCAGAACGTGGCGATGCCGCTCATCTTGGCCAAAACGCCGAAGAAGGAAATCCAGCAGCGCGTTACCGAGGTGCTGGAAATGGTGGGCCTTGAAGGACGCGCTCAATCGCTGCCGAAGCAGCTTTCTGGTGGTCAGCGTCAACGCGTTGGTATTGCCCGCGCTTTGATTACCAACCCCAAGATCTTGCTGTGCGATGAACCTACTTCAGCCCTCGACCCGCTCACGACAGACCAGATTCTGGATCTCATCGTCCGCGTGAACCAGGAGCTGGATATCACCGTCGTCATCATCACGCATGAGATGGGCGTTATCTCCCGCATTGCGGACACTGTTGTGGTGATGGAGGACGGCCACGTCATCGAAAACGGCTCCGTGAGCGGCGTCTTTTCTGCTCCACAGCAACCCCTGACGCAGCGGCTCGTGGAGACAGTGCTCCCGCAACACCTTCCAGCATCGGTACAAGAAACGGTCAATGAATCCCACTATGACCGCGTCCTGCGCGTCACCCACCACAGCGGCGCGGCGAAGGGGCTTGTCAGCAGCTTGGTGCAACGAGGCATCGACACGGATATTATCCACGCCTCCGACGTGGCCTTACGCGATGGCACGGTTGGCACGTTGGTACTCGGGCTCGCCAATAAGGATGAAGCTGCGCTTAACGATGCCGTGCAATGGATACAGCAGCAGGGCCAACTCAACGCAGAGGTAGTGAACTAATGGATTTAACCGAGATTTTCGATACCAAGGTTTCTATCGATCAATACCTAGAGGCCGGCTGCCAAACCCTCTATATGGTGGGTATTTCCCTCTTCCTAGGAACGATCGGCGGAGTTGCCCTGGGAATCATCCTGGTACTTGCTAACCCACAGGGCATGTATCCCAACCGCGTTCTGTTTAGGATTACGGACTTCCTAGTCAATACGGTGCGCTCCTTGCCGTTTATCATCTTGATGGTGGCAATCGTCCCGTTCACGCGCCTTATCGTTGGAACTTCCATCGGCATGACCGCGGCGCTGGTGCCGCTAACCATCTTCATCGCGCCGTTTATGGCCCGCCTCATCGAGCAATCGGTGTTGGAAGTTGGCGATGGCATCCTCGAAGCCGCGGAATCCATGGGCGCTTCCCTGTGGCAAACCATCCGCTATTTCTTGCTGCCGGAAGCTAAGGCCTCGATCATCTTGGCGCTGACCACCTCCACCATCACCTTGATTTCTGCCACTGCGATGGCCGGAACCATCGGTGGTGGCGGCGTCGGTGACTTGGCGGTATCTTATGGCTATCAGCAATTCGATACCGTAGCCATTATCCTCACCGTGATTATCCTCATCGTGGTGGTACAAGCAATCCAGGGCTTGGGCAATGCGCTCGCCCGCCGGGCACGCAACGGCGCCTAAAGTACGCCCGAAAAGGACGAAGGCTGGGGTTTATCCCCAGCCTTTTCTAGTATCAGAAAGCCAAGCTCTACGACGTCACTTTCTCCCAACTGGTGGAGCGAAATGAAAGTTCGGTCGGTGGTTCATGTCCCCGATACTATGGAACTATGATTATTCATGTGTGCGGCGAAGAACCGACTACTGTGGCGGTGACCAGCAGCGCGGATAACAGAACGACCTCCCGCACCGGCGCCAATCCCCCACTGCGCAAGGAAGTAGAGTCAGCCCTATGAGCTACACCAAACGCACGCTGTGGATACACCTGGGCCTATTCCTCTTAGCGTTCCTCGCCTTCATCCTCCCCGTCGTCGTTGGCACCGCAGCCCTGCTCCCACTGTGGCTCTCGGGTGGAGTAAGCATCATCCTTGCAGCGGGCGCGCTTATCGATGCCGCCTTTAAGTTCTTCGCTCCAGCCTCCCCGCGCAGCCTCAAACTGCTATCCGGCATCGCCGGCATCGTGCTGCTGGTGGGCTGGGGAATCTGGATCTACATCTACGGCAACATGGCGGCAGTCGGCACAGGAACCTACCGCATCGGCAATTTCCTGCTGAGCGTGGGCTGCGTGCTCAACCTCTTCATCATCGCCATTTCGGTTTTGGATATCCGCCGGTTGGCGCGGCAGTAGCCGAACCAAGCGCTCCTGGCGCTTAGCGCGGGGAGCGCTTAGTTGTCGCTGGGGAGGACGCGGCGGGGGACGATAATGGGGGCATCGCCAAGCGGGTCGTCCCAGGCCTCCGCCTCAATGCCATAGGCCTGCGCCAATACCTTGGGGGCCAGCGCCTGCTTCGGTGCGCCGCGAGCGATGATATCGCCGGCCTTCATCACGACCATGGAATCGGAGTAGTGGCCCGCGAGCATGAGATCGTGCAGGACCACAACCACCGTTTTGCCGGCGCGCGCCTGTGCGCGAGCCAGCTCCAGCATGCTCATGGCATGGGCGGGGTCGAGGAAGGTGGTGGGTTCATCGAGAAG
This sequence comes from Corynebacterium sp. KPL1986, assembly GCF_000477975.1. Lineage (NCBI taxonomy): Bacteria > Bacillati > Actinomycetota > Actinomycetes > Mycobacteriales > Corynebacteriaceae > Corynebacterium > Corynebacterium sp. KPL1986. The sequence goes on along the minus strand of NZ_KI515719.1, from coordinate 2,268,181 downwards.
CAGCACCGGCGTATCTTGCGCGAGCGCCAAAGCCAGCCAGACGCGCTGGCGCTGCCCGCCCGACAGCGAAGCGATATCGCGATCGAGGAAGTCCACAATCTCCGTGGCCTCGCAGGCCTGGGCGATGATCTCCCGGTCCGTAGGAGAAAGGCCGCGCATCCTGCCCTGATAGGGGTGGCGCCCGCGTGCGACCAACTCGCCTACCCGCAGCCCATCCGGCGCCACGGGGTGCTGCGGCAGCAGCGCCACCTGCTGCGCGGCTTCCTTCGCGTTCATCGCATGCAGGTCAGCCTCCCCGACCATGACGCTACCCTGCCGCGGGGCCAGGATTTTAGACAGCGTCTTGAGCAGCGTGGACTTGCCGCAGCCATTGGGCCCGATGAGCGTGGTGACCTCACCGGCGCGGGCATGCAGGTCGACGCCGGAGAGGATATCCTCGCCGTCCTTATATCCCGCATGGATGCCGGTGGCTTGGAGGCTGCACCGGCGCTTCGGGCTCGTGGGCTGATTATCCGTCATATCTTTTCCTTCATCCACGTACGAGTGTGTAGCACTATTTGGGTGGCGGGCTGGACTGAACTTCGCTGTGCCGCGCCACGGCATTTAGCTGCGCCGGGCCGCATTCCACACCAATACCACCAGGGCGCAGCCGCCGATGACCGAGGAGACCGCACCCACCGGCGCGTTGACCGGAATCGCGCCGGCAATGACGGCGCACACGGTCAGCAGCGCCGCGCCCGCGGCTGCCGATGCCACCGGCGAGGGCGTAGGCGTGCGCGCCACCATCCGCGCCAGGTGCGGCGCTAGCAGCGCGATAAAGCCAATGGGCCCCACCACCGAGACCACCACGGCGCAGATGCCGGTTGCCGCGATGAGCAGCAGGGCGCGCTGGCGGGAGATATTGACGCCCAGGGTAGTGGCAGAGGAATCATCATGGGCAAGCAGCGGCAGCTCCCGCGCGCACCAGATGCCTATGGCGAGGAACGGTGCCAGGGCCACTAGCAGGGGAACGATGACCTCCATGCGCACAAACCCGGTCGAGCCCGCAAGCCACGTTTGTGCCTCGGCCGCGCGCTGGATCTGGGCGCTGCGCATCAGATACGCCACGACGGCCTGAAACATCAGCGATAAGGCGATGCCGACGATGACGATGCGATTGCTCGTGCCGATGCCACCCAAGACGGCGAGGAGGATGACGACGAGGAGGGCGCCGATCATCGCCAAGCATGCCCGCCACCAGAAGTCCGGGATGCCGTCCGCGAAACTGGGGCGCGAATGCACAGTGCCCAGCACCACCAGGACCGATGCACCGCCGGTCACGCCCAAAATATCCGGCGATGCCAGTGGGTTGCGCGCCATGGTCTGCGTCCACGAACCGGCCACACCGAGGGCGGCGCCGACGATGACGGTGGCGATGGCAACAGGCAGGCGCAAGTCCCACACCACCCTGATGTGGCTCTCGCTGCCGCCGCCGGTGAGCACATCGAGGACCTGCCGCGGGCTCAATTCCAGCGGGCCTTGCCCCAGCAATACCAGGTAGGCGGCAAGCGCAATAAGGCCAAATACGAGTGTAGAGGCGAGCACGCGGACGTGCCTGCGACGCTGCTGCGCTTGCAGGATACTGCTTATTGTTGTCATGCGTTATCGCCCCACGCTCTGCCCACGCCACGGTGGGCGCCCCAAATGAGGAAGGGCGCGCCCACGATGGCAAGCACGATAGACATCTCTAGCTCCGAGTTACCCACGATAAGCCGCCCGATGATATCGGCGGCAAGCACGGCGCAACCGCCCAAGAGCGCGGAGGGCAGGATCATCGTGGCAACGCTTGGGCCAACCACCCGCCGCACGATGTGGGGGATGGCAAAGCCGACGAAGGCAATGGGGCCGGTCGCCGCCGTGGCGCTGCCGGCCAGCACCACGACGCTGAGTGCTGCGCCCACCCGCGCGGTGGTGGGAGACCCGCCTAAGGCGAGCGAGGACTCCTCCCCCATGGCCAAAAGGTCGAGCGGCCTAGCCGCCATTGCCGCGCACGCGAGGCCGATGAGCAGGCCAATACCCGCAATGGCGACGTCTTCTGGGCCGCGCCCGAAGGTCGAGCCGATGGTCCATCGCCGCATGCTATCGAGGACGTCCGTGGAATACAGGCCGATGATCACCGCGCCCGATCCCAGGGCTGCTGAGACGCCGGCGCCGACGAGAATGAGCGTTAGCGGATCCTGGAACCGCCGCGAGACGGCCAAAACCAGCAGCGTGGTAATGCCCGCGCCGACGAGCGCGAGGGTGGTGCGCATGCCGGTGGTGGTAGCAATGCCAATGGCCGTACCTAGGGCAACGAAGAACGAGGCGCCTGCGGTAATGCCGATAAAGCCCGGGTCCGCCAGCGGGTTCCTGGTCCACGATTGCGCCAAGACACCGGCGACGGCAAGGGCAGCGCCGGCGAAATAGGCCAAAAAGGTGCGCGGCATGCGCAGGTTCCACACGATATCGCGGATATCCTGCTCGCCTGCCCCGCGCAGCGCGGCGATGACCTCATCAGGCGGAATGGAACGGGAACCCAGCGCCAAGGACCCCACCGCCAGCGCCAGGCTGACGAGGATAAGGGCAACAAGGAACGTCGTGCGACCCTTTCCCCGCGCCATCACCGGTGTGGCTGTGGGGTTTTGCGCTGTGGAACCCGTCTGGATAGTCTGGCCGTCCTTCGTGGTTGCTGACAATTACAGCTTCTCTTCAAACTTATCTATTGCCCAGGGGATGGTCACTGGGTTCGGCATGCTCATGGCGTTGCCGGTATCCGTGTCCAGGTAGCGCACGCGCCCCTCCTTGACAATATCGAGGCCCTGGAAGGTCTTATCCTTCTTCAAGACATCCGCGGAGCCGTTGTAATCCAGGACAAAGAGGTGCTCAACCTGGTTGAGCTTTGCGTAGTTTTCCGGGGCAATGTCAACGAAGAAGCTGCTGCCATCGCCCTTCAACTCATCGGGGATCTCCATGCCAAGATCCTCGATGAACTGTCCGCGCCCGTCCTCATCGGTGTACAGGCCAATCTTGCCGTCATAAGGCATGACGATGGCCGCGGACTTGCCCTGCAATTCGGTGTGCTCGCGGCGGAATTCCTCGAAGGCCTTTTCGGTGTCCTTGATGAGCTTTTCGCCGTCGTCTTCCTTATCCACGGCGTCCGCGATGGCCTCTACCTGCTTTTCCCAGGGAATCTGCCAGTCTTCATACCCATCCGGCTTGACGGTGGTCGGCGCGATCTCTTCCAGGGATTCCTTCGTGCGCGCATCCACTGCCTGATTCACCGCAATGATCTTGGTGGGGTCGGCCGCGGTGATCTGCTCGAAGGTCTCCGCGGTGAAACCGGTTGCGGTGTTGTAGATGGTCTCAGGCTTGGCATCGCCAAGCAGCTTCTTTGACCACGGGCCCACGCCGGAAGGATCGCCGTCGCCCTCAGCGCCCCACGGCGCCACCGTCACGGGGGTGATGCCCAGCGCGAGCAGCGTATCGGCATCGCCCAAGCCCAGGCTAGCCACGCGCTCCTCGCTGGCGGCATCGGTGGACGACTGCGTACTTTCATCGCCCTCACCGCGCGAACAGCCGGCTAAGGCGACGGCTCCGGCGGACAGCAGTGCCACAACACCCATGGTGCGGCGTCCGAAAATCTTCATGAGGCTAACCCTTTCAATAAAGGAGGTAAATGACGTGGCATATCCTATCCCCCCGAAAGAATTAGGCAAGGCTTAACTGTGCCCAGGTATGTTGGACGCATGAATTCTTCCTTACAATCGTCCACGATGCCTGAACACGAATTGATCCCCGTTACCCTCACCGCCAATGAGCAGATCCGACCGCGGCTGCACCGCCTGACGTTTCACGCTGAGGCGTTCCGGACGTATGAGCTCGCCGGCCCCGATGAATACTTTGGCCTCGTCATGCCGCAAGCCGGGCAGGAATTTGCGCCCTTCCCCGTCGATGGCGTCAATATCCGCGCGGCGGTGGCCGCTATGGACGAGGAAACGCGTCCAGACCTGCGCTGGTACACCATACGCGCGCTGCACCCTGAGGACGCGACTGTCGATGTCGATGTGGTCACCCACGGCGATTCCGGCCCCGGCTCGCGGTGGATTCTCCGCGCGCAACCCGGCGATACCGCGGGGTTCTTTACCTGCAACGAGATGTGGCGGCCTACCGAGGCTGCGCAGCTATTGGTCGCCGATGCCTCCGCCTTGCCTGCCCTGCGGCATATCCTTGCCTACCAAGAGAAACATGACCCGGCGAAGCTCGCTTCCACTGACGTTGTAGCCGTGGTCACCAGCGATGACGAAGTAGAGCCCGGCCTCATGGCCAGGTGGGAGCCCAGCGTGCGCAGCCTGCGCGTCCTTCGGACTGAGCCGCACCAGGAGGCAGATTCCGTCGTTGCCGCGCTGGAAGCAGATTATGCTGCTGCGCCGATACCTGGGTACGTGTGGGTCTCCGGCGAGGGAGATTTGGCAAAGAAGGTGCGCGGCCTCGCGGTGAAAGGCTGGGGCTTGCCCACCGATGACGTCACCTGGGTGCCCTATTGGTTTTATGGAAGGGCCCGTCCTTAAGAGCCCTAAAACAGCGAGAGGCCCCTGCGCCGAACCATGTGGTCCGGTACAGGGGCTGCGCTGGCTAGGGTTTACTTAGCCTTCTCGATGATCTTTACGAGACGGAAGTGCTTGTCCTTAGACAGCGGGCGGGTCTCAGCGATACGTACGAGATCGCCTACGCCTGCGATTTCTTCCTCATCGTGCGCCTTAACCTTCTTGTTAGAGCGCATGATCTTGCCGTACAGAGCGTGCTGCTTGCGGTCTTCGATCTCGACGACGATGGTCTTGGACATCTTGTCCGAAACGACGTAGCCGGTGCGGACCTTAGGAGCACCCTTGACCTTCTCCTTCTTCGGAGTTGGTCCCTTCTTGGATTCAGTCACGTTAGCCTCACTCATGATTAAGCCTCAGCTCCCGGAGCGACAGACAGGCCCAGCTCGCGCTCGCGCAGAACGGTGTAGATGCGGGCAATGTCGCGCTTAACCGTGCCGATGCGGCGGTTGTTGGTCAGCTGGCCGGTGGCCTTCTGGAAACGAAGGTTGAACAGTTCTTCCTTCGCATCCTTCAGACGGGTTTCCAGCTCTGCGTTGTCGAGCTCACGGAACTCGTGGGCGGGGGTACCGGTTGCCATTAGAACTGGTCCTCCTTCTTGATGATGCGGACCTTGCAAGGAAGCTTCTGGCCAGCGCGGCGCAGAGCCTCGATTGCAACAGCCTCAGTTGGGTAGCTCATCTCGAAAAGTACGCGGCCAGGCTTCACGTTAGCCACCCACTTCTCAACCGGGCCCTTACCGGAACCCATACGAACACCGAGCGGCTTCTGGGTCAACGGACGGTCCGGGAAGATGTTGATCCACACCTTGCCACCACGCTTAACGTGGCGGTTGATGGCAATACGTGCGGCTTCAATCTGACGGTTGGTGATGTACGCAGGCTCCAGTGCCTGGATTGCGTAATCGCCGAAGTTAATGCGGTTTCCGCCCTTGGACACGCCACGACGGCTCGGGCGGTGCTGACGGCGGTACTTAACACGCTTAGGAATCAGCATGGATTAGCCCTCCTGCTTCTGCTGTGCACGCTGGCGGCGCTGGCCACCGCGGCGGGAGCGACCGTTGCGGTCACCGCGGCCACGGCCCTGTGCCGGAGCGTTCAGTTCGGACTCGCGTACGCCACCGACGACGTCACCCTTGTAGATCCACACCTTGATGCCGATGCGGCCGAAGGTGGTGTGGGCCTCTGCGGTGCCGTAGTCGATCTCGGCGCGAAGAGTGTGCAGCGGAACGCGACCCTCGTGGTAGCGCTCAACGCGGGACATTTCTGCACCGCCCAGGCGACCAGACAGCAGGATCTTGATGCCCTTAACCTGTGGCTGGCGCATAGCGGACTGGATAGCCTTGCGCATTGCACGACGGAATGCGACGCGGTTAACCAGCTGCTCCGCGATGGAGTGAGCAACGAGGGTTGCGTTTGCGTCTACCTGCTTGACCTCGAGGATGTTGAGGGCAACCATCTTGCCGGTGAGCTTTTCCAACTCGCGGCGGATGCGGTCAGCCTCAGCACCGCGGCGGCCAATCACGATGCCCGGACGGGCGGTGTGAATGTCCACGCGGACGCGGTCACGGGTGCGCTCGATAACGATGTCGGCGATGCCGGCGCGCTCGAGGCCCTTGTTGAGGTAGTTACGAATCTTGATGTCTTCGGCTACGTAGTTCGCGTAGTCCTTATCCGCGAACCAGTGGGTCTTCCAGTCGGAGGTGATGCCCAAACGTAGGCCGTGAGGATGGATCTTCTGGCCCATTACTTGGCCCCTTCCTGCTGGCTTTCGACAACCACGGTGATGTGGCTGGTGCGCTTACGAATCATGAATGCACGACCCTGTGCACGCGGCTGGAAACGACGCATGGTCGGGCCCTCGTTGGCGTATGCCTCGGAGATGACCAGGGTGCGTGGGTCGAGGCCGAAGTTGTTCTCAGCGTTTGCGGCTGCGGAAGCAACGACCTTTGCAACTGGCTTGGAAGCACCCTGCGGTGCGTACTTCAGGATTGCCAAAGCTTCGCTTACGGACTTGCCGCGGACCAGATCGAGCACACGACGTGCCTTCATCGGGGTAACGCGGACGTAGCGGGCCGTGGCGGATGCGGAGGTGATGGTCTCACTCATCGCTTATCGACGTCCCTTCTTGTCATCCTTGACGTGACCCTTAAAGGTCTTGGTTGGTGCAAACTCGCCCAACTTGTGGCCGACCATGGAGTCCTCGATGAAGACCGGCACATGCTTGCGGCCGTCGTGGACGGCGAAGGTGTGTCCGATGAAATCGGGGAGAATGGTCGAGCGGCGAGACCAGGTCTTAATGACCTGCTTGGTGCCTGCATCGTTTTGAGCATCCACCTTGTTGAGGAGGTGCTCATCGACGAACGGGCCTTTCTTAAGGCTGCGTGGCATTGTTTACCTCCTCTTAGCGCTTCTTGTTCGGGCGACGACGGCGCACGATCATGTTGTTGGAGTAACGGTTCGGATTGCGGGTGCGACCCTCTTTGTGACCCCATGGGGACACTGGGTGGCGACCACCGGAGGTCTTACCCTCACCACCACCGTGTGGGTGGTCAACCGGGTTCATAACGACACCACGGACGGTCGGGCGAACGCCCTTCCAACGCATGCGGCCGGCCTTGCCCCAGCGGATGTTCATCTGCTCGGCATTGCCAACTTCACCAACCGTTGCGCGGCAACGGATGTCCACGCGGCGGATTTCAGAAGACGGCATACGCAGAACGGCGTACTTGCCTTCCTTACCCAGCAGCTGGATGGAAGCACCAGCAGAGCGAGCCAGCTTAGCGCCAGCGCCCGGCTTGAGCTCAACAGCGTGGATGGTCGAACCGGTCGGGATATTGCGCAGTGGCAGGTTGTTGCCCACCTTGATATCTGCGTTCGGGCCGGACTCGACAACAGCACCCTGCTTCAGGCCCTTCGGCGCGATGATGTAGCGCTTCTCGCCATCTACGTAGTGCAACAATGCAATGTTTGCGGTGCGGTTCGGGTCGTACTCAATGTGGGCGACCTTTGCCGGAATGCCGTCCTTGTCGTTACGACGGAAGTCGATCAGACGGTAACGGCGCTTGTGGCCACCGCCGATGTGGCGGGTGGTGATGCGGCCGTAGTTATTACGACCACCGGTTTTGCTCAGCGGGCGCAGCAGGGACTTCTCCGGAGTCGAACGAGTGATCTCGTCAAACTCAGATACGGAGGATGCGCGGCGACCCGGAGTTGTCGGCTTGTACTTACGAATAGCCATAATTCTTCCTTTTCCTTTCGGCTCTCCGGTGGCGCTTAAGCGCCTGCGCCGAAGACGTCGATGGAGTCGCTGCCTTCACGGAGCGTCACGTATGCGCGCTTGGTGGACTTACGCTGACCGAAGCCGGTGCGGGTGCGCTTGCGCTTACCTGCACGGTTTACGGTATTCACGGAGTCGACCTTCACGTCAAAGATCTGCTCGACGGCATCTTTAATCTGGGACTTGTTGGAGTCTGGGGAGACGAAGAACGTGTAGACGTTCTGCTCCATCAGACCGTAGGACTTCTCAGATACAACCGGGGCGATGATGACATCGCGCGGGTTAGAAATCTTAGCCATTAGTTCTCCTCCTTATCCGCGCCGGTAGCGCGAGTGATGAAGGTGTGTAGCGCCTCAACGGAGAACACAACGTCATCGGAGTAGAGAACGTCGTAGGTGTTGAGCTGACCGGCGTCCAAGATCTGAACGTTCGGCAGGTTATTAGCGCTACGACGGGCGTTGATGTCCTCGCGGCCGATAACCAGCAGCACGTTGTCGCGCTCGGTCAGGGACTCGAGGAAAGCCTTGGCCGCCTTGGTGGACGGCTTCTGGCCTGGAACCAACTCTTCGATGACATGGATGCGCTCGTTGCGAGCACGGTCAGACAACGCACCGAAGAGAGCAGCCTTGATCATCTTCTTAGGGGTGCGCTGTGCGTAGCTACGTGGCTGCGGGCCGTGGACGGTGCCACCGCCGGTGTAGTGCGGCGCACGGATGGAACCCTGGCGCGCACGACCGGTGCCCTTCTGGCGGAAAGGCTTACGGCCACCACCGCGGACGTCGCCGCGGGTCTTGGTGGCGTGGGTGCCCTGACGAGCAGCAGCAAGCTGTGCGTTGACAACCTGGTGCATCAAAGCAACGGATGCCTCGGTGTCAAAGATTTCAGCCGGCAGGTCCACGGAGCCATTGGTCTTACCTTCAGAGGTGTGGACGTCTAGCTTGAGGTTGCTCATGCGTGTGCACCGCCCTTCACTGCGGTCTTAACGGTGACGAGGCCGCCGCGCGCACCAGGGATAGCACCCTTGATGAGCAGCAGGTTGGACTCGACATCGACTTTCTGAATCTTCAGGTTTTGGGTCGTCACGCGGTCGTGGCCCATGCGGCCAGCCATGCGCTTGCCCTTGAAGACGCGGCCTGGGGTAGCAGCGCCACCGATACCACCAACGCGGCGGTGAGCGGCCTGGTTACCGTGAGCTGCGCCCTGCCCCTGGAAGCCGTGGCGCTTCATAGCACCAGCGTAGCCGTGGCCCTTGGTCTGGCCGGTGACGTCAACGAAAGTGATGCCTTCGAAGATGTCTACCTTGACCTCTTGGCCAACCTCGTATGCGGAGGTGTCGTCCATACGGATTTCCGCAACGTGACGACGCGGGGTTACGCCAGCCTTTTTGAAGTGACCAGACTCAGGCTTGTTTGCCTTGCGTGGGTCAATCTCGCCAAAGGCGATCTGGATGGCGCTGTAGCCATCGGTTTCGGGGGTGCGAATCTGGGTGACAACGCATGGCCCTGCTTCAACGACGGTAACCGGAACAACGCGGTTCTCGTCGTCGAAGACCTGGGTCATGCCGAGCTTCTTGCCCAGAATGCCCTTGATCTCGTTTTCACTCATTATTAGTTCTCCACCAAAGTCGCTTACTGGATGTTCACGTCGACGCTTGCCGGAAGATCGATGCGCATCAAGGCATCAACGGTCTTCGGGGTCGGGTCGAGAATATCGATCAGGCGCTTGTGCGTGCGCATCTCGAAGTGCTCGCGAGAGTCCTTGTACTTGTGCGGAGAACGAATAACTGCGTACACGTTCTTCTCGGTTGGGAGCGGCACTGGGCCAACTACACGAGCACCCGTACGGGTAACGGTCTCGACGATCTTCTTTGCAGAAGCGTCGATTGCCTCGTGGTCATAGGCCTTCAGCCGAATGCGGATCTTTTGTCCCGCCACGCTTATCCTCTTCCTCGCTTCCCCACTTTCACATTCCCGGCGTTTCCGGGGCGTGAAGCGGTGGGAAATTGCTTCTCGATTTCTCTATAACGTTGTCCGGGCCTGGGGCCTGACACAACGCCAGTGGTCTGACTGTCATGACAACCAAGAGATACAGCACATGGCAAATGCCAGTCTGCAGTGCTCCTGACGGGGTACAAGACCCGTAGTCAAAGTATTGTGAAGAGGACGGTTTTCACGCATTACACGTGGAGAGTGTCCTATTCGCTAACTGCCGCTGTTTATTTGCCATGCCCCTTCTCCGGTCCATCGTCTCGGGGTGTCTCTGCTCTAGCGCGGACCTAGCCCGATCGGATGACCTTCCAGTCTGTGTTTCAGGAAAGCCCTGAACCACGATGACAACGAAGGTGTCATGTTCGCTTTACCAGCTCAGCGTCTCCCCGATATGCACCGTGTTTAAGACGGCCCGTTATCGGTTCGCACTGCCCTGTTAAAGCAACCTAAGTATTTAAGCACGATGGGCTGGTGTTTTTCAAACCACCCCGGCAATAGTGCCAATAATCACGTTTTGGTAAATATTGTTGTCACAGACCCCACGTCCGGTTAGGCGGTAGGTACGCTCAAAGAGGGATTTTGAACCGTTGGTTCTTGGTCCTTCAATTTCATATTGCGACCATGCAAGTCAATATTTAAGGAAAGGCCTTAAAGACCATGTCAGAGAACAACACTCCTGCAAAGCACTCTGAGAACAACGTTGCCGCTTCTGAAGAGCGCGAGGTAAACAACAACCTGGAGACTCAGTACGGCACCACCACCATTGATGACGTCGTTGTTTCCAAGATCGCCGGCATTGCAGCCCGCGAGGTTTCCGGCGTTGACTCCCTCGGTGGCGGCGGCGCTCGCATGATGGGCACCATCCGCGAGTCCTTCGGTGCATCCGAGGACGTACGCCAGGGTGTTGACGTAGAGGTAGAAAACGGCTCCGCAAAGATCGAGATCGCCATCACCGCTGAGTACGGCGTTGCCATCCACGAGCTGGCTGAGGCAATCCGCCGCAACATCATGAACGCTGTCGAGCGCATGACCGGCCTGACCGTAGAGCGCGTTGACGTTGTTGTTCACAACGTCAAGCTGCCGAAGGAAGACTCCGAGTCTGAAGAGCAGGCTGCACTGAACCAGGGCCAGGCATAAGAACAATGCCTGAACCCCGAGCGCAATTTGAGCTCGAGGTAAGCCACGCTCACGCAATTGCGGAAGCGGTGCAAAAGCTCAACGGTGTCGCGGGCCTTGACGGCGGACGCTACGGCTCGGTGAACCTACTCTTCCCGGGCGAAAGGGTTTCCGGCATGCGCCGGCCCGATCCCCGCGACGATCGCCACCTGCAAATCAACGTCCGCGTTGATATCAGTGCGCAACCTGATCTGTACCGTCTGGCGGAAGAAATCCGCTCGACCGCCCGCAAGGCATGTACGGAATTAGATCGCGTCGACGTTGAGTTTTCTGATGCCGTAGATGGCTTATCCGCTGCTCCCTCGAAGGATTAGATATGAAAAATTACACCACATTGGGCATTGTTATCGGCCTGCTACTTGCCTTCTTTTTGTACTTAGGTTGGGGTTGGATGCTGCTCGCCGTGCTGCTTGCTGCTATCGGTGGCCTCTTGGGCTCCCATTTTGATGGCCGCATCGACCTCAGCGCTGTGTGGAATGGCCTCATTGGCAAGGAGAAAGGCCAAGGCTAATGTCAGAAGGTTCCACTAAGGGCCACACGCGTTTCTCGCTGCGGACCATGGAACGAATCGTGACCGCCGCAATTGCTAGCGTGCCTGGCACAAAGGATTTAGATGCCAAGCTTGCTGGCATTGGCGGACGCGGTTATCCACGGGTTTCGGTACAGATGGACCCAGAGCGTGAGGTCGCCGCAGTAAGCGCGACCATCGCTGTGGTGTGGCCATCGCCGGTTACCGCAGTCGCGGAAAGTACGCGTGCCGCCATTTCAGAGGCCATTGCTGCCCACACCGGCTATACCACCACCCGCGTTAATGTCACCGTTGGTGAATCGGTTCCGGATACTCGCGTGACCGCAGAACAGGTTGCGCAGCGCCCTGCTGCTTCGGCTTTTACGCCGGAGGTCACCCCGTCTACCGTGACCCAGCCTGTCACCCAGGACTCGGTCGAGGTGCGAGGCATCGAGACCCCGGAAGAAGCCGCGGTTCGCACCGTCGATACCCCGCAAGAGGCGGTGGTTCGCACAGTTGCCGTTCCACCAGAAGCGGATATCCGCGAGATTTCTTCCGGGAAGGAAGTTGCCATCCGCGGAGTATCGGCGCCGCCTGGCGATACCCCGGTGCGCTCCGTTGACACGCCGCGGGAGGCGCCGGTGCGCAGCATTTCCGCTGATCTTCCGGATCACCAGCTGTTAGACATCAGTGCTCCAGAAGATCACGAACCGCGCCGCATCATCGAACCGCGCCCAGAGCGGGTACGCAGTGTTCGCGCCCCGCGCCCTGCTCGGTTGCTCCCGAGCGGACAGGTACGTCCCTTCGCCAAGAAGGCAAAGGTCTCTGTCCCTCGTCCGCAGCCTTTGCGCAAGATCGACATCGACAATGCGCAACAGTACAAGCGCGTTCGCGTTGCGCGGCCGGCTCCCCTGCGCAAGGTGCACTCACCTCGCCCACGACCACTGCGCAAGATCGAGATCGATAATTCCCGGAGCGAGCAGCGCGTGCGGACCGCAAGGCCCGCCCCGCTGCGCAAGGTTCAGGCCCCGCGCCAGGAACCGCTCAAGCGCATCAAGGTAACCCCAACGAGCCAGCGCCCGCTGCATGTCTATGCGCCACGGCCTGAGCCGCTGCGTGCCATTTCCATCACCCCATTCCACGAGCAAGGAGGCAATAATGGCTGAGATGAATATGCCTGAGCATTTCGGGCAACAGCCCAAGGCGTCTCCTGCCGTGCGTACGTGGACCGTCATTTTAGGTTTCGTCCTGCTGGCCATTGGCATTGTGGGCGTACGCGAAACCTGGCTTGTCGGCGCAGACGCCAATGCCCAATCGTGGGTCCAGCCGGTCCTCAATCTTATTGCCACCGAGCAATTAGAAACGTGGATGATCTGGGCTGGCGTGGGCTCCATCGTCGTTGGTCTCATCTTTGTAATCGCTGCGGTAAAGACGCGCCGCAATACCCACATCCAGGTCGCTTCCGAGTCCGCTTCCATGTGGATGCGTCCGGTTGATGTCGCGCGCTTGAGCTCTGCTGCAGCGCGCCGCGTTCCGGGAGTCGCGTCCGCACAGACTTCCGCGGATACCAAGAGCGCGAAGGTTACCGTCAATGGCGATGAGCAAGACTCCGAGTTGCCGGGGCGCGTAGAAACTGCTGTCACCCGTGCCTTGGAAGTGCTTGCGCATCCACCAAAGGTCACCGTAGCCGTAGAGAAGATTCCGGAGATGGATAATCATGTCTAAAAAGCTTGCTACCTTTGACCGAATCCTCCTCGGCCTGCTCGGAATCATCCTCATCGCGCTCGGTGTGTGGCCGATTCTCATTAACTTCAATGTGGAATTTGCTGAATACCTGGCCGAGTGGGTAGACCACGATACGTGGCGCACTTTGGGCGACAATAGTTGGTGGGTCTGGGTCTTGGCCGGTGCCTCTGCCCTATTGCTCATCATTGGTTTGTGGCTCATCGTCGTAAACCTGCGTCACCGCCGCTTTAATAATGTGGAATCCGCAGCTTCCAATGAAGAAGGCGCAATCTCTGCATCCATGAACGCCATCGCCACCGCGGTGGCCAAGGATCTGGACGCGTTAGAGGGTGTGGACCGGGTCGAGCGCTTGGTTGCATACGACCGCGCCCGCCCAACGCTGCAGTACACGGTGGTTGCCAACCCAGACACGCCGCTGGAGCGGCTGACCAACGCTGTAGAAACGAATGAGCGCGACTTCCGGGAGGCTTTCCCCGACGCTGACCTAGATACCAGCTATAAGCTGCACTTCACCAAGGTCAAGCCGATGAAGGATTTAGCTGAATAAGGGGTTTGGGGTCTCTGCAACAAGAACCTCAACTACCTTGCCCAATCGCGCATAATCGCCGCCCTCGAGGAGTAACTCCAACTCCTCGCCAGGGCGGCATTTTTCTATCCTCTTCCACGCATAATTATGGGCAACCACCCGCCGGTTTTCCTTGTGAAAGAGATGCAGTCCGTGGTCTAGGACAGCGATAGCGTCCTCCAAGCGGAGGACATAGACAAAGTCACCCAACTCGTAACGGCTCAGGCCGCTAAGTTCCGGCAGCGGCTCATCCAGGCGCATGATGCTGGAGACGATCCCAAGGCGGTGTTCAAAGCCCTCAGTATCCGTAACCACGAAGGGCCGGCCAGGCCCCGTTGGCCTAATGGCGCTGTATTCCCACACCACCGGCTGAGCATTCGGGCGGCGCACGATGATGCGGGAGGAATCGGCGGTGATGCGGGAGGTGGGGGCATCGCTAAGCACGAGCCACACACCAGTGCCCACGCGGCCGCCCTCCAAGGGCAATAGCGGCGGGTGAACCTCGGCCTGCCGCTCGAGTTCGGTGACTAACTCCGCGTCGCTCACGCCCCAGCCGATGCCCCGGTTGGCCAATAAGGCAAAGAGCGTCGGCAGGCTCAGATCGGGCTGGCCCTCCCATGCCTTGCGCAGCGCTGCCAAGGTCGGGTCAATGCGAGTGGGATCTTCCATAAGGGTCTAGCCTACCGAGGCGTTCCGCCCTATTACAGCCACGGGTCAGCACCCCGCCTTGGCTAACTGGTTACCCCCGTTTTCACTTATTTTCAGGTAAGCGTTCCCTATAACTGTTGAACAATTCAGGTTTTTAAATCTGCAGCTGAATCCCATTTTTCTTTTTAAGGCCCTAAGCGTCTACACTGAAAAAATACCTGTCGTTTGATTGGCGATGTACATCACGGGGCTACGTGAATTGTGCGCTCGCTTATATCTTATTAGATTGGTCACATACAACGACTCCATCGTTGGCCTCATATTTATTCGCACTGTTTCCTGCTTAACCGCGCACGGAGAATTTCCCCATGACAAAGTATTTGATCAAAAAGATCTTGGGCTGGTTACTCATGATCTTTTTAGCCACTAACTTGGCTTATTTCTTGGCGGCCTCGTTTTTGGACCCGCGTTCGAACTACACCGAGCGCCGTCCACCACTTTCAGATGAGGAAATCAATAACCTCCTCGAGCCTTATAACCTCAGCCCAGAAACCCCGCTCCTGGAGCGCTGGTGGACCTGGCTGACCAATATCCTCACGAAGTGGGACTGGGGACAATCTCCGGTCGGTGAGATGGTTAACGAAGAGATCAGCTACCGCATCTGGGTATCCGCACAGCTGCTCTTGCTGGCCACCATCCTGTCCATCGTCATCGGTGTGGCCGTTGGTGTATACACCGCCTCCCGCCAGTACAAGACCGGTGACCGCGTGTGGCAGGGAATTTCCATCATTGCGATGAATACCCACGTGGTTGTTGCCTCCATCGCCGTCGTCTGGGCTGCCCTGGAGATCAACGATTTGACCGGCAAGAAGATTTTCTACGTCGTCGGCTCTAAGTCCTTGGGGGTCGAGGGATTCTTCCCCAAGCTCTTGGACTCCGCGCAGCACCTCGTCTTGCCCACGGTGTCCCTGGTGATCATCAGCTACGCCAGCTACCACATGACTCAGCGCACGCTGCTGCTCGATAACCTCGATGCGGATTATGTCCGCACCGCACGTGCAAAGGGACTTACCCGCCAGCAGGCCATCCGCAAGCACGCGCTGCGCACCTCCATCATTCCGGTGGCAACGTCCGTCGCCTTCTCCGTGCCCGGCATCTTCACCGGTGCCGTGATGACGGAGCGCATCTTCGGCTGGAATGGTATGGGCCAGTACTTCATCCAGACCATAAGTAAGAATGACATCAATGGCGCGGTAGCCGTGGCGGCATTCGGTGCCGCAATGACGGCCGTGTCCGCCGTCTTGGCAGACCTCGTTGTTGTCGCCTTGGATCCACGAGTAAGGGTGAGCTAAATGACAAATCCCAAAGAACCAAAGATGTCCAAGAAACAGCCCCGTGGCGAGGTTTCTACGCGCACCGAGGTCGTCTCCGAGGATCCTTTAAGCAATGAGGAAGCCGAGCGCATGGCCACGCTGCCGGAGGTTCCCCGCGGTACTTCCCGGTACAAGCTGTACGTCCGCCGCTTCTTCCGCAACAAGCTAGCCACCGTCGGTGTTTTCATCCTGGGCTTTCTCATCTTCGCCGCCCTTTTTGGCAATTTCTTTGCCCAGTGGGACTACACGGAACCGGACTTCCTCGCCCTGTCTGAGCCACCGAGCTCCGAGCACTGGTTCGGTACCAACGATTCCGGCAATGACCTTTATGCCCAAACCATCCACGGCCTTGGCAGGTCCCTAACCATCGCCATCGTGGTGTCCTTTGCCACGTTGGTTATCTCCGCATTCATCGGCTGTGCCGCAGCCCTGTGGGGCGGAATCGCGGAAAAGGCCGTCCTCGCCGTTATCCACTTCCTGCTGTCCATCCCGACCTTCCTGCTCATCGCCCTCGTGGTGGCAGACTCCGGCGGTGACTGGAAGCTTTTGATGGTCGTCCTTATCGCCTTCGGCTGGATGTACCAGGCCCGTGTGATTTGGTCCTTGGCCCTTACCGTCCGCGAGCAGGACTATGTCCGCGCCGCAAGCTACATGGGCGTATCCAAGATGCGCACCATCATCCGCCACGTCATTCCCAATATTGGTTCGCTGCTTATCATCCAGTTCGTCTTCGGCGTGGTGGGCACCGTGGGCTCTGAGACCGCCCTGTCCTTCCTGGGCTTGGGCGTGAAGCTTCCCGATGTCTCCCTCGGTACCTTGCTGCAGGGCGGCACCGCCTCCCTGCAATCCGCCCCATGGCAGTTCTACTTCCCCGCCGCTACCTTGACGCTGCTGACCGTCTCCATGGCATTTATTGGCGATGGTCTGCGCGACGCACTCGATCCCAACTCCAATTCCGGAGGTAAACTATGACTTCGCCTATCTTGTCCGTCAATGACTTACGCGTCAGCTTTCCTTCTGAAGCAGGTACCGTCTCTGCGGTGCGCGGTGTCAGCTTTGATCTGCACCCCGGCCGCACCCTGGGCATCGTCGGCGAATCCGGCTCCGGTAAGTCCGTGACCTCCATGTCCATCATGGGCCTGCTGCCGGAATACGCCAAGGTAGAAGGCTCCGTGAAATTCGATGGCCGAGAGCTCCTCGGGCTTTCTGATAAGGAAATGTCGAGCATCCGCGGAAATGGCATCGGCATGATCTTCCAGGATCCGCTCTCCGCGCTGACCCCGGTCTTCGATATTGGTTCGCAGCTAGTGGAGGCCATCCAAGCCCACCAGGACGTCAGCAAGAAGGCCGCACTCAAGCAAGCCACTGAGCTGCTGGATCTGGTGGGCATCCCCGAGCCCCACCTGCGCCTGAAGTCCTTCCCGCACGAGTTTTCCGGCGGTATGCGCCAGCGCGTGGTCATCGCCATTGCTATTGCGAATAACCCGCGCGTGCTCATTGCCGATGAGCCGACGACGGCCCTGGACGTCACCATCCAGGCCCAGATCCTGGACGTCATCCGAGTAGCCCAGCGCGAGACCGGCGCCGCGACCATCATGATTACCCACGATATGGGCGTGGTGGCAGAAACCGCCGATGATGTCATGGTCATGTACGCCGGCCAGCCGGTAGAGCACGGCGATGTCGATACCATCTTCTCTAACCCGCGCATGCCTTATACCGTGGGCCTGCTTGGTTCCACCCCGCGCCCCGATGCCTCGGCCTCGGAGCCCCTGACCCCCATCGAGGGCAACCCGCCGGTCTTGGTGGATCTAAAAGATCGTTGCCAATTCGCCCCGCGCTGCCCCGTCGCACAACAGGCTTGCCTTTCCGGCGAGCCGGAGCTGATTCCGCTCAAGGACGAGTCCACCTCCCACCGCAGCGCCTGCCTGCGCGCGCCGGAGATCCACGACCGCAAGATTGACGGCGAGCTGATGTTCAAGCCGCCGCTGCTTTCCGATGACGTCTTGGCCGACGTTCCCCGCGAGGACCGCAAGACTACCCTCGCCGTGAACGAACTCCGCAAACAGTTCCCGCTGACCAAGGGCGCGCTGATTAAGCGCAAGGTGGGCACCGTCAAGGCCGTCGACGGCATTACCTTCGATATCCGCGAAGGCGAGTGCCTGGCCATCGTCGGCGAGTCCGGCTGCGGTAAGACCACCACCCTGCTGGAGATCATGGACCTGGACCCAGAAAATGGCGCAGTAGTCCTCAACGGCAAGGACGCCAATGGAATGAGCGGCTCAGAGCGCCGCGAGGCCCGCAAAGACATTCAGATCGTCTTCCAGGATCCGATGAGCTCGCTAAATCCTCGCCTGACCGTTCGCGAGGTAATTGCGGAACCGCTCAATTCCTTAGGCTATGACGGCGACGTCGATGCCCGCGTGAATGAGCTCATGAACCTGGTCGGCCTCGATTCCTCGCAGCTGGACCGCTTCCCTAGCCACTTTTCTGGCGGCCAGCGCCAGCGAATCGGGTTGGCGCGCGCCCTAGCCACGCGTCCTTCGGTTCTCGTGCTGGATGAGCCAGTCTCCGCCTTGGACGTCTCCATCCAGGCGGGTGTCATTAACCTGCTCGAGGACCTGAAGCGAAAGCTGGGCCTGTCCTATCTCTTCGTCGCCCACGATCTTTCCGTCGTGCGCCACCTTTCGGACCGCGTTGCGGTGATGTACAAGGGCAAGTTTGTCGAGTCCGGCTCAACGGATGAGATTTTCGATAACCCCCAAGACGACTACACCAAGAAACTTCTGGATGCCATCCCGAATCCAGATCCCAAGGTTGCCCGCGCACGCAGGGAAAAATCCCGGGCCTAGCTACCCCCTAGCCCCGCATCCTTTTCCCAAAGTGATTGCGGACACAAATTTGAATATTGTAAAGTACTTCACATAGTTGCAACAGATGGTTACTTAATCGGCCGTCTATGCCAACTTCGCCTTCATCTCACGCAAGGAGTAATCCCCAATGAAAAAGTTCGGTCGCTTCCGCATAGCAACGGTTGCCACTCTTTCCGCCACGGCACTCGCACTCACCGCCTGCTCGGGTTCTGGCGGTGGCGACTCCTCCAACAAGGCTGTCGGTGGCCTCGAGATCGACGTCAAGCCATCCGGTGACTACAACGAAAAAGAACGCGATGAGATCAAGGACGGCGGCGAGCTGAGCCTTTCCCTCGGAGAGCTGACCGAACAGCAAAACGACTTCCACGCCAATATGACCACGGATACCCGCACCGTATGGGGCTGGTACAACCCGCAAATGGCGCTATATGACGGCGAAGGTAACTACACCCCAAATCCCGCGTATCTGGACTCAGTAGACGAGTCCACCGAAGGCGATAAGACCGTCGTAACCTACGACATCAATGATGACGCCACCTTCAACGATGGCACCCCCATTGATTGGACGGCTTTCGAGAACACCTGGCGCTTCAACAACGGCAAAGATTCGGAAGTGCAGGTTAACTCCACCGATGGTTACGAGCTCATCGAATCCGTGGAAAAGGGCGAGAGCGACAAGGAAGCCGTGATCACCTTTGGGACCCCTTACCCATGGTGGCAGGGACTATTCAACAACATTTTGCACCCAGCGATCGATACCGCCGAAAAGTTCAATGAAGAATACCTAGGCAAGCTCAACCCACAGTATGGCGCGGGCCCGTTCAAGGTGGAAAACGCCGACTTCCGCGGCGGCACCGTGTCCTTCGTACCTAACGAAAAGTGGTGGGGCGATGAGCCAAAGCTGGACAAGGTCAGCTACCGCGTGATGGAGTCCCAGGCAACCATCAACGCTTTCCAGGCTGGCGAAATTGACGTCGCCGGTGTGGGCAGCAAGAACAACCTCACCATCGCCGCAGACATGGGCGATTCCATCGACGTCCGCGCAGCCACCCGGCCAGCCAGCGTCCTGTTCACCCTAAACTCCAAGGCCCCACAGCTAGCTGATAAGGATGTTCGCCACGCAGTCTTTGCAGCCATCGACCGCGACCAGCTCGCAGAAATCCGCTACAACGGCCTGGGCTATGAAGAGGAAATGCCTGGCTCCTTGACCCTCTACCCAACCCAGGAAGACTACAAGGACAATCTTTCTGAGGTTCTTAAGTACGACGTTGAAGAGGCCAAGAGCCTGCTGGAAGACGCCGGCTACTCTGAGGGCGATGACGGCTACTACGCCAAGGACGGCGACAAGCTTTCCCTGCGCTACGTCCTTATCGGCGATGACGAGGTCTCCAAGTCCACTGCTACCGCCGTCCAGAAGATGCTCAAGGACGCCGGCATCGAGCTGAAGATTGAGGAACGCCCAAGCTCTGACTTCTCCAAGATCACCAGCGAGCGCGACTTCGACCTCTTGCTCTCCGGCTTCGCTGCAAGTGACCCATTCGGCCCGGCATTCTTCGGCCAGACCTACGCGAGCGACTCCACCCTCAACAAGTCCGCGACCGGTACCGAGGAATTTGACAAAAAGATCGACGAGATGCAGAAGCTGCCGACCCGCGATGAGCAGATCGAGCGCATCAACGAGCTCGAGTCCGAAGCCTTCGCAGAATACGGACTGCTTCCGCACGCCAACGGCCCCCAGATGGTCGGTCTGAAGAAGGGCATCGCCAACATGGGCGCCCCTGGATTCGCCGTCGTCCCTAAGGAAAACATCGGCTGGGAGAAGTAATAACTACTTCCCTTACTAGGTAAAGGCCTTCCACTACCTGCCTGCAGGTAGTGGAAGGCCTTCCTTTGTGTTTGGGTGTGTTTGGACCCTGCAAACCCCAACAGGATGCAACTTAAGGGGACAAACTCGCTGCCCAGGCGTGGGCAGCGAGACAGGATCGCGTTGGCGGCCCATTAGCCGTCAGCGCAGACCGTCCGGCAGCTTATCGGACTCGCTACTACACGGATGCCCTAGAGCAAACACATTGCGACTCCTACCTAGGGGCCCGCGCCTATGGCGCTTGCAGCTAAAAGCCCCCGAGATGGCCTCTACCCTGGCACAGCCATATCGCTGCATTCAGGCCTTTAACATCGTGAGTAGGTTTTAAGCTGGCCCTACAGTTCCCTCGGAGTGCAGAAAAAGCCACTAAAGCACCAGCACTGCCTGTAGCCAGCGACCTCTCCAACTCAAGGCGCGAGTAGGGATCAAAAAAGCCCGCCACACCGACATGCGGTGCAGCGGACTCTTAAAGCTCTACTGAGCGGTTACGAAGCCTCGATTAGTCGAGAACCTTGGTAACGCGGCCAGCGCCGACGGTGCGGGAGCCCTCGCGGATAGCGAAGCGCAGGCCCTCGTCCATAGCAACAGGCTGGATGAGCTCAACGGACATCTCAACGTTGTCGCCAGGCATAACCATCTCGGTGCCCTCAGGCAGGTTCACAACACCGGTAACGTCGGTGGTGCGGAAGTAGAACTGAGGACGGTAGTTGTTCATGAACGGGGTGTGGCGGCCGCCCTCTTCCTTCTTCAGGACGTAGACGGAACCCTCGAACTTGGTGTGAGGGGTGTAAGCGCCCGGCTTGATAACAACCTGACCACGCTCAACGTCCTCACGCTTGGTACCACGCAGAAGCAGACCACAGTTGTCGCCAGCCTCGGTGTAGTCCATCATCTTGCGGAACATCTCGATACCGGTAACGGTGGTGTTCTGGGACTTCTCCTGGATACCGATGATCTCAACGTCCTCGTTGACGTTCAGACGACCACGCTCAACACGGCCGGTAACAACGGTACCGCGGCCGGTAATGGTGAAGATGTCCTCGATAGGCATCAGGAACGGCTGATCGGTAGCGCGCTCCGGGTCAGGGATGGAGTTGTCGCAGGCATCCATCAGGTCAACGATGGACTGTACCCACTTCTCGTCACCCTCGAGTGCCTTCAGAGCGGAGATGTGAACGATAGGAGCTTCCTCATCGTAGTCCTGCTCTGCGAGCAGCTCGGAGATCTCCATCTCCACGAGCTCGATGATTTCCTCATCATCAACCATGTCGCACTTGTTCAGTGCAACGAGGATGTAAGGAACGCCAACCTGGCGAGCAAGCAGAACGTGCTCGCGGGTCTGCGGCATCGGGCCATCGGTTGCAGCAACAACCAGGATAGCGCCGTCCATCTGAGCTGCGCCGGTAATCATGTTCTTGATGTAGTCGGCGTGGCCCGGGGCGTCAACGTGTGCGTAGTGACGCTTCGGGGTGGAGTACTCCACGTGGGAGATGTTAATGGTAATACCGCGCTCCTTCTCCTCAGGAGCCTTGTCGATCATGTCGAACGCGAATGCCTGGTTCTCCTCAGGGTACTGGTCAGCCAGAACCTTGGTGATCGCTGCGGTGGTGGTGGTCTTGCCGTGGTCGACGTGTCCGATGGTGCCGATGTTCACATGCGGCTTCGTACGCTCGAACTTCTCCTTTGCCACTGTATGTCCTCCTGGACTATATGGTGGCTACGACCTTCGCAGCCACGTGGTTGACAGTTGTCATTGGCACCTGACCCACTATCTGGGACAAAGCGCTAATGACGCTTTCTTTACGTGCCAGTTACACGATCCTAGATTTATCCCGCGGTTTTTTCAAACCGCCATTATAGGAGGTAACCCCGCGAATCTTCGCGGCCATTTCCCTCAACAAGAGTCTCAAATAAAGGATCCTGGGAGGGTAACGGCCGGCTCAATTCACAACCACTGGTTTTAGCTGCAAACTCAGCCCGCCGCTACCCTGGCCCAGTTGCCACATTTAGCGGTGAGGCTGGCATCTACTGGCAGAGACTACCAGCCCTTAGCCACCGCTGAACGGGCGGGGCGTCGCTATTAGTTAGCGCCGCCGGTGCGCTCTTCGATGATCTCCTGAGCCACGGAGGAAGGGACCTCAGCGTAGGAGTCGAAGACCATGGTGAAGTTAGCGCGGCCTGCGGTGGAAGAACGCAGGTCACCGATGTAGCCGAACATCTCAGACAGCGGAACCTTAGCCTTGACGACCTTGGCACCGGAGCGGTCTTCCATGGCGAAGACCTGACCACGACGGGAGGAGATGTCACCGTTAACGGTACCCATGTACTCCTCAGGGGTAACAACCTCAACGGCCATCATTGGCTCCAGCAGAACCGGCTTTGCCTTGGCCATAGCTTCCTTGAATACCTGGGAGCCGGCCAGCTTGAAGGCCATCTCAGAGGAGTCAACGTCGTGGTAAGCGCCGTCTTCCAGCGTTGCCTTGATGTTGACCATCGGGAAGCCAGCCAGGTAGCCGTACTGCATTGCGTCCTGGATACCAGCATCGACGGAAGGGATGTATTCCTTCGGCACGCGGCCACCGGTCACGGCGTTCTCGAAAGCGTAGGTTGCGGACTCGCCCTCTTCCAAGGTCTCTGGGTCCGGGTTGTACGGCTCGATGGTGCAGATAACCTTTGCGAACTGACCGGAACCACCAGTCTGCTTCTTGTGGGTGTAGTCGATGGACTCCACCTTGCGGCGAATGGTCTCGCGGTAAGCAACCTGTGGGTTACCGATGTTTGCCTCGACCTTGAACTCGCGCTTCATGCGGTCAACCAGCACGTCGAGGTGTAGCTCGCCCATACCGCCGATGACGGTCTGGCCAGTCTCATCATCCAGCTCAACGGTGAAGGTTGGGTCCTCGGCAGCGAGCTTCTGGATGGCGTTACCCAGCTTCTCCTGGTCGGCCTTGGTCTTCGGCTCGATGGAGACCTTGATAACCGGGTCCGGGAAGTCCATGGACTCAAGAATGATCTGGTCATTCTTGTCACACAGGGTGTCACCGGTGGTGGTTTCCTTCAGACCAACAACGGCGTAGATGTTGCCGGCGTCAGCCTGCTCCACCGGGTTCTCCTTGTTGGCGTGCATCTGGAAGAGCTTACCGATGCGCTCCTTCTTGCCCTTGGTGGAGTTCATGACCTCGGTACCAGGGGTGACCTGGCCGGAGTACACGCGCACGAAGTTGAGCTGACCGAAGAACGGGTGAGCTGCAATCTTGAAGGACAGTGCGGAGAAGGAAGACTCAACGGAAGGCTTACGGGTAAGCTGCTGGTCCTCATCGCCCACAGCGTGGCCGATAACCTCGCCCACGTCCAGCGGGTTAGGCAGGAAGTCCACAACAGCATCCAGCAGTGGCTGGACACCCTTGTTGCGGTAAGCGGTACCGCAGTAGACCGGGTAAATCTCAGAGTTGATGGTCAGCTTGCGGATGCCGGCCTTCAGCTCGTCGATGGAAAGCTCTTCGCCGCCGAAGTACTTCTCCATGAGTTCTTCATCGGACTCTGCAACGGCCTCAACCAGCTGCTCGCGGTACTGCTCAGCCTTTTCCTTGAGGTCCTCAGGGATCTCCTCGTAGGTTGGCTCTGCACCGGTCTCGACCTTGCCGCGCCAGGTGATAGCCTGCATGTTCAGCAGGTCAACAACGCCGTCGAAGTCATCCTCAGCGCCGATAGGCAGCTGCATAACGAGCGGCTTAGCGCCCAGGCGCTCAACGATGGTGTCAACGGTGTAGTAGAAGTCTGCGCCCAGCTTGTCCATCTTGTTGACGAAGCAGATACGCGGAACGTCGTACTTAGCAGCCTGGCGCCACACCTGCTCGGACTGTGGCTCCACACCTTCCTTACCGTCGAAGACGGCGACGGCGCCATCGAGGACACGCAGGGAGCGCTCAACCTCAACGGTGAAGTCAACGTGACCCGGGGTGTCAATGATGTTGATCTGGTTGTTGTTCCAGAAACAGGTCACGGCAGCCGAGGTAATGGTGATGCCGCGTTCCTTTTCCTGTGCCATCCAGTCAGTGGTGGATGCACCGTCGTGGGTCTCGCCCACCTTACGGTTGATACCGGTGTAGAAGAGAATACGCTCGGTGGTGGTCGTCTTACCAGCATCGATGTGGGCCATGATGCCAATGTTGCGGACCTTGTTCAGATCCTTGAGCACTTCTTGTGCCACGTTTATACCCCAACTTAATAGTCGTCGACGCCGTGACCAGAAACCTGGCTAAGACGCCTGCATGGATAAGTTCTTGAAAAGTTTGCCATTGTGTGGCCGTGCTAGGTGCCCAGCGGCTCCTAGACTTCCATCGCTTCAGTGTACTGGACACAAAGCGAATGCGCTGGACTAGACCAGCTGTGCTGGACTAAATCACACCCTGTGCCACCAAAATGGCCCAAGCAAGAGATATGAAGTTTTGTGTCGCCGCCGGGAACCCGGAACTCAGCGCGAAACTCGTTTCTCGTTGCTTAGGCCATTGATGAAGGTGCTGAAAAATTACCAGCGGTAGTGAGCGAAGGCGCGGTTAGCCTCAGCCATCTTGTGGGTATCCTCACGACGCTTGACGGAAGCACCGAGGCCGTTGGAGGCATCCAGGATCTCGTTGGCGAGACGCTCGATCATGGAGTTCTCGCGGCGCTGACGGGTGAAGGTCACCATCCAGCGCAGTGCCAAGGTGTTGGCGCGGTCCGGACGGACCTCAACTGGCACCTGGTAGGTAGCGCCACCCACACGGCGGGAACGAACCTCGAGGTCCGGGCGGATGTTGCCCAGCGCCTTTTCCAGGGTGCCAACCGGATCGGTGCCGGTCTTCTCACGGCAAGCCTCAAGTGCGCCGTAGACGATGCGCTCTGCGGTGGACTTCTTGCCGTCCTGGAGGATCTTGTTGACGAGCATGCTTACCTGCTCGGAGTTGTATACCGGGTCCTTTACTACAGGACGCTTCGGAGCAGCATTCTTACGCATTGTTTATTACTGTCCCTTCTTTGCGCCGTAACGGGAACGAGCCTGCTTACGGTCCTTGACGCCCTGGGCATCCAGGGAGCCACGGATGATCTTGTAACGAACACCTGGAAGGTCCTTCACACGGCCGCCGCGAACGAGGACCATGGAGTGCTCCTGCAGGTTGTGGCCCTCACCTGGGATGTAGGCCGAAACCTCGATGCCGCTGGTAAGGCGCACACGAGCAACCTTACGAAGAGCAGAGTTCGGCTTCTTCGGGGTGGTGGTGTACACGCGGGTGCACACGCCACGACGCTGCGGGGAACCCTTCAGCGCAGCGGTAGAGACCTCTTTGCGCTTGGTCTGGCGGCCCTTGCGGACCAGCTGTTGAATAGTTGGCATTAAACAGTCTTTCTGTCGAATTGCACCACTTCTTAAGAAGGGAACCAAACATGCAAAAATAGGCGCTCTTTCCCGGGGCGCTTCCGCATGTCCAGAACTCTTCCCAAGGCGGGCGCCTTGTTAAGGATCAGACTTTTCACCATGTTCTTTGCGCGCCATATTCACACAGGGTGCGCAGTACATAGTGAACTAGAGATAAGACTAGCAAAGCCAGCGCTATGAACACAAAACCGGTAGTCCGTCCTGCCGGCGGCGCGGAGGGGCTACTCCCACTCCCACGTCAGGTCCGGCTCTGCGGCCTTATCAGAAAAGTAGGATTTCTCCTGCTCTTCCCAGGTGCTAAACCATTTCTCATAGGCCGGCTCGCGCGCAATCGCGCGCTCATAGCGCTGCTCGCGGGGGCCATCGATGCGCACGGTTACTACCGCGCCGCGCTTTTTCGCGGCTGCGATATTGTCCGCGGTCACGGAGCCGACGCCTTCAATAATGAGGTCATCGCGCACATCAAGGCTTGCCCAATCGCCGGGGCAACTGGCTTCCCAATCCCAGCGCCAATAGCCGGGGTTCATGGTGCGCAAAACCTGCTCGCCCACCATCTCGGAGCCCTTTTCCAAGCCATGCCAGCCGGGATAGAATTCATCGAGGTGAACCACGCGCCAATTGGTGCGATCTGCCAAGGCTGCGGAGGTCCAGGTTTTGCCGGAGCCAGAGGGGCCATCGATAAGCACCGTGATGGGTTTAAACGCACGCTTTCGCGAGGCTGCTAGCTTAACGATGTCCTCCAAGAGGCGCTCTTGTTCGGCATCAATGTCCATAGTGCTTGAATCACTGCTTTCGCGGATTAAAGGCCAAAGAATCTCCAGGCCCCAGTAAGTACCGAAGTTACCACCGGTACACAAGCAAGGGCGAGGCCGCAGGCCATCACCCACCCATCGCGGGCGTGCAACCTGGATTCTCGGGCCCAGGTCCGCTCCCCTCCTCCGGGTGGGGTGCGCCCAAATCCGCGCGCTTCCATCGCCGTCGCAAGCTTGCCGCCGCGGCGCAGGGCAATGACCAATAGGCCAAAGGACATTGTAAGCAAGTGCTTGAATCGACCTTCATCCGTAAGCCCGCGGGCCCTGCGCGCCATGCCGAGCGATTGCCAATCGGATTTCAGCAGCGTCATCATGCGCACGCCGGCCACAGCACCAATGACGAAGCGGGAGGGAAGGCGGAGGATTTGCGAGAGGGCATCGCCAAGCTCGGTGGGATCGATATCGCGCGCGAGCACCACCGTGGGTAGCGCAACCGCGAGCACGCGCAGCGTAATCGCGATGGCCAGGGTGACCGAATTTTCCGTCACCGTAATCAGCCACCAAGTGAAATACTCCTCTCCGCCGGGAGCGCCATATAACAGCATAGAGATGCCTGACAACGGGGCGATAAGGAATAAAAACCAACCGGCCTTCCACATCCGCAACCAGGAAACACCACACAAAGGCGCCAAAATGAGCGTCAGCCCCAACGATAAGGCCGCCGATATCCAGTCAATGGACGCAAGCAGTGGCGTTACCCACACGAACATGAGGAAGATACGGGTCAGCGGGTTGACGTTGCGCAAGAGATTAGGCACCGCGCACCTCCACCTGGTGATCGCCCAAGGCCTCTATAAAGAGCGGGTCATGGGTAATGGAGGCAATGGTCGTGCCGTCATCGGCCAATTGGCGCAACAGCCCCACCAACTCCACAAAGGTGCCGGGATCCTGGCCAAAGGTTGGCTCGTCCAAGAGCAGCACCTCCGGGGCGGTCACCAGCGCCGTTGCTACAGAAAGCCGGCGCTTTTCGCCGCCGGATAGCGTAAACGGGTTGGCCTTGAGCAAGTGCCCCAAGCGCAGCGATTCCACCAGCTGCGCGATGCGTTTCTCTGGGGGATCAACGCGCATGACCTTGGGCGCGACCCGCAATTCCTCTTCCACGGTGCGGGCGACAAATTGGTGTTCTGGATTTTGGAAGACGAAACCAATGCGGTCAGCCAACTCGCGGGATTTCCACCGGGAAGGCGGGCCCTTCACGCCGCGGCGGATGAAGTCAGCGACCCCGATTTCCCCGGACTCGGCAGGAAGTAACCCCGCCATAGTCATCAGCCACGTCGATTTTCCCACGCCATTGCGGCCGGTAATGACGGTCGAAGCCCCCGCCGGCAGGGAGATGGATCGCGGCGGCCCATAGCGGGTTACCAAATCCTTGCTCCACAGCGCGGCGTTGGACTCATCGAGCGCATCGCTTTTTAGCGACCTTGCCTGCGGAAGACCGGTGACCTGGCGCTTGCCGGCGGCATCAGCAAAGGGACCATCGGAAATAATGCGTCCATCCTTCAGTTCTACCGCGCGGTCCAGCACGCTTTCCCACGCCGCATGCTGGTGCTCGACCACCACCAAGGTGGCACCCGTGTGCTCTACCAGCTTGCCGACGGCCCGCACCACGTCCCCCGCCCCTTCCGGATCCAGGTTGGCGGTGGGCTCATCCAATAGGACCACGCCCGCGCCCATGGCGATGACCCCGGCGAGCGCCAGGCGTTGCTTCTGCCCGCCGGAAAGGTGCTCGGTGGGAAAATCCAGATCCACATAGGGGCCAACCAACTCTTGGGCTTGGCACACCCTGCGCCAGATCTCCTCGCGCGGATATGCCAGGTTCTCGCAGCCAAAGGCGATATCATCGCCCACGCGCGCGGAGATAACCTGCGAATCCGGATCCTGCAGAACCAACCCCACCGGGATGGTCTTGCCCGGTTCTTCCACCGTGCCCGCCGAATCCTCCAAGGTGATGCTGCCGGTGCGCGTGCCTTCTTCGTCAGAGCCCAAGACGCCGGCGATCGCCGCCAAAAGCGTGGACTTTCCGGAGCCGGAATCCCCGCACAGCAAGACCTTCTCACCGGGTTCGATGACAAGGTCTATGTCCTGCAGCGCCGGTTGGGAACGCCCAGCGTGGGTCCAGCCGTAGCCGCGGGCCGCGATTTTTGTGGCGTTTCCTGCTAAGCGTGAAAAATCAGTCACGGCAGTCTAGGCCCTAAACGCGCTGTTCGCGGCCTACTGCAAAGCGGTCAAGGGCACCAGTCTTAGCCAATGCCTTCACTAGGTAGAAGCCCAGGGCGCCGGCCAAGATGGCACCGGAAATGGTCAGGGTAACCAAGTAGATCATATTGAACTCGAAGGACTTGGCGAGGTTACCGGAGGTAAACAGCTCTAGAACAAAGGCGCCCCAGCCTGCTGCCATACCGGCCAGGATGGTCACGCCAAGGTTGAACTGGCGGTACATGAAGATGGCGAAGATGATCTCCACGCCAATGCCCTGTGCCAGGCCCGAGTACAGGGTGCTAATGCCCCACTGCGAACCCAAGACGGCCGACACCGTGGCGGCAAGGACCTCCACGTAAACTGCCGCACCCGGCTTGCGGATGACCAATCCACCCAGGATGCCGCCGAGCAGCCAGATACCGGTGGCCAAGCCACCAAGGCCCGGCGTGAGCGCATCCATGGCCTCGTACCAGGCATAGCCCACGGCATTCCAGCCCAAGAATACGAAGCCACAGGCAACACCCAAGACGGATGCCACCACGATGTCCACCACGCGCCAGTTCAGGTTGCGCTTTGGCGCTGCGGACGCAGCTGCATTAGTAGTCATTATTTCCTCCCTCTCGCCGGAATTACCCGGATCAGGTTCAACGGTTCACCGCGTCATATCGCAGTATCTCAGCCTTCACCTCTGTGCCTGTGCGGCCTGTGCGCCCGCGGGCCCACAGATTCTGAAAGCTCCCGTGTAATGGTTTAAATCAAGTAGTCCAAGGCCCACATTTTTACTTATCTGGGCCACAGGCTTTACTCATACTAGCAGGCACGCATACGGGTCCCCACAACCAATTCGGCGGCCGAATTGGGCTCCCAGTAACGGGAAGCCTATACACAACCCATCAGACGCTCTCAAAACGAAAGAGCCCCGTCCGATGCTTCGGTTTGTAACCGGTGTTCGGACGTGGCCCTTCCTACTGGAGTGAATTAAGTCCTAGGTGGCTATATCACTCTCTCCATTCCGAGAATAGACCAAAAAGCACATTATGACAAGATCACCTAATCCGCGATGCCGAGGAAGACGAAGCAATGCACGGATCCAGACATGAACAGCATGTACTACAGACGTTGGGGGAACAGCGCACTGAAAAATATTTAACCCAAATGGGAAATCATGCTGGTCGAGCCCTCACGCTTTATAGGTGGGACCTTCAACTATCTGCGGCGCTTTGGAACTTATTATCCGTTTTTGAGATTGTCCTCAGAAACAAGATTTGCAAAGCGATCGATGAATGGAGCGATGAGCAGGAGCCTCAAAGCAATAAAAATTGGATTGAACATCCCACTTGCAATGTATCCTTCCCTCTCTCCAAAGTCAGCCAACAAATTGCAAACAGAGCCCTAGGAAAAGCCAGGAATGCTAAAGGGATTCGCGACAACGGAACTGGGCTCGTCGAAGGAACTCATCCGCGAAAAGGTCAACCCATTAACCGCGATGACATTATTGCCCAAGTCACCTTAACTCAATGGAAGGAAGCTTTCTTCTACCGAAAACCGACAATTCGCCCCGATGGCACCCGCAAGTATTACCCTAACGAGACCACCTATACGAATCTCAAGTCCGTGTACAAAGAGATAACTAGCCGGGCGCTGTCATCGGGCCCTAAGAGTATTTCCCCTGATCGAGCTAGTTTTATCATGCATCACGCCGTTTTGCTTAGAAATAGAATTAGCCGCCAAGAGTCACTGATCGATATCGATTGCAGCATCTACCGGAAGGAAATTTTTGAATTACTTAATTGCTTGGATCCTAACGTTCTTCAATATTTTTCGGCGAGCGATCCCCTTCCAGAAATTCTGAAAAACGATCCTCGTTCAAAGTGACGTTAAATTGTATCCCAATTTAAATCCCATATTTGAAAATCAAAATATTTATAGGCCATCTGCGTTAATAGAGAAATATCCTGAAAGAGCCCCCGCTTACCGTGTGCACGGAAGCGGGGGCTCTGACTGGACGCGGTGCCGAGGGGCACGCGCTCTAGGACTTAGAAGGTGAAGTCCTCATCCAGCGGAACGGAAGCGCCGGTGAATTCACCGAAGCCGTCATCACCGTAGATGGAATCGCCGTAAGTCGGAATCGAGTAAGCGGCGTTGCGCGCAGCCTCGGTCGGCTTGACGGAGATATTGCGGTAACGGGAGATACCGGTACCGGCCGGGATCAGCTTACCGATGATGACGTTTTCCTTGAGGCCGATGAGCTTATCGGAGCGCTTGTTAATAGCGGCATCGGTAAGCACACGCGTGGTCTCCTGGAACGAAGCAGCGGACAGCCAAGACTCGGTAGCCAAGGAGGCCTTAGTAATACCCATGATCTCCGAGCGCAGCTGCGCCGGCTCGCCGCCTTCTGCAACCTGTGCAGCGTTCATCTGCTTGGCCTCAGAAAGGTCGATCAGGTTGCCCGGCAGCAGCTCCGTGGTACCGGCGTCGATGACGGTACCGCGGCGCAGCATCTGGCGGATGATGATCTCGATGTGCTTGTCGTGGATGGCCACACCCTGGGTGCGGTACACGGCCTGCACCTCGTTGATGAGGTGCTGCTCCACACCGCGACGACCCAGAACCTCGAGCACGTCGTGCGGGTCAGCCGCACCACGCATCAAGCGGTCACCGGTCTCAACGTGGTCGCCGTCCCTCAAGGAACGCTCGATCATCGCATCCGGGTTGGACTCCATCGGGCGACGCACCTGGGCCAGGCCCTGGCGCTTGGAGAGCTTCTCGTAAACCACGTCATCAGAACCGTCATCCGGGGTGATGGTCATGGTCCAGAAGTTGCCCTCATCGGACAGGGACACGGTGCCGTCCACGGAAGCAATCGGTGCGCGGTTCTTCGGGTTACGAGCCTCGAAGAGCTCCTGCACACGCGGCAGACCACCGGTAATGTCGCCACCGACACCACCCTGGTGGAAGGTACGCATGGTCAGCTGGGTACCAGGCTCACCAATGGACTGTGCAGCCACGATGCCGACGGCCTCGCCGATGTCGACCAATTGGCCGGACGCCATGGACTTGCCGTAGCACTTCGCACAGACACCGGCCGGGGTCTGGCAGGTCAGCACGGAGCGGACCTTGACGTCGGTGACCTTGGCATCGAGAAGCTTCTGCGTGAGCTCCTCGGTCAGGTCTGCACCGGCCTCTGCAACGACCTCGCCGTTCTCGTCCTTGACGTCCGTAGCAAGCACGCGACCGGAAGCGGAGGTCTCCCACAGCTCGGAGAGGACGACCTTGTCGCCGGAGACCTCGCCGATAGGAACGCGCACGCCCTGGCGGGTGCCACAGTCCTCTTCGCGGACGATGACATCCTGAGCAACGTCCACCAGACGACGGGTGAGGTAACCGGAGTCAGCGGTACGCAGTGCGGTATCGGCCAGACCCTTACGGGAACCGTGGGAGTTGTTGAAGTACTCCAGCACGGACAGGCCTTCGCGGAAGGAGGTCTTAATCGGACGGGTGATGTAATCACCGTGCGAGTTCACAACCATGCCCTTCATACCGGCCAGCGTCCAGATCTGACGCATGTTACCGGCAGCACCCGACTTCACAATCATCGGAATTGGGTTGTAATCCGGGTAGATGCTCTCAACGGCCTCACCGACGGTATCGGTAGCGTCCTTCCACAGCTCTACCAGGCGGTCATAACGCTCGCGCTCCGTGAGTGCACCCTGCTCCCAGTACTTACGCTCAATGCGCTCTGCTTCCTTCTCATAAGACTCGAGGATCTCGGTCTTATTCGGCAGCACGAGCACGTCAGACATCGTAATGGTCACACCGGAACGGGTTGCCCAGTAGAAGCCAGCGTCCTTCATGTTGTCCAGAACCTGGGCCACGGTGATCATTGGGTACTTGGTGGCCAAGTCATTGACCACGTCACCAATGAGGACCTTGCCGTCGGTGCCGCCGCCCTTGCGGACCATGATGCCCTCAAGGTACGGGTAGTTCCACGGCAGCAGCTCGTTGAACATAATGCGGCCGATGGTGGTGTAACCCAACCATGCCTGGCCCTTGGACCAGCCATCGGGGAAGAGTTCTGCCTCGATGTCCTCTGGTGGGCGCAGGTGATCGATGCGGACCTTGATCGGTGCCTGCAGGCCAACCGTGCCGCGGTCGTAGGCCATGAGGGCCTCGGCGTAGGACGAATACACGCCGGTTGCCGGGTGGTCCTCGCCAGCCTCGCGGTAACGACCGTTGCCACCAATCTCGTCCTCTGCCTTGTCCATGGTGAGGTAGTACAGACCGGTCACCATATCCAGACGCGGCATAGCCAGTGGCTTACCGGATGCCGGGGACAGAATGTTGTTGGAAGCCAGCATCAGCACGCGAGCCTCTGCCTGTGCCTCGGCGGATAGCGGCAGGTGAACTGCCATCTGGTCACCGTCGAAGTCGGCGTTGAAGGCCTCACAGGCCAGTGGGTGCAGCTGAATAGCCTTACCCTCAACCAGCTTCGGCTCGAAGGCCTGGATACCCAGCCGGTGCAGAGTAGGTGCACGGTTGAGCATCACTGGGTGCTCAGAAATGGCCTGCTCCAGCACGTCCCACACCTCTGGGCGCTGGCGCTCCACCATGCGCTTAGCAGACTTGATGTTCTGGGCGTAGTCGTTTTCGACCAAGCGCTTCATCACGAAGGGCTTGAACAGCTCGAGTGCCATCAGCTTCGGAAGACCACACTCGTGCAGCTTCAGCTGCGGGCCCACGATAATAACGGAACGACCGGAGTAGTCCACGCGCTTACCCAGCAAGTTCTGGCGGAAACGGCCCTGCTTGCCCTTGAGCAAGTCAGACAGGGACTTCAACGGGCGGTTGCCCGGGCCGGTAACCGGACGGCCACGGCGGCCGTTATCGAAGAGCGCGTCCACAGACTCCTGCAGCATGCGCTTCTCGTTATTCACGATGATCTCTGGTGCGCCCAGGTCGATCATGCGCTTCAGGCGGTTATTGCGGTTAATAACGCGGCGGTACAGGTCATTCAGGTCCGAGGTAGCGAAGCGGCCACCGTCCAGCTGCACCATCGGGCGCAACTCAGGCGGAATAACCGGAATAGCGTCCAGCACCATGCCTGCCGGGTCGTTGCCGGAGTTAAGGAATGCGGCAACGACCTTGAGGCGCTTAAGCGCGCGCATCTTCTTCTGGCCCTTGCCGTTGTTGATGATCTCGCGCAGCTCCTCAGCCTCTGCCTCGAGGTCGAAATTGCGGACCAAGGTCTGGATGGCTTCTGCACCCATGCCGCCGGTGAAGTAATCCTCGTAGCGGTCAACCAGCTCTTCGTAGATGGTCTCATCGATGACCATCTGCTTCGGAGCAAGCTTCAAGAAGGTGTTCCAGATTTCATCCAGGCGTGCGACTTCCCGCTCGCCGCGCTCGCGGATGTGCTGCATTTCCTTATCAGCAGCGTTTTGTACCTTCTTGCGGGCATCGGCACGCGCTCCGGCTGCCTCCAGCTCTGCCAAGTCGGACTCGAGCTTGGAAGCGCGCTCTGCGATCTCGGACTCGGTATCGTCCTCAACGTCCTTCTTCTCCAGCAGCATTTCTGCTTCCAGAGTGGACTGATCGTTGTGGCGAGCCTCTTCATCAACGGAGGTGATGATGTTGGCAGCGAAGTAGATGATGCGCTCAAGGTCCTTCGGTGCCAGGTCCAGCAGGTAGCCCAAGCGGGAAGGAACGCCCTTGAAGTACCAGATGTGGGTTACCGGAGCGGCCAGCTCGATGTGGCCCATGCGCTCACGACGCACCTTGGACTTGGTGACCTCAACGCCGCAACGCTCACAGATGATGCCCTTGTAGCGGACGCGCTTGTACTTACCACAAGCACACTCCCAGTCACGGGTAGGTCCGAAAATGCGCTCGCAGAACAGGCCGTCCTTTTCCGGCTTCAGCGTGCGGTAGTTAATGGTCTCGGGCTTTTTAACCTCACCCTTAGACCAGCGACGGATATCGTCAGCAGTGGCCAGACCGATGCGGAGCTCGTCGAAGAGATTTACGTCAAACACGTAATGTCTCCCTTTCATCCTCGTCATGTGAGGAATTGATGGCTTTTAATGAATTAATCTTTATTGCCCGCCCGCGGCGGCCCCGGTGTTAAACACCGGAACCGTGCATTCCGCAGTGGACCGAGAATCTATTTAGGCGATGTCAGCGGAAGAACCCTCATCGCGGGACAAGTTAATGCCAAGCGATGGGCTATCCATGTCATCGTCATCAGAGCCAGACAGCTCCATCGGGGTGCCGTCAGTGGAAAGAACCTCCACGTTCAAGCACAGGGACTGCAGCTCCTTGAGCAACACCTTGAAGGACTCAGGGATGCCCGGATCTGGAATGTTGTCGCCCTTCACGATGGCCTCGTAGACCTTCACGCGGCCTACCACGTCATCGGACTTGATGGTGAGCAGTTCCTGCAGGGTGTAGGCGGCGCCATAGGCCTGCATTGCCCACACCTCCATCTCGCCGAAGCGCTGGCCACCGAATTGAGCCTTACCGCCCAGTGGCTGCTGGGTAATCATGGAGTAAGGACCAGTGGAACGGGCGTGAATCTTCTCATCGACCAAGTGGTGCAGCTTGAGCATGTACATGTAGCCCACGGAGATGGGGTACTTGTACGGCTCGCCGGACCGGCCATCGAAAAGCGTGGCCTTACCGTGCTCGTTGACCAGTACGTCGCCGTCGCGGTTCGGGCGGGACGATGCCAACAGGCGCTCGATCTCGTGGTTGGTAGCACCGTCGAAGACCGGGGTGGCGGTCAGGGAATCCGCTGGGACATCGTAAAGCTCTTCCGGCAAGGTCTTGAGAAGCTCGGCGTTAGCCGGATCCTCGGTATCGACCTTCCAACCAGCGTGAGCCAACCAGCCCAAGTGCAGCTCAAGAACCTGGCCGATGTTCATACGACGCGGCACACCGTGAGTGTTCAGCAGGATGTCCACCGGAGTGCCGTCCTCCATGAACGGCATATCCTCTGGCGGCAGAATCTTGCCCACAACACCCTTGTTGCCGTGGCGGCCGGCCATCTTATCGCCGTCCTGGATCTTGCGCTTTTGCGCAACGTAGACGCGGATCATCTCGTTGACGCCAGGTGCCAGGTCGTCATCGTCATCGCGGGAGAAGCGAGCAACACCAATGACCTTGCCCACCTCACCGTGCGGAACCTTCATGGAGGTATCGCGCACCTCGCGGGCCTTCTCACCGAAGATGGCGCGCAGCAGGCGCTCTTCCGGAGTCAGCTCGGTCTCACCCTTCGGGGTGACCTTACCCACCAGGATATCGCCGGCACGGACGTCAGCACCGATGCGGATGATGCCGCGCTCATCGAGGTCGCTCAAGACGTCCTCGGAGACGTTTGGAATCTCGCGGGTGATTTCCTCAGCGCCCAGCTTGGTGTCACGAGCATCGATCTCGTGCTCCTCAATGTGGACTGAGGTCAGGATGTCCTCTTCCACGATGCGTTGGTTGAGGATGATGGCGTCCTCGTAGTTGTGGCCTTCCCACGGCATGAATGCAACCAGCAGGTTGCGGCCGAGCGACATCTCACCGTTGTGGGTACCTGGGCCATCGGCCAAAACCTGGCCGGCCTCTACGCGCTGACCCATGGAAACCAGCGGGGTCTGGTTGTAGTTGGTGCCCTGGTTGGTGCGCTCGAACTTGCGCAGGATGTAGGTATCGCGCTGGCCCTCATCGTCCATGATGGTGATGACGTCAGCGGTGACGTTTTCTACTACACCGGCCTTTGGCGTGATGACGACGTCGCCGGCGTCATAAGCAGCGCGCTGCTCCATACCGGTACCCACCAGTGGGGCCTCGGAGCGAACCAGCGGGACCGCCTGCTTCTGCATGTTCGCACCCATCAAGGCACGGTTAGCATCGTCGTGCTCCAAGAACGGAATCATGGCGGTACCAACGGAGACCATCTGACGCGGGGAAACGTCAACGTAGTCCACACCGGAGGCATCGGTCACTCCGATGTCGCCCTCCTTCAGGCGGACCTCGATGCGCTCGCCGATCAGGCGGCCTTCCTCGTCCTGCTCGACCTCAGCCTGAGCAATGGCGAAGCGGTCCTCCTCATCAGCGGTGAGGTACTCCACCTGGTCCGTAACCTTGCCGTCAACGACCTTGCGGTACGGGGTCTCGATGAAGCCGAAGGGGTTCACGCGGGCGTAGGACGCCAGCGCACCAATCAGACCAATGTTCGGACCCTCGGGGGTCTCAATCGGGCACATGCGGCCGTAGTGCGAAGCGTGGACGTCTCGCACCTCAATGCCGGCGCGCTCACGGGACAGACCGCCTGGGCCCAGTGCGGACAGACGGCGCTTGTGGGTCAGGCCGGACAGGGAGTTGTTGTGGTCCATGAACTGCGAGAGCTGGGAGGTACCAAAGAACTCGCGGATAGCAGCAGAGACCGGACGCACGTTAATCAAGGACGTCGGCGTGATGGACTCAGCGTCCTGGGTGGTCATGCGTTCGCGCACGACGCGCTCCATGCGGGACAGGCCCACGCGGACCTGGTTCTGGATGAGCTCGCCCACGGTGCGCAGACGACGGTTACCAAAGTGGTCGATATCGTCGGTGTTCAGCGAGATCATCTCGCCGTTTGGCGCCTTCATCTCACGCTCGCCCACGTGCAGGCGTACCAGGTACTCCAGGGTGACGGCGATGTCTTCTTCGGTCAGAGTCATCAGACCGTCGTGGTCGCCGCCAAGGCCCAGCTTGCGGTTGGCCTTGTAACGGCCAACCTTGGCAAGGTCATAGCGCTTAGCGCGGAAGAAGGAGTTATCCAACAAGGACTGCGCCAGCTCACGGGTAGGCTGCTCGCCCGGGCGCTGCTTGCGGTAGATCTCCAGCAACGCTTCATCGGTATTGGATACACCGTCAGATTCCAGGGTGGACATCATGAGCTCAGAGAAGCTGAAGCGCTCCCTGATCTGCTCCTCGCTCCAACCCAGCGCCTTCAACAGGACGGTTACCGGCTGGCGGCGCTTGCGGTCAATGCGCACGCCGACGGTATCGC
This sequence comes from Corynebacterium sp. KPL1986, assembly GCF_000477975.1. Taxonomy (NCBI): domain Bacteria; kingdom Bacillati; phylum Actinomycetota; class Actinomycetes; order Mycobacteriales; family Corynebacteriaceae; genus Corynebacterium; species Corynebacterium sp. KPL1986. The sequence goes on along the minus strand of NZ_KI515719.1, from coordinate 2,230,078 downwards.
GCTTGTCCACGTCGAACTCCAGCCAAGCACCGCGGGAAGGAATAATCTTCACGGAGTGCAGCGGGCGTTCGGTGGACTTATCGATGGAACGATCGAAGTACACGCCCGGGGAACGCACCAGCTGGGAGACGATGACGCGCTCGGTACCGTTCACGATGAAGGTACCCATATCCGTCATGATCGGGAAGTCACCGATGAAGACGGTCTGCGACTTAATCTCTTGGGTGTCGTTATTAATGAACTCTGCGGTCACGTACAGCGGCGCGGAGTAGTTGATGTCCTTTTCTTTACACTCGTCGACGGTGTTTTTCACCGGCTCGAAGCGAGGCTCCGACAAGGACAGGGACATATTGCCCGAGTAGTCCTGAATCGGCGAGAGCTCTTCGAGGATATCCTCAAGGCCACTCGTCACGCGTGCGTTATCGCCGCGCTCAGCCTGCTCACGCTCGCGCCATTCCGGCGAGCCGACGAGCCAAGCAAAGGAATCGAGTTGTACGTCAAGGAGGCCCGGCAGGGCGATAGGCTCGCTAATTTTTGCAAACGAGTACCGCTTCGGGGCTCCGGGGATATTGGCCACTGACTTGGTCTGGCGGGAGACTGCCAAGATGGGTCCTTCCAGCACCTCACGCGGATTGCTACTCGCCCTGGCCGACGAGCAGCAAAACCGCTGGTAATTTTAGCATTCGGTCTGCTGTGGAGTGTCTGGGTTCAGAATGCACAAAATCACCTTGTCAAGTCGGTTTTGCCATCACCAACCCGAAAGGCTAAATGTGCACCGAAGATCCAGATTCCAGCGCAACGAATTAGTGTATAGGAAAAACTCAGGTATGTAAAGACACACCACTCTTAAGGCTTTTTCTTTCCGCGCTAGGGGGCAAGCTCTCGCTCGCCGCTGCGCCAACGCGGCAACAATGTTGCGCCAGATCTAGTGGGGCAACCACAAGCACCGTACCACTAAAAACTCATTCCACCGCAACCCGAACCGCGCTTAATACTCTTAGCTGACACTTTCGCTAGTCATTTCGCTGGCGCTTTTCTTTCCGCGTCGGCGCACATGCTTGTTTTTACGGTCGTAAATTCCCAGCGCCCCAATGACTCCAATAAAGGTGAACACGATACCGATACCCAGTGCCGCCCACCGCGCAATCTCCGCCACGCGGTTGCGTGGGAACGATTTCGCTTCATCGAGTAGCGCCGCGCGGGACTCCTCTGAGATGGAACCATTAAAGACGAATGCCCGCTCGCGGCCTACGCCCTCTCGGTCCGCGTAGTAGTCATCGATATCCATGTCCATGCCCACCACCAGGCCGGTAGCTTGGTCGACGTAGAAATCCGTACTGCCCGAGTGCATCAAATAACCAGGTTCGTGTCCCCCATCTTCCTTGGGGAAAGAGGTGGTATTGCCATCGGCGGCATAAAGCTGCGCTACGTTTGTTGGCTCGATTTCCTGGTGATACCGATACACCGTACGGCCATCTATTTCAGTTTCTTCTTCAAAGACCGCGTCCACTGCCTTGCGCAAGGTGGGGTCAAAGACTGGGTAATTCGTCTTTTCCGCATCCGCCGGGAATTTTAGCCAGTACCCATCGACAGCAACCTTCTCCTCAGGGCTGGCCAAGGTATGGCTCAGGCTGGCCTCTGCCTTTGCCTCACCGCTCAGGCGGTCAATGGGATAGGTCCACACCTGCGCTTGGCTTAAATCATCGAGTCCTTGGCCATCGCCGCGCAGGCGCGTCTCCCCTATGCGCAGCGTCGCAGTATCTTCATCCGAAGGCTCTTGGATGCCCGCATTGATCTGGTAGGTCATCGGCCCGGAATAAGGCGACGTTCCATCCTTATTGACCACTTGGGAATCCGCGGACTCATCCTTAAGAGTCCACGTGGTGTTTTTGAGTTCCAACGGCAGCCGCGGCGAGAAATCCAAAAACGTCGGCGCCGCTACTCCGGCGGCCACCAGCGCAACGCCGAGGCCGAGCAGGAGGACGGAGAAGATGCGGGACTTGGGCAGCATGGTGGCTTATCCTACCGACTCGTTTGTTCAAAACACACTTCCTGAAACGAGATATAGAACTTTTGTAGGATACCCGGACCCAAAAGTGCTCATGTAGATTCTAATTACCGCAAGTAATGCACATCACACTACCGGGAGGTTTTACCTTGCACCACACAGAAGTAGCACCGCGTCTCAGCGCTCAGACAGCACGGGAGATTCTAAACCAGACAGAACACCCCACACCACGACTCAATCACAAGCTGGACGCCTTTGTTAATGATTACAAAATCAAGGCAGCAAATCACGACGTAAAAAAGGACTTTTAGCTACCCCCTGTGGATGCAAGCCCCTCAAGCATGCACCCACAGGACCCCGCCATATATCTATGACGATCCTTATAGACAAAAATATCACCATAAGACTTCAAGGCCCAAGCAACGATTTTCAGCGAGAATTCCGCCACAATCACCCCGAATCGCTTCCATCAAAAAGTGTAGTCTTCATAACCCGCCAAGATGACCGAGAATGTGACCTCCTGTCGCTGATTCTCGCCAGCCAAAACATTGGAGTCGTACGAATTGACAGCGACGGCGAACTCAGTAAAGAGCTATTACCAATAGATAACTTCGGAAGACTGGTTACGGAACATGGCAACACCACGGTGGCAGTAGCTTGGATCCGCCATTTTTCACGCGAATCTATAAAAAATGTATCCTGCGTTAAAGAGGAAATAATTTATATCAAAGATCAGGCAATATCCTACATACAAACGCTTGAAGAGATTGCTTTATTTAGCGTAAACCAATTTTGTAACGCTCGGTCACGGCTTGCACAAATTCAGCTCGCCAATTCTATTGGGCTTACTACCCCTCAAACGTCAATTGGATATGAAGCGGCGTTTCCCTTTTCAATTGCCAAACCGATTGGCCCCCACTGGGTAGAACCGACTCCGGGAACACTTCTTGGAGCTATGCCTAAACGTTTGAAGCTAGATCAATCAACTCGTGATGAGCCGGTACCTCTCCTATTCCAGAAGTATATGAACTCAGAGTATGAGCTCCGCTGCTACGTAATCGACCAAGAAGTTATCGTTTTCCGAGTATCGGGATATGACAATGCAGACGACCTGTGGCAAGAGAACAACGGCGTGAGCGTATCTCTATATAAATCTACCCAAAGATTAAAAGATATTCTAATTGAATACTCCCAACTATCCGGTTGTAATTTATGTGCCATCGACCTCCTAATACAAGGAGGTGACCCAATATTTCTTGAATGTAACGTTTGCTTCGATTGGCTATTCTACGAAGACCGAGCTGGCACGAATCTCGTCTCCAACGCCATTGCTAGATATTTACAAAGGACTTTAAACGATGCTTAGAATAGCGACAGTGGGCCATTTTCGGTTCAAGGGACCGCATCTCGTTTGGGACGACCCTCTAGAGCAAACTCAGACAATCTTAAACCAGAAGGCAAGGGAGGAACTCTTCCGCTTACTAGATAGTCAAACTATTAGTGGAGTAACGGTCGTGTCTAGCGAAGATTCATTTCCGGAACTCCAGAACTTAGGGGTACTACAGCATTTTTCTAATGAACCCCCCAATACCGAATGCACGGTTCTAGATATGTGGCCCGATACTCCTCCGCTCGCGCGCGACTACGCATTTGCCAGCGGAGTCCGTTCCGACGAGACAATCGCTCAACTAGATGAGCATCACCAGCATTTAAGGGAAAAACTCGCGCTCACCGGCCCACCGCATCATGTATGGGAGAATCCGATTTTCGCCAAGCAAGAATTGAACCTTCCGCACGGCGAGACAATAAGCTACACCAGAAGCTTCAAATCTGTTTTGAATTCTCGAAAATCTGCACGTTTTACGAATACAGAGCTAAAATCAATTAGCCTTAGGTCACTAGCATCAATCCTTTACGATTCCGCAAGCTTTTCAAAGCGCCCAACAACAAACGAACAGAAGTCCGGAAACATCCATTTTCGTTCGGCCCCATCTGCCGGAGGATTGTGCTCAACCGAGCTCATTGTCCGCGTTAGTAGATGCGATTCAATCGACGATGGTTATTATTTATACCACCCGAAAAACCATTCCTTACTGTTTCTCAATCATCTAGAACCCTATAAGGAATGGAAGACCGCGGTTGGGAAACAATCGCATGTCGTGGATGCCCCAATACATTTTATTACTGTTGGTGATCCTCGAGTCATATCCTGGAAATACGAAAGTCTAAACTCGATTCGAACGCTCTGGCTAGAAATTGGGCACCTTAGCCAAGTTATTCAAATGGTTGCTACAGCCACTGACCACCTCTCTCGGGGCATTTCTCTCTTTCGGGAAGACATTATCGCTGACAACGCGGGACTAGATTGGCGATCTTTCCTCTGGGGCATGCTAATTGCAGTTGGGCCTAGGGACGACTGAGATGGCTTTGTTATAGGAGGAGCATTGAATATAAATGAAGTTGATCGCACCAACCCAAGTGATTTTAGACTATTCCTGTGGTCTGACCTCGTGGCTCAGATAGCCGGGGTAGGAGCCGGGCTTGCTATTCCGGTGGTCACTCTACGCTTGAGCGATAGCCTTACCCTTGCCGGCCTGTATGGAACCATCACCGGAATAGCTGCACTGGCAGGCGGAATCATCGGCGGCTCTCTTGCGGATATGTGGCGCCGCAAGCCACTCATCATTGTGACCAACGCTCTGGCCGGGGTACTCAACCTCGCGTTAGCGAGTCTCATCCTATCCGGAAGTTTCTCCCCCATGGTCTTCGGTGCGCTTCTCGGGAGCATGATGTTCTTTTACCGGATAGGTCAAGCTTGCTCCGACCCTTGCCTGCCCCAGCTCGTTGAGGAAGAACAGCTCGCCGCCAAACAAGGGCTCATCCAAGCACGTCTGCAATTTGCGGGACTCATCGGCCCCACTGTGGGCGGCGCGCTTCTAGAAGTCAATGTGGCACTGCCCTTCGTGTTTGTCGGTCTGGCAAATATCCTCACCATTGTCTTCTTCCTCTTCATCAGGGCTCGCCTAGACCCCACAAAGAAGGCAGGGAACAAGCTCCTACGCACGACGAAGGAAGGCTTAGCCATCGTGGCTCGCGCGCCACTACTTCGCGGGCTCATTGCCATGCAAACACTGTCGAACTGCGCAATTAACGGCTCGCTGTTCATGGCGGTCCTCATACTGGAGGAGGGGAATAACCCTGGATGGGTAACGGGACTAGCCCGCACGTCCATAGGCCTCATCGGGATTGTGGGGGCTTTGTCGACGGGTTGGTTGCAGAAGAAGTTCTCCTTCGCCACCCTTCAGGTAGGCACATGCGCCTGGGTTGCTGCATCAATCGCCTGTGGTGCCCTGCTCAGCCCCAGCCTGTTGATGATCATCCCCTTAGGGCTGTCTGTTCTTACAGCCCCAGCCGCCGGCGCGGTAACCTATGCCGCACTCCACAGGCTTCTGGCAGAAGAAACTTTTGGCCGAGTCACCAATATCCAAATGAGCACCGTCGTTTCACTCTCTAGTGTGTGGTCGACCCCGCTGGCCGCATTGTCTCATCGCTGGACCTTGACCACTGGTTTGTGGGCCAATGCGCTCGCCGGGCTCCTCGCTATCGGGCCCGCCCTTATCTTTGTGCGCCGAGCCGATCGCGTCCTTGCGCAAGCAGACGCGAGGGAGAAAGGGAATTCCCCTAGCCACTCATGAGCGCAAGTCAACTGTTCCTATGAATGAGACTCGGCTTCTTCTTTGTGATTCCACGGAACGATGGCGCTGACATCAGTGGTCTGGCGAGTTTTCCACAGATCGTATTCCTCTTGAGTCCGAGCCAGAACTCCGCGGAATTCCCAAAGTAGGACGACCAGCGCAAGGCCATATCGGCGCTGATACCGAGCGCACCGCGGGTGATTTTGCAGACTTGAGAGCGGGTAGTGCCAATGTCGTTGGCCAGGCGATACTGGGTAATTCCGCAGGGTTTGAGGAATTCTAGGAGAAGAATTTCTCCGGGATGCGGAACGGGAACAACATCAACATGAGTGCGTGCTTCAGTGGTAGTCGATAAAGTCAACGCCAACAGCTCCTTCGGGGGCCTAAACGACAGGATGTGTTGGTGAAGTTATATGTTTAGCCGGTCTGGCGTGCTGGTATTAGGATTATTTCACTTATCCGGAGGCATAACGCAGCCTCGGACCTGAAATACCGCCGGGGGGCATGCTGATGTGCTAGGTGCCGAGGGAGAGTGTCAGGAAAGTCGGCCCGGCAACACGCAAGGTCATCGAAGAACTCATCGCGGCGAAAGCCATCTCGGCCGAGGGCGTCAGGAAGTTTGTGTGTGAGGCTCTGATCTAGAAGGAGTTTCACAGATAATGACTACTGTGTCACCGAAGAAAAACCATGACCCGGCGAGGGTCAACGACATCAGTGAGAAGCTGATGGAAAATCCTTAAGCTCGCCAGCTTGATTGGCGTGCTGTCGATGTCCACCGATGACGCCAGCGAGCTGGTCAAAGGCCTGTTGCAGGCTTCGATTAACGCTGGTCTGCAGGCAGAGATGGATGCGCATTTGGGCTATAGCCATTCCGAACGCAAGGCCAAAGCCCAGGTGGAAACCGCACAGAGCAGCAATCACCGCAACGGGTCGTACACCAAAACCGTCAACTCTGGCTACGGCGCGGTGGAAGTGACCGTGCCCAGGGATCGCGCCGGCACGTTTACTCCCCGGATGATGCCCAAGGGCACACGTCGGCTCACAGAGCTCGACGACATGATTATCTCGCTGTACGCCGGCGGGATAACCGTGCGCGATATGTGCCACCATCTCGCAACCACCCTCGGTGTGGATATGAGCCCGGATACGATCAGCACCATTACCGACGCGGTCTTGGAAGAGGTCATGATCTGGCAAAACCGCCAGCTCGACGAGTTCTATCCGGTGATCTTCCTCGACGCGCTACGCGTTAAAATCCGCGATGGCCACCGCGTGGTCAACAAGTCCTGCTACATGGCGGTTGGTGTCGACATGGACGGCATCAAGCACATCCTGGGATTGTGGATCGCGGACAATGAAGGCGCCGCATTTTGGGCATCGGTGTGCGCGGATCTGGCTAACCGCGGTGTCCAAGACGTGTTCATCGTGTGCTGCGACGGGCTCAAAGGCCTGCCGGAAGCCGTGGAGGCAACCTGGCCGAATTCCATGGTGCAGACCTGTATTGTGCACCTGATTCGGGCTGCGAACCGGTGGGTGTCCTACCAGGACCGCAAATCAGTCTCCCGCACACTGCGTGAGGTCTACACAGCCGCTAACGAGGACACTGCACGTGCCAGCCTGGATGCCTTCGAGGCCAGTGAACTTGGCCGGAAATACCCCCAGTCGGTCAAAGTCTGGCGGGGCGCATGGGAGCGGTTCGTGCCGTTTCTGCAGTTCCCACCAGCGGCGCGGCGAGTGCTCTACACCACCAACTCGATCGAATCGCTCAACGCCCAACTGCGTAAAGCTACCCGTAACCGGGGTCAACTCCCGAACGATACTGCCGCACTAAAGACGCTGTGGCTGATGATCTGCGACATCGAAGACAAGCGCGCTGCCCAGCGAGCGAAGAAAACAAAACGCGACATTGAAGGCAACGGCTGTATTGAAGGAGCGAAAGCCACCGGGTGGAAACAAGCCATCAACCAACTAGCCGTGGCCTACCCCAACCGATTCGCGGAATACTTGTAAACCAAGCCCCCACACACAAAGAATCGGACACTCTCAATGGAATAGCCATCCGGCTATTCCACCGCCGCAAACGTCCAAAAAGTCACTAGACATCACAATTCTAGAGCACATCCTGCCGATGCGAAGCGCCCTAAGTTTCGTATCGAGACCCTGTCTTGACTTCCATTTCCAGAATCTTCTGTCCACTTCAACAGGAGTTCGTTATCTCGAGCTCTTGTGGAGGGCCTTACCCATACACAACGATGGGTGGGTCCGTCCATTGAAGTACTCCGTTGGACTACGTTTTCCGACGGAGACAAAGGCTCCGTTGCGAACCCAATTTTAGTTGTCCGGAAAGGGTACGACAAAGCAAAAGTTCAAGTTTGCCCTGCGGGAGCAATACGATGACTACCGGTTGATTACACCGTATATATTAGCCGCAAATAACTGCGCTAACCCGGCACCAAAAGAGGATGATAGGGAAAATATTGCTACTATCAACGCTCTATTGTCGTCCGATCCTGCGTTATATTGCGTATCCCAAGCAACTACAGTTGCAATCGTCTGCCCTGTGTGAACTAGGACGATAACAATCACCATGACGAGGAAAAATGGAATCAGTGCTATGGAGAACAAAATAGCGGTTGACAAGATCGAGAAAGCAATTATGCCGATTCCGATCGCTATGGCAATACGAGCCCTATTCGTCAACTTATTAAACACTCCGTCGGTATTGGAAATCATTTTATGGATCACGTTATTTATTAAGATTCCAATAATTGAGGAGAAGCCGAGAAGCCAAGACGCTTTATTTCCCCATAGGCTAATAGCGTAGGGAGCAATTGAACCACTTACAGCGACGACAGAGAACGATACAAGGAGAGCTAACCACAACTTCCAATCGTTAAACGAAAGTGCTTTCCACATCGAACTTAGCCTTTTCGTTTCCCCTTCGGTATCTGGGATTTCCGAGAGCCTAAAAGTCGAAGCAGCACAGAGGCTGTACGCGACAATGCCACTGCAAGCTATCAGAAATTCCATCCGAAGCTGCGCCAGAGCCCCAAGGGAAACTGTTATAGCCCCCAGGAAGACGACTGTTAGAGTCATGGTCCGCAGCTTCGCCTTAAATTCAAGTAACTTTTCCCTACTGAGGTACAAAGGGGGAAGCGTCCCGCGCAGAGGAGAGACAAGCCTACCTAGGAAGAATAGGAGGAGGATACACCCAAAGATGCTTCCTGCATTTTTTGGAGCGAAGCCTAAATAGGCGTAACACAGAATTTGCAAAACCTGGACTCCGGCCAACAGCCTCACGGCACCGAACAGGTCTGCCATTCTTGCCATCACTAACGACGTAATCGTTCCCAGTGATATACCTAGCCCTACAGCGCGCATACTATCACTTGCACTTAGGAACGATATTTCTGCGGTATAATACCCGATACCAGCAGTAAAAAGTGAAGTTGCAAAAGCATCAGATATCACATTCAGCGATATCCAAAATTCGGGCCTACATTTAATCTGAACCTTCATTTGAAATCCGCTCTTATAAATCCCGCTAAGACCAGCTGACCGGATCCCTCACTATCCAGTTCCTTTATATTTTATCTAAATATTTGATTACTGAACTTCCATTCCAAGACACCTCGCGTGGATTCCCATAAAAGGAAACACGACATCTCAGCATTGCGCTACTGCATATAAGATGTATAGCACTCTCGCATTACCAAGACAAGAACTTTGATAAATATTCTTTAAATATAACTATATTTAGATTAATTCATGGATCACTCTTAGAAGCTCTTCCGCATTTTATACCAAGTGTGTATATTGGAGTCGCACGTATCGAACCAGTTTCGAATACAAACTACAGGTACATCGGCTAAACTTCAGGTTTCCTACAAATCGCGGGTGCATCGTAGAGCTACCTATTGGTTGGGCAGCTAATTCTTTATTGTTAACGGTTGGGCCGAAGTAGGTTTCGAAGTCGAAGGGATAGACCATACCCAGTGTTTCAGCGTCGGCCCCGATGGTTGTAGACCACTTCAATCCGGTAGGCCGCAGCCAGACGATCAAGTCCGGAATCCTGGAATTACACTGGGATTGAATCGTTGTCACCGGCAAAATCAAGCGGTGAGTTCCTTTCGATCCCTTTCCAATGTCCCCTCGGTGTTCTCGTTTATTTTGGGCTCCCCCACTAAACTCAAGGGACCCGCAAAACGGGAGAAGCCCCCATCTCCCACCGCATTTAGCGCGGTAAGAGTGGGGGCTTCGAAAGCGTGAAGCTCAGTTAAATTACTTGAGCTCGACGGAAGCGCCAGCCTCTTCCAGCTTGGTCTTAGCAGCCTCAGCGTCGTCCTTGGAAGCGCCTTCGATGATGGCCTTAGGTGCACCCTCAACCATTTCCTTAGCTTCCTTCAGGCCCAGGCCGGAGACAAGCTCGCGGACAGCCTTAATAACGCCGATCTTCTTAGCGCCAGCGTCGGTCAGAACGACGTCGAACTCGGTCTGCTCCTCAGCAGCGGAAGCGCCGCCCTCAGCCGGAGCGCCCGGTGCAGCAGCGGCAACCGGTGCAGCAGCCTCAACGTCGAAGACGTCCTCGAATTCCTTAACGAACTCAGACAGTTCGATGAGGGTCATTTCCTTGAAAGCTTCAATGAGCTCGTCCTTGGTGAGCTTAGCCATGATGGCAAGTCCTTTCTGTGTTGTGTGCTTGTTCTCCGGTGATGAGGTAGCAAGCACGGTGTTTTATGTGTGCGTCTGTTGTGACGACTTAAGCTTCTGCTTCCTTCTTGTCCTGCAGAGCAACAACGGTGCGAACCGCCTTGGTTGCAGGAGCGTTGAAGACAGCGGCTGCCTTCGCCATAGAACCCTTCATAGCGCCAGCCAGCTTTGCGAGGGTGGTCTCGCGGTTGTCCAGCTTGGCGATGGCCTGAACCTGCTCCGCAGACAATGCGTCGCCGTCCATGTAGCCACCCTTGATGACGAGTGCCTTGTTGTCATCAGCAAACTTGGTGATGATCTTCGCAGCATCTACTGCCTCGCCCTTGATGAACGCAATTGCGGTCGGGCCAGTCAGCAAATCATCAAGACCTTCGATGCCAGCTTCGTTGGCAGCGATCTTGAAGAGGGTGTTCTTGGCGACGGAGTAGTCAACGTCAAAGCCCAGGTTGTTACGCAGCTCCTGCAGCTGGGATACGGTCAGGCCGCGGTACTCAGTCAAAACGACGGAGCTAGAATCGGCCAGCTTCTCCTTCAGCTCTGCCAAGTCTGCAGTGTTCTTTGGGTTTGCCATTGTCTCTCGCCTCCTTCCAAAACATCTCTTTTATTTTCCGCTGGGGCCTTCCAAAAAGAAAAGCCCCGTGCAAGAGCACAGGGCGTGCGACATGAGAAATGCCGCGAAATGCGCAAAGTGTCTCCTGCGTGGGCCGCCTCCAGGGTGGAGAACTTTCAATCCTTAGTGGATGACCAACGGTCTTCGGTGAACTTTGACTCGGCCACAAGGCCGTTCAAACTTCACAAGAGATACTACCGTGCTTTCCTCGTATTCCCAAATTGCCCAGCCGCGTAGGCTATCTAGTATGACTTCCCTCATGTGGTTTCGCGATGACCTGCGCTTATCCGATAACCAGGCCCTTACCCGCGCCGCGGAGTCCGCCACCGATAAAAACGGTTCAAAGCCAGAGTTAGTGGCCGTTGTCCTCGATGAGCCCGCCTACCCCAGCACCCGGCCGCTCGGTGGCGCCACTCACTGGTGGCGGGAGCGTTCGCTCCACGCCCTAGCGCAGGAGCTTGCCTCCCGTGGGGTGAAGCTTCTGCGCGCTACCGGCGATGCCCGCACCGTCATTCCCCGCATCGCCCGCAAGGTTGGCGCCGATACCGTCACCTGGACCCGCCGCTACCACGGCCCACTGCGCGAAGTCGATGCCAGGGTCAAAGCAACGCTTGCCGATGCCGGAATTAACGCCATCTCCTGCCCCGGTTTCACCCTCGTGGAGCCATGGGAGGTCACCAACGCCCAGGGCAACCCTTATAAAGTCTTTACTCCCTTCGCGGCCGCCGCGCGGTCCCAGCTTGCTGATGAGGAACCGCTGCCAGTACCGGAATTGCTGGCGGGGCGGGAGATGGGGACATCGGCAAGCAGCAGTTGGCCCAACCCCAGCGCCGATGAACCGCAGTGGGCTGCGTCGCTCGCCCAGTATTGGACTCCCGGAGAGGCCGGTGCGCGCGAACGCCTAGCCCAGCTCGACTTAGCTCACTACGCCGAGGAGCGCGATATACCCGCGCGCAACGCCACGTCCCTGCTCTCGCCGCACTTGCGCTTTGGCGAGGTATCCCCGCGCGAGGTCTGGGTGGCCGCCGCCGAGGAACCCGACGCGGAGAAATTTCAGTCCGAGTTGCTGTGGCGCGACTTTGCCTGGCACCGGCTCTACCACCTGCCCGATCTGGCCACCCGCAACGTGCGGCAAAAATTCAACCGCTTCGACTGGTCCTGGAATGACCCGCGGCTAAAGGATTGGCAGGAGGGTACGACGGGCATCCCGCTTGTCGATGCCGGTATGCGCGAGCTCTGGCACACCGGCTACATGCACAACCGCGTGCGCATGGTGGTGGGTTCGTTTCTTACCAAGAACCTGGGCGTCCATTGGCGCCTAGGCGAGGAATGGTTTTGGGACACCCTGGTGGATGCCGATGCCGCCTCCAATCCGTTTAACTGGCAATGGGTGGCCGGCTGCGGCGACGATGCCGCACCCTTCTTCCGCATCTTCAACCCGGAAACCCAGGCTCAGCGCTTCGACCCGGATGGCGCGTATATACGCCAGTGGGCACCCACACTATCGGCCCCGCCCATCGTGGACCTCAGGCAGTCGCGCCAGGCGGCCCTCGAGGCCTACGCCGAGATCAAAGACGCAGACTAACGCCCAATACCTAGGCCCTTCGTTTACACCGTAGGGCCTGATGTTAGATGCAAAAAGACCCCAAGGAAAATCCTCGGGGTCTTCGTTCACGCGCAATGCGCTATCACCGTCTTAGTCGGTGTAGCCCTTCTGCACGGAGCCGTCCACAGGAATGCCTGGGCCGGAGGTGGTGGAGATGGTAGCGCGCTTGACGTAGATGCCCTTTGCGGAAGCAGGCTTCAGGCGCTGGATTTCATCCATGAGGGCGCCGTAGTTCTCAGCGAGCTTCTCAGCATCGAAGGAGGCCTTACCAAGGATGGCGTGCAGGTTTGCAGCCTTGTCCACGCGGAAGGAAATCTTACCGCCCTTGACCTCGCCAATTGCCTTAGCAACGTCGTTGGTCACGGTGCCGGTCTTCGGGTTAGGCATGAGACCACGTGGACCCAAGACGCGGGCGACGCGGCCAACCTTGGCCATCTGGTCCGGGGTAGCGATGGCAACGTCGAAGTCCAGGTTGCCCTCGTTGATCTGCTCGATCAGCTCGGAGGTACCGACGATGTCAGCGCCAGCTTCCTGTGCTGCGGTTGCCTTCTCGCCCTCAGCGAAGACGGCAACGCGAACGTCCTTACCGGTGCCGTTAGGCAGGGAGACAGTACCGCGCACCAGCTGGTCAGCCTTGCGTGGGTCAACGCCCAGGCGGAAGACGACATCAACGGTGGCGTCGAAGTTCTTGGAGGAGGTCTCCTTGGCCAGCTTTGCGGCCTCGATCGGACGGTACAGGCGGGACTTATCTACTAGTTCCGCAGCGGCCTTATAAGCCTTAGACTTGGTGCTCATTTAACAATTCCTTTTCTGGATTGGCGTGGTATTTGACGGGCCGAAGCTGGCCCTACCACATAAAGTTTTTACTTCTCCGGTGCGCCATCGATGTTAAGGCCCATGGAGCGGGCGGTACCAGCGATGATGTGTGCGCCGGCCTCGATATCGCGGGCGTTGAGGTCCTCGAACTTGGTCTGTGCAATTTCCTTGCACTGATCCCAGGTGACGGTGCCGACCTTATCGGTGTGTGGGACACCGGAGCCCTTCTGGACGCCTGCGGCCTTCAGCAGCAGCTTGGCTGCCGGCGGGGTCTTCAGCTTGAAGTCGAAGGAGCGGTCTTCGTAGACGGTGATCTCAACAGGGACCACGTTGCCACGCTGGTTTTCGGTAGCGGCGTTATAAGCCTTGCAGAATTCCATGATGTTGACGCCGTGGGCACCCAGTGCCGGGCCAACTGGCGGTGCCGGGTTAGCGGCGCCAGCCTCGATCTGCAGCTTGATGAAGCCAGATACCTTCTTCTTAGGAGCCATCGAATTACCTCTTTCCTGTGGTACCGGACCTGCGTCACGATGAATAACGCGGCCCGTCCGGATGCTCACCTCAGTGGGCCACCGGAGGATGAAACGATTTACGCGTGCGCACGCAAAAGGCGCACGGCGTTCCAGTCTAGAACACCGTGCGCCCTGCACAAAATCATTTTTTAAGAAATGCGCTCGATTTCCGTCGGCGACAACTCCACTGGGGTTTCGCGGCCGAAGATGGAGACCAAGCCCTGCATCTTGCCGGTTTCCGGGTCGATTTCGGAAATGGTGGCAGATACGGCAGCCAGCGGGCCGGACAGGATGGTAACGGCCTCGCCCACCTCGAAGTCGTGGGCGTATTTCTTGGCCACTTCCTTCTCTGGCATTTCGACGACCTGCTCGCCCTCTTGCTCGTTCGGGGCGGCCTCGCCCTTGGTGGCGGGCGCTTCATTCGGCATGAGGAACTTAGCCACATCGCGGGTCTTGACCGGCGTCGCGTTGCCTTCATTGCCCACGAAGGAGGTCACGCCGGGGGTTTCGCGGATGACGGACCAGGCGGCATCGTTAAGCTCGGCGCGCACCAGGACGTAGCCCGGCAGCAGCTTGCGCTTAACAATCTTCTTCTTGCCGTCCTTGTTTTCCATGATCTGCTCGATGGGGACGACGACCTCAAAGATGGAGTCTTCCACCTCAAGGGTCTGGGCACGCATGTCGAGGTTGGTGCGCACCTTGTTCTCGTAGCCGGAGTAGCACTGGATGATGTACCACTGGCCCGGCTGCTTCTTCAGCTCGCGGGTGAAGTCGCGCAGGCGCTTGCGGTAAGCGGCGTCCTCGGCCTCTTCCTCGGTTTCGGCGGACTCCGCTGGGGCAGCCTCTGCGGACTCCGCGGCGGACTCGGCTTCTGCCGCGGGGGCATCGGCAAGCGCAGCGTCTGCGTTGTTGGTGCCATCCTCAGCCGGCGCTGCGGCCTCCTCTTGGGCGTCCTCGACTGCGCTGGCGTGCTCTGCAGCCTGCTCCTGCACGTTGGACTGCATGGCCTCCTCTAGGGAGGTTCCTGGGTTTTCGACGTTATTCTCGTCGCTCATGAGTGGTACTCCAAAATGTCATCGGCGCGTGTTGTAGAACCAGCCTACCCGCGGCGCGTGTGGGCAAAAAGTATCCCGCCGTTCCGGAGTGCGGAAACAGCGGGATAAAAGATTATGGGGTCATTCTAGCTAATTAGTCAGAATCTTCTCAACTCCGAGGCCAGCCAGGGTATCAACGCCCCAAACCAGCGCGGTCATGACAATCAAGAAGGCGAACGTAATGAGGGTGTACTGCAGCATCTCCCCACGAGTGGGCCAGACCACCTTCTTCATTTCAGAGACAACCTCCCCGGGGAATGCGGCGATGCCGCCACCCGGGCTGTCGGTGCGGTTTTTATCCTCAACGCGGACAACGTTCTTCTTCGCCGAGTCCGTGGAGGTCGTGGAAGCCGCACCAGAAAGCTGACGCTTACCGGTGGGACGCGGGGCCGCCGAGCCGTTCGGCTGCTGCTCATCGCTCACAGCTAACCCTCCTTGGGAAATGAATTCTTTTTCTAGGCATGAATCTCCGCCCAGACATAACTTTGTCAACCCTAGCAAAAGCTGCACGGGCAGGAAAGCACGCCAGGCGGGTACGCCACATCTGTGACAAAAATATCCCCGCCACCTGGAAAACCTGGTGACGGGGATTCTTGCAGGGGCGACAGGACTCGAACCTGCAACCTACGGTTTTGGAGACCGTTGCGCTACCAATTGCGCCACGCCCCTATTTTGTTATCCGTGACGCTTGAACGTCACGCGCCGATGACCTTACCAGATCCCTAATTCCGCACGGAAACCAGTGCTCCGTTAAGGCCATAGGCACGGTAGTAAAAAAGCGCCGCAGTGGCGCTTTTCTTTCCCGGTAGCGATGGCGAGAATTGAACTCGCGACACAGCGATTATGAGTCGCTTGCTCTACCACTGAGCTACACCGCCATGGTGAACACCTTCATCCTGCAGGAAGATATTTCCTCCAGACATGAATGGAGCCCCCTGACAGAATCGAACTGTCGACCTTTTCCTTACCATGGAAACGCTCTGCCGACTGAGCTAAGGGGGCATATCCCAGCATCAAGCACGTCAATATTTCGTTGTGCTCTCCGTTGCGGACTTCAATAATGTAACCTGCCACCTCCACTTTGCACAAATCGCCACGTCAGCGCCCATAAGTGAGCAAATTTCTGGGGCTTAGACGATGGTGGTCCTGCCCGCCCGGTGTGCTTGAATGAAAGACATGCTGGATCATAAAGACTGTCTTTCTCTCGACGCCGCGAAGCTCTACTACAACTCCAGTTTTTCGCAGGCGGAGGTGGCGGCGCACCTGGGAATTTCCCGGCCGACGGTCTCCAAATTGCTCACCCACGCCGCCGAGCGCGGCTTTGTCACCGTGAGTATTACCGATCCCCGCGAGCAGTCCGATGAGCTGGTTTCTGCGCTCTGCGAGCGCTTTTCGCTTGCCGATGCCCGCGTCACCGCCACCCCTCCCGGCGGATCCCTGCTCGCTGATCTAGGCAGCGCTGGCGCCGCCCTACTGGAAGAGCTCATTACCGATCACACCTCGGTAGGCCTTTCCTGGGGCGAGACCATGTCCGCGGTGGCCTCCCATTTACGCAAGCGTCCGCTAGAGGGCGTGGACATCGTCCAGCTCAAAGGTGGACACTCCCACTCGGAGCGCTCCACCAAGGATCTGCAGACTATGCAGGCATTTACCCAGGCCTTTAATGCCGAGGCACACCTACTCCCCCTCCCGGTCATCTTTGATTCCGTCGAGGCCAAGGAGTGGGTCGTCCGCGACCGGCACATTTCCACAATCCTCGATATGGGGGCGTCCGTGGACGTGGCGGTATTTACCGCGGGGGCCATCGAAAAGGAGTCCCTGGCGCTGAACCTGGGCTATCTCACCGAGGAAGAAAGTGAGGAACTTCTCACCAATGCCGTAGGCGATGTCTGTTCCCGCTTTTATACCGCCGAGGGCGCCATCGCCTCCCCCGCCGTGGATGCGCGCACCGTCGGCATCGGCTTGGACGATTTAACCCAACGCCCCACTCGCGTACTCGTGGCCGGCGGACACACCAAAACCCGCGCCATCAACGTAGCCCTTGAGATGGGCTTGGCCACCCACCTTGTAACCGATCAATCCACAGCTCACAGGCTATTGGAGCATAATTAACATAAAACGCGTCACACTGAGGGAACATTTGTTAACCATCCCATTGACATTGGTTCCGGGCGGACTAGACTAACCCATGTACACACCCGAAGTTCACATGGAGGAGCACGTCAATGTCCGCCACCGACATTTCCACCCCGCACATCAACCCGCACGGCGCACCAATCGCAGAGACCATCCTGCTGCCCGGTGACCCACTGCGCGCGAAGTTCATTGCTGATAACTTCCTCGAAGACACCGTCCAATTCAACGAGATCCGCAATATGCTGGGCTTTACCGGCACCTATAACGGCAAGCAGGTATCCGTCATGGGCACCGGCATGGGCATCCCGTCCATCGGCATTTACTCCTGGGAGCTCATCCACAAGTTCGGTGCGAAAAAGCTCATCCGCGTCGGCTCCATCGGCGCGATGCAAGAGGACATCGAATTGCACGATGTCATCGTTGCCTCCTCTGCCTCCACCGATTCCAACTTCCTGTCTCAGTATGACCTGCCAGGTACCTACGCCCCCACCGCATCGTGGAAGCTGCTCAAGGCGTTGGTCGATGAATCCGAGAAGCAGGACCAGCACATCCACGTGGGCAATATCCTGAGCTCGGACATCTTCTACAACATGGACCAGACCGTCAATGACCGCTGGGCACACATGGGCGTGCTCGGCGTGGAGATGGAATCCGCAGCGCTCTATGCCACCGCCGCCGAGGCCGGCGTTGATGCCTTGGGCCTGTTTACCGTCTCCGACAACATCGTCACCGGCAAGCAGCTTTCCGCTGAAGACCGCCAGACCGCCTTCCGCACCATGGTGGAGCTCGCTCTGCCACTCAACGCGCTGGATTAATAAGGACCCCGCCGCCATGCTGAAAAAAGTTAAGGCCACCCCGGGTGAGCGCACCCAGGTAAACCCCAAGGCCGCCGTCCCCATCCTGCTGTTCGTCTTCGTCTTCTCCCTCATCATTGACAATGGTTTCAAGACGATGACCATGCCGATCGCGGAAGCGCTCGAAATTTCCGATAAGACCGCGTCACTGCAGGCCTCCCTGGCCGGCGTGATCATTGGTATCGGCGCCGTCGTCTACGCCGCCTTGGCGGACTCCATCTCTATCCGGAAATTGATGCTTACCGGCATCGTTTTTGTGGCCGTGGGTTCCATCCTGGCCTTCGTCTTCTCCGGTTCGTGGGCCATGGTATTAACCGGCCGCCTGATTCAGACCACCGGTTTGGCCGCCGCTGAGACGCTATACGTCATCTACGTAACCAAGCACTTGAGCGAGGATGATCAAAAGACCTACCTCGGATTTTCCACCGCCGCCTTCCAGGCCGGCTTGCTCATTGGCGCGCTAACCTCTGGGTTCATCTCCACCCACGTGTCCTGGACGGCAATGTTCCTCATCCCGCTCATCCTCCTGCTGACCATTCCACCCATCATTAAGAATGTGCCGGAAGATGAGGCCGTGGAGAGCCACTTGGACGCGCTAGGCCTGTTCTACGTTGCCCTCTTCGCCAGCGCCCTTATCTTGTTTATGCAGGAATACACGTGGTACTGGCTTATCCTTGCCATCGTTGGTGTTGCCGCTTTCATCGTGCACATCAAGAACGCGAAGAACCCCGTGGTCACCCCGGAGTTCTTCACCAACGGCCGCTATGTGTGGACCATCGTCATGGTGCTCTTTGTCTATTCCACGCAGCTGGGCTTCATCTTCTTGCTGCCCTTCGCAGCCCATGACATGCACGGCATGAGCCTGGATCAGGCCTCGCTCTTGATGGTTCCCGGCTATATCTGTGCCATCCTCGTCGGCATCTTCTCCGGCAAGATTGGCAAGGTCATGTCCTCTCGCGCCACCATTTACACCGCCTTTGGCATGGTTGCCGGCGCACTCTTGTTCGCTGCGTTCTTCGCGCAGGTTCACGTTTCCGTGCTCATCATCGCCATCGTGGCCTTTGCCAGCGGCTTTGCCCTGATGTACGCCCCTCTGGTCAATACCGCTTTGCGCAATATCAGCGCAGCCAAGTCTGGCATCGCCATTGGTTTCTACAACCTCACCATCAATATCGCCGTGCCCCTGGGCATTGCCTATACCGCCAAGCTGCAGGAATCCACCAGCTACACCACCACGCTGTTGGTCCTCACCTTCATCGCCGCCATCGGCTCTGGCCTCTATGTGGTCTCTGACCTCAAGATGGCCCGTAAAGAATCCGCTGCTATTTCTTAAAGGAGAAAATCATGACTTCTCGCACTGACGTTGCTTCCTATATCGACCACACCCTGCTCAAGCCGGAGGCCACCCCGGAGCAATTCCGCGCCCTGGTAGAAGAGGCCACCGAGCTTGGCACCTACGCCGTGTGCGTCTCCCCTTCCGCCCTGCCGCTCGAGACCCCAGAGTCCCTCCACGTCGCCACGGTCGTGGGCTTTCCCTCCGGCGCCGTCAAGCCGGAAATCAAGGCCGCTGAGGCCGCCCGCGCGGTTGCCGATGGCGCCGAAGAAGTAGACATGGTCATCAATATCCCGCTGGCCATCGAGGGCCGCGCCGAGGAGCTGCAGGCAGAAATCCAGGCCGTGCGCGATGCCATCCCAGGCAAGGTGCTCAAGGTCATCATCGAGTCTGCCGCGCTTTCCGATGCCGCCATTGTCCTCGCCTGCCAGGCTGCCGCTGCCGCTCAGGCGGACTTTGTCAAGACCTCCACCGGTTTCCACCCCGCCGGCGGTGCCTCCACCCACGCGGTCAAGCTCATGCGCGAGACCGTGGGCGACAAGCTGGGCGTGAAGGCTTCTGGTGGCATTCGCACCGCCGAGGATGCCCTCGCCATGATCGAGGCCGGCGCCAGCCGCCTGGGGCTGTCCTCCTCCGCCAAGATCCTCGAGGAGCTTTAAGCCATGTCTGTGGATAAGACCTTCGATATCGAGTACGCCCGCACCTGGGCCGAACACGATCCGGATGCGGACACCGCCCGCCAAGTGCTGACTTGGATTGAAGAAAATAACTCCGAAGAACTCGCCGCCGCCTTCGCGGGTCCCCTGAACTTTGGTACCGCGGGCCTGCGCGCTGCCGTGGGCGCGGGCGAATCCCGTATGAACCGCGCCGTGGTCATCCGCACCACCTACGGGCTTATTACCTGGCTCAAGCAGCAAGTCAATACCCCGGTCGTGGTCATCGGCTGCGATGCCCGCCACGGCTCCGCACAGTTCCAGCGCGATGCCGCGCAGGTTATCTCCGCCGCCGGTGGCAAGGCCCTGGTCCTGCCTGCACAGAACCCAACCCCGCTGACCGCTTTCACGGTCCGTTCCCTGGGCGCGGACGCCGGCATTATGGTTACCGCCTCCCACAACCCGCCTGCCGATAATGGCTACAAGGTGTACCTGGGTGGCCGCGTTGCCACCGGCCCGGACGAGGGCGTGCAACTTATTTCCCCAGCCGATAAGGAAATCGCCGCCGCCATTGCTAAGGCCCCCTATGCCGACGAGGTCCCGCTCACCTCCGATCACATCGAGGACGTCGATACCCGCGCGGAGTACCTCGACCGCACCGCCGCGTTGGTCGGTGACAATACCGATATCACCATTGCGCTGACCGCCATGCACGGCGTGGGCGCCGAGCTGGGTAAGGAACTGCTGTCTCGCTGCGGATTTACCGTCTCGCTGGTGCCAGAACAGGCCGCTCCTGACCCAGATTTCCCCACGGTTTCTTTCCCCAACCCGGAAGAGCCCGGCGCCCTAGACCTTGGCATCCAGCATGCCGAGAAAATCGGTGCCGATATCCTTATCGCTTACGACCCCGACGCCGATCGCTGCGCAGCCGCTGTGCCTACCGATGGCACCTGGCGCCAGCTCAGTGGCGATGAAACCGGTGCCTTGCTTGGTGATTACCTCGCCCGCCGCGGCGCTACCGGTAACTTCGCCAACTCCCTCGTATCGTCCCGCCTGCTCGGGCGCATCGCCGCGCACTACGGCCTCGGCCACGAGGAAACCCTGACCGGTTTCAAGTGGATCGCCCGCACCCCGGAGCTGGCCTTCGGCTACGAAGAAGCCATTGGCTTCTGCCCCGATCCCAACGCTGTGCGCGATAAGGACGGCATCTCTACCTCCGTGGTGCTCGCCAGCCTCGCCGCCGAATGCAAGGCAGCCGGAAGCAGCCTCCTGGACCGCTTGGATGATATCTACGCCATGGTTGGCGCCCTCCACACCCAGCCGCTGACCTTCCGCGTCGAGGACTTGAGCCTGATTACCCAAGCAATGGACAAGGTCTCTACCACCCCACCGACCGAGCTCGCTGGCTCCCCGGTATCCAAGGTGGAAAAGTTCGCACAAGGCTCGAAGTTCTTCACCGAGAATGATGACCGCGTCATCGTTCGTCCCTCCGGCACCGAGCCCAAGCTCAAGTGCTACCTAGAGTCCCCCGACGCCGGTCGCCTCGATGCCATCGCGGCCGATCTGCGCGATTACTTCGGGCTCTAATCCGCCCGCTTACTGAAGACAGTTTTATGGGCCAGCAGGATTTCGCCACCATAGTGCGAATCTGCTGGCCCATACGGCTTTATAAGGCGGTCTAGAGCACAAGGGCTCTTCTTTCCCTACGCGGGAAACGCCCAACCTGGGCGAGCCCTGGTGCCATCAGGTCGATTACTTAACATCCAAGTATTCGACTAGTTCTTCCGCGATCTTTTTCGCACCCGTTGGGCCAAGGCCCAAGAACCAGAGGTCATCGCTGACACGGAAGGCCTTGCCATCCTTCACCGCTGATAGATTCTTAAATTGTTCGGATTCGACAATTTTATCCTCACCAGTGGCCGATGGATCACCATAGCTGGAGTAAAACAGGTAATCTCCGTCTGCTTCAGAAATGGACTCTGGAGAAATCTCCGCTGCCAGCTCATCAATGTCCTGGTTTTCTGGGCGAGCCAGTCCTGCATCGCGCAGAATGACACCGATAAGGGACTTATTGGCGTACAGGCGGATCTTGTCTGGCATGAATCGAAGCATGGAGACCGTCGTGTCCTTCGGCATTTTCTCCTTGATTTGAGCCAAGGTATCCGCATAGTCGTTGAGGATATCGACGGTTTTCTCCTCTTCACCGAGCGCGTCACCGATCAGCCGGAAGTCTTCCTTCCATGGATATCCTGGGCGAATAGCCAACACGGTCGGCGCGATATCGGAAAGCTGCCCGTAGAGATCGTCCACGCGCAGCTGGCTGCCCACAATGAGATCAGGCTTTAGCTCCGCGATTTTTTCGACGTTCACCTCTTGAATGGTGCCAACCGAAGGTACGTCTTTCACCTTGTCAGCCAAGTAATCCGGCACTGGATTCGCACCCTTAGAGGTAACCATGCCTACCGGCTTAATCCCCAAGGACAGCACAGAGTCGAGCTCACCCATATCCAGCACCACTACGCGCTCTGGCTTCTCTTTAACCTCAGTTTCACCATTGGCGTGCTTGATGGTGCGCGGGAATTGGCCCGGCTCAGCGTCAGTTCCCAACTTGGCGGTTTCTTCATCTGCGGTACCAAAGCGCTCACCACTATGGGAGACGCTTTCATTGCCCGGACCGCCCTTGGAGTCGTCATTTTCGGCGGCACTGCAGGCAGACAGTGATAAGGCAATGGCGACGGCGGCAGCCATGCTTGATAGCAGGCGCTTTTTGTTGAACACTATTTCTGACATAATGGTTAGCCTAAGCTAACTTACTTATTTGTTGAAAATAATATGACGCATACCAAATCAACACTCCCCCCAATGGGTGTACCGAATGCTCGTCACCGCAGGTGGCGGGTCGGTGCCTTCCTTGCACTTGCACTTCTGCTAATGGTGCTTCTGATTGTGCTCAGCCTATTCATCGGCGCGCAGTCTTTTAGTCCCTCTGAAATAGTCGCAGGCCTCCGCGGTGGCCCCGGCAGCAGCACGGCTGGAGATATCCTCTACGAGCGACGAATCCCACGCACCGTCGCCGCCATCCTTGCGGGTACTGGGCTCGCGGTCGCCGGCTGCATTCTCCAAATCATCACCCGAAACCCGCTGGCAGATACCGGAGTATTCGGTATGAACGCCGGCGCCGCCTTTGCGGCCGCGCTCGCACTTAGCGTGTTCGGACTATCTTCGCCCATAGCTTTTACCGCCGCCGCCTTGATCGGCGCGAGTGGCACCATGCTATTAGTTGCGCGCCTAGGACGTGACGTGTCTGGAGCCATTGATCCGCTCCGTATCGTCCTTGCCGGCGTGGCGTTAAGCGCTGTGTTCGAAGGCCTTTCTGAAGGCATGTCGCTCCTAGATCCGCAAGCCTTCGCCCGAATCAAGGCGTGGATGGTGGGCAGCATGGATATAGCCGCTACCACCCCGCTTTATCTCATGGGGTGTGGATTGGCTATCGCCGCAGTGATGCTGCTTTTCCTAGCACCCCGCCTGACCGTCCTGCCGCTAGGTGAACACGCTGCAGAAGCACTTGGCATCAACGTAGCCCAAACCCGCGCGCTGGCCCTCTTTGTTGTATCTTTGCTCGCCGCAACAACCACTGCCGCAGTCGGCGTATTAGCATTTGTCGGCATGCTTGTCCCCCACTTGGTCCGCCAAGTGGGCATCACCAATGAGCGCGATCAGATTTGGATTAGTGGGTTAATCGGTCCAAATCTGCTTCTCTTCGCCGACATCATCGGGCGGCTTATCTTGCCCGGCGAATTACCCGCCGGAGTAACCGTCGCGATAATCGGTGCTCCTTTCCTCATTTTCCTTGCACAACGCAAGCAGGTGGTTCTATGAGGCCCACAGAACTAGACGCCACGAGGACCGCTACCACCTCGGTACGCACCATCGCTGCGCGATACCGCCGCCGCGAAACAATTGTGCTTTTTGTGGGCATCGCCGCTGTCCTTCTCGCTGCCGTCGTAGCGCTGACGTACCCTGGCGCAGGACTAGATCGCGTGTCGGCCTGGCAGGCGCTTATTCACCCCGACTCCGGCTTCGGCACCACCGTAATCTACGAATGGCGCTTGCCCAGAGTCACCGCTGCCATCGTGGTAGGGGCTGGCCTCGCTATCGCCGGCACACTTTTTCAGACCGTAACCCGCAACCCACTGGGTTCGCCCGACATCATTGGTTTTAACACCGGTGCCTATACCGGGGTGATCGTGGTGAGCTACTTAGGGTTTAGCAGTTTTATTAACGTCGCATTAGGAGCGGTGATCGGAGGCGGGATCACCGCGCTGATCATCGTCGTCCTGGCCCTGCGCAGACAGGTAAGCGGCATGCGACTCATCCTGGTCGGTATCGGAGTCTCCCTTACGCTCTCCGCGGTCAACCGTTACCTCATCTTGAGCGCAGATTTGGACACGGCCATGGCTGCGGCCACGTGGGCTGCTGGTTCGCTCAACGGCATTGAATGGATTTTTGTCGGCCCAGCGGCCATCGTGCTGGCACTAATCATCGTGCTAGCTTTCACGTTGAGGTCGCGTTGCGAGGCCCTAGAGCTTGCCGATGACACCGCCTACTCCCTCGGCCTAAATGTAACCCGCACCCGCCTTGTTCTAGTGTTCCTCTCTGCCCTTTTAACAGCACTGTGCACCGCGCTGGCCGGTCCGATTTCTTTCGTAGCCTTAGCGGCACCACACCTGACAAGGTTCCTTACCGGTGGCCAACGAGTCAGCCTCCCTGCTGCTGCACTTATCGGCGCCACCTTGCTATTGGTCTGCGACATCATAGGGCAACAGCTTTTCCACCCCACCATGCTTCCGGTTGGCGTCGTAACCGTCACCTTGGGCGGCACGTATCTGATCATCCTCATGCTCTTCGCGCACCGCACCTACCGCAGGTAATTTTGAAAGGACTTTTCCCATAATGGCTTTCCCAGATTCAGACAGCGATGGAGACATCGCGGTAGCAGTACAGGGCGCTACCATCACTTACGGTGACTTCACCGCCGTAAACAACGTAAGCGTGGACTTCCCACGCGGAAAGTTTACGTGCATTATTGGCCCCAATGGCTGTGGCAAATCCACGCTTCTGCGCGCTATGGCGCGAGTATTGCCCACAGAAGCAGGCACTATTTCCTTAGAAAACAAAGAGATTGATTCTTTCGGCCGCAAGGAATTATCGCGGCGCATCGCACTCATGGCCCAAGATGCAATAGCCCCTGAGCATCTCACCGTGACGGAACTGGTAGCGCGTGGCCGGTTCGCACACCTGGGAACGTTGGGACAACGCAGCAGCCAGGACTTCGACAAGGTATCCCAAGCAATATCGACGGTGGAACTGGATTCACTGGCTGACCGCAGAATGAATGAATTATCAGGCGGTCAACGCCAACGCGCTTGGTTGGCTATGGCACTAGCCCAAGACACCCCGGTGCTCTTACTAGATGAGCCCACAACCTTTTTGGATTTGGGCTATCAGCATGACTTGCTCACTGTGGTGAGAAACCTCAGCGAAAACGAGCACAAAACAGTCATTGCCGTAGTACATGACCTCCAGCAAGCGATACGATTCGCAGACCACATAGTTGCCATGCAAGGTGGTGAGCTGGTGGACCATGGCAACCCTGAAGACATCGTTACCGCAGAGTTGATTGAACAACTTTATGGCTTACCCGTCGAGGTCACCAGAGCTGGACGCCAAGGGCGCACAGTTATCGTTCCAGATTAGGACTTAATGACAGAATATGTTGTTGATTTTGCCTCGTTAGAGGGGCTGAACTGGCGCTATTGGTCCTGTTGCGACCTTTTGTGAGGATAGGTGGTCCTCCGCGGGGAGAGAGGACTTGACCGTATCCGGCTGGAAACAAACCATCAACCAAATGGCCGTGGACTTTACCAACTGCTTCGACAAATACCTGTAAACCCAACCTCACACACAACTTGACACGCGCGCCCTAGGAGATAACAAAAGCCAGAGCCCAAGTCTGGGAATAAACCCCAGTTATTTCTTTGATGTAAGATGCTGCGAAATGGTGCAGGGCAAAAATCTTGCCACTCATTGAAAAGTGGAGTGTGGAGTATGAAAACTGAGTGGAGCTCATCAGCTTTCGGGGGCTATATGAATTCTCTTTTGAAAAGATATTTCGCCGAAAAAAACGTAATTTCCCCCCGAGGCTGTCGAGCTTAGAGCAGCCTGGAGAACGTCCCGGTTCGTCTACTGCGTATTTTCTGTAAAATCCACCCGAGGGATTGCGTATCTTGGTATGGAATTGCCCCCGATACCGAGTACTGGAGGTGTCTCTTCGGAGGAAGATACCGCTGCAAAAGGTTGGGCAGATAAACTTGCTGGCGAGTACTTCGCCGGGGATTTGGACTACGACTCAGGAGATAAAATCGAGTGGCTCGGGAAAGCTAGCAACAACGTTCCTCAGCATTTTATGGAATTGACAAGGATGAAAGCAGACAAAAAGGAAGACTCAGAGCTTTATATTCCGCTAACGAATCACGGCTAATCATTTCTTGAGACTCATAATTTTTAGTCCAAGCCCTTTTCCATGTTAAACCATTGAGGATTAATACATCATTTTTCCTCATTATCCGGCCATACCGTCACTGCTTTGTATGTGTAGTAGACACATGCCACGAATACAACAATATTTCCAAAGATGATCCACTGCGGTATATCATTCGGCAGAACTATCTCTAGAACAGCACTCACAAAGCACATCATTGCAACGTTTGTACTCAACGCAATGATCAGCATTCTACGTCCAAGACCCATTTTTATCCCTTACTTTTTCGTGTTACTTATATTTATCCGCACCGGTCAGCGGCTATTACGATAGGACCAGATCCGGTTGCCATGGTAGCCGCAGCCATCGTAGGCCCAATAGGGACTGTGAGCGGCGCGGACGCGACTTCGAGTGCGGATCCCACAGTTGCTGCGCCCCCTAGAAGGACAGCCCCCGCACACCCAGCAGCAGACCGAGCCTGAATGAGAGTTACGCCAACCAACTCTGGATCAACATTCGTCGAGTACTTTGCAGTGATCTGGTCGCCCCCCAACCGAGTATTCGATGTTTACTTTCCCTCCAGTGTTGAGAGTCTTTGAAGTGAGCAGAGCTTCTTCTCCGCTATTCGGGCTTTCTACAAACACCGTGTCTGCTTCTTTACGATCAATACTATTTACTACTTCAGCGGAGTATCCACTCTTATCAGTTTCATTGATAAGGAAAACCTCCTTCTAAATTCCCAAATAGGAAGAAACTCAGGTAAATGATAAAAAATTCGATTGCCCTTCGCAAGACATAACTGGAATATTCCCTTTTGTCGTTTGGCCCAAGCCGATGGAGTCACTCCATCGCGCTAACCACGACGAAGCCCCACAAGCTTGTGCTTGTGGGGCTCTGTGTTGTGCCAGGTAGAAGATTCGAACTTCTGAAGGCAATGCCGGCGGATTTACAGTCCGCTCCCTTTGGCCGCTCGGGCAACCTGGCATGCACTCTGTGGTGCGTGTATGTACTTTACTATGAAGCACCCACCTACCTCCAAATCGCCAGCGCAGCGGGGAGAAATGGGGTGTGTAGGAGGGGACACCAACAAGCAGCTAGCCCACGCGGCGAACGGTGTAATCCGCGAGCTGGCGCAGCGCTTGGCTAGCGGAATTTTCCGGCAACACGGAAAGCTGTTCTTCTACGGTGCGCAGGTAGGCGTTAATGTCCTCTAGCGCCCTCTGACGGCCGCCAGACTGGCGCAGGAGCTCGATGGCACGCTCGACCTCAGCATCGGTTTCTAGGGGGCCTGTCAGCAGCTCACGCAGCTGGTCTCCCACCTCCCCGTCTTCTTCCAAGGCGTAGAGGACGGGGAGGGTAAAGACACCCTCGCGCAGGTCGGTTCCCGGGGTCTTTCCGGAGTCCTTCGGGTCGGAGAAGATATCAATGACATCGTCCACGATCTGGAAGATCATGCCGATGGCGCCGCCGATGCGATACAGGGCCGCAGCGTGGTCGGCCGAGGCGCCCGAGTGATACGCGCCGAGGTAGCCGGCAGAGGCGATAAGCACCGCGGTCTTTTCCTGAATAACGGCCATGTAGTGGTCCACGGGGTTGGCTTCGCCGGCACCGATGGTCTCGCGCATCTGGCCGGTCACCAGCTCTTCAAAGGTATCCGCAAAGTGACCCACGGTATGGGTATCTAGTTGGCTCATCAGGCGGGAGGCGTGCGCCAAAAGGGCATCGCCGGCAAGGATGGCTACGGAGTTATTCCACCGAGAGTTGGCGGATTCCACGCCGCGGCGGCGGTCCGCCTCATCCATCACATCATCGTGGTACAGGGTAGCAACGTGCACCATCTCCACAACGGTGGCGGACTTAATAACCTCTTCACAGCCCGGTTTGGTGCCGTACTCAGAGGCAAGCAGGGCCATCATCGGGCGAAAGCGCTTGCCGCCTGCCTTGGACAGATGGCTTACCTTGTCCTTCAAGAAGTCCTGGCCGCGGTCAGTTTCACTGCGCAGCTTTTCTTCTACTGCTTCCATGCCCGCGCCAATGCGTTCATTAAGCTGTGGATCACCAAGATCCACGTGAGTGGCATGCGAGTGGCCGTGAGTCATTAAATAGCGTTCCTTGCAATTAAAAGCCAGAGATAATCGTTTATCTACCGTAGTCCAAACCAGCCCCCTTAACACACTTGAGGGGTTGAACTAGTGCAATGATAGTCCCTATGTCGGAACAGATCGATTCCCCCCGCCCTGTCGAAGTCGCCATCATCGGTGCAGGACCCGCAGGAAGTGCCGCGGCCATCCACGCCGCCCGCGCTGGCTATGAGACTGTCCTCATTGATTCAGCCACCTTCCCCCGCGATAAAACCTGCGGCGATGGCCTCACCCCACGGGCAATGCACCAGCTAGACAAGCTCGGCATCACGGTTAACGCCGCCTACCGCAACCGCGGACTTAAATTGCACGGCTACGGCGGGGACGTCACCGCCCCGTGGCCGCAGACCTATCCTTCCCAGGTGGGCACCGCCCTGCCGCGCTTTAGGCTCGATGCGCAGCTGGTAGAGGCCGCCACCGCCGCCGGGGCCACGCTTATCTCTGGTACCCCCGCGAGCGCCCCGGTCATAGAGGGCAACCGCGTGACCTCGTTTCGCATTGGCAAGCAGATTATTCGGCCGAAATGGCTCATCGTGGCTGATGGCGTGCGTTCTACCTTTGGCAAGCAACTGGGCCGCACCTGGCACCGGGACGAGGTCTATGGCATCGCCGCGCGCTCCTATGCCGCCTCCCCTCAAGCAACCGAGCCGTGGATGCACTCGCACGTGGAATTAAAAGATGAAGATGATGCAGTCCAGCCCGGCTACGGGTGGATTTTCCCGTTGGGTGCAGAGCTAGGGCAGGTCAATATCGGCGTCGGCGCGCTATCGACCGCGCAGCGGCCGGCCAAGATTAATACCAAAAAGTTGCTAGAGTTCTACGCCGCCCAGCAGCGCGCGGAGTGGGGCCTTGGGGACATCGAACACGTCACCTCTGCCCTGCTGCCCATGGGTGGGGCGGTCTCTGATGTAGCGGGGGCCAACTGGATGCTCATTGGCGATGCCGCCGCCTGCGTCAACCCCTTAAACGGCGAGGGCATCGACTACGGCCTCGAGACGGCAGCGCTCGCAGTAGCCATGCTCGGCCCGAAGGATTTCACCCTCGCGTGGCCGGCCACCCTGCGCGAGCACTACGGCGAATCCTTCCTGCTCGCGCACACGGCCGCCCGCCTGTTGACCTACCCGCAATTCCTGCCCGTGGCGGGGCCATTGGCGCTGCGCGGGCCGGTGGGCCGCTTGCTGATGCCCGCGGCGGCCCGCCTCATGGGCAACCTCATCACGGAGGAGGACCGCGACCTTATCGCCCGCCTGTGGCGCACGGCCGGCCGCACCGTAGGGGCCGTCCGGCGCGATACGCCCCTGTGGGCCTCCACCGCGGCGGTCTAGGAGGGCTGCAAGAGGTTTACTGTGGGGCATCGGCAAGCGGCTTCGTTGCCGAGTGCAAGGCGACGATGCCCAGGGTGAGGTTTTGCCAGCCCGCGTTGGCCCAGCCATTGCGGTTGATGGCCGCCGCCAGCTCCTCTTGTCCAGGCCAAGCGCGGATGGATTCCGCGAGGTAAATATAGGCATCCGGGTTGGAGGAAACCACGCGCGCTACTGGGGGCAGCAGGCGCATGAGGTATTCCTTGTACACGGTGCCAAATACCGGGACGATGGGGGTGGAAAATTCCGCCACCGCCAGGCGCCCGCCCGGTTTGGTCACGCGCGCCATTTCCCGCAGCCCCAGCTCGTAATCGTGGATATTGCGCAGGCCATAGGAAATGGTGACGGCGTCAAACGTATTATCCGCAAAGGGCAGTTTCATGCCATCGCCGGCCACCTTGGGCACGTCGCGCTCGCTTCCGGCGGCGAGCATGCCGCGCGAAAAGTCGCAGGCTACGCACCACGCACCGGATTTGGACAGCTCTTCTGTAGACACCGCGGTCCCGGCCGCGAGGTCGAGGACCTTTTCCCCCGGCTGCAGGTTAAGGCGCTCGCGGGTGCGCTTGCGCCAGCGCTTGTCCTGCCCAAAGGACAAGACGGTATTGGTGAGGTCGTATTTTTCGCCGACGGCGTCAAACATGCGCGCGACGTCGAAGGGCTTTTTATCCAGATCTGCCTTAGACACAAATGCCTAGTCTAGGCTACGCGCGCCCCAAGGGCACGAGCCGCCCACCGCGGCAGCTCCGGGCGCTGCCCCAAAATGGTCAGCGGCACCCGGCGGGTATCTTCTAACACCTCTTCGTAATAACCCACCAGCTGCTCGCACAGCGCGGTCCACGTCTTCGAAGAAATGGAGGCGCGGGCATTATCCCGCAACTCCACATGTATCTCCGGGTTGAGGAGCGCATCGACGGCATTGGGCAGGTCCTCAACAAAGCTATCTACGTCTAAAAGCAGGCCGTTATAGCCTTCCTGGATAAGGTCCACGGGCCCGCCTGCCCGCGGGCCGATGGTGGGCACGCCAGAGGCCTGGGCCTCCTGGATGGACTGGCAGAAGGTTTCAAATTCGCCGGCGTGCACAAAAACATCGAGCGAGGCATAGGCCTGCGCCAGCTCCTCACCGCTGAGCGCGCCGGTAAACACGGCACTAGGAAGCTGTGCCTCCAGCAGAGGGCGCTCTGGGCCGTCACCAACAATAACCAGCTGAATATCCTCGCGGCCATTGAGGGCGGACAACCGGTGCACGCCCTTTTCCGCGGCTAAGCGGCCGACGAAGCCGACGATGTTTTTCTTTCCGCTCCGGTCCCAGCTGCGGCGCAGGCTAGCAGAGCGCTTTTGGGGATGGAAAAGCTCGGCATTGACGCCGCGGCCCCAGTGGCGCACGTGCTTGATGTGGTGCTTTTCCAAATCCCGGATGGTCAGCGAGGATGGCGCCAAGGTCATCTGGCAAGAGTTGTGGATCGTGCGCAGCCACTCCCACACGGCGTAGGCCAAGGCGGAGGCATGGTACTTGGTGGCGAAGCCTGCGACATCGGTTTGGTAAAGCGCCACTGCCGGAATGCGCTGCTGGCGGGCCGAAAATGCGCCCGCCGCACCCAGCACGAATGGGCTAGCCAAGTGGATAATATCGGGCTTGAACTTCCGCAACGCGTCATCCACGGCCGTGGTCGGCACGCCCACCGGCAGCGAATCCACCAGCGGCACGCGCACGGTGGGCACGCGGTAGATGGGAAAGCCCAAGTAATCGGGGATTTCTTCTTGCCCCTCGCGGGCACCGGGAGCGATGACAATCGCGTCGTGTCCGGTTTCGTGCAGGTGCTCCAAAACGCGCAGCACCGAGTTTGTCACGCCATTGACATTGGGGAGGAACGATTCGGCCACGATTGCAACTCGCATGCCACCATAATGGCCTATTTTTCTTGGCCTTTGGTGAATCCAATGAAAAATCTGGGTAAATTATTTTTCAGCGCGATTTTCAGCCCGGCGGGTGGTCACGGTAATAAGCCGCCACAAACCCACGGCGGCAAGCGTAGACACAACCGCCACGGACAGTGCCGGTATGACCGCCAAGGTCCACTCGCGGCCTTCTACCTTCACCAAATCCGGGTTATCCTCGGCGTATTGCACCCATACCTGCTGGCCCTCGCCCAGGTCCGTGGGATAGAGCAATCCTTGCCGCGGGGAATGATAGATCCCGTCGCTATCTTGAAAATCCACGGTGGTGCGCAGCGCGCCGACGTCCTTGACCGTTGCTAAGGCCCGGCTAGGCTGCGCGGAAATGGCGCGGTCATTGAGGAAGGGCCCTACCACCAGGCCCACCGAGCCCACGATCAGCGCCACATAGACGGCCAGCACGAGCTGGTGCAGCCGGCGCCGAAAAACCGCGGGCCTATAGCGCGGGGACACTTACTGGCCCACCTTCTGCGTGAGCTTATCCTGCAGCGCCCGGCGCGTGGCACGGGTGGTCTGCGCTTCCACGATGGTAATGCCCGTGGAGTATTCCTTGAGCTCTGCCAGGGTATCCAGCAGCTCCTGCGGGGTGGTCACCAGGCGGTAGTCTGCACCATAGGCTTCTGCCAGCTTGCCGATGCCCACCCCATGCGGCGTTCCAAAGGCCGGCTCGAAGGCATCGCGAAGCGCGGGCGCGCCTTGCTCCAGGGTCTCGAAGATGCCGCCGCCATTGTCATTGGCCACCACGATGGTGAGGTTCTCCGGCCGCGGCTGGTCCTCCGGGATCAACAGCCCATTGGCATCGTGCAGGAATGTCACATCCCCTACCAGGGCCATCACGCGTGGGGCGCGCCAATTGGTGGGATCCAGCGATTGCGTGGCCAGGGCGACGCCAATGGCTTGGGACACTGTGCCATCGATGCCGGCCACCCCGCGCGGGGCGTAGGTATCCACGCCGTCAAAGGGCATACCGATGAAGGAGGCATCGCGCACCGGATTCGAGGCGCCGAGGACCACCGCGTCATTGACCGCAAGCGTATCGCCTACCGCCGCCGCTACGTGCAGTCCGGTAAACCCGAGCTCTTCTTCCTCCAATGTTGCGCGCACGGCCTCGCTGGCCATGTCGGTCGCGCCCTCGCAAATCTTGAGCCACTCGCGGCTTGGCTCCCCGGTGACCTTGACGGTGGTGCCAAGGCGCGCGTTATCCCCGCGCTGGTTGGTAAAGTCCGCCGTGCGCGAGAGCACCACCAGGTCGATATCCGGGTCATTCATCAGCGCGAGCACGCCGCGGTGCAGCGTGGGGTGGCCCACCACGATGACCTGCTCAACCTTGGTATTGACCACGTAGTCATTCGCAGAGACCTGCGCCTTGCGGAAAATGTGCGCCGCGGCCGGGTGCACGGGGTGGAACGGTCCCGGCGCGGAGGGCTCCGCGATGGTCGGTACGTCTTCTAAGCCCTCGACCTCCCAGGCCTCATCGCCGGCGATGACGAGGGTATTTTTACTCAAGTCCACAGCGACCTCGCCGTGGTCATAAAACCGCGGGGTGGCCGCGCGGGTGCCATCGCCGCCTACCCGCTCCGGCAGGCTATCTCCTACCAGGGGTGCGTCAAAGGCAATATTGATATGCACCTGGAGGTCGCGCTCAAACCGCTCCGCAAGGGCGGCGATATCCTCTTCCGCGTTGACCTGGGTGGTATCCGCATAGACGCCAAAGATGCCATCTTGCACGATGGTTTGGGAGGCGCCGGTGCCGATCAACCGCTCCGGGCGGTCCGCGCTGATTATGACCAGCGGGGTATGCGAATAGTGCGCCTCAACCACCGCGGGCAGCGTATTGGCCACGGCCGTGCCGGAAGTCATCACCACCCCGACGTGGCGGTGTTGCACGCGCGCCATGCCTAAGGCGGTAAACGCAGCGCCGCGCTCATCAATGCGCGTATGCACCCGGATATCCTCGCGCGCCAAGAGCGCAAGGGACAGCGGTGCGTTGCGGGATCCCGGGCACAGCACCACATCAGTAAGGTGGCGCGCCAATTGGGCGGCCACCTGTTCAGCCAGCTGCATCGATTCATTCATGCTGCCAGATTTTACCTATTGCGGCGCAGCGGCTGGGAATCGGCAATCGCGCCGCGCCCTGCCGCGCCGCCGAGCCGCCGTGCCAAGCCGCCGCTACTACTGCCTAGCCCTGCTGCTGGTTGCCGCTATTGCCAAAGAGATCCCGCAAGAGGCGCTCCACGTCGAGGTCATCGCCTTCTTCCAGGCGGTCCTGGATTTCCGGTGGCAGCTCGGTAGGAATATCTTCAGGGAGTTCGTCCTGCAGCTTTGGCAGATTGCGCAAGCGCTCAGAGATGCCGGGGCCCGCATCCTCGGTTTCAGTCACCGTGGTGGGCACCTGCGTGGTCGTGGTTTCCGTCACCGGTTCTGGCGCGGGCTTATCGGCATCGCTCGCGGCATTGCGCCACAAGAAAAACAGGGCGCCCGCCGCCAAGATGGCAACCACGGCGATGGCGGCAAAGACCCCGGCCATCCCGCCGTTTTTCTTTCCCCTGCCGCGCTGGTCCGGGTCATAGTCCGACGGCACCGGCTCATACTGCTGCTGGGCGTATTGTTGCTGGCCATACTGTTGTTGGCCGTACTGCTGCTGGCCATATTGCCCGCCGGGCTGCTGGTAGTTTTGTTGGTAATTCTGCTGGTAATCGGCGTTCGCGTCGAATTGCCGCGTCTCATTCTGCGGCTGCTGCGCGCCCGGGAAATACTGCTGTGGTCGCTGGTTGCGGGCGTTACCGGCCGCATTATCTGGGACGCGGCCTATCTGGCGCGTGGCATCCTCGGCCGGGCCAGACCACTGGCGGGTCTCGTCAGTGCCGCGGCCATCATCATGAGAGCCTTTTCGGCCATTGGAACCGTTTTCACCAAAGCCATTATTTGTCATGCCTACCAGATGTACATCATTTTCCTGTGAGATCCCAGGGAATCTCCCCGATGCCAGCGCCGAACCGAGGGAGAGGGTGCTAGCCCTGAGGTTGGCGCGCCCGCAGCGCCCTACCGGTCGCGGTATCTTCAGCAGCCAGCTGGCTTGGGGTGGCATCAGCGATGATCTGCCCGCCGTCTGCACCGGCGCCAGGGCCCATCTCAATGATGCGGTCCGCGCTGGCCAGAACGTTGAGATCGTGTTCGATGACGATCACGGTATGCCCGGCATCGACAAGCTTGTGCAGCTCCGCATTGAGCAGGGCAATATCGGCCGGGTGCAGGCCGGTGGTGGGCTCATCCAGCATGTAGACCGTGTGCCCGCGCCGCGAGTTGCGGGAGCGCTGCAATTCCGTGGCGAGCTTGATGCGCTGCGCCTCGCCACCGGAAAGCTCCGGTGCGCCCTGCCCTAAGCGGAGGTAGCCCAAGCCCACGGCCTGCAGCGTGGCGATGGCGCGATGGATCTTTGGTTCCTCAGCAAAGAACTCTGCGGCCTCATCCACGGTAAGCTCCAGCACCTCTGCGATGCTGCGCCCGTGCCAGGTCACCTCGAGGGTCTCATCGTTGAAGCGGGCACCGCCGCATTGCGGGCAGGTGGTATAGGAACCCGGCAAAAAGACCAGTTCTACTTCGATTTTTCCTGCGCCACCACAGGTGGGGCACTGGCCCTGCTTGACGTTGTAGGAAAAGCGCGAGACCGTCCACTTGCGCTCCTTGGCCTCCGGGGTGGAGGCAAAGAGCTTGCGCACGTTATCGAAAAGGCCGGTATAGGTGGCCAGCGTGGACCGCGGGGTGCGGCCAATGGGCTTTTGGGAAATCTGCACCAGACGGGAGACCTTATCCAGGCCCTCTACCCCGGCAAGCGAGAACTCGTGGCCGCCCTCGTCTGCATCATCTTTATCCTCATCCGCCACGGCGGTGGCGGATTCCTTGAGGGTTTCTGCCAGCACGGTGCTTACCAGCGTCGACTTGCCGGAACCCGAGACCCCGGCAACAGCGGTAAATTGCCCCAGGCCAAAGTCCACATCGAGCTCGTCGATGCTGCGCGCGGAAATGCCGCGCAGGCGGAGGTGGTTGGAGGGGGTACGGGGGGCATCGGCAAGCGCGAGCTCACGCTGCGCCAAGGCGCGGGCGGTGGGGGTATCGGCGTCGTAGTCCTCGACCGGACCGGAATAGACCACCTTGCCGCCGCCCTCGCCGGCGTAGGGGCCAACGTCCACGAGCCAATCCGCCTGGGCCACCAGATCCATATCGTGTTCTACCAGCAGCACCGAATTGCCGGCGTCAATAAACCGGCGGCACATGTCCAGCACCGCCCCGCGCTCATCGGGGTGCAGGCCAGCAGACGGCTCGTCCAGCACATACGCCACGCCGAAGAGGCCGGAACGCAGCTGGGCGGCGAGCCGGATGCGCTGCAATTCACCCGCCGAGAGGCTCTGGGTGGGCCGGTCCAGGCTCAGGTGCGCCAGCCCCAGCTCCAGGGCGGAGGTAAGCGCCGGCAGGACCTGCTTGAGCAGTAGATCCTCCGCGGAATTCTCCTCCGGCTCCTGCGCGCTGAGCACCTCATAGACCTGGTCCAGCGGCAGCGCGCCCAGCTTGTCGATGCTCATTCCCGCATACGTCACCTTGAGCGCCCGCGGGTTCAACCGCCGGCCGTGGCAGGTATCGCACTCGCGGGATTCCATGAAGGACAACGTGCGCTTGCGCAGCGATTCCGATTGGGTCTCCTGCAGCGTCTTGGTGAGGTAGCTGGCCACCGAGCGCCACGTGCCCTCATAATTGCGCTGAATCTGGTCCGCGCCGCGCAGCGGTTTTACGGTAACCACGGGGCGTTCTTCTGTAAATAGGATCCAGTCGCGATCTTCCTGCGGCAGGTCTTGCCAGGGCGAATCCAGGTCATAGCCCAAGTTCATGAGGATATCGTGAAAATTCTTGCCCGCCCACGCACCGGGCCAGGCCTTAATGGCGCCTTCCTCAATGGACAAGGTGGGATCGGGCACCATCGATTGCTCGGTGGGCTCGTGCACCACGCCCGCGCCTTGGCACTGCGGGCACATGCCCTCTGGGGTATTTGGGGAAAAGGCATCAGAGTAAAGGCCCTCAGGGTTATCCCCGGCGCGCGAGTACAATAAGCGCACGCTATTAGATAGCGCGGAGACCGTGCCCACCGTGGAGCGCGCCCCGCCGCCAGAGGTGGATTGCTGCAGCGCCACCGTGGGCGGCAAGCCCTCCACCTGGCTTACCTGTGGGTCCACCGCGGAGCTAATGAGCCGGCGCGCAAACGGCGCCACCGATTCCAGGTAGCGGCGCTGCCCTTCCCCGTGGATGGTGCCAAAGGCCAGGGAGGACTTTCCGGAACCGGAGACTCCCGTCACCGCCACGAGTTGGCCGCGCGGCATATCCACATCGACGTTGCGCAGGTTGTGTAAGTGGGCATCGCGAACCTTGATTGTCATGACCACAATCCTACCCGCGCACCAGCTTCCTAAGGCAACGCTTCGGCCCGCCACCCCCGCCGCGCATTGCCTACCGATCTGTCTACCGCTCCGCCTGCCAAAAATTAATTTCACGCCCGCCCGGAGTGTTCCGGCTGGCGAGCGCGCCCTGCCGCCACCGAGCCACAGGCGGTGCATATTTAGCCAGCGCCCCAACTGATAGACTTCATTGTCTATTATGACGATTCCGCTTGGTCTATAAGCTAGAAGGTAGGGCTCCGCGTTGACC
The DNA here is from genome assembly GCF_000477975.1 of Corynebacterium sp. KPL1986. NCBI lineage: Bacteria > Bacillati > Actinomycetota > Actinomycetes > Mycobacteriales > Corynebacteriaceae > Corynebacterium > Corynebacterium sp. KPL1986. Next base: position 2,192,361 of record NZ_KI515719.1, on the reverse strand, counting down.
GATAACACTTCATCCATCGCGCTGATTGGACTTGGCCCCCGCGGCATTTCCGTCCTCGAGCGCCTCGTGGCACAACTCAATACTGTGTCTCACCCGCCAGAAAAGCTGACGCTTCATCTCATCGATGATGCCCAGCACGGCGGCGGCAAGATTTGGGATATCAACCAGCCCAAGTACCTGTGCATGAATACCTTCGCACACGGCATGACGCTGTTTTCTGAACCCGGCTCCACCGTGGAGGCCCCAGTGGTTGAAGGCCCCACCATCTACGAGTGGATCCGCCTGACGCTTGGCGATGCCAACGTGCCCGCCGGCGCCCGCGATTACGCCGCTACCCACCCGCTCGATCCACAGGCGCTTGAGGAATTCGGCCGTGCAGAGCTGGAGAAATTGCGCCCCGAATCCTATCTGCCGCGCGCTCTCTACGGTCACTACATCCTGTGGGTTTTCCACTCCGTCTTGCAGGACGTACCGGAATGGGTAGAGGTCAAGCAACACCACGCCCGCGTGGTGGATATTGAATCCCGCGATGGCGCGGATATTTTGCACCTTAATAACGACACCACCGTTGAGGCCGGCTCCACCTTGGCGGTCACCGGCTGGCAGAACCAGGGCTATACCGAAAACGAGCGGTGGATCTTAAAGACCTTGGAAGAAAACCCCAGCCTGCGCTGGATCCGCGCAGATAACCCCATTGACCAGGGCGTTGACTCCATCAAGGACAATGAAAAGGTCCTCGTGCGCGGGCTTGGCATGGGCTTTTTCGATATCCTCATCCTGTCTACCGTGGGCCGCGGCGGGAAGTTCGTCGAGGATTCCTCCAAGCCTTGGGGCATGCGCTATGAGGCCACCGGCACCGAGCCCACCTTTGCGGCTGCTTCCCGGCGCGGGTACCCCTTCCTACCGCAATCCGATGAAGGCTCCCTGCCGCCGGCCGCGGAAATCCCGCGCTTGAAGAAGGTAGTCGCCGAGCTATCCCACCGCACGGGCGCGCGCTCCATTAACTATGACACCGAGGTGTGGCCTGCGGTCGCCCGCGATGCTTACCAGGCCTATATCGATACCCTCGCCCGCGTCGAGCCGGAGAGCCTGCGCACCTCCCGCGAGGAGATCATCACTGACCTCGATGCCACCCCGGTAGATGCTGGTGTGGCCTATAACGGCCTGGCCCAGCTCGATGAGGTCATTCACCGCCACACCACCAAGGATTTCAGCCTACTGCGCTGGATGCACCTGCTCACGGAGGACTTTTCCAGCCAACAAGAGCTCACCGAGCACATCGCACAGAGCCTGTGCGAGGACCTGGCAGAGGCCCAGAAGGGCCCGGATAGCCCGGTGCGCGCCGCTTTGTGGTCGGTCGGTTTCTCCCGCAAACCCACCCAGGTCCTGGGCGCCGAGGGCCGCTATACCCTGGAGTCGCGCCACCACATGTTCGATAAGGCCATTTCCTTGGGTCAGACCACATGCTCCGGCCCGCCGCCCTTCCGCACGCAGCAATTGCTGGCGCTTGTCGATGCCGGCATTGTCAGCTTCGTCGGCGGCAATCCCGTCTTGGGTACGAATGCCGACACCGGCGAATGGACCATCAGCTCCAGCGCCTCTGGCGGCAAGCGCATTCCGGGCACGACGCTTCTCGATGCCTGGGTGCACAAGCCCGATATCCGCCGCACCCCGCACGATTCCTTTATGCACTCCCTCGTGGAATCCGGGCGTGTGCGCGCATTTACGGAAACCGCGCGCGATGGCATCGAGGTACCTACCGGCTCGCCTGCCGAGGACCCCGATACCCGCCAGGTCCACAACGCCGACGGCACCGTGGATGAGCGCCTACACCTCGTAGGAATCCCCGCCCACGCCGAGTACCCAGATACCACCCTGGCCCCGCCGATTCCCGGCACGGATTCGTGGTTCATCCAGGAAGCCGATAAGGCCGCCGTGCACGCGGCCCAGGTAGCCTTCGCGGGGCAAGCGTAGCTAGCAGCGAGGGGCAGGCAACCGCCTGCCCATTACGCTGTTAGCAGTTCCGTTCGGAGGAGCCCAGGATTCATACTCCTAGCCCCATGCTGGGGCAGGTTATGTTTATCTGCGTTCGGACCTGACCCCCATGTGGTGGACACCCGATTAGTGCGGATTTTGTGTCCGTAAGAGAGGATGTTCATTGTGAGTCAACAACGCCAGAAATACACGCCGGAGTACCGGCGTGAAGCCGCGAACCTGGTAATCGAGTCAGAACGCCCGATTGCTCATGTGGCTAAGGAGATTGGTGTCGCACCTGGCCTTTTAGGTCGGTGGGTGAAAAATGAGCGTCAACGCCGAGGATCCTTCGATGGGCTAAGTGAGGCGGATCTTCGTGCTGAGAATGCTCGTCTGCGTCGTGAGCTGGCAGAAGCCAAGATGGATAACGAGTTTTTGTCAAAAGCGACAGCCTTCTTCGCCGCACAGCAACGCGATCAGAAAAGTTCGAATTGATGCAGCCAGAGCAAGGCTAATTTCAGTATCAAGCGCATGGCACGCCTTTTGAAGGTATCTCGGTCTGGATACTACAAATGGGCCCATATGCAGCAGAAACGCTTATCCGGTAAAGATGATCGGACATCTTTTTACGATGATGTCGATCGCAAGATTCATCAGATCTGGAAAGACTCCGACGAGGTCTATGGTGCCCCGCGGATTACCGCAGAACTCACCGAGCGCTACCAGATCAGTGTAAATCGCAAGACTGTGGCTAAGCGGATGCGTCTGATGGGAATTGAAGGGATTTCACCGCGTGCTTTTGTGCCGGTGACAACGATCCAAGCTAAGCGTAAGTCAAGTCTTCCTGACCTGGTCAAGCGCATGTTTGATACCGGTGAACTTAACCGGGTGTGGATGTCAGATATTACTTACCTGCGCACCGGCGAGGGCTGGTTGTACTTATGTGCGGTCCGCGATGGTCATTCCCGCAGGGTACTGGGCTGGGCTATGGATAGCGTGCAAGATACTTCCCTGGTCGAACGAGCCCTACGGATGGCGCATACACTGCGCGGTGACGTTCCTGACGGGCTGGTGTTTCACGCCGACCGTGGGACGCAATTTACCAGCGAGAAGCTCTGGGAGGTGTGCCGCAACCTGGGCATTGCTCAATCTGTAGGGCGTACCGGAGTGTGTTTCGATAACGCGATGGCCGAGTCGTTCTGGTCGACGCTGAAAACCGAGTTCTACGACCGGAAGCGCTGGCCAACCCGCGATGTCGCCCGCAAGGCCGTTGCCTACTGGATTGAAGTCGTCTACAACCGTCGACGCCGGCATTCCGCTCTCGGGATGGTCAGCCCCGTCGACTTCGAAAACCACATCACCCAAACCAGAAACGAAGAAAAAATCGCTGCCTAACCACTAGGTAGCTCCACTACGTGTCCACGATTTGCGGGCAACCCCAATCAGGTGTCCACCAAATGGGGTCAGGTCCCGTCGAGACATAGATATAGCCCACCCGCTGCCCACATGAACCGGAATCTTTACTCGCCGACATCACACTCACTACTTTCTGCAAATCTAAAGTCTAGATCCCACTATGCAAGTGTAAAACAATGGCCGAAGTGGCCCTATTTTACAGCAAACATTCTGCCCCAAACCGGCGTAACAATAGGGTGTACCTTGTTCTTCACAAGCCTGACTCATTAATTTCAAAACTATGATAATTAACATAGGCATTAATCTATGTATCCAGGTGTAAAGCGCGCTATCCTAAAAGTGCTGGAAACAGCGACATCATCTTTCCCCAAGGAGTATAAAATGCATAAAGTAGCGAAAGGCCTAGCGGCAGCTTTTATTGCTGTATCTATGTCGACAGCTCAAACACCAGCGATGGCAGTCCAAGCCCCACCATCACAAACGTTCACAGAAACACGTGCAGTAAGTCAAAATCCTGCCGAAACTCCCGCTTTCCTCGGCGGCGAGCTTCATGGACTCACAACTCAAACACTGTCAGTTGATGAATACGGTGAAGTTACCGCAACCATCAATAATGACACCGGAGAAGTGACTACTACTTACCCTGACGGTTCAGCCAAAACAATCACCGCAGAGGAAAGCGCACAAGCACTTCGAGCTCGTCTTAATGAAGCAAGCCCAGAACAGATCGCCGGCCTACAGGCTTCCATGGAAGAGCGCATCTCCAAAGAACAGGTACGCCCTTACGTTGTTGGCCTAGTCGGTGCAGGACATGCTGCATCTTGGGGCAAAGTACTAGCTCTAGCAGCTGTCAACCCCGCGATTGCTGGACTAGCATTTGCAGGTGAAACCGTATTCTGGACATGGGTATCTACCCACTGCTAAAAGGAGAACCTCATGCCACTGTGGATCATCGCAATTGTAGTTTTTGCTGGGGGCAGCATTGGCTATGCCCTTGGTCTAAAAAAGCGAATGGAAGATAATCCAAAGCTCCAAGGAAAAGGCCTTCGAGTTTTGTTTTCAAATAAGTAGAATATTACATTCGCTCCGGTTCGTCACTCATCCGAGTAGGCGAACCGGATTTTTATCAGACTTAACACGTCAAATAGGGGGTGTTCCTATATAGTTTGTCAACCTCGCGGGTGGATTAGCCGGGGTTGATTTTTCAGCCGGGGTTGTTTGGCCGTGTTGTTTTCGGGCATGACAGCTAGCCGACTGGGATTTTACCCGGTCGGCTATCTTTGCTCTTAGTGTCTAGGCTGCTAGGTCTTCCTGTGATGGTGCGGGATCGTGGTAGCACTCGTGGTTGCGCATCATGGCGTAGAGGACGTTGAGTCGTCTGCAGGCTAGTGCTACTACTGCGGCGTTATGTCGCTTGCCTTCACGGCGCTTTCGTTCATAGAATTGCCGGGAACGCTCGTGGAATCTGATGGATGCAAAAGCTGATTGCCATAGGGCGTTCTTTAATTTTTTATTGCCGGCTCGGTTCAGTGAGTTCGACATGATCGAGGTTCCGGATTGATTCGTTCGGGGCGATAAACCAGCGTAAGAGGCTAGGCGCCCAACTGACGGAAAGTCGGACATGTCGCCTGCGGTCATGAGAATTTGTGCTGCCGTCTTTGGTCCGATTCCCGGCATGGATAGCAGGATTTGAGTGTGGGGGATGTCGTTGATGAGCTTGATGACTTCCTGCTCGATTTGTTGGCGGTGCTCGAGCTTTAAAAGCGCGTCCTTCGCCGACATTGCTACGCCCATTTCGGCATAGTGTGCACCTGCAATAGTGACTGTTTGCTCAGAGATGGCAGCGAATATGGCATCGAGGACAGGTTCGGGTTTGCGTGCCTTATATCGTCGAGCAAAGGCAGCTGCCTTGGCCTTACCTAAGCGTTTTATCTTGGTGGGCCCGCCGTAGCGTGCAAGTAGGTGCAGAACCCACTTGCGGTGGATTATCTGACCGCGAAGGGCTTGTTCGAATTGCGGGTAGCAGCCTACTAGCGCACTTCGAATCTGGTTGATGAGCCTGGTGTAGGAGCGTGCTAGGTCTTCGTCGATACCGTTGAGGACCTTCAATTGGAGGAAGGCTTCTTGGACGCGGTCGACGCTGCGGAGGGATTCCGGAAGGTTCTTTGCAGCGTGGGCGATGATATAGGCGTCCCGGATATCAGTTTTGGCATTACCAGCGTGGATGCGTGAGAGTTGACGCATAGCCAAACCAGGAAGGTAGCGCACATCAATTCCAAGGTCTTGGGCTACCGCGACAGTTAGTCGACCAATGTTATTTGGCTGGTCAACAACGACAAGGACCTTGTTGTTACCAGAGTAGAAATTTGAAAAGAGTGTGCGCAGGGATTTTTCGTTTTGGTTGATGCGCTTAGATAGCACCTGGGCGCCGTCGATATCTAAGACACAAGCGTGGTGGAAGTATTTGCCAACATCCATGCCGATGACATAGTCGTAGGTCATGCCAGACCTCCTAGCGAGTTGAATGAGTATGGGACTTATTTCATCGCTGGTGGTCGGACATACTTCACGCTGGCATCCACATTACTTTGAGACCTCGCACATTCTGTGCGGGTCAGGTTCCTATTAGCAGTCTGGAGTATGTCACTGCTTTCGGCGGCACCACCCCCCGGATCATTTTCAGACAGGGACGAAAATAAGCCATACCGAAGCCAGCGACTAGTTCCACTGCCCCAAGGCAGAAGGAACGCAGCTAAACATAACCTGCCCCAGCATGGGGCTAGGAGTACGAATCCTGGGCTCCTTCAGGCGGAACTGCTAACAACGTAATGGGCTTCTGTCTCTAGTACGCTTCAAGACAGCGCTTAAAGAGTTTTATCTAACTGCCTGGCGGCAGGGAACCGTATATTGCTTATGGCATGACCCCTGCTCCGGGATTGCCCCCTTACGTCGCTCCTGTGGGAGTTTGATTCCCGCCGGGTGTTAATGCGGAATGTATCGACAGTAAACAATTTTCGTTATACGATATTTTCATGCCTGTGAACATCACTCAAGATCAACTCGACACGTGGGTTTCCGAAGCGGAAGAAGGCTACGATCCAGAAGTGTTGAAAAAGCGCGGACGCGGACGCCCCGGTCGCGGGGCGGAGCCTGCTCAGGTCGTTGCTGTACGTCTCACTGTCGATGAACTTTGCGCTCTAGATCGCCTAGCTACGGAAAAGAATCTCACCCGATCTGAGCTTGTTCGTCAAGCAATCAGCACGCTCACGGCGGCATGAAAGCAGCCAAATCTGCCACTAAGCACGGTATCGCAGAAGCCGATGGAATCCATGCAGCTTCCTATCCGCTGTGGATAGAGCCTCTTGATGATAACCCTGGCCAGTGGAGGGAACTCCGCCTCGGTTTTGATACCCATGCTCGACTGCTGGAAACCGTCGTTGTTGTTGCCTCCGATGGGGACGAACTGTTAATCCATGTGATGAAAGCTCGCCCGCGCTACAGCAAGCTCCTCGAATAACGTCCTGATACGTTTAGTCCGGCTTTCGCCTGCGTCCCCTAGGGGAGATCCCCGCTGCCTTTAACGCGCGATTAATAGTCTGCCTCAATACTCCAAACTCTTTCATCTCGCTCTGAATAGTCAGCCACCTACCTATCTCCGCTTCTGCTTGAATAAACACCCGCGATAGTCAGCCGGACACTCCTCGCAGCTTTTGCGCGTTTCTTACTAGCGGTTTCCAGTTTGTCGCGCTGTACCCTAATGTCCAGTAATTGTGTTCCACTTTTTAAGAGGTTGCTTATTAAGCACTCAATGTGGGGGGCAATAATTTCGGAATGAGAATCCGGATCTTGACCCAATAAAGCGCAGTAAGTTCCGTTTAGCACGGAGTCTTCCGTTTTATTAATAGGGTGTACCCGGCTGACGCATTGGATCTGAGGGCCTTGGCCAGGAAACGCTTCGCTGCGGCCACGTTCCGCTTCGGAGAGAGGTAAAAGTCCAAGGTCTGGCCACCGGCGGTGATCGCCCGATAGAGGTAGCACCACCTGCCGCCGACCCGGACATAGGTCTCATCCACCCGCCAGGAACTAGCTTGCCAGTCAGGTACCTGCCGGTACCACCGTGTTTGCTTGTCCAGCTCAGGCGCGCATTTCTGGACCCAGCGGTAGATCCTGGTGTGATCGACCGGCACGCTCCGCTCGGTCATCATTTCCTCCAGATCGCGGTAGCTCACCCCGTAGCGGCAGTACCACCGCACTGCCCACAGAATGATGTCACGGGGAAATGACGACCGGAGAAGATACCCATGGCTGTGATTATTTCACCTCGCTCTTCCTACTGCCCCAACTTTGCAACAGCACCTTTGTCTTTCGGGAAAGGCACGGAGCCTGCTAATAGGCAGTTTTCACCCCGAGGATGTGACCGATCTCCCCGGGGCATCAACCTATGCGTGGGAGTTAATCCAATCAAGGGCAAAATTGGCTTGCATGATTGAAGTGCGGGCGTAGCTTGGAATGGCGGTGGTCGGTGCTGCTGCTTCCCCCGCAAATAGAACTCTGTTACCGGCCTGCGCAGTGCCCCAACCATTATTTAAAGGGGCACCGACCCAGCGAGAAGCGTTTGGCTTTATTTGACCAGGGAAAATTCCTTTGTTGTATTTGATCCATCCGGGGTCCTCATAGCCACAGGCGCAAACTACCGCTTCGACTCGGTGAGAATTACCCGAAGCATCTTTTAGGTCCACAGCGTTTCGAGCTTGTTCCCCTGATCCCTGGCCACGAGCTAGGACAAGGCTCCCTGCGTGAAAACCTTCTCGTAGGTTTTTCGCGCCTTGCACAGGCATGGCGGTCACGTAACGATGTATCCAATCTGATATCCCATTGAGGAGAGTCTGCCTTAGGGAGACTTTTAGAGGTGACCAGGTCTGATTGGCTAGGTCCACCATGCGACCGATCATTTTTTCCCACACAGAATAACCATTTTCAGCTAATTCATAGTCCAGCAGAAAACGATCAGTGCCATTCCTGGGGAGGGGCTCCCTAAGACGTCCCGGATACCAGCCGAGGGAGGTGGCGTGCTGAATGGCGTATTGTCTAAAATCCTCTACGCTGCGGGAGTGTGCACGGAACTCCTCTGCTGGCATTTCCTTTGGGGCGTTTAACTGAAGCGAAGTACGTACCCCGGGAAGCTGGCCGCTGGGGCTAAGCATAACTGCCTCCACCCCCTCAAATAACGCTAATCGTGCGGCGTCCACGGCAGAGAGGCCAGTACCTAAAATACCGATGCGGGAAGTGGGATGGTTTTCTAGCCAGTGTGAAAAACTGGGGTCATAGGGGCTGGGAAAACTGGGACCGTATCACGGTATGACTGGCAAGATGAAGGGACCCGTGCTGTTTTCGGCCACCTGTGATGATGACGAAATCGGCTTTAAAGAGCCCGTGACGCGCAGTATGAATGAGGACAGGGGCTGCAGAATCTTCTACACAAATGACCGAATCGAGTACGTACTGAAGACGGCCATCGCAGCTGCCGCTCTCAGAGGGTAGAGCCTGTTGCAAGTAAGATCCGTACTTTTTTCTTGAAGAGAATACAGAACTGGACTCTTGTTTATTCTATCCCAGGAACTCCGCAAAATCATGTGGTTCCTCGACATCCAGCGACATTACTGAAGTACTTGTGTTACATAGCAAGCGTTTATCAACATGGCCAAAAGCAAGGTGCTTCTGAGGAGGTGTCGCGTCAAAGATAGTGAGTTCAATATGCGGGAAAGTAGAAGATACCCGTCGTGCGACCGCTGCAGCAGCGACCCCTGCGCCGATAACAGCAATTCGGGTCGTCATCACGCATCCTTTCCGGGGGCAACAGTAAACAGATCACCATGGGCGTCGAAAGACTCAAGAGATTGAAGATCGGTCTCAACAGCAGCACGGTCAGAAGAGCCAAGAAGAACCATGCCAAACGCACCAGTTGTTACGCGATTCGAGTTATCGATATAAGTGCCGATCTTTGGTCGCCGCGAGATTCTCTGAACGGTCGGGCGAGTTTGGACAAGATCCCAGTGGCACTGTTGAAGCACACCGTTTGACTGCGGGATAGGCATGAGCCAGGCGACACACCCGTCAAGATTTCCGGCGAGTACTTCCTGTTCGGCAGCTTGTAAACCATCCACTAGCATCGTGGCGAGAACGCTGATCTGGCTGAAACCGCGAGTCGGGAAATAGACCTCGTCGGGTACTTCGGGGCCCATACAGCGACCGTTGTATTCAATAAGTACCCACTGCCCCTTAGACCACCTCAGTTCCACGTGGGAGGCTCCGAAGTTTACTTCCAGAGCGTCAAGGAGCGATAAGGTATATTCTACGGCACCGGAATAGTGGTTGTCCTCCGGTCCTACTGTGATAGCTGAATATATGTGGGGAGCTCCAGATTCCTCCGTAAGTCCGTATCGGAAAACTTCGGTCACAATATGACGCCCTTCGGCTGTCACCGTGTTCACAAAATATTGAGGTCCGTCTACGTACTCCTGAAGAACCACGGAGGGTGATTTTTCTCCTAGCAAAGTCGTAGAATTTTGAATGGTAGTAATCGCTTGAAGAGTCTCGGGTTCTGTTTTGCAGAAATAGACATGGTCACTGCCCCCGCTTCCCACAGGCTTGACAACACAATCCTTGACCAGGGACGGGTCTAGATAAAGGCTGTCTTGTGCAGAAGCGGGGGATAGGGTAACAGACCTTGGGGCACGCAGTCCATATTGGTGAGCAACTTCAATCATTCCTTGCTTATGGCGACGGTGCCAGATCTTCTCTCTACCGTCCTAACTCAGCTGAAACCCACTCAGCTATGGATACTCCTGATTCGCTTCCCGGCACAACAAGGTCAAATTTTTCTTGGCTACATTCCCGGAGTAGGGCCAGGGCCCATGGATCGGAAATGCTCCCGTCTTCGTTAGCTGAGATGGCATACGGCGGGTTAGCAGTAGCAACCTCTACGTCCCTTTTTTTGGCGCAGGGTTGCCACCAGATCGGCGCCACTTGAAGAATCATCAACTACTAATATTTTCATTTTTCCGTGTTCCCCACATTGCTTGGCTTATGGTTATTGCCACAATGAGCATCAACAAAGTTAACTGAATTGGTTCGACTTGAGAGCCCAATGCCACCTCGGTAGCCATCACCACGGCCGGAAGGGCCGCGATGATCAGTGCCGAGATGAAAGGCGGCGCTAAGGTAATTCCCCACTGCAAGAGCAGGATAGGAAAAGTAATGCACATCACCGATAGCAGGACGATTGACAGGGTAGAGCCTCGAAGCATCTCCGCTTCCACGGAAAAGAAAGCCACGAGACCGCTAATAATCCAAGCTAAGTGAAACCTCACTGCTGCAATCGTGAGAACGCTGTTCCCTTGTTCAGTAGCCCAGCGCGAGGAGTAAAGCACTCCTACCGCAGAAATTCCTGCGCCTACAGCTAGAGCGAAACCCAGATAAGACTGGGGTGAACTGCTTCCCGTTCCTAGGAAGAAAAAACATAGAGCCAGAACCACTACTGCAGTTGTTGACACCAATGAACTGCTGAGCCTTCTGGCCGACCAAGTCATTATTACTGCGACAATAAAAGGGCCGACTCCTGTTTCGATGACACTTGCTGCAGTGGGCTGCATCAAAGTAGTGGAAACATAGAATAAGCAGAAAGCGCCCGCAGTAAACAGATTGAGGCTTGCTGCAGTTGTCATTTTCATGGGGGGATGCGGTGTTTCCGTAGCTCGGTATTTTCTACGATAAAACGCTAAATAGACCACTGTGGAGATAATCGCCGCGATAAGAAACGCTGAAAACGTAGTAAAAGTAGATAGCTCTGGGTCTACTTGGGCTCCGACTATCGCAGTGCCGATTCCTTGCCATAGGACAGCTAGGGCTACGATAACCGCCCCTACAACTGGTTTATTGGACTGGATCATAAAACCTTACCCTCAAAATCCGTAAAGTTAACTTAATAGGTGTTGTTGCAAAGTTGGGCGGAGAGCAGCGATGAAGTGCCCCGAGTTTTGTTCCTAGGCATTTGCCTTGATTTCTATTATTGCCTGTGGCGGGTTCTGCTTCCAAAACTCGGTTTCGACCTCGACCGGGGTTCGGTATCCCAAGCTTTGGTGGAGCCTTACCTCGTTCCACCATGACACCCCACTCGAATGTCGCAATTTCTACCTCGACAACATCATTCCACCTGCGGGTATGGACTAGCTCGTTCTTGTAGGAGCCGTTAACGTTTTCAGCCAGAGCATTGTCATAGGAGTCGCCGACAGTTCCGGTGGAAGCAGTGATCCCGTGTTGGGCAAGTCGCTGGTTGTAGACAACGCTGACATACTGCGATCCGTGATCCGAATGGTGAATGAGACCTGTTGTTTCCCTCGCGCTCACAATCGCTTGGTTGAGTGCTTGCAGCGGCAAAGCTTCGGTCCGCATCGAATCTGACAGCGCCCACCCAACGATCCGCCGGGAGTAAACGTCGGTGACAAACGCGGCATACACAAAGCCTTTCTTCGTGCGCACGTAGGTAATGTCGGCCACCCACAGCTTGTTCGGGCCCCGGGCTTTGAATTCACGCTCGACCAAGTCCGGGCGCAAATCAGGCACGTTAGCTTTTCGGGTTGTGATTGGTGATCCGCCTTTGCCTTTGCCAGAAACGCCAGCCAGGCGCATCAGCCGGGTAGCGTGTTCACGACCGATATCGATTCCTTCACGGTAAAGCGCATGCCACATTTTCCGCACACCGTAGACACCGTAATTATCCCGATGAACAGCACTAATGCGTTCAACCAGAACAGTATCACGAAGGCGACGAGCACTTAACCCGCGAGCCTTGGACTGGCGATACCCACGCGAGGTGATAAACCCACCAGCCCGGTTATTTTTCAACGTCTTGCAGATGAACTCGGGCAGTGAAACGATTCCGGTTTTCATCGATGAACCGGATCATTTCTTAACGTTTCGGGTCGAGTTCCGACGCGAAAAAAGCCGAGGCAGCCTTCAACAACTCATTAGTATCGCGTAGCTCTTGATTTTCACGACGTAGCCTCGCGTTTTCGGCAGCCACATCTTCAGGCACAGGTTCTGGGGTTCTTCCTGCACGGCGAGCAGGCTTAAGTCCATTGACGAGCTGTGTGCCATGAAACCCCCAGCTTTGGAGCTACTGCCTGGCACGCGGGGTGCATCGACATATTTTCCGCCACGATGCGATCTTCCACGAGACGGACCACACGATCCTTTGCATCCTGGTCAAATTTTCTCGGCACGTTCCAGATTTTCCCATCTACTCAAACGGAACAAAACCTAGGACACTTCACACAAGCATTTAGAAACTACTGCTCATCGTTAGGTGTACGCCAGTCCATGGGCGCGGTTGGAACGAGTGCCGATAATGCCCTGGCAGAATCATTTAACGCCACCTTAAAGCGGGAAGTACTGCGTGATAGGAAACTCTTTGAAAGTCCAATCAGCTGCCGCCAGGAAGTCTTTCGGTGGTGCATGGGCTACAACACCCGAAGGCGCCACTCCTGGTGCAATCTTGTAGCTCCTGATGTCTTTGAAGCCGAGACTTCAGCTACACTAACTAAAGCAGCATAGCTACCCCCGACGTGTCCACATTTCGGGGGTCAGGCCCTTATGCCGAATTCGCCCAATCGGGCTGGCAACAAAAAATTAAAGAACGCCCTATGGCAATCGTCTTTTGCATCGATCAGATTCCACGAGCGTTCCCGGCAATTCTATGAACGAAAACGCAAAGAAGGCAAAAGACTCAACGCCGCAGCAACCTAAAGTCAACACACCCCCAGCAAGCCCACCCACGAAGTTGACAACCTATATAGGAACATCCTCTCGCTCTAGCCGTTTTCGAGCAGCCCGAGCAGCCGCTCGCGCAGCTCATTTTTCCGCTCCACCACCGCGGAGTCTTCGCTGCCGCTGCGCGGGCGGGGCAACCCCACCTCGATGTCCTCGATGATGGTGGCCTCTGGCCCCGGCGACATCACCAAGATGCGGTCCGAGAGCAGCACCGCCTCATCCACGTCGTGGGTGACCATGACCACCGTGCGGCGGTTTTCTTCCCATACGTTTAGCAGCAGCGACTGCAGCTGGCGGCGGGTAAGCGCATCGAGCGCGCCGAAGGGCTCATCGAGCAAAAGAATATCCGAGCCGATGGCAAAGGCGCGCGCCAACCCGACGCGCTGCTGCATGCCACCGGATAGCCGCGATGGGCGGCGGTCGGCCGCATGGCCTAGGCTGACCTCGTCGAGGAAGTCCTGCGCAATCTGGGCGCGCTCTGCTTTGGATAGCTCCGGGCGAGCCGAACGCAGCCCGAATTCGATATTCCCACGCGCCGTCATCCACGGCAGGAGCGCGTGATTTTGAAATACCACGCCGCGGTCTGGACCTGGGCCGGTCACGGCCTCGCCTCGCGCGCGCACCTCGCCGGTAGAGGGAAATGCGAGGCCCGCGATCATATTCAGCATGGTGGATTTGCCCGAACCCGATGGCCCCAGCAGGGATACGAATTCGCCCTCCCCAATGGAAACTGAGGTATCCCCAATGATCTTGGTTGGGCCGTAGCTTTTGGTAATACCAGCAAATTCGATATGGGCATTAGTCATAGCGCACCACTTTCTGCAGGGAAGCAACGAGGTAATCCAGGACCAATCCGATGACACCAATAAGCACGATGACCACGACGATGGCGTCAATATCGAGGCGGTTCCACATATTCCAGACAAAGAAACCGACGCCTTGGCCGCCGACGAGCATTTCCGCAGCCACGATGACTAACCAGGCGGTCGATAGCGATTGCCGCATGCCGGTGATAATCCCTGGCAGCGCCGCCGGCCCGACGATGTAGAGGAGCTGTTGCATCCGGTTCGTGCCGAGCGTGGCCGCCAAGTTCTTATACGTGGGGTGAATCCCGCGAACCGCCTCGATGGTATTAAGCAGCGTCGGCCACAGGGCGGAGAGGATGATGACGAAGACGGCGGTATTCTCGGCATCGCGAAGCAGTGCCAGGCCTAGTGGCAGCCATGCCAGCGGGGATACGGGGCGCAGGATCTGGACAAAGGGATCGGTCGCGCGGCGGAAGGTAGCCGAGGACCCCAGCCAAAAGCCCAGCGGAATGGCTATCACCATGGCGATGGCAAACCCGATGAGCACACGGCGCAGGGAGGCCACCATGTGCCAAAAGATGCCCACCGAGGCCGACCCATCCCGGTAGAAGGGATCAGAAAGGATCTCTACAGCCCTATCCCAGGTGCGCGCGGGAGTGGGGGCGATATCTGAAAGCCAGCCCGCAGCTGCGACCGCCTGCCAGATGGCGATGAAGGCAATGAAAAGCGCAATACCCAGGCCTATTGCCTTCCACGGGCTCTCCCGCCGCTTCTTCCGGCTGGCGGTGCGGCCCGAATGGAGCGCTGCGGTGTGAGTGCCAGTGGAGTGCGCTGTGCTGGTGCTAGTGCTGTGATTTTTCAGTGTGGTCATAAGCGTGGGGGTCCTTAACGCTGGTATCCGGTGGTGGGGTGCAGGGGATCGAAGGTATGGCCGTTGATTTCCACTGGGTCCGTAGTGAGATCGGCCTCGCGCGGCAAGACGGATTTTGTGACGTCTATGAGCGCTTGATCATCCATCGGCATTGCCTTTCCGCCCAGATCCCAGCGGGCCATTTGGGCGGCCATCCACGTAATTGCGGTGGCAGAGGTGCTGCCGCCGAACTTAATCATCTGTGGATCCACCAGTTCTTTGCCGTCCCAGGTGGTGTAATTTCCGGCCAACGCCCGCGAGATCAGCTCTTCCTTCTGGTTCAGGTACTTCTCCTTGGCCAGCATGGAGGCCGAATCGTGGACGTGGTGCGGGCTATCGACGTACTGCGCGCCTTCGTGCAGCGCCGCGACTACGCGGTCGCGCACGCCCCGGTCCACTTCCTTTGCCACGGCCACCGAGCAACACGGGTGGTTATCCCACATCTGGCGGGTGGGCACAAAGGCCCGGCCCGATCCGGTAGTCAGGGCGCGCTGATTGAAAGGTTCTGGGCCAATGAAGCCGTCGATGGTGCCTACCGAAAGTTGCGCCACCATATCGGCCGGGCGCAAGAGGCGCAGCTCCACATCGGAGACCGGATCGACCCCGCCGGCCACGAGGTAATCGCGCAGCAAGAGGGCATGCACGGAGTATTCAAAAGGTATGCCCAGGACCATGCCCTTCAGATCCGCGGGCCGCGACACGGTATCCAGGTGGGAAGTGGACAAGGTCAGTGCCTGCCCATTGGTGTTTTGCGTAAAGGCCAACTCGGTGGGCCGGGAGGCATTGGTGGCACCGGCATCGATGGCCAGCGGCATGGGCGAGAGCATGTGCGCCACGTCTAAGGCGCCGGTGGCATAGGCGGTCCAGAGATCTGCCCATCCCGCGAATTTGCGCAGCTCAACGTTGAGGCCCTGCTTTGCAAAGGCGCCCAGCCCGTCGGCGGCGACCAGCGGGGACGCGCACGCGATGGGCACGAATCCGATGGTGAGGGTTTCCCCGCCCCGCCCGGATGTCCCGGACTGAGCCTTGTCCTCCTGTCGCGGCGAGGAACACGCAGAGAGCACCTGCGAGCCCACTGCTACTCCGCCCATTGCTACTGCACTGCGCAGTATCTGCCGTCGCGACAGCTTCAGATCGTGAACCATGCGTTCTTTCTTAACTAGACCAAGTGGTTTGTTCAGAACAAACCTAGGCTAGGCGCACTACGGTGTCAATTTCTAAATTCACAGGTCAGCAAATGCGGTGCACACATTTATATTCACTCTAGACCTGGCATTCTCTACAAAATAGACCCCTTGTTCTAGATTTATATTTGCCTTCGCGTTACCATGGCGCCATCAGTTAATAAACATCTGATACAAGGAGCAATTTAATGTCTGATCTCACCCCAAACCACAACGAAGGCGACGCTCTCGAGCCCATTGATGGCGAGAAGCTCAACGACCTAGCACAGAAGAACATCGACAACCCTGAGGGTGCCAAGAAGCACGTCCGCACCCACACCGAGGCTGACGGTTTCTTCCGCAATAACACCACCGTGCGCGACCACACCATCAAGGTGGGCGAGCCTTTGCCGCTGCTTGGCGATGACTCCGCCCCCAACCCCACCGAGGTCGCCCAGGCTGGTCTTGGCGCCTGCATTAACGTTGGTATCCAAGCCATCGCTCAGCACCGCGGCGTTACCCTGACCAAGCTGGAGCTCGACATCGTCGGTGACATCGACCTCTCCCCAACCTGGGGCGTTGGTGACTTGAGCGAGGACAAGCGCCCAGGCGTTTCCGACGTCAACGTTAAGGTCAACATCGACGGCGACGCCGACCAGGAAACCCTGCAGAAGATCGTGGACGACGCCATCAAGTGGTCCCCGGTTGTTAATACCTACACCCGCCCGGCCAACCTCACCCACGAGTTGGTCTAAGGTTTAGATAGATAAAAGCGCCTGGCAAGTGCCAGGCGCTTTTCTTATGCTTTAGGAGCAACTACAGGAATTGCCACGATTCCCGCAGGCGCTCGAACCACCACTCGCGGCGGCTAGCCGGGGCGGCCAAGGCGGACAGGCGGTCCGGTTCTGGGGCGAGGATCTCGGCGCGCAGGTGGCCTTCGTGTAGCTGGCGGGGCGCGGTGACATCTTCTTCGAAGAGGCTGCCCGTGGCAAGGCCCGCTGCGGCCGGGGTGACGTCGATATCTTCGTCGTCGTAGATTTGTGGCAACGCCGCCACCGCAGCCAAGCCCATATTGATGCCAATGGAAGTATCCAGCGCCGAGGCCACCGTAATATCCATGTGCCGTTCGCGCAGGTGCTGTGCCACGTCGAGGACGCGGCGCACCCCGCCCAGCGGCGCGGGTTTGACCACCGCCACATCGGCTGCCTGCAGATCCGCCACGCGGTACGGATCCTCAACCTTGCGAATGGATTCATCCGCGGCCACGCGCACAAAAAGCCCATTGCGCATGAGCTGCCTGCGCACCTCCACCAGTTCTTCCGCGCTGGCGCAGGGTTGTTCCATATAGTCCAGAGGCATGAGCGCCTGGGCGGCCTCTACCGCCTCTGCCACGCTCCAGCCGCCATTGGCATCCACGCGCAGCACCGGGATAACGCCCCGGGCGCTCACGTGTTCGCGGACGGCGTGGACGCGCGCGATGTCATCGGCAAGCGTCTGGCTCTTCTCCGCCACCTTGATCTTGAACGTCCGGCAGCCGGGGTAGCGATCCACAATCGCCGGGACCTCGCTGGCGGGAACGGCGGGAACGGTGGCATTGACCTCTACCCACTCGCGGACGGGTTTAGGAAAGCCCTCGTAAGCAGCCTCCAACCCGGCGCGCAGCCACGCGGCTGATTCCGCGGGCCCGTATTCCAGGAACGGCGCAAATTCACCCCAACCGGCAGGCCCATCAATAAGCAGTGCCTCCCGCGTGGTGATGCCGCGAAACTTCACGGCCAGTGGGAGGGAGACTACGTGGGCGCGGTCGAGAACGTCATCTATGTTCATAGAGCCATACTATCCGGCATTATTTACCCCTACCTAAGTTGGGATGGCCACAGTTGCTCATCGGAGCCACTCAGCAGGGTTAATATTTACCCCCAATAGGTGGATATATTCTGCCTGATCTACAAATGTTCCGGATAATAAGTTATATTCTTATATGAGAACTGAACCTCAGTAAGCGTCGGCTCGTTTCCGGCGTTGAATGCTCCAGCCGAACCTTCGGGTTCGGCTTTTCTTATATCTGAAAGGACTTTCCTCGTGTCCCTCTCCTACCGCGTTGGCATCGATGTTGGCACCTATTCTCTGGGATGCACCGCCATTGAAGTAGATGATAATGACCAGCCAGTCAATATCCTGAGCTCGGTATCGCTTATTCACGATTCTGGACTAGATCCAGACCAGCAAAAGCGGGCGGTAACGAGGCTTGCTTCTTCTGGCGTAGCTCGACGAACTCGTCGCCTTTATCGTCGCCGTCGTCGCCGCATGATAAATCTGGAAAAGTTTCTCACCTCCCAAGGATGGGAAACTCGCCCCTTTGAGCATTACTCCGATCCCTATCTCCCCTGGAACGCACGCGTTGCGTTGGTCAATGGATATATCTCCGACGATGCCCAACGAGGAATGTACCTCTCCATCGCTTTCCGCCATATAGCCAACCACCGTGGCTGGCGGAATCCGTACTGGAAAGTATCGAGCTTGTACTCTCCCGACAAACCGAGCGATGCCTTTGAACAGATCCGCAAAGAACTCGAGGAGTCCACTGGCCACAAGATTCCGGAAACCGTTACCGTTGGCCAGCTAATTTCCTTTGCGCAGTTTGGCAAGGACAGGCTGCGCGGTGGCGGGAAGAAAAAGGATGAAAAGAAACCACAGGAGCAGGTTAACCAAGCAGTAATCTCGGCTCGTCTTCATCAGATTGATCACGCTCGTGAAATCAACGAAATCTGCCGAGTGCAGAAAATTGATGACGCCCTCCGAAAGCAGATTTTGGATCTTGTTTTCGCCGCAGAATCTCCCAAGGGCGCACAAATTGGGCGCGTAGGAAAAGACCCGCTGCAACCAAAGCTACCCCGTGCTCTAAAAGCTTCGGACGCTTTTCAGCAATACCGAATCGTCGCTTTGGCTGGAAACCTGCGTATCTACCGCGACGGTGTTTCTACTCCTCTCGACCGAGACGAAAAACTCATCGTCTTTAACTACCTGATCAACCTCTCGCATAAAGAGGAGCCGTCGTGGCTCAAAGTTGCCGAGGTCTTAAACATCGACAGAGGCCAGCTCCACGGCACTGCCACGATGACCGATGATGGTGAACGCGCCGGAGCTGCACCCCCGGTGCACGATACCAACAGAACTATCCTGGGGTGCAAGATAAAACCCCTCGTGCACTGGTGGGAAGGCGCCAACGACGATGAGCGTGCTGCGATGCTGAAGGCCCTATCCAACTCCGAGGTGGAAGACTTCGACTCCCCAGCCGGAGCACAAACTCAAGCATTCTTCGCCAATTTAGATGAATCTGAACAAGAGAAACTAGATTCCCTTCACCTCCCAATTGGGCGTGCTGCCTACAGCGAAGACACCTTGATGCGTCTGACTAGCCGAATGCTCGACGAAAATTTGGATCTTTATGAAGCCCGCCTAGCTGAGTTTGATATCCCCAAAGACTGGGCACCTCCCGCGCCTCGAATTGGTGAACCCGTTGGCAATCCAGCCGTAGACCGTGTCCTTAAAGGAGTGGCACGGTGGTTAGAAGCTGCAGCAGATGAATGGGGCGCTCCCAAATCTGTGGTGATCGAGCACGTTCGCGATGGCTTCATTAGCAAATCCAAAGCCAATGAAATTGACCGAGCTAACAACGCCCGCCACAAGCGGAACCGAGAGCTCTTCAAGCAAATGCAGGAAAACCTAGGAATCGACGGAAAACTGCGCAGTTCGGATTTGTGGCGCTACCAATCCGTGCAAAGACAGAACTGCCAATGCGCGTACTGCGGTTCTCCTATTACCTACACAACCTGCGAGATGGACCATATTGTTCCGCGTGCGGGCGAAGGCTCTACAAATACCAGGGACAACTTGGTTGCCACCTGTCATCGCTGCAACTTGGCAAAAAAGAACATTCCTTTTGCTGTGTGGGCTGCGCAAACCAATATTCCAGGCGTCAGCGTCAAAGAGGCACTTGATAGGACACGACACTGGTCAGAAGACTCCGGAATGACTTCAAAAGACTTCAAGAAATTCCGCAAGAACGTCTGCGACCGGTTAAAACGCACCGTTGTCGATGAACCTTTAGATGCTCGTTCCATGGAATCAGTAGCGTGGATGGCAAATGAGCTGCGCGGCCGAGTGGCGCAACGGTTCCAGGAAGAAAATACTGTGGTCAACGTCTACCGTGGTGAGCTTACTGCAGAAGCGCGCCGAGCTGCAGGTATCTCCGACAAGCTACGGTTTATTGACGGAACTGGAAAGTCCCGACTCGACCGACGTCACCATGCAGTCGATGCGGCAGTCGTTGCGTTTACCCAAAACTATGTCGCGGAAACTCTAGCCATTCGTTCCAATAAAAAGCGTGAAGCTCAGCTTCTACAGGCTGCCGAACAATGGAAAGAATTCACCGGATCCGATGCAGAGCACCGCGCTGCGTGGAATGCTTGGCTTCCCAAAATGCAAAAACTGGCTGTCCTGCTGCAAAAGGCACTGGATGAAGATCGCATCGCCGTCACCTCCAACTTGCGTTTACGCCTAGGAAATGGGCGTGCACACGAAGATAGCATTGGCGAATTGAAGACCATCCGAGTCGGCGACGCCATCTCCGTCACCGATATCGACCGTGCCTCTAGTGAAGCTTTGTGGTGTGCGCTTACCCGAGAACCGGACTTCGATGAAAATAACGGACTTCCAGAAAACCCAGATCGACGGATCCGCATTCACGGTACTTGGTATGACGCAGAAGATGACATTGAAGTCTTCCCTGTAGGTGCGGGAGCCATCAAGGTTCGTGGCGGCTATGCCGAGCTGAGCCGCTTCCACCATGCACGCATTTACAAGATTCCCGGTAAGAAAGCGCCGGTTTACTGCATGCTTCGCGTCTATAACGCCGATCTCATTCGACACCGTCACGAAGACCTGTTTTCTGTTGAAATCAAGCCGCAAACCATGTCTGTCCGACAAGCAGAACCAAAGCTGCGAAAGGCACTGGCAGAAAATACAGCAGAGTACCTAGGTTGGCTCGTCACCGATGACGAGCTGGTCATTGATACGTCTAACTTCAATACCGGCCAAATCGCGGAGATGCAAAGCGAGCTCGGTCAAGTCCGACGTTGGCGGTTGGACGGATTTTACTCCCCATCCACGTTAAGGCTCCGACCACTCCAAATGAGCGCAGAAGGTCTGCGTGAAGATACTTCGATAGGTGCTAAGAAGATTATTGACCGACCAGGTTGGCTGCCTGCTATAAATAAGCTCTTTGGTGAGGGACACGTTACGGTGGTAAGGCGTGATGCTTTGGGCAGAGCAAGGCTCACCAGCAATGCGCACCTTCCAATCTCGTGGAAGGCGGAGTAAGAAAATGAATGCTGGATGGCGAGTAATAGACTGTCTAAATCTTCACGGTTCACTTCGATATTCTCGGGGCCAACTCGTCATCAGCAAGGTCGATGCCGACGATGTCGCTATACCCCTATCCCAAATTGCAGTAGTTCTGATCGGATCCAAGAGCTCAATCAGTGGTGCCGTGCTTCAGAAGTTTGGTGACTATGACATCGCATTATTAGTTTGCGATTGGCGGGGCGTTCCAGTGTCTGGGGCCTACCCATGGAATCAGCACTCACGGTTGGGTGCACGACAGCAAGCACAAGCGCAGCTCTCTGTTCCTAAAAAGAAACAGGCCTGGACTCGGATAGTCGCTGCCAAAATCCACGGTCAGGCGTCCGTATTGAAAGCTCTACAAAAGAACGGTGCCAATGAACTGGTTAAACTATCTCGCACTGTAAAGTCCGGGGATCCCGAGAATCGGGAGGCTCAAGCAGCCCGAAAATACTGGTCCTGCTTATCGCATGACCAAGCATTCTCGCGCTTACCCGGTGCCGGCGATCCTGGTTGGAATTCCGCATTGGATTACGGCTACACGCTTTTGCGTGGCTATGGGATTCGTGCCATCGCCGGTGCTGGACTCTCTGGAACACTCGGTGTGTTTCATCATGGCCGTGGAAATAACTGGGCTCTTGTGGACGATCTCATGGAACCCTTCCGCCCCATGGTGGACCAGATCGTATTCACAACCATCAACTATGGAGATGAATTAGCTGCTTCTCAAAAGACAGCAATTTCCACTGCTCTAACTTGGGCCTTCGAAGCTGATGGAAAATCATTAAGCACCGTTTTTAATGAATTTGGCCAGCACTATGGCCTGTATGTCGAGGGAGCAGTTCGTGATCTAAGCGTACCCCGTTGGGAAGGAATCCTCGATGCCAGCGAAGGATAGTGAACCAATGTGGTGTGTGGTGATGTTCGATCTGCCTGTTAAATCTAAGAAACAAACTAGTGAAGCGAACAAATTCCGAAACCATCTCTTAGATCTCGGATTCTGCAGGTCTCAACTAAGCGTTTATGTCCAGTACTTCCCACTGTCTTCTAGAATCGCTTCGACCGTCAAACAAATAAAGACAGCTCTCCCAGAAGGTGGCGACATCAGGATAATTTCCGTCACTGATAATCAGTGGGCAAAAGCCATCAGATTTTCTAAGGCAGAGCCCGCTGGAGTAGAGGAAAAACCGTCCCAACTCGTAATTTTTTGAAGCAGGATCACCAATAAACTCCAGTTAAACGGCCTTTTTGGGCCGCACTGAAGTCTATCAGGGGTAATGAGAACTGAACCCCAGCACCTCCTTAGCCATCGGCCCCAGCATCTGAAGTCTATCAGGGGTAATGAGAACTGAACCCCAGCACCTCCTTAGCCATCGGCCCCAGCATCTGAAGTCTATCAGGGGTAATGAGAACTGAACCCCAGCTTCCTTGCGCAGTGTCGACCGAGCATCGGAAGTCTATCAGGGGTAATGAGAACTGAACCCCAGCTTCCTTGCGCAGTGTCGACCGCGTTGAGGAAGTCTATCAGGGGTAATGAGAACTGAACCCCAGCGTCTATAGTGGCCCCACCACCGCGGGGGGAAGTCTATCAGGGGTAATGAGAACTGAACCCCAGCGATCCGGAGCCAATCCGGAAGCTATCACGAAGTCTATCAGGGGTAATGAGAACTGAACCCCAGCGGTCTCACAATCAGAACACGATGAACGAGAAGTCTATCAGGGGTAATGAGAACTGAACCCCAGCTGGGGTGATGGGCGTCGTGAGCGTGTGGGAAGTCTATCAGGGGTAATGAGAACTGAACCCCAGCTGTTTGCGGCCTCTTCCAGGGGCTTTCCGAAGTCTATCAGGGGTAATGAGAACTGAACC
>NZ_KI515719.1:499357-2168984 GCF_000477975.1 Corynebacterium sp. KPL1986 | reverse complement strand
TCTATCAGGGGTAATGAGAACTGAACCCCAGCGTGTAGTCGTACGGCTCCGCCGCAAGCCGAAGTCTATCAGGGGTAATGAGAACTGAACCCCAGTCACCTCCCTCCTGCTACCTCCGGTTCGCGAAGTCTATCAGGGGTAATGAGAACTAAGCTCTGACTGGGAGAGCCACAAGCGATACGTTCACAGCTTCACTTTTGTGTCTCAGCCCCATTGACCCCAGCCCCCACCCAGACTACGTTGGTTCCTACCTACCCTGAAGGAGGAACCATGTTACTGGCAGAGGCATTAGCAGAGCGCGCGCAGGCGCAGGAGCGGCTCAATGAGCTGCGCGAGCGCCTGCTCTCCGTCGTCCGCGTGCAGGAGGGCGATACCCCGGACGAGGATCCGGCCGAGCTTTTGCGCGAGTTGGAGGGCGTTACCGGGCGCATCGATAAGCTCGTGCAGGCCATCAATGCCACGAACGTCGCCACCGATTTTGATGGCGAGAAGAACCTGATGCAGGCACTTGCGCTTCGCGATGGCCTCGTGCGCACCCGCCGCATCTACCACGACCTCGCCCAGGCCGCGGGCGCGCGCCAGGATCGCTACTCCCGCGCAGAGATTAAGTTTGTGGCCACGCTGCCGGTAGCAGAGCTGCGCAAGCGGGTTGATGACCTGTCCAAGCGGTACCGGGAGCTTGATACCCGCATCCAGCAGTTGAACTGGAATACGGAACTGATAACTCCATAGCGAAGCTTTAGTCATGCCACGCCGCGCGCGTGGCGGTAGCCTTTATGCACTTGCAGCGAGTATGCCCCCGCCTTCGAGGGGAAATTCGAGGACATCTAGGCACCCTTTGGCGTTAAAGGGTTGAGGAAGTTCGAGTCTTCCTACAGTATTGATGACCGCGCCGGCATAGGGTACACGGGTACATTGCGGGATAACCCCCCGCAGTTATTGAGTATCGATTATTACCAGCATGCTGGGCAGTGCGTAGAGGTGAGGGTTGGGAATGGGGACTAAACTTATTCGCGCCCACTATGCTGGGCGCTATGAGCGAGCAGAAGAAATACAGCACCGAAAATCCGTTCCGTGAGGAATTGTGGCGTCCAGTTGAGGGCTTTGGGGATCTCACGGACGTCACCTACCACCGGCTGGCGGCGGACGGCCGGAAGAATGGCATCGTGCGCATCGCCATCGACAGGCCCGAGGTGCGCAATGCCTTCCGGCCGCACACCGTGGATGAGCTGTACCGCACCTTGGATCACGCCCGCCGCACCCCGGATGTGGGCACGATCTTGCTTACCGGCAATGGGCCCTCGCAAAAAGATGGCGGCTGGGCGTTTTGTTCCGGCGGCGACCAGCGCATTCGTGGACGCTCGGGGTATCGCTACGCCACCGAGCATGCCCACGATGATGCGACGGCGGATGAATCCAGCGTCGACGAGGCCCGCGCGAAGGTCGAAGGCGGCCGCCTGCACATCCTGGAGGTCCAGCGCCTCATCCGCACCATGCCCAAGGTGGTTATCGCCGTGGTCAATGGATGGGCCGCCGGCGGTGGGCACTCGCTGCACGTGGTCTGCGACATGACCGTGGCCTCCCGCCAGGAGGCACGCTTTAAGCAGACGGACGCGGACGTCGGATCCTTCGATGCGGGCTATGGCTCGGCCTACCTGGCCAAGATGGTGGGCCAGAAATTCGCCCGCGAGATCTTCTTTCTGGGCCGCACTTACGATGCCCAGCGCATGTATGAGATGGGCGCGGTCAATGAGGTCGCGGACCACGGCGAGCTCGAGGACGCCGCCATCCGCATGGGCCAGGAAATCAACATGAAATCCCCCACCGCCCAGCGCATGCTGAAATTCGCGTTCAACCTCACCGATGATGGCCTGATGGGTCAGCAGGTCTTCGCCGGCGAGGCCACCCGCCTGGCCTATATGACCGATGAGGCCGTCGAGGGCAAGCAGTCCTTCTTGGACAAGCGCGAGCCCAACTGGGACGAGTTCCCTTACTACTACTAAGGAGTGCCCCGCACCGTGCTCATCGCATTCTGTATCCTGCTCGCGGTCCTTGCCGTCGCGGGCGTTCTTGGCTCCCGCGTGTGGATGCTGCGCCGCATTAAAGAAGCCGAGGCCAATAACGAGCGACCCTTTGAGCAGGAGGACACGTACCGCTGATTCCTGCATCGACTCACCCCGGCCGCAACCGGGGTTTGTCCCGCCGTGGCTCTAAGATCTAGTGCCGTGACTATCCTCGCCCCCTTGCCCGTCGACCCGCACGATCCCGCGGCCATCCTGCCGGACCTCGAATCCGCCATTGCCGGTAGGTCCTGCTTTTTGCCGCTGCCGCTTGCCGATGCCACCCGCGCCACCCTCCTGCGCAATTCCCAACGCGCCGGTGAACCCATCGCCGAGGACATCGCGCTCGTGGTCTCCACCTCCGGGTCCACCGGCACCCCAAAGGGTGCGCAATTAACGCCGGCCAACCTGGTGGCCAGCGCCGATGCCACCCACCAGGTCCTCGGTGGCCCTGGGCAATGGCTCTTGGCGATGCCCGCCCACCACATCGCCGGCATCCAGGTCCTCGTCCGTTCCCTGGTGGCCGGGGTGGATCCGCTCTGCCTCGATCTCAGCGAAGGCTTTGATATCTCTGCCTTCGCCCGCGCCGCCGCGGAGCTTTCCCGCACTGGCGACCGCACCTATACCGCGCTCACCCCGCTGCAGCTGGCCAAGGCCATAGATGTGCTGGAGGGCATCGATGCGCTCCAAAGTTTCGATGCCATCTTGGTGGGCGGTGCCGCCATCCACCCGCGCCTGCACGCCGCGGCCGCGGACCAGGGCATCACTATCACCACCACCTACGGTTCCTCCGAGACCGCCGGCGGCTGCGTCTACGATGGCCGCCCACTGCCCGGTACGACGGCCCGCGTCCAGGACGGCCGCATCTTACTCGGCGGGCCCACCATCGCGCAGGGCTACCGCAATGCCCCAAGCCACGAGGCATTTCCCGGAAACGGGTGGTTTGCCACTTCCGATGCCGGCGTCATCGAAGATGGCATCCTCACCGTCACCGGACGCCTCGATAATGTCATCGACTCCGGTGGGTTGAAGCTGCACCCAGAGGTCTTGGAGCGCGAGATCCTCCGGGTGCCGGGTGTTGCCGAGGCGTGCGTCGTCGGCATCCCGCACCCGCGGCTGGGCCAAGCCATCGTGGCCGCCTATACCGGTAATGCCGAGCTTGGCGATATCTTCGAGGCCCTCGAAGACGCCGAACTCCCCCGCTGGCAGCTGCCTAAGGACTTAAAGCGCCTCGCGGAATTTCCCACCACCGGTCCTGGCAAGGTCGACCGCCAGGCCGTCGCCGCCCTCTTTAACGCATAGCCCCACCGCAGGCCCCAGCTTCCTGATTGCTTTACGCCCACTACGCAGTGGCACAATGGTGGCTATGACTTCATCAGCCGGTAATTATTCCGCGACCGCCAAGGATTGGATCAATGGTGCTCGCCCACATACGTGGGCCAATGCCTTCGCACCCGTTGTCGCAGGTACGGGCGCGGCCTTCGGCATTAATAGCGGGCATATCGGCCGCGCGGTGCTCGCGCTCATCGTGGCGTGGGCGCTTATCATCGGCGTGAACTATGCCAACGACTATTCCGATGGCATCCGCGGTACCGATGATGACCGCACCGGCCCGCAACGGCTGACCGGCAGCGGGCTTGCACAACCGCGCCACGTGAAATACGCCGCGTTCGGGTGCTTTGCCGTCGCTGGCTTGGCCGGAATCGTCCTGTCGCTGGCGGCTGGTGCCTGGTGGCTCATCCTCATCGGCGCGCTGTGCATCGCTGGTGCGTGGTTTTATACCGGCGGCAAGAACCCCTACGGCTACCGCGGCCTGGGCGAGGTCGCCGTCTTTATATTCTTCGGCCTCGTCGCCGTGCTCGGCACCGAATTTACCCAAGCCGGCCGCATTTCCTGGACGGGCCTGGCCCTGGCCATCGGCATCGGCGCCATGAGCTCCGGGGTAAACCTGGTCAATAATATCCGCGATATTCCCTCCGATGCCGAGGCCGGCAAGATCACCCTCGCGGTACGGCTGGGCAATAAGAACGCCCGCCTGCTGTTTACCGGCCTGCTGCTCCTGCCCTTCGTGCTTACCATCGCGGTCGCCTTCGGCAGCTGGCTCGCGCTCGCTGGCCTGGTCTACTTCCCGTTTGCACTACGTGCGGTGCGCACCGTCAATCGCGGCGCCACCGGAGCCGAGCTCATCCCCGTGCTGGGGCTGACCGGGCGCGCCATGCTCATCTGGGCAGTCATCGAGGCCATCGCCGTCGCCCTGGTCTAGTCCGTGCCTAGGCTTGCGCGCCTAGGCCTCTGCGCGGCCTTCCAATTCGGCCTGCACCCACTGCTTATGCGCCTTGCGCTGCGCGGAGTATTCCGCCAGCGTCTGTGTGGCCTCGATGCGCCAGTTTTTAAAAATCAGCATCGATAGCGGCAGGGCAACAAAGAGCGCCAGGAGCGCTGCCACGAGGACGGGAATGGGGAACTTAATCGCTACCGCCAGCAGCTCGATGACCGCGGTGAGCGCGATAAAAAGCACCACGCGCGCGAGCCCGTATTTCCATAGCGCCTTGCGGGAGCGACGGCGCAGTTCGGGGTCCGGTTTTGGTGGCTCAGGGTTGTGCGTCATGGGGGTCGATTGTACGCCGTACAGGTAGAATAATCTGCATGGGTCGACTAATCCTCCTACTGCTTTTTGTCCTCGCCGCCTACCTGGTGTGGAAGGCCTTTGGGCCATCATCCTGGAAGTCCCGCCAGGTTGAAGAACAACCGCGTTCCATCAAGGGCCCCGATGATGACGAGGAGTTCCTGTGGAACCTGGAAAAGGAGCGCTTCAAGCAGCGCCGCAAGCAGGAGGCCGAGGAAGAAAAACGCCGCCAGCGCCGCACTCGCGACGCCGACGGCAACGGTGATTCAAAGGGCCAGAACGACAACCAGGATTAATCCTTAGGTACGAACCGCATCTCAAGTCCCAGCGCTTCTGCCACGGCGGTAACCTTTTCCCACCGCACGCCTGCCCCACCGTGTTCGATGGTGTGGAGGGTGGAGCGGGAGACTTGGGCGGCATCGGCAAGCTGCTGCTGGACGATGCCCAACTCCCGCCGCCGCTGCGCAATCTGCGCGCCCAAGCCCAAGATGAGCTCGTTATCGCCGGCGGGCTTTCCCTGTTTATTGCGCGGGCTATGGTTGGTGGCCATTTAGTTCAGCCCCGCATAGGAGTGTAGGCCGGAGACCACCATATTGATGAAGAAGAGGTTGAAGATCATCACGGCCGTAGCCAAAATGTTGATCCACGGCGCGGCCTTGCGGAAGGCCGGGGTCGCACGCGCGTGCAGGTAGGCCGCATAGAGGATCCAAGTGGCAAAAGACACGGTTTCCTTCGGGTCCCAGCCCCAAGGCCGGCCCCACGCGGATTCTGCCCAAATGGCGCCCAAGATGATGCCTAGGCCCAAGGTGGGCAGGGTGATAACGCCCAAGCGGTATGCCAGGCGGTCAATCTTTGCCGCGGACGGCAGCGGATAAGCCAGCGCGCCAAAGAAGCCGCGTTCGGCGTCCTTTGGCTGCCACAGGCGCAACAGGCTCAAAAGCGAGGCGATGCCGGACACGATGCCGATGGACGCGCCCAAGGACACCACCGTGACGTGAATGGGCAGCCAGTGCGATTGCAGCGCCGGCACCACCGGTGCGGAATCCGCATAAAGCTTGGTGGAACCGTAAAACATCAGCGCCAGCACCGGGGTAAGGATCCACGGCCAGACCGTGCGCCATTCCTTGCGCTGCATGGCGATATTGCCCACCAGCAGCACGCCGAAGCACACCATCAGCACGTATTCGTAGAGGTTGCCAAATGGGAAACGGCCCGTGGCCAGCCCGCGCAGGACGATGGCCGCGGCGTGCAAAGCAATGCCAACCCACATCAGCGAGGTGGTCATGCCGCCGAGCTTATCCAGCTTGCGTTCCTTCTCCGCGACTTTGTCCTCGCTCGAGGTGGCGGCCGCAGACGACGCCTCAGCCTCGTAATCGGTGCTGGCAGCTGCTGCGCCCGTGCCAGTGGCGGCGTCAGAGCCGGTGGCCGCGTCTGTGCCGGTGCCAGCCCCGGTGGCGGTCCCGGCCGCGGCGCCAGCCTCGGCTCCAGCGCCGACCAATACCTTGGACGCCTCCGAGCGGCCCGCGCGGCGCGCCTCGATGAGGCTGCGAATGCGGCCGTAGTACAACAGCGACATAAATAGCGCGACGCAGTACACCACGAATGCGGTCTGCACCGCGAGATCCGAGAAGTTCGACAGATTCTGATCGATCTGCAAGGGAGTCCACCTAGCCTTCACACGTGCGGGATAATGCTGAATACCTTACTCATGCACACAGCGGGATCCAACTATAGTTGGATTAATCATCAGTATAGAGTTTGTCTTCTTCCACCTCATCTGGATCCGGAAGCTCCAAGAGCGCGCGGTGCAGCTCGTGGAATTCCTCGGACCAGCCGGCGCGGTCGGTGCGGGCAAGACCACCCATCTCGATGGTGGTGCCGCCGGCGGAATCCGGCCGCAGGCGAATATAGACGCGGCGGCGCTTAATCATCAATGAGGCCACGAGGGATACCAACATGATCAGCGCGGATGCCAGCACCCACTTCTGGAATGGGTCATAGGAGACCTGGTAATTAGCAAACTCATTGGCGCCGTTGAAGGTGATCTTGGTGCCATCGTCAAGCGTGACGTCATCGCCCTGGCTCAGGTTCACGCGGTCGATCTTCTGCAACTGTCCCGAGTGCACGAGGCTTGTGTCCAGCGAGAAGAGCGACTGCGGCGTACCGGTATCGAGGCCAGCATCGCCGCGGTAGATATCAACCGCCAGCGCCGGATCGTTGAGGCCCGGGTGGGAAGACTGCAAAAGCTTGCCATTCTCACCGCTCCACTCGGCCGTCGGGGCGAAAAGGCCCTGGATGGCCAGTTGGTTTTGGCGGCGCTCGAAAAGATCCGGGTATATGCCCGCAGGCGGGTCAAAGCGCAGCACGCCCGAAGACAGGAAGAAGGTCGTGTCAGTGGGCTGGAACTGGATGGTCTGCGTGCGCTTTTCCCCATCCGGCCACTCCACCGTCACCGTCGGCGCATAGCCGTGGCCCTGCAGGTAGACGCGGTTTTGCGCCAGGCGCAGCGGGTGGTTGACCTTGAGCTCGTAGTCCTTCCATTCGGAAGGATCCTTATAAATATCGTCGCCCTCCGCGTAAGAAACGTTGGAGGTAAACATCTCCGCCTGGCCATTGGGCAGGTACTTCGCGGTGAAGTCGTGCGCGGTCATGCAGAAGGGGTGGAGCCCAGTGCCATCGAAAAGCGGCCCTGCCCGGAAGGAGTCAAAGTTCGAGGTGGAGGTATTACAGAACTCCGTGGACTGCTCCAGCGAAGTATTGCCGCCCTGCGAGCCGGACTCCGTAACCACGATGACCTGGCCCTCGTAGTTGACCAGGCGCCCGGCGGCCACGGTGACCAGGATCGCCACCAGGGCGACGTGGAAAATGAGGTTGGCCAGCTCGCGGCCGTAGCCGCGCTCGGCGGAAAAGGCGTGCACCCCGGCGCGATCCTTATCCGGGGCGTACTCGGCCACGCGCCACCTTTTCAGGCGCTTGTGGATCTCCGCGCTGAGTTCTTCCTCGCTCTTATCCGAATGCCCCTCGGCGCTCAGCGGCAGGCGGTGCAGGTACTTCGGCGCGCGCGTGGGTTGAGTGCGCCACGCCTTGTAGTGATCGATGGAGCGCGGAATAATGCAGCCGATGAGCGAGACCGCCAAAAGCAGGAAGATGGCTTGGAACCAGACGGAGGAGAAGACATCAAAAAGCTGCAGCTTATCGTAGATTTCCGCTACGGTGCCATTGGATTCGATGAACTCCTGCACGTTTTGCTCGTTTAGGTCGCGCTGCGGCAAGAGGGAGCCGGGGATGGCGGCGAGCGCCAGCAGGAAAAGCAGGGCCAGCGCGGTGCGCATGCTGGTAAGCCAGCGCCAGGCTTTGCGGATATATTTCACGTTTCTCCTAAATGAGGGTTGCGCCGTAGTCCACGGTCCATTTCTGGATATAGGAAATAAACTCGCCCCACAGGCCGGTAATCAGGGCAACGCCCACGAGGATCATCGCCACGCCGCCGATGATCTGAATGGTGCGCGAGTGCTTGCGTGCCCACGAAATGGTGCGCATCGCCCGCGCGGACCCCAGCGCCACCAGCAGAAACGGCAGGCCAAGGCCCAGGCAATAGCCCACGATGAGCAGGGCGCCGCGGGCGGCGGTCACGCCTTCGGTGCCGGCGGAAATGGACACAATCGCCGCCAGCGTGGGTCCCAGGCACGGCGTCCAGCCCAGCGCGAACACGCCGCCCAAAAGCGGCGCGCCCAGCCAGGTGGTCCAGCGCTTCGGCGCCAGGCGGGTGTCTTTCTGCAGCGCCGGAATCGCGCCCAGGAAAACCACGCCCATCAAGATGGTGATGCCACCGCCCACGCGCATCAGCGTATCGGCGTTGAGCGTGAGCGCGGAAATCGCGCCAAAGACCGAGACCGTCGCCAGCACAAAGACCACGGTAAAGCCCAAGATGAACAGTGCTGCCGCCAGCACGACGGCCCATTGCCTGCGCTTGCCGACGCCCACCCCCAGCTTCTCGTCATAGCTCACCTCACCGCCAACCACGCTGGCGAGGTAAGAGATATAGCCGGGCACCAGCGGGATGACGCAGGGGCTGGCAAAGCTGACAAGACCCGCCAGAGCCGCGGCGAGGATGCCGAGGATCAACGGGCCGGAGGTGGCAGCTTCGGCAAACTGGCCGCCGATATTTGCTGCGTAATCCATTTATTCCTTTTCTAACTTATCCACAACATCCATCACATCATCGGTGGTGATGGACCGCAAGAAAACGGTAGCCGGGCGGTGTTGTTTATCCAAGACGATCGTGGTCGGCACCACGGACGTAGGCACGCCGCCGAGCGCCGCGGCCGTCTTAAACGGCGGGTCATAGATGGAGGGGTACTCCAAGCCGTTATCGTCCAAGAAGTCATTGGATACCTGCGGGTTATAGTCGCGCACATTGATGCCTAGGACCGTGCCCAGGTCGCGTTTTTGCAGCTCGGCGTGCACCGCCTGCAGGTCATCGGCCTCGGCGCGGCACGGCGCGCACCACTGGCCCCAAGAGTTCAAGACCACGACTTCGCCCTCGTAGTCATCCAAGGAAATGGTCTTATCCGTATCGCGGACATCGGCGCCGCTGAAGCTGCGCAGCGGTTTCCTATCGGCTTCCCCGTAATGGATTTCCCGCTCCCCGCCCGGGGAGATGAACTCGAACTCGCCGCCGGTGGCCACCGCGTTTTGGGCGTTTTCGGCATCCTGCGTACAGGCGGTCAAGGTCAGGGCGGTTGCAGAAAGCGCGGCTGCCACAACGCGCGTTGCCGCACGGGTGCGTGTGCGTGCCATTAAATCTCCTGCGCCGGCGCGGAGTAGAAGATATCGGTGACCTGGTTATCCTCAAAAAGCAGAGAGGTTACCGAGGCCAGCGCGCACTCACGGTTCCACGGCGCATGCGGCAGGCGCTGGCCCAGCACCGTGCGCTGCACCATCACGATGGGCAGCTGGTGGCTCACCAGCACGGCCTCGTGGCCTTCTGCCGCGGTATGCGCGCGGTCGACCGCACCGAGCATGCGCTCGGCGATGCCCTCATACGCCTCGCCCCACGACGGCTCCAGCGGGTTGACCATCTTGGGCCAGTGCCGCGGATTCCACAGCGCCGAGCGCAAACCCTTGGTGCGCAGGCCCTCGAATTGGTTGCCGGACTCAATGAGCGTCTTATCGACGTCCACATTTAGCCCCGTTACCTGCGCAATCGGCCGCGCCGTTTCCTGCGCGCGCTGCAGCGGCGAGGCCGCCAAATAGGTCACATCATGATCGCGGAAGCTTTCCGCCGTCCGCGCGGCCATGGAATGCCCGCGCGAGGATAGGTGGTAGCCCGGGATGCGCCCGTACAGGATCTTTCCTGGGTTGTGTACCTCGCCATGGCGCACGAGGTGAACGATGGTGCGTGTCATGTCTCTCCTTATTGAGTAGGCCTTGTTGCGCAGGACTTATTGTGCGGGACGCGCTGCGGCCGCGGCCTTCGCGGCGGGCTTGAGGGCGGCATCGATGCGCTCGAAGTCGGCATCGCCAAGAGCATCAGAGACGAACCAGGTCTCGAACGCGCTCGGTGCCACGTAGATGCCATTTTCAAGCAGCGCGTGGAAGAACGGGGCAAAGCGGAAGTTCTCCGCTGCCTGCATGTCCGCGAAGTTGCGGCCCTCGCCCTCTGCAAAGCGAATGGAGAACATGGATGCCGCGCGCTGAATGTGGTGCGCCACGCCCTCGGCCTCCAGCGCGGAGGAAATCATCGCGCCAAGCTGGTCGGCCTTTTCTTGCAGGCGGGGGTAAAGGGATTCATCGGCAAGCTGCAGCGACTTCAGGCCCGAGGCCATCGCCACCGGGTTACCGGACAAGGTGCCCGCCTGATAGACCGGACCATCCGGCGCCAGGTAGTCCATGACCTCGGCGCGACCGCCAAAGGCCGCGGCCGGCAAGCCACCGGAAACCACCTTGCCAAAGGTCACCAGGTCCGCCGCCACGCCATCGACGCCGTACCAGCCCTTGTACGAGGTGCGGAAGCCGGTCATGACCTCGTCGAGGATGAGCAGGGCGCCATCGGCATGCGCGATTTCCTTCAGTGCCGCGTTGAAGCCCTCGTTCGGGGCCACGGTGCCCATATTGCCGGCAGAAGCCTCCGCAATGATGCAGGCAATCTGGCCCTCGTTCTCCGCGAAAGCCTCACGCACCGCATCCAGGTCGTTATAAGGAACGACGATGGTGTCCTTCGCCGTCGCACCCGTAACACCCGGCGAATCCGGCAGGCCGAACGTCGCCACGCCCGAGCCCGCCGATGCCAGCAACGCATCCACGTGCCCGTGGTAGCACCCCTCAAACTTCAGCACCTTCGCGCGGCCCGTATAACCGCGGGCCAAACGCACCGCCGACATGGTCGCCTCCGTGCCGGAGTTAACCATGCGCACCTTATCGGCCGCAGTGCGCTTGACGATTTCCTCCGCCAGCAGCGCCTCCCCCTCCGTCGGCGTGCCAAAGCTCAGCCCGCCGGTGGCAGCCCGCTGCACGACCTCCACGATTTCCGGGTGCGCATTGCCGTGAATCATCGGGCCATACGAGCTCACGAGGTCGACGTACTCATTGCCGTCGACATCCCACAGGCGCGATCCTGCGCCCCGCTCGATCACGCGGGCCTGGCCACCCACGGAGCCGAAAGCGCGCACCGGCGAGTTCACCCCGCCCGGGATCACTTTGGAGGAACGCTCGAACCACTGTTGCGACTGGGAAGTATTAGGCATGTCTGTCATTCTAGCGACTCGCGCGACATACAAAAGTTTGACTGTGCATGTCGGTGGAATTCACAGCAACCCTCCAACGTTTCCTGAGATTCCGTGATACGTCATAGAAAACGGCATTCCCGCTGAGATGGCACACTGGGGAGGTATGAAGATTGCATTTTTAGGAACCGGACGCATGGGCACCAAGCTTGCCCGCCACCTACTATCTGAGCACGAGCTGACGGTGTGGAACCGCACCGCTGAGCGCGCGCAACCGCTCGTGGATGAGGGCGCGGCGCGCGCCGATACCCCCGCCGCGGCCATCGAGGGCGCCGAGGTCATCATCACCTCCCTCTTCGGCCCCGACCAGATCCGCGAGGTGGTCATCGAGCCGCAGCTTATCCCCGAGGGCATTACCTGGATCGACACCACGACGGTCTCGCCTGACGATGCCCGCGAGTTCGCCGCCGCCGTCGACTCCTACGTCCACTCCCCCGTCGTGGGCTCGCTGGGCCCGGCGCGCGAGGGCAACCTGGGCGTTTATGTCGGCACGCCTGACGATGACCGCCGCGAGCTCGCCCTCGGCCTTGCCGAGGCCTGGGCGGGCGAAGAAAAGCTGATTGGGGTGGAAACGGCGGCGACGGCGGCCATCGGCAAGCTGCTGGCCAACCTCGCCCTCGCCGTGACCGCCGAAGGCCTGCTCGAGGCCCTGCAGCTCGGCGAATCCGAGGGGCTCGATTCCGAGGTCATCCTGCAGATGCTCGACATCACCGGCCTGTCGTTCATGTCTAATATGAAAGGCCCGTTCATCACCGGCGAGCGCAATACCGACCCCGGCGATTTCACCGTCGATGCCCTGGCCAAGGACGCCAAGCTCATGGAGAAGACCTCCGATAAGCCGCTGCCCGCCGTATCCGCTGCCATCGAGCGCTTCGCCGAGATGCAGGACATGGGCCACGGGAATCAGGACTTCTCATCCATCTTCGTTTTCCGCAATAAGGGCTAGTTAGTCACATGTCGCGTCAACGAACCGCGGCTTTTTAGCGCTTTTCGGGCGAGTTATCCACAGGCTCCGCCCGCGCGCCGCGCTTTAGTTGCGCTATCACCTTAAGCTGTGCGGCATGACAGCACTTCAGGCATACCTCGCGGCTTTAGCGCCCGGCATCGACATCGTCGCCGGGTGCACTGGCATGTCCGCCCGCGAGCTGCGCGCGGCCGGTGCGCCGAACCGGACGGCGCGCACGCTGCTCACGCTTGCCGATGCCTTCTTCTCCCCCACCTCCTTTTCCCGGCAACAACGCCGCGCCGTGGCCGCCGCCCGTGAACGCGCCCACGCGCTGCCAACACTCGAGGTCATCGAGCGCTACGCCACGCGCGCCAAGACCAAGCGTCAGGCGTGGCAGCTGCGGGTGGAGCTCTGCCGCACCGCCGCGGATACCGATGAGATGGAAAAGCTGGCGCGCAAGAAGCTGCGCGAGATTAATCCGCCCACCCCGCCGCGCCCTGGCGTGCGCATTCGCCGCCGCAAAGACGCGCCGTGGACGCTCGCGATTACCGGGCCGTCCGCCCTCATCGCTGATTTGGAGTCCAACCTGGACGAGGATGCGCCCTTAGACTCCGTCGCGGGGCTTTTCTCTGGCTCCGGCGCCGCCGCCCAACGCCCCACGGTGACGACCAATGCGATCATCACGCTCGACGAGCTCGACCGCATCATCGATGGCGACGGCGAAGAAATCACCATCCAACTCACCAACGGCGCGCGGCTCACCGGCGCCGAATTAGTCGCGCGCACGCTTTCCGAGCGCGGCCTTATCACCCTCGTGCATCCCTTCGAGGGCGCGGTAAACCTCTACCGCACCGAGCGCATGGCTAACGAGAAGCAGCGGCTCATGGCCGCCGCCGAAAATCCCGTCTGCCCGTGGCCGCGATGCAACTATCCTGCGGATAAGTGCCAAATCCACCACCTGGGAGCCTGGCAACACGGCGGCGATACCAATATGGCCAACCTTGCGGCCTGCTGCCCATATCACAACGGCGTCAACGACGATGACCCGAATGCCCCACCTCGCCGTGGTCGCCTCGCCCGCAGACGCGGGCGGGTGGTGTGGCAACCACCCTGGGCCGACACCGTGCCCGATGCCGTGCCCGGCCCCAGCGCCGGAACCTAGTACACGCACCTAGCGCCCAGGTCCCGCCGCCATTCCCGGCCGAGGGACGTGTCCTCGCACATGCCAATCATCTGCGCGCATGTCAGGTTTCCGCACGCGCGGAATCGGCCGCAAGCGCCTGTTCAGGCAGCAGTAGCCCTGCTGCCTGTTTAGGCATGCCCAAAACCGATTCGCTCCAGCTCCGGACCGCGTCGCGGTACAGGCGCGGGACCGCCGGCGATTCTTAACTACCGGCAGCGTCAGCCACCGACTTCGCTAGCTGCAACCGACGCCAGTTGCAGCCGGCGCCAGTTGCTACCGAACCAGGTTCTGATACTAAATGCGGCGCCCCGCCGCGCGAGCTAGCTGCTAGCGATGCGGGCGGCGGCAGCGCGCGCATCCGCGATGACCGCAGGCACGCCCACGCCGCCGGCCCAGGCGCCCGTGACGTCGACGCCTGGGGATTGGGACAAGGCATCGCGCACGGCGGCTACGGTGTCGAGGTGGGTGGCATCAAAGCGCGGCAGGCCACCGAACCAACGCTGGGTGAAGATTTCGGCAACGCCAGCCGCGCGGCCGTCGAAGCCGGTCAGGTGCTGCAGATCATCGAGGGCGTAGTCCACGAGGTCGTCTTCTTCGGCGCGGACGATGGCGTCGTCGCCGAACCGGCCGAACGAGGCGCGCACCAGCGCCCCGCCGCGCTCTGCCAGGTGCGGCCACTTGCGCGATGACAACGTGAATGCCTTTGCGTGCACGTCATCTTGGTCGGTGGCGACGAGGATGCCGGAGTTTTGTGGCAACGAGGTGCCGGAGGGATCGGTATCGGACTCGAA
This sequence comes from Corynebacterium sp. KPL1986, assembly GCF_000477975.1. Classification (NCBI taxonomy): domain Bacteria; kingdom Bacillati; phylum Actinomycetota; class Actinomycetes; order Mycobacteriales; family Corynebacteriaceae; genus Corynebacterium; species Corynebacterium sp. KPL1986. Next base: position 2,154,593 of record NZ_KI515719.1, on the reverse strand, counting down.
TTTGAGGCCCACGACTGCCGATGCCGCCAGCTTCACCCCCTTCAACCGCGTTGCCGCATCCGGAGCCACCTTGGGTAGAAGGCGCGCGGCGGTCGGCGCCGGGGTAGCTACCAACACGCGGTCGAAGGTCGCGGTATCGCCCGGCGCGCCGGTGAGGCGGAACTTATCGCCCTCGCGCGAGATGCCAGAAATGAACGTGTCAACGAAAATCTTCGCGTCGGATTTTTCCGCCAGGGTCTCGTAGAGTTCGGCGTAGCCCCCGCGGAAGGTCTGGAAAACGGGCCCGGAACCGCTGGGGTTATCCGCGCGGGCTTTCTCAAGGGAGCGCACGGCCGCAGAAAGGGTGACGGGGCGGGAGGCGGCGAGGGAATCGAGGGCATCGGCAAGCGTGGGGATGGTGGCGCGCAGGCCTAGGTCATCGGCGGTGCACGAGTACACCCCGCCCAGCAGCGCGGAAACCACGCGGTCCACCAGGTCGCCGCCGTATTGTTGACGCACCAACTCACCGACCGAGACGTCGCCGCCCACGGTCCACTCGAAGGGCTGCTCGTTATCGATGCGCCGCGCCGTCTCTTCCGAAACCAGGTGCGCAACCGGCGCGGAATGCGACGGAATGCCCATCACCCCGTCCTGCGGCAGGGCCTTGAGCTCCCCGCTGTAGACCAGCGAGCGCAAACCTGACGGGTCAACTAAACTCCCGGCAAGGCCGAGGGCGTGGAAAAAGTCCACGGCATCGCGCCGACGGGCGAGGAAAGCCTCGGCACCCATGTCGGTGGGGCCGTCATTAAACGGCACGGAATACAGCTTGCCGCCAATGCGCCCGGCGGCCTCGAAAACCTCGACATCGTGATCGCGCAGTTCGTAGGCAGCGGTAAGGCCGGCGAGGCCGGCACCGATGATGGCAATACGCATTTAGCCCTCCTCGTGAATGATGGATACGGCGCGGGTGATGGCCTCCGCGTCGGTGGTGGGCAGCACCCCGTGCCCAAGGTTCCAGATATGGGTGTCGATATCGCCGCGCTGCTGGGCGCGCTCGACCTCGCCGCGGATGGTGCGCACGGCCTGGCGCACGGCATCGTCGCCGGCAAAAAGCAGCGCTGGGTCGAGGTTGCCCTGCAGCACGCGCGAATTCACGCGCTGCGCGGCGGTGTCCATGGCCACGCGGTAGTCCACGCCCATGACCTCGGAGCCGGCTTCAGACATCGCCTGTAGCAGCTCGCCGGTGCCCACGCCGAAGTGGATGCGCGGGATGTCGACGCTGGCGAGGATTTCCTGCGAATATGGCAGCACGAACTCGCGGTAGTCGCGCTCGTTGAGGTAGCCGGCCCAGGAATCGAAAAGCTGCATGGCGTCGATGCCGGCATCGACTTGCACCCGCAGGAAATTAATGATGGTGGGCACGAGCCGGCGCATGAGCATGTGCCACGTCTCGGGCTCGGCGTGCATGAGCGCCTTGGTGCGCTCGTGGTTCTTGGACGGCCCACCCTCGATGAGGTAGCTGGCCAGGGTAAATGGCGCGCCGACGAAGCCGATAAGCGCTTGGGTTTCGGTCAGCTCGTCGAGGATGCCCGCAATGCCTTGGGCGACTTCAGGCACGTCAGCTTCCAGAATAGGCAGCTTGCCGATGTCCCCCTTCTCCCTCACCGCCTTCTCCATCACCGGCCCGCGGCCGGGCACGATGTCAACGTTGACGCCGGCGGCCTTGAGCGGGACCACGATATCGGAAAAGAGGATGGCCGCGTCCACGTCGTGGCGGCGCACCGGCTGCAGGGTGATTTCTGCCAGGAGTTCCGGCATGAAGCAAGAGTCCAGCATGCTGATGCCCTCGCGGGCGGCGCGGTACTCCGGCAGGGAGCGACCAGCTTGTCGCATCAACCACACCGGCGGGCGGGAGGGAGTGCGGCCGAGGGCGGCATCGATAATGGGGGCGCGGTTAAGTCGAGACATACCCCTCATTATGAATCAAAAGTTGGAGCAGAGGCTAATTTGCCGCGCCTTTGCCCGCGCGCTTCATGCGTGTCAATGGCGCCTCGGCTTGCGCGCTAGCCCTGCGTTCAGCGTCCGTCAGCCGTAGGCCAGCTGCGCACTAACCTCGCGTGAGGCGAGCGCTAGCCCTGCGATCAGCGCCCGTCAGCCCCGCCCGTGGAGGCTGCGGTGGGCGATAAACCGATTGGACTGGGGCCGGAAGAGCAGAACTACCGCGATAAGCAGCGTCACGGCGATAATCAGCAGGCCGAGCCCACCAATACCAAGAGCCAGGGCCGCGATATTGAAAAAGAGGGCAATCGCGATGACGACGGAGATGATGCGACGCGCCCACTTCGATCCGTTTGCGAGTTGCGCGGAAAACAGCGCCAGAATGATCGCGCCGATGATATTAAATACTGAGACAAATAGGCGGTTCGACCGCACAAACTCGGCGATGTGCGAATCCGCGGGCTCTATCTGCTCGCCGCCTCCGCCGAAGATGCCGACCATGCCACTGACCAGCATGATGACGGCGGCAACAACGAGAACCCAATACGCCCACTGGAGCGGGCGCGGCCACACGGACAAGTCTTGATCCTGGGTGGTGTGCTGCACAGGGCGGTTATAGTCGCGAGGCCCTGGGCGATGATTCTTATCCGCAGAACCGCCGTTCTGGTCATCATCGCGCCGGCCGTGGCCGGGGAACATGCTGGTCATCGGTTGACCCTGTCGTCATCGCCCCTGTTTTGGGAGGCGGAATTCCGCGGAGACTGATTGCGGCCGACTTTATCTTTGGAGTCCTTTTGCTTGGCGTCCTTCTCCTTGGCCTCCTGCTTTTCGCGCTTCTCACGCTCTTTATCGCGGCGCGCCTGCTCGAGTTCCTTTTCCAGCTCGCGCATTTGCTCGAGCTCGCCGGTGTAGTCAAGGGTGTCGGGCTTAATGGAGAAGATGAGCCCCAATACGGCGGCGACGCCGACCAAGATCTGTACCATGCCGTCGGCAGCGAAGAGCCAGTCGGGGACGTCGGCACCCGCGGGCGTGACCATGAAGGTCAGAAGGATGCGGAAACCGAAGTAAATGGAAAAGGCGAACCAGATGCGTCGCGAGGTGCCCGCGCGCTTTGATGGCTCTGCCAGCGACTTCAGCAAAAACAGCAGCAGCACCAGCACGCCGATGGCAATGGCAGCCGACAGCGCCACCGATCCATAGGCGGCCATTTCGATAAAGGAGTCCGATACCTCTTCGCCGTCCTCGCCACCCGAGGCACTTTCGACCATCTGCTTGGCCTGCGCCATGAGCACATCGTGGTTGAGCAGGGTCAGCACCACGTTGAGGATTTGGTGGACGGTCTCGCCGGCGACGACGCCCAGCCAGAGCCACAGCATGTAGACCACGGTCTCAGGGCGCTTGGAACTGTCCTTACCGCCCCCACGCTGATTGCTGGGCTGCGCCCCTGGGTTGCCGGGCTGCGGCCCTGAGCTGCCGGGCTGCGACGCGGACGGCGACTCGGGCGGCGGCGTCGGACGAGAAGAAGGCTGTGTCACAAAAATCCTTTACTTGAGCAGGCGTGCGGCTTCGGTGGCGAAGTACGTCAGGATCTGATCGGCACCGGCGCGCTTGAAGGCGGTGAGCGACTCGAGCATGATGGCCTCGCCATCGACCCAACCGTTGGCGGCGCCGGCCTTGATCATCGCGTACTCGCCGGAGACCTGGTACACGGCGACGGGTACCGAGGAAGCCTCCGCGATTGCGGACAAGACATCCAAATACGGCAAGCCCGGCTTGACCATCACGAAGTCGGCGCCCTCTTCGATATCGAGCTCGGCCTCCAGCAGGGATTCGCGGAAGTTGCGCGGGTCCTGCTGGTAGGTGCGGCGGTCTCCCTCGAGGGAGGAGCCGACGGCCTCGCGGAAGGGGCCGAAGAAGGCGGAGGCGTACTTCGCGGAGTAGGCCATGATGGAGACGTCGTCGCGCCCGGCTTCATCTAAATCTGCGCGGATGGCGGCAACCTGGCCGTCCATCATGCCGGACGGGGAAATGATCTGCGCGCCGGCTTCGGCCTGGGAGCGGGCCATCTTTTGGTAGAGCTGGACGGATTCATCGTTAAGCACACGGCCCTGGTCATCGAGGACGCCGCAGTGCCCGTGCGAGGTGAACTCGTCGAGGCAGGTATCGGCCATGATGATGAGGTCATCGCCAAATTCCTCGCGCAGGGCGGAAATGCCGCGGTTCAAAATGCCGTCGGGATTCCAGGCCACGGAGCCGGAGGCGTCCTTGTCCTTTTCCAGCGGAACGCCGAAGAGGTCCACGCAGGTAACGCCGACCTCGAGGGCTTCTTCGGTCGCGCGGCGCAGCGAGTCAAAGGTGTGCTGGTACACGCCGGGCATGGAGGAAATCTCATTCGGCTCATCGAGGCCGTCTGCAATAAACATCGGCAGTATTAAGTCCGATGGGCGCAGCGTGGTTTCGGCGACGAGGTTGCGCATCTGCGGCGTGGAGCGCAGTCGGCGGGGGCGGCGGGCAGGAAAAGAGCTCATTGGGTACTCCTTAGAGCGAGACTAAAAACTTACGCCTTCTCGACCTTAGTAGTCTTCTTGCGCGCGCGACGCTTCTTGCGGGGCGCGGGCAGGTTACCGGCAGCGCGGAGGGCGGCGACGTGGCTGGCGAGGGCATCGACAAGCGCGGGCACGTCCGCAACATCCGGCACGACATCGACGCGCAGGCCCAGCTCTTCTGCGGCCGCGCTTGCCGATGGCCCGATGCACGCGATGATCGTCCGCTGGTGCGGCTTGCCGGCGATGCCCACCAAGTTGCGCACGGTGGAACCGGAGGTAAAGGCCACGGCGTCGAAGCCGCCGGTCTTGATCATGTCGCGGATTTCTGCCGAGGGCGGGGCGGCGCGCACGGTGCGGTAGGCCACGACGTCATCGACGTCCCACTGGAGGGCTTGGAGGCCATCGACAAGCGTATCGGCGGCGATATCGGTGCGCGGCAGGAGGACGCGGCTCACGGCGTCGATGTCCTCGACGTAATTGGGAAAGACCTCGAGCAGGCCCTCGGCGTTTTGCTTCTTCTTGTGCGGCAAAAGCTCCGGCACCATGCCCTTGGCACGGATGGCATCGGCGGTCTTGGTGCCCACTGCGGCGAGGTGCACGCCGGCGAAATCGCGCGCGTCCAGGCCGAGCTGGGAAATCTTATCCCACACGGCGGTCACGGCATTGACGGAGGTAAAGACGATCCACTTGTAGCGGCCCTCGACAATGCCCTTGATGGCGCGGTCCATCTGCGCCGGGTTGCGCGGCGGCTCGATGGAAATCGTCGGCACGTTCTGCGGGATGGCGCCGTAGCCGGCCAGGCGCGCGGACATGGGCCCGGCCTGTTCCTTGGTGCGCGGCACCAGCACGCGCCAGCCGTAGAGCGGGCGGTTTTCCCACCACGAGTACTTGGTGCGGTCATCGATGCTGCGGCCGAGTGTAACCACCAGCGGGCCGGACAAGTCCGCATCCAGCTTGGCGATGGTCCCCAGCGTTGCCTCATACGTGCGCTGCAGGCGCGTGGTGCCGTGGACGGTCACAAACGCCTCGGTTTCCGCCGGCATGCCGCGCTGCTGCAGCTCGGTGGAAATCTCCGCGAGGTCGTCCTTGGTGGCCTGCAAAACGATGGGCTGGGTGGCATTGGCGAGCGCGTCCCAGTCGGCACCATCGGTGACATCAGCCTCCGTGTACGTCGAACCCAGGGCTAGCCCGGCAAAAGACGGCACGGTTGAGGGCAGGGACATACCCGGCACGACCTGGAATTCCAGGCCGGCGGAGGCCACGGCGTTGATTTCGGCCTTGATGGATTCACGGTTGAGCGGGTTGCCGGTCACGAGGCGGATGACGTCCTCGCCATCGGCCTCGGCAAGGCACTCGCGCAGCTGGCTTACGATGTCCTCGCCCGGCGCGTAGACCACCGCGGCGGTCGGTGCCGGCGGGCGGGGCGGCTTGCGGCGCGCGCCCTTGGCCTTGGCATCGGCGCACATTTGCGCGTATTCCTCTTCCGCGGCATCCAACAGCTCTTGCGGGACGGGCAGCGCGGTGGCGACGGCATCGCGCACGCCCTGCATGACCTGCGGATCGGCCACGGCGAAAGCGTTATTGGCCAGAACTTCGCGGGCGCGGACGGTCAGCAGGTCTGGGTTTCCCGGACCAGCGCCCACGAAGACGATCTTGCCCAACTGGGTGTCTGACACAGCATTGCTCATAAAGTTCTTTTCTAGATCTGGGCCCGCGGCACCGCACACGGACATGATCGCCTGCAGTGTTTCTCCCCGCGCCGTCGGTGGGTATCAAGGTCATAACGGCCAAAATCCCAGGCGCGACGTCCTGGGATGCCCTTAAAGGGGGCCGGGTATCATTGCAAAAAATGATCTATGGTATCTACACCTTAAATTATTAGCGCTTAAAGTAGAAATTACTGACCAAGCAGGTCGGCCGCGCCTTGGGCGAAAAGCTCATCAGAGACCCGCGCGCCCAACTCCGCCGCTTCCGCTGCGTCCGCCGCGGTGCCGGAGGCGGTGGCGGTCAATTGGCGGGAACCATCCAGCGCAAAGACGCCGCCGCGCACCGTGAGCTGATCACCATTCCAGCGGGACGTGGCGGCCACGGGCGCGGTGCAGCCGGCCTCGAGGCGGGCGAGAACGGCGCGCTCGGCGAGGGCTGCGGCGGTGGCTTGTTCATCGACAACAGCGTCGAGCGCCGCGGCGGCCTCGGTGCCGGCGACGGCCTCGATGGCAAGCGCACCCTGGGCGGGGGCGGGCATGAATAATTCTGGATCGAAAATATCGCTGGCCCGATCCTCGTAGCCGCCGCGCAGCAGGCCGGCATAGGCCAGCACCACGGCATCGAGTTCGCCGTCGGTCACCTTGGACATGCGGGTATCGATATTGCCGCGCAGCGGGCGGATATCCAGGTCCGGGCGCAGCGCGGCCAGCTGGGAGATGCGGCGCGGCGCCGAGGTTCCCACCCGCGCGCCCTCCGGCAGCTGCATCAGGGTCATGCCATCGCGGGCGACCAGCACCTCGCGGCTGTCCTGGCGCTGCGGGATAACCAAGCGGAAGCGGTCATCCTCGGCCGTGGGCAGGTCTTTGAAAGAGTGCACGGCGATATCGCATTCGCCGCGGTACAGCGCCTCGCGCAGCGCCTGGGTGAATACGCCCACGCCGATGCGCTCGACCGGGGCCATATTGGTATCGCCTGCGGTGGTGACGATGTGGAGTTCGGAATCGAATCCGGCATCGATAAGCCAATCGCGGACGTGTCCTGCCTGGGTGGTGGCGAGCTTGGAGCCACGGGTACCGATCTGGAACATTTACGCCTCCTTATTCAGCGTGGGCAATTCATTGACGGCAACGGCAACGCCGGAGCCTTCCAGCTGCAGGCCAAAAAGCTCCTGCAGGGCATTTTCGCTGTTAAAGCTGCTATCCGATGCCGCCAGCTTCTTCGCCCGCACCGTCGGTTCATGCAGCAGTTTGTCGGCGACGCGCTTGAGGGCGCCTTGGACATCGGCAAGCTGCTTGCCCTCTAGCTCCGGGTGCTTTTGCTGCAGGCGGGCCGCCTCGCACTCCACGAGGTCCGCCGCGCGGCGGTGCAGGGCGCTGACAGCCGGTGCCACATCGCGCACGCGCTGGGCGGAGGTATAGGCGGCAAGCTCCTCGTCCACGATGGTGCGGGCCTGCTCGTGCGGGCTCGTGCCGGCCGCGACGTCGGTGGCGGCCGCGGACAGGGACTTGCTGAGGCGCTCGATGTTCACCAAGTCCACGTCATCGATTTTCGTTGCCTCGTCATCGATATCGCGTGGGAGGGAGAGGTCAATGAGCATCAGCGGGTGCGCGGGCGGGATATCGCCGGCGGTGATGGTAAAGCCTTCGGCGCCGGTGGCGGAGATGGCGAGGTCGACATCGGCAAGCGCGGCGGCGCGGTCCTGAAAGTCCACCACGCGGGTGCGCACCCCGGCCTCTTCTGCGTGGCCGGCAAGGCGCTCGGCGCGCTCGCGGGTGCGGTTGGCAATCACCAGCTCGCCAATGCCCAGCCGGCCCGCGTGGGTGGCCGCAAGCGAGGCCATTGCCCCAGCACCCAGCACGAGCGCGGACTTGCCCTGCAGATCCTCCGTATCGAGGCGCTGCAGTGCCTGGTCAAAGGCGAAAGTCACCATCGAGACGCCGGCCTTGTCGATCTCCGTTTCCGAGTGCACGCGCTTGCCGGCCCGCAGCGCGGACTGTGCCAAGGCGTGGATGCGCGGACCAACCGTGCCCTGCTCGGAGGCGGACTGGTAGGCAGAACGTACCTGGCCGATGATCTGCTGCTCGCCCACCACCATCGAATCCAGGCCGGAGGTAACGGACATGAGGTGTTCCGCGGCGGCATCGGCATAGCGCACGTAGAGGTAATTGCGCAGCTCTTCCTCATCGACCTGGGAGACTTCCTTAAGCACCCGGATGACGTCCTGCACGCCGGTGTGGAAGGCATTGGTCACCGTGTAGACCTCGAGGCGGTTGCACGTGGAAATAATCATCGCCTCAGTCAGGGACTCGGCATCAACCAACTGCCCGCAGGCGGAATGCTGCACCACATCGTCCATGCTCAACTTTTCCAGCAACGCCACGGGTGCCGATTGGTGGGACATTCCCACAACAAGCACGCTCATGCTCCACACTCCTCAACCTTTTGATTGACCGCAATGGTTCCAAAGACTACCCCGCATGGGCGTGGAACCCGAATCGTCAGCGCAGCTCGGCAGCCAGCTCTTCGTTATCGACTTCCCAGCAGGCGAATTCTTCCCCGTCTATCACTACAACGGGAACGCGGTCACCGAATTCCATCTCGAGCTCGCGGCTGTCTTCTACGTTGCGCACTTCCAGCTGGGCGCCGGCCGCCTGGATAACGGGGGTAATCTGCTCTTTTACCCGTTTGCAGGAACCGCAGGTGGGGCGCACCATGAGCTCGACTAGATGCTGGGACATAGGGGCGGGATTCTCCTCATAAGGACGCCGACGGTGGAAACGTTTACTATGGACATATTAGTCCACCCCGCGTTTGCGAAAGCTGTTTATTCCACTCGTGTCCGCTATACCTCCCCCCGGGTTCCCCGAATCTCCCCGCGACTTTTTGGCCAATTGGACGGCCTCGCGCGGCAATCTGCGCAACTTCTTAGAAAACCAGGCGCTGGCCCCCTTGGGCGAGGAAGAACAACGCGCCGCAGGTGAGGCGGCCGCTGCCGCCGCCTTAGAGGAATTCGGGCTCGAGCTCGAGGACTTTGCCTCCGGCATCGCCTCCGTCTCCGGCTCTTACGACGCCGCAGGCTCCCCGCGCATCACGGACCAAGATCCGGACGTCCCCGTCGATGTGGGTGCCGCCGCCTTTTTCGACGTGGACAATACCCTCGTTCAGGGTTCCTCCTTGGTGGAATTCGGCTTTGGGCTCGCCCGCCGGCGCTATATCCGCATCTCTGAGATACTCCCGGTTGCCTGGAAGCAACTAAAATTCCGCCTCTCCGGCGCGGAGAACGCAAAAGACGTTGCCGCCGGTCGCGCGCAGGCCTTGGAGTTTGTCAAGGGCCGCAGCGTAGATGAGCTCATCGATCTCTGCGAGGAAATCGTCGAAGCCTCCCTGGCCCGCCGCGCATACCCCGGCACCACACAGCTCGCTGAGATGCACCTGGCCGCCGGCCAACAGGTGTGGCTGGTTACCGCTACCCCAGTCCAGCTCGCCCAGGTCTTGGCGCGCCGCTTTGGCTTTACCGGCGCGCTCGGCACCGTCGCAGAGGTAGAAGACGGCAAGTTCACCGGACGCTTGGTGGGCGATATCCTCCACGGCCCGGGTAAGAAGCACGCCGTGGCCGCCCTCGCTACCATCGAGGGCCTCGATCTGGACCGGTGCACCGCCTACTCCGACTCCGCCAATGACATGCCCATGCTCACCATGGTGGGCACCCCCGTGGCCATTAACCCGGACCGCAAACTGCGCAATATCGCAGAAGAGCGCGGTTGGATCGTCCGCGACTACCGCTCCATCCGCCGCGCCATCCGCACCTACGGCCTTCCAGCGCTTGTCACGGCCGCCTTTTCCTATGGCGGCTGGCGCTATTTCCGGAAGTAGCAATACAACCAGCACTGCCGTCTCTCAACGGCACTCAGCACATTGCTTTCTCAAGCCCCTCGGTGTGGCTATTGCTACCCCATCGCCGCGACGTTGAACACCAGAACAACCGCACTAAGAGCCGTCATCCCGAGACAATTTACCCAGAACTCCTTACCTACGAAGTTCGCCTTGATATGAGCGATGATGGCGAAAATAAAGTAACCAAGTACGCCGACTGAGACAGTGGCTGTAATCGACGGGTTATTCAAAACGGCTCCGACGATCAATCCAAGCGCGGCCAGCGCCTTAATTCCGATAAGCGCCCACCACCAGTCTTGAGGAAAATTGACGCCCCTAAGACAGCGACTAATGAACTTGGGCGGCTTCACAGAAAGCACGGCATCGCCTATCAAAACGATGGCTAAAAGATACGTACCAAAGACAGCTAAGGACCCCACTCGGGAACCTCCCTTGAATCAGATGCTAAGCACATGAAGCATCGCATGGCCCAACTTTTGTGGGTTGAATTGATTCTACAGCTCAAAACAAGCAAACGTATGTGGAGATGTGCAGCGGAAGAACGACCGAGAATCCACGCTCGGCCCGAAAACCAGAAATCCTCCGCCGCCGCGCTAAGGCACGGTGCGGAGGATTCGTGGGCTGTTGGGTTTACTTACCCAACTTACGACGCTGCACGCGGGTGCGGCGCAGCATCTTGCGGTGCTTCTTCTTGGACATGCGCTTGCGGCGCTTCTTGATGACAGAACCCATAACAGGCGTCCTCACTTTCTTTTAGTACGTACTGTGAACCTGCCGGCGCCTGAAACGGCAAAGGTGCACTCTTTGCCACCTTGGCCGCACATATGCGGGCCATCACGGCGTGCCGACACGAATGCGATCCATCTTACCTAGTCCCCAGCGTGTCTCCAAAAGTGGCCCCGATGGAAACCCGCGGCAAGACGTCGCGCGGGAAAACGAGACAGCGCCCACCACCGCTGACCAAAAGTAGCCAACAGAAGTGGGCGCTGCCTGAAAGGCGCGAGAACCTACGCTCCGTAAACGGATGCCTCGAGGTACTCGTTGACGGCGGACTCGTGAACGCGGAAAGAGCGTCCGACGCGGACTGCCGGCATTTCGCCTGCGTGAACCAAACGGTAGACAGTCATCTTGGAGACGCGCATGATTTCAGCGACCTCCGCGATGGTCAGAAAGGTTCCTTTTTCTTCATTTGCCATAATTATCTAACCCTTCAGCTCGTTACGCGCTGTAGGCTTCCCCTCCCACAGGACTTCACGCACGTGCTTGTCCCAGCCTATCGTGAAACATGTGACTAATGCGACCCAAGTGCCAAATTTTTTCACAGCAGTTGTTCAGTTCACCGCCAAAAGCGCTGCGTAACAACCGCCTCATGGCTCCCGTACGGCCCCCAAGTGGTGTGAGGCAACTACACCCCCACCACGGGGAACTGGTCGCATTAGGCGGGCTTCTAGCCCAGCTCCTTAGCCTTATCGGAGCATGCCTCGGCGGCGCGGTAGAACGCACCGCGCAGGCCGGACTCTTCCAGCTCGCGCACGGCCGCGGCGGTGGTGCCGCCTGGCGAGGTCACGCCTGCGCGCAGCTGCGTTGCCGAGCGGCCCGAGTTGGCCAGCATATCGCCCGCGCCGGCAGCCGCCTGGGCGGCGAGCTTTTCGGCGATATCGCGGGGGAGGCCGAGCTGCACGCCGGCATCGACAAGCGCCTCTGCCACGAGGAAAAAGTACGCCGGCGAGGAACCCGCCAGGGCGGTCGCGGCGTCGATATTCTTCTCCGGAATGACCGCAACCTCACCAACGGCCTCGAGGAGCTCCGTCACGCCCTGCATCTGGGCCTCAGTCACGTGCTCGCCGGCGGCGCAGGTGCACATGCCGCGGCGCACCAGCATCGGCGTATTGGGCATAACGCGCACAACCGGCACGCCCTCGCCCGCAGCGGCCTGCAGGGCCTCCAGCGTCAGCCCAGCAGCCATAGAGACCACCACGGCGTCCTTGGCTGGGTTAATCTCGCCCAGCAGGTCCAAGATGGCGTAAGGCTTGACGGACGCGAAGATATAGTCCGCGCCGTCCACCGCCTCGGCGTTATCCGTCGTGACATTAACGCCATAGTTGCTCTTGAGTTCTTCACCGCGGGAGGCCGTGCGGTTAGTCACCGTGATATCGGAGGCATTAAAGCCCGATTCCACAAGACCCGAGGTCAAAGCCTCACCGATTTGTCCTCCACCTAAAATTGCAATCTTTGTCATAGTCTCCACCATGCCAAAAATAACGACACCCGGCTACCTCCACGAGGGAAGCAGCCGGGTGGTTCTCAGCGGATGGCCGGTTTAGAGCATGACCAAAAGCAGTGGCCCAAAGGTCAATATCAGGCCGGTAATGCCTGCAAGGAACATGGAGAAGCCATCGCGGGCGGTGCGCAGCGCATGCGTGACACCAGCCATGATTGCGGTGACGCAGAGCGCCAGGATGGCCACGACGGTGCGCGGGAAGTTATCCCACAGCACTTCAAAGCCCTTGAAGATGATGATCGCCAAGACGATGCCCACAACCACCATGATGAGGATGGACATGGGGTTAAGCTTCTCGTGCTCTTCGGTGATTTCCTCGTCCCGCACCTGGGGCAGCTCGCCGGTATCGTCGGACTTCTTTGCGGCCGCGGCAGGTTTTTGCGCAGGCGCGCCAGCCTTGCCCTTGGTTCCCGCGTCCTTGGCATCCTTGGCTCCCGCTGCGGTCGCAGCAGCGGCAGCGCTAGCTGCGCCTGCCTTCTCCTTGGCTCCGGATTCGGCGCCGTCAGCGGCATCCTTGCGCTTGTCCTGCGAGGACTGAGAGGACTGCGACTTGCCGATGCGCTGGATCACCGCAGTATCATCCGCGGACGGCTGATAAGACTTCTTCTCGGCGTCCTTAGCCGCAGCCTTGTCCTCCGGCTCCGACTGCGCAGGCTTCTTTGCCTCCTGCGCGTTTGCCTTCTGCGCATTAGCCTTCTGCGCGGGGGCAGGCTTGGCCGTCGGCTGCGAGGCAGAACCTGCCGCAGGCTTAGGAGAGGCGGTAGGCCCACTCGGCTTGCCGTTCTGCTTCGGTGCCGGGGACGCAATCGGGGTAGCCGCGGAAGGCTTCTCAGCAGCCGGCTTAGGGGAAGCGGATTGGGGCTGGGATGGCTTGCTTTGCGCAGGCTTGCCGATGCCCGACTGCCCCACGCCCTGCTTCGAGCCTTCCTGCGTGCCCGCGGCTGGCTTCTCCGCGCTTGGCTTACCTGCAGCGGCCTTGCCCGCTGCAGGCTTGGACTCCGAGGTCTTAGACTCCGCGGCCTTGTTTCCTACGGACTGCTCGTCCTTGGACTTTGGCGCGCGGATGACAGGGGCGTCATCGTCGATGGAGACGTTGGTGTGCTTCGCCTCTGGCGGGGTGGACTTTACCTTCTTCAGACTGCCGGTGAGCTCGGCAACGGATACGCCGCCCTCATCGAGGCTCCGCCGACGGCGGCGAGAGGTCTTCTCGTCCTTGTCCGTGCGGTCCTTCTTATTGCGAGCCAGCAGCTCGGCCACGGTCAACTGTTTTTCGTCAGCCATGATCTCTTCCTATTCCAATCCCTTGTCGGTCCGGCGCAAAATAACACCTTCGCGCAGCGCCCATGGGCAGATTTCTAACTTCTCAATTCCCAGGGCTCGCATGCTTGCCTCGGCAACCAAAGCGCCGGCGACGATTTGGTGCGATCGGTTCGAACTTACACCCTCAAGGTCCGCTCTGTCTGCTGCAGTCATGCGCGTGATGAATGAAATCAACTGGCGCAGGCCCGGTGCGGTCAATGTGCGCTTGACGTATGGCCCTGCAGACGAGGGTGCCGCGCCGGTAAGGCGCGAGAGGGTACGGAAGGTTTTCGAGGTGCCCACCGCTAGGCCGGCAGGACCCATCGCCTTCATCTGCGTGACGGCATCTTCAAGCTCTGCATCGATGAAATCGCGCAGCGCACTGACCTTCTTCTTCTCAGGCGGATCGGTATCAAACCAGTTGTGGGTCAGCCGGCCTGCGCCCAGATCGAGGGAGAAGGCCAGGTCAGGGTGTTCATCGGTACCGGTGGATAGCTCCAGGGAGCCACCGCCGATGTCCAAGTTGGTGATGCGCCCGGCGGACCAGCCGTACCAGCGGCGGGCAGCGAGGAAGGTAAGCTGCGCTTCCTCCACGCCCGAGAGGATCTGCAGGCGCACGCCGGTCTGCTTTTCCACCTCATCGAGCACTGCTTCGGAGTTAGGGGCAGAGCGAACCGCGGAGGTCGCGAAGGCGATAAATTCGGCGCACCCGAGTTTGTCACCCAGCTCACTTGCCTCACCCACGGCGGACACGAGCTTTTTCAGGCCCTTTTCGTGGATGTTTCCCTTCTTATCCAGCTGCTCTACCAGCCGGAGTGGGGTCTTCCAATCGCTCATCGGAGTAGGCCGTCCCCCCATTGCGGCATCGACCGCAACGAGGTGGACGGTATTACTTCCAACGTCTAATACACCTAATCGCACACTAATAGCGTAGTAGGTCTACCGTGGTTAGGTGTGAATCGCCCAAAATCTGACACCGTTTACCTAGGTTTTCCCGCGAGCTCGCCAGCGGCGGCATCGATTAAAGCCGGGCGCGAAGAGGCCCCAGATTTTCCGCGGGAGTGGTTCGAATTTACCAACCCAAACGACCCTTACCACGTCTTTTCCATCGATCTCACGTGGGTGGAATCGCACTACAGCTGCCAATTTGGCACGTCGGCGTGCAGGGGCATCGATAAGAACCAGCCCGATGTGGGCTGCTGCGTGCACGGTGCATATATGGCCGATGAACAAGACCGCGATCAGCTTTACGATGCCGTCTCCCGCATGCCCGCGCGCTACTGGCAGCTGCGCCCAGCGGGGGTAGATGAGTTCCTGGCGCAAGAAAACACCGATGAGCTAGAGCCGTGGTTGGAATGGGACGAGCTCGACGGCGAGGACGGCGAACCGGAACCGGCGCTGAAAACGCCCATCGTGGATGGCGCCTGCATCTTTGCCAACCGCGCCGGCTGGGAAACGGGCACCGGCTGCGCGCTGCACCAATGGGCCGTCGATAGTGGCGAGGAGCTGACCGTGGTCAAGCCGGAGGTGTGCTGGCAATTGCCGCTGCGGCGCTATGAGGATTATGAAGAGCGCCCCGATGGGCAGGAGATTTTGCGCACCACCATCGGCGAATATGACCGCCGCGGTTGGGGCAATGGCGGCGAAGACTTTGATTGGTACTGCTCTACCGATGGCGCCTGCCACGCCAACCCGCTGCCGATGTGGCAATCGCACGAGGACGAGCTCGTCGCGCTCATGGGGCGCGAAAGCTACGATATTTTGGCGCAACAATGCCGTGCCCGCGCTGAAGCCGCCGAGCACGGCGTGCAGCTAACCCAGCACCCAGCCAGCATCAAGGCCGGCTGGTACTAGAGCTCGAATTTATAGCCCAGCCCGCGCACCGTCACCAGGTGCTTCGGGCGGGAGGGGTGCTCCTCAATCTTGGTGCGCAAGCGCTTGATGTGCACGTCGAGCGTCTTGGTATCGCCCACGTAATCCGCACCCCAGATGCGATCGATGAGCTGGCCGCGGGTCAGCACGCGCCCGGCGTTGCGCAGGAGGTATTCCAGCAGGTCAAACTCCTTGAGCGGCATCGCTACCGGCTCGCCCGCCACGGTGACGATGTGGCGTTCCACATCCATCTTCACGCGGCCGCCGGATAAGATCTGCTCGTCTTCTACCTCGGTGCCCTCCGCGGCGTCGGCGTGGGAAGACTGATCGTTGCCGCGGCGCAGCACGGCGCGGATGCGGGCGATGAGCTCGCGGGAGGAATACGGTTTGGTGACGTAATCGTCCGCACCCAGCTCTAGGCCCACGACCTTATCGATTTCCGCATCGCGCGCGGTGACCATAATGACCGGCACGGAGGAGGTGGCGCGCAGCTGCTTGCACACGTCGGTGCCGGACATGCCGGGCAGCATGAGGTCAAGCAGCACGATGTCGATGTCATTATCGGCGAATTTCTCCAGCGCGGATGGTCCATCGAGGGCGATAATCGGCTCAAAGCCTTCCTTGCGGAGTAAGAATGCCAGCGGATCGGCCAGCGACTCTTCATCTTCCACGATGAGAATGGTGGTCATTGTGCTTTATCCTTTCGACGTGCTGCAACGCGTGCTACCGCACGCTGGAGCCCAGGAGCCGCCGCATCGACGGAATCCCTGTCTTCATTATCCTGCAAGTCAGCGTCGTGCGCTGGCTTCTCTTCCTTATATATGGGCAACTCGATGGTAAAAGTAGAGCCCGTGCCAGGCCGCGACCACAGCTTGATATTGCCCCCGTGGTTGGCCACCACGTGTTTGACAATTGCTAATCCTAGGCCAGTGCCTCCCGTCTGCCGCGACCGGGCTTGGTCAACGCGGAAAAAGCGCTCGAAGACGCGCTTTTGATGCTCCGGCGGGATGCCGATGCCGCGGTCCGTCACCCGGATCAGCACGACATCATCCCCCACTACCTTCTGTGAGACGGAGACCGGCAATTCCTCTGGCGAATAATTGATCGCGTTGGAAATAAGATTGGACAGCGCGGTTACCAAGAGGGACCGGTCGCCCATGACCTGCACGCCTACGGACGGCCCTTGGGTCAACCTAATGGAGCGCGCGTCTGCGGCGAGCTGGTTGCGCGAAATCGCCTCGTCAATGAGATCGTCTACAAAGAGCGGTTCCATCTCCGGCAGCGCCTCGGCGCCCTGCAGCTTGGACAGGGAAATCAGCTCGCTGACCATATCCGCCATGCGGTTGGCCTCTTTTTGCACCTTGGTACCGAAGTACTTCACGTGCTCCGGGTCCTCGGGGTCTTGAAGCAGGGCCTCGGCAAGCAGCGCGATGCCGCCCACCGGGGTTTTCAGCTCGTGGGAGACGTTGGCCACGAAGTCACGGCGCGCTGATTCCATGCGCACGTTTTCGCTCTCATCGGTGCCGTAGATGATGATGAAGCGGCCATCGTTCAGCGTCAGCGGCTTGATGACGGCCTTGACCTGCGTGACGCGGTGCCCGGTGCGGCGCTTGGGGATGGCCAAGTCCACGGTGCGGGTTTCCTTATCCTCAAAGACCTGCTCAGCGGTCTTCCAGATCTCCGGGTTCACGGCGCGATCGTGGACCACGGACATCTCGTGCGCCGCGGGGTTGGACAGGATGATTTCCTGGTTCCTATCGAGCACCGTCAGCGCCGTGGGCGAGCCCTGGACCGCGAGGTGGAGGCCTTGGCTCACGGTGGTGACCTGGTTTGCCTGGGCATCGCTCGCGCGCTGGCGGCGTGCCATGCGCTCGCGCACCCGCGAAATTAACGGCAGCACCACCGCGCAGGCAACCACGCCCGCGAGAAAGACAAAAATTAATTCCACGCCATTAAGCCTAACCATTAGAAAGTCCCCAGGGAGCACCTCCCCGGGGACTTATATGCAGCAGTGGGTTACTTGCCACCCTGCGCGGCGACGGCAGCGGCCCCGGCCTCGGCGGCCTCTGGATCCAGGTAGGTGCCGCCCTCGTTGACCACGGAGCCATCCTCCGCAATCTCGTACACCAGCGGGATGCCGGTCGGGATATTCAGCCCGGCGATGTCATCATCGGAAATGCCATCGAGGTGCTTAACCAACGCGCGCAGGGAGTTGCCGTGCGCTGCGATCATGACGGATTCACCCTTCTTGGCGCGTGGCAGGATCTCTTCCTCGAAGTAGGGCACGAAGCGCTCGACAACGTCCTTCAGGCACTCCGTCTGTGGGACCTTGTCCAAATCCGCGTAGCGGGGGTCGTTGGCCTGGGAGTACTCGGCGTCATCGGCAAGCTCGGGCGGGCGCGTGTCATAGGACCGGCGCCATGCCATGAACTGGTCCTCGCCGTACTCTTCCTTGGTCTCGGCCTTGTTCAGGCCCTGCAGCGCACCGTAGTGGCGCTCGTTGAGGCGCCAGTCACGGATGACCGGGATCCAGTGGCGGTCGGCCGCATCCAGCGCGATATTGGCGGTGCGGATGGCGCGGCGCAGCAAGGAGGTGTACAGCACGTTGGGCAGGATGCCCTCTTGCGCGAGCAGCTCGCCGCCGCGCTTGGCCTCTGCCTCACCCTTTTCTGTCAGATCAACATCGACCCAACCGGTAAATTGGTTGGATTCATTCCAGGTGGATTGGCCGTGGCGAAGAAGAATCAGTTTTCCGTTAGTCATGCCTCCAGCATGCCACGAAACCGCCCGGCGCGTCAGTGAGGCTAGTCTCCCATCGCGCGGCGTTGGTGGCAGTCAGGCACCGGAATCTGCTGGGCTTCGGCATAAATCTCCGTCAGCTCGCGAGCCGTGTTGGTCCAGCTAAAGCGCGCGGCATGCGCGACGGCGGCCTCGCCCATGGCGATGCGCCGGGGGTCATCGTCCAGCAGCTGGGTCAAGGAATCCGCCCACTCCTTCGGATCGTGGGACGGCACCAGCAACCCGGTCTCACCATCGACGACGGCGATGGGCAGCCCACCCACGGCCGCGGCGACGACCGGCGTGCCAGAGGCCTGTGCCTCGAGCGCCACCAGGCCAAAGGATTCGTTGTAGCTGGGCACCGCCACGATATCCGCGGCGCGGTACACTCCCACCAGCTCCTCGGGCGGGCGGGGTCCTAAAAAGCGCACGCGCTTTTGCACGCCCAACTCCCGCGCCAATTCCCTATACGCCTCCGGCG
The DNA here is from genome assembly GCF_000477975.1 of Corynebacterium sp. KPL1986. Classification (NCBI taxonomy): domain Bacteria; kingdom Bacillati; phylum Actinomycetota; class Actinomycetes; order Mycobacteriales; family Corynebacteriaceae; genus Corynebacterium; species Corynebacterium sp. KPL1986. The sequence continues at coordinate 2,135,758 of NZ_KI515719.1, read as the reverse complement.
AAGCATTGGCTCCCGATGGCCCGCCGCAGATGAGTACCCGGAAATCGCGGGTGGGCTCGCGGTGGCAGAGCTCGGCGGCAGTGCGGATGAGAACCTCCGGTCCCTTGAACTTTTGCAGGCGCCCTACAAAGGCGATGACCTTGGTATGCAGTGGTATGCCCAGCTCGCGGCGGGAGCGCTCCGTATTGCGGTCGGTGCCAGGGGTGAAAAGGCCCACGTCGGCACCCGGGGAGACCACGCGGATGATGTCGCGCTCGGCATCGTAGTGCTCCGCCAAGTCGCGGGCTTCCTGATCGGTATTGACCACGAGGAGGTCTGCATTATCCACCAATTGCTGCTCGCAGATGCGCCGCGCCTCTGATTCCACGGTGTCCTCGGCGGTGCGGTAAGCGTTTTTCACCGCGGCCAACGTGTGGGCGGTGTGGACGAGGGGGATGCCCCAAAGATCGCGCAGCAGCCACCCCACTTGGCCGGACAGCCAGTAGTGGGAATGAATAAGGTCATATTTTTTGCCCTGCCACTTGGCAAATTGCACCACGCCACCGGAAAAGGCCGCGAGCTGGGTGGGCAAATCTTCCTTTTCTAGCCCCTCAAAGGGGCCTGCCACGATGTTGATCACCCGCAGGTTGGGGGCCACGTCCACGATTTCTTTGTGGCTGGGGCGGGTCGCGCGGGTATAGACGTCCACCTCCACGCCAAGCTGGGCTAATTGGCAGGCAATATTTAAAACGTAGACGTTCATTCCGCCGGCATCCCCGGAGCCAGGCTGCTCAATGGGGGAGGTATGCATAGAAATCATGGCGATGCGCATGTTGTCCCATCTTAGCGGCGCTATACTGGCCCCTGCCAACAACCTACGCTACCGAAAGGTCACGCATTGTCCGCTTACGAATCAAAGGCATGGCTCCAGTATTACCCGGAGTGGACGCCGCATAGCCTCGACTATGGCACCACCACCCTGTTGGACCTGTATGACAACAACCTCGAGGTCAATGGCGATAAGTCAGCCACGTATTTCTTTGGACGCACCCAAAACTATTCCGAGCTGGACCGCCAAGTGCGCGCCGCCGCAGCAGGCCTTAAGGCCTTCGGCGTGCGCCCCGGTGACCGCGTAGCCATCGTTGCCCCCAATAGCCCGCAGTACATCGCGGCCTTTTATGCCATCTTGAAGCTCGGTGCCCAGGTTGTGCTGCACAATCCGCTCTATACCGCCCACGAGCTGGAGGGACTTTTCCAGGATCACGGCGCGCGCATCGCCATCGCCTGGGACAAGGCCGCGCCCACCCTGGAGAAGCTGCGGGCTACCACCAACCTGGAAACGGTCGTGTCCATCAACATGATCAACGCCATGCCCACCCTGCAGCGCGCCGCGCTGCGCCTGCCGCTTCCCCCGCTCAAGGCCAAGCGCGAGCAGCTTTCCGCCCCAGCGCCGAATACCGTGCCGTGGGAGGCGCTGATTGGCGATGCCATCGGTGGCAACGGCAGCGATATTAAGACGCCGGAAGACATTGATAAGGACACCGTCGCGCTGGTGATGTACACCTCCGGTACGACCGGCGCACCCAAGGGCGCGATGCTTTCGCACGGCAACCTCGTATCCAACCTGCTCCAGGGCAAGGCCTGGGTTCCGGGCTTGGGCGATAAACCAGAGCGCATGCTCGCCGCCCTACCCTTCTTCCACGCGTACGGCCTGACCATGAACGTCACCTTGGCCCAGCTCATCGGCGGCGAATTGGTCATTCTCCCCGTGCCGCAGATCCCGCTCATCATGCAGTTGATGAGGAAGCACACCCCGACCTGGGTCCCGGGCGTTCCTACCTTGTACGAGCGCATCGTCAAGGCAGCCGAGGAACAAGAGGTTCCCATCAAGGGCGTGCGCGCGGCCTTCTCCGGTGCATCCACCCTGCCTTCTGAGACCGTCAATAAGTGGGAGCACGCCACCGGCGGCCTGCTCGTGGAAGGCTACGGCCTTACCGAGTGCTCGCCGATTATCGTGGGCAACCCCATGAGCACCGACCGCCGCCCCGGCTACGTGGGCATTCCTTTCCCAGATACCGAGGTGCGCATCGCCAATCCCGATAACCTGGATGAAACCCAGCCAGACGGCGTTGAGGGCGAGGTGCTGGCCCGCGGCCCGCAGATTTTCAAGGGCTACCTCAACAATCAAGAAGCCACCGATGCCGCCTTCCACGGTGACTGGTTCCGCACCGGTGATATGGGCATCATGGAAGAAGACGGCTTCATCCGCCTGGTCAGCCGCATCAAGGAAATCATCATCACCGGCGGCTTCAACGTCTACCCAGGTGAGGTCGAAGAAATCCTGCGCGAGCACCCCAGCGTTGACGACGCCGCCGTGGTGGGCCGCCCGCGCGAGGACGGCTCCGAAGACGTCGTTGCCTGCCTCGATCTTGCCGATGGCGCCGCGCTCGACCCCGAAGGCCTCAAGGACTACTGCCGCGAGCGCCTGACCCGCTACAAGGTCCCGCGCACCTTCTACCACTTTGAGGAACTGGCCAAGGACCAAATGGGCAAGATCCGCCGCCGTGAGGTACAAGAAGACCTCATCAACCGCCTCGAAGCAGAGAAGAACTCCTAAAACACCTAGAGTTCAACCACCATGCTGCGCACCATCGATACCCCCATCGGCCCACTGCTGCTCACCGCAGACGCAGACGGACTGTCCCGTGTCGACTTCGTCGCGATCCAGTTGGGTCGCCGCGAAACCAGTAAGGTTCGCGGCGAGGTAAGTAGAGACCGCAACGAGGAAAGCAAGGGACACCGCGAAACCATTAAGGTTCGCGGCGAGGTAAGCGGCGGGGTGAATGGGGGCATCGACAAGCGCGGTGCAGACATCCTAGATGCGGCGCAGGAGCAGCTCGCGGAGTATTTCGCTAGGCGCCGCCGCGAGTTTGACCTGCCGCTCAACCCGGCGCCAACGACGGAATTTCGCGCCCAAATACACGCGCAGCTCGACACCATTGGCTACGGCGAGGTCTCAAGCTATGGCGAGCTCGCCGCCGCCGTGGGGCGCCCCGCTGCTACCCGGGCGGTCGGCACCGCCTGCGGCGCCAATCCCCTGCCGATTATTCGGCCCTGCCACCGCGTGCTGCGCAGCGATGGATCGCTTGGCGGCTATGCCGGAGGCCTGGATATCAAGCGTTTTTTGCTGGCACTCGAAGAAAACTAGAGGATTTCCTCACGTTCTGGGTATACTCGCCCTTTGTAATATTTTTCTTTACCAAACGAAAGGGTAGCGCGTGTCCGCATACGAATCCCGGGCCTGGATTAAGCACTACAGTGACTGGACCCCCACCACGCTTGATTATGGCGATAAAACCATCGTTGACTACTACGTCAATAACCTCCGCATCAATGCGAATAAGTCCGCTACCTACTTCTTTGGCAATACGCAGAACTACGCGGAATTAGACGCACAGGTGCGCGCAGCCGCCGCGGGCCTTAAGGCCTTTGGCATCCGGCCTGGCGATAGGGTCGCCATCGTCATGCCCAACTGCCCCCAACACGTGGTGGCGTTTTATGCCATCCAGCTACTGGGAGCCACCGCAGTGGAGCACAACCCCCTCTACACCGCCCACGAGCTCGAGGGGCTGTTCCAGGACCACGGCGCGCGCGTGGTCATCGCCTGGGATAAAACGGCGCAGACGCTGAATAAGCTGCGCGCCACCACCCCGTTGGAGACCATCGTCTCCGTCAACATGATCGACGCAATGCCGCCCTTAAAGCGCCTCGCACTCCGGATTCCCCTGCCGCCGCTGGCCGCTAAGCGTGAGCAGCTGACCGGCGCGGCCCCAAATACCGTGGCCTGGTCCACGCTGATCGGCTCTGCCATCGGCGGCGACGGCAAGGATCTAGAGATTGCCAAGGTCACGCAGGACGATATCGCGCTCATCCTCTATACCTCCGGCACCACCGGCAAGCCCAAGGGTGCGCTGCTCTCGCACGGCAACCTCATCGCCAACTGCGTGCAGGGCGAGGCCTGGCTGACGAATATGGATGCCACCGACCAGCGCTTCCTCGCCGCCTTGCCGCTCTTCCACGCCTACGGCATGACCACGCTGTGCGTACTCAGCATCTACTTCGGCGCCGAGCTCATCTTGGTTCCGTCCCCGCAGATGCCGCTCATCATGGACATCATTAAGAAGCACACCCCCACCTGGCTGCCGGGCGTGCCCACGCTGTACGAGAAGATCATGGACGCCGCCGAGGACAAGGGCGTGGATCTCGCCGGCATCAGCAACGCCTTCTCCGGCGCCGCCACCCTGCCGGTTGACGTGATGGAGCGCTGGGAATCCATGACCGGCGGGCGCCTCGTAGAGGGCTTTGGCATGACGGAGACCTCGCCCGTGCTCATTGGCAACCCCATGAACGGCAACCGCCGCCCGGGCTATGTGGGCCTGCCCTTCCCCGATGTTGAGGTGCGCATTGGCAACCCGGATAACCTCGATGAGACTCAGCCGGACGGCGAGCCGGGCGAGATGCTGGCTCGCGGGCCGCAGATTTTCCAGGGCTACTTCAATAATGAAAAGGCCACCGCGGAGTCCTTCCACAATGGCTGGTTCCGCACCGGCGATATGGCCATCATGGATGAGGAAGGCTGGGTTCGCCTGGTCAGCCGCATCAAGGAAATCATCATCACCGGCGGCTTTAACGTCTACCCGGCCGAGGTAGAAGAAGTGGTGCGCAAGCACCCAGACGTCAAGGAGGTCGCCGTGGTGGGCCGCCCGCGCAAGGATGGCTCCGAAGACGTCGTCGCCTGTGTCATCCTGCGCGATGGCGCCGTCCTGGACCCAGACGGCCTCAAGTCCTTCTGCCGTGAGCGCTTGACCCGTTACAAGGTCCCCCGCACGTTCTACCACTTTGAGGAGCTGGCTTCGGACCAGCTGGGCAAGATCCGCCGACGCATGGTGCAACAGGATCTGCTCGATCTCCTCTCACAGAAGGCTTAGTATTAACCACCATGTCAGACCTCGAATACGACGCCACGCTGACGGATTTCCTCGCCACCGCCGTAGCCAACTTCCCCCACCGTCCCGCCACCTTTTTCGGCGGCGAGACCCTGAGCTACGCGGAGCTGGATACCCGCATCGCCGCTGCCGCCGGCGCCCTGCGGGAGATGGGAATCCGCCCCGGTGACCGGGTAGCGCTGGTCTTGCCCAACTCCCCGCAGCACCTCATTGCCTTTTTCGCGGTGCTGCGCCTGGGCGCGGTCGTAGTCGAACATAACCCTCAGTACACCGCCCACGAGCTGGCCCCGCTCTTTGCCCACCACGGCGCCCGCATCGCCTTGGTGTGGGATCAGGTTGCCGCCGTGGTCGATGGCCTGGCCAGCACGGTGATCCCCGTGTCTTTGGAGGCGCCCCTTCCCCTCTCCGGCACCCCAGTTCCCCACCGCCAGGCCGCGCTTGCCGATGCCGCCCTTATCCTCTACACCTCCGGCACCACCGGCCAGCCCAAGGGCGTGGTGCTCACGCACGGCAACCTGGCCGCGAACTGCATCCAATTGGAAGCCCAAGCCGATCTGCGCCCGGGCCACGAGCGCTTCCTTGCCACGCTGCCGATGTTCCACTCTTACGGATTGACCATGAGCGTCTTGCTCGCCGTGCGCTGCGCCGCCGAGATCATCCTGCTGCCCGCCCCGCGCCCCGCGGCCGTGGTCGGCGCCTTGGCACAGCGCCGGCCGACCTGGATGCCGGGTGTGCCCACCATTTATGAGCGAGCCATGTACGAGCAGGCCGGCGAAGCAGCAGCGGACCTGGGCGGGGTGCGCTACGCCATTTCCGGGGCTGCATCGCTGCCGGCGCGCATCATCGAGCCTTGGCAAGACCGCACCGGCGGCATGCTCGTCGAGGGCTACGGGCTCACGGAGGCCTCCCCCGTGCTGACCATTAACCCGCTTGGTGAAGGTCGGCGCGTGGGGACCATCGGCAAGCCGCTTGCCGATACCGAATTGCGCATCGGGGATCCCGCCGACCTAGACCGCAGCCAACCCGATGGCACGCCCGGTGAGATCCTTGCCCGTGGGCCCCAGGTTTTTGCGGGCTACCTCGATAATCCCGCCGCCACGCGGGAGGCATTCCACGGCGAGTGGCTGCGCACCGGCGATATGGGGGTGCGCGAGGCCGATGGCCATTTCCGGCTGGTCGGCCGAATTAAAGAGGTCATCATCACCGGCGGGTTTAACGTCTTTCCCAGCGAGGTGGAACACGCCCTGTTAAGCCATCCTGCGATAAGCCAAGCCGCGGTGGCCGGCGTCCCGCGCGCCGATGGTTCCGAGGACGTCGCCGCCTGCCTGGTGCTCCACCCCGGCGCCACCTTCGACGCGGAAGCGCTGCGCGAGCACTGCCGCGGCCTCTTGGCCCGCTATAAGGTCCCGCGCCATTTCGTGGTGCAAGAAGAATTGCCCACCGATCAGCTAGGCAAGCTGCGCCGCCGCCAGGTGCAGGACATCTTGGTAGCGGAAGTGTCCTCCCGTTAATCCTCGGCAGCGGTGGTGTCCCGGCGCGGGCTACGTCCCGGTGCAGGGCTACTCCCCGATGAGGGGCTACTGCCCGCCGCGGGCGGCATAGGCAAAGATGCGCCCCGAGCGCTCTTCTAGTTTCTTCTTCGCGCGCACCTGCTGCTGCGCCGCGAATTCGGAGCGCGGCGGGGCTTGAATATAGCGCTCAGCATGCAAACCAAGTTGCAGCTCCTTGGCACGCAGGACCTCCGCATCGATCTTGATGCCCAAAATCAGCATCGTATTGGACAGCCAGACGGTCATAAATACCGCCATGACCGTTCCGAATGCCCCGTAAATGCTCACCCCGGCCAGGTACTTGATGTAGAGGGAAAATGCGCCCCACACCACCAGGTTCGTCACTAGCGCTACCACCGAGCCCAAGGTGATCCAGCGAAAACGGCTGGGCCGAACGTTCGGCGCAAAGTGGTACCACACGGCAATAAGCGCCAGCGCCACCACGACAGTTATGGGAAAGCGCAGCCAATTCCACACCGGCATAAAAATGCCACCGAAAAAGTCCACGGTTCCATGCAGCCCTAGGCGGAGTGCTACGGGCTCGATGACGCTGTCCACGACGGTATCGCGCAATAAATTGGCACACAGGACCACCACCGCGCCGATGACGAGGACCACGGTAATGGCCCACATCAACGCCCATGTGCGGATGGTGCCGCGTCCCTCCACCCGGCCGTAGACAGTATTGGCGGTGCGTGAGAAGGCACGCACATACGCCGAGGCGGCGAAGAGTGAAATCAGGACGGAGACCACCAGCGCAAACGTGCCCTCCCGCGTGGAACCGATAATGGAGCTGACGATATTTCCGGCCTCTTCCGCCATGGAACGGGGCACGTACGTTTCGATGAACTGCGTGGTCAACGCCTCCACTTCGCCCCGGCGCGAAGAAAAGACCAGCGTGGCAATAGAATATGCCGCTAGGACAGTGGGCGCGAAGGCCATGAGGGTGAAGTAGGTCATCGCGGCGGCGCGGTCCATTAAGGCATCGTGGAAGAAATCAGCCCACACGCGTCGCATTACCAGGCCCCAGCTGTCCTTGCGCAGGCGGTTGCCGCGCGCCCACGGATCGACATCGGCGGCGGGGCTTTCCACGGTGACCAGGGTGGTAACGGTGCTTGGCACGATCTTTTGCTGTTGGGCAGTCTGCTTCCGGGCTTGCTTGCTGCCGGTTGCGGGGGCATCGTCCAAGGCACTCATAGTTACGCAGCGTATGCGGCCTAAGAATCTATTCTGTGAAGTGACACTCGCAGCGATTAGGCTGGGGAGTATGACTGAACAGAACCAAGAAAAGATTAACGTCAAGTCCTTCGAGCTCGACCACCGCCTCGTCAGCGCGCCTTATATCCGCGTGGCTGACCGCACCGATTTGGGCGGCGGCGTGGAGATTATCAAGTACGACCTGCGCTTCTGCCAGCCCAATAAGGAACACCTGGACACGGAGGCGCTGCACTCCGTGGAGCACATGATGGCCAACTTTATGCGCAACTACACCGATAAGCTCATCGGCTTTGCTCCTATGGGCTGCCGCACCGGCTTCTACGCCATCACCAACGGTATGGAGCAGGATGAATTGCTGCGCGCCGTTGAGGGTGCGCTGAACGATATCCTTTCCGCCACCGAGGTTCCCGCCGCCAACGAAGAGCAGTGCGGTTGGGGCGCGCACCACAGCCTGAAGGGCGCGCAAGATGCGGCCCGCAAGTTCTTGGACGCCAAGCCGGAGTGGCTCGAGGTCATGGCTGCCTAAGATGCGCCGGCCGTAGCGCAGAGCATTGCGCTGGGGCGGCTTTTGAGCCGCCCGCGCTGCCCGCAAGCAACGATTACGTCCAAAACAACCGCGTTTCGCCAAAAATGAGGACGAATTTTAGAAGAACGCGGTTGTTTTGGACGTTTTTATGTTCGCGGGGCCTAAAACCCGGCGCGAACCTAGTGGCTGAGGCCCCATCGCGGCGAGAGGTGCGGCCTAATCCTCGTCCATGGATACGCCCAGCCACACGGGCTCGGGCACGAGCTCAACGCCAAAGGCCTCGCGGACGCCATCGCGGATCGTGCGGGCCAGGGCGACGATATTGGCGGCGGTCGCGTTTCCGCGATTGGTCAGCGCCAGGGTGTGCTTGGTGGATAGCGTTGCCGGGCCGGAGCCGGGGTAGCCCTTTGTAAAGCCGGCGTTATCGATAAGCCAAGCGGCCGAGAGCTTCTCATGCGGGGAGGTATCGCCCTGTGCGGCGACGGGGTGGCGGGGCATGCGGTCGGCGGGGGCATCGCCAAGCGTGGCGCGCACCTTGTCCTGGATGGCGTCGGCGACGCTGGATTCGACCACGGGGTTGGTGAAGAAGGAGCCGGCGGACCAGGTGTCGTGGTCGGCGGCATCGAGCACCATGCCCTTGCCGCGGCGCAGGGCGAGGACCTCCTCGCGGACTTGGGCGACGGGGCGGCGCTCGCCGGGGTTATCGGTAAGCTGCCCAAAGCGCAGGGGGCGAGAGAGCCCGTCCGTGGTCAATTGCAATTCGACCTCGAGTACCACCGCGCGGCCGGTAAATTTCAGGTTGGAGTAGCGGTAGGCAAGATCGAGATCGGAGACGGGAACCCACTCATCGGCATCAGTGCGCAGGTTATACAAGCGCACGCGGGTCAAGACCTCAGAAATCTCGGCGCCATAGGCGCCCACGTTTTGCACGGGCACCGCGCCCACCGTGCCGGGGATGCCGGACAGGCACTCGATTCCGCCCAGGGACTGCGCCACGGATTCCGCCACGACTTCGTCCCATACCGCGCCGGCTTGGGCGCGCACGAGACCGGTCTGGGTATCCATGTCCACCGCGGCAAAGTCCAGGACAACGGCGACTACGTCTACCTCGCCATCAGAAACCAGCAGGTTGGAGCCGCCGCCGACCACGATGAAAGGAACTTTTTCTTTCGCGAGGTACCGCAGTGCCGCAACCGCTGCTTCGGGCAGCGAACAACGCAACGTGACCTGTGGCTTTCCCCCCACGCGCAAGGTGGTGAGATCGGCAAAGCTCGCCGTGGGATCCACGTCTACGCCTTCGATTGCTGTGAGTTGTTGCGTCAAAAATTTATCAAGCACGTATACCAAGGTAGTCTGTTAAGCATGTCAACTCGTAGTGAAAACACCGTAACCATCAATCAGCCTATCGACATGGTTCACAAGGCGCTGCTTACCCAGGGGTACTGGGAGTACATCGTGGAAAATCTTTCCCCGGAGGCAGGCCAGGTTCACGATTTCTCCGATAACGTAGCAACTCTCTACGAGGTCCTGCCGACCAACCTCTTGCCAGAGGCTGTGCGCGCCATGGTCTCGCAGGACCTCAAGGTCAAGCGCGTGGTCACCGTGGGCGAGCTCAACGGCCAGGCCGCTGACGTCAATTACACCGCTGACGTCAAGGGCACCCCGGTGGACTTCAAGGGCGAGATTTCCCTGGCCGGCGAGGGCGAGATGACCAAGCTGACCTACACCAACGAGATCTCCGTCAAGATCCCGATGATGGGCGCAGCCATCGAGCCGAAGGTGGGCGAATCCCTCGCAGAGCTCTTTGATAACGAGGGCAAGCTGACCGAACAGTGGATTTCTGAAAACCTCTAAGGCATCCCAGCCTTAGCATCCACCGATTCCCATGGCCTACCACGCTCATAACCTGCGCGCCAGCGCAGCAGCGGGTCGGCCTTTTGGCGTTATTACCCGCGGCACCACCAACTACAACCGGCTCAGGCGCTGCGATAGGTGGATGATGGCGCACCCGGAAATCTCGGCCCTGCTGCGCCACGTGCGCACCCCGCTCGCGCTCGACGTGGGTTACGGTGCCTCGCATACCACCACCGTGGAGTGGGCGCGGTGGCTGCGCCGCATCAATCCCCGCGTGGATGTGCGCGGGCTGGAAATCCACCCGGACAGGGTGCTGCCGCCGCGCGATGGCGTGCGCTTTGAGCTGGGCGGATTTGAGCTCGCGGGCTACCGGCCGCAGGTGGTGCGCGCCTTTAATGTCCTGCGCCAATACGACGTGGACCAGGTTGCGGAGGCCTGGCAGACGGTGTGCTCGCGCTTGGCACCTGGCGGGTTCTTTGTGGAGGGCACCTGCGATGAGCTGGGGCGACGCGCGGCGTGGATCCTGCTCGATCAGCATGGCCCGAAGACGCTGACGCTCGCATGGGATCCTTTCGACGTGGCCCGCCCCTCTGATGTGGCCGAGCGCCTGCCCAAGGTGCTCATCCACCGCAACGTGCCCGGCGAGCCCATCCACGAGCTCCTGCAGGCCGCCGATAGGGCTTGGGATCGCGCCGCCGGGTGGGCCCCGCACGGCCCGCGGGTGCGGTGGCGCATGGCGCAGGCCCTGCTTGCCGATGCCCCCTTCAACCTCCACCCTCCCCGCCGCCGGCTGCGCGATAATACGCTCACTGTGAGCTGGGAGAGCATCGCGCCCCGCTAATATCCAGCACACATTGCCACCGGCCGCCTCATGCGCCACACTGGTAGTCATGGCTGCAAAGAAATCGGGCGGATCGCTCGCGTGGAAAATTGTCGTAGGCGTCCTCGTAGCGCTGCTTGTTTTAATCCTCATCGCCGAGTTTGGCCTGCGCTGGTTCATTGGTAATCAGATGACCGAGGAGTTTAAAAATAGCGCCAAAGAAGAAGGCATCGAGGTCACGGAGGATCCCTCGGTAAGCTTTGGCGGCAGCCCCCTCCTCTTTGGGCTTATGCGCGGCTCGATTTCCCAAATGGATATGACCACGCCGTCGACCCTGCAGATCGAAGGATCGCAGATCAAGGGGCAACCCGCCTCCGAAATCCACGTGGAAGACATGTCGACGGATACCGATAACCCAGTAGCCGGCTTCCTCCGCGCCACCACTACCGTTCCGGATGACTATCTGCTGGCCAGCTTCCAAAAAGGAATCTCAGACCAATCCGGCAGCGAAACCATTGGAAATATGGTGGTCACTGAAATCACCGCGAATGACCAAAGCGACGAGCTGGAGGTGAAATTCGGCGGCGGCTTGGCCAGCCTTTCGCTCAAGCCCACCGCCCGTGACGGCAAGCTGGAGATCAATGCCACCGAGGCCGCCATCTTTGGCCTCTCCCTGCCAGAGCAAGCCACCAGCGCCATTTCTGATGCCTTGCAGGACGGCATGTCTGAGCAGCTCGTTGCCAATGACATGCAGGTCGAATCCGTGGACGTGGGCGATGGCAAGCTCACGCTGACCATCACCGGCACCGATGTCCCGATGAACGATATGGACCACTTCTCCGCCGAGAGCGGCGAGCAGAAGAAGGCCGCCTAACAGCGCCGACCTAGGGAGTGGCGGCCTAGGGCGCGACTTAGGCGGCGGGAAATTCTACGACGGGCAGCGAGCTGGACAGCTCGCTGCCTTTTCCTATGACAATCTTGTGAAAACCGGCCTGGGCGGCAGCGGTTTCCGCGAGGGACCGTGCCGGTTCCGCCTCCGGCAGGATGAGGCCCACGCGGGCCGGGTCCGGGCAAGCCTCGCGGATGGCTACGAGCTCGGAGAGGATGGGGGTGGCATCGGCAAGCGTGGCGTCCACGCTGACCCAGACCTCGTCCGCGCCGGACTGGATGGCCAGGCGGGCCTCAGAGGCCTTGATGAGCGTGTGGTGCCGGCCGGTGGGATAGCCCGCCACGGCGGTAATGCCCGCCGGCTCTGCTGCAGCCGCCACCGTCACGTGGTGCGGCGAGACCAAAACATGCTGCCCCGTGGCCTGCTCCCTAACCTCGGCGGCGGAAGCGTGCAGGAGATTTTTCATGCTTAGTAGCTGTAGTCGCCGTTGATGATGGCCTTGAGCTGCGGGCGCACGTCAAACCAGTAGATGCCGGTGATGACCGTGCCAATCCACGCCAAAAATTGCAGGCCGGTAGCCATCGCCACCGCCGAGCCCGCAAGCAGGCCTACCCATACCCATTTCCCCTTGCGGTCGCCGGCCCGAAACGCGTCCTCGCGCGTAGATGCCGCGAGGACAGCACCGATGATGGCAGCAATGGTCAGGGCCTGGAAGAAGTAGATGGGAAACTTATAGGCAATGTCAAGTAAAACGTACATGCAGATTAATTCGTGGGTTCGTCGGTATCGATAACTTCGCCATCGATAATATTATCGTCCTTGTCCGCCGCAGCGGAATTACCGTTCTTGGGCGCGTTCTTCTTCTCGTTCACGCGCTCCTGGGCATAGCCATACGCGTCCTTCACGCCCTCGCGGGTTTCCTGGTACGCATCCGCGAACTTGTCCTTCGCCTCAGAGAAAGCCTCCGAGTCGCGGGTTTCTTCCGCGGCCTTCTTGATGGACGCGCCCCACTGCTTGGCGGTAGTGGTGGCCTTATCCAGCATGCCGTCCTTATCGCCCTGTGGGTCCTGTGCGCCCGCCCCCTGCGCACCCTGGTTCTCGCGCTCTTCCTGCAGGCGGCCACCGAAGTCCTTGGCGGTATTCAGCGCGGACGCGCCAGCTTCCTTCAGGGAATCAAAAAGCTTCTTCTTCTCAGTCATGAAAACCTCCGTGTGATGAATTATTCCGGCGCATTAGGCGCCGAAAATGAGATGATTAACAGCATATATGGCCAAGCCTGCCAGAGAGCCGACGATCGTGCCGTTAAGGCGAATAAATTGCAGATCCTTCCCCACCATCAGCTCGATATTCTGGGAGGCTTCCTGCGCATCCCAACGCTTAATGGTCTCCGGGATGATCGCGATGATCTCCGGGGCGAATTTCTCCACCGCGTAGCGCGCGGCCTTGTCCACGAGGTCATTGGCTTGGGCTAGGAACTCGGAATCCTCGAGCAAACGGTGCGCCAATTCCTTCACCTTGGCCGTCATCTTTTGCCGCAGGAAGGATTCCGGGTCATTGAACTGATCAATTAGCGTAGTGGAAATCGTGCGCCACATCGCTGCCGGCGCCTGCTGGACCTGATCAGAGGCGAGCATCTCCTGTTTGATGCTGTCGATGCGCTCGCGCATATCCGCATCCCACTGCAAGTCCGCAGCCAGCTTGGACAAGTTGCGGCGAATGGCCAGGCGGGCCTCGTGGTTGCCATCGCGGCGAACCTCATCAGCGAACTCGACGAGCTCGTTATAGACCTTGTCCCCCACCATCTCGCGAGCAAAGCGCGGCGCCCACCCGGGCATGCGCTCATCGATGGCCGTGACCACCGTCGATTCCATGCCAAGAATCTTCTTGTGCGCCCAGTCAATGAGGTCATCCTCCAGCGGGCGCGCCTTGCCGTCCGCGATATAGCCCTCCAGCAACCGGCCCAATGGCGGCCCCCACTCCGGCTCCGCCAGGCGGTCCATGACCTGGGTGCGGATGAACTGCTCCGCCTCAGCCGGGTCGAGGTCCTCCACCACGCTGGCGGCGCGCTGACCAATCCATTCGGAGACTTCCTCCGCCTTGCCGGGTTCTGCCCCCTGGCGCGCCAACCACAGCGGCAGCTCCGCATCCCGCACCTTAGCGCTCAGCGCATCCGCGGTCAGGAAATTCTCCTCCACAAAGTCCTTCAACGCATCGCCCACGCGGTCCTTATTATTTGGAATCAGCGCGGTATGCGGGATAGGCAAGCCCATCGGCCGGCGGAAGAGTGCAGTCACCGCAAACCAGTCCGCCAGGCCACCGACCATGCCAGCCTCCGCCGCCGCACGCACGTAGCCCACCCACACCGGCGCTCCGCTTTCCGATGCCTGCCACCACGAGCACCCCAAAAAGATCACCGCCGCCAGCAAAAGCAGCGACAGCGCAATCGCTTTCCACCGCCGCAGGTCCGCCCGGCGCGCCTCCTGATTGCCGGCCTGCGGCACACCGGTGCCTGACGATGCCGGCTCCCTCGCCGTATCGAGCTCTGCGTCCGAGCGGTGCGTCATGAATTCTCCTTGGAGTTCGTAGGTGCATTCGAGCTTCGCTCTATAACACTAGTTGGCATTGCAAAGGGGCAAGAAAGCTGGCTTGGCTAAAATCGTTTGATTAGGATTTGTATCGCCCCTAAGCCTTTAGGCAGCTGGGTAAAGGTGGGGATTGAGGAGCTGAAAACTTCCCACGGCCTTCACTTCAGGCGAGAATTAATAATCACTACAACGGCGAAACCAACATAGGCGATCAATGCGCCAGCAGTGCCAAAGCTTAAGAATGCTTTAGTTAAATTTGAAAAATCATCCCGGACTGCAAAACCTAAAGCCGACACAATCCCAGTGGTTATCGCAATAAAATTAACGGCGCTTGGAATCGTCACCTTATAGAGATGAATCTGCCATATAGTGACCACTGGTCCAAAAAGCAGGCTCATAATCACAAATGCATTGTCTTGCATGTACATGGCCCACAGGGAGGAGGAGACCGCTAACATACCCAGCGATGCGTAGGTGATTCCTTTTAACATAGTCACTCACGTATCTTTGTACATTCGAATCGAGGGTGGCTGTGATTTCTGTCGGCCTTCAATCCCTACGAAAAACTATACCAAGAGTGAAGGAAGAATGAGTTTTATAGGACCAGACCTCCAGGCTGATCGGAGACCGATGCTCCGCCATGGGCATTATCACCGTCTTGAACCCGTAGTCCAGGGGAATGATGAGGAACCATCAAGCGAGACACTGAAGTGCCCCGAGTTTTGTTCCTAGGCATTTGCCTTGTTTTCCATTATTGCCTGTGGCAAGTTCTGCTTCCAAAACTCGGTTTCCACCTCGACCGGGGTTCGGTATCCCAAGCTTTGGTGGAGCCTTACCTCGTTCCACCATGACACCCACTCGAACGTCGCGATTTCTACCTCTACAACGTCATCCCACCTGCGGGTATGGACTAGCTCGTTCTTATGAGGGGCCGTTAACGTTTTCAGCCAGAGCATTATCATAGGAGTCACCAACACTTCCGGTGGAAGCTGTAATGCCGTGCCGGGTAAGTCGCTGGTTGTAGACAACGCTGACGTACTGCGACCCGTGATCTGAATGGTGAATGAGACCTGTTGTTTCCTCAGCACTCACAATCGCTTGGTTGAGTGCTTGCAGCGGCAAAGCTTCGGTCCGCATCGAATCTGACAGCGCCCACCCGACGATCCGCCGGGAGTAGACGTCGGTGACAAACGCGGTGTAGACGAATCCTTTTCGTGTCCGTACATAGGTAATGTCGGCCACCCACAGCTTGTTCGGGCCCCGGGCTTTGAATTCACGCTCGACCAAGTCCGGGCGCAAATCAGGCACGTTAGCTTTTCGGGTTGTAATCGGTGATCCGCCTTTGCCTTTGCCAGAAACGCCAGCCAGGCGCATCAGCCGGGTAGCGTGTTCACGACCGATATCGATTCCTTCACGGTAAAGCGCATGCCACATTTTCCGCACACCGTAGACACCGTAATTATCCCGATGAACAGCACTAATGCGTTCAACCAGAACAGTATCACGAAGGCGACGAGCACTTAACCCGCGAGCCTTGGACTGGCGATACCCACGCGAGGTGATAAACCCACCAGCCCGGTTATTTTTCAACGTCTTGCAGATGAACTCGGGCAGTGAAACGATTCCGGTTTTCATCGATGAACCGGATCATTTCTTAACGTTTCGGGTCGAGTTCCGACGCGAAAAAAGCCGAGGCAGCCTTCAACAACTCATTAGTATCGCGTAGCTCTTGATTTTCACGACGTAGCCTCGCGTTTTCGGCAGCCACATCTTCAGGCACAGGTTCTGGGGTTCTTCCTGCACGGCGAGCAGGCTTAAGTCCATTGACGAGCTGTGTGCCATGAAACCCCCAGCTTTGGAGCTACTGCCTGGCACGCGGGGTGCATCGACATATTTTCCGCCAAGATGCGGTCCTCCACGAGACGGACCACACGGTCCTTCGCATCCTGGTCAAATTTTCTCGGCATGTTCCAGATTTTCCCATCTACTCAAACGGAACAAAACCTGGGACACTTCACCAAGAGCGAATGAAAAATGTAGTAGCTCTTGCTAAACAAGGGAATTGGTCTGAGGCGTCTGAAGAGTTCCGCGAGCAGACAGGTGCGGATATTAAAATGAGTGTCTTTGCAGCTCAAATTGCTTCTATTGTTTAGGCACAAAGAAGTTCCTGTTCAACAGGTGTAATGCGCTTTCCTAAATAAGAGTTCTGAGACACGATAAAAGACTAAACGGGTAAGAACCTTTAAAGGTTCTTACCCGTTTAGTCTTTCCGCCTTGACCGTGTGGGAAGTCAGCGCGGGTGGTGACATCGGCCATGGACGCACTTTTTCGGCGCTTACCTTGATTATTAGTACTGTCTTGAAACCAATATATTTGGGCACATTTGTAGATGAAGGGTACCCAATCAGGAGCGTCCTCCGCTTCTGCGGCTGACGTACTCCTGACTCACTTAAGTGGTAATTGCCGTTCTTAGATCACATCAGGAAATTGATGCGTTTACTTATGGGGTCGACGCCGCTCCAGGAGAAATAAAAACGAGTATGCATATGGCATGCTTTAAGACAAGGTGTAAATGACAATACCAATAATGGCAATGACTGCCATTATTATAGAAAAAGTAATCAACCTCTTATCGTATGGAAGTTCATAAACTGAAGGGGACACTTCCTTAGCTGCTGTCTTTACGCTCCCCAGCATGAGGGCTGTGAACAATAGAAATGTTAAAAGGTGAGCCCACCAAGGAACGGGATTGCTCCATGTTATGAAAACGTTAGCAGACGTGAAAATCCCTGCCATAAGGAGAGCGAGTGTGATGGGGCGCATGTTATTCCCGAAGGATGTTTTCACTCTGCCGTCGAGAGCAAATGAGGTGAGATTAGCCATGCTTAGCATCCTACTGCAGTTGCTGCTGCCCCCGCCGCAATGGTGCAAGGGATTCCTGCGGCTCCAGCGGTTCCCGCTGAAGCGGGAATGCATACAAGGCCTTCAACTGCTGCCCCTACACCCCACTTGACCCATTTATTGTTGGTGCAGGCCCTTTCAGCAATCCCCGAAGATGACACGGGGACGATGGTCCCGTCCTTATCTTGGAAAAGCTTCATGTCTTTAGGTAGTTCTGCATCTACTGAAGCGACTAGATCGCCGTGTTTATTATGTACATTTACGGTTGCCCCGGAGAGTGTTACTTTATCTCCGCTTTGCAGGTGAGGCTTAAGCCCTACGCCGTCCATTGCATCAAATGATCTGCGTCCGTCCTTTGAGTCAAACGTCAAAGCATCTTTTTTCGTCTCTTGTTGTGCATGATTGCCAGTTGCGGCTTCGGCTTGAGCGGCAGTGGCTAGCCCTCCACTCGTCGCCAGCGCAAGCGCGATAGAGGCAAAGATTTTCTTAACGGACATTTTATAAAACCCTTTCCTGGTACGTGAGTGACTAAATTCGTCACCCTATCGATATGTGAAATTAGAGACTTTTTTATTTATTCATCAAACGTTCAAGCGGTCAAGCGAAAGGAGTGAAAATTAACCATATGTTTACAACACCCTCGATAGCTCACCGCATATTAATTAGGAAATCACCCTATAGACAAAGAGGTTACGAGAACGTTAATTGTGCATAAACTCTGAAATGTTGACTTGAAGTGTCCCAGGTTTTGTTCCGTTTGAGTAGATGGGAAAATCTGGAACATGCCGAGAAAATTTGACCAGGATGCGAAGGACCGTGTGGTCCGTCTCGTGGAGGACCGCATCTTGGCGGAAAATATGTCGATGCACCCCGCGTGCCAGGCAGTAGCTCCAAAGCTGGGGGTTTCATGGCACACAGCTCGTCAATGGACTTAAGCCTGCTCGCCGTGCAGGAAGAACCCCAGAACCTGTGCCTGAAGATGTGGCTGCCGAAAACGCGAGGCTACGTCGTGAAAATCAAGAGCTACGCGATACTAATGAGTTGTTGAAGGCTGCCTCGGCTTTTTTCGCGTCGGAACTCGACCCGAAACGTTAAGAAATGATCCGGTTCATCGATGAAAACCGGAATCGTTTCACTGCCCGAGTTCATCTGCAAGACGTTGAAAAATAACCGGGCTGGTGGGTTTATCACCTCGCGTGGGTATCGCCAGTCCAAGGCTCGCGGGTTAAGTGCTCGTCGACTTCGTGATGCTGCGTTGGTTGAACGCATTAGTGCTGTTCATCGGGATAATTATGGTGTCTACGGTGTGCGGAAAATGTGGCATGCGCTTTACCGTGACGGAATCGATATCGGTCGTGAACACGCTACCCGGCTGATGCGCCTGGCTGGCGTTTCTGGCAAAGGCAAAGGCGGATCACCAATCACAACCCGAAAAGCTAACGTGCCTGATTTGCGCCCGGACTTGGTCGAGCGTGAATTCAAAGCCCGGGGCCCGAACAAGCTGTGGGTGGCCGACATTACCTATGTACGGACACGAAAAGGATTCGTCTACACCGCGTTTGTCACCGACGTCTACTCCCGGCGGATCGTCGGGTGGGCGCTGTCAGATTCGATGCGGACCGAAGCTTTGCCGCTGCAAGCACTCAACCAAGCGATTGTGAGTGCTGAGGAAACAACAGGTCTCATTCACCATTCAGATCACGGGTCGCAGTACGTCAGCGTTGTCTACAACCAGCGCCTTTCCCAGCATGGCATTGCCGCTTCCACTGGGACTGTCGGTGACTCCTACGACAATGCTCTGGCTGAAAACGTTAACGGCCCCTCATAAGAACGAGCTAATCCATACTCGCAGGTGGAATGACGTTGTAGAGGTAGAAATTGCGACATTCGAGTGGGTGTCATGGTGGAACGAGGTAAGGCTCCACCAAAGCCTGGGATACCGAACCCCGGCCGAGGTGGAAACCGAATTTTGGAAGAAAAACCCGCCACAGGCAATAATGGAAAACAAGGCAAATGCCTAGGAACAAAACTCGGGGCACTTCAGTGTGACTCTTTTAGTGTATGAGCGCTGTGTGCATACCCCGGTGGGCTGAGGAGCATAGGTGACTACGAAAAGGGACTGCTCTCTTTTGCGCGTGCGCGCCCTAACGTTTTGAGCGCGCTCTGTTGCTCATACTGGTCAGGCAATGCGCCGGCGCATTGCCTGACACAAGCGACCTGCTATCTGGTCACCAGTGTTCATACTCTCTGACCATGGCCTATGGTCGCTGGCGCGCCTAGTTTCATGGTACAAAGCCCTAGGCGACTGACCTCAGGGCTACAAGCCTTGCAGCGCGCCTCGGCTGCCTATGCATGAGAACGAAACTCCTGGAGCGTCCAGGAAAGACGCGCTCCGGAGCGTTCCTCGCCGAGACAGACCCGTACAGTGTCATTAGTTCGCCGGTGGTTTACCCCAGTCAGGGCGCTTGGTTAGGTGCCACGACCCGCACGAGGGGCATTCGTAGATCCGCAGCGGCCCTGCCCGTCGCGACCGTTTCAGTGCTACGTGCACGGCGTCATCATAGTGCTCGTATTCGCGTTTACCAGTTTCGGAGCACAGTACGCGTTCGACTGGCGGCTTCTTCGACCTCCTCCGATGGTGCTTCATCACACAATGATTCTAAACTTCAGGTGTAACTGGCTCCTGTAGGTGACTGATGATGGTGGCAACAACTACGAGCGCTGCGGCACCGAAGACTCCACCGGCGACCGCGACGGCTGTGTGGAAGCCTGTGAGGAACGCTCCACTGGCGACCATTTCGCCGAGGACTGCGACGCCGACGACGCTGCCGGTCTGGCGGGCGGCATTGATGACTCCTCCTGCAATGCCGACATGTTCCGGCGGGGCCGAGGCCACTGCGGCCGAGGTCGCGGCCGGCATCGCGAAGGCCATCCCGAATCCAGCTGTGAAGGTCAACACCGCGACCACCACGTAAGGGGTTTCTGCGGTGAGCAGCACGAGGCTGCTGAAGCCGATCGTGCCGACTACCAGGCCGGTGAGCATGGTGGGGAACGCGCCCCACCGGGCGACGGCACGGCCGCCCAGCGGTGACGCGACCACGGCGCTGCACGCCTGTGGTGCCAGCGCGAGGCCTGCCAGCCACGGCTCGTATCCCAGGTACTGCTGGAAGAAGAGGGAGAGCACGAAGAGTTGTCCGAAGAAGCTGATGTTGAGCGCGAGCCCTACCATTGCGGCCACGGAGAACCGGGCACGAGTGAACAAGGCCATCGGCAGCATCGGGTCCGGGTGTCGTCGCTCTGCGATGATGAACAGGGCGAGGAAGACGCCCCCGGCGATCAGCGCGGCTACCTGCCAGGGTGACCATCCGTGTTCGCCTGCGGTGATGACTGCATAGGTTACTGCCACCAGCGTGAGCACGGAGAGCACCTGTCCGGGTAGGTCCACCCGTCTCGCGCGACTGCCCGTGAGCGCGGGAATTGCCCACAAGGTGAGCAGACAGCCGATAGCGACGATGGGGAGGTTGACCCAGAACACCGCCCGCCACCCGATCGCCGACACCAGCGCTCCGCCCAGGACCGGTCCGATCGCGGCGGCAACACCTCCTGCGCCGCCCCACAGCCCGATGGCGCGTGCTCGTTCCTTCGGATCGTCGTACACAGCCGACAGCAATGCCAGAGAGCCCGGCACGATCGCTGCCGCGCCCACGCCCTGGACGGTGCGACCAGCGACGAGGAACCCGCCTGTGGGAGCGAGGGCGCACACGGCCGAGAGTACAGCAAAGACCACCAGGCCAGCGAGGTAGACCCTGCGGGCCCCGAGACGGTCGCATGCGGCCCCAGCTGTGAGAAGGAACGCGGCGAACACGAGGGTGTAAGCGTCGACGACCCACTGCAGTGAGCCCACCGTCGTGTCGAGGTCAGTGCCGATCTCGGCGAGGGCGACATTGACGATGGTCGTATCGAGCATGACGATGAAGAAACCGAGGAGGGTCGCGACCAGCGCCGTGTGCCGATGCGCGGTCATACGCGAGACTCCAGCGAAGCCTCGGCGGGCGGGTGGCCGAAGTAGGTGCGCTTGCTCAGGTCTTGATCCCAGGTCCGGTAGGACCGGTCCAGTAGTGTCGGCAGCACCAGATCGAACAGGCGCCAGGACGCGGCGAAGTGCATGTCCCGGATCTCCCTGGCCGTCTCTCCCCCGGTGAGCGTGAGGAGTTGCTGGGCGACGAGGGGGCCCTCGTCGAGCCCAGCTGTCGTTCGCACTGCGGAGACTCCGCCCTGGGTCTCGTGGTTCTCGGCCATCCAATAGAACGGTGCCAGCCCCGCATAGCGGGGCAACGGGCTGGGGTGGAAGTTGAGGGCGTCGTAGCTCGGAACCGCGAGGAGTCGCTGCCCGAGCCGCAGCTGGTAGTTGGCGACGATGAAGTAGTCCGGCGCCAGGCCCCCAATGGCGGTAATGAATTCGTCGGTGTTGATGTGCGCCGGCCGCAGCGTATGCACATCCAGCTCGGCGGCGTCCTTCGCGAGGTCGAGGGGCTCGGGCTCATCGAGGTAGTAGTCACAGAGTGTGCCGGGTTCACGCAGCACCACAGCCGCCAGGATGACATCATCGTGCCTGGCAAGTCGGGTGAGGAAGTAAGAGCCAAAGACGGAATTGGTCTCGGTGAAGAGCACCATGCGTGTCATTTCGCCCACCACGCCTTCTCAACGGTCTTCGCTTCCCAGGTCAGGGTGTCGAAGAGCGCGTACCCGGGCTGCACGGGCAGAGGCGTACGGCCGGGCAAGTCCATGATCTCTTGGGCGAGGCGTTCAACGAGGATGCCTTCGGCCAGGGGCGGGCAGGCTCCGAAGATCGGCATCGTCTGCTTCTCCACGAACCACTCATCCAGCGTGCCTGGCGAGGGGAAGTCCTGATGCTCGGGCATGATGCGTTCCATCAGCCGGTGGATCACGTCCGGGGTGAACTCGGCATCCTCGGGGAGATCGTAGACCTCCTCGATGGGCATCGAGTCCTTCGTGTAGGTGAACACGACCGTCGAGTGCGCGACGGTCGGGATCTTGAACATGAACCTGTACCGGTCCGAGGCGCGGAAGGCGCGATGGAGGGCGTAGCGGTTGCTGATCTGGTAGAACTCCATCTGGTCCATCACATAGTCGCAGCCGTCCATGAACTCTTCAGCCGTGTCCGGGGTGATGCCCTCGGGGAAGACATCGATGTTGGCATCCCCGGTCAGTGCGAAGACCTGCTCCGCGACGACTTCGGCCTTGTTGCGGCCGATCGTGTCTCGCCCGGCGCCGTACTGGCGTTGCACGTTAGTCAGGTCGAAGTGGTCGGGATCGGCCAGTTTCAGGTTGAGTGCGCCCATGCGCACCAGGCGGGCGGCTGCGGCACCGCCGATGCCCCCGGTGCCGACGATGCCGATCACGGCATCGCGCAACCGTGCTTGGCGTTCACGCTGTTCCTCGGTGGTGTCGCCGAGCCAACCCAGGTTGCGGTCAACGCGTTCCCAGTAGAAGTCCTCATCGTAGTGCCCGCGTAGCCGTTGGCGGTCCCCGTTCATCGCGATCGCTCCCTTCGCCTCCTGATGCAATGAATCTGGTGAGTTCAGACTATGCCTGCGATTGTTCGGTCGTCACCGAACAGTTCCGGGTGCACACTGGAGGCATGGTTGCGCGCGTGTTTCCTGAAGCGGTCCCGGATATCTCGACAGTCGCGTCGGCTCTGGCTGACTCGTCGCGGGCGGCCATGTGTGCTGCGCTCATGGACGGGCGGGCCTGGACGGTTGGTGAACTTGGCAGGTACGCGGGCCTGGCCCGGTCGACGGCGAGCGAGCATGTTGACGTGCTCGTCACCCACGGTCTCGTCCACGACATTCGGCAGGGCCGGCACCGCTACATTCGCCTGGCCGGGGAAGACATCGCACGAGTGGTCGAGAGCCTTGGCGTGGTCGCCCGCTCGCCCCTGCCCACTCCTCACAGCCTCAGCGCGTCACGGGCGAATGCGAACCTACGTGAAGGCCGCACCTGTTATCAGCACCTCGCCGGTAAGCTCGGGGTGCGCCTGGCTGAACAACTGGAAGAGCACGAGTTCATCGACTCGCACTGTCAGGTCACTAATCAAGGTCATCGCTTGTTCATACAGTGGGGTGTGCCCCCGAAGATGCTCGACACGGGCAGGTCGTGCATGGACTCCACCGAACGCCGCTTCCACCTCGCCGGCCCTCTCGGCACGGGAATCTGCAAGACTCTGCTGGATAAGGAATGGCTTTCCCGCAGGGGTCGTACCCGGGCCGTGCGTCTCACTCCCACCGGGCGGGCAGCGCTCAACGACGCGGGGATCTCCCTCAATGGGCCCGAACCCCGGAAAGTGGACACGGGGATTTAATCACGATGCGATAGTAAGTGTAGCTAACCCGGCGTCTTCGAAGGCGTTCGGTGAGCGGTAACCGCACCATGAATGCAATCGTTTGGTGTTGTACCGCGTGCACCACCGAAACACATCCTGGCGGCAGGCCAACTGACTAGTGAAAACTAGACTCATCCTGCAGGACTTCCCGCTTCAACGAGGCGTTGAACGACTCCGCCAACGAGTTGTCCGCACTCGTCCCGATCGCGCCCATCGACTGGGTGACACCGAAGCGCACGCATAGTCTCCGGTACTGATCAGAGGTATAAACACTGCCGTGATCCGAGTGGAAGATCGCCCCGTCTAGGCTCCCGCGAACCTTCCGGGCCATCGTCAGGGCTTCTTCAACCAACTCGGTGCGCATGTGATCAACGATCGCAAACCCCGTCAACTGCCGCGAATAGCAGTCGATAACCGTGGCCAGGTACATATTCGACCCGTCCACGATCGGCAGGTACGTGATGTCGCCGACGTAGACCGCGTTCGGCCTGTCCGCAGTGAACCGGCGTTGCAGCAGATCCGGAAACCTCGGGTCCCGTTTACTCGACGTCGTCGTTTTCACCCGGCGTTTCCTGGTGAAACCAAAAAGGCCCATCTGCCGCATCAGCCGGGCGGTGCGCTTGTGATTGAGACGGCCGCCCTTGCCCCGGTCGTTGACGGGATCGGAGTCGATCGCCGCAGTCACTCATTTCGCGCCGTAGCAGCCGTTCTCGGCGTTGAAGGTGGTCTTGATCTGCGCTCCCAGCACCGCGTCATCGACGAGGCGTTGCCGGCGGGCAGGGGCAGCTGATTTCCAGGCGTAGTAAGAGGACCGATTGAGTTTCAAGACCTGGCATAACCGCTTGACCTCGTAGAGGTCTCGATGGTCGTCAACGAACCGGAAGCGGTTCACCAGTTCGTCTCTTCCGCGAAATACTTGGCCGCCTTACGAAGGATTTCTCGTTCCTCGCGGAGTTTGGCGTTTTCGCGTTCCAGTACGCGGATGCGCTCGGCGTCCGACAGTCCTGAGGCAGCGGTGGCGGAGTCCGACGCGGCGATGAGGCTGGCGACCTTCTCACCGTTGGCATTGGTTTTGGTGCGTGTGCCGAAGGCATCGCGCCAGCTGCGCAGCGAGTTGCGGTTGACCCCTGAACCGCTCGGTGTAGGTCTTGCGTGGCATGGTGGAAAGGTACCTCACTTCCCCAGCGACATGCTGGTTTCAGCGTGTCCACCACCAGGGGGTCAGGTCCTCTCGCGCAAGGTACGGGTGCTGACTGTAAATACTGTGGGGTTACCCGTAAGGGCAATAAGGTGTGTAGTTGCGGTGGGGTGTCTTGGTGGCAACCAAATCTATTGATTTGGGCGGCAGCCCAACGAGCCGTAAGGCGAGGCGGGAGCCTAAACCGTAACCCACAAGATGACGTTTTGTTGGTTGATCACCCCTGGGTATAGAGATACAGGGATATAGTTATAAGCGACCTGGGAAAATAGGTTTAATCGCAGGTGAAACCCTGGGGATAAGTGGCCTAATGATGGTAAATCAGCGCAGACTTGGCAGGACAAAAATGAAAGCACCCCGTAGGGTGCTTTGTCTTTGTTTTTCTAGGGGCTAGTCCAGTTCCGGGCGGGGTGGTCGTTGCCGGACTGAGGTGGCGGTCTTGGTGACGGTTGCTCCGTCCGTGTCGGCTTCGATGCCGACGTTAGGCCACGCTGGAAATATAACAATTCCGCTACGCAAAAAGTCGAATGATTGTCCCTTGCCCCCTTCACGCGTTAGGTTATGTTTGTCAAGGACTAGGACGATAAGAACTCAGATTGGAATTCAGATGAAAACCAACACTGAAAATCACAAGAAGTTGTCAGCTTTTGCAGCAAGTGCAGTCTTCGCACTGAGCATGGCCAGTGGCATGCAAGCTCCCGCTATGGCAGATAGTGAAGGTAATTCGGTTGAGCTATCTAAAGCCAAGGAAGTGACCAACCGTGTTATGGAATCCTCGGCTCCCGAAGAAGCCATTGAAAAGCTATCATCGGCTGATCGAGAAGCTTTTGATAAGTATAATACTCCTGGTGATGTTGTTGTTTCTGAGGCAGCAGACTCGGGAACCGCGACACGATCTGCAGACTATTGCCGCAAGGATGGTGTGCATTTCGAGCAGAAAGCTTTGCTTGGAAACACACTTTACACATGGTGGCAGACCGTCGAAATTTGCGGGAACCCCGGCGTAAGTATTGATAGCGTCAAAGTAATTGATGCTGGCGGTGAGACCAAAACTCCAACGTGGTCATACGACGGTCACGCAAATGATCCAGTCGCATACGCGACTGGAAATGGAACTTGGACGTCTAAGTCTTCTGAGACTTTCAGTCAAGTAAAGTTGAACCGTCGGACTGAATGCATCACAGCAAATATTGTACCTTCAGGAGAGTACAATGCAGACAAGACCTGCAACTAAAGCAGGGTCGGGGATTTTACCTGCCTCGATAATTTTGATTTCTATGGGCGCAGCCGTTGCTGGGTTTCCCTACCTATTTTTCTTTCCTCTTCTTTGGGTTGCTGCGGACATTAAATGGCCCCAGCTTAATAGTCTTAAAAGAGGTAAGGTTCTTTTTTGGAGGGCAACTTCTATCGTTGTGTCCATTGCCTTAACAGTTAATCTACTTGTTTTAACTCCTACTCCTCTTTAGGGAAACTCACGAATGGAATTTTTTCGGTAGAGCTCACCTTGAAGAAGTCTGTGTTTGGGCAGAGAGCATGGACAGCAACTTTGGACCAAAAATCCTTTGAAACAGCTATCGTTCATCTCGACCTTGTTGGTGAAGTAGAGCAACAAGCTCAAGCTACCCGCGACCAACTTGCCGCCATCCGCGAGCGTGAAGCGCACGAGCTTGCCAATATGTCGCAACATGCTCGGCAGCTAGCGGATGGTAGGTACAACTACCGCGATATTGCCTACCTTCTTGGCATCACCTACGGCAGGGTGGGGCAAATACTCAAAGCGAAACCAGCACTGCCTAAGTATGCGCGACAGCCGCAAGCAGCAGGAGTACTCCGTGACGCTATACATATAGCTATAGGTATTGCTATACCGGTTGCTATTTGTAGTGCTATGCTTTGTTTCTGCTGGTAAGCGCAATGGCCCCTAGTAAGATTCCGTTCGCCAGCCTGGATGGGCTGGTAAACCGGCGAGTGCAATGTTATCAATACATTTGACAGTACACTATTGCAATAATTTATGGCCGCCGCTGCCTACCTCATCATTCAGCGACCGGGTAGCCGCGACACCAACGGGCACGCGCTTGGAAAGGCCATCCGCCTTATCCCAAGGAACGGCACGGACTACTCCGCTTCCTTGTCCGCAGCGTCTTGGCGTAGGGCTTCCAATTGCTCTTGCGGAATCGAGGGTGCTGACACGCCAAACTTAGGCGCTAGGTTTTGCAATTCGTAATTGACCACGGCAACGAGCTCATCAAGCTTGTAGCCCAAGAGAAGCTGATCCAATTCTTCCGGCGTTAACTTTTTATGTTCTGAATTTGGCCAGTCACCACGTAGGGCCAGCGCCAACTTCGCGCGCTCCGGCACGTCAACATCAATGCGAACTTCAAGCACCAGAGTCTCACTAGTCTGACCTCGCGAAACCTGGAAAGATACTTGACCTTTCTTTTGCACTACATCCTTCGACTGTTGTTCCCCGATGCGCTGCCCCTCAGCGCGAAGCAACTGCCACGTCGCATAGCCAGCCCGTTGTTCCTTAGACAAGAGTCCACTCCATTGTGTAGTCCATCTGCTGCAGTACTCCTGTTTCAGCGGACTCTACCGGGGCAGCAAATACAAAGTCCGTTCCCAGCTGACCACGGCCAGCATCAGGGAATTGTTCGTGAGCCTCGTTCACGTTTGCCAAAGCGGTAATCCGCCGAGCAATATTTTCTTTAAGCTCGGCGTAGGGAGCACTTCCGTGCTGGATACGACCATCTACTACAACGTGCGCCACATACGCTTCAACGGAGTTTGCGTACGCACGAATCATCTTCATTGTGTGGTTCTTCTTCCCAAGTCCCACCAATGATTCAAACTTGGTGACAACAGAGCGGTCGACACCCATGCGCGATGCCACCTCGCTTTGCGTCATACCTCGCAGTTTTCGAAACTCCACGAGTTGCTCAATGAGGTCCATTTGCGACCCGATGAGGTCCCCGGGCAACGCATCCTTCGGCTTGATAGTTAACTTCGCCATTATCAATTCACCCCTGCTTCCCTATGTTCCATCCCATCATAAGCTATGTGCATTAAAATGCACATCCCTATTTCGGCCATGGCCGAAAAGTGACCCGGTTTTTCTGACACCATCGCTTCCCTAGACGCATAGCCGGTTGCGTCCAGTAGCGTGGTGTATCTGTAACTGACGGTGGGCCCCTTATGAATGAGGCCGGCGACCACCGTAGTACCTTTCGATTCCGTAACCACACTTCCTCGAAAGGGATAACCACGATGGCCGCTAGCCCATATTCTATAGACCCGACTACCTACTTAGACGAATTGCTTGCCCAAGCATCCCCAGATCTCATGCGCGAGATGCTTCAAGGATTCATCAACCAAATCCTATCGACTCAAGCAGACCAGATCTGCGGCGCCGACTACGCCACCACGTCTAAGTCTCGAACCAATGTCCGCAATGGCTACCGCCACCGCGATCTTGATACTCGCGTTGGCACCATTGATGTCGCTGTACCCAAACTACGTACCGGGTCATTTTTCCCGGACTGGTTATTGCAACGACGCACTCGGGCAGAACGAGCACTAACAACCGTAATAGCTACCTGCTATTTAAAAGGCGTGTCCACACGCAGGATGAACGATCTCGTCGCCAGTTTGGGAATTAATAATCTTTCAAAGTCGCAGGTATCTGACATGGCTAAAGACCTGGACGAGATGGTCGAAGACTTCCGTACCCGACCACTCGATACCGGTCCATACCTGTATGTTGCCTGTGATGCATTGACCATGAAAGTCCGCGAAGGAGGACGCGTGGTCAAAGCTTCCGTCCTCGTGGCTACCGGGGTTAATGCCGAAGGCTATCGTGAGCTATTGGGCATGCAGGTTGCTACATCTGAGTCTGTGGCGTCGTGGACTGGGTTCTTTAGGGATCTTAAAGCTCGCGGACTTAATGAGGTCTATCTTGTCACCAGTGACGCGCATCTAGGAATCCAGCATGCGATTAGTGACGTGTTGCCGAATGCGTCCTGGCAGCGGTGTCGAACGCACTTTTCTAAAAACCTGTCTTCGATGGTTGCCAAGACCCAGTGGCCAACCCTATCGGCGATGTTTCATACGATATTCCAGCAACCAGACTCGGAATCGGTGTGGTCCCAAGCACGTGAGGTCGTAGCGTTTTGTGAAGATAAATTCCCCCACGTTGCCAGCTACCTGGAAGAAGCCCTCGACGAGCTCTTAGCTTTTACCAA
Organism: Corynebacterium sp. KPL1986; assembly: GCF_000477975.1. Classification (NCBI taxonomy): domain Bacteria; kingdom Bacillati; phylum Actinomycetota; class Actinomycetes; order Mycobacteriales; family Corynebacteriaceae; genus Corynebacterium; species Corynebacterium sp. KPL1986. Next base: position 2,106,588 of record NZ_KI515719.1, on the reverse strand, counting down.
CGCCCCGAAATCCGTCTGGAAGAAAGTCTGGTCGAATAACCCTACTGAACGGCTCAATCGTGAAATCCGCAGGCGTACGGATGTTGTAGGCATCTTCCCCAATCGTGACGCTGTCGTGCGCCTTGTTGGTGCTGTCCTAGCAGAACAACACGATGACTGGATCCAGCAAAACCGCTACATGTCACTAACCAGCCTGGAACAGACCAAAGCATTGATTACCGCCAACGTCATAGACGCTGACACCACCAAGGAGGTCGCATGAACCAGTTAAAGCACCGAGCACGTGCTGGCCCCTGACACCATCACACTGCATGCTCTATCGAAAGGTAGAAACACCACTCAAACGGACTTGACCGCATAGCCCGCAAAATATCTCGATCCTGCGCCTCGTTAGTCCTATGAGCTCCCTGAGGCGTGTCATCAAAGATCCGCTTTTCTTTACACAAGCTCACAAGCATCTGGTGGGCCGGTTCACCCGGCCTCGAAGAGATATCGAGGAAGTACAGTCGAAAATGACGGTCCTCGCCATTCCCACCAGTTCCCCACCCTTTCAACTCGCCTAACCATGGCGGGTTCAGAATTTCATTGAGAACCCTCGTGCCCGATGGCTCCACCAATGCAACGTCATCTTCTCGGGCGCCACGCTCACTCCAACGCAGCAAAAGTTGTTGCATCTCGAGAAAAGCATCTTTATTGATACCTTCAAGCTTCTGGAACTCATCCAACGCCCCCTGCAGAAACTCCCAACGCGTCAACCCATCGTCCGCATTAACTGCCGGCAGATACACGTGAGGCATCTCCGGACACTCGAAATCATCCACTAGTTCCTCCCGAACTCCCCTACGCAGATATGCCCTTCAAATCTCACCTTCCCCCGTGACAAGCGCCAGCCGTGCCTACACAGCGGTATCTTTATTCATGTTTTCTCCTGGCTCCCGGCACACGTCGACGAGTGCGATGTTGTCAATACTTTCGACAGTACGCGATTACACTAAATCATGACCTCCCGCGTCGAGCTCCCTCATTGATTTCCCCACTGTGAAAGGCCTTCATGCCGCACGGTGATGCCACCGCCACCCGCCTGCCGATTCTCTGGCGGGTAGTTCTACCTGCAATCTTGGGTGCCATCGGACTGTTCTATTCCTCTCAGGCGCCGGCTGGTTCGGGAGGTTTCTACGCCGCCACATTCTTCACCGCCGCCATCTGGCTGGGCACATGGTGTTTGTGGGTCGACCGGTCATGCTTCCACGGCCACACACTCAAGGAGCTAGCCCTCGGCGCCGTCATCGGCATTGGGCTTATCGCCTTGTTCATCGTTGGCGCGCTCATGGTCCGCCTCGTCCCCTTTTTGGCGGCCCTGATAAACGATCTACTTGAAGTGCCCCGAGTTTTGTTCCTAGGCATTTGCCTTGTTTTCCATTATTGCCTGTGGCAAGTTCTGCTTCCAAAACTCGGTTTCCACCTCGACCGGGGTTCGGTATCCCAAGCTTTGGTGGAGCCTTACCTCGTTCCACCATGACACCCACTCGAACGTCGCGATTTCTACCTCTACAACGTCATCCCACCTGCGGGTATGGACTAGCTCGTTCTTATGAGGGGCCGTTAACGTTTTCAGCCAGAGCATTATCATAGGAGTCACCAACACTTCCGGTGGAAGCTGTAATGCCGTGCCGGGTAAGTCGCTGGTTGTAGACAACGCTGACGTACTGCGAGCCGTGATCCGAATGGTGAATGAGACCTGTTGTTTCCTCAGCACTCACAATCGCTTGGTTGAGTGCTTGCAGCGGCAAAGCTTCGGTCCGCATCGAATCTGACAGCGCCCACCCGACGATCCGCCGGGAGTAGACGTCGGTGACAAACGCGGTGTAGACGAATCCTTTTCGTGTCCGTACATAGGTAATGTCGGCCACCCACAGCTTGTTCGGGCCCCGGGCTTTGAATTCACGCTCGACCAAGTCCGGGCGCAAATCAGGCACGTTAGCTTTTCGGGTTGTGATTGGTGATCCGCCTTTGCCTTTGCCAGAAACGCCAGCCAGGCGCATCAGCCGGGTAGCGTGTTCACGACCGATATCGATTCCTTCACGGTAAAGCGCATGCCACATTTTCCGCACACCGTAGACACCGTAATTATCCCGATGAACAGCACTAATGCGTTCAACCAGAACAGTATCACGAAGGCGACGAGCACTTAACCCGCGAGCCTTGGACTGGCGATACCCACGCGAGGTGATAAACCCACCAGCCCGGTTATTTTTCAACGTCTTGCAGATGAACTCGGGCAGTGAAACGATTCCGGTTTTCATCGATGAACCGGATCATTTCTTAACGTTTCGGGTCGAGTTCCGACGCGAAAAAAGCCGAGGCAGCCTTCAACAACTCATTAGTATCGCGTAGCTCTTGATTTTCACGACGTAGCCTCGCGTTTTCGGCAGCCACATCTTCAGGCACAGGTTCTGGGGTTCTTCCTGCACGGCGAGCAGGCTTAAGTCCATTGACGAGCTGTGTGCCATGAAACCCCCAGCTTTGGAGCTACTGCCTGGCACGCGGGGTGCATCGACATATTTTCCGCCAAGATGCGGTCCTCCACGAGACGGACCACACGGTCCTTCGCATCCTGGTCAAATTTTCTCGGCATGTTCCAGATTTTCCCATCTACTCAAACGGAACAAAACCTGGGACACTTCAACACCGCGGAACTGAGATTCGCCTACGACCTTGCCGGGCATACAGGTAGCACTCTTGCCGGTGCACCCCGCGGACGAACGCTCGGCGCTGCGCTGGTACAGATCAAAGTGCGACTGCGGCATTGATGGGAACAATTGCTGTTCCAGTCAAGAAAGGAATGAACGTTATAAATTTACGTCTATTCCTGATTAGAAAAGTTCCAACGTCGGTAGAGCGCGTTGAATAGTCTCGCTGCAGAAAAGAACACGATAAAAAGGAAAACCGAAGACAAGCAGAAGATTAAAATTGCTTCCACTAAGGTTCCCTGCTCGCTCTGGAGCAATATAATGGTCACCACGATAGCTCCTAAGAGAGACGCGGTGATTACTTGCTAAAGAGGCCAAGCCCCATTTTTCATCAGTAGCCTACTCAGCTCTTAAGTTATCTGATTCCACCTAATCATAAGCGCTAATACGGCGTTACGAATGGGGTCTTTGCAGCGTTTGCGACGGGCTTGAGTTCAGAGGGTCGTTGCAACATGCCCCGAACTGGGCCATTGGCATCCGTTGTCGACGTGCCTAGGTCATCAATCAGTTTCGCGATTTCTGGGTTAGCAAGCAGCTTCTTTTCAATCGCATCAATCTTGGCCTTATCAGCCGGATCTCGTCTCGCCATAGTAGTCATTCTGGTCCATCTCCTCATGCGGGTTAGGTACCCACACACAAACCATTAGACACTCTCTCCAAGTAGGTTGCAGGGTCGATAGAATGTGGTGCAGCGGTCATCGTCATATGCCGTTCGGTGAGATGTGGTTGTTGAGTCGAAAGTTTCCGACGGTGACCGCCCTACTATTTTCGGGCCCACCATCAGCAAGCGTTACACCACACTAAGGGACGCAACCGCTGGATATCAGGTGTCCACCAAACTGGGGTCAGGTCCAAATGAGATGTTCTATGGGCCTAAATGGCGACATCATGAGGAATTAGAAAAAGCGATTCATAACTATGTCGACTTCTAAAACGAACGAAGAATCAAGCTTGAGTTCGGCAGATTAAGCATCAATCAACGCCGACGCAAGCTGCTACTCTAAATATTCCTAAAAATGTCCGCATCCCCTCTTGCTACTTAACCCCTATCTGCTTCAAATACAAGCAACCCCCGCCTCCTGCAGAGCTTATATGCGGTAGAGGCGGGGGTTGTGTAGAGTCAGTACAGAAACTGAGACGTTGCCTGAACTAGGCGTGCGCCTTAGTTAACTCGGCCGGTTTCCTTGCGGTACTGGCGGTAGTAGCGGCGTCCATAGTGGATGGTGCCGGCGGCTGCGATGGCCACCACAACCAAGGAAATGACGCCGATGGCGATGGTCAGGCCGTAGTTGCCTTCACCTGCGGTGCCCAGCGGGGTGTCCCACACGCCGAGGCCCCAGATGAGGATGCCGGCTGCTGGCAGGCAAGACAGGATCAAGCCCATGCCGACCCACGTGGAGGTGCGGAGAAGGGAAGAGTGAGGAGCTGCGAAGGATACTGGATCGTAGCCTTCGATGTAGTTGTCCTGAATCTTGCCGGAGAACTCCGGATACGTTTCGCTCTGGTAGTCAGCAACTACGTGGGTGTTATCGCTCATGGCGGAGTCTTTCTGTCTTTCTCTCGTTCCTAGTATTCCTACGGAATAACTCTAGCTTAGTCGTCCTTGCCACGGAAAGCAGCACGTGCACGTTCGCGGGTAACGGCAGATACTGCGGTCAGTGGGACGCCCGCCGGGCAGACATCGGCGCACTCACCGTAGAGGGAGCAGTGGCCGAAGTTGGATTCCAAATCAGCAACCATGTTGCGGGCACGGCTGCCGCGCTCTTCCTTACCCAGCGGCATCATGGACAAGTGAACCAGCTTGGCGCCGGTGAACAGGTGTGCCGCACCGTTCGGGCAGGCAGCAACGCAGGCACCGCAACCAATGCAGGCTGCGTGATCCAGCGAGTACTCGGCGGTCTCGTGGTTGATGTGCATGGTGTCAGCATCCGGTGCGGTGCCAGCATCCATGGATACGTAACCGCCCTGCTCCATCACGTGGTCCAGTGCGGAGCGGTCAACCACCATGTCCTTGATGACGGGGTAAGCAGCGGAGCGGAATGGCTCCAACTGGATGGTGTCGCCATCGTTGAAGTTGAACAGACGCTGCTGGCAGGCAGGGGTGTTTTGCCCCGGGCCGTGTGGGCGACCGTTGACGGTCAAACCACAGGTGCCGCAGATACCCTCGCGACAGTCAGAGGCGAAAGCGAAAGGCTCTTCGCCGCGCTCAACGTAGCCTTCGTTGACGTGGTCCAATAGCTCCAGAATGGACATCTGCTCGGAGGCATCATCCACCTGGACGGTTTCGAATTTACCTTCCTGGGTGGGTCCGGCTTGACGCCAGATCTCAAGTGTCAATTTCATTACTTGTAGTTCCTTGTCATCAGCGGGATCGAGTCAAAGTACAGGGGTTCTGCGTGGCGGATGAACTCGTTCTTGTTCTCGCCCGGCTCCCAGGCGGAAACGAAGCACCAGTTCTTATCGTCACGCTCGGCTTCGCCTTCTTCAGAAAGGTGATCTTCGCGGAAGTGAGCGCCACAGGACTCATCGCGGTCGAGGGCATCGATGCACATGAGCTCACCCAGGTCCAGGTAATCGGCAACGCGCAGGCCGTATTCCAGGACTTGGTTCATGTCATTCGCCTCACCAGGGATGCGAACGTTCTTCCAGAAGTCATCGCGCAGGGCGCGGATCTTCTCGATGGTGTCCTTCAGGTCCTCGACGTTACGGGACACACCGCAGCCGAAGTACAGCAGGTCACCCAGCTGGCGGTGGTAGTGGGACGGACCGTGCGGGTCGTCGCCGTGGACCTGCATCAGCTTGTCGATGCGCTCCTGGGACTTCTGCACGGCTTCTTGTGCCTCAGCGGAGTCCTCGGCCAGCTTGTCCTCGTTGAGGTGGTCAGCCAAGTAGTTCGGGATGGTAAACGGCAGGGTGAACCAGCCATCAACGGAAGCCGAAAGCAGGGAGTTAGCGCCCAGGCGGTTAGCACCGTGGTAGGTCCAGGAGCACTCACCGGCGGCGAAGAGGCCGTCAATAGAGGTCATCTCGTTGAAGTCGGTCCACAGGCCGCCCATGGTGAAGTGGCAGGTAGGAGCGATGCGCATGGGGGTCTCGTACGCGGACTCACCAATGGCCTCTTCATACATCTGAATGAGGTTGGAGTAACGCTCGCGGATCTTATCCTTACCCAGACGCTCGATGGCGTCGCGGAAGTCAAGGTAGACCGAGTTCTTCAGCGGTCCAACGCCCAGGCCCTTGTTGATCTGCTGGGAAATTGCACGGGAGGCAACGTCACGGGGAACCAGGTTGCCGAAGGCCGGGTAGCGGCGCTCCAAGAAGTAATCGCGCTCTTCCTCCGGAATGGTGTTCGGGTCGCGGTCATCGCCCTCTTCCTTGGGGGACCAGATGCGGCCGTCGTTACGCAGGGACTCCGACATCAAAATGGTCTTGGACTGCCAATCGGAGTTAACTGGCAGGCCCGTCGGGTGGAACTGCACGAACGCCGGGGAAGCCAGGTAAGCGCCCTTGTCATAAGCGCGCATCATGGCGCTGGCGTTGGAGTTCTTCGCCAGGGTGGACATGTGGTAGACGTTGCCGTAACCACCGGTACCCAGGATGACGGCGTGGCCGGTGAAGGCCTTGAGCTCACCGGTAATCAGGTTGCGGGTGACGATGCCGCCCGCGCGCTTCTTGCCATTGTCATCGTAGGTGATGATGTCCTGCATATCGTTGTGGGCAAAAAGCTCCACATTGCCCAGGCCGATCTGACGGTACAGCGCAGAGGTCGTGGACAGCTGCAGCTGCTGACCTGTTTGACCACGGGTGTAGTAGGTACGGGAGACCTGCACACCACCGAAGGAACGGGTGGCCAGGGTGCCGCCGTACTCACGGGCAAACGGCGCGCCGATGGCGTTCATGTGGTCGATAACGCGAACGGACTCGTTGGCCAAGCGCCAGCAGTCGGACTCGCGGCAGCGGTAGTCGCCGCCCTTCACGGTGTCCTTGGTGTGGCGGTATGCGGAGTCGTTGTCCACCTTCTTGGCGCGGGAGGCGTTGACACCACCCTGCGCAGCAATGGAGTGCGCGCGGCGCGGGGAGTCGTGGTAGGTGAAGACCTTGACGCCGTAGCCCAATTCACCAAGGGCTGCCGCAGCAGCACCCGCGGACAAGCCGGTACCTACAACGAGGACCTCGAACTTGCGGCGGTTCAGTGGGGAGACCAGGTTCATGTGGTCAACGTGGTGAGCCCACATATCCTTCATCGGCACGCCGTGCGGTTCCTGGGATTCCAGGATATTACCAGCGGAGACGCCCTCAACGATGGACTTTGGGTGCGAGAAGTTGGGGTGTTCACGCTTGAGTTCAGTAGTAGTCATGGGTTCCTATCTCCTTTAGCTGACCAAGCCCAGGGCAACGGACAAAGGCATAACGATGTTGCCGATGCATACAACGGCCGGGATGATGTAGGCCAAGACCAAGAAGGTCTGACGCCATTTTGCACCGGTGATACCCAGGTCAGATGCGGCGAGGCGGATGCCGTGGGTCAGGTGCAGGAAGAGGCAGCACATTGCCAGCACGTAGAAGATGGTGACCGGCCAACGGCTAAAGGTTTCGATCATATTGGCCTTAACAGAGCCTTCAACGAATCCCTCTGGGGCCATCGGCTGTACGCCCATGGTGAGGTCCAGCAAGTGGAAGATGATGAAGAGCAGCAGCACGATACCAGTTACCAGCATGGACTTGGTGGCGAAGGAATCCAGGCCACCCATCAGGTTGGTGCGCTTGAACTTGCCGCGGGATGCCTTGGAGCGGGAAGCCAAGGTAAAGGCACCGTAGATGTGGGCAAGGATTGCCACGATCAGCACGATGCGGATGATCCACAGGGCAGAGCCGTGCGGCAGCAGCGGTTCACCCATAGAGCGCAGGAACTCGCCGTACTCATCCAGGGCGGGCTCACCGTTGTGTGCCGGCATGTACAGCTTCAGGTTGCCGGCCATGTGGCCGACGACGAAAAGCGCAAAGAGCAAACCGGTAACGGCCATGATGAGCTTCAGTACCCACGATGGCGTTCCGGGCTGCTGACGAATTGGTTCATTAGTGATGTGGCCGTGAGCGATTGCCTCACGGTCCGGATTTCTTAAAGTCATGACACCTCCATAGTCGTACTTACCTTAACTGGGCTTAACCGCTGGTTACTAGTTATTTTCGAGCGGCCAATTGCTCCTGGTTCGCAAGCGCGACGAGGCGGTGAGATCTTTTAGGTAAGGGTAGCCTGAGAACAAGAATGTGAAAACGCTGTTACCTTGGGTACCTTCATTTCCGCAATGCAGATGTTTCATATTTGTAGCCCAAACTGTGAGCTTCGCCACTCCATGTTGCGCAAGTGATTAGTCCACCCCTTTATGTGTCAAACTTTCGCATGAAACCCCACAAACAGCGTGTCCAGGTAGCGAAGAGTCTTCACAAAATTTTCGCCATAAAGATGCACAGCCGCGCTCGCTACTAGTAACCTTTGGCGCATGAGTAAGACGTATGTGGGCTCTCGCCTTCGCCAGCTTCGCCGTGAACGCGATCTCAGCCAAGCCTCCCTAGCTGGCACCCTCGGCCTTTCCGCCAGTTACGTCAACCAGATTGAGCACGATGTCCGCCCGCTCACCGTGCCGGTGCTGCTGCGCATTACCGAGGTCTTTGGCGTCGACGCCACGTTTTTCTCCCGCGATGATGACTCCCGTCTCCTCGCGGAGATCCAGGACGTCATCCAAGACAAGGAGCTCTGCCCCTCCCCGGTGGAGCTTCAGGAGCTATCGGAGCTGGTATATAACCACCCCACCGTCGCCCGCACGCTTGTCGATGTACACCGCCGCTACCGCAACGTGCGCGATAAGCTCTCGCTGGCCACGGATACGAGGCGGACATCGGAAAGCGCAGCTGCCCTATCCATGCCGCACGATGAGGTGCGCGACTTCTTTTATGCCCGGCAAAATTACCTGGACGGACTGGACCATCATGCGGAGGCGCTTGCCGATGACCTCCGGGTCACCCAATTCGGCATTCGCGATGCCGAGCAGGCGCTGGCGAACCGGCTGCGCGAGGAACACGGCGTAGATATCGAGTTGACGGCGCAGATGGATGGCACGCTGCACCGCTTTGACCGCGAGAGCGGGCAGTTCACGCTCGCCTCGCGCCTGAGCGAGGGCCAACGCGCCTTCCGCATGGCCGCCGAGCTTGGCCTGCTCGAGGCCCAGGACCAGATCTCCGCGCTCGTGGCCGATGAGCCCTTTACCTCTGATTCCTCCCGCAGCTTGGCCAAACGCGGCCTAGCCAGCTACTTCGCCGCCGCCACGCTCATGCCCTATGCCATGATGCACAGCGAGGCCGAGCGCGCCGGCTACGACGTGGAGTACCTATGCCAAGTCTTCGGCGTGGGATACGAGACGGTCGCCTCCCGGCTTTCCACCCTGCAGCGCGATAATCTGCGCGGCGTTCCGTTTACCTTCGTGCGCGTGGATCGCGCCGGCAATATGTCCAAGCGGCAATCCGCCACCGGCGTGCACTTTTCCAATAACGGCGGCACCTGCCCGCTGTGGAATGTCTACGAGACCTTCACCCGTCCAGGTGTCATCTCGCGCCAGCTCGCGCAGATGCCCGATGGCCGCAACTACCTGTGGATTTCCCGGGCCGTGCAGCACCACCAAGGACGCTACGGCGATACCAATAAGCTCTTCGCCATTGGCCTGGGCTGCGAGGCCCGCCACGCCGATCGCACGGTCTATGCGGAGGGCCTCGACCTCACCAATCTCCACGCCGCCACGCCCATCGGACCTGGCTGCCGTACTTGCGCGCGCGAAAACTGCTCGCAGCGCGCTTTCCCGCCCATCAACGAGGCGATCGATATCGATATCCACCGCTCGGCGGTCGCGCCTTACTAGCTGGGCTTTAGCCGCACACAGCGAAACGGCACCGCGGTCCTCCTTTCTGGAGAACGCTGCGGTGCCGTTATGCGGTATAGGGAACGCTTGTTTAGAGGTTGATCATGTGGCCGCTGATGCCCTCGGCGGCTTCCTTCATAGCCTCAGACAAGGTCGGGTGGGTGTGTACGTTGCGGCCGATTTCCTCAGTGGTCAGGTCGAAACGCTGAGCCAAGGTCAACTCGGGCAAGAGCTCCGAAACGTTGGAACCCACCATGTGTCCACCGATGAGCTCGCCGAATTCGCCGTCAGCAATAAGTTTGACAAAGCCGGCGGTCTCATTCAGGCCGGCTGCCTTACCGTTTGCGGAGAACGGGAAGGTAGCAACCTTGATGTCCTTATCAGGGAACTTCTCCTTGGCTGCCTCTTCGGTGTAGCCAAAGGAAGCGACCTGCGGGTTGCAGAAGGTAGCGCGCGGCATGTTGTTGTAGTCACCCAAGAGCTGAGTTTCTGCATCAGCAATGGTTTCTGCCGCTACAACACCCTGTGCCTCTGCCACGTGTGCGAGCTGCAGCTTCGCAGTGACGTCACCGATGGCGTAAATGTGGTCAACGTTGGTGCGCATGCGGTCATCGATGTCGATGGCACCGCGCTCAGTCAGCTCAACGCCGGTGTTCTCAAGGCCAAAGCCCTCAACGCGCGGAGCGAAGCCGATGGAGATCATGGCGCGATCCACGGTCAGGGTGTCCTGCTTGGAACCATCCTTGGATTCGACCTCAACGGTGACATCGTCGCCGTTGTCCTTCACAGAGGTGGTCTTGTAACCCGTCAGGAGCTTAACGCCAAGCTTCTTGTACTGCTTAGCAATCTCCTTGGATACGTCCTTGTCCTCATTCGGCAGGACGCGGTCCATAAACTCCACGATGGTAACGTCCACACCGTAGTTGGCCAGCACATAAGCAAACTCCATGCCGATGGCGCCGGCGCCCACGATGACCATGGACTTCGGTGCTTCCTCGTTCAGGATCTGCTCTTCATAGGAGACGATATTGCCGCCGAGCTCAACGCCAGGCAGGGACTTGACCACGGAACCGGTAGCGATGATGCAGTCATCAAAGGTAACGGTCTTACCTTCGTCATCGCCCTCAGTAATCTCAATGGTCTTATCGTCCTTGAAGGAACCCAGACCGTTAATCTCGGTGATCTTGTTCTTCTTCATCAGGTAGTGAACGCCCTTGACGATGCCCGAAGAAACCTTGCGGGAACGCTTGTGGGCCACACCGAAATCAAAGGAAACATCGCCGGAGATGCCAAAAGCCTTCGCCTCGTGGTTGAAGGTGTGGGCAACCTCTGCATTCTTCAGCAGCGACTTGGAGGGAATACAGCCTACGTTGAGGCAGACTCCGCCCCAGTACTGCTTTTCAATAACAGCGACTTTCTTTCCAAGCTGAGCTGCGCGGATGGCGGCAACGTAGCCGCCAGGGCCCGCACCGAGTACTACTACGTCATAATGTTCGTTAGTCACGCCCTACAGGATACGTAACTTTCTCCTCATTGTCGCGTAATTGGTCACACTTGGGGGCACCCCACCCCATGCGGCGGTGAGAAGAAGGAAAGGGCCCTGCAAAGGGGGCATCGGCAAGCAGCAGATGCACCCCCGCAGGACCCTTGAGGCTTCGCAGGTTTAGATCAGGTGAAAGGAAACCAGCAGCTTGGAGTAGGCCTCCAACGCGGAGTGGATGAAGGGGCCGAGGAATTCGTTGATGGAAACGAGGACGGTATCGAAAACGTTCATTGAGGTTCTTTCTTTTGTTGGAGCGCACGTGCACAATCGCACTGCTTAGCTTTTCACACTAAAAGCACTAACGCAGCCATTTCTGCTGGCGTTACAGCTGCGCCGCGACTTCTTGGGAGATTATGACACACAAACCTCTATTGTCACAGTGTTTGTTATTATTAACAAAGGTACAGGCGTATAGAGCACCGCTTACCCCCGCTCATGCCCCAAATCGGCCTAGGTCTTTACCGGCGGGCATTTATTGGGCACTATAAATGGCGATATCTATATGGCTAAACACTGAATATACTTCCTCAATATGCCGATTTTTCGCGGCCGAAGTATAGTTATCGAGTCCACTCCCTACAGGAAAGAAGCACCATGAAGCGTCTCAATTCTGTCCTCGCGGCAGCTGCGGTTTGCACGGGCTTGGCTTATGCCCCCGTGGCAGGCGCGGCCGAGCTGACCCCGCAGCAGGTGGCGGGCGATGCCGCACAGTCCACGATTTCCCCGCTGGAGCCTACCCCGGAAATCGAGGGTAAGTCCTGGTACAAGAAGTACAAGGATGATGCGCGCGTTGAAAAGCTCGAGGCAACCTCGCCGGCGATGAACGGCCGGAAGATTCCTTTGGCCGTCGTCCGCGCCCAGCATGAAAACCGCCCGACCGTGTACCTGCTCAACGGTGCAGGCGGCGCGGAACAGGACATGGATTGGCTGAAGCTTTCTGATGCCGTTGACTTCTACCACTCGAAGGACGTCAACGTCGTTGTCCCACAGGCCGGCGCTTTCTCCTACTACACCGACTGGATCTCTGAGCCGAATTCGGGCTTCCTCCAGGGGCCACAGAAGTGGGAGACCTTCTTGACCAAGGAGCTGCCGGGGGCCATCGAGAAGCACATCAATGCCGATAACCACCGCGCCATCGCGGGCATGTCCATGTCCGCCACCTCCTCCCTGCTGCTGGCGCAGCACAACCAGGGCTTCTACGACGCCGTTGGTTCCTTTGCTGGTTGCGCGGCTACCGCGTACCCCATTGAGCGCCAGGGCGTAGAGCTGACCGTTGGTCGCGGCGGCGGCAGCGTGGACCAGATGTGGGGCCCGCTGGGTTCTCCCACCAACCGCTATAACGACGCCATGATGAATGCCGAGAAGCTGCACGGCACCGAGCTGTACGTGTCCTCTGGCTCTGGTCTGGCTAGCGAGGAAGACACATTCTCCTACATCCAGTCCAAGGGCTACAACCCGCTCCAGGCAGCGCAGGGCTCCGCTACCCTGCAGGTTGAAGGCGGCGCCATCGAGGCCGGGGTGAACTACTGCACCCACAACTTCAAGGCCAAGCTTGACCAGGCTGGCGTGCCAGCAACCTTTAACTTCCGCAATACCGGAACCCACTCGTGGCCACACTGGAACCAGGATCTGAAGGATTCCTGGCCAGTATTCGAGCGGGGCTTCAATAGCTAAATTTAGGCTGCGCGCAACGGGCGGTAGGGTGCAATTATGACATTGCTTCCTACCGCCTTTTCGCGTGCGCATACTGATCCTTATACTGGCGTGGACTTCAACCTCGGATTTGAAGTTACCCACTACACGCTGGACTTGAACTATCGCGTGGAGCCTAACCTGCTGCAGGGCGAGGCCATTTTGAGCGTGCGCGCGGTGGAGGAACTGACCTCCTTAACCTTAGATCTTGGCGGGGCGATGGTGGCGCGGCGCGTGACCGCCAAGCACGCGCCTCGGGTGGCTAAGTTCCGCCAATCTTCCGGGAAGCTGCGCCTGCGTTTTGCCTCCGAAATCCCTGCCGGAACCGAGTTTGAGCTGCACATTCGCTACGGCGGGAGCCCGCGCCCCATCCGCACCACATGGGGTGAAATTGGCTGGGAGGAAACCGAATCCGGCTCGTTGGTGGCCAGCCAGCCCAATGGCGCGCCCAGCTGGTTCCCGTGCGATGACACGCCTTCTGAAAAGGCGACGTATGACATCATCATCACCGCCGATAGCCCCTTTACCGTCATTTCCAATGGCGAATTGGTCTCCCGCAAGGCCGGCGGTTCCACCACCCGGTGGCACTACCGCACGCGCCACCCCATGGCCACATACCTGGCAACGGTACAGGTAGGCGAGTTTTCTTCGTATTCGCTGGGGGCTAATACCCAGGCGTGGGCCCCGGCGTTCTTGCGCGAGCGCGTACGCGAAGAGTTTTCCCGGCAGCAGGAGATGGTGGATTTCTTCTCCTCTATCTACGGGCCTTATCCGTTCCCCGCCTATCAGGTCATCATTACCGAGGATGAGCTGGAGATTCCCCTCGAGGCCCAAGGCTTGTCCATTTTCGGTTCCAACCATGTGAAGGGCGATCACGCCTTCGAGCGGCTCATCGCGCACGAGCTTTCCCACCAGTGGTTCGGCAATTCCGTCGGCCTTTCTGCGTGGACGGATATTTGGCTCAATGAGGGTTTTGCCTGCTACAGCGAGTGGTTGTGGGGTGAGCACAAGGGTGCGTCCTCCGCGCGCGAGGCGGCGCGCTCGCATTACCAAGTTCTGATGCGCAAGCGCCAAGACATCAAGGTTTCTGATCCCGGCGCGCGCGATATGTTCGATGACCGCGTGTACAAGCGCGGGGCCCTCGCGGTACACGCCATTCACCGGCTGCTTGGCGATGCCTTCTTCCCCACCCTCACCTCCTATCTCACCCAGCATCAGCACTCCGTGGTCGAGCCCGCAGATCTTCTCTCGGCCTTCCGGGAGGCTGCGCCGGACGCTGCTCTTTTCGATGCCACCGTTGCCTCATGGCTCGATGAAACAGCGTTGCCTAAGTTTCCGGATTAGTGGTTTTCGGGCGCTGTTTGGCGGGGGTTGCTTGCGTTTGGTTGCGTCTGGGCCCGTTTGGTTGGGGAATGTACAGTCTATTGACCAATTCCTTTCTTGCGGTTGCGCTGGTGTTTTATTGACATAGAATAGAACATGAAAGCGAAACAGGAAGGAGGAGGAACCATGGAAACTGCCAAGCATACGGAAATCAATACAGCCATTTCTGATGTGGCTGCGGGGCTTACGCGCCTGCGCAACCTTATGCAGAATCCGGACGATCTCTCCTTCGAATTGCTCCACCCCAATTTCGAACACTTAGAGCGGGCGCTGGGCTATAAATCCACCATCGATGCCGCCTTTGCCTTTATTGCAGAGCGCGATGATGCCGGCAGGCGGGTCGGCTCTTCTAAGGCTAAGGACTACTTAGTCGCCCGCCTTGGCCTCACGGAGTCCGAAGCCGCCGCACGCCTGCGCAACGGCAAGAACCTCTTTGCACCCATCGAGGATCCTGAACCTACTCCCCCGCCAGCAGACGACGAGGCAGACGCGGCCGCGCAAAAGAAAGCCGAGGAGGAAGCGCGCCGCCGCGCCGAACGTGAGCGCCGCGCGGAAGAACAGCGCCGCAAGAAGCTCTTCGAGGAAGACCCCATCCCGGAACGCGTCCTCAACCTCATCGAACGGGAGCTGCGCAACCTCAATAAGTTCGCGGTCCCTGGGCCGCGGGAGCTGCGCAATAAGGCTCTAGAGGAAGCCAAGCGTCGCTCCTATGAGTCCCTGCGCGATTGGCTACGGCACGCTATCCGCAAAGCAAATAAGCACGCCGTCGATCCCTCTGGGAAGCGCGATCCGCACGCGGCCACCCGCAAGCGCCGCTTCAGCATTTCTAACCAAGATGCAGACGGTGGCGTGCACATTTCCGGCTACCTCGATGCCTCTGCCGCCGCCGTCCTGGCCAGCGCTTTCGCCCCTGCCAAGAATAAGGGCAGCGAGAGCCTGAGTCCCGAAGACGATACCCGCACCTATGCCCAGCGCATGGCGGATCAGTTGACCGCAGCACTGGGAAGCTACTTATCCTCAGGCCAAAAGAAGTCGGACGGCCTCGGCTCCTTCTTCGTCGCCACTACCCTTGAAGAGCTACAAGCGATGAACAGCGATACCCGCTTCACCACGAGCGTGGGAATCGACCTATCCCCGCTCGATCTTCTCCGCTTGGGCGCCGCGCAGCACGACTTTTTCTGCGCCGTTGATGACAAGGGCTTCCCACTCGAGCTCGGGCGCACCAAGCGCACCGCTTCGCTATGGCAAAAGTTAGCGCTCGCCGCCAGTGAAATCGTGTGCACCCACCCGGACTGCAACCGGCCGTGGCAAGACTGCGATGTCCACCACCTGCAGGCGTGGTCCCACGGGGGAGCTACAGACCTCCGGAACCTCACCCTGCTCTGCCGCCGGCACCACGTGGACAATAACGATAACCGCGATGGCCGCAATGGCATGGGGCATGCGGAAAGAGACCCGGAAACGGGCCGTGTAGGTTACCGCTCAGCGCATACCGGCGGGCTTTCGCCCTCGGTGGAGCTCAATGACTCCCCTGCGGCAGAGCAAGCCCCGGCGCGCAAGCTCGCCGACCCGCCTGCTCAGCCTCATGAACCGGTGGATTCACCACCCAGTTCCCCGGGCGATTCGCCGCAGCCTTCGGCTCCGGACTCACCACCTTCTCCGCCGCCTCCCGGCGCAGCGTGAGCATGCCCTACCACCCACTCTCTACCGTGCCTTCAGGCCGTACGATCATGTCGTGCGGCCTAGAAGTGCGTGTACAAGCGTTTTGGGGCTGTCCACGCGCAGCGCTTGTACGGACTGCCCTACACTGGAGACTCATGCACACCATGCTCGTTACTGGCGGCGCCGGCTTCATCGGTGCCAATTTCGTGCGCCTCATGGCCAAGGTTCGCCCAGATACCCGCATCACCGTCTTAGATAAGCTGACCTATGCCGGCAACCGGGATAACCTTGCGGGGCTCGATGTGGAATTAGTGGAGGGCGATATCGCGGATGCTACGGTGGTGAATCCGCTCGTCGCTAAGGCGGATATCGTAGTGCACTTCGCCGCCGAGTCCCATAATGATAATTCCCTGCGGGATCCCTCCCCGTTTATCCACACCAATGTGGTGGGCACCTATACCCTTCTAGAGGCGTGCCGGACATACGATGTCCGCTTTCACCACGTTTCTACCGATGAGGTCTTCGGGGACTTAGAAATTGGGGCGGATACCAACTTCACGGAGGATACCGCCTATGCGCCCTCCAGCCCTTATTCGGCCACCAAGGCGAGCTCCGATCACCTCGTGCGGGCATGGGTCCGATCCTTTGGCCTGCGCGCCACCATTTCTAATTGCTCAAATAATTACGGGCCTTACCAACACATCGAAAAATTCATCCCGCGCCAAATCACCAATATCCTCTCCGGGCATACCCCCAAGCTCTACGGCACGGGCGAGCAGGTTCGTGACTGGATCCACGTCGACGATCACAACGCGGCGGTGCTAAAAATCATCGAAGAGGGGCGGATCGGTGAAACGTATAATATCGGCGCTGACCAGCCGGACATCGATAATAAGCGCATCATCGAGATAATCTGCGAACTCATGGGGCATACCCAGGAAGGTCGGGCCCTGTACGAGCACGTGGCGGACCGCCCCGGCCATGACCAGCGCTATGCCATGGACGCTACCAAGCTGCGCCGCGAATTGGATTGGCGGCCCCGCTTCACCGATATCCGGGCGGGCTTGGAAAATACCATCGCCTGGTACCGCGATAACGAAACGTGGTGGCGCTCCCAAAAGGAATCTGTAGAAGCCCGCTATAAAGAGCAAGGACAGTAATTATGCAGGTACACAACACCGCCATTGAAGGCCTACGCATCATCGAGCTGGACGTACACGGAGATAACCGCGGTTGGTTCAAGGAAAACTGGCAGCGCGAGAAACTTAGCGAGGCCGCACCAGAATTGGCTTCGTTCCAGCCGGTGCAAAATAATATTTCTTATAACCGCACCGGTGCCACGCGCGGGCTGCACGCCGAGCCCTGGGACAAGCTCGTCTCCGTCGCGAACGGCAAGATCTTTGGCGCGTGGTGCGATCTCCGCGACGGATCCGAAACCTTCGGGGAAATCGTCACCCATGAAGTGGGGCCGGAGACTGCCGTATTTGTACCGCGCGGGGTTGCCAATGGCTTCCAGGCTCTCGAGGAAACTTCCTATTCTTACCTAGTCAACGAGCACTGGTCCCCCGAGGCGCGCTATACCGGAATCAACCTCGACGCCGTGGAGTGGCCCCTCGAACCGCGTGAGGTATCAGAAAAGGATAAGCACCTGCCTGCGCTTGCCGACGTCACCCCCATGCCACCCCGCAAAATCCTCGTTACCGGTGCGAATGGCCAGCTCGGCCGTGCGCTGAAGCGGGTTCTCAAGAATGCCGAGTTCTGCACCCATGCGGAGTTCGACATCACCAATCCCCCGCAGCGCCAGTGGAAGCAATACGAGGCCATCATCAACTGCGCCGCCTACAACGACGTCAATGGTGCCGAGGAGGATCGCGCCGCCGCCTGGGCCGTCAACGCCGAAGCGCCGGCCAAGCTCGCCCGCATCGCTGCCGAAAACCAGCTGACCTTCGTGCACGTATCCAGCGACTATATTTTCGATGGTTCTAAGGATCTGCATACCGAAGACGAGATTCCCTCGCCCCTTTCCGCCTACGGGGCGTCGAAGGCCGCTGGCGAAACCGCCGCGCAAACCGCACCGCAGCATTATGTTGTGCGCACCTCGTGGGTATTTGGCGATGGCCCAAACTTCATCGCCACCATGCGCCGCCTCGCCGAAGCGGATAAGGAGCCAAAGGTCATTCATGACCAGCGCGGGCGACCCACCTTTGCCGAGGATTTGGCCAAGGGCATCGCGCATCTCTTGCGCACCCGGCCCGAGTACGGAATCTATAATATTTCCAATTCTGGCGATACCGTCGGGCGCGATGAAATGGCGATGTCCGTATTCATCGGCTTGGGCCATGACCCATCAGAGGTCACGCCGGTAAGCACCGAACAGTATCGGGAAATCGCTGGCCCCGAAGCACCACGGCCCAAAGAATCGACGCTTGCCCTAGACAAAATCGAGGCCACGGGCTTTTCCCCGCAGAATTGGCGGGCCGCCCTCGCCTTGTACCTCGCGCTGTACCCTAGCGTTCCTGGCGAGCCCAGCAAGGCCAGCGAGGAGTAGCGATGAAAGGCATAATCCTCGCCGGTGGATCCGGAACGCGGCTTTATCCCATTACTAAGGGCATCTCTAAGCAGCTCATGCCCATCTATGACAAGCCGATGATCTACTACCCGTTGACCACGCTCATCCAGGCGGGCATTCGGGAGATCCTCATCATCACTACCCCAGAGGACGCCGGGGCGTTTCAAAGGCTCTTCGGGGATGGATCCCAGCTCGGGCTGATGATCGATTACGCCGTGCAGGCCCGCCCAGAAGGATTGGCGCAAGCCTTTTTGATTGGGGAGGATTTCATTGGTGATGACAGCGTTGCGCTGGTCCTCGGCGATAATATCTTCCACGGCTTCGGCGGGGAACTAAGCCAGTGCCGCAATCCAGAAGGCGGCATCATCTTTGCCTATGAAGTATCGGATCCGCAGCGCTACGGCGTCGTGGAATTCGACCACGCCGGCCAAGCGCTCAGCATTGAAGAAAAGCCGTCGGAACCGCGGTCTAATCATGCCGTCGTGGGGCTGTATTTCTACGATAACTCGGTCATCGATATCGCTAAGTCCATCACGCCAAGCGATCGCGGGGAGCTCGAGATTACCTCCATCAACGAGGCCTACCTGCGCCGCGGCGCGCTGAGTGCGCAGCGCCTCCATCGCGGCAGCGTGTGGTTGGATACCGGCACCGTCGATTCCATGAGCGAGGCCGCCGCCTACGTAGAGGTGATGCAGAAGAGGACGGGCATCATCATCGGTTCCCCCGAGGTGGCGGCCTACGAAGCCGGATTCATCTCCCAGGCGGAGCTGGAAGCGCTAGCCCAGCCCCTCCTCAAATCCGGCTACGGAGAGTACTTGCGCGATTATTAGTAGCCGCGCTCGATGTACTCGTCGATGCGCGCCGCTTCCGCGCCCACCGTCGTGGCATCGCCGTGGCCCGGCAGTACCTTCGTATCATCCGGCAGGTTGAAGACGACGTTGCGCAGGGATTCGATGATGACATCGAAATCCGAGTACTTGCGCCCCGTCGCGCCAGGGCCGCCGTTGAACAGGGTATCGCCAGACAGCAGCGTGCCATCGACGTAGAGGACGACGCAGCCCGGCGAGTGGCCCGGGGTGTGGTAGACGGTGATCTTCTCGCCGTTGATGTCGAACTGGCCGTTATCGGCTAGGTCGATGTAGTGGGCATCGCCATTCGCCTCTCGCCAGAGCATGTCATCGTCCGGGTGCATGTAGACATCCGTGTCGAAGCGCTTCGCCGCCTCCGGCGCGAGCTCGCAGTGATCGTTGTGGCCGTGGGTCAGGATGATGCCCTCAACCTGGCGATCGCCCACCAACTCTGCCACGGCATCGAGATCGTGGGAGGGGTCGACGATGTAGACGCTGGAGGCATCGCCTAGCACGTAGACGTTATTGTCCACGTCCCATTCGCCGCCATCCAAGCGGAACTTGCCAGAAGTTACCGTGCTTTCAATCTGCATTAAAATTCCACCACCGAACGTAGTACCTTGCCGTCCTTCATAGTTTGGAAGGCAGACTCGACATCGTCAAGCGCGATGCGCTCAGAAACGAACTTATCCAGCGGGAAGTTGCCGGCCTTGTGCAGGGCAACGTATGCGGGGAAGTCGCGCTCCGGCAAGCAGTCGCCGTACCAAGCCGGCTTGATGGAACCGCCGCGGCCGTACAGGTCGATGGCCGGGACATCTACGTGGTCGGTCAGGTTAGGCACGCCCACCATCACCATGCGGCCGGCGTGATCGCGGGAGTAGAAGGCCTGGCGCCACGTCGGTTGGATGCCCACCGCGTCGATGGAAACGTCCGTGCCGAAGCCGCCGGTGAGATCGCGCACCGCATCGATGACCTCCTGCTCCGACATGCCCTTCGAGCAAATGGTGTCGGTGGCGCCGAACTCGCGCGCGGTCTCCAGCTTCGACTCGTCGATGTCTACGGCGATGATCTTCGCCGCGCCCGCCAGCTTCGCACCGGCAATCGCCGCCACGCCGACGCCGCCGCAGCCGAAGATGGCCACGGACTCGCCCAGCTGGATATCGCCGGTATTGACGGAAGCGCCCAAGCCGGCCATGATGCCGCAGCCCAGTAGGCCGGCAGCTGCGGGGTCCATGTCATCGACCTTCGTGCACTGGCCCTCGTGGACCAGGGTTTTCTCTGCGAAGGAACCGATGCCCAGCGCAGGGGTGAGCTCAGTGCCATCCTCCAAGGTCATGGCCTTCGAAGCGTTGTGGGTATTGAAGCAGTACTTGGGCTCGCCCTTCTTGCAAGCGCGGCACTCGCCGCACACTGCGCGCCAGTTCAGGACGACGAAATCGCCCTCCTCCACGTGGGTGACCGCGGAACCTACGGTCTCCACCACGCCTGCCGCCTCGTGGCCCAACAGGAAGGGGAAGGCATCCTCGATGTCACCATCGCGGTAGGCCAAGTCGGTGTGGCATACACCGCAAGCCTGCACCCGCACGATGACGTCATTGGGGCCGGGATCGGGAACGACGATATTTACGGTCTCAACTTCCGCGCCCTTAGAGCGGGCAATAACAGCTTTTACAGTCATGTCCACAACCATACCTACATTTTCAATATGGCCGCGGTAATGAAAATGGTTGCTAGGAAGCTGCAATGACGTTGGCCGCGTGCTCGTGGCCACGCTGGTTCATGTGGATAGGCAAGTTACCCGCGCCCGCCGTAAAGTCCACGAGACCTGCCCACATGCGGTCATTCGCATTAGCGCACATGCCGTTATTGCGGGTCGATGGCTTCATATCCAAAAACTGCACGCCGGTGCGGGCCGCCAGATCAACCTGCATCCACTGCGCCTTATTCTCGTAGTCCTGAACCATGGGCAGGAAGGTCGAATCCAGCGGCGTCGGGCCAACGTGGACGAGGCAGTAGTGCGGCCCCGAACCGATGGTGGGGTAGCCCACGATCTGAATGCGGGCATTCGGTGCGGCCTGCTTAATCCGCTCAACCTGCGGGGCGGTGCGATCCGTAAATTCCCGGCGGATCTGATCCATGTTCAGATCGCGGTGGTTATAGGTGTCGTTGAAGCCGGTGGTAATCAACACGCGCGCGGTATCTGGGGTCAGCGCGCCCGATCCGATGGCGGCATCCACCTGCTGCCAAATCTGCGGGCCGTTCGACATCGACACCGCACCAGAGCAGGAGAAATCGCGCACCGGCAGGCCCATCTTGGCGCCGGCCCGCTTCGCATAGTTGAAGGAGGTGGGGCAGTTTTCCCCGATTACCCGCGTTGGATTGAAGCGATCCTTCAAGTATTCCCCGCCATTCGGATCCGCCATGACCGAGTCACCAAAGGAAACGAGATTGCGCTCTGCCGCGCTAGCCTGCGGCGCCGCTACCGCCACGCCCACCACCGCGATCGCGGAAGCGACGACCGAAAATGCCTTGAGTTTTAGGGATTTCATTGAGGGACCTTTTCTTCAAACCTTGTAACTTAAGTGTAGATTAGTCACTCCAGTAACATTTTTCGAGTTAGAAGCAACATCATCTTTCCTTCTAACGATATCGATCGTAGTTATATTTTTGTTATCTTCGCCTTTTCGGAGTTATCTCTTTCATGAAATTGTCTGATGTTTCTTTCCACGCGTCCGCGCTCAGCCAGTTCTTCCCTGCCCTCTTCAAATCGGGGCTGATTACCCGGCAAGGCGGGCTGAGCGGGCAGATCAAGCTCCTGCCCAACCTCGCGCGCTACCGCTTCACCACGGCGCGTGAAATCGAGCAGGCCTATTTGACCTGCCCCGATCGCCTCGCGCTTATCGATGACGACGGCACCCTCACCTACCGCCAGCTGCGATCCCACGCGCAGAATTTCGCCCGCTACCTAGAGTCCCTGGAGCTGCCGGAAATCCGGCTCGGCGTCATGGCCCGCAACGGCCGCGGCATCATCATCCCGCTCGGTGCCAAGGGCTACGCTGGTGCCGGGATCTACCTACTCAATGTCGGTTCTTCCCCAGAGCAGTTGGCCGGCTGCATCGAAGAAAATGGCATTAATGTCCTGGTCATCGATGATGAATTCATCGACCGCGTCGATCCCAACCTCGATATCCCGGTCATTATCGCCCACGATACGGGGGCAAGCGATCTGCCCACGCTCGATAAGATCGTGAAGAATCCCCTGGATATCGCGCTGCCCGCCTTTCCCAAGCACGGCCCCATCGTGCTGATGTCCTCCGGCACCACCGGCATCCCCAAGGGCATCGTCCGTCCCGAGCCGACCTTGCCGGTTGTCCTCGCGTCCATCGTGGGCAATATCCCGTGGCGCGCCGATCAGCGCGTGCAGATGACGGCCTCCATCTTCCACACCTGGGGGTGGGCCTGCATCAATATCGCCTTGGGGCTGCGCAATACCATTGTCACCCGCCGAATTTTTGAGCCGGAGCAGGTGCTTGATGATGTCCAACGCTACCGCCTCGACGGCATGCTCTCCTCCCCCATCTTTTTCAAGCGCTTGGTGGATCACGATCCCGAGGGCGCCTTCGATACCTCGAGCCTGAACTTCATCGCCTCTGCCGGCAATGCCCTTACCCCGCAGGTGGTCAAGGACACCAATGCGCGCTTCGGCCCCATCCTCTGCAATGTTTATGGTTCCACGGAGCTGGCGCTTGCCTCAACGGCCACGATGGAACAGGTCGCAGAAAACCCCGATGTGGTGGGCAAGGTGGCCAATGGCACCAAGCTGCGCATCCTCGATAAGGAGGGCCACCCCGTTCCCCGCGGCGAGGTGGGCGAAATCTACCTCACCAATTCCACCGCCATGACCGGCTATACCAACCCCAAGCTCAAACTCAATCGGGTCGATGGGTTGTTGTCGATCGGTGATCTGGGGTACATCGACAAGCAGGGCTTCCTCCACGTCGTGGGCCGGGCCGATGACATGATCATCGTGGGCGGCGAGAATGTCCATCCCCAGTCCGTGACCGAGGTGCTCGAGGCCATGCCCGGCATCGATGAGGTGCACGCGGGTGGTGTGGAGGATAGCGAGACCTTCAGCCGCATCGCCGTTTGGGCGGTGCCTACTGCCGATGCCGCCGGCCGTGAACTGACTGCCGATGCCATCCGCGCCTGGGTGCACGATAAGCTCGCCGAGCACTCCGTGCCCCGCGACGTGCACTTCCTATCCAAGCTGCCGCGCAATGCCACCGGCAAGGTGGTTCCGCGCCTGCTTAAGCACGGCGACTAAATTTTTCAATGCCCCACCACATCGGTGGGGTAAAGAGCACGGCAATAAGCCAATAAATCAACCAGAAGCTGCCGTCTAGCCCTACCACCGCGATGCTAACTATCAGGATCGCAGCCGTCACCGCGCTGGCATATACGGATTTTCTTACATTATTATCGGACTGATTCCCAGACTCGGTTTTCGACCTCCCGCTGAGTTTCCGATCAACCGCGCGTATGATGTCGCCGCCAAAGACCAGCGAAAATGCGATATAAAAAGCTGCGAAACCGTGCATGAATCCCGCTTCGCCGTCAGTATGCAGAGTGAAAAATGAGAAAATTAACAAGACTATGTCAATAATTGGCGTAGCGATAAAAAATGCCAGTCCAATTCTTGGGGCCTTGACGATGTAGCGGAGAACACCGCCCAGAATAAGGCACTCCCAAAAGAGGATTTCTGCTGCGACGGTAGCAATAAGCAGTGTCTCGTTCCTTCTCTCATCGAGGCCATATGGCCTGCTTCTATTGAAGGAGAGTTTATATTAAGGAAGAACCCCGCACATATAAAAATGGAGCCGCCTGCGAGAATCGAACTCGCGACCTTTTCATTACGAGTGAAATGCTCTACCGACTGAGCTAAGGCGGCGCGCTGCTTAAAGCAGCACTGGCGATTCTATCGCAGGGGTGGCGCGGAAAAGAAATCGGGGCTCAGGCCTGGTTTTGGCGGGCCGGTGTTAAACTCCGGCCCGATACTAGCGACAGTCCCGGTACTAGACAGCGCCCCAGCGCTAGAGGCAGGCCCGCCGCAGCCTGCCCACCAAGCCGTCGAAAGCAATCTGCGTGCCCACGTTCTGGGTCAGCTGCTCGCGGCAATAAGAAATGGCGGACTGGCACTCCAAGAGGCCCTCCTCGCTTACCCGCTGCGCCAGCTCGCCAGATAGTCCCGCGAAATCCGGGTGGGTCATCTCCACCTGCGCGCCCACCTTTGTCATCAGCGCGTCGCGGTAGATTCCGGAGAGATCGACGAGCACCAGGTCGAGGTTATCGATGACCCGCCGCTTCGCCCGCTTCTTGTGCTGTTCTTGTAAGTCCTTGATGGCGGTGCGGGCATCGCGCTGCGCCTTCGCCGCGCCCTTGCCCTTCGCGCCCACGCCAAAGGTATTTTCCAGCTTGGCCAGCTCCGCTTCTTCTTCCTCCTTGTGCGATTCCTTCGCATCCGCATCCACCAGCTTGAGAAGCGAGGTCACCGCCTGAAAGCCCTGGGATTCGTGGAAGATGTCCTCGGCCAGGTTGATGGCCACCGCGCGGCGCTTTTGCACCGTAGGATCCGCCACCAAGTGGCGCGCCCTGCCCACGTGGCGCAGGGAGGTGACGGCGGCGAGGCGGGAATCGTGATCCGAGGCGCCTTCGCTCACCAACTGCGCAACGATATTTTCCACCGACGGCGAGGGGATGTACAGGTGCCGGCAGCGCGAGCGGAGGGTTTGGGAGAAGTCTTCGGGGGCATCGGAAGGCGCACACATGATGATCACGGTGCGCTCCGGCGGCTCCTCTACCGTCTTGAGCAGCGCGTTGGCGCCGTTATTGTTGAGGCGATCCGCATTATTGAAGATCACCACGCGCCATGGGGCGACCGTGGGCAGGCTCGCGGCGCGCCCGATGACCTCGCGAACCGTATCCACCGGGATGATGACCTCCTGCGGGTCCACCAAGACCAGGTCCGTGTGCTGCTTAGTGCCCAGCACGGCGCGGCAGGCCTCGCATTTTCCGCAGCCCGGCTCCTCTGGATCCGTGCACATGAGCGCGGCCGCGAAATCGATTGCCGCTAAGGAACGCCCGGAACCGGGAGGGCCGGTAAAGAGCCAGGAATGGCTCATCGCCCGCGGATCTGCCCCCGGCATCCCCCGCGCCGCCCGCGCGGCACCCAAGATAGTGCGGGCCACACCTGGGGTATCTGCCAATCGTTGCGCAACGCTTCCCGTATTCACTCGCTCTAGCCTACTGGTCTTACTACAGTAAGTAGTTATGAACAGACTATTGCGTGGCGCTCGTTGGCTTATGGGAACCCAATGGCCGGTATACGCTGCCTTGGTCTTGGGCGCCAATCTCATCGGCGCCATCGCGATCATGACCTTCATCCTCTATTTCCTGCCCATGCCGGAAATCGAGGACTTTGCCGCCGAGCTACCCAACTTGAAGGGCGTGGCGGCGGTCTACCTCATCTTTGCCGTCATCATCGGCATCGCCGCCACCCTACTGCTCTTCCGCCCCGTGCTGGACTGGCAGCGCAATCCCGATGCGCACGATCCGAATATGGTGCGCACCCTCGTGCTGCGCATCCCCGTGTACCAATCCCTAGTCGCGGCCGCGGTCTGGCTCATCGGCATCATCTTGACGGTGGCAATCTCCAGCGGGCAATCCGGGCGGCTCGGGCTCGTCGTGGGCATCTCCACCACCCTGGCGGGCCTGGTGGTCATCATCTTGACCTACCTGCAGGCAGAGCGCCTCGTGCGGCCCGTCGCCGCGCAGGCCGTCGCCCGCCGCTTTGAAGATTCCACCGTCGAACCGCCCATCAAGTATCGCCTGTTTTCCACCTGGCTGATGACCTCCGGCGTGCCGCTGCTCGGCATCGTGCTGGTGCTGTTGGGGCAGAACACCGGGCTTTTCTCCGGCGATGCCAGCGAAATCATCCCGGCCATCGTGGCGCTAGCCCTCACCGCCTTGGCCACTGGGTTTATCGGCACCAGTTTCGCCATCATGAGCGTGGTCGATCCCATCGTGGAGCTGCAGGATGCGATTAACCGCGTGCGCCGCGGCGAGTCCGATGCCGAGGTCGATATCTACGATGGATCCGAGCTCGGCGTCCTGCAGGCAGGTTTCAATGAGATGATGCGCGGTCTGCGCGAGCGCCAGCGCGTCCGCGATATCTTCGGCCGCTACGTGGGCACCGAGGTGGCCCAGCGCGCCCTTGATGAGCGCCCCGAATTGGGCGGCGAGGACCGCAAAGTCGCGGTGCTGTTCATCGATGTCATCGGTTCCACCACCTTCGCGGTCAACCACTCCCCCGAAGAAGTGGTCACGGAGCTCAATAAATTCTTCGAGCACGTCGTGACGGTGGTGCACCGCAATAAGGGCATCATCAACAAGTTCCAAGGCGATGCCGCCCTCGCCGTCTTTGGCGCGCCGCTCAACGTGTACGACTCGACCTCAATGGCGCTGCAGGCCGCCCGCGAGCTGCGCGGGGAATTGCGCGGGCTCGAGCTGCAGGCCGGCATCGGCGTCGCCTCTGGCCACGTCGTGGCCGGCCACATCGGCGGCGCGGATCGCTTCGAGTACACCGTCATCGGCGATGCCGTCAATGAGGCCGCGCGCCTTACCGAAATGGCCAAGGACACCCCCGGCCAGGTCTTGACCAATGCTGCTACCTTAAAGACCGCCAACGAGGCCGAACAGGCCCGCTGGACCGTCATGAAATCCATCGAGCTGCGCGGGCGCCGCCGCATGACCCAGTTGGCGCGCCCCATCCGCGCCAGCCTGGCAGAAAGGTGCGAAATCTAATGGCCAGCACCCGCCTCATCGTGCCCGATGCAGCGCGCGGCATGGCGCTTTTAGGCATCGCGATTGCGAATATGACCACCGCGTGGATCATCACCGAGGATCGCCCGGGCGCGTATTTCGGCGGCATCGTCAATGACAGCGTGCTCGATAAAATCGCCGTCGTCTTCGGCGCTTTCTTCGTGCACAACCGCGGCCTACCCATGTTTTCGACCCTGCTGGGCTTCGGCGTGGGGCTTATTGCGATGAGCCTGTGGCGGCGGGGATTTCCGCTGGGGGAGGCAAGGAGGGTCATCGCCAAGCGCTATGGCTTCCTCGCGCTGTTGGGCGCGGTGCACATGGTGCTGCTGTTTTGGGGCGATATCATGTTTGTCTACGGCATAGCGGGCATAGTCATTGCCCTGCTGCTCACGCTGCACAATTCTACGCTGCGCAAGATTTCTCATATCGCGCTCGGGGTGCTGACGGTGCTCGGCATCGCCACGTTTATTTTCTCCGCGATTGACGGCGGGCTCGATATCCCCGTCGATGCCATTGGCACGGTAAATTCCTACGGTGACCTGCTGCTCAGCCAGCTTCTCACCCTGGGCGCGCAGATCATCTCCGCCCCGCTCATCGTGCTGATGTACCTGCCGGTCATGCTGGTGGGCTTTGTGTGGGCGCGCGAGGGCGTGCTTGCCGATGTCCCCTCTCACCGCCCCCAACTCCTGCGCTGGGTGGCCATCGCCGCCGCCGTAACGCTGGTCATTGGCACGCTGTGGTCCTTAGGCACCCTCGGGGTCATTGATGAGCGCTGGGCGAACGCCGCCAGTAGCGCCAATTCCACCCTCGGCGTGCTAACCGGGCCGGGAATCCTTGCCGGGCTCGCCCTCATCTTGCAGCCCGTGCAAGAGCGCCTAGCAACCGGTGCCTCCGTGCCCGCCTTCTTGTGGCCCTTCGTCGCGCTGGGAAAGCGATCCATGAGCGGTTATGTGGGCCAGTCGATACTGTTTTTCCTTATCGTGCACCCCTTCACGCTGGACTACGGCCACGAGCTAGGCGCCTTCGGCCAAGCCGCCCTCGCCTGCGGCGTGTGGCTGGTCACCGTAATCGGCGCCTGCGTGCTCGAAGCGCTGGGCCTGCGCGGGCCCTTCGAGGTGGTACACCGCCGGCTATCTTATGGCCCGAGCATGCAGCCGGAGCGGAGCTTACCCAGTCAGGACCTTACCTAGTCAGGATCTTACCTAGTCAGGGCATCGACTAGCAGGAAGTGCCCCAAGGCAAAGGCGCCGGCCTCCGCCGTGCCCACCGCCCGGGCCACCTTCGTGGGCTTGGCTTGTTTCTTATTTTTCTTCAGTATCCGCGTCTTCTGCTGAGACTCAGCAAAAGACAGTCGCGCCCGCAGTGCCGTCAGGCCCTCCGCCGCTACCAAGAGATTGGCGCCGTGGCTCAAGCCCTTCGTCGCATCGGTGCGCAGGCGCGGATCGCCCGCCAGCGCCGAGGTGGTCAGCACCGCCGCGCCGCCCACCGCTACCGCGGTCCGGGTGGGCTGCTTGCGCGTGGCGAGGAGCGCCGCCGCCCACGCCATGGCGCGCAGGCCCCACCCGCGGGCATCGTTGCGCGCGCCGCGCCGATAAAGCACCCAAGAATATGCCGCGTGGCTAGCGCTAACGCCTGCCACCCCAAGGAAAGAGGGGTGATGCAAGCGGCGCGATTTTTCCGCCTGCCCCACCGCGCCGGCCAACAAGGCGGGGCTCAGGGTGGGGTCCTGCGCCTCCGCCGCCAAAAGCGGCAGAAGCGGCGCGCTCGTGACGGCGTGGGCCTTCTTCCAGCCAAAGAGGCGGGACCACACCGTGGACTCGCCTAGCGCTAGGTACGCGAAACGCCGCCAGCCCCGCGGCGTGCGCCGGGCTGGGTCGGTGACATCAGCAAAAGTTTCAGACACCGCGCGGGTCAAGGCCGCGGCGCCTTCCTCGGTGCGGGCAAGAAAATCATTCATGCCCGCCACCTTACTTATCTCTGCACTTATTTCTTCCGCGAGCCGGCCTTCACCACGTTCTTCGTGCCGGGCGAAGGCTTCGAGCTGGATTTCTTAGCCGCCTTCTTCGTGCCCTTCTTAGTGGCCTTCTTGCTGGACTTCTTGGTTGCCTTCTTCGTCGATTTCTTGGTCGACTTCTTTGTGCTCTTTTTAGAAGACTTCTTTGTGGACTTCTTCTTCGTCTCCCCAGAGGCCTCTTTGGCGCGGCGCTCGGAGAGGAGCTCGTTGGCGCGGGCATCGGTAAGCTGCTCCGGATCGTCGCCGCGGCGCAGGGACGCATTGGTGGTGCCGTCCGTAACGTACGGGCCGAAGCGGCCATCCTTAACGGTCATAGGCTTGCCCGAAACGTCATTATCGCCGAGCTGCTTCAGCGGCGGCTGTGCGGCCGCGCGGCCACGACGCTTCGGCTCCGCATAGATGCGGCGGGCCTCATCCAGGGTGATGCTAAAGATCTGCTCTTCCTTAGCCAGTGAGCGCGAATCCGTGCCCTTCTTCAGGTACGGGCCGTAACGGCCGTTTTGGGCGGTGATCATCTCCCCGTCGTCCACGCCCACCTCGCGCGGCAAAGACAGCAGCTCAAGGGCCTGTTCCAGCGTGACGGTCAGCGGCTCCATCGAGCTAAAGAGCGAGGCCGTGCCCGGCTTCAGCTTCTCATCAATGTAGTCATTGATGCGCTTTTCCTTCTGCTTCGCGGCCGTCTTGGTCTCCCAATTCTTGGCGCGCTTGCCTTCCTCGGCGCGCTGCTTATCCTCTTCGGCGCGCTCCTTCGCGACGATCTCCGAGGCCTCCGCCTCGGCCTTCTCCCGCTCATCATCGCGCACGACCTCGGTGACATAGGGGCCAAAGCGGCCTTCTTTAGCCACCACCATGCGGCCGTTTTCGGGGTTTTCACCCAGCTGGCGCCCGCCCTGCGAGGTGGCAAAGAGCTTTTCCGCCAGCTGTTCATTCAGCCCATCCGGGGTGACGGTTTCTGAGAGGTTAGCACGCTGGTATTCCACGCTGCCGTCCTCGTTGGTGCCGATCGCGCGCTCGATATAGGGCCCGTAGCGGCCAACGCGCACGAAGACCTCGCGTCCCTCAGAATCGGTATAGAGCTTCAGCGAATTGACCTTGCGAGCATCGATGGCCTCAAGGTTGACATCGATAAGCGATTTCAGCCCGCCATGCCGCGCGATGGACGCCGCCTTGTGCTCGTTGGCCTCAGCGTTGCCAAAGTAAAAGCCGTTCAGCCAGTCCGTGCCGTCCTCCGTGCCGGTGGCAATCGAGTCCAGCTCATCTTCCATGGACGAGGTGAAGTCATAATCCACCAGCTCGGTGAAGTTTTCCTCCAAGAGGCCCACCACGGCAAAAGCAACCCACGAAGGCACTAGGGCGTTGCCGCGCGAGACCACGTAGCCGCGGTCCTGGATGGTCTTGATGATAGAGGCATACGTCGACGGGCGCCCGATGCCCAAGTCTTCCATCTTTTTCACCAGGCTGGCTTCGGTATAGCGCGCCGGCGGGTTGGTGGAGTGGCCTTCTGCCGAGACCTCTTCGGCCTTCAGATCGCGGCCTTGCTCCAGGTGCGGCAGGCGGTTCTCGCTCTTCTTGCTCGTATCCTCGTCGGCGCCGTAAGCCTTCAAGAAACCCGGGAAGGTAATGGTGCGGCCGGTTGCAGAGAACTCGACATCATAGGCGCCATTATCCGTGGTCGCGGTGCCGGCGACCGCCACCTTCATGGAGGTGCCCTTGGCATCGGCCATCTGCGAGGCCACGGTGCGCTTCCAAATCAGATCATAAAGCTTAAATTCCTCCGCATCCAGCTGGCTAGACAGCTGGCCCGGGGTGGCAAAGGACTCGCCGGCGGGGCGGATCGCCTCGTGCGCCTCCTGCGAGTTTTTGACGCGGCGGTCATAGACGCGCGGGGAATCCGAGACGTATTCTTCGCCATAAATGCTGGTAGCGGAGCTACGCGCGGCGTTCAAGCCCTGTTTGGACAGCGAAGAGGAGTCCGTACGCATATACGTAATGTGGCCGTTTTCGTAAAGGCGCTGTGCAATGCGCATCGTGCGTTCAGAGGTAAAGTGCAGGCGCCGGCCCGCCTCCTGCTGCAGCGTCGAGGTCATAAACGGCGCATAAGGCTTGCGGGTATAAGGCTTGTGCTCTACCCCGGCTACTGTCATGCTCGCGCCCTGCAGGGCCTTTTCCAAGGCTTCTGCCTGCGGCTGGGTGATGACGATAACGTCCTTGGTCTTCACGTTTCCGCGATCGTCGAAATCGCGGCCCAAAGCCACGCGCTTGCCATTGACCGCGGTCAGGCGCGCGTCAAAGGCCGACGGGCCCTCGCCGCTGCCTGCCCCCGCGTCCAGGGTGGCGAGCAAATCCCAGTAATCGGCGGAGATAAACGCCATACGTTCGCGCTCGCGCTCGACGATGACCCGCGTGGCCACCGACTGCACGCGCCCGGCCGAAAGCCGCGGCATGACCTTCTTCCACAGCACCGGGGAGACTTCGTAGCCATAGAGGCGGTCGAGGATGCGGCGGGTTTCTTGGGCATCAATAAGGTCATAGTCCAAATCGCGGGTGTTTTCCGCTGCCTCCAAGATGGCGGACTTGGTGATCTCATTAAAGACCATGCGGCGCACCGGCACCTTGGGCTTTAAGACCTCTAACAGGTGCCAAGCAATGGCCTCGCCCTCGCGGTCCGGGTCTGTTGCCAGCAAGAGGCTATCGCACTGCTTCAGCTTGGATTTAAGGTCAGCGACCTTTTTCTTCTTATCCGGGCTAACGACGTAAAGCGGGGCGAAGTCATCTTCCGGGTTAACACCCAAGCGGGCCCAAGATTCCTTCTTGAACTTCGCCGGCACGTCGGCAGCGCCCCGCGGGAGATCGCGGATATGGCCCACGGAGGCCTCCACGATGTAGTTATCTCCCAGGTACGGCTGGATCTTTTTCGCCTTAGTTGCCGACTCCACAATCACTAAAGTTTTGCCCGGCTCGGCCGCTTCTGCCACTTCGACTTCATCCCTTTCGATGATGCGAACATTAAAATTTGTGCGCTTTCAGCAATCGCCCCTAGCGTACACAGGTGGTTTATACCGTTCTTCGCACCATATACTCGGTAACACCAAAAGGCTGTGTAGGGGGCACTTCGCACCCCCACCGAACCGGTCTATACTGACCTTTTTAGAAAGTCCAGCAGCTGTGAAAGCATTGTTGGGGACGATAGCACACCCACAACACACCCCGTGGAGGATTAGATGGTTGACACAGTAACCATGTGGATTGAAGCCATCATGGGCACGGAGTGGGTTTATCCCATCGTGGGCCTGCTCATTTTCGGGGACTGTTTCTTTCCAGTGCTCCCCTCCGAAATCCCGCTGAATATGGTCGGCGCTTGGTCCGGTTCGCAGGGATTTCCGCACCTGCCCACCATGTTCTTTGTGGCGCTGGTAGCAGCCATGTTGGGCGATAACCTGTGCTTTTTGCTGGGCACGCGGTTCATGCCGCTGCTTAACCGCATTCAAAAAGGAACGAAGGCCTACGAGGCCCTCTCCTGGGTAAAACGCAATGTGCGCCGCGGCGGCGGCGCGGCCATTATCATTGCCCGCTTTATCCCCTCAGCCAGGCTCTTTATGACCATTTTGCTGGGGTCAATGCGCTTTCCCTGGCCGGTCTTCCTCTTCTTCGACACCATTGGCGTGATGCTCTGGGTATTCCAGGCTTTGGCCATTGGTTATGTCGGCGGCATGGCGTTCTCCGATACCCCACTATTTGCGATGGTCATCAGCATTATCGCCGCCATCTTCATCGGCTTGGGACTGCAAAAGGCCCAAAACAGCATCATGGAGTGGTGGGATACCCGCCGCGGCTACGCCGAAACGCCCTACGGCGCTTAAAAACCCTAGAGAATTTTAGAGAATGGAAACGGCCTGCGCCTGGTCGCCCTTCGGGCCGGATCCAACCTCGAAGCTGACCTTCTGGTTTTCTTCCAAGGTGCGGAAGCCGCTGCCCTGAATTTCGGAGTAATGCACGAAGATGTCTCCGCCGCCGTCCTCGCGCTCGATGAAGCCGTATCCCTTTTCGGAGTTAAACCACTTAACGGTTCCTTGTGTCATGGTGAACTGAGTTCCTTTTCTTAAATAGGTAGCGCGGATTGCCGCGCCGGTAGTTATTCGGTAAATGGGTCCTCGAGCAGTACCGTGAAGTATAAAACCGCACCAAGACAACATTGGCCTGTCAACAGTGTGACACGTTCCACGCCAAAGCGATAGATTTAACTCACAAGGGGGTAAAAATTGTCTCACCCGGCTGGCGATAACCCCATTGGTGAAGAGCTCCTAGAACTCATCCAGCGGCGCCTTTCTGAGTCCACCCTGACATTTCACACCACGCTCCCGGCAAAGCGGGCGCGCTACGCCGATTGGCCGGAGTGGGTGCTGCCGGGGTTGAAGGAGGAGGTGATGGATGGGGGCATCGGCAAGCTCTATGCGCACCAAGCCGAGCTCGCCGAATGCGCGTGGCAGGGCCGCGACGCCGTGATTTCTACCGGCACCTCGTCCGGCAAATCCTTGGGCTACCAGCTGCCCATCCTCACCAGGCTGGCGGAGGAACAGACCGCGTGCGCGCTCTACCTCACCCCCACCAAGGCCCTGGGATCGGACCAGCTGCAATCCGCGCTCGAGCTGTGCCGCGGGATTCCGGAGCTCAAGAACGTGGTGCCCGCGCCCTATGACGGCGATACGCCCCAGGAGTCGCGGGCAGGCGTGCGCGAGCATTCACGCCTGGTGTTTTCCAATCCCGATATGGTGCACATGTCCATGCTGGCCGCGCACGCGCGGTGGGCGCGGGTGCTGCGCCACCTGGAGTTCATCGTCATCGATGAATGCCACTCCTATCGGGGCGTATTCGGCGCCAATGTGGCCCTGGTTCTGCGCCGCTTGCTCCGCCTGTGCCGGCATTATGGATCGCGTCCCACCATCATTTATGCCTCCGCAACCATGAATGACCCGGCCCGGCATGCCGAACGCCTCACCGGCCGCCCGGCGCACGCGATTACTGAGGATTCCGCCCCCACCGGCGCGCGCACGGTCACGCTCTGGGAGCCTGGGTTCTTGGAGGGCGCGGAGGGCGAGCACGGCGCCCCCGTGCGGCGCGCGGCCACCACGGAGGCCGCCGAGTTGATGGCAACCTTCATCGCGGAAGGCGCCCGGACCATGACCTTTGTGCGCTCCCGCCGCTCCGCCGAGGTCGTGGCGATGGTAGCCGCCGAGACCCTTTCCGGCAGTTTGGGCCGGCCGGATTTCGCGCAGCGCATCGCCGCCTACCGCGCCGGCTACCTGGCCGAAGACCGCCGCCGGTTGGAGCAGGCGCTTGACGATGCCTCTCTCTTAGGCGTCGCCACCACCTCCGCCCTGGAGCTGGGCATCGACGTCGGCGGGCTCGATGCCGTGGTCACCGCTGGTTTTCCGGGCACGGTGGCCAGTTTTTGGCAGCAGGCCGGGCGCGCGGGCCGCCGCGGGCAAGGCTCGCTCGTGGTGCTCGTCGCCCGCGATGAGCCCATGGATACCTACCTGGTGCACCACCCCGATGCGCTACTGGGAAAACCGGTGGAAGCAAGCGTCTTTAACCCCACGAACCCCTATATCCTCTTTGGCCATATCTACTGCGCGGCGGTGGAAAAACCGCTGGATGATGCCACCATTGCTGAGTGGGGTGCCAGCGAGGTCATCCACCAGCTTGCGGAGCAGGGCCTCGTGCGCCGCCGCGAACGCGGGTGGTTTGCCGTGCCCATTCCCGCCTCCAGCGCGGAGGAGCTCTCGCCGGAAACCGCCCACTCGGCGGTATCGCTGCGCGGCGGTGCGGGCGAGGAGGTCATGATCGTGGATGCCTCAGATGGGCGGCTACTGGGCACCATCGATGCAGCGCGCGCGACCGGCCAGGTCCACCCCGGCGCGGTTTACCTGCACCAGGGCGAAAGTTTTGTCATCGAGGAGC
The DNA here is from genome assembly GCF_000477975.1 of Corynebacterium sp. KPL1986. NCBI lineage: Bacteria > Bacillati > Actinomycetota > Actinomycetes > Mycobacteriales > Corynebacteriaceae > Corynebacterium > Corynebacterium sp. KPL1986. The sequence goes on along the minus strand of NZ_KI515719.1, from coordinate 2,071,380 downwards.
TCCTCCTATCCGATTATGTGGCACTCGCCCGCCCGGAGACCCCCGAGTATTCAACCACCCCGCGCTCTACTACGGATATTCGCATCGTGCGCGAGGCCGATAACCTGGTCAATTATTCCCCGGGCCTGTGGGTGGCGGACGTGGAGGTCGAGGTCACCGACCGCGTCACCGGCTACCAGGTGCGGCTTGCCGATGGCACCATCGGCGACGATATCCCCCTCGATCTCCCCGAACAGCGGCTGACCACCCGCGCCGTGGCCTATACCATCGACCCGCTGGCGCTTTCTGCGATGGGCATTACCGCCGCCGATATCCCCGGCACCCTCCATGCGGCCGAACACGCCGCCATTGGGCTGTTGCCGCTTATCGCCACCTGCGACCGCTGGGATATCGGCGGCGTATCCACCGCATTGCACGCGGATACGCAGCTTCCCACCGTCTTTGTCTACGACGGCCACCCCGGCGGCGCCGGGTTTGCCGAAGAAGGCTTCCGCCGCTTCCCCGAGTGGATCGCGGCCACCTTTGAGGCGGTGCGCTCCTGCCCCTGCGAGGCCGGGTGCCCATCGTGCGTGCAATCGCCCAAGTGCGGCAACGGCAATAACCCGCTGAGCAAGGACGGTGCCATCAAGCTGCTCGGCGCGCTCGTCACCATGACGCAAGAGACCGCGGTTTAAACCGGGCCCGCCTTGGCCGTGGCGCTCTGGCCGCGCACCGCGGCAACGGCGATGATATCGGGTGCATTGTCGGTGCATTCCTCGAGGCTCGCGCCGTTTTCCCGCGCGGTGCTGTCCGCCGCCGCACACGCATCCTTGCCGGTAGCCAAGGCCCACGCGCCGGCCACCGCGGCAAGGTCCGCGGCCACCTGCGCTTCGTGGCGCGCGGTCACGCGCGACCCCACCGCCGCGATGACCAGCAATAAGCTGATGATGGCGACGATGATTCCGGTGGCGGCGATGGTGGCGTATCCGTCCTCGCCGCGCAGTTTGCTAGTCATTGCCGGCCACCTCAGCGGGAAAGACCGCCTCCGCGCTCATGGTGCCGATGGGAGCATCGACGCTTACCGATGCCCGAATAAGCCCCGCGCTTTCCTGCACGCTTACCCGGGCATCCTCGCGGGCCGGTTGGTACTCGACGCCGATGGCGTGCGACCTAGCCGCCGCGCCCGCCATGTCCACCGCCGCGATATAGGACGCCATCGTCGCGATCGCACCGATGATGCCCGCCGCCACGAGGACGAGGGAGCTTAATGCCAGGGCGGCTTCGATGGTCACGGAACCATCGTCATCGACTACCGTGCGCATGATTCCTCCTTTCTTGTGTTCTAGTGCGCGCGGTTAGCTCGGGGTATTCGATAGCGCATCGGTGATAATTCCCTCGATGGCATCGACCACGCCGCCGCCGTTAATGACCATGTACAGCACGCCGGCAAGTGCCGCAGCCGCAAGCGATCCCATGGCGTATTCAATGGTGCTCATCCCCTCATCGTTGCGGACGAGGGCGCGGGTGAGCTGGGAGTACTTAATAAGTAGTGCAGACATAATGGAGAGTCCTTTCTTAAAAGGTGTGGTGGTTGAGTAGAAGTGAAAAATGGTGTGTCTAGAAAAGCTGCGCGCCCAAGCTGATCACTACGGGCGCGAGGCCTAGAACGATAAATGCTGGCAGGAAGCACACCGCCAGCGGGAGAGCAATGAATACTCCTGCGCGCTCTGCTTTAGCCGTAGCGTGAGCAGATGCTTCGGCGCGCAAAGAAGTACAGATTCGCGTGCATCCGGCGGCTATGGTGGCGCCGGACTGGCCCGATAAGATGACAAGCCCCGCCACGTCCTCTAATCCCGCATGGCCCTTCATGTGGTCCCATGCAGATTCCGTGGGCACGCCAACTCCTAGGAGCGCGGATACCGTCTCCCACAGGTGCTGGGTATCGGCCTCTGCCGTACGCGCGACTGCCGTAGCAGCCGCATGCACCGTCAGGCCCGCACTCAGGCAAGCTGCGAAAAGCTCGATATCCCCGGCCACGAGGAGTGGATCCACGGTGGTAGAGGGCTGGAGTTTGCTCATCAATCCCCCGCGCACTGTTGCGCCATCGCGCTTTCTTGGGCCGGCGCGCGGGGTCTTCGCCGTGTGTTGCGCTGCGTTCTGTGCCGTAGCAGGTCCCAGCCGCCCCTTGGTGGCCGGCATCCCAACGAGCACCGCCAGCGCTAGGCAGATAAAAGCCATCATGGTGCCGCCTTCCTGATAATGACGCGGGACCAAGCAAAGCCGCCGCAGGCAAGCCCCACCCCGATGACCAGTAGGATTCCCCCTAATCCCCCGCCGAGCAAGAAGCCCAGCGAATTGGCCCCCATCGCCCCGCCCATGGCGATGCCCGCAATGGGAAGACACGCCAAGACCGTGGCCGTAGCTTGGGGTCCTTGCAGCCCGGCCGCGGTGGATTGGTGGTGGCGGCGCAGCGCATCCATCCGGCTTTGGGCTTGCTCAAAGAGGCTGGCTACCCCGATGCCATGCTGAGTAGATAATTCGAGCAGGTGGCCCAGCCGGGTAAGTTCCGCATCCGCATGGGCGCCAGAGAGCGCCACGTGTGGGGGCGCACCGCGCGCCACGGCGGTAGCGGTGGATTCTAAGGCTGCGCTCATATCCCGCGGCGTCGTCGCGGGAAGGGACTCCGCCCCGCGTGTTAGCGCACTTGCCAGGGTTGCCCCGGCGCGCAGGTCAGCGGTGACGACCCCAAAGTATCCGGCCAGAGCCTCGCGGCCGCGCCGGCGCGTGCGGGCGGCCATGATGTCCTTGATATACCACGACACGCACCAAGCGATGATCGCTGCCGCGACCGCAATGCTCATCCGCCCGACTGAAAAGAAGACCAAGCTGCCGCAGAATACGGCACCCAAGATGACCAAGGAGCTGGCCTTTATACGGCTGCCCTTTCCGGCGATGCGGGCCGCGCTCGAGGGCGCAGACAGCAAGAGAGCTGCGGCGAGCAATAAGAAACTAAGCATCCGCCTGACCTCCTGCTTCTTCGCGCTGTTCCTCCAACAGGGAGGCGGAGAATTCCGCAAAGCCGGGCGCGGGTCCCTCGGTTGCGCTCCAGACAATGCGCGGGGTGACCGGATTGCCCTCTAAGACGCCGATATGGGCCAGGCGCCGACCGTGCGGCGTGCGCTCCATGGTGAGCACCACGTTGACAGCTGCCGCTAATTGCGAATGCAGGGCGCTGCGGTCCAGGCCGCCGAGTGCACCGAGGGCCTCCATGCGGGCGGGTACCTCAAAGAGGGAATTGGCGTGCAAGGTGCCCGCGCCACCATCGTGTCCCGTATTCAGCGCGGCGAGGAGATCGACTACCTCTGGGCCGCGAATTTCACCGACGACGATGCGGTCCGGGCGCATGCGCAGCGCCTGCCGCAGCAATTGCGCCATCGTGATTTCGCCGCTGCCTTCCGCGTTTGCCCGGCGCGAGACGATGCTCACGCAATGCGGGTGGTGCGGCGACAGCTCCGCTGTATCTTCGATGACCACGATGCGCTCGCGCTCGGATACGGTTCCTAAAAGCGCCGAGAGCAGCGTCGTCTTGCCAGAACCGGTACCGCCAATAACGAGGAAGGACACTCGCTTTTTCATCATCGCGATAAGCAGCTGGCCGATGTCTTCCGGCACGGTGCCATTGGCCACCAACTGCGGCAAGGTGGTCTGTGCCTGGCGCAATACGCGCAGGCTAATGCACGTCCCGCCCACTGCGGGTGGGCTTAAAAGTGCATGCACTCGGAGCACGACGCCATCGGGGCGCGTGACGCGGCCATCGGCAAAAGGCTGGGCATCATCAAGCCGCGTGCCCGAGGCCGCCGCCAACCGGGAGGCGAGCTGGCGCACTTCCCCATCGTTGCGAAAGGTGATATCGCTGCGCTCGAGCCCCTCACCGCGGTCCATAAAGACGTCTTCGGGCCCGTTAACCACGACATCGGTCACGCCCGGCCGGGCCAATAAGGCATCCAGTGGCCCCATGCCGGTGGCATCTTGGCGCAAGCGCCGGAGCAGATCCACCACGGCGACGTCACTGATAACCCCTGCTTCCTCGCGGATCCGCCGGGCCAAGCTAGAGGCGTCGTGCACCAGATCCGGCTCGGCGGCAATGACGCGCTGCATCTTCTCCATGGTCTTTTCCATGGTTTCGGCCGAACTATCCATCGCCGCGCTCATGCCCCTACCTCCTCGCGCACCGCACGGGCGGTCTTAGCAAGCGCCGCGGGGAGCCGGGCCGGTAATCCACCGATCTCGATGCTGCGGGTGAGCCCGCGCACGGTGGGCAATTGGGCGCTGACTCGGTGGTGGATGATGTCTTCTACCTCTGGCGCGCTGAGAGCCGCCCACTGCCGTTGGCGCAGGACCACCACGATATCGCGCCGCGCCTCATCCAGGCGCAGGATGAGTTGTGCGGCCGCTGCTGCCGAGCGCACCTCCGCGGCCACCACCAACACCACGTGCGTGCAGGCAGCCGGGATATTTTCGACCGTGCAATCCACCACGCACAGGCCCTCGCCCGCGTGCGCCGCGGACGTCGCCGCCGCCAAGAGCGTGGCATCTAGCATGAAGGTGTCTTTGACCGTACTGCGCGCTGCGGATAACACCGCTATGCCATCGGCGGTAGACGGTAAGGCGCGGTACAGGTCGGCGGCGTCGATGCTGCCATCGCCAATATTGAGCTCCGGCCAGCGAGCACCCGGCGCCGTTTCCACGCCGAGGAGGAGATCGAGGCCGCCGGAGTGCGCGGTGGCATCGATAAGCAGCGCCCGCGCCTGCTCTCCCGCCATGCAGTGGGATCGCGCCAGGGCCGCTGCAAAGGTGGAGGTGCCTACCCCACCGCTGGCGCCCACCACCGCGATGGTGGCGCTACCGGGGCGATCTTCCGGCGGGTGCGCTGCCTGGGCAATAGCCGCCAGCAAGTCCTTAATTTCCGCGGGAATAATGAAGGCGCGGTCCGCATGGCAGGCAAGCGCTGCTTCATAATCGATGGGACCCGGGTCCGCGGCGAGGAAAAGCACCGGGGCGGGCGAGGTCTGTGCGGCTTGCGCCGAAGCGATAACGCGCGCCATGAGCGCGTCGACCAAGACCGTATAAGCCCCGGGAAGGCTGCGCGGGATATCGCGGGGATCGGTTACCGTAATGACCTCGTGGCTGGTCGCGGCGGCTGCGTGGACCGCCTCTGCGCGCAAGGCTTCTTCACCTATGGCAACGACGATGGTGGAGCGAGAGTGTGCTGTATTCATGCCCCCTAGCCTGAAGCACCGGCTCCACCTGCACTAGGGACGGGACTTCCCGCTTGTGGATAAACGCGCGAAGGTTACCACTTATCGCTCAGTTAGTTGCATTTTCAACAAAGCCTTGTGGATAACCGTAGATATAGGTGACGGCCCGCGCATCGGGGGGTGCGCGCGGGCCGTCAGTAACCCGGCCTCGGGGGGCGAGCCGGGGCAGGCCGCACAGTATATCGGGGCCTTGCACCGATTATTATGACACGTTCATTACCCGATCACAACAGCTAAGAAAAATAATCTACCTGCACGGCCCTGACCTGCACCGAATGAATGTTCACCGCCTACCGGGTACGAGCGTACGGTTAGGCCGCGCGGGCGATAGCGTCAGCTTCCTTGCCGCCTACCTCCCATGCGGAGAGGTGAAAAAGCACCACCTCGCCGGGGCTGTCGCGGTAGCTCGCGCGGCACTCGCGGTAGGCCGTGGAATGGCGGTGGAAATACACCTCTGGCACGGCAAACCCGCGGGGATCGAAGCCGGTGTGTATGGCGGCCAGGCGGGCCGCAACCCGCGCCACCACGCCGCTGCGCGGGCCAAAGAATTCGCCGGCTGCGATTTCGGCGTGCACGACGCTTGGCAAGAGATCGCGGAATGCCGGGCCGCTCCCCTGCGCAATCAGGCGCGCCAAGCCCTGCAAGCGCGCGCTATCGCCGCTGGGAATCCCGTTGCCGCCGTCGGCAACGTCGATGCGTGCAAGCACTTGCAGCGGCGCGCGGGCAAAGGAGCGGACGGTGGAATCTACCATCTCAGGGGCTACCACGGAATACGCGCTGACCGCGCCGGCGAGCGGCCCGCTTTCCACATCACCCGGGCTAGGATGCGGGGGGATGGAATGCCCATCCAAGGCCACGCTGGCGCGCGCCCCGCGCATCAAGGACTCCGCGGAGATGACCTCATACCTGCGCAGCCCGGCCGGCCTGCGGTGGGCGCGCGCGATGGCCGCCGCGGCCTTTTCCGCACCTTCTTTCACCCCCGGGAGGCGAAATAACGGGGATAACGGGTCATTTTCTGGCATATACATTAGGATAGCCCTAGACGCCCCGAGCCCCGAAGGCCCCTACCTTTGGCGTGGCACCGTAAAACCGCGCTGTATCTATTATCATTGGGGCCGTTACAAGGTTTAGATGAAAAACGAGGAGAATTAATCGTGAGCAACGATGGATTATTTACTGACGGCACCGATCAATTCGCACCAAAGGTTAATTCGATTCCTTTGAACGATGTTGATGCATCGTCCTCCGAAACCTCCATCGGCAAGTTGGTCTCCAATGCCACCGAGCAGATGTCCCAGCTCGTGCGCTCTGAGGTAGAGCTGGCCAAGACGGAGCTGGCGCAGTCCGCAAAGAAGGGCGGCATCGGCGCCGGTTTCTTCGGTGCAGCGGGCACCATCGCGCTGTACAGCTCTTTCTTCTTTTTCATCTTCGTCGCTGAGCTCCTCGCGCTCTGGCTAGATCGCTGGGCCGCTTACTTGATCGTCTTCCTCGTGATGATCGTGGCAGCCGGCGCCCTCGCCCTGCTCGGTGTCAAGAACGTCAAGAAGGTCAAGGCGCCGCAGAAGACCATAGATTCCACCAAGGAACTCAAGAACCTGATTCCGGGCAAGGCGCAGAAGTCGCTGGACCGCAAGGACACTCACGGCCTGTATACCTAAACCGCACGCACTATTAGATCCGCCTCAGCCTTTCCTGGGGCGGATTTTCTGTACACATAGAAAGGCGCCTTGCCCTCCATGGCCTTAGCACCACTTCCCCCCTCCACGGTTGAGCTGGAAGGACCCTTTGCGCACGAGTTTGTCCACACCCGGGGCATCCGCCTGCACGTGGCCATAGCGGGCGATAGCGCCGATCCCCTCGTCGTTTTTATTCACGGCGCTTTTGGCGGCTGGTTCGATTTCCAGGAGGTCATAGGCCCCCTCGCGCAGTGCGGCTACCACGTCGCCGCGGTGGATATGCGCGGCTTTGGCATGTCCGATAAGCCGCCCATCGATCCCGGCCAGGATATCCGCACCTTGGTCGGGGATCTGGATGGCCTCATCCAGGCCTTGGGCCACGAGGATGCCTATATCGTCGGCGCCGATACCGGTGGCGCGGTAGCGTGGTGCCTGGCCGCCGAGCGCCCCAATCGCGTGCGCGGCTTGGTTTCGGTCTCGGCCGCGCACCCGGTTGATATCCGCCGCGCCATCGCCGCGCGCCCCTGGGATTTTGGGTGGATGATCCTGCGTTCCCTGCTCTGCCACCTGCCAAAGGTCACCCGCGCGAATACCCTGCTGCTCAGCCCCCGGGCCTATCGCAAGGAGCTCAGTTTGGATACGGGGCCCGCGCTTGCCGATGCCACCCTAGAGTCCATCCTTGCCCTGCGCCTGCGCGCCTCCCAGATTGGCAAGGTGCGCCGCGGGATCCTGTGGAATCACCGGATGCGCACCGCCGTGGTGCCCTTGAACTGGTCCGAATTAGCCGTCAAGCGCCCCGTCCTTTTCATCCACGCCCAACAGCGCCTATGGAATCCCGTCATCCAGCGGGCGGCCCTGCGCGCACGCGCGGGATTTAGCGCCACCTCGATCCCAGGGGCCAAGAATCTGCCCTTCCTCGAGGCCCCCGAGGAGTTCGTCGACGAGCTGCGCCGCTGGCTCGACGCGTAGGGCGCGTGGGGAGACATTCCCCACGCGGTTCTAATGCGAAAGCTAGTGCGCCACGCACTCGCCGGTTTCTACCGGGCGCTGCAATTGGGTGACATCCCCAATGTGGCCGATGACCTCGTCTGCGGTCAGCGCGTATCCGGTCTCAGAATCATCTACTGAGGCGCCGAAGATAACGCCCAAGACCTCGCCCGCGGTATTGACCAGGGGGCCGCCGGAATTGCCCTGTTGGATATTGCCGCGCACCGTATAAGAATCGCGCTCTACCCTGCCTTGGGAGTAGATATCTGGCCCGGCGATGGTGATACGATCGCGCACCCGGGCCATTTCCGCGTTAAAGGGGCCGGAGTGTGGGAAGCCCATAACCATGGCATCATCGCCGGTCTGCGCCGGCTGCTGCGCCCACGGCAGGGGTTGGATGCCCAGATCCGGCGCGCGCAAGACGGCGATATCGACCTCTGGGTTGTAATAGACCACCGTGGCGTCCTTCAGGCCTAGCTTCGTATCCAGCCTCACCGTTTGGGTGCCGGCCACCACGTGGGCATTGGTCACCACATAGTCATCGGCCACCACAAAACCGGAGCCCAAGAGGCGGCGGGAGCACTCTTCGGCATCGCCAAGCACGTGAATGATGGATGGACGGATGCTGCGCACCAGCTCCGGGTCCTGCACGTCTGGTGCCGGGTCCTCGACGTCCTCGCCGCTGATGGACTTTTCCCACGGCGAAACCAGCGGCGGAAGGCCCGATTCATTGAGCAACGCCGCCACGCCATTGGGAAGGGAAGCAAGGCGCGGCGGGGCGGCCGCGTTGAGGTTGCTCAGGATGCGGGAATCGCGCAGCCCCTGCCCCGCGGAACCGCCCAGATTGGTGGCCACGGGAATGGAAATCATCCAGATGACAATGAGCGCGATGAAGGACTGAAAGACCGCGCCGAAGAGCGAATCTATTCGTTGGGTGCTGCGCGCCTTCATGCGATCGCGCACGCTGGTGCCCAAGGAAGAACCGATGATCTGCCCGATGCCCACCAGCAAAACCAGGATGCCCACGAGCAGGAGCAGGCGCAGCGAAGGCTCGTCCACTGTGCGCAATACGCTGGGGGCTACGGCGATGCCCACCACGAGGCCCGCGCCCACGCCGATGGCGGAGAGCACCGCGGCGAGCGCACCATTGCGCCAACCACTGAGCAATGCTGCTAACACGGCAAGCACAATCAGGCCGTCAACAATGAGCGCAGCAGTCATGGCTTTGGTTCTTTCTCTATCGAAATCTCGTGCGTCTCCCAGCGCGTTAAGCGCGCGGGCAATTAAGACATCTTCTCATTATTGCGGGACTTTTTGAGGGTGTCACGCAGGTCTATGACCGAATTGTTATCCCACGGTACACTCCACCCAGAATGCTCCAATAATGCTGCCAACACCCCGGCAGTAAACCCCCAAATCACGTAATCATTGGCATAAAACGCCGGGCCTTGCCATTGCTTGAAGCCCACCAGCAGGCGGTTACGGGGGTCAATGAGCTCCCTAATCGGGACGAAGAACACATCATCGGTCTCCGCCGGGCTTGCGGGATAGACCTCGCCCGGCTGCTTCCAATGGGCCAAAATCGGGCTGACCGGATTGCCCGTGGCGCGAATGTGCAGCTGCTCCCACTGCTCTAAGGGCATGACCGTATGGCGCTGCAGGTCGGTTTCCTCCCATGCCTCCCGTAGCGCGGTATCAACCAGCGACGTATCACCCGGATCCCGCCGGCCGCCCGGGAAGGCAATCTGGCCGGAGTGCGAGCGCAGGGACGGCGAACGGTGCGTGAGTAAAATTTCGCCATCCTCCACGCTGTTTCCGCTCAGTAGCATCAGCACCGCGGCTTCCCGCTTGGTTGGCACCTCTTCCTCGGAGCCATTGAGCTGCGAGGCCTGCCGCTTACCAATGAGCTCTTGCACCTGACTCGTATCGACACCCAGCGCGGGTTTTATCCACTCGGGTGTGTATTCGGGCCATACTTTACTCATCCGGCAAGCGCCTCCTTGACCGTCTTTTCAATCTCGTCCGCAGAGGTAAACGGCTGGGCCGCCTGTTTGATCACTTCCCCATCCCGGAGAATCACGGTCACGGGAACCACGCCCGGCAGGCCCAGCGTGCCCGCGAAGCTATTATCCGGATCCTGGAAGCTCGGCAGGTCTACCCCCACGTCATTGAGGAACGCGGCCCCGTTGGTGGCGTTTTTATCCGCGTGCACCCCAATGACCTTCCAGTCCGGGTGGGATTCTGCCACCTCGTCCAAGTAGGGCAATTCCGCGCGGCACGGCTCGCACCACCACGCCCACACGTTGGCAATGGTAATTCCCTCATCCGCCTTGTCCCCCTCACCGGCATCATCGCCGCCCAGGCATTCCAGATCCACCCCGGCGATGGGCCCCGCGGGGCAATCTGGGCGCTCGGCCACGTCCTGGTCGCCCGCCGTGCCCGATTCCATGCCAGGGGCCTGCGCCGATTCACCCGCGCCGGTGTCATCCCCACGCAGCTGCATGACCCCCACCACCACGAGGACAGCGATGACAATGGCCGCAATGACGGTGCCGAAGACGTATTTTTTCATACCGCTAGCTTAATGCAGCCGGGCACAGATCCCGCACCACGCAATTCCCACACTCCGGGTTCCGGGCATGGCAGACCCGCCGGCCGTGAAAAATGACACGGTGGGAAAACATCGTCCACTCGGCCTCTGCAATGAGCTTGGCGATGTCCCTTTCTATCTTCACCGGCGTCTTCTCCCCCGTCAGCTCCAGGCGCTGCATCAGGCGACTAAAGTGCGTATCCACGGTAAGGCCGGGAATCCCGAAGGCATCGCCCAGCACCACCAGCGCCGTCTTGCGGCCCACCCCAGGCAGGGAGGTCAATTCCTTTACGGTCTGTGGCACCTCACCGTCGAATTCAGAAACGAGGCGCTCGCCGATGCCCATGAGATGCCCCGCCTTCGCCCGCTGAAACCCCAGCGGCCGCAGGATCGCCTCCAAATCTTCCCGCCTAGCCGCCGCATAATCGGCCGCGGTGGGATAGGTGCGAAACAGCTCAGGGGTTACCGAGTTCACGCGCGCGTCCGTGCACTGTGCGGAAAGCACCGTGGCCACCAAAAGCTGGAGGGGCGAATCAAAATCGAGCTCGCACCGCGCATCGGGGTGTTCATGCGCCAATCGTTCATTAATGACGGGCGCTCTCTTGCTCGGGGCCGCGGTGGCCGGCAGTGATGAACTCATGCCGCCAAGCTTAGTAGGATGGGAATACATGATTTCACTTGTTATTTTCGTTCCGCTTGGCATCGCCCTTTTTGCCCTCCTCATGGAAAAACTGGAAGCGATTGTCTTCGCGGATTAGCAGAAAACGCGCAGGCTGTAACGTTAGGGGCGTAAGTGATCCCATTTCTGTTATGTGAACGAAACTAGGGCAGTGCCCAAAAGTGACGAACTGCACTGTAAAATGGGGTACGCTAAAAAATTGACCCCGCTTGTTCCGCATTAGCGTGCCTCCCCGGAGCCCGCAAAAGGATGTGGCCCAAGCACTTTAGTGACTTATCGCAGTCGACATCCAAGGAGTAAAACGTGGAAGGCGTACAGGACACCCTCTCCCGCGCCGGAATCTTCCAAGGCGTTGATCCCGTAGCAGTGCAGAATCTTCTCGAGCAGATGGAGACAGTGCGCTTCCCGCGCGGTACCACCATCTTCGATGAAGGCGAGCCCGGAGACCGTTTGTATATCATCACCTCCGGCAAGATTAAGCTCGCCCGCCACGCCCCGGATGGCCGCGAAAACCTCCTGACCGTGATGGGCCCGTCCGATATGTTCGGCGAGCTCTCCATCTTCGATCCGGGCCCACGCACCTCGTCCGCCGTCTGTGTGACCGAGGTCCAGGCCGCCACCATGAACTCCGAGCTGCTGGATAAGTGGGTAAGTGATCACCCCGCCATCGCCCAGCAGCTGCTGCGCGTGCTGGCCCGCCGCCTGCGCCGCACCAACGCCAACCTTGCGGACCTCATCTTCACCGATGTGCCCGGCCGCGTTGCCAAGACCCTGCTGCAACTGGCTAACCGCTTCGGCGTCCAGGAAGGCAGCGCGCTGCGCGTCAACCACGATCTCACCCAGGAAGAGATTGCCCAGCTGGTCGGCGCTTCCCGCGAGACCGTCAACAAGGCCCTGGCTACCTTCGCCCACCGCGGCTGGATTCGCCTCGAGGGCAAGTCCGTGCTCATCGTCGATACCGAGCACCTCGCCCGCCGCGCGCGCTAAAAAATTCCCTCCGTCCCCCGTGCACAAGCACTAGGGGCGGAGGGAATAAGCGTTTTAGCAGGTTTCCTGCCGCGCCGCGCGTTAGTTATCGGTACCGGAACCGGTGCCGGTGCCGTCGAGGTACTTCAACGCGGTGCGCGTGGACTGCTCGGCGGCATGGCGCAGCACCGGATCCACATCGTCATACATCTCATTGACCAAGGTGGTCAGATCCACGTCATCGCCCAGCCGGGAGCGGATTTCCCGGATCTGATCCAGGCGGTAGTGACGGCGGTCAATGTATTTGCGCGCCACCTGCGAGGTATCCTCCAAATCCGGACCATGGCCCGGGAAGAGCGGAACATCCTTGCCGCGGGATTCCAACACGTCCAGAGCATGCAGGTAATCGGCCAAATCGCCGTCGGTTTCAGAAAGCAAAACGGTGTGGCGCCCCGCGATGGTATCGCCGGTGATAATGCCTTCTAGCCGGGAATTTTCCACCTCCCCGCTCCACACGAAGAAGGACGTGGAGTCCGCGGTGTGGCCCGGCGTGTGCAGGACCTCCAGCTGCGGGGTGATGCCCTCCAAAGTCAGGATCTCACCCTTCTGTAACGCCTCCGCGCCATTGCAATAGCTGGGATCGAAGGCGCGGATGGGCGCGCCAGTCATCTGCCGGAGCCGCTGCGCGCCCGAAGCGTGATCATCGTGGCGGTGGGTAAGCAGAATTAAAGCCACCTCACCAGCATGACGATGCACAACGTTGAGGTGGCCTTCATCCTCCGGCCCCGGATCTACGACGATCGACCGGGAGTCTTCAGCGGCACTAATAATCCAGGTATTCGTGCCCTCGAGGGCGGTATAGCTGGGATTATCACAAAGAACTACGCCAACGGATTGGCTTACGGGACGCAATTGACTATATGCGGGGTGCTCCATGCCTACCAGCCTATCCGATCACTCAGCGATCTCTACGATCAATTCGATCTCCACCGGGGCGTTCTTTGGCAAGGCCGCAACGCCGACTGCAGAACGAGCGTGCGTGCCAGCTTCGCCGAATACCTCCCCAATGAAATCCGATGCCCCGTTGACCACCGCTGGCTGATCCTCGTAGCCGGGATCCGACGCCACGAAGCCAACGATCTTGATCACGCGGGAGATATTGTCCAGCCCGATCTCTGCATCGACAGCGGCCAAGGCATTGAGCACGGCGGTGCGGGCCTGTTCTTGGGCCTGTTCCGTGGTGACCTCAGCGCCCACCTTGCCGGTCACCGGCAAGGAGCCATCCACCAGCGGAAGCTGGCCAGAAGTCCATACCTGATTGCCCACGCGCAGCGCTGGCACATAAGAAGCCAGCGGCTTAGCGACGCCCGGCAGTTCCACCCCTAGCTCTTTCAAGCGAGCGGAAAAGCTCATTTACTCTGCCACCTCGCGCTTGAAGTAGGCCACCACGTTCTCTGGGTTCGGGCCAGGGGTGATGGAGACCAATTCCCATCCATCTTCGCCCCAAGAGTCAAGGATCTGCTTGGTGGCGTGGGTCAGTACTGGTGCGGTTGCGTATTCCCATTTAGTCATGGGTTTCATTCTAGCGATTTAATACGACTTATGCCGCCCCTATTCCGGAGCGCCACCGCTGGCGGGCGGGCAATTACCCCTCTGACCGCCTTAAATACCGACGAGTTCGCCGCCCTTAGCCAGGTAATTGGCCCAGTCAGTGATGTGGGGGTTCTTGCGCAGCAGCGCGCGGCGCTGGCGCTCGGTCAACCCGCCCCACACGCCAAATTCCACGCGGTTATCAAGGGCATCTGCGCGGCATTCCGTTAATACCGGGCAGTGGCGGCAAATGACGGCAGCTTTGCGCTGTTCAGCGCCGCGCACAAATAATGCGTCTGGGTCCTCATTGCGGCACTTTGCTTGAGTGACCCACTCACCACGCTCGGGATTTCGGGCTGTATTGGACATTCCCGCAGTCTTCACTCGAACGGTCATGGGTGAGTGTTCTCCTTCCCAGACGGAATACTATGTACCGAGGCCTGAGTCTATTCACTAGAACGCGGAATTGTCTACAAGGTCACACTTTAGGGGGTGCAGGTCACCTTCCCCATTGCCAGGCAAACCACGTAGGGTATTGGGGGTGACTGTCTTCAAATCTTTGTCCAAGATAGCCCTGTCCACGGTCTTGGTAGCCGCGCTCATCGCGCTCGCGCTCGCCCCCTTTGCGGGCATTTCCGGCGTGGCGATCGCCCGCACCAACCAGACCATGCAATCGGACCTGCAAGATCTAACAGCGGGCAATATCCCCGGCGTCACCACGGTGCAAGACGCCTCGGGCAAAGATATGGCCTACGTCTATAGCCAACGCCGTCACCCCGTAAGTGGCGATGAGATTTCGGACGCGATGAAAAACGCCATCGTCTCGATTGAGGACGAGCGCTTTTACGAACATGGCGGCGTCGATCTCCAAGGCAATTTCCGAGCCTTGTGGACCAACCTCACCTCCGGCGGGGTCTCCCAGGGTGCGTCCACCATTGACCAGCAGTACGTCAAGAACTACCTCCTGCTCGTCTCCGCGCAAACCGATGAAGAACGGGCCGCGGCGACCGAGCAGTCCGCAACCCGCAAGCTGCGCGAAATGCGCATGGCAACGCAGATGAATGAGGAATTGGATAAGAAGGAAATCCTCACCAATTACCTCAACCTGGTCTCCTTTGGTAACCATGCCTACGGCGTGGAGGCCGCCGCGCGGACCTATTTTGATAGCCATGCCGCAGATCTCACGGTGCCGCAAGCGGCGATGCTCGCGGGCATGGTGCAGTCCTCGGAGCGCCTCAACCCTTTTACCAATGAGGAAGAGGTGCTTGACCGCCGCAACGTCGTGCTCCAATCCATGGTGGATAACGGCTATCTGGAGCAGGCGGATGCGGATGAGTATAAGGGGGAGGAATTGGGCGTCGGCAAGCAGCCCAATACCCTAGACAATGGCTGCATCGGCGCAGGTGATCGCGGCTTTTTCTGCGACTTTGTGCTGCAGTACCTCGAGGAAAAGGGCATTGACCAAGACCAGCTCGCCCACGGTGGATATACCGTAAAGACCACGCTGGATCCGCAGGTGCAGGATACGGCGCTATCCGCGGTGCAATCGCACACCAACCCGGATGCCCAGGGCGTGGCCGAGGTTATGGACGTTATCGAGCCGGGCACGTCGGACCGCAAGGTCTTGGCCATGGTCTCCTCCCGCGCGTACGGGCTGGATCAGGACAATAATGAGACCCTGCTGCCGCAGCCCAACTCCTTGGTGGGCAATGGTGCCGGTTCTGTCTTTAAGACCTTTACCGCCGCGGCCGCCATCGAGGCTGGCTACGGCATTAAAAATACGGTGGATGTGCCCACCCGCTACGAGGCCGAAGGCCTTGGCCACGGCGGCGCCGATAACTGCCCCGCCAACCGCTACTGCGTGGAGAACGCGGGCAATTATAAGGCCACAATGTCGCTGCAAGAGGCGCTGGCGCACTCGCCCAATACGCCGTTTATCAAGCTCACCGAGCAGGTTGGCGTGGCGCCCATCGTGGATATGGCGGTGCGCCTTGGCCTGCGCTCCTACGGCGACAAGGGCACCTTTGATAAGGACACCTCCATCGCTCAGCGCACGAAGGACGCCAATTCCGGTTCCTTTACCCTGGGCCCCACCCCGGTCAATCCGCTGGAGCTATCCAATGTGGGCGCCACCATTGCCTCCAATGGCCGGTGGTGCGAGCCCAACCCCATTGACAAGGTCCTGGATAAAAACGGCAACGAGGTCTACCTCAAGGAAACCCCGTGCGAGCAGGCAGTAGACCAAGACGTGGCCCACGCCCTGTCCAATGCGCTGTCTGAAGATGCCACGCAGGGCACCGCCAAGGACGCCGCCCAGGCCGCCGGTTTTAGCTCCCCCATCGCCGCCAAGACCGGCACCACCGAGTCCAACCAGTCCTCGGCTTTTTTGGGATTCAACGACGGGCTCGCCGCCGCTCCTTATATTTATAACGACGGCACCGATACCCAGCCGCTGTGTACCTCGCCCGTGCGCCAGTGCACCGGCGCCGGCAACCTCTTTGGTGGCTTGGAGCCCGCGCAGACATTTTTCACCATGGCTTCGCAGCTGCCGCGGGCTACCCAGAGCGGGCTGCCCAACTACAATAAGAAATACGATGACGGCACCACCGGGGATAAGCTGCTCGATAGCGTGCGCGGGCAAAGCGAGTCCCAAGCCCGCAGCGCCCTTGAGGCCCGGGGCTACGTGGTAAAGACCTCGCGCGTCGTCGGCGGGGACGTCCCCTACGGCCGCGTGGTGCGCGCGATTACCGGCAAGGACGGCAAGAAGGAAGGCGCGGAGATTACGCTGCAGCTTTCCGATGGCTCCCCTGCCACCCAATCCCCCTCCAGCGGCGTCGGCAGTGCGAATGCCACCGGCGCACAAAATAACACCGGCAGCGCGAACACTACCGGTGTAAGCAACGAGGGAGGACATGGTGCCGGCGATTTCAACCTCAGTCCTGAGGACTTTGGAATCCGCCAAGAAGATATCGATAACTTCCGCAACGATATCCGCAACCTCCTCGGCCGCTAAAGCTTAATTAAGCTGGCCTTTAACCTCTGCGGAAAGGCGCTTGCCGTCGGCTTGGCCGGCGGCTTTTGCGTTGGCCACCTTCATGACCGCACCCATCTGCTTCATGGTGGGTGCTTCGCCGTTTTCCTTTTCTACCTCAGCAATTGCCTCTTCTACCAAGGCCTTAAGCTCCGCGTCATCGAGCTGGCGCGGCTGGTAGGCCTCGAAGAAGGGGACATCGACAAGCTCAGCCTCTGCCAATTCCGGGCGGCCGTTTTCTTCATAGACCTCCGCGGACTCGCGGCGCTTTTTAATCTCGCGCGCGATGACCTTGAGGATGTCTTCATCCTCCAGCTCGTGGCGGGAGCCGGTAGTTTCCTCGGCCTGGATTGCCGCGAGCAGCGCGCGAATGGCGCTGGTGCGCTGCTTTTCCTTGGCCTTCATCGACGTTTTCAGATCTGCTCGGATAGTATCTTTTAGCTCGCTCATGCCTTTCAATATACGTCCATTTAAGGCAGGTAGTGTAGAAGCTGTGAAACTTCAACGGATTCTTGGCGGCGTCGCCGCCGGCCTAGGTGTTGCTGCTTGGGGCTTTAGCGAGCTCAACAAATTCGAGCTCAAGGAATATACTCTTCCACTCCTGCCCAAGGGCACCCTGCGCGGCGAAGAAGAGTTCCGCCTGCTGCATATTTCTGACCTGCACATGATCCCGGGGCAACAGACCAAGATCGACTGGGTCTCCGCCCTCGATGCGCTGGATCCAGACCTCGTGGTCAATACCGGCGATAATCTTTCCGATAAACAGGCCGTGCCCGATACCCTGCGCGCGCTCGGCCCGCTTCTCGCCCGGCCCGGCGTCTTCGTATTTGGCACCAATGATTATTGGGCACCCCGCCCGGTCAATCCCTTCAAGTACCTGCTGGGCAAAAAGCGCGAGCCCTCCTACGTGGATCTTCCTTGGCGCGGCATGCGCGCGGCCTTCGTGGAGCACGGCTGGTACGACGGCAACCAGGCGCGCCGCGAGTTCAAGGTGGGCAATGTTCGCCTCGCCGTGGCCGGTGTGGACGATCCACACCACGACTTGGACGATTATTCCGAAATCGCCGGCCCGCCCCATGAGGATGCCGATCTCTCGCTCGCGCTCCTCCACGCCCCCGAGCCGCGCGTGCTCGAAAAATTCGCCGCCGATGGCTATCAGCTTTCCCTTTCCGGCCATACCCACGGCGGGCAGGTGTGCCTGCCTGGTTCGCGCGCCATCGTGACCAACTGCGGCATCGACCGCCCGCGCGCACAGGGCCTGCACGATTTCGGCCCGATGAAGATGCACGTCTCCAATGGCCTGGGCACCTCCAAATTCGCCCCTGTGCGTTTATTCTGCCGCCCCTCAGCCACCCTGCTGCGGATCACTGAGGTGGATTAGACCTGCGGTTTTGCCGATCTCATTCACCGTGCGTTAAAGTATCTCAGTACTGCTTTTAAGCAGTGACCGGGATATGGCGCAGGTTGGTAGCGCGCTTCGTTCGGGACGAAGAGGTCGCAGGTTCAAATCCTGTTATCCCGACAGTAGCCCGCAGGAAACTGCGGGCTTTTTCGAGTTAAATAGCAAAAAGTGTGTCTGGGTTTCAGCGCAAGCCTTGGCTAGCTTGTCTAAATAGGAGCTGAATAAACTGTTGTGGCTTATTCGGTCCTGCTGTTTGTTCAATCCACCGGAATGGCACCTGCATGTGGCATGCGGTGAGTTTGTTGAATTTTCCGATGCCCACTAACCGACCACGATACCCCATTTGTGCAGGACAGATGAAGAAATAACACAACATTCAAAGGTAGGGCGAGCATAACATTGGCTTCTGCGTTCACCGACCTTGATACCCAGACCTGATGAATGTAGGGACGGGATAAGATCACCCCCTGTTTGGGGTTCCTTTCTTTCGATATTCTAGACACCCGAGCCAGAGCCACAAGCTCAGAGCGCACACAGCCTCAAGCAAGTGCACCGCTGTCACACTTTATGAGAAAATGGACAGCAGCCCGACGGAGACAACCAACGGGAAACCCAACCGGATTTAAACTGGACGGGTTGAACACAGAAAGGACGCAGCATGAGCAACACGCTTCACAAGAACGCGGCTGATTGCGGGAAGATGCTGGCATTTTCGGACTCTGCAGGTCGCGTAACCCACGTTGCGAAAGAAGACATGAACCAAGATATCGAGCTTCTTTACTCGAACCCCGATGCCCTTCGCGTATTCCGAGATAGCTTGGAAGATTACACAGACGGCCGATTTGTGGATTTTGAACTCTAACTGACCAGCAAGAAGAAATGCCACGCTTCAAGATCCAGTTTGCCCTATCCGCCGCAGAAGACCTTAAGAAAGCGCTAGCCAAGTATCCCGACAAGAGGAAAAAGGTCAAGAAAGCAATTGGGTTCTTGGAAGACCCAGGCCCTTCATACCCAAGCCTTAACACGCATACCATGAAGGGTAAGACGGCCAATAATGGTGAGACCATCTATATCTCTTATGTAGAGAATCACACTCCCCAAGCATGGAGGATTTACTGGTGCTACTGGGGACCTGACAATATTAGAGTTCTGTACGTTGGCCCCCATGAATGAAGCATAACCACCGACAAAATCTTCAAACCCACCTTCGTCTGTGAAGGCGGGTTTCTTCTTCAGGCTGAAGTCTCCTAGGTTTTATTCCGTTTGAGTAGATGACAAAATCTGGAACACTTCAAACTGCGTTTCCCAACGGAACCGACTACGGAAACCGATGGTGCAGGTGGGCGGGTGGTTTCGCAAAAGACCCTTCGCCTTGGATTCCAGGGCCACCGTTTCTTAGGCCAGCATTCCGGTAAAGAATGCGATGGCAACGAGGAAGATGGAAAATACCCATGCGATGGGGAAGGCTATCTTGAGGTACTTGCCCATCTGGCCGTCCGCCAGTCCCAACGCCAACCACAGCGCCGGCGAAAATGGGGAGACGAAGGTTCCGACCACGTTGCCGATGATAAGTGCGCTCGCAGCGCCCATACCGCTGACGCCGAAGGACTCCACCGTACCCTGGACAATGGGCAGTACCGAGAAGTAATACGCATCCGTGGAGGTCAACAGATCCAGCGGAACCCCAAAGAATCCCACGATGACGTGCAAATACGGCGCCACGCTTTCCGGCAGGATATTCACCAGGCTCAGCGCGATTTCTTCTAGCATCTTGGTCTCATTGAGCACGCCCAAGAACATCGCGGCCGCGATGATCACTCCGGCCATGGACAAGGCGTTGGGGGCGTGACGCCGCAAGGCGTCGCCCTGCTCCATCGCGCCGTCAAAGTTGACCACCAAGGCAATGGTGGTAGCAATGAGGAATGCGGGCGCTGGTGGCAACAAGCCCGAAAGCAGAGCGGCGAGCACGGCCAAGGCGACGACGATATTCGCGATGGTCACCCACCGGGCTTTCCGGTACCTGAACCCAAGTTTCTGCTGTTCTTCGGCCTGCTTGGCGGAAAAATCATCCGCCAACGAATTCACGTCCACTGAAATGGCGCCCTTAATCTCGCCGCTTTCCTGCAGCTTGGCCAAGCGGCGCTTTTCGCGCCACCCCAATAGGGCGGCGATGGCGAAGATGAGGACCACCGCCACACCCTGGATGGGCAATAGGTGCAGCCAGATATCGTTGGGGTCTTGCTCAACCACCGCACCGGCGCGCCCCAGCGGCCCGCCCCACGGGACCATATTCATCACTGAAGCGGCCAGGGCCACGATGGTAATGAGGACATAGCGCGACATGTGTAGCGCCCGGTACAGCGGCAGCAATGCGGGAATCGTAATAAGGAAGGTCGTGGAACCGGAACCATCGAGGTGCGCCACGATGCCGATGGCGGCCGTGCCTATAGTCACGGCCATGACATTGCCGCGGGTCGCCTTGATGAGGCTGCGGATCACCGGGGTAAAAAGGCCCACATCCTGCAGGATGCCGAAGAAGATAATGGCGAAGATGAACATCACCACGACGTTGATGACAGAGCTTAAGCCTTCGCCAAAGAAATCCGCGATATCTTCTATGCCGAAACCGGCTATCACAGCGCCGATGACGGGTACCAAGGTCATGGGAATGATGGGATTAACGCGGCCGCGGATGAGGATGCCCACCGTTACAAAGATGATGGCCAGTCCCATCAGGGTCAGCCCGAGGGAGGTCTGCATTGCGCTCCTTTAAATGTCACTGGCGCCCGTATGGCGCACGCCATTAGCCAAAAGACGTATGGCTAATGTTAAACATTACTGTGTGGTAGCGCACATTCCTGCCGGTGGGCGCATAAAACAACCCTCACCCACCGTGGATATATAGCTTTGGGTAAAAACGGGAAACGACGCGGCGCCCCTACAGCACCGCGTCGTCCCTATTCCCTATCACTCACAACGGCGCAAGCCGCTCGCCTACCCCCTAAGTAGGCGGTGTGAGCACTAGTAAGAATAACACTTATCGTATTCCAGCCATAGCGCTGGCAAATATTGCCAGCTTTATACAAGCTTTTGTCTATTTAAGTATAAATTTTCATACTTTAGCGCCGGATTTTTGACTCTTTTTGACAGGAACGAGCCATTTCACTGCACTCAGGCCCACCAGAGTGATAGCGCCCAAGACGCCAAGGCCCGTCCACAGCACCACGGCCTCCCCGTCGTTGCCAGCCACGGTCACGGCGGCCGTCGTCCAGTTCAGCGGCAAAAGGTTGGCCACTACCTGCCATACCTTGTCCACCCCGGCGATGGCCGCGGATTTCCACAGCCAGCCCACCAACGCGGTCTGCCCAATGCCAAAGAGCGCAGCGAGGATGGACCCCACGGTCATGCCGCACAGTTCGAGCAGGCCGCGCACGATAAGCGCGGAGGACAGGGCACCCAGGAAGAGCGCCCCGCCGGCGGCCACGGCGGCGATGGGGGTAAGGCCGATGGATAGGACGTAAAGCAGGATCTCCCCGATGGCCACCGCTGCCAGCGATCCGCCGAGGACCATCAGCCACGGGCGGAATCCCAGTTTCCACGCCACACCGGCGGCGGATCCGGCCAGCAAGACGAGCGCGGAAATGAGCATGGCGATGACCGGGCTCAGCTGGCGCGCATCCTCGCCCGCCGCCACGTGCGCGGGAGGCAACGAGCGCTGCACCTCGCCCAGGTTCGATTGGTTTTGTTCTGCCATGCCGGTGAGCTTGCCGGCGCCATCGTCAAGCTTGCCCACCCCATCGAGTGCCTCATCCACGCGGCTATTAAGCTCCGCGATGGACTGGTTGAGCTGCTGCGCGCCAGCCACGGCCTGGTTGATGCCATCGTGGTAGGCATAGCCATTTACCGCCAGCTGATTGGAGAGATCGCGCGAGCCATCCTTGAGCTTCTTCAACTCCCCGGTCAGGGATTCATCGAGGCGGAAATTTTCCACCTGCTTGCGCAGATCCCCCAGTTGCGAGCGCACTTGCTTCGCTTCCTTGGAATCATTTCCCTCCAAATCGCGCACCGTGCCATCGATGGCCTCCAGGATTTGGCCTTGGACGGCTCCCAGGCCCACGACCTGGTCGACGGCCCCGCCAACGGTATTGGCCAGCTCCGTCGCCCCTCCGCCGAGGGTATTCGTCCCCGACTGCAGCTGGTTCAGCCCCGCCACCAGCTCTTGCGAACCGCCAGCGAGCTTGTCGACGCCCTCTCCTAGCTCGCCCGCGCCCTTATCCAGCTCGCTGGTGCCCTTGTTCAACCGGTCCGCCCCGGATTTCAAGATGCTGGCCTGCGCCTGGGCGCGGCTGGCGGCCTCGGCAGCTTCCTTGAGCTCTGGCGATGCCGAATTCGCCTGCGGTGCGCCATAAGGCTGCGCGGCGCTCGACCACGCGTGCGCCGGCTCCCACTGCGACCAGGTCGCCACTGCGGTACCAACGATAAGTGGTACGGCGAGCAATACGAGCAATAAGAGCGTGCGCCACCGCGAGGAACTCGCGGACGCAGTAGACGCGGTCGAGGCAAGGCTTTTGGTCATGCTAGTAACCTATCGCTGCAGGTCATTCCCTTTCTGCAGGCGCGCCGATCCCCGCGCATAACAAAGAGAATCTACTATTAAGACATGCCTATCCCCCCGAAAATCCGTTCTCTCCCGCACGCTAGCCTGCGCGGCCGCGTTTCCGCTGAGCATGGCACTGGTGTCCTGCGCCGATGATGCCGATAACTCCGCCAACCCTAGCGAGCCCCAATTTTCCGATGCCGTGGCGCAGTCCAGCTCCAGTTCCAGCTCGAACTCCAGCGCTACGAGCTCTCCGGAGCCAACGACGGCTACTACATCCGATGCCCCAGCAACCTCGCCCGCACAGACGCACGCGCAGCAGCCCATCCCGCAAGAGGTCACGGTCACCACTACTGCCAAGCAAGCAAAGGGCGATTGCTCACCAGCATCCTTTGCTCCCCTAGCCCCCGATATGAGCAATATTGTGGTGCTCGATTGCGATGGCACTTGGGCACACTTTGGTCAAAACCAAACAGATTGGCTCGTATGGGCCCACTTTGTCGATGGCGCATGGACGGTCATCCGCCCGATTGGCCAAGCCACCTCGGGGATGAGCGAGCCGTGCTATGACGTGGATAAATGGCTTAACCAGGGCGCGCCTCAATTCGTTGCAGACGATATGCGCCGCTGCAACTAGCCCAGCGTAAAAAATCACAAAAGCCGCCTTCGGCCAACTGCCCCAGTTCACAGCAGATAGTCGAAGGCGGCCTGTGTCTTATGCCTCTAAGAAGCAGTACAAGCGCAGCGGCGGGCTACTTCTTTTCAGCGAAGACCTCGCGCACGCGCTGGCCCAAGTCCGGGTGGACGTTGGTCCAGTACTGGTACACGCGCTCTTCGGTTTCTTCGGAAACGCCGGCCATCGCGTTGGTGATATTGGTGACCAGGCGCTCCTTGGCGGCGTCGTCGTAGACGTTTTCGTACAGGTCGCGGGCCTGCACAAAGTCATCGTCTTCCGCGTGGCGCACGTACGGCGCGCGGACCAAGTCCTGGCCGTGGGGATCCGGGTTCACGTAGAGGTCCGCCGCGGTGGTGGTCTCGAGGTCCTCGCGGTTGTTGACGGAGGCATCGTCAAGCACGCCCGCGCCCTTCGCATGTCGGTTGGGCGAGTACACCGGATCCTCTGGAGCATTGTAGAAATACTGCATTGGGCCCTCATGCTCGTAGGTATTGACCTTCTCCGCATTGCGCGGCTGGTTGACCGGCAGCTGCTTGTAATTCGGCCCGATGCGGTAGCGCTGCTGATCGGCGTAGGCAAAGACGCGAGCCTGGAGCATCATATCCGGGGACAGGCCAACGCCCGGCACGATATTGGAGGGATCGAGTGCAACCTGCTCGATCTGGGCAAAGAAATTGCGCGGGTTGCGGTTGAGTTCAAAGTAGCCCACATCGTGCAGTGGGTAGTCCTTCTTGGACCAGACCTTGGTCAGATCGAAGGGGTTGAAGCGGTAGTCCTCAGCCTCCGCAAGCGGCATGATCTGCACCTTGACGTCCCAGATGGGGTAGTTGCCCTCTTCAATGGCGTTGTAGAGGTCCGCGCGGTGGCTATCCGGGTTCTTACCGGCTTCCACGGTGGCCTCTTCATCGGTGAAGTTCTCTACGCCCTGGCGGGAGATGAAGTGGTACTTCACCCAGAAGGCCTCGCCGTCTTCGTTGACCCACTGGAAGGTGTGGGAACCGTAGCCATTTTGGTGGCGGGTGGTCTTCGGGGTACCGCGGTCACCCATCAGGTAGGTCACCTGGTGGGCGGATTCCGGGTTGCGGGTCCAGAAATCCCACTGCATATCGGCATCGCGCAGGCCGTTGGAACCCAGGCGCTTTTGGGAGTGGATGAAGTCCGGGAACTTCATGCCATCGCGCAGGAAGAATACCGGGGTGTTATTGCCCACAATGTCGAAGTTGCCGTCTTCGGTGTAGAAGCGCAGGGCAAAGCCGTGCACGTCGCGCCAGGTATCCGGGGAGCCCTGCTCGCCGGCGACGGTGGAAAAACGGCCCATCATCGGGGTGACGGTGCCCTTCTGGAAGACCTTGGCCTTGGTGTAGGCGGACACGTCTTCGGTGATGTGCAGCTCACCGTAGGCGCCGTGGCCCTTGGCGTGCGGGGTACGCTCAGGCACGCGCTCGCGGTTGAAGTGGGCGAGCTTTTCAATGAGGTGAATATCGTTGAGCGCGACCGGACCCTGGGGGCCGGCGGTCACGGACGTGTTCTCGGACGGCACGGGCTGGCCGGACGGACGGGTCGTGGTGCCCTTACCTGCGGGACGCTGTCCCTTGTTCAGGATGTCATCAGCAGTGGAATCAGTCATGGTATGTCTTTGCCTCCTGGCAATCAGTCGATAATTTGGGGTCAATTATCAATCACGGACAACCCATAGTTTACTACGTTTAACGGCGCCGCGCTACTTTGCGCGCGCATGTGTTGATTGCTCGTGCCCCAGCCACCGCAACCTTGGATAAGAAATCCAGGAGCTACTGGTAGATTCATTCAGGTGACCCACCACTCCGCAGCAGACGACGCCCGCGTCACCGAGCTCGCCCTCCGGGCTGGGCGCGGCGACCGAGCAGCGCTTACGGAGTTCATCAAGGCCACCCAGGATGACGTCTGGCGCCTGCTCGCCCACCTGGGCGGCCCCGAAATCGCCGACGACCTCACCCAAGAGACCTACCTGCGCGTCATCGGCGCCTTGCCGCGCTTTGCCGCCCGCTCTTCCGCGCGCACCTGGTTGCTCTCGCTGGCCCGGCGCGTCTGGGTGGATAATATCCGCCACGACATGGCCCGGCCCCGCAAATCCGCCACGCAATACGAGGACGCCATGAGCTCCGCCGCGGAAAATTCCGGTTCCTGGAGCGATTGGATCGATGCCCGTGCGCTTATCGATGCCCTGCCAGCCGACCGCCGCGAAGCCCTCATCCTCACCCAGGTGCTGGGCTATACCTATGAGGAAGCGGCCAAGATCGCCGGGGTGCGCGTTGGCACCATCCGCTCCCGCGTGGCGCGCGCCCGCAAGGACCTCATCGAGGGCGCAAATTAATACCCCCGAATGTTCGAGCGCCTAGACGTATACTTTCGCCGCAATACTTATCAAAGTGCAGGTACTTAGGGCAGCGCAGCGGGCGCATGCGGCCTGAGGGCGGGGTAGAAAAATACTAAAGTGACGCGATTTCAGCTGTGAAGTGACGGGTGAAATGTGATTCTATTAGATACACACACGTGATAAATCGACCGTCGATCCGGGCCCGCGCGTTCCCAAAGCCGGGCCCGGCGAGTGTGAGTAAGAGAGTTTCTCCCCTCATGATTAAACGCGCAATCGGAATTTCCATGGCGTTTATTGGCGTCGTGGTGGGCGCAGGCTTTGCCTCGGGCCAAGAAGCCATGCAGTACTTCGTAGCTTTCGGTGAATGGGGCCTGTGGGGCATCGCCCTCGCCGCCGCCCTCATGATGGTCACCGGCGTGTCCATCCTGCAGCTGGGCTCCTATTTCCAGGCGGTGGAACACACCGCTGTCTACAACAAGATCGCTTCACCAGTCACCGCCAAGATCTTGGACTGGTCCACGCTGATTACGCTGTTTTCCATCGGCTTCGTCATGTTCGCCGGTGGTGGCTCCAATATCAACCAGCAATTCCCCAGCATCCCCGTGTGGGTCGGCGGCACCGTCATGCTGATCCTCGTGCTGCTGGTGGGCCTTATGGATGTGGACCGCGTTACCCGCGTCATCGGTACCATCACCCCGTTCATCATCGTCTTCGTGGTACTGGCCACCGGCTACACCATCCTTACGGCCGATGTGGACTTCGCATCCCTGAATACCTGGGCCATCGATAACGTCAATACCTCGCTGCCTAACTGGTGGCTCTCCGCCCTGAACTACACCGGCCTGAACGTCATGACGGCCGTGTCCATGTCCATCGTCATCGGCGGTAACTTCCTAGATAACCGCGCCGTGGGCATCGGTGGCCTCATCGGTGGTTTCCTTTACCTCATCCTGCTGGCCCTGCTCGTCTTCGCCCTCTTCTTCGAGGCCAAGGACGTCAACGGCGAGGACATGCCGGTCCTGAAGCTGATTACGGGCATCCACCCAGTTCTTGGCATCTTGATGACCTTCGTCATCTACGGCATGGTCTTTAACACTGCCATCGGTATGTTCTACGCGCTGGGCAAGCGCCTGACCCGCAATAACCCACAGCGCTTCTACCCCGTATACGCCGCATCCTGCATCATCGGCTTCATCCTGTCCTTCATCGGCTTCCAGTCCCTGGTCAGCAACGTCTACCCCATCCTGGGTTACCTCGGCCTACTGATGATTTTCGTGATGGTTTATAACCGCATTAAAAACCGCGGCATGCTTGCCGATGAATCCGATCGCCGCATGCGTGCCCACGATCTCGTCGCCCGCAAGCTCGACCCTCGCGAGCGCTTTACCAAGAAGAATGAGCGCGAGCTGCGCATGCTAGCCGCAGCATCCAATATGGGGACGCAGGAATTTATCGATCACCTCGCCGAGGATATCCACGAGGAGCTCGAAGAGGACGATGAACTCGACTACGACCGTTCAGAGCCCGCACCTTCCGTCACCTACGTCCAGCACACGAAGCCGGAAGTACCTTCCGTCGACAGCGACTTGGACTTTGGCAAGAAAGACGAAGACTAAGGTTTAAGCGCCACTAAATACAATTCGGCTCCTCCTTCCCGCGGTGGGAAGCGAGGAGCCGATTTTTCATATTGCAAAGCGCCGGGCAAGGCTTCGCAGCTCTGCCCGGCGCGGTGGTACCTTGCGGCTATACCAACAGTTCTGCGATCTGAATGGTATTAAGCGCAGCGCCCTTGCGCAGGTTATCGCCGGAGACGACGAGCACGAGGCCTTTATTGTCATCTACCGTCTGATCCTGGCGGATGCGCCCGACCAAGGAATCGTCCTTGCCGGCGGCAGCGAGGGGGGTGGGGACATCGGCAAGCGTCACGCCTGGGGCATCGCTCAGAAGCTCGGTGGCTTGCTCCGGGGTGATGGGCTTGTCGAACTCCGCGTGGATGGTCAGGGTGTGGCCGGTAAAGACGGGGATGCGCACACAGGTGCCGGCGACCTTGAGGTCCGGCAGGCCGAGAATCTTGCGGGATTCATTGCGCAGCTTCTGCTCTTCGTTGGTCTCATTGCTGCCGTCATCGACGAGGTTGCCGGCAAAGGGCAGCGCGTTATAGGCGATGGGCGCAACGAAGGGCCCCAGGTCCTCATCATCGAGGCCGGAACCATCGTGGACCAGGTTCACGTTGTGATCACCCACGCTGTAGACCTGCGCGGCGAGTGTCTGCACGCCCGCCAGGCCGGAGCCGGATACCGCCTGGTAGGACGATACGTGCAGCTTATTGAGGCCGGCGGCATCGTGCAGGACCTTCAGCACCGGCATGGCGGCCATGGTGGTGCAGTTCGGGTTGGCGATGATGCCCTTCGGCGTGTTCTTCGCCTCCTCAGGGTTTACCTCCGATACCACGAGCGGGACCTCCGGGTCCTTGCGGTAGGCCGAAGAATTATCCACCACGGTAGCGCCCGCGGCAGCGAAGACCGGGGCCCACTTCTCAGAGGTGGACCCGCCCGCGGAAAATACCGCGATATCGACATCGGCCACGGATTCTTCGGTGACCTCGGCCAAGTCCTCCACTTCGATCTGCTCGCCACGAAATTCCAGCTCGGTTCCGGCGGAGCGGGCAGAGGCGAAAAAGCGCACCTTATCCGCCGGGAAATTGCGTTCTTCCAAAATGGAGCGCATCACGCGGCCGACCTGGCCGGTGGCGCCGACGACTGCAACGGTAGTCATTGTCTTCCTCTTTATTTGTTCTGGTTTAGCGTCCGGTTCCAGCATAGACGGTGGCTTCTTCCTCGCCGCCGAGCTGGAATTTATCGTGCAGGGCGCGCGCCGCCTTCTCTAGGTCCGCTTCGCGCGTCAGCATGGAGATGCGGATTTCGGAGGTGGAAATAAGCTCCATATTCACTCCCACATCGCGCAGGGCCTCGGTAAAGTCCGCCGTCACGCCGGGATGGGACTTCATGCCGGCGCCGACGAGGGAGACCTTGCCCACTTGGTCATCGTAAAGCACATTGGACCAGCCGCCCTCAGACTGCAGCTTGCTCAATAGCTCCATCGCGCGGGGGCCATCGGCGCGCGGGCAGGTGAAGGTGATGTCGGTGGTGCCATCCTCCAAGGAGGAGACGTTTTGCAGCACCATGTCGATATTGATCTCCGCATCGGCGATGACGCGGAAAAGCTTCGCGGCCTCGCCCGGACGATCTGGGATGCCCAGCACGGTTACCTTCGCCTCGGATTTATCAGTTGCTACACCAGTAAGTACTGCTTCTTCCACGGGGATATCCTCCATCGAGCCGGTCACCAACGTGCCGGGGTCATTTGAATAAGACGAGCGAACTCGCAACGGAACATTGAAAGCGCGGGCGTATTCCACGCTGCGCAGGACCAGAATCTTGGATCCTACGGCGGCCATTTCCAGCATCTCTTCAAAAGAGAGCTTTTCTAGCTTTTGCGCATCCGGAACGATGCGCGGATCGGCGGTATAGACGCCATCGACATCGGAGTAGATTTCGCACACATCCGCCTTGAGCGCCGCCGCCAGGGCGACCGCGGTGGTATCGGACCCGCCGCGGCCCAGCGTGGTCACATCGCGCGAGTCCTTATTCACGCCCTGGAATCCGGCGACGATGCAGATCTGTCCATCCTCTAGGGCCTCGGTCAGGCGGCCGGGGGTGACGTCAACGATGCGCGCATTGCCGTGGCGCTCGGTGGTGAGCACGCCCGCCTGGGAGCCGGTAAAGGATTGGGCCTTCGCGCCCAGAGACTCCACCGCCATGGCCACTAGCGCATTGGAGATGCGCTCGCCGGCGGTAAGGAGCATATCCATTTCGCGCTGCGGGGGAACGGGATTGACTTGCGCTGCAAGGTCGAGAAGCTCATCGGTGGTATCCCCCATTGCGGAGCACACCACGACGACATCATTGCCCTGCTTTTTAGTGGCCACAATCCGCTCCGCTACCGCGCGGATGCGATCTGCGGATTCGAGGGAGGAGCCGCCGTATTTTTGAACGATCAGGGCCACGGTGTGGTTGCCACCTTTCGTTTTAAAAGGCACTCCTGGGCGCAGGCGCGCCACAGAAATACCTGTCGGACACTAGTCAAATTCCTATGCTACCCCGCAAGGCGCTACACCTCATCATAATTCCGAAACAATACTTTTATTTTATTCACACCCACCCCCGTGCGTGCGCGAGGCGGCGGGGCGGGGGCGGCATCGATAAGCAAAATGCATCTCCGTCACTTTTTTACTAGCGTTGAGCGGGTGTTAAGCAACTTCCTGGCCGTATTCTTCGCGCTCGCCTCCGCGCTTACGGTTGCTTGGGGCACGGTCGTTCGCCACCGCATCGCCCTTGAAGCAGACGATTCAGTCATGCGCTCCGCCATGACCAACCCACTGTGGTGGGTCGGCACCGGCGCGGCCATACTCGCCTACGGCCTCCAGGTCGTCGCCCTGGGCTTTGGTACCTTGCTGGTGGTCCAGCCCATTTTGGTGCTCTCGCTCATGTTTACCCTGCCGCTTTCGGCCTGGTATGCCAAGCGCCCCATGCCCGTGCACGAGACCTTCTGGTCCATCGCGCTCACGGTGGCGGTCGGCGTGATGGTGGTCTACGGCCGCCCCGTTGCCGGCAATCCCCGGCCCGAGTGGAGCCAGTGGTGGCCCGCGCTGCTATTGGGCCTGGCCACCCTGGTCGCGTTGGGCGTGGCCGGCCATAAATTCCGCGAGCAGCGCCCGCTTGCCCTGGGCACTGCCTGCGGCGTCATCTATGGCTTCGTCGCGCTGCTCTCTAAGGCCGTGGTGGACATCTTCACCCACGAGGGCTTGAGCGTCTTGGTGGGCAGCTGGCAGTTCTACGGCCTCATCGGCCTCGCCCTGACCGGCACCGTCGTGCAGCAATACTCCTTTAACGCCGGCCCGCTGGCGCAGTCGCTGCCGGCCATGACCATCTTCGAGCCCATCGTCGCCTTCGGCTTGGGCTATATGGTCTTGGGCGAGAAATTCCTCATCGATTCCACCGCCGGCTGGCTCGTCATGATGGCCGCGCTCGGCGTCATGATCGCCGCGACCATCATTTTGTCGCGCAACCCGGTCAGCCAGCGCAGCTAGATGGCCCACTCGAATACGGCCAGCATATAGGCCGAAAACCAGGCGCCGAAGAGCACCCAGGCACCCACGCTTGCCGATGCCCCCTTCTTGCCCACCCACGGCACCAAAACCACCGCTGCGGGCAGTAAGAGGCGGGGACGGGAGTGCATGATGCCATCGGAAAGCAGCACATTAGCCATCAGCACCGCGGCAAACAGCCAGGCAGGAAGCGGCAGGCGCCCCCAGGCCAGCAGCAGGCAAATGGGGGCGGCGATGATCACCGCGGCACTGAGGAGATACCCGCCATTCGTGGCGCTAGACAGCGTCTCCGCCACCCAGGACACCGTCGCCCGGCCGCCGTCGAAACCGGAATTCCAGTGCTTTTCCTGCAGGCCAAAGTAGCCGCCGGCGCCGGATAAATGGCGATTGACCCACAAGATATAGCCGGCTAGGGGCAACGCCGATACCGCCACGCTCAGCCAAGCCCACCAGGTGCGCCACGCCTTAAAGAGCACCATAAGCGCGAAAACCACGATGAGATTTACCGCGGTAAGGCGGACGAAAGAGGCAAGAAAAATCAGCGCCCCGGCCGCAATCCAGCGCTGATCGTGCAGCATCACCACTGCCCAGATCGCGAGCGCGCCGAAGAGCGCCTCCGTATATGGCATGGCAAAAACGATGCTCATGGGCGCGCTGGTAACCACCGCCGCGCCGAGCACCTGGCCGCGCGTGCCCAGCCCCATCTGCCGGGCCAGCGCCATAACGCCCGCCGCTAAGGCGATGGTGAAAAAGAGGTTGAGGACCATCGCCGTGCCCGCAATATCCGTACCCAGCAGGTTGCTGACTGCGCGCACCACCAGCGGAAAGCCAGGAAAGAATGCGAGGGTCGTTTCATCCGCCGGGGCATAACCCGCCCGGGCGATGCCCACGTAGTAGTTGGCGTCCCATTTATTCAGCAGCCCCCACAGGGAATCGCCCTGCGCCGCGGCCATCGCCGCGAGCACGCTGAGGCGAATCGCCGTGCCTACAACCGCCACGAGCGCAGCATAAAACCAGCAGCGCAGCGTGGACGTCACCGTGGGGCGGCGGGTGGTAGGAGCGGTAGGCACACCAGCATGGTACGCCACGGGCCCGCGCGTCCCGCTGAATGAAATATGTTGCCACGCAGTGAGATTCTCTGTAGTGTGACCGGTATGACATTGCGGAACGACCTACTCCTTATCTGCCGCGGCGGGATTTCGGCCTAAACCTACGGCCAGCGCCCCGTCGCGGAGTCTGGCAATCCTTAGCCCAGCTGGCCGTCGCACTTCCCGACACCAAACACATTAAGGACACCGCACCCCATGTCTCCCAACGATTCCTTCATCAGCGCACCCCGCGAAATCACCACCCCTGCAGGCCCTCCCCGCGAGGGACAACCCGCCTGGAATAAGCAGCGCGGCTCCTCCATGCCGTTCGAGCGCTACCAGCCCTTCGCCGTAGAGGTCGAGGACATCGACCTGCCGGACCGCACCTGGCCGAGCAAGAAGATCACCCACGCCCCGCAGTGGTGCGCCGTGGACCTGCGCGATGGCAACCAAGCGCTGATCGATCCCATGAGCCCCGAGCGCAAGCACCGCATGTTCGACCTGCTGGTGCAGATGGGCTACAAGGAAATTGAGGTGGGCTTCCCGTCCGCCTCCCAGACGGACTTCAACTTCGTCCGCGAAATCATCGAGGGCGATAAGATTCCAGAGGACGTCACGATCCAGGTCCTCGTCCAGGCCCGCGAGCACCTGATCCGCCGCACTTTCGAGGCCTGCGCCGGCGCCAAGAACGTCATCGTGCACTTTTATAACTCCACCTCGAAGCTGCAGCGCCGCGTGGTCTTCCGCAAGGACAAGCCGGCCATCAAGAAGCTGGCTACCGATGCCGCCGAGCTCATCAAATCCATCGCCGCCGACTACCCCGATACCAACTGGCGCTGGGAGTACTCCCCTGAGTCCTTTACCGGCACCGAGCTGGATTTCGCCCGCGAGGTCTGCGATGACGTGGTCGACATCATGGATCCGAGCCCCGAGAACCCGATGATCATCAATCTGCCGTCCACGGTGGAGATGATTTCGCCGAATGTCTACGCCGATTCCATCGAGTGGATGGACCGCAACCTGGCCCGGCGCGATTCCATCTTGATTTCGCTGCACCCCCACAATGACCGCGGCGAGGGCGTTGCCGCCGCCGAGCTAGGCTATATGGCCGGCGCCGACCGCATCGAGGGTTGCCTGTTTGGCAATGGCGAGCGCACCGGCAACGTGGACCTGGTGACCTTGGGCCTGAACATGCTCACCCAGGGCGTTGACCCCCAGATCGACTTCACCGATCTGCCCAAGATCCGCGAGACCGTGGAGTATTGCAACCAGCTGCGCGTTCCCGAGCGCCACCCCTACGGCGGTGAACTGGTCTTTACCGCGTTCTCTGGCTCGCACCAGGATGCCATCAATAAGGGCCTGGACGCGCTGGCCGCAACGGTGCGCCCGGAGGCCAATTCCACCGACGTCAGCTGGGAAGAGCTGCGCGATGCCATCTGGGAGGTTCCCTACCTGCCCATCGACCCGAAGGACGTGGGCCGCGATTACCAGGCCGTTATCCGCGTCAACTCCCAGTCCGGCAAGGGTGGCGTCGCCTACATCATGAAGACCGACCACGGCATCAATATGCCGCGCGCCATGCAGGCGGAGTTTTCCACCGTCGTGCAGGAAATCACCGATACCGAAGGCGGCGAGGTCAATTCCAAGAATATGTGGGACATCTTCGCCACCGAATTCCTGGACCGCACCACCCCGCTGCAGCTGGAATCGTTCGAAATCGACAATATTTCCGCCGAAGATACCGATGCCACCGTCACCGCCACCGTGACCTACAACGGCAAGGAATCCGAGGTCACCGGCACCGGCAATGGTCCCATCGCCGCCTACGCCAATGCGCTGGAGTCCTTGGGCATCGATTTCGATGTCATCGATTACTCCCAGCAATCGCGCTCGGCCGGCGATGATGCCGAGGCCGCCTGCTACATTGCCGCCGACGTCAACCAGAACAAGGTCTGGGGCGCGGGCATCGCCGCTTCCACGACCCGCGCCTCCATCAACGCGATTACCTCCGCAGTAAACCGCGCGTTGGCCTAACGCGGGCGCGGCCGGGCATGGTAGAAGATCGACTATGCCTTCTTCTACCTACCTCATCCCCCACCGCGGCCTCGGCGCGGTGCAGGCCTTGCCCATTCACGGTGCATCGGTGAAGGGCACGGAGGAATTCACCGTCACTCTGGCTCCCAGCCAGGAGGGTGGTTTAAGCGTGGAAACCCAAGAACAGATAGGCACCATTAGCGCCGCGGACCGCGCGGAATACCCCGAGATCGACCTGCTTTTTCGCGCCGGTCTCACCCCGGCCGCCACGGCCCAGCCGCATGCCGATGGCCACGTCACCCTCCTGCTTCCCCGCCCCGGACTCTGCCTGCCGGCGAATAATCCGCCCGGCGGCCCCTATACGATGCTGGGTTACGCCCCGCCCATCGATATCACCGATCTCCCCGCGGACCTCGATATCCCCGCCCAGGCCCGAATGCATGTGCTGGTCAACCTGGTGCCTTCTACCGACGCCGTCGACGTCTTCTTCGGCCCTAAATTCCTCACCACACTGTCCCCGGGTCCCTCGCTGCCCCCGCTTGCCGATGCCCCCATCCTCGCCCACGCCTACCACGCCCCGCGCGGCAACGATCGTGTGCTGAGCATCTACGCCGGCGACCCGCTGCCCACCTCCAACGAGGACTCCGTGGCAGTTGCCACCCCCACCACGCAGGCGGCGACCGAGACCTTCGAAACCAGCAGCTTTCGCGCCGTCACCGCCACCCCGGAGCCCACGCGCCACACCGGGTGGTGGGTCACGGCCATAGCCCTAGTCGCCGTCGTGGCGCTGGTGACCGTATTCATCGTCGCGGTTTAGTGTCCACTAAACCGGATTAGGCAACGAAAAGGCCCGGCGCGCCCTGTCCCGCCACAGGAATTCCGGGATACTAGACTTAGGTTGATGAATAACACACCTGGCCCCTCCCCACGGTCGCCGCAGGCTCCCTCGCCGGCGACTATGGCGTCCCAGCATGCGGCTAGGACCCACGCCCAGGCGTCCCCTCACTCCGCAGCCGACTCCGCCAATCCTGACGCCGACCCCGCGCAGCCGGGCCCGCGCCGGTCTCGGCCGCGCCGCGCCGTCCGCCCCTCCGGCGGGCCGGCGAAGCCGAAAACCCCGGCCGACACAGCCGCTTCGGACGCTCCAAGCCCCACAGCATCCGAGGCCTCCGCATCCAGCGCGGACAGCGCGCCGCAAAAGCAGCCGGAAAAAGCCGAGACCGTCACCAAGCACCCCTACGTGGCCCTCACACTGCAGACCACGGGCATCCACCCCTCGACCGGCCGCATCGTCACCATCGATGCGGTGGCCTTCGATAATGCCGGCGATATTGGCCAGCGCTTCCACGCCGTGCTCAAGCCGGATATCGACGCCGGCCCGCACCACCTCCACGGGCTCACCGTCGCGGATATCGAGCAAGCACCTGCCTTCAGCAGGATCCTTAAATCGCTGGATAAGCTTATCGATGGCCGCACCCTCGTCGTCCACGATATCCCCTATACCTGGGGCTTTATCGTCGCCGAGGCCCGCCGCGCCATGATGACCGCCGCCCGCCAAAACCGCGCGCGCAATCGCGGTCGCAATAAGGGCAAGCGGCGCCGCCAAAAGGTCGGCCACATGCCCGCCCCGGTGCGCATCATCGATACCTTGGCCACCTCGTATGCGCAGGGCGTGCGGTCGAATGATGTGCGGCTGAGGGGCGTCGCTAAGCAGAATGGCCTGGCTGCCGATCCGAAGGCAACGGTGGAACGCGCCCGCCGCCCGGAGCAGGAGACCTCGCGCGAGGAGACGGAGCTGCTCATCCAGCTCTACCAGCACCAACAACGCGGCCCGGTGCGCAGCTATGCCCCAGACGATGTCCGCGCCGACCGCTTTGGCCTGCAGCGCTCGCACGTGCGCGTTGATGCCGCCGAGGCCCCCGTGCAGCACCACAACCCCGGCAAATACGAGCCCGGCAAGGAACTGCGCCGCGGCATGGAAATCGTCGTGGCCCCCGAAATCCTGGAGGACCCGGATACGATTATTTCCGCCCTCATGCGCGAGGAGCTGAACTATTCGGAAAAGCTCACCCGCGAGGCATCGCTTGTCGTGTGCAACGTCACCACGGATCTCGTGGGCAAGGCCATGCACGCCCAGCGCAAGGGCATCCCGCTGATGTCTGATGCCGCGTTTCTCGATGCCCTCACCCGCATCGAAGACCCCACCACTGCGCGGCGCCAGCCCCCGCAAAAAAGCGGTGGAAATAACCAGAGCAAGAGCCAGAAGCGGCGGCGCAGGCGCGGCGGGCGCGGCCGGGGGCGGCGAAATTCTGGCGGCTCGGCGCCCAAGAACAACGCCTAGGCCGCTTCCCCGACTACCCTAGGGGGCATGAGTTTTTCAGTCCCGGGTGCCTTGAAGAAGTTGCGCACCACCGCCGCGACATCCGCCGCGAAGCTGGCCACCACCGCTTCCCGCGCCACCGGCCGGGGCGCCGGCGGAATGATCGGCGGCCTTATCGCCAATGCCATTGATCCCTCCATCATGACCAACCTGGGCGGCGGGCGCCCGGCCGTGCTGGTCACCGGCACCAACGGCAAGTCCACCACCACCCGCATGCTCGCCGCCGCGGTCCGCGCCGAGCACCAGGTCGCCACCAACGACGGCGGCGATAACATGGACGCCGGCATCATCTCCGCGCTCATGGCGGGCAAGGACGCCTCGCACCTCGTCCTCGAGGTCGACGAGCTGCACGTGCCGCACGTTGCCGATAACCTCAACCCGCAGGCGCTCGTCCTGCTCAACCTCACCCGCGATCAGCTCGACCGTGTCGGCGAGATCAACAAGATCGAACGCGCCCTCCGCGGCGCCGTGGAGGCCCACCCGGACATGCTGGTCATAGCCAATTGCGATGACGTGCTCATGACCTCGGTGGCCTATGATGCCAAGAACGTCATTTGGGTCTCCGCCGGCGCCGGCTGGCTCGGCGATTCCGTCACCTGCCCGCGCACCGGCGGCCACGTCGTGCGCACCGAGGATGACTGGTACGCAGTAAAGCCGCTTGCCGATGGCCGCGAGTTCCGCCGCCCGCAGCCGACATGGGGCATCGACAAGCATGGCGTCATTACCCCCACCGCAAAGCGCCCGCTGAACCTGGCGCTGCCGGGCCGCGCCAATCGCGGTAACGCCGCGCAAGCCATCGCTGCGGCCGTCGAGGGCTTTGGCGTGGACTTGGATCGCGCTATTGCCGCGGCCGAAAGCATCGATGACGTCGCCGGCCGGTATTCCACCATCCACTGGAAGGGCCGCGAGATTCGCCTGCTGCTGGCCAAGAACCCCGCCGGCTGGCAAGAGGCCCTGTCCATGGTGGACCGCAGCGCCGATGGGCTGGTCATCGCCACCAACGGGCAGGTTGCCGATGGCATCGACATGTCCTGGCTCTGGGACGTGAAATTCGAGGG
The DNA here is from genome assembly GCF_000477975.1 of Corynebacterium sp. KPL1986. Lineage (NCBI taxonomy): Bacteria > Bacillati > Actinomycetota > Actinomycetes > Mycobacteriales > Corynebacteriaceae > Corynebacterium > Corynebacterium sp. KPL1986. The sequence goes on along the minus strand of NZ_KI515719.1, from coordinate 2,033,806 downwards.
CTTTAACGGGCTCAGCGTCAAGGCCGCCGGTGAGCGCGGCACCGACCTTGCCGTCCGCCTCGTCTACGCGGATATCACCCACGAGCTCATCCCGGACCCCATGGATGCGCTCGCCGCCTGCCCCGAGGGCCGCATCGAGGTCCTTGCCAATTACACCGCCTTCCGCGATCTGAAAAAGGCCCTGTCCAAGGAGGCTAATAATGCTTAATATCGGCCTAGTGCTTCCCGATGTCCTCGGCACCTACGGCGATGACGGCAACACCCTCGTGCTGCGCCAACGCGCCCGCATGCGCGGCCTCGACGCCGAGATTCACCCCATCCGGCTGGGCGAACCCGTGCCCGAGACGCTGGATATTTATACCATCGGCGGCGGCGAAGACACCGCGCAGATTCTAGCCGCAGAACACCTCATTGCCGATGGCGGCCTGACCCGCGCCGCCACGTCCGGCCGCCCCATCTTGGCCATTTGCGCCGGCTTGCAGGTCCTGGGCGAGTCCTTCCGCGCCTCCGGACGCATTATCGACGGCGTCGGGCTTATCGATGCCACCACCGCCGGCATGCAAGACCGCGCCATCGGCGAGGTTTCTTCCGCCCCTACCGGCGCCGGCGTGACCGCAGATCTCACCGAGCCGCTCACCGGCTTCGAAAATCACTTGGGCGCGACCATCCTCGGCCCGTCCGCCCAACCGCTGGGAACCCTCACCCGCGGTAACGGCAACGCCGACCGGGCCGCCACCGAAGATCTTGCCGATGGCTCCACCCAGCGCACCTACGAAGGCGCCGTGCAGGGCAGCGTCATCGCCACCTATATGCACGGCCCCGCCTTGGCCCGCAACCCGCAGCTCGCCGATCTGCTTCTCGCCCAGGCTATGGGCGTCTCGCTCGCGGATCTCGATCCGCTGGACATCCCCGCGGTCGACCGCCTGCGCACCGAGCGCTTCAACGCCGCCGAGCCGCCGCGCTCCCAGCGCTAAACCTGTGGATAACTTCGCCAATTCTCGGCCCTCACGACCCAAAAGGGCCGATTTGAGCCAAGTTATCCACAGGCCGGGCTCGGCCGCCTTGTAGCTCCCAGTCCCCAACCCTAGGCTGCGGGGCATGACGTTATTGGAGCAGCTGGGGGACATCGCCAAGCGCGGCGTAGACCTGATTGAAGAGGCCTACGCCGCCGCTGACCTGCCCCTGCCTGCGGACCAAGCGCGCGAGCTGCGTCGCACCGCCGAGGCTTTCCTCGCTCCCACCAGCCACTCGCGCTATCAACGCCGCGCCCTAGCCGCCGCGCGCCGCAACGAGCACAGCCTGGCCACGCTCGCGCTCATCGCGCGCCGCTCCCGGCGGGTGAAGAATCCCACCGAGCGCTGGCGCTTCCGCGAAACGCTGTGCGCCACCGCCGGGACCACCGCCGAAGTGTCCCGCGCCGCCACCCGCCTGCTGCGCGACATCGCCCCGCCACCCGAGCGCGAAGACGGCGGGCGCCGCATCCTGCACGGCGAGAAAACCACGCTGAGCTTTACCGGTCCCGCCGCCGAAATGGCCGATATTTGGGCCGCTGCGAAGGATAATCCCCTCGCTTGGCTCACCGGTTCCCGCGCCGTCGCGCCGGCCAGCGTGACCACCAATGTCATCATCGAGCTGCCGGATTACCTGAAGATCCTGCGCGGCGAGGGCTCCGAAGTCCGCCTCGCCATGACCAACGGCGCCACCATCACCGGCGCCGACCTTATCCGCCGCACGCTCGCCGGCGCCGGGCTTTTCACCCTCATCCACCCCGAGGAAGGCCCCGTCAACCTCTACCGCGCCCGCCACGCCTCCGCCAAGCAGCGCCGCATGCTCGAGGCCGAAGGCGCGCGCTGCGCCTGGCCCTCTTGCAGGCGCCCCGCCGCCGAATGCCAAGCCCACCACATCTTCGAATACGCCCGCGGCGGCCACACCCACCCGGCGAATATGTGCCTTTTGTGCCCGTACCACAATTCCATCAATGGCCTTCCGGGGCGCGGGCGGATGGCGCGTATCAACGGGCGCATCGCCTGGCTGCCGCCGCATCCCCGCCACGCGGACCGCCCAGCCCACCCGCCGGGTTCCGCTGCACCGTCACATTCGGCTTCGCCGCCTGAGCCGAATGCGCCTCCCCCAGTCTTCACCGGCCGGGCGCCACGCGGGCCAACCACCGCAGTACCCTAAACCCCAAGAAACAGAGCGGCACCGCGGTCGGTGCTGCGGACTCCTAAATGGTCAAGCGCCCCGAAAGCGCACGGGACAAAGTGAGCTCGTCCACGAACTCCAAATCGCCTCCGAGCGGCATGCCGGAGGCCAATCTGGTGATCTTTAAATCGGGGAAGTCCCGCAATAACCGCACCAGGTATGCCGCGGTGGCCTCGCCCTCCGTATTTGGATCGGTGGCGAGGATGACCTCGTGGATGGTGGGGGTATCGTCGTAAAGCGGGGCTTCTGGCGTGGAATCCGCCAATTCCCTATCCGGCAGCACCCCACCCAAGCGCTGGAGGAGCGTGGAAATATTCAAATCCTTCGGCCCAACATTGGCCAGCGGGTCCAGCGCACCGCCGAGGACGTGGTAGCGGCCCTCGTACTCACCCGTGCGCTCGATGACCTGGATGTCCTTCGGCTCCTCCACAACACAAATGGTCGAGGCGTCGCGCTGCGAATTGATGCAAATCCGGCACACATCCTCGCGCGAAATATTGCAACAGATGCGGCAGAAAGTAACGCCGTCGCGCACGCCGCCTAAGGCATTTTGCAGGCGCTCGATATCCTCCGGTTCCATGTGCAACACATGAAACGCGATACGCTGCGCCGACTTCGGGCCGATGCCCGGCAGGCGCGAAAACTCATCAATGAGGTCCTGCAGAGGTCCTTCAAACACCACAACTCCCAAAATTACGTCAAGGCCGCGGCCCCACTATCGGGACAACGGCCTTTTTAGAATATCGCCCAGCTAGAAATTGCCGCCGAACATGTCATCCATCGACGGTCCGCCCTGGCCGCCCATGCCCTGCGAGAGGGGACCAATCTTTTCCTGTGCCAGCTTGCCCGCAGCGGCGTGGGCATCCTTAAACGCGCCCATCACCAGGTCCTGCAGCGTATCGATGTCCTCCGGGTCAACCACGGACTTATCAATCTGCAGGTCTACCAGCTCGGCGCCACCGGTCATGGTCACCTTAACCAGACCATTGCCCGCGCTGCCCTCAACGTTGGTGGCCAGGATTTCTTCCTGCGCCTTCTGCAGCTCGGCCTGCACCTGCGCGGCCTGCGCGATGAGGTCATTCATGTCGTTGGGTTGTGGGGTGGAATCTTGTTCAGCCATAGCTTTCGTCCTTTCTCAATAGCTTTGCTACCGCCCGAGTCTACCGTGCCACAGTCCTAGACACGGCGAGCGCCTAGTTCCTTTTCCACGAGCTCCATCGCCACCTCGGTGGCGCTGCGGTGGTCCATTTCGCCTGCGGACTGCGCGGCTTCGACCATGTCGCGTTCTTCGTCATCGCGGGTATAGGCCGGCGGTTCTTCCGGCGGCGGCTCGTCCGCGGGGCCCTCCGGCTCAGGCGGCAGCGGCACCCCGTTGCTAAATTGCGGCGTGCGCGCGAATTCCTCATCGCGCTGCTTCGCCACCTCGCTTGCCTTGGCGATGCGCGAGCGCCAACCAGGCTTACTCTCCGCCTCCTTATCGTCGCTGGGCTCCCGCTCGGGCGCGTTGGGGTTCCATTCGGGTTTAGCTTGCGGGGCCTGCGGCGCATCGAAACCGGCGGTCTTCGGGTCCGTGCCCACTACGCAATTGACCTCAATATCACGCTGGAATTCCTCCCGCAGCACGTCCACGATGACGGAATTATTCGCCGGCGCATTGATGCGTTCTGCCAGCGCACCGGTGGTATGCCCCAACGTCAGCGTATTATCGCGGAACCCGAGCACGCGGGCTTCGGCAAGCATGATTTCAGCAACCTTATTACGCTTGCCGACGCTCCCCCTCAGCTCCACCCATTTCCTCTTCACCGCATCCACGAAGTCACCGTCATCGCCGCTTGCCGATGCCCCCTGCGCCTGCTGTTGTTCTCCATGGTCTTGTTGCTGCCCCTCCGGCTGCGCTGGCGCCTGCGCTGCCTGGGTCTGGCTCTGCCTCTCCGACTGCGCTGTCGCCGCCGGCACCGGCTTCTCCAGCGGCTCCGCCTGGCCGTTGCCGCGGGCTGACGCATTCTGCGGAACCTGACGCGCCTGACCCCATGGATCCGCGCCATCGTCAGTTTTTACGTCGTCGCCTGCTCCAGCAGGCGAAGCGTCCTTTTCAGGCACATCGCTAGACTGCGAATCCGTGGACTGCTGCTCAGGCCGCCCAGCCCAATCAGCCTGCGCCGATTGCGCATGCTCCGCGCTCGGTTGTTCTTGGGACAACTCAGATCGTCCCTGATTCTCAGCCCCTGTCGACTCCGTTTGCGCTGGCTGTTCATGTTGCGCCGCCGGTGCTGGCTGCGCAGACTGCTCATCCGGGGTGGCCTGCGCCGACTGCGCGGCGCCCTCATGCTCGGCACGCGATTGCTGCACCGTTGCCTCCGGTTGAGACGATGGTGACGGTGATGTCGATTGCGTCCCCTGTGCCTCGGTGCCAGCGGCCGCTTGATTTGATTGTTGTGCAGGCACCTCTGAGCCAGTAGGGCCCGTGGCGGCCTGGTTTTGTCGTTGCTGTGGCTCCGCCGGTGCGGTGGAGCCCGGAGCAGGCTGGTTTTGCTGGGCCTGGGACTTTGCGCGGCGCCGCGCGATGATGGCGGCCGCTGCCGACTGCGGGTCTTGGGCCCCCGAAAAGGCGGGGCCGTTTCCCGCAGAGGGTGCCGCCTGGCCCGATTGTCCTGGCTGCCCTGACTGCGCTGCCTGCGCCGATTGTGCCCCTTGGCCGGCCTGGTTGGGCTGGCTTGCCTGTGCGGATTGCGGGGCGCCGCTGGGTTGGGCGGCCTGAGGCAATTGGCCTGGCTGGCTCGCGGCGCCCAGAGCTGCACCCGGCGCCGCGCTGGACGAGGTACCGATGAGCAGGTGTGCGCACATGATTTCGAGCAGCAGGCGCGGCGAGGTGGCCCCGGTCAGATCGCTGATGCGGTCATTGACGGTGGAGGCAAGGTAGGTCAGCTGCGGTCCGGAAAAGCGCTGCGCTTGGGCGGTGAGCACCTCGGCGCGGTCGGTAGGCGCGGAAACCAGGCCGGCATCGATGGCGTCCGGCACGGCCTGCAGGATCATCAGGTCGCGCAAGCGGTCGAGCAGATCCACGGCGAAGCGGCGCGGGTCGTGGCCAGCCTCGATGACGTTGTCGATCTGCGCAAAAAGGCCGGCCTTGTCGTTTTCGGCAAGGGTGGCGATGGTGTCATCGAGAAGCGTGACGTCGGTAACGCCCAGCAGCGGGCGCGCAAGGTCATAGGTCAGGCCATCGGGGCCCGCACCAGCCAAAAGCTGGTCCAGTAGCGACAAGGTATCGCGCGGGGAACCGCCGCCGGCCTCAATGACCATGGGATAGACGGCGTCTTCAACCTGCACGCCCTCAGAGGCGACGGTCCTTTGCAGCAGCCCCTTCATCGCGGGCGGGGTAAGCAAGCGGAAGGGATAGTGGTGCGTCCGGGAGCGAATGGTGCCGATGATCTTTTCCGGCTCCGTCGTCGCAAAGATGAAAATCACGTGCTCCGGCGGCTCTTCAACCACCTTGAGCAGCGCATTGGCACCGGACGGGGAAATCATGTGCGCCTCGTCGATGATGAAGATGCGATAGCGCGATTCCGCCGGCGCATAGTAGGCGCGGTCGCGCAGCTCACGCATGTCCTCCACGCCATTGTGCGAGGCGGCGTCGAGCTCCGTCACGTCCAGGTTGCCCGGGCCGCCGGGCGCGAGTGACACGCACGAATCACACTTGCCGCACGGCGTCGAGGTGGGCCCGTGCTCGCAGTTGAGCGAGCGGGCCATAATCCGCGCCGAAGACGTCTTACCGCAGCCGCGCGGGCCGGAAAAGAGGTAGGCGTGGTTGATGCGCCCCGCGTCGAGGGCGGCAGATAGCGGCGTGGTGACCTGCTCTTGCCCCACGACCTCGGCAAACGTTGCTGGACGGTATTTCCGGTATAAAGCCACGGTTAGCCAGTTTACCGGCTAACCCTCGCGCGACCAGTCCAGCAGGTCAATGCCCTGCTCGGCCACAGCCTCTTGCAGCTTGCCGACGCCCTCTTCCACCCCAAACGCATATTCCGCATCCGTCAGCATGACCAACTGCAGCACGAGCGTCAGGCGGTCATCCTCGCGGTATTGCGGCGTCTGCCCGCCCCAGAGGTACGGGGCGATGAGCAGCCCGTGGTGCACGGACGGCTCGCCGGGGAGATCAAGAAGCGATGGTAGCAAGACGCCGGGTTGCGCGGGCAAGAGGCCGCCCGCCTTCTCCAGCTTCGCGGCGGCAGCCCCCACTGCAGCGGCGACTTCGGGCTGGCCCACGCGCGCTACAGTGACGAGTTCGCAGCGCACATCTAGGCCTTCGGCATCGCTGCGCAGGCCGGTATCGACGTCGTTGAAGGTGGTGGTGAGGGCGAGGGATTGGGCATCGGCAAGCGTGGCTAAACCCAGCCTGCGCCCGTCGACGTACCGGAACTCCAGGGGAGCCGGGATGACCTCGCTGAGCCACACGGCGGATTCGTCGGCGTTGATTTTAGCCCTCCGCCTTTTCGATGGCCGCCAGGAGCACGCAGGTGGCAACGCCGTCGATGGCTTCCTCGATTTCCTCCTGCGGCGGCAGCGACACCGCAAGGCGGATATTGCGGTCATTCTCATCGCGTCCGTGCGGGTAGGCCGCGCCCGCCTTGGTGAGCACGATGCCGGCGTCCTTGGCCAGTTCCCACACGCGGGTGGCGGTGCCGTCGACGACGTCCATGGAGATGAAGTAGCCGCCCGCTGGGTCGGTCCATTCCGCCACGCCGTACTCGCCCAGGCGCTCATCCAGGATGCGGCGCGCGGCGGCAAACTTCGGCGCCAGCAGCTCGGCGTGGCGGCGCATCAGCTCGCGCACGCCGTCCGCGGAGCCGAAGAACTCGGCGTGGGCGAACTGGTTAATCTTATTCGGCCCAATGCCGCGGATGCCCGCGTGCTCCAGGTACCAGTCGAGGTTCTCTGCCGAGGAGCCGAAGAAGCTCACGCCGGAGCCCGCGAAGGTGACCTTGGAGCTCGAGGACATGGCCCAGAAGCGGTTGGGGTGCCCGCCCTGCTTGGCGATGTCCAGAACCGGCAAGACTTCCGGAAACTCCTCTGTCAGCGTGTGTACTGCATAGGCGTTATCCCACACGATGCGGAAGTCGGGCGCCGCGGTATCCATTTCCGCCAGGCGGCGGGTCTTTTCCTCCGAAATGAGTACGCCGGTGGGGTTGGAGAACATGGGGATGAGCCACATGCCCTTGACCTGTGGGTCCTGGGCGAGCTTAGCGATGGCCTCGACATCCGGGCCGTCGTCTTCCATCGGCACCGTCACCAACTCGAAGCCGAAGAGCTCCGTGATGGCAAAGTGCCGGTCATAGCCGGGAACCGGGCAGATCCACTTGACGGTTTCTTCCTCGCTCCACGGGCGCGGCGAATCATTGGTGCCGAAGATATAGGACCAAGAAATCAGGTCGAACATGATGTTGAGCGAGGAGCTATCGCCTGCCAGCAAGAGCTCTGGGTCAATATTGATTAACTCGCCCCACAGCTCACGCAGCTTCTTCACGCCCTTCAGGTTGCCGTAGTTGCGCAGGTCAGCGCCTTCAGAATCGGTGTAGTTTCCCTCACCCGGCAGCGATAACAGCGCGTTGGAGAGATCGAGCTGCGCCTTCGATGGCTTGCCACGGGTCAAATCCAGCTTGAGGCCCTTTGCCTTCAGTCCCGCATATTCTTCGCGGACTTTCACGGCAAGTTCTGCCAAAGCGGACGATTCCAGAGTGAGAAGCGACATTAGTTATGTCTTACCTTCCGTAGTGTGGTGCGACGTTTAGCCACCAATACTAACGCACCCTGCACAAAAAAGGGACCCCGCGCACCCGTCAGAGCCTCCTGACCCTTGCTGCATTCCTGCCCTGGGGGAGTTCAGAGGATGGACGCCACGCGGAATCCTGTCTTTACCTTAACGCCCACGGCCCGCATAAGCCAAATACACCGCCGCCCGACATCGCTTGGGGCGAGGCGGAAGGCTGTGGGGGCATCGGCAAGCGGCAGCAGTTCGGTGAGCGCCGGGTCCTGCCCTACCGAAACCCAATAATTGCCCAAAAATCGGCACTGACCAGGCGATTGGCATTCTAATTGCCACGGCTGCTAATGTTTCTTCTCGGAGGATTCGACTAGCGGCCTATGTCACACGCCTGGAACGCGTGCGGGGTTCACGCCCCTCGTGGGTTCAAATCCCACATCCTCCGCCACTGGAAATCCCGGCTCGAAAGAGTCGGGATTTTCACATATCTACAGCCTGCTTGTTTAATCCGTGAAAACCCGTCAAAATAGAGATAGTTCCTTTCCCCATAAATTATCTCACTAGGACGCTCTCCCCATGGACTATGTCTTGGCTCTCGGCGAAAACCCCGATTTTCCTTTGTGGCTTCGCGCGACGCACCTCATCAACTTTGTACTCATCGGCATGCTCTTGCGCTCTGGGCTGGAAATGCTTTCTTCCATGCCGCGCCTGTGGTGGCGCAATGACTGCGCCCCTGGCACCGAATGGCTGCGATTTACCAAGCGCAAGCTGCCCAAGGAAGAGGGCGTGTATACCTCTTTGATGGACGAGCTTTCGTGGTCGCCGCTGGTGACCCTGCCGGGCCGCGAAAACGTGGGCCTCGGCCGCCACTGGCATGGCCTTTCGGTCATGCTGTGGGTCCTCAATGGCCTGGTATATGTCGTGCTGCTCTTTGCCACTGGCCTGTGGCAGCGCCTCATCCCCACGTCCTGGGACATCATCCCGGAGGCCTGGGATACCTTCAAGGTCTATATCAGCCTCAGCGCCCCCGGCATCGAGCACTTCACGCCCTACGATGCCCTCCAGCAGCTTGCCTACGCCTTCGTCATCTTCATCGTCGCGCCCTTCATGATGGTGACCGGTCTGGGCATGTCGCCGGCCATCCGCGTGCGCTTCCCGTGGTTCGTGAAGATGTTGGGCGGGCACCAGGGCGCGCGGTCGCTGCACTTTATCGGCATGGTCTTAATGTCCGCGTTCATCCTGGTCCACGTGGTGCTGGTCTTCTTCGTGCACCGCGAGCACAACATGGTCCACATCGTCTTCGGCGACGTCTCCACCGAGCGCTACATGCAGGCCTTTACCACCGTGGTCATCACCATCGTGGCGGTCATCATCTTCTGGATTGCCCTGTCCTACTGGACCTTGGCAGACCGCGCCCGGGCGCATAATTTCTTGGTCTCGTTCACCGAAATCGGCCGCAAGCTTTCGCTGAATCACTTCCACCCGCGCAAGCCCAAGGAGACCAAGGACTCGCCGATGCCCATTTCCTCCTTCCACTGGACCAACGGCCTGCCGCCGACGGAGAAGGAGTCCCCTGAGTGGACCGAGTACAAGCGCAATGGCTGGCAGGATTACGCCATTACCGTGGCTGATGATGTCAACGGCACCGAAAAGACCGTCACCCTTGAGCAGTTGCGGGAGCTGCCGCAGACGTCCTACATCGCCACGCATACCTGTATGCAGGGGTGGTCGGCGACCTCCAAGTGGGGAGGTCCCAAGCTTGTCGATGTCCTCGAGCTACTCTGCCCCCGCCCCGAAGGCGCCAACTACGTGCTTATCGAGTCCTATGGTTTGGCGCAGAAGATGTACGATAACCGCCCGCGCGAGCCTTTCTACGCGGCCTTCGATGTCGAAACGGCGATGGAGGATCAGTCCATTTTGGCTATTTCGCGCAATGACCAGGACATCGATCTGCACTTGGGCGCCCCAGTGCGCGCCCGCGTGGAGTCGAACCACGGGTATAAGGCCGTGAAGTGGGTATCGCGGATTGCCTGGATTGGTGATTACGCCGACTACGGCGATGGCCGCGGCGGCACCCGCGAGGATTCCGCGCTCCAGGCCTTCAACGGCCGCATCTAGCATCGAAGGATTAGAATCTGTTTCTATGACTGATAAATCTTCCGTCACCGAAACCCGCATCGCCATCGAAGGCGTCCGCAACGACAATGACGTACGCAAGTGCCTGCAAAAGCTCTACGGCATCTTTGCCGATACGGGAATGGGCCAAGCCACCTTCGAGATGACCGGGGAGGCCACCGCGGATGTCGTCATCAAGCACTCCGAGTCCGTCACGGTGAACCCAGAAGTCATCGATGCGGCGGTGCGCAAGGCGGGGCCGTACCGCCTCGCCTAGTCGATGCGCGGCGGCTCGTAGCCGTCCTCTTTAAGCCACGCGATATGCGGTGGGGTATTCATGCCCCACTCGCTGCGCGCCCAGGCAAAGGTCTGGCGCACCTCGGCCTCGGAATAACCGCCATCGCGCAGGTACTGCCGGAAGCCATTCGGCCCGGAATCCTTGATCCAGAGCCAGACGTAGTCGTCGAGGGAGTCATCGGCAAGCAAGCTTTCTAGGCCCGCCGGAACGAACTCGCGCTCGGCGCGCACGCGGTCCGCCAAGTCCTCATCGAGGAAATCGTAGAGGTAGTCCATCGCGTCCTCGAGCTCGGCATAGTGTTGTGGATCCATGGGCTAAATCTCCCGGTGCTTAGTGCCGATGACCATGCGGTCGATCTCTTCCAGTATCTCATCCACGATGGCCGGATTGAAGGCCCGATCCTTGCGCAGGGCTAGGAGCTCGCTCTGCGCGGCATTGAGCGCGGTGCGGCGGGCCTCCAGCGCGACACGGCGGGCCTCCTCGGCGCGCTGCTTGCGCTCGTCGTTATTCTCAGCGGGGTTTTCGCCATCGCCCAGGCGGTCCTCGAACCACTGGATGACGTTGGCGGAAATTTCCGGATCGACCGTTTCGGCCTCGCCGGTGGCATCGTCCTCGGGGCGGAATTGCGATAGCGCATCGATGCTGGCGGCGCGCGCCCGCGAAACCACCGCGGCGCGCATCTTATCGTTGGCGGCCTGCGAGGCCTCGGTGAGATCGAGCTGCCGCATCAACCACGGCAGCAGCAGGCCGGGCAGCACCATGGTGACCAGCAGGACGGTCAGGGCGATAACGGCCAGCTCGTGGTGGAAGGCGAAGACGCCGGTGGGAATGGACAAAACCAGCGCCAAGGTCACCAGGCCGCGCATGCCGGACCAGGTCATCAGCAGCACCTCCTGCATCCGCAGCGGGGCAACGTGCGGGCGCCCGCGCGAGACGTTGAGGCGGTAGTAGAAGAACATCCACACAAAACGCACCACGAAGGCCACCAGCGAAAGGATCACGCCGACCATGACGGAGTGCCACAAATCCGAGCCGACCTCCGCGATGGCGGTATTAACCGTCAGCCCGATAAGGCCAAAGGCGACACCGGTAAACAGCAGCTCCATGGTCTCCCAGAAAGACTGGCCGGAAAGCCGGTCCTCGGCCTGGATATCGGCGCGCGAGTTGAGCTCGACGGCGGCGATGACCACGGCGATAACACCAGAGGCCTCCAGCTCCTCGGCCACGAGGAAGGTGGCAAAAGGAACCACCCAGGTCAAAGCATTGCGCGCGACCACATCGTGGACGTGTGTAATAAACAGCGCCGTCAGCCGCCCGATGAGCCAGCCAATGGCAAGCGCGACGACGGACGAATAAAGGAAGCTCAGCACGCCGCTGCCAAAGGAAATATCCCCGCCCTGGGTCACGGCGGCGAGCGCGAGGTGGAAGGCGACGATGGAGGCGGCATCATTAAATAGCCCCTCCGTTTGCAAGGTGGTGATGATGCGGCGCGGGATGCCGGCGGGCTCGGCCACCGCGTCCACGGCCACGGGGTCCGGCGGGGCGATGGCCGCGCCGATGAGGATGGCGGCGGCGATGCTAATCCCCGGCAGGAATGCGTAGGCGGTCGCGCCCACGGCCAGGGTGGTGGCGACGACAAGCAGCACGGACAGGCTCAGGATGGTCACCCACTGCCCGCGAATCACGCCCCAGGACGTGCGCCGCGCCAGCGCCCACAGCAGCGGCGGCAAAAAGATGGGAAGGATGAGCTCGGTGGGGATGTCGAATTGCGGCAGCCCCGGCACGAAAACGGCGCAGGCGGTAATAATCGTCAGCAGCGCGGGCCAGGGCAGCCCGACCCTATCGCCGATCGCAACGACGAAGACGGTCAGCAGCATGAGCCCGATGAGAACCAATAAAACTTCCATGGGCTCGATAGTATTACGCGCGCCAAATATACGGCTCGCGGCTCAATTCCTCCGGCTGGAATTGCGCGAGGAGCTCGGCGGCGGTCTCCGCCTCATAGCCCAAAGACTGCGCCAGCTGCTTGACGATGCCCCTCGGCTCCCCCATCTCCCCCATCTCCCGCATCGTCACCGCGCCATCGCGCTTAGCCAGGCGCTTGCCCGCAGCATTCAGAACCAGCGGCACGTGCACGTAGGTCGGCGGTGCAATCCCCAATAAGGAAGCAAGATAAGCCTGGCGCGGGGCGGAGGATAAGAGATCGTCGCCGCGGACCACCTGGTCGATGCCCTGGTAGGCATCATCCACAACCACCGCCAGGTTATAGGCCCAGCCGCCGTCCTGCCCGCCGCGGCGCAGGATGAAATCATCAACTTCGCCGGTGAAATCGCCGTGCAGGGCGTCGTGGATGGTGAAGCTGGAGACATCGGCGCGCAGGCGCAGCGCCGGCTGGCGGTTATCGGCGGCGAGCTGGGCGCGTTTGGTGGCACGTTGGGCATCGGAAAGCGCACGGCAGGTGCCCGGGTACTGGCCCGGAATGGCGTGCGGAGCGCGGGAGGCTTCGCGGATATCCTTGCGCGAGCAGTAGCACTCGTAGACCGGCAGCTTCTGGAGCGCCGCGGCGTAGGCGGCATCGCGATCCTGCTGGTAGATGACCTCGCCGTCCCACTCCAGCCCCAAGGCCGCAAGGTCCGCGAGCTGTCGCTCGGCCGCCGCGCGGGAGGAGCGCTGCTTATCGATGTCCTCCACCCGCACCACAAACCTGCGCCCCGTCGACCGCGCGTAGAGCCACGCCAGAAGCGCCGTGCGCAGGTTGCCAAAGTGGAGATCGCCAGAAGGGCTCGGGGCATAGCGGCCCGCCCCGGTGGTCGCGGAATTCATATTCCCAGCATACGGTTTGGCACAATGGTGGGCATGGAAAAATCCCCCTCCTCTCAAGTGCGCTTTATCCCCGTTCATTCCACTCTCTATCCCTGGCTCGTCACCATTTTCGTCGTGACGTTTTTGATTTCTAATATCAACGCCACCAAGGGCGTCCAGCTTGGGCCGCTCGTGACCGATGGCGCCTTCTTCCTCTTCCCGCTGGCCTATATCGTCGGCGACGTTTTATCCGAGTGCTACGGCTTCAAGTCCACCCGGCGCGCCATCTACATCGGCTTTGCGATGGCCCTGCTCGCCGTCGTGTGTTTCTACATCGCCATCTGGCTGCCCGCAGCGGATTTCTATGAGGGGCAGGAGGCCTTCGCCGCCACGCTGGGCCTAGTGCCGCGCATCGTTTTGGCTTCCCTGGCCGGCTATCTGGTGGGCCAGCTGCTCAACGCGTGGACGCTGACCGCGATGAAGAAGCGCACCGGCGAAAAGGGCCTTTTCTCCCGGTTGATCGCCTCCACCGTGGTGGGCGAGTTTGGCGATACCTTGCTGTTTTGCGCCATCGCCGCGCCCGTCATCGGCATCGACACCACGAGCGGGTTCATCAACTACGTGGTGGTGGGCTTTGTGTGGAAGACGCTGATTGAGGTCGTCCTCTTGCCCATTACCTCCACGGTTATCAAGCTGGTGAAAAAGCGCGAGGATTACCGCGCCTTCGACGCCGCGTAGTAGCGGCCTAGGAACTCATCGCGGTAGTCCTCGTAGTAGCCGCCGTTGATCGCTGCGCGGATATTATCTACTAACCGCACCATGAATTCCACGTTGTGGATGGTGCACAACGTACCGGCCAAAAATTCCTTCGCCTTGAGCAGGTGGTGCAGGTAGGCGCGCGAGTAGTTCTCCGTCACGTAGCCGCCGAATTCCTCGTCGATGCCCTTGAAATCCCGCTTGAACCGCGCATTGGTGAGGTTAAGGCGGCCATCAAGCGTGTAGACGCCACCGCGGCGAGCCAGGCGGGTCGGCGCGACGCAATCGAAGGTATCGGCGCCGGCTTCGACCGCGGTAAAGATGTCATCCGGTTCGGAGATGCCGAGCAGGTGGCGCGGTTTATCGTCCGGTAGTTCATCGCACACCCAGCCCACGATGGTGCCGAGGTTCTGCTTTTCCAGCGCACCGCCGATGCCAAAGCCACCGAATCCGCGCCGGCCCTTCTCTCGCGCGGCGCGATCCAAATCCAAGAGCCCGCGGGTGGCCTGGCGGCGCAGGTCCTCGTATTGCGCTCCCTGCACCACGCCCCACAGCGATTGCTTTGGGCGGTGGTAGCGCTCGCGGGTGAGCCGATCGTGTTCCTCCAGGCACCGCTGCGCCCACCGGTGCGTGCGGGCGACGGATTCCTCCTGGTAGGTGCGCGAATCAATGAGCGTGGTCAGCTCGTCGAAGGCGAACATGATATCCGCGCCCAGCCCGTGCTGAATCTGCATGGACTTTTCGGGCGTAAAGCGGTGCTTGGAGCCATCGATAATCGAGCGGAAATCCACGCCTTCCTCATCCACCTTGGCCATGCGCTCCCTTTTCGCGGCGCGAATATCCTTTTCGGTGAGATCCGCCAAGTCCATGGCGATGACCTTTTTAAAGCCCACGCCCAAAGACATCACCTGGAATCCGCCGGAATCGGTGTAGGTCGGCCCGTGCCAGTTCTCGAATTTCGCCACGCCGCCGGCCTCGTCCACGATGTCGTGGCCCGGCTGCAGGTAGAGGTGATAGGCATTGGACAAAATGGCCTGCGTTCCGGTGGCGCGAATCTGCTCCGGCGTCAGTGTCTTTACCGTGGCCTTGGTCGCCACTGGGATAAACGCCGGGGTGGCGATATCGCCGTGCGGGGTGTGGATAACACCACTGCGGCCATGCTTGCCGGGGCCTTCGGGCAGGCGCTTATCGATGTCGAAACTTAAGTCCTTCATTCCTTTTCTTCCTCTTCTTCCCTGGCTTTCTGGCCGTGTTGTGCTTCCCATTCTTCCTCAAGCGCGGTGCCTTCGATGTCTACGGTGGGCAGGATCTTATCCAGCCACTTGGGCATCCACCACGTAGCGCGGCCCATGAGGAACATGGAGGCAGGGACGAGGGTCATGCGGACAAAGAAGGCATCGAAAAGCACGCCCGCCGCCAAGGCAAAGCCAAAGATCTGGATGAACGGCAGCGGCTGGTTGATAAAGGCCACGAAGACCGAAATCATGATGATCGCCGCGGCCGTCACCACGCGCGCGCCCTGGGTAAAGCCGGTGATGGTGGCCTCGTCGACGGCATTATAGGGCCCCGACGTGCCCTTCGGATGCCGCGCGATGTGCTCGCGCATGCGGGTGACTAGGAAGACCTGGTAATCCATGGCCAGGCCGAAGGTCACGCCGATGAGGAAGATCGGCATGAACGATAGCAGCGGGCCAGGGCCCGGGACGAGGCCCCACAGGCCGTCTTGCCATACCAGCACCGTCAGGCCGAACGCGCCGCCAACCGAAAGCAGGAAGCCCAAGCCCGCCACCAGCGGCACCAGGAGGGAGCGGAAGACGACGAGCAGCAGCACGATCGCCAGCCCCACGACGATGCTGAGGTACGGCGCCATGGCATCGCGCAGGCGCTCGGTGATGTCCAGCTGCACGGCGGTCAGGCCCGTCAGGCCGACTTCGGTGCCGGTGGTGCCTTCGATCTGCTTGGTAGCAGAGCGCAGCGCGTGCGCGACATCAATGGTTGCCGCTTCCGTCGGCGAGGTTTCCGGGGTCACCATGATTTGTGCCGCGCGCTGATCATCGCTGAGCGAAACGATTTGCGCGTGCTTTACCCCGCCGAGCGTCTTTAATTGATCCGCGGTATAGAGGAAGGACGCCAGCGCCGCCTTGTCCTCGGCGCTCTTCGGCGCAGCAGCTGCTTCCTTGTCCTCGACCTCTGCGACGGGGGCGATTTCCGGCTCCGCTGGCTGTTCGCCGGGTTGATCTGCTGGCTGATCCGCGGGGTGTTCTGCCGGGTGCTCGGCTGGCTGGTCGGGCGCCTCGTTCGGCGCGGGCTCAGGCGCGTTGTCAGGCGCATGGTCGGCCGGGTTATCGGCAGGGCCTTCGGCGGGTGCCTCACTGGCGCCCTCGCCGGCGTTTTCCTCGGGTTCGTCCTGTCCGCCCTGGGCTGCCACCAATGGGGCGAGCGCGGCGGAATCGGCGTTGATGGTGTGGGCATCGACAACCGCGAGGAACGGCCCGTTGATGCCGGGGCCGAAGCCTTCAGCCAGCAGGTCGGCGGCCTTGCGCTGGGTGGTATCGGGATTCGAGGTGGTATCGGCAGGCAGCGCCAAATCCATGTGAAGCACGGGGGCAGTCATGGCGCCGAGGGAGAGGACGACGAGGGCCATCGCCAAGCCGGGCACCTTTTGTACCAGCCGTACCCAGCGATTGCCCATGGTCGGGCCGCGGCGCGCCTTGCCCTTGCGGGAAGAATTGCCGGCCACGCCGGGGATGCGGCCGGCAAATGCCTTGTCCCCCAAAAGTCCGAGCATCGCGGGGATGAGCGTGAGGGAGACGAGGACGGCGATGGCCACGGTTGCCGCGGCGGAAAACCCCATGGCGGTGAGGAATTCGATGCGCGCGATGAGCAGGGCAAAAAGCGCGGTAAAGACGGTGGTGCCGGCAAAGACCACGGACGAGCCCGCCGTTCCTGCCGCCATACCGGCGGCCTCTGGGGCGGACATGCGGGCCCGCTCGGCGCGGTAGCGGGACAGGATAAACAGCGCATAGTCGATGCCCACCGCCAGGCCAATCATGATGGCCAGCACCGGCGTCATGTTGTTGAGCTCTATCCAGTGCGTGGTAATCATCATGCCGCATGCGCCCAGGCCAACCCCGATGACGGCCGAAATCAGCGGCATTCCGGAGGCGACCAGGGAACCGAAGGTAAAGATGAGCACGAGGAAGGCCACGCCCAGGCCGATGACCTCGGAGGTGGAATTGACCCGAATCTCATCGCCAAACCCGGCGCCGCCGGCCTCAACGGTAAGCCCCTGCTGCCTGCCAATATCCATCGCTTCCGTCACGATGTCCTTATCGGCCTGCTCCACGCTATAGGGCGATTCGGCATCGAAGTTGAAGGTGGTATAGGCAATGGTCTCGTCTTCGTTGACCATGGCGAGGTTATCGGCATCGGCACGCGCGGATGATTCCGGCAGCCCCATCTCCGTGAACTGGTGGATGACCTCGTCCTGCAGCCGCGGCGAGACCTCAAGGGGGTTGCCAAAGCGCATGGTATCGCCCATCTCCAGGTTATCCTCGAGGTGGGAAATGACCGCGTCGATGGCCTTGTCGTTGGCGGAATCCGAAAGCTTTTGGCCCTCCGGGGCCTTGAATACCAAGTTCACCGACGGCGAGTTGGCGGGATTGCCGCCCTCCGGGAAGAGGTCCATCGTCTTGTAAGTGGCATCGATGGACGGGGTGCCTTTGATAGCGAACTCGCTAGTCATCGGCTTCATTAGCATGGCGGCGGCACCACCAACGGCGGCAAGCAGCACCACCCACGCAACGATGACCTTCCATTTATTAAGGAAAGACCAGCGCCCTAGCCGGTAAAGGAGTTTAGCCACGGGAAGTTGTACCTTCGCATTCGCGTAGTCGGACTGATTGAACTTCGCCCTAGTGTAATGGCCATGTCCGGTATTCCCTATTACCTAGCCGGCTTGCAGCCAGTATTCACAGACGATGCCAAGGCGGCAGGGTGCCCCTCCCTGCGCAAAAATTTCGTGGCCCCGATATAGTCGAAGACTAGGTCGGGGGCCACGATAAGGTGCTGGGACGGTACCCAGTTATAAGATTTCTTCCTACTTAAACGTACTTTGCCAGGTTCAAGCCGGGAAGAACCAGATTAGAAAAGGCAGAACCGATTTTCTTCACTCGCTCGAGAATGGCAGCAATAGCCCCATCCAGCTTGCCGAGGGAGGAGCTTCCTAGAGAAGAACCATCGGCCGCAGGATTTTGTTCGGAGGGCTTGTTTTCTGGGGGCACCTGGCCAGACGGCTTATCGCTCGCGGAAGCACCCTCGAATGCCACGGTGAAATCCGTGTCGGCATCATCTAGTGGCTGCCCCACTGGGTACTTGCCCAAGAAGATGTCAGAGCCAGTCTGGGTGAACGAGGTCGGGGCATCGGTTGTGGCGTAGCTCTTGCCGGTCTCTGGCACCAAAGGCTCGGAGAGCTTGAAGGTAGAGATTGCGGCATCATCACCAGATAGGTCGACAGGCTGGTCCTTAAATGGGCCGGAGGCACCGGTAAGCTTATAGTCCGCGGTAATGGTGGCATCTTGGCCTTTTACTTCCACCTTAATATCCGAGAACATCAAGTCCATACCGTAGGAGCCGTTAGGCCCCAGCCCTGGATAGCCCTGAAGGTGCACAGACCCCTTGGTACCAATCGTTCCATTGCCATCGGCGTCTAGGGTGGTCTCGGCTACATCGACGGGGAAGGTGAAATCCTTGTCTACCTTTTCTGCGCCTTCGGCTGGAGTAATGACACCTTTAGCAAACGGGGTACCCAAGTGGTGAATGAAGGATTCTTTGATCGGCCAATTAAGTTGGCCGGATTCCACAGCGGCGATCCCGGTAGAACCATCAGCCGGAGCCTCAGCTGCGGTGGCCATAGGGACCGTAAAGGTGCCGAGTGCAACCGCACCGGCTGCGATAACAGATGTTGTTTTCATGAGATTCTCCTCTTGAGAGCATTGGTGAAGCCTTGCCTATCAATATTAGGCAAGGCTTACTTTAGTTAGTTGATTGGAAAAAGTAAATCAGTGACGCTCATCTAGTTCTGCGAAAACTCCCGAATTGAAAGCGAACGCGCGCTGTGCCTCAGACAACAAGACCCCTCGTTCCCCTGCAGTCAGCGAAAGGTTATCTAGACGCTGGCGATACCCCTTGCGATACGGAGGAATCTTGCCAATAGCAGTGAAGTCATAGAAGTTCAGCGCATCCGATTCAATGTCATAGAGTGCACCTAAGCGCGCAGCAATGACCTGCCCCCCGGAGACATCCCCAAGGTAACGGACATAGTGATGAGCCACGACCTCTACCGCACTGCCGGACACTTCCTCCAAACGCGCAACATAGGCGGCAGTAGCTGGCAAGATTCGGATCTTTTCGCGCCAATCACCGCCAACCAGAGCCGCCAAGTCCGCCTCCAGTGCGTAGCGACGTTCGAGGCGTGGATCGGCCACCGCACCGCCGATCGACGTGTGCGCTACGCTGCGGACGGCACGCTCCAAAGACTCATAGACAAACCACAACTGGCCGGTCAGGTCGGCTGCAGCCGCCCTGCTCAACTGCCCCGACATGAGACGCTGCATAAACGCAGAGCCTTCCGCATTTCCGTGAGCGTGTGCGGTTGCCTCGCGCAGCGCTGCGGACAATGGCTTATTGAGAGTGACAGTCACTGACTTCCTCCAAAGTAATGCTTACCTAACTTCTAACCTCAATTTAAAGTTAGGCAACCCTTAATTACAAGACCTATTCGCAAAAATCAACCGAAAGGACTACCTCCTATCCATCCGTCTGCGTCACAGGCGGCGAATTTCCGCCAAAATGCGCGGTACCGGGCTACTGCCGGTACCGCGCATATCTCGTGGATGTCTTTAGCTCTTCAACGAATATCCGTTGCTTTTATCGGTGGAGAAGAGCACGGACACTATCTAGGGCTCCAGACTTTATAAAGGCCTGCCCCAAGATGGCGAACATGCTACCGATAGTCACCACACCCAAGATGTAGTTCCACATCTTGGCGAACTTAGAGCCAAAGGCAGAATGTTCATCTGCACCCCCCTGATCTTTCCCTTTTTCGGGAGCTTCATTCGCCGGTTTATCGGATTCTGGCTTCTTAGGTTCCGGCTTCTTAGTCTCTGAAGACTCTGTATGCTTTGGAGTTTCTGGCTTCTTCGAAGGTGCTTGGCTCTGCGAGGTCGCCGGTGGCTGCGGAGCCGGCTCGTTCTGGGTCGTTTCCTCACTCTTCGATGGCGCCTCGCCCTGCGGAGCTTCTGGGGCCTCCGGGTTATGCTGATCCTCTGGCTCTGGACTCTTCTTCTGACCACAATCAGGGGAAACGTTGAGGGTCAGCTGAGCTTCATCAACCTTGGGGCTATATTTAGGCCCATAAAGTCCCATGAAGAGTACATCTACGCCTTCGGCCTTTTCGTCTGTCGTGCCTGGTTGCCGCTCGTAGGAAGTATCAGCGGTGGAGAGGGTGAGCGTGTTACCTTCCTTCTTCCATTGTCCCTTACCGTGAGCAAATGCTCCTTCTCCAGTACGCTTATTGGCTTCGGTTTGATCGTCCTTAGTGTACTGCGTCATATGCTTGCCTTCGACGTAATAGGCTTCGTAGCCACTACCTAGACGAACCTCATCCCCAGTTGTTTTTACAAAAGGACTCTTAACATTGGAGTACAGCGCATCATGGTGGCCGGTGAAGGTAATCGAAGAGTCCTTGGTCCTGATTTCAGAAGCGGTCACGTTGCCCTGCTCATCTACCGTGACCGTCGATTTTTCAGGATCGACATCAAATCCAAAGGTGAAGTCTTTACTGTCAGGCTCGCCGTTTTCCTGAACCGAGCCAGTAGTAGTCCAGTCACCTTGGGCAATAGGGCCTTTGATGTAGCTGCGCCACGAGTGTTTGATGCCCCAATTTAAGGAGCCGGATTCGATGGTGCATGTTTCTTCCGCAGAAGCATGCGGCACGGTCAGCGCTGTCGCCGCAAGGGCGGTGACCAAGATTCTTTTAAACATGGAAGTCCTCCAAATGATGTGAGAAGAGTGGGTTGATTGCGGGCGTGGCACGTTGTGGATGTACCCGCAGCCCGTCGACGGAAATAGGCCAGTCATATACCTGAGACAAAGTGCGACCGGTAAATACCTCGTCTACGCGCCCTTGGGCTGCTAGTCCCCCGCACGACAGGCACACGACATGATCGCAATATGCAGCTGCAGCGTTGAGGTCATGCAACACCACAAGGACGGCAACACCGGCCTCGCGGGCAAGGGCTTTCACTGAGCCCAGCAGTTGTTCTTGGTGCCGGATATCCAGCGCGGCCGTTGGCTCATCGAGCAAGATAACCGGGGTATTTTGGGCAAGCACCCGTGCGAAGGCAGCGCGGGCGCGCTCCCCGCCGGACAGCGTGCTGATATCTCGGCCCGCTAGGTGTGCGACGCCGACGGTATCGAGGGCGGCGTCAATAAAAGCATCGTCAAGGTCCGCGTAGGCAGTTCCTTCCCACGGTCGGCGCCCCATCGCAACGACATCGCGGACGAGGAATTCGAAGGACACCGAGACGTCCTGGAGCATTACTGCACGCGTGCGCGCGAGCTCTCGCGGTGGTGCCTTGGGTGATAGCCCACCCACGGTGATCTCGCCGGAATATTCGATGTCTCCGGCGACGGCGGCAAGTACCGTGGATTTGCCGGCGCCGTTCGGACCGATAAGCCCAGTGACTTCGCCCGCTTGGGTGGTAAAGGACACCTGGTCCACGAGGGTGTGCTCGCCCACGCGAACGGTTAAGTCTTTGACGTTTATCATCAGTGCACTCCTTTGCGCATCATGCGGCGCAGCAAGATGAAGAACGTGGGACCGCCCACCAGGGCGGTGAAAATGCCGATGGGAAGATCCGCAAAAGGAATCATCGTGCGCGCTGCCACGTCGGCGAAGCCAATGAGGACGGCACCACCCAGAGCAGAGGCGGGCAGTAGGATGCGATTTTCTGGGCCGACGATGCTGCGCAACAAGTGGGGAACGATTAGCCCCACAAAGCCAATGAGGCCGGCGAAGGAAACGGCCGCGGCGGTCAGCACTGCCGATGCCACGATCGCCACGATGCGCAGCCTCGGCACGTTGACACCGGTGTGCGCGGCAGCGCGCTCACCGAGCGCGAGGACGTCCAGCTGCTTACCCAACCGCAGAGCCACTGCGAGGCCTATCACTACGATGGGAAGTACCGCCCACACGTGTTTCCACTGCGAACCGTTAAGGGAACCCATCTGCCAGAAAATGATCGCCTCACGGTTGGCGGTGGGCGCCAAATACACCATGAAGGAAATGATCGCGTTGCATACCGCATTGATGGCGATGCCGGTGAGAATCAGGTGCACCACGGCCACGCGTCCGTTGTACCGCGCCAGCTGATAGATAATGAAGGTAACCAGCAGCGCGGTCAGGAAGGCTGCGGCGGGAACGGTAAAGGTACCGAAGAACTCGATATTAAAGACGATGACTACCGCAGCGCCAACGCCCGCACCGGAGGTAACGCCGATAATGGAAGGTTCTGCCAGGGGATTGGCGAATACCGCCTGCATCAGCGTGCCGGCAACGCCCAAGGCTGCGCCCACCACAAGGCCCAAGACCAAGCGCGGCAGGCGGATGTCCCACACCACGCTTGCGGTCAAGGAATCCTGCGCGTGCCCGGCTGCCAGAATGGGAAAGAGATCAGACAGCGGTACATAATATTGTCCCAGCACAACGGAGATGAGCGCCGCAAGAACGGTGAGGATCCCCAGCAGGATGAATACCCAGGTGCGCTGAGTACGTCGGCGCGCAAAGGTGTCCGTATCCTTACTCATTGTCGGGGTCATACACAGCCTTTGCTAGCTTCACCAGCGTCTGACCAGTCATGGGACCAAATGCCAACGATTGGCCGTCCGGGATAGTAACGATGCGTTTCTTTTGCCCGGCGGTGGTCTGGGCGACGCCTGGGCGTTCTAACAAGCCATCAATTCCACCGGTGGACTCAAGGCCATTGGTCATCATGATGATGACCTCTGGGTTGATGCGCGCCAGCGCCTCCGCATTGGCGGGTTCTGCATAAGAAAGATTGTTTTCCTCAGCCAGATCCACGCCACCGATGCCTTCAATAAGATCCTTGGCCCCGGTGCCGTCGCCCATAATGAAGAAGACACCGCCGTTTCCGCGTGCGTAAAGGAACGCCATACGCATCGGGTCATCAGGAACTAATTCCTTGATGGCTTCCTTTGCCTCGTCGATTTCCTTGTTGGATCGATCGGCTAGTTCGCGTGCTTCGTCGGGCAGACCGAGGGCATCGCCAAGCGTGGTGATGTCCTCACCTACGGAATCAATGGTGCGCTCAGGTTCCATGACCACAGTGGTAATGCCCGCCGCGCGGATTTGATCAATGGCATCACGCGGGCCAATGGAGTGATCCACGATAAGAAGAGTTGGATTGAGCTCCAATACCGCTTCCACGTTGATGTTGTGACCGCCTTCAGTCACCACTGGGAGATCCGCCAAGTTGGGCTCAGTGGAAGAGACTGTACGACCGACGATATTATCTGCCAAACCCAATCCGCTCAGCGTCTTGGTGTAGGTACCATAGATATCTAACGCAAGGATGCGCGAGGCATCGGTGACGGTGACGTCATAGCCATCGGCATCGGTAAGCTCTACCGGAAGCGCCGGCTGCGCCTTGCCAGTAACCGGCTCGATATCGTCAAAGTCTTTGACGTCGCTCACGCCTTCAAAAGACCTGGGATCCGAGAGATCGGCGGGATCCGGTAGCTGATCTGTGTAACTTCCCTGTACACCACACGCAGTAAGACTAAAGATGCACAGGAGTGGTACGAGGAAACGAAGAACGAGTTTCACGGCAATCCTTCTAAGAGTTGTTCATGACAAGGCGGCTGGTGGAACCGCCGGCGATGATCAATCCGACGATGAACAGCAGTAAATAGGTGGTCGGGTTATCCATGTTTCCGCCGGGAGACGTGGCGGACTTGACCTTGAACTTGTTCGATCCGTCCTCGTATCCCTGCGAGGAATCACCAGCATGCGCTGGGTCCCCGGCTGCGGCATGAGCGCCACCCTTGGAAGCAGAACCGCCCTTTCCGTTTCCGCCCGCGCCCGCGCCACCGGATCCAGAACCGGAGCTAGCACCGCCGCCACCAGATACGGCGCCGCAATCAGCGCTTCCGCCCAAGGTGGCGTGGAAGCTCAGCGGATCCAACTGAAGACCCGGCTCATAGAAGTCGGCGAAGGCGTGAGAACCGGTTTCAGAAAGCGATACTGAAGCTTCACCAGATACGGCATCGGAGCCAACATCCAGGGAGCTAAAGTTCAAGCTGCCAATGACGGTGCGTCCGAAGTCCTTCTTCTCGCCTTCCATATTGGAAGAACGCACGTCACCAATGAGTTCACCAGAGTTGCCGTTGAAGGTGATCTCCAAGTTGGCAATGTTCAGATCCAGCTTGCCGTGGTGGCCAGAGAACTGGATGCTTCCGCCATATTGCACGGAGCCCGCATTATCTTTTACAGCGCCGGAGTTACCCGTGAATTGGAAACGACCATTTTCATATCCCACGCCAGATAGATCCCATCGGCCTTGCGCAATAGAGCCGGTGATATAGGACTGGAAGGACTTCTTTACGCCCCACTGTGCTGTAGCTTGGGTGACACCAGTAGCTTCACAGACGGCACCGTCGCCGCCGGATGCACCCGCGCCCGAATTACCTGAGCCCGAGGCGCCGGAGTTAGCGGATCCAGAATGCGCAGGACCCGATCCCGCTGCTTTCCCAGTTCCTGAAGCACCGCCGCTTCCGCCCGAACCGGAGTTACTCGGTGACGAATTTCCCGATGCAGAGTTAGTAGAAGCCGAGTTTCCTCCAGTGGAGTTCGACGTACCCGAAGCAGAGCCACCCGAATTCGAGTTCGACTCACCACGGTTATTGAAAGACTCCAGCTCATCAAGGAATGCCTGGGTATTGCCCATAAACGTGGTAATACCGTTCATCGTGTCATTGGTCTCAGACAGGATGTCCATGGCTTCCTTATTAAAGCCCGTGATAGAGGTCAATGGGCGCTTCGAACCGCCACCGGAACCAGAGCCGCCAGAGCAAGAACCATCTAGCGCAATGGTCCCGGAGGACGGATCGAGGACTTCACCCTCTTTGTAGAATCCAGTGAAAAGTTTGACGCCACCGGAGGTCAGGGATGTTGAGCCGGCCAAATCTACCTTTTCAGCTCCGTCTTTTACCGGATTATCCAGATTGATGGTGGCGATCACTTCGTCATCGCCTTTGATTTGTTTACCGCGGCTATAGTCTTGCCGGTTCAATTCGTAGGAAACATAGTCCACGGAGATCTTTGCCTGGTTACCAGACGCCTTGACCTTGAAGTCCGACATCGTCATGTCCAGGACCCCTTCATGGCCGGTAAAGCTCAGCGTGCCGTTGAACGGAATCGTGACGTTTCCACCAGAGACATCAGGCTTTCCCGCGGTAAAGACGAACGCACCATCGCCCGTTTCGTCCCCCTTAAAACCAATGCCATTGGCACCCCAGCCACCGCGGGCAATATTTCCCTTGATGTAGCTGCGGAATGACTGCTTGAGGCCCCAATTCCATGTGCAGGCCTCGTCTGCGTGGGCAACCGGAGTAGAAGATAGAAGCGGGGCGAATCCCGCCATGAGGAACGCCGCGACAATGACGCCGAACGCCGACCTCCACAGTTTACGAATCATGTTGAGAACCTTGTTTCTCGCTAAAAGAATGTATAGGCTACGCTTACTTAGGTAAGCATATCCTGACCGATTTTCTTTCAGCTGTCAATAACTACCCCCAATAAGAAAACAATGCAGAACTACCCCCACCGAGACATCTTCACCAGCATCTACCCCGATGTCGATCCCACTCAGAGCTTCCCTCTCACAATCGGCGAACGCTTCTCCTTAGCGCTTTCCGTCGGCGTATTCATGTTTGGCGGCGTGAGCGGAAGCCTGCTCATCGCTGGCATCGGCTTGGCCTTTGTGGTCGCCTGCTCCTTCGCCCTATCCCAAAAGGCCCCGCGCCGCATCCGCACAGAGGCGCGCAGCCGGTTCCCCCGGGAACCGTGGGCCGAACAGCCCAGCCTCCTCGTCCCCGCAGTGTGGGCAGTCATCGCAGTAATCGCGGCCCTGGCGTGGTGGTTTACCCCCGTGAAGTACCTCATGTGGAGCGCAGGCACCATGGCCGTCATCGCGGCTATTGCAACGTGGTCCCTCCCCACCCTGCAGCGCCGCCGCGCGCGGGCTGCGCACGCAAAGCAGGAGGATTAACTCCCAAATCTTCCCACCGAAGAAAACAAAAATAGGCCCCGACCTGCATTAACAGGTCGGGGCCTTGCGCGGTGGCGGCGGGATTTGAACCCGCGGTTGGGGGTTACCCAACAATCGCTTTCGAGGCGATCACCTTCGGCCGCTCGGACACGCCACCGCGTTCCAGATTACGGGAGGACCCCCGATGCAACAAAATCGCCGCGCCGGCACTAAGCCAGCGCAGCGATTTCGCTAGGAAGGGACTATAAAATTAGTCCTTCTTCAGGCCACCGATGATGTCGTTGGCCTTGTCCTTGATGCTGTCAGCAGCATCGGACAGCTTGTCCTTAGCCTCGGAAGCGACCTGATCGGCCTTGCCCTCGTTGGCTACGTCTTCGTTACCGGTTGCCTCGCCGAAAGCTTCCTTTGCCTTGCCTGCGAGGTCGTCCTTCTTGTTTTCCAAATCGCCCATTTTCTCTCTCCTTAAATGAGTCGCTTACAGTGTGACAGCCACTATACCCACTTTTCGCGCAAAGTGGTGAAGAATTTTTCTAGCAACGCCACGCAGTCCTCTTCAAGCACGCCGCCGCGAACCTGTGGGGTAAAGGGGGCGGTGGGGGCACGCAGGATATCGACAAGCGAGCCGCACGCACCCGTCTTCGGCTCAAAGGCGCCAAACACCAGTGAGCTTATCCGCGCGGCTTGCAGGGCGCCGGCACACATGGCACAGGGCTCCAAGGTGACCACGAGCTCGCAGCCGATCAGGCGCCAACCATCGCCGTGGATGCGCACCGCCTGGCGGATGGCCTCGATCTCGGCGTGGGCGGTGGGATCGCGCAATTGCTCGCGGCGGTTGACGCCGGTGGCGAGCTCGCGGCCGGTGGCATCATAAAGCACCGCCCCAACCGGCACGTCGCCGGCGGGGGTTTGGCGCGCCACCGCGAGGGCGCGCTGCATGCGTTCCTGCGCGCGCTGCAGGGGCTTAGGCGTTATCAATGACGTCTTCTAGCTCATCCCCAAAGCCCAGGTCGCCGGCAATGCGCAGGAGCATATCGGAGGGCCAATCGTCCTCATCGTCGATGATATAGCCCACCTGATCCTCGGATAGGCCCA
Organism: Corynebacterium sp. KPL1986; assembly: GCF_000477975.1. NCBI lineage: Bacteria > Bacillati > Actinomycetota > Actinomycetes > Mycobacteriales > Corynebacteriaceae > Corynebacterium > Corynebacterium sp. KPL1986. The sequence continues at coordinate 2,006,433 of NZ_KI515719.1, read as the reverse complement.
GGTCAGCGAAAATATCGAAGTCGCCCTCGCCATAGGGCTCGGCCTCTTCCGGGTCCACGTCTGGAATCTCATAGTCATTGAGCTCCATGAAGTCCGCGGCAAAATCATCGTCAACGCCATAGGTGGCATCCGAAATTAGCAATTTCACCCCACCGGGCACGGGCCGCACGGCAATGAAGTAGGCGTCCTCGACGCAGAGAAGGGCGAAAGCTGCACCTTCGGAGCGCAGGGCGCGCACCGCGGTGATGGAGGTTTGCGGGTCCTCAAAGTCATCATCGAAGCTGCGCACGACCCATTGTCCCTCGTTGCGGGCGACGGTAACCGCGAAAGAGTAATTTTCGTTGCTCATACCTCGTGAGATTAGTCGTGTTGTGCCACAATTGTCACCGTGAGTTCTCAAGATGTTCAACGCCCCATCTGCATTATCGGCCTCGGCCTCATCGGTGGTTCCTTGCTGCGCGATCTCGCGGGCTATAACCACGACGTATTTGGATACAACCACTCGACTTCCGCCGCCCGCACCGCAGTAAAGCAGGGTTTTGACGTCAATGATGACTTGCCGGCGGTGCTTAACCGCGCCGAGGTTGAAGAGGCGCTCATTGTCATCGCCGTTCCCATGACCGCGGTTGGCAACGTCTTGGATGCCATTCAGGAACACGCCCCTAGCTGCGGCATTACGGACGTGGTCTCCGTAAAAACCCCTGTGCGCCAGCAGGTCTGTGACCGCGGCATGGAGGATCGTTACGTGGGCGGGCACCCCATGGCGGGTACCTCGAAATCGGGCTGGGATCACTCCCAGACGGGGCTTTTCCGCCGCGCCGCGTGGGGCATTACCTACGATTACGCCGCCGATTATGAGGCGCGCGGGGAAAAGATTCCCAAGAAATGGATTGAGACTTTTACGGACGTCGTACGCATGACCCAGATGGTGCATGCGGAGGCGGTCCCCATCCGCGTGGCCAACCACGATGCGGCGGTCGCCCGCATTTCCCACCTGCCGCATATTTTTGCCGAGACCCTCGCCACGGTGGGCGATAATGGCGGCATTTTGGCGCAGTCCCTGGCCGCCGGTTCCTTCAAGGATGCGACCCGGGTGGCAAGCACCCGCCCGGACCTCGTGCGGCAGATGTGCGAGACCAATGCCCCGGCCTTGGTGGAGGCTTTGGACGAGGCGCTGGAGCTGCTTCACGATGCCCGGGAGAAACTCGCCGCCCCCGAGCCTTCCATCGCCGAGCTTACCGATGCCGGCTACCGCGCCCACACCCGCATCGATGCCAGGTCGGGCGCCCGCAAGGAATCGGTCTCCCCGGTCAAGATCTCTTCCCGCCCCGTGCTGCGCCTGCACCCCGGCGGGCCGAAGTGGGTGGCGCAGCTGCGCCAGACCGAATCCTTGGGCGGGCGCATCGAGATCTTTTAGCGGCGCTTGTTGCGGGCGGCACCGCTGCCTGCGCCGGCGGCGAAGGTGCGCGCGGCTGCCGCGGCACCGATAAGGCCGATTACGGCTACGGTGAAGTAGATCCACGGGTGATCCCCGCTGGTTTGCGGAACTTGGGCTGGCTCGGGCGTGTTCTCGGCGGTCAAGATGGCGTCTTTATCCTTGCCGCTCATTACGCCCTCTGCCCACTCCTTGGTGCCGGCGAGGGTGGTGATTGCCGCGCTTGGAGAGGGAAGTTCCGGGTCCGCATTCGAGGTACCCGCGGTAGCTAGGCCCGCGAGTTTTCCGTCCACGAAGAACGGTCCGCCAGAGTCGCCGCCCTGCATACCAGCATTACCGGTGGAGTGGACGTCGAGGATCGGGCTGCTGATCATCGGGGCCATGCCGCCTTGGCCAGGCTGCATTACTTCCCCACCGTTGCCGTCAGGCTTGACAATCTGCGGCTGCTCGGCGCCCGGCTTGGTGGCACCCGGCGAGACCACCTTGGGCTTATCCGATCCCGAACCAGATCCCGGCATCTTGAGGCCGGGCATGGCCTCTTCGGCCGGCACGGATTCGTAGCCTTCAGGGACCTTCACGTCTGCATCCGGCTTGGAGCCGCCCGGCATCTTGAGGCCCGGCATGGCTTCTTCAGCGGGCACGGACTCGTAGCCTTCCGGGGCTTCCTTGTCGGCGCCCGGCTTCTGTGCGGCGTCATCGCTTGGCCCGCCGCCCAGGATTTCGGAGACCTTCATCTCTGCCATCGGCAGCTGGCCTTTGCGCGCCATGGAGGAGCTGCTACTCCAACCATATAGGGTGCCAAGGTCGCCGGTCTCTGGAATATCGGTAGAGATCTTGGCCGGTTTGATATCGGTGACGGGCTCGGTGAGGTGGAGCAGTCCGGCATCGGAAAGCGGGGATAGCGCCCACGAATCCGCGTCATAGACCTTGCCTCCCAAGCGGGCCTGGGTGCCTTCGTTATTGACGGACTGCAGGCAGTGGCGGGCGGTAAGCACCCACTGCCTATCCACGAGCGTGCCGGTGCAGTCGCCGAAGTTGCCTATGCGGCCCATCTTGAGCGCGGCGACGGTCTGGGACTCGGCGTTATCGGGGGCGGGTTCGCCGTGCTCAAGGGCGCTGGCGGGGGCCGCCAACATCCCGATGATACCAGCGGTGGTCAAAGCGGTAGCAATTTTACGCGACATGTTAGTCCTTCTTTCCAGCAGGAACGGCGAGTTTAACGGCGGAGGAGACGGCCTTTTCAAGGGGGCCTTGGCCCAGGAATTTCCGCCAGATGGTGGCGAGTACGAGGAATAGGCCAATAAATGCCCACGCCCACGCGGTTTTGTGCAGTGAGATGTGGCTTTGCCAGTAATAAGCGGAGAGCACGTGCAAGACATAAACGGTCAGGGACATCGTGCCCATTGCGGCCAAGGGGTAGACGAGCTTGGGTACCGCGCTGCCAATGAGCAGGCACAGGTGCAGCACTACGGCGGCCACTGCAACGGAGAGCAGGATTTCGCCCGCGACGCCGGTGTGGCCGGTAAAGCGCAGCCAGCTGGGAATATCCGGCTCGAAGCGGAAGTAGGTACCGACGGCGGCAATCACGGCACTGGAGGCGGTGACGATCCACTGCAGCGCCGTGCGGTAGCTACCTGGGCGGATGTAGACCTCGAACAGCAGCATGCCGGCAAGGAAGTACGCGATCCATGCCAGCAGTGGGTAGACCTGCGGCAAGGTAAAAGGCGCGTAGTGCACGGTCGAGGCAATGGCCGCGACGAAGAACAGTGCCAGCTTCCACCACACATTCAGCGGTGGCACCCAGGACACCACCATCATGGTGATACCCATGGCAATAAGCACGACCTGAATTTGCCCACCGACTGGCAATAGCGCCAATCCGATAAGCGTAATGATGGCGCCGCGAGCGATTAGCCGCAACAGCGTCTGCGTGGAATAGTTCTTGCCAATGAGCATCATCGTCACTCCGGCGATAATGGCAAATAGGGCGGCCGGAAGACCCGACAAAATGACCTTGGTACTCCATACCAACGAGGCCATGTGCAAAATAATCATGCCAATAATGGCAAGTGAACGGGCCATATCCAGCCCGACGATGCGCGATGATGAGCTCACCTAGCACTCTCCTTCACAATGTGATGAGACGCAGTGTTTTCCACCACGACCCATATTTATAACGACTCTCTTTTTCTACAATAGAAGTCTGGGAGGTTGCTGTATCAACAGTTTGCATGCCCTGTGTCTTATAAATGCCGTTATTACCCCCGGCCAATATTGCCGCCCCACTCTCCCGCCGACCACAGAAGAGTGCACCCACTTTCCCGGCCTCACCGTGCGACGGAAGGAGATGCAACCGTTCCTAGGTGATCAATCAGTTTTGCGATTTCAGGGTGAGCAAGCAGCTTCTTTTCAATCGCATCGATCTTGGTCTTATGAGCTTAATTCTCGTCCTGCCACAGTAGTCATCTTGGTCCATCCCCTCAGGCAGGTTGGGAACCCACACACAAACCATCAGAGACCCTCTTGGTAGATGACCTTGAGACTTACTCGCATACGGGGAGCAAATTGAACTCGGATGCCTTAGGTAGTGTGCGCAGGACTGAAATTGCCGCTATCAAACAGGAGATAACCGAGCACAGAGCACATAGCGCCATGCTTGCCTGAAAACCCATTGCGGCGAGAATTGCACCCGCGCTGGCGGACGCGATGATTGGTAGCAACCCCATCATCAGACGCGCTCCTGCCGAGCATTTTTCTATTTTTTCGGGAGGTGCTGATAACGCAAGCACTCCCCCGGAGTATGAGTTGCAGGCAATGGAGGGAACTACGATGAAAAATGCTGCAACTGCAATAAGTGGCCAATACTGAGAAAATATAAGAAGGAACAGATACCACAGTAGCTCCCAAAACATCGTTACTCGGATGATGTTTCTTCCTGGAAATTGCTTGATGAGGCGGTCTTGAAGAAGTCCTCCAACAATCATTCCAACGGCGAACATGGCTGAGGTGAGGCCGATTATCCAACCATCAACTTTGAGGTATGCCAGCCATAGGTCAACGGACGCGATGAGGAAAAAATTGGCGAAGTTGGAGAAAATATCGATGCTGAAGATTGTTCGGAGCATCGGATATTTCCAAATCCAAGTCAAAGAATATTTGCTATCGGACCAGAACTCTCGAAACGAATACTGTTGTTCACTACTTGACCTCCCCAGGTCCATACTGATGGTTCTTGAAGCATAAAGCGGACCCAACCCACACAAAGTTTGTACGATAAAGGGAATAACTGGGGCTAGACCGTAGAGAAAGCCGCCTAAAGGTAGTCCGACCATCCAGATAATGTTGTCTCGAGTTTGGTTACGGCCTTGCGCTTGAACAAGCAAATTCTCAGGAATGATGAATCTCAAAATGGCGTTGGTTAGGCCTCCGAAGGTGCCTGTAATCATTCCTGCAAACAGGCTAAAGAAGAACAAAAGCATGAAAGTGAATTTGCCCAAGTAAAGCAGTAACGAGAAGGTTGACCAGATGCCAATTTGGCTCAGCCCATAGAAGAAAAGTAACTTCTTCTTGTTAAAACGATCGATGATCATGCCGGCTGGGATCGTCATGATCATCGATCCCGCCGAGCTTGCGGCGCCAATCACTCCCGCTTGACTTAAGCTCCCAGTGAGGTAGTAGCTCGCAAGTGAAATAGGGATAGCTACGAGGGATGCCCCCAAGGCGCTTGCTGTATCAGCGAAGAACCACCGTAGATAGTCAGGATGGTTCTTGCGTACGATGGTCCAAAATTTTTGATCAGAAGTATTATAATCCTGCATCGTGTCTCTCAATGTTTGGCACCCGCGACTGAAAGCTCATGCGCGCAGCATGAACCCAGCGCCGGATTTCCGGAATGGGTAATTCTCACGGGTCAACCTCTTGACCCGCCGCAACTCGCGGAGTGTCAAACAGGATTTATTGATGCAGTAATGTGAACATGATGTGCTCCAGGTACTATGCCATTAATCTCGGCTCAGTGACTATATGGTCCGGGCCGGTTTTAGGACCGGGCGGTTTGAGTGCCTTCCTGGGTTTGGTACCATTGGTTAGCGTACTCAGTCGACGGGATAAACCCTAGGCTCGAATGAGGATAATAGGTATTATAGCGCTGTGACCACAGTCGCAGGCAACGCGACGCATGGGCGGGGGTAGTCGAATATCTCGTCCTCTCACAGCTCGTCACGTAGCCGGTTGTGGAAGAACTCCACAAACCCGTTATGCCAGGGCATTCCCGGTGGGATGAACGCCTCGACAGTATCGTGCTTAGCTGCCCAGTAAGTCAGCTCAGAGCGTGTCAAGTTGTTTGTGTGTGGGGCTGGGTTTATAGGTATTTGTCGAAGCTGTCGGGGTAGGCCACGGCCATTTGGTTAATGGCTTGTTTCCAGCCGGAAACTCGGGCTCCTTCCATGAGTCTGCCGGCTGTCGCTGAGACTCGTTTGCCTTGCTTTGCCCTCTTTGCGGCTCGTTTGTCTTCGATGTTGCAGATCATCAACCACAGCGTCTTTATCGCTGATTCATCGTTGGTGAACTGCACCCTGTTGCGGGTAGCTTTACGCAGCTGGTTGTTGAACGACTCAATGGAGTTCGTCGTATAGATTACCTTTCTGGCTGCTGGTGGGAACTGCAGAAACGGTACGAAACGCGCCCACGCATCACGCCAGACCTTGACTGAGCGGGGATATTTCTCACCCAGCTCGGAGGCTTCAAATTCGTCTAAAGCAACCTGTGCTGTGGGCTCGTCCGTGGCAGTGTAAATCTTTTTCAACGCGGCTGATACGCCCCGGCGATCCCCGTAGGCTACCCACCGGTTAGCGGCGCGAATCAGGTGCACGATACAGGTTTGCACCATAGAGTTCGGCCAGGTTGCCTCAACTGCCTCTGGCAGGCCTTTCAGCCCGTCACAGCAGACGATAAAGACGTCCTTGACCCCACGGTTAGAAAAGTTGGCGCATACCTGCGCCCAGAATGAAGCGCCTTCTTCCTTGGCAATCCACAATCCTAAAATGTGCTTAATACCGTCGAGATCCACGCCGATAGCCATGTACGCAGATTTGTTGACTACTCGGCCGTCGTCGCGGACTTTAATGCGCAACGCGTCCAGGAAAACCACGGGGTAGAACTCGTCTAGCTGGCGGTTTTGCCAGACCATAACCTCATCGAGCACGGCGTCAGTAACCGCAGAAATCGTCTCATGGGAAATATCAACCCGCATCGCCGTTGCCATATGATGCTGGATATCCCTAATTGTCATCCCACCGGCATACAAGCTGACGATCATGTCATCAACATCAGTCAAGCGCCTAGAACCTTTAGGAACCATAGTCGGCAAGAATGTACCAGCCCGATCCCTCGGGACATCAACGGTTAATGGCCCATAGTTAGAATCCACGGTCTTTGGATACGACCCGTTGCGGTAATTGTCTGTCCCAGCAGCAGCTTTAGCGCTCCTGTCGCCAGACTCGTAGCCCAAATGGGCATCCATTTCCGCGTTGAGTCCCCTGGTAATCGAGGCCTACAACATGCCGCGAACCAAGTCATTGGCATCCATTGTCGACCTGCCTAGGTCATCAATCAGCTTCGCGATGTCAGGATTAGCAAGCAGCTTCTTTTCAATCGCATCAATCTTGGCCTTATCAGCCGGATCTCGTCTCGCCACAGTAGTCATTCTGATCCATCTCCTCATGCAGGTTAGGTACCCACACACAAACCATCAGACACTCTCTGGTGTGCTTTCCGGGTGAGTAAAAACAGACCACGATGCCCGGTATGTGCTGGGCAAATGAAGAAAAACGGAACCACATCCAAAGGCACAACCAGGTGGCGGTGCAAAGACCCGAACTGCGGCAGCTCCACGACACGAACCCGCACCGATCTCACTCAGGCCTGCGACTTTAAAGCCTTCATCTCCTATGTCACCTCCACAGTGACGTTGTCTGAACTCGCCGGGCAACAAAGGGTGAGTCGTTGGACACTTGATCGCCGATTGAACCGTTTTGGCTCATCGACGTCCCCAACGACGGTGCCCCGCAGCGCGTCTACGAGCAGATCTTCATCGACGCCACCACGTCATTGCTTGGCACTGGACCAAACACGAAACTGTCCACGCATACACGCAGCTTCTTCGCAAAATCGCCGAGCCGCTCTGCGTCGTCATCGACGTCGGACAAGGCGCACTCACCGCGATTAAAGCCTGCTGGCCAAACGCGATGATTCAGCGTTGTCTCGTCCATGCGCAACGCGTCATCCGCCGCTACACCACCTCACGGCCGCGCACCGACGCCGGCAAAACCATCTACGCACTGGCGCTGAAACTAACCCGTGTCACCACACTCGAACAGGCACGGGAGTGGACGCTACGTCTGCACGACTTCGGTCAGGTATTCAAAACATTCCTCAACGAGAAAACACCCGTGCCAAAGGAACGCCGAACACTCAATAACCAGTGGGAATGGACTCATCTGCGAATACGCAAAGCCTACAACTCACTGCTGCACCTATCGCGCAACAATTGGTTGTTTACTTACCTTAAGCCACCACCGAATGTGCCTGATCCTAAGCGCTGGGCTTCAACGACAAACAGTCTTGAAGGCGGCATAAACGCCCAGCTCAAACGCATCGCCGATGCGCACCGAAGCAGGTCAGGGGAACGCCAACGAAAAATGCTCGAGTGGTACCTCCACACCAAAAAGCAACTGCCTGACGATCCGCTAAATATCGCCAGGCAGTGCAATTATGGCCAAGATCAACTCGCCAAAGTCAACGATCTTGCCGAAGAAAACCACAACAAAGCCGACCAAGAAACAGGCCGACCAGCCTTCTACGACAACGCTATCCCAACCGAGTACGAACACTCGATAGGAATCAGAAAAGACCCCATGAAGTAACTAACCGTGTACCCGCCCCGCAACACGCCGAACGGACACACATTCTGCTACTTAACCCTACTTTTTGGTTGTTCATGTTTCAGCTTCTCTACACATTCAAAGGACAACTGCACAATGACCTAAAGCAGGCCGACTTGGCCTCAGTGGCTGCGCTTACCGCCATCCATTTGCATTTAATTGTCAATAAGCGTCGACGGGGATAGGCTGAGTGCATGGCACACGAGCACCACGACCACGATCACTCCAGCACGCCGCTGCGCGCACTCTTGATTGCGCTAGGCATTACCGGCACCGTCTTCTTCGCGGAGCTGATCGGCGGCTGGTTGGCGGGTTCGATGGCGCTGATGGCGGATGCGATGCACATGCTTTCCGACGCTGCGGGGTTGATCATCGCGGTGTCAGCGGTGTTGGTTGGGCGCCGACAAGCATCGGCTCAGGCCACGTACGGCTACCGACGAGTGGAGGTGCTTGCTGCACTGGCGAACGCAGTGATGGTGCTGGCGATCTCGGTGTGGATTGTCGTCGAGGCGGTGCGCCGCCTGCAGAGCCCGGCCGAAGTGCAGGGAAAAACGATGCTGATCATCGCGGTGATCGGCCTGGTGGCGAATGCGCTATCGGCGTGGGTTCTGCACCGGCACCGCAAATCCTCGATCAACGTGGAGGGCGCGTTCTTGCACGTGTTAGTGGATATGCTCGGCTCTGTCGCAGTAATCGTGGCCGGCATCGTGGTACTGACCACGGGGTTTGTGGCGGCGGACGTGATCGCCTCCCTAGCGATCGCGGCGATGGTGCTGCCGCGCGCCTGGCAGCTCATGCGGCTTTCGACGAGCGTGCTGCTCGAGCAAGTCCCGGCGGACTTCGACGCCAGTGCGATCGAGCCCGCGCTGCGGCAGGTCGAGGGCGTTGCTGACATCCACGACCTGCACCTGTGGAGCCTGGACGGCGTGAACGTGCTCACGACCGTGCATATCGTGCGCGACGGCACCGTCGGCACCGGCCCGCTGTTGGATGCCGCCCAGCAGGCCCTGCGCGAACACGGTATCGAGCACTCCACCATCCAGATTGAGCACCCAGAGCACGAATCCCACGAGACGGTGTGCTGATTCCCTTCTAACCTGACTTAGGCCAATTTTGTGCGGAAGTTCGCGGCCGGTGATTACTTGGATGGTGGCCGTGAGGTCGGGCGGGAATGGTACGGCGGCGTGAATGGTTTCGCCGCCAACGACGAGTTGAAAGCTGCGGTATTTCTTGAGTGTTCTCACGAGGCGTTTGATGAAGTGACCACTGCGGGTCTCCATCAGGTGGGTCACGGCTAGTGCTGCCATCACAATATTGAGATGTGCTGTGATCGAGTTTTGTTTCCTCGCATAGATTAGGCGTGCTTTCAGGTCTGATTTCGACATCCGATACGACATTTTCAATGTGGAATAGCCTGCGGTAATGCCCGATAACCTCCTGGGCGGGAAGAGCGGTCAGGTCGGTTTCATAGCCTTTAATTCCGGCTAGGGCTCGGTGTTTGGCAGCGAGAGCGTAGTTGACCTTCTTGTTCGGGGTGGAAAGATCGAAATAGCGGTTGCGCTTAATGGCGATTTCGCCGTCAACAGCGCGTTTGGCTTTTGCGACTTGCTCTTTGATTCCGCGCAGGCCGCGTCTGGCCCGATCATAGGAGTACTGGAAGTGGGTCACCGTATTCGGGGTTGTGTGTTTGCGCGCATCGCTTGCCGAGGCTTGTGTCCAGATCTGGCCGTGGGCGTAGGCTTCACCAGGGATTTCCCGCCGCCAGGTTTCAATCACCTCAGGCACGGTGGGGTTTCACCGACAAAATGTAGTGCAGACCTGCATCTATCAATGCTTGCTTGTTCGGAGGGTGTCAAGTTGTTTGTGTGTGGGGGTAGGTTTATAGGTATTTGTCGAAGCTGTCGGGGTAGGCCACGGCCATTTGGTTAATGGCTTGTTTCCAGCCGGAAACTCGGGCTCCTTCCATGAGTCTGCCGGCTGTCGCTGAGACTCGTTTGCCTTGCTTTGCCCTCTTTGCGGCTCGTTTGTCTTCGATGTTGCAGATCATCAACCACAGCGTCTTTATCGCTGATTCATCGTTGGTGAACTGCACCCTGTTGCGGGTAGCTTTACGCAGCTGGTTGTTGAACGACTCAATGGAGTTCGTCGTATAGATTACCTTTCTGGCTGCTGGTGGGAACTGCAGAAACGGTACGAAACGCGCCCACGCATCACGCCAGACCTTGACTGAGCGGGGATATTTCTCACCCAGCTCGGAGGCTTCAAATTCGTCTAAAGCAACCTGTGCTGTGGGCTCGTCCGTGGCAGTGTAAATCTTTTTCAACGCGGCTGATACGCCCCGGCGATCCCCGTAAGCTACCCACCGGTTAGCGGCGCGAATCAGGTGCACGATACAGGTTTGCACCATAGAGTTCGGCCAGGTTGCCTCAACTGCCTCTGGCAGGCCTTTCAGCCCGTCACAGCAGACGATAAAGACGTCTTTGACCCCACGATTGGCCAGGTTGGCGCATACCTGCGCCCAGAATGTGGGCCCGACCCCCGGAAAGTGGACACGTCGGGGGTCGGGCCCCTCCTCATGCGGGTTAGGTTCCCACACCCACTCTCATTCGAAAGGTACTACGGTGGTCGCCTCATGCATCCATCAGACCCTCACCGTCAGTTACAGATACACCACACTAAAGGACGCAACCGACATCGCGGGTAAGCGCCCGCGCGTGTTGCCACACCGTACCCCAATTAGCGAGCTTTAAAACTAGTACAGGCCGCGCTGGCTGGTTCGCCAGTTAGCGCGTGCAACCGGGGGATAATGAAAACCGCGGGTTCCGGATTTCCGGGCCCGCGGTTTCGCTTGTCGTGCCTGTGAAGATTTTTGATGAGTTAGCTTTCGAGCTGAATGGATTCAAAGCCCAGCACGTCGACGGACATGCCACGCTTTTCGTCTTCGACATGGTTGCCTGCTGGCCGTGCATCAGCCCACTTTTGGTAGTTTTCCTGGCTGTCCCACCGGGTGACGACGAAGTAGCGATCCTCACCGGCGACGGGGCGCAGCAACTCAAAGCTTTCAAAGCCTTCGGCCTTGTCGACACCTTTTGCGCGTTGCGCAAAGCGCTGCTCGATTTCCGGGCCAGCACCTTCAGGGAAGGAAAGGGCAGTGATGTTAACGTAGCTCATAGATCATCCTTTCTGTGATTGGATTCATCCTTCATTTTAGCGATAGTTAATCTGGTGGGGATGTGAAGTTCAGCAGAATTACCGTGGTATTTTCTGCGAGTTGCGCGCCTTAACCTCGTCGTTTGGTTGGTTCTAGCTCGGTTTCCGGGCCACCAAAGCCACACCGCGCAAGACATCGCTGTGTTCGTTGAAAAGCTTGCGCATTGCCAACATGCGGCGCCTGGCCTCCTTATCGCGTAAGGCATTTTTGATGATGCGCAACGTACCCAGCAGTCCTTCGTCGGCAAGATTGCGGCGCATCTTTAGCAGCGCCATTGGCGCGGTATCTGTCCATTCGACGACTAAGCCAGCGTTTTCGAGAAGCTCGGTCCACTCAACCACGGTGAGCGGGCGGGCATTGACCTTAATCACCCGCGCGAGGTTTTTGCGCAGCTCTGTTTTGAATTCATCATCAAGATCGTCGGGTTGCAAGCCGAGCTCATGAATCGCATAGCGTCCACCTGGTCGCAACACCCGCACGGCCTCGTCGACGATCTTTTGTTTTCCGTTCGGCGATTGCATCGTTAGCATTGCCTCACCCAGCACGACGTCAGCGTGAGCATCGGGCAAACCGGTATCCGCGGCATCAGCATGCACCATGCGTCCGGTGTCTTTGACGATCTCACCGGTAATGCGTGCGGCATCTTCGTCTTTTTCCACACCGACATAGCTGGCAGGTTGGAAACTTAATAGTTCGGTGGCGGTGCGCCCCAAGCCCGGTGCCAACTCGACGACATCAGCACCACTAAGACCGGCATGCTTGAGCAACTTGCGGGTGAGTTCCAAACCGCCTGGCCGCAGCACTCGTTTGCCCAGCCGCGCGAGCAGCCAGTGTCCGGGTACATCTTCTGCACGACGCTGCGCATAGGGAAGTGGATTGTCCTGGTGGGAGGAGTGAGTCATGGTGGATTCCTTTCTCGAAGGCCCACCTACAACGGACTAAGGCAGATGCTTGCAGGTACTTTAAGGCAGGCCTAATGTGCATCCATTTCTGAGTCTAATTCCTGGCGACTGTAAAGGATAGGCTTGCCAAAATAGTGTGACTTTTCTTGGACATAGGGCCTGACCCCCGGAAAGTAGACGCATCGGGGGTCAGGCCCCCTCCGCTGGGCCGGCAACATGCGCAAACTCTACGTCGGAAGAAAACACCGCACCAAAGAAATCATGCTCATCTGCATCAACAACGACATCGCCGCCATTAACCCCCACACAGGCGAAATCTAAAAACGAACCCCCAACACGAAGAGAGCCCCGAGACATCGAAATAGAAACAATGTCTCGAGACTTCACATTTGTGCGCCCGGAGGTGTCTGAGTTCACGACATATTTGACACCCTGTTCCTGCGAAGGCAGTCCTGATGCTTGACAGGTGAGTCGGGACAAACTTGACACTTAGCCCACCCTTACCGTGTCAGGTGATGTTTTACAGGTGAGTCGGGACATGTTTGACACTATGAACAGTCCCAACCGTAACCTCGCCATCGTCAAAGCAGTCCGCGGGCAAAAGCGCAGCCCATCACAAGTAGCCAAGCAATTCGGTATCTCTCGCCAACGCGTTTACCAAATCCTTCATGCCTTCGATGCCGGTGGCACAGACGCCATCGCGCCGAAATCCCGCGCCCCACGCACTCACCCCCAAGCCGTGCCAGACACCGTGTGCAAAGACATCATCACAATCCGTAAACAGCTCACCCGTCACGGACTCGACGCAGGTCCAGAAACCATTGCCTACCACCTACAACAAGACGGCAAACGCGTCCCTTCAACCTCGACAATCCGCCGCATCCTAAGAAAAGAAGGACTCATCACCCCAGCACCAAAAAAGAAGCCCAAAAGCTCCTTCATCCGCTTCGAAGCAGCCATGCCCAACGAATGCTGGCAGGCTGACATCACCCACCTGTACCTAGCGGACACCACCCGCATCGAAGTCCTTGACTTCCTCGACGATCACTCCCGCTACCTGCTATCAATCACCGCAGCCGCAGCCTTTAGCGGCACACAAGTCGCCGAGGAACTATCACGCCTGATAGCAGAATACGGACCACCAGCATCCACACTCACCGACAACGGCCTCGTCTTCACCGCCCGCCTAGCAGGACGCAAAGGCGGACGAAACGCCTTTGAAAAAGTCCTCAACGCCAACAAAATCCAACAGAAAAACGGCCGACCAGGCCATCCCCAAACCCAAGGAAAAATCGAGCGATTCCACCAAACCCTCAAAAAATGGATCAACGCCCGACCACCCGCTAAAACCGTAGCTGACCTGCAGACACTCCTCAATGAATTCCGCGACTACTACAACACCACACGCCCCCACAAAGCACTAGGCCGACGCACCCCACACCAGGCCTACACCACCGGCACCAAAGCCAACCCAGCCCACAACCCGACACAAGAATGGCGCACAAGAAACGACGTCGTCTGGGACAACGGCAAAACCACCGTGCGCTACGCCGGCAAAATCTTCCACCTAGGCATAGGCCGCAAATGGAAAAGACAGAAAATCCTCATGGTCATCGCCGACAACCACGTCATCACATCACTAGCCGAAACCGGAGAAGTCATCACCGAGCACTACATCGACACCAGCCGCAACTACCAAAAGCCCTACTGGAAACAAGGAGACCCACCCCTAGGCCCAGAATAAGAAGAAACCGGCATCCCAGAACAAAAAGAAACTGAGATGCCGGTTTGTCAACGATGTCGCGACTCACCTGTCAAGCATGTCGCGACTCATGACATTTGTGCGCCCGGAGGGATTCGAACCCCCAACCTTCTGATCCGTAGTCAGATGCTCTATCCGTTGAGCTACGGGCGCAGTCCGTTGTGTAGCAGCGCGGATGCTCTGCTGTGCAACGAGAATTTACTATACCCACGGACATGCAAAGTAACAAATCACCAGTACACAACCACGATCGGCGGGATAGTCAAAGGCGTGTAGTTCACCCGCCGTTCATGCTGCGACTCGGCGCGGGGTTATACGAGGACGGAGGCTTCGGCATCGGAAAGCAGGGCGTCCTGGAAAGCCTGCAGGGTGGATTCGTGGTCGAAATCGATACCAATGAGCACGAGCTCCGTGCCAGGAGTTACGCCGTTGGCGGCCCACAGTGACGCTGGCATGATTTGCAGGTTAGGGCCGGCTTGCTGCCAGGCGTGGGCTACGCGCAGGTCGGTGTCGATCCAGCAATAACCCTTAGAACGCACGAGGCCCGTACTGGCCCGCAAGGCGGCGATGAGACGCTCACGATTAAAGGGGCGATCGGCACGGAATACGACGGAAGAAATGCCATATTCCTCGGTTTCTGGCGTGTGTGGGTTAGCCAGCTCTTCGGCATAGCCGTGGTAGGACGCGGCGGTGGCAGCATTGAACAAATGTGCATCCAGGACAAGCCCAGGCTCGATAACACCGTGGGTTACCGGCACTACGCGAGCCCGCGGGTTCATGGCGCGAACGGTGGCGACCACGCGCTCGGTCTCAGCGGCATCGACCAGGTCGGTCTTGGTAATGAGGATAAGGTCGGCGAACTCGACCTGATCCACTAAGAGATCGGAAATGGTGCGATCGTCTTGGGGCGTGGCTTCGATGCTTTCGGAGACGAGGCTGCGACCACGACGCAATTGGGTTAGGAAGGTTGAGGCATCGACGAGGGAGACCATGGTGTCGATGGGGGCGGCATCGGCAAGCGTGGTGCCATCGGAAAATTCCCACTCGAAGGTGGCTGCCACCGGCATGGGCTCGGAAATGCCGGTGGATTCGATGACGATCTGATCGAAGCGGCCGGAGCGAGCTAGCTTGCCCACAGATTCAATGAGGTCTTCGCGCAGGGTGCAGCAAATGCAGCCATTCGATAGTTCCACGAAGCGATCCTCACCGCGCTCGAGGTGCCCCTCGCCAGCGACGAGGGCGGCGTCAATGTTGACCTCGGAAAAGTCATTGACGATGACCGCGAGTTTGCGGCCCTCACGGTTTGCGAGCAGGTGGTTGAGGAGCGTGGTCTTTCCGCTGCCTAGAAATCCGGACAGCACGGTAACAGGTGTAGCCATCCTTTAATGGTAACGTTTTTCATTAAAGGATGGCTACAAGGGTCTGGCCGACCGGTGGGTGGGCTAGACCGTCAGTCCGAAGATAGGAACCGCCAGCAGGAAGACGGTGAGGGTGATGAGGAAGATACCAATGATGTTGAGGCCAACACCGCCCTTGATCATCTCGCCAATCTTGACATAGCCCGAACCGTAAGCAATGGCATTCGGCGGGGTAGCCACTGGGAGCATAAAGGCAGACGTTGCGGCCAAGGCAACCGGGATGGTGAGCAGCAAGACGTTGATATCACCTTCGCCGGTAAGACCCACACCCACGGCGACACCACCCATGATGGGGATGAAGGTCGCCGCAGTAGCGGTATTGGAGGTAATCTCCGTCAAGAAGAGCACCAAGGTGGCCACAGCTGCCACGATCAGGACGATCGGCAAGACGCTAAGCCCCTTAGCCATCTCACCAATCCACAGGGACAGACCGGAAGAGTTAAAGGCCGAGGACAGGGACAGGCCACCACCAAAGAGGAGAAGGACGTCCCACGGCATTTCATTGGCCGTCTTCCAGTCCAGCAAGCGAATACGGCGCTCCGAGTCAGCCGGCAAGATAAACAAGAGGATGCCTGCGGCAATACCGACGATGGCGTCATCGTAGTTATCAAAGTCACCAAGGATAATGGGCAGCGATACCCAAGCCAGCGCGGCCAGCACGAAGATGATGCCAGTCATGATCTGTGGGCGGGTCCACGGGCCGAGCGCTTTGATCTCTTCATTGATCAGCTCACGGCCGCCGGGAATTTCGGTCATTTCCGGCTTGAAGACGGTAATCAACAGCGCCCACGCGATGAGCAGGAAGGTCAGTGCTAGGGGCACACCGACGGCCATCCAGCGGCCAAAGCCAAGGGTAACCTCCCATGTATCGGCCATATACGCATTCAAGAATGCATTCGGCGGGGTACCGATCAAGGTACCTAGCGAACCGATGGAGGCCGAGTACGCGATACCCAGCATGAGCGCAGTAGCGAACTTCTTCTGCTTATCCCAACCACCAACGGTCTCTGCGGTAAGGGCCAGCACGGAGGTACCGATCGGCAGCATGACGACGGCCGTCGCGGTATTCGATACCCACATGGACAAGAATCCGGTGGCCAGCATAAAGCCCAAAATAAGGCGGCGCGGCGAGGTGCCGATGAGCTTGACCACGTAAAGAGCAAGGCGGCGGTGTAGGTTCCAGCGCTGCAGCGACAGCGCGATCAGGAAGCCACCCATGAACAAGAAAATGGTGGCAGAGGCATATGGCGCACCGACTTCCTTAATGGTTCCCACCCCGGACAAGGGGAAGATCACCAGGGGAATCAACGCGGTGGCCGCTAGCGGGATGGCCTCAGTCATCCACCACACACCCATGAGGATGGTCACCGCGGCCACGGTGCGAATGGCGCCGAGGGTGTAGTCAGCTTCCGCATCCACGCCGCTGGACTCTTGGACGGTGTCGATCGCATTCGAGGGGAAGATGAAAAATACGAGGATAGCCAGGGCTAGGCCAATGAAAAGACCGATGAACTGGCGGCGCCATTCATTGCGTGGGGCACCGGGATCCTCAGCGCCCTCTGATTGGGCGGTAGATTCGTGAGTATGCGGGGTGGTCATGCCGCGAACTCCTTTGCTAGAGAGACTTTTAGCAGGGCGGGGGTGTGATAGCTCTATCAATTACCAGCAATCGAGCCGGATCCTTGGTGCATCCCGAACATCATTCAGTCCGTGCAGAGCATGCTAAGACCCTACAAAACATTTGCACCAGAAACCACAAACTTCACGGCATTCACCCCCACTGCTTTTAAAATTCACACACCACAGCTACTCATAATGTGAAATCTCCCCCACCGGTTGGCTACCCCCGCTCGGAACGCCAGACCCCGTGTTCCAGAGAAGTTTATAGCCCGAGCACCGACTTGGCGATGAGGAAATAAATGATCAGACCCGTGGCATCGCAGAACGTGGAGATGAACGGATTGGAAAATACGGCAGGGTCCGCGCCAATGGTCTTTGCAACGATAGGCATCAGCCCGCCCACCGTGGCGGATATGGAACAGATTAAAAACAACGTCGAACCAATGACTAGGCCTATATCCACGCCGTATACCACCGTTGCTAGGCCAAGTCCGGCCAAGCCCAATACGGCACCAAGCAGCATGCCCACGCGGAGCTCGCGCCAGAGGACGGCGAGGAGGTCGCGCCCGCGGACATCGCCAAGCGCCAGCGCACGGGTCACCGTCGTTGCTGCCTGGTTTCCCGTATTGCCGCCGGTACCGGTCAGCAGCGGGATAAACAGCGATAGCACCACGGCCTGCGCCAAGGTGTCCTCGAAGGCGTCTAGGACCCGCACGGTCAACAGCGCAGATACCGCAAGAACCAGCAGCCACACGATGCGGGACTTCACCAATTTCAATAGCGGCGTGGACAGGTACGGCTGCTGCAGGGCCTCGGTACCACCGGCGCGCGCGGAGTCCTCGCTGTCCTCTGCCTCGACGATGTCAATGGCATCGTCCCAGGTCAAAAGGCCCACCAGGCGGTCCGAATCATCCACGATGGGCAATGCCAAAATATCGAGCGGCAGGAACCACCTGGCGGTTTCTTCCGCATCATCATTGGCATTGGCATAGATGGGGCTTTGCATGATGTCCCCAATCGTGGTGCCCTCCTCCGCGGTAAAAATCTCCCGCAGCGTCACCACGCCCACTAGGCGGCGGTCCGCGCGGGTGATGGGCACCGCATAGATGGTTTCCAGCTCATCGGCCTTCGCGCGCAGGGTCCGCAGCGCTTCCTCCACGCTCATCTCGGGATGAATGCCGGGGACCTCGGGCGACATGCGGCGGCCCACCGAGCCCTTGGTGTAGCCCAAGACAACCCCGGTGACATCCCGCTTCGATTTGGTAAGCGAGCGCAAAAGCCGGTCCGCGATTTCCGCCGGCAGCTCATCCAAAAGGGCCACGCGGTCTTCCGGCTCAAGTTCGTCGAAGAACTCATAGACATCAGCATTGCCCAGCTCATCGATGATATCGGCCTGGTGCTTGGCATCTAGGGCATCAAATACCACAATGGATTTACGCCGCGGCAGCAAGCGCAGGGCCAGCGCGGCGCGGATGGCATTTTGCCGCTCGACGATGGCGATAAGCTCCTGCAGCGGCACCTCATCAAGCAGCGCCTGCAAGCGGGGTGCCTTTTGTGGGTCAATGGCAGAATCCTGCTTCAACCATGCCTCGACCGTATCGCTGGCCTGCTCAGGAGTATCCGCCATTGCCATCACCTTGCCCTTCTCGCCCCTCATACCGCGGCACCGGTGGCCACCGTAATTGATATAGCCTCACATAGATTACGCGTATCCCCCACCAGTACACAGCGCTGCGGCGGAAAACTTTGCCTTTAGGCAAAAACACCCCACAGGGCAAAGGCCGCAAGCAGGGAGACCAGCACCGCGCTACTGGCCAAGACGGTGGCGCCGGGGAGGTGGCGGTGGGTGCGTAGGGAGGCATCGACAAGCGATGCCCGCTTCCTCACCGCCACTATCAGCACCAGCACTCCCGCCGCGAGCGCCAGCAACGGGAGAAACACGCTGACGCTGACCACCCGCATGACCTCTAGGAGTATCACCGCCAGCGCGAGGATGGTGCGCTGCCACGATAGGCGGGTGCGCTCGGGCTGCAAGCCGGGGTCAAAGAGCTCCCCATGTTGCTGCGGGCTAGGCAAGTAGCTCGCCTACCAGCAGGACAGCCGCGATAACGACGATGGTGCCTACAAGCACCGGGATGGCGATGCTAAAGGGCAACGGGCGCTGTTGCCGCAAGGCGCGCTCGGCCCGCTTCCATTGCACCCACGCGACTACCGGCAGCACAATCGCCACCACCAGCATGAATGCGGAGACCACCGCGCGCAGCGTCGCCGGCAGCGGCACGTCGAAAGCTTCCAAGGCCACTCCCCCGGCAATCAGCGCGAGCGAGGTGCGGATCCATGCGAGGAAGGTGCGCTCATTCGCCAGCGTAAAACGCGGATCAGGGTCGCTTCCTACCCCAAATACCGAGCGGGGAAACCTCGAATCGCTCATGCCTTCCTACCTTATATTCAATGTCCACCCTTGGCGCGATAAGGCTGCGAGCCTGTTCGCCGGCCACCTCGTTATGATCGGGGCCATGATTGAAGTCGCAGCAATCGTTTTCCGCAATTCCTTTGACCACGTGCTTGGCGTACGCAAGGCCTCATCCACGAAGTTCCAGCTGCCGGGCGGCAAGCTAGAAGAAGGCGAAAG
Organism: Corynebacterium sp. KPL1986; assembly: GCF_000477975.1. Lineage (NCBI taxonomy): Bacteria > Bacillati > Actinomycetota > Actinomycetes > Mycobacteriales > Corynebacteriaceae > Corynebacterium > Corynebacterium sp. KPL1986. The sequence goes on along the minus strand of NZ_KI515719.1, from coordinate 1,986,512 downwards.
CCCTGTCCAGGCCGCTGCGCGCGAGGCGGAAGAAGAAATCGGCGTCCGGGTTCGCCTACCTGAACTTACCGAGCTCGGCACCTTCACTGCCCCCGCTGCCAATGAACCGGGCCAGACCGTCCGCGGGCATATCTTTACCTACCCGCGCCCCGTCATCGCCCACGCCGCAGCCGAAATCGCCGAAACCGCCTGGATCGATCCCGCCGACCCGCAGTGCGAGCTTGCTGATCTCCTGCGCAGCGAGGTTTTTCCGGCGCTGTAAAGTGGTCAAGCCCGCGCATCAGCAAAGGAAACTACGCCTACACCGCACCACCTGCGCCAGGGAAAATCATGAACCAACGGTCACGTAACAGTCACCCTGGGATAAACGGGGTGCGGTGTACTACTTATTTAGACTGACGCCCTGCATTCTCCGCCCACACGCGCACTCCCACAGAAGCAGCAGTCAGAACAACAATGAAGATGGTCACTAAGCCGATGCCTATTACATCGGTCAGCCACAAAACAATTAACACCAAAGAGGCAACTGCTAAAGCGAGCAAAATTCCGTTCTTTATCTTCTGCACTTTATCCATAGCGCCATTATTCACGATAAAAATTCACCACGTGACGAGTTCATCCTTTTGAAAAATCTCCTTGCGCTCCAAAAGCGCCCTCGGAGAACTGCATTTCCGCTTCATGCCCGTAGCGAGCGAATACTCGTATCCCTGCTTACAGAATAGGGGTCTGGCTCCTGCTTGGTGGCCACCACATTTTGTCATTTAACTCCGTTTAAGCCGCCGCTTAGGCCTATTGTTTAAGCTGGCAAAACGACGAAATCCCGAGCGCAATTGCCCGGGATTTGGGTGGCGGAGATGAGAGGATTCGAACCTCCGGACCCCAGAAGGGTCAACTCCTTAGCAGGGAGCCCCATTCGGCCGCTCTGGCACATCTCCAAGTTCAGAAAGAACCGTAAAAGACAATACCTGCCGCATGCGCCACGGCCAAACTAACCCCCTGGTTTTGTCCCCGGTTTTCTTCCACGCGCGCAGGAGAGACGACCTAGAGTGGTAGCCATGATTCGCTCCGACTTACGCGCCATCCCTGGCTACGTGCCCGGCGCGCGCCACGATGATGCCCTCAAGTTGTCTTCTAATGAAGCCACGCAGCCACCGCTGCCTGAGGCCGCCGAGGCTATGGCCCGCGCCGCTGCCGAGGCCAATCGCTACCCGGATATCGCGGCCACCGAGTTGCGTGAGGATCTGGCCGAGCACTTAGGCGTGAGCTTTGACCAGGTTGCGGTGGGCACGGGTTCTTCCGCGCTGTGCCAGCAATTGGTACAAATCACCACCAGGCCCGGTGAGGAAGTGATTTTCCCGTGGCGTTCCTTTGAGGCTTATCCCATTTTTGCCCAGGTGGTGGGTGCGCGCCCCATTCCGGTTCCGCTCGATGCGGACCAGCGCGTGGATTTGCCCGCAATGGCGGAGAAAATTACCTCAGATACGCGCCTGATTTTCGTCTGCAATCCGAATAATCCTTCCGGCACTACCGTGACTAAGGCGGAGTTTTCCGAATTTATGGACGCGGTGCCAGGCGATGTCCTCGTGGCCCTCGATGAGGCCTATATCGAATATAATCGGAATGCCGATACCCCGCTGGGCACCGAGCTTTTTGGTACTTACCCCAACGTGGTCTTCCTGCGGACCTTCTCCAAGGCCTATGGTTTGGCCGGCGTGCGCGTGGGCTATGCCTATGGCCCAGAAGACGTCATCGCGGCACTGAATAAGGTAGCGATTCCGTTTTCCATCAACGCCGTGGCCCAGGCCGGTGCCCGTGCCGCGCTCGCAGCGCAGGATTCGCTGCGCGAGCGCACCGAAGAGACTTGTGGCCAGCGCCAGCGCGTGGAAAAGGAGTTGGCAGAGTGGGGCGTTCCCCGCTCGGAGGCCAACCACGTATGGCTGCCGGCGGCGAATATTGAAAAGCTAGGAACGCCGCAGGAATTAGCCGCGCGCTTGGCCACACGCGGCGTGCTCGTTCGCGCCTTTAGCGAAGGCATCCGCATTACCATTACAACTAAGGAAGAAACTAACGCCCTGCTTCGGGCGTGGAACGATACCGTAGGAGGCTAAATGCGTTCGTTGACCAATTTTGCCCTCAACGTGGTCGCCATCGCGATTGCGCTCTGGGTCGTAGTGGGCATTATTCCCGGGATTTATATCACCCCGGATAAGCTGGGCAATTTCATTGCCGTGGCCATTGTTTTCATCATTATTAACGCGGTGGTCATGCCCGTGCTGCGTTTTATCGGCGCCCCGCTAACCTGCCTTACCCTCGGACTATTCGCGCTCGTCATCAATGGCGCCGCCCTGCTGATCGTGGAGTGGACGCTTAACGCCTTTGACTTAGGAATTGGCCACCTTGTGGTCAATTCCTGGGGCTCTGCAATCTTCGGCGCCATCATCTTGTCCCTGGTCAGCAGCCTGGTTAATTTCTTTACCAGCCCACTGCGCAAGCCGGTCTAAGGCGCTGGCTGGTCTAACACACCAGCCGGTCCGAAGGAGCGGGCTATCCCCCGGCGAAGGGCGGAAGCACGTCAACGCGGGTCACGCCCATGAGCGGCGAGTCCGCTTGGGTGTTCCCGGCGCCATCGATAAGAAAATTACAGCGCCCCAGCACCTCTTTCATGCTCATGCCGGCCTCGGTGGTGCCGGTGTGGTCCTTACCCAGCTGCTCTATGAGCTGGCCTAAGGTGGTGGGCGCTTTTACCTGCTCCGAAGCAACGCCGGCCGCGGCACGAGCGGCGGCGAAATAGTGAACGGTCAACATGCTTTCTACTATGCCCGCAGGCTTCGAACGTGTCGAACTCGCGGGTAAACTTGGCTCTATGCGCACTCCCGAAACCCACGCACACGAGGTCGCGGCAGCCCTCGGCCCGCGCCAAGTCATCTCCCGGCCCCTGGGGCAGGCGCAGGAGATGGTCCTTGCCGCCGATGTCCATACCGCCTTCCCCTCGCCGCGCTTTAGCAATTCCCAGATGGATGGCTACGCGCTGCCCGCCACCGCAGCCGGATCGTACGAGGTGGGCCCCACCATCGCCGCCGGCGCGAATCCCACCGAGCTGCTGGATGGTCCCTTGCACACCGCCTGCCCCATCATGACCGGAGCCAAGGTTCCAGAGGGCACGGCATCCATCGTGCCGATTGAAAAGTGCCAGCCGCAGGAATTCCTCCAGCCAGGCGAGACCATTACAGTTCCGGCCACTGAGGAGGGCCAATTCATCCGCGGTACGGGCACGGACCTCCAGCAGGGCGTTCTCCTGGCCGCCAAGGGCGAGAAGCTCACTCCGGTGCGCCTGGCCGCGCTGGCCTCCCAGGGCATCGAGGAGGTCAGCGTTTATCGCCCCGCCCGCATCCTCGTGTGCACCGGCGGCGCGGAAATTGGTACGGGTGTTGCTGCTATTCCTGATGCCAATGCGCCCCTCATCTCCGCTATGGCCCACCGCGCCGGCATCGAGGTCGCCGGATACGTCACCACCGATGACGATCCAGAGGTGCTCACCCGCGCGCTGGAGGAGGCCACGCAGGACTACCGCCCCGATGCCATCGTCACCTCCGGCGGGATTTCCGCGGGCAAATACGAGGTTATCCGGCAGGTGCTCACCGGCTGGTTTGGCCACGTGGACCAGCAGCCTGGCGGGCCGCAGGGCATCGCCAGTTTCCATGGCACCCCAGTCATCTGCTTGCCCGGCAATCCGATTTCTACCATGGTGAGCTTCCGCCTCTTTGTGGCCCCCACCCTGGGCTGGGCGCCCGCGGCATATCGCGTGCCAATCGCGCACGCCATCGAGGGCCTACCCCACAAGGATCAATTCCGCCGCGGGTACGCTGGTGCGCAGGCCCGGGTTACCGGCGGCGCTAGTTCCCACCTGCTGGCCCAAGCCGTCGATGCCACCCACCTCATCCGCATTCCTGCTGGTAAGAGCCTCAGCGCAGGAGAAAAAGTAAAGGTCTATCCCCTATGAGTTCTGCTCGCACCGCCATTGTTTTGGTCGCCTCCACCCGCGCCGCCGCCGGGGTCTACGAAGATCGCTCGGGCCCCATCGCGGTAGATTTCCTGCGCCGCAAGGGCTTCGACTGCCCTGATGCCCGCGTGGTGCCCGATGCCGATATCGCCGCAGCGGTGGACCAGGCCTTCGCCGAAAAGCCCGCGGTCATCCTCACCTCTGGCGGAACCGGCCTGACCCCGGACGATCTCACCGTCGATGCCGTCCAACCCCACCTCACGCGCGAGCTTCCCGGCATCGCCATGGCCTTTTGGAATAAGGGCCTGGAGAATATCCCCACCGCGGTGGCCTCGCGCGCGGTCGCAGGCGTCAATGACACCACCTTTGCCATGACCCTGCCCGGTTCTACCGGCGGGGTCAAAGATGGGTGCGCCGTGCTAGATGAATTAATCGTCCACATCGTCGATATGTTAGAAGGAAAACATGAGCACTGATCCCTCTTATGTCGCCGCGCAGACCGGGCTCACTGTCGGCACGATGCTGACCGAGCAGCCCCTCGAGCCCCTCCTTGCCGCGGCCAAGGCAGAGATCATCACCCCAGCCATGGGCGCGGTGGTCACCTTCGAGGGCATCGTGCGTGATCATGATGGCGGCCGGCCCGATGTCACCCTGCTAACTTATACCGCGCACCCCAGCGCCCCGGAAAAGCTGCGCGAGATCGTCGATGAAGTAGCAGGCCAACACCCCGTGCGCTTGTGGTCAGCCCACCGCACTGGCGATCTACAGGTGGGCGATCTGGCCTTTACCGTCGTCGCCGCCTCTGCCCACCGCGGCGATGCCTTCCGCGCCGCGGAGGCCTGTGCCGATCGCGTCAAGGCCGAGGTTCCCATCTGGAAGGAACAAAGCCACGGCGATGGCTCCGTCAACTGGGTGGGCCTCGAATGAGCATCCGCTATGCCCGCCAAGAGGCCCTGTGGGGTGAAAAGGGCCAGCAGAAATTGGCTGACTCCCACGTCGCGGTCATCGGCGCGGGCGGGCTTGGCTCACCGGCGCTGCTCTACCTAGCAGGGGCCGGGGTGGGCCGCATCTCGCTTTTCGATGACGACCTCGTCTCCCCCTCCAACCTCCACCGGCAGGTCATTCACACCACCGCCTCCATTGGCACCGCAAAGACCGAATCGGCCGCAGCGGCGGTGCGGGCCCTCAACCCTGAGGTGGAGCTCATCTGCCACGGCCGCCTGGAATCCGCCACCGCCCTCGAGCAGCTGCGCGGCTGCGACGTGGTCCTCGATGGGACGGATAATTTCGACGCCCGCTACCTGTGCTCATGGGCCGCCCACAGCCTGGGCATTCCGCATATTTGGGCTTCTATCCTGGGCTTTGATGCGCAGATGAGCGTCTTTTGGTCCGGCAAGGGCCCTGTGTACGAGGATGTCTTCCCCACCGCCCCGGCTCCGGGCGAGGTTCCGTCGTGCTCCCAAGCCGGCGTCCTGGGCCCCATCGTCGGCACGGTGGGATCCGCGATGGCCTTGGAGGCTTTGAAGATCATTACCGGCGTCGGCACCCCGCTTATTGGCACGCTCGGCTACTTTGAGGCCCTATCTGGGACCTGGGAATATATCCCCATCCGCCCCACCGGCGCGCAGCCTACCCAGCCAGCCGATGCCCCCGAGGTCCGCGAGATCCCCGCGCACGCCCCGCTTATCGATGTCCGCACCGACGCCGAGCGCGCCCGCGCCGCCATTCCTCATTCAACGCATCTGTCCCTCGACCGCATCCTCGCTGGCGAAGACCCAGACATCGGCCAGGGCGATGCCGCCGTTATCTACTGTGCCAGCGGCATCCGCTCCGCGCAAGCCGTCCACGCTTTGCGCGGCCGCGGCTACGAGCAAGTTGTTTCCCTGCGCGGCGGCATTAACGCGTGGTTGGAACAGCACGGGATGCCCTAGACCCAGCCACACGATGGCCCTTCTAGCGCCTTTGTTTGTCTTCCCTGCCGCGAACAAAGAGGAACCAGATAAGCGGCCCCAAGAAGGGAAGGGCAAAGGTAGCGGCGATAAAGAGCACCTTGGCCGCAATCGTGTACCCAGAAGCGATAATAGAAATAACCGCCGCAATCCAGAACGCGACGAGCAAAATAATGGGCAGGAACCCAAGGAACCACCACGTGTCATTAGGGTTAGTAGATTCCGCTGCTGCTACATAAAGTTCCGAGGTATTCATGGAGTCCTTTCATCGAGCATTTTTATCTCCGGGACAAAGCCAGCACCACAACCACACCTGACTTGCCCTGTACATTTCCAAGATTAAGTCTGCGCCGCACTAGGCGCGTCATCCCCCGGTATGAAATGCCGCAGCAACAAGCGTGAAGCTCGTTAGCTTAGGCAGCTTTCCGGTGTCCTGTTAGCTCCACATTTGCTGTAGGGCCTGACCCCCGGAAAGTGGACACATCGGGGGCTAGCTATGCTGCTGTGGTCAGTATAGCCGAAGTCTCGGTTTCAAAGACATCAGGCGCTACAAGATTGCACCAGGAGTGCCGCCGGCGCGTGTTGTAGCGCATGCACCACCGGAAGACTTCCCGGCGGCAGGCGATCGGATTGTCAAAGACTTTCCGATCACGCAGCACTTCCCGCTTTAAAGTGGCGTTAAACGATTCTGCCAAGGCATTATCAGCACTCGTTCCTACCGCTCCCATAGACTGGCGCACACCCAACGACGAGCAATAGTTCCTAAAGGCCTGTGAGGTGTACACGCTGCCGTGATCGGAATGGAATACAGCCCCGTCAAGACTGCCACGCACACCATGCGCGTGAGCTAGAGCATCGATGACCAGTGAGACACGCATGTGGTCTGCAAGTGCATAACCTGCAAGTTTGCGTGAATACGTGTCAATGACAGTGGCCAAATACATGTTTTTCCCTCCTTTACATGGCAAGTAGGTAATATCGCCGACATAAACGCGGTTCGGCTCGTTAGCTGCGAATTTGCGGCCTAGCAAATCCGGCATGACTCGGTGGCCAGGCTTGCGCCTGGTAGTGACACATCGGCGGCGCTTGGTAAAGCCTCTAAGCCCCATGGCTTTCATAATTCGTGCGACTTTCTTGTGATTTATCGGGCTGAAATCCGTATCACTGTTGAGGCTTGCAGCGATGCGTTTAGCACCATAAAGACCATGCTCATCATCAAAAGTGGCCTTGATTTTTGCACCAATAAGGGCATCAGAATACATCCTTGACCTGCGCTTTTCACGGGTGTGGACCCATTTATAAAACGAGGAGCGATTCAGCTTCAACACGTGGCACATCCGCTTAACCGAGTATTCGGTTCGGTGGTCATAGACAAACTGGAAGCGGATCACCAGTGAGTCTCTTCGGCAAAATACTTCGCAGCCTTACGCAGGATGTCACGTTCTTCGCGCAGTTTTGTGTTTTCTTTCTCCAGTTGGCGAATGCGTTCGGATTCATTCGCTGCCTGGGCTTTATCATGCACGGCTTTTATGCGGGCACGTTTGCCGGTGCCGTACTTTTTGACCCAAGAATGCAGCGAAGCTCGGTTGATGCCGAGTTCGGCTAATGCTGAGTTCAGCGAGAGATCCTCATTGTTCCTTATAGAGGGCCACGGCATCGCGTTTGAACTGTTCGGAATACCTGGACATGATGGTAGATTACCTTTCTTCCCAGCCCGACTGGGCTGGATATCAGGTGTCCACCAAACAGGGGTCAGGTCCATGACTTTCAATATGGAAACCGTCAGACGATAACACCACACTCACCACTTTCTGTAAACATAAGGCCTGAACCCTGATAGACACGTGTAAAACAATATTAGGAACGGCCCTATTTTACAGGAAACATTCTGCCGCACACCGGCGTAACAATAGGGTGTAGCTTATATTTCCTTCCAGCCCTACAGGGCTAGATGTTCGGGGGCTACCTAACAAGGTTCAGATCCTTGCTCGCAATACGAGCGCAACGACCTTAGCCATATACCGCAGTACAAAGCGGGAAACTAGAACTTTCGCCAAAGTTGGGGATTATCCTAATTGTTTTCCGTTAAAGCATGCTGTCGCCGGCGAGTTCGCTAACGTCTAAGAATTACTTTTCACTAGGCAAGGAACGACGTTTCAAGAAAGTCCTCAAGACTCCAATATTCAGGATCAAACCACGCAACGCCTTCGTCGACTTCGACTGCGACGAATTGGTCAGGCAATAAGATGAGGAAATCATTTATCTCAGCACGGATTCCTTGGCGCTGTAGCTCTTGTGCGACTCGCTTGGTGCTCTCCTGTGCGGTCTCGGCGGGGCGACGATTAAGGTCAACACCATAGAAAGTATCCGTGATTGGTACCTCCAGGTACTTCATTTCAACGGTGACGCACTTACCGTCTTCCACGCAGCACACAATCTTGCGGCCAGGATCACCGGGCTCGAGTGTTTCGATATCAACCCAGCCTTCAAACTGCTCTTCATACGTATCCGCACCTAATTCCGAGTCGTAGCATGCTTTAGTAGCCTGGTTCACCGTCATACCGGGTTGTACGGGCAAGGGACAGGTACCTTCAATTTTCATTTTTTCGATGCACTTCTTTCTTCGTCGGTTGTTTAATACGTCAAGGTCTTCGGTTAGGCTGTCGCGTAAGTCAGACTGCACACTCGTGTGATTGAAATTGGCTAGCTACCCCCAGTAAATAGCTACAACTTTGCCGAATTGGTACGACAATGCGATTGTCCCATTGTCGTGGGGAATGGTTATGCCGTCACGGTCGTGTTCAAATTCGATCCCCACATCTTTTAGGGCCTTTACAAACTTTCGACTCGACAATGACAGTGGGATATCAAGGAAGCTATCTGACTCCCGCGCGTCCAAGATTTCTACTGAGGCAATCAATCCGTCGTTTTCAAAGCCCTTAATGTCGTAGTCGATGCCCCCCATCTCACATTTGCCAAAAATTTGGCCCGTTCTGCCGATACCGAGATAAGAAATATCCAGGTATCGGTAATCAGACAGAAGATTTTCGTAATATGAAACAGGTGCAGATAGCTGCAACGGTTCAGGAACATCAAAAGTAAACTTCATTTTCTACAACTCCTTGACGCAAGATGTTTATCTTCTAGACCCCGCCTTTTGGAAGATCCAACTTAGACGAGAGCTCTATTCTTTGCAGTCTAGGCCACAAGCGTGGCGTAGTTTGGCTTCATTGTTAGATTGTCTGCTGCCCGACTGTTTCCGATACGGAAGTCTTTGCTTAGGAAACCGCGGGCTAGAGCGTCGTCAATCATTTCGTCTAGCGCCTGATCATATTTTCCGGCGAACCTATTTTTATTATATTCGTATTCTCTTTGAAATACTTCATCAATTTTCCCTTCTCGAACTAGTTGAGCCTGCTCCTCTTGGTATTTCTTTGCGTCAGGACCGCTTCCCCAAGACAAAGTCTCCTTGTGATCTGCTGGGTCCATTTGAATTGCGGGAGCATTGTTACGATTCATTCCTTTCGGAAGTGACTTCTCCTCTTTTTTGATCGCGGAAGAGGAAATGATGTGGTGCCGCTGGACTCTGAATGCTTGGAGCGGGTTGGTCCAAGCACGTGTCATAAGTTGATAGTAGTTTCCTCCTCGATAGATCCTTCCCGATATTGAACCAACAGTGCATTTCGTGCTTGCAATTTCTTCAAACCGCAGGCGTTCAAGGAAGCTCGTACTATTTAGCGCAAATTGGACTCGATTTTTGGGTGAGGTAGATGAGCTGAGGGAAACGAGTCCGCAGGATGGGATGTTGTGAAGTTCTTTAAGCTTGGTTGAACGTTCGGCGCGTCGTGCGCTGAGCAAATGGCGGATTTCGCCAGTTTTGCTTAAGAGTCTACGCAGGACAGGTATTGCTTTGCCTGCTTTTAGAAGTTTCGAAGCTGGGAGCAGGCTTACCGCTGTCCATAGGCAACCAGAAATCTCACCATGGAAGCAGTTAATAACATCGGTAACCCCAATGAAATCAAGAAGAAGATTTAATGCTTCTTTTCCAATCGCTTCCTTTATGCTTTCGAGAATTCCGGGTGAACTTGTGTTTACGCCGTCTTGAATTTTTCCAGCTTCGTAAGCGGCTTGAAGCTCTACTTGTTCGTTTTGCCATTTTTCGGTTGCTGCTTGGTATGCAGAATCTGCAGCCTGCGCAGAGGCTGCAGCATCTTTACCAGCCGCTGCAGCCGATCCTCTTGCTTGCTCTGCAGAGGATCGTGCTTGATTAGCCGATAAGTGGGCATCTAAAGCAAAGCTTTGTGCTTGATCAGAATTCGCAGACGCTTGGTTTGCAGCTTGTTCAGCTTGGTTTGCAGCTGTATGTGAACGTTGTTGCTGTTCTTTTGCAAAATTCAGTGATTCTTGCGCCGATGCCAAAGACATATGTGCTCGTTGCGCTGATTGCTGAGCACGGCCAGACCATTTCGTAGCTTCCTGTGCAAATGATGCGGCTTTCCGAGCATCACCATAGGCGGAAAAGTAGGACTCCTGTGCCTTAGCGGCTTCCTCTGCTGCTCGGTGAGCTGCAAAGAAGCCTTTCTCTAACAGCGCGTTGACCTGTTGGTCATGGGTGTTCTTTTCGGCATCATTTGCGCTTTTTCGAGCTGCTTCGATGGTGATGAACTCATTGAGCCCTTCTCGGTCTCCTAGAATTGCAGCTTCCGCAGCAGCTTTTAGTTCCGGTCCGCCTGTTCTTTCCAATTCGTAGGCTTGTTGGAGTTGATCTTCATGGAGAGCTTTGGAATAGCCGGTCCCGTTGACAAAATCATCAAGAGCATCATATGTTCCCTCGGAAATAGCTGCGTCTGCAGCTTGCTGGACTGCTTTTCCGGCGTTTTCTTTGAGGCCCCAGGCCTTTTCAAGCAGAATAGGGGTGCGAAGCCGTTTCACTTCGTCGGTTGCAAACCAATGAACGACTACACCGTCTGCATTTACCCATTCCTCGGCTCCATTGCGAACCTCCTCGTTCGGGTCGGTTGCCCACCACGTTCTGAGTTGGTTTCGCTCATCATCTATTAACGCGGCAGAATACCCGTTTGTAGCAAACTGCCGAAGATCTTGGTCTGTCCCGCTTGATAGAGCTAATTTTGCTGCTTCGGATACGGATGGACCGCCGACTATCGCTGCAGCAATCGTTGCATCGCGAAGCTCACTGATATCGCTTGGCTCAGAAAGGCTCGCCCCAAAGCCATCTGCCGACTCTTCAAGCTCAGAATACGCCCCCAACTTCCTTAGCGTTGCTTCAAATTTCTTACGCCTATCTAGTTGATCGCTTTTATATTTATCGTCACGGGCCTCATCTTCATTTGCTTGAATTGCTTGGTCTTTGAGGTATTGGGCTTCTTGTTCTTGGCGCTGGGTGGCAACTTCTTGAGAAAGTTTAGCGATGTCATTGGCAAGGTTGATGGCCTCGATAGATTTTAAGGCTGCTTCTTGGGCTGATTGAGCATTAGCACCGGCTCGTTGTGCGGCGGCAGAAGCATTGCCGGCTTCTCGTGCTGCGTCTTCAGCGGCTTGGGCGCTTTTATTTGCGTGGTCGGCGGCTTGTCGAGCAGCTGTACGGGCTTTTCGTACTAGTTCGGTAATCTGGTTGACGATTCCATCGACTTCGTTAGAGGCTGCGCGTGCTCGAGAGGCTGCTGCTCGTGCTCGTGCGGCACCTGCTCGTGCTTCTGCAGCGGCTTGGTCACCAGCTCCTGCGGCGGCTGCTGCTTCGGATGCAGCGGCTGCTGCCGCATCAGCATTGTTTGCAGCGCTGGCTGCGGCACCACTGGCGGTGCGGGCAAAACCGGCAGCAGCGTCTGCGTGGGCAAAAGATTGCGCGGCTTTGTCAGCAGCCCGTGCAGCATCACGAGCTTGTTCGGCTGCTTGGCGCGCTTGAGATGCCATGGAGGCGTCATAGCCTGCCGCAGAAGCACGAGATGCTGCTTCTTGGGCTGCAATACGCGCCCGAGAAGCAGCAGAGGCTGCACGAGCTAGAGCATCGGCAGTTTGGGCTAAGGCTTGTCGTGCTTCTGCTGCTGCAGCCACTGCGTTATCGGCTACTTGGGCAGACTGGTTAGCAAGCTTTCCTGCCGACACTGCGGCATTGTCTGCCCTTACTTGTGCTGCATCGGCGGCTAGTGCCTCATCTTTTGCTTTTTGAGTAGCCTGTCGAGATGCCTCTGTTGCCCGTCTGGCTTGGTCAGCGTTTGTTGCAGCGAAGCTTGCGGCACGCTGGGCTTTATCGGACTCTTCGATAGCGGTATCGACCAGTTCGGTAATACTCATCTTCTCTGAGTCTTGGGCTGCATCAACAAACTGCCCATAGCGAAGATACGACTCAATTGCTGTATCTGTATCTGTTATCAGTGCTTCTGAAGCGCCTGCAGCAACTGATGGAAGTGGGGATCGAGAAAGTTCGTAGACTTCGCGTCGTTTATCATCCCAGCGAGCTTTATCTGCACCTGTAGCTGCAAACTCGCTTAGGGCTTCTTCAGTGTCTGCAGATAGTGCCTGTTCGGCTGCTGCTTTAAGGACACTTCCTTCTGGTGCTTGGGTAGCTTTCCACGCTGTGGCACGATCATCTTCGGTTTGGGCTGTTTGCCACCCAGTATCGATAAAGTTGCTAAGACTGTCGATATCACCTGCATCAAGTGCCTGTTTGGCTGCGTTTTGAACGTTTTCTTCAGATAGTGAAGAGATTGTCACCACTATGTGGCGAAGATCTTGAGTGCGGGCCTCATCCATGCCTGATTTCGCATAAGCAGATAATTCTTCTTGCCCGCCCCGAAGTACTTCTTCAGCAGCTGCCTGCGAGGCAGGGAAGTTGGTGCTCACCATTTCAATGGCATAGTTTCTCGCTTGCTGTTCATCAGCAATCTCAGCGCCCAGGTCGCGTTGATCTGCTTGGGCAAGCGCATGCGCTGACGAAAGGCTAAGCCCTACTGCAGCAGCGGTGATGGCGGACATGATTTTTCGAGCGCAATGTGTCATTGTCTTCGCAGGGTGATGATGCTTGTAGCGCATGTGCGGACTTTCTTATCTAAAGGTATGGGGTTAACTGGGCGCTATGCGCTACAGCGACAGCAGCCTGAAGAAAGGCAGGCATACACAGTGGCGGCCCTTTTATTACATGTTTTGCGTTTACTTCCCGGGTAGGGCAAGGCCCTGGTCAATAAACCACACCGATTCACTCGTGCGAGAAGTGGTGGTCGCAATCTTTTGCGTCCCACTTGCTGTGAGAACACGATTTTGATTTAATGCCGAGGCAAGGCGAGTTCCTGTGGGGATTTCTGCCACACTCGCAGGACACCACGTTGCGCCTTTGGCGTTCGGGTTGCTTTGAACAGATACTGATCCGTTAGATTGCATGGTCAAGTAGACGCCCGAGTATGCAGCTGCTTCCAAGGACAGGCACTGAGAGCCATCGCGGGCTGGGACTACTTTAAAAGACGCATCGAGGCGATCATTAAAGCCTGAGTTTCTATCTATGCTTGATAGTTCTACTCCGGCCCAAGACAATCGCAGTATTTTTCCGCCTGCATACCGTCCAGCAGCACGCATACTGATCACGTGTGGGTTGACTGTATCCACGCTAAGGTCGCCAGTGCCAGCACCATTTGAGGTCGCCACCGGGGTAACCTGCATTTCAACAACAGTAGAACGATTATGTCCGACGTCGATGCTTTGGATTTTTCCTGGTTCCACTACTCTCTGCCAGTACACTTCACCATCGGGCAATTTAAAGGCCACTGAAACCGGCACTTTTAAGCGATTGACAACTCCATACGATCCCGTAATGTTCACGGCCACCCAGCCTGTGGGCTTTGTAAGGAAAAAGCACGCTTTAGAGTTTTCCAGCTCGGAAGAATCAATACGCACATACTCCGCGCCAGTAGCACAGTCTTTTTGAACGAGGCCACCGTCACCTGCTGTGATGGTCACAGGTATTCCCGCTAGTGCAGGAGAGGTAGCAAGACCAGCAGAAACTATGCAGGTAAGCACTCCAATAGATAAGCGTTGAACAAAAGAGTTCACAATAGGCTCCTTGAATCTAGATACATGGATAAACACTGTGGCTACTGTGCCAACGGGATATACGTCGTCGAGGAAGAGTCAATTGTTGAACGCACAGTTCCGGCAAACTTGCTCCATACCTGTGAACCAATGTGATCGGAGCTAAAAGGACCTTGAACCTTTGAGGTCTGTGTCGGACCAAAGGATTCAACTACGAGACGAACCCATGTTTTGTCAGAGCCGGTGTAGGAAGTTTCTACGCTGTCGTTGTCAAAGACAACATTGTCATCACCGGCATTGGGGGAAGTTACTTCATCGAATCGGATGTTTAGTGTTCTGCCGCCGCCTTCAGGATGATCGCTAGCAGTAACCAGTGAGAATCCCTCATCAGAGATACGCTCTACGGTTACTTTGCTTTTAGCTCCGCCCACACCTGTAAAAGTGCATACGGAGCCTTCAGTAATTTCGTCAGGGCACCCGGAGAGAGGAAAGTATTTATCCATGTTTTGGATAACTTCGCGATAGACCCCGGCTGCATGCCACCGCTTGAAGTCGGTGGTGTTAAACAGTGGATAAATCTGACGGTAACTCGAAATATTTTGATTGTCATAAGCCTTTAGGGCCTTGCCAGTAGGCTTAAAATACTGAATAGATCCGCCCTGGAAATCCTGCTTTATGCCTCCGCCTGCAGCGTATTTTTCCGATGTGGGAAACTTCAAAGAGCTACGTTCCCATCCCTGACTTCCCCAGAAATCCCGAATGGGGCCAGAAATACTGTGGCCTCCGCTAGCTTGTGACCAGTAAATAGATCCGCCTTGAAAATGGTTGTAGCGCCCAGTCTTTTCCGGGGTAAGCAACTCATCGGTGGTTGGGTACCCTAGCTCACCGGTCTCCCAGCCTTGCTGAGCCCATTTATCGCGAATGCCTCCCCACACTTGATGAGCATCAGTCTCTGGCGACCAGTAGATAGACCCGCCCTGAAAATGATTGAACCGCCCCTTACCATCAGGGGTCTTCAACTCATCCGTAATGGGATATCCCAAGGCCGCGCCTTCCCAGCCAAGATCTCCCCACTTATTGCGAATACGCCCACCCACTTGGTGAGCAATTCCATTATCAACACCAGCATGCCAATAAATGGAGGCATCCTTAGCAAACACCTGGAACCGACCATTATTTTTAGCTACACGCTCATCAGTTGTAGCGTCACCAAAAGTCTGCCACCCACCAAGCCGGTGATACGCCTCTTCAATACGGCCACCAATCCAATGACCGTGAAAAACCTTGGCGCTTGAAACACCAGCACCAGCAAAAGTAACACTGGCACATACCGCAATAGTTGCAGTCAACTTCTTAGCGAATTTCATCCGTAGCCCTTTCCCGCCACCGCATTTAAAAACAGCTAAACACCAGATAATTGACAGATAAGGTTAGGGTAGCCTTATACATACGGGTAGTCCATAGTTAAATATTTAGGAACTTTCTTAAAACCTAAATAATTCACCAAAACGCCAGGTAACACATGCACAGCCTTGATTTTCAAATCCTGGAACGACACTCGAACCAACCTATATGGGGGTATATTAGACCCTAATCTAAACATTCATGCTGCACATACAGTCTCGACAGTGTAAGAAACTGAGAGCTTCCGCCCCATTTGGGCAAGGTGGGGGTCCCGGTGTTACGCCTTGTAGTTGTCTCTGTAATCTGGTAAGAGGCAGCGAAGGTCATGTATGGGGGTATTAATTTCGTGGGGTGGGCCTAGGCAAAAGCCAGCCTCAACAATCTCACACAAGAATGGCGCACCAGAAAAGACATCGTCTGGGACAGAAGGCAAAGTCACCGTCCGCTACGACGGCAAGCTCTTCCACCTAGGCATCGGGCGCGCATTCAAGAAACAAAAATCCTCATGGCCATCGCCGACAACCACATCACTAGCTGCGACCGGAGAAATCATCACCGAGCACTACATCGACACAGCCCGCGACTACCAAAAGCCCTACTGGAAAAAGGAGACCTACCCCTAAACCCTAAATAACAGAAAAACCGGCACCCCAGAACAAAAACAACTGAGGTGCCGGTTTGTCAACGATGTCGCGACTGACCTGTCAAGCATGTCGCGACTCATGACACCTGCGGAGACGGCGGGATTTGAACCCGCGGAGGAATAAACCTCGCCGGTTTTCAAGACCGGTGCATTCGGCCGCTCTGCCACGTCTCCATCGTGCCGAAAAGGCAACTTGGTTAGCTTACTAAACCGGCCCGCGCGAATCACATTGCCCCACGAGGAAATGGGACGTGGCGCACACCACACCTTCTCCATTAGATTGGCGGTATGAGTGCTACACAGATGAAGGCAATCGTCCAGACCGATCCTGATACCCCACGGTCGCTAGAGCTGCAGGACGTAGACGTTCCTGAGCTGCGATCCGGCGAGGTACTGGTGAAGGTGAAGGCAGCGGGCGTCAATCGCGGCGATATTCTGCAGACGATGGGCGCGTACCCGCCGCCACCAGGGGCATCGGAAATCATTGGCCTAGAGGCCGCCGGCGTGATTGAGGATGCCGGCGATACGGATTGGGAAACCGGTACCGAGGTGGGCTGTTTGCTCGCGGGCGGCGGCTATGCGGAATACGTCGCCGTCCCGCAGGGTCAACTCCTTCCGCTGCCCAAGGGATTTAGCTTGGAAGAAACCGCGGCCGTGGTTGAGGTCGGCTGCACCGTGTGGTCCAACTTGGGCATCGAGGCGGGCCTGCACGAGGGCCAGCGCGTGCTCATCCACGGCGGTGGCGGTGGCATCGGTACCTTTGCCATCCAGGTGGCAAAGGCGCTGGGCGCTGAGGTGGCTGTTACCGCCGGCTCGCAGGAAAAGCTGGATCGCTGCCGCGAGCTTGGCGCGGATATTCTCATCAACTACAAGGAGCAGGATTTCGTCGACGAGCTCAAGGGCAGCTGCGATGCCATCCTGGATATCATCGGTGCGAAGTATCTGGAAAAGAACATGAAGTGCCTGGCCAAGGACGGCAAGCTCATCATCATTGGCATGCAGGGCGGCACCAAGGCGGATATCAACCTGGCTCCCATGCTGCCGAAGCGCCTGACCATTCAGGGCACGACACTGCGCGCGCGTGACTTGGACGATAAGGCGGAGATCGTCGCCGGCACCATCAAAAATGTGTGGCCCATGCTGGAAGATGGCCGCGTGAAACACGCGCTGCATGGCACGTACCCGCTTGCCGATGCCGCCCAAGCCCACACCGCCCTCGACAGCGGCGAGGTCACCGGCACTCTGGTCCTTACGGTGTAGCTTCCCGGCGCGCCTTACTCAAGCGAACCTAGGCGAGCGAGGCAACGACGCGAACGAGATGCTCGATATCGTAGTGGGTATTAAACGGGCCTAATGCCACGGTGACGGCACCGCCGATCTCTTCCACGCCCATTTCCGTAAGCAGCGGCGTTTGCGGGGCCAGAGTGGTGACGAGCCCATTATCAAAGAGGCGCTTGTACACCGTCTCCGCGGGCACGCCCTGGACCGCAAAGGTAAGGCGCGGCAAGCGATTATCGGACGCACCCGCTGCTGCCTCGCCGGTAATACCCAGGATGTGCACGGCGGGAAGCGTGCTCAAAAATGAGTACAGATCCGCGCGCAAGTCCTCGAGGTATGCATTCAGGGCGGTCATGGACTTATTAAGCCGCACCCGGCGCGAACCCTTATCCCCACCGGCCAGGGCCGCGAGGTGGTCTACCAGTGGCCCCACGCCGCCAGCCAAGCCGGAGGAGACGGGAGTTTCTAGCTTGCGGCCGTCTTCCTTGGAATAAATGGGATTTAGGGCATCCAGGCGGCGGAGCATGCGCGTATCGCGGAAGACCAAGGCAGCCATCTGCGGCCCGCCCAGCAGCCCGATGTCGATGCCCACAATATCCGCGCCCAGCTCATCGAAGCGGATGGGGCGGTAAGGCGCGATTGCGGAGACATCGAGAAGCGTCCAGGCACGCGAGCGCCCCCGCACCGTGTCAATGATCTCCTCGGCCGGGGATACCGTGCCCAGAAGCTCATGCGCGGCGGAAAAGGAGACGAGCCTGGTGGAGCCATCGACAAGCTCCGCGAACTGGAATCCCGGCAATTCGCCGGTGCCCAGATCCGGCTGCGCCCAGCGGATATCGGCGCGCACCTCAGAAAAAGCGGAATACAGCGTGGGCGGGTCCAGCTTGGACAGCACCACCGAGGAGTTGCTGCCCAATAGCGGGCGTGCCGCGCGCGCTAAGGATTGATACAGCACGGGCAAGGATGGGCCAAGGACCACGCGGTCCGCCTTGGAACCGGTGAGATCCGCAATGGCCATGCGCGCTGCCGCGTAGTTGCCATCGCCTGCCAGCCGACCCGGCTCTGGCGCGGCCGAGTGGGCGCCGCCTGGGCCCTCTTGCGTCGCTACCGCCGTCGCCATCCGGAAGGACCGGGCAACGCCGGAGGTCACGCGCTCCGAAATTTGGGGCACCGCGTGCGCGTTGAGGTACGTCCAGCCATCAGATAGCCCGGTGTACAAACCTCGCGCACTAAAGACGTCATAGTGTGCCGAAGCTGCTGGCATTAGGTCCCCTTCTTCATCGCACTGAACAACTGCCACCACGTGGCGGTCGATTCCCTACTGTATACGCATTTGGCTTCAGTTTCCCAAATCTGAATTTTCCCTGGGCATCGCTGTTTTCGCAGGCTAGCGGCGTGTAGTTCCCCGTTTGCCCAGCACGCGCGCTAGGGTGTTGGGCGTGCAAGATAACAATCAACTGCGCGCTGATATCGCCCGCATGACCTCCCAGCCAGAAGGCGAGGCCGTCCCAGCGTCCCAGTCCATGACCCTCAAGGCTGCTTTCGCGGACCTTACGCGGGGTGCACAGCAGCGTGAGCTGTGGTTCAAGCTGGGCCTGCAAGATATCAAGCAGCGCTACCGCCGCTCTGTCCTTGGCCCGTTCTGGATCACCATCGCCACCGGTGTGATGGCGCTTGCCTTGGGCCTGCTGTATTCCATGCTTTTCCAGATTCCCGTCGCGGAATTCCTTCCCCACGTCACCGTGGGCCTTATTATGTGGACCTTCATCTCGGGCTGCATCAAGGAAGGCGCCACGGTCTTTATTGAAAATGAGGGACTGATTAAGCAGCTTCCCGCCCCGCTTTCGGTGCACGTGTACCGCCTGGTGTGGCGCCAAACGCTGTTTTTGGGCCATAACCTCATCATCTGGCTCTTGCTCATTATGATCTTCCCGCGCAACCTGGGCTGGGAATTCTTCCTCTTCATCCCCGGGCTGCTCCTCCTGCTCATCAACGGTGTGTGGGTCACCATGTTCTTTGGCATCATCGCCACGCGCTTTCGCGATGTTGCCCCGCTGCTAGAGGCCCTGACGCAGCTATTGTTCTACGTCACCCCGATTGTCTGGATGACCAATACGCTCAAGGACCAAGGCGGTGCGGTGGCAGACCGCGCCCGCATCGCGGAAATCAACCCGCTGTATCACTACCTGGAAATCGTGCGCGCCCCAATGATTGGTGAGCCCGTTGCCGCCTACCACTGGTGGATCGTCATCGGCTGCACCGCAATCGGCCTGTTCATCGCCGGGCTAGTCATGCGCAAGTGGCGCTTCCGCGTGAGCTACTGGGTATAGCCTCCCTTCCTTTACTCCCATCCCCACCATGAGGCTCGTTGAAAGGATAAAAACTAATGGTCTCAATCGATACGTATAACGCGTGCGTGGACTTTCCCATCTTTGATGCTAAATCCCGCTCCCTAAAAAAGGCCATGCTTTCTACTGCGGGCGGTGCCATTGGGAAAAATGCCCACAACACCGTGGTGGTTGAGGCGCTGCGGGATATTAACCTGCACCTGCGCGAAGGCGATCGCGTCGGGCTCGTTGGCCACAATGGCGCCGGCAAGTCCACGCTGCTGCGCCTGCTTTCCGGCATCTACGAGCCCACGCGCGGTACTGCCGATGTCCGCGGGCGCGTCGCCCCCGTCTTTGACTTGGGCGTGGGCATGGACCCAGAGGTATCCGGCTACGACAACATCATCATCCGCGGGCTGTTTTTGGGCCAATCCATCAAGCAGATGAAGAAAAAGATGGATGAGATCGCGGAGTTCTCCGAGCTGGGCGATTACTTATCGATGCCCCTGCGCACCTACTCCACCGGTATGCGCGTGCGCCTGGCACTCGGCGTGGTGACCTCCATCGAGCCGGAAATCCTGCTGCTGGATGAGGGCATCGGCGCCGTCGACGCCGCCTTCATGGCCAAGGCCCGCGTGCGCCTGCAAGAGCTGGTTAAGCGCTCCGGCATCTTGGTCTTTGCCTCTCACTCCAATGACTTTTTGGCGCAGCTGTGCAATACCGCGCTGTGGATCGATCACGGCGAAATCCGCTCCGTGGGCGAGGTCTCCGAGGTCGTGGGCCAGTACGAGGGCCCAGAAGTAGGCGAATACGTGCGCGATCTGCGCCAGCGCTTTGAGGGCGAAGAGGCAGCCGGGTAGAAGCTAGCGCAGCATCCCCAGCAGCTGCTGGCTCAGCCCGGAGACCTCCACATGCAGGTCATCCGGGCGCTTGTAATTGGGGGCCGCCACGCGCGCAATCACGTGCCGCTGCGAACTATTCTGCGGCCCCGCCTTTTCTTCCCCTTCAGAAACCACCTGGTAACCCAGCTTCTGGCTCACCCGCGCCGAGGCCTCATTCTGTGCCACCCAGCTCGTGGTCATCGCCTGCGCACCCAGGTAATCGAGCCCAAAGGCCACCACCGCGTGCCGGATGAGCGTGCCCACACCCTGGCCTTGGAACCGGTGAAAGACCCACGACCCGGTCGCGATTTCTCGCGCCATAGCAAAGTCCTGCGCCCGCGCATCGATGGTGCCCAGGATTTCCCCCGAATGCACCTCGCGCACGATGAAATCCAAGGACCACTTTTCTGGGCGCAGCTGCGCGCGGTTGGTCCACCGGAACTGGGCCGCCGCTGCAGGCGTATTCATCCCGGGCTTAAAGAGCCACGGAAAGGCATAATCCGGAATGTCTGCGCCGTAGATATCCTCTGCCGCCACACCGGCGATTGCCGCAATATCCTCATCGCGCATCACGCGGAGTTCGATGCCGGGGTGGGTAGTATCGCTCGCGTATATCCTTAGCCCGAACGGTGGCCACATGCTTTCCATAGAAAGTCAGCTTAGCCCACGCGGAGTGTTTATCCGCGGCAGATCCATTCCCCGGTGGCAAGATGGAACGCATGACTGCCACCCTTGATTCCACCGGTACCACCGCTGCCGTCATTGTCACTCACCAGCGCGCGGACTTGCTGCGCGCCTCGCTCGAAAAGGTAGTCAACCAAACCCACCCCGTCGAGTGGGTCATCGTGGTGGATAATGGCGCCGAAGATGCGGTCCGTGACGCGGTGGAATCCCTGGCAGGTGATCGAGCGGTCTATGTGCCGTCCAAGACCAACCTGGGCGGTGCGGGCGGTTTCGCCCTCGGTTTTCTTACCGCGCTATCGCTCGGTGCCGACGCCGTGTGGTGCGCCGATGATGATGGCCGCCCCGCCGATTACGGCGTATTAGAAGAGCTCTACCGCGTGGCAGGAAATAATAACCTGCACGAAGTCTCACCTGCCGTGTGCAATATCGACGATCCCGGCCGCCTGGCCTTCCCGTTGCGCCAAGGGTTGGTGTGGCGCCGCCGCATGGAGGAACTCGAGGGAGACTTCCTGCCCGGCATCGCCTCTCTGTTTAACGGCGCCCTGATTTCCGCCGCGGCGATGCAAACCATCGGCGTGCCGGATTATCGCCTCTTCATCCGCGGCGATGAGGTGGAATACCACCGCCGCTTGGTCAACTCCGGGCTGTCCTTCGGCACCGCCTTGACCACCAGCTACCTGCACCCAGATGGCTCGGATGAATTCAAGCCCATCCTGGGCGGCAAGATGCATACCCAGTACCCGGAAGGCGAGTTCAAGCGCTTTTTCACCTACCGCAACCGCGGCTACCTGCTGTGGCAGCGCGGCATGCGCAAGCTTTTGCCCCAGGAATTTGCTCGCTTTGGCTGGTTCTTCTTGGTCCAACGCCACGATCCGGCCGGCTTCCTGGAGTGGCTCAAGCTGCACAACCGCGGGCGCCGCGAGGATTTCCGCCGCCCCCGGTAATCGCTCCTAAGGCGTGCCGCTGGCCTATTTTTCCTTAAAGATAAAGACCCGCTGGATGGCAAAGTTGGTCACCGTCGCCACGCCTTGGGCAATGACGAAGGCGATGGTGTCTTTCACCGCGCCCTCAAAACCTAAAGAAATGAGGGGCTCATTGAGCACCCAGTACAAGAAATTCTGCACGGCAAAGGTGGATACGTATAACACGCCCACCGTCGCGGCCGTGCGGCCGGACACCTTCGTGCCAAAGGTCCAGCGCGCATTGGCCAGATAGGCAGCGATGGTGCCAAAAACCCAACCAATCGCTTTCGCCCCAGAGCGGTGCAGACCTAAGTGGGTCAATAACAGTGTCAGCCCATAGTCAATGACGGCGGCAAAGACGCCCACCGCAATAAATCGCACCAGCTGCTGCTTCAAAGAGCTGGAGGGGCGCTTTACTTCTGCAGCATCTTCAAGTGGATTAGTCACAGGCAGTTAGCTTACCCGCGCAGCAGCGCGCGGTACATGTCTAGGCGGTACACCGGCGCGGCGGCATCTTTGCCGTAGGCACCAACCTGGGCCAATTGGCGCAAAGAGGCCTCGCACAGCGCGCGAATCTCCGCGCCTTTCAAGGTGTTGCCATCATCGTTGACCCAGCCCAAGGCATCCATGGTGGTTTCCACCACAGAATCGGTCAGCTCGTCACCGCCCATGCAGGATAGCGCCAAGGCCATGGACCAAAAGGCATCCTTGCCCTCGTTGGTAACCTCACGCGGCAGGCTAGCCAGTGCCTCGGCGGTGGCCGCCGGTAGGTCGCTTCCACGGTTTAAGTCCATGGCCTGTAAGAGCGGAACAAAGTCATAAAGCTTGGTGCGCTCGATGAGCGCCCTTACCTGGGGTTTAACCTGTGCCAGGACTTCATCGGTGATCTTTTCACCGGTTAATGCCCGGTTCACCGCGGTAAGTTCAAAGGGTGCAAAGAGGCTGCCCGAGCCGCCCACGCACAGCGCGCTGGGGGTGCCATTATCGCGGGGATAGATTTCCGCGACCACCAGCTCAAAGTCCCAGAGCCCCCACACAAAATCGATCTGGTCTCCCTCACGCCAGAGGAATTCGGAAGCTTGACGCTCTGGATCAAGGCGCGGACCGCGGGCATCGGTGTGTTCATAAAAATGCCACGGGGACTTTTCATCCGGCAGCCCAAAGCAGATATGCAGTACTTTCTGCAGCTCGTGCAGGGTAAGTGCATCGCTAAAGCCGATTTGGCGGTGCACCTCCTCATCCGCGCGGATATTGGAGGCTTGGCAAATAACGGTGAGCGGTTCCCGCTTTAATGACAGCAGCGGGTCAGCACGGCGAGCCCGTGCCTGTCCAATATCGGTGACCCCTGCATTCATGGGCCCCACCATACGCAAATTTTAAGAAGCCAGTTTTTCTATATCGCGCGCTTCTAGCTCGCTGATAATAAACGTCGCGGCCGCTCCGATTGCTCCCAACAGCGTCCACGGGCGCTTAACGCCGCGCTTGCGCAGGAAAGACACCACCTTGCGAGACACGGCTACATCGGCCCACAAAGCAAGGCCCACCAAGATGAGCACCGCGGCCAAAATGGCCCAGAGCTTTAGGCCCTTATCCGCAAATTCCTGCGGGGAGCGCGGTTCATCGCCGTCCTCTTCGGCCTGGGCGTTGGTATAGGCCACCAATGCGCCAAAACCAATCGTGGACAAAACGTAAGCGGTGATAAGGCCCTTTGTGGATTTGATCCAATCTGGGTAGGAGGTGACGATGCCCTGTGCGGCCGCTTGGGTGATTCGGCCTGCCAAGGTGTCATCGAGGGCATAATTATCGCGGGATTTTTCTGCTGCTTCGTGGTTGTTTGTCATAGCGACCACTCTAAGCGGCGGTAAGCTATTGCGCATGTACTCGGAAAAGACAGAGCATATGACGCCGGCCCAGCAAGCCGCTCAAGATGAGCGTGCCGAGGACGATAAGCGCAACGGGCATTTTGAAGCAACAGAGCACACCAATCTGCCGCTTAGCCCCTTTATGACGCGCCTGATGGCAGAGGAAATGCCGATTTTGGATTCCACTTCGCGGCGCCGCGTGTACGAGATTTTGGGCGCCTACGAAGGGCCCACCATTGAGTCCCAAGCAGGCCTGCCGGAAGAAATCCGCGAGATCATGGATCTCTGAAACACACCATTCGGGGCCGCCTGTGTGCCCCACGATGTTTTAAATATCACGAACGTCACTCCAGCCACCGCACTATGAGCTAGGTAGGCTGGTACATCGATACAATCCGTCGAGCAAAGAGTAAGAGATGGAACTACATACCACCGAAAAGTCCCTGCACGGCTGGGGCCGCACCGCCCCCACGACCGCCCATGTGCTGTCCACGGAAGACGTGAACGTCATCAAGAACGCAGTGGCACAGGTTGCGGAAGATAACTCGGACAAGCCCGCCCACCTGCGCCGCGGCGTCATCGCCCGCGGCATGGGACGCTCCTATGGTGACCCCGCCCAAAATGGCGGCGGCCTGGTCATCGACATGCAAAAGCTGAACAAGATCCACTCCATTGACCCGGAGACCGCGCTTGTCGATGTCGATGGTGGCGTCACCCTCGACCAGCTCATGAAGGCCGCGCTGCCCTATGGCCTGTGGGTTCCGGTCCTGCCGGGCACCCGCCAGGTCACCATCGGCGGCGCCATCGGCCCCGATATCCACGGCAAGAACCACCACTCCGCCGGTTCCTTTGGCAACCACGTAGTTTCCATCGAGCTGTTGGTTGCTGATGGCCGCGTACTCCACCTCACCCCAGAGGGCAGCGACGATGACCCCAGCGGTGAGCTCTTCTGGGCCACCATCGGCGGCATGGGCCTTACCGGCATCATCCTGCGCGCTACCATCCGCATGACCAAGACGGAGACCGCCTACTTCATCGCGGATACGGATCGCACCGATAACCTGGAAGAAACCATTGCCTTCCACTCGGATGGTTCGGAGCACAATTACACCTACTCCTCCGCCTGGTTCGATGTCATCTCCCCAGAGCCGAAGTTGGGCCGCTCCACCATTTCCCGCGGCTCCCTTGCCACCTTGGCGCAGCTCGAGGAATTGGCCCCCAAGCTGGCGAAGGATCCGCTGAAATTCAACGCGCCGCAGCTGATGACCGTGCCGGATATCTTCCCGTCCTGGACGCTGAATAAGCTCAGCCTCTCTGCTGTGGGCTTGGCCTACTACACCATGGGCGCGCCGGCGAAGAACCAGGTAAAGAACTTGACGCAGTTCTACCAGCCGCTCGATCTCATTGGCGAGTGGAACCGCGGCTACGGTTCCAAGGGCTTTTTGCAGTACCAGTTCGTCGTTCCCACGGAGGCCGTGGAGCCGTTCAAGGAGATCATTCGCGATATCCAGCGCTCCGGCCACTACTCCGCGCTGAACGTATTCAAGCTCTTCGGCGAAGGAAACCGCGCGCCGCTGAGCTACCCGATGCCTGGCTGGAACGTCTGCGTGGACTTCCCCATCCGCCCGGGCTTGGGCGAGCTTCTCGATGACCTGGATCGCCGCGTCATGGAGTTTGGCGGCCGCCTGTACTTGGCAAAGGAATCGCGCACCTCCGCCGAGAACTTCCACCAGATGTACCCGGGCCTAGAAGGCTGGCTCAAGACCCGCAATGACATCGACCCCACCGGGGTCTTTGCCTCCGATATGTCCCGCCGCCTCGAGCTGCACTAATCACTGGACTCATCACCACCCTCATGAAGGAGATTTTTTAAACCATGCTTAATGCAGTAGGCCAAGCCCAGCACATCCTGCTTTTGGGCGGTACCTCTGAAATTGGCCTCGGCGTCGTCGCTGAGTTCCTTGAGCGCGGACCTGCCAAGGTCACCCTGGCTGCCCGCGCCCAGTCCCCGCGCATCGAAAAGGCGCAGGCTGACCTGGAGGCCCGCGGCGCGGATGTCGAGGTCGTGGACTTTGATGCCACCGACTTTGACTCGCACCCGGCGGTCATCGATAAGGCCTGGGAGCGCGGCGATGTCGATATCGCCATCGTGGCCTTTGGCACCCTAGGTGACCAAGAAGAGCTGTGGCAAAACCACGACAAGGCCGTAGCTTCCGCCCAGACCAACTACACCGCGCCCGTCTCCGTCGGCGTGCTGTTGGCCGAAAAGTTCAAGCAGCAGGGCCACGGCACCATCGTGGCGATGTCCTCGGTGGCCGGCATGCGCGTGCGCCGCTCCAACTTTGTCTACGGCGCCTCCAAGGCCGGCGTGGATGGTTTTTACATCAACTTGGATGAAGCACTGCGCGGTACCGGTGCCAACGTGCTCGTCGTTCGGCCGGGCCAGGTTCGCACCAAGATGTCGGCCGAGGCCGGCGATGCCCCGCTGACCGTCAACGTCTCTGACGTGGCCAAGGCCACCGTGCAGGCGGTACTGGATGGCAAGCAATCCATCTACGTCCACCCGCTGTTCAAGTACGTCTCGTTGGCATTCAAGTTCATCCCGCAGCCTATCTTCCGCAAGCTGCCGTTCTAACCGCGGTTCCGGCGTGCCTCGCAGCGCGCAGGGTACGCAGGGCCCCTAAAAGGCCCGCGGCCCTGCGCACTTTGCTAGTTAATAAGCCAGCTCACACCGCGCCTTATCCCAGAAGTGGGATTAAGGTATGCGAAACTAAAGGGCATGACAAGCCCAGCTACGCCTTCCCAAAAAGCTCCAGCGAGCGAGAAGAATCGCACCACCGCGTATCACGCAGATGCACTCCCCCACCGCTCTACCCTGCTGGGTATCCTTTTCGCCGCCCTCGGTGGCGGCATCGTCACCCTCCTTGGTTGGTATGCCTTCAAGGCGGTATCCCTGCCGTCCTTTAATACCTCCATGGTCACCCGCGCGCTATCTACCGTCGGCGTCGTCATCACCTTGGTTCTAGCCGGTGGATTTAGCGCGTGGTGGATTTATGACCACTACAAGGAGACTTTCTCCAGGCCGCGGTGGCGCACGTGGGTGACGTACGCGGTGACCTACCTATCGCCGGCCCTTCTCACCCTCGCGTCTATCGGCCTGCCGCTTTCTGCTTCGCGCTTGTGGCTCGATGGCGTGCAGGTGGACCAAGCATTCCGCACCCAGTTTCTTACCCGCTCGGTGGATCAAATGGGCTATGCGGACATGAACTACCTGGACATGCCCACCTTCTACCCGCTGGGCTGGTTCTGGCTGGGAGGGCGCCTCGGCTCGTTGCTCGGCGTCCCAGGCTGGGAGGTCTACCAGCCCTGGTCGCTGATTTCCATTGCGGTAGCAGGCTGCATCCTCGTTCCCATCTGGCAGCACCTCACTAAGTCCCTGCCCGTGGGAACCGCCATCGCGCTGACCACCACCGCCGTCACGCTCACCATCGCGGCGGAAGAGCCGTACTCTGCCGTTATCGCCATGGGTATTCCTGCCATTGCGGTCTTGAGCACTAGGGCTTTCCAGGGATCACGCTTGTCCATCCTTGCGGTGGCGCTGTACCTGGGTATTTCCGCCACGTTCTACACGCTATTTACTGGCGCGGCCGCGCTTACCGTCGTGAGCCTCATTGCGGTATTTACCGCATTCTATGAGCGCACGTGGCGCCCCATTATCCGGCTTATCATCATCGCGGTTATCTCTATCGCCATCGCGCTGATTGCATGGGCCCCCTATCTCTGGAGCGTGCTGCACTCCTCTGCCCCGCTGCAAACCACCGCGCAGCACTACCTGCCGGAAGAAGGCACACAGCTTCCGGTGCCCTTCTTGTCCTTGAGCATCGTCGGATTCCTCTGCTTGGTCGGCCTGGTCTACATCGTCATGCGCCTGCAGAACGCGGAGATGCGCGCGCTCGGCCTTGCCCTCATCGGCATCTACGGGTGGATCATCTTATCCATGGTGGTGACCCTGGCCGGCACCACGCTGCTGAGCTTCCGCCTCGAGGTCATCGTGGTGCTGCTCTTTGCCACCGCCGGCATCCTCGCCCTAGGGGAGGTGCGCACCGTTGGCATCCACCGCCTGTACCCCGCCAGCTTCTCCAGCGCGGGTAATAAGCGCCTGACCGCCGTCTTCGGCGTCATTTTAACGCTGGCGGGTGTGTTCTACGCCCAGCAGATCCCAGAGGAAAATGAGGATGCCATCGACTACGCCTACCGCGATACCGATGGCTACGGTGAGCGTGGGGACCGCTTTACCAGCGATTCCTCCCACCACTACCTCGATATCCACAACTTCATCCAGGACCAGGGCTATACCGCCAATGAAACCGTGGTCCTCACGGATGAAAAGACGTTCATGGCCTACTACCCGTACTGGGGCTTTAACGCTTTTACCAGCCACTATGCCAATCCGCTGGGCGAGTTTACGACCCGCAATGACCAGATTGAAACCTGGGCTAATGATTCCTGGGAGCAAAGCCCCGAGGAATTCAAGGAGTCGCTGGATTCCACCCCATGGCGCGGGCCAGATGTCATGATTTTCCGCGGCGATCTAGACAATAAAGACGACGGTTACAAGCTGCACTTGGCCGAGGATATTTATCCCAACCAGCCCAATATTCGCTTCCGCGCGGTCTTTTTCAACGCCGAGGTTTTTGACAAGGGCTGGGAGCTCAAACAAACCGGTCCTTTCGTAACAGCGGTACGAACCCAGTAAGTTCACCCACACTTCGCCCGTGTTATCGGGCGTGGACCCAAGAAGTACGGCTTATCTGACGTACACTAATCGCCGTGTCAGATAGCCTAACTGTGAATTCGAATAAAGCGAGATCTTCCGGCTTGAGCTTTTCCACCGCCCCAAAGGGGCTGCGGTGGACGGCGATCATTGCCGGATTGATTGGCTTCTTGTGTTTTGTAGCCACCCCGCTGCTGCCGGTGGATCAGACCCAGTCGTCTTATGATTGGCCGCAGCATGATTCGGTGCAATCCATCAACGCACCGCTTATCTCCGTGGCTCCCGAGTCGCTAGAGGCCACCATCCCCATGTCCGCGGTCAATGAGCTGCGCGATGGCCAGAACATGGTCTATGGCACCGTGCCGCCGGAGTCAAAGAAGGCCTCGAACCGCGGGCTCTTCGTCCGCGCCAACGATGACGGCTTATCCGTCGTCTCGCTCGATGAGGTGCTGCTTACCCTCAACGCCAAGGAGGTAGCGCAGCTTGACGATGCCGCCAAGCTCAAGATCTCCGCCACCGGCGACGGCACCACCGTCAGCGTGGGCAAGCATAAAAAGACCACCGACGACGATCTGCGCCCACAGGTAACCGGCGTCTATACCGAATTGGACGATAAGGCCGACGTGCAGCGTTTGGTTGATGATGGCCTCAATGTCCACGTCGATATCAACTCGCGGTTTACCTCTTCGCCGTCGCCGGTTAAGACCATCGCCATGTGGCTGGGCGGCGCCATGGTCATTGTGTCCCTCTACTGCCTCTGGCGCATCGACCGGCTTGATGGCCGCCGCTTGAAGTTCATGCCGGAATCGTGGAAGAAGGTGCGCCCGCTTGATGGCGTGGTCGCCGCCATCTTGGGATTCTGGTACATCTTCGGCGCTAATACCTCAGACGATGGCTTCATCTTCTCCATGAGCCGCGTCTTCGATAACGCCACCTACATGGCCAACTATTACCGCTGGTACGGCGTGCCCGAGGCGCCTTTCGGTGCGCCGTATTACGACCTCGTCGCGCTGCTGTCCCAAATCTCCACCGCGTCCGTGTTCGTGCGCCTGCCGGGCTTGATTGCAGGTCTTATCACCTGGTTTATCCTCTCGCGCGAAATGCTGCCGCGGTTTGGGGAGGTCATCGACAAGCGCCGCGTTAGCCACTGGACGGCCGCGCTGATGTTCCTGGCCTTCTGGCTGCCGTATAACAATGGCATTCGCCCGGAGCCGATCGTGGCCTTCGGCGTCATGCTGACCTGGGCGTCGTTTGAGCGATCCATCGCCACGCGCCGCCTCTTGCCCGCCGCGGTGGGTACCATCTCCGCTACCCTGACGCTGGCCGCTGGGCCAACCGGCCTATTTGCAGTCGGCGTCTTCCTCGTGAGCGTGCCCCACCTTTTCCGCGCCATGAGCGAGCGCGTTCCCGCCATGGGCGGCGGCGCCACCGGCTGGCTTTCCCTTATCGCACCATTCTTGGCGTCTGGCACCGCCATCATGGTCGCAGCTTTCGGGGATCAAACCTTGGCCAATGTCATGGAATCCACCCGCGTCCGCTCTGAGGTCGGCCCGTCGCTGCCGTGGTATTCGGAATATGCCCGCTACTCCACGCTCTTCCAAGAATCCGTGGACGGCTCGCTGACCCGCCGTTTTGCCGTATTTACCATGCTGTTTTGCCTGGCGCTTATTGCGGCGGCGGTCATTAAGGATCGCCGGATCAGCGGCATCGCCGTTGGCCCTACCCAGCGCCTGCTCATCATCGTGGCGCTGTCCATGTTCTTCCTCATGTTCACCCCAACCAAGTGGACGCACCACTTTGGCATCTATGCCGGCGTAGCAGGCGTCATTGCCGCGCTCGCCGCCGTGGTCCTCTCCCGGTTTGCGCTGCACTCGCCGCGCGCCCGCACCTTCAGCATCGCGGCGGTCATCTTCTTGCTCGCGCTAACGTTCGCGGGCTGGAACGCGTGGTGGTATGTCTCCTCCTTCGGCATCCCGTGGTGGGACCGCACGGTGCAGTTCAAGGGTGTTGAGGCCAATAAGATCCTGCTGGCCATCTCCCTGGTCGTCCTCGCGGTTGGCGTGGTGCAATCCCTGCGCCACGATCACCGCAAGCTGCAGGCGCAAGAAGACGGCACTGTGGAACAGTTCAAGGACGACGCCGCGGCCAAGGTATCGCGCTCGGCCGGCATCATGTCCGCGCCCATCGCGCTAGCCTGCGCCATTGTGGTGGCTTTTTCCATGGCCTCTTTTGCTAAGTCCACCATCGCCCAGGCGGATTCCTACTCCGTGGGCAAGGGCAACCTCGCGTCCCTGCGCGGCGATACCTGCTCGCTGGCGAACGAGACCCTGGTGGAGACCAATACCAATGACTCCTTCCTCACTCCGGTCAGCGGTAGCTTGGGCGAGTCCCTCATCAATGAGGACGAGACCCATGCTGGCTTCGGCCCGAATAATATCCCTGAGTCGATCGAGCCAGAAGACCAGAATTCGGCTTCCGTCGGTGCCATCGGCGGCAGCTCGGGAGACTCCGATTCTGCCTCGCAGGACGCGACCTCGGGCTCGGATACCGAATTGGGCGGCGATGACTCCGATTCTTCTGGTTCCTCTGATTCGCAGGAGACCAAGCGCAAAAAGGATGAGCACGCCCGAGAGACCACTAATACCTCTGAGGGCGGCGTGCGCGGCACCGAAGGAGTCAATGGCTCCACCATGCATTTGCCCTTCAACTTGGACTACACCACCGTGCCGGTCTTGGGCTCGTACTCTGAAGACCAAGAGGCCACCTCGCAGGTGACCACGCAGTGGTACAACCTGCCTGAGGCAACCGAGAAGACCCCGGTACTCGCGGTTTCTGCGGCCGGCAATATCTACCACCATGACGTCAACGGTGTGGAACAAGACGGCATGGAGCTCACCTTGGAGTACGGCACCATCGATGAGGATGGCAACGTCAGCAATAAGGGCGAAGAGGAGATGTCCGCCGTCGGTGCAACCCCCAAGTGGCGCAACCTGCGCATCCCGATGGATAAGCTGCCTGACGATGCCAACGTGGTTCGCCTCGTGGCCAAGGATGACTCCACCGACGAGGATGACTGGATTGCCTTTACCCCACCGCGCGTGCCGGAGTTGGACACCATCAATAACCAATTCCCCAAGGAAACCCCGGCCTTGCTGGACTGGGCGGTGGCCCTGCAGTTCCCCTGCCAGCGCACCTTTGACCACTACGCCGGCGTGACCGAGATTCCGGAGTACCGCATCCTGCCGGATGCCTCGGCGCAGACCTCGCTCACGGAGTTCCAATCATTCGCCGGTGGTGGCGCCATGTCCACCGCGGAAGCGGTGAACTACTCCTACGAGATCCCGAGCTACCTCAATAACGATTGGGCGCGCGACTGGGGTGCCATTGAAAAGTACGAATTGCGTACCGATTCGCAGGGCAATACCCCGGCCGACGCAGAAATCGATTACGAGGACGTTACCCGTTCTGGACTGTGGAAGGAATCCGAGATGAAGATTCGCCCCGAGGACGAGCAGTAGGCCCACTGTCCCCGTTGCTGCGGCCCGTTCCGGACTGAGAGCCGGACCGGGACCGGGATCGGGACTGAGGCCGCAGCCGGCGTACCAGCCAGTCGCCGGCGAAGAAGAGGAGCAGCGATGCTCCAAATAGCGGCGCAATGATCGAGTAGATCACAACCCCTGCCACCACGGCGGGGGTTATTTTTAGCTCGGGGAGGCGGCGGCGCGGCTTATTCCACCACATCCACAGCCCGGCGATGCTGATGACGAGAAGGCCCAACGCCAGCGCGGCCAAGGCCACCTGGCTGTAGATGCCGAAGAGGGTGCCCATGTGCAATTGGATAAGCCAGGAGGTAAGCCGGGCGGCCAGCGGCCAATCCGCCGAATTGATGCGGTCGATGACACGGCCATCTGCGGTTACCGCGACGGCATCGCTACGCAGCTTGTATGCCGCGCGCCCCTCGCGCACCGTCCAGGCATCGCCGACCTGCTCCGGCGGGGTCATCCGCAGCACCCCGGTAAGCCCCTCACTGCGAGCGGTGGACAAGGCCGTCTGCGCGCCCTCGAGCACGTCGTTGTCCGTGACCTCACCACTGCTATGCCCAGCGTGGCCCTCGTGACCCGCGTGG
Source organism: Corynebacterium sp. KPL1986 (assembly GCF_000477975.1). Lineage (NCBI taxonomy): Bacteria > Bacillati > Actinomycetota > Actinomycetes > Mycobacteriales > Corynebacteriaceae > Corynebacterium > Corynebacterium sp. KPL1986. The sequence goes on along the minus strand of NZ_KI515719.1, from coordinate 1,953,582 downwards.
CCCTCGTGGCCAGCATGCGCGCCGGAACCCTCGCCTGCCCCTGTGCCGGCACCGGCTTCTGCCACAGAAGTTGCCACGGACGGTTCCTTCCAGTTGAGCTCCTCGCGCACCTTGCCAATATTGCTGCCGGCAACCATCGACCAGGTCAAGCCGGTGATGGTGAGGAATAGGAAACCGGGCAGCAACCAGCTGCCCAAGCGGGCGTGTATCCGCAGCGCCTTATTGTTTTTCTTCTGGCTTTTCTTCCTGCGCTTGAGCCAGAGATAGACACCGGCGATCGTCAGCGCGCCGAGCCAGGACGCAGCGAGCTCCGCATAGATGCGGCCGGGCTCGCCCAGCCACAGGGTGCGGTGGCCATTGGACAGCCACGTGCGCAGTGGCAGCGCCCGCGAGCCGCCGTATTGTTGTTCTTCGCCGGTAATGCGCAGGTCTACTGGATCAACGAATACCGCATGGGTGTAGCTAGGGCTCTTAGCATCTGGATCCGTGAACAGCACGCGGGTGGTCTCTTCTGGATCTTCAGACGCCTCCACCGCGGCCACCGCAGCGCCGGGGTGTTGGCGCTGCGCCGCGGCGATCTGATCGTCCAAGCTGCGCGGGCTGCCCTGCGCGGTGGCGGTGATTTCATCGTGGTACACCCACTGCTCAAGGGTGGGCGCGAGCGCGTAGAAGAAGCCGCTGAGCGCGGCAACAATGAGGAACGGCGCGACGATCACGCCGGCAAACTTATGCAGGCGTGATAGCGCACCATGAGTTGTAGTCTTCATGGCTCACTAGTCGCAGCCTTATTGGCATAAGTTCCCGATTATCGCTGAAATAATGGAGCCTTAATCTATTGCGCCAGCTCACCGCGCAAAAATTCGGCTGCATCCTGCACCCGTTGGCGCGCCATGGTCGGGGTGGATACGCGGTGGGTCGAGACATAATCGCGCTCTTTAGCCTGGGGAATGCGGACGCGATCGGCTATCTCGTCCTCGGTCGCAGTCTGCACGAAGGTCTCAGGGAATTGTTTGGGCAGTTCATAGCCCACGCGGTAGTCCTCCGGCAGGTTGGCCAGAGCGCCGAAATCGGGGAAGGTGAGCAAGAGGGCATCGGCAGGCGCGAGCGCTGCCAATGCACCGCCGGAAGAATATCCCCACGTGGTGACGTGGGAGGCGCCCTGCTCGCGGGCGTAATCAATGGCGCGGTTGACCGCCGCGACCATGTCGTTGACCGTATGCTCCGGCGCGAGCGGATAATCCACGTCAATGATCGTGGTGCCGGATAGCTGCGCGGCGGCGGCAACTTCGGGGCGCCACTGCATTTCCAGCGCCTTGCCATCGCCGCGCCACCAGCCGCCGGAGTGCAGCGATACCGCCCACCGGCCAGTGGGCTCAGAGGGGCGAAAAATGGCGCCGACCTCGGCGGATTCTACGGTAATGCCGTCCGTAAACGCCGTGCCGGGCAGCGCTTGATTAACTCCGGTGCCCAGAACCATCATGGCGGCGTGGGTGATGCGGTCTGGCAACAGTGCGCAATACTGGTCCGCCTCCGGCGAGCCACCGCCGGCCCAAGGCGGGCGGAAATCCGGCGTCTCATAATGGGCGTCGATATAAGAAACCAGCTGCTCTAGCTGTTCTTCCTCGCTCATCTGGCGGTCTTGCCCGCCGATGCGCCATTCTTGGCCGGGCTCTAGCGGCCGGTGCGGATCTTTATCGTGTGCATCAGTCATATCCCCGAGCCTACGCGTGCACATGATGCGCACAAGGTGGGCTCGGGGGAGAACCGTTTTACCAGATGGTGACGCGGTCCTCAGGGGCCAGGTACATCGGGGAGTCTTTGTCCACGTCGAAAGCCTCGTAGAACTCGGCGATATTCGCGGCGATGAGGTTGCAGCGGAACTCCGCGGGCGAGTGCGGGTCAATGGCCAGGTACTGGGTCGCCATCTCCGGGCGGATGGCCGTGCGCCAGACGCGGGCCCAGGACAAGAAGAAGCGCTGCAGGCCGTTGTAGGTGTGCTCGGCCAATTCCGGCTCGGCACCGTCGACCACAAATTCCTCTTCTTGGCCCAGCAGGTCAATGCCCTTATCGGCGCAGTAATTCTTGTAGGCCACCACGGAAATTCCCAATCCGCCCAGGTCACCAATGTTTTCACCCAAGGTGAACTTGCCGTTGACGCCGGCGGATTCGGTGCCGGCATCCTTTAGCACCGTGGGGACCTGGCCATCGAATTGCTCCACCAGCTTTGCCGTAAGCGCCTCAAAATCCGCGCGATCTTCATCAGACCACCAGGAGTTCAGGTTACCCTGGCCATCGAATTGCGAGCCCTGGTCATCAAAGCCATGGCCAATTTCGTGCCCAATGACAGAACCAATGGCGCCGAAGTTCTCAGCGGCATCCGCATCCGGGTTATAGAACGGCGGGCGCAGGATGGCGGCCGGGAAGGTGATGTCATTGACCACCGGGTTATAGAAGGCGTTGACGGTCTGCGGGGTGGTGACCCACTCGTCGCGGTTGGCGGGCTTGCCAATCTTTGTCAGCTCATAGTCGTGGGAAAAGGCGGACCCGGCGCGGGCATTGGCAATCAGATCCGCGCCCTGGTCAGAAATTTCCAGCCCGGAGTAGTCGCGCCAGGTATCGGGGAAACCAATCTTGGCCTTGAACTGGGAGAGCTTTTCTAGGGCGCGCTCGCGGGTCTGCGGGGTCATCCACTCCAGCTGGGAAATGCGCTCGCGGTAGGCAGCGATGAGGTAGTCCACCAGCTCATCCATTTCGCGCTTGGAGGATTCTGGGAAGTGCGCGTCCACGAACTCCTTGCCAATTTCCTCTCCTACCAGGCTCTCGGCCAAGCCCACCGCGCGCTTCCAGCGGTCGCGCTGCTGGGTGGCGCCAGAGAGCCGGGTGCCGTAGAACTCGAAGTTCTTGGCGCCCACTTCCTCCGGCAAGAGGGCGGCGCGGGAGCGCAGGATGTGCCAGGTGGCCCACAGCTGCCAATCGGCCATGCGGTCAGCGGTAAAGAGCTTTTCCAAATGCTCCAGGTAGGACGGCATCATATTCACCACGCGATGCTCCGGCAGCTTTCCGCCGGCGAGCAAAGCTTGGGTGATGGAGGGCAGCTCAGAAAACTCGCACGGGTTATTGGTCTTTACCGCATCGCGGGTAGAAACCACGTCCCAGTGGCCCGCCGCCAGTTCCTTTTCCAGGCCCACGATGCGCTCGGCGGCAACCTCGGTGCCGAGGCCAAATAGGCGGGTGGGCTCGATAAAGCCCAGCATCTCGGCCACGTGCTTTTCGTAGGCGGCCAGGGTTTCCGCGTGCGCTTCTTCGCGGTAGTAGGCCTCATCCGGCAGGCCCAACCCGGATTGCACGATATAGGCCACGGCTTCTTCCGAGCCGGAGTCCTTTTCTACCCAGAACGTCGCCGGCGCCCCCACGCCCTCGCGCTCGAGCTCGCCCAAGCGGTGCGCCAATTCCGTGGGGTCGGCGGCGCTCAGGCGGTCAAGGTCCGCATCCAGCGGGGCCATGCCAGCATTGTTGACTCCCTCAGTATCCATGAAGGATGCATAGAGCTTGCCAGGGCGGCCATCGTTATCTTTAACGATGTCATGAACCAGTTCTTCTGCTTCATCGCGCAGGGCGTGGAAGGTGCCATCCACACCGCGATCATCTGGGACAACGTGATTTTCTACCCAAGGTCCATTGACCAATTGATAAAGATCTTTCATGGTTGCCACTGTAGGCCAAACCTTCCAGTTAAGGTATGGACTATGGAAAAATTCCGGTTTCCACCAGCCCGGCCGCGCAGCCTATTTATCGCCGCCCTTGCTTTTGTGACGGTGGTCCTTGCCTTGCCCGCCATCGTCCACGCGGTGCTACCGCAACACCACGCCGATGTGGAGCAGGTAACCCTGTCTGATCCCAGCCACGACTGGGACATTACCGTCTCCGATCTGTACTGCGAGCGCGATTATGCCTCGCTGGCCAGCGTTGGTTGGACCTGCGGTGACGTCACCGTGCAGGCCGTCATCGTGGAAGATACCGACGACGATGAGCACACCCTGCGCCGCATGGTCCGCGCCTATGGCATGGCCCCAGGCCTTCCTGAAGGCGAAGTCTACGAAGGTAAAGATGGCGCCCTCGCGCTTGCCGATGCCCCCTCCTCCACCGCCGCCATCTCCATCAACGGCACCGGTGCGGACGAGAATAAGGACTGGGTGGTCACCGTCACCGGGGATTCCGCAGCAACGCGCACGACCACTCAACGCCTCTGGAAGGCCTTCGGGCAAGACGAATTACCAGAAGAAGTCACCGCTGATATCGAGGAGTTTTCTGGAAAGGCCTTGGTGTAAAAATGTCTAAGCTCTTTCGCACCGCGCTGTGGATTTTCTCCGGCCTGGGGCTTATCGGATTTATCTCCCAGTCATTCATTACGCTGTTTATCTCGCCGCTAATGGGCATTATCAGCTTCCTCATCGCGGCGATCCTCGTCGCGGTAGTCATCGCGCTATTGCGCCTGAGCCCCATGTGGGCGCGCCCGGCGCGCGTATGGGCACCACTTGCCTTTTTATGGGGCTCCGGCATGGCCATTAGCTTGGCATCTATAAGCTCCCCGGCGGTCATGCAGCTCGCCATCAATTCAGGCTGGGTCGATTCCTTCATGTCCTGGAGCGGCGCCTATCCCGAAGAGATTTCCAAGGCCGCAGGCGTTTTATTCGTCCTGATGTCCTTCCGCCAGCTCAACCGCCCCTGGCACGGGTGGATGGTCGGCGCCGTCGTGGGCCTTGGCTTTGAGGCCAACGAAAACATCCTTTACGGCTCCATGGGCGCTACCACCCACCCGAATAGCGATTTCGCCGGGCTCGTGCAGATGTGGGGCCTGCGCCTTATCGCCGGCCCTGGCCTGCACGTCTTGCTCACGGCGCTGGCCGGTTGGGGCATCGGCTGGGCCCTCTACGCTGCCGCCAAGCCGCTCTGGTGGCGCATCGGCGTGGCGCTCGGCTGCCTCGCGGTATCCTTCCTCCTGCACTTTGGCTGGAATTACCTGCACGATTCCGATATCGCCGCCATCATCCAGGCCCTCGCCGTAGCGATCATCCTGTACCCGCTAAGCGTCTGGCTCATCCTGCGCGGCAATACATACGCCAAAAACGATGACAGCTACAGCCACAGCACCGCACAGGACGCGCTAGCCTTCACCCGCTAACCCCAAGCCGTGCTTGTTTCTCCCAAAATGTCCAAAACAACCGCATTCCGCCAAAATTTCCCTCGATTTTTGGACAAACGCGGTTGCTTTGAACGCCTGAGCCTTCTGGTGCTCTCTCGGGCGCATAAATATGTGGTTTATGGCACATATTAGTAGTGACTTTCGCTACACTCGCTTCAAGGCGCTTTTGCCACCTATCCTCCACTTAAAGGACTGAAGACCTTCATGAATGCCCCAACTTACGAGTCCCGCACGGATAACAGCACGGAAAGTACAGAGGGGGCAGCTCCCGAAAACTCCGCAGAGGAAGCCAACCGGCAAAAGGCAGTGGGCTCCACCCTGTCTTGGGTCATCGCGCTTTTTGGCACCGGTGTTGGTGCCGGCATCCTCTTTTTGCCGCTCAACGCAGGTGCCTTCGGATTTTGGCCGCTCGTCTTCGCCACCGTCTTCATCTTCCCGTTGGTGTATTTTTCCCACCGGACCTACGCCCGCATAGTTAGCGGCGCGCCACCAGAACAGCACGGCAAGGATGTCCTGGAGCTGGTGCGTTACTACCTAGGCCGCAATAGCGGCCTCTTCATCGCCGTATTGTACTGTCTGGCCATCGTGCCGACGGTGCTCATTTACGGCATCAGCATCACCAACGTGGTCGATAGCTTCATCGTCAACCAGCTCGGCGGGCCGAGCATCAATCGGTGGATATTGTCCATTGCCTGCGTAGGCGTCATGACGGGCCTTTTTGCCATCGGCCGCCGCCCCATGCTGTGGCTGGCGCAAATGCTGGTCTACCCTCTCATCATCGCCCTGGCGGCAACCTCCATTTACTTGATCCCCAAGTGGGATTTTGAAAGCTTCCTCAACGTTGAATACGAAGGCGGTATCTGGGGAATCCTTAAAGGTATTCTGCTCATCCTGCCGGTTCTGGTCTTTTCCTTTTCCCACATGGCCGCGCTATCGCAGTTCTCCGTAGACGTGCAGCCGGCCTACGGCAAGAAGACGGAGAAATTCGTCTCCCGCGTGGAGCTCTATACCGCCGCAATGCTCGTGGTATTTACCATGTTCTTCGTCTGGTCCTGCGTCCTCGCGCTCGGCGCGGACGGATTGAAGGAGGCAGCCGATCAAAACATCCCGGTGCTGTCTTATTTCGCCAACGTCACGGGCACGCCGTTCATTGGTTATATGGCACCGCTTATTACCATGTGCGCGATCATCTCTTCCTACTTCGGGCACATGCTTGGTTCCGAGGAAGGCACCGAGTACCTCCTGCGCATTGCCGTTCCCCGCATGGCCAATAAGCTCTCGCGCCGCGCGCTGCTCAACACCATTTATGTCATCGTATTCGTGGCAACGACCCTCGTGTCAGTATTCAACCCCTCCATCATGGACATGATTTCCGTGGTCGGCGGCATCTTCGTGGCATTCTTGGTCTACCTGCTGCCGGTCTACATGTTTAAAAAGATCGATGATTATTCCCAGTTCAAAAACGACATCTGGAATTACTTTGTCTTTGGCATGGGCCTTGTCATTATGGCAGTGACCGTCTGGAACCTGATCTAAAGGCCAGCCCTTCGGCGCTTATTGGCACACCCGGACCGAGCTTACCTGCGCTAGGGCTTGATTAGCGTTCGCGCACGCTTGGCGCTCGAGGTCGGCGGCGGTGCGGGTGGCATCGCGAAGCGCCTGCTGCGCAGGTTCCGGCAGGTTGAGGTCGTTTTCGATGCGGGCACCGATGGCCTCACTGGATCCGCCGACCGGCGCATTGCCGATGCCGCGCGTGACATCCGCGGTATGGGTCTGTGCGTCCCCGTAGGTATTGGCGGCTACGGTAAACCCATGCCCAGTAGATACGGAGGCGTGGATGGTGCGATCATCGGACCAACCGAATTTGGTGCCCCACACTCCGGGAATGTGGTCGGTGCCGAAATCCTGGCGATACCCGTCCGCAGCCACGGGAGCAGCAGTGGCCATTCCCGCAAAAATGGGCGCAGCGATGGGATCGTGCTGGATCTCCGCGGTAAACCGCGCGACGTCTTCGGTCGAGGTCTGCGTGGTTCCCCAGTAGCCGGTGTAGTGGGTCTCGCTCAGCCCGAATTCTTGGATGATGCTGGGAATGGCCTGCGGGTAGCGGCGGTCCAGGTCGCTGGCCACGTTATCGTCGCTATAGCGGATCATATGTTCTACCTGGGCTTTATCGGCAACAGAACCGTACTTGAGCACCCAATACCCCAGGTAGATCTTGCTCAAGGATAGCGCCGGGCGGGACTCGTGACTATTGGCGGTAGAGACGGTGGCGCCGGAATCGTGCCTGACGGTGATCTGCGTGCGCTCAGGCACGGAGTGGGGATCGAGGCTGACCGCTTGGGCAGCAGGGATGGTCACGAAGGAGAGTGTGGTAACGAGAGAACTTATTGCCAGCTTTTTCATAACGCATTTAGCGTAGCCCTGGATGTACATCGCCGCAGGCTATAAATGCAAAAAGTTTCCCTATTGTACTATCTATTGCAGCAATACTTCTAGGTCCTGCGCATCCATGCCGTGCTTATGCATGGCGACGCGCCCGTGGGAGTGCTCGATGCCCCACCCATAGCGCTCTTGTTGTATCCGCCAAGCGTTTAGTTCGTACTGCGCGGCAATAAATACGCAAGCAACGATGACAGCTATAACCACAACACAGCAGAGGAGGCGCTATTTTGTCCGCCATTCTTACGTTCCCCAGACTATCGCTTTAGGCCGTCGTAGCCGCAGCAATATAGTTCTGCAGTGCATCGCCCAATTTCTCTAATTGCGCGCTAGCAAAATGGCCCGGATTCCACACCAAATACAGCGGTACCCCCTGAAGGCTTTCGTCGCCCGCAGTAATTTTTAGCGGTACCAAGTTAGCCTCGGCAATTGCAGTACAAATCGCAAGGGCCTTCTCCGCTTTAGCTAACGCCAATAAGGTGGCGGTGTCATCGCATTCAATCATCTCTCCGAGCGGGGCGCTTGCGGTACCAAGGAAGGCATCAAACAGAGTGCGGGACACGCTGCGGTGGCTAGGAAGCGCCAATCTGTGTTGGGATAGCTGCGCAATATCCACGTTGTCCCGCCCGGCCAACGCACAGCTTGGCGGCACCCAGGCGCGAATGGGGGCTTGCCCCAACGCATGAAAGCAGAGGTCATCTCGTGGGGGCAATGGAGACACCACGGCATCGGCATTGCCTTCCAAAGCATTGAATGCTGCATAGTGTTCTATCGGCTGTGTGGTGACCACTGGAATGCCTTCTTGAGCAGTAGCAATCAGAGGCGCCACGATGGTGGAAATCGTAGTTTGTGTTGCAGCAATAATTAGCCGTTCTACGACACCTTGCCGCAGGACTTCTGCGGCACGTTCGGTACTTCGGTTTTCAGCATAAAGGCGACGACACGCGGGAAGAAGTGATCGAGCCGTATCGTTCAACCGCAATGAAGTAGCAGGAGAACCAGTTGCGCCCGTGCCCCTCTCCAACAGCTCGAGGCCGACCTCTTTTTCGAAGCGACGCAATTGCCGGCTCAATGCCGGTTGGGTAATGCCGAGCTTAGAAGCCGCTGCGGTGACTGTGGGCGAATCCGCCAGGGTAAGGAAATATTTGACGCGTTGTATATCCACATACCTATTTTAAGCATTGGTTATGCGCAATGGTAATGAAATAGCAGCGGTTTAGGCATTAGACAGGCATAGCATCAGACTTGGATAATGAATGCAGTAATTCAGCGCACAGTTTTAAGGAGTGACTGCTATGACTCGTCGTCATGTTGGTACCGCTATCGCCGAATCCCTGGCTGCCCACGGCACCTCTCGGGCATTCCTCGTCCCTGGAGAAAGCTTCCTGCCTGTCCTGGACGGGCTGTATAACTCACCTGTAGAAGCGATCGTGTCCCGCCAAGAAGGCGGCGCTTCCTATATGGCAGAGGCTTACGGCAAGGCTACGGGCGAGCCCGGTGTTGCCATGGTCACCCGCGGCCCCGGCGCGTCCAATGCCTTCGTAGGAGTCCACACCGGCTGGCAGGATGGCACTCCAATGGTTATCTTCGTCGGTCTCATCCCCTTCTCTGACCGCGACCGTGAATCCTTCCAGGAATTCGACCCTAAGGCGTGGTTTGGCACTCAGGCCAAGCAGGTTTTCGTCCTCGATGATCCAACGCGCGCCTCCCGCGTCGTGGCAGAAGCCTTCTTCCAGGCCAAGCAAGGCCGTCCCGGCCCCGTGATCGTGGGATTACCAGAAGATGTGCTCTACCAGGACTTTGAAGGCGAAATTGAAGCACCCATCCCAGTGACGGAGGGAGCCGTTTCTGCAGCGGATGCCGCTTATGTTTCGGAAAAGCTGGCTGCTGCCAAAAAGCCGTTAATTTTTGCCGGCGGCGGCCGCTGGACCCCAGAATCCGCGCGAGCGATCGAAAAGTTCGCGGAAATCAACCAGATTCCCGTGGTGCACGATTTTCGCGCCAGCGACCGCATCTCCTTTTCTTCGCCAGCCAATGCCGGTTGGTTGGGCTATGGCCGCAATGATCATGCCGCAGAGCTCCTTTCCGAAGCCGATGTGCTACTGGAGGTAGGAGCTTTGCTTACCGATGTCCCCTCCGACGGATATACCTTGCGCCAAGATCCCCATCCGGAAAATATCGTGGTCAACATCGATACCGGCCTACGTGGACATTCCGGAGCCATCAGCCGCCATATCTTGGCTTCCCCCGTTGCCTTGGCGGAAGCCCTCGACAACATCACCATCGGAGAGGTATCTTCAGCGCAATCCGAGTGGTTTAAAAACGCTCGTCGCGCTCACCAGGAGTTCTCCACCATTCCAAGTGAGTCGGACTGGCGAGCAACCTCTGCAGGCACCGCGCATATGGAAGCAGTCATTAAGGCGTTGCAAGACCAACTCCCGGAAGAGGCCATTTTTACCTTTGGTGCAGGCAACCACTGCATTTGGGCACAACAATTTCTGCCCACCCAGCACTACCCTTCTCAACTAGCAGCGCGCAACGGGTCGATGGGTTATTCCGTCCCAGGTGCGGTATCGGCGAAATTGCAATTTCCTGAACGCCCCGTGGTTGCCATTGCCGGCGACGGGGAATACCTGATGAATGGTCAGGAACTTGCCACGGCTGTACAATTCGGGGCACCATTTTTGACGGTCATCATGACCAACGGTGAATTCGGTACCATCCGTGATCACCAAAAGAATCACTTTCCAGACCGTGTTTCCGGTACGCAATTGGCTAATCCAGATTTTGCCGCCGTCGCCAAAGGGTACGGTGCCCATGGAGAATCAGTGGATGCGGACGCGGATGTTGCCGGAGCCATCGAACGCGCTTTGACGGCAGTAAATAACGGCATTCCGGCCGTGGTCAATGTGTATACCGATCAGGATCTGTCATTGCCTGCGGCGCGATAAAACCGCGCTATTTAACAGGGTGCTTTAGCCGATAGAGCACCATTCCTATGTAGAACGCATCGGCAGGCACCAATGGTGATAACCCTGTTACTGCTTGAAAGTGCTTGAGCCGGTTAATGACTGTATTGCGATGACAATCCAGCGCGCGGGCGGTGCTTTTGATAGAACCGTCCGCAAAATAGGATGTGACTGTATCAATCAACTTGGTGCGTTCTTTGTCCGGCAATCGCTCCATACAGTTTACGGGCTCATCAGTACCGCCGGGAAGCAGATGATACGCATAACTACTTAAGGCTATGGGCAAAGCTTCCTCGGCTGCTATTGGTCCCTTATCACCCATCACGCCGGAAGCTTCTACCGCCGCCGCCATATCAATAAGCCCGCCACTACACGCGCGCACTGCGCCGATCCCTCGTTGGGCTGGCAGAACAATGCTGGAAACGGCCTTCGCAGTCATCTCACGGGCACGATCTAAGCCACAGTATTCCTCTGGTGCTAACGCGTCTGCAACCTCTGGACTTGCCGTTGGTGCCGCCTCATTACCTCGTGCTGTTGCAACCGGGTAAAAAGCGCAAAAAGCCTGGCGCACATAAATACCCCACGCCGAACCGGCCGCCAGATACGGCGCCAAAGCCTGCTCCAACTGGGCGGCGTGTGAGGGACCAGCAACGAGAACATCATAAACCTCATGTTGGTCCACCCCTAAGGCCTGGGCAATAGACTCTAATTGGTTCTGACTTAGCTCTGGGGCATTAAACAGTCTTTCCAAGTGACGGTGCGCACTGACCCTCGCGTCATTGCGCATCGCCGCTTGTTGCTGCATAAACGCCACCCTGACTTGGGAAGAAATCTCATCAACGGCAGCTTGTACCCGCTCTGCATTCGCGATTAGAGCACGTTGAGTCTGTGGGGTGGAACGCTTAGCTAGCCCGCGCCAAAGAACGATGAAGTCTAGGCGCATGATCTCTACCACCGCAGTAATGGAAATCCCTTGCAGTGCCCGCAAGCGGCCAAATTCCTGTAAGCGCCTATCAAGCGCTGCTTGCTCGCCAACAGGAAGGGCCGACTCGCCCTGGGGAGCATCCCATAGTTTAGTAATCAATGCGGTAAATACCGCCCGTGAAGTTTCCCGCAAATCCGACTCATCAACGGCGATATCACCGTAGGGGCTGCGTGCTAAAAACTCCGTGATGAACTCATCGACGAATGTGCCCACATCCCCTTCGATGCTGCGGACGAGGTCATTCCACTCTGTATCCAGCCTTTCTGCGGGCATTGCACCTCCCATTACCGGCCTCAGCTCTCTCCAACCTCTTTTTGTGCAAATGCACAATAAAAGCCACTATAACCCATCATTTTCTCAAATTCACTAATAAAACGTAATATTGCTCGCTAATGTATTTCTTTGTGATGCACACTACAAAGAGCTGAGGAGAGCCTTTTATGTCTGCTACTTCGACACAAGACACACCGGAATTTATCGAAGACTTTCATACCATGTCTTCTTTCGGTGCCACCTCAGGCGGCGGAATCGACCGTCAGGCAGCCACCGACGAGGATGCTGCCGTACGCCGCTGGTTCCACACTTGGCTAGAAAGCCACGATTTCCGCGTCGAATACGATGAGATTGGCAACCAATACGGATTGCTCAGTTTCATAGACGGTGCCGACTTCGTACTCACTGGGTCCCACATGGATTCCCAACCTCTAGCAGGGCGCTTCGACGGTTCTTACGGAGTCCTGGCTTCCGCCCACGCAGCGCTTGAAGTCAAGCGCCGAGTGGAGGCTGGCGAGCTCACCCCCACCCATAATCTCGCGGTGGTCAATTGGTTCAACGAAGAAGGCTCGCGCTTTACACCTTCCATGATGGGCAGCTCGGTTTATACCGGAAAGATGGATCTCACCAGCGCCTATGAATCAACTGCGCTGGATGGGACCACTGCCCACTCTGAACTGGAACGCCACGGGTTCATCGGCAGCTTTACCCCACCCAAGGCCGCATCGTATGCGGAAATCCATGTCGAGCAGGGACGCGGCATGGATAACTCCGGTGCCACCATCGGGCTCGTGGCTGAGACGTGGGGCGCCAAAAAATTCCAAGTTACTGTTCGCGGCGAACAGGGGCACACTGGATCTACCCTTCTGGCGGACCGTCAAGACGCACTCTTTGGTGCTTCCATTGTGATTTCGGAACTACGCCGCTATGCCGAAGCCCGCGAAGGACACCCGCTGCAGGCCTCCGTTTCGACCATGAAAGTCCTACCCAATTCCCCAGTCACCATCGCCCGCGAAGTGCAGATGAACCTGGACCTGCGTTCCCCAGACTGGGAAACGCTCAATGAGGGCTACGCGGCAGTACGCGACATCGTTAGCAAAGCCGAATTAGAAGCCAAGGTAAAAATTGAACTTACCCCCACGCATGAGTGGAAGCTATCGCCCTACCAACCAGAAGGCGTCCACCTGGCCGATGCGGTTGCCACTGAGCTTGGCCTCAAGCACGAACAAGTCCAAACCGTAGCGGGGCACGACTCGACCAATATGAAAGATACTTGCCCCACCGTCATGCTCTTTATCCCCAGCGTAGACGGCATCTCTCATAATGAGGCAGAGTTTACGAAAGATGAAGACATGGAAGACGGCGTGCGCATGATGACAGCCACCCTGACTGAGCTATGCCAAGGCGCACTTAACGCTTAAATCGCGGATATCCGTGGCAGTCAAAGACTGAACTTTCATTCCATCCGCCCCAATTAATAACTGAGGATCATTATGAGTACCCCAATTCACGATCCGGCGAATACAGAAAACACTGAAAATTCTTCCTCGCCGGGTGATAATTCGCAGCAATCGAAAAAGACCGAAACGACTGGTTCCACTCTTTCCTGGGTAATCACCTTGTTTGGCACCGCCGTTGGTGCCGGCATTCTTTTCTTACCGCTTAACGCCGGTTCGTTTGGCTTTTGGCCGCTGGTATTTGCCACAGTTTTCATCTTCCCGCTGGTGTACTTTTCTCACCGGACTTACGCTCGGATCGTCAGCGGTGCCCCAAAAGAACAGCACGGCAAAGATGTCCTGGAGCTTGTACGCCATTACTTAGGTCGCAATGGTGGACTTTTCATCGCCATTTTGTATTGGTTGGCCATCGTCCCGACGGTGCTCATTTATGGCATCAGCATCACCAACGTGGTCGACAGTTTCATTGTCAACCAGCTCGATGGCCCCAGCATTAACCGGTGGGTACTATCTATCGTCTGCGTTGGCATCATGACTGGCCTTTTTGCCATTGGCCGCAAGCCCATGCTGTGGCTAGCGCAAATACTGGTCTACCCGCTCATCATCACCCTGGCTGCCACCTCGTTCTATTTGATTCCAAAGTGGGATATCCAAAGTTTTATCCACTTTGAGTATGAAGACGGTGGCTTAAGCATCCTGAAAGGGATTCTGTTAATTCTGCCAGTCCTGGTCTTTTCCTTTTCCCACATGGCAGCGCTTTCACAATTCTCCGTAGATATGCAGCCCGCCTACGGCGATAAGACGGAAAAACATGTCTCCCGCACGGAGGTCTACACCGCTGCTCTGCTGGTCGTATTCACCATGTTCTTCGTCTGGTCATGTGTACTAGCCCTGGGCGCAGACGGTATGAAGGAAGCGACTGAGCAAAACATCCCCGTGTTGTCCTATTTTGCGAACATAACGGGCTCACAGTTCATGGCCTACATGGCACCAGTTATCACCATGTGCGCAATCATTTCTTCTTACTTTGGGCACATGTTGGGCTCTGAGGAAGGCACGGAATATTTGCTGCGCATCGCTGTACCTCGATTGGCAAATAAGGTGTCCCGCCGTACCTTGCTCAATATCATTTACATCATTGTGTTTACGGCTACCACCTTGGTGTCCGTCTATAACCCTTCCATCGTGGACATGATTTCCGTGGTCGGTGGCATCTTCGTTGCCTTCTTGGTCTACCTACTGCCTGTCTACATGTTTAAGAAGTTTGATGACTATTCCCAGTTCAAGGATGATATCTGGAATTACTTCGTCTTTGGAATGGGCCTTGTCATTATGGCCGTAACGGTCTGGAACCTGATTTAAAGGCCCCCTTCCCTCTCCGTCCTTGTCAATTCAAAAGATTGTCATTATATTTCAACGTCGATCTCTCCACTGCTGACATTCAATTTTAAGGAGAAGCACTACGATGCTACGCGATGATTTGCACAAATTCCCCGACTACAAGCCCGGTAAAACTGAGCCAAATAAGCTCAAGCTTTCTGCAAATGAAATTCCAAATCCACCCCTTCCATCCGTTCTGGGGGCTATGACGCAGGCGGCTTCTGTGGCGAATCGGTACCAAATCAATGGCTCACCAGAGCTGCGAGCGGAATTATCGACTTATCTGGGCCTACCAGAAGAAAACATCGCGGTAGCCCCAGGAGCATCTGCCATTGTGCAGCAGGCGGTGATGGCTACCTGCCATACCGGCGACGAAGTCATCTTTCCATGGCGCTCTTTTGAAGCCTATCCGCTGTATGTGCGCATGGCTGGCGCCGAACCCATAATGACTCCGCTTACGCATGATGACCGGCTGGGCCTCGATGCAGTGATCGATGCAATCACCGATAGGACGCGCCTCATCATCCTGTGCAATCCTAATAACCCCACCGGTACCACCATTAGCCAGGAAGAATTCGAAAACTTCATGGCTCGGGTACCGAAGGACATCGTGGTCCTCCTAGATGAAGCCTACTGGGAATACAACGATGATCCGGATAGCCCAAATGCGGCCAAGGAGATTCAGAACTACCCAAATCTCATTGGTGCTCGGACTTTCTCCAAAGCCTTTGGTCTTGCAGGCGCGCGCGTGGGCTATGGCATGGCATCACCCGAGCTTGTCGATGCCCTCAATCTCCTCGCCTTGCCACTCACTGTCAGCTACATTGGCGAGCTTGGAGCCATCGCCGCACTTCATGCCCAAGATGAGCTGGATGCACGCGTGGACGAAACCAAACGTCAGCGCACCCGCGTGGCACAGGCCCTCGGTGTTCCCGAATCACGCGCCAATTTCGTCTGGCTACCACGAGGTGATGCTAAAGAAGTAGAGCGAAAGATTTCGGAGGAAGGCATCATTATCCGCCGTTACCTCGATGAGGGCGTGCGCGTTTCCATCACCACCGAGGAAGAGACAACAGCCTTCCTCAACGCTTGGGAGCGCGCCGGTATCCAGCCTTGGGAAGGGGAAACCGGCGACTAGGCCGGGTGGTACAAAGGCCAAACCGGCTTTACTTAAATTCATGGAATTTGTCCACGACCGCCTGCAAGCCCTCGCGCCACAAGTGCTCTGGAATAGCCAGCGAAGGCAGGAAGCGAATGACGTTGTGGTCAAGACCACAGGTCAATATAAGAATTCCTTCCTCCTTCGCAGCGTCGG
This sequence comes from Corynebacterium sp. KPL1986, assembly GCF_000477975.1. Classification (NCBI taxonomy): domain Bacteria; kingdom Bacillati; phylum Actinomycetota; class Actinomycetes; order Mycobacteriales; family Corynebacteriaceae; genus Corynebacterium; species Corynebacterium sp. KPL1986. Next base: position 1,937,561 of record NZ_KI515719.1, on the reverse strand, counting down.
CAATCTTATGCACCAACTCCGAGTCTGGCTCACCGTCCGCTGTGACAAACTCCAGTGCCAACATCGCGCCGCGACCGCGGAAGTCGGCAACACGCTCATCCTTGATAAGCTCCGCCAGCTCCTCTCGCGCAATGTCTTCCAGGCGGCTAGCACGGGCGCCGAAGTCTTTTTCTTCGAATTCTTTAAATGTGGCCAAGGCAGCCGCACAGGCCACCGGGTTACCGGTATAGGTGCCGCCAAGGCCGCCTGGCTGTGGAGCATCCATAATTTCGGCACGCCCAGTTACAGCAGAAAGCGGCATGCCAGAGGCAATGCCCTTCGCAGTAGTGATCATATCGGGGACAATGCCCTCATGTTCACTAGCAAACCAGGTACCAGTGCGCATCATGCCAGCCTGGATTTCATCCGCGATAAAGATGACGTCATTATCCTTACACCACTGAACAATGGCGGGAAGATAACCTTCCGCCGGAACAACGAAGCCTCCTTCACCCTGGATCGGCTCGATGACCACACAAGCCAAATTAGAGGCACCGATCTCTTGTTCCAAAGTGGTAATAGTGCGCTTTGCGGCTTCTTCTCCGCTAAGGCCATCGCGAACCGGATAAGACATCGGTGCGCGGAAGACATCCGGCGCAAATGGCCCAAATCCTGACTTATAAGGGCTTTGCTTGGCGGTCATCGCCATAGTGAGATTGGTGCGGCCGTGGAACGCGCGGTCCATCACGGCCACGCTGGTTTTACCACTGTAATTGCGGGCAATCTTGACCGCGTTTTCTACAGCCTCCGCTCCAGAATTAAATAGGATGGTGCGCTTTTCGTGATCACCGGGCGTCACCGAGTTGAGCTTTTCCGCAACTTCGATATAAGAAGAATACGGTGAGATGGGAAAAGACGTATGAGTGAAATGCCCGACCGCCTCCTGTACTGCCTGTACAACCGCCGGATTAGAGGCGCCCGCAGAGGTCACTGCAATGCCGGAAGCCAAGTCGATGAATCGGTTTCCATCTGCGTCTACAAGGATTCCGCCATCGGCATCCACCACGTAGCCAGGCAAACCTGGATTGAGCCCAGCCGGCAGTGCAGCCTTACGCCGGGCATCCCATTCAGCACTCTTTGGGCCAGGGAGCTGTCCCTCTACCTTGCGCGTTTGCTCCAAACGGTATTCAAGCTCTCGCATATCGTGTCCTTTCCACACAGTGATTTTCAACCTGTCTAAATATATTGTGACCGCCTACATAGCTTCTCCTCTACGTACACTATGGTGAAAATTTCCCACTGTGATATACAGACCGTATAGCCACTCCGACAGCAAACGAGACTTTTATGAGCACCAGTACTTTTACCTGGCTTTTTCATCAAAGCAAACTACAACTGCGCCCGCTTCATTGTCCCCACCAGTCTTTCACCACGGTCCAAGCCAGCGAACTTAAAAATCCCACCGAATTCACCAAAGAAGGAGCAGTCGTTCTTACCTTGGGCCTCGCCTTTGAACATTCCCCGGCGGATTTCTCTACCTACGCGCGCACGCTGGCCTCGGCCGGTGTACACGGCATCGGATTCGGAACCGGCTTGGTTTTTTCTAAGGTGCCTCCCGAGCTAGAACGCGCATGCATCGACTATGGCCTTACGCTGTTTGAGGTCCCCCGTGCCATTCCGTTCATATCCATCATCAACGCTGTAAATGCGGAGTTCACCCGCCAAGACCAAGAACAACGACGCGTATTTGAGCGCCAACAAGAGCGATTAAATCATGCTGCGACCCAAGGCATTAATTCGCTCATAACTCATGCCGGAAAAGAGCTACACGCCGCAGTCACCCTCACCGATGCCCAGGGCATTGAGATTGCAAGTGCTACGTATCAAGGACTCGATGCGTTGAAAACAACGAATGATTCCAGTTTCTCTGTCTCGGACTCACCGTCAACGGCAGGTTGCGTCCAGTAGCGTGGTGTATCTGTAACTGACGGTGGGCCCCTTATGAATGAGGCCGGCGACCACCGTAGTACCTTTCGATTCCGTAACCACACTTCCTCGAAAGGGATAACCACGATGGCCGCTAGCCCATATTCTATAGACCCGACTACCTACTTAGACGAATTGCTTGCCCAAGCATCCCCAGATCTCATGCGCGAGATGCTTCAAGGATTCATCAACCAAATCCTATCGACTCAAGCAGACCAGATCTGCGGCGCCGACTACGCCACCACGTCTAAGTCTCGAACCAATGTCCGCAATGGCTACCGCCACCGCGATCTTGATACTCGCGTTGGCACCATTGATGTCGCTGTACCCAAACTACGTACCGGGTCATTTTTCCCGGACTGGTTATTGCAACGACGCACTCGGGCAGAACGAGCACTAACAACCGTAATAGCTACCTGCTATTTAAAAGGCGTGTCCACACGCAGGATGAACGATCTCGTCGCCAGTTTGGGAATTAATAATCTTTCAAAGTCGCAGGTATCTGACATGGCTAAAGACCTGGACGAGATGGTCGAAGACTTCCGTACCCGACCACTCGATACCGGTCCATACCTGTATGTTGCCTGTGATGCATTGACCATGAAAGTCCGCGAAGGAGGACGCGTGGTCAAAGCTTCCGTCCTCGTGGCTACCGGGGTTAATGCCGAAGGCTATCGTGAGCTATTGGGCATGCAGGTTGCTACATCTGAGTCTGTGGCGTCGTGGACTGGGTTCTTTAGGGATCTTAAAGCTCGCGGACTTAATGAGGTCTATCTTGTCACCAGTGACGCGCATCTAGGAATCCAGCATGCGATTAGTGACGTGTTGCCGAATGCGTCCTGGCAGCGGTGTCGAACGCACTTTTCTAAAAACCTGTCTTCGATGGTTGCCAAGACCCAGTGGCCAACCCTATCGGCGATGTTTCATACGATATTCCAGCAACCAGACTCGGAATCGGTGTGGTCCCAAGCACGTGAGGTCGTAGCGTTTTGTGAAGATAAATTCCCCCACGTTGCCAGCTACCTGGAAGAAGCCCTCGACGAGCTCTTAGCTTTTACCAACGCCCCGAAATCCGTCTGGAAGAAAGTCTGGTCGAATAACCCTACTGAACGGCTCAATCGTGAAATCCGCAGGCGTACGGATGTTGTAGGCATCTTCCCCAATCGTGACGCTGTCGTGCGCCTTGTTGGTGCTGTCCTAGCAGAACAACACGATGACTGGATCCAGCAAAACCGCTACATGTCACTAACCAGCCTGGAACAGACCAAAGCATTGATTACCGCCAACGTCATAGACGCTGACACCACCAAGGAGGTCGCATGAACCAGTTAAAGCACCGAGCACGTGCTGGCCCCTGACACCATCACACTGCATGCTCTATCGAAAGGTAGAAACACCACTCAAACGGACTTGACCTCAACGGCACATTCTGTGAACTCTAAAAATTCAGGGAACCTATCCACGGTAACTACCTACTTTCAGAGCAATTCCCAGCATCGTTACGGCCTCACAGTCTGCGCCACCGAAAAAATAGGCTCTTTTGACCGCGCGCTAATCCGACATGTAGTCGGGCTAGCTGGCTTACTGCTGCAGTCCCCGTGGTCCACTGCACAGGACCTTTTGGGACAGCTAGCCCTAGCTGTGCAATTGGAATCCTGTGTGCCAATGCTCCTAGAGGCTGCATTTTCAACACTCTCCACATCCGATAACGTCACCGCTTACTTAGTGTACGCTGACACCCCAGCACAGTTACGGCGAGTCCTAGCTTCACTAAAACATACGACCGCACAAGGCGGAACCAATTACTTCCACCTGCCCGTAGATAACTCGGCTGCTCTAATCGTCACCGCCCCCGCAGACGATGTATCGCAGGAAAAAGTACTTTCCGCACCCAATCTTCCAACAGTGCGTGTTTCAATCCTTCCGCGAATACCCTGGCGCGAAGTCAATCCCGAGCTAATAGCGCAGATGAATAAACATGCACATAGCCTTGACCGCGGGACGAGCGGCGTCTACTCATCACCCGCACCAGATTGGCTACATAACCCGTACGTCCGCGAGGCACTAGAAAATCGCCGCAGCACCACCATAGATGTTTTGACTGATTACGATACCGAGCACGGGACACAATTGCTCCCCACTCTTGAAGCATTCTTGCTCGCTGGTTCTCAGATCGCTGCCACCTCGGAGCACCTCGCAGTCCACCGCCATACCGTGCGCTCTCGAATCAGGAAAATTCAAGCACTCTGCGGAGTAGACCTCACAGATCCCGTTGTTCGCGCTGAGCTCCTGCTCTTGGTAGTCAGCGACTAACTCTCCCGGACCTGCACATCATCGCTTCGCTGGTGGCGGCCACCCATGAACCCACCGAGGGCAGTCGCAAGAGAAATAACGATGAGGATAATAATGGCTGGAACTATGGATTGCTCTTCATGGAAAGAGTTCAACCATGTAGCAATGAGCGGCAAAAGCCCCGAGATTGCGCCTGATACGTTGTAGCTAATGGCCATGCCGGAATAGCGAAGATTGGCTGGGAACATCTGCCCCAACAACACGCCAATAACGGAAATAAGGAATAGTGGCAAAGCAAATTCCAAGAACGATTGCCACCGTTGCCATTGCCATATTCCCAGTGTCGATCATTAGCCACAAGGGCCATGCCGCAATAGCGGTTAAAATGCCGCCGAAGACGATCACTCGACTGCTGCCAATCCTCTCTGCAAGGCGACCCAAAAAGAACAAGATGAGTATCTGGAATACAGCAGCCAAGACAGTCGCATTGACCAATGACTGCCGCTCTAGTCCAAGCGCCGAAGAACCATAACTCAGCACGTATGTATTCATCACGAAGAATCCACCAATGCCCAAAAGCGCTGCGAGTGTCGACCACAAAAGCTGAGGAGCACATTCAGTAAACAGCTCCTTGAGCGAACCTTTTGGTGCGCTTTCTGCTTCATTTTCCAAAGCCCGAAATACGGGAGATTCTTCAACCTGCATACGAATCCATAGCGCTACCCCGAGCAAAGGGAAAGCTGCAAGGAATGGAATTCGCCAGCCCCACGAATCTACTTGGCCATCGTCCAGCATAAAGACCAAGGCAAAAGCGCCGGAGGATAGCAATGTACCTGCAGGCGATCCGACTTGTACGAGCGACGCATATCGAGCGCGCTTTTCTTCCGGTGCATGTTCGATAGCGAGCGTGGTGGCGCCACCCCATTCACCACCAACCGCAATACCTTGTAGAAGCCGCAACAATGTCAGCAGGATAGGCGCAGCGATACCTATGGCAAAGTAATCTGGGAGGACACCTACCAGACCAGTTGCAGTACCAATAACCACAATGGAAAGGATCAATGCAGGACGGCGTCCCCATTTGTCGCCCATTTGACCAAACAGAACGCCCCCTAGGGGACGAGCTAAAAATCCCACACCAAAAGTGGCAAAGGATGCCAATGCTGCGGTAGCCGGGTCTCCTGATGCAAAAAATAGATGATTGAAAATCAGAGCCGAAGCTGTACCGAATAAGAAGAAGTCATACCATTCCAAGGCAGTACCGACGAATGCCGATAAGGCAATCCGTCCCATATCTTGGCTTACGACTTCCTCACTTATATTTTCCTCGTTCTGGTGCGCCCCAGAAAGGGCCGTTTTGTGTGGTTCGGACAACTTTTTCTCCGTTCATTTGCTTGGCCAACACTTTATACAGACTGTGATCCAGCGCAAATAAACTTATAACAAACCTAATTTTTTACAATATAATCATCTTCATATTGGATAAATGCACAATTCAACGAGCTTTACCGGCAATCCCTCCCCCTGAAGATTTCCCACCTGTTAGGGTGTGACCCAAGCAACTATAGGGAGTTACGATGCAGTTCAGCACTATTATCCGCAATGTTCATCTGCCCTTAACGGAGACGAACAGGCTATACGATATCGCCGTTTTCGGGGAACAAATCGCCAATATTGCCCCAGCGGGAGAGGCCCCTTTCGCTTCCTCAGCTCACACAGAATTCGATGCCGAAGGAAGCTATGCGCTACCTGGCTTCAACGATGTACATGCACACTCGGTATGGTTCGGCGAAACCCTTTTAGAGATTAGCCTTGCTGATGCGCGTAAATGCTCTACGGTCTATGACACTCTAAAGGGATCACTAGATGAGGCTACGGGTGAGTGGATCATCGCCTCCGGCTTTAACCCACATCTATTGGATGACGGCCCCCTCGATATCAATACCCTCGATTCCATTACCAAGGGGCGACCCCTTCTTATAAAACACAATTCGGGCCACGCAATAACGGTTAATTCTGAGGCCTTAGAACGTGCCGGCATTGGCACCCACCCTGAGCAAAAGATCGAAGGGGGAACCATCAATGTGGATGAAAGCGGAAAGGCTACTGGAGTACTAGATGAAAATGCTATGCGCCCAATTAATGAGCTCCTCGAGCCTAAGGCCCTTCCTCACTTGGAAAAGGCGTTAGCCGCAGCATCCAAGGTCTATGCCGCAGAAGGCCTTACCTCTGTCACCGATGCAGGAATTGCCGGCGGATGGATTGGGCATTCACCGCTGGAGCTGCAGGCTTATCAAAACGCGCGAGACAATAATCGTCTACGGCATCGTGTGCAGACAATGATCACACTAGACGCCTTGCACGACCTTCCCCATCACGCCGATGATCCAGAAGCTCTAACCCTTGATACCGGAATGCGCACAGGATTGGGGGACAACCGCCTACAAATTGGACCTACGAAAATTTTCACAGATGGTTCCATCCTCGGAACGACTGCGGCTATGAGCCATGACTATTGCCAGTGCGCGGGAAATTCCGGCTATTTCCAGCACGACCCAGAAGCCATGCAAGCCAGCGCGCTGCGGGCCGCCGCTTCTGGGTGGTCTTTAGCCATGCACGCACTCGGCGATGCCGCGGTAGACCTTGCCATCGACACCATTGACAAAGCAACCGCGGCTTACGGTCGCCCTGCTATCCCCCACCGCATTGAACATGGTGGCGTTACCACTGATGCGCAGGTACAACGCATTGCAGAACTCGATATCGCATTAGCCCCGCAGCCACATTTTATTAAGGCATTCGGCGATAGCATGGCAGAGCTCTTGGGTCCCGACCGAGTTAAGGACTCTTATCCAGCTAAGAGGTTACTTGATGCCGGCGCCGTATTACCTGGAAGCTCTGACCGGCCTGTAGCTGAAGGCGCCCCGTTAAAGGTTATCCAATCTTTTGTAGAAAGATTAACCTCTTCCAATAGTGCGTATTCCCCTGCTGAGCGCATAAGCGTACGGCAAGCTATCGATGCCTATACGATTGGCTCCGCACGTGCTACCGGTTGGAGTGGACACAAAGGAAAAATTGAAGAAGGATTCCTTGCAGATATCGCCTTCTTGCAGCAAAACCCGCTTGAAACCCCGACTGAAGAACTATCTACTATTCCGATTAATGCAACTATGCGTGGTGGAGAAATCATTCATCGCGCATAGCATCATCGCCCAATAATTCGTTTAGGTCCCGCGCATCCATGCCGTGCTTATGCATGGCGACGCGCCCGTTAGAATGCTCGATGCCCTCGCGGTCCCAGTATTCTTCCGCGCGAACGGGATCGTGGGAGGCACCATTGGCGCGGACCACGCGCCACCAGGCGGCGTTACCACCGTGCCTATTCATGACGGTGCCGACATTGCGGGCCCCGCACTCGGCGAGTTTTGCCACCTCACCGTAGGAGGACACATTGCCGGGTGGGATGACGGCCACGATGGCTAGCACGCGCTGTGCTAAATCAGAGGAGTCTGACATAAACGCCTCTCCCCGCGCTTAGTCCCTGGTGGGGTTGAGTACGTCATCGGATTCGGTGGGCTCATCCTCGGGAGCGTCTTCGACCTCGGTCAGGGTGACGGTCGCGCCGGTGGAATCCGCGAGCAGGCACATGCGCCCGAAAGGGGAATCCCACGGTTCGCGGATGATTTCACCGCCGAGCTCTACCGCTTTCTCGGCGGCGGCATCGATATCGCGCACCCCTAGGTAGGTCTGCCAGAAGCTCGGTACCTGGGGTGGGAACTGGCCTTCGGCATTCCACAACCCTGCAAACGGGGCGCCGTCTTCTTCCGCGGTGGCGTAAATGAAATTCTCGTCCTCGGACTCCATGGCGCGAATCTCCCAGTTAAAAAGCTCGCCATAAAAGTCCATGGCCTGCTGGAATCGCGTCGTAGCGGTCAGCTCGTGCCATACCGGGGTGCCAGGTTCGCCACCGGCAACGAAGTGCTCGGGACCGGAGGGCTGGATGAGGCCGAACATGCCACCGGCGGCATCGGCAAGCAGGGCCATGTGCCCTAGCTGCACAGGCTGGGGCGCGGCCAAGATGCGCCCGCCGAGGTTCTCCGTGCGCTGGCAATCGCCGTCGATGTCCTTGGAGAGGAAATAGGTCACCCAGGTATCCGGCATAGGCGCCTCGTCCGGCTGCGGGATGAGGCCGGCGATGGGCAGGCCCTGCAGGCGCGCCATCTGGTAGGGGTTGTCCTCCTGGGACTCGGCCGAGATTTCCCAGCCCAAGACCTGCTCATAAAAGTGGGCGGACTTGCGCGGATCCGAGGTGGTCAGATCGATCCAGTAGGGCATGCCTACTTCGGCTTCAAATGCGGGCATTTATAGATTCCTCCACTTTTCCGGATCAAAGTCATCGTCTGCGGTGGCTTCATCAAAATAGTCATCATCATCGTCGGGCTCGCCCACGCGCGCGCAGGTGCCTTCGATGCACACCTCATCGCCAATCTGCAGCGTGGCGCCGCGGCGGGTTTCGGTGTCACCGTTGACCGTGACCGCGCCTTCTGCGATAAGTTCCTTGGCTTCACCACCGGTGCCGACCAAGCTGGCCAGTTTAATAAACTGGCCCAATTTGATGGACTCGCCAGAAATTGCAACCTCAAGCATGCCGCCCAGCTTACCCAGAGGCCGTTCCCGCGCGGCTATGGGTGGGGGTGGAGAAACTTAGTCACGCGCGCGCAGCGAGACCGCCGTGCCCGTGGCGGTGACCAAAAGCATGTCATTATTGGTGCCCATTGGGGAATAGTCGAAGGCAATGCCCACCACGCCATCGGCGCCCAATTCCTGGCCGCGGCGCCACAATTCATCCAGCGCCGCCTCGCGGGCCTTGATGGCCTCGCTTTCATAGCCAGAGGCGCGGCCGCCGGTGATATTGCGTATCGATGCCCCGAAGTCTTTCAGCATATTGATCCCGGTAACGGTCTCACCAGCGATGATGCGCAGGTATTTGCTGATTTCATAGCCGTCGACGGTATTCGTGGTAGTAAAAATCATAACTTCAGGTTACATCGCAATGAGCCCGCGAATGCCTTCAAAGAGGATAATCACGCCGAGGAGCAGAAAGACGATGCCACTGACGATGTCCACCCACGCCGAGTTCTTGGCCATCCACTTCGATACCGCGCGCGTGCTCAAACCGACGCCGACGAAGAGCACCAAGCTTTCCAGTATCAGCACCGCGGCGACGACGACGTTTCCGCCCACGCCCATGCCTGGGTCGATGAAATTGGCAAAGATGGCGCCAAAGAAGATGACCACCTTGGGATTGGAAAGATCGCAGACCAACCCCATGCGGTAGGCGGTCTTCGCCTTGATGATGCCGTCCGGGGTAAACCCGCGCGGCTGCGGTGCCTGCTTCTCCGTGCCTACGACGGTGGCGGGTGCGCGCCGCTCGCGCAGGCCGGAGGAAATCGCGCTATAGGCCATCCACAGCAGATAGCTGCCGCCCAAGACCTGCAGGAGCACCAAGATGCCCTCATGCGTAGAGATCAATGCCGAAAGCCCGGCGAGCGAAGCGATGGTCCACAGGGCAAGGCCCGTCGTGCTGCCAATGGCCACCCACACCGCCGCGCGGGTGGACCGCGCACCCAGGCGGATAATCTGCACTACATCCGGCCCCGGCGAAGCCATGGCCGCGAACCATACGCCCATCAGGGTCACAAGGGCACCTATAGCCACCTAACACCTCCACATTCATATGCATTTTTACTAACGCATACAACTGTAGGAAGTGTCTCACCTGCAGCGAAACAGGTAACTACTGTGACTTCAGCAGCGCGGTGGCGCCTTCCCCGGCCATCACCACACCGAGCAGCCCAAAGACGAGGCCTGAGACCATATCGATGCCGGCGGAATACCGCGCCGTCCACCGCGCGGCCGCGCGCACGAGCAGCGCGAAGGAAGAAAACCACACGAAGGACATGGCAGCAAGAATCAACGCCACGGCGATGGTCCACCCCACAGACATTTCCGGGCGGATGAATTGGGCGAATACCGCCCCGAAAAATACCAATGCCTTGGGGTTCGACAGGTTAGTCACCAGCCCCAGCTTGAAGGCCCGCCAGTTGGTCATGTCTTCGACGTCGGCATCGCCAGCCGCCCGCGCCTGCTCCGCGTAGTCTTCCGTGTCCACCTCGCGGGCGGGCGCGCGCCGCGCGGCTAACCCGCTGCGCAGGGACAATACGCCCATGTACAGCAAGAAAAGACCACCGAGCAATTGCAAGATGCTCAGCACGCCCGGCCGCGCCGTAATCAACGCCGATAAACCTGCCAGGGAGGCGACAATCCAAAAGACCGTTCCGCTAAATACCCCCACCGCGCACAATAGCCCGGCGCGCGTGAATCGTGGGGCCACGCGGATGACCTGCACGATATCCGGGCCCGGAGACACCAAAGCCGCGAGCCAAATCCCCATCAGGGTAAGAAGTGAGGAAATGGTCATGAACTAGATCCTTGTACCAGATAGAGGTTTCAGTCTGTAAATAATAGTAGTGAAGTGTCCCGAGTTTTGTTCCTAGGCATTTGCCTTGATTTCTATTATTCCCTGTTGCGGGTTTTTCTTCCACAATTCGGTTTCCGCCTCGGCCGGGGTTCGGTATCCCAGGCTTTGGTGGAGCCTTACCTCGTTCCACCATGACACCCACTCGAATGTCGCAATTTCTACCTCTACAACGTCATTCCACCTGCGAGTATGGATTAGCTCGTTCTTATGAGGGGCCGTTAACGTTTTCAGCCAGAGCATTGTCGTAGGAGTCACCGACAGTCCCAGTAGAAGCGACAATCCCGTGCTGGGCAAGTCGCTGGTTGTAGACAACGCTGACGTACTATAAGCCGTGATCCGAATGGTGAATAAGACCTGTTGTTTCCCTCGCACACTTGGGTCGCTTGGTTGAGTGCTTGCAGCGGTAATGCCTGAAGTGCGCATCGAGTCCGATAATGCCCATCCGACGATCCGTCGGGAGTAAACGTCAGTGACAAACGCGGTGTACACAAAGCCTTTCTTCGTACGCACGTAGGTAATGTCGGCCACCCACAGCTTGTTTAAGGCCCTGGGCTTTGAACTCACGCTCGACCAAATCCGGGCGCAGATCCGGCACGTTGAGGTGTACGGGTTGTGATTGGTGATCCGCCTTTGCCTTTGCCAGAAACACCAGCCAGGCGCATCAGCCGGGCGGTTTGTTCGCGACCGATATCGATTCCGTCACGGTGAAGTGCATGCCACATTTTCCGCACGCTTAAGACACCGTCATTATCCCGATGAACAGCACTAATGCGTTCAACTAGAACAACCGTCACGAAGGCGACGAGCACTTAGCCCTCGGGCTTTGGACTGGCGATAACCACGCGCGGTGATGAACCCACCAGCCCGGCTATTCTTTTAGCGCCAGTGCAGATGAACTCGACAGAGAAATGATTGCGGTATTTATCGATGAACCGGATCATAACCGAGGCTTGGGGCCTGGTCGTGAGGCGAAAAAGCTGACGCAGCCTTCAGCAACTCATTGGTATCTCGAAGCTGGTGATTTTCACGGCGTAGCCTGGCATTTTCGGCAGCCAAATCTTCAGGCACAGGTTCTGGGGTGTTTCCCGCACGACGAGCAGACTTAAGTCCATAGACGAGCCGTGTGCCATGAAACCCCAACTTTGCAGCTACTGCCTGGCACGCGGGGCGCATCGACATGTTTTCCGCCAAGATACGATCCTCTACAAGACGGACCACACGGTCCTTCGCATCTTGGTCAAATTTTCTTGGCATATTCCAGATTTTCCCATCTACTCAAACGGAACAAAACCTGGGACACTTCACGTGTGAGAAGGTTTCGTGCACAACTAGTGACATGAACTTTTTATTGCTCGGTGGTACCGGTTTCCTTGGAGGACACATAGCGACTGCAGCAGTCGAGCGAGGACATGAAGTTACTTGCCTTGCACGGGGTAACGGGAAGGTTCCCAACGGAACTGACTTTGTGAGTTCGGACCGTGACCGTGACGGTGCGTACGATGAGGTTGCGGGGAAAACGTGGGACACCATTGTGGATCTGACGAGTCAGCCGAAGCATGCGCGGGATGCGGCGGCGAAACTCGAGGCCAAGCATCGTATATTTGTGTCCTCGAGCAGCGTATATGAGGATCAGGGAAGTATTTCTTCTGAGTCTGATTCCGTAGTCGCTCCGCTTGAAATTGACTACATGAAGAACATGGGGCAGTACCCAGCCGCAAAGTCTGCTTGCGAAACGATTTATCGCAGCACAAATCGGTCGGTAATGGTAGTTCGATCCGGTCTGATCGCCGGCTACGGCGACGAAACAGGGCGCAGTGGTTACTATCCGTGGCGCTTCGCGCATCCCACGGGTGAGAACGTGATCGTCCCAGACCCGGCGTTTCCCGTCGCTATGATTGATGTGAAAGACCTTGCAGGCTGGATAGTTGAGTCTGCAGAAGTTGGGACTTTCGGAACCTTTAACGCTACGGGGTTTGCTACTTCCTTGTCCGATGTGTTCAAGATTTCGCGTGAGTTAACCGCATCGGAGGCTACGGAACGACCTTGCTCTGATGAACTGCTTCTCGCTAATGATGTAACCCCGTGGATGGGCCCAAAATCGTTGCCGTTGTGGGTACCAGGTGAACAGTTTCGCAACATCGCGCTACTCGATTGCGCCGCAGCCTACGAAGCTGGCCTGCGGATTCGCCCGTTGAAAGAAACATTGGCGGATGCGCTGCGATTCGAAGAAGAACATCAGGGGGAAAGACTCACTGGGCTCAGCGATGAAGAGGAAGTCGTGCTTCGCCAGCGGTTAGAAGATGGTATTTAGTTTCGGCAGGACCAGTTTTAGTTGCAGTCGGGACCGCGCTGAGTTGGTTTTCGCCCCGCGACTGACTGTTAGAATGAGTCCGAATCTGACTTGAGGGGAACTTCGGCGGTGCTAGCTCTTCATGACGCGGAACGATCTAGCCTGCGGAGGCTGCCTTTCCGAGCAGGAAACGCCTTGCGGCACACTTTTCGGCTTCTCGAATCGCTTGCAACTGAGTGAGGTAGCCTTCTTTCGCCACTCCGTCGAGTTTAAATTTAATACTACCTCTGGAAACAAGAAGTAAAGGAAGTCAGGGATATGACTGCGTTAGAGGCTGCCCAAGAACTCTTAGAGGATGTCAATTCCCTTCTTGACCACCATCCCGCACAGAAGGACCCTAAGCCGGGAAAGCCCGCGGGGCCAGGTTACGGGCCGTTACTGCGCGCGGGTACATCCCTCTGCTATACGGCGTGGGAGGTCTATGTCGAAGAATCACTGATCGAGACGGTTGAATGGCTTTTGACGAATAAGAAAGCCGATGAGCTGCCGGAAAAGTTACGGTCGTGGGTGGCTGAGCAAAGTAGTGATCCGTGGGTGTTCGTGGGCGACTCGTGGCGATCGGCTGTACTTGAACTTGTTCGATTGTGAATCGAAGGAGATTCGGACGGCCGTTACGGATTCAACACAGCTAGCGTTGGCGGTGTCGAAAGCCTGTACAAAAGTATCCTCGGTTTCTGCCCGCTGCGGGAAATCAAATGGCAGAAGAAAACCAACGCGGCGGTGCGGAAACAGGTTTCCGAGCTGGTCATAATACGAGGTGAAATTGTGCATCGAGGTTCAACGCCCGATGCGCTTAACCTTGGTCTAGTCCGTAATTGGGCTGATTTTGTTCGGCGACTGATTGAAAAATTCGATGAGCACATGGTTGAATTTAGGTGCAATGTGTAGCTAGGCCTTGGGGCTGCCCACACAGAACTCGTTGCCTTCCGGGTCCTGCATGACGGTCCACACCAATCCCGGCGCTTCGTGGGTGGTGAGTTCGGTGGCGCCTAGGTCTTTGAGGCGTTCTATTAAAGTTTCGCGCTCCGCCCCGCCAACGTCGACGTGCATGCGGTTTTTCCCAGGTGTCGGTTCCTCAACGCGCTGAAATCCCAGCGCCGGGGTGGAATCAACCATCACGAAATCGCCGTAATCCGCGGCGATTTCGCAGCCGGTTGCGGCGGACCAAAACTTGGCGAGCTTTGAGGGATCGTGGCAGTCGAAGGTGATCTGGCGGATCGTGAAGTTGGGGTCGCTCATGGTTTCCATTATGTGCGCGCGTCAGCGCGCCTGCAACAATGCGAGGTGTTTCTGGTGGGGGTATCAGACCAGTTCTCTCCGGCCATGTCAGCCCCATACGTCATAATGGAGGCATGGCCGAGCTGGACCCCGAGTGGGCGATCAATGAGATAGACGCGTTCCTGCAAGTCACAGCGAAGGTAGTCCCCGACATGGGCCCGGGCATCGCCTACCTTGGAACCGTTATGAGTGGATCGCCGACTGAGGCTGCGGCGCGCGCCCATGTCGTTGAAATGATCCTTGACCGAGTGCTTCCCGGGTGGAGACAAGGACTTCCGGTCCAGGACAAGGAGTATAGCTGGCTGAGGGGTCAAGCGGCCCGAGCCAAGACAGCGCTTGAACGTCGGTCTGAACTCGCTGAAAAGCTCGGAGAGAACACGCCAGACTTAGATGCAGCCAATCTGCATCCGTGGGCGTGGGAAAATGGCAAGGGTTACTGGAATCACGGGCACTACCATCAAGCCGTGATGCAGGCTGCCATCCGCGTCAATGCAGAGACCCAAGCGAAACTGAACCGCCTAGACGTATCTGAAACAGCACTTTTCAACGAGGCGTTTTCACTCCGTGATCCGAAGCGTAATGTGCCGCGCCTTCGGCTTATGGAAAATGATGGCAGTAAGACGTTTGAGAACCTGCATCGGGGCGCCCGCGCCTTTGCAGAGGGCTTGTACGCGGCTATCCGCAATCCCGGGATGCATGTTCCACACGACGGTGGTGAGGAGCAAGTCGCGTTGGAGCAGCTCGCGGCTTTCAGCCTATTGGCTCGCTGGGTTGATAAGGCTACCGTCCTGGAGGGGTGACAACATCGGTTTACGGGATAGCAGTCCGCTTGAGCGAAGGATGTGGGGAGCACGAACGCCTGTGATGGAGGTGCCGGGTGCTCAGTCAGCAAGGCCGTCCAGGACCATCGCCGTAGTTTTGTGCAAGGTTAACGCCAGCGACTGGGCTGGGTCCAAGAATGAATCTCGCACACGTTAAACTGCGCCGACACTCTGTGGAGTTCAAATTAAACGTGTAACGCGGGGCGTTGATGACGCTTCGCGTTATTGGGGGGGTAGGTTGAAGCGCGGCCTGTTCGTTCGCCGACGCGGCCGCCGCCGGATTCTCGGCGGCGATTCCGGCCCGAACCTCGGGGACATCCCCCATCTTCGATAGCTTTAGTGAGCACGACCATCTGATCTGGTGCGCTGGTTTTCGTTCGGCTCTCGGTCTATTCCGCCACCTCATGCGCGGCCGCGAAACCGCGGTGAAGAATCTGCATCTAGTCGGTTACGGCAACTGGAACGGCGAGGGCTCGGCAACGCTGATGAGGGTGGGGTCTTTTGTCAAACACACTGCCCAGGTAGTCGCGGGCTGTGTCGATGAGACTCGGCAGCACTCTGAATAGATGTCCGTGGTATCAAGGCCGCTGAACTATTCAAGTTGCGGGACGAAAAGAGTCTCGCAGTGACGCTTGGTCCCTGAGCAAGTTCGATCCTTCCACGATCTGCACTGGAGACGCCGAGCGCTCGGGGGCCCTTGACCGGCTGGGGCACGTGCCGGGTGGTGGCTCGCCCACAGCCCCCGTGCCCACACGCACCGAGAACGGACAGGCCACCGGGTACGATCCCAATTCCACGGAGACGGACCGTGAACTCGAATGACGTTCCTGGCCCAAGGTGTGTCCGCTCGGCGTGTGGTTTAACCCTTATGAGACTTGCCGGTCACAGCCTCAGCGCTTCGCTTGCGCAGCCCGCAGGCCGTTCAAGATCACGATCACTTCGGCGACCTCGTGAACCAACACGACGGCGGCCAGGCCCAGCACGCCGCTGATCGCCAGTGGCATCAACACGATGATGATGGCCAGAGACAGCACGATGTTCTGGTTGATGATCCTGCTTCCTCGGCGGGCGTGCTGCAGCGCCTTCGGGATTAGCCGGAGGTCGTGGCCGGTGAAGGCGACGTCAGCGGACTCGATCGCGGCGTCAGAGCCGGTCGCTCCCATCGCTATGCCCACCGTCGCACCCGCCAGTGCCGGCGCGTCGTTGATGCCGTCGCCGATCATCGCCGTCGGCGTCTTGGAGGAGAATTCGGCGACGATGCTTGCCTTGTCCTCAGGGCGCAGCTCGGCGCGCACGTCGTCGATTCCGGCGATTCCAGCCAGCGCCCGGGCGGTGCGAGAGTTGTCGCCGGTGAGCATGCTTACTTCCACGTCGTTGGCGTGCAGGGCCTGCACGGCTTCGGGCACCTCGGGCCGCAACTCGTCACGGACCCCGATCGCCCCGGCGAGAGCGTCATCGACGGTGACCAGGACGCAGGTCTGGCCCTCGGACTCCATGCGCTCAACGTCTGCTTTCAGTGGCCCGGCGTCGATCCATCGGGGGCTGCCCACCAGCACCCGTCGGCCTTCGACGGTGCCGCCGATGCCATGCCCAGCTTCCTCGCTGATGTCCGAGGCGGTGGGCGCTTCGGGCCCCGCTGCCGCGATCGCCGCAGCGAGGGGGTGTGTCGATTGCTGCTCAACTGCTGCCGCGAAGGAAAGCACCTGCGGCCGATCGAATCCGTCTGCCGGGACCACTCCGGTAACCTCAGGCTGATTGCGGGTAAGGGTTCCGGTTTTGTCCACTGCCAGGTGACGGATGCCGCCGAGTCGCTCGAACGCCGCGCCGGACTTGATAACCACTCCGAACTGGCTGGCCGCGCCGATCGCGGCCACGACCGTCAGCGGCACGGAGATTGCCAGCGCGCACGGCGACGCTGCGACCAGGACTACCAGCGCACGGGTGATCCACGTCTCAGGGTCGCCCAGCAGCGAGCCGATAACGCCGACCAGCACCGCCAGGATCATCACCCCGGGCACTAGGGGTTGGGCAATCCGGTCGGCGATCCGGGCGCGGTCGCCCTTTTCCGCCTGCGCTTGCTCGACTAGGTCCACGAGTGTGGTCAGCGAGTTGTCCGTTCCAGCTGCGGTCGTCTCGACCTCCAGCACCCCGGCGGAGTTGATCGCTCCCGCAGGCACTTCGTCGCCGGGCGCAACCTCCTCCGGAATGGATTCTCCGGTGATCGCTGAGGTGTCAAGGCTGGAGCGCCCGGACCGAATGATGCCGTCCGTGGCGATCCGCTCCCCGGGGCGCACGAGCATTAGCTCGCCAACCTCGAGGTCCTTCGCTACGACCTCGGCCGCTGTGCCGTCGCGCAGCACCGTCGCGGTCTGCGGTACCAGCTTCAACAGCGCCCGCAGTCCGCCTTGGGCCCGGTCCATCGCCTTGTCTTCCAGTGCCTCGGCGATCGAGTACAGGAACGCTAGCGCCGCGGCCTCTCCGACGAATCCGAGGATCACCGCACCGACCGCGCTGATCGTCATTAGCAAGCCAATGCCGAGCTTGCGCTTCATGACAAGGTTCCGGATCGCTCCAGGCGCGAACGTGTAAGCGCCCAACAGCAGCCCAACCCAATACAGTACCGTCGCGGGCGTCTCCAAGTCGGACCAGTCCAGCGCCAGTCCTGTTATGAGGGCTACGCCGGAGAAGATCGGCAGCAGTAGCTCAGGGTCCTTCCACCATGGCCGATCGAGCTCGTCGATCTCCGTGGCGGGTTCGTGTTCGCATCCACATGCTGAACTCATACGTCCGCTCCTTTCTCGCCGCAGCCGGGCACCGAGCACTCAGTGTCGATGCAGGGGGCATTCTCGTCGACGGCCAGTGTCGCGTTGACTAGCGCTTCGAGCGCTGCCGCGAGGTGCGGATCGGCGATTTCGTAGCGGGTTTTACGACCCTCCGGCTCAGCGACGACAATGCCACAATCGCGCAGGCAAGACAGGTGGTTCGAAACGTTCGAGCGGGTCAGATCCAAGCTTTGCGAGAGCACAGCCGGGTAGCTCGGACCGTCTAGTAGGGTTATCAGGATTCGGGAGCGCGTCGGATCAGCCATGGCCCGGCCGAGCCGGTTCATGACGTCGAGGCGCGAAGCAATAGTCAGCATATGCTGAACTATACAGTGTTCGGTGAACTATTTAAAATGGGCTGAACTAACAGTCACGCGAAAGTCCTGCGACCTGCAAGAATTAGTCGATGGGATAGGCGATGACTGGTCCTTCACGGTTCGGCTGCCAACAACGAGGGGGCGACGTGGGCGGCGAAATTCTCCAGAATCTTCACGTGAATGTCCACACCCACCCCTGTGGGGATGGTGATGAACAGGGTGTCGGCGGGCATGACGGCGGCGTAGGTGCGGCCAGCGACACTGACACCAGGTTCTCCCTCAAGGGCTAGACACTCACGGACATTGCGTACGGGTCGAACCACACGTAGCGAAGCTTTCTAATAGCCAAATGACTAACTCTTTTCGCTGGTATCCGGGAATGATACTTCCTTGAAGTCGGCGGTGTTGGCTACCCCACGTACGAAGTACTGGAACTGCTGCTTGGAAACCACTTAGGTCTACGAAGCCATAGCCTTCAAGCTACATCGCAGGAAAATTCCATTTCACGGTCGGTATGGGCCTTTTGCAGTTGGTTAATTCGAAATTCGTTCACCATCTCCTTAGCCACCCGCACGATTAACGCGGTGTTTCGCTATCTTCGCGCGCGGCGAGCAGCTCCTTCAGGTGCGTATCGATGTCATCGAGCTTCTTAATAACGGCAACGGCGAAAACGATACTAATGACTACAGCGATAATGCTGAGCATCACTGACCTCCTTTACTCTGGCGCTTCATTCCAGCTTCATTCCATTGGGGCCGATTCCTTGCCCGGCGATTAAATCATGGTTCTGGCCAGGCGGAGGGGTGCGCGGTGGGGAAAGGGGGACGTCGGCAAGCAAAAGCGCCGCGCCCCACAATGGGAAACGCGGCGCTAGAGCAATCCCGCGGGAGGGTGCTTAGTGGTCAGCGCCCTGGATGGAGTGCTTGTGATCGCGGACTGCTTCGCCCTCAGCGTAGAGCGGCATATCCTGCTTAGCCTTGTACCACTCGGCGTGGTTCGGCTCGAGCGGCGTGCGGCCGGCAATAAGGTCCGCAGCCTTCTCGCCCACCATCATAGTCGGGGAGTAGATATTGCCGTTGGGAACCGAGGGGAATACGGAAGCATCGGCAATATACAGGCCATCGATACCCCATACGCCCATGGTCTCTGGGTTCACCACGGCCATGGGATCGGACTCATCGCCCATCTTGGCGGTGCAGGATGGGTGCAGTGCGGTCTCGCCGTCATTGCGGACCCACTCCAAGATTTCCTCATCGCTTTGGACCTCTGGGCCCGGGCTGAACTCGCGGGCGCCAACTTCCTCCATCGCCTTGGTATCCAGCAGGGAACGGGCGACGCGGACGGCTTCTACCCATTCGCGGCGGTCCTGCTCGGTGCGCAGGTAATTAAAGAGGATGGAGGGCTTTTGCCGGATATCGGAGCTCTTGATGTGCACGTGGCCCTTGGTATCGGAGAACATCGGGCCAACGTGCCACTGGAAGCCGTGCTTAACGTCGGCCTTTTGGCCGTCATAGCGCACCGCCATGGGCAGGAAGTGGAACATCAAGTTCGGGTAGGCCTCATCCTCGTTGGAGCGCACGAAACCGCCGCCCTCAAAGTGCGAGGTAGCCACCGGGCCCTTCTTCGTCAGCAGCCACTGCAGGCCCATAAACGGCCAACGCCACTTATCCAGGTAAGGCTGGGAGGAAGCGGTGGACTTGGTGGTCTCGTACTGGATGTAGACCTCGAGGTGGTCCTGCAGGTTCTCACCCACGCCTGGCAGGTGCTTGACCACATCGATGCCGTGCTTTTCCAAGATCTCGCGGTCGCCCACGCCAGAGACCTCTAGCAGCTGCGGGGTATTGATGGCACCGGCGGACAAGACGATCTTGTCTGCGAAAACGCGGTGGGTGCCACCCTGCCACTCGTATTCCACGCCCACTGCCTTGGTGCCTTCAAAGAGGATCTTGGTGGTAAATGCGCGGGTACGCACCTCAAGGTTGTCGCGGTCCTGGTTGGGGTACAGGTAGGCGCGGGCAGCAGACCAACGCTTGCCGTGCTTGATATTGCGATCGAAGGGGGCAAAGCCTTCCTGACGGTAACCGTTGACGTCATTGGTCAGGTTATAGCCCGCTTCTTGTACCGACTTAAATAGCGCCTGGAAAAGCTCCGAGGTAGCAGGTCCGCGGGACAGGTAGAGCGGGCCATCGTGGCCGCGGCGCGGATCATCGTCTTCTGCGGCAGCGGTGGTTTCCATGCGGTTGAAATACGGCAAGCAGTGGGCAAAATCCCAGTTATCCATGCCCGGGTTCTGACCCCACTTTTCGTAGTCCATGGGGTTGCCGCGCTGGTAGATCATGCCGTTGATGGAAGAGGAACCGCCAAGCACCTTGCCGCGCGCATGGTAGATGCGGCGACCATTCATCTCCGGTTCCGGATCGGATTCATACATCCAGTCATAGTTCTTTGCCCCGATGGGGAAAGAGAAACCGGAAGGCATGTGGATGAATAGGTCCCACAGGGAATCCGGGCGTCCGGCCTCAAGAACGAGCACGCGGGTGTCTTTGTCCTCGGTCAGGCGAGCCGCGATGACGGAGCCGGCAGAGCCACCGCCGACGACGACCACATCGCTGACCTCATCCGTCGCCCTCTTTGTCGAGCGCTTCTTAGTCAACTTATCCACAATACCCATAAATCCCCTTCCTTCTGTGAGCCATCTCACGCGTAGTTCTCGCCGTCTTTCGGGCGGATCCATTGTATCCTGCGCAAAAAATCTGCGCTTTTTCGCTTTCATTTATGCACAATAGCGCCCCCAGAATACACATCCGGTGGACGTTTTCCCAGATTAATGTATATTTACGGTGTTCGGATATGCATCTAAGTAGATGAAATCCGGGGTCTTTACGCATAGATTGCCCGCATATGATTTATGCCACCAACCTATCTCTCACCCCTCTTTTTCGGGGACTATGGGGCACTCGTGCGAAGGATTCGGTACTTAATCGATCAAGACTAGGAGAAGTAGATGGCTAACCTTGGTCCGCACGACCATGAGGAGTCCCGCACAGGGGACTCCGACACCTCTCTCGCTCGCTCCGCTGGGGATACTCGCTCAGCTGGGGACAAGGGCCGTAAACCGCGCAACCAAGTACGCGCCATCGTCGGCAGCTACAAGGCCGAAACCGGCGATGATGTCGGCGCCGATGAGGTGGCCGCGCCCAAGCCCAATTGGCCGGTCTTTATCATTTCCGGTGTCCTCATCATCGCCATGGCGCTGTACGCGGGCTTCGGGCAGGAGTCCGCGGCGAATACCCTCGCCAGCGTCACCGGATGGATCGGCACGAACCTGGGCTGGTTCTACGTCCTGACCGCCACCATCGCCGTGGTCTTTGTCCTCTACATCGCCTTTTCCAATACCGGCAGCATCCGCATGGGACCGGACCACTCCCGGCCCAAATTCAATACCTTCTCGTGGGTATCCATGCTCTTTGCCGCCGGCATCGGCGTGGACCTCATGTTCTTCGCCGTGGCCGAGCCGGTCACGATGTACATGGATCCGCCGGTGGGCGATGGCGAAACCATGGAGGCCGCCAAAGAGGCCGTGGTCTATGCCATGTTCCACTACGGGCTTACCGGCTGGGCGCTCTATGCGCTGATGGGCATGGCTTTTGGTTACTTCGCCTACCGCCTGAATATGCCGCTGGCTATTCGCTCGGCGCTGTACCCGCTCATCGGCAAGCGCGTGCACGGACCCATTGGTTCGGCCGTGGACATTGCCGCCATGCTGGGCACCGTCTTCGGCGTCACCGCCTCCCTGGGCATCGGCGTGGTGCAGCTGTCCTACGGCTTCCACCTCATCTTTGGCATCGAGCAGGGCCTGGGGCTGCAATCAGCACTCATCATCGTCGCGGTGGTCATCGCAACGCTATCGGCCGTATCCGGTGTGGATAAGGGCATTCGCTTCCTCTCTGAGCTCAACGTGTACCTGGCCATCGCGCTGATGGTTTACGTCGTGGTCTTTGGCAAGACCGCCTACCTCTTCGACGCCATCGTCACCAATATCGGTGACTACGTCTCCAAGTTCCCCTCCTGGACGCTGGAGACCTTCGCCTTTGCTGAGGACCAAGCCAGCGTAGATACCTGGATGCAGTCCTGGACCCTCTTCTTCTGGGCCTGGTGGATTGCCTGGGCGACCTTCGTCGGCCTATTCCTGGCCCGCATTTCCCGCGGCCGCACGCTGCGCCAGTTCATCCTGGGCACGCTGACCTTCCCCTTCCTGTTCATCCTGATGTGGATGTCCTTCTTTGGCAATACCGCCCTGGACATGGTGCGCTCCGGTGATTATCCGGAATTTGCGGAAAACGCCATCAACGTTCCGGAGCAGGGTTTCTATGACATGCTCCAGGAATTCCCTGGCTCCGCCATCGTCATCTTCCTGACCACCTTCATCGGCCTCCTGCTGTATATCACCTCGGCGGACTCCGGTGCGCTGGTCATGTCCAACTTCACCTCCCGCATCACGGATAACCGGCAGGATGGCGCCCGGTGGCTGCGCATTTTCTGGTCCATTACCGTCGGCGCGCTCACCTTGGCGTTGCTGCAGCTCGATGGCATTGCCACCGTGCAGTCCGCAACCGTGGTCATGGGCCTGCCCTTCGCGTTCGTGGTCTACCTCATCATGTTCTCGCTCTGGAAGTCGCTGCGCCTGGAAATCGTCCAGCGCGAGGCCCGGAAAACCGCCTTGCACGGCGCCATCAGCAGCCGCACCGAGCGCGAGCCGAGCGATTCCAACCTGTGGAAGAACCGCCTGGACCGCGCCAACTCCTTCCCCACCAAACAGGACATGGATGACTACCTGCGGGGAACTGCCGCCTACGCCCTCGAGCAGGTGGCCACGCAAATGCGCACCCGCGGCTATGACGCCATCTTGCTTACCAGTGAGCTTCCCGATGCCGAATTGCCCCAGCTCGATCTCGAGGTCCGGCTGCACAACGAGCGCCAATTCCGCTACCAGCTCTTCCCGGTTTCCGCGGAGCGACCGGACTTCTGCGAGGGCGACGGCGAGTACTACCGCCTGGAGGTCTACGACATGACCGGTTCGCTGGGCTATGACGTCTACGGCTACTCCGAAAACCAGATCATCAATAACGTGCTGGACCTGTACGAGCGCCACCTGGCATTCCTCTACATGCAGCAAAGCCAGCCGGGCGATTCCGATGTCTCCGATGGCGCCGAGCCGGAACGCACCTGGCGCGAAGATAGTTAAACTGGCGGGCAATACCGCCGCAATTAGAGAAAGGTTGCTTGCACTTTGAGCACCCAGAACACCTTGTTCGATCCCACGACCACCGAACTGCTCCAGGGCGTGCACTCCGGTGATGCCCCGAAGTCGCTCTTCATCAACGGCCAGTGGGAGGCCGCCCAGGATGGCGAGACCCGCACCATTATCTGCCCTGCCGATGGCTCCACCGTCGGCGTCGTCTCTGAGGCCTCCGAGGCAGATACCCTGCGTGCCATCCAGGTTGCACGTGAAACATTCGATAAGGGCGAGTGGGCCGCAACGCCGTCCGCCGAGCGCGGCAAGATCGTCATCCGCCTGGCGGATTTCATCCGTGAGCACAAGGAGCTTTTCGCCCAAGCCGAATCCGCGGATACCGGCAAGCGCTACGAGGAATCCCTGGGCGATATGGACGATATTGCCAATGCTTTCGAGTACTTTGGCACCTTGGCCCAGCACCAAGCTGGCCGCGTGGTCGACCCGCAAGATCCCAACCTGCGCTCACGCATCGATGCCGAGCCGGTGGGCGTCTGCGGCCTGATTACCCCGTGGAATTACCCGCTGCTGCAGGTGTCCTGGAAGGTAGGCCCGGCTCTTGCTGCCGGCAATACCTTCGTGCTCAAGCAAGCGGAACTGACCCCGCACACCGCGATGCTGCTCATGGCGGCGCTAAAGGAATGCGGCCTGCCGGATGGCGTGGGCAACCTCATCACCGGCGCCGGCGCTAACTGCGGCAATCCGCTCTCCCAGCACCCCGACGTGGATATGGTCTCCTTCACCGGCGGCCTCGTTACCGGCAAGCTGATTGCAAAGAACGCGGCCGAAACCGTCAAGCGCACGGCGCTAGAGCTCGGCGGCAAGAACCCGAACGTTATCTTTGCTGATGCCAACTTCGACGTCGCCGTGGATAATGCGCTCAACGGCGCCTTCTTCCACTCCGGCCAGGTCTGCTCCGCCGGCTCGCGCATCGTGGTGGAAGAGTCCCTGCACGATAAGTTCGTTGCCGCACTGGTCGAGCGCGCCGAGAAGATCAAGATCGGTGGACCCACCGATGACAAGGCCGAGACCGGTCCGCTTATTTCGGCCGACCACCGCGAGAAGGTAGCAGCCTACGTGGACAAGGCCCGCGAACAAGGCGCCAAGATCCTCACCGGAGGCCGCGCCGCCACCAGCGAGGACACCAACGGCCAGCACGGCACCGGCACCACGGATCTGGGCCAGGGCGTGTACTACCTGCCCACGATCATCGATGGCGCTACCCGCGAGATGGACTGCGTCCACGATGAGGCCTTCGGCCCGACCGTGACCATCGAGACCTTCACCACCGAAGAAGAGGCCATCGAGATCGCAAACGATACCGAGTATGGCCTGGCTGGCGCGGTGTACACCTCCGATGCCGGCCGCGCCGAGCGCGTTGCCCGCGCCCTGCGCCACGGCACCGTTTGGATCAATGATTTCCACCCGTACCTGCCGCAGGCGGAATGGGGCGGCTACAAGCAGTCTGGCAACGGCCGCGAGCTGGGCCCCACCGGCCTTGCCGAATACCAAGAGCACAAGCACGTGTACCAGAACCTGGCCCCTGCCGCATGGGATCAGTTTGGCCTGCAATAAGGCTCAAGCAGGAAGATAAAGCCTAGGCCCCGCCCCGCCGCTGCTCTTTTTAAGAGCCCCGCGGGGCCTTAGCTTTGCGTGCGCGGCTTAATGGTCATCGTATCCACGTTGACGTGGGCCGGTTGGGCGGCGACCCAGCGGATGGCCTCCGCAATGTCCTCTGCCACGAGGTTGAGCTGGCCGTCATACACCTTGGCCGCGCGCTTTTCATCGCCCTTGAAGCGCACCAAGGAAAAGTCCGTGGCCACGCGGCCAGGATCAATCTCGGTAACGCGCACATCGTGGTTTTCTAGGCGCAGCGCGCGAGAAATCACGCGCACGCCGTGCTTAGCGGTGTTATAGCCGGAACCGCCTTCGTACACGGTCCAGCCAGCAATGGAACCGACGTTAATAATCAGTCCGGAAAGATCCGGCACCCGCTCTAACTTGGGCATGAGCGCCTGAATCATGCGCACGGTGCCGAGCACGTTGGTCTCGTACATCCACTGCCAGTCCTCAATGGAGGTATCGACAAGCGGCTCCAAGCCCTTGGCACCGCCGGCGTTATTGACCAAAAGATCTACGCGGTCGAGGTGGGAGACGAACTTGGAAACAGAAACATCGGAGGTAACGTCCAGCTCATAGGCCTCGCCACTGATCTCAGAGGCAAGCTGCTGCAGGCGGTCTGTGCGGCGCGCGCCCACGACAACGTGCCAGCCGTCCTTGGCCAAAGAACGCGCGGTGGCCTCCCCAATGCCAGAGGAGGCGCCGGTTACTACTGCTACTTTCTTTTCACTCATGCACCCCATGCTACGCAGCGCGCTGCGCGGTGCAGGGCCTTTTACTTAAAGTGCGTCCTCGAGCTCAGCAAGCAGGGAGTTTGCGCGCTCGTAGGAGTCATCGCTGGGACGGAATTCGCCATCGTTCCAGTCGGTGAAGATATTAAAGTCCAGCTGGTTGCGCAGCTGTGGCATGGAGAAGTTAGCCACGACATTGCGCCATGCCTCGACCGCGCGCACGCCACCGACGGAGCCATAGCCCACGAAGGCCACCGGCTTGCCCGCCCATTCCGCGCCGAGCGAGTCGTAGGCATTCTTGAACGGACCAGGCACGGAGTGGTTGTACTCCGGGGTCACGAAGACAAAGCCATCGCAGGCATCGACGGCCTTGGACCACTCCTGCACGTTGGCGTCATCGTACTGCTTATTCGCCGCACCCGGAACAACCTCGCTGGTAAGGATGGGGACATTGAACTTCTTGAGCTCCAACAGCTGGTACTCCACACCGTTCTCGCGGCCTTGGGCGAGGTCATTGACCCACTCGCCTACTGCCTGGCCCGCCGCCTTATCGCGGGTGGAGCCGATGATGATGCCAATTCGGGACATAAGAAAAACCTCTTTCCTTCAACCTTTATGTAACCCGCCCTAGCCTACCGCGCTCGCCGAAACTTGTCTGATGGTGATATTGATTCTGCCTTCCTGCAGCCCGCATCCCTCCGGCAGCGTGCCATCATTTACCCGCACGACCCCGTGGTAGGCAAAGCGCTTCGGCCCGCCAAAGACCACCAAATCACCCGAGCACAAAGTCACATCGTCCCAGGGCTTAGTGCGATTTTCGGTATGGCCTATGCGAAAAAGGGCCTCATCCCCAATCGAAAGCGAAATCACGGGCGCGGGCGATCCCTCAGAGTCATCCACGTGCATCCCCATCGCCGAGCCGGGCGGATAATAATTCACCAGCGCCATCTCCGGCACGAAGTTATCCACCCATGGTTCAAGCTCCGGGGCAACCTGGGCCGCCTGCCGCAGCGCCACCGGGGCCAATTCCCGCAAGCTATCCGGCACCGGCGGCACCCGCGTGCCTTCCATATTGTCCACGTACCGGTAGCTGGGATAATGCCAATAGCGACCAAGATGCAGCTGAAATACGCTCATCTGCCCACCCGATTTCAGCCGCGGCTGCACCATCGCCATCGGCGTATGCGCATACGCACGAGCAATCTCCCGCGTCTCTTCTACAAGGACCTTTTGCTTGCCGATGCCCACCCACCCCGGCACGTGCCCCACGCCCGGCGCGACGTACGCATTCGGCCGCGGCAGTGAATCAAAAAGCATTCCTCCACTCTAATCGCCACCGCCGTGGAGGCCTCTACAATGGCTCACATGGATGAACAAAAGCTGCACGACCTGCAACGCTACGGCACTTGGGAGCGAATGACCGGTGGGCAGTGGCACCTGCCGGGCATGGGGGACATCGACAAGGAGCACCAGCGCACCTTTGGGCTGATTGGGCAGTTCAACGATCTGCACAACACCGATAAGGAGCAGGCGCAGGCAATCTTGCGGGAGATCCTGCCGGAGGAATCACACGTGCCGGGGGCGCACGCGCCGCTGAATATGGAATACGGTTGCAATATCGTCTGTGGGGAAGGCGTCTTCATCAACTTTGGCAGCAGCATTTTGGCCCAGGCCAAGGTCACATTCGGTGATCGCGTGTTGATTGGGCCCAATTGCTCGTTCATTACGGTGGGCCACCCCGTCAATGATCACGCGATGCGCGAGGGCGGGTGGGAAATCGCCCACCCCATCACCGTGGGGCGCAATACCTGGTTTGGGGCCAATGCCACCGTCATGCCGGGGGTTACCATTGGTGAAAACTGCGTTATTGGTGCCGGCACGCTGGTGACCAAGGATATCCCAGATAATTCGCTGGTCCTGGGTACGCCCGGCCGCGTGGTGCGCACGCTGGACGGCGATGAGGATTCGTGGGAGCGCAAGGATTTGGACGGCCCCGTGGAAGGTTTTGGGGCCGCGCAGTAAATGTTCGATCTCGCCAGCATTGGCGCGGGGCTGCCCGTAGCCGAGACCATCGATTCGCTGCCCCACACCGGAAACGTCGTCATTCAGGCACCGCCCGGCACGGGTAAAACCACGCTCGTGCCACCGGCGCTAGCCAATCATTCCGCAGGGCGCGGCAAGGTCATCGTCACCGCCCCGCGCCGCGTGGCCGTGCGCGCGGCCGCCCAGCGCTTAAGCACCCTCAGCGGCACCCCGGATAAGGTCGGTTTCGCCATCCGCGGCGAATCCCGCGCGGGCAGCGAGGTCGAGTTCGTCACCCCGGGCGTGCTGCTGCGCCGCCTGCTGAAGGATCCGGAGCTCGAGGGCGTGGCCGCCGTGGCCATCGATGAGGTTCACGAACGCCAGCTGGATACGGATCTAGTGCTCGGCATGTGCCTGGAACTGACCGAGTTGCGCGAAGACTTCCGCGTCATCGCCATGTCCGCCACGGTCGACGCGCAGCGCTTTTCCCAGCTCATGGGCGCGCCCGTCCACACCACAGAGGCGGTGACCTATCCCCTGGATATCCAGTACGCGCCGCAATCGGGGCGCGCGGCGGGGTCGCGGGAGTTTTACGGGGGCATCGCCAAGCAGGCGGCCCGCCAACACGAATCCACGCTGGTCTTCGTGCCCGGCGTGCGCGAGGTCAACCTGGTGTGCGAGGAGCTGCAGGGCCATAATGTTTTCCCGCTGCACGGCAAGCAGACCACCGCAGAGCAAGATGCCGCGCTTTATACCGATGAGCAGCGCATTGTGGTGGCGACGTCCATCGCGGAATCCTCGCTGACGGTGCCTGGCGTGCGCGTGGTGGTAGATGCCGGGCTGGCCCGCGTTCCCCGGCGCGATGCACAGCGCGGCATGTCTGGCCTGGTGACGGTCTCCACATCGAGGTCGAGCGCGGACCAGCGCGCGGGCCGTGCCGGGCGTGAGGCGCCGGGTACGGTCATTCGCTGCTATTCCCAGGACGATTACCAGCACTTTTCCCCGCACACCACGCCGGAGATCCTGTCCGCGGACCTCACCCAGGCTGCGCTGTTTTTAGACTGCTGGGGCGCGGGCCCGGATTTCCCGCTGCTCGATTCGCCGCCCGCCCAAGCCCTTGCGGCCGCGCGCGCCACCCTCGAGCGCATTGGCGCGACGCAGGAACTCGCCCTGCTGCCCACCGATCCCCGCCAAGGCGCGGCCCTTATCCGGCACGGCAGCCAGGCGGCGCCCACCATCGCCGCGCTTGCCGATGCCCCCACCAACACCACCGATCTCACCCGCCGCCCCGCACCGCAGAAGGAAATCAGGCGCCTGTCTCGCCTGGTGGAGGATCTCGGACCCGCTGACCCTGGCGAGGTCGTCGCCACCGCCTATCCCGAGCAGGTGGCCAAGCGCGTGGGCGAAGATTACCTGCTGGCCAGCGGCACCCGCGCCCGGCTGCTGGATAACTCCGGGCTGGCCGGCTCGCCGTGGCTCGCCATCGCGGAGGTCACCCTCTCCAATGCCGGAAACCCCATCATCCGCACCGCCGCGCGCATCGAAGAGTCTGCCGCGCTGGATGCCATCGGCGTCACAGAAGAAACCCGCGCCTTCCTGCGTGGGGGCCGCGTGCGCGGGGTCAAAGTCCGGGCGGCCGGGGCGATTGTGCTGTCCGAAACCCCGGTCAAGGTCACCGGCGATGCCGCCGCGCAGGCCCTTGCCGCCGGCATCCGCGAAGAAGGCCTCGGCCTATTTACCTTCAGCGAGAAGGCCCAGAGCTTAAAAGATAGGCTCCGCCACCTGCACGCGCACTACGGCGACCCCTGGCCGGAAGTCGATGCCGCCGATCCCGCCGAGTGGCTTGGGCCCGAGCTGCACCAGATTGCCGCGGGAACCCCCACCGCCAAAATAGACATGTACCCCGCCCTGCAGCGCCTGCTCCCCTGGCCCGAAGCCACCCGCCTGGACGAGCTCGCACCTCAGCGCCTGCCCGTGCCCTCCGGCCGCGATGCCAAGATCGATTGGTCGGGCGAGCGCCCCGTGGTCCACATCAAGTTGCAAGAATGCTTCGGCCTGGCCGAATCCCCGGAGTACTGCGGCAACCGCGTGCAATTCCACTTGCTCTCCCCCGCCGGCCGCCCGCTAGCAGTAACCGATGATCTTGCTAGCTTCTGGTCCGGCCCCTACGCCGGGGTGCGCGCCGATATGCGCGGACGCTACCCCAAGCACCCGTGGCCCGAGGATCCGTGGAATGCCATCGCCACCGCGCGGACCAAGAACCGGATGTAGCCTAACCCCACTGCTGCCAGGATAAATAGCAGCTCATGACCACTACCAAGGTAAGCAGGGCATAGCGGATAAACTTCGTCCCGCCGCTGAGCACCGTCCGCGCGCCCACCTGGGCGCCGAGGATATTGGCGGCGGCCAACGCGATACCAAGGGCCCACCACACGTGGCCGCCAAGGATGAAGGTCACCAGCGCACCGAGGTTCGTGGCGGTATTGACCACCTTGGCCATCGCCGCGGATTTTAAGAAGTTCTGGGAGAAGATGAAGGTAAAGGCCATAATCAGGAACATGCCGGTACCCGGGCCAAAGATGCCGTCATAAAAGGAGATGGCCGCCACCGCCACAAGCCCCGCCCAGGTGCGCCATCCGCCGCGGATCCCGGGAGACTCGGTGGTGCCAAAGCTCGGCTTAAAGGTCACGAAGACGCCCACCACCACTAAGAGCACGATGATGAGCGGGCGCATGATCTCACTATTAAGATTCGCCGCCACACTCGCGCCCAGCCCGGCGCACACGAGGGCGATGAGGGCGTAGCGAACGAGCTCCCCTGCGGGCGGGCGCACCTTGCGCACCAAGGTCACGGCCGCCGATGCCGTGCCGGATACCGCCGCAAGTTTATTGGTGGCCAGCGCCGTTGCCGGCGCGAGCCCCGGAACCACGGCAAGCAATAGTGGAATAAGCACGAGGCCTCCCCCGCCGATGACCGCGTCGATCCAGCCTGCTCCCGCCGCGCCCACAAGGAGCACCGCCCACTGCGCCACGTCGATATCCATGAGGAGATCATAAACCCCGCGGCGGGGAGGTCTAGACTCGATCGAAGACGAGCAGAAGATGGGAGAATACGTGGCACAGCGGCACTGGGGAATAAGCGTAGACACCCACACCATCCTGCGGTGGGGCATCGTGGTCCCCGTCTCCATCCTCTTGGGCTGGCTTTTTAGTATGTGGCACGTGCCGGCCGCGTGGATTTTGGCCGCGATCATCGCCTCCGGCGCCATGGCCCTTATCACCGGTGAAGACCTCAAGGTCAACCGCAAATTTTATGGGCTATCGCGCGGATTCATCGGCATCATGGCCGCGCTGCCGCTGACGGTAGTTTCCTTCGGCCAATTGGTGGGATACCTGCCGGCTGCCATAACCATGTCCTTTGTCACCATCGCGTTGGGAATTTTTTGCGGCGTCATGCTGCACCGCCAGCGGCCACGGGACGTCTCCTCCGAAACCGGCATCCTGTCCATGCTCCCCGGCGGTGCCTCGCTCATGCCCGCGCTTGCCGATGAACTCGGTGCCGACTACCGCTACGTCGCGCTCACCCAATACCTGCGGTTATTGATCGTCTCCATATCCCTTCCCGCCGTCGTGACCTTCCTCGATACGCCGGCCGGAAGGGGCGGTGACTTAAGGCTGGAGGCGGAAACCACCTGGTGGATCATCGCGTTGGTGCTCGTTATCGCGCTGGTCGGTGAAAGCCTTGGAAAATTCCTGCACCTGCCCGCAGCGGCCGTGCTCGGCCCGTTGATCTTGACGGTGCTGGCCTCCTTCTTCCTGCCGGAGGGGCATACGCTGGAGCCGATCTATGCCTTTAAGGTCATCGCCTTTTTATCCATCGGGTGGGTCTGCGGCGGCGGGCTTTCCCTCCCATCGCTCAAGGCCTTTGCCAAACAACTTCCCGCGACGATTCTTTCCATCGCCGCCGTCCTCGGCCTGTGTGCGGCCACGGCGTGGCCGCTGATGCACTGGCTGAATATCAGTTACTTCGAGGCCTACCTAGCCACCAGCCCCGGCGCGCTAGAAACCGTGCTCGCGCTCTCCGCGGAAGGCGGGGCTGGCCCCGTGGTTATCGCGGTGCAGCTCACCCGCCTCATCGCCGTGCTGGTCATTGCGGGGTACCTGCCGCAGCTCATCAGGGCTGTCAGCAAGTTTGCTAAAAGGCGCTAGCGTGCGCGGCTAGCCTGCGCGTTTAGTTATTGAGCACGGCCTCGCGCAGCACCGACATGGGCACCGAGCCAAGAGCCAACGCCTCGGAGTGGAATTCGCGGGCGCTCATGCCCTGCTCTTCGGCGGCGGCGCGGGTTTCTTGCCACAGGCGCTGGCCCAAGGCATAGGACGGGGCCTGGCCCGGCCAACCCAGGTAGCGGTTGACCTCAAAGTTGAGGTTCGCATCATCCATGGCGGTGTTTTCGCGCATGTAGGTCTTCACGTGGGCCTTATCCCATACGCCGGATACGGTGCAGTCCGGCAGCTTCTTGCCCAGGTGCAATCCGATATCCACCACGACGCGGGCCGCGCGCAGGCGCTGGGCATCGAGCAGCCCCATCCGCACACCAGGATCGTCCATGTAGCCCAGCTCGGCCATGAGCTGCTCAGCGTATAGGGCCCAACCCTCGCCGTGGCCGGAATTCCACGTCACCGCGCGGCGCCACAGGTTGAGATCCTCTTGTACCAGGGCAGAACCCAGCTGCAGGTGGTGACCCGGTACGCCCTCATGGTGCACGGTAGTCAGCTCCTGCCAGGTGTGGAAGGTATCTTGGCCCTCCGGCACGGACCACCACATGCGGCCCGGGCGCGAAAAGTCATCGCTGGGCGGGGTGTAGAAGATGCCGCCGGTGCCGGCTGGGTCGATGCAGCACTCGATCTCTTCGACTTCTTCCGGAATGTCGAATTCCTTGCCGTTGAGCTCGGCGATGACCGCATCGGCCTTGCTCTGCATCCACTCCACCAAGGCATCGGTACCGCGCAGGGTATAGCGTTCCTCGTGGTTCAGCTTGCGCATGGCAGAGCGCACCGAGCACTCCGAGCCATAAAGCTCGTGCGCGATCTTCTCCTGTTCGCCGCGCAGGTAACGCACCTGGTCAAGGCCCCATTCATAGGCCTCGTCCAAGTCCACGGAATCGCCGACGAAAAGCTTGGAGAAACGCTCGTAGCGCTCGCGGCCCACCGCGTCCTTATTAGAGGACTGCGGCTGCAGATCATTAGACAGCCAATCCGAGAACTCGCCAAAGGCCTCCTTGGCCTTCTTTACCTCGGCGGAGTCGGGGTCGAGGCCGAGGCCCTCGAGCATGGAGTCGGCATCGGCAAGCCGCTCGCACTGCACAATGACCTCAGAGATCTGGCGGTGCGGTGCCACCATGCCGTGGGAGGCCGCTTCCTTCAGGGACTCGCGGTAGCCATCGAGGGAACCCTTGACCTTGGACAGGCGGGAGCGAATGGCCTCGCGGTCCTCCTGGGTCTCCTGCGGCATAAGCAGCAGGGAATCCCGGATGGTCTGCACGGGCGAGGCAATATTATTAAGGCTGCGAATATCCTCGCCGTGGTGGTGCAAATCCAGATCTAAGCAGAGACGATCCCGCAAGACGGCGGCGGTGACATAATCCACATCATCGAAGTCATCCTCATCATCGGATTCATCGGTGGTGTCATCCAAGGCATCTAGATCCGCAACCATATCGCGGGTGCGATCAGCGACCGCCTCAAAATAGTCGGGGGAAAAATCCTGCAATTCGCCTTCAAAACCGTCAATTCCCCACGCGGTTGCATCAGTTGGGGATAGCTCGGCTAGGTCGTGAACGAAGTTATCGCACGAAGCGTCCAGTAGAGAGGGCTGGCGCTTAGCGGTCTGCTCAGAACTCATAAGAGGGAAGTCTAACCCTTTATCTTGTTGATAGGCCACCCAGCCCCACCCAAATGTTGCAAACTTGTTAGCTAATCGTTGTTCCACTTCGTGCCCGGGTAGTGCCACTGGACAAAACCATCCAGCACGGCCGCGGGATTTTCCTCTATGACCAGTGCTTTTACAAAGCGAGGCAGGATGAAGCCCGCCTCAGCCATGGCGGCATACATGTCATAAAAGGGCTGCCAAAAACCTTCCACGTCAACCAAGCCAACGGGCCCACGAATGCTGCCCAGCTGTTGTTGGGTCAGTACCTCTGTCACTTCCTCCAACGTGCCCACGCCGCCGGGCAAACAGATAAAGGCATCCGCCAGCTGCTCCATCCGGGTTTTCCGCTCGGCCATAGAATCCACGACCTCGAGGCGGGTCAAGCCTGGGTGGGAGATCTCTAAATCCACCAGGGATTGCGGCATGACGCCAGTGACGGTGCCGCCGGCCTTCAAGCAGGAGTTGGCAACCTCACGCATGAGGCCGATATTTCCGCCGCCATAGACCAAGTTCAGCCCGCGACGGGCAAGCTCGCCGCCCAAGTGTTGTGCCGCTGCGCTATAGGCGGGCGAATTGCCCACGGCGGAGCCGCAATAAACCGCTACTGATTTCATGCGCCCCAGCATAGGGAATTTTCGGCCTACCTCCACCTTTAGACCATTCGGTACATATACCTATGAATAGATTAGACAAAGCAGTCTGTGACACATATACTTTCTTTCATGATCAAACCTGGCCCCGTGTTCACCCGCCCCCGTACACCGGCTGCTAAGTGCCTTCACCTGGTGCGCCTGAACCCGATCATTACCCGTAGTGAGCTGGTAGAAGCCACCGGACTCTCCCAGCCCACCATTACCCGCGCTACCACCGCGCTCCTCAACGCAGGACTCATCCAAGAGCGCACCGACCTCACCCAATCCCAGGGCCGGGGCCGCCCTACCGTTCCCCTCGAGGCCGCGGATAATAACTGGGTGCTCGGCGGCATCGCTGTCGGCACCTCTGAGACCTATATCGGCCTCTATGACATCAAGGGCCGCACCGTTTCAGAAGAAGAGATCGCCACTCCTGTCGCCCGCCTGACGGAGGAAGACTTTCTTGAACACATCATGGCCGGCATCAACCGCATGATGACGGGCCTAGATCGCCGGCTCGTGGCCTTGGGGATTACCACCTCGGGCACCGTGGATGAAGAGGGCCTAGTCACCGCGGATAACCTGGGTTGGCACGGCGTGGATATCGCCGCGCGCCTGCGCTTCCAATTTAGCGTTCCCGTGGTTGTTACCTCTGCCATTTCCGCCATTTTGGGCTCGGAGACCCAGGCTGCCGAGATTGGCACGAACGAGCGCGTTCTCCTGCTCTTCGCGGATGATTCCTTAGGATCTGCGCTCTCCGTCGATGACGAGGTCAATTCCATCATCCCGCTCCCGCAGACCCACTCTGACGTGCTGGGCCACGGCGCTTCCGAACACCTCTTGGCCACCCAGTCCATCCTGGAGGCCGTGCGCCGCCACGGCATCGAGGCCAGTACCCTGCCCGAGGTCGCGACCATCGCCGAGTCCAATTCAGCCGTGCGCGCCATTTTGGATGAGCGCGCCCGCCAGCTGGGCCAGATTACGGCGGACATGGTCCACGAATACGCACCAAAAACCGTGGTCATTGCCGGCGGGGCCTTTACCGGCGATTCCCGCGCGCCCCAGCTTTTTGCCTCCACCGTGCGCGATTCCGCCTCGGAGGACCTGGAACTGCGCATGATTCCAAGCCACAAAGAAATCGTGCGAGCCGTCGCCCGTACCGTGGCCACCGATCAACTATTGCGCGAGCCATTGGAGCTCGGCCGCTCACTCCAGACCGCGTAGAACCTCACGCGCAGAGTCGATTCCGGTAAATAGGTGGGTGTGCAACCCGCAATAGGTCGCGCCCTCGATGTAGTCGATGCTGTCATCGAAAAAGTGCGTGTCCTTCGGCTGCGCCGCGAGCGCGTCCACCGCCACCCGGTAGGCCTCTGGGTGCGGCTTAGCCACTCCGATATCGCAGCTCAACGTTACCGCCGCACACTCAGTTAACCACGGGTGCTGCGCGCGCACCTGCTCCGCCAGGGTTGTGGGGATATTGGATAAAATCCCCACGCTAAAGCCCTCCCCGATGAGCCCTTTAACCAGCGCCACCATCTCTGGGTCCGCCTCGAGCAGGTACTGATTCTCGCAGGCCACGGCCCCGGCGCAATCAATAGGTTCCATCCCCGCGCGGGCGGCAATCTCGTTCCAGTAGTGGCTATCGCTAAAAATTCCGGCATCGTAATCGGGCCGGAAAAAGTTATAGGCCTCCCAGAATGCCTCTGGGTTTGCCGGCGCGAGGAAGCGCTCCAGTTCAGCGTGCGCTTCCGGCGTGGCGGGGCGCAGCAGCACGCCGTAGAGATCAAACAGCAACTTCGGCATAATGCATCCAGTTTATGCGCGCCTAGTAGCTTGGGTCTGCACTGCCACGATCCCCACCGCGATACCGGCGATAAAAATCACCAGCGCCAGCGTCGCCTGCGCCATCGGCAAAACGATGAGCACGGCCAGCGAGGCCAAAATCAGCATTCCACTCAGGGAATATAGGGAGCGGTTGACCAGCCCGCGCTTGCCGATGACCCCACACGCCAGCATCACCACCCCCGCAAACGGGCTCAGCATGAGCGCCGCAGTGGTTAAAAAGATGCCGAGGGTGACGTGGCTTGAGATGACCGCAGCCCCAATGATGAGACTTAATGCCAATACCGCCAGGGTGGCGGAGAGGGTTGTTTTGAGGTGTGCAGACATACGTCAATCCTCCCACAGCAGCGCAGTGCCATGGGAGGATTGATTTAAATCTTGATGTGTTTGTTATTCACAACTTAGGAGTTGCGGTTAGCCAAACGGGAATCGATGCGCAGCAGGCCAGCACCATCGTTGCCCACCAGCTTGATCTGGTCGATGATCTCAGAAACGGTGTCCTCTTCCTCGATCTGCTCAGCCAAGAACCAGTCAATGAGCTGACGGGAGTCCAAGTCCTGGATGTCAAGGGCAACGCGGGCGATCTCGCGGATCTGCTCGGAGACCTTCTGCTCGTGCGCCAAGGAAGCTTCGAACGCATCCAGCGGGGTGGCAGCCTTGATGGAGCCAACCGGGATATCGTTGAGCTCTACGCGGTAGCCGCGTGCCAAGAGGTGATCCGCAAGCTTTTGTGCGTGAACGCGCTCTTCGCCAGCCTGAGCCATGAACCAATCGCGCATGCCCGGGAAGGACAGGTTGTCCATCTCGTAGGCCAGCTGGGTGTAGACCATAGCGGCGCCGTGCTCGTTAATGACCTGATTGTTTAGCAGGGTTTGCAGCTTCTCATCCATTGCTAAATCCTTTCTGTAGGAATCAATTAATTGGTTGTAGGCACTACAATACCCAAATAAAATCTCCCGTCTAGCAAGGTATGCTTAATCAAACCCGCACCTCAGGGGCATTTTTCAGATTGGATCACCTAAGTTAGTTAAGACAAAGCTGCACCACGGCGCAAAGTTAATATCGCCTAATAGTTCGAGGTCATTGCCCTAAACGGCCAATCTCGCCGCGCTAGGTCGCTCCATTTACCGCCTTGCGGCGGGTACGCCCCCGCACATCAAACTTGCAATGTGATATTAATCACCCAGTTGCCCACTCAGGCGCTCCAGGCGCTGCGCGCTCGCCCCATCGAGGCCCCGAAACTCCACCTCAATGCCGCGATCCGCGTACTTTTTCTGCACCGCATCCAGCGTCGCCACCGTCGAGGCATCCCAGACCTCGGCATCGGTAAGGTCCACCACCACGAAGTCCGTATCAAGCGTGTAATCAAAGGCGTAAACCAAATCATTCGAGGAGGCGAAGAAGAGTTGGCCATGCACCACGTAGGTATATCCATCTACCAACTCAACTTCCACGAGGTGCGCCACCCGGCGGGCAAAGCCAATCGATGCAGCCACCACGCCTAAGACCACTCCTACCGCCAGGTTATGCGTGGCCAGCGTGCCCGCGACCGTCAGCAGCATGACGAGGATTTCAGAAAGCGGCATCAGCTTGAGCGTGCGCGGGCGGATGGAATGCCAATTGACCGTCGTCGCCGCCACGAGGATCATCACCGCGACCAGCGCGGCCATCGGAATGCGGCCTACCGCCTCGCCGAAAAGCAGGCACAGCACGAGGAGGAAGGCGCCGGCGAGGAACGTCGACAAGCGCGTGCGCGCCTGGGATACCTTGACGCCGATCATGGTCTGGCCAATCATTGCGCACACGCCCATGCCGCCAATCGCCGCGGCCAATATATTGCCAATGCCCTGGCCAAAGGATTCGCGGGTCTTATCGGAGTGGGTATCCGTAATGTCATCGACAAGCTTCGCCGTAAGCAGCGATTCCATGAGGCCCACCAGCGCCATCCCAAAGGCGTAGGGCGCAATGATCTGCAGGGTCTCCAGGTTCCACGGAATATCCGGAATGAAAAGGCCCGGCAGCGTCGTGGGCAGCTCGCCCTGGTCCGCCACATCCGGCACCTTCCACCCCGCCGCGACGGCGATGATGCTTACCACCACGATGGTCACCAACGGCGCCGGAATTGCCTGGGTAAACCGCGGCAAAACAATCATGATGGCCAGGCCAATGGCCACCAGCACATAGACCATCCAGGGGACATCAATAAGGTGCGGCAGCTGCGCGGTAAACATCATAATGCCCAGCGCATTGACGAATCCCGTCATCACCGAACGTGGGATAAAACGCATGAGCTTGGCGATGCCCACCCACGCCAACAGCACCTGGATGATACCGGCCGCAAGCACCGCCGCCACCACATAATCATGCCCATACTCGTGGGCGAGCGGGGCCACCACCAGGGCAACCGCACCGGCCGCTGCGGAAATCATGGCGGGCCGCCCGCCGGTAAAGGCGATGGCCATCGCCATAATCACCGAAGAATACAGCCCCACCCGCGGGTCGAGGCCAGCGAGAATAGAAAAGCTTAAAACTTCCGGGATCAAAGCAAGCGCCACCGCCAGCCCGCCGAGCACTTCCTTGCGCAAACGCGCAGGTGAGGAAAATGCGAAGCGGAAACTGGCGATGACGCCGGTGGGTGCAGGCTGCTCGTTAATCACGCCTGCACATACTAGTAGCTACTACGAGCCTTCCTGAAAGGAGCCATCCGCCGTGATGACCGGCAGCACCGACCAGGCAAAGTTGATCCACTTATCCGTCTTCTTCCACGAATAGTCCGGCTCGAAAATGGTCTTCGGCTTGGTGTAGACGACAGCGGAACGCACCTCATCGGCAGTTTCTTCCAAGAAGTTCACCACCAGATCCAAGGTCTTGCC
Source organism: Corynebacterium sp. KPL1986 (assembly GCF_000477975.1). Classification (NCBI taxonomy): domain Bacteria; kingdom Bacillati; phylum Actinomycetota; class Actinomycetes; order Mycobacteriales; family Corynebacteriaceae; genus Corynebacterium; species Corynebacterium sp. KPL1986. Next base: position 1,898,234 of record NZ_KI515719.1, on the reverse strand, counting down.
GGAATCGGCCACGTCATCAACGACGAGCACCTTCTTGCCCTTGAGGGAATCCGTATCCAACTGCGGGGACAAGATGATCGGCTCATCCAAGGTCTGGCCAATATCGGTGTAGAACTCCACGTTGATAGCGCCCATGGCCTTGACCCCGATGGCATAACCAATGGCACCGGCCGGGATCAGGCCGCCGCGGGCAACGCCCACGATCAAGTCAGGAAACCAGCCGGATTCCACGATTTGCTCCGAAAGATTCCGGCTCGCTTCGCCGAAGACTTCCCAAGTGAGGTTCTCCCGGTCCGGGTGGATCCAATTCTCAGTCACGATTGCGCGGCTCCTTTTGCGTCATGGGCTTTCTTTGTAGTTTAACTAGCGATACCTACCAAGGGAAAGCAGCTACCGGAAAGGAACCTCTCCCAGCGTCCGCCGCAGCTTGCGAGTGCGCAGGCGCTCCGGATTTTCTGCCAGCTGTTCCACCGCGCGCACCGCGCACATGACGTGGGCTTCCTTGGAGTTGGAATAAAACGCCTGGGCCTGCGCCGGCAGCTTCGGCACGGCGTGCAGCGGCAGATCCGACACGGACAGCAGCGTGCCATAAGGCACGCGGTAGCGGTACCCATTCGCCGCCAAGGCGCACGATTCCATGTCCACCGCCACCGCGGTAGAAGTGCGCAACCACTCCCACAGATCCCGGCTGGTGCGCCACTCCCAATCGCGGTCATCGGTCGATAGCACCGTGCCGGTGCGCATGAGCGAATTATCGCTACCGTAGACCTCATCGACGGCCGCCTCCAGCATGCGCTGGACCTCTGGAATGGCCGGAATCGGTGTGGAAGAAACCACCTGTCGGTCCAAGATGTGGTCGTGGCGCTCGTAGGCATTGCCCAAGATCAGGTCACCGATGCGCATGCGCCCATCCATGCCGGCGCAGTGGCCAATCATGATCCAGGCCTCCGGCCGCAGCACGGCCAAGCAGTCCGTAATGGTCTTGGCATTCGATGGCCCCACGCCGATGTTGATCATCGTGATGCCATCGCCACCTGCGGTAATGAGATCGAACCGGGGCATCTGAAAGCGCGAGGTCAGCGTTAGCCCATCCAGGTCGAGGTCCACCGCATCATTAGGGTGAATGGTCTCCCCATTGGGCAATACCAGCGCCGTATAACGCGAATCCTCCTTGGTCAGCTCGCGCAGGCCGAATTTCACGAATTCCGTGGTATGCATCGCGTAATTGGTAAACAGAATGTATTTCTGCACCGTATCGACCTCGATGCCGGTGTAATGCTCAATGCGCGCACAGGCAATATCGAAGCGCTGCGCCCCGAAGTGAAAGAGCGGCTTTTCCCCGCCGTGAAACGCATCCCACTCGCCATCAATAATCGCATCATTGACCTCATCCAAGGTCGGGCGCGGAATGGGGCCGCGTTCCTGCGGCGCCGCCGGGGCATCTTTGATGTATTCCGGCGGAATGCGCTCATCCGATTGGCCCACGAAGATATCGCACGGATAATTGTTAGTCAGCCGAGTCAGCTGCTCGTGCAAGTACTCTCGGATGATGTGCGGCTTGGAGACGACCGCAGAATACTTGCCGGCCTCGTCCACATAGCCAAAGGGCTCGGAGCGGTCGATCGGCTGCCATTTACGGATCTCCACGGTCACCTTGGGATAAACCACATGGCGATAATCATCGAGGGTGCCGGAGGCAAGAGCCTCGCGCGCCATCTCGCACGAGGTTTCATAATGCTCAATTAAGCGAGTCACCGCTTCATCTACGGAGTGGACATGCTGCAGATCGGTCATAACCGCGAGTTTAGCGGGGACAGCGCAGTACGGCAGCGGAGTCTTTTCCAGCTCTGAATCCGGAACACCCACTTGGTATCGTTAGCTCTATGCCTGCCACTAATATTGGGGTGGAGCTTTTTGCCGCCACCCGTGAATTTCCCGTTGATCTTCCCATTCCCCCGCGTGAGGATGAAGCACCCGCCGCCTGCTTCGACGACTAACCCTCCCGAGGCATAAACGAAGGCCCGCCGACTGCGCATCGGCGGGCCCTCTCCCCATGACTAATCTCTGGCACTTAGCGGCAAGGAGTGGAGCGCCCTACGCCGTAAGCACCGCCCGTGATTAGGCAAGCCTAAGTTTACAAAGATTATGGCGTGAGGTCAAGGGCTTTCTCCATAAATTTCTTCAACTTTTCTAAAGAGGCCATTTACCTGCATTAACGCGTATGATTGGAAGGCATGGCTGTCGAATCTCTTGCAGAGTTGAAAAGCATTATTTCTGAACAACTCCTCAAATTCGGGCGCGTGAACGAGGAAGATGCACCCGAAGAAAAAGATTCGCCACGCCTTGGCATCGCCTCCCCGGCCGCGGCCAGTGCTTTGCAGGATGACGTCGCCGACGAGATCGTTGACCGCCTCAAGGCCGAAAAGGACAAGTCCAGTCCCGGCGATTCCGCCCTCGATGCCGATGCCGCAAGGACCCTGCCCCTCGGCGCACGCACGAAGCCGCGCGGCGTTTTCGAAGACGATTGGGGCGCCCGCCCGAGCGACGAGCGCCCCTGGCCGGTCATCCTGATCCACGGCACCTGCGATACCAAGGGCGTCTGGCAAATTATGGGCAATATCTTGCGCCAAGACGGCTGGGCGGTCTTTGCCCCTGACTACGGTCACCGCGCCACGCAGACCATCCCGGAATCGTCGCAGCAGCTCGGCGCGTATATCGATACCGTGCTCGCCGTCACCGGAGCAGAAAAGGTCATCTTGGTAGGCCACTCCCAGGGCGGACTGCTCGCGCGGTACTGGATGCGCATGGACGGCGGCGCCGAAAAGGTCGTCCACCTCATGAGCATCAGCGCGCCTAATCATGGGACGACCCACGGGGGCATCGCCAGTCGCCTCATTCGAACCCAACGCCAAGAGGCGGTGATCCGCTCCATCATCGATGGCTGGTTTGGCCCCGCCGGCATGGACCAGGTGGTAGGCAGCGAGGTGCTTCGCGATGTCAACCGCGATGGCGACCTCGAATCCGGCGTGAGCTACACCTGCATCGCCACGCGTTCCGATGCCGTCGTCGTCCCGCCCGAGACCTGTTTCCTCGACCCAGAGGGCGCGCCCGAAGGTGCGGTGCGCAATATCTATATCCAAGATTTTGACCGCCATGCCGTGGTCATGCACGAAGATATGCCCATGGATAGGCGCGTGCACGCCATCGTGCGCACGCTGCTCAGGATGGTCGAGCACACGCCGCGTTGATTAAATCTCCAGCTCATCGAGCAGGGCATCAAATGCCGGGCCCACCTGCGTGCGCCATAGCGTATCCACCTTCTTGTCCCCGCGGCCTGGCCCGCCGTTGATGACGGCCACGCGCTTGCCCTGCTTCTTTGCCTCAAGCACAAAACGGTACCCGCTCATCACCGCCAGCGAAGAACCGGCCACCAACAGCGAACTTGCCTCGTTCAATAGCGCAAATGCCGCATCCCGCCGCGTGGCTGGCACGGGCTCACCAAAATACACCACGTCCGGCTTGAGCAGCTCCGATCCGCAGCGCTCGCAGCCAGCCATCCGAAACGCCGCAACGTCTTTCTCATCCAACGTCACGTCACCATCCGGATTAACTTGGTCCCTTTCCACCACCAGACGATCCAGATACCCCGGGTTTGCGACCGCCAAACGCGCATCGAAGTGCCCGCGATCCTCATAGTGCCCACACAACAAGCACACCACGGTTTCCATATCACCGTGCAGCGTCACCAACCTCTCCGTACCCGCCCTTTTATGCAGGCCATCCACGTTTTGGGTGACCACACCATTAACCAGCCCGACGCGCTCCAACTCCACGAGCGCATAATGCGTGCGATTCGGCACCGCAGAATCCATCACGCGCCAGCCCACAAAACTACGCGCCCAATACCTATGGCTAGCGGCCGGATCATGGCGAAATTCCTGATACGTCATCGGCCGGTGCCTGCTCAGCGAGCCCCGCGGCCCGCGATAGTCCGGCACCCCCGATTCCGTCGATACCCCCGCCCCCGTCAGCACCATCACCGGCCCTTCCCGCAGCTGCTTGGCGATGTCCCCCAAAGCCTTCCCCGCCTCCGTATGCGGCGCCGTCTCCTCCACGACGCGCGCAATCGATCGCAGCGCGGACTGATGTGCGTGAGCTACGGCGGGATCCATACCCACCAATCTAATCAAGCGATTGCAAGTACTGCTCAATCGGGACTACTTCAGCATCATGTGCTTGAAAGGAATATTGGCCGCGGTATAGCACTGTGCGGTTTGCGGGTTTGATCTCCAGCTCTTCACCTACAGTCGCGAGATGACGCGTGTATTTGGAATGATAGGTCTGCGATGCCTTGATTTCATAAGCCTTAGGATCGCCGCCCGTAAAATCCAATAGGTCGATTTCTCTTTTAGAACTATCCCGATAGAACCGTAGATCCGGCTTGCGACCAGAGTGAATATGCGTTTTCATGGTTTCTGCTACCACCATATTTTCACACACTGCACCTGACTGTGGATGCACAGAAAGTTCTTCTGGTGAAGAAATACCAAGAAGGTGGCACAACAGGCCAGTATCATAGAAATACAACTTCGCGGTCTTAGTAAGCACCTTCCGGGGATTGGAATGGTGGCTGGGTAAAGAAAATATGATGAAACTAGACTCCAGAATTGAGACCCAATTTTTTACCGTCTGGAAAGAAACATCAATCTCATTTGCGATTGCGGAATAGTTGATTAAGTTTCCAGCTTGCAGCGCACAGACCTTAATGAATCGCCAAAAGCTATCACTATTCCGAACATTGAGTAACCCACTCACATCCCGTTGGAGATAAGTCTGCACGTAGTTTTCAAAATAGATTTCCGGAGGAATTTGAGCCTGGTACAAGCGCGGATATCCACCACGAACCATAAATTCATCAACGGTCAGATCAGCTGATATAGAGCGAGCTTCCAAGAGGCCGAAGGGCAACAAATGACTGATCCCAACGCGGCCCGCCAGCGATTGCGTTATGGATTCCATAAGCAAGAAATTTTGCGATCCGGATAAGATATATTGCCCAGGGCTTCCCACTTCATCCGAACGAAGTTGGACAACGGAAAACAGATCCGGTGCATATTGAGCCTCATCTATAATCAACGGTCCACGTTGGCTCGAAAGGAAACCCACAGGATCTTCTTGTGCCACCCTTCGGATACTTGGATCCTCAAGATTGAGGTATGACAAGTCCGGAAACATTTCTCTCAGAAGAGTCGACTTCCCAGACTGCCGCGGCCCCGTCACGCTAACAACTGGAAACCATTTCATTAACTGCGCTATAGATCCACTGAGCTGCCGAGGAACAAACATATATTTACCAAATTTCGCAAGTAGGACGCACCAAATCTCTAAAGTAGAGAGTACCAAATCTCTAAAGTAGGACGCACCAAATTTCGCAAGTAGGATTACCTACCCGCAGTTCACGGCTGTTTTTCAATAGAAAAAAGAGCCGCCTGCCTTGCGGCAGCGGCTCCTTATCTTGGTAGTGCTAGCTCTCTGGTAGCTGCTCTACGTATAACCACTCAGAATCTAGCTCCCCGTGGCGCGAGCACTTAGTGTGCCAGCCATCGGGGCGCACCTGGGCCACCATGCGGCGGCCGCAGATCTGGCAGTAGCGCGGTACGTCGAGGCCGGCGGCTGCAGCGGGGTGCAGCTTGAAGACCTCTTCGATCGGCTTGCCGGTATTGGGGTGGAAAATTGGCTCGTCCCCGGCCAGGACGGCGGTTGCCAACTCAGAGTTCGGCTCGGACACTACAGAGCCTTGATCGGGAGATCGATGCGGCCCAGCATGTCCACATCCTTTTCGATTTCCTGACCCAAGGTGGTCAAGTAGTTGCCGGCAATGATGGCGTTGATGCCGCCGAGCAAACCGCGCTCGGTGCCGTCATCGCCAAGCGAAAGCTCGCGGCCGCCAGCGAAGCGGAGGGTGGTGGAGGGCATCGCCAAGCGGAATGCAGCAACGGCGCGCAGGCCCTCTCCCAGCGGAACCAGCGGGCGATCAGCGAATGGGGTGCCCGGTCGAGGGTCGAGGAAGTTCATCGGAACCTCGCACGGATCGATCTCTGCCAGCTGGGCTGCAAACTCAGCGCGCTGCTCCAGGGACTCGCCCATGCCGATGATGCCGCCACAGCAGACTTCCATGCCTACCTCGCGCACGTAATCCAGGGTCTTCTTGCGCTCTTCCCAGGTGTGGGTAGTGACCACGTTGGGGAAGTAGGAGCGGGAGGTCTCCAGGTTGTGGTTGTAGCGCTGTGCGCCCATGTCCTTCAGGCGCTGTGCCTGCTCGCGGGTCAGGGTGCCCAGGGAGCAGGAAATCTCGATGTCAACGGCATCATTGATGGCGGCGATGGCCTCGCCCACCTGGTCCAGCAGGCGGTCATCCGGGGACTTCACCGCAGCGACGATGCAGAACTCGGTAGCGCCGGTCTTGGCGGTCTTCTGTGCCGCTTCCACCAGTTCAGGGATGTTCAGGCGCACTGCGCGCACTGGGGACTCAAAAAGGCCGGACTGGGAACAGAAGTGGCAATCCTCTGGGCAACCACCGGTCTTGATGGAGATAATGCCTTCCACCGATACGTCCGGGCCGCACCACTTCAGGCGGGTCTGGTGGGCGATATCAGCAATTTCTTCCAGCTGGGAATCTGGAACCTGCAGTACTTGTAGTAGTTCTTCCTGGTTAAGGCCTTTGCCTTGCTCCAGAGCTTTCTCACGGGCGATGTCGATGATGCTCATGCAGTGAACCATACTTGAACGCCGTTCAACTTTGGCCAAAATCACAAAATTTTTTTCGCGGGATTACCCTAAGGGGCATGACGCTTTACGATGACACCCTCGAACTCCTCCAAGAACTCATCCGCAATGCTTGCGTAAACGACCTCACCCCGGATTCCGGCTTTGAGGTGCGCAATGCCGATACTCTTGAGAACTTTTTTGCCGGTGAAGACGTCTCCATCGAGCGCTTTGAATCCCACCCGGGACGCGTGTCCATCGTGGTGACCGTCCCCGGCGATCCCGCCAAGGAGCCCCTCACCCTTATGGGGCATACCGATGTCGTCCCCGTCGACGAACCCAAGTGGACTAAGCCGCCCTTCGAGGCACTCATTGAAGACGGCAAGCTCTACGGCCGCGGTTCCGTAGACATGCTCTTTATTACCGCCACCATGGCCGCCGTCACCCGCGAGGTAGCGCGCGCCGGCAACCCCGGCGGAACGCTCGCCTTCGTGGGCATGGCCGATGAAGAGGCCCGCGGTGGCCTGGGCGTGCGGTGGATGGCAGAAAACCACCCCGATGCCTTCTCTTGGAAGAACTGCCTCTCCGAGACCGGCGGTAGCCACCTGCCCGGCGCGGTGGGCTTCAACGTGGGCGAAAAGGGTGCTGGCCAGCGCCGCCTCCACGTCACCGGCGATGCCGGGCACGGCTCGACTCCCTACGGCAAAGACTTTGCCATCGTAAAGATCGGCGAGGTCGCCCGCCGCATCGCCGAGGCCGAGCCACCCACAGCCTCCAACGAGATCTGGGAGGGCTTCGTCCGCACCTTCAAGTTCGATCCTGAGACCGAAAAAGAGCTTATCGATGGCACCGGTGACTACACCAAGTTCGGCAACCTCGATGCCTACGCCCACGCCTTTAGCCACACCACCATCGCCGAGACCGTCCTGCGCGCAGGCGGAGCCATCAACGTGCTTCCTTCCCACGCCTACCTCGAGATGGATATCCGCCCCTTCCCTGGGCAAACCCAGGAAGACTTGGACGATTTCCTCCGCAGCGCACTGGGCGATCTCGCCAATGAGGTAGAAATCGAGCACCTCATTACCGAAAACGCCACCCAGTCCTCCACCGATACCGAGCTCTGGCGCACCATTGAGGCCACCGCCAAAGAGTTCTTCCCCAATAAAGACGTCGTGCCCGTTCATGCCACCGGCGGGTCCGATTTACGCTTTGCCCGCCGCAAGGGCGGCAATGCCTATGGCTTTGCCATGCATGCCGAGGGCCGCGATATGGCCAGCGCCAACTCACAGCTACACAGCCACGATGAGCACCTCTACCTCGAGGATCTCGATCTCACCGTGCGCGCCTACCACAGCTTAGTCAACCGCTTCTTGGGCCTGAACCAGTAGCACTCTCCCCTCGCTTTTACGAGGTGACCTGAAAATAGATCCCAGCATGCGCGCTGCAGCCGGGATTAAACATATGCCCACACTGCGGGCATGCCTCGACAGAGGAATACAGCCGGTAATCCATCTCAAGGTCGCAGGAACCGCAGAGGGCAGCGGGGGCATCGACAAGCATGGGCCCAAACTCATGATCCGTCAGCTCCGCATGGCACAGCGCGCACGCGAAGTACTCGCCGCAGTTCGCGCACTTATTGGCCACCACGTCGAGCGGGGAATGCCAATGCTTGCACCGGCCCTCCGCATCAATCGCGCCGCGAATCTTCATGGTTCTGCCACTCCTTCTTCTTCGCCTCCGATTTCTTTGCATTGCGCACCGCCATCACCCCAAAGGCAATGGCAATAACTATAGGCATCCACACCCTGCTGTAATCCATAAGGAAAACCACCCACTCCGGTGCTTCAAAGTGCACCGCAAACTGCGGCGCGGGCAAGGTAATCTGCGGTGGCTCCGGCAGGTTCGGCAAATTTGGCAGCGGAAGGTAAATCTCTGGGAAATCTACATCTGGCAGCTCCCAATCCGGCAGCAAGCGCGAGAGGATGCGGCTAATAATAGGAGCCAAAACAATCATCGCGATGGCCCACCCGGACTTCCCCAGCCCACCGAGCAGTGGATACAGCACGCGCTTGAAGGGGCTTTCTTCCATTGCCCGGCGCCGCTTTTCACCCAAGGAGCCCGGCGGCGGATCAAAGGCCACGGCCTCCTCCCCATCGCGGTAGTAGACATCCTGTATCTCCCCAAAGGGCGTGGCTTGGATATCTACATAAGGCTTAGTCAGCGGCGCACTATTCTCACTGAATGAGAGATCGTTTTCCAGATTCTTCTGCAATGAATAACGGCCACCACGCGGCTTGTCGTGCCGGCTGCGAACCTCGCCGTTGACCACCATCTGCATGCGGGGTGCAGGATTCTTGCGCCAGAGCTGGATGCGGCGGATAAAGGGGGCATCGCCAAACACCGGCGTAAATTCCTTCGGCTCCTTGGGCCATTCGCCCTGCTCAGCGAACTCGGCATCGTAGCCGCGCTCAACCTCGAGCAGGCCAGCCTCAGGGTGATCCAACCGCCAGATTTCCATCAGCGCTTCCTCAACTTGGCGCCCAATTTGCTAGCACCCAACGCCAAAAGGACCACTACCGGCAGGTAAATCCATGTCCCCTCGTTGAAGTACATCTCCATGGCCGCGAAATAGGCGATGCCCGCAACCCAGAAGATGGTCCATGAGTAGCGGAATGTGGTGGCATCGATAAGAGCAATAAGCACGGTAAGCCCACCCATGATGCCGAACAGCGTCACGCCAGAAACCGCCTGGTAAATCGCCGGCGGGAGCACCAAGAAGACAGCGATCATCGCCAAGGGCGCCCACCACTGCCACCACGCACGCCCGGGTTCTTCCTGCGTTTCCTGCTCCTGACTCATACCTTCCTCAAGCTAGCACATAATTTTGCTTCTTAAGCTGGTTATCCTAACGGAAGAATATGCAGTTCTACCTGCAGAAACACCTTAAAACAGGCGAATGTCCGGCGGGTGTTCTATAGTGTTTTTCGTATACACGTTCACACAACAAATTTAGGTTTTAAGCGCCATGGAAGATCCCTACTTTTCCACGACCAACACCAAAGACCCCACTACACGCTTAGCTTTTGAAATGCGGAAGACTGAATACGAGTTCTGGACTGAACAGATCCCCGATCTCGATTCTGATTTCGAATTAGTCACCCAATCCCTCTACCGCACCACCGGAGTTAATGAAGGGCGAATCGGCCATATCCTGATGGCCCTGTACCGCCTGGAAGAGCTCCCGCAGCTGAAAGAGCTGCAACACGAGCTCTATCACTTAGATTTAGACCGCCTCATTGCCATCAATAAATCCCTTAACCGCCTGGGCAACCCGACCCCGGAGGTAATCGCGCGCATCGATGAGCAGCTCACCGCCTACCTCACTCCCACCCGCGCCAACCAGGCCATGCGGACGCAAGCGCAGATTAAAAGAAAGATCAATGAGCTCATCAACCTCGAAGATGACACCCTTGCGGTCAAGAAGGGGCCGACCCAGCCGCGCTACACCATGGAAAATTGGGGCAACAATACTACGGCGATGACGCTGAGCGCGGATCCCTCGGTGATGGCGTGCGTAGATAAGTGCATCAAGGAGACTGCACTCAAGCTGGATTGCTCGCTTGCCGATGCCGCCATTTCCCTCCTCACCGGCAATACCGAAGCACCCCAGGTCATCCTGAATGCCTACAAGGCAACCGATGTCCCCAACTCCCCCGCATTCATTGAATCCGTTGGGTGGCTCGACCCGGCGCGCTCCAACGCGCTGCCCTACTCCAAGATCCGGGAAATGAACCCGGATAAGGAGGTAAAGGGATATGTCACCCCGCCGGATATGGCAGCCTTCCTGGAAGGATTCGACGGCACCTGCCGTTACCCTGGCTGCAACCGCCCTGCCACGGTGTGCCAAAAGGATCACCGCATCAACCACGCGGATGGCGGGCCGACGACTCCCGCAAACCTTGCGTGCCTGTGCCAGCACCACCACAACATAAAGACCGATGGCCGCGTCTTCTACGTCATGGACCCACACACCCGGGACATTATTTGGCTCTTCGAAGACGGCACCTGGACCGTCACCGATCCTTCCGGCCCACTGGCAGAAAAGAATAAGAATTGGGTGCAAACTTTTGCACAAACCATGACCGCCCACCGCGCGCGAGCCTACGAGGAGGCCCACCAAGCACAGGAAGAAGCAAAAACCACCCCTAGGGAGGAGGATTAAATTCGCCGGTTGGAATACATTGGCTGGCATGATGCAAAAATTATTCACGCTCGACGAGCTGGTTATTTCCCAGACCAAGTCCCTCCTCAAGGATCGATTCATGATTTCTGATGTCAACGGGACCCCAGTGGGCACCATCGTGCAATCCACCAGCCTTAAGGAAATGGTGTTTAAACCCTCCCGTAGCTTGGAGGTCGCACTCACGGATGCCGAAGGCAACCCCCAACAAACAGTCATGACGATCTCGGATCCGCCTAATTTTTTGCGGGATACCTACGAAGTACACCTACCGGGAATTGAACAGCCCATGGCCGTTATCACCAAGCGCTTCTCCATGTTCAAAACCAAGATGAAATTAACAATGGAGGGCTTTGCCGACGTCGAAGTGCACGGCGATTTCTGGGATTGGAACCTCACCATCACCTCCCAGGATCGCCAGCTTGCCGATGTCTCCAATAAGTGGACCGGCATGGGCAACTACTTCATGGGTAAAAACACGTATCTCCTGCGGATCGCGCCAGACCTCAACGAGCAACAACACGCAGCCATCATCGGCGCCGTAATGAGCATGGATATGCTGCGCACGAAAAAGCAGAAAAATAGCAACTAGGTGAATACATGGTCATTGTTGCAAACGGTGTTTCAGGACTGGTCCTACTGTGAGCACCGAGGTTCCAATTCCGGATACGGCCAGTGCCGCGGCTGGGCCGATGGCACTTACGATTGGCGCCCCAATGATGTATCCAATAAGCATTGCAGAGCTATTTATCGATCCCATCGTAGAAAGGGCTTTGGGCTTCACCCCATCAGGTACGGTTCCCACCACGATGATTCGCAGTGCAGCCACCTGAACGGCATTGCATACTCCGCCAAGGAATGAAGTGCCCCGAGTTTTGTTCCTAGGCATTTGCCTTGATTTCTATTATTGCCTGTGGCGGGTTTTTCTTCCAAAATTCGGTTTCCACCTCGGCCGGGGTTCGGTATCCCAGGCTTTGGTGGAGCCTTACCTCGTTCCACCATGACACCCACTCGAATGTCGCAATTTCTACCTCTACAACGTCATTCCACCTGCGAGTATGGATTAGCTCGTTCTTATGAGGGGCCGTTAACGTTTTCAGCCAGAGCATTGTCGTAGGAGTCACCGACAGTCCCAGTGGAAGCGGCAATGCCATGCTGGGAAAGGCGCTGGTTGTAGACAACGCTGACGTACTGCGACCCGTGATCTGAATGGTGAATGAGACCTGTTGTTTCCCTCGCACACTTGGGTCGCTTGGTTGAGTGCTTGCAGCGGCAAAGCTTCGGTCCGCATCGAATCTGACAGCGCCCACCCGACGATCCGCCGGGAGTAGACGTCGGTGACAAACGCGGTGTAGACGAATCCTTTTCGTGTCCGTACATAGGTAATGTCGGCCACCCACAGCTTGTTCGGGCCCCGGGCTTTGAATTCACGCTCGACCAAGTCCGGGCGCAAATCAGGCACGTTAGCTTTTCGGGTTGTGATTGGTGATCCGCCTTTGCCTTTGCCAGAAACGCCAGCCAGGCGCATCAGCCGGGTAGCGTGTTCACGACCGATATCGATTCCGTCACGGCGAAGCGCATGCCACATTTTCCGCACACCGTAGACACCGTAATTATCCCGATGAACAGCACTAATGCGTTCAACCAGAACAGTATCACGAAGGCGACGAGCACTTAACCCGCGAGCCTTGGACTGGCGATAACCACGCGAGGTGATAAACCCACCAGCCCGGTTATTTTTCAACGTCTTGCAGATGAACTCGGGCAGTGAAACGATTCCGGTTTTCATCGATGAACCGGATCATTTCTTAACGTTTCGGGTCGAGTCATGAGGCGAAAAAGCCGAGGCAGCCTTCAGTAGCTCATTAGTATCGCGTAGCTCTTGATTTTCACGGCGCAGCCTGGCATTTTCGGCGGCCAAATCTTCAGATACAGGTTCTGGGATGTTTCCTGCACGGCGGGCAGGCTTAAGTCCATTGACGAGCCGTGTGCCATGAAACCCCCAGCTTTGGAGCTACTGCCTGGCACGCGGGGTGCATCGACATATTTTCCGCCACGATGCGATCTTCCACGAGACGGACCACACGATCCTTTGCATCCTGGTCAAATTTTCTCGGCATATTCCAGATTTTCCCATCTACTCAAACGGAACAAAACCTGGGACACTTCACACCAACGCCGTGTCCACTACTCGGGGGACACCCCCGCCCACCTCGGCACTCAACCCTGCTGTGGGGGTTACTCGTAGCGAAGCGAGCTGAACATCCCGGTTTCCAGGTGATAGGCGTTATGGCAGTGAAATGCCCACTCACCGGGGTTGTCAGCGATCAGGTCGGCGATCATGGTTTCACCGTGGCGGAGAAGGACGGTGTCCTTGCGTAGCCCGCCGCTGCCGGGCAGCGCCCACGTGTGGCCGTGGATGTGCATGGGATGGGGCATCATGGTTCTGTTGCGCATGACCATCCGCAGGCGCTGGCCCTCCTGCACGGTCGCGGAGGAGGATTGGCCGTCGGTGAGAATGCTCCATTCATACGGCATCATCTGCCCGCCCAGGTCGATACTGACTTCTCGGTCTGGTGTGTCCTCGGGCAGGAGTGCACGGTCTGCTGGCTTCAGGGAGGACAGAAGCAGTCCGGTGGACGACAACTCGGGGAAGTCGACATCGGGGTGGGGGGGCCTGGCCGCCGGCGGTGCGGATGACGGCGAAGGCGCGGTCGTCCTTACCCACCGCCAAAGCCGTGAGCGGGAAGATGCCGTCGCCGAGGATGACCTCGACGTCGACACGCTCGCCCATCGACAGGTAGATCGATTCGGTCTCCCGAGGCTGGACGGGGAAGCCGTCGGTGTGGGTGACGGTCATGCGGTGACCACCGAGGGCCACCTTGAAGATGGTGTCACCGCCGGAGTTGATAAACCGCAGGCGGGCCTTGTCGCCCGGGCGAGCCTCGAAGGTCCGGTGAGCACGGGGGATACGTCCGTTGATGAGGTAGTGCGGATACATCACATCGCCAGCATCCCCGCCCAGTACCCGGTCCGGGGTGCCGTGCATCATCTGGCCGTGACCTCCCATTCCCTTCTTCCCGTTATGGTCGCCTGAACCCATTCCGGTGAGCTTGTCGAGCTCATCGTCGGGAGTGCCCTGAATGCCATCGACCCAGTCGTCGAGCACGATGGTCCACTCGACGTCCTGGTCCTCAGCGTCTTGCGGGTCACGGACGATCAGTGGGGCGTGGAGGCCGCGATCAAGCTGCAGGCCGGAGTGGGAATGGTAGAAGTAGGTGCCACTGTGGGGGACTTCAAAAACATAGGAGAAAGACTCGCCAGGTTCAATGGGGTCCTGGGTCATGCCGGGCACACCGTCGGCTGCGTTGTGGAGTGCGATACCATGCCAGTGGATGGAGGTGCTCTCAGGAAGTTCATTGGTGATATCGACCTGGAGGACGTCGCCGGCGGTGGCCTCAATGGCCGCATCCCCGGTGTCAGAGACGTATCCCCACGTCTTGGCTTCGATGCCGCCGATATCCAGAGAGAGGGGCCGGGCGGTCAGTGTCCGGCGCACCGTCGGCTCACCGAGCGCAGTGGGGGTGGGAGTGGGGCGAAGAGAGGAACCTGGTGCCGAGGCAGCGGGTCCAGGGTCGCTGGTGCAGGCGGCCACGGCCCCGGTGCCGGCGAGGACGAGCCCGCCGAGCAGAAACTGTCGTCGGGAAAATCCATTCATCATGATTTAACCTTCCTTGGTGTTAGATTTCAGTGACACGGGAGACAGGCGCAGGTGAGGACCCTGCTGAGCCATCACGTCAGGTGCAGGTCTGTGACACAGGTGGCACCATCGTCGGCGGTGGAAAACTCCGCGGTGCCGGTACGCCCCTGGTAGCTGACCTCAATCAGGCCGGTGGCATCATCGGGAAGCCAGAAGCCAATAAACCCGTTGTCGAAGGTGGTTGTCGCCTCGTCCACCAGCACCTCACCGGTCGCCTCATCGGTGATCGTGATCTGGATATCCTCATTGTCGAGTTCCCCCAGGCAGGTCGTGAGGCTGTGGTAGAAGCAGTCGTGGGTGGAGGTGAGATAGGGCGCGATCGAGACATACGTCTGATTGTCGGGAAGATCGACCACGACTTCCTGGTCATCGCTCGAGAGCAGCAGTTCATCGGCACGCACTGAAGCGATCAGATCCGTGGGACGCTCAGTGACCTTCTGCCGGTCGAGGTGATCAATGATCTCCACCGCGTCCATGGCGGCCAGGCCATGGGTAGTCAGGAATGTATCCCGGGACACCGTCCCGTCGGCGGTGGGTTCCGGGTCGGCGGCCGAACACCCCGTGAGGGCGAGGGCAAGGGCGGCGGCTGCGATCGCTGCTCGTTTCACGTCAATCTCCTTGGATCGTGGTAAGACCGTGAGAAGACACCGCCTCAAGGTCGATGTCATACCTTTATCTAGCACGGGTGCCTGACGGACTAGAAATCAAAAGCCCTGCTCACAGCCTTATAGCAGGGCGAAAAGGGGGTGGATTCGGTGGGCTGGGTCACCACCGGGACACCACCCCACAGCCGTGGGCGATGTCCTTCTACCCGCCCCGGGTATGCGGTGCAGGCAGTGAAATCCCTGGTGGCGCCTGCTGAACCGACCAGGGGAGGCGATGCCGCCGGCCCGGGGTGGGGCACAAGGGTGACGGCAGTCGAAGGGTGATGTTTGAAGATTTGATGAAGATTGCCCCGCCGGGCACTGAGCGAGGGTGGTATTCCCCCCTGACCGGAGCAATACTGGGGCCTATGGCTGACCGCACACCGACCACCGCCACGCCCCCGGGGCGGGTGCTGGTCGTCGATGATGAACAACCCCTGGCTCAGATGGTGGCCTCCTACCTCATCAGGGCCGGCTTCGATACCCGCCAGGCGCACACCGGCACCCAGGCCGTGGTCGAGACCCGTCGCTTTTCCCCCGATGTCGTGGTCCTGGATCTGGGGCTGCCCGAACTCGACGGCCTGGAGGTGTGCCGACGCATCCGCACCTTCTCAGACTGCTACATCCTCATGCTCACCGCGCGTGGCAGCGAGGACGACAAGATCAGCGGTTTGACCCTGGGGGCGGATGACTACATCACCAAACCTTTTAGCATCCGGGAACTGGTGACCCGGGTGCATGCGGTGCTGCGCCGCCCGCGCACCAGCACCACCCCACCGCAGGTGACCACCCCCTTGATCGTTGGTGACCTCATCCTTGACCCCGTCGCCCATCAGGTGCGGGTGGGGGAGACGACCGTGGAGCTCACCCGCACGGAGTTCGAGCTGCTGGTTGCCCTGGCCCTGCGCCCCGGCCAGGTGCTGACCCGCCACGACCTGGTCACCGAGGTCTGGGACACCACCTGGGTCGGTGATGAACGCATCGTCGATGTCCACATCGGCAACTTGCGTCGCAAGCTCGGCACCGACACCCAGGGCCGGGGGTTTATCGACACCGTGCGTGGCGTGGGCTACCGGGTGGAGCAGCCATGAATCACGGACCCGGCCTGACCTTCCGCTTCCTGGCCGCCCAGGTGTTGGTCGTGGTGATTAGCCTGCTGGTGGCCGCGGCCGTGGCCACGATGGTGGGTCCGACCCTGTTCCATGATCATATGTTGATGACCGGCCGGGAGGACCCCTCGCTGGAGCTGTTCCATGCCGAGCAAGCCTACCGGGGCGCCAACCTGATCACCCTGGCCGTCGCCCTGCCCACCGCCTTGATCAGCGCCCTGCTGGCCAGCCTGTGGTTATCGCGTCGTCTGCGCACCCC
Organism: Corynebacterium sp. KPL1986; assembly: GCF_000477975.1. Lineage (NCBI taxonomy): Bacteria > Bacillati > Actinomycetota > Actinomycetes > Mycobacteriales > Corynebacteriaceae > Corynebacterium > Corynebacterium sp. KPL1986. The sequence goes on along the minus strand of NZ_KI515719.1, from coordinate 1,881,457 downwards.
CCTGCAGGATCTCACCCGCGCCGCTACCAGCCTGACGGCCGGCAACTCCCGTATCCGCGTGCCCGCCGGAAAAGCAGGCCCCGAGGTCACCACCCTGGCGCATGCCTTCAACACCATGGCCGATCGGCTGGAACACACCGAACAGGTCCGTCGCCAGATGCTCTCTGATCTGGCCCACGAAATGGGCACCCCCTTATCGGTGCTCACGGTCTACCTCGATGGTCTCCAGGACGGGGTCGTGGACTGGAATAATGCCACCCACACGATCATGGCTGACCAACTCACCCGCCTGACCCGGTTGATGGAAGACATCGACGATGTCTCCCGGGCCCAGGAACACCGGATCGATTTGGACCTGGTGGAGGAAGGGCTCGGGGATCTGCTCCATACCGCCGCTGCTGCCGCGGGGGAAGCTTATGCTGACAAAGGCGTCGATTTACAGGTCGAGACCATTACAGACACCGCCCGGGTGCTCGTGGACCGGCAACGCTTCGGCCAGGTGATGAGCAATCTCCTGTCGAACGCGCTACGGCACACCCCGGCCGGCGGGCAGGTCCGGATCAGCGTCCACCGGCAGGGGGCGTCCGCCGCGCTCATCCACGTCGCCGATGACGGCGAGGGCATCCCACCTGACCAGCTCGGACACATCTTCGAACGCTTCTACCGGGGGGATGCCGCCCGCAGCCGGGACGACGCCGGGGCCGGTATCGGTCTGACCATCTCCAAGGCATTGATCGAGGCCCACGGCGGCACTCTCACCGCCACCTCCCCCGGACCCGGTCGCGGAGCGGTGTTTGCCCTCCGCCTCCCGCTGTCCCCTCCCGACAGTGAGGAGGCTGCTCGGTGACCACACCCTGCCCCGCGTGAGAGCCCGCCCTCCACCCATTGAAAATATACCCCTGGGGGGTATATGCTAGAGAGTGGCATCGCCGCATCCCACCGACTCGTAGGAGCTTTCCCATGATCCCCTCCCCGCCCCGCCTCTTGCCGATGGCCTCCCACGGCTGCAGCTGTTGCGGACCTGCCTCACGTGCCGACACCGCCTCCATCCCTGCCGCCAGCGACTCGGCAGCAGGAGGGTCCTCCCCTAGATACCAGGTCACCGGCCTGACCTGCGGGCACTGCGCGAAAAGCGTGACCCAGGCCCTTCAGGCCCTCCCCCAGGTCGACGACGTCCAGATTGATCTCGCTGCTGGTGGAGTTTCCACCGTCACGGTCACCGGTGTCGTACCTCCGGAGATGGTTCGCCGGGCCATCGAGGAGGCTGGCTACACCGTCTTATCCTGATCAGTTTTACCCATCATCTCGACCCCGACCGGGTTGAGCGAAAGGAACGTCATGAGCACTTCCCACCATTCGGGTGATCACCATGGTGATCACCCCGCTCCGGAAACAGACCACACCCACCACCCGGATCATGCCAGCCACGAACACCACGCAGATGCCGACACCCACGGCCAGGCAATGCCCCACGATCACCCGCATTCCGCCCCGGACGAAGACCACCACGTTCATGGTCACGGCGAACACGCCGGACACAGCACCGCAATGTTTCGGGACCGCTTCTGGTGGTCGCTGATTCTGTCCATTCCCGTCGTTATTTTCAGCCCCATGGTCGCCCACCTGCTCGGCTACCACCTCCCGGCATTCCCCGGATCCACCTGGATCCCCCCGGTGCTGGGCACGATCATCTTCGTCTACGGCGGAACGCCTTTCCTCAAGGGCGGATGGAAAGAACTGAAATCCCGCCAACCCGGGATGATGCTCCTGATCGCCATGGCCATCACCGTGGCGTTTGTCGCCTCCTGGGTCACCACTCTGGGGCTGGGCGGTTTCGACCTGGACTTCTGGTGGGAGCTGGCTCTGCTGGTGACCATCATGCTGCTGGGCCACTGGCTGGAGATGTCCGCTCTCGGGGCCGCGTCCTCCGCACTTGACGCACTGGCCGCCCTGTTGCCGGATGAGGCCGAGAAAGTCATCGACGGGACCACCCACACCGTGACCATCTCCGAGCTGGTCGTCGACGACGTCGTGCTGGTGAGGGCCGGTGCCCGGGTGCCGGCCGACGGAACCATCCTCGACGGAGCCGCCGAATTCGATGAGGCGATGATCACCGGCGAATCCCGTCCCGTCTTCCGCGACACCGGTGACAAGGTGGTCGCCGGTACCGTGGCCACCGACAACACCGTCCGCATCCGGGTGGAGGCTACCGGCGGGGACACCGCCCTGGCCGGGATCCAACGCATGGTTGCCGACGCCCAGGAGTCCTCCTCCCGGGCCCAGGCCCTGGCGGATCGGGCGGCGGCGTTGTTGTTCTGGTTCGCGCTGATCTCCGCTCTGATCACCGCGGTGGTGTGGACCATCATCGGCAGCCCGGACGATGCCGTGGTGCGCACGGTTACGGTGCTGGTCATCGCCTGTCCGCACGCCCTGGGCCTGGCGATTCCGCTGGTCATTGCGATCTCCAGCGAGCGGGCCGCGAAATCCGGGGTGCTCATCAAGGACCGGATGGCGCTCGAGCGGATGCGCACCATCGACGTGGTGCTCTTCGACAAAACCGGCACCCTGACCGAGGGTGCGCACGCGGTCACCGGTGTCGCGGCAGCTGTCGGCGTCACCGAGGACGAGCTACTGGCCCTGGCCGCCGCTGCGGAGGCCGACAGCGAGCACCCCGTGGCCCGCGCCATCGTGGCGGCCGCGGCCGCCCATCCCGAGGCCTCCCGTCGGCAAATCCGTGCAACTGGTTTCAACGCCGCCTCCGGCCGGGGGGTCCGGGCCACTGTCGATGGCGCTGAGATCCTCGTGGGCGGGCCGAACATGCTGCGCGAGTTCAACCTCACCACCCCGGCCGAGCTCACCGACACCACCAGCGCCTGGACCGGGCGTGGGGCCGGTGTGCTCCATATTGTCCGCGACGGTCAGATCATCGGTGCGGTGGCCGTCGAGGACAAGATCCGCCCCGAATCCCGCGCCGCTGTGAAAGCCCTGCAGGAACGCGGGGTGAAGGTCGCGATGATCACCGGCGACGCCCAGCAGGTGGCTCACGCCGTCGGTCAGGACTTAGGCATTGATGAAGTCTTCGCCGAGGTCCTGCCTCAGGACAAAGACACCAAGGTCACGCAGCTGCAGGACCGGGGTTTGAGCGTGGCCATGGTCGGTGACGGTGTCAATGACGCCCCCGCTCTGACCCGCGCGGACGTCGGTATCGCCATTGGTGCCGGCACGGATGTGGCCATGGAATCTGCCGGGGTGGTCCTAGCCAGTGATGACCCGCGGGCAGTGCTGTCGATGATTGAGCTGTCCCAGACCAGCTACCGCAAGATGATCCAGAACCTGATCTGGGCCTCTGGCTACAACATCCTCGCCGTGCCGCTGGCCGCCGGAGTGCTCGCCTCGATCGGGTTCGTGCTGTCCCCGGCCGTGGGCGCGATCTTGATGTCTGCCTCGACCATCGTGGTGGCCCTGAACGCCCAGCTGTTGCGCCGCATTGATCTGGAGCCGGCTCACCTGGCTCCGACCGACGGGAAGGAGGAACACAGTGGGTCGATATCCCCCGTAACCGTTACTGACTGACCTTGTCTCTCGACCCCTAACTCACACCACCTTTGAAAGGAACGCTCATGAAACGCAGCATTACCCTCGCCGCCTTGGTACTGACCTCCACCCTGGCGCTGACCGCCTGCAGCGACGCCACCGACAACTCCGACGATGCCGACACCACCAGCACCACGACGGCAACCGCAGAGACCAACGAGACCCACCAGGAAGACACCACCACTGCCGACGAAGAGCACGGCGGGCACGACCACCCTGCCGACGGCGGGGCACCGCCGGCAGGCATTGAAGAGGCCGAGAATCCCACGTACCCGGTGGGCACCGAGGTCATCCTCACCGCTGACCACATGCCCGGCATGGACGGGGCCACCGCCACCATTTCCGGGGCGTTTGACACCACGACCTATTCGGTCAGCTACACCCCCGCCGAGGGTGGAGCCCCGGTTACCGACCACCGCTGGGTCGTCCATGAGGAGCTCGTCGATCCGGGTCAGGCCCCCCTGCCCGACGGGGCGAGCGTTGTCCTGGATGCCGAGCACATGTCCGGCATGAAGGGTGCTGAGGCCACCATCGATTACTCCACCGAGGAGACGGTCTACATGGTTGATCTCACCGTCGACGGGATGACGATGACCAACCACAAGTGGGTCACCGAGAGCGAGATCCAACCCGCCGAATAGTCCACCCACCCTGAACCGCGAGACCAGACAAGGCACCCACTCCAGAGTCGATCATCAATCGCTGCCGACCATGCCGCAGCACACCAGCCACACACGGAACCTGCACGCCCACAGGGCCCACGCTGAGGTAGACCTTCTGTGTCACTGCTTCTCTTAGTCAGGGAAATATGCCCTGGAATGACCCTGGTGACAGGAGTTCATTCCAGGGCTTTGGGTGCTGTTGCAAAGTTGGGGCAGTAGGAAGAGCGACGTGAACTAATCACAGCCATGGGTATTTTCTCGGGTCGTCATTTCCCCCCGTGACATCATTCTGTGGGCAGTGGGTGGTACTGCCGCTACGGGGTGAGCTACCGCGATCTGGAGGAAATGATGACCGAGCCGGGCGTGCCGGTCGATCACACCAGGATCTACCGCTGGGTCCAGAAATGCGCGCCTGAGCTGGACAAGCAAACACGGTGGTACCGGCAGGTACCTGACTGGCAAGCTAGTTCCTGGCGGGTGGATGAGACCTATATCCGCGTCGGCGGCAGGTGGTGCTACCTCTATCGGGCGATCACCGCCGGTGGCCAGACCCTGGAGTTTTACCTCTCTTCGAATCGGAACGTGGCCGCAGCGAAGTGTTTCCTGGCCAAGGCCGTCAGATCCAATGCGTCAGCCGGGTATCCCAGAGTGATCAACGCCGATAAATCACCCTCCCTAGCCAGGGCAATCGCCGAGTTGAAGTCAGAGGGAATCTGCCCGCCAACAGTGGAACACCGGCAGGTGAAATACCTCAACAACATCCTGGAAGGCGACCATGGTCGGCTGAAGCGGATCCTCGGGCCAAAAGGCGCGTTTAAGAACCGGACATCTGCATATCGGACGTTGAAAGGGATGGAGGCGATGCACTCATTGCGGAAAGGGCTAGGCGCGATGTTTGCCTACGGGCAACCGAACCCGGACGCGGTGATCGTCAACCGGGTCTTCGAGACGGCCTAACAACGCCCACACGCAGCGGCCGTCAGGGAATGAGAAACTGAGTCTTCGCTGCTCTCCGCCCAACTTTGCAACAGCACCAATCAAAAGGAGTCCAAATTGTGCAGCCACCCGACGATGACGTCTTCGGCCGCACCTTCGTAGTTGCCGACCCTGATGGAAACCTGTTCCGCGTCAGCCCAGTCGTTTAATTCTTAAATTGGGATTCAACAACTAGGAAATCCTCCAACAGCCCAAGGAAAACATCTCAGTTGGAGGATTCCAATTGCCCCGAAGCGGGAGCTAAAGCCAGAACGTCAGATCAAAATAACAAGCAAAATGACTTGTTGACACCATCGAAAACAAGAGTTCGACAGAAGAGAGCGGGAGTTAGGATGTAAATTCCCACACTTGCAATCCTCAACCGCCAAAGTTCAGAAAAACAAAGAAACCGAAGGTCACGAACCCTTTCGAGTTTGTTACCTCCGGTCTCGCAGTTTGTTCAACTGCTCATTGTGTGATGTTCACGATGGCAGCTCAACACAGCTTTTCAAAAAGCGCCTCCCGAGCTGTGGATATGAAATCTCCCGGGAATTAATTGCGCCCACACCCTCGCCCTTAGTGGCACAAATACGCCCCTAGAATCGCCACCTCACCAGTCGGCGAGAGTGCCTAGCACAAAGAGGGGACATGAAAAATGCCCACCTAGAAAAGGCCAGGTGAGCATTAAAACATGCGTTTTACAACAAATCCCAGGCAATTAAGTCCGGGGCGGGACTTTGGCAAGGGCACGGCCGGTGTCTTCACGCACCATGCGGAGTCGTCGTGTCATGGAGTCTTGACCTGCGGTTTTCCGCTCGAATGACTCTTGGATCGCAAGGTTCGTCGAGGCCACCCATAAGGCGAGCGTGATGTAGAGCATCGGTTCACGCCGAACACCGCGCTTAAAAGAGTCCATCCCGGTGACATGCGGTGATTTCATGATCGAAAAACGCTGCTCAGTAATAGCGCGGGCCGCCTCATAATAAGTGGCGTGCTCCCAGGAGCCGGGGACAAGTCCCCACTGAGCGCGTTTCCACTGCTCAGGGGTGAACGTATGTGTGATACTTGACCGCGCGCAGCACTTATAGTGATCGGCAGACCAGCTCGGTGAAATCTCCGGGGCGTCTTCGGATGCCAGTGTCATCGAAGCCGGTTTGAGTGGGCATCGCACTCGCCCCTGTACTGCAGGGCAGACCAAATCAATTTTCACGGGCCGCTCGGTATCGGCTTCATCCTTACGAGGACGACCACGACCTTGACGCGCACGATAAGGCCTCGAATTCGTCCCCATGATCAACGGGAAAAGGGCTTCGAGCCGAGCATCCTGGCGCTCGAAACCGTCATCTTCCTCGAGCAGTTCCATGGTGCGGCGAACGATCTTCCCGTTGCCTGCAATGTCGCGTGCAGCAGGGCAATAAAACTCGCCCGCGATTTGCAAAGGACCACTAGCAGGTTCATCCCCAGCTGCGGTGTCAGATGCGAAAATTGTTCGCCAATTTTTGGGATAGCGCACCACGGGCGCATAGCCTGTAGCGAGCAATTCGTCGTTGAAAAACCTTTTCGCGTTATAGCCCATGTCAACGGTCAACAACGGCAAACGACCACGTTGAACGCGCTGGTCAAAACCGTTTTCTTGATGAAATCGGATAGCTCGCGCCAATCCCTGCACCGAGCCCGAGCTCGGCTTATCGATGGAAATTCCTGTAATCACCGGGGCGACCGAGTACACGGCTCGTGGCGGTCCGACGCGACATACAGCAGTAATACCCACGGCCACGCCCCCTTTGGTACTGCGACGATTGCCAAGCTCGGAATGCAACGAATGATCCTCCCGATCCCTGATGTAGTAGCCACCCGAGTAGGCCGCGCCACGGCGTTTCGTGTCACGACTGCCTAGTCCCGTCGACTGGCCTGCCAGGTCGATGATGGTCTCGTCGGCGACGATATCGCCGCGATATCCCTTGGGCGCTTGCTCATGGATTGAGCCTGCTACCAGCGCGTTGACGACTTGATGGAGCCTCTCGGACGCAACCTCGGAGGCCTGTTCTTGCTCGATTGAGCGTGCGGCCAGCATTCGACGGTGATCCCTATTTTTCACACGACGCGCAGGAGCATCAGGCAGTGAATCAAGCGGCTCAAGCCTCCGGGTCAGCCACATGGCAAACGCCCTGTAGGTGCCCTCGCCGCAGGAAAGGTCTAGGTCGAGCCGGGCCTGCTGAGCAGGCTCTAGGGTCCATAGGGTGCGCCAGATCTCCGCCATCGAGGGCACACGACGAATCCCAATCAAAGCCAAACCCACAGTGAGCACGCCCAACATTGAATATCGCGGGCCGGAGGATTTCCGTCCGCCCACGCCACGGTCCTGGCGAAAATAAAAGTCGATCATTTGGTGCGCACCCGATTTTTCAATAACCGCAGCGCAACTTTCCACATAATCGGGGGAAATCATCACTCTCTGCTCTTGCATTACTACTGTCATCAGAGGTACTCCCCCTCAGATCGCAGCAAAGCTTTTGCTTCGTCTTCCGGTGTATACCGCGGCAGGTCCGCCTCCAGATCATGGAGAACACGCAGATCAGCAATGCCCGCCATTTTCATCAGCATCGCAGCCGGCACCCCCGGGTCAGAGGCCAGTTTTACCACCCAACGATTCCGCAGCGCAGCAGCATTAAATCCAGGAAACCCCAGCTCAACGAGCTCTTCCGACACGTGGCAGACGGCGTTTCGAGGCATGGAATCGCCAACAATAGGAAAAACATATCCGTTACCGACATCGCGTGCCCGCGTCAAAAGCCGGTGACCGCGAACGGGACACACGACAGGCACCACGCGAGAGACTACACCCCGTTTTCGCACCGCGATCTGGACTGCCGTGTGCTCGGGCAGCTCTAGTGGAGAAACGTCGCTGCCGCGTAGCTGCCGGATCTCCTGGGACGACAGGCCTGCCCCAGTGGTGAGATCCAAAATCGTCAGCAACTGCGCCCGCAACATTGGTCGAAGGTTCGCAGCGACGGCGTACAGCTCAGCCTCCAGCGAAAGCTCCGCCGCCGGAACGGCTTTGCGCCGCGGTCCTCGTTGACGATGCGGTTCAGGAAATTCGTGAGGATACAACGTCCGGCCTGCAGCATAGAGAATCGTGCGATAAGTGCGCTGCGACCTGCGACTAAAAATATCATCACGGAAAAGCCACCGATCGACAGCGGGACGCGTCAACGCCCGCTCCTCGTCAACAACGCCACACACGAGTGCCTCATCGTACAGGTACCGCGCTACAACCCGCGCCGCCTTAGCATCAGCAATTTCATCAAGAACACGCGTATGAGCTTGGACAAGCGCTGCTCGGGCGATAGCCTCACTCCGCAGAGGCCCCGCCGGGCGGTGGATTCCCACCTCCCGTAGCCGCAAATAACGATCCTCATCCGGCAGCGTACGCCGAGTCAACCTGCGCACCCGCGACGGCGACGCCTGACCAATCACCGAGACTGTCGACACCTCCCCGGGCACATAGTCCCTGGAAGTGGGCCTCTCGAGAACGGGCGTTGCTGCTGCAAGAGCCGTAAATCTACCCACGCGCGCTCACCGCCCACATACTTAAAACGTTGGATCGGCAGGCACAATTGCTAAATATTTTTAGGCATGACAAAATAGACGCATCTCCATTCATGTAACTCCAAGTGAAGTGATTGGATTCTTTCGCTCAACGTTTTGGTAGAACGTCGGCGACCACAGGGCGCGATCGTGCAGGATCGGGCCCTGAATTTGTTTTCGGATTTGTCCGATAAGCAGTCTTAGGTCACAGATGCACCCCCTGCACCCTGACTATCATCACCACGGAAGCGACCTGCTTCGGAAAGCCACTGCGTCATCACATGCGACATGGAGCACCCGCGCTTCGCTGACTCAGTAGAAAGCTTCGCCACGAATGGCGCAGGCAAGCGTAATTCGACGCGCACAATCGCGTCGTCGGGCACTACCCGATGGGCCTTACGGCCAAAATGCGCTGACGGAATTTCCATCAACCCTCCTTCACACAGCTACCGACTCGCGACACGGGTGTGCCACGAGAACACAGACAAACGCCTGCGCCAGCCAGAAAAAATCTGGTCAGTAGTGACATTAAAGTCACTTCAAATCAGTAACCCTGTGTGGGTTGTGTACCTTCACGTCAAAGCGTGGCCCGTCATGGGCTTTTATAGATTACCGGCTCCAACCGGTACAAAACAAATCATTCAATTACCTGCGCATTTGTCTGAGTTTCCACCACCGATCAACTTCACCCGCGTCATCTTGAGGCAGGTTTGCCATACCGCATGTAGAGTTCTGTGGGCAGAAGCTTCCTCACGTGGCCGACTACCTAGAGGAATCACTCGATGAGCTGTTAGCTTTTACTACCGCACCGAAACCGGTATGGACCAAGACCTGGTCCAATAACCCCACCGAACGGCTCAACCGAGAAATCCGACGTCGCACCGACGTCGTCGGGATCTTCCCACACCGTGAAGCCGTCATCCGGCCGGTCGGGGCCGTCCTTGCGAAACAACACGATGAGTGGATCCAGCAAAAACGCTACATATCGCTAACAAGCCTGACCCAGACCAAGAAGATCATCGCTGCCAACCTCGTCGACGACACTCCCACCGACGACAAGGAGATCGCCGCCTAATGCTTACCCAACCCCGCCCCCGAAACTAACCACATACTCGAAAGCCAGATACACCACTTCCCAGGACTTGACCTAAGGTCTATGCAGGACATCGTTTCTGCGACGCGTCTTCAACTAATGATGTTTGATAGAAACATGACTAAACCACACATCGAAGCCGCCAAAAGAGCCTCTCAAGTGTTGTACAACAGCGTCCTCAACGACCTCGACGAGGACAAGGCAGGTATCGGATGGATGACCGATCAAATCAATTGGAAGCACTCCGCGCTAATCGGCGAGTATCTCCTATCATCAATCAGCGGTGTCGAAACAGCACTGTCCACCAGCGCATTGTGCAATGAAAAATTCAGAGAACTCGAACTCTCTCAGAATATGAAAATTGCCCATGTCCAGAACTCTGACCGTAGCGCGAGGGATCCAATTCCGCCAGAGTTGAGCACGGTCTTTCATTCACCAAACAACGAGCTGCTCCACGTATTTAAAGACCATTCACTCATCTCACTCGCACAAGCACTAGACCGGCTCGCAGCAGTCACAGTCGCAGTCGGCGGGTTCAAAGAAAAACTCCTCCATACCGACTGCGGCAGAATCTTAGATATCGCAGCCAAAGCTCACAAAAACGGGAAATCCGGCAACACACTTCGCCCAGGAATTTTTGCCGACGTCGGAACTGCCGGGAGACAAGAACAAAACAACCTCTTAGGACTATTCCTAGACTGGCAAAGGCATGGTCCAGAAGATTGGCTCCCCTGGCTTAGGCAATATCGCAGCACAATTGTTCACCGCGCCCCATTCGTCAACTGGACCGCTCATACGAAAGGTCCCCATCAAAATCCGGGTGAATCAGTCATTCGACCCTTTTATCTACAACCAGGGTGGGCAGAAAGCGAATCGATGTACCGAACTGCCCGAAAAGGAATCCAAGACCTCCTCCTTATGCAACCAGCTCACACGATCCTGAGCGGATTGACTGAATCTACCGCACAGTATTGTCATTCAGTTCTCCGCTATGCCAATGAGCTTTGGAGTAAACGACGCGCGAACCCCGAACTTATCGTTCAATCCGCCGGAATGTGGCCAGAGCTGGAGTCCTCGAGCAAACTTTCATTCAAGGGATACAGCCCAAATCTCAAGATGGCCGGAAATTTTCTCGCTATCAACCCAGACCGAGTGAAACGACTAAAAGCCACGCAACTCCTAGATCGTCCAGCTGATAAGTGGCGTTCTTAAAGCACTTTGGCAGTCAGGGCATACCAAAACTTCACACGTCCATGTCTTCGGGCGCCGCGCGCAGGTCCTTTTGAATCCGCCACCGGAACTTGCTTAGACGCTTTTTCGTATCCCCCACTGCTTGCAGCGTCGAGCATTAACCGCCGCGTGGTCCGCAAACGCGTTGAGAACATGGTCGCTGTGGCTGCGAACCCAATGGACCCGCACCTCCATGCCCGCTGACTGCGCCTTTTTAATCTCCCGCCAGCAGTAGGCGATGTGCTCGTTACCCAACGAGGATGTGGACTTCCGCCAGTGGTGGAATAAAGCCTCGGTGGAGGATAAGTGACGGCTTGCGCAGCTGATGATGGAGATCCACATCCTTCCCGGAACGGCCGGAAACAAACGATTCGACCCCACGCGAGTCAAAATCGTCTGGAAAAACTAACCCCCGCTGTCCACAATCGTCAATTCGCTAATTGTGAAACAGTCACAATAATGGCACACTATTTCGGACATCCCGTGGCTGTAATTTCAGAGCCAAAAGACCTGCCGAAGCACTCAGTGTACACAATCGAGCCATGTAGTTAATGCCTTAGTGAAGAAAGTTACCCCGTGAACAAACAAGAACTTGCCTCCCTCATCTGGGAGTCGGCCAACAATATGCGCTCCAAGATTGAGGCCAATGAGTACAAGGACTACATCCTCGGCTTCATCTTCTATAAGTTCTTGTCCGACCAAGTAGAGCAGTTCATGCTCAATAACGACGCTGAACCGGAAGACCTGCCAGATACGCTTGTTGAGACCGACACTGACACCGTGGCCCTGGTGCGTAACAACTTGGGCTACTTCCTCACCTACGAGAACCTGTACTCGACGTGGCGAGACTTGGATAACGACTTCTCCATCGCTCACGTGCGTGAGGGTCTGGCTACCTTCAAGCGCAACATCGCCCCGGAGCGCAAGCACGTCTTCGACGGCATCCTTAACACCCTGGACACCAGCCTGTCGAAGTTGGGTACAACCGACGCTGCCCGTACCTCTGCCATCAAGAAGCTACTGGACCTTATCGATGACATCCCCACTGATGGCAAGCAGGGCTATGACGTGCTGGGCTACATCTACGAGTACCTCATCGAGAAGTTCGCGGCCAACGCGGGCAAAAAGGCAGGCGAGTTCTACACCCCGCATGAGGTCTCTCTCATCATGAGCAACATCGTCGCTGACCACCTCAAGGGCCGCGACGAGATTCAGATTTACGACCCGACCTCCGGCTCTGGCTCCCTGCTGCTTAACATCGGCCATGCCGTCGCCAAGCGCATGGGTGACCCAGACCGTATTAAGTACTTCGCCCAGGAGCTGCGCGAGAACACCTACAACCTCACTCGTATGAACCTGGTCATGCGCGGCGTGAAGGCGGACAACATCGTCGCCCGCAACGGTGACAGCTTGGCCCATGACTGGCCGATGTTCGACGAGGCCGACCCGGTGCAGACCTACAAGCCGCTCTATGTGGACGCAGTAGTCTCCAACCCGCCCTACTCCCAAAAGTGGGAACCCGAAGGCAACGAGGCTGACCCGCGCTTCGCACGGTTTGGTCTAGCGCCCAAGACCAAGGCCGACTACGCCTTCATGTTGCATGAGCTGTTCCACGTTAAGCCTGATGGCATCCTCACCGTCGTCCTGCCGCACGGCGTACTGTTCCGTGGTGGCTCGGAGGCCGACATCCGTCGCAATCTCATCGAAGCCAACCACATCGATGCCATTATCGGCCTGCCTTCCAACATCTTCTACGGCACCGGTATCGCGACCGTCATCATGGTGCTCAAGCAAGAACGTGACCGCGATGACGTGCTGTTCATCGATGCCTCCCAGGGCTTCATCAAGCAGGGCAAGTACAACCACCTGCGCGCCCGTGACATCCAACGCATCGTCGATGCCGTTCACAACCGCGTGGACGTGCCGCACTTCGCTAGGGTAGTGACCCGCGACGAGATTCGCGCCAACGACCACAACCTGAACATCCCACGCTACGTCTCTGCCACCCTGCCGCCTGAGTCTGTAGACCTGTACGCCACTATGCACGGCGGCATTCCCACCAGCGAAATTGACACCCTGGAGCACTACTGGACCGCCCTGCCGGGGCTGCGGGAGGCACTGTTCACCGAGAAGACAGAAGGCTACGCGGAGCTGAAAACGACCAACCTACGCGAGACGATCGACCAGCACCCTGCAGCCCAGGCACTTCGTGACCAGGTTGGCGCTGTACTATCCGACCTGCCGGAGAAACTGCACGCGCTGCTGGTGGATGGCGCAGCTACCGTGCCTATTACTACCACCGAGGACCAGCTCAAGGCCAACCTGTTCGACCGCCTCGATCGCGTGCCATTGGTCGATGCCTACGAGGGCTACCAGGTACTACATGACAGCTGGGTCAAAACCGCCGGTGACCTGGAGATCATCCAGACCGAAGGCCTCGATGCCGTGCGGGTCAATGACCCCGTGATGGAGTGGAAGACCAAAGAAAAGAAGAAGGTCTATGTCCAGGTCGGATGGGACGGGCGCGTTGCTCCCAACGAGTTGGTGCAGACCTTCTACCTGCCGCAGCAGAAGGACCAGGTAACGCAGCTAAGTCGCGACGTGGACACAGCTGTATCTGAGCTGACGCAGCTCGTCGAGGACTTAAGCGAAGACGACAAGACCGATCTGGCCGAGGTACTTAACGACAAACAGGATGCCTTCAAGAAGACCGAGCTAAACAAGGCCATCAAGGACCTGCCGAAGCTGGCCAAGGGCGAGACCTGGCCGGAGGGCAGCACCGAGGCTGCCATGCTCAGCGCCAAGGCGCTCATCGCCCAGCGGGACCAACTCAAGAAGAACCTCAAGACTGCGCAAGAGCAGCTGGAGAAAGACACCCACGCGACCATCGAAGCGCTTACCGACGTGCAGGTGGATGAGGTGCTCACCGCCAAGTGGATTACTGCACTTATGGGTGACCTGCGCGAAATCCCTGGTCATGTGCTCGCTGGTCTTTCAGCCCGCGTACAGGCGCTGCACGACAAGTACGCCGTCGCGCTGACCGACCTCGACGTGCAGGTTCGCGAGACGGAGCAAGAGCTGGCAGGCCTACTGAGCGGGCTTACCGGCAACGCCGCCGACATGCAGGCCCTGGCTGCACTCCAGGAGCTGCTGGGCGGTGGTCGCGATGCGTAGCCGCAACGTGCCCGCACTGCGCCTGGAGGGGTTCGACGGTGCGTGGAAGACGACCAGTATTGGTGCAGTCTCAGCTCTCCACAACGGTCGTGACTACAAGCATCTGGGGGAAGGTTGTATTCCCGTCTACGGGACCGGTGGCTACATGGTGTCAGTGGACCAAGCTCTTTCTCACGATGAGGACGCCGTAGGCATCGGTCGAAAGGGCACCATCAGCAAGCCATACATCCTGAAAGCTCCCTTCTGGACTGTTGACACGTTGTTCTACGTTGTTCCGAACCAAGAGACTGACCTAGCGTTCTTCTACGCATCAGTATTGCAAGTCGATTGGATGGCGAAGAATACTGCAACCGGGTTACCTAGTCTGACTAGCCAGACCATCAACAGCGCAGATATCTCCATTCCGCACACTCTCGAAGAACAGCAGGCCATCGGCGCTATCTTCACCAACCTCGACGATGCCATCAACCAGCACACCAAGAAGCACCAAGCTCTGCAGCAGGCCAAGACTGCGCTCATGCAGCGGATGTTCCCGCAGGAGGGCCAGACGGTGCCGGAGCTGCGGCTGGATGGCTTCGACGGTGAGTGGAAAGAAAGCTCGTTGAATGATCACGTTGAATATTTCAGTGGGCTGACCTATTCACCAGGCGATGTTGTGAAGAATGGGGGCACTCTGGTACTTCGGTCAAGCAATGTGAAAGACGCTACGCTTGCCTTTGATGATTGTGTGTATGTCCGCTCCGGCGTCGTGAACGTACAAAATGTCAAGCCAAACGACATTATTATGGTCGTCCGAAACGGCTCCCGCGCTCTTATCGGAAAGCATGCGTTGGTGAGGGGGGAACTTCCGCCGACGGTCATCGGTGCATTCATGACTGGTATTCGAAGCAAACAGCCTCATTTCATGAGCGCCCTATTCGATACTGAACTCTTCGAGTCTCAAGTTGCGAAATCAATGGGTGCCACCATCAACCAAATTACGGGCGGGATGTTTGCGAAGATGCATTTTTTGTTCCCACCAACCCTCGAAGAACAGCAGGCCATCGGTGCGGTGTTTACACGGCTGGACACGCTCATTGCTACCGAGGCCAAGTACATCGAGTCCCTTAAGCAGGCCAAGGCGGCGCTGCTGCAACGGATGTTCATCTAAGGAGCAGTTATGACCACACCATTTCGTTCTGAGGCTGAATTCGAGGCTGCGCTCATCGACCTGCTCACCCGCCACGGCTGGAGCAAGGAACTGCTGCGTTTCCCGACAGAGCAGCAGCTCATCGACAACTGGGCGGACATTCTTTACGCCAACAACCGGGGCCGTGACCTGCTAGGCGACGTGCCGCTCACCGAAGGCGAGATGGCGCAAATCATCGAGCAGGTCAACAACCTGCGCACCCCGCTGGCGCTCAACGAGTTCATCAACGGTCGCACCGTGACCATTACCCGAGATGCACCGCAGGCGGCAAACTTCGGCTCTGAGATCAGCCTGAAAATCTACGACCGCCTAGAGATTGCCGGTGGCCAGTCGCGCTACCAGATTGCCGTCCAGCCGCGCTTCCAGACCGCCAATGAGCTGCTGCCCACCCGACGTGGCGACTTGATGCTGCTCATCAACGGTATGCCGGTCTTCCACATCGAGCTGAAGCGCTCCGGTGCGCCGGTCTCCCAAGGTGCGAACCAGATAACCAAATACGCCCATGAGGGCGTCTACCAGGGAATCTTCTCCCTGGTGCAAATCTTCGTCGCCATGACCCCAGAAGAGACGATTTACTTCGCCAACCCGGGGGCAGGCAAATTCAACCCGGACTACTTCTTCCACTGGGCAGACTTCAACAACGAGCCGATCAACCAATGGGACGACGTGGCACGTGCGCTGCTGTCCATTCCGATGGCGCACCAGCTCATCGGCTTCTACACCGTCGCAGACCGTGCCTCTGGCAACTTGCTGGCGATGCGTTCCTACCAGTACTATGCGGCCTCGCGTATCGCTGACCGTGTGGACCGTCACGACTGGGACAGTGGCGACCAGTTGGGCGGCTACATCTGGCACACCACCGGCTCCGGCAAGACGATTACCAGCTTCAAGACCGCTCAGCTCATCGCTGACTCCCACAACGCCGACAAGGTGGTGTTCCTGCTTGACCGTGTTGAGCTGGGCACGCAGTCGCTGGAGAACTACGTCAGCTACGGTGGCGACAGCATCGCGGTGGAGGACACCTCCAGTGCTGCCAACCTGGCAACGCTGCTCAAGGACAAGCGCTCCACTCTCATCGTGACCTCACTGCACAAGATGAGCCGCGTCAATCCTGAGACGATGAAGACAGCTGACCTGGACCTCATCCGTTCCAAGCGCGTGGTCTTCATCGTCGATGAGGCGCACCGCACCACCTTCGGTGACATGCTCGCCTCCGTCAAGCACACCCTGCCGAACGCGCTGTTCTTCGGCTTTACCGGCACGCCCATCCATGACGAAAACCAGAAGAAGCATTCCACCACGGCCACACTGTTCGGCAATGAGCTACACCGCTACTCAATTGCCGACGGCATCCGCGATAAAAACGTGTTGAGCTTCGACCCTGAAATGGTGGAGACTTTCAGGACGCATGACGTGCGCACCGTGGTCGCCCTCCAGGCGGCCAAGGCCAAGACCGTAGAGGAAGCGCTGACAGACCCGCAGAAGGCGGCAGTCTACAGCAAGTTCATGGACAAGAAGCAGATCCCTATGGCCTCTATCTATGAGCTGGAAAAAGACGATAAGGGCAACAGCACCTATAAGCGTGTGACCAAGGGCATCGAGGACTACCTGCCAACGACCCAGTATGAGAAGGCAAACCACCGCGAGGCTGTCGCCAGCGACATCAACGAGCATTGGATGCAGCTCAGCCGCAACAGCATGTTCCATGCCATCCTAGCGACTTCCAGCATTCCCGAGGCCGTGGAGTACTACCGCATCTTCAAGAAGCAGTACCCTCACATCAAGGTCACAGCACTGTTTGACCCCAACATCGACAACACCGGGGACAATCAACTGCTCAAGGAAGACGGCCTGCTGGAGATTCTCCGCGACTACAACAACACCTACGGCCAGCACTTCACCATGCCGACCCATGATGAGTTCAAAAAGGACGTCTCCAAGCGCCTAGCCCACAAGAAGCCTTACAACACCAAGGCCTTCCTCGACGACCGCAGCCAACACATCGACCTGCTCATCGTGGTGGACCAGATGCTCACCGGCTTCGACTCCAAGTGGCTCAACACCCTCTATCTGGATAAGGTGATCGAGTACGAGTCCATCATCCAGGCTTTTTCGCGCACCAACCGCATCTTCGGCCCGGAAAAGCCCTTCGGGTCCATCCGTTACTACCGCAGGCCGCACACTATGCGGGACAACATCGACCGGGCGGTAAAGCTCTACTCCGGCGACCGACCCCTCGGCCTGTTCGTGGACCACCTCGATGACCACCTCACATCCATCAACGAGTGCTTCGCTACCATCGAGGCGCTGTTTACCGACCCGAAGACCGGCCAGCCGGACTTCTCGCAGCTACCCGACCTTGAGGCAGACCAAGGCGAGTTCGCCAAGACCTTCAACCGCATGTACCGGGAACTTCAGGCCGCGCAGGTGCAGGGCTTCACCTCGGACAAGGACACCTACTACTTCGATGCCCTGACGGAGCCTATCGTGGTGGAACTTACCGAGGACACCTACACCACGCTGGTGACCCGTTACAAGGAGCTCGGCAAGGCAGGCGACGACTCAGAGCAGTCGCCTGAGGATGCACCCTTCGACATTGACGTGCACATCAAGCACATCGACACCGACCGCATTGATGCCGAGTACCTCAACAGCAAGTTCAAGAAGTACCTCAAGGCCCTCCAGGACGGCGTGCCGCAGGATGTGCTCGATGACCTGCTGGAACAGCTGCATGCCAGCTTCGCCCGCCTGAGTCAGGATGACCAGCGCTACGCTAACCGTTGGCTGCACGACCTCCAAGCAGGTGACGTGACCCTGCAACCAGGCAAGACAGTGCACGACTACATCAACGAGTACCGCATCACCGAGCGCGACCGACAGCTGGTACGACTGCATGAATGTCTAGGGCTGGACATGGCGCAGCTGCGACGGATACTCGACGCCCGGGTCACGGCGGCAACCATCAACGAGTATGGGCGTTTCGATGACTTAAAGGCATCAATTGACCTTGACCTGGCGGCGGCGTACTTCACGGAAGACACCGGAGCAAGGGTGTCGAAGTTCAAGGTCCGTGCTCTGCTGGACAAGCTGCTACGCACCTACGTCATCGACGGCGCGTTGCCTGCTGACCTCAGCGTGACCGAGGAAGAACTGACAGGTGAGTAGGTATGTTGATTGGATATGCGCGCGTCTCGACCTCGCGACAGGGGCAGTCGCTGGACACGCAAAGCAAGGCCCTCATCGACGCTGGTTGCGACCCTAAGCATATCTACAGCGACACCATTAGTGGTGCCAAGTGGTCTCGCCCCGGCCTCGATGATGCCCTCGCCTACATGAGGCCGGCCGATACCTTGGTCGTGACCCGGCTAGACCGGCTGGGCCGCAACATGGTCGAAACCGTCACTACCATCTCCGACCTAGCTGACCGGGACATCAATGTCCGGGTCCTTGATCCTGCTCTGGACACATCCCGTCCTGCAGATAAGGTCGTGGTCAACATCATGGCTTCTCTAGCTGAGTGGGAGCGTGACCTCCTTATTCAGCGCACTCGCGAGGGCGTCGCCCATGCCCGAGCACAGGGACGAGTTGCGGGCCCGAAGCCGAAGCTCAGTAAAGAGCAGAAGCAACAGGCTGCGCTATTGGTCGAGAACGGCCAGTCAGTGAAGTCAGTCGCCAGGTCCTTCAACGTCTCCCGGCAAACCATCTACAGGGCTATCCGTGAGGTGGACGATACTAAGTAAACGAGTCTGCGCGAAACGAAACCCCCAGGTGGAAACACGGTCAGAAAGTGCACACCCGGCCCGTAAGGTGTTGGGCAGAAACGACCCGAACACCACCTCTAGGAGTGAAAACATGGCCACCAAGCCGCTGTCAGCCGTTCGCCTTGGCATGGAAGTCAACAACATCACGCTGGCGCACTTCACCACCGAATCCGTCACCCAATTCCTCCACCACGTCGCAGACCTCGTCGAAAACCGCGTCGTGCGCTCCGCAGGCGACTCCCCCTGGTTCCCTCAGACAACCGTTCACTAACGCGTCCTTCACGTCGAGCGGCCTGCGTCCATTGCCTCGCTGTGTGCCACGAAAGCCCAGCTTTGGTGCCACGATCTTGCAGGCTTTCTGCATCGAAATATTCTCCGCCAGAATGCGAGCTTCCACGAGGCGGACCACACGGTCCTTCGCCTCCTGATCAAACTTCTTCGGCATGTTCGAAGATTTTCACATCTACTCAAACGGAACAAAACCTGGGCCCTTCATATCACCCGCGAATTTAAATGGATATAATTAGACCCATGTTGATTTCAGGTACCGCTTTCTTGCGGTTGCGCACCAACCGCTAAGGCGGTTTCCTACCCCGTAGGTTAAAAACCGCTCCGGTCCTTTAGCCGGGCGGCTATTTGTCATGCCCGGCTCCCTTTCAAATCCAAGGAGCACACCTGATGTCTGCATACGGACACGGCCGTCACGAGCATGGCCAAAATTTTCTCACCAACCACAAGATCATCAACTCCATCATCGACCTTGTGAAACAAACCTCCGGCCCCATCATTGAGATCGGACCAGGAAGCGGTGCCCTCACTCACCCGATGGCCCACTTGGGGAGGGCGATAACGGCAGTTGAAGTGGACGCAAAACTAGCTGCCAAAATCACACAAGAAACCTCCTCGGCGGCGGTCGAAGTGGTCCATGATGATTTCCTTAACTTCCGGTTACCCGCCACTCCCTGCGTCATTGTGGGAAACATTCCCTTTCACCTCACCACTGCCATTCTTCGAAAGTTGCTGCATGCGCCAGCATGGACTGACGCTGTACTCCTCATGCAGTGGGAAGTCGCTCGCCGCCGGGCCGGGGTAGGCGCAAGCACGATGATGACGGCTCAGTGGTCCCCATGGTTCACATTTCACCTGGGTTCTCGGGTACCAAGGCCTGCTTTCCGGCCACAGCCAAACGTTGACGGGGGGATCTTAGTGATCCGCCGGGTGGGTGACCCGAAGATTCCGATAGAGCAGCGCAAAGCCTTTCAGGCGATGGTGCACACCGTTTTCACTGCCCGGGGACGCGGGATAGGGGAAATTCTCCGAAGGGCAGGGTTGTTTTCATCACGTTCAGAAACACAATCATGGTTGCGCTCGCGAGGAATCGACCCCGCGACCCTACCTCCCAGATTGCACACCAACGACTGGATCGATCTCTTCCAGGTGACTGGTTCCTCTCTACCTCACCATCGACCCATTTCACCATCGGGAAGTAGTCAACGACCTCCTCAACGGAAAAACCGAAGCCGGCGGCGTTAATCCCCACCAAAACCGAAATCCACCAGTAGTACTAAAAGGGCTCTTCCGGTTTTAGAGTGCATTGATTAGTTCGCCGGGGGTTCGGGCGTGGCACAAGATATTGGGGTCCTTGGCTTTGTAGGAAAAAGGTATCTAATCCATCCGTACAAAACTAAGGACCTACTGTGCAGCCTAACGGAAATGTCATCGTCGATACCATCTGCCGCACCGCAAAACTAGGAACTACTATCACCGGTGCCACAGAAAACGGTGACGTCACTGTTATTGAAGCCGAACCCGTCGAGCCGATCAATGAATGCCCTACCTGCGGGCAGCCTGGAGTATTCCGCGACCACGTCATCCGCAGCCTGGTCGATCTGCCCATCGTCGGCCACCCAACAACTTCATGTGCGCCTTCCACGCTACCGGTGCACCAACAAGCGTTGCTTGCAGAAGATCTTCCGTGCTGGCCTTGCCTGCGCGCCCGACAATTCAAAGACCACGGACCAGGTGACCCACTGGATCCTGCAACGACTCTGCCTAAATCGGATGAGCGTTGCCGCTGCACCCAAGTCATTAGGCCTGGGGTGGGATATGAAGTGTCCCAGGTTTTGTTCCGTTTGATGAAACCCGTTTTTGAAACAACGTACGGAGCACAACGCACGCCGATGCCAAAGCTTCCGCAACATCGACTACCTCATCAAACCCACGACAGTGGGATTCACACCCTCAATCCCCACGCGTGCAATCTTCGCACCTCAAAGATTGAAAAATGAAAGAAACCGGAGGTCACGAACCCTTTCGAGTTTGTTACCTCCGGTGTCGCAGTTTGTTCAACTGCTCATTGTGCCCGGGGCGGGACTTGAACCCGCACGTCCTTATCGAACACTGGCACCTGAAGCCAGCGCGTCTGCCAATTC
Source organism: Corynebacterium sp. KPL1986 (assembly GCF_000477975.1). Taxonomy (NCBI): domain Bacteria; kingdom Bacillati; phylum Actinomycetota; class Actinomycetes; order Mycobacteriales; family Corynebacteriaceae; genus Corynebacterium; species Corynebacterium sp. KPL1986. Next base: position 1,859,759 of record NZ_KI515719.1, on the reverse strand, counting down.
CGCCACCCGGGCAGGGTGTGGTTGTCAGTGCGACTAGATAAAGATAGCACAGGAAGCACTTGCAATTACAAATCAGCAGGAAAAGCGGATTATTTTGCGCATTTAAAGGCGAAAATCTAGGAACTTTCGCGCCGCCGTCTACGTTTGAAAGGGGTGTACAAACTATAATGGCTACTACTGATCACTACTGATCGCTGTATAGCGGAAAGGAGCAAAATTCGTGGCGTTTTTAGAAAGGCTGGCGAAGCTCGATTCCGCTATGCAACGCGGCCTTGATAACGGCATGGCTTTTGTCTTCGGCGGCAAGGTCGTTCCTGCAGAGATTGATGAGCTTTTGAAGCAAGAAGCCCAGGACAATCTCGGCCACGGGGACGATGACAAACTCTATAGTCCCAATGTCATGACTGTAGGTGTCTCCTCCAAGGATTTGGAGAACTTGTCGCAAGACCCCGATTTGCCTGCCGATTGCGCAGACCAATTATCTCGCTTTATCCGCAATAACGGATGGTCCCTCGCTGGTCCCGTCATTGTGCGGATTGCGGAGGAATCGGGCCTGCGCACGGGCCAGCTTCGTGTGTCCTCGTTTATAGATCACGAGCCCACAGAAGAGACCGGTTTCGAGGCGATTTTCCACGACTTTGATGGTCAGGAGGACCAGATGACCAACCCGCACGAAAATAATGCGGATGACGCAGCTACTACCGCTTTCATTGCGCAAGATGACCAACCCGCGCCGCAAACGCAGGGCCCCGCAGTCAATTTGATGTTGCAGGATGGCTCTTCCCGCGTCTACCACGTGCAGGAAGGGTCAAATATTATTGGCCGCAGCAATGATGCGGATTTGCGCCTGCCGGATACGGGCGTGTCCCGCCAGCACGCGGAAATCACGTGGAACGGTGAAGATGCCGTGTTGGTGGATCTGCAGTCCACCAATGGCACCACGGTCAATGACACTCCCATTGATAACTGGCTGCTTGCCGATGGCGATGTGATCACCATGGGCCATTCCCACGTCGAGGTCCGCATTACGGGCCTTGATTCGCATAGTTACTAATTCACACTGAGGAAGGGAGGCCGCCATGGATGCAGTCATCATGCTGGCGCTTCGCATCGGCTTATTGGCTCTTTTGTGGGTATTTGTCCTGGTGGCCTTGAATGCCATGCGGCGGGATACCAATAAATCCGCAGGTGCTATGCCACAGCCGTCAAAAATGGGTGCGTCCCCGCGCAGTCATGCTGCGGTGAAGCAGCTTTCTATTGTGGAGGGTCCCTTGCAGGGATCCCACATGAATTTGGGCACGCTCGAGGAATGTACCTTGGGACGTGCCGCCGACTGTGATTTTGTCACTGGGGATGATTACTCCTCCGGCCATCATGCACGCCTATTTCGCCGCGGCAGCGAGTGGGTAGTGGAGGATTTGGAATCTCGCAACGGAACCCTCGTCAATGGTGTGCGCATCGACCAACCTGAGGTAGTCGGCGCGAACTCCGAAATTAAGCTAGGCCGCACTACCGTGAGGTTGAACGCATGACACTGAAGCTAAACTTTTTTGCCAAGTCGGACCGCGGGCTTATCCGCGGAAATAATGAGGACTCCGGATACGCCGGATCCCACCTGCTGATTTTGGCCGATGGCATGGGCGGGCATGCCGCGGGTGAGGTCGCCTCCCAACTCATGGTCAACCACCTCGAAATCTTGGATCAGGATCCGGGTAAGGAGGACACGGAGGCGCTCCTTGCAGCTGCTGCCGATGACGCCAATGAAGCCATCAGCGAGCACGTCACCGCCCACCCAGAGACTGAAGGAATGGGCACGACGCTGTCCACGATGCTGTTCAATGGCACCACCTTTGGCGTTTGCCATGTGGGCGATTCGCGCGCTTATTTGCTGCGCGATGGCAAGCTCGAGCAAATCACCAAGGACGATACCTACGTGCAGTCCCTGGTGGATAAGGGCGAGCTGGCCGCAGAAGATGTTTCTTCCCACCCACAAAAGTCCCTCATCTTGAAGGCCTATACCGGCCGTGCGGTGGAGCCGACCCTCTTTACATTCGAAGCCAAGGCGGGAGACCGCATCCTGCTGTGCTCGGATGGACTGTCTGACCCGGTTACGGCTTCCACGATTGAGACTGCCCTTGGCCAAGGAAGCATCGAACAGGCGGGCTCCACCCTCGTGGATCTCGCCATACGTTCGGGCGGACCAGACAATGTCACGGTCGTCATCGGCGAGGTTACGGAAGAAAAGCCCGCCACCCACGAGCCTTTCCGCGTTGGCGCGCTGGCGGGTTCGGTAGAAGAGCCCACTCACCCGGATTCTTCTGCATCACGCGCCGCCAAACTCACCCGTAAACCCCAGGTAATTCCGCCGGCCGTCATGGCCGATGAGGACAACGCGGCTAAGGACTCCGATGAAGAAGAGGCAGAGGACGAGCCTTCTCGACGAAAAGTCGGGTGGAAGGTCCTCATCGCGCTCATCATCATCTTGGCGCTCGTTATCGGCGCAGGGCTGTGGGTAAAGAACTTCTTGTCCAATAACTACTACGCCGAGACCAACGATGCCCAGGAAATCACCATCCTGAAGGGCGCGGATTATTCCGTATTTGGCAAGGATTTAAGCTCCACCCACCAATACGTGTGCATCAATGACAAGAACTCCTTGCTGTTTTCTGCACAGAAGTGCAAGGGAGACTTCACCCCGCTGAAGGTCTCTGACCTGCCCGAGTCTGAGCGCGGCGCGGTCAACCACATTTCCGCCGGTGATCTGAGCAAGGTTCAGGATCAGATTAATGACCTGGGTGAAAAGGCACTCAAGCCATGTATCACTGCACCGAGCCAAAAAGACAATAAAGACACCAAGGAAAACAAACCTGGGGTCACTTGTAGGGAGGTGTAGCTGATGCAGAAGTTTTTTAGCCGAAGAATCGAACTCGGCCTCCTTATTCTCGCCGCGGCTGTCTTTGCCATTACCTTGGTCAGTTTGGAGCTGTCGCAAGATAATGCGCTTACGACGGACCTGATCTACCTCATCGGTGGATTCATTGGTGTCTTTACCATTGCCCACTTGGCAATGTGCTTCTTGGCGCCCTACGCGGACCAGATCATGTTGCCTATCGTGGCCATCCTTAATGGCATTGGGCTTATCGTTTTGGCCCGCTTGGATTTGGTCAATGATCGGGGTCTCGCGGTCCGCCAAGTCATGTGGACCGTCGTTGGCTTGGTGCTCTTTGTACTGGTCCTGGCGGTTGTCAAGGACCACCGCTCACTCACCCGCTACTCCTATATCTTAGGCGCAGCCGGCCTCGTACTGTTGGCGCTGCCATTGGTGTGGCCACAACCTGATGGCGTTGAGGCGCGCATTTGGCTGAACTTCGGGCCATTTTCCATCCAGCCGGGTGAGTTCTCCAAGATCATGCTGATCTTATTCTTTGCCATGCTGCTAACGCAGAAGCGATCCCTTTTTACCGTGGCTGGCTATCGTTTCTTGGGAATTTCCCTGCCCCGCTTGCGCGACCTCGCCCCCATTCTCATCGTGTGGGCCATCGCCATTATCATCATGGGCATTTCCAATGACTTCGGTCCGGCATTGCTGCTCTTTAGCACGGTGCTGGGCATGCTATTTATGGCTACCGGCCGGGTTAGTTGGCTATTTATTGGCCTCGTCCTCGTTGGTATCGGTGGCTTTGGCATTTACCAGGTATCCGAAAAGATCCAGCAGCGTTTTTCCAACTTCATGGACCCGCTGGCTAACTACGACAACACCGGCTACCAATTGGCCCAGTCCCTTTTTGGTATGTCCTCTGGCGGTATTTCCGGCAGCGGCTTGGGCCAAGGACACCCCGAATTGGTGCCGGTGGCACACTCTGACTTCATCCTCGCCGCCATCGGTGAGGAATTGGGCCTGATCGGCCTAGCTGCCGTTTTGGTCCTCTTTGGCATGTTGGTGACCCGCGGATTCAATACCGCGTTGCGTACCCGCGATACCTACGGCAAACTGGTCGCTTCAGGCCTTTCTCTTACTTTGGCGGTACAGGTCTTCGTCGTCACCGGTGGCATTTCCGCCCTGCTGCCGATGACCGGCTTAACCACTCCTTTCATGTCCGCCGGTGGTTCCTCTCTCATGGCTAACTATGTACTGTTGGCGATTTTGCTGCGGATCTCTAACGCAGCACGCCGACCCATGCAGGAGAACTCGAGCAATGCTCCGAGTGACACCTCCATGTTCCCGTCGGTTCAGGAGGCTTACCGATGAACAAATCCATCCGCCTAGTGTCCCTTTTTGCCATCGTCTTGACCGCAATCCTGTTGGTGAACCTGACGGTGATTCAGGCATTTTCGGACGATAAATACGCGCATAACGCTAAGAACTCGCGCGGGTTTATTGAGTTGCAGACCACCCCGCGCGGCCAGATCTATTCCGGCAATACGGTGCTGGCGCAATCTACGGAAAACCCGGATGAGACCTACTCCCGGTCTTATCCCATCGATTCGCCTGCTTTTGGCAATATCACCGGATACTTGTCCAGCCAATTCGGCGCTTCGGAATTGGAATCTTCGCAAAATGACATTCTCAATGGCACGGATGATTCCCTGTTCAAGCAGCACTGGCTGGATACCATCGCGAATAAGCCCACCCAGGGCGCTAATGTAGAGGTCACCATCGACCCAGCATTGCAGCAGGCCGCGTATGACCAGTTGGCGGGTCCGGGATACGAAGGTTCGGCGGTTGCCATCCAACCATCGACGGGCAAGATTCTGGCCATGGCCTCCAACCCGGGCTTTAACCCAAATTCACTGGTCGGCGAGTCCGCCGATGAGGCGTGGACGGGTTTGCAGGAGCAAGCGGGCCAGCCACTGGTCAACCATGCAGCGGCGGATACCTTGCCACCGGGATCTATTTTCAAGATCATTACGACTGCGGCCGGGTTGAATAATGGATTCAATCCCTCGTCAAGCCTGACCGGTGCCAACGTGATTACCCTGCCGGATGCCGTCACGGAGCTGACCAACTACGGCAATGAGAAATGCAACGGCCAGGATTCAGTGACCCTGCAGACCGCCTTTGCGCTGTCGTGCAATACCGCATTTGTGCAGATGTCTGAGCAGATTGGCGCGGATGAGCTGCGCAAGTACGCGGAGGGTTTCGGAATCGGCAAGAAATACGATCTGGGCGTCTCTTCCTCCGCGGGTACCTTGGGTGACCTGCCGGATGGTGCGGCGACGGCGCAATCGGCCATCGGCCAGCGCGATGTCACCATGAGCGCGTTGCAGGCGGCAGTCATGGCCGGCACCGTGGCCAATAAGGGCACGCGCATGGAGCCTTACCTGGTCAATCGCATTACCGATGCCCAGATGAAGGAGATCCGCACCACCAAGCCCAAGAAGGGCGGCGAGGCCGTGACGGAAGAGACCGCATCGACCATTAAGGACTTGATGTTTGCCTCCGAGCGTTCTTCGTGGGGCTACGACGGCAATGGCTTTGCATCCAAGACCGGTACCGCCGAGCACGGCGAAGGCTTGGCTCCGCACGTGTGGTACGTGGCCTTTGACCCGGACCGCGATATTGCCGTCGGGGTCGTCGTCAAGAACGGCGGTAACCTGGGCGAATCCGCAACGGGCGGCAGAGTCTCTGGCCCAATTGGTCGTGCCATCTTGAGCGCATACCAGGGGGAGCAGTAATGAAGAATACCGAGAATAAGGACCATCTCCAGGAACTCATCGGCAGCGACTACGAGCTGCAGTGGATCATTGGCCACGGTGGCATGTCAACGGTGTGGCTTGCCGATGACACTCGCAATGACCGCGAAGTAGCCATCAAGGTTTTGCGGCCGGAGTTTTCTGATAACCAGGAATTCCTCTCTCGCTTCCGCAATGAAGCGGAATCCGCCGAATCTATCCAGTCCGATAACGTGGTGACCACGTATGACTACCGCGAGCTGGAAGATAATGGCCGCAAATTCTGCTTCATGGCCTTGGAATACGTGCGGGGCGAATCCCTCGCGGACCTGCTCGCGCGCGAGAACACCTTGCAAGAAGAACTCGCGCTCGACGTGCTTGAGCAGGCGGGCCACGGCCTATCCATAATCCACCGGATGGGCTTGGTGCACCGCGATATTAAGCCCGGCAACCTGATGATTACCCAAAATGGGCAGGTAAAGATTACGGACTTTGGCATCGCCAAGGCGGCTGCCTCGGTACCGCTCACGCGCACCGGCATGGTGGTAGGTACCGCCCAGTACGTTTCGCCTGAGCAAGCGCAGGGCAAGGAGGTCACCCCTGCCTCGGATATCTATTCGCTCGGCGTCGTGGGTTACGAGATGCTCGGCGGCAAGCGCCCCTTTTCGGGCGATTCCTCCGTGTCCATTGCTCTTGCCCACATTAATCAAGAGCCTGAACCGCTGTCGACCACGATTAGCGCCCCGGCGCGCGAGCTCATTCGTATCGCGCTGCGCAAGGATCCCAATACCCGCTATGCCGATGGCAATGAATTTACGGTCGCGGTATCCGATGTACGCCTGGGCAAGCGCCCACCGCAGCCCAAGTCCATTCCGCCCCACCAGCAGGCCCCGGAGCCCTCGCCCTCGGCATCGACTGAGATGCTTGCCGATGTCGCCCAGCCCACCACCATTCATCCGGCGGCGGGGACGGCCACGGGGACGGCGGCACCACAGCGCAAGGCAGCACCAGCCCCGGCCAATGATTCGAAGGGCGGGAAGTCTTTCCTTAAAGGCCTGGGTATCGTCGCGGCCATCGCCCTGCTTGCCGCGGCCGGCTACGCCATCATGAACCTCATGAATAGCGAGGGCGGCGATAGCGAGCCTTCGTCTACCCAAGAAACGTCCGTGGTTACCGAATACCGGGATCCCACGACCACGCAGGTAGAAACCCTGGAGGAAGAAGATACTAATGAAACGCCGCAGGAAGTGACGGTGACGGAGACGGAGCCTACGGATCGGGAGGGCAACCAGGCGCCGCGCGATAATCACCGGCAGCCGCAGACCCCGAACCAGCAGGCCCCGACGCGAAACCAGCAGGCCCCGAATACCCCGACGCAGCAACGTCAGCCCCAGCAGCGCCAGCCGCAGGAGACGCACGTCGAAAATACACCTGAGCAGAAAAACACAGTAAACTCACAGCCCGATGAACTCCCTGGGGATTTATCTGACCTATTAAGACAGGATGGTGACTAAGCCATGGTCAATGACCGGTACCGGCTCGGTGAGATCATCGGCTCCGGCGGCATGTCCGAGGTATTTGCCGCAGAAGACACCACTTTAGGCCGGCAAGTAGCGGTAAAAATGCTGCGCACGGAGATGGCTCGCGATATCAACTTCCGCGAGCGCTTCTACCGCGAGGCGCAGAACTCGGGCAAATTAAACCATCCCAATATCGTCGCGGTCTATGACACCGGCGAGACCGAGATGGACGGCATGACCATCCCGTATATCGTGATGGAGAAGGTCAACGGGGCCACGCTGCGCGATATTATTCGCGAAGATGGCCCGCTGCCTGCCCAAGAGGCGGCGGAGATCCTCAAGCCGGTCGCGGAGGCCTTGCAGGCATCCCATGAGGCGGGAATCATTCACCGCGATATCAAGCCGGCGAATATCATGCTCACCAATACCGGCCAGGTGAAGGTGATGGACTTTGGCATCGCCCGTGCATTGGATGATTCGACCTCGGCGATGACCCAAACTTCTGCCGTTATCGGTACCGCCCAGTACCTTTCCCCGGAGCAGGCGCGCGGCAAGAACGCCGATGCGCGTTCCGATGTCTATGCGCTGGGCTGCGTCATGTACGAGGTACTCACCGGCCGCACCCCATTCGAAGGCGAAACCCCCTTTGCCGTGGCTTACCAGCATGTGCAGGAAGAACCGACCCCGCCTTCGGAGCTTATCGATGATCCCTCGTTGACCCCCACCCAGCGGGTCAATATCGATGCGGTGGTACTGACCGCGATGGCCAAGCACCCCGCGGACCGCTACCAGTCCGCCTGGGAGATGGCCGGCGATTTGGACCGCCTGCGCACGGGCCAGGTCACCGAGGCCGCCCGCATGCACGTCAACGAGGACGATGCCACGACGGCGATGCCCGCGTCGGCCACCGCTACTGCTACATCCCACCGGGCACCGATCGAATCGACGCGTCCTACCGGAGCACCCGAAGAGGATGAAGGCGGCGGTTGGATGAAATGGCTCGCGCTGCTCCTCGTCGCGCTGTTGGTCGCCATCTTGGGCTATTTTGCCTGGGATTTCTGGAGTAGCGACGATGAAAAGGATAGGAGTGGCCGTGACCAAACCGAGGTAGCGGAGCACAATAGCGTCATCGTGCCGGAGGTAGAAAACCGCCCGCGCAATGAAGTGGTCAAAGATCTCGAGGACTTGGGGCTTCTCGTCACCGTTAACGAAGAGGCTAACCCGGATATCGATCGCAATAAGGCGATTCGCATCAATCCGGCCCCGGGTTCGGAATTGCAGAAGAATGCCTCGGTTACCTTGACCGTTTCTTCCGGCAAGGAAATCATCGATGTCCCGGATATCACCGGCATGAACTTGGATCAGGCCGCGCAGGTCTTGGAAGAGGCAGGCCTAGAGCTGAACTCCGATATTTCCGAGCGCAATGATGAGGCCCCCGCCGGCGAGGTAATCCAGCAGAACCCCGCGGGTGGTACCCAATTGTCCAAGGGCTCGAAGGTCCGGGTGACGGTATCTAAGGGCATCGAAAAGAAGCGCGTTCCTGATGTTTCCGGTTTGAACGAGGAGGATGCGCGCAGCCGCCTCGAAGCCAGTGACTTTGATGTCAATGTCCGCGAAGTCGATTCCTTAGAGCCGGAAGGCACCGTGCTGAACGTGTCCAACCAGGGCGCACAGCTGGAAAAGGGCCAGACTGTCACCATTGAGGTATCCAATGGGATGCTCATGAAGGCACCTGAGGTCATGCACAAGAATCAAGGACAAGCCGAAAATGCCCTGCGCCAGGCGGGCTGGGATGGCCAGCTGCGCGTGGGCGAGCCAATTCCTACCGGCGCCTTGGTCGATAGCAATAAGATCGGTTGGGCATCCATCAATCCTGGCGATACCATCCGCAAGGATCAGGACGTGGAGGTTCGCATCTGGAAATTCGAAGCCTCGGCGCTACTGCCGTAACCACCGCTGCTGGTATCGTAATTCATCAGTAAGCACTGAGATAAGAACTGAAGTCTAGAGAAGGTCTCTTATGCCAAAGTCAAAGATCACCCAGAGCTCTGCCACCCAGGTATCGAGCTCTGCCGGGGCGAATCGCACCCCGGTCAAAATCAACTCTGAAGGCACCCCGAAGTGGTACGTGGCCATCATGCTTGGCCTGATGGTCATTGGCCTGCTGTGGCTCGTGGTCAATTATCTCGCCGGTGAATCCATCCCCTTCATGGCGGAGCTCGGCGGTTGGAACTACGGGATTGGTTTCGGCCTCGCCCTCATTGGTTTGCTCATGACCATGGGCTGGCGCTAGACCGCCGCCAAAAAGAAACCCTCGCCGCCACCGCAAGGTGACCGCGAGGGTTTCCGTGCTTAGGCCTTAGTGTTCAGCCGGGCGCACACGGGCAACAGAGACACTCTGGTCAGCGCGGCCCTCGTGTTCGATATCTACTCCAGCGATCTGCTTTACCGTGGGGCAGACCACCGGGGTGATGAGGTTGATGCCGCGTTCGCGCAGCTTCTCAGACTCCACCGCAATGATGGGGGTGCCGGCGCGGACGACATCGCCCTTGTCCACGAGCTTGGTAAAGCCCTCGCCCTTCAATTCCACGGTATCGATGCCGATGTGAATGAGCAGGTCAAGACCCTCTTCAGTCCGCATGCCGAAGGCATGGCCGGTCTTGAAGACCATGGTGATGGTGCCATCTACTGGGGCACAGACATCGAAGGCATCGATCACGGTAGGAATAACGGCAAAGCCTTCGCCCACCATGCCCTGAGCAAAGGACTCATCGGGGACCTCAGAAAGCGGCACGACGGTTCCCTCGAACGGGGCGTGGAGCTGAATATCGGTGCCGATCTTCTCCGCCGGGCGAGCCTCTTCGCTGGGCTTCGCCGACTTCGTAGCTACCGAGGCGGAGCCGGTGCGCAGTTGGTGGTTGACCTCATCAAACATGAACTGCACGGAGGGGCCCACGATGACCTGCACGTTCTTTTCGGAAGGGTGGATGACGCCGGAGATACCGGCGCGCTTGATAGTGGGGTCATCGACAAGCGCGCGATCCTTCACGCCCACGCGCAGGCGGGTGGTGCAGTAATCCAGGGAATCGATATTGTCCTTGCCGCCGAGACCCTCGATGATGCGGGAGGCGGAAGCGGCGGTCTTATCATCGCCCGTCGCGGCATCGTCGTCTTCAAGGGCGTCCTCGTCATCGCCGCGGCCTGGGGTCTTCAGGTTAAACCAGCCGATGAGGTAGTAGAATATAACGAAATACAGGGCGAAGAAGATAACGCCCATAATTAGGAGCATGTACCACTTATTGGCCAGCGGGTTTTGCGAGGACAACAACATATCCACAAAACCTGCGGAGAAGCCGAATCCCGCGGTCCATTCCATCGCGGAGGCGATAAAGACCGACAGGCCCGTCAGCAGCGCGTGCACCACATAAAGCAGCGGGGCGACGAACATAAAGGAGAATTCCAGCGGCTCGGTCACGCCGGTGAAGAAGGAGGCTAGGGCGCCGGCGGCCATGAGGGAGCCGATGACCTTGCGACGGCCCTTATCCGCGCGCAGGTACATGGCCAGGGCGGCACCTGGCAGGCCGAACATCATGATTGGGAAGAATCCGGCCTGGTAGCGTCCAACCACTCCGTCCACGGTGCATTGTCCGTTTTCCCAAATACCAGGGCACTCCGCTGCGGAGGTAGCCGCGGCGGCCGCGTCGATAGTGGATTGGCCGGATTGGAAGTTACCGATGTCGTTAATACCAATAACGTCGAACCAGAACACGGAGTTCAGTGCGTGGTGCAGACCCGTCGGAATGAGCAGGCGGTTGGCCACGCCGTAGATGCCCGCACCCGCAGCACCGAGGCCCTGGATGGAGGTACCGAAGTTGAAGAGCGCGTGGTAAATGAAGGGCCATACGAAGTAGAGGATGGCGGAAACCACGATGGCGAAAAGCGCAGTGAGGATGGGGACGAGGCGGCGGCCAGAGAAGAAGGCCAGGAAGTCCGGCAGCTTAGTGCCATGGAAGCGGTTATAGACCATCGCCGCCATGATGCCTGCAAGGATGCCGAAAAGAACGTTGCCGTCACCGACTGCATTCCAACCTTCAGCCGCCCATTCGACGGCTTCGTCGCCCGTAAGAGCCTCGGGATCTTCGATGCCGCGATAGCCGGCCACCGCGTCGGGGCCCAAGAGCTTCATGAAGGTGGCATACGCCAGGAAACCGGACAGTGCGGAGGCACCATTGGAGTCTTTGGCCAGGCCAAAGGCGATGGCAACGGCGAAGATCCAGCCCAGATTATCCAGCACGGCACCGCCGGAGCTGACCAGCAGCTGCGCGACAACGTTATCCTGGCCGGCAACGCTGGCTATCCAGTAGCCAACGCCGCCGAGGATCGCCGCGACAGGCAGTACTGCCACGGCGCCCATCAGCGCCTTTCCGAGCCGCTGCAGCGGCCCCATAATATTGAGTTTCACGAGAGGAGTCCTTTCAAAGGTGTAAAGAGGTAAAAGAGGGCTTCAGTGCGGACGGTGCTCATCCACAAAGCGGTAGTACTCGTAATCTTCCAACTGGGAAGCCGCGTCTTCATCGAGAATCACCGTGGCCCGCGGGTGCAGCTGGAGGATTGAGGCCGGGCAGTGCGCGGATAGCGGACCCTCCACCATGTCGCGGACCGCGCTGGATTTTTCGGTCCCGGTGGCCAGCAGCAATAGGTGACGGGCCTCGCTGATGGTGCCGAGCCCCTGGGTCAGCGCGTAGCGAGGAACGCTATCCGTGTTCTCGAAAAAGCGGGCATTATCCTGCACCGTCCGCGGGTGTAGCGTTTCCAGCCTGGTGCGCGATTGCAAGGAGCTGGAGGGCTCATTAAAGCCGATGTGCCCATTGCCACCAATGCCCAGCAGCTGGATATCGATGCCGCCAGCATGGCGAATGGCCTGGTCATAGGCGGCTGCGGCGCGGTCCGAGTCCGCGGCATCGCCCTCGGGGCTCTGCACTAACTCATCGATGAAGTCGACGTGACTGGTAAATACGCGGCGGATGGTGGAGTAATACGACTGCTCATGGAAGCGATCCAGCCCCACGTATTCATCGAGGAGGAAGGCGCGGCTGCGAGCGAAACTCACCTCCCCGCGCTCGCAGCGGGCGGTGAGTTCTTGATACATCGCTACCGGAGTAGAACCCGTGGCCAGGCCCAAGGTGGCCCCGGCGTTGGCATAGCGGACGAAGATATCGGCGGCGGCAATAGCCACCTCTGCTGGTGTGGAACGAATGAGGATGTCCATGCAGTATTTCCTAACGTGAATCAGTATCTGTCGCGGCGGTGATGTCAATGCCATCAGCGATGACGCGCATGGGCTCGAATTGCGCATTCAGGCCCACGAGGTTGGCGCGCTTGCCGGGAGCCAAACGCCCTATGTCCTTATCCCCCAGTACGTCCGCGGCCGTGGTGGAGGTAAACCGAACCGCCTCCTCTGCGCCGTGGCGCGCGGCAAAACGCGCAAATTGCTGCGCCAAGGTGGAGGTTCCACCGGCGATGGCGCCACTGTCCACCCGCGCCACGCCATCGGTCACGGTAACGGGCAGGGAGCCCAGCTCATAGGAGCCATCGGCCATGCCGGCAGCGGCCATCGCATCGGTGACCGCAAAGGAGCGGCGGTTATAGGCCATATCCACGGTGCCATCGGCAAGATGCACGCCATCGGCAATGAGCTCTACTCCCGCATCGCCCGCCTTCGAGCCGGTAAGGAGCGCGGCCACCGTGCCGGGTGCACGGTGGTGGATGGGCGGCATGGCGTTAAAAAGGTGGGTGCCGGTCACGGTGACGCCCAAGTCTTTCGCCTGCGCCATGACTCGCAACGTGGTCTCGTAATCAGCTTCGGTATGGCCCAGGCTGGCGATAATATCGTGCTCTGCGCAAACCTCGAGGAGCTCCGCCGCGGCCTGGGTTTCTGGGGCGAAGGTAATGGACCGCAGGTGGCCGCGGGCGGCATCGATCACCGCGCGGAAAAAGTCTGGGTTCCCTGGCACGATGCGCGATGGATCCTGCGCGCCACATTTGGCCGCGGCGATAAACGGGCCTTCCATATGGATGCCAGCGATATCCCCCTCATCTGCCAGCGCGGCAAGCAACTCCGCACGCGCGCACAGCTCCGCCTGCGTTCCAGAAACCATGCTGGCTATAAGGGTGGTGGTGCCGTGGGCGCGATGAAAGCGCGCGGCGGCGCGGCACTGGTCATAATCACCATTGGGAAAGCTTCCGCCATTGCCGCCGTGATTGTGCAAGTCCACAAAACCTGGGACCCACAGCAAAACGTTTGGGTCACCGGATTGCCAGGCCGCGTGCGCTGCGGGGACATCGCCAAGCGAGATGTCTTCAATGCGCCCGCCAAAGTTCAGCGCACCAGCGCGCAGCTCGACGTTCTCGTCGATGTACAGGCCTTCTACGCGGCCCTTCGTCTGTGTCTGCATATTTCGTTCACTTTTCTGTTGTGTGGGCAGGCACCGTCCCATAAACGCGCCGATATCCCAGCGCAGCACTATGTTATAACCTATTGGTACCATAAGCCGTTGTCAATGGGGTCACTTTCAATTTTTTATGTGAGATTTTCGAGGACTATCGACTGTGATGCTCAAATTCGTTTAGGCATAGACCCGCACCAGCCACTGGACTACATTGATCTTTAGGAAGTATCGCTTGCCGATGCCACCTCTACCCTCGGCTTCTCTCTAGCAAGCGCGCTACCTACGCCAACCACCGCGTCACGTCAGGAGAACGTAAATATGGATTTAAAACCAGAAACTATTGTTTCTAATATTTTAAGCGATATTGCGGAAGTAAATGATTGGGCCAGCATTGCTGATGCCACCGGCGCTAATGACATAAACTCTTTCCACGCCACCCCTGACGAGGTTTTCACCATCCTCACTGCTGTTAAAAATAGTCCCGATTTGGCCCTCGGAACTGTCACAAATGAGTTCAAGGATTTCCCTGATAGCTGGTCGCCGCGTGATATAACAGACCGGATCTTTGCCTCGTCAGATCCCATCTTCTCGATGATGGATATCTTTATGCGCCCGACCAATGAATGACCTACGGAAGAATAGAGATGAAAACTGACCACGTATCTCCTTTAAGTTACGTAGCCCTTAGCACTGTGGTTGTTGCTTCATGACTAGCCCTATATGTGCATTTTGAGACATATCCATGCTCATTGCCTTGATAATCAGTCTGCTCAACTGGGCCCTCCGGTTTTGTCATCAAGCAGCTACCCTGCAAAAGCGCAGGGATAAATTGGGTGCGATCTACTGTCTAAATGACCACTAAGAGTGCTCTTCCGCGATATCGCGCATGCAATTATTATTATTGAAATTATAACCGTTTCATGTCCTTCACAAGTACTCGCCTCGGACATGGCGGGATCCTCATCTCAAGGAGCACACCATGACCAGTCGTTCACCCGCACCGCCGCGGCACCGGTCCCAGTACGTTCTCTTGGCCGGCTTAGCCGTCTCGGTGGCCTATGCCGTCGTCCATATCGCGTTTTCTGATCCCGCCCTGATCGAAGGCACCGCACCCGCGCGCCTTTCCTTACGCAATTACCTTGGCCCAGTGCTGGGCTCTGGCATGGTGTGGGCGCTATTTGCTTACCTCATGGGCAAGGCGTGCTCCCACCGGTGGACCACGGCCTTTTTCGCAGGAGCCGGCATACTCCTGCTCATGTTGGCGGTGCACTACGGGCTGCTTTCCGCCTTTGGTATCTACGACTGGCAGACGGCGTTTTTAGCTAATGGCGCGTGGTTCCTCTTTGCCCTTATCGCCGGGCCACTTTTCGGCGCGGCGGGGGCATTTTCCCACAGGTTGGGCTGGCTAGATTACGTTGCAGTACTCGGTTTCGTGCTGGAGCCACTGGTTACTGGGCTTATCCCAGGCAATGGTATCGATCCGCAGACCACGACCACCCCTGGATATCTTGCAGCGGTAACGCTGTGGATGATCGGTGCGGTTTTCTTCTACTGCGAACGCCGGGCTCCTATTAAGGGGTAGCCACATCCCCAGCGGCCCACCAGCCGGGCATGCCATGGACGCCGGCCCCGGGCGCGGTGGACCCCGAAGCCATAAATATTCCCGGCGCGAGCCGGTGCGGGTGCGCGGAGAGGCGCGGGCGCAGCACGGTCTGCAGCCCGGTCATCGCGCCACCAGCGATATCGCCACCCACCAGGTTGGGGTTCCAGCGTTCCAGGTCAGCTGGGCTCGTCGCGCGGGTGGCCAGGATGGTATCGCGAAAACCTGGTGCAAAGCGCTCGATCTGCCGCGCAATGAGGCCGGTCACCTCCCGTGGATAACGCTCCTCATAGCCGTGCGGCACGTGCGCGTAGGTCCACAGCACCAGCCCGCGCGACGGGTCGGCCACGTACTGTTGACACACCATGACCAGGGGATTTACGGGCATGCGGCGCTTGCCGATGTCCCTTTCCGCCCCACCAATCTCCTCCACGCTGCCGCCCACGTGGACGGTGCCGGCTTGGCCCACGCGGGGATCGGCCCACGGCACGGGTTCGCTTAAGTGAAAGTCCACCTTGTACACCGCGCTGCCATAGCGCCACCGCCGCAGGTTTCGTCGAGTCCGTGCAGGAAGGTCGAGCCCGCCCAGCCTAAGGATCTGGCGCGGGGTGAGATTGAGGATAAGGGCATCCGCGCGGGGCAGGCTGCGCACATCCGTGATGTCGGCGCCGGTGTAGATGCGGGCGTTGTGGGAGCGGAGGAGGGAGACGAGGGCATCGGCAAGCGCCTGCGTGCCGCCTTCTACCACCGGCCAGCCGCGGGTCATGCCGAGCGCGTCAAAGAGCAGGCCGAAAGCGGAGGTAAAAGCCCTGGTAGGCGAGGTAATGGCGTGCACCGCGCTACCGGCGAATAAGGCGCGGGCCTGCGGGGAAGTAAATGCCGCCCGCGCGAGCGCGCTCGCCGGGAGCAGGCCCGGCACTCCAAACTGTGCCAAGCGCACCGGATGCTCGGGCCAGTGCACCAGAGGGGTCAGCGCATTAGTGAGATGCGCATCGATATTGCGCACCACGTGGCCGTGCAGGCGAGTCCACGCCCTGGCATCGGTGCCGAGCCCCGCGGCGGTCTCCTCTAGAGAATTATGGAGAATGCCTGCTGGCGCGCCCTCCAGTGGATGGGCCATGGGATAGCGCGCATGGCGCCAGCGCAGGCCGTGCGATTCCAAATTGAGCGAGCGAAAGGCCGGGCTCGCGATACCGAAGGGATGGCCGGCCGCGCCAAGATCGACGATGGTGCCCGGGAAGATCTCGGTCGATGATGCCGCTGCCCCACCCGGGTGGCTGGCGCGCTCATACACATCCACGCGCCAGCCGGCCGTGGCGAGGCGGGCCGCGGCGGTGAGCCCATTGGGCCCTGCGCCGACGATCACAGCGTGCGGTTGTTTATCCACAGTCCTCCTTGTGCAGGTCAGTGGCCCCAATCTACCTTTTCGCCCACACGATGGGTACAAAGTTATCCACAGGCTGTGGAAGAAACCTGTGGAAAATTTATTTCACAGACTTATCCCCACCCTGTGGATAAGTGTTTTCACGGCCTTCCACAGGTGACTTTTCGGCCGCCGATACCGCTATAACCTGTGTGATCAGGGAAAACTCCGGAAAAGCGTTCGGTAAATTACAAGAATGTGGTTATCCACAATGTGGATAACTGTTGTGGATTTCTTTCGCACACCCATTCCGGTGAACAAATTCCACAGTTATCCCCAAACCCCAGCTCGCAGGGCCAATAACACAATGATGACCGCACCGGTGAGAGCGACACCCGCCCAGCGCACGGATTTATTTCGATGAAAGAGGAAGAAGCTCAAGACAATGCCGGTGCACAACCCACCCAGGTGGCCCCACAGGGAGACTCCCTCTGCGACGAAGGTATAGCCCACATTGACCAATACGAGGACGATGGGCGCGCGCAAGTCCATCCCGCGTTGCCGGAAGACGCCCACCAGCATGCCCATCAGGGCAAAGATCGCCCCGGAGGCGCCTACCGTGGGCGTGCCAAAATCGAACCACAGCACCATGGCGGAAGCGCCCAAACAAGAAACTAGGTACGCGGCAATGTATAGCCCGGTATCTAAGGCGCGCTCTACTTCCCTACCGATGAGCAGGAGCATCACCATATTGACCGCGAGGTGCCCGCCGTCCAAGTGCATGAATTCCGAGGACAGCGCCGTTAGCGGCGCATCGGCGTACTGCGGCCCCCACAAGGCCCAGTCTTGGCTCAGCGTGGAGAGAAAGAAGGTCTCGCCCAATGTGCGAGCTTGTACCGCGGTAATTGACCACGCGATGATGCAGATCGCGGCGATGGTCGAGGTAACGGGGGCGGTTCGCAAATAATTTTTCACCATGGCGTAGAAGCTGACCCTTTGTTGGCATTCGGATAAAACTAAACGAACCCGGCACCACAGGAAGGAGTGTGGTGCCGGGCGCGGTGCGAGAAAACGCTTAGGCGATATCGATGGACTCGATGACAACGTCCTCATGCGGACGGTCCATGCGGTCGGTGTCGACCTTGCCAATCTTGGAAACGACTTCCTGGGAAGCTGGGTCCGTAACCTCACCGAAGATGGTGTGGTGGTTGTTCAGGTGCGGGGTCGGCGCCACGGTGATGAAGAACTGGGAACCGTTGGTGCCTGGGCCAGCATTTGCCATGGCCAGCAGGAATGGGCGGTCGAACTGCAGCTCTGGGTGGAACTCGTCCTGGAACTGGTAGCCCGGGCCACCGCGGCCGGTGCCGGTGGGGTCGCCGCCCTGGATCATGAAGTTATCGATGATGCGGTGGAAGATGGCGCCATCATAGAACGGGCCGGACTGCTCGCCCTTTGCGTTCTGGGTGGAGTAGTCCTTTTCGCCCTTGGCCAAACCGATGAAGTTTTCAACGGTTACCGGTGCATGGTTACCGAAGAGATCGATAACAATATCGCCGTAGTTGGTATGCATCGTTGCAGTTGCGGTCTTCTGAGTCATGCCAGCCATTGTAAAGAATTTACTTCCTCTCCGCTGTGCAAGACATAACGCTCTCAGCGATCGCGCTATGGTTCTCCCCCTAGTCAGCTGACAGAGCTTTTCCCCCAAATAGCCAGCTAACCACGAGGGCACCGGGATCGATGACTCCCTTGCTGCGATCGCCCAGGTAGGACGCGCGCCCCTTCTTGGCGGCGATCTTTCCGGTTTCTTCCACGCCCTCGCGAGCGGCCTCGTACAGGGCCTGGAGCGTTTGCTCGTCTGGGCGCTCTGCACCGATTTCTTGCGCCTTTTCAGCGGCCGGAATGAGTGCATCGAGCATGGTGCAATCCCCGCGCTGCGCGCCGCCAAGTTCCTGAATAAACTCCGCCGCGCTGCCCAAACCTTCCGCTAAGGTCTCCGCACGAGCCATGTCGTTGAAGAAGCTGCCGAAGACCGCGCCCGAGGTTCCGCCCGCAAGAACGAGGAAGCGCTTGGCCAGGCCGGTGAAAATCTCATCATCCGCGCCGCGCAACGGCAATTCAATACTTTCCAGCGCCACCTCCATATTGGTGCCGAAGTCCCCATCGCCGGCTTTGCGATCAAGCTCGGTCAGTTCCTCGATGGAGGATTGCACGCGGTCGACGAAGTCACTCAACCACTGGTTCTCTTCGCCCTCTTTAGGCAGTTCATCTTCAAAGGTAATCCGCGCCGATTCCACCTGCTTGGCACCGCCCAAGGTATGGGGCCAGGCGGGGGCTTGGGTTGGGGCATCGATAAGCTCAAGCAGCTCATCGTCGGCCTTGAGCAGCGTGATGGATACGCCGTGCATATTGACCGCGGTGACGAAGTTGCCCACCATGGAGCGCACTACCGTAATCCCCTTCTCCGCCAGCTGCGCGGAAGCCTCGCCGAATACCAGGCTCAGTTCCAAAGGCGTGGTGCCGCCCAAACCGTTGACTAGGCACACCACCTCGTCGCCGCTGCTGATGTCGAGGGCAGCCGCCAGCTTTTCCAGCACGGTGGCGACGATGGCATGGGCATTATCGACCTTTTCCGTGTGCGTGCCGGGCTCGCCGTGGATGCCCACGCCGACTTCCATGTGCCCGTCGTCCAAATCAAAGGTCTCGCGCCCAGTGGTGGGCAAAAAGCCGGATCCCAGTGCCACGGACATGCTGCGGGATTGATCGGCGGTCCGTTTCGCAAGCTCGGTGACCTTATCCAAGTCATCGCCGCGATACGCCGCGGCACCGGCCACCTTTTCCACCAGGATCGTGGCACCCGTACCGCGCCTGCCAGGGCCCTCGCCGGTGCCTTCGGTAGCAATATCATCGGCGACCAAGACGGAACGCGTATCTACGGCCTCTGCCGCGTTGCGGGCCACGGTGAAATTCATGACATCGCCGGTGTAGTTCTTCACAATGTGCAGCACTCCCCTGCCCTGGTCGGCCCACTGCGTGGCTTCGCTGACCTGGACGGCATTCGGGGAGGTAAACAGCAGGCCCGGGCAGGCAGCGGCGAGCATGCCTTGCCCAATGAAGCCGGCGTGCATGGGCTCGTGGCCGGATCCGCCACCGGAGATGACCGCGACCGCCGGTTTATCATCGGCCGTGCGCAGCGGGGTGCTGCGCCCGATGAAGCCCGCGTCGTGCCAGGTGGCATCGGGATGCTGGGCGATGAACCCGGCCAGGGAATCAGACAGGAAGGATTCTTGGCTATTGCGAAATGCTGAGTGCTTCATAGCGCCCACGGTAATCCGGATCCGTCCAGAGCGTCATGGGTGGGTACTAGATCACGAAAACGCTATGCAGACCGGCTGCATAGCGTTTCCTTTAAGAACTTAGAATTTCGCAGATTCTATTTAGAGGGCGTTGCGCACCACATCGCGGGCTTCCACCATGTTGCGCAGGGAGGTTTCGGTCTCCTCGTAACCGCGGGTCTTCAGGCCGCAGTCCGGGTTAACCCACAGGCGATCCAGCGGCACGTTCTTGAGCGCGGCGCGGATAAGCTCTGCCATTTCCTCCACGGAAGGCACGCGCGGGGAGTGGATATCGTAGATGCCAGGTCCAATCTCAGAGTGGAAGGTCTCATCGATATCCTCCAGCAGCTCCATGCGGGAGCGCGCAGCCTCAATGGAGGTGACGTCTGCGTCCAGGCCGGCGACAGCGTCGATGATCTGGCCGAACTCCGAGTAGCACAGGTGGGTGTGGATCTGGGTGGTGGGCTTGGCCTCGAGGGCTACCAGGCGGAAGGAGCGCACTGCCCAGTCCAGGTAGGCCTTGCGGTCCTGCTCGCGCAGCGGCAGCAGCTCGCGCAGGGCTGGCTCATCGATCTGGATGATGTCGATGCCGGCTTCCTCCAGGTCACGAACCTCGTCTGCCAAGGCCACGCCCAGCTGGTCCGCGGATACGGACTGGTGCACGTCATCGCGGACGAAGGACCACGCCAGGATGGTGACCGGGCCGGTCAGCATGCCCTTGACGTGCTTTTCCGAAAGCGACTGTGCAAACTTCGACCACTCGGTGGTCATGGCAGCCGGGCGGGAGATGTCACCCACCACGATCGGCGGACGGGTGCAGCGGGAACCGTAGGACTGTACCCAGCCGTTTTCGGTGGTGACGAAGCCATCGAGCAGCTCCGCGAAGTACTGCACCATGTCATTGCGCTCTGGCTCGCCGTGCACCAGGACGTCCAGGCCGAGGCGCTCCTGCAGTTCGATGACGGACTTGACCTCGTCCTTGAGGGCGGAGTTGTAGTCGGCATCAGAAAGCTCGCCCTTGCGGTGCGCGGCACGCGCCTGGCGGATTTCCTTGGTCTGCGGGAAGGAACCGATGGTGGTGGTCGGCAGCTCAGACAGGCCGAGCTCCTTCTGTGCTTCCTTGCGCTCGTTGAAGGCCGGCTCGCGCTTGACCTCGCCTTCCGGCAGCTGAGAGATGCGCTCTTGCACGGCGGCGTTGTTGATGCGCTCGGACTCGGCGCGGGTGCGAACGGCGCGGTCGCTGACGCTGTAGGCCTCTTCGGCTGCCTCTGGGCCCTGTACCAGGGCGACGACTTCCTTGACCTTCTCATTAGCGAAGGAGAACCACGGAGCGACATCGGCAGGCAGCTTGGATTCTGCCTCGACAGAGTGCGGCACGTGCTGCAAGGACACGGAGGTGGATACGGACAGCTCATCGATGCTGCCTGCCAGGTCCTCGTACTTGGAACGCAGGTCGCGCAGGTTGGCGGCCCAGACATTGCGGCCATCGACAAGGCCGGCAACAACGTGGGTGTTCAGGTTCTTGACGCGCTCGAGGTAGCCCTCATCCAAGGCCAAGGTGCCGACGGAAAGGTCAACCTGGACGGCCTCTGGCTTGAGCTCTGCGATGATATCGAGGCCCTTGCGGGCAGAGCCGTACGGGGTGGTCAGGTAGACCTGTGGGCGCTCTTCTGCACCCAAGATGGCGGAGTAAGCCTGCTTGGTATATGCGGCCAATTCCTCATCGCTGGCGTTGATCAGATCTGCAACGAGGGCGGGTTCTGCCAACTGGATCCACTCCACGCCAGCCTTGTGCAGCTCCGCCAGTACCTCCTGGTAGGCGGCAACGGCATCGTCTAGGCGTTCGAGCGGGGCCTTGGCGGCACCCTCGGCCTGCTTGGACAGGGCCAGCAGGGTGACCGGGCCAACGAGGTACGGGCGTACGGTGTGGCCTGCTTCGCGGGCTTCTTCTACCAGCTTGATAATGCGCTGTGGGTGCGCCTTAAAAGCGTGGTCATCGGCAATTTCCGGGACGATGTAGTGGTAGTTGGTGTCGAACCACTTGGTCATCTCCAGCGGCGCGGTGTCCTTATTACCGCGTGCCAGGGTGAACTCATCATCGAGGGTTTCACCGGCAACGGCACCGACGGTCAACGCGGTTTCGAGGACCTGGTCGTAGTAAGCGACGTCTGCCGGGATGGCGTAATCCTCGGTCAAGCCGAGGTCGCGCAGGCGGTTGTAGGTATCCAGGCGCAGCGAGTGTGCGGCGGACTCGAAGGTCTCCGCATCGATGCGGCCGGCCCAGTAGGACTCGAGCGCGCGCTTCAACTCGCGGTTGGCGCCAATGCGGGGATAGCCCTCAATTGTCGCCTTGGGGAAATTAGCGTTGGTCATTGTCTACTCCGATTCGGGTTAGTAGGTCGTGAGTATTGTCGGGATTGTTGTGGGTATATAAATGGAGCCCGCTCGCCCCACCAGCCACGATGTCGCGGGCTAGTTCGGCGGTCAGTTCCATGCCGGTTTCGTATTCTTCTTCTGGGGTTGTCGCTGCCGCGAGCGCCGACCGCACCCTTTCAGGCACGGCGAGCCCGGACAGCTCACCCATTCGCTCCACCCGGCGCAGGCTGGTCATGGGCATGATTCCCGGAATAAGGGGAATATGCACCCCGGCCAGTTGGGCCTTTTTGGTAAAGCGCAGGTAATCCTGGGCGTCGAAGAATAGTTGGGTAATGGCGAAGTCCGCGCCGAGGCGTTGCTTTTTGAGCAAGACGTCAAAATCTTCATCTTCGTTTTTAGATTCAACGTGCCCGCTGGGATAGCACGCGACTCCGACGGCCAGGCGGCCAGCGGCGAACCGCGCGGCTTGCTGCCTTTCTAGTTGCCGGATGAGGCTTATCAATTCATCGGCATGCTGCGGATAGTGCTCCGGCAAACCTTCCTCTGGCAGGTCCCCGCGCAGGGCCAGCAGGCCGCGGACACCGGCATCGACCAAGCGGTTGGTCCAGCCGATAAGTTCCGTGCGCGAACCAGCCGTGCAGGCCAGGTGCGCAAGCGGACGCATCGAGGTGGTGCGCGAAATCCGCTCGATAAAGGCCGTCGTCCCTTCGAGCCAACCGGACCGTTTGGAACTTGTCACCGCAATATAATCCGGGTGGTAGCTTTCCAAGGTTTCCAGCAAACGGTCGATTTTGGCTTCATCGGCATCATGGCGCGGCGGAATTACCTCGAAAGATAGCGCCAAACGCTCCGGCACCATTAACTCTTCTTCACTCATGGAATCCAACGGTGCTGACGCCGAAAATCGCGGGCTCATAGTCACCTCCTTTTCCCGATCTCAATTGCTGTCTGGAGGAAAACGTACCAAGCTGTTCAGTTTGCGGGGTAGCACGCCGCTAATGGTATTACCTTTGCAGGCCCATAAACAGCGCGGTTGGCCAAAATCGACGTGAATATTAATCCACCAATCTGAACCAAGCGGTCTATTTTATGGGTGATTCCACCCCCCTGAATCACCCGCCAAAACAGTGGTGGGGTGCCAGGCTGGCCACTATGCTGGATGGGAAAGGACAGATAAATCTCATCTAAGGAGCACCTGCACTCATGAACCCCACCGCAGTGAATATGGCGTTGAAGACCGGTTCCAACCTGTGGAAGCAATTGCGCGATTACCGGCAAGAAAAGTCCCGCGAAACGTATACCGCGCTCGAAGAGGCTGCCCAGCAGATGCAAAAGGAAGACAATAGCGCCTTCGATGAGGCCCGCAAGCAGGCAGGCGCCGTAACCCAGGCCGCGCACTCCCGCCTAGAGCGCGCCCTAGAGGAATTCAATAACTACCGCGAGGACGCCGTCGAGCGTTTCGATGAGGCCAAGAAGGAAGCCACCAAGAAGGCAAAGAAGGCCCGCAAGCAAACCAAGAAGAAGGCCACCAAGGCTGCAAAGAAGCAGACCAAGAAGGACAAGAAGTCTTCCAAGTTCTGGACCGTTGCCGGAATCGTTGCCCTGCTCGCCGCGGCAACCGGTGCAATTTACGCTTGGCTGCGCTCCAATGACAAGCCTTCCCAGACCCCACCGCGCGTGGATGACTACCGCGGTGGCACCCAAAACACCGCCCCAGATTCCACCTTGGTCTACACCTCCACCAGCGAAGCTAAGCACGAAGCCGATTCGGACCTCGCCGAAGAGGGCGCTGTGCGCGATGAGGAGCTCTTGGGGTCCATCGATGAGCAGCTGGCTAAGCACCGCGAGGAAGAAGAGGCCGCCGCGGAGGAAGCGGATACCACCCGCATCACCGATGATCACCAGAGTGAAGGCAAGCACCGCCTGCAATCTGACGAGCAGTAGTTCCTTTCGCACCCCCGCGGCGGGGGTGCAGTAGGCGTTGCCTAGATCTCATTGCTTTGCCTAATCAAAAATCTCCTGCTTGAATTCACCCATTAAGGCTTTCTACAAGGAGATAAACAATGAACTTTGAGTCTCTCACCGTCAAGCTCAAAGACGGTTCAACGTACTATTTCCCCGCAGGCCCAGTAACCGATGATCCCTCCCCGCGCGTGGATAACCTCCGCTTTGCCATCGATAACGGCGCTACCTTCCGCTCCGTTGACGAATCCGGTGAAATGCGCGAGTTCAACGGCGCGGACGTGCATAACTATCACTTGGCTTAACTAGCCCGGCGGATTCTTCATATATCCTGGGGATTATGGAAATTCGCGCGACACAAGAATCCGATCGCACTTATATAGCTCGCCTCAACTTCCTGACCGATACCTTCGGTGATGAACGAGGCGAGCTTTCTTCCGGTTTTGCCGATGATTTTTCCTTTTACGTGGAAAATTGGGAGCCCAACCAGGGAGGTTTCATCGCTTGGGAGGACCTCGTGCCCGCCGGCGGGGTGTGGCTCAGTTGGGGTACCGAGGACAATCACGGTTACGGGTTCGTGGAACCGTCCATCCCAGAATTTGCCATCGCGGTAGAAAGCCGCTTTGCGGGCCAGGGCATTGCCACCGCGCTTATCGATGCCGCCATTTCCCTCGCCCAGACCCTCAAAGCGCCCGGTATTTCCCTGGCCGTCCACCCCGATAATCCGCGTGCGCAGAAGCTTTATGAACGCTTGGGATTCGAGCATGTGGGTGTGTACGCCGAGCATTACATCATGGTCAAGCGCTTTTTATAACCCTATGCATGACTAAAGTCCGGATTCTTTAACCAGAATCCGGACTTTTCCTGTGGAGCATAGGAGAATCGAACTCCTGACCTTCTGCTTGCAAAGCAGATGCTCTACCAATTGAGCTAATGCCCCAGTGGCTTGTACTCTACTACTGCAGCCGCTCATTCCAAAAATGCCGAAGACACCGCGGCACAGTGATTTACTTCTATCACATTTATCACACGCGTTTAATCCATAATTCCCTTCGCAGTGGAGTAGGCTGGCTAATCGTGCCCATCTGTCCTCGTTCCTAGGAAAAGTATGCGTCGACTTCTTACCTCCGCGCTCACCGTACTCGCCACCGCTGCCCTTCCCGCCTGCGCCAATGCGCAATTCCTCGAAGGCACCCCGAAAGTAGCCGGCTCCTCAGAACCCAATATCCAATCCGCGGTTTCTGAGATTCAGACCGATATTCAAAGCCGCATCGACAGCACCCGCGCGCAGGCACAGGATCTTGTTTCCTCGGTAGCGCCGCAAGACGAGCCGCAGAACGAGGCTGCACCCGCACCGGATCCCCAGCCTGGGGCCGCACCGCAACCAGCCCCGCAGCCACAGGGTAACGGCGTAGATTGCCCGAATTGCGTGGCCCTTACCTTTGACGATGGCCCAAGCCCTTATACGAACCAGCTCTTGGATACCTTCAAGGCTAAAAACGCTCACGCCAGCTTCATGGTGCTAGCGGATCACGCCTACCAGTACCCCCAAGCGCTCCAGCGCATGCAGGCAGAAGGTCACACCATTGGCAATCACACCAAGACCCATCGCCAGCTCAACCAGTTAGCTTACGGCGATATTGCCCAAGAAATCGACGCCGGCAATGCGGCGATCCGCAATGCCACCGGGCAGAATCCAAAGTGGCTGCGCCCGCCCTACGGTGCCACCAATGAGACGGTTGACCAAGTAGCCAGGGATAAGGGCTTGTCGCAGGCCCTATGGAACGTGGATACCTTGGATTGGAAGATCCGCGACTCGCAGCACGTCTGCAATGCCGCCGTGCAGGATGCTAACCCAGGCTCCATCGTCTTGATGCACGATATTCATCCGACCACCGTCAATGCGGCCGAGTGCATTATCGATGGCCTGCGCGCCAAGGGCTTGGAGCCGGTCAGCCTCGATGAGTTGCTGCGCACCCCGGTAGACGGAAAGCGCTACTACTCCCGTTAATGATTGACTTTTCCCACACAGCTGATGTCGTAGCCCCACAACTCCTTGGCTGCGTCATCACGCACGCTGGGGTGCGCATTCGCCTCACGGAAGTCGAGGCCTATTTGGGCACGGATGATGCCGCCGCCCATACCTTTCGTGGGAAAACCCCGCGCAATGCCGCCATGTTCGGCCCACCCGGCCGGATGTACGTGTATGCCTCTTACGGCATCCACCGCAATGTCAATATCGTCTGCGCCCCCGAAGGCGTAGGCCAAGGGTGTCTACTGCGCGGCGGTGAGGTGCTATCCGGGATCGATACCGCCTTTGCACGCCGCGGCACCAGCGATTTTCATAACCTAGCCCGCGGCCCCGGGAACCTCGGAAAAGCTCTGGGAGCAACGCTGGAGGATAACCACCTGCCAGTGCAGCTTTCTGAGCGCGAGTCTGCACCGGAATGGGTGCGCGGCCCGCGCATTGGTATCTCCAAAAACCAGGAAGCAGCCCTGCGGTTTTGGATTCCCTTTGATAAGACCGTCTCCGGCCGCCGCGGCTATCCCAAAAAATAATTAATAGCGGCCGCCATAGCGCTCGTCGGCTTCGATGGCTTTGATGATGCGCTCATTAATTTGGGTCATTTGATGGATCTGTGCGCGGGTCAGGTTATCGATAACGGATCGGCGGGCCTGCTTGGCGTGGCCCGGGGCGGTTTCTACTACCTTGTCCCAGCCGCTATCGGTAAGGTGCGCCATCGTCGTCCGCCCATCATTGGGGCAAGGACGCCGCACGACCCAGCCCTGGCGCTCCAAACGGGTAACAACCTGGCTCAGACGGGACAGGGAGCCGTTTGCGGTGATGGCTAGGTCTCGCATGCGCATCTCATGGTTCTCAGCCTCTGATAGCCGTGAGAGCACCGTATATTCAAAGAAGCTTAGCTTGGCATCATCGCGCAGCTGCGCGTCCAGAATATTGGTGAGCCGGACATTCACGCTCATCAGGGACATGAATGCTGCTAGTTCATCCTCTTCCAGCCAAAAGTCGTCCCGCTCGGTCATGAGGATTATTTTAGCAACTGGACTTCAATTCTAAAATAATCCCCAAATAGCCGGAGTCCCATCCCGGTTATCCGAGCCTGGACTGATCCGCCTAGTGGCTGGTGGGTACCAAACGTGCTGGGTCCAATTCAATCCGGCGCAGCAACTGCGCGTTGAATGCCACCACGATGGTCGATAGCGACATCAATACTGCACCGGCCGCCGGGGAGAGCACGACACCGATGGGTGCGAGTACGCCTGCAGCCAAGGGCACGGCAATGATGTTGTAGCCAGATGCCCAAATAAGGTTTTGGATCATCTTGCGGTAGCTAGCGCGCGACAAGGTGATCATCGAAAGCACCGACCGTGGGTCATCGCTGGCGAGCACCACCTCGGCGGATTCCATGGCGACATCGGTACCGGCGCCAATGGCGATGCCGACTTCCGCGCGGGCCAAGGCTGGGGCGTCGTTGACGCCATCGCCAACCATGGCCACTGCCAGGCCGCGCTCTTGTAATTCGGTGACCTTGGAGTCCTTGTCCTGCGGCAGGACTTCGGCAAAGACCTCGTCAATACCCAGTTCTTCGCCAACGGCCTCAGCGACCTGCGTGGCATCACCAGTGATCATCGCAACCTTGACGCCCTGCTCTTGGAGGGCCTGTACGGCCGCGCGGGATTCGGGACGAATCTTGTCTTCAACCGCGAGAGCACCGATGATCTGACCATCTCGCACGACGTGCAGGACACCCGCGCCGCGCTGGGACCACTCTTCAACCTGCGCATCGAACACCCCAGGGGTGGCAAGCTCTAGCTCGCGCAGCATATTCGGTCCACCGACGAGGACCTCTGCCCCATCGACGGTGGCCTGGATTCCACGACCGGCGGCAGCACTGAAATCGGTGCTGTGCAGCTGCTCCTGGGATGCTTCCGCGTGGTCTTCGGCTGCCTTGACGATGGCGCGGGCCAACGGGTGTTCACTATCGGCCTCGGCCGCGGCGGCCACTGCTAGCAATTGCCCCTCGCTGATGTCCTCAACGGTTGCAACACCGGTGACCGCGTGCGCACCTTCGGTCAGGGTGCCGGTCTTATCGAAGAGGACGGCGTCGATAGTGCGCATGCGCTCCAACGCCATACGTTCCTTGATGAGTACCCCAGACTGTGCGGCCTGCTCGGTAGAGATCGCAATGACCAGTGGGATAGCCAAACCGAGGGCGTGGGGGCAAGCGATGACGAGCACGGTAACGGTGCGCACCACGGCGTCGCTTGGGCTTCCGATAATGGCCCAGACCACCGCGGTAATAAGGGCTGCGCTCAGCGCGAACCAGAAGAGCAACGCTGCGGCGCGATCGGCAAGAGCTTGGACGCGGGAGGAGGATTCCTGCGCCTCGGCGACCATGCTTTGGATACCGCCCAGGGCCGTATCTCCTCCGATGGCCTCTACTTGGACGCGGACGGTGTTGTCGGTGGCTACCGTACCGGCGACCACGCGCTCACCTTTATCGCGGAAGATGGGCCGGGATTCACCGGTGATCATGGATTCATCAAATTCGGCTGAGCCTTCAACAATGGTGCCATCGGCAGGCGCCCGGGCGCCAGCGCGAACCAGTACTATGTCATCCACCGCCAGCTCAGAGACTGGCACGGTGTGGGCCTGCCCATCGATGATCTTCTCGGCTTCGTCAGGCAAAAGTTCTGCTAAGGCGTCCAAAGCGGAGGAGGCCGCGCCGAGTGCGCGCATCTCCAACCAGTGGCCCAGCAGCATAATGACGACCAGGAGGGCCAGCTCCCACCAGAAATCTAGGTCGAATCCTCCAATCCCCAAGGTGGTGACCCATGAGGCGACGAACGCCACGGTAATAGCCATGGCGATAAGCAGCATCATCCCGGGCTGGCGGGATTTCAGTTCCGACCAGCCGCCTTGCAGGAATGGCGTGCCGCCATAAATGAAGATGATGGTGCCAAGCACCGGGGGAATCCAGGATGAACCATTGAATTCGGGTACGCCGTAGCCGAGCAAGTCTGCGACCATAGGGCTGAAGATGACGACCGGTACCGATAGCAGCAGCGACCACCAGAAGCGGCTGCGGAACATCGCCGCGTGATCGCCGTGACCGTGGCCATGCCCGTGCTCGTGACCGTGGTGGTCACCGTGAGAGTGCCCTTCGTGGCCGCCATGATCTGTGTGTTGCGTATGATCCGCTTCCGCGGCCTGGTGAGCACCGGAATGCTCACCGTGTTGGTGGGAAGTACTCATAAAATTCCTTTCTTCTCCTCCCTGCACCGAGAGGAGTCCTAGCGTCGGTGGAACACAGTGATGATTACTCTCCCCACCATATACCCCGGGGAGGTATATTTACAGGACGAAAGGAGCCCTTTTCGCATGAGAGGCGAAGTGGAGCTGCCGAGATGGCCACCCAGCTTAAACGGGCCTAGCCCCGGGAAAGTGGACACGGCGCGGTCAGGCCGGCCCCATCAGCTCGGTTATTCTTCAACGTCATTGCAGATGAATTCGACAGAGAAACGGTCTCGGCATTTATCGATGAAGCGGATCATAACGGAGGCTCTGGGCCTGGTTCTGGGAATTTTCCTGCACGATGGGCTTACTGTGCCCATTGCCAGGCTGTGTGCCATGAAACGCCGAGCTTCGGGGCTACCACCTGACACGCGAGGTACATCGACCGTTCTTCCGCCAAGCTGCGATCTTCCACAAGTGGGACACTTCAGGTTTCACCTGCTGTTTTCGCCTACCCAAAATGGAAGAAAGAGGCAAAGAAACGACATATGGGGCACTCCATTTTAGTTGGAGTGCCCCATATTGGCTTTAAAGAGGAAGTTTAGTCCTCATCACCCGAAAACTTCTTTCTCATAGTCCAATCTATCCAGAACCAAATGCAGAACAAGATGAGACCGATCACCGTTCTAGGGACGACATCTAAGTCAAAAACGATTCCGAGAAATAGTCCCAGAAGGACCAATGAAGCAAAAAATACAGCCCACGATACTCGTGAATTATATTTTTTGGATTTTAGCTTCTGCATTCATGCCCTCCAACTGAATGCGGACGATCTCCCATGTTAGATGCAATCCTAATCTGATAACAGGTGTTGTGGTCGTATTCAGCGAATGCCTTTGCTGTTTCAACAATATCAAGCGCGTTGATGCCTGCTATCGGACAAACACCCCCAAAACCAGTTTGATAGGCGTGGAGAGCTTCGAGAGGGTGCAAGAAGCAAAAAGTCCGACTCCCTTAAGGAAGCCGGACTGATGCTGTGGAGCATAGGAGAATCGAACTCCTGACCTTCTGCTTGCAAAGCAGATGCTCTACCAATTGAGCTAATGCCCCATTGTTCCGTGGTGGGCCTAGCTGGAATCGAACCAGCGACCTCATCGTTATCAGCGATGCGCTCTAACCGACTGAGCTATAGGCCCTTTAACGGAACGAGATGTAACTTTACATACTACCCCGGAAAGAACACAAATCGGCAGCTCAAAGAGGTTTTTAAAGGCGCTCTTCGTTGGCCTAATGAGTACCCTACTTCGCGCTTAAAACCAGAAAATGCCGGCAACCGTAGCTGCCGGCATAGTCTCTCACTCACAGTGGTCTAGATGTCATCCAAGCTGACCTTTAGCCCGCCGAAGACATCCACGATGGCGTTATAGATGACGGCCATCAGCGGTGCGAGCAAGGTGAACAGGACGGCGAAAATAACGCCAATCAGCGCGCTGGCTGCGATCACCACGCCAAAGGTGACCTCAAAGCCGCCGCCGACGCCACCAACGAGGCTATTGACTGACTCCCATATGCCCACCTGGTGCAAACCGATGTACAGCAGGCACACGGCCAATAACCACGCGATGAGTCCGACGAGTGACAGGGCCAGACCAACGCGAAACGCCGAGGTGGGCGAGATGTGGTGGATGGTTACGTCTCGTCGTTCCATGTCCTACTCCTCATCCTTGGAGGCATCGCTACCCTTGTGGTGCTCTTGCTGGACCTCATCGACGGTCTTTTCGCCCTTGGCCACAGCCTGCGCGTCTTCCTCACCATCTTCTTCGACATTGCGGTCGATGGCAAGCAATTCGACGTCATCGGCAAGGTCAACCAAGCGCACTCCCATCGTGGCGCGCGAGGACGGACGAATCTGGTTTACTTCGGTGCGAATAACCCCACCGGCGGAGGTAATGGCGAAGATTTCATCGTCTTTATCAATGGAAATGGCGCCAATGAGCTTGCCGCGCTTCGGGGTGTACTTGAAGGTCATCACACCCAAGCCACCGCGGCCCTGCGGGGTGTATTCCTCAATGGCGGTGCGCTTGCCGTAGCCACCCGAGGTAGCAACGAGTAGGAACTCGCCGTCGTGGACGACGGACATCGCCAGCAGCTGGTCATCGCCGCGGAAGCGCATCCCCTTCACGCCGGCAGTAGCGCGGCCCATGGGGCGCAGCTGGTCGTCATCGGCAGTAAAGCGAATGGCTTGGCCCTGCTCAGAGGTCAGCAGGATGTCATCGCCCTCAGAAACGAGCTGGGCGCCGATGAGTGCATCGCCTTCGTTGAGGTTGATGGCGATAAGCCCTGCGGAACGAGCGGACTCGTAATCGGTCAGGCGCGACTTCTTCACGCGGCCCTGCTGGGTGGCCAGGACCAGGTATGGCGCATCCTCGTAGGACTGGATCTGAATGACCTGGGCGATCTTTTCCTCCGGCTGGAATTCCAGCAGGTTGGCCACGTGCTGACCGCGGGCGGCGCGGCCGCTCTCCGGTAGCTCGTAGGCTTTCAAGCGGTAGACGCGGCCAAAGTTGGTAAAGAACAGGATCCAGTCGTGCGTGGAGCAGACGAAGAAGTTTTTCACAATGTCATCTTGCTTGAGCTCCGCACCGCGCACGCCCTTGCCGCCACGCTTTTGTGACTTATAGGTATCGACCTTGGTGCGCTTGGCATAACCGGTGGCGGTAATGGTGACCACGACGTTTTCGCGGGCAATGAGGTCTTCATCGGTGACCTCGCCGGAGGCAGGCAGGATCTCGGTGCGGCGCTCGTCGCCGTACTTTTCGACGATCGCCTCCAGCTCATCGTGGACGATCTGGCGCTGGCGCTCCTCGTGGGCGAGGATGTGCTTGAGGTCTGCGATCTCTTCTTCGATTTCTGCCAATTCATCGACGATCTTTTGGCGCTCCAGGGCGGCCAGGCGGCGCAGCTGCATCGCCAGGATGGCATCGGCCTGGATATCGTCGACATCGAGAAGATCCTTCAAGCCCTCGCGCGCCTCATCAACGGTGGGCGAACGGCGGATCAGGGCGATGACCTCATCCAACATATCCAGCGCCTTGACCAAGCCGCGCAAGATGTGCGCGCGCTTTTCGGCCTCATCCAGGCGGTACTGGGTGCGGCGAACGATGACCTCAATCTGGTGCGCAACATAATTGCTCAGCATCTGATCCAGGCGCAGGGTACGCGGCACGCCATCGACGATGGAAAGCATATTAGCGCCGAAAGAGGTCTGCAGCTGGGAGTGCTTGTACAGGTTATTGAGCACCACGCGGGCGACAGCATCGCGCTTCAGGGTCACAACAATGCGCATGCCCACTCGGTCAGAGGACTCATCTTCGATCTTGGAAATGCCGGCGATCTTGCCGTTGGCTACGGACTCCGCGATATTGGAGATGAGGTTATCGGGGTTGACCTGGAACGGCAGCTCCGTGATCACGATGGTCTGCCGGGAACCGGATTCCTCGATGGAGGTGACACCGCGCATGCGGATGGAGCCGCGGCCGGTGGTATATGCATCCTTGATGCCCTGATCGCCCACGATGAGGCCGGCGGTGGGGAAATCCGGGCCCTTCACGCGTTCCATGCAGGCCGCGAGCGCGGCATCCTCGTCCGCGTCTGGGTTCTCCAGCAACCAATAGATGGCCGAAGCCAACTCATTGAGGTTATGCGGCGGGATATTGGTGGCCATGCCCACGGCAATTCCGCCGGAACCATTCATCAAAAGGTTAGGCACGCGGGACGGCAGGACGTCCGGCTCGCTAGTCTTGCCATCGTAGTTGGGCGAGAAGTCCACGGTATTTTCGCGGATATCGCGGACCATTTCCATGGCCAACGGGGTGAGCTTGCACTCGGTATAACGCATTGCGGCGGGGCCGTCGTTACCGCGGGAACCGAAGTTACCCTGGCCATCGACAAGCGGGTAGCGCATATTCCAGGACTGCGCCAAGCGCACCAAGGTGTCATAGATGGCCGAGTCACCGTGTGGGTGGAACTGACCCATGGTGTCAGAGACCGGGCGCGCGGATTTCACGTAGCCGCGCTCGGGGCGGTAGCCCGAATCGAACATGGCGTAAAGAATGCGGCGGTGTACCGGCTTTAGGCCATCGCGCACCTCAGGCAGCGCGCGGCCCACAATGACGGACATGGCGTAGTCGATATAGCTCGACTCCATCTCCTCATTAATGTCAATGGGAAAAATCCGATCAAAAAGATCGTCGTTATTGTCACTCATAAGGCCAAATTCTACCTTCTCCGGGCTTTATCGGCCTTATTTGCCGCACCGGTGGTATCACTGTGGTATCACTGGGGCATGGCAATGACATTACGGCTTACCGCAGAACAAGATCACGCCCTTACCCTCTTGGCCTCCGCGCAAGGCACCTCCAAGCACGAGGCGGTGGTGCGTGCCATCGTGGCGGCGGCCTCGCGTACGCTTGCCGATGCCCACGTGCAAGCCACCGCCCGCGAACTCCTCCCCGGCCGCGCGGATCTAGAGGCCGAAATCCGCAGGGCACGGAAGACCCACGCATGAGCCCCGAACAGCTATACCTAGTGGCTCAAGAGTTTTGCGCCCGCTTTAATCTCCGCATCATCAACTATTCCGCCTTGGTGGCCGCCGCGGCTGCCAGCACCGCGCGCCTGGAGGGCATAGCCATTCACGGCGATGAGCAACAGGCAGCCCAAGCCATGGCGGAGGTTTTAGAAAAGGTGCCAGCGTTAAATGCTGGAAACCAGACCTTCGCGCAGTACTGCGCCCGCGTCTATATGGCCACTAAATTCGCGTAAAGTATGGCACCATGTCTCACCTTTCTACCTTGATGCATGGATCCACCCGCACCGAGTTCATCGCCGAGTGCGGGGCTCTCGTTGAAAAAGTCGCCTCCGCCCAATCCGGCATTTCTGGCATGGCCATTAAAGGCGGATTGGCCGCCGCCAAAAAAGCCGATGCCAACGTCGTCCCCAAGGCGCTGGAACGGATCTTGCCGGATGTCCTCGATGCCCTGGATCCGCGGTGGCAGGACTTTGCGGAAAGCGGGAAGGATGATTTCGGCGCCTTCCTTGAACCGCGGCAAGAAGAGGTCAGCGATGAAATTATGAATATCGCAGATAAGCACGTAGAAAAGGTGAACTCCGCCGCACTGCGCAAACCCTATAATTCCCTGCGCGGCAAGGCCACCAAGATCTTAAGCCCGGAAGTTCCTGCATTCGGCCGCGTCGTGCAAAAGCACATGTAAATAAATAGTTTCCACCGGTTTTCCTGCGGTTGAAGGTTTTCTGGACTGCGGAGTATAAGTGTGGAAGTGACTTATTCCCCGCATCATAAATCGTCGGCATCAGAAGCAAACCGTACCGATTACCCCGCCGGCCAAGACCCCGCCCGCTGGCGGGTTCTTATTATTGTGCTGGTCACGGTGTTCATGTCACTAATTAGCGTGTCCATCGTGAACGTGGCGCTGCCGTCGATTCAGTCTGGGCTTGGTGCCACGGATTCGGATGTGCAATGGGTGCTGTCTGGTTATGCGCTTACCTTCGGCGTGGTCCTCGTCGCCGCAGGGCGCGCCGGCGATCTCGTGGGGCGTGGGGGCATCTTCCTGCTCGGCATCGCCGTCTACACCATTAGCGCCGCCGTGGCGGGTTTCGCGCCGAATGCGCATTCTCTGAATATCGCACGTTTTGTGCAGGGCGTTGGCGCAGGGTTGCTGAACCCCCAAGGCGTGGGAATGATTCAGCAATACTTCCGCGCGGAAGAGCGCGGCCGCGCCTTTGGATACTTTGGTGCCACCGTGGGAATCGCCGTGGCCATCGGCCCGGTCTTGGGCGGCTTCCTCATCAAGATCGGCGGCCCTGACCACGGGTGGCGGCTGACCATGCTGGTCAATGCCCCGATCGGCCTGCTGGCCATCATCTTGGGCCTCATGTGGTTCCCACGCCCGCTGTTTTCCCGCGTCCGCGATGCCGCAGGCAATAAGCTGGGCATCTTCAAGGCGCTGGCCACCCTGGATCCCATCGGCGCGCTCATCCTTGGTGCCGCAGTATGGTGCATCCTCTTCCCCTTTATGGACTCCACTGGGTCCCCTGCCGTGTGGTGGCTGCTTCTGGCAGGTGCCGTGCTCATTGGCGTGTGGGTGCTGTGGGAGCGCCACCACAAGGCCACTGGCCACCCGCCGATGGTGGATCTCAATATCTTTGCCACCTCGAGCTTCCGCAATGGCACCATCATCGCCACGTTGTGGTTTATGGGCATTACCAGCATCTGGGTGCTCGTTGCGTTGTACTTCCAAAATGGCCTGGGCTACTCCGCCCTGGCAGCCGGCTCGGTGGGTATTCCGTCCGCGCTCCTCAACTCCATTACCGCTACCATCGCGGGCCGCAAGATTTCGCGGTACGGGCGCATAGTGGTCATCATCGGCATGCTGACCACGATCTTTGGCCTCATCGCCACGGTGGCATTCGTCTGGGGCACCACGCACTGGGGAATGAGCGAATGGTGGCTCATCCTCTCCTTGGCATTTATCGGGCTTGGCCAGGGTGCCGTGGTCTCGCCTAACCAAACCCTGACCTTGGCGCAGGTCCCAGATAACTACGCCGGTTCCTCCGGCGCGGTCCTGCAAACCGGCCAGCGCATCGGCACCGCCATTGGCTTGGCCGTCATTACCGCCATCGTCTTTGCCATGCTCCAAAGCACCTCCGGAGATTGGCCCGTATCCATCATGACCGGCTTTGGCGTCATCATCGCCGTCTGTCTGGTGTCCTTGAGCTTTGGGTTTGCTGATCAGCGCTCTTCCAGCAGCTAAAGCTCCTCACCTCATTGTTAGAGCCCACCGTGGAATTATTCACGGTGGGCTCTATTGCTCTAGGCACTGCACGCACAGGGCTAGGCCAGCGATTTAGATATCCAGGAAGCGGACATCCTTCGCGCGGCGGGTAATGAAGGAGCGGCGGGCGGCCACGTCATCACCCATGAGGATGGAGAACAACTCATCAGCGCGCTGTGCGTCTTCCAGGTCCACGCGGCGCAACAGGCGCGTGGAGGGATCCAGGGTGGTCTCCCAGAGCTCGGAGGCGTTCATCTCGCCCAAGCCCTTGTAGCGCTGGATGCCGTCATCCTTGTTGATCTTGCGGTTTTGCTCCAGGCCTTCTGCCAACAGCTTATCGCGCTCGTCATCAGAGAAGGCGTAGCCAGGCGTGCCCTTGGACCACTTCAGCTTGTAGAGCGGCGGGTTAGCCAAGTACACGTGGCCATCCTCAACCAACTGCGGCATAAAGCGGAAGAGCAGGGTCAACAGCAGCGTGGCGATGTGCTGGCCGTCCACATCGGCATCGGCCATCAGCACGATCTTGTCGTACCGCAGCTTCTTAATATCGAATTCCTCGTGGATGCCGGTGCCCAGCGCGGTGATGATGGCCTGGACCTCGGCGTTCTTTAGGACCTTATCCATGCGGGCCTTTTCCACGTTCAGGATCTTGCCGCGCAAGGGCAAGATGGCCTGGAACATGGAGTCACGGCCGGCCTTCGCGGAACCGCCCGCGGAGTCACCCTCCACGATATAAAGCTCCGAACTCCGCGGATCCTTAGAGCGGCAATCCGCGAGCTTGCCGGGCAGTCCGCCCAAGTCGGTGGCGGACTTGCGGCGCACCATCTCGCGCGCCTTGCGCGCTGCCATGCGGGCATGCGCCGAGGAGACGGCCTTATTGATAATGGCCTTTGCCTCTGCCGGGTTGGCATCAAACCAGTCGTTGACGTACTCGTTGACCGAGCGCTGCACAAAGCCCTTGATCTCGGAGTTGCCCAGCTTGGTCTTGGTCTGGCCCTCGAACTGCGGGTCGCCCACCTTGACCGAAATGACGGCGGCCAAGCCTTCGCGGCAGTCATCGCCAGAAAGGTTGCCGTCCTTGTCCTTGATGAGCTTGTGCTCCTTGGCGTAACGGTTCATCAAGGAGGTCAAAGCTGCGCGGAAGCCCTCTTCGTGCGTGCCGCCCTCGTGGGTATTGATGGTATTGGCAAAGGTGTGCACGGACTGCTTATAGCCCTGGTTCCACTGCAAGGCCACCTCGACCTCGTGGTCCTCGGCCTTTGCCTCGAAGGACACGATGGTGGGGTGAATTGCGCTCTTGGACTTATTGAGGAATTTTACGTAGTCCGTCAGGCCCTCCGGGTAGTGGAAGGTGATCTTCTTGCGGCGCTTCTTATCGGCCTTGGTGACGTTCTTGGAGTCGTCTTCCTCGTTAAAGGTATCGCCGGCATCGGGCACATCATCAAAGGATGTCTCGTCCGCGCTCGCCTCACCGGATTCCGCATCGGCGATTTCCTCGAGCTCGATCTGCTCTTCGGTCACGCGTTCATCGATAAGCTCGATGGTCAAGCCCTTGTTCAGGAAGGCCATCTCCTGCAGGCGGCGCGCAATGGTGTCGTAATCGAACTCGGTGGTTTCAAAGATCTCCGGGTCCGCCCAGAAGCGAATCTTGGTACCGGTGCCGCGGGCGTTACCGCCTTCTACAAGGTCATCCGGAATGGCGTTCTGGAAGTTTTGGTACCAGTGCTTGCCCTCACGCTTGATCTCCGCCTCCACGCGGGTGGATAGGGCGTTGACCACGGAAATGCCGACGCCGTGCAAGCCGCCGGAAACGGCATAGGAATCGGAGTCGAATTTACCGCCGGCGTGCAGCTGCGTCATGACCACCTGGACGGTCGGGGCACCGGAGGCGTGCATCTCCACCGGGATACCGCGGCCATTATCGATGACCTCGACGCCGCCATCTTCCAAGAGCTTGACGGTAACCTTATCTGCGAAGCCTGCCATGGCCTCATCAACGGAGTTATCGACGATCTCCCAGATAAGGTGGTGCAAACCGCGCGATCCGGTAGAACCGATGTACATACCGGGGCGCTTGCGGACGGCCTCTAGACCTTCCAGGATCGTAATTGATCCAGCATCATATGCGTGTTCTTCAGCCACGGATTCGTGCTCTCCTTTTGGCTATAGCTAATTCTAAGACTTTCACTATTCTACACGCATACCCCCTACTGAATGACACCCCACACCGGCCAGAGGTAGCTATGTGGCGCGCTCTGTGGTTATTTATCTTTTAAACGGCAGAGCTAACCTGCGCCTATCAGCCACTTATCAGCCGTAGGTATCTTGCGATCCCTGCGGTTTCACCCACTGCCGACCCTCGTAATTGCGCTGCTGCCGCGGGCCATGGATCCGCAGCTCAGCGATGACATCGGGACCAAGCCGGTCCGCAATTTTGCGCAGGATTTCCCGCTGCAGGTAGCGCAGTTCCGTGGCCCAGGTGGAGTTATCGCAGGAAATGTAGACGATCTTGTCCTTGATTTTTTGCGGCTGCGTATGGGCGGCGATGCGCTCGCCCACCAGGTTTTCCCAATTACCCATCACCCAGCCGTGCGCTAATTCATGCTCCCAGCCGCGGTGGGAAATCTCCTTTTTAATCTGTGCGCCCAGGCTCGGCACGTCGATCTTTCGCCGCGGCCTCCTGCCATCGGCGCCGGTAGGCCTGCCTACCTGGTAGCCGCGATAGTTCTGCTGTTGGGCATCCTCCAAGGAGGGCACCGGCATCTTCGGCACTGGGCGCGTAAGCTTTGGCGGATTCTTCGAGGTAGAGCGCACCAACCGGAAGTATTGGGTAACGGGATCCGTGCGCTGCGTGCCGGTGTCCCCTTCTTCCTCACTCATGCTTCTTCCTCGCTAGCCTCTCCTGCTGTTGCTTCCGTGTGCAGGGTGGAAATGCGCCCCTGGTCCGTATCTTCCACTCCTACCCGGTAACGCACGATGGGTTCCAGGTTATCCGGTAAGTCCTCATCCACCGCGGCGGTAATTAGCACCTGTTCCGCCGTGGCGGCCAGGTGAACCAGCTGGGTGCGGCGCTTGGCATCGAGCTCGGCAAAGACATCATCCAAGATGAGGACCGGATCGGATCCCCCCTCCTCGCGCAGGAGCTCAAACTCCGCCAGGCGCAGGGCGATGGCATAAGACCAGGTTTCGCCGTGGCTGGCAAAACCCTTGGCCGGCTGATCCCCCAGGTGGAGCACGAGATCATCGCGGTGCGGGCCCACCAAAGAGATCCCGCGCTCGATCTCGCGCTGCCGGGCAGTTGCCAGCTCGGTCAGCATGACCGCCTCCAGCACCTCGCGGTCAGAGGTATCGATGGTGGATTTATACTCCACGTGCGCAGGCCGCGACTCCGGCGCGAGGCCGGCATAGGCGGCGGGAATGTGTTCCAAGAGGGCATCGACAAGCGCAAGGCGCGCCGCAATGACCTGTGCACCTAAGCGCGCGAGCTGGGCATCCCATGTATCCAGCGTGGACAGCGCCGATGCGCCGTCGCTATCGCCGTAGCCGCGCCGCAAGCTTGCCGATGCCGACTTCAACAACGCATTGCGCTGCTTTAATACCTTGTCATAATCCGCCTTAACCCCAGCTAGGCGCGGGGTGCGCGAGGCAATGATGCTATCGAGATACGCGCGGCGCCCCGCGGGCTCACCGCGCACCAAGGCCAAATCCTCAGGAGAAAACAGTACCGTTTTCACCACGCCGAGTAGCTCGCGCGGGCTGCGCAGCCTGGTGCGGTTAATCTGCGCCTGGTTGGCGGCATGGGGTTGTATAAGCAGGTGAGTGGTTAATTCGCGCCCCTGGTTGACGGCAGTAAGGGACACCCGCGCGCTCTGCGCGCCCTGGCGCACCAGCGGCGAATCATGGGAGACGCGGTGGGAAGACAGGTGGGCGGTATAGCCCACGGCTTCCACGATATTGGTCTTGCCAAAGCCATTGCGGCCCACAAACAGAGTAATCCCTGGGCCCAGCTCAAGCTTTAGTTCGGGCCATGAGCGAAAATCCCGAACATCGAGATCCCGTATAAACATTAACCTGGCAGGCGAACCGGCATTAAGAGGTAGGTGAAGTTGGTCTGCGGCGTGGGGAAATTGCCATCCTCATCCGCTTCCGGCAGTTCCTCTGGCTCCGGGATCATGATGGCGGGGCGGGAAGGCTCCGTAAACCCGAAGACCACGCGATCGGTGTTGATGACCGCCAGGCCGTCCTTCAAATAGCCCGGGTTGAAGGCGATGAGGAATTCATCGCGGCCATGGAACGCGCACGGCAGCGTCTCGGTGGCATTACCGGCATCGGCGCCGGCGGACAGGGTGACCTGGCCATCGGCAAATTCCATGCGGATCTGCGCATTGCGGTCCGTCAGCAGGGAAACGCGGCGAATGGCCTCTTGCAGCGGCGCTACCTCAACGGAGGCAATATTCGTGTGCGACTTCGGAAGCAGGGGCTGGACGTTTGGGAAATCCGCATCCAGCATGCGCGTAGTGGTTTCTCGGTTATCCGCGTGCAGGCCAAATAGGCCATCGGCGCCGATATTATCCCCGGAACCCACCGCGATCTCGATGGGAATATTCAAATGCGGATCCAGGCTGCGGCCGGTATCTTGCAAGGTCTTTGCCGGGACCAGGAGCTTTGCTTCTACATCCTCAGCGGCCGGCTCCCACTCCAGGGTGCGCATGGCCAAACGGAAGCGGTCCGTTGCCGTCATCTCAATATCCTTGCCGTGGATATCCATGTGCACGCCAGTGAGCATGGGCAAGGTGTCATCCTTGCCGGCTGCGGATGCCACCTGCTGGATGGCCTCTGCGAAGAGCTGCGGTTGGATCGTGCCGGTGACCTCAGGCAGGACTGGCAATTGCGGGTAATCATCGAGCGGGATGAGCGGTAGCTCGAAGCGGGAGGACCCACAAGTAACCAAAGCCTTGGAATCTACCTGGGAGATCTCAACTTCCTTATTGGGCAAGGTAGCCACGATATCGGAAAGCAATTTACCGGCAACGGCGATCTGGCCGGGCTCATCCACCATGCCGGCGATGCGCACCTTGGTAGAAACCTCGTAATCAAAGCCGGTGAACTCTAAGCCGTTGTCATCAGCGGTGATGAGCATCGCGCGCAGCACTGGCTGGGTGACCTTGGAAGGCAGGCTGCGGGCAACCCACGCTACGGCGTTGGCAAGGTCATCTTTGGCAACGCGAAATGACACGGCTTCATCCATGGTGCGAAGAGCTCCTCTTTGGCGGGGTAGGAATGTGTAACTTTCAAAAGCTGGCTTCCAACTTACCGCATCCGGTGAACCTTGTAATTTTGCCTCCGCCCGTCCGAGCCAGCGCCGGGCGCTCGGGACCGGGCACAATTTCACACATCCCCTTTCTACTTACAAGATCAGAGAAATAATTTAGTAGTAGTAATAAGCGCTGTGGGATCTGTGATCAACGGGGTAAATGACAAGTTCAGCGCAGCGATCCGGGGTGTGCCAATTCTTGTGATCTTGCTGTGATCAACTGGCCCGTAGTGTGGATAAATTGGCGGGTCATCGTTTTATCCACAGCCTGCACTAGTTTTCCACGGATCTGCACACAGTGCTGATCACAGGGGCGTCTGTGCTGGATAGGGCCTGTGGAATTTAAAACTGTGAGTAAAATCTACAAATTACATCCAT
This sequence comes from Corynebacterium sp. KPL1986, assembly GCF_000477975.1. Lineage (NCBI taxonomy): Bacteria > Bacillati > Actinomycetota > Actinomycetes > Mycobacteriales > Corynebacteriaceae > Corynebacterium > Corynebacterium sp. KPL1986. Next base: position 1,817,684 of record NZ_KI515719.1, on the reverse strand, counting down.
GAAATTACACAGGTGTGGATAACTTTGTGGATAGCTGTTTATACGACTCTTACCGGCACATAGCCCCTGGTAGGCGCTGGTGAGCGGTGGTGGAAGGTGGGGGCATCGGCAAGCGCGGCGCCTGCTTACAAAAATGGCGCCTTCCTGTTATTTAAGGAAGACGCCACCGGGTGGTTCGTTTGATCTAGGCGCGACCGCGATTCTTGATGCGCTGGGTCAGGGACTGGATCTCGTCGTAGGTATTGCGCTTTTCAGTCATCTCTTTGCGGATCTTGCGATCGGCGTAGATCACCGTGGTGTGGTCCTTGCCGCCGAATTGCTCGCCAATCTTGGGCAGCGATAGCTCGGTCAATTCGCGGCAGAGGTACATCGCCAGCTGGCGGGCGTGGGCCACCGCGCGCTTCTTGCCAGCACCGCGCAGAGTTTCTACATCAATATCGAAGTATTCCGCGGTGACCTCCATGATGGAGGCCGCGGTAATTTGCCTGTCAGCAGAATCCGGCGCGAGATCGCGCAACGCAATTTCTGCCATTTCCACGTTGATCGGCTCATTGACCAGGGAGGAGTACGCGGATACGCGAATGAGCGCGCCCTCGAGCTCGCGGATGGAAGACTCGAAGCGCGAGGCGATGAGCTCCAGGACGGAGCGATCCACCTCAGTGCCATCGGCGGCGGCCTTCTTCATCAAAATGGCGATGCGGGTTTCCAGGTCAGGCGGTTGAATATCTGTAATCAGCCCGCCCTCAAAGCGCGTGCGCAGGCGATCCTCCAGCGTGGTGAGCTGTTTTGGCGGCCGGTCCGAGGACAAAATGATCTGTTTATTGGCCTGGTGCAGCGCATTGAAGGTGTGGAAAAACTCCTCCTGCGTGGATTCCTTGCCCTCTAAGAACTGGATGTCATCCACCATCAAAATATCGAGGTTGCGGTAGCGCCGCTTGAAGGATTCCTGGCGGTCATCGCGCAAGGAATTAATATAGTCATTCGTAAATTCTTCCGAGGACACGTATTTCACGCGCAACCCTGGGTGTAGCACCTGTGCGTAGTTGCCGGCGGCATGCAAAAGGTGCGTTTTACCCAGTCCGGAGCCACCCCAGATAAATAACGGGTTATAGGCGCGGGCGGGATTTTCCGCCACCGCTACTGCCGCGCCATTGGCAAAACGATTCGAAGAACCGATGACGAAGCTTTCAAAAGTGTGCTTCGGGTTTAGCGAGGTTTCCCGGTTGGGATCGTGCGCTGGGGCCTCCCGGGGAATGCGCGCGGCATTCGCAGATCCGCCAAATTCTGGTTGCTGGCGGTTATAGTCCTGCTGGCTGGTGTAGTGCTCCGCCAATTCATCCAGGCTTGCCGGGGCATGGCTGGACCGCCAATTAGGCGGGGTCTGACCTGCGGTGGAGTTGTTGTTTCCGCGGGCTGCCGCTGCATCCGTTTGCTGGGGGCGAGAGACGTAATTGTGCGCAGAGGAAGAATCGGTCTGCGCCGGTGGCATGTGCTGCGCCTGCGGGTTGGGTTGGGAGGAAGGGGCCTGCGTGCTTGCCGATGCCCCTCCCGGTGCCGGCCCCGAATTCGACGGGTTAGCCGGCGGTTGTGGCTCCTGTGGGGTAGCCAAGGTGACGGCGAAAGAACACGGGCGACCAAGGTGGCGGGTAAGGGCCTTGGAGATGTATCCGCCGAGTTCATTTTCTACAACTTCTTTGGCGTTGACATTTTCCGCTGCGACAAGCGTGTAGCCTTCCACCATCATGATCGGGCGAACCAACTGCAGGTAGAGGCGTTGCGTATGCGAAAAGCTCGGGACCTCAGAGTTGGGCTGCTCGGATTGCGCGAGCAGATCATCGACGATCGCGCGCCACACAGCTTCTAGGTTCGCTTGTGGTTCAGTCACAACGGGCTACCTTCAATAATTCTCTCGGGGACGGGTGGACAGTAAATAACAAATTCCACGGTGGATTCCACCGCGGTTTTCACAGTGGTTTTTATCGAGTCACCTCGATCTCCACAGAGTTATCCACAGGTGTGGAAGAAATAGTTATTCACAGCTTAGTGCATGGCTGTGGATAACTTGTGATAGCCCACTTTATGGCGTTGTACTGCGGAAACAGTAAAACTCTCAAGTGGTTATTTAGAGTTATCCACAACTGTTAGCTTGCTGTGGAATTCGATTCCTTAGTTCTACCGCCGCGAAGGCGGGTGTGTCTAACGGAGGATTTATACTTAAAATGCAAAATGCTATGGAGGGTTGCGGCGCGAAGGATTAGCCGCAGCATGAGCGCGAAAACTGGCCCTCTAGCTGCAGGAAAAAACACTTATGTAATTTCGGGTGTAACCGGGTGTCGATTTGTTCCCAGCGGTTTAAATCACGTAATCTGGCATGGTCTATTGCAACAGAGAGTTGCGTATGAACAGGACGGCGTCACTTCGCATTGGCTGGGCTACCAGAGCTCGCCGAGCATTTGGATAACAGTGACGCGTCAGGTTCATGGAATCCATTCATCAGTGGATGTGCTGCCGTTTTCAGGCGGCAGTATGTCCACGTACAACTTCAAGGAGAATTGACGTGGCAAAGGGTAAGCGCACGTTCCAGCCGAACAACCGTCGCCGTGCACGTAAGCACGGTTTCCGCACTCGCATGAGCACCCGCTCCGGTCGTGCAATTGTGGCCGCTCGCCGCAAGAAGGGCCGCGCAAAGCTGTCCGCATAAGTCATGCTGCCAGCCCACCACAAGCTCACATCACCGCCGCAATTTCGGCGGACGATGAAGGGTAGTCGCCGGCAGGGCACTCGCACCGTCGTCGTGCATGCGCGCGACACCATGAGTGCGAATTCCAATGGCACCATGGGCAATCCGGCCGAGATCGCGGCCACTGGGCCGCGATTCGGCCTCATTGTTTCTAAAGCCGTCGGGAATGCAGTGGTACGCCACCGCACCTCCCGGCGGCTTCGCCATGTGTGCATGACGCTCATCCCCAAGCTCCCAGCGGGCGTGGATGTTGTCATCCGTGCGCTACCTGCCAGCGCGACCGCCACCAGTGAGCAATTAGAAAAAGATATTACTAAGGCGCTGCGCAAGCAATGGGATATTTAAATACCCGTGGGGAAGAAATTCCTGCAGCCTCCGGACTGGCCGCGCCGCTGGTTAAAGCGGTTCGTTTCTACCAAAAACATGTCTCGGGCCTTAAGATGGTATCAACCTGTCGGTTCGAACCGACATGCAGTGCTTACGCCTTAGAGGCGTTGTCCAGACATGGCGCGCTTAAAGGTACGGCGATGGCAATGGCTAGGGTGTGCAAATGTGGGCCCTGGCATCCGGGCGGATTCGATCCAGTCCCGGTACCGGTCACCAACAACAACTGAGGATTAAACACTCGTGCTTAATTTCATTTACTGGCCAATTTCGGCCGTTTTATGGTTCTGGCACTGGCTGCTATCCCTCGTAATGGATCCCGCCTGGGGCATTACGTGGATTTTGGCCATCGTGCTGCTGACCTGGACGCTGAAGGCGCTCATGGTCAAGCCCACCGTGAGCCAGATTCGATCTTCGCGCAAGATGCAGGAAATCCAGCCCAAGGTGCAGGAAATCCGCGCGAAGTACGGCAAGGATCAGGCTCGCGCCGCGCAGGAGATGCAGAAGGTCTATAAGGAAGCTGGCGTCCGCCCGATGGCCGGCTGCCTTCCGGTCTTGGTGCAGATTCCAATGTTCATTGGTCTTTTCCACGTGCTGCGCTCGTTCGACCGCACGGTGTCTGTAGCCGGCGGCTTTGGACACCCCAGCGGCGAGCCGATGTCCATTGAGGACAATGCCAATACCGCGAACTACATCTTTAAGCCGGAGCTCGTCCAGCAGTTCTTGGACGCCAAGATCTTCGGCGTTCCGCTGGTGACGAACCTGCGCCTGAACTCGCCCTTGGTGGAAGGTGTTACCACCACCACCCAGGCGGCGTTCATCATCGTGCCGATGATTGCCGTGATTGTCGTGTTGATGCACTTCAACGCGCGTATGAGCCTGAACCGCCAGGAAAAGCGCCGCGCCCAGGGCAAGACTTCTGCCCCGCAGGGTCAGAATGCGGAAATGATGCAGCAGCAGATGGCCATGATGTCCAAGATGATGCTGTGGGTCATGCCCGCAATGCTGATCTTCTCCGGCTTCATCTGGCCCATCGGTTTGCTGTTCTACATGCTGTCCAACACCGTGTGGACCTTCTTCCAGACCCGCATCATCTACGGCAAGATGGACCGCGAAGAAGAAGAGGAAGAGGCCGCTAAGATTGAGGCCAAGCGCACTACCGCTCCAAAGCCTGGCGCTCGCAAGAAAGATAACCGCACGAAGAAACAGCGGAAGAACGACAACTAAACAGCTACTGAGGAGATTCTCATAGTGTCCGAGATGGACCCGTCTGCAGTATTTGGCTCTCGCCTGCCGCTCGCGCAGGAATACCACGATTCGCTCGCTACAGACGGGTCCACTCGTGGTTTTATCGGCCCGCGCGAGGTACCGCGGCTGTGGGAGCGCCACATCTTAAACTGCGCAGTTATTGAACAAGTCATTCCGGAAGGCGCCACGGTTATCGATGTCGGCTCTGGTGCCGGGCTGCCCGGCATTCCGCTGGCGATTGCTCGCCCCGATCTGCACATCACGCTCATTGAGCCGCTGTTAAAGCGCTATAACTACCTCAACGAGGTCACCGAAAACCTGGGATTAGATAACGTCACCGTGCTGCGCGGGCGCGCCGAAGAAGGCCCCATTAAAAAGGCAGTGGCCGGCGCGGACGTGGTGACCTCCCGCGCGGTAGCTCCCCTGGGAAAGCTGGCAAAGTGGTCTCTTCCCCTAGTGCGCAAGGGCGGGGAGATGATCGCGCTGAAGGGCTCTTCTGTACACGAAGAATTGGAGCGCGATGCCGCGGATATTAAGAAGGCCGGCGGCGGAAAAGCCGAGGTCACGACCGTTCACGGAACCACGATTATCCGTGTCCCGCGCGTGAACTAAAGTAGACGGCATGACTAATCCGCGCCTTATCACCATTGCTAACCAGAAGGGCGGCGTAGGTAAAACCACCTCCGCCGCTAACTTGGCCGCAGCCCTTGCTACTGAAGGCAAGAAGGTATTGGTCATTGACCTTGACCCCCAGGGAAACGCATCGACCGCCATGGGCGCGGAACATAGCTCAGGAACCGATTCCAGCTATGAATTGCTCTTGGGCGATTGCACTGCGGAAAAGGCCATGCAGGCTTCCCCGCACAATTCCAACCTTTATTGCATCCCCGCGACCATCGATCTTGCCGGCGCAGAAATTGAGATGGTCTCCCTCGTCCGCCGCGAGTTTCGGCTTTACGATGCCCTCCATAAAGGGTTCCTAGAAGAACACGGCTTTGAATACGTCTTTATTGATTGCCCGCCATCTTTGGGCTTGCTGACGATCAATGCCATGACGTGTGCGGAGGAAGTTATTATTCCTATCCAGTGCGAGTATTACGCACTGGAGGGCGTGGGCCAGTTATTGGGCAATATCACGATGATTCGCGAGCACCTCAATGAAGATCTGCATATCTCTGCGGTGCTCCTTACCATGTATGATGCACGTACGCGTTTGGCCGAGGATGTAGCCGATAACGTTCGCGAGCAATTTGGCGCCGTTGTCATGGGTAACGTCATCCCGCGTTCTGTGCGCGTCTCAGAGGCGCCTGGTTACGGGACTACGGTCATTGATTACGCCCCTTCATCCACCGGTGCACGGGCGTATCTCGCGGCGGCTCGCGAGCTCAACAGGCGCGGTGATTATCGCCCGCATCCCACCACGGGAGCGATTGGCGTGAGCCCCGAAATTTATGCGGAATTGGAAGGATAGGATTTCATGGCAGAACAAAAGCAAGGTGGCCTAGGCAAAGGCTTGGCCGCTCTCATCCCGTCCGGCCCCGATGCACCTACCCGCAAGCCACGGCTGGGTGATTCCGCCGCAGATATTATCCTGGGAAATTCCACGGGCAATAGCGAGCGCAAGGCACGCGGCGAGAAGCGCGTGAAGGGCGCCCCCACCATCCAACAAGGATCCGGGTCCAAGTCCTCCAAGAAGCGGCAAGCTACGCCGGCAGCAATTGGGGCGACCTACCGCGAGATTTCCGTGGGGGAAATCGTTCCCAACCCCAAGCAGCCGCGAACCGTTTTTGATGAGGATGAGCTCAGCGAGCTGGTTCACTCCATCCGCGAGTTCGGCCTCCTGCAGCCGGTCGTCGTCCGTCCCTCCGAGGAAGGCGGATTCGAGCTCATCATGGGTGAGCGCCGTTGGCGCGCCTCCTCTAAGGCTGGCCTGGCCACCATTCCCGCCATCGTGCGCGATACCAAAGATGACAATCTGCTGCGCGATGCCCTGCTGGAAAACATCCACCGCGTCCAGCTCAACCCTTTGGAAGAGGCACACGCCTATCAGCAGCTTTTGGAAGAGTTCGGCGTTACCCAGAACGAACTAGCAGACCGCATTGGCCGCTCCCGCCCGCAGGTGACCAATATGCTTCGCCTGCTGCGGTTGCCAGTGGATGTGCAAAAGCGAGTTGCCGCAGGCACGCTCTCGGCTGGTCACGCCCGCGCTATCTTGGGCCTCGATGACAAGGAAGCGATGGACTACATCGCGGACCGGGTTATTTCGGAGGGCTTATCCGTGCGCGCCACCGAGGAAGCCGTGACGCTATATAAGCGCGACGGAAAGCCTGCGGAGAATAAGAAGAAGTCTCAGGTACCACAGCCGCAATTTTTCACCGACTCGGCCGAGCGCCTCTCGGATCGCTTCGATACCAAGGTCACCGTGACCATGGGCAAGCGCAAGGGCAAGATGGTCGTAGAATTCGGCGACCAGGAAGATTTCGAGCGCATCATGGCGCTGATGGAGCGGGATAAATAACTGGCTCCTGTGGCAGGTTCCCCAGGTGCCTGCCACTTCCGCAAGGTGAGTGCCCTCCTCTTTAGAGCGAGGGCACTATTTCTTAGAAAAGATGAAGTGGCCCTTGGCTTGTTCTTCCTCGTATTCGGCGCCAAGCGGAATGCCCTTGCGCTCACGCAGGAGTAGGGCCGCAATAAATCCGACGATGCTTGCGGAGACAAGATAGACGGAAACCGCAAAGGTCGTGCCCGTTGCTTCTACCAATGCTGCGGCGATCATCGGGGCGAAGGCACCGCCGAGGACGGAACCGATGGCATAAGTAATCGATACGCCCGAGGCACGGATGGATGCAGGGAAAAGCTCGGTATACATGGCAGATTGCGCACCGTAGGTTAAGCCGAGGCCTACCGTCAGGAAAATGAGGGCGGCATACAGCAATCCTAGGGACGCCGTATTTACCAGCGGGAAAAGGGCCGCTGCGCCGATTGCTTGAATGACAAATCCGATGAGATACGTCGCGCGGCGCCCGATATAATCCGATAACCAGCCAGCGAAAAGCGTGAAGATAAGCCACGTGAAGGCGGATAGGGTGACGGCATTGAGGACATCGCCACGCGCGAGCGAGACCGGGCCCTCGGGGTTGGTTGCATAATTTTGGATATAGCCACCGGTGGTCATATAGCCCACGGTGCCGTTACCTGCAAAGACTAGGGCCGCGACGAGGACAAGCGGGAAATACCGTTTGAAAAGGATCCCAATGGGGTTTGCCGCCTCGCGTTTCTTATTATCTGAGATCTCCTGAAAAACCGGTGATTCATCTACGCCGACGCGGACGGCGTAACCGATGATCACGAGGACAAAGGAAAGCAAGAACGGCACGCGCCAACCCCACTCAAGGAAGGCATCCCCTGGCGCGATGATGTTCATGATGGACAGCACGCCAGAGGACATCAGCAGGCCGATGGGGACTCCGATCTGTGGTCCAGCGCCGAAGAGGCCGCGCTTATCGTTGGGAGCATGCTCAACTGCAAGCAGTACCGCTGACCCCCACTCTCCCCCGGCAGAGATGCCTTGAATGATGCGGAGGAAAATCAACAGGATGGGGGCCCAGACACCCGCCGTATCGTAGGTGGGCAGGAGGCCAATCAGCGTGGTCGCGCCACCCATGGCAAAAAGGGTGACCATGAGAACGAGGCGGCGGCCAAGACGGTCACCGAAATGTCCCGCTAGGAACGCGCCAAGTGGGCGAAAAAGGAAAGATAGGCCCACGGAGGCGAAGGAGACGATGCTGGCTACCCCGCCTTCTAAGGGGCCGAACATCACCTGGTTGAATACCAGGCCGGCAACCGCGGCATAGAGAAAGTAGTCGTACCATTCAATCGCGGTTCCGATTGTGGTGGCAGCTACCACGCGGCGGGTTTCTTTTGTGGAAATTGGGGCGGAGGTTGAGCTGCCCATAATGGGAATCCATTCACTGTGTAGTAGTCAATAACTGGACTGATATTACACGGTGGCTCAGCCACAAAAGAATGCTTGCGCCCCAAACCTAGTGAGGAGGGGCTAAGCTTGCTCCGCCTGAAGCAGCTCGGAGAATTTGTAGGTGCCGGTAATGGCGGTGTCTTGCTCCATGAGGTACATGCGCTTGACGGCGATGACGATTGCTTCTGCAATATCATCACGGCGCTTAGGGTTGGTCAGGATTTTGACGTCCTCAGGGTTGGTGAGATAACCCAAAAAGATCTGTACCACCGGCATCTGCGTCAGGCGCAAGAGATCCCAGGTGCGGCCATGGTTAGAGCAGTCCTGCAGATCGGTGCGGGCCACGATTTCACGCTGGATGAAGCCAGATAGGGTCTCACCAATGAGTGAGGAGTTTCCGGATTCGGAACCAAAGTAGAACGTGGCTACGCCATGGGCCTTCTCATTGGGGTAAGAATCGCACGCCAAAGAGATGACCATATCGGCATCAAAGGCATTAGCCAGCTCGGCACGGGATTGCACGTCCGCATCATCGGTGCGGGGGCGCGAAATAATGGTCTCCATGCCGGCGGCGATCATGCGGCCTTCGATGCGTTGGGTGAGATCCCAGAGGATTTCTTGCTCAGAAATATCACCAAAACGGCCCTTGACGGTGAAGCCGGAGTCCCGGCCACTCAGCGCAGGGTCAATGACCACGCGCTTTCCCGCCAGCTTCGGCCCGGCATTGCGCACGCGCTCGCGTTCTACAATATTGTGCGCCGAACCGCCGGTGATGCGGCGGCCGAGTAAGCTGAGCGCGCGAATGGTCGCGGGCCCACACACGCCGTCTTCCTGCAGCCCGCAGTTGTGCTGGTATTCGGTGAGCGCGGCGTGGGTAGTGCGGCCAAAATGGCCATCGACGCGGTCTTGATAAAACCCAAGCTCTTGCAGTTGCTGCTGCAACTGCGAGATGTCATCGCCCACCAAGGCATTGGTGGGCTCGTAGCTCAATACACGGCTACCCAGGGTATAAGAGGCTTGGCGTAACTCGCGCAGGGTGAGATCGTCGATCTCTCCCGTTGGGAGGATGCCGCGCGACTGCTGAAATGCCTTGAGCACTTCAGCGAGATCGGCATCAAAGGTCTTATCAGTCTCGGAGTACTTCTGCTTTTTCCAGGCAGATAGTTCCCCCGTGAAATCTGATAAGAGGCCAAGGCGAGCCAAGGTGGCGCGAGCTTCAGCTACGCGCACACTTGAATCACCAACCCGAAGAACGCGATTCACGCCTTTCACCCCTTCCACGGCCCTAGGACTTTGGACCGCATGGCAGATTTCCTACTCGTTAACTTTAGTAACAAGATTAACAGCTATAACTGCTTTTTCACTTGCGCCACGATGTCATCTTTAGAACGCAGGCCAACGAACTCATCGACCTTCTCGCCATTGTTGAAAATCAATACATTTGGGATGGACATGATTTGGAACATGGCACCGAGGTTTCGTTCTTCATCGACGTTGACCTTGGCGATGGTGACCTCACCGTCGAGCTCATCTGCGACCTCTTCCAAGATCGGAGACAGCTTCTTGCATGGCCCGCACCATTCCGCCCAGAAGTCTACGACGACGGGTTTATCCGACTCGATGACATCAGAACGGAATGTTTCAGTGGTTACCTTTTTGACGTTACTCATACTGGATCTAACGGTTTGCAGCCAAGAATTGTTCCGCATCCATGGCAGCGCGGCAGCCAGATCCTGCGGCGGTGATGGCCTGCTGATAGTGATCATCTACCAAGTCACCGCAAGCGAAAACGCCAGGCAGGGAGGTCTTAGTGGAGGGCTGATCAACCTCAACGTAGCCGTTATCGTTTAGCTTTACCTGGCCGTTGAGGAAGGACGAGCGCGGATCGTGGCCAATGGCAACGAACATGGCGGTGACATCCAAGGTGGAGGTTTCCCCAGTCTCAACGTCCTTGAGCTCTAGGCCGCCGACCTTGCCGTCATCTTCAAGCACGCGCTCGACAACCTTATTGGTTTCCCACTTAATCTGCTCGTTCTCCTGGGCGCGGTCCAACATGATCTTAGATGCGCGGAAGTTTTCGGAGCGGTTGACAATGGTGATAGACTCCGCGAACTTGGTCAGGAAGGTAGCTTCCTCCATGGCGGAATCGCCGCCGCCGATGACGGCGATATTGTGGCCCTTGAAGAAGAAGCCATCGCACGTAGCGCAGGTGGAAACACCGCGGCCGGAGAGCTCTTCCTCGCCGGGAATGCCAAGGTGGCGCGGTGCGGCGCCGGTGGCGAGGATTACCGTGCGGGCTTCAAAAACCTCATCGCCCACGTGGAGCTTTTTAATATCGCCCTCCAACTCAACGGAGTCGACGACTTCCATGCGCAGATCCGCGCCAAAGCGGATTGACTGTGCGCGCATTTCTTCCATGAGCTCTGGGCCCATGATGCCCTTTTGGAAGCCCGGGTAGTTCTCTACCTCGGTGGTGTTCATTAATTCGCCACCGTATTCAAATCCCTCAAATACAATGGGGCTGAGTTCAGCACGAGCGGCATAAAGCGCGGCGGTATAACCGGCAGGTCCGGAACCTACGATGGCAACATCGTGGACGGTCATGGCTAACTCCCTAAAATCACAGTGTCATTTTGCGTAACGTCAAGAGTCTACCCGCCAGATTGCGAATCGTTCATATTGTAAAGGCTAGCGGCTGCGAAATTGATGCAAGAATGATGCGATATCGAGATGTAGTTAACCGATGGCTTCGCGCAAGACCTCCCGCGCGCGTGCGCGGCGAGATTTAACGGTGCCGGGCTTTACGCCTTGGGCGGTGGCAACTTCGTTGACGCGGAACCCGGCGACATCGGTAAGCATGAGTGCTTCGCGCTGGTCTTGCCTTAAAAGCTCCATAGCCTCGCGGACGACGAGCTGCTCGGCAAGGTTTTCAGATGGGTTATGCGCCAGCAGTGGATTGCGATCATCGGCAAAATCATCGCTATCGAGCGAGGCGTTTTCCCGATTAGCCCGGTGATTTAAATAGTCGTAGCCGGTGTTTTTCACCAGGCGGTGCAGCCACGTGCTTAAGGCCGATTCCCGCCGGTAGTTATGGAGATTGCAGCTAGCGCGCAGGAAGGCTTCTTGCACGACATCCTGCGCGTCGTACTCATTCCTTGTATAACGCCGCGCCACGGTGGTCAGCCGCTTGCGGTGGCGTTCCACGATGGCGGAAAAGGCTTTATTATCCCCCTCGATAAAAGCATCAACTAATTCTTCGTCGCTGTGGTCAGGACTTAATGGCATCTGTAGATTCCCCCCGGATCAACAAGTGTTAAAGCAATTGTGACCCGAGGGGAACTCCGGCGCGAGCCGGCGGCGGTACAGTCTATTGACCCGCCTACTGCTGGGCGCGCACGCGCAGGGTGCGGCGCAGGTGGTCGCGGCACTCTAGGAGCACGCGGCGCAGCGCACCCGGCAGATCCTTGTGCAGGAGATCCGTGGTGGCGGACTCCGCCATGGAAGATTCCGGGTAGAGGCCGCGGATCAGCCGGTTGGCTATCTCAATCGGGTGGTTATCCCAAATATCTTCAACGCGGCGGAAGAACTCCTCGGCGAATTCTTCTTGCAACTCCGCCGAGCGCGGGGCATTAAAGCCGGCCAGCAGGGCATCGACTTCCGCATTGGAGTACTCCCCTGGCGTTAGCGCGCTATCGAAGGCGGCCCGCTTGGTCTCCGGCGTGGGGAAGGCGTGGCTAGCGCCCAAGAATTCGGCGGCGCCGGTCAGCGTATTATCGCGCTGCTTTTCTGCTTCCAGCTCATCCAATGCGACGCCGTCGCGGGCGGCCAGGGCGCACAGGATGGACCAGCGGATCTGCGGATCGAGGCGCAGGCCCTCCACCGCGCCGGCGAGCAGGTCCCGCAGGCGCTCGGTGCCGGAGGCCTCCGGCGTTGCGGCGAGTGCGGCAATGGCGGTGCGGGCCAGAATGAGCTGCGCATCCGAGCCCGGATCCGCGGCGCCGAGCTGTTTCCACAGCGCATCGGCGAACTCGGTGCGCACCTGCTCGCGACGGTCTTCGGCCACATAGTGCTGGATGGCAAAGTGCGCATTGCCGTAGGCGGTGGTCAGCAGCGTGGCATTGGTCTCTGCGGGTGCATGCTTGGCGACGACCCCCACGTACTCCTCCGCATTCCACTCCCCGTCCCTGGTGAGGTTCCACAGCGAGGTCCAGATGACCGCGCGGCTGAGCCCATCTTGGACCTCGGACAGGTGATCCCGGATGGTATCAAGCGAAGCATCGTCGAAGCGGACCTTGGTGTAGGTGTGGTCGGCATCGTTAAGCAGCAGCAATGCTGGGGCCTTCTCCCCCGCCGCCTGATCGACGATGGTGCGGTGGCCGCCGGCGGGAAGGTCGATGTCGAACTCGCGGTACTTGTTCAAGGAGGCATCAAAAAACGCCACGTTCAGGCGGTGCGGGCGGGTCGTGTCCTCGGCCTCGGCGCTCACCGCGAGCTCGGTGATCTTCTCGCCCTCCGTGTGCAGCTCCGGGGTGAGGGTGTCTGGACCCCAGGTGCGCAGCCATGCTTTTGACCAGGAATCGAGGTCGCGGTCTGTGTGCTTTTTCAGGGCCGCGAGCAGATCATCGAAGGTGGCCGCGGCGAAGGCATGCTCCTGGAAATAATCCCTTGCACCCGCGTAGAAGTTATCGCGGCCCACATAGTGCACGAGCTGCTTGAGCACCGCCGCGCCCTTGGCATAGGTAATGCCATCGAAGTTCTGGCGCGCGGCATCCACGTCCGGAATCTCGGCCTTGATGGGGTGCGTGGTGGGAAGCTGATCTTGCAGGTAGGCCCAGTTTTTGCGCTGGCCGGCGAAGTTGACCCACGCCTCTTCGTAGGCGGTGGCGTGCACGGAGGCATCGGCGCCCATGAACTCCGCGAAGGATTCTTTGAGCCAGAGATCATCCCACCACTGCGGGGTGACAAGATCGCCGAACCACATGTGGGACATCTCGTGCAAAATGGTATTTGCGCGGGCGGCCTTCTGGCTGCGCGTGGCCTTTGACCGGAAGATATAGCTTTCCGTGAAGGTCACCAGGCCCGGGTTCTCCATGGCGCCGAGGTTATATTCCGGCACGAAGATGGAATCGTACTTGCCCCAAGGGTAGGCAAAGCCGAAGTTCTCGTGGAAATAGTCCATGCCCTGCGCGGTAAGCTCCAGGATTTCCTCGTCCAAATACTCAAACATGGAGGCGCGGGCAAAGGCGCGCAGCTGCGCGGAGTGATCGCCATCCGGCGAGTTCCAGGTGCGTTCTTGATACTTATACGGCCCAGCGGCAAAAGAGGTGAGGTACGTCGAAAGCGGCGGGGTGGGCGCAAAGCGGACCGTGGCATTGTCCCCGTGCTCCTCGCGCTCGGTCTCCGGCTGGTTGGAGAGGATCTGCCAGTCCTTCGGCGCGGTCATGGTGACGTGGAACGGCGCCTTGAGGTCGGGTTGCTCAAAGCAGGGGAAGATGCGGCGGGCATCGGAAGGCTCGAGGTGTGAGTACAGATAGGTCGCGTCATCGGCCTGGTCGTGCATGCGGTGCAAACCCTGGCCCGTGCGCGAGTAGCGCGAGGTGCCACTGACCTCAATCGTCAGCTCCTCCCCTACCGGTAGCCCGTGGAGGCGGATAAGGCTGCCATCAAAATCGACGTCCTGCACCTGACCGTTAACCGTTACCTGCTCTACCGATTCTCCCAGGTAGTCCAGGAAAAGCTCGGGCTCGGTGGTGGTGAGCTCGATGCGGCTCGTCGCGCCGAACGTGGGGCTTTCCTTCACCTGAGATAAGTCTAGGTGCAGGTGGTATGCCCGCAGGTCTACTGCTGCAGCGCGCTCTTGGAGTAGCTCGTGCTGGGTTTTATCGCGTTGTGTCGTCATAGTTAGAAACTATAGTTACCGCAGTGGGAGATTTAACGAGATATCGGATGTGAAAACGATAAATGGGGTGTTGTGCTGCCGGGCTCAGCTCTCACTTTCCCGAGATTTGATAATCGCGATAGCGGCGAGAATAAGGTATACGATCAATGAGCCAGCCGTGGCATAGCCAAACGATGCCATTGCGGAACTTGAAAGGCTCTCCCGGAGCGCAAAGCCCACAGCTGACACAATCCCCGCGGCTATCGCAATGAAATCAACGGCAAGTGGAATCGTCGCCTTATAGTGATGAATCTGCCACGCGGTGACCGCCGTTCCACAAAGCAGGCCAATAATCGCAAATGCATTGTCTTGCATGTACATAGCCCACAGGGACGAGGAGACCGCTAATATCCCCAGCGATGCGTAGGTGATACCCCGTGAAGTAGTGGCCGTTTTCATGGTGTTCTCCTTGCGCCTCGTCCCGGCAATTCTATCGGTGATTCTTAGGGGAAACCAGTGTTCGTGCTTGGACAATCAAGATCTGCCCGTATATTTGCGTCGGCGCAGATTCATACATCAAATCCACCGGCCTCTGTGAGGTGTACTCAGCGAACACCACCTCGATGTCCTCTGCCGCTGGGAGATCCTTCCCAACTGCAGCGGCGGCAACCGTCTGAGCTTGCTCGCGCTCACGGTCCAGTATCTCCCAGTGAACCTCATCGGCGTCTTCAAGACGCCGATACAACGCCAACTGCTCCTGACACGACTGCCGTTGCTGCGGAGACAGCTGCAGTGGCTCCGCCTGATGCTGCGCCACTGTCAGCTATCGGGCTGCCTGCTCCACGTCCTGCTGTGCCACCGCGGTCTGCTGCCGCGCCTGGGTGACTTTCCGCTGTGCGGTGTGCAGGTCATGCTGCTCGGCCTTCTTCCTCCCGGCACCCTTGAGCCACCCGATCCCGCTGCCGGCAGCCTGCTCCGCATCCCGGGACTGCGCCTCTGCGACCTGGAGCAGTCCGGCACACCGATCGGCCTGCTCCTGGGCGGCCGTGAGTTTTTCGGCGTCCTGCTCGACCTTCCGCAGCGCGGTGGCCTCCTGCTCCAGCGGCTCACTGGCCTGCTTGACCTTCAACTGCAGACCTCAGGACTCACCGGCCAGACGCAGCAGGTGGTCGTCGACCTCCCGCAGCGGACGCTGCGCGTCCGGCCGCGGTGCCGCCACCTGAACCAGCGGCCTGCCGGGCGGCGTAGGCGTCCAGCCGTGCTTCCCGCAACTGACCCCGGTGCTCCATCGCCTCGGCCATCGGTGTGCCGGCGAACGGGTGAACATCCACCGTAAGATCCGTCGACAGTCGATCCATCAACCACCGATCCCAGTTCTTGCCCCACACCGCGTGCGGGGTCACATCTGCCCGCTCCCGGCTGCACGCCGCGACCAGGAGATCCCGCGCGTACTCCACCGACTCTCGCCGGCCCCGGAACCAGCAGCATCGGTAGCATCGACAGTCGTGGACCGGTCGTGACCGGTCTCCGAATCACCCGGCGACGTCTCCGCCAGATACAGCGCATTGACCTTCCTCCCACACCGATCCCTCGGGATCGGCGACCGATTCCATCTTCGGGTACTCGATCACTGAGCAGCTCCGGGCGGCGAAGGCGGGCCAGTCCCGCAGCAGTGGCACCGGTCGGGCTTCTGGACCGACCAGTTCTCCGAGAATGGACCCGGGCGTCGACGGGCCGAGTCTCTAGGACTCCTGCTCGGTTACGAGAGCCTGCCGCGTGGACCTGCCGACCCACTTGCCTCACAGGAAAATATGCTGAGACACAACTCTAGAAGACGCGACCAGATATACTTTTGTCGAGCGCGGCTAAAGGTCGCGGCATTCGACTGAAGGATAATGCATGAAGGTTCTCATCACCGGTGGAGCAGGATACATTGGATCGACCATTGCGGCATGTTGCCAGGACAATGGCATAACGCCCGTCATCTTGGATGACTACAGCAAGGGGCTCAAAGAGTTCTCACGGCCGTATGCAAACTACGAAGGCGATATCGCGGACACCTGCGTAGTGCAGAACATCCTGTCTGAACATCCAGATATCGATTCCGTCATCCACTGTGCGGCGAAAATCGTCGTTCCTGAATCTGTGTCCGCGCCACTCGACTACTATGAGAACAACGTCGCCAAGTCACTGACGCTTTTGCGTGAGCTATCCGGTCTCGGAGTCCGCCGCTTCATTCTTAGCTCGACCGCATCCATGTACGAAGCTGGTGATGACTACATGGTCGACGAGACCGGAGCAGTCGCCCCTCAGAGTCCCTACTCGGCATCCAAATGGATGTTGGAGCGCGTGCTGCGCGATTTCGCTGCCACCGGTGCGATGAACGCGATCGCGTTGCGCTATTTCAATCCGATCGGCGCAGACCCTAGTATGCGTAGTGGCCTCCAGGATCCACATCCGACGCACGCCCTCGGCAAGATGATCGAGGCGTATCGAAGCGGAGGGGTATTCACGGTGACGGGTGTCGATTGGCCCACGCGCGACGGTTCCGGACTTCGTGACTATGTGCATGTCTGGGACCTCGCCCGGGCCCACGTGGCGGCGCTTCAGAACTTCGACGAGGTCATCTCGAGATCCGAGATCGATGGTTTCGATATCATTAATCTCGGAACCGGAACGGGAACAACGGTGTTCGAACTCGCCGACGCGTTCGGGCAAGCGACCGGGAAGCCCCTGAATGTGCAGACAGCTCCTCCGCGGCTCGGTGATGTCGTGGGTTGTGCGACTTTGACCGACAAGGCCGAACAGCTCCTCAGTTGGCAAGCCGAGTTGAGCATCGCAGACGGGGTCAGAGAATCACTAGAGTGGGCAGAAAAACTCCCGTCTGTACTAATTCGCGAACGGTCCACCGCAATGGACGCCGGGGAAGCATGATGGATGCCGTCAACGTCGTTCTGTTTCGGCATTCGCCTCGACCCTCTGAACTCAAGGTCCATGGAAAACGACTAAAGCCCGCGGCCGGGCGGGTACGCGGCGCGGGCTTTAGTGGTTGGTAACCAAAAGGCTGTGAGAGCCCAAGGTTTTCAAAGAAGTGCGATTACTGCTTGATGGCAGAAACCTCGAGCTCGATCTTGATGTCTTCAGAAACAAGGACGCCGCCGGTCTTGAGCGGAGCGTTGAAGTCGATGCCGAAGTCCTTGCGGTTGATCTTGGTCTGTGCCTCGAAGCCCAGGCGGAAGTTGCCGAATGGGTCCTCAGCGGTAGCGACCTCTTCAACCTTGAGGTCGACGGACTTGGTGGTGCCCTTGATGGTGAGGTCACCGGTGACGGTGCCGTTGCCGTCCTCATCAACGTTGACGTTGGTGGTGGTGAAGGAAAGCTCTGGGTACTCCTCCACGTTGAAGAAGTCTTCGTTCTTTACGTGGCCGTCGCGGTCCTCGTTGCCGGTGGAGATGGAAGCAGCCTTGATGGTGGCCTCTGCGGTGGAGTCAGCGATGTTCTCGGCGACGTTGATGGTGCCTTCGAACTCACCGAAGTTGCCGCGCACCTTGGTAACCATGGCGTGCTTGGTAACGAAGCCGATGACGGTGTGCTCTTTGTCGATGGTGTAGGTGCCTGCTGCGAGGGACATAATTGTTTCTCCTAACGTTGTTGTTGATGTAACACCAACTACGATACCCGATTGGGTGTTTTAGTCAAGCCTTGAAGTAAAAATTCTTTTTCCAACCCTCTGACCTCGGTTTTAAGGATGGCCAACAAGCTGGACCTCCCCCAGTGTAACCTCTTTTGACTTAGGCAGTTCCGTGATGACTATGAGCGCGGCATCGAATTGTTGGGGCGTTTCTTTTAGCTCCAGCTCCTCGTTTAAGTGCTTGAACTTTCCTTCCGCCAATTTGGGAAGAGAGCTCAGCTGCGGGTGCTTCGGATCGAAATCGTCTTTATTAACGCCATAGATTTCGTAGTGCGCGCCATTGGACCTGGTGTGGGTCACGGTCATGACAGAAAGGTGGGCCGGGTTATCCAGGGTGACCAAGGCGCCGGAACCGGATTCCTTCGTGGACCAGGTGGTGATCGTCTTGCCATCGATAAGCTGCTCATTATCCTCGCCGTCTGGCACCGTGATGGCGGATGATTCCTTGAGGTGCACCGGCGGGGTTTCCGGGATCATCGTGGAGCCCTGCACGGTTTCAGTAACCGAACTGGTCTTTTCTACATCGCTGAGCAGGGACATCACCCACGTCGTCAGCGCCGCCATGCCTACGACGAAGATGGTGGCGAAAATGCCGATGACCACGACGCCAGAGCCCGAATAACCGCGGCCGCCAAAGCCGGGTTCTTGCTTCGGATCCTCTTCCTGCGTGGGCTCATCTTCAACGACCACGGGGAGGGCCTCGGTCTTTTCTTCCTGCTCTTCCGGGGCGAATTCGCGCAGGCGCTTGGCGATGCCCGCCGAGGTCAGCCCCTCCGCCTCCTGCAGCTCTTCCAGCTTCTCTTCGCGGGTCTCTGCATCCGCGGCATCAAAGGCCAGCCGTGCCTCTTCGAGGCGCTCTGCGGCCTCATCGGCGGTGAGGTTGGCGTCATCGGAAATATCGCGCAGCTTCTTCGGCGATGGTTCGGTGGATTCGACCAGCATGCTTAGCGCGGAGCTGAGGGCCTCGCGGTCGCTTTCTGCAGACGTCCCATCCAGCACCGCGGGGAAGGCAACCTTGACGATGCCGGAGGTGGATACGCGGAAGCGGTCGCGGTGCTCCACGCCGAGGATGAGGCCGGCGTCGTGGGCGGTGGCGGCATCGGCAAACAGCGGCGCGGTAGCGCGGGCGACGGAATTGGGGTCGAGGTTATCTGCCTCTGCCACCTGCTTGAGGGAGGTGCCCTCAAACCAATCCGCCACCACCAGGCAGCCGGTGCGGTAGGACAAAATCTCGATATTATCCGCCATGGTCTCTAGGTTGAGCTCGGCCAAACGCCGCGTATTGCGGGAGATTTCGGCGGAGCGGCGGGCAGAGACCGTGGGCGTCGACGGCGCGATGGGTGCCTGCGTATTGGTATCGACGAACGTCAGCGCCACGAGGCGGCCGGTGGCTTGTTCGCGGGCCTGCCAGAACCGGGCACCGGATACAGCGCCGTGATCCTGCAGGAGGCGGAAGCGACCGTCCGATACGGGGGCGCCGGGGACCAAGCGCGGGCCGCGGACGATACCGGCGGACATCGGTGGCGGCACCAAGGTGGCGTTGAAGGAATCCTGCGTATAGACCGGCTGGATTTCCTGCAGGTCTGGTTCCTCGACTTCGATGGCCTTGGAATTGTCCACCGTGATGAACCGGGACATTCCCGGGATGCGCTGGAGGGCGCGCGCCAGGTTCTGCACCTCGGGCAGGGAGGACTTGGACAGGACGATTCCGGTGATAATCACAAAGACGATGCCCAGCACGACGACCTTGACCAGTGAGACGATCGAAGGCAGCTGCTCCGGCAAGACCAATTGCACGAGCCAGTACAGCGCCCACGAGACAACCAGGCCGACCGCGCCGGCACCGGAGGACCAGAGGACCGTCTGGGTTACGGCCTTGCCGCCCAGGCTGCCCAGCTTGCGTTTGAGCAGGAAGCCGCCGATGACCGCACCGGAGACAAAGCCAAAACCGTTGGCGGTACCGAGGAGGATGACCACCCGGTCTGGGTTGCTGGTCATCAGTGGTGCCAGCAAGGTCAGCACGATCTTGGTCAGCGTGATGCCGGCAATGATGAAGGTGGGCGTCCAGGCCTCTTCCCTGGCGTAGAAAACGCGCAGGTGCAGCAGCACCAACGCATAAGGGATCAAGGTAAAGGCGGAAAAACTGATGGTGAGGCCGAGCTGCTCTGCGCTATCTGCTCCATAGGCGCCGTACTGGAATAACGCGCGGGCGATGGGCACGCCGAAGCCCGTCATGAAAATGACGATGGGGATAAGCGCGATGAAGGTCAGCTTGGTGCCCAAGGTGAGGTCGCGCACCACGGCATCGACATCGCCATCGGCGGCATTGCGCGAAAGCCGCGGCATGATGGCGGTCAACAAGGTCACGCCGATAACGCCATACGGCACCTGCAGCATCAGCCACGCGTTCTGGTAGACCAGCGGCGCACCGGCATCCGCATACGCTGCCACGCGGGAGGTGACCACGTAACCCAGCTGGGAGATGGCCACATAGGTAATAATGGCCAGCGCCATGCCGCCGAATTGCTTGATGCGGGCATCGAGGCCCCACTTCGGGCGCAGGTTGATGCCGGCCTTTTTCAGGTACGGCACAAGGATCAAGCACTGCACGATTACCGCCGTGGTGGTGCCCAGGCCCAGCAGCATGATGTGTGGATCCGCCACCGGCGTAGGATCGTGCGGGTCGAGGCGGCCTGGCAAAAAGCGATACGCCAGCAGGACGCTGATGGAAATGATGTTATTGACCACCGGCGCCCAGGCACCAGGGCCAAAGATATTCTTGGTATTTAGGACCGCCTGGAAGAGGGCGAAAAGGCCGTAGAACAGGATCTGCGGCAAGAGCAAGAAGGCCAATGATGTTGCCTGTACGGCATTGGCCTTGGAATCTTCAGGCAGCATCATCCTCGTTAAGAATGGCGCGAAGATAACGGAGAGGATGGTAACGATGCCCAGGATGGAAAACGCCAGGGTAAAAAGTCTTCGGACGAAGGTTTCGCCACGGTCCGAGTCTTCCTTCTCCGCGCGCACCAAGACCGGAACCACCAGTGAGGTCAGCACCGCGCCCAGCACGATTTCGGTGACCAGGTTGGGGATCTGGTTGGCGCTACTGAAGGCCGTACCCACCGTGGCACCAAGGGTGGCGCCGATCAGCATCTGCCGCAGGAAACCGGTGATGCGCGAGAGCAGCGTGGCGATGGCCATCGTTCCCGTCGCGCGGATGACGTCCTGATTGGAGGCCTCGATCTCCGCATTGCGGCCAGTCAGCGCGGACTTATCTTCCTCAGGGGGAACAGTAGTGTTCTGCACTGAGGGCGTGGGCCGCTTTTCTGGTACCGGTGCGGGTGGAGAGGCGCGCACGATGCGGCCGCGCGCGCCGGCGGTAACCGGGACACGGTTTTCTTCCGCATTGGGGGCGGTATCCGTGGGGTCTACCGCGCCTGCAGGTGCCTTCTCCGCGTGGTGGGCCTGGCGGCCATCTTTTTCGGTCATAGAGGATACAACTTCAACTTTTACTTTTCAGCCTTGTGATTTTTGCGTCGGTGACGGCCAAGCCGAAAGAGCGTAGCCAAAACCAGCGCAAGAGCGCCGGCTATGCCGGCAGCGTATAAGGTTACGATACCGGCACGTGTCTGCACCGAGATAGTGATGGGCTGCGAAATGGTCTGGTTTTTAGGAGTGGCCAGCCACAGCCCAATGTCCGTGCGATCCGCGTCCTTCGGCATATCAGCGGTCATGGATACAGTAATAGAGCCCTTAGCGGGAATACGGACGCTTTTGGGCGTGTTGAGCCGCGCGCCATCGGGGGCATCGTATTGCAGCTTCGCCTCCACCGGCAATGGCAGGCCATTTTCGGCCACGATGAGCAGCGGCGATGACTCAGATACGCGAGTATAAACATTGCCCGGCGGGATGAGGGAGACGGAATCGCGCAGATCCCGCAGCGTATTGGAGTGCATCTCCATGGTGCGGGAAAAGGACTGGCGCGCTGCGGCGTGGGTGCTCAAGCTATCGCGATTATTAAGCGATAAGGAATTGAGGAGATCGCGGCGCAGTGGCAGCACGAATTCAGAGCGCGTCATGGTGATGTCAGGGTCATCCACCACGATATTCATCAGCTCATCGGTATAGCGCGCCTGTTGCTCAACGCGGGCCAATTCGGGTTCCGAAAAGACGGCCGGATCGATAAAGGGGCTGCCGGTGGGAGCGTTCGGATCGCCCTGCTGCAATTCCACCGTGCTGATCCCACGGGGACGGGAGTGGCCGGAGTCGAGCAGTTCTTCCGCGGCGTCGAGTGCATGCTCGGCCGCGCTTGGGTCTAAGTAGTTGGGAAGCTTGGCCACGGTATCTTCCCCACCCGCGAGGCTGAGGGCCGCCCCGCCCGTGATGGCGCGAGACAGAGCAGAATCTTTGGCGTAGTCATAGCGCAGCTCCGGGTTGGAATAGCCAACCGTCTGCGGCTTGGAGCCGGTTTGGGATAGCAGGGCGCCAAGGGAGGCATCGAAAGTCGCGGCCTCGCCGGACCAGTTCGAATTATCCGCAACCAGGGATGGCACCGGCAATTTTTGGTCAATATAACCGGAACCTACCGCCAAGATATTGCTGGCCGGGGCCTTGCCCAGGATGCGCTCGATGGTCTGGTTGCCGCGCTGCAAACCCTCAAAGAGAAGGGCGGGATTATTGGCCCGTGCCACAGCAGAGGCATTCGCATTGGCCCAGGGCATGGCGATGAAACAATCCAGTTCGCGCAGGCGCTCCAGCCACCGCTCGGCATCATTTTTTGCCTCGCCCGGCTCTCCCTTGTCATCGTCATTGCCCCGCGACCAAGAATCGCGCAGGCGCTTAGGGCGATCGCCCTGCGCGGGGCGCGTGGAATTGACCGTATAGCCTTGCGCCATGCGGTTGACGGTATCGAGCAGCGCGGGGTCGATGGCCACGCAGCCCGCTCCCTGCAGGTCATGATCCTCGTAGGTAGAAATCAACCTATCGAGGCGGCCGCCTTTGCGTAGCTCGTGGCCTAAATTATCGGAGGATAAGATGAGCTCTTCTCCCCCAAGCCCGCCGGGGACGATGTCCAGGTTCGCGCTGATGGGATAAACCACCGTGAGATCGTGCGGTTGGGAATCCTCGGCATCGTCGTGTTCTTCTTCTGGTGCCGCTTCTTCTGGTGCCGCGGCCGCAGCGGGATCTGTGGGGCCCTCTTCGGAGAACTGGGCCACGAAGCGCTCTTCTGCCAGGCTCACCGCATCGCCCTCGAGAGTGCCGGTCAGGGTAAAAAGCAGCGGATAGGCGCCCGGTTCATTGATGGCCAAGGTGCGCTCGGCATCCAATCCACTGGGTACGGTAAAGCTTAATTCCCGGGTTTCACCTGGTTGCAGCGGCGCGGTGGTCATGCCCGGGCCGTAATAGGGAAAATCACCGGTGGCCATTTCCGTCCGCGCTTCTGCCGCATTAGCCACGCTATCGCCGCGCCGGCTAGTTATCTGCATATCTTCTAAGGGCTGATCGGTGGGGTTGTGCACGCGGAAGCGCAGCCGCAGGTCATTGCCTACGGTAAAGGGCTGGGCATCGATAAGATCCAGATCGGCGCGCTCCGGGCCGCGCGCGCCCAGCCAAGCCTGGATATCCATCTGCTTGTCCGGAGCAGAGTCCATTTGGGCCGCCGCGTTTGGTAGGAACAATCCCCAACCGGCGAGTACCGCGCAGCCGCCAGCCGCGGCGAGTGATTTCAGGCGCTGGTGCATTAGCGTGGGGTCGCTTTCCCTGCGTCGGCTTCCTTTCGTGCGAGATCGGGGAGGAGATCGTGCGCGATGCGCGCGAGCTTGCGTTCGTCCGCGTACGCCAAGTGCTCGATGAGTTCAGAAACGGGGATCCAGGACACCTCGGTCACCTCTGGATCCTCATCGTTCATGATGCCGTCCACAAAACGCAGGAGGTGGTGGTGCACCGTCTTGTGAATGCGCACGCCATCAGAGACGAACCAATAATCGATCACCCCGAGGTCAGCGAAAACCTCGCCGGAAATGCCGGTTTCTTCCCATACCTCGCGCTCCGCGGTGACCTCCTTGGCCTCGCCATTTTCCACATGCCCCTTGGGCATGGACCACAATAAACGCCCGCGGCGGTCTAGGCGCCCGATAAGAGCCACGTAGACGCGGGACAGGTCCGCTTTACCGCTGCCGTCGACGCACTCGGCCAGCCCGGAGATTACGAGCCCGCCTGCCGAGGTCTCATCGCGGGTCTCCATGACGGTGGAGGTGCCGTGATTATTGCCACCGCGTTGCTGCCTGCGCTGCTGGTTAGTGCGGCGCGTGCGGTTATCCGGTCGCCGCCGGCGCCGGCGCCGATTACGGCTACGGCCGCCTCCTTTGGAGGGGCCTTGCGCGGAGCCTTGTTCTTGGTTAGTCATCCCTGCCAATCGTAGTAGACTCTCACCCGTGAATTTTCAGGACACTCAGTTAATCGGCGTTCTTGCGCGCGCGGAATCTACCGTGAACTCGCTCAGTGGCTTATTGAGCGGGTTGGTGGAGAAATTCAGCGCGCGCGGACATGCCCTCTACCTCGTGGGCGGCTCGGTGCGCGACGCGCTCCTCGGCCGCTTGGGCAATGATCTGGACTTCACCACCCCAGCGCGCCCGGAGGTGGTCAAGGAAATCCTGGATGAGTGGGCCGAAACGGTATGGGATACCGGCATTGCCTATGGCACCGTGTCCGCCGTGTACAAGGGCCAGCAGATTGAAATCACCACCTTCCGCTCCGATTCCTATGATGGGCAGTCCCGCAACCCCGAGGTCATCTACGGCGATAGCCTGGAGGGCGATCTGGTGCGGCGCGATTTCAAGGTCAACGCCATGGCCATTGAGCTGCTTGCCGATGCCACCTTTGAGTTCCACGATCCCCTCGGCGGCCTCCACGATGTGGCCAATAAGGTGCTCGATACTCCGGATAAACCGGAAATCTCCTTCCACGATGATCCGCTGCGGATGCTGCGCGCCGCGCGCTTTGCATCCCAATTGGAGTTTCACGTGGCAGACCGCGTGGTAGCCGCTATGCGCGATATGGCGGCAGAGATTCAGCGCATCACGGTAGAGCGCGTCCAAGTGGAGCTGGACAAGCTCATGTGCGGCAAAGCCCCGTGGGATGGCATCGACCTGCTGGTTAATACCGGGATTGCGGATTACATCTTCCCGGAGATCCCCGCCCTGCGCATGACCACGGACGAGCACGCCCAGCACAAGGACGTCTACGCGCACTCGCTCAAGGTGCTGCGCCAGGCCATGGATCAAGAAGAAGACGGCCCGGACCTGGTTTTGCGGTGGGCGGCGTTGCTGCATGACATCGGCAAGCCCGATACCTTCGATAACACCGACGGCAAGGTTTCTTTCCACCACCACGAGGTGGTGGGCGCCAAGCTGACGCGCAAGCGCCTGCGGAAGCTGAAATACCCCAAGGCCACGACGGAAGATATTGGCCAGTTGGTCTACCTGCACATGCGGTTCCACGGCTTTGGGGAAAATCAGTGGACCGATTCTGCCGTGCGGCGCTACGTCAACGATGCCGGTGACCTCCTCCCCCGCTTGCACAAGCTGGTGCGCGCCGATTGCACCACCCGCAATGCCAAGAAGGCGCGGCGTTTGCAGCGAACCTATGACCAATTGGAGGAGCGAATCGCAGAGATCGGCCGCAAGGAAGACCTCGCACGGGTGCGCCCGGATCTAGATGGCAACGAGATCATGGAGATTTTGGGCCTCTCCCCTGGGCCCGAAGTGGGACAGGCTTGGTCCTATTTGAAGGAAATGCGCCTGGAGTACGGCCCCCTCGAGCGGGAAGAAGCTATTGCGAAGTTGCGCCAGTGGTGGGAGTCTAAACAGTGATGTTTGCCGATAGATTATTTAATGCCCTCGAGCGCAACGATCCCGCCCCAGGGCAACTACTCGTGTCCGCCCCAGGGATGCTGTCCCCGGAATTCGCCCGCTCGGTTATCTTATTGGTTGAGCACAATGACATGATGACCTTTGGCGTGGACCTCACCAAGCGCTCAGAGGTAGCCATTTTTAACGTGCTTCCAGAGTGGATGTCCGTCGTTGCTAAACCGCAGGCGCTGTATATCGGTGGTCCGCTCAACCAGCAATCCGTCGTGGGCCTGGCGCAGACCAAGCAAGGCGTGGACCCAGATAAAGAAGAACAACTCAACCGCCTCGCACCGCGCCTAGCGCACGTGGATCTGCGCTCCAACCCGGAAGATATCGAGCCACTGGTCACCGGCATGCGCATGTTCGCCGGCTACGCCGAGTGGGGTCCCGGGCAGCTGGAGGAAGAAATCGAGGCCGGTGAATGGTTCGTAGCACCCGCCCTAGCACAGGATGTCGTGGCCCCAGGCCCGGCCGATCTTTGGGCCGATGTCATGAAACGCCAGCCAATGCCCCTGCCGCTGTATTCCACCTATCCCGTGAATGTGGATGATAATTAATTCCTAGCGGCCGGTATGTGATCGGTTACACTGACCCGTATGCGCGAGGAAATCCACAAGGGCATTAAAGACACGTGGGCGGCGGCTCTCGGGCTAATTCCATTGGGCTTGGCTTTTGGCCTCTTGATGGTGCAATCCGGCTTTAGCTGGTGGTGGACGCCCATATTTTCCATCGTTATCTACGCCGGTTCAATGGAGTTTCTCGCCATTTCCATGGTTACCGGTGGTGTCTCCGCGCTGTCCTCGCTCCTTACCGGGTTTATGGTGAATTTCCGCCATATCTTCTATGGGCTAACGTTCCCCCGCAAACGGATTAATTCCCCCGTGGGCAAGGCCTATTCCACCTATGCCCTCACGGATGAAACGTATGCCATCGTCTCGGCGCTCCCGCGCGAGGAGCGGCTGAGCGGCACCCGCATTTTGAGCATCCAAATTTTTTGCCAAATTCTGTGGGTAGGCGGCGGCATCGTTGGCGCGCTCGCCGGTCAGGTAATCCCCTCTTCCGTCGAGGGAATGGAATTCGCCCTCGTCGCCCTATTCGTCGTCCTAGCGATGGACTCCTTCCGCAATAATCAGGATCTGTCCCTCCCGCTATCGGCCGCGGCCTTGGGCATCCTCGCCGCATTCATTACCCCAGGGCAGCTGCTAATGGTCTCTCTGAGCGCCTATTTCTTATTGCTCATCATTCGCTACCTATCGCCTCGCGTGGATAACTCGCTTACCTGGTGGCTGCAGCCCCTTGCCTCCACGACCGTGAAGGAGGAGAACTAAATGCCAGCTGGAGTCAGTTTAGGTGCGATTGCTGCAGTGCTCATCCCTGTAGGCATCGTAACCGTCTTATTGCGGGAGCTTCCCTTCTCCGCAAAGAAGTGGATGAAGGACAGCGAGTTCTTTTCGCTGCTGGGCTTGATGATGCCCGTAGGCGTCATGACCATCTTGGTGGTCTATGCCGTTGCCGGACAGGCGGATGGCACCGGCGGCCTGTGGCCGGTGCTCTTGGGCGTGCTGGTCACCGCCGGACTGCACAAGTGGAAGCGGGATTCCGGATTATCCATCTTCGGCGGTACCGCGTTCTACATGCTGCTGGTGAACGTGGTGCTGTAGCCCGCTCTTAGCTAAAGCCCAAACTTGGTGGTAGCTTCCGTCCACAACGCCTCAAATTGTTCTTGGTCCATGTAGCGGGCGCTAATATCCGGGAACTCATCGTAGGTATCGGGGTGCGGAACCACTTCCTGCGGCGTGTCCACGTTTCCCGTGGAACTATTAGGGGTTGCTACGCCGACCACGGAATCCGCGGGGTCCAAAGCGATCATTCGGTGCATGCGGCAGCGCTGGGCGTCGTGTTCTTCTAATTCTGCGAGGTGGACCGCTGAGCCCACTCCCGGGACGGTCAGTTCGGTGCGCACATAAAGGTAATTAGCCATGGGCACTTAGTGTAGTTGCTCCTCGTCCTCCTGCGCGTACCGGGAGGCCAACACAGAACAGATCATTAGCTGCACCTGGTGGTAAATCATGAGTGGGAGGATCAATAGCCCGAGCGATGTTGACCCTGAGGCAAAGATGACCGAGGCCATGGGAAGGCCAGTGGCCAAGGACTTCTTGGATCCGCAGAATTGGATAGCGATGATATCAGCACGTGAGAATCCCAGTTTTCCGGAGATAAACCGCGTCAGCCACAACATGAAGATGACGAAGGCTGCGGCGAAAACCACGAGGAACACGATCTCCCAGACAGAGATGGAGGACCAAATTCCATCGACCACGCCCTTAGAAAAGGCCGAATAGACCACCATGGCAATGGAGCCGCGGTCCACCACCTTTGTACCCTTGCTTTGGGCGAAGTCCGCTATCCAACGCCGAGTTAGTTGGCCCAGCACGAATGGAGCGAGAAGCAAGAGGGAGATCTCCCCAAAGACCGAGGTATCGATATGAAGGCCGGAACCAGTACCCATGAGCAACATGACCAGTACGGGCGTGATGAAGACGCCGGCCAAGTTTGAGGTTGAGGCGGAGACGATTGCTCCAGATACGTTTCCCTTAGCAATGGAGGTAAACGCCACCGAGGACTGCACTGTAGACGGGACTAGCGTGAGGAATAGGATCCCCATGTACATATCGTCCGTAATGACTCCAGTCAGCGGCCGCAGGGCCAGGCCGATGAGGGGATAAATCACGAAGGTGAATGCGAGAATGGTGAGGTGGAGCCGCCAGTGCTTAAGGCCATTCAAGGCCTCTTGGGTGGATAAGCGCGCGCCGTAGAGGAAGAACAAGAGCGCGATCGCTATATTCGTCAGGTTCCCAAATACGTCAGCAAAGGTGCCGCGGGCCGGTGCAATGATCGCGATTGCCACGGCCGCAAGGATGAGGACGATGAGGGGATCCGGCTTTTTGAGTCTGTGCAGCATGAGCCAAAGTGTAAACCGTCGTGCGTGGTTCCACGAAAGGTAGTGGGGATATTTTTCGCCCCCGTGCTCTTCTTAAGCCGCATGGTTTCACGTGAAACCATGAGTATAGAGCGTGATATGCCGGCGTGTATCTATGCGGTGGAGACCATTGAGCCTTCTTGGCTTACTTCGTACTCTTTGAGCGGGTCTCGGCCTGGGCCTTCGATGACTGAGCCATCCTGCAGGTTGTAGGACGTATGATGCGCCGGGCAGGTGGCAGTCATACCGTCGATCTCCGTGATGGGATTTTGTTGATGCGGGCAGGTTTGGGAGTAGGCCTTAAACTCCCCTTCTTTCGGCTGCGTGAAGATAACCCCGTCGACGATGATTCCGGAGCCTACTGGAATGTCCGTTGCCGCGATTTCTGCGGACGGTTCTGAGCCACAGGCCGCGAGGTATGCACCTGCGAAAGTCGTAGCGGATCCGAGCAAGAACATGCGACGCGAACAGATAGTCATAGCCTCTACTCTATCCTGAATGGTTCACGGCCGGTACATGATTTCGGCAACGGTTAATCATATGTCGGAGCAGCTAAAGTGAAATGGTTCTGCGTAGGTTTCACGTGAAACACGAAATTAGGACAGGTTGCCGTTCCAGGTTGCGACCGGCCCAGCCTCGGTGGGCGTGAGTTCATAGGTCCCGGAATCTAGACCTATGTCATTAACGATGGGATGTGGCCCGTCCCCTCCTGCGGCGTTCGATTTAGGTTCGACGCGGTGGGAGTCGGCGACATAGGTGCCGATGCTGAAGGTGGAAACGGCGATTGCGGCGAGGGCTGTGGTTTTCTTCATGTCTCCCATTGTCTACCCTTCCCCGCGCTAGGTGTAGTGGCCGAGCCGAGCTCTGCGGAACCTCTATGCGAGTTCTAGGAATTCCCACAGGAATACTCGTGGGTTGTGGCACGCAACGATAGATGAAGTCCAACATAGGTACGTGTCGTTAAATACCCCCTACTTAATTTAGCTGTGACGAAAAGTGTGGGACGCCGTGGTTAGAATAATAACGTCACAGTGTCATAAAAAATCTCCCTGCCCCGTTTCTGTGTGGCGCGATTGCCGGACAGGAAAGGGAGGGAGAAAAGGAACTCGAAAGCTACTTATTTAATTATCAGAGTGGCGGGCGGCCTGGCGGAGGGCCCCAAGATCAACCTCGGGTCGAGTGGCGGAGTCTGTGGCCGCCTCTTCCCCACCGCAGCCGCCGGAGCCGCAGTTGCAGCTATCGCCACAACCATCGTCATCGGCATGCGCTTGCTCATAAAGAAATGCCGCGCGCGAGCCAAGGTTTGAGCCGACGGAAAGCGCGAGGATGGCGATTACGAAAGTGGTGACCGGAATAAGCCACATCCAACCTTCCGCGCGGAAGGCTACGACGCCGCCGAAAAGCAACGAAACTCCGCCAAGGGCCCAGAAGGGCCCCGCAACGGCGTGGGCATTATCCCACGCTTCACGTGACTTTCGGATCTCTTGTAAGCGCAAGCCGATGTATTTATTGCCGGGCAACCGCTTGGTGGCGGCGAGTGCGCCCACCGCGATAAGGAATACGGCAAGGATTAAAAATATGATTCCCACTGCGACCATATCCATAGTCTAATCCTGCAGGGCGAGATTGGAAATTAAGCTACGGGGCTGGTGTCTTAAATATGAGGCGCCTCGGGTATTATTCATTTTGGATCGACCGATAGATATTCGCTCGATTTTGCACCTGCACCACGCTGTCTCTCCTTCCGTTGGACCGCACCCAAGTGAGTCCCCGGACTGGGAACACCTAACCTGATTGTGATTGCATGAACCTCAAGAAAATAGCGGACTCTCTCCTTTTCCGCATCGTTCTCGCCATCGTGCTTGGCATTGTCTTTAGCCTCTTTGCCCCGGAGTGGTTTGGTCGAGCATTTGCGACCTTCAACGGGCTCTTTGGAAACTTCCTCAACTTCTTCATTCCTGTGCTGATTTTCGCCCTTGTCGCCCCGGCGATCGCCGGTCTTGGCAAGGGCGCAGGAAAATGGTTGGGGGTTACGGCGGGCATTGCCTACGGTTCCACCATTCTCTCGGGCTTGATTGCCTATGGCCTGGCAAAGTGGCTTTACCCCTCGATGTTGGCGGGCCAGACCCTAGTGACCAACGTGTCGGACGTGGATGAGGGCTCTCTCTCGCCTTATTTCGAGGTGGAGATGGCACCACCGTTTGAAGTGATGACGGCGCTCCTGCTTTCTTTCTGCATTGGCGTCGCCATGACGACGGTCAAGTCCGATACGCTCTATACCGTCACCAAGGAACTGGAAAATGTGGTGGTTAAGGTCATTTGGGGATTCGTTATTCCCATCTTGCCGTTCTACATCTTCGGCATGTTCCTTGGCCTGGGTATGAACGGCAATATTGGCGATGTCCTTTCTGCCTTCGCGAAGGTCCTGATCCTGGCCGTGGTCATGACGCTGGTGTACCTCGTACTCCAGTATGTGGTCGCCGGGGCCATTGCAGGTAAGAATCCGTTTAAGGCGCTGCGGAATATGCTGCCGGCATACTTCACTGCATTGGGTACGTCTTCTTCTGCTGCGACCATCCCGGTGTCCTTGGAATCCAGCTTGCGAAACGGCATCTCGAAGCCGGTTGCGAGCTTTGTGATCCCGCTGTGTGCGACGATTCACCTGTCCGGGTCCATGATGAAGCTGACGCTCTATGCCTTCGCCATCGTCTTCATGGCGAATATGGATATCAGCACTGGCACCGGTCTTGGCTTTATCTTCTTGCTGGGAATCATGATGATCGCCGCTCCAGGTGTCCCGGGTGGTGCCGTTATGGTGGCCGTTGGCCTCTTGGCGGACATGATGGGCTTCGATGACGGAATGGTCGCGCTGATGATCGCCGCTTATATTGCGATTGACTCCGTCGGCACCGCAGCGAACGTGACCGGCGATGGTGCCATTGCGATGGTCGTCGATAAGTTCGCCCGCGACAAGGTCGATACCCTGAACGACGAAGAGGCGGAGACTGCGGCCTAGTTTCCCGTGAAACATTTGCGCCCCCTGGCTTCCCCACCCAACAAATGTGGGAGGAAGCCAGGGGGCTCTTTCGTGCGCTGCTACCTTTTAAAAGGCACTATTTCTTGGTCGCTTCCTTCATCGCGGAGATGAATTCGGTCAGCTCAGCGTGCAAGGCATCGGCATCCTCGATCGTCCCAGCGGCACCGGTTTCACGTGAAACATGGCGGTCGATGATCTTGGTGATCGCGGATCCAGTAATGGCGCCCGCGGCGTTTGCGGCGATGGCATCGGCGACGTGCTGCGGTGAAGAGATACCGAAACCGAGTAAGACCGGAGGCCCATCGAACCGCTGAATGCTGGCGACCACCTCGTCGAGGCCGGTGGTCTCGGACTCCTTCTCGGTTCCCGTCACGCCATCGCGGGAGATGGCGTAGATATATCCCTGTGAATGCTCGGCAACGCCGGCGAGCGTGCGTTCCGCGGCGCGCGCAGGGGCGATGAAGATCGGGTTGATACCGGCTTCCTTTGCCGCGGCGATGAATGGGGCGCCTTCGCGCACGGGGACATCGGGAAGCAGAATGCTATCGGCGCCAGCTTCCGCGAATTCAGC
This sequence comes from Corynebacterium sp. KPL1986, assembly GCF_000477975.1. NCBI lineage: Bacteria > Bacillati > Actinomycetota > Actinomycetes > Mycobacteriales > Corynebacteriaceae > Corynebacterium > Corynebacterium sp. KPL1986. The sequence continues at coordinate 1,785,269 of NZ_KI515719.1, read as the reverse complement.
ATAGAATTTCTCCACCCCACGGGCGAATGCAACGTTGCCATAGATCAACATGCCGATGGGCAAATCGGGGAACTCGGAACGAATCGTCCGCACCTGTTCCAAAGCACTATCAAGGGTCGCTCCCCCATCGAGGGCGCGAATGTGAGAAGCCTGGATGGTGGGGCCATCCGCCACCGGGTCCGAGAAGGGGACGCCGAGCTCCAAGGCATCCGCCCCGGCGGCGACTGCGGTCCGGATGATCTCCAGGCTGGCCTCAGGGGTCGGATCGCCCAGCATGATGAAGGGGACAAACGCGCCCTCATTCTTCTCACGTAATGCGGCAAAAAGCTTATCGTAACGGCTGCCCATGATTAGTTCTCCTTGAGTTGCAGTTCGGGGTGGGATTCCAGGGTGTGGCGGACATGATCGATGTCCTTATCGCCGCGTCCGGAAAGTGAGACGAGGATGGTGATGTCCTCGTCCTTACGTTTCAGGGCATAGGCCAGCGCATGGGAGGATTCGAGGGCTGGGATGATGCCCTCCTTTTTGGACAGGAGTTGGAATGCCTTTAGGGCTTCGGCGTCCGTGATTCCGACATACTTTGCACGACCGGTTGCGTGAAGGTGCGCGTGCTGTGGGCCCACGCCGGGGTAGTCCAAGCCGGCGGAGATGGAATAGGATTCTTCCACCTGGCCGTCAGAATTGCGCATGAGGTAACTGCGTGCGCCGTGGAGGATGCCCACCGTGCCATTGTTAATGGTGGCCCCGTGCTCCCCGGAATCGAGTCCAGCACCGCCTGGCTCGGCGCCGACCAATTCCACTTCTTCTTCATCGATGAAGTCCGCGAACATGCCGATGGCGTTGGAACCGCCGCCCACACAGGCGACGACGAGATCGGGAAGGCCACCCGTCTTCTCGAGGAGCTGGGCCTTGGCCTCGGTGGAAATGACGCGGTGGAATTCCCGGACGATCGTGGGAAATGGGTGCGGCCCGGCCGCGGTACCGAGTAGGTAGTGCGATTCATGGAAGGTCGCGGTCCAATCGCGCAGTGCCTCGTTGACGGCATCCTTCAACGTCCCGGATCCGGTATCGACGGGGACGACCTTGGCGCCCATAAGCTCCATGCGGAAGACGTTGGGCTGCTGGCGCTGGACATCCTTGGCACCCATGTAGACCACACACTCGAGATCGAGCAGCGCACAGGCCAAGGCGGTTGCCGTGCCGTGCTGGCCCGCGCCGGTCTCGGCGATGATTCGCTTCTTGCCCATGCGCTTAGCCAAGAGGGCTTGCCCGAGCACCTGGTTGGTCTTATGCGCCCCGCCGTGGACGAGGTCCTCGCGCTTCAAGAAGATCCGCGCCTTTCCGCCGAGCTTCTTTACCTCGGTAACGGGGGTCGGACGACCCAGGTAGTCGCGCAGCAATCCTGAAAGCTCTTCGCGGAAGCTGGGATCATTCTGGGCATCGACAAACGCCTGCTCCAATTGATCCAATGCGGGGATGAGGGATTCTGGCACGTATTGGCCGCCGAATTCCCCGAAGTATGCGGGAAGGAGTGTTTCACGTGAAACGGGCATGGTTAATCTTTCTTGTCAGGTTGGTTGAATAATCGGATGGTGCGGAAGGATTGCGATATCAGGGCGGCGTCTTTGCGTCCGGGGCACGTTTCTAATCCCGAATTCAGGTCGAGCCCCGCGGTTCCTACGCGGAGCGCGCCTTCCAGGTTGTCTAGATTGAGGCCACCGGCCAAGAGGCTGTGTGCTTTAATGTCGTCCGGGATTGCCGTCCAATCAAAGCGTTGGCCGGTGCCTCCCCTACCCGAGTCGAGCACGAGGCGGTCCACGCTCGCGGCGAGTTCCGGCGCCAGTTCTACCCACTGAGGGTCGGTCATGTCGATGGCCCGCCAGACAAACTCCGCGTCGGTGTCCGCGAGGAGCGCGCGGGCGCGCTCGATCAGCGCGAGCTCTCCGTCTAAGTTGCCCTGGAACGGGGCATGCAACTGGATTCCGGATAGGCCACGGGTTGCCGCTATCTCCCGCAACACGGCGGGGTCGTCGCTGCGGCTCACTGCTACGAAATCCAAGCCGGGTTCGGCGGCGATGATTTTCTCGGCGGTTTCACGTGAAACATTGCGCGGGGAATCCGGAGCGAAGACGAGCCCTCCGTAGCGGGCACCGGCGGCGCGCGCGGCTTGGGCGGTGGAGGCGGCGGTGAGCCCGCAGACCTTATTCGCGCCGAAGAGCAGATCCCGGGCGGCGCGGTCGATGTCCTCCTGGGAGGTGAGTTGGGAGCCGACGAGGAAGGCATTGGCGTGGGCGCCCAAGAGCCGGATGGTGTGGTTATCGCGGATGCCGGATTCGGAGACGACGACCTTATCGTCCGGCACGTACCCGGCGAGTTGCTCGGTGCGGGAGAGATCGATGCTCAAGTCATGGAGATTGCGGTTATTAATGCCGATGATCTCCACCCCGAATGACAGCGCGCGGTCCACCTCCTCCTTGGTGATGGCTTCGGTCAAAACATCGAGCTCCAACTCATCCGCCAAGGACTTCAGCTGCGCAAAGGTCTCATCATCCACGATGGACATCATGAGCAAAATCGCATCCGCGCCGTAGTAGCGCGCGGCATAGACCTGAATCGGATCGACGATGAAGTCCTTGCACAAGACCGGCAGGTGCGTGGACTGCGCCACGGTCTGCAGATGATCGTAATCCCCGCCGAACCGCTCTGGCTCGCACAGCACGGAAATGGCATCCGCGTAGCGGGAATAGACACGCGCTATATCGCCGGGGCGGTAATCCTCGCGGATCATCCCGAGCGACGGCGACGCGGATTTGCACTCCATAATGAAGCGATTGGTGCCATTGAGCGCCGCAAAAAGCGAACGGCGGGATGGCTCAAGCTTGTCCACATCTACGTGGGCGATGCGCTCGCGAATGCCGGCAAGGTGGGTGCGGCGCTTAGCCACAATCCCCTCGAGCACCGTCGGCAGTTTCTCTTCTGTCATTTCTTTTCCCTCGTGTGGCCTTCTTAGTATTCCGCTTGCTCGTGGGTGCGCAGCCAGCGGTCCACGTCCCCATTATCGATGAGCTTCTTGGCGTGCGCGACGCCTTCTGCAATCGAGTTCGTAGTGCCATTGAGATAAAACATCGCCCCAGCCGATGCCGCGACCGCATCATAGTGCGCCGGTTTGCCCGAGCCATTGAAGATGGCGCGCACGTGTGCGGCGTTATCGCGCCCATCACCGCCGGCGAGCTCACTGAGCTCATGCTTGGCGATGCCCAAATCCTCCGGCGTGAGCTCATAGTGCGAAATCTCGCCGTCCTTCAGTTCCCAAACCTGCGTGGTGCCGTGGGTAGCAATTTCATCTGTACCGGCTCCGTGGACGACGAGCGCCCGCCTGCGCCCCAGCTCCCGGAAGACCTCCGCGATCATGGGGCCCTGGGAGGGATTGGCGATGCCCATGATCTGCAGCTCGGGGCGGCCCGGGGAGAGCAAGGGGCCCAAGGTATTGAAGATGGTGGAGACCCCGAGCGCCTTGCGCACCGGTTGCACGTGAGCCACCGCGGGGTTGTAGGCCGGAGCGAAGAGGAAGGTGAAGTTGGAGGCCTCGAATTGTCGGACGGCGCGGTCCACGTCGAGGTCCAGCGGAATATTTAGCGCCTCGAGCACATCGGCGGAACCGGACTTGGAGGAAACGGACCGGTTGCCGTGCTTGACCATCCTTACTCCCCCAGCGGCGGCAACCAAGGAGGCGGCGGTCGTGATATTGATGGTATTCGCGCCATCGCCACCGGTTCCTGCGGAGTCCATGAGGCCTTCACCAGTAATGGGAAAGGGGTGGCCAACTTTCAAGAACGCCTTGGCGGCCCCTGTGATATCCGCGAGGGTTTCACCGCGGGTGCGGATATGGGTCAGCAGCGCGGAGATCTGAATATCGTCATAATCGCCCACGGCGACTGGGGTGAAGACCTCGGTGGTCTCCTCCACGGTGGGCGCGGGATTATCCAAGAAGGCTTGCAGTGTTTTCAGCGGGTTCTGGTTCGTCATTAGTGTTTTAGCTCCGTAGTGGGATGAGTGGATAGTCGGTGTATGCAACGATTAAGCATGTCTGGGCCACTGGGAGAAAGGATCGATTCGGGGTGGAATTGCATCCCTAGCGCCATGCCATCGTCCGTTTCGGCGGCCATGGTGATGGTGCCGATATCCGCCTGCGTTTCCGCGAGCACCCGCATGCCGGCTGGGACGTGCGTGCACCCCAAGGAGTGGTATCGGGCTACCGGCACCTGGGTGCCGGGGACCCCGGGTTGTGCCGGATCGGCATCGGTGGCTAGGCCGGCGAAGACTGGGTGGGCGGTGCCGGCATCGGTAAGCGTCATCGGCATGGACTTGCCGTGCACGGGGCCGCACGGCCCTACCCCGCCACCGTGGTAGTCCAGCAGCGCCTGGAAGCCCAAGCAGACGCCGAGGATGGGAATGGTGCCCAAGGTGGCATCAATAAGCTCCATCATGCAGCCAGCGTCGCGCGGGTGGCCGGGGCCCGGGGAAAGGACAATAATATCGGGCTCGGCCGCCAGCACCTCCGCGACGGAGACGCTGTTGCGGTAGACGGTGGTGCGGTAACCGGCGAGGGCATCGACGAGGTTATAGACAAAGGAATCGTGGTTATCGAGCAAGACCACGTGCGGTGAATTCATCGCTGTACCTCCAGGGTGGCGTTGTGCGCGAGGGCAATGGCGTGGAGAACGGCATAGGCCTTGTGCAGGGTTTCATCGGCTTCGGATTGGGGGACGGAATCGTGCACCACCCCGGCACCGGCTTGGACGGCGGCCGTACCGCGGTGCACGAAGGCGGAGCGAATGACAATGCAGGTATCCATGGCGCCGTCGCCGCGCAGGTACCCCACCGCGCCGCCGTAGGAGCCACGGCGCTTGTGTTCGGCCTGCCGGATGAGCTCGCTGGCGCGCAGCTTGGGCGCGCCGGTCAGCGTTCCCATGTTCATGCAGGCGCGGTAGGCATCGAGAGCATCGAAATCCTCGTGCAACGTGGCGGTCACCCGGGAGACCAGGTGCATGACCCGGGAATAGCGATCCACTTGGAGCAGGTCTGCCACCCGCCGGGTGCCGGGCTCTGCCACGCGGGCTAGGTCATTGCGCGCGAGATCCACCAGCATGGTGTGCTCGGCGAGCTCCTTGGTATCCGTGCGCATTTCTAGCTCGTTGCGGATATCCAACTCATCGTTGATCGTGCCATCCGGGTTGAGCCCGCGGGGCCGGGTTCCAGCGATGGGATAGAGCTCCACCTGCCGCGTCGCGGGGTCAAACTTCAGATTGGATTCCGGTGATGCGCCGAAAAGCTCGTAATCTTCTCCCCGCAGATAGAACATATACGGTGAAGGATTGGTCTCCCGGAGTTGGCGATAGGCCGCGAAGGCATCGGGGCAGTCCACCGTGAAGGTGCGGGCGGGGACGACTTGGTAAATATCGCCGGAGGCAATATTGCCCTTGAGCCGTGTTACCTGCTCGCAAAAAGCGGCATCGTCAATATCCGTGGTCGCCGTCAAGGTCCCCGCGGTTTGGGCTGGTGCCGGATCCTCTATGGCGGTGATGGGCGTGGCGGCAAGCGCATCGAGCCTGTCTTCCAAGCGGGCTCGGTCGATATCCCAACCCTCTACGCGCGCCGTCTGCGTTAGGTGATCCACCGCGAGGACGGTCTGGGCCACGAGGAATTCATAATCGGGAAACTTATTGGGCCCCTCGCCTACCTCAGGCAGATTTTCAAAAGTAGCCAAATAGTCATAGGCAAAGCCGCCGGCGACGAATGGCAACAAGGGCGAGGAATAGGAATCATCGCGCTGCAGCGCGCGGAGGATATCGGCCGTCGATTCATCCAGCAGCCGCTGCCGTTCATCGGACTCGCTGGAGGGAGAAAACTCAAAGACAATTTCCGTGGTTTCACGTGAAACAATTCGGTCTGCGAAGCGCGATTGCAGCATGGAGATAAGCCGCTCCCCCGCCGGGCTGAGCGCGAGTACGCGAACCCGCTGGCCGGTACAGGTCACTTTGGCTGCGGCATCGAGCACGGCGAGGCACGTGAGGTTCTTCTTGGTTTCAATATCCGCGCTTTCCAATAATAAGGAATCGCTCGGTCGCGCTAAGCTATGAAATAACGCCGAGGCATCCCGGCAATAGGCGATATCGCGGGTGGCGGTGTATGTCATTGCAGTGCCCTTTCGGGAGTAACTGAGGTACAGAGTGCGAGGGACCCGTAGTATCCGCGAGCAGAAGGCACTGAAAACGCCGAAAGGCCCGCAGAAAGCGAGCCTAAAAATGGGTTGCGAAGAAAGGCCCGCGAGTTACGCGCGCCACCACCAACGAGTAGTCATTTTCTTCATGCGCACTAGCCTAGCCTAAATTTCTATAGGGCGGAAGAAACAAATGAAAAATATTCAAACCGGTTCTTATGCGTCTTTTATGTGTCGCCCGAAAGCGACCTAAGGAGCTCGACTTTGAACCACGTCGATCCAAGCCGAAATCGGAGTAGTGTGGTGTAAGTCTATATTTCCAAGAAAGGTGATGGTTATGAGCATCAATATCGAAGAGGTAATTGCAAAGGTTCCTACCCAGTTGCTCATCGGTGGTGAGTGGCGCGACTCCACCTCCGGGGAGACTTTCGACGTGGAAAACTCGGCCACGGGCGAGAAGCTCGCGACGCTTGCTTCCGCGAACAGGGAGGATGCCACTGCCGCCCTGGATGCCGCCTGCGCCGTCCAGGATGAGTGGGCCCGCACCACGCCGCGCGAGCGCGCAGAGATCTTGCGCCGGGCTTTCGAACTCGTGCAGGAGCGCGCGGAAGACTTCGCCGCGCTGATGACCCTTGAGATGGGCAAGCCCATCGCGGAGTCCAAGGGTGAGGTCACCTACGGCGGGGAGTTCCTCCGTTGGTTTAGCGAAGAAGCGGTGCGCGATTATGGCCGCACCGCAACCGTTCCCGAAGGTACATTGCGGATGATCACCCGCCGCAAGCCGGTGGGCCCCTGCCTGTTGATTACCCCGTGGAACTTCCCGCTCGCGATGGCGACCCGCAAGGTGGCCCCCGCGGTGGCAGCGGGCTGCACGATGGTGCTCAAGCCGGCGAAGCTTACTCCCCTCACCGCGCAGTACTTCGCGCAGACCATGCTCGATGCGGGCCTGCCCAAGGGTGTGCTCAACGTCGTATCCGGCAAGTCCGCCTCCGCTATTTCGGAGCCGCTGCTTGCCGATGCCCGCCTGCGCAAGCTCTCCTTCACCGGCTCCACCCCAGTGGGCAGGACCCTGCTGAAGGGTGCGGCCGATAACGTATTGCGCACCTCCATGGAGCTCGGCGGAAACGCGCCGTTCATCGTCTTCGAAGATGCGGACATTGATCAGGCGGTTAAGGGCGCGATGGGCGCCAAGATGCGCAATATCGGTGAGGCCTGCACGGCGGCCAACCGCTTCTTGGTCCACGAATCCGTGGCTGAAGAGTTCTCTGAAAAGCTCGTCGCGGAGTTTAAGAAGCTCAAGCTGGGCAACGGCATGGATGAGGGTGTGACCTGTGGCCCGCTCATCGAGCCTAAGGCCCTCGACAGCGTGTCCGGCCTCGTGGACGATGCCGCCGAGAAGGGTGCCACCATCCTCACCGGCGGCAAGCGCGCCGGTGGCGGCGGCTACTTCTACGAGCCGACCGTCATTAGCAATGTTTCACGTGAAACACGCGTTTCTCAGGAAGAGATTTTCGGTCCTGTTGCCCCGATCATCACCTTCAGCGCCGAGGAAGAGGCGCTCGAGATCGCCAACGACACCGAGTACGGCTTGGCGTCCTATGTCTTTACCGAAGATTCCGATCGCCTCTGGCGCGTGGCCGATGGCTTGGAGTTCGGCCTGATGGGCTTTAACGCCGGCGTTATTTCGAACGCCGCCGCCCCATTCGGTGGCGTCAAGCAGTCGGGTTTGGGCCGCGAGGGCGGCGCGGAAGGCATTGCGGAATACACCACCGTGCAGTACTTGGGCATCCGCGACCCTTATGCGAATGCCTAATACCGCCCAGCAATCACAGTTTAGAACGCTCTTATAACCGCGTTTGATTAAACAATTAAGTGCCCGCGGCGTATACTCACTCCCCGCATAATTGTGATTGCTTTCCTTCTCCCCGCACGCGGCCCTTCTGGGGCCGTGCGCGGTTGGGAGGATTTTTATTTTTTATTTGGAGTGAGTTTTGTCAATAACGAATTCAGCGGCAGCTCAGCCGCCATTGATTACACCCACGTTCCTGTTGGCGTGGGTGGCTAATTTTGGCCAATTCCTTGTCTTTTACCTAACGGTAACGACCATGGCCCTCTACGCCGTCGAGAGCTTCGGGGCATCCGATACCGTCAGTGGTTTTGCCTCCAGCGCCTTCGTTTTGGGCGCGACATTCATGCGCATCGTCTCCGGCTGGTTGGTGGACCGCGTGGGGCAAAAGCGCGCCGCTCTGACCTCGCTGGCCTTCGTCAGCATCGTGACGGTGGGCTATTTCGTGGCGCATAACGTGGCCGTTCTGATCCTGGTGCGCCTGCTTCACGGCGCGGGCTATGCGCTAACCTCGACGGCGCTGATGGCCGTCGCCCAGTCCGTCATCCCCCAGCAGCGCCGCGCGGAAGGCACCGGCTACTTCGCCCTCGGCACGACCCTGGCTACCGCCTTCGGCCCAGCCGTGGGCTTGTTCTTGGCCAATAATATTGGCTATAACACCCTCTTCGCGGTCGCCCTGGGGTCCAATATCGTCTCCCTCGTGCTGGCGCTCGTATTGCGCTACCCGGCGGAACTCGATGAGGAAAAGCCGGCCTTCAAGCTGCGCAACGCGGTGCACCCCAACGTGTTGCCGATCGGCTTTTTCATGCTCCTAGTGGGCATCGCCTACTCCGGCGTGGTCACCTACCTCAATGCCTATGCACGCGAAGAAGACCTTGCCACCGGTGCCGGGCTCTTTTTCATCGGCTACGCCGTAGTCATGCTCATCATGCGCTTCTTCTTGGGCCGGATCCAGGACCACAAGGGCGATAACTCGGTCATGTACCTGGGCCTGGTCTCTTTCGCCATCGCCCTTATCATCATGGGCTTTCCCAGCAATGACGTCATGCTCGTGGTCGCGGGTGCGTTTACGGGCATGGGATACGGCACGCTAAGCCCCGCCTGCCAAGCCATCTCGGTGCGCTCTGTATCGGCCGCCCAAATAGGCGCGGGCATCTCCACGATGTTCCTCTTGATGGACTTCGGCATCGGCCTCGCACCCTTCGGGCTTGGCCCCATCGTGAGCGCCACCGGCTTCGATACGATGTACCTCATCCTCGCCGGCCTCATCGCCGTCGCGGCGGTGTACTACTACATGGTGCACGGCCGCTACCCCAAGGCGAAGGCGCCTGTTAGCAGCGCCGCAGAGGACGTGCAGCCGGCCTAAAGCCACAAATGTGTCTGGCTCCGGGTTATACCCGGAGCTTTTTTGCGTGCTGGGGCGGCAAGCAATTGGCATCGACCACGCGCCGGGCCATCGCCCGGTCTCCCATCTTGGCCGCAAACGCCATGCGCATGGTGATATCGTGCGCGGGAGCAGGGCCGCAGGTTATGGCATCCCCCGCGGAAATGCGCCCTGGCGAGATGACGCGGAAGTAGGCGCCGCAATCACCGCGCGCAGTCCACCGCTTGAGCCAGCCCTTCTCCTGCACCCACCCGGAAAAGGTCACGCATGGCTGGCGCGGTATGGATACCTCGAGTGTGGTAGTGCCAATGTGAAGGCGTTGATTGATAAGCAGCATGGAAAGATCAATGCCGCGCGTGGTGAGGTTCTCCCCAAAAGACCCCGCAGCCAGCGTGCGGCCCAGCGAATCTTCCCAGTAATCCAGCTCTTCACGGGCATAGGCATAGACGGCCTTGTCACTTCCACCGTGGTGATCGCTATCGCCGATAGAATCGCCACGCACGCCAGAACCATCGCCGTAATTGGGGCCGGGAGCGGAGATATCGATGAAATCTTGCGGGCGCTTGTCGATGCCCGAAAACTCATGCCTCCCGCTCGGATCCGGCCCGCGTACGGCGACGTTGGTGGAAATAACCTGCATATCAGTCACTGTAGTCGCGGGTCAGAGCCTCCGCAGTGAGAATATCCCGGTAAAACAGTTCTGGGGCCAGCGAGACCGCCTCCGCGAGCTGCGGAAGGGCGTTATCCAGCGCGGAGGCCACGGCGGCATCCGTCAGTTTCCCATTGGCCACCCCACGTGCGGCAATGGCAAAAACATAGGAAATAAATGGCATCCAAGCGGAGCTACCGAGATCCGTGTTTCCATCCCCAAAGGCATCCAGGGCGAGCAGGGTGTGCAATACCGACTTATCAACGCCCAATTGCTGCAGCGTCACTCGCAACTGCAGCGCGGTTGTGCGCAGATTGGACATGGTCCCCAGACGGGTGAGCGCCAGGTCGTTATCGAAGCACTCGCGCAGCGCGGCGATGCGGTGGGCGTCATCGCACAGCTGCGAGCTGTCCGTTGCAGGCGTTGGGGCCTCGCCGGTGGCGCTCATGAGCAGCATGGGGCGGGTGACATCGTCTACCCCCGTGGTGGCCGTCCGCCACAGCGAGGGGGATCCGAAGTGTTCGACGCGGGCCTGGTTGGCATCGGCAAGCGCGGCGAGCACGGAAGAAGCCGCAGCCTCTTGCCCTTCGCGGCTAAAGGAACGGGTAATCAGGCCGGTGCGCACTAACGCGCGCATGCGCTGGCCGCGCTCGAAGTCCACCTGCATGAGCGCATCGAGGCTGGCGCGCGGATCGGCCTCGATGTCCTTGATAACGCCCTCGAAGGTCTCCTTGGCCTTGGGGGCGAGGCGGCGCAGGGCGGCATAGGTCTCCCACGTCCCGGCGGTATTCTCACTCTCGCCGTCGTGGAAGATGATGAGCGAGCTCGCCGGTGGGTACTGCGGGGCGGCGAGATTGCTGGCCGGTTCATCCTCGCGGAAGTCCACGATGAGATCGCCAGCCTCGTGTAATTCCTCTGGTAGCTCGAAGCCCTCCTCCACCGGCTCCAAGGGCAGCGGCTCGCTGGCGGGGTCGCCGAGCGGCCATGCCCACGCCAAAAGCTCCACCTCTTCCTCGTGGGTTTGCTCGGGCATTAAAATGCCGTCTTCGATGGTGGCGCGGGCCACCAGTGGCGCCTTGCGCACCGTGGCGATGGCGGCATAGATCAGGTCGCTTGCCGCGGTTGCCTCGTATTCCATCACGCGGCGGTCCATGCTGCGCTTAAGGTGTGCCGCGCGCTCCTTATCAGGCAGGCCCTCCAGGTACTCCTCATAAGACAGCGTGGACCACAGGAGGTAGAGCTCCAGCGAGGACTTCTTTGTCAGCGCTGCCTTGAGGGCGCGATTCGGCACGGAGAGGGCCGTCGTCGCCTCCGTCGAACCATTGGCGGTAACGAGATCCCGGATCTTCTGGTTCTTATCAATGACCACGAATTTCGCCAGCGGCAGTGGCTCCGGCGAGTGCACCGTAAACAGCGCATCCGCATCCAGCTGATCCGCCAGGATGACCTGCTTATCCATATAATCCACGGGCTCGGCCGCGGTGCGCTTCACGCGCGTGCGGATGGTCGCCGGGATGACCTCAAAGGTCAGCTCGTAGCCGGCTTCGCTGCTGATGGTCTCCTCGCGCACCGATTCGTCTTCGCCAAATACGCGCTGGCCCTTTTCCATGTGAATGGGCTTATCGGGGGACGAGGCCAAGGCATAGCTAAACGGTGACAGGTTCCCCAGCGCATCGATGAAGCGGAAGTTGGTGCCGCGGGGCCCCTCGTTCTTGGAGCGCATGTGGAGGGTTTCGGCAAAGTTGAGATAGTGGACATCGACAAGCTCTTCGCCCTTAAACAGGCTAAAGCGGTACCGGCCCACCCAGGGGTCCTCGAAGACGTCGCCGGGTAGAACCTCATGGATTCCCTCCGGCAGCTCATCTTCTAAGATTTCTTCCTCTTCCCCACCGATGGGGACATAGGTCAGCTGCAGGTGCAGTGGGGTATTGACCAAGAGGCGTGGGGATTTCGTGTACACCAGCTCGCCGTCCAACCCGCGCGCGTTGGGCAGGGACTTGACCGCCATATCCCAGGAAAAATCCGCGCCCTCCGCAACGGTGATGGTGGCCTTGTCCTGGCGTGGCACAGCGATGGAGAAGGAATCTTGTGCCGCTACCTCAAAGATGGACCAGCCTTCCCACGCGCCATGCGGGCGCGGCTGGCTATCCGGGGCGGGAGTTAGCTGCGTGCCGGTCGGTGCGATGAAGGTGTACGCGCCCTGCGGGATGGGCTGCGTGCTATCGACGGGCCGGTGCGCGGAATCGAGCAGCAGGCCACCATTGGCAATACCCGCAAACTCCAGCGTCTGCTCCGCAAACGTTACGGCAAGGTGGGTAAAGGGCTGCGGCATGGAAACCCACAAGCCAGGTTCTTCACCGGCGACGTAATAAAACTTGCGGGTGACCTCCGTGCCATCCAATAGCTGCGTGGTCACGGTCCATTGCGGGTCTTCTGGTTCATAGGCCGCGCTTACGGCTGGCAGGTAAAGCTCTAAAGTATCGGTATCCGGCGCGAGGCGAAGATGCGGGACCCCCTGAAAAACCGCCGCGTCTAGAAAAGATGATAGCTGGCTACGAAACTTCTCCTGGCTCATTTACACCAGCCTAGATCATTTTTGAAAAGATGTGGATTCTGCAGGCAGAGGGCAAAAAGAAGGCTTTCACCACCAAGAGTGATGAAAGCCTTTGCGCGCAATTGATCGCCCAGGATTAGTGGAAGAAGTTCCGCCACGCATTCGGGTTGATGGTGATGATGCCCAGCTTTTGCGCCAAGAAGGCAATGGCCCCGATGGCCAGCGAGGCGATACCGGCACCGGCGATGCCGGCGAAGAGCCCGCTCTTGGAGGAACCGTCACCGCCATTGTCATTGTTGCCAGGCTGATCGGATGCAGAATCGTCTGCTTGGTCGTTGCCGCCCTGGTCATCGTGCTTTACCCACCATTCATTCAAGGTGAGCTTGGCCAAGGTGGTGTTATCGATGTAGTCACCGCGCACAGGGTCGGTGTGGGTGGCCTTCGCGCGAAGGGCCTCGGAGCCAGCGCCCTTGAAGAAGAATGGGACCACCTGGTTGGTGTGCTGCGTGGAGTACCACTGGTGGCCAGAGGGCAGGGTGTTGCCACCGCCACCATTCATGGAGTTGAACTTACCCTCAGAGCGCTCATTGGCGCCGGAGAGGTATCCCGTCTCGTGGTCAGCGGTAACGACCAACAGGGTCTCGTCCCAGGAGGAGTTTTCTTCTACCCAGTCGATGGCGGCATCGACGGACTTATTGAAGTCCTGTACCTCTTCGATATCGCGGGCGGATTCGTTGCCGTGGCCGCTCCAGTCGATGGCGCCGCCTTCGATCATGACGTGGAAGCCCTCGTCATTTTGGCCCAGCGCGTTGAGGGCGCCGGTGGTCATGGTGGGAAGATCCACGACATCGTTAAACGGAATGTCATAAGGCACTGTGGACTCGCCGGAGCGCCCCTGCTGCAAGGTAGAGGCTACAGGCGCCAGGCCGAAGTACTTCTCCCCCGCCGCGACATCGCCTTGGGCCAAGGCCTCAAATTGCTCCTTGGTTTCGGCGTAGTTCCAGTCGGACTCGCCGGAAGACAGCTTGTTGTAGACCTCTTCAGATAGGTACTTGTACTTGGCCTCATCCTTCTTCTTATTGTCATCGTCGTAGAACGGGTGGCCGGCACCCATGATGACATCGAGATCAGAGTTGAACATCTCATCCGCAATCTCCAGGTAGTTATTGCGGGAAATGTTGTGCGCCGCCCAGGAAGCCGGGGTGGCGTGGCTAAACGGCACGGAGGAGACCACACCAGCGGATTTTCCGGCCTTCTTGGCGCGCTCGGAGGTGTTTTCCTGCTCGTGGCCGTAATCGTTCACGCCCAGCTTGCCGTTATCGGTCTTCACGCCGGTGGACATGGCGGTGCCGGCGGCAGAGGAATCGGTGTATCCCTTATCCACGTACTCATGGCTAGCCCACGCCTTTTGTGGGTCATAGGAAGAGTTATTTGGGTAAGTGGTCATGGACAGGCGGTTGAAGTCTTCGAAGCGCTGCACGGATTCGCCGTCGAGTTCTTCTGGTCCTTCGGCGCTAAATGCGCCATCGACCAGGTACTTGGATTGGCCGGTTTCGTAGAGGTTATTAAACGCCACGTGGCCGTAGCCCATGCCATCACCAATCATGTAGATGATGTTCTTTGGGCCCTGGGATTCGGCGGCGGTGGCTGGGGCAATTGCGCCAGCGGTAGCCACGGTTGCGGCTACGGCAGCGGCGCCAATGCGGAGAGAAGTGCGCATGAATTGTCCTTTGTGGAAGTGAGAGACGAAGAGATGGCGGCCTTGCGAGCAAGAGAGAAATGACCCAGACAGGGCTGGGTGCAAAGCCTTGAACTGAAGATAAAGGCGTGATTTAACCACGAAAGGAATTACGCGTTAATAGCTCCTAAACACTGCCGGAACATCTCGTGGCGGGCCTTAGTCCTTGCCCCAGTCCCCCGCCGTTACCGCCAGAGTGCCAGCCCGGTGCCGGATTAGTGAAGCAAAACCCACCTCTGCCTACCCCGCGCCGGGCTGGGGCTATTACACTGTGTGTTTATGACTAAACCGAGCGATTCCACGTCGTACCGCTACACCCCTGAGCTGGCGAACCAGATAGAAAAGACTTGGCAGCAGTATTGGAAGGACCACGAGACCTTTAACGCGCCGAACCCAGTCGGTTCGCTAGCCACGGGTGCGGGCGAGCTGCCCAAGGAAAAGCTCAACGTGCAGGACATGTTCCCCTACCCTTCCGGTGCGGGCCTGCACGTGGGGCACCCGTTTGGTTATATCGCCACCGATACTTACGCCCGCTATAACCGCATGCTGGGCAAGAACGTGCTGCACACCATGGGCTACGATGCCTTCGGTTTGCCGGCCGAGCAGTACGCCATCCAGACCGGTACGCACCCGCGGACCACCACGATGGCCAATATCGACAACATGCGCCGCCAGCTGGGCATGCTGGGCTTGGGCCACGATCCGCGCCGCTCGGTGGAATCCACGGATCCTGAGTTCTTTAAGTGGACCCAGTGGATCTTCCTGCAGATTTATAATTCCTGGTTCGATGAAGAGCAGCAGAAGGCCCGCCCCATTGCTGAGCTCATCAAGGAATTGGAGGCCAATAAGCGCACCACCAAGGACGGGCGCTACTACGAGGATTTGTCCCCGCAGGAGAAGGCCCAGGCCGTCGATGAGTTCCGCCTGGTCTACCTGTCCAACTCCACGGTGAACTGGTGCCCGGGCCTGGGTACCGTCTTGGCCAACGAGGAGGTCACCGCGGAAGGCAAGTCCGAGCGCGGCAACTTCCCGGTCTTTCGCAAGAACCTGTCCCAGTGGATGATGCGCATTACCGCGTATTCGGATCGCTTGCTCGATGATCTGGAGCTGCTGGATTGGCCGGAGAAGGTCAAGTCCATGCAGCGCAACTGGATTGGTCGCTCTCGCGGCGCGGAGGTAACTTTCCCCGCGGAAGGCTATGGCATCGACGTGTTTACCACGCGGCCAGACACGCTCTTTGGCGCGGAATACGTGGTCTTGGCACCGGAGCATGAGCTTGTCGATGCCCTCTTGTCCCCCATTCCTTACGACGATGACGTGGACGAGCGCTGGACCTACAGCAACGATGACCCGAAGGAAGCCGTCGAGTCCTACCGCGCGGATATCGCAGCGAAGTCGGACTTGGAGCGCCAGGAAAACAAGGAAAAGACCGGCGTATTCTTGGGCACCTATGCCACCAACCCGGTCTCCGGCAAGCGCATCCCGATCTTCATCGCGGACTACGTACTGACCGGTTACGGTACCGGCGCCATCATGGCCGTTCCCGCGCACGATACGCGCGACTATGAGTTTGCCCAAGCCTTTGGCCTGCCGATTACGGAGGTCGTCTCCGGCGGCAATATCGAGGAAGAAGCCTGGACCGAGGACGGCGCGTTGGTAAACTCCGCCAACGATAAGGGCCTGGACCTCAATGGCCTGAATAAGGCGGAGGCCATCTCCCAGGCCATCGAATGGCTGGAAAAGGATGGCTCTGGCCGCGGCAAGATTCAGTACAAGCTGCGCGACTGGCTCTTTGCCCGCCAGCGCTACTGGGGCGAGCCCTTCCCCATCGTCTACGACAAGGACGGCATGGCCCACCCGCTGCCAGAGTCGATGCTGCCGGTGGAGCTGCCCGAGGTGGAAGACTACAAACCGGCCTCCTTCGATCCTGAAGATAAGGACTCGGAGCCGCAGCCGCCGCTGGCCAAGGTCCGCGACTGGGTAGAGGTAGAGCTGGACCTAGGCGATGGCCCGCAGACCTATTACCGCGATACCAACGTTATGCCCCAGTGGGCGGGTTCTTCCTGGTACCAGCTGCGCTATATCGATCCCCGCAATAGCGAGGCCTTCTGCGATATCGAAAACGAGCGCTACTGGACCGGCCCGCGCCCAGACGAGCACGGTGAAAACGATCCGGGTGGTGTGGATCTGTACGTCGGCGGCGTCGAGCACGCCGTGCTGCACTTGCTCTACGCCCGCTTCTGGCACAAGGTGCTCTTTGACCTGGGCTTTGTCAGCTCGCAGGAGCCGTATCGCCGCCTGTACAACCAGGGCTATATTCAGGCCTACGCCTATACCGATTCCCGCGGCGTATATGTCCCTGCGGCCGAGGTAGAGGAAAAGGACGGCAAGTTCTACTACAACGGCGAAGAGGTCAACCAGGAATACGGCAAGATGGGCAAGTCCCTGAAAAACGCCGTGGCCCCGGACGATATCTGCCGCGACTTCGGCGCCGATACCCTGCGCGTGTACGAGATGTCCATGGGCCCGCTGGATACCTCCCGCCCGTGGGCGACCAAGGACGTCGTCGGTTCGCAGCGCTTCCTGCAGCGCCTGTGGCGCCTGGCCATCAATGAGGACACCGGTGAAGTGGCAACTACCGATGCCGAGCTCACCCAGGATGACCTGAAGCAGCTGCACCGCACCATCGCGGGCGTGCGCGATGATTATGAGAACCTGCGCCTGAACACGGTCGTGGCTAAGCTCATCGAGTACGTCAACTACCTGACCAAGACCTACCGCACCGAGGCACCGCGCGCGGCGGTGGAGCCCATCACCCAGCTGGTCTCCCCCATCGCCCCGCACATTGCGGAGGAACTGTGGCAGCGCTTTGGCCACGATGAGACCATCACCTACGAGCCACTCCCCTCTTTTGAGGAGAAATACCTGGTAGATGATGAGATCCAGGTGCCAGTGCAGATCAACGGCAAGGTTAAATCCCGCATCAACGTTGCGGCCGATGCTGACCAAGACGCCGTATTCGAGGCCGCTTTTGCCGATGCCAAGGTGGCTGACCTTACCTCCGGCAAGAACGTGGTGAAGAAGATCTACGTTCCCGGCCGGATGGTGAACCTGGTGGTTAAATAACCAATGAGCGTGGACGTCTCGGGCCTTTCGCCATCCAATCAGGACTACCTCAAGGCCCTGTTTAAGCTGGGCGAATGGCACGACGATCCCGTAACGGTAAAGATGCTCGCCCAGCACATAGGCGTTCGGCTCTCCAGCGCGTCGGATGCGGTGCGGCGGCTAGAGAAAAAGGGTCTCGTCACCCATACGCCTTATGGTGCCATCGGGCTGAGCACCGAGGGGCGTGCCTTTGCCCTCGCCATGGTGCGGCGGCACCGCCTTATTGAAACTTTCCTGGTGGAATCCCTGCACTACCGCTGGGACCAGGTCCACGCGGAGGCTGAGCAATTGGAGCACTGCGTCTCCGATTTCTTTCTGGAGCGCATAGACGCTGAACTGGGTTTTCCGAGCCGCGATCCGCATGGAGACCCCATCCCCAGCGCCACGGGTGACTATCCCGCGGACTATGCCGCGACCCCCGCGTCCGAGCCAGGAGATCTGCGCAAACTCAGCGATTTAGAGCCTGGCGAGGGCGGTGTAGTCGACCGCATCAGTGATGCGGATGCCGATCTGCTGCGCTTTTTCAGCGAGAATAACCTGACCATCGGCGCTGCCGTGAGCGTGCGCGAAAGCCAGCCCTATTCCGGCGGGATGGCCGTGCGCGTAGAGGGTAACCAAAACGAGAATGCCCAGAATGAACATTCCGCGGCGTTTTCTTTGAGCTCCCATGCAGCCCGCGCCGTGTGGGTGCGCATGTAACTCTCCTCCCCCTCTCCCCTTCTTTTCTGAAAGAAGGGAAGTATTTGCGCATGTCAACGGTGGTTAGTTGCGGCGTAGTTAAAAGTACGTTAGATCTGTAGTTGAAGCAGAAAGTGCGCTTCGGCGCAGCCACTAAGGAGCGAGATGACTACAGCCTCGACGCCACCCTGCGGCACTAAGACCGCCGCTAATCTTGTGTATTTTTCCTCGGTCAGTGAAAATACCCACCGTTTTGTCCACAAGCTGGGCTTTCCAGCGGCACGCATTCCTTTGCGGCCGAAGCGTGAAGGAATGCTCTATGTCACCGAGCCCTTTGTGCTCATCGTCCCGACCTACGGCGGCGGCAATATCAAGGCGGCGATTCCGGTGCAGGTGCGCCAATTCCTCAACGTTCCGGAAAATCGCGCACTCCTGCGCGGCGTCATCACCTCTGGAAATACCAATTTTGGTGAAGCGTATTGCTGCGCCGGGCCACAGATAGCCCGAAAGTGCGGCGTGCCTGAGCTCTACCGTTTTGAGCTGCTCGGTACCGACCGCGATGTTGCCCGCGTACGGGAGGGGTTGCAGGACTTCTTTGCGCACCACCTCTACCCCACCGCCCACGCGTCCATTGCCTGACGGCTAGGGCCTCGAAGACAAAGAAAAGAGAAAGTACCGATGAAATATCAAGAGCTCATTGAGCGATCCCAAACCCCGCCGCATTTTCGCCACGATGCCTCCACCCCGTTGCGCCCAGTGAACTGGAATCGCATCTGGGATGATAAGGATTTAGAGGTGTGGAACCGCCTGACCTCGAATTTCTGGTTGCCGGAGAAGGTCCCGCTTTCCAATGACCGCAACGATTGGTCGCGCATGGATCCAGCCGAGCGCGATCTCACCATTCGCGTCTTTACCGGCCTGACGCTACTGGATACCGTGCAGGCCACCGTGGGCGAAATCAGCCAGATTCAAGATGCTCGGACGGAACATGAGGAGGCCGTTTATACCAATATAGCCTTCATGCAGGCCGTGCATGCGCGGAGCTATTCCTCCATCTTTTCCACCCTGGCCAGCACCGAAGAGATCGAAAAATCCTATGCGTGGGCCGTGGATAACCCAGTGCTGCAGCAGCGCGCGACCAGTGTGATGGTGCATTACTACGGCGACGACCCACTAAAGCGCAAGGTTGCCTCTACCCTCTTGTCCTCCTTGCTGCTGTACGCCGGCTTCTATCTACCACTGCATTTTAGCGTGCACGGGAAGCTGACCAATACCGCTGACATGATCAGGCTCATCCTGCGGGATAAGGCGGTCCACGGCTACTACTCCGGATACAAGTTCCAGCGGGGACTCGACCACGCCACGGACGCTCGCCGCGAAGAAATGCGCGAATTCACCTTTGACCTGGTGCGCAAGCTCTATGACCTGGAGATGCGCTATTCCGGCGAGCTCTATGAACCATACGGGCTTATGGATGATGTCGCTACATTCGTGCGCTACAACGCTAATAAAGCCCTGATGAATCTGGGCTATCCCAACCTCTTCCCGTACGAGGAATGCCAGGTCAACCCGAAAATCCTCGCGGCACTCACGCCAGGATCGGATGAAAACCACGACTTCTTTTCGGGTTCGGGGTCCTCTTATATCATCGGCAAAGCCGTAGAGACCTCCGATGCCGACTGGGATTTCTAAAAACCAACAAGTCTCCACACGAAAGGACACCCATCATGAAACTTCTTGTACTCGTTGGCAGCCTGCGGCGGGAAAGCATTGCGAAGAAGATCGCCAACCATGCCATTGAACTCGTTCCCGAGCACGTAGAGTGCCAGCGCTATGACCTGCGTGACCTCCCGCTCTATGATTTCGACTATGACGATCCTGGCGTGGAGGATAAACCCACGCCGGGACAATACACCGATTTCCGCAACGCGATTAAGGATGCGGATGCCATTTTGTTCGTGACCAGCGAGAATAACCGGACGATCCCGGCGTGCTTAAAAAATGCCATCGATATTGGGTCCAAGCCCAATTCCGATGTCGCCTGGAAGAATAAGCCAGCTGGCATCATCAGCCACTCCGTCGGCCGCATGGGTGGCTATTCTTCCCACAAGAATGTGCGCCTAGCCTTGTCCTACTTCGACATGCCGATGCCCGGTCAGCCCGAGGTATTCTTGGGCAATTCTCCCGAGCTCCTTGGTGAAGACGGAAAGATCGAGCCGTCCAGCACCATCGAGTTTGTGAAGGACTACCTCGAGCGCCTTGTAGCCCTGGTACCTGCGGCTCCGCAACAGTAGGAGCTACCTCCTCCTAGCAGCGAGGCGGTTAATCCCAGTACTCCGTGGCGCATAGCGCGATGCCGTGCGCCCGGATTCCCTGGCCCGCCTCAACTGGGGCATCAACGATGAGCGGGAGCCCGTCGATTTCGCATACCCAGAACTCCCCTCCCCCAAATTCATTGGTCTTTTTCTCGACGTTATTCACGGTGCCAGCTAGCTCGACCTGTGGGTTGAGCAGGCTGGGCTTGTAGTTTTGATAGAACCGTTCCGTGGCCGGGGATCGCAGCGAAAACTCCGCCGGTTCCGTTAATTCATAGTCCAGCGCAACGACTGCGGGCCGCACGCGGCCGCGCAGTTTTTCGCCGCCCACGGGGTTGCCGGTAGGTAGCGTGAAGGGGGCATCGCTAAGCACTGCCCACCGGAAATCTTCCATTTCTAAGATGCCAATAAATGGCATGGCGCGATACAGGGTTGCCTCTACGTCTTCCCCACTCCGGAACGACGGCAAGACGGTCCATTCCCCCTCGTATTCCATCGCCGTTACGGCGATGCCGGAGGGATCCGCGTAGTAGCGCACTTGATCGAAAGCAGGTGCGTCCCACAAGGTCCGCTCTGCGGGAAGGTCTGCGACGAGTTCCTCCGTGTCCAGGAAGTCGAATCCGCAGGCGCTAAAAAGTTTATCCATGCCCGCCATCATAGACAGGCGTCTGCTCAATCGGAGTTGCGGGCGGTCTGAAAATAGGCCAGTTTTTACTTAACAGAAACTAAATATGGAGAAAAGCAACCGAATATTAACACCAATAAATAGGTTATAAAAAGCGAAGTACATACGGTTAAACCGGCAAAAGTATGGAGCACGCGAATTATTGGTACGATTAATCCAAGCCGTTTAATAATGTTGGGGGTTGATGGGTCAACTGTCACAGTCAATACACGGTTGAGTAATCAACTGCGCAGGGTATAATACCATTTAAGTCAAAAGCTAAAGGGAGAGATGCCGTGCGCGCAGAGGAAAGTGCGGCGTGGGCGGATTTTGTAGCGATGCAGCGGGCGCTGCATAAGGAGTTGGCCAACGCGCTGCAGGCAGCCGCGAATGTGAGCGAGGCCGATTATGCGGTGTTAGCCGTCCTGCAGCGCCGCCGTGGGCAGAGCACCCGGCCGCATGAGTTGGCTGCGGAACTGGGGTGGGAAAAGTCGCGGTTGCACCGACAACTGGTCCGGATGGAGGGGCGCAAGTTGGTGACAAGGCGGCACGCGGAGGAACTAGGACCCCGAGCTATTGAAGTCACAGTGACGAAAATAGGTGAGGGAGCATTCGCCGCAGCATTGGGCAGTCATACCGCGAAAGTGGAAGAAAAGGTGGTCTCTGTCCTAACGGAAGAGGAGCTGCGGCAGTTGGGATCCATCTCGAGGAAAATCACGCGGCACTTGGCGGGCGGCGCCTAGGCCGGAGGCACAGAAAAGGCACCCCGCCAGGAGTAACGGGGTGCCTTTCTAGCTGTAGGCCCTAAAGGCCTTAGGCCTTAGGAAATCTTCAACACCGTGCGGCCATGGTGGCTGCCGTTGATGAGCGATTGTGCTTCCTCCACCGCATCTTCCAGCGGGAGGGTATTGGTCAGGGACTCCAGGATGGACAGGTCCAGGGTGCGGGCGAGGAGCTGCCAAGCATTCTGGCGGTAGTGCAGTGGGGCATCGACGGAGTTCACGCCGGCTAGGTGCACGTTGCGCAGGATGAAGGGCATGACTGTGGCGGGCAGGTCGGGGCCGCTGGCCATACCGGTGGCGGCAACGGTGCCGCCCCACTTAGTGCGGGCCAAGACATTGGCCAGCTCCTGGGAACCGGAGGTGTCCACGGCGCCAGCGTAGATGGCCTTTTGTAGAGGCTTGCCCGGCTCGGTGAATTCGGAGCGGTCAATGATCTCGTGCGCGCCGAGCTCGTGGAGGTAGTTGGCGTAATCGTCGGGGCGGCCGGTCATGGCGTGGACCTCGTAGCCGGCATTGCGCAGGAGGTTGACGGCGATGGAACCGACGCCGCCGGTGGCGCCGGTGACGAGGACGGGGCCCTCGGGAAGCCCGCGCAGCGAGTTAACGCACAGTGCCGCGGTGTAGCCGGCGGTACCGACGGCAGCGGCCTGCTCCGCGGTGAAATCTGCAGGCAGGGCAACGGTGGCGCGGGAATTGACGCGTTGCTTTGGGGTGTAGCCGCCGTGGCGGAATTCGCCAAGGCCATCGCCAAAGGAGGCAACCAAGGTGCCCACCGGCAGGCGCTGCACGTTGGACTCGGATACGGTGCCGACCACGTCGATGCCGGGCACCAGTGGATTGGTGCGGACGACGCCGGGATCGCCGGTAATCGCCATCGCGTCCTTGTAGTTCAGCGAGGAATAAGAGACGTCAACGGTCAGGTCACCCTCGCCGAGGAATTCCCCTTCCTCAAAGGAGGTGGTGACGGATTTATCTTCGTTACGGGTAACAAGTAGCGTGCTCATGCTCACCATGATACGTGAATTGTGATGCAACCATTTTTGGGCAGCTAAAGGTCGGGGGAGCAGAGCTTGGCGATGTCCCCCGCGGTCTGCTTGGCAAAGGGGCTCACCCCAGTAATCGTTGCGGACCCCGGGCCCGTCCACGTGCCATAACCAACGAGGAAAAGGCCCGTTACGGTGGGGGTGCGGCCATCGAGAAGCTCGCGGAAAGGGCCTAGCGCGGGGCGAAATCCGGTACACCAGATGAGGTGATCCGCCTCCACCTCATCGAGGCTGGAGAACATGGGGGAGGCCTCGAGCAGGCCCTCATCGCGGGCTTGTTTTACGGGAGGAACGACAACGATATCGCCCAAGTTGGTATCTGCGCCTGGGTCGGGCTCGCCGCGCATCATGGCGTTGAGGCGGGCGCGGTTGCGCTGAAAGAGCACGCGGCCATCGACATCATCGGGCATCCACCGTGGCGGCTTCGCCGTGAACCAGGTGGTGTCTACTCCGGATAGCACGAGTTCAGCGGCTATCTGGGACCCGGAATTACCTGCCCCAACGACGGCGACGGATTCGCCCTGGAAAGGATCGGGTCCAGGATATACCGCCGAGTGCCATTGCCGGCCAGAAAAAGCGCCGGGGTAGTAGGGGACAAACGGGGAAGACCACGTGCCCGTGGCGGCTACCACCGTGCGCGCGGTGAGGTGCTCATCATCGGTGGTGACGTGAAAGCGCTCGCCATCGTGGGTGACTTCCTGGACCCGCACCGGCCGGCGTACGGGCAGGTCATAGCGTTGCTCGTAGCGGGTGAAGTAATCGATGACGTGGCTGGCGGGCGGAAATCCGTCGTGGTGGGGCATCGGCAAGCCGGGCAGGTTGGAAGACGCGCTATTGCTAAATAACGTGAGCGATGGCCACGCGTGGCGCCAGGCCGCGCCGGGGGAGGGCTCGGCATCAAGGATCTGGAAATCGAGGCGCTTTTTCCGCAAGTAATAGCCCGTAGCTAAACCTGCTTGGCCGCCGCCGATAACGATGCAGTCCAGCATTAAATCAGTTTCCTTTCGCGGGCCACAGTTACCGCGGCAGTGCGGGTGTCTACGCCCAGCTTTTGATAGATGTGAATGAGGTGTGTTTTCACGGTGGCCTCAGAAATGAAGAGTTGATTGGCCAGCTCCTTATTGGAGGAGCCGGTCGCAAGGGCGCGGAGGATCTCCAGCTCGCGCGTGGAGAGGGACTGCTCCGGCTGGCCCACGCGCTGGGCCAAGAGGTTGACCACCTCAGGGGCGAGGGTGCGCCGGCGTGCGGCGGTATTGAGCACCGCTTCGTGTAGCTCTTCCTCGGGCGAATCCTTGAGCAGGTAGCCCATCGCGCCAGCCTCGACCGCGGCCAAGATATCGGCTTGGGTGTCATAGGTGGTGAGTATGAGCACGGGCGGGCCGCCGGCCTCGGACAGCTTCTTGGTGGCGGTGATGCCATCGACGCCCGGCATCTGAATATCGCAGACCACGACGTCGACCTCGGGGGCGTCATCGGTAAAGAGCTTGTCCACGTCCGCGCCGTTATCGCCTTCCATGACCACGCGGACATCGGCAAAGGTATTCAGTATCGCGCGCAGCCCGGCGCGGACGACGGGGTGGTCATCGATAAGCATGACATTAACCATGGGGCTGCTCCTTGAGGGGGATTCTGATGGCAAGGGCGGTGCCGTCGCCGGATTCGAGGCTCAGGGAGCCACCGACGCTCTCCACGCGCTGGGACAATCCTTGCAAGCCAAAGCCGCTATCGCCGCCGTGGCGCGGGGGCTCAACTACACCGTGCCCATTATCCACGACGTCCAGGGTAATCGCATCCTCAAAAAGGCCCAGGGTGACCACCGCGCGGGAGGCGTGCGCGTGCTTGATCACGTTATTAAGGCCCTCCTGCGCGGCGCGCACGACCACTTGCTTGATATCGCTGGGCACGCTGCCGCTGCCGGAAACCACAAGGTCAAAGGTGGTGTCCTCGCCCAAAGCCTCCGTGCGTCGGCGCATCTGGGACAGGATGGAATCCAGCTGGGTCTCCAGGCGCTCATCGGGCCCGGCGAGCTCGCGGACGAAGCGACGGGCCTCCGCCAGGTTCTCGCCGGCAGTGTCCTCGATGACGGCGAGCTGTTCGTTCTTGGTCGCTAGGTCATCGGTCGTGCGGGCGGCGCGCGAGAGCAGCAGGATGGAACTCAACCCTTGGGCCACGGTGTCATGGATATCCCGGGACAGGCGCTCGCGCTCTTCCAAGCGCCCGGCCTGGTGCTCGCTGGCGGCCAGCTCGGCCTGGGTTTCTTGCAGCTGCTTGGCGATGTCCCTGTGGTGCGCCGCCTCCGCCTGCAACCGGCGCTGGATATAAAACACGCCCGCGGCAAAGGTCGTGCCGATAAGCGGGCCGATGGCCGCGGCGATGGACCAGCCATCCGGATGCAGCCACGCCGGAATGAAGGCGGCCGCCGCCCACAGCACCGTGATGGAGATAAGCCCTGGCCACTTGGGCAAGGCGCGCAGGAAGACGAAGATGAGCGGGAACTCGAGCCACATGAAATCCTGCGCGTGGACCATGAGCCCCAACCAGAGCAGGCACAGCCCGGTGAGCCAGAGCCAGGTGGGAAGCCAGCGCGCGGCCGCGTACACCGCGGCTAGGCCGATGGCCAAAAGGATGGCGCGGGCATCTAGGCGGTCATCGATGTAGGCGCGGGCCACGCCGAAAAGCAGCAGGAACGCGAACATGGCGTGTAGGCCCCAGAGCCATAATTTCTGTCCAGAAAACACAATTTCCTACAGTATCTGGCGGAGGGTGGATGAGGGATCAACCAGTTGGTTGACTGGAGGTTCAACTAGGCCGCCGATTACTTCTGACCTGCACAAAGGGACTATAGAAGTATGTTCTTAGCTATTCGTGAAATCACCGCAGCGCGCGGCCGCTTCGGGCTCATCGGCGGCACCGTAGCGCTTATCACCCTTCTTTTGGTTATGCTCTCCGGCCTGACGGAGGGCCTATCCAAGCAAAATACCTCGGCGCTTGAGGCCGTGGCGCAGGAGCACCCCTACGTCAGTTTTTCTACCGAAGAGCCCGCCTATAACGAGTCCGAGATCCACGAGAAGGATCTCTCCGGCGATGCGATTGCCTTGGGCACCGCGCAAACCAAGTTGGAGGGCGAGGGCGCGGTAGGCGTGATGGGCCTGCCGGCCGGTACGACTATCCCCAATACCAACGCCACCATTCCGGAAGATGGCGCCGTCCTGTCTGACACGATTGAGGCCACCGGCACCGTGAATATCGGCGGGGTAGACCTTTGCGTAGAGGGCACCGTTGCCGAAACGCAGTTCTCCCACTCGCCGGTGGTATGGGTATCTACCCAGACTTGGCAGAAGGTGAGCCACGCACCAGAGGGTGTGGTCGGCACGGTTGCCTTGCACTCTGAGGAGGTGCCCGGTTCGGTCGAGATGTCTGATTCCTTCTCCGGCCTGCCCGCTTACCAGTCCGAGCGCGGTTCGTTGCTGACCATGCAGGGCTTCCTCTACGGCATCTCCGCCCTGGTCACCGTCGCCTTCCTGACGGTATGGACCCTGCAGCGCACCCGCGATCTTTCCATCCTGCGCGCCCTGGGTGCCACGGTGCGCTACCTGCTGCGCGATGCCCTGGCCCAGGCCGCACTGATTTTGGCCGCCGGCACCATCCTTGGTGCGCTCGTCGGCTGGCAGCTCGGCCTCGTAGCCGTCGGCACCGTTCCCTTTGATGTGTCCGTGCGCACCATTATCGTTCCCGCGGTCGGCATCTGGATTCTGGGCATGGCCGGCGCCCTCGTATCTACCCGCCGCGTAGCCAAAGCCAACCCCCTCGATGCATTGGGAGGACATGCCTAAAATGCCTACTATTCTTGATATTCGCAACGCCACCGTCACCTTCCAGGACGGCACGACGACTACTACGGCGCTTGATGATGCCACCTTTAGTGCCGACTCCGATACCCTCACCGCAATCGTGGGCGAGTCCGGTTCCGGTAAGTCCACGCTGCTCTCCGTGGGCGCCGGGCTCATCACCCCGGACTCCGGCACCGTAGAGGTCAACGGTACGAACTCCATCATCTTCCAGCAGTCCAACCTGTTGTCCTCGCTCAAGGTGCGCGATCAGCTGCTCATCATGGACCACATGGCCGGGCGCAAGCTGCGCAAGGATCGTGCCAATGAGCTGCTAGAATTCGTTGGCCTTAAGGGAATGGGCAATCGCCGCATCGGCCAGCTTTCCGGCGGCCAGGCCCAGCGCGTCAATATCGCCCGCGCTTTGATGGATGAGCCGAACCTGCTGCTTGCCGATGAACCCACCTCCGCCCTCGACTCCCACCTTTCCCAGGAAATCATCCGCCTGCTGCGCGATATTACCCAGGAGATGGACACCGCCACAGTGCTGGTCACGCACGATCGCTCCCTGATCACCTTCGTCGACCACGTGGTTGAGGTCAAAGACGGCCGCGTGAGCAAGCAGGAAGCTAACGATGCATAACGAGCAAGCGAGCGATGGACTGGGGCATCGCCGCGGCGATCTGGGAAGCGGAACAAATGCCAAAACCATCGGGGGTATGCGCCGCGATGGCGGCCGCGTGCTGGTGTAGGGCGGCGGCGTGGAGGATCTCCGTGATGATGTACTCCGCATCGGCCTTTTCGTGGTCTACCTGCGCGATCGTCGCGCCGAGGATGCCGGATAAAACATCGCCGGAGCCCGCGGTGGCCGCATAAGAGTGGCCGGCATTCATCCCATAGATGGCCTGGCCGGGCGCGGTCACCGTGGTGATTCGGCCCTTGTGCAGGATAAAACAGTCCAAGTCTTCGGCCAGCTCGCGCTGGCGCGGGCCCACGCCCTCGCTGAGATCGAGCTCGCGGCCGAAGGTAGCCTCGTAGAGGCGGCGGAACTCGCCGGCGTGCGGGGTAAGGATGACCCGCGGGTGGGAGCGGACGCGATCGCGCAGATCGGCGCTTTGGGCGAGCAGCGTCAGGGCATCGGCATCCAGGATGGTGGGCAGCCCGCGATCCAAGATGGCGCGGAGCTCACGGGCCGCTGCCTCATCGGTGCCGCGGCCAGGGCCAACCACCCACGCCTGGGCATGTACCTTGTCCTCGGCGCTCGGGTGGGGAACCACCTCGGGCAGGTGGGGGACCACGGCATCGTTATCTATCACCCGCACCATTGACGGCGTCGCGCGCACCGCGCCGGTAGCCGCTAGGATGCCCGCGCCGGGATAGGCACTGCTGCCAGCGCAAATGGCGGTGACGCCGCCGGTGTATTTCGTGCTCGAAGCGTGGGGAGTGGGATCCACGATGGGGCCTGTGCAGCCCACGGGCTTGGGGGCGGTGACGTGGCCGAGGTGGGCATCGGCAAGCACGGGCTCCCCGGGCCACTGGAAAGGGAGATCGATGGTGGGCTCGTTGGCGATATAGCCCGCCGGCTCAGCCGTGGCCGTTAGCTCCTCCGCAAAGGAGCGCGGCGTGTTGGGCAGCTGCAGATCGCAGAGCACCACCGTGCCGCATTCCGGGGCGAAGATATGGCCGGCGCGCGCCCAACCGAAGCTCACGGTAATCGTGGCCTCGACGGCATTTTCCGCGGCCACGCCCGTATCCGCGTTGATGCCAGAAGGGATATCTACCGAAAGCACCGGGATATCGTGCTGCTTGGCCGCGCGGTACGCGGCAAGGCCGGCACCGCTAAGCCCGCGGGTGGAGTTGAGACCGGCGACGGCATCAATGAGTAGGCCGGTAGCCTCCGCGTGCGGTTGATCTGTAATGGTCCCGCCGGCAGCGGTAAAAGCTTGCAGCGCTGGGTCGTGCGCAGCATCGGCGACGAGTATCGCTTCCACGCCATAGCCCTCCTCGGCGAGGAAAGCGCCTGCATAAAGGCCATCGCCACCGTTGCCGCCAGGCCCGGCCAGGATGGTGATGCGGCGAGGCGCAGGGCCCGTCAGTATGGATTTCGCCGCGGCAGCAACGCCTCTAGCGGCCAGGCGCATGAGCTCATCATCGTGGCTCTGCTGCGCGAGGAGCGCGGATTCGGCGGAACGAACGGTGGATACACTATAGGCAGGTCGCATGCCCGCCACTATAGGCCTTAAGTAGCAGATTGGCAGGTGGGGCACCAGAAGAGGTTTCGGCCCTCCATTACTTGTTCCGTAATCGGCGTGCCGCAGACATAGCAGGGCAAGCCCGCGCGCCGGTAAACGTAGACTTCGCCGCCGTGGTCATCCTTGCGCGGGTCGCGGCCCATGGCCTCGGGGGAGTGCTCGGCGCGCACGGTATCGATGCGGCCGTGCTCTACGCCGTAGTTCATGAGTTCTACCAGGTCTTTCCAGATGGCGAAGAATGTTTCACGGGAAACATCCTGGCCAGGGGTGAAGGGGGAGAGGCCGGCGCGGAAGAGGGCCTCCGCGCGGTAGATATTGCCCACCCCGGCATACAGGTGCTGGTCCATCATGAGGGAACCGATGCTGCGGCGGGATTTGCTCACCTTGGCCCACAGGGCTTCAGGATCGGCATCGGCGCGGAGAGGATCCTGGCCCACCTTGGTCAGCCGCGCCTGATAATCCTCTTCCGTGAGCAGCAGGCAGAATTGGGGCCCGCGCAGCTGCGCGGCCTGCGCCCCATTGTCTATGCGTATGCGGATCTGTCCGCGGTTTTCCTCGCGGGGTTCGAAGCTGAGCTTGCCGATGAGCCCCAGGTGAATATAGAGGATGTGTGCCGGGTTGGCGGCGGTGAAGTGCACGAAGAGGTGCTTGCCAAAGGCCTCTGCGTGGTCAATTTCTGCACCGTCCAGGATGGCCGCCTCGGTGGCAAACCGGCCTTGCGGGCTGGTCACGTTGAGCGGCATGCCGCGGTAGTCAGCGTTGAGTGTGAGGGCTAGGCGGTGGATCACGTGACCTTCAGGCATAGCTTCAGTGTAGTGACATCATTGGTCGCCCCCAACTAGGGCGCGTGGCGCCGGGGGATGAAAAAGAGTAAACTCGAAGCGCGGATTGATTTTATTTCTATTGAAGGGTCGATAAATCATGACGCATAAAATCGGTTTTGACCGAGAAAAATACATTGAGCTGCAGTCAAAGCACATCCAGGCCCGCCGCGAAGAAATCGGCGGAAAGCTCTACCTGGAAATGGGCGGCAAGCTTTTCGACGATATGCACGCCTCTCGCGTGCTGCCGGGCTTTACCCCGGATAATAAGATCGCGATGCTGGAGCGCATTAAAGAGGACATTGAAATCCTCCCGTGCATCAACGCCAAAGACATTGCCCGCCACAAGGTACGCGCTGATTTAGACATCCTGTATGAAGATGACCTCCTGCGCTTGGTAGACGTATTCCGCAGCCGCGGCTTCTTGGTTGAAAACATCGTCATGACCCAGGTGGAAGACGGAAATGCGCAGGCAGAAGCGTTCATCGAGAAGCTTGAGCGCCTCGGCCTCAAGGTCGCCCGCCACCGCGTTATCCCAGGCTATCCCACAAATACGGACCTCATTGTGTCTGAGGATGGCTTTGGCAAGAACGAGTTCGCGGAAACCTCCCGGGACTTGGTCGTCGTGACCGCCCCAGGCCCCGGTTCCGGCAAGCTTGCCACCGCACTATCGCAGGTCTACCACGAGCACCAGCGCGGCAATAACGCTGGTTACGCCAAGTTTGAGACCTTCCCCATCTGGAATCTTCCCCTCGAGCACCCGGTCAACCTCGCTTACGAGGCCGCCACCGTGGACTTGAACGATTCCAACATTATTGACCACTTCCACTTGAGCGCCCACGGCGAATCCACGGTGAACTACAACCGCGACGTTGAGGCCTTCCCGCTGCTGCGGACCCTGCTGGAAAAGCTCACCGGCACCACGCCGTACGAATCGCCCACGGACATGGGCGTGAATATGGCCGGCTACTGCATTACCGATGATGCGGTCTGCCGCGCCGCCGCCCAACAGGAAATCATCCGCCGCTACTTCAAGGCCAAGGTAGAAGAAGCCCGCGCCGGGCTGGGCGATGAGCAGTCTGAGCGCGCTGCCGTCGTCATGGCGAAGGCCGGCATCAAGGTCGATGACCGCCCAGTAGTGGGCCCGGCCCGCAAGCGCGCGGAGGAAACCGATGGACCCGCCTCCGCGATGCAGCTTCACGATGGCACTATCATCACCGGCCGCACCTCCCCGCTGCTGGGCTGCTCCGCGGCGATGCTGCTCAATGCCCTCAAGTACCTGGCCGGCATCGATGACGATACCCACCTGCTCTCGCCGGAATCGATAGAGCCAATCCAAACGCTGAAGACGAAGCACCTGGGCTCTTCCAACCCCCGCCTGCACACCGATGAGGTGCTCATCGCGCTATCCGTATCCGCCGCGAAGGACGAGGATGCCCGCAAGGCGCTGGAACAGATCAAGGAACTCGCCGGCTGCGACGTCCACACCACCACCATCCTGGGCTCGGTGGATGAGGGAATCTTCCGCAACCTTGGGGTGCTCGTGACCTCTGATCCGGTTTTCGCCCGCAAGAAGGCGCTGTACCAGAAGCGCTAAGGAATTGGGGATCTTGCCGGTAGCGCGCCTAAGATTATGGGCGTGACTATCGGCAAAGTTCTCCTGTATTACTGCTTTACCCCCATCGAGGATCCGACCGCCGTCATGCTGTGGCAGCGCACCCTGTGCGAGTCCTTGGGCTTGAAGGGGCGCATCCTCATTTCGGAACACGGCATCAATGGCACCGTCGGCGGCGACATGGATGCCTGCAAGCGCTACGTGCGCCAAACCCGTGAATACCCGGGCTTTAAGCGCATGCAGTTCAAGTGGTCCGATGGCGGAGCCGAGGATTTCCCGCGCCTATCGGTCAAGGTGCGCGATGAAATCGTGGCCTTTGGCGCGCCGGGCGAGCTGAAGGTGGATGAGAACGGCGTCGTTGGCGGCGGCACGCACCTCAAGCCGGAAGAGGTCAACAAGCTGGTAGAAGAGCGCGGCGATGAGGTAGTCTTCTTCGATGGCCGCAATGCCATGGAAGCAGAGATTGGCAAGTTCAAAAATGCCGTCGTGCCGGATGTGCGCACCACCCATGATTTCATTGAGGAACTGGAATCCGGCAAATATGACTGGATGAAGGACAAGCCGGTCGTCTCCTATTGCACCGGCGGCATCCGGTGCGAGGTCCTTTCCTCTTTGATGAAGAACCGTGGCTTCAACGAGATCTACCAAATCGATGGCGGCATCGTGCGCTACGGCGAGAAGTACGGCAATGATGGACTGTGGGAAGGCTCCATGTACGTCTTTGACAAACGCATGCACCAGGAGTTTGGCCAAGGACTAGAGGATCCGGGCTTTATCCAATTAGGCCACTGCGTGCACTGCGGCAAGGGTACTAATACCTTCCACAACTGCATTAACGAGGACACGTGCCGCCAGCAGGTGCTCATCTGTGATGACTGCATCCAAAATGTGGAAACCCAACACTGCGGGAGGCCGAATTGTAAGGAAGTGGCCCTTAGCCTTGCCAGCTAAGGTGCGGGGTTAGCGCACCAAAAGCAGCTGAATATCGCTAATGGCCCAGATCATAAAGTTAAAGGCCACAACCCAAAAGATCGCCATCCAGCTGCGCCAGCGCAGGTAGCGGCGCAGTTTGCGCACCATGATGATCGCGCAGCCGATCATGCCCAGCAGTGGGATGATCATGGTGGAAATGGCAAAGAAGTTTCTTTGGCCCTCGGTACACAGCCAGCTTGCGGTGCCGTCCTCGCACAGGGGGCCGCCGGTAAGGCGCGAAAAGAGCGCGACGCCGAAGCCATATAGCGCGGAGATGACCAGCACGGACACCATGTACCAGATGGCTTGGCGGGTAGAGCGCCGGTTCGCGGCGGCTACCTCGACGGGATCGGGCTCATCTGCCAAATCATCGAAGCTTTGCGGCTCAGGCCGACGCAGGTTGGCATAATCGGCGTCGGTCGTCAGGTCGTTTTCGGGGTGCTCTGGGCGCGAGCTCATACATTAAGCCTAGTCGGTCGCGGGGTGAATGAGTACCGGTACGCGAATATGAGGGAGCAACTCGGTTGCGGTAGAACCCAAAAAGACCCGCGCGATGGGGCCTTGTGGGGCAGAGGCCATCAACATCAGATCGCCCTTTTTCCACTTGAGCGAATCAACGGCA
The DNA here is from genome assembly GCF_000477975.1 of Corynebacterium sp. KPL1986. Classification (NCBI taxonomy): domain Bacteria; kingdom Bacillati; phylum Actinomycetota; class Actinomycetes; order Mycobacteriales; family Corynebacteriaceae; genus Corynebacterium; species Corynebacterium sp. KPL1986. The sequence continues at coordinate 1,752,122 of NZ_KI515719.1, read as the reverse complement.
CCGGACCACCCGGCGCCAGAGCCGATCTCGGAGGTGACCTCGACCTCCGGGTAGGCATCTTGGATGTGGTCGCGGGCCCGGTCGAGCATCGCTAACGAATCCTCGTGCCACTCCGCGGTGAGCTTGAGCGCAATATCGCTTTTATCCTTCGACGGGGAATGCAGCAGGTCATCCGCCGAGAAGGCCAAGATGCGCAGAGGCAAATCCCAGCGATCCGCCAGCGCGGCTGCGCCCAATAATTCCCTATCCGCGCGCTCACCGCGCTCCGTAATGACAAAATTAAAACGGGTCACGCCGTGTTTCGATAATTTGGCCTTGCGCGGGATAAGCCCTAAGGATAGTGGCGAGTAGTGCAGGAGGGTATCCGCGGTGGAACCGGGGAAAAAGCGGCCCTTGGGTGCGGCCTGGTTGGGGCCTAACAGGATGATATCGGCCTGAAAATCCTGGGCCATCTCAGTAAGGAGCTGGGGGCGGGAGGGGCCATCGACAAGCACGGAGGGCGTATCGTCCCAGTACTTTTCCGGGATACCTGCCTCCGTCAGGGCCGCAGCGGTGGCTGCCGCGCATGCTTGCTTCTGCTCTTTAAACCACTTCTTGTATTTCCCGCCCAGCTTGGACAAAGACGTCGTGGTCCAAGGCTGGAAAACCGTGGAAATAACGCGCACCTCAATCACCGCGGTGCGCGATAGCCAGGCGGCGAATTCGAGGGGTTCGGTGCCGGAAGAGGAAGGACTCCAGGAAATGAGGATGCGCAACGGCTCTTCGGCCGAGCCCTTGTGCAGGGTCGGCAACAGCGGTCGGTGAGATTTTTTGCCCATAGAAAGAATATGTATGCGAAAGCTTAGTGAGTACTAAAACTCATTATCGTCTGTTGTGGCCGCAAAACTAAAATTGCATGCGGCCGCAAGCGCGCTACTCGCTATCCATAGTGGGGCGGTAGACATCCGCAAGCTTGGAAATGACCGCGCCCATCTCGCGCGCGGTGGCCAAGTCCTCGGGCTCGAGCCACCGCATAATCTCTGCAAGGGCCGCGGCGCGTTGCCCGGAAACTATGGCCAATTCGGACTCGCCCAGTTGGGTGAGCGCGACCAGCACGCCGCGGCGATCTTCTTCATCGCGGTGGCGTTCCACGAACCCGCGGCGCTCTAGTTGGTAGAGCGCGTTGGATGCGGTGGGCATGCGGATAAGCTCCGCCTGGGCAATGGTGGATACGCGGGAAGGCCCGCGCAAGCGCAACTGATTCATGATGGAGACCTGCGAGGTAGTCAGCGATGAGCCCTCTGCGGTGCGCTGGAAAATAAGAATTAACTTATTGAGCGCCGGTTGGATATCCCGGGCTACCTCTACCGCGTCCTCGTAGTCGGACGGGGACTTCGTTGGGTCCGTCTCATCATGGTGTTGCGTCATAAAACTAAATTCTATCGTGCACTACCGCCTGGCGGTAGTATCGCGACGAAAAAATTAGCTTCCCTTAATAAAATCTTCCAGCTCGTTGCGTGCGACATCGTCGGCCTTCTGTACTGGCGGGGACTTCATTAGGTAGGAAGAAGCGGAAAGTACCGGTCCGGCGACCTTGCGGTCCAAGGCGATCTTGGCGGCGCGGACGGCATCGATAATAATGCCGGCGGAGTTAGGGGAGTCCCAGACCTCGAGCTTGTACTCCAGGTTCAGTGGGACCTCGCCGAATGCGGAACCCTCCAAGCGGACATAGGCCCACTTGCGGTCATCCAGCCACTCCACGTAGTCCGAGGGACCGATGTGGACGTTGCGGTCTGCGCGCTTGCCAGCGATAGGGGAATTGTGCACGTTGGAGGTCACGGACTGGGTCTTAGAAATCTTCTTAGACTCCAGGCGCTCGCGCTCCAGCATGTTCTTAAAGTCCATGTTGCCGCCCACGTTGAGCTGCATCGTGCGGTCCAAGCGCACGCCGCGGTCTTCAAAAAGCTTTGCCATAACGCGGTGGGTAATGGTGGCACCAACCTGGGACTTGATGTCATCGCCCACGATGGGCAGGCCTGCGTCCTCAAATTTCTTGGCCCACTCTGGGTCAGAAGCAATGAAGACCGGCAGGGCATTCACGAACGCGCAACCAGCGTCGATGGCGGCCTGGGCGTAGAACTTATCTGCTTCTTCGGAACCAACCGGCAGGTAGGAAACAACGACCTCGGCACCGGCCTCGCGGAGGGCAGCTGCGACATCGGCAGGAGCTTCGTCCGATTCCGTGATGGACTCCTGGTAGTAGCGGCCCAGGCCATCCATGGTGGGGCCGCGCTGAACGGTGACGCCTAGGTCTGGGACGTCTGCGATGGTGATGGTGCAGTTGCGGGAGCTGCGGGTAGCCTCCGCAAGATCCTTGCCCACCTTGTCCCCATCGACATCGAAGGCCGCGACGAATTCAATATCGCCGACGTGGTAAGGCCCGAACTGGGTGTGCATCAGGCCAGGAATATTTTCCTCCGCTGCGGCGTTGCGATAAAACTCCACGCCTTGAATAAGGGACGTGGCGCAATTGCCGACGCCGACGATGGCGACCTTTACTTTGTCAGACACACTATGCTCCTTTATTAATTCGTTGCTGTGTGGTGCCTGCGCAACGTTAGGCCAGAAATTATGCCTGGTGGTAGCACGACGGCATATGGATCGATCAAGAAGAGGAAATTAAGATAATGCGGGTGAATTCCGTTGCCTTCAAGCACGAACTTTCCCACGAGTGGGAACGCACCCAACACGTCCGCGAATACCGCGCCGGGCACCTGAGGCGCGACGAGGTCTGCGATGCGGACTTCCTCCTCCGGGCCGCCGCTGAGCACCACGGCCGTACCATGGATAAGCCCTGCCCGGTCTGCGGGGAGGACCTGCGCCTGACCCGGTGGGTGTACGGCGAGAGCCTGGGCCGGCGCGCCGGGAGCGCCCGCAGCGAGAAAGAAATAGCGGAATTTGTCGGCGAAGGCCTGGAATTTACCGTGCATGAGGTGGAGGTCTGCCGGCACTGCCGCTGGAATCATTTGTTGCGTTCTGCAACGGCTTTTAACGCGTGTTAGTTTTCGGCGCACCGCCTTAGGCAGTAAGCTGCAATTATTTAGTTTGTTACCAGGGATGAATGAGGACACGAATCAGTGACCGAGAAGGAATCTACTGGCGAGTCCACTAAGGTGGACCGCCGCAAAGAAGGCGAAGAACCCCAAAAGCGCCGCATCTGGCCGTGGGTCGTTGTGGCCCTCCTATTGGTTTTTGTGGCACTGCCTGCAGGCCTTTTTGCGTATGCCTATTCGCAGTACACCGTTCCGGAGCCCAAAGAGCTGGCCAATAACCAGGTCTCTACCATCTATGCCTCCGATAACGACACCCAGTTGGCGCGTTTGGTTCCGCCGGAAGGCAACCGTACGCACGTGACCTTGGATGAGGTCCCCGTCTTTGTGCAGGACTCCGTGCTCGCCGCAGAGGACCGCGACTTCTGGGATAACTCCGGCTTTTCCTTCACCGGTTTGGGCCGCGCGGTACTGGGTAAGGTCACCGGCAATGACACCGCCGGTGGTGGTTCCACGATTACCCAGCAGTACGTGAAAAACACCCTGGTGGGCAACGAATACTCTTACGTGCGCAAGGCGCGCGAGCTCATCTACTCCATCAAGATGACCAACGAGTGGGAAAAAGAGGACATCCTCAACGCCTACCTGAATACGGTCTACTTCGGCCGCAATGCCTACGGCATCCAGGCCGCATCCAACGCCTACTTTGATAAGGACGCCAAGGACCTCACCCCCGAGGAAGGCGCCATGCTCGCCGGCCTGATCCAGTCGCCTTCTGGCCTGGACCCGCGCGTGAACCAGGAAGGTTCCGAAAACCGGTGGAACTACGTGCTGGACGGCCTCGTGGACATGGGCGATCTCAGCAAGGAAGAGCGCGATGGAATGGTCTTCCCGGAGACCCGCGATCCCGCTGAGTACTCGGCATACACGGAAGCCCCAGGCGCGAATGGCCACATTAAAGACCAGGTCATCCGCGAGCTTGAGGACGTAGGAATTACGGAAAATCAGGTATCCACCGGTGGCCTGCGCATTACCACCACCATCGATATGAACGTGCAAAACAACACGATTCAGGCAGTCGATGACCAGCTGGCGCCGCTGCAAGAAGATGCGCGCGCGGCCTCTGTGACCATCGATCCGAAGACGGGTGCGGTGCGCGGCTACTTTGGCGGGCATGATTCCAATGGTTGGGACTACGCTAACTCCCCGCTGCAGACCGGCTCGACCTTCAAGATCATGGCGCTTGCCGCTGCGCTGCAGCAGGGCATTAGCTTGGATACCAACTACTCCTCCGCGCCGTACCAGTTGCCGGGCTCCGATCTGGTGACCAACGTGGGCGGCGGCTGTGGCGTCTGCGACCTGCGCGAGGCCACCAAGCAGTCCCTGAACACCTCTTACCTGCGCCTGCAGAGCGATCTGAAAAACGGTACCCAGGACACCGCGGATATGGCCCACGCCTTGGGCGTTGCCCGCTCGCTGCCGGGCATCGAAGAGACGCTGACTGAAAACGGCAAACAGCCTTTTGAAGGCGTGGTCTTGGGCCAGTACCAGTCCCGTCCGCTGGATATGGCAACCGCGATGTCTACCCTCGCGAACCAGGGTGTCTGGCACAACCCGCACTTTGTGCAGCGCGTAGAAAATGCCGCCGGGGAAGTTCTGTATGAACACCCAACCGATGAGGGCGAGCGCCGCGTTTCCGCGAATGTGGCCAATAACGTCCTTGAGGCCATGGCGCCGGTGGCGGCATGGTCCAATGGTTCGCTGGCCGGCGGCCGCGCTTCGGCATCCAAGACCGGTACGACCCAGCTGGGCGATTCCGGAACCAACAAGGATACGTGGATGGTCGGTGCCACCCCGCAGCTTGCTACCTCCGTGTGGGTTGGTACCGCGGATAATACCTCCGCCATCTTCGACCAGTACGGAGGAATCATGTACGGTGCCGGCGCGCCGACCAAGATCTGGAAGTCCGTATTGGATAACTCCTTGGCGGATCAGGAATTCCAGCAATTCCCCTCGGCTTACCCCGTTCGCTTCGGCACGGTGTCTGCCGGCGGTGGTGCCCCGGCCTATAACCCAGGCGGCGGTGCCGGTGGGCAGGGTGCGCAGAACTACACTGGCCCAGCCCAGGACGGCGCCCCAGAAGAAGAGGCCAGCCCAGCACCTGCCGAGACCCCGGATGCGGGCCATGATGCCCCGGCCCAGCAGCCCGAGAACCAGGGTGGCAATAATGGAAACGGCGGCAACCGCGGCAATGGCGGCGGTAATAATGAGCCGGCCCGGCCCGAGGCCCCGTCTTTAGATGACTTCTTTGGTCGCGAAGGCGGCCTGGCTGACCTCTTAGGCTAAGCAAGGAGCGGTACGCGTGAGCCACGATCAGCGCATGTCCGCCGCAGACGAGCCGATGGCGCGGGGCGTCATCGAGTTCCTGGGCGGACCAAGGGGACGCTTTGCCCGGGATGGCCACACACAGTGGTGGACCCCGCTGCGCGCGCTGATCGCAGTAGCCTGGGTTTTCTTGGCCGGCGGGTTCTTATCCAAGGCGAATTGCGCTGGTGGCATCCGCGGCGAAGACGGCACCATCAACCTGGATTGGTCCGCCAACCGCCAGTACACCTCCTTTTGCTATAACGACATCGTCCCGCTGTATGAAGGCCGCGGCCTCGATCGACCGGGCTTTCCCTACGCCTTTTCCTGGCAGGAAGATGGCCTGACCCGCTATATGGAATACCCGGTATTGGCGGGCATGTTCCAGGGCCTGATGGGTTGGATTTCGCGCCATACCTATGGCCTCGTGGAGTGGGCCGGTGTGCCTGCCGCTGGCTGGTACTTTGGGCTCACCGCCTTGGTCATGGCTTGCATCTGGGTCGGCGTCATCTACATGGTCTACCTCTTGGTGGGAAACCGCACGTGGGACACCATCCTGGTGGCCGCCAGCCCGTTGATTATCATCCATGCCTTTAGCAATTGGGATATACCTGCCATCGCCTTCGCCGTCAGCGCGCTGCTGGCCATTAGCCGCCACCGCCCCTGGCTCGCCGGCATCCTCATTGGCCTTGGAACCGCCTTCAAATTATGGCCGATATTTTTGCTGGGCGCGTTTTTCGTCCTTGCCTGGCGCAATCGCCGTTGGGACGCTTTTGCCAAGGTCACCGTCGCTACGGCCGCCGCGTGGCTTGCGGTCAACCTTCCCATCGCCCTGAAATACCCGGCCGCTTGGGCGGAATTTTTCCGTTTGAACCAGGAGCGCGGTGCGGAATGGACCACCCTGTATGCCCTGATTAGCCGGAATCTGGGTATTTCTTTCAGCCAGGACTTTTTAAATACCTTCTCCCTCGTGGCGTTCATCCTTTTATGCGCCGGTATTGCCCTGGCCGGCTGGCGCAGCCCGCTTAACCCGCGGGTAGCGGAGTTGGTCTTCCTCATCGTCGCGGCGTTCCTGCTGGTCAATAAGGTATGGTCCCCGCAGTATTCGCTCTGGCTGGTGGTTCCGGCGGCCTTGGCCGTGCCGCGTTGGCGGTTGGTTCTGGGCTGGGCGCTTGCCGATGCCCTCGTATGGCCCCTGCTCATGTGGCACATGCTGGGCATCGATAATAAGGGCATTCCACACGAGCTTTTGGACGTGGCAATCCTCGTGCGCGATGGATTCATCATTGCGATGGCGGTGATTGTGCTGCGGCAAATGTGGAATAGAACGGAAGATAAAGTGCGTGCGGCGCATATGGGCCGCGACCCGGTGGCGGGAGTATTTCAATGATTGTGACATTAATCGGCATGGTGTCGATCTTGTTGGGCTTTATCTGCGTCATGGCGGCCTTTTGGTTGTTTCATAACAGGGAAGATAAGCGCGGGCCCATCATCTTGGGCATCCTTGCCATCGTTTTCCTCACCATCATCCCCGCGACGGGAGCTATCTTTTTCGCCGCCACCACGACGGGATAGATTTCTTTTCGCCGGTCATATGCGGTACTGTGGTGGGGTTGCTTGACGCAACGTACCCTCCTGCTGCATCCGCAAAGGTGATGCAGCCGAAAACGACTAGACCATAGGAGGTGATGAGGTCCGTGCGTCACTACGAAGTCATGATCATTCTGGATCCTAATCAGGATGAGCGCACCGTAACCCCGTCCCTAGATAAGTACCTCGACATCGTCCGCAAGGACGGCGGCAAGGTTGAGAACCTCGATGTATGGGGCAAGCGTCGCCTTGCATACCCCATCGAGAAGAAGGAAGAGGGCATTTACGCCGTCGTTAACCTGGAGTGCGAGCACCCTTCGGTTTCCGAGCTCGACCGTCGCCTGAACCTGAACGACACCATCCTGCGTACCAAGGTTCTGCGCACCGACAGCAAGTAGCGGATACTGGGATCAGGCATAATCCACGTAACCGATAAGGAGTAAAGACATGGCACAGGGAGATACCAATATTACGGTGGTGGGCAACATAGTTGCTGACCCCGAGCTTCGCTTCACCCCGGCGGGTGCGGCGGTAGCTAACTTCCGCGTCGCCTCCACGCCTCGTCGCTATAATTCGCAGACGAACCAGTGGGAAGACGGCGAAGCTATGTTCCTGACCTGCAACGTATGGCGCCAGGCGGCGGAGAACGTCGCCGAGACCCTGAGCAAGGGCATGCGCATCATCGTTACCGGCCGCTTGAAGCAGCGTTCCTTCCAGACCCGCGAGGGTGAAAACCGCACCGTGTTTGAGATCGACGTCGATGAGGTCGGTCCGTCGCTCCGCTACGCCACCGCACAGGTAAACCGCAATCCCCGTGAGGGTGGCGGCAACTATGGCGGCGGCCAGCAGCAGCGCTCGAATAACAATAATCAGGGCGGCTTTGGAGGACAGCAACAGCAGCAGTCGCAGCAGCAGAACCAGGCTCCTGCAGAGGATCCGTGGAACTCCGCACCGCCAGCTGGTGGTTTCGGAGGCGCTGATTCTGAACCCCCGTTCTAAGTCTGTTACCCGCAACTATTCAACTAACTCAATTGAAAGGCAGGGATCATGAAGCTGATCCTCACCGCTGCCGTTGAGAACCTCGGCGCCGCTGGCGAAATTGTTGAGGTTAAGGACGGCTACGGACGTAACTACCTGCTTCCCCGCGGCTTGGCCATCGTGGCTTCCCGCGGCGCTGAGAAGCAGATTGAGGGCATCAAGCGCGCCCAGGAAGCTCGCGAAATTCGCGACCTGGACCACGCACGCGAGGTCCGCAACCAGCTTGAGCAGCTGACGAACGTTGAGGTCAAGGTTAAGACCTCCACTTCCGGCAAGCTCTTCGGTTCCGTTAACGCAGAAGACATTGTCAAGGCCGTCTCCAAGGCCGGTGGCCCTAACTTGGATAAGCGTATCGTTGATATGCCCAAGGGCCTGGTCAAGAAGACCGGCAACTACCAGGTCGAGCTGAAGCTGCACGCTGACGTGCTCGGCAAGGTGAACTTCTCGGTCGTCGCTGCCTAAGCAGCGCACGACGGTCCACAGACCCAAAGACAACAGCATGGCTTAAGGCCCCACGAATTCTCTATGTGAGGTGGAGAATTCTTGGGGCCTTTTGCCTGCCCAATTGGCCTGTGGATAACTGTGAAAATCTGTGGATGAATGTGGAATTCGGCGTTCTTTCCCACCAAGATTTTTGCTTGCCTTAGCCGCTGGTCACAGGCCATATTCCACTATCATGTGGTAATTTTCACACCTGCAAATAACTCCCTGACCAGCGGTTATTATCACCGCAGGTCAGAAAGGCGGCAAGTTATCCACAGCCGTGACCTCGGTAAATGGAAAGCGATGATTGGACTACCTGGTAATTCCACAAGCCCCTGTGGATAACTGTGGAAGTTATACCCAGGCGGGTAGTGTCCGGGAGCTGGTCTAAACTTGGACAGCGTTACGCAAGGTCTCTTTACGGACACCAAGGGGGACACATGACCAACGCGAGCTTTGATGATGAACAGCTTCCACCGGAACCACCGGCACCGGACAACGCCGTAGCGCGCCGGCCGCGGTACCAACAGGATCAACCGCAGCGCTACGAGGAGTATCGCCAGCCGCCATCGGACCGGGAAGCCGAGCAAGGCGTATTGGGTGCAATGCTGCTTAGCCCCAATACGGTCATGGAAGTTATTGAAGAGCTCGAGCCCGATGACTTTTATTATCCGGCCCACGCGCTAATTTATGGCGCGATGCTGGACCTTTACGCGGCGGGCCAAGACATTGACCCGCTTATCCTTTCCTCGCGGTTGGATAGGTTTAATAACCTCGAGCGCGTTGGCGGCGCACCCTATTTGCACACCCTGTTGGCTACCGTTCCCACCGCGGCCAATGCCCGCTATTATGCGGAAATCGTGGCGGAAAAGGCCGTCCTGCGCCGGCTCGTGGATGCCGGTACGCGCGTGGTCCAACTGGGCTTTTCGGGCACGGAGGATGCTGAGATTGAATCGGTGATCGACCGGGCCCAGCAGGAAGTCTTTGCCATCGCCCAGCGCAAGACTGCTGAAGACTACCGCGTGCTGGGGGATCTGATTGACCCCACCATTGATGAGTTGGCGGCGCTGCAGCAGGCCGGTGGCGTTGAATTGGGTGTGCCCACAGGTTTCATTGACCTAGATAAGCTCACTAATGGCTTGCACGCGGGACAGATGATCATCGTTGCGGCGCGACCCGGAGTGGGTAAGTCCACGCTAGCGATGGACTTCATTCGCTCGTGCTCGCTGCAGCATGGCAAGTCTTCCGTCATCTTTTCCTTGGAAATGTCCGCCTCAGAGATCGTGATGCGCCTGCTCTCCGCGGAATCCGAGGTGAAGCTCACCGATATGCGCAGTGGTGGAGTCTCCACGGAGGACTGGGCGAAGATCGATGACACGCTCAACCGCATTCAGGATGCACCGCTATTTATTGATGATTCCCCGAACCTGACGATGATGGAGATTCGTTCGAAGGCCCGCAGGCTCAAGCAGCAGCACGGCCTCGACCTCATCGTTTTGGACTATCTGCAGCTGATGTCCTCGGGCAAAAAGGTGGAGTCGCGCCAGCAAGAGGTCTCGGAGTTCTCGCGCCAGCTCAAGCTATTGGCCAAGGAGCTTGAGGTGCCGGTGATTGCCATCTCGCAGCTGAACCGTGGACCTGAAGCCCGAAACGACAAGAAGCCACAATTGGCTGACCTGCGTGAGTCCGGTTCCTTGGAGCAAGACGCGGATATGGTGATGCTGCTTTACCGCCCAGACTCGCAGGACCGCGATAACGAGCGCGCCGGTGAGGCGGATATTATCTTGGCCAAGCACCGCGGCGGCCCTATTGACACCGTCCAGGTGGCCCACCAGCTGCACTACTCCAAGTTCGTCAACATGGCGCACGGATAAAAGACTTATAGGTCCACGACGGCCGCGGGGTCCCCTAACCGGGGACCCAGAATTACCAGCACGATAAAGACCGCCGCAGCGGCCAGAGAGAGCCACCGCCAAACCGGGAAGAAGCGTTGGCCGCACCAGTAGGCGATCGCTGCACCGATGAGCGCGCCGAGGGTATTAAACAGCAGATCATCGATATCCGTGCGGCCCAGCGCGAAGGCATATTGGGCCGTCTCTAGCGTTAAGCTCAGCGCGAATCCCCAGGCCGTGGATACTTTCACGGAACGGCATAGCGTAAATACTAGGAGTCCGAAGGGGATGAAGAAGGCGGTATTACCGGCGTACTCAAAAATCGGGGCGAACCAACTATTGCCAGAGAATTCATCGAGGGGAACTAAGTGGAGCTCGCGGACGCGTTGATTTTCGGGCTTCCACAGGTAACCGATCTGGAAGAAGGCCTTCAGGGTGGTCAGCGCTACCATGACGCCGATCCAGGCGCTAAGGGCTAATTTATCGAGCAAGGGCCTTACCTTTCAGCTCAGGCAGAGTAAATGCCGCTACGGCGGCGATGGCGAATGCGGCCGCAAAGAGCACGAAGAGGAATCCTGCGCCGGTCGCCGCGATCAGTGGCGGTACAACGAGCGGTGCGACGATGGAGGCGATGCGTCCAAACCCCGCCGCGGCACCCGTACCGCGCCCGCGCAGCGCGGTGGGGTAGAGCTCCGGACCAATGGCATACAGGGCACCCCAGGCGCCGAGGTTGAAGAAGGACAACAGGCACCCGGCGATGATAATGAATACCTCGGAGCTAGCGGTGCCGTAGAGCCCGGCGGATACGGCGGAGCCGACCAAGAATACGGCGAGGGTAATCCGCCGGCCCCAGACCTCAATGAGCCAAGCGGCGGTGGCATAGCCCGGTAGCTGCGCCAAGGTAATGATGAGGGTGAAGCTGAAGGATTTTACGAGCGAGAAACCATCGGCAACCAGCAGGGACGGGATCCAGATGAAGGCGCCGTAATAGGAGAAATTGACGCAAAACCAAATAGTCCACAGCGCCGCTGTGCGGCGGCGCAGGCCCGGCCCCCAAATGGAGGTCTCGGTGGAGGCGGTGGGTTCCGGGTGGGCATCGTCAAGCGGCTGGCCCGCGGCGGCCTTTTCGAAGGATGCCACAATCTCTTCGGCCTCCTCGTGGCGGCCCTTGGACTCGAGGAAGCGCACCGATTCCGGCAAGCCCAAGCGCACGTAAACCGAATAAGCTGCGGGGATAAGCCCCACGGCAAAGCCCCAGCGCCAGCCGTTTTCGCCGGCGCCGACGATGAAGGTGCCGATGAGTGCGGCGAGGATCCAGCCGAGCGCCCAGAAGGCCTCGAGCAGGACCACCATGCGCCCGCGGATGCGGCGCGGCGAGAATTCGGAGATGAGAGTGGAGGCGACCGGCAGCTCCGCGCCCAGGCCCAGCCCGACGATGAAGCGGAAGATGATAAGCATGGTCAGCCCACCGGCCAGGGCGGAGGCACCGGTGGCCAGGCCGTAAACCAAGAGGGTGAGGGAGAAGATGTGGCGGCGGCCGTATTTATCCGCAAGGAGCCCGCCGAATGTCGCTCCCAGAGCCATGCCGAGGAAGCCAACAGAGGCGAGCCAAGAGGTTTGGGTGCTGCTCAAATCCCAGTGCACGGCCAGGGCGGCCATGATGAAGGAAATGAGCCCCACATCCATAGCATCGAGCGCCCACCCTAGGCCGGAGCCCAGGAGTAGGCGCTTGTGTTTGCTGGTGACCGGGAGCCGGTCTAATCGTTCATTGCGGCTGAGCATGCGCTAATCATAGCGCTGGGTGGAAAATTTCCGGAGACGCAGGGAATTGGAGACGACGAATACGGAACTTAATGCCATGGCGATGCCTGCAAATAGCGGGTTCAGCAGGCCAAAGGCCGCCACGGGGATGAGAATAATATTATAGGCAAAGGCCCAGAACAGGTTGCCCTTAATGATCTGCAGCGTGCGGCGGGACAGGCGAATGGCATCGGCTGCGGACCGCAGGTCCCCATTCATCAGGGTGATATCGGAGGCCTCGATGGCCACGTCGGTACCGGCGCCCATCGCCAAGCCGAGGTCTGCTTGGGCCAAGGCCGCGGCATCGTTGACTCCGTCACCAACCATCGCCACATTGTGCCCCTCGGACTGCAGCTTCTTGATGACGTCGACCTTTTCCTCCGGAATCACGCCGGCCGTGACCTCGGTGATGCCAACTTCCTCTGCCACGCGCTTGGCCGCGCCCTCATTATCGCCGGTCAGCAGGTGCGGGGTCAGGCCCAGCTGCTTCATCTGCTGGACGGCCTCAGCGGAGGTGGGCTTGACGGTGTCGCGGACCTCAATGAGCCCAGCGAGCTCATCGTCGAGGTACACCGCCACCGGAGTAGCGCCCGCGGCCTCTGCCTCGCGGAAGGCCTCAGCGTACTGGCCTAGGTCTCCACGCGGCTTGCCGACGCCCACGCGCACCCCATCCACCGTTGCTTCCACGCCAGCGGTGCTGGTGGAAAAATCGGTACCGGGCTCCACGTCGCGCTCACGGGCAATGGCCTGGGCGATGGGGTGCTCGGAGTTCCGCTCGACGGCGGCGGCGTACTCGAGGACATCGCCATGCACGGCCGTAACGGACATTTCCCCGGCGGTCACCGTGCCGGTCTTATCCATCACGATGGTATCGACCTGCTTGGTGGACTCAAGGATCTCCGGGCCTTTAATGAGCAGGCCTAACTGGGCGCCGCGCCCCGTGCCGACCAAGATGGCGGTCGGGGTGGCAAGGCCCAGCGCGCAAGGGCAGGCGATGATCAGCACGGAGACAGCGGCGATAAACGCCGGCGCCACGCCGCCAAAGATGAGGTGTACCAGCAGCGTGAGGACGGAAATGCCGATGACTACCGGCACGAAGACCTGCGCAATGCGGTCCACTAGGCGCTGCACGGGGGCCTTGGAGGCTTGTGCGTTGGTAACCAACGTGGCCATTTGGGAAAGGACCGTGTCCTCGCCCACCTGGGTGGCCTTAACCTCCAACTTGCCGGAGGCGTTAATGGTGGCGCCGGTAACGGTATCGCCCACGCCCACCTCTTCCGGGACGGATTCACCGGTGATCATGGAGGCATCCACGGCGGAATTGCCGGAGACGACCTCACCATCGGTGGCAATCTTTTCGCCCGGGCGCACAACGAAGACATCGCCCACCTGCAATTGGGAGATGGGAATGCGTTTTTCCTCGCCGTCCCGCAGCACGGAGGCTTCCTTCGCGCCCATGGATAGCAGGGTGCGCAGCGCCTCAGAAGACTGCCCCTTGGCCTTGACCTCGAACCAGCGGCCGAGGAGCAGGAAGGTAATGACCATTCCCACAGACTCAAAGTAGATATGGTCCATCTCGGCCGAGCTGGAGGACCACGACATGCTCATCGTCATGCCGGGCTCGCCGGCGTTGCCAAAGAACAGTGCGTACAGGGACCACAGGTAGGCGGCCGAGGTGCCCATGGAAATCAAGGTGTCCATGGTGAACGAGCCGTGCTTCAGGTTGGTCCACGTAGCGGAGTGGAAGGGGGCGCCACCAAAAATGAAGACAACGGTGGCCAGCATGGCGCAGGCCCACTGCCAGTTCTGGAACTGAAGGGCAGGCACCATGGAGACAACCATGATGGGGGCAGACAGGACCGCGGAGATGATGGTGCGCCGCAGCAGGCTCTCTTGTTCTGCAGCGCGGGCATCATCAACCGGCGTGCCCTCTGCGTCCTCGTCCTGGTCGCCGTCATCGCTGCCGGACATATCGAAGGCGCTGTATCCGGCGCCTTCGACGACCTTGATCAGATCCGCAGGCGTAGAAGTCTCCGGATCGAACTCAATAGAGGCGGATTCGGTGGCAAAGTTAACGCTCGCCTCAACGCCGTCTACCTTGTTGAGCTTGCGTTCTACCCGGGAAGAGCAGGACGTGCAGGTCATGCCCGAGACCCCGAGATCAACGTGTGACATAGTATTCGCCTACTTAAGGACGTATCCGGCTTCGGCTACGGCGGCTGCTACTTGCTCATCGGTGAAATCGCTGCCGGAGACAGACACTGCGCCGGTGGTGTGGTCTGCGGAAACCGCGTCCACACCGGCGATTTCGCCTACCTCTTCGCGGATGGACATTTCGCAGTGTCCGCAGCTCATTCCTTCTACGGTGTAGTTCTTCGTTGCCATGACTATCATCCTTTCTCGATTGCTTATGCTTCCATGCTATACCCCCTAGGGGTATCAGGCAAGGAAGAAATTTAGGTACGGTGGGGAATAAACCACAATGTAAAGGAGTTACAACGAGTATGGCTACTATTGATGTCACTGAAGAGAACTTTGAACAGACCGTAACCGGCGAAGGCATTACGCTTGTCGATGCCTGGGCGGACTGGTGCGGCCCATGTAAGCGCTTTGCCCCTGTCTACGAGAAGGCATCCGAGGAGCACACGGATGCTACCTTTGCCAAGCTGGACACCGAGGCAAACCAGGGCCTTGCTTCCGCGCTGCAGATTCAGTCCATTCCTACCCTGATGATCTTCCGCGATGGCATCCTCGTATTCCGTGAGGCCGGCGCACTGCCGCCCGCAGCACTGGAGGATCTGCTCAAGCAGGTCAAGGACCTGGACATGGCTGAGGTTCGCCGCCAGGTTGAAGAGCAGAACGCACAGCAGGCATAGAATCTGAATTTTCAGAGCTTCCACGGCGCTTTCTGGTGAGTATCGCTAAACTCGCTAGAAAGCGTCTTTTTTATGACCAAAGGAGATAGTGATGGCTAACCCCTTCAGCAAGGGCTGGAAGTACGTGATGAGTTCTCTCGATCAAAAGATTGATGAGAACGCCGATCCAAAGGTCCAAATCCAACAGGCGGTTAAGGCCGCCAAGGAACAGCACCAAGAGATTTCTGATCATGCGGCAGAGATCATCGGGCACAAGTCTCAGTTGGAAATGCAGATGAACCGCCTGGTGAAGTCGCAGCAGGATTACCAATCCCAAACCGAGCGCGCTTTGGAGCTTGCCGATTCTGCCGAGGACCCACAGAAGGCGAATGAGTACAACCAGGCCGCTGAGGTAGTGGCCTCCCAGCTCGTTGCGGTGGAACAGGAACTGGAAGACGTCAAGCAGCAGTACGCGGCGGCGGAGCAGGCGGCTGAACAGGCCAAGAACCAGCAAAAACAGTCCGAGGCCCGCCTGAAGGAGCAGCTGGCACAGGTCAGCCAGCTAGAAGCGCAGGCGGATCAGGCTGCAATGCAGGAAAAGAACGCGGAAGCGCTCGACTCCATGAACGAGCTCAAGCCTGATGATTCCGTGCCGAGCTTGGACTCCGTCCGCGCCAAGATTGAAAAGCGCTATGCCGATGCCCTTGGTGCACAAGAATTGCAGCAGGCAACCGGTGGCGACCGCATGAGTGAGATTCAAGCGGCCGGCAACGACATGAAGGCCAGCGCGCGGCTCGATGCGCTGCGCGCCGATATGGCCAAGAAGAAGGAAATCGAATCCGGGGATTAATTCTCGCGGCGGATATTGATAAGCACGCCGCGAATCCCTGAGTGGAACCCATCGCGTAAATTCACGCGCTGGGTTTCTGTCAGCGTGTATTCATGCAGGGTCTCGCAGGCGAACTGCAGCAGCGGGCGGTCGATCTCCGGTGGCAATCCGCCGCCAGACAGTAAGTGGGCTTGGTCGCGCTGCTCTGAGTTGGCGGCATTATCAAACCACCACGATGCGTATTGCTGGCCCACATCGAATGGGGACTGGAACCCGGCAGAGCTCCAGACCTCTTCTGGCAGCGGGACGTACTTCGAGCGCAGCTTGCGCCGCGGTGCCATCATTGACGGTTTCGGCGCAGGCTTTGGTGCTGCTTGATCGGTAGCCTCGGCCTCTTCCGCGGCGGGCTTTTCCTGCTCTTGTTGGGCTGGGGTTGCGGCCTGCTGTGCGCTTTGAGGCGGCGCGGGCTTTGGGGTAGGTGCCGGCGTGGGCTTTTCTGGGGTGCCGAATGCGGTTTCTACCTCGGAGGGCTCTTCGCACTCGTCGCAGTGTTCGGTGCCCGGAAGCTCCTCTTCTGCTCCCTCTGCCTTCTGCGCTGCATCGCGCACAACTGGGGGAAGCGGTCCCTCGAGGACCTGCAGCTCCATGGAATCCGCGAAGTCCTCGCGCGGATCCAAGATGGTGGTGGAATCACACGTATGGCGCAGCGCTGCGGACATCGAGTCCCAGCCAAAGCCGTACAGGTGCACGCGGATGCCATTGTCTACGGCGGTCTGCGCGCCGGGGATCATGTCAGCATCGCCGCTGACCAGCACGAAGTCGGTGAACTGGTTCTTCACGGCGGCCATGACCATATCGGCCACAAGCCGGGTGTCGACGCCCTTTTGGGTGCGTCGCTCACCCCATTCAATGAGTTGTCCCGTGCGCAATTGCACGCCCTCGCAGGTGCGAAGGGCGCGTTGGTAGCGGTGTGGACCGGTATCCGGGATTCCGTCGTACCAGTATTGGCGCTGAATCGGGTTGCCTAATTGCTCCTCGATCATCCCGCCCATGGTGCTGACCACCTCGGGCAGATCGATTTCTAGCTGCGCGCGAGCCCCCGTTTCCCAGGAGTTATAAAAGCTCGCGAGCAGGTATGAGGTATCGACAAAGACAAGTGTGCGTTCAAGCATGGCTCCTAAGTTCCGTTCTAATTGTGCTAAATAAAATTCTTTGTTACCTCCAGTGTGCCTTATTCACCCCGAAACGTCGATCAGAATTCGCTAATTCCCAGCATATTGGCCGCAAATGAAAAGAATTCGGTGACCATTGCGGCGTCGGCAAGCGTGTTATATGGTTAGTTACACAACTAACCAAGTAACTAACGAGCCGAAGGTGATGATGGACAACTCCACGCAGCCGCTCTTTCGGCAGATTGCGTCCTTGGTGGAAGACACCATTGTGGACGGCACTCTGGCGGAGGGCGATAAGGCACCTTCCACCAATGAGTTGGCGGATTTCCACAACATCAACCCCGCAACCGCGCGAAAGGGGATCACTCTCTTGGTGGACTTAGGGGTGCTGGAAAAGCGGCGGGGCATCGGCATGTTTGTGGCCGAGGGCGCATCGGGTGCCATTCGCGAGCGCAGGCGAGGTGACTTTGCCGCGGAGTATATGGCCCCGCTTGTCGATGAAGCAGTGCGCCTGGGCTATAACCGGGCCCAGCTCCATGACCTTTTCGATCGGGTTGCAGAAAGCAGAGGAATGTACTCATGATTACTACCCGCGACTTCACCTTTTCCGCAGGTCTTACCCATGGCTTGGTCGGCCGCAACGGAATTGGCAAGACCACCTTATTGCGAAAAATCGCCGGCCAAATTCAATCCGGCCGCATCACGGTCTTTGACCGCCAGCCCTTTGATAACCAATCCGTGCTCAACCGGGTAATCCTCATGGGCATCGACAATCCGCTGCCGGATTCGTGGGGAAGCAAGAAACTCGGCGCCGTCGGTCAGGCGCGATGGCCCAACTGGAATGCGGACCGCTACGGCGACCTCATCGCCGGCTTCGACATCCCCAATAAGGCGTATTCTGCGCTCTCGCGAGGGCAAAAATCGGCGTTGGGATTTGTCTTCGCCGTTGCCTCTGGTTGCGAAATAATGCTTTTGGACGAGCCTTATCTGGGCCTCGACCTGCCGCGCCGCGAACTCTTTTACCAGGTACTCCGGGAAGAGCACGGTCGTACCATCGTGGTATCCACCCATCACCTCAACGAGATAGAGGGCTTGCTGGACACTATTTCCCTTATGGGGGAGCACCCCATTAGCGGTCCCGTGGACGAATTTGTTGATTCCTTCCTGGAAATCAGCGGGCCCGAAGAGGCGATCTCCGCGGCCATTTCCGCACTGGACCTGCCGGTATTGGAGCACGCTTCAACCAGCCTGGGAGACCAGGTGCTTGTCGATGCCCGCACTACCTCGCCCGATCCCGTCTTCCACTATGCCAACGAACATCACCTCCGGGTAACAGAGGTATCACTTGAAAAGGCTGTCCGAGCATTGGAGGAGCAGTCATGAAACTTCTATGGCACACAACGGAATGGGTTGGGGTTACAGTCCTATTCTTCATCGCGCTTTACCCTGTACTTTTTGGCGAAAAGTGGGGAACTGTCACCTTGCTCTTGCCCCTTGTGCCCATCCTGACGTATCAACCCAGTTTTGATAAGTACCAAGTACTTGGCCTGAGCTCACAGATATGGAATGAGCACCGTCGGATCATCGTCACGGTTTTCGCTGTCGTGGCCATGGCAGGAACGGCTGCACGGCAGGGCTGGTGGGCGTTGGCTGTTTATGCGGCGGCATTGGCATGGGCACTGTGGCGCGAACCAACCCCAACCAGGACGGGCTACTCGACGACTCCTTTGGGAATTGCATCCAAGCTTGGGCGTTTCCCGCCGACGCTCGACGCGCAGGCTGTATACCGCCGCCAGGTCCGCATGTGGGTGCTGGTCGTCGTATTTTTAGCCATCAACGTTGTGCTTTCGCTAATGAGCACGCTGTGGGGACCGATGGAATTCATCGCTTTCATTGCTTGGGTATTCTTCGCCTTCTTTAGCAGCCAGCCCATGGGCATGTTGCGCGATACGCTCAGGGATTACGTCACGCTCGGCGGCACGCGTCGCCGCTGGGCTTCCATGACCGCAATGACCGGGCTCATCCCCATCCTTGGTTGCGCCGCCGTGGGCTTGGCCCTTTCTTTCTGGGGGAACACAATCGAGGTCGCCGCCGGCATCACCGCAATCGCGGCCGTCACCGTACCTGGGCTTACGTACCTCGAGTTCCTAGAGAAGAGGACCCTTGGAGTCTTTGTCGCGTACCTCCTCGGTATCGCAGTGCTGGTCTGGCTTTTCGCCCAAGGCTATGTCTCGGCCGCGGTGGGGATGTTTATAAGCCTTGGCATCTACGCCGTATGGGCCGTAACCCTGCCGATGTATGCACGCCGCATAAGCAGCCTGTGGGAGAAAGGCCTTGCGGGCTGGCTTGGCATGAAATAAAAGTGTCCGAAATTCGTGCTGACCAGCGAGTTTGTGAAAATTTAAAGCGGTGTGTAACTTAATACGAGTCAGCGCGACCGACAGCGCCCCACAGAGACAGACACTGTCTCTGGCTGAAGTGGCGATAGGAAAACAGGCCCTGACGAAAACAATTTTTTACTCGCAACGAGTTCCATGCTTTTAGGCATGTAGCTGTTGTGTGGTGATGGTGTCTGAGAACTCAATAGTGTGCCAATGTACTTATTTTTATTTTTGTGTGCATGGTTGTGTGTTGATTGGTCTGTTGGCCGGCGAACCTAATGGTGGTTTGTTGGTTGGTGTGTGCCGGTAAGGTGTTGGAATACGCATCTTTTTGAATACTGATTAGTGTTTCGGCTGCATTGATGGATTGGTTGGCATGTGATTGTGTTCAACTTTTTGTCTCCCTTTTTTGTGCCCCGTCGGGTTGGGGGAGGCAGTTTATTTTTTCTTTGTAGTAATTTTTGGACGCCAGCATGGGCCTGCTTTTGTGGGTTGTGGTGGTTTGTTATTTTGGTTAGGTTTGGGCTTTTCACGGCCTTTTCAGTGTTTTGCTGAAATTCTTTTTGTGGAGAGTTTGATCCTGGCTCAGGACGAACGCTGGCGGCGTGCTTAACACATGCAAGTCGAACGGAAAGGCCCTGCTTGCAGGGTACTCGAGTGGCGAACGGGTGAGTAACACGTGGGTGATCTGCCCTGCACTTCGGGATAAGCTTGGGAAACTGGGTCTAATACCGGATAGGACCGCACTTTAGTGTGTGTGGTGGAAAGTTTTTTCGGTGTAGGATGAGCTCGCGGCCTATCAGCTTGTTGGTGGGGTAATGGCCTACCAAGGCGGCGACGGGTAGCCGGCCTGAGAGGGTGTACGGCCACATTGGGACTGAGATACGGCCCAGACTCCTACGGGAGGCAGCAGTGGGGAATATTGCACAATGGGCGCAAGCCTGATGCAGCGACGCCGCGTGGGGGATGAAGGCCTTCGGGTTGTAAACTCCTTTCGCTAGGGACGAAGCTTTTTGTGACGGTACCTAGATAAGAAGCACCGGCTAACTACGTGCCAGCAGCCGCGGTAATACGTAGGGTGCGAGCGTTGTCCGGAATTACTGGGCGTAAAGGGCTCGTAGGTGGTTTGTCGCGTCGTCTGTGAAATTCTGGGGCTTAACTCCGGGCGTGCAGGCGATACGGGCATAACTTGAGTGCTGTAGGGGTAACTGGAATTCCTGGTGTAGCGGTGAAATGCGCAGATATCAGGAGGAACACCGATGGCGAAGGCAGGTTACTGGGCAGTTACTGACGCTGAGGAGCGAAAGCATGGGTAGCGAACAGGATTAGATACCCTGGTAGTCCATGCCGTAAACGGTGGGCGCTAGGTGTGAGGGTCTTTCTACGACTTTCGTGCCGTAGCTAACGCATTAAGCGCCCCGCCTGGGGAGTACGGCCGCAAGGCTAAAACTCAAAGGAATTGACGGGGGCCCGCACAAGCGGCGGAGCATGTGGATTAATTCGATGCAACGCGAAGAACCTTACCTGGGCTTGACATACACCAGATTGGGCTAGAGATAGTTCGTCCCTTTGTGGTTGGTGTACAGGTGGTGCATGGTTGTCGTCAGCTCGTGTCGTGAGATGTTGGGTTAAGTCCCGCAACGAGCGCAACCCTTGTCTTATGTTGCCAGCATTTGGTTGGGGACTCATGAGAGACTGCCGGGGTTAACTCGGAGGAAGGTGGGGATGACGTCAAATCATCATGCCCCTTATGTCCAGGGCTTCACACATGCTACAATGGTCGGTACAACGCGCTGCGACACTGTGAGGTGGAGCGAATCGCTGAAAGCCGGCCTTAGTTCGGATTGGGGTCTGCAACTCGACCCCATGAAGTCGGAGTCGCTAGTAATCGCAGATCAGCAATGCTGCGGTGAATACGTTCCCGGGCCTTGTACACACCGCCCGTCACGTCATGAAAGTTGGTAACACCCGAAGCCGGTGGCCTAAACGTGTTAGGGAGCCGTCGAAGGTGGGATCGGCGATTGGGACGAAGTCGTAACAAGGTACCCGTACCGGAAGGTGCGGGTGGATCACCTCCTTTCTAAGGAGCTTTTACTAGGCTGCAGTTGCAGCTAGGACCCATTGTTTGTGGGTTGCCCACAGTGTTGTGTGGGTTGGTGGTTGAGTAGGCGAGTGTTCTGCTGCCACCGTTGTGTGGAAATTCCGGGTAGGACATACACCTTAATCGACAGGACTAAGTGTTTGAATGGTGCTTTGTGACATGCGTAAAAGTGTCCATGTATACGAAAATGAGTGTTGATTGTACGTTGGTGCATTGTTGGGTGTCTGGGGCATTATCCCCCTTTTTTGTGTGCCTGACTGGTTGATGGATGCCATTCATTGTGGTGGTGTTTGTTGCTGGTTCGGGGTGTTGTGTGAGAACTGTATAGTGGACGCGAGCATCTCACGTGATGCCATCTGCTTGTGTGTGGGTGGTGTTGTGTGTGTGATGTGATTTTTCTTTTTGTTTATTTTGTCAAGTTCACTTGTTGCCACTGCATACGGATTGTGTGACCTTTTGTTGGTTGTGTGGTTTGTGTGTGGTGGTTGGTGTGTTCGTTATTGAGGGCGCATGGTGGATGCCTTGGCATGCTGAGCCGATGAAGGACGTGTAAGGCTGCGTTAAGCCTCGGGGAGTTGTCAATAAAGCGTTGATCCGAGGATGTCCGAATGGGGAAACCTGGCCCTGGTTATGTGGGGTTACCCTTCAGTGAATTCATAGCTGTTGTGGGGGTTACGCGGGGAAGTGAAACATCTCAGTACCCGTAGGAGGAGAAAATAATAATGATTCTGCTAGTAGTGGCGAACGAACGTGGATGAGGCTAAACCGTGTGCATGTGATACCTGGTAGGGGTTGTGTGTGCGGTGTTGTGGGGCCTGATTTTGTGTCATCTACCAGTGGCACGCCCTTTTTGCATTGTTGTTAGGTGAAGTGGTTTGGAATGATCTGCCGGAGTAGGTGAGAGTCCTGTAGCTGAAGATGATGATGTGGGGGTTGTTGGGTTCCCGAGTAGCAACGGGCTCGTGGAATCTGTTGTGAATCTGCCGGGACCACCCGGTAAGCCTAAATACTCAGTGTGACCGATAGTGGATAGTACCGTGAGGGAATGGTGAAAAGTACCCCGGGAGGGGAGTGAAATAGTTCCTGAAACCATGTGCTTACAATCCGTCAGAGCACCTGTTTGTGTGTGATGGCGTGCCTTTTGAAGAATGAGCCTGCGAGTCAGCGGCATGTCGCGAGGTTAACCCGTGTGGGGTAGCCGTAGGGAAACCGAATCCTAATGGGGTGATAAGTGGCATGTCCTGGACCCGAAGCGGGGTGATCTACCCATGGCCAGTGTGAAGCAGCTGTAAGAGGTTGTGGAGGCGCGAACCCACGTAGGTTGAAAACTGCGGGGATGAGCTGTGGGTAGGGGTGAAAGGCCAATCAAACTCCGTGATAGCTGGTTCTCCCCGAAATGCATTTAGGTGCAGCGTCGCATTTAGCTTGGTGGAGGTAGAGCGACTGGTTGGTTGAGCGGGACTACAATCTTAGCAATGTCAGCCAAACTCCGAATGCCATCAATTGTGTTGTGCGGCAGTGAGACTGTGGGGGATAAGCTTCATAGTCGAGAGGGAAACAGCCCAGATCGCCGGTTAAGGCCCCTAAGGGTGTACTAAGTGGAAAAGGATGTGGGATCGCGAAGACAGCCAGGAGGTTGGCTTAGAAGCAGCCATCCTTGAAAGAGTGCGTAATAGCTCACTGGTCGAGTGGTTCTGCGCCGACAATGTAGTGGGGCTCAAGTACACCGCCGAAGCCGCGGCAAGCAACATTTTTTTGTTGTTTGGGTAGGGGAGCGTCGTGCATGGGTGGAAGCGTTACCGTGAGGAGGCGTGGACTGTGTGCGAGTGAGAATGCAGGCATGAGTAACGAATTGTAAGGTGAGAATCCTTACCGCCGGATGACTAAGGGTTCCTGGGTCAAGTTCGTCTTCCCAGGGTGAGTCGGGACCTAAGGCGAGGCCGACAGGCGTAGTCGATGGATAACCAGTTGATATTCTGGTACCCGTACATGTGCGCCCATGATAAAGCACGGATACTAACCACTGCGGATACGCTACCTTTGCACTTTTTTGAGTGTTGGTGGTGTTGATGTCGTGGGGCCTGATGTGTGGTTCAAGTGATGGGGTGACGCAGTGAGGTAGCCGCGCCACTTAGTGGATTGGTGGTGTAAGCGTGTAGGCCGTGTGGTAGGTAAATCCGCCACACATAGAGGTTGAGGCGTGATGCGTAGACCCTAAGCGGGTTGATGGTGGTGATCCTGTACTGTCGAGAAAAGCCTCTAGCGAGTGTGTGTATGGCCCGTACCCTAAACCGACACAGGTGGTCAGGTTGAAGATACTAAGGCGTTCGGGTGAACTGTGGTTAAGGAATTCGGCAAAATGCCCCCGTAACTTCGGGAGAAGGGGGGCCCTGTGACGTGAAGACCCTGTGCGGTTGGAGTGTTGTGGGGTCGCAGAGAATAGAGGGAAGCGACTGTTTATCAAAAACACAGGTCCATGCGAAGACGTTAAGTTGATGTATATGGACTGACGCCTGCCCGGTGCTGGAAGGTTAAGAGGACCGGTTAGTTAACGTTTGTTAGCGAAGCTGAGAATTTAAGCCCCAGTAAACGGCGGTGGTAACTATAACCATCCTAAGGTAGCGAAATTCCTTGTCGGGTAAGTTCCGACCTGCACGAATGGCGTAACGACTTCTCTGCTGTCTCGACCACAGGCCCGGTGAAATTGCATTACGAGTAAAGATGCTCGTTACGCGCGGCAGGACGAAAAGACCCCGGGACCTTCACTATAGCTTGGTATTGGTGTTTGGTTCGGTTTGTGTAGGATAGGTGGGAGACTGTGAAACCGTCACGCTAGTGGTGGTGGAGTCGTTGTTGAAATACCACTCTGATCGGATTGAGCATCTAACCTTGGCCCATGATCTGGGTTGGGGACAGTGCCTGGTGGGTAGTTTAACTGGGGCGGTTGCCTCCCAAAATGTAACGGAGGCGCCCAAAGGTTCCCTCAGCCTGGTTGGCAATCAGGTGGTGAGTGTAAGTGCACAAGGGAGCTTGACTGTGAGACAGACATGTCGAGCAGGGACGAAAGTCGGGACTAGTGATCCGGCACCTACTTGTGGATGTGGTGTCGCTCAACGGATAAAAGGTACCCCGGGGATAACAGGCTGATCTTCCCCAAGAGTCCATATCGACGGGATGGTTTGGCACCTCGATGTCGGCTCGTCGCATCCTGGGGCTGGAGTAGGTCCCAAGGGTTGGGCTGTTCGCCCATTAAAGCGGCACGCGAGCTGGGTTCAGAACGTCGTGAGACAGTTCGGTCTCTATCCGCCGCGCGCGTTGAAACTTGAAGAAGGCTGTCCCTAGTACGAGAGGACCGGGACGGACGTACCTCTAGTGTGCCAGTTATCCCGCCAGGGGTATCGCTGGTTGGCTACGTACGGAAGGGATAACCGCTGAAAGCATCTAAGCGGGAAGCCTGTTTTAAGATGAGGTTTCTTTTGAGGTCCCCTAAAGACTATGGGGTAGATAGGCCAGACTTGGAAGCACTGTAAGGTGTGAAGGCTACTGGTACTAATTGACCAAAACAAACACACCACAACAACCCCGAACACCACGTGTGGGGATGATTGTTGGGTGAACTTGTGAAGCGAGTAAACAAACAAAAATGCACATTATCGTGTGTGTCGCGTCCACTATGCAGTATCTGACACAACACCCACACAATTGTGGTGGGTAGTGTTCTGATAGGTTTGTCGGTGGTTCATAGCTACAGGGAAACGCCCGGTCCCATTCCGAACCCGGAAGCTAAGCCTGTACGCGCTGATGGTACTGCAACCGGGAGGTTGTGGGAGAGTAAGTCACCGCCGACACCAAACAACAAAACAACAAAATAAGGTTTGTACCGAGACGGGCAAGGACACCGATTCCAACGGTGACCTTGCCCCTCTTCCGCGTGATCCCTTGAGTTTTATGAGGTTAAGGTCTTTTAATGGATGCAGGATTGGGGATGGGCCTCGTGTTCGTGGGAAAGCATATTCATTTTGATCTCGCGATCAGCGGATCAATTTCCACAAATAGCGATGTCTGGAGCTAGCCATGTTATTTTAGGCCTTGGTGCGAAAGCTGCGGTGTGCTAGACATGAGCGGCTAAATCCTGTACTAAGAACTTGGTCCTATTGGGGAATGCTTCTCGGGACACGGTAGCGGGGATGGAGGGCCATGGATGTGCTTTCCGGGCGGCTCGCTTGCGGGTTCGGTTGGGCCTGTGAGAACATCGGGCCCTAGCTTAACCGGTTTTGGCTTTATCGAATTATCCATTGCTTGGTACGGGTAGACGATCGAGACGAAAACTAGGAGAACAGAAATGAGCCTCGGGCGGAGAATGCTGATCATTGCGTTGGGTACCAACATTGCCACTCTTTGCGTCGTCAGTGCTGTTCTCCTAGTCGTTCTACCGAACGATGCACCGCGATGGCTCATCTTTGGAAATATTGTCGTGTTCGTAGCGTGTGTTTACAACACGTACAAAGCAGTGACGGTCTGGCCAGATGAAAAGAAGGCTGCCACGGAAAGCTGATTGATAAAAACTGGGCGGTTCCACGTTTTCAGTATCGAGTGCCAGAGTGCTCCAAGAAATTCACTGCTTTGGTGCTTGGCATCGTTAGTGATGTATTAATCGGCGACGACACCGTGGCTGGCTTTTCAGTTCCGCAGCGTTTGCTTTCTGAGGTCAGGCCCAACCCAGACTCGACTCTTGTTCAAAAGGAATCATAGCTGGGCCACTCCATTATTGCGGAAGTTCGTTTATTATCGTGCTTAAATACTTCTGCAGTTTTTCTTGCAAAAGTATGGCGGATAATTTATAGGCCGTTAGGAGAGTCATGGCTCAAGACAGCTCTGACCTAGGTGATCCCCAAGGTATGCCAGAAACATGCGATCACTATGCGCGAGGGGACTATGGCGCAGGACAGTTTGCCTATGGGCGCCAAGATAGCGGCCGGGGTCGAACCGAAGAGGAGAAATTGAGCCCTGAACCAAATAACAGTGTTCAGCTGCCTGGTTTGGTCCGACTTTGTTTCATTATTTCTGGCATTTGCGGCTTATTTTTAATTGTCGGCTACTTCCAAACGTGGGGGAGGGTCGACTTAGGGGGCTATGGTTCCTTTTCCTACACTGCGCGGCAAACGCAAGGCATTATCAACTTGTACCTCGGATCCCTCGCGATTGCTTATAGCTTGGTCGGCAATAATCTGAGCGGGCTGCGGGGAGCCAGATGGCGCGGTGCTCCTATGCTCGTGGCGGCCGTAGCTTCTTTCTGGGCCGCTGAGATCATGGGTGGCAAGGCTTTACTGCGAATTTAGGGGACGTTGATGGAAGGTTGTTCTCGGTCGAGATGGGGACCGGGCTTATCTTGGTGCTATCAGCTTCGGCCGCGATGATCGTCTGTGGTGTCGTGGTTCTGATATGTGATAGAAACATGAAACCTGTTGAGCAGGACAAAGGGGTCTTGTCTCCCCAGAGGGGGTATAGCGCTCCGGACGACTCCGGAGAACAATCGCTCGACTTTAGTGATCTGAATTTTGATGACTCGAGTCGAGAAGAATAGCGCTCGAAGGTGTCGGGAGGCTAAAGCAGATTGTGTGTGGCCAGTGGAAGTCCTGAGATGAAATGGCGCGGCTTTCCGCTGAGTGGATCCGTGAATTCTAAGTCCGTCGCTGTTAAGTGCATGGGCACGGACATGTCTTCGGCCTCCTCGGGGAAAATAGTGGGGTAGACCGGATCGCCGAGGATCGGTATGCCCGCCTGCCACATGTGCAGCCGCAATTGATGGGTCTTTCCAGTCTGTGGTTTGAGGGTGTAGAGACCAAGATCTGGCAGCGGACCGTGAACTTTTTCGTAAGGGGCCTTATCAATGGGTTGTACCGATTCTAGTGTGGTGAAAGCATTCGGTTCACCATCTGCTATCCGGCCCTGGATTTCACCGGGGGTTTTAGTCAGGTGGGAGGACCATTGGAGGGGCGTCGGCAAGCGGCGGAATTCCGCGACCGCCTGGTAGGTCTTGTGGACTTTCTTTTCCGCGAAGAGGGACTGGTAGGCGCCGCGGACATCCTTGTGCTTAGTGAATAGAAGGAGGCCGGAGGTAAGGCGGTCGAGGCGGTGTGCCGGCACTAATTCGTTATTTCCGGTGGAACGGCGGAGGCGAACGGTGGCGGTTTCGACGATGTGCCGGGCGCGCGGCATGGTGGCCATGAATGGGGGCTTATCTGCTACCAGGATGTTGTCATCTTCATAGATGATGGGGATGTCGTAGGGTACGGGTATTTCTGGTGCGGGGATGCGGTAGAAGAAGACATCGACATCCTTGCCGAGCACGGTACCTGGCTTCAGGGGAGTTTGATCGCGCAGGACCACCTCGCCCGCGGCAAATCGCTCGCGCAGTGCCTGTGCATCATCATTGGGGTGGCGGTGGCGCTGGGAGGAGATGACTTCGCTGAGAAAATCCCAGGTGCTAAGACCTGCCTCCGGCGTCCGTACGCGCGTCGGATTGAGCCCATTTTTGATGGGCAAAGGGCTGAATCCTTTTTGG
The DNA here is from genome assembly GCF_000477975.1 of Corynebacterium sp. KPL1986. NCBI lineage: Bacteria > Bacillati > Actinomycetota > Actinomycetes > Mycobacteriales > Corynebacteriaceae > Corynebacterium > Corynebacterium sp. KPL1986. Next base: position 1,724,023 of record NZ_KI515719.1, on the reverse strand, counting down.
TGATGTATTAGTGTGTTTGGCATGGATATTAATTCTCTCGCGGACCAGGTGATGGCTTTTTTCTCTGACGGAATTGGCGTGGTGCTAAGGGACGTATTCCGGATGCTCCTCGAAATTTTCTCTCCGTCCAATTCTGATCCTGCAACCGTCAACCACTAAGCCTAATCCGTACTATAATTAAGTTATAACCACTGAAAGGAAAGATCATGGCTAAGGAAGACATTGTAGTCGTCGCCGTCGACGGCTCTGACGCCGCAAAGAATGCTGTCCGTTGGGCAGCGAATACGGCGATGAAGAGGGAAATCCCCCTGCGCATCGCATCGAGCTACACCATACCGCAGTTCCTGTATGCAGAAGGTATGGTCCCGCCGAAGGATCTCTATGATGACTTGCAGGATGAAACCCTGGAAAAGATCGAGGAAGCTCGTGCAATCGCTCACGAGGTAGCCCCGGAGCTCAAGATTGGGCACACCATCGCAGAGGGTTCTCCTATCGACATGCTCCTGGAAATGTCTCATGACGTCACCATGGTCGTGATGGGCTCGCGCGGTATGGGTGGCCTGTCCGGCATGGTCATGGGCTCTGTTTCCGCCGCGGTTGTTTCCCACGCTGCTTGCCCGGTAGTCGTGGTGCGTGAAGATAATAATGTCACCGATTCCACCAAGTACGGCCCGGTTGTCGTTGGTGTGGACGGTTCCGAGGTCTCTCAGAAGGCCACCTCCTATGCTTTCCGCGAGGCTCAGGCTCGCGGCGCGGCCCTCGTTGCCGTGCACACCTGGATGGATATGCAAATCCAGGCATCCCTCGCCGGCCTTTCTGCTGCTCAATCTGAGTGGGCAGAAATTGAAAAGGAACAGGCTGAGGTGCTGGAGGAAAATCTGAAGGAACCGCGCGAAGAGTTCCCAGATGTTGAGGTGAAGAAGCAGATCACCCGTGACCGCCCCGTCCGTGCGCTGACGGAGGCTGCCGAGGGTGCGCAGCTTCTCGTCGTTGGTTCCCACGGCCGCGGTGGCTTCAAGGGCATGGTCCTTGGCTCTACTTCCCGTGCATTGCTGCAGTCTGCACCGTGCCCGATGATGGTGGTACGCCCAGACGACGAAGGCTAAATCTTTCGCTAGCCTGACTTCCCGGCGCTCTTCTCCCCGGCTTTTGCAGCTAGGGAGTGGAGCGCTTCTGGTGTTTTAGAGCCACTTTGCTATACAAATGTGTCGTATTTGTTATCCCTACTTGAGTCACAGGGGTTTACACTGGGAAATACTCGATACGTTTATATTAGGAGGAAATCATGGGACTAGGTTTAGGTCTATTCACCTCGATCATCGTTGGTATCATCGCCGGCTGGCTGGCGGAGAAGATTATGAAGCGTGACCACGGGTTGTTTACCAACCTAGTGGTGGGTGTTGTCGGCGGCCTCATCGGTGGCATCATCATCCAGCTGCTGAATATTGAGGCTAGCGGTGGGTGGATCTTCTCCATCGTCGCGGCCACCGCGGGTGCTTGTATTTTGCTGTGGATTGTGGACAAAGTGAAGCAATAATCCGCATTTAATTAGCGTACATACCGGTTTGTCTATAAAGTATAGATGAACCGGTTTTGTCGTTGTAGAGAGGAATCCATGGCAGAGAAGAAGTCGCGCCGCAATCGGCCCAGCCCGCGAAGCAGGCTGCTGGAATCTGCAACCAAGCTCTTTAAAACCGAGGGCATTCGCGTCATTGGTATTGACCGCATCTTGCGTGAAGCGGATGTAGCCAAGGCGTCCCTATATTCCTTGTTTGGCTCCAAGGATGCCTTGGTCATTGCCTATGTAGAGTCTTTGGACGAGCAGTTCCGCCAAGACTGGGAGCAGCGCACGGCTGCCATGCAGGATCCGGATCAGAAGATTTTGGCCTTTTTTGACAAGGTTATTGAGGAAGAGCCGGAAGAAGGTTTTCGCGGCTCGCACTTCTTGAATGCAGCGGGCGAGTACCCGCGGCCGGAAACGGATTCAGAGCGCGGCATCGTTGCGGCTTGCATGCAGCATCGCAATTGGGTGCACTCCACCCTGACGGCACTGTTGACCGAGCGCAATGGCTATCCCTCGGCTTCTCAAGCAAGCCAGCTCTTGATTTTCCTTGATGGAGGTCTTGCCGGAGCCCGCCTAACCAAGGAAGCCGGGCCGCTATATACGGCCCGCGAGCTGGCTACTCAGATGCTGTCGGCCCCTCCTGCTGATTATTCGATCTAAGGTATTTCCGCGCTTCTAGGCGCAGCCGGTTGACCCGCTTCTTCTCCTCCTTGGAAAGGGCGGGCTTTTTATCTTTCTGGCGCCATGCGCGGATGCTCTCGCGGCGCATCTCGTGGACTTCTTCCGTGAGCGGGTAGCGCTTGTGCAGCAGGATCTCAAAGACGATGGTTTGGACCAGCGTGAAGAGGTAAGCCCAGCCCCAGTACAGGATGATGGCGACGGGAAGCGGACCGCTATGGGCCAGGTACCAGAGCAAGATGGGCGCCACAATCAGCAGGATGCCGATGATAATGAAGATCCTCCGGTTGACCTTTTGATCAAATTGCGTGGTGAGGAAGCTGCGCACCACGGAAATGATGGAGTTGGCCAGGGTAAAGGCAATGGCGGCAATTACGATTGGGTTGAGCAGATCGCCGTGATCGCGGGCGAAGTCCGTGATGGGGACCCCGGAGTAGGTGGTCTCCCGGAAGGCTGCGACATCGGCAGCATCAAGCATGCCCACCGTGGACGAGCCCTGTTCGATATTTGACATGCGCAAGATGACTTGGTACAAGCCAAGGAAGGCAGGGATCGTAATCAGTGGGGGAATACAGCCGGCAGCAGGCTTGTAGTTATAGCTCTTGGACAAATCCTGCTGTTTTTGGATGAGCTCCGCCATCTCCTCGGTGGTTTCGGCGTGATTCATCTGCTCGTTAATCCGCGTGCTTTCTGGGCGCATGAGGACGCTGATGCGGCCAGAGCGCAGCGCCATCCAGTTCAGCGGGGAGACGATACCGCGGACGGTAATCACCAGCAGGATAATGGAAACAAGCCAGGCGGTGGATTCATCGACGAAGCTACCGATAAGCCAATGCCAGAATTTCATGATTCCGGAAACCGGGTACATGAAGACTTCGAACATGCTTAACCTTTCGATGTGGCGGTATATATTAGGGTGTTAAAGCATGACTAAAGTTCTTGGGGAACTCATGCTTACCATTGGCGTGGTTTTGGTCCTCTTTGCATTCTATGAAGCCTATTGGACAAATGTGGAATCAGGGCGGCTACAGGATGAGGCCAATGCGAAGCTGGAACAGCAGTGGCGCAATCCGCGGGAGAAAATGGATCCTGATTTGGGAGAGGCTTTCGCGCAGATGCGCATCCCTGCCTTCGGCTCGGATTATCACTTTGCCATCATCCAAGGCACGGATGACGATGATCTTCTGCGCGGCCCCGGCCACTATGAAGACACCCAAATGCCAGGTGAGACGGGTAATTTTGCGGTGGCTGGGCACCGCGTGGGCAAGGGCGCGCCATTCAATGACTTGGGTTCCTTGCACACCTGCGATGACATCATCATCGAAACCCAAACGGAAAAGATTACCTACAAGGTGCTGCCTATCGATGGCGAGCAGGCGGATTGCTTCGATGAAGTACCAGAAGAATATAGCCATGTCGCCGGCAGGCACATCACCACGCCTGGCGATGTCTCAGTGATCGACCCCGTGCCGGGAACTGAAGCGGACCCCACGCGGGGAATGCTGACCCTCACCACTTGTCACCCACAATTTTCCAACGCCGAGCGCATGATTGTGCACGCGATGGAAGTTGGAAAGGAAGCTAAGTAATGTATCGCGCTTTGTGGAATCTATTGCCGGGGCCGAAGCCGGTGAAGGCGCTGCTCGCCGTCGCCATTGCGGTGGGAGTGTTCTTCCTCCTCATGGAGGTCGTCTTCCCCTGGGTTTCGCCGATGATGCCCTATAACGACGTCGCGGTTTAAAGCCCTAAATTGGCAATGGCTTCTTGGGCAATCTGCTCGGACTTGAAGGTTTGTTGCTGATTGCTCCACACCAGCACCGCGTGGGTGTCCTTTTGCACGGCGTAGACGGCCTGCTCATTGACGATGCCCCGTCCGCCCTCCCAGCCTGCAAAGGAGGCGGGCTCGGTGGCATCGATTGGCGCGGCCCAATCCACCGCGGCGCGGGCGTCTTCTACGCTGGGCATATCGCGCACGATGACGGTAGCTTGCGGGTTATCCTGATAGGACCAAAAGACGCAGGCGGGGGTGGGAAAGCGCGTGTCGATGCCCTGCTTGGTAAGGCGCTCGCCATTGGTATTTTCCAACCAGCCGGGATCGATATAGGGACAATCGCTCCACTCGTTGACCTCGGCGGTCTGTGCGACGTTGACGGCGGTGCTTTCCGATGCCCCGTCGTGTTCCGGTTCGGTCTGGTCTGCTTGTTCGGTCTGGCATCCCGCGATCCCTATTCCGGTCACGGCGAGAAGGACAAGTAGGCTTTTGCGCATGAGCTCCACATTAGATCGGGATTCCGATGCACTGCGCACCGGCATTCATTTCTTAACTGCGGTCCTGTTGGTGGTGGGCATTTTTACCTCGGTGAAAATGCCGCTATCCCAGTCCCTTATCAACCTATTGTTATTGGTGGGGTTCGCGGCGGTCTACTTTGCGGGATCGATCTATGCGGAGCAGTGGCCGCGGCCCATGCACTACCTGTGGATAAGCATCCTCACGGTGTTATGGGGCGCGGATCTATTCGTGGCTCCCGCCGCCATCTATCTGGTATTCGTCATGTACTTTTTGTACCTGACCGTGTTGGATATGACCGCAGGTATCCTGTGCGTTATCGGCGCTACCGTGCTCACCATCGTGGTGCAGATACCGGGAGGCCTGACCTTTGGCGGGGTGATGGGGCCGGCGGTCTCGGCACTGGTCACCGTGGCGATTACGTATGCGTTTCGCACCCTATCGCGCATGAACCGGGAGCTCATAGAAACCCGCACGCAGTTGGCGGCCACGGAACGAGATGCCGGCATGGTGGCCGAGCGCCAGCGCATTGCCCACGAGATTCATGACACCTTGGCCCAGGGGTTGTCATCGATTCAGATGCTCCTGCATTCCGCCGACCGGGATCTCGATAAAGAAGACATTCCTGCCGCCCGCCGGCGCATTGAGCTTGCGCGGCGGGCCGCGGCGGATAACCTGCATGAGGCGCGGGCCATGATTGCGGCGCTGCAGCCGCCCACGCTAACGGAGACCTCCCTCGAGGCGGCGCTGACGCGCATGGCGGAAAACTTCGCCGCTACGGCTGGCTTCCAAGTGGAGGTGGACAGCGAGGGCGCGGAGCAACAGCTGCCGATGAAAATAGAGGCGGCGCTATTGCGGATTGCACAGGGGGCGGTGGGGAACATCGTCAAGCATGCCGGTGCCAGCCGCGCCCGGATCACCGTTACCTATGAAACCGACGAGGTGCGCGTGGATGTGGTGGATAATGGGCAGGGTTTTGAGCCCGCGACGGTGGAAAGCGCGCCTGCGGGGCTGGGGCATATTGGCCTATCTGCCATGCGGCGCCGCGCGCAGGAGCTAGGCGGCGATGTGGTCATAGAATCCGCGCCGGGGGAGGGCACGGCTGTGTCAGTTAGTATGCCCTTGGATAAGGCGGTAGATTAAACTTTTGGTTGAGAAAAACATCGATAGGAGGGATGTCGTGATTCGGGTCCTTTTGGCAGATGACCACGAGATCGTGCGGCTGGGGCTGCGTTCGGTGCTCGAAGGCGCAGAAGATATCGACGTCGTGGGCGAGGTAGCGACGGCGGAGGCCGCTGTGTCCGCGGCGCAAGCAGGTGGTATCGATGTCATCCTCATGGACCTGCGATTCGGGGCGGGCCTCGAGGGAACGCGCGTGATGGGTGGCGTCGAAGCCACCGCGCAGATTCGCTCCTCCATGAGCACGCCGCCAAAGGTGCTGGTCATCACCAATTACGACACCGATGCGGATATCCTCGGCGCCATCGAGGCAGGCGCGGTAGGCTACCTCCTAAAAGACGCCCCGCCGCAGGAGCTTTTGGATGCCGTCCATTCGACGGCGGAGGGGGACTCGGCGCTTTCGCCCATCGTGGCCGATCGCCTCATGACCCGGGTCCGCACGCCCCGCACCTCGTTGACCCCGCGCGAGCTAGAGGTTTTGCAATTGGTGGCGGCGGGGGCCTCGAACCGGCAGATCGGCCATGACCTCATGCTTTCTGAGGCCACGGTGAAATCCCACCTAGTGCACATTTATGACAAATTGGGCGTTCGCTCGCGTACCTCCGCGGTGGCGGCCGCCAGGGAACAGGGCGTGCTTTAAGTCTCTAGTGGGCCGCGTTGTATGCGTCGATGATGTTCTGAGGGATCTTGCCGCGGCGCGCTACGTCATGGCCCTGTTTTTGCGCCCATTCGCGGACCTTGCGCGGATCGACCTGTGGGGATTCCGCATCGGGGGCGGCATGTGCGGCCTCGACAAAGGGGGCGATTGCCTCGTGGAAGCGGCGGGCATTGTCGCGGGATAGATCCATCAAGTAGCTGCGCCCATTGACGCTGAAGCGGACTACCTCTAATTCATCCTCACCAATGAGTTGATTATCAAGGTCATCATAAAATTGCGTGATTTCGCGGCGTGCCATAGTACCTCCATGGTTTATTGCATCGATATGTTTACCTAATACCGGTATTTGGAATCCGAATTAACTCTAATTCAATTCTACCAGTGTGGAAAATAGTAGACAATAAAGTTTTAGTTAGTGGCCCTCGCGCATAAAAATATCGCCGCCACCAAAAAGGTGAACGGCGATGGGAGGCGGAAGAGAAATTATTCGCCCAGGCGCTGCTGAATCTCCGCGGTAACGGAATCGATCTCTCCGCTAATCGTCTTATGCGCACGGCGGCGCTGCTGCTCCGTCATGAATTCGGCGTTATCGATCGCGGCATCAACCTCTTCGAGGCGCTCGCGCACGTCCCGCTTGAAGCCGGCGGGCAGATCCACGTCCTTGAGGGAATTACGGATGCCGGCGGTGCGGGCCTTGAGCGGGGCGCCGTAGCCGGAAAAAGAGGCCATTTCTGCGGAACTTACGCCCGCTTTGTGAGCCTTGCGCTTTTCTTTTTCGGACTTAAGGCCCACAAATGCGCGATAAACGAGGGGAAGCAAAAGCGGGGCGGCGGTGCGCAATGCACCTGCATAGCGCTTGACCTTGCCGGCATTAAAGTGGCCCTCGCGCAGCTTTTCCAATTCCTTTTCCGCCATCTTCTGTTCGTGCTTACGGCGCTTTTTGAGACCCTTTTCTTCGGTCTTAAGAAGGTGCTTTTCTTGCTTGGCAAGGAGCTTTTGTTGGCGGCGACGATCCTTCGACTGGGCCTTTACCTCAGCCTTGGCGCGCGCCTTCGCCGCCTTGGCCTGCGCGCGTGCTTCCTGGCGAGCCTTTTTCAATTTCTTGAGGATACTCATTATTTTCCCTTACGTTCGATCGAGTCTGGATTCAACATTACCTTGCTGTTCTATTAAGCTCACCCGGTGTGGAGGATGTCGTTGTAGCTTCGGATCTCGTTGGGTGCCGCTATCGCTTGGTGCAGCGGCGTGCCCACCCGGAGATTCCGCGCACCCGATCCTCGATTGCTCGGGCCGAGCGCCACAGCGCCGCCGTAGACGCGGCGATGGAATTATTCCCGCGCAAAGCCCCTGGCCGTTTCCGGCGCATCGATCTAGAAGGCGATGATTGGGAACGCGCCATGGCCACGCTGGAGGCCATTGCCTCTGGATATACCCACATCACCAATGCGGTCTTTGCCACCGAAAAGTGGAAAGTGCACGTGGAATTGCTGCTGCGGGAGGCGGGTTCTTATACCCCCATTATTGTGAGCAACCACCGCGTGGCGCGCAAGCACCCAAAGAAGACCACGCTTGCCGTGCCCACCCACCGCCTTGGGTTGAGCGAGCCCATGGAGCTTCCGTATAAGGCCCGCCACCATGCCGTCGATGGCTATCGTTTGGCGCTAGCCGCCGAGGCCTTAGAGGACATGGGCCTGAACTCCGGGCGCGGCGGTGCCATCGGTCAGGATCGCCAGCAGGCCTTTTTCACGGAGACGGCGAAGTTTGACGTGCAGCGCGCCTGGGATAAGCCGCTGCCCACCGCTCCGGTGCGGGTCAAAGAGTGCGCTAGCTGCAGGTTCTGGCCCTTGTGCGAGCAAGAGCTGGTGGCGGCAGACGATATTTCCCTTTTCTTACCGGGCGATCGCGCCCGCCCCTTCCGCGAGCGCGGCATTACCACGGTGCAGGCGCTTATCGATGCCAATGTGGGCGAGCCCTCCCGCCTCGCCGCCGCGTGGCGTGCCGGGCAGACGCTGCTGCGCCGCGGGGATACGTCGGTGCCGCGGGCGGATGTCGAGGTGGATGTGGACATGGAGGCCTACATGGACCAAGGCGCTTACCTGTGGGGCGCGTGGTTCGAGGGCGAGTACCACCCCTTCGTGACGTGGGAGCCGCTGGGCGGGCGCGCTGAGGCGGAGAACTTCGCCGAATTTTGGAGGTGGTTGATGCAGCTGCGCGATACAGCGCATGCGGAGGGCAAGACCTTTGCCGCTTATTGCTATTCCGCCCACGGCGAGAACCACTGGATGCGCCGCTCCGCGCAGCGCTTCCGGGAAGTGGATGAACGGGAAGTAGAAGATTTTATCTCTTCCCCAGAGTGGGTGGATATGTTTGCCTACGTGAAGAGATCCTTCGCGGGGCCCTTTGGGCTGGGGCTCAAAGTGGTGGCCCCAGTGGCGGGATTCCGGTGGCCGGAAGAGGACTTTGATGGCGAAGAATCCGTCAACGCGCGCCGGGAGGCCCTGGCCGGCGACATGAGCGTCCGGCAGCGCCTTTTGGACTATAACGCCGGCGATGTACACGCCACCCGGATAGTGCGCGAGTGGATGGGCGCCGGCGCGCCGGGAATCCCGGAGCTCTAGAGCGCGACGAACAGGGCGTAGATTACCGCCAGGATGGCGATGCCGATATAGATTTGGTTCCAGTCCGCGGTGGTTTTCGGCGCGGGCCCCTCCGCCTTTTTCATCAACACCTGCTTTTGGGCCTTGACCGCGCGGGCAATGAATATGGGGTAGACCGCCAAAGAGCCGATGCATAGCAGCGAGGCCACTACCTTGAGCACGGAGATATCCGTGCCCATCCAGATAAGCAGCCCGCCATTGACAAATGTGGCGCGCAACAGGCCCCACCGATCCAGCTCCTGAAGCCCTGCGCGGACCGCGCCGGGGCCACCGCCCATGGTGGTGGGAAGAAGATAGCTCATGACTCCGATGAGCAGCTGCGCCGCAAAGCCCACCACGAGGCCGAGCGTGGGAAGCCCTGGTTCTGCCACGAGGAAGTGCTGCGTGGTGTAGTACGCCAGGGATAGCACCAGCCAGAGCGCGGCCATGAGCACCGAGACGGAGGCAAAGTTAACGCGGTCGCGCGGAGCGCGGGCGACGTCGATGACATTGCCAAGCCACTGCTGCAGGCTCAAGATCCAGCCGATGCAATAGATAATCAGCCCGAGCTGCGGGAAGTTCAAAAATGCGCCGATGGTCGTTGCCACCACGCCCAAGGTAAGCAGCAGGAACGAGGAGGACATGCGCTCATTGGTGCCCTGCGTGCGCCAGATGGTGGGAAAGAGAATGGTCAACGAACCTGCCGCGGCAAGGCCGATGAAACCGCCGATATTGGCGGCGATATGGGCCAAGAGCAACTGCGGATCGCCCGGGTGAATGGCCAGGATCGCGCCGAAGACAGCACCGACCGGCAAGCACAGCGCGGATAGCACGTAGGCGCCGACAACTGGGCGGAAGCGCTTATCCTTAGCTGTTCGCCACTGGGCAAACAGGGACACCGCGTGCCATAAAACGGTAAGCGCGATAAGCGTGGCGCCGATCTGGGTCAGTATCCAGTGGTGAGCCCAGAATTGCACGAGGATTTGGCCCGCGACGGCGATGATGATGCCGATATTGAGGATGTAGATGCGCGCGAGCTGTTTGGGGCGGGCGGAATCGGGCAATTTTTGTTGCACGAATTTCTCCGTCAGGTGCTGCGACCACACCAGGATGCTGTTGGTGACTAGGCCCAACGTGAAGAGGTGGATAAGTACCCAGCGATAATTGGGCACGAAAATGTGTGCTGCGCCCACTACGATGAAGACCATCATCCAGATGGACACGGGGCGTGAGGCTTTGCGGTGCCAGGTGCGGCTCGACCACTTATCTTGAGGCATAAAACCGAGTTTAGTCGGATTTAATCTTGGTCCAAGTCAGCGCCGTGAGCGCGAGCGCGAAGGCGGTGAAGCAGGCGATGAATTGGTGCCAGGTGAGGGCATCGAAAAGCACGCCTGCCAAGGCGCCCACGATGGAAGAGCCCAGGTAGTAGCAGAAAACGTACATCGAGGACGCCTCGGCGCGGTCGTGGGTGGCCAGTTGCCCCACCCAGCCAGACGCTGTGGAGTGGACCGCGAAGAAACCGACGGTCAGGCACACCATGCCGATAAGAGTCATGGCCAGGTTGCCGGCGCAGAGGATAATGCCCACGGTAAAAAGCACGGCGGACCCAGCCATCGTTTTACCGTGCCCAATGCGCGCGACCAGCGTGCCCGCCCTGGCCGAGGACCACGTGCCGGAGAGATAAAACAGGAAGGTAAAACCGGCCAGTGCCGGCGATAGGCCGAAATCCCCGGTTAGGCGGAAGGTGAGGAAGTTATACATGGACACGAACGTGCCCATGGATAAAAAGGCAACGATAAATAACGTGGCGAGATCCTTATTCGCCCAGTGCCCAAAGACCGCACTCAGCTCCGAGCGGAAGTGAATTTCCTTGGGGTGAAAGTTTTGCTGGGCGGGCAGGAGGAGCCAACAGGTAATGGCAAAGGCCAGGGACACCACGGCGGAGCCAAGCAGAGCCCAGCGCCACGAGGAAAACTCCACCAAGCCCGCGGGAATGATGCGGCCGGTGAGCCCGCCTACGGAATTGCCGGCGATATAAAGGCCCATCGCCTTAGGCAAGGCATTGTCCTCGAGCTCTTCCGATAACCAGGCCATCGCCGTTGCCGGTGCTCCAGACAACATTGCGCCCTGCAGCCCGCGCAGGGCAATGAGCTGCCAGCCCTCTTGGGCCAGGGGCACCACGAGGCCCAAGATGGTGGCGGCGATGGCGGAAATGAGGAGGATGCGCCCGCGCCCATAGCGCTCAGAAAGAATGGACGCAGGAACCACGCAGATAGCCAACGCGCCGGTGGCGGCCGAAACAGTCATGGCCGCCTCGGTGTGCGAGATGCCCATATCCGTTACCAACGTGGGCAAAATTGCTTGGGTGGTATAGAGGCTAGAAAACACCGCCAAACCCAACAGGAGCATGGCGATGGTGGCGCGCCGGTTTCTGGTCATGCGTACCAGCATTCTCTTCACAGGCGGCGGTGTAAATTGCGCCACACCCTTGATGGGGTTAGTGCAAGCATAAAAATGCCGCCCTTCCAGTAGGGAAAGGCGGCAGAAAGTAACTAAGTTAGAAGTTACTTCTTAGCTGCAGCGAAACGCTCTGCAACGTCGTCCCAGTTGAAGACGTTCCAAGCGGCCTTGACGTAGTCGCCCTTTACGTTCTTGTACTGCAGGTAGTAAGCGTGCTCCCACATATCGAGCATGAGCAGCGGGGTGAAGTCAACGGAAACGTTGCCCTGCTGGTCAGTGAGCTGCTCGATGATCAGGCGGTCAGCGATGTGGTCGTAACCCAGCACTGCCCAGCCGGAACCCTGCAGGGAGGTAGCGGCACCAGCGAAGTGTGCCTGGAACTTCTCGAAGGAACCGAAGTCGCGGTCGATAGCCTCTGCCAGCTCGCCAGTGGGCTGGCCGCCACCGTTCGGGGACAGGTTCTTCCAGAAGATGGAGTGGTTGGTGTGGCCACCCAGGTTGAATGCCAAGTTCTTGGACAGGGCGCGGATGCGGTCTGGGTTAGCCTCGCCGTTGCGCTCTTCTTCCAGTGCCTCGAGGGCAGCGTTAGCACCCTTCACGTAGGTTGCGTGGTGCTTGTCGTGGTGGAGCTCCATAATCTCTGCGGAGATGTGTGGCTCCAGTGCGTCGTATGCGTATGGGAGATCAGGAAGTTCGTAAACAGCCATTTGTGTAATCCTTTCTTCGGGTACGTGTCCCGATGATAGGCACGATCGAAAGATTTCGCCATGATTAATTTGAAATCTGCAATTACCGCGAATATTTAGTGGCCCGGGAATCTATTAGCCCAGTACAACGTTATTAAGGGAAATGGAGAAAGGAGCATTACCTAATGTGGATGTTTAAACCAGAGCCGAAGATGGTGGCTGCGGAAGATGCCCTGCCGGGCCGCAGCGAGCCGGTCTTGGACCCAGCCCCGCACGCGGTGCTGAATACCCCAATTACCGGTCCGTGGAAGGACGGCCAGAAATCGATCTTGATTGCCCTGGGTTGTTTCTGGGGTGCGGAAAAGATGTTTTGGGAGACCGATGGTGTTGAGTCCACCTCCGTTGGCTATGCCGGCGGCACCACCCCGAACCCCACGTATTACGAGGTCTGTCGTGGGCAAACCAACCATGCAGAAACCGTCGAGGTCACCTATGACCCGGAGAAGATCTCCTTGCGCGACCTCGTGGTGAAGGCACTGGAAGCCCACGATCCGACGCAGGGCTTCCGCCAGGGAAATGACGTGGGTACGCAGTACCGTTCCGCGTTTTATCCCCGCACCGAAGAAGAGCGGGAGGAAATCCAGGAAATCGTGGATAGCTACGCGGATAAGCTGAAAGAATTTGGTTTTGGGGAAACTACGACCGAAGTAAAACGCTTAGCCGATACGGACTCTGGCGAGTACTACTTGGCCGAAGACGAGCACCAGCAGTACCTGCACAAGGTGCCGAATGGGTACTGCCCGCACCACAGCACCGGTGTGAAGTGCGATTAGGCATCGAGCCGGATAAAACCGGCGATTTTCCGGGCTAATTTAGGAGTGAGGTTCAGGCGCGATTGGGAGCCTAGGACCTCATTCCAGTACCAGAGCATCTCCTGAAAGTAGTTATGCCCGTGGCCACCTGGGACGTTCAGGGAGTTGATCTGGTCTAGGCCAATCTGCCACCAGGTAATAAACGGTGCCCAGCGCAGGTGGCGGAGCGTATCCGCTCGGAGTGTCTCCGGTTGGGGTTCGTGCATCCAGGTGGGGCGCCGAAACATCAGGTTCAGGTCCCACCACACGATGGCATCGGAGGCATGCTGGGCAATGAGCACGCGGGGCCGGCGCCAGCTGGAAGGAAAATCGTTGCCAAAGGCATCGCGGCGCGAGTGCTCCGGTTGGGCAACAAAGCGGACGTGTTGCCCGCCATCGATGACGGGGAGCCGCTCGAGCGAGCCGATATCGCGGCGCAGGCGCTGGGTAAAGCGCGTCATCCGCGGCGGGCCAGAAAAGACCGCGCCGCTGCAGGCAGCGAGAAGTTCGTCCTTGTTCTGGAAATTATCCATAATGGCGTAGGCACCCAGGGATTCCCCTGCAAGGTAGAGCCGCGGGCGATCTTCTTCTGGGAGCTTGTCAATTTCTTCTTGCACCACGGAAATGAGCTCGGCCGCAGCGCGCTTGGGCGCGTTTTTATCCACGAGGTAGGCGAAAACCGAGGGCAGGTAGGAATACTGCATGGTGACGGTGACGCAATCACCGGCGGTCAAAAACTCATAGGAGCTCGCGCTCCAGTTATTAATCCACCCGGATCCCGCGGGCATCTGAATGACGATGGTCTCCCGGCGCAGCGCACCGGTGCGCTGCAATTCTGAGCGCACCTTCTTTGCCGCTTGAGCAAAGGAACGCCCGGGGATGTAGCCGGCATAAATGCGGATGGGTTCTTTGGCGGGAGCGCCGGTGACGGTGCGAATATCGCGGGCGCGCGGGCCGTTGGAGACAAAGCGCCGCCCTTGTTTCCCCAGCGCGGACCAAGGTTCAAGCGACCACGGGCTGCCGGAGCGCTCCGGCTCCCAGGGCATCGACGTGCCGGGAAAAATTTGTTTATTCAGGCGCTGCGCCTTGTGGGAGAGCGAACGGATCCAGCGCCGGAATACCACGCGGTCCGATAGCCCCACCGCGGCCACGGTGAGCCCGGCGGTAACGACCGGCCAGGCCACGAGTGCTGGAACCCAACGGCCCAATTGGCGCGATAATTTGGTCACGGTCAGCTGTGCGGCCTCGCCTACCAGTAGCAGCGCGCCGTATCCGGCGGTGCCGGCGGCTAGGCCGATGGCCGCGGTAGCCGGACCGCGAACCAGTTGTTTATTGACCAGACCCGCCTGCTTTTCCTGGTTGCGCAGCGAGAGCGCCGCATTGAAGGCGGTGCCGGCGCCAATAGCTAAGTGCAAGATTTGGCGGTGCTGCGGGCCCAAGCGGTCTTGGGGGCGCTTGCCCAGCCGGTTGAGCACAAAGCTCGTCGAGGCCGCCCCGAGGTGCCCGATGGCCTGCCCGATAGATACATTGGCCGCCGTCACCCACCACGGGCGGGGCAGCAGGGACGGCGATACCGCGGCCCACGTGGCCAGCTCTGCGCCTAAGATTCCGGCCGACATATGGGGCGGCAACGTCTGCCGGCTGGTCATGCGGACGACGGGCGTGAGATCCGCGACTACGCCAAGAGAAATTAGTGCAGCGCGGCTGAAGGCGCGTTTCATGGTTGCCCATTATCCCAGAACGTACCGCGTTGTGCAGTGTGAAACATTACGCATGCAAAACCCCGCTGGGCGTTGCACAATAGGGTCATGGCAAAGCATGTAGGAAATAAAGTCGTTCTCATTGGCGCGGGTGACGTGGGAGTCGCTTACGCCTACGCACTGGTCAACCAGAGCATCGTCGACCACCTGGCCATCATCGACATCGATGAGCGGAAGCTGGAAGGCAATGTCATGGACCTCAACCACGGTGTGGTCTGGTCGCCACAGCGTACCCGCGTCACCAAGGGAACCTACGCGGATTGCGCGGACGCTGACATGGTCGTCATCTGCGCCGGCGCCGCCCAAAAGCCCGGCGAAACCCGCCTTGACCTGGTGGATAAGAACGTCAAGATCATGAACAGCATCGTCGCAGATGTCATCGCTAATGACTTCGACGGCATCTTCTTGGTCGCCTCCAACCCGGTCGATATCCTGACCTATGCGGTATGGAAGGCCTCCGGCTTTGACCACAAGCGGGTCATCGGCTCCGGTACGATTCTGGACTCCGCGCGCTTCCGCTACATGCTGGGTGAATTGGAAGGCGTGGCCCCGAAGTCCGTGCACGCCTACATCATTGGAGAACACGGCGATTCTGAGCTGCCCGCAGTCTCCACCGCGAATGTTGCCGGTGTGCCGCTTTCGCAGAAGCTGGAAAAGGAGCCGGAATACGCCGAGCGCATTGAAAAGATCTTTGAAGAAACCCGTGACGCCGCCTATTCCATTATCGATGCAAAGGGATCGACCTCCTACGGCATCGGCATGGGGCTTGCACGCATTACCGCCGCGATTATCCAGAACCAGGACGTGGCGCTTCCCGTCTCTGCTTACCTGCAGGGCGAGTACGGCGTGGAGGACCTCTACATCGGCACCGCAGCCATCGTAAACCGCACCGGCATCGTCCGCCCGGTAGAGCTGCAGCTCAACGAGCACGAAAAGGAGCGCTTCGACGCTTCTGCAAAGACGCTCAATGACATCAAAGAAAAGTTCTTTGGCTAGTGCACATCGTCGCGCATAGGGGATACTCCGGAAAATACCCGGAGCTATCCCCCTTAGCTTTTGAAAAGGCCCTGGAGCTTCCCATCCACGGCGTGGAGTGCGACGTGCGGTTAAGCCGCGACGGCAAGGTGGTAGTCCAACACGATCCCACCTTGGAGCGAACGACGGGGCGCGCCGGGCGGGTTTCGGCGATGGACTGGCGGGAGCTGAGTGAGGTCGACATCGGCAAGGGGCAGCGCATGATGCTTCTCGATGACCTCCTGGCCATGCTGGGGGACAAGCCCCACCACCTTTATATTGAAACCAAGCACCCCTCCGGGCAAGGCAGCGCCTTGGAAAAGCGGGTCATGGAACGACTGCGCGCCGCCGGGCTCGATGAGGACCCGCGCATGCACGTTATTTCCTTTTCCCATAAGGCCATCCGGCGCATGAAGATTTTGGCGCCGCACATTGACCGCATTTACCTGCGCCGAGACTGGGAACGCCATTTCAATCGCTCGGATTTCATGTGGTCGCGGCCGAGCGCCCTGGGGGTTTCCCTGCTGCGCGCCAAGATGCAGGCGGCCATTATTGGTGCGCAGGGCTTGCCCACGTATATGTGGACCGTTGATAAGCCGGAGGACATGAAGTGGGCTTGGTCCAATGGCGTGGACATGCTTGCCACCAATCAGCCGGAGGTGGCCCTGCGCGCTATTGAGCTGTAGAAAGCAGGTATCTTGGAGGCATGGCCAAGAAGAAAAAGAAACAAGAAGACCTGCCTGAGGGCATGTCCCGCCGTCAGGCGAAGCTTGCTGCCCGTGCCAAAGAGCGCGCCGCCCTGGAAAAGGATCCGCGCCCCTATAGCGGCCTTGCGGCGGAGGCTTCCCTCGTTGCCATGCAAGAGTTCGTGCCCTCCGCTTTTGCGAAGCTCGACGTGAAGGGCTGCGATAGGAACGTTTACATCTCCACCGTCCTCCCGGGCGCCACCGCGGCGCTGATCCGCGATGAGGAATTCGGCGGCGATGCTTTTGTGGCACTCCAGGTGCAGTCCCATACCCACAACCCTGGCCGGGATCTGGCCTTCGCCCTGAACTGGGTCAAGAACAACGATCCAGGCTCTACCTTGGAATCGACCGCAGCCGATGGCTCGCAGCCGGAGCTTAGTGAGCTTATCGATGCCGCAACTACCCTCGACATCGAAGTCCACCAGGACTTCAGCTGGTGGATTCCGGAAGGCGCGCAGGTCACCCCTGAGGTATCGCAGTCCATGCGCGCCGCCAATGACTCGGTCATCGAATCCCACCAGGTGGGCAAGGACATTACCGGTACCGCCTTTTGGGCCAATGCCGGCGGCGGCAAAGCGCACGTACGTTGGGTGCGCCCGAATGACGATGAGGCCGCATTCCTCAACGCGTTGGCGCGAGTCGCCGCGCGCGGCGAGCTGAATTTGGGCGAGGACACCAAGTTTGCTGGAGTATTCCGCACCCACGGCCTTATCGCTCCCGTCTTTGACGTGCAGCCCGAGGTTGATTACTCCTCTTATGAGGACAAGCTCGCGCGCGTAGATAAGGCCTTGGAAGAAGAAATCTCCAATGACGCGCAATTGAACGCAGAAGAGCGCAAGCAGCTAGAAAACATCAAGTCCCGCCAGGTGACGTTGCGCTAAACGCACCACAACAAAGCGGCCCTTTACCTCGAAAAGGCAAGGAGGAAAGGGCCGCTTTCTTCGCAATCTAGCTAGGACGAGTTAAGGCATGAACAAGAAAAACTCAGGGCCGCGGCGCATAGCCTGGGCTTCCGCAGCCGCCAGCGCAATAGCCTTCATCCTTGGCATAATTAGGATGCTTTCTATGGATCCTGTGGAGTGGAGAATTCTCCCTGAATTCTTCATAGCAACCACACTTGCTGGTTTCTCAATAGCGTTTTTCCGATACGAAGATTGAGTTCAGGCCTATTTCATGGAGTCCCAGAGCTGTTGGGCGCCTTCATCGTCCCAGAGCACGACATTGCCCACGACGGTGTCCTGGAAGCCGCCAATGGGAACGGTTTCCGTATCCACTCCGGATCCCATTGCGAGCGCCACGCGGGCCAGGTGCCATACGTGATCGCCATCGCCCACGATGAAAGAGGAGGCGGTGTGGTTAATCAGGGAAATCGACCGGAAGGGGTTAATCAGCGTCGCTGGGGAGGTGATCTTATCTAGCAGCGCCGCGAAGAATTCGCGCTGGCGCTGCACGCGGTCGAGATCGCCCATTGCGGTGGCGCGGGTGCGCACATACCCCAGAGCATCGCTGCCCTCTAGCTTTTGGCAGCCTTCCTGCAGATCGATGCCCGCCAGCGGGTCATTGATGGGCTCTGCAACGCAAATATCAACGCCGCCGACGGAATCGACCACATTGGCCAAACCACCCATGCCGATTTCGGCATAGTGGTCAATGTGCAGGCCGGTATTGCCCTCCACGGTTTGCGTGAGGAGCTTTGGCCCACCGTAGGCAAAGGCGGCGTTGATCTTATCCATGCCGAAGCCGGGTACTTCCACGTAGCTATCGCGCGGAATGGAGACTAGCTGGGCTTGGCCGGAGCGCGGGATATGCAGGAGCATGATGGTATCGGTGCGTCCCTCGCCCACATCGCCACCGGTGCCGAGCGCTTGTTGGTCTTCTTCGGACAGGCCCTGGCGGGAGTCGGATCCCACCAACAGCCAATTGGTGCCGGAGGTATTGGCCACCTGCTCATCCGGGAAGGCATCCACGCGGGTCAGGCGCGTATCGGCCCACAGTGCGAAGATAAGGCTGCACACTACGACGACGAGGACAAAGATACCGGCGCAGCCAAAGAACCGCTTGACCGGATTGGTCTTTTTCCGGCGGCTGTGCGGCTTAGAGTGGCGGCGGGGCGGTTGCTGAGCTTGTTGTGGTTGGTAGCGCTGTTGCAGCTGCTGCGGCGATTGCGGCTGCGATGGTTGTGGTCGCCGTGGCGGCCGTTGCTGTGGCTGTTGTGGCCGCTGTGGTGGTTGCTGCGCGGAACGCTGCTGCTGGGCCCGGTACTGGCTGGGGTAGCGGGTGGGGGTTTCCTGGCGCGGGATGTGCTGCTGCGGCTCGGAACGATTCGTGCGCGGCCGGCGGCGAATGGGCCGACCATAGCGGTCCTTGAGGGGACGGCCATCGGCCCCAAGGACGAACTCACTGGATGAGCTATCGCCAGCGCGGCGCGCCTCCCGATGCGGATCTCGTCCTGATTCAGTCATGCGCTATACCTTACAAGGCGCCGGCCAATTCCCCCGCTTTCCTCGCGAGCACGCCACACTTAAAGTACGGAAAGGCCGAAGGAATAGCCGAGGAAAGCGATCGCATCGATAAGAAAGTGCGCGATGACAAGCGGCCACACGCGGCCGGTGCGGTGATAGTAATAGCCGTAGATAACGCCCATGATGATATTGCCAAAGCCGGCCGATACCCCCTGGTACAGGTGATATGAACCGCGGAGGATAGAGCTTGCCGCCAAGGCGGCCGGCAGCGACCAGCGCGCCTGGCGCAGCCTGGTCATCAGCCACATGACCACCACGGTCTCTTCCGCAAAGGCATTGGCGGCGGCCTTGATGAGGGACATCGGGATTTCTAACCACGCATTATCGAAGTCACCGGGGATGACCTCTTTGCTCCAGCCAAACTGCACCGCGGCGAAATACAAAACTAGGCCCGGGATGCCGATGAGCGCGGCAAGCCCCGCGCCGTGTAACCAATCAAAGGCGCGGTAGGCAGCCGGTTTAATGTGGTCTTGTGCCAGCAGGAAAATCACCAGCGCACCATAGGCAAAAAGGACCGCCGCCGAGCACAATTGCAGGCCCAAATCCACCCACGCAAGGCTGGATTGGCTGGAGTTGAGCGTGACGGATTGCTCATTGAGTGGCTGCGGGGCGGCCAGTGAATTGATTAGCCGCAGCACCGCCCTGACCCCGGAAATACCAAAGGTCAGGGTCAGGACGATGAGCAGTTCGGCGCGGAGGTTCTTGGTCATGGGTGCAGGATGTGGGCGAGGCCTAAAAGTTGGGCATCGGAAAGCGTAATGCCTCCCACATGCACGCCGACGGGCGGGTGCGCGGGGATGGCCCAAGGAACGGAAATGGCGGGCAATTGGGCCATATTAAACAGTGAGGCCCAGGGTGACCAGCGCGTTTGGGCGTCGAAATTCTCCGCGTGCGGAAGGGACAGGAAATGCCCCCGCAGCGGGGGATCCGCGGAGAGCATGGGCGTGATAATGGCATCGACCCGCCACTGCTGCGCCAAGAGCTCCGGGAGGTGGCGGACATGGCGCTGCGCGGCGCTTAGCTCGGCGGCGGATACGGTAGCACCTTGCTGGGCCACCCAAGCCGCGTAGCCCTCTGCCTGTGGTAGCCCCGCAAACCGGGAGGTAAAGATCTCGCGGAAGTGCGCAAACGTGGCCGCTGCCTGCGGATACGGCGCAATGGGGACGACCTCGAACCCCGCGGCGCGCAGCCGATCTGCGGCCTCGCGTGCCGCCCGCAGGTGGTGGGCCTCCACCCGGGTCGCGGCAAAAAGCGGCTCCAGCAACAGCCCAATGCGGGCGCGCGGGGTGATCATGCGGTGGCCGTGCAGGAACGCATTATCGGCCACGGTGCGGGTGATAAACCCCTCCGCGCCCAGGCTGCTGCCCGCAGGCTTAAACCCCACGACCCCGCAGGCCGCCGCGGGAACGCGGATGGAACCGCCGCCATCGCTGGCCTGGGCCGCGCGCACGAGGCCGCGGGCTACCTGGACGGCCGCGCCGCCAGAAGAACCGCCCGGGGTGCGGCCTGGATAAAGGGGATTATCGGGGTGGGGAAGATCCACCGGCTCGGTATCGACGCGCAAGCCCAACTCCGGGGTGGAGGACTTGCCAATGAATATCGCGCCCTGCTTTTCCAACTTCGCGATGAACGGCTCGCTGACCGCGGGATAGTAGGTGCGCTTGGCATTGCCCAAGGTGGTGGGCATGCCCGCGACATCGTTGAGATCCTTTGCGGAAAGGATCCACCCGCGCAGCCGGCCGGTGCGGGTGGGGGTGCGCTGCAGATCCAGGTAGGTAAAACCGTGCTCTTGAGGGCCCATGCCCTGCACATCCGCGCGGAGTCGTTCTATGGAAAAGTCCATGGCGCACCAGTCTAGTGGGCTAAGGTGACGGGTATGACTACAACCATCGCTTTCTTAGGCCCCGCCGGTACGTTCACGGAGGCCGCCGTGCACAAATTCGCCGCCGAGTGGGAAGCGCGCGGGGAGACCGTGGAGACCCTGCCGGTGGACTCGCCATCAGCGGCGGTGGCGGCCGTGCGCGCCGGGCAGGCCGATTATGCCTGCGTCGCCATTGAAAATTCCGTGGATGGGGCGGTGACGACGACCTTTGACGCGCTGGTAGAAGGCGATCCCGTACAGATTTACCGCGAGGTAGATATCCCCGTTACCTTCAGCATCATGACAAGGCCGGGAACGAAAGACATCACGCGCCTCAGTACGCACCCGGTGGCCTTCCAACAAATCCGCGGCTGGGTAGCGGAGAACGCGCCGGGCGTGGAATTCGTGCCGGCTAGTTCGAATGCGGCGGCGGCGCAGGCCGTAGCGCGCGGGGAGGTCGACGCGGCGGCGGCGCCAGCGCGGGCGGCTGAAATCTTCGGCCTAGAAACCAAGGCGAGCGGCGTGGCGGACGTGCAGGGCGCGGCCACCCGCTTTGTGTTGGTGGGCCTGCCGGGTCGCCCGACCGCGCGCACCGGCCAGGATCGCACCAGCGTCATTTTTACCCTGCCCAACCAGCCGGGAACCCTGGTGGGGGCCTTACAAGACTTTGCCCACCGCGGGGTGGATCTCTCGCGGATTGAGTCGCGGCCGACTCGCCAGACCTTTGGCACCTACCGCTTCTATGTGGACTTGATTGGGCATATCGATGACCAGCCGGTCGCTGAGGCCCTGCGCGCAGTGTGGTTGCGGGCAGAGGAATTGCGCTTTTTGGGCTCCTGGCCCACCGCTACGCCCGTCGGCCACCCACCGCGGGACCTGGCGGAGGCGGATGCTTGGGTGGCGAGGGCGCGCAGGGGTCAATAATCTGGACGCATGACTGGAAGAATCATCCTGCTGCGCCATGGCCAAACCCATTCCAACGTCTCCCGGCTGCTTGATACCCGGCCGCCGGGCGCGGAGCTTACGGATCTGGGGCGCAACCAGGCCACGGAGGTGGGCCGGGAATTAGCAGGCTTTGTGGGCGAGCGCGAGGTCGACTTCAAGTGCTCGATTGCGCTGCGGGCGCAGCAGACCGCCACCTTGGCGGCGCGCGCCTTTGAACAGGAGCGGAACCTGCCGCGCTTTTCCATTCCCATCGATGTCATCCCGAACGTGCAGGAGATTTTCGCCGGCGATTGGGAGCTCGATGCTAGCGAGGCCGCCCACCGCAGCCACGATACGGCCATGCGCGGCTGGTGCTACGGCGATAGCCAGGCCGCCATGGAAGGTGGCGAGCGGCTCCAGGACGTGCTTTCGCGTTTCCAGCCCGCGTTGGAAGAGATTGCGGCGCAGCTTGCCGATGACCGCGATGTCATCCTCGTCAGCCACGGCGCCGCCATCCGGGTGGTAACCAAGCACGCCACCGGGGCGGACGCGGACTTTGCCTATACCGGTTATATGCCCAATTGCCGCTTTACCGTGATGGAGCCGCGCGGCAAGAAATTTGGCGAGTGGACGCTTACCCGCTGGGCCGATATTGAGCTCTAGCCCCAGCCCAGCTGGTGCAGTTCGTGTTCTTCCATGCCAAAGTAATGGCCTAGCTCGTGGAAGACCGTGACCTTGACCTGCTCGGCCAAGTCTTCTTCTGACGCGGCCCAGCGCTGCAAAGTGCTGCGGTAGATGAAGATGGCATCGGGCAAATACCCGGTGTGGTCGAAGGTGCGCTGGGGCAGGGCGACGCCCTCATAGAGCCCTAGCAAGGTGGGATCATCGGGGTTTTCTTCTTCCACCATGATCACCAGGTTGCGCATCTTGCGCACGAATTCATCGGGCACCTGATCGAGGGCGTCATTGACCATTTCCTCGAAGCGTTCTTCCGATACGGAATACATTTACGGCGCCGGCTTATTATCGCGAATCGGGTTGCGCTCTGGGCGCTCCTCCGGCGGGTTGCCATCGATGGAGAGCGCTTGGCGGCCACCGGTGGCGGCGCCGGTGATGGAGGAAAAGCCGCCATCATCGCGGGCGTGGACGAGCGAGCAGTTTACGGACTTGGTGCCGCCATTCCAGGACTCTTCAGACACGGTGCCCCAGAACGGCTGCAGTGTGGATTGGTAGAGCTGCTCTTCCCCGCCTAGGTAATCCTCAGCGGCGGCGGTGCAGGAATCCGAGAGGAATTTATCCATCTCCTTGCCATCCGGGTAAGCATCGGGGAATTTCTTGCCCAGATCGATAACGGATACCGTCTCTAGCTGGTGTGGTTGTCCGCAGTCCACGACGTGCGGTACCTGCTTATCATCAATGGCCAAGCACTCGCCTGGCTTAGTCAGATTGGCCTGCTCGGAAGCCTCGACATTGCCGGTGGTCAATTGCGGCACGCCGCGATCATCGGTGGTCTGTAGGCCACACAGCAGGGTGCGGTCACCATTATCCCACGCGGATTCCGGCGGCAGGATGGAGGCAATATCGTATTTTCCGTGCGGATCCCACTTGCTGTGCAGGTAGCTCACCGTGGCGGATTCGCAGAGCTCATCGCGCAGCTGGTGCTGGCGGGTGAGCGCGGGCCGCGAGGCATCCGGGCCGAATTCACTGGTGGGGTAGACGCTGAGATCCTCCACGGTGGAAACCTCGAAGCGGTGCTGCTCCGAGCATTCCACCTCCTTGAAGGAAGCGGCAGAGCCATCCTCATTGATATCCCACGTCACGCAGGACCCAGCGGAAGCGGAGGTAAAAGGCTCCACCTTTGCATCGGAGGATCCTGAGCCATCGGCACCGCCCGCAGAGGACTGTTCGGACGCGGCGGTAGTATCGCCCCCGTTAGACCCGTGGTTGCTGACAATGCCGTAGATGCCCATGAAAACGGCCGCCGCGATTGCTGAGATCAAGGCAATCTGGACGGCCACAGCGGAACGCCACGCAGGTGATTTCTTCATAAGGCCCATTATCTTACCCTTTAAGCAGGGTGTTTTCTATATTGAGGTATCCCGGGAAACGCGGGTATTCAGGTGGTACCTATCGGTGCGGTAGACCGAGGAACACCACTCCACGGGCTTATCCCCCGAGCGCGAGCAGCGCACGATGTGCAGCAATGGGGAACCCACGGGGACATCGAGAAGCGGCGCAATCTCCTCATTGGCGGCAATGGCGGAGACGGTCTGGTCCGCGTCCGTGATGGGGACGCCAAACGTCTTATCCAAAATGGAATACACCGAATTATAGGTGTCATTTTCCAGCAGGCTCGGCGCAAAAGCGGAGTTATACCAGCCGTCATCGATGGAATAGGGCTCGCCATCGCCCAAGCGCAGTCGGCGCAAATGAATCTGTTCTTCCGTGGCAGGGGTGCCAAAGAAGTTGGTGGCCGCCTCCGGGGCGCTCGCGCGGCCGCTGTTGAGGATCTTGGAGGAAGCCACCACATCCTGAGCACTCATTTCATCGGAAAAGGAGGCCAGGTGCAGGCGCGATACCAAGGGGTTGGGGGCAACGAAGGTGCCCTTACCGCGCACGCGGCGCAATCTGCCGGCGGCTACGAGATCCCCGATGGCCCGGCGCACCGTAATGCGGGAGACACCGTAGGTCTCCTCCAGGAGCCTCTCACCGGGGAGGATATCACCGGGTTTGAGGGTGGTATTACATAATTCCTCCAGAATATCGTGCAATTGGGCGTGCTTTGGGGTGGGGCCATCGCTGATTTCGCGGGCCGGTAATTCTAGGGAGGACATGATTCCATAATAATTCGCTGGTTATTACCACGGCAAGGCAATGGCAGTGCGTTAGAATCAGTTCCGTGATTGATCTCAAGCTACTCCGTGAAAACCCAGACGTTGTCCGCGCCTCCCAGGTCACCCGTGGGGAAGACCCCTCGCTCGTGGATCAGCTCCTCGCAGCCGATGAGAAGCGCCGCCTTGCCATCCAGAAGGCCGACGAGGTGCGTTCCCAGCAGAAATCCCTGGGCAAGAAGATTGGTCAGGCCTCCCCGGAAGAGCGCCCGGCGTTGCTGGAAGGCGCAGATGAGCTGAAAGCCAAGGTCAAAGAGGCTGAAGAGGCTCGGTCCGCGGCTGAGGCCACGGTGGAAGAGCTGCAGTACAAGATCGATAACGTCGTCGAAGGCGCACCCGCCGGCGGCGAGGATGACTTTGTCCTCGTTGAAGAGGTAGGTGAGATCCCGCACTTCGATTTCGAGCCCAAGGACCACCTTGAACTCGGTGAATCCCTGGGGCTCATTGACGTCAAGCGCGGTGCGAAGGTCGGCGGCGCCCGCTTCTACTACCTCACCGGCGATGGCGCATTCCTGCAGCTGGGCATGCTGATGTTGGCTGCGCAAAAGGCGCGGGAAGCCGGCTTCCAGCTGATGATTCCGCCGGTTTTGGTGCGCCCAGAGATCATGTCCGGCACGGGCTTTTTGGGCCAGCACTCCGATGAGATTTACTACCTGCCAGCCGATGATCGCTACCTCGTGGGCACCTCCGAAGTCGCGCTGGCTGGCTACCACAAGGATGAGATCATCGATCTATCCAATGGTCCCCTGCAGTACGCGGGTTGGTCCTCCTGCTTCCGCCGGGAGGCCGGTTCCCACGGCAAGGACACCCGCGGCATCCTGCGCGTGCACCAATTCGACAAGCTAGAAATGTTTGTCTACTGCAAGCCGGATGACGCCGAGGACATGCACCAAAAGCTCCTCGATATGGAAAAGGAAATGCTGGCTGCGATGGAATTGCCGTACCGCACCATCGATATCGCCGGCGGTGACTTGGGCTCTTCGGCGGCCCGCAAATTCGATAACGAGGCGTGGGTGCCAACCCAAGGCACCTACCGCGAGCTGACCTCCACCTCCAATTGCACCACCTTCCAGGCCCGCCGCCTGTCCACCCGTTACCGCGATGAGAACGGGAAGACGCAGGTGGCCGCCACCTTGAACGGGACCCTGGCCACCACCCGTTGGATCGTGGCGATCTTGGAAAACCACCAGCAAGCCGATGGCTCCGTCGTTGTTCCAGAGGCCCTGCGCCCATTCGTGGGCAAGGATGTCCTCACGCCGCAGTAGCCTGCGGAACAAAGCTAAAGGAGCACCATGAACGCTGCGACGAATTTCTTGTACCGCCAGATCACCCACATCGGGCGCGGCCTCACCTTGGCCCAAGGCCTGCAGATGCGCCTGTCTGGGGAGGAGAATATTCCCGATGACGGCGGTGCCGTCCTTGTGTGCAATCACACCGGGTATATGGATTTTCTGTTCGGCGCGTTCATTGCCTATCGCAAAAAACGGCTGGTGCGCTTTCTAGCCAAGGCCAGCATCTTTAGCACCCCAGGCGTGGGCGCCCTGCTGCGCGCTATGGGGCACGTGCCGGTAGACCGCATCGATGGCAAAGAGTCCTTGCGCAAGGCGGTAGAGCTTGCCGAGGCCGGCGAGCTCGTCGGCGTCTTTTCTGAAGGCACGATTTCCCGCAGCTTTGAAATTCGCAGCATGAAAACCGGCGCCTCCCGCATCGCTTTTGAAGCCGGTGTGCCGGTTGTTCCGCAGGTGATGTTCGGCTCGCAGCGCCTGTGGACAAAGGGCCACAAAAAGAACTTGGGCCGCACCAAGACTCCGGTCTTTATTACCGCGCTCGAGCCGTATTACCCCACCGGGGATCCAGAAGCCGATACCGGAGAAATCCGCCGCCGCATGCAGGAGGCCTTGGAGGGACTCTGGGAGGATTACGAGGCGGAGTTCGGCCCCATGCCCGCCGGCGAATATTGGGTTCCCGCGCGCAAGGGTGGTTCCGCCCCGACGCTGGAAGAGGCCGAAGCCCGCGATGCGGAGGTGGAAACGGAGCGGCACCGGGTGCGTCGCCTGCGCGATGACTTGGTGGGACTCAAAGACCGCGTTTCCGTTTCCACCGTTGAACTCGTGCGCAACCACATGGCCTCTGCCAAGGGTGAGGAAGGCCAGGATGGGCACGATGGCAAAGAGTCGCAGGAAAAGAAGCACATCGCGGCCGATACCTTGGAGTGGGTCAAGACCAACCTCAATGCCGTGGTGGAAGAGGCAACCCGCGGCTTGGATGAGGGCAAGGATAAGGTCGCCGATGTCATGGCCCAGCTGAAGACGGATGTGGCGCAGGCCCAGGCGTCGATTGCCGCAAGCAGCAAGGAGATCTGGGAAGGATCCGTGGTAGAGCAGGGACTGCTCGCCGCGGCGACCCAATCGCGCTTGATCGTCTCCCGCCTGCCGCACCGGCTCAAGGCCCAGTTTTCTGCCATCCCGCGCGTAGTGGTGGCGCATCAAAGCACGCTGAACTGGGAAGATGATGCCCTGACCCCGCGGCTGAAGGCGGCGCTAGAAAGCATCTACCCGGCGGCGGAGGTGCTCATCGTGGTCTCGTGCGATGCGGATCTCGATGTCCCGCAGGCGGTGTGGCATATCCAGCTTGATGAGCAGGCCGAAAAGCCGCTCTTGGATAAGGAGGCGATGAAGGTTACCTCCGCCACGGCCGCCGCCGGCGTGGACTGCATCCTGGATGATTTGGACGCCAAGCCGAGCGAGGCATTGGTCTTTGGTAATGAGCCGGGGGATGAGGGGTTTTTGAATCACATCCCGGTCGTTGCCCTGGAGACAGCACCCATCGAAGTGGTCAAGGATGCGCAGGCTGTGACGTATTCCGCCGAGCGCGCAGGCATGTCCGAGGTTTTGGAAGCGATGGCCCGGTTACAAAAAGACTAGGCGCGTGCAAACGTTGGCGTTACCACCCCCGCGAGGGGGTGGTTTTCTTTTTGGTTGGCTAATCAAAGGGCGGGAATTGACTGCTTACGGGGCCGGAAGTTACGTGTGAGAAACCTCTAGTGAATGTTTAAGCGGTGACCTCTACCATAGGAGATAGGAGATATTGGCTCTACTTTTTAGAGTGCAATAGTCGCCATCATGAATCATCCAAAACTTGCTTTTAGCTGTGCTTACGCCATCTCATTCATCGTTTGTCGGAGCAAGCACGCATGAGCACCAAGGAAGGAGATGCGGTCTCTAATGACCCAGCAAAGCAATCAATCCTTTAACCCCAAATATTTTGAAAATGTGTGGAATGGCTACGCGGATGAGGACTACGACGTCGTCATCATCGGTGGTGGCTCCGTAGGTGCCGGCGCGGCACTGGATGCGGCAACCCGTGGTTTGAAGACCGCGGTGCTGGAGTCCCGCGATTTCGCCGCTGGTACCTCTTCTCGCTCTTCCAAGATGTTCCATGGTGGCCTGCGCTACCTTGCAATGTTTGACTTCCGCCTCGTGGCAGAGTCGCTGAAGGAGCGCGAGCTCAACATGTCCACGTTGGCTCCCCACCTAGTTAAGCCGCTGAAGTTCATCTTCCCGCTCACCCACCACGTATGGGAGCGCGTCATGATGTTCGGTGGCTTTACCCTTTATGACCTCATGGGCGGCGCAAAGAGCGTGCCGATGCAAAAGCACCTCACCCGCAAGGGTGCCCTCAAGGTCACCCCTGGCCTGAAGGAAGACGCCATCGTCGGCGGTGTGCGCTACTACGACACCCTGGTGGACGATGCTCGCCACACTATGACCGTGCTGCGCAGCGCCGCCGAGTACGGCGCCGATGTGCGCACCAATACCGAGGTCATCGGCTTTGACAAGGACCGCGGCGGCCGCGTCGTTGGCGCTAAGGTCCGCGATACCGCCACCGGCCGCGAGACCACCGTGCGCGGTAAGGTCTTCATCAACGCCACCGGCGTCTGGAACGACAAGATCCAGGAGCTGGCCGGTGTGGAAGGCAAGTTCACCGTCCACGCTTCCAAGGGCGTGCACATCGTCGTGCCAAAGGATGCCCTGGATGCAGAAGCAGCCCTGTGCTTCGTAACCGAAAAGTCCGTCCTCTTCGTCATCCCATGGGGTGACTACTGGATCATCGGTACCACCGATACCGACTGGGAGAAGGGCCTATCCCTTCCGGATCCCGCCCCCACCAAGGCGGATATTGACTACATCCTGGATGAGGTCAACCAGCGCGTGCGCCGCCAGATCACCCGCGATGACATCGTCGGTGTTTACTCCGGCCTGCGCCCGCTGCTGTCCGGCAAGTCCGACTCCACCACTAACCTGTCCCGCAACCACGCCGTGGCTCGCGTGGCCCCGGGTATGGTCTCCGTTGCCGGTGGTAAGTACACCACCTACCGCGTCATCGGTAAGGATGCCGTTGACCTAGCCGTGGAAGAACTCGGCGGCAAGGTGCCAGAGTCCATCACCGAGCACACCCCGATCCTGGGCGCTGCCGGCTACCACGCTCTGGCCAACCAGATTCCTACCTTGGCCCGCCGCTACAACCTGAGCGAGGACTTCATCGAGCACCTGCTCGGCCGCTACGGTTCGCTTTTGGGCGAGGTTCTGGCTCCTGCGCAGGATGATGAGTCCCTGCTCGAGCCCGTTCCCGGTGCTGAAACCTACCTCTGGGCTGAGGTGCGCTACGCCGTCACCCACGAGGGCGCGCTGCACTTGGACGATATCTTGACCCGTCGCCTCCGCGTTGCCATCGAGTTTGGTGACCGTGGCGTCAACGCAGCTCCTGCGGTTGCAGATTTCGTTGCTCCGCTGCTGGATTGGAGCGAGGAAGACAAGCAGCTCGAGGTGGATACCTTCACCAAGCACACCGAGGCAGAGCTGGCCGCTGAGGCAGCTGTGACCGACCGCGAAGCTAACGACATCCTGGTCCGCGCTGGCTCCGCTCGTCCGACCGAGACTCAAGGATAAGGGGAGGCGCTAATGGCTGGATCTGATGCATTTTTGTGGGAGTTTATCGGCACCACACTGCTGCTGCTTCTTGGTAACGGCGTGTGCGCGCTGGTAAACCTCCGCACCTCGGGCGCTCGTGGCTCCGACTGGATTGTTATTGCCTTGGGCTGGGGCATGGGCGTCTTCGTCGGCGCCAGCGTGGCCGACCCCTCTGGCGGCCACTTGAACCCTGCGGTAACGCTCATGCTTGCGCTCAATGGTTCGCTTGAATGGAACCTGGTTCCGTTCTACGCGCTAGGCCAAATCCTGGGTGCTATGTTCGGTGCCTTCCTGGCATGGGCCGCGTTCAAGCAACTCTTCGATGCGAATAACTACGACGAAGAGGGCAAGGTTACCGGCGCCAATTCTGAAACCGGGGGAATCTTCTTCACCGCCCCCGCACACCCACACAATGGCTGGAATACGGTAACCGAGTTCATCGCCACCACCGTATTGTTGATGTTCATCGCCTTCGGTCCTGCCGGTGGCGAGCTGGGCCCACTGAGCTACTTCGGCGTGGCATTCGTCGTTGTTGCCGTCGGCCTGTCCCTTGGTACGCCTACGGGATACGCCATCAACCCGGTCCGTGACTTGGGACCGCGTTTGATGTACGCCTTCGTCCTTCCCATTAAGGACAAGGGCAGCGCTAACTGGGGCTATGCATGGGTGCCGATTGTTGGCCCGCTGCTTTCGGCTGTTGCCGTTGGCCTATTGTCCATTGCGCTTTAATCCACCCCCTATACAGGAGAAATTAGACACATGAGTGATAAGAAATACGTCGCAGCTATTGACCAAGGAACCACCTCAACCCGCTGCATCATCTTCAACCACGATGGCGATCAGGTATCCGTGGGCCAGCTCGAGCACGAGCAGATCTTCCCAGAAAAGGGCTGGGTAGAACACGACCCGCAGGAGATCTGGAGCAACACCCGCCGTGCTGTGGGGGAGGCTTTGGCCAATGGCGATATAACAGTAGAAGATATCGACTCCGTCGGTATCACCAACCAGCGCGAAACCACCGTGGTGTGGGATAAGAACACTGGTGAGCCCGTCTATAACGCCATCGTCTGGCAGGACACCCGCACCTCCGCCATCTGTAAGGAACTGGCAGGTGAAAAGGGCCCGGATAAGTGGCGCCGCCGCACCGGCCTGCTGATCAACTCCTACCCAGCGGGCCCGAAGGTCAAGTGGATCCTCGATAATGTTGATGGTGTCCGCGAGCGCGCCGAAAAGGGCGAGCTGCTCTTCGGCACCATTGACTCCTGGCTGCTGTGGAACCTGACCGGCGGTGCCGAGGGCGACGGCGACAAGGAAGCGCTGCACGCAACGGACGTGACCAACGCTTCGCGTACGCTGCTCATGGACATCGAAAAGCTGGAGTGGGACGAAGAGCTGTGCAAGGAAATGGGCATTCCGATGTCCATGCTGCCGGAGATTCGCCCGTCCCTGGGTGATTTCCGCACCGTCCGCGAGCGCGGCTCCCTCGCCGGCGTTCCCATTCGCGCTATCTTGGGCGACCAGCAGTCCGCTATGTTTGGCCAGGGCTGCTTCCGCGCGGGTTCGGCCAAGAACACTTACGGCACCGGCCTCTTCCTGCTGCTGAACACCGGTACGACCCCGAAGTTCTCCGAAAACGGCCTGTTGACCACCGTCTGCTTCCAGCGCGAGGGCGAGCGCCCCGTGTACGCACTGGAAGGCTCTGTTTCCATGGGTGGCTCCCTGGTGCAGTGGCTGCGCGATAACCTGCAGCTCATCCCCAACTCCTCTGCCATTGAGAACCTGGCACGCGAGACCAAGGACAACGGCGGCGTGTACATCGTCCCGGCGTTCTCCGGCCTCTTCGCTCCGCACTGGCGGTCCGATGCCCGCGGCGTCATTGTGGGCCTGACCCGCTTTGCCAACCGTGGGCACCTGGCGCGCGCCGTCCTCGAGGCAACCGCTTACCAGACCCGCGACGTGGCAGATGCCATGGTGGCGGATTCCGGCGTGGAGATCACCGAGCTGCGCGTGGATGGCGGCATGACCACCAACGAGCTGCTCATGCAGTTCCAGTCTGACATCCTGGGCGTGGAAGTACACCGCCCGAAGAACATTGAGACCACCGCAACCGGCGCCGCTGTCGCTGCCGGTTTGGACAATGGCTTCTGGGAGGACCTCAGCATCCTGGATACCCAGCGAGGTGACCTCACCGTATTCAAGCCCAAGATGGAGCAAGAAGAGGTGGACTTCCTCTACGGTGAATGGAAGCGCGCTATCAAGCGTTCCTTGAACTGGGAAGACTCCGATGAGGATGAGATGGACTTCTAAGTCCTGAAGTAAACTCGCGGGTATGGATACTTTCCCTACCCGGGCCCCTCGGCTCATCGCGAGCGATATTGACGGCACCCTGTTGGACCGCAATCATCGCGTCCCGCGTCGCAACCGCGACGCAGTGGCGCGGGCGGTGCAGCAGGGTGCTTATTTTGCGTTATCCACCGGTAGGCCCTTTCGCTGGATAGAGCCGGTGCTGGAGCAGCTCACGGTGCGCCCGGTATGCGTGACATCTAATGGGGCGGTGCTCTATGATTCCGCGGAGGACCGCGTCTTATCCGCGCGCGAGCTGTACCCGGACGCGTTAGAAGAGGTGGTGACGGTTGCGCAGCGCGTCCTTGGTACCGTCGGCTTTGGCGCGGAACGCGCGGGCGGTTCGCTTGCCGATGCCCCCGAGGAGCTCTTCGTCGTCGACCCGCACTACTCCGAAAATGCCCTCTTTGAAGGCTTCGGCGTGGTCAGCGTGGGCGAGCTGGTGGCGCAGCCAGTGGTCAAGCTGCTTATCCGGAATACGGAATATTCCGCACCGGAACTCTATGACTTGATTGCTCCCCATATCGATCCGGAGCTGGCGCATATCACCTACTCCATGCAGGAGGGCGTGCTCGAGGTTGCGGCCCCCAACGTCACCAAGCGCCGCGGCGTGGAGTGGTTGGCCAAGCAGCATGGGATAGCGCAGGAAGAGACCATTGCCTTTGGTGATATGCCCAATGACATTGAGATGCTCACCTGGGCCGGCTGCGGGGTGGCAATGGAAAACGCCCTCCCGGCGGTAAAGGCGGCCGCTGATGCGGTCACCGTGGCCAACCACCAGGCGGGCGTGGCGAAGGTGTTGGAGCGCTGGTTCTAGCGCCCTTTCTCCATGGAGGAGACTATTTGGTGTAGATGTCTACCTTTTCGGTATCGATGTTGTAGACAATCTCGCCGCCCTGGAACTGGACGCGGATTTCCTTGCCGTTCTTAATCTCATTGGTCGTGGGCAGGCCGAGCTTGGAGGCGTTATCGCCCTCTGCCCACTTCTTAGCAATCTCCCCGGTCAGGGCCTTGGCTCCGGAGTCCTTGGAGGAGAGGACCACGCCGTTTTGGAAGAGCTGGTACATGATCTTGCCGGAATCGGTGGAGTTCGGTCCACCAACGGCGAGTCCCAGGACTGGGCCAAAGGCGTTGAGGACGGAGGTCCAGGATTCCTTGAGGCCTTCGTTATTAGAAAGCTGCACAACCTTGTTGACGATATTCGGAATATCGCCCGCGGTCAGGTTACCGGCAACCTTTTTATCAGTATCCGGCTGTGCCACGCGGTCGTTGGCAACCAGGACGCCGAAGACGGCGGCGGCGATGCCAGCCAAGGCCTGGATGGTCGATACTGGAATGTCGACACCGCCGATGGAGGAGGTGGTCCCGCCCGGGGTGGACTGACCGCCGCTAATCGATGGCTTCTTATCCCAATTCATTGCAGCAGAGTTACCGCCGGCCTTGACCGCGTTGTACTTCTGCTTGGTGTTATCGCGGATCTCTTTCCAGTGCTGCACGGTGTGGCTACCCGGGCACTGGGTGTAGTGGAAATCATTGTGTCCGCTGAAGGCAGGCACGGTTGCCTGCGTGCCGGCCGCATATTTGGAGCCGCCGAAGCCACCAGAGGTCAGGGTAGCGGTGCCGGTGGGATCGATGCCGGAGATAGCGGCCTTCCATCCGGCGATTTCTGCCACCGAGTTCAGCATCTTCTGTGATGGTTCCGCAATTTCGTAGTTACCAATCATGGAGATACCCCAGTTATGGGAGTTGAAGCCACCAACGTGGGCGCCCTGGACGGCCTTGTCGAGTCCGCCGTAACGGCCTTCGTAGATGGTGCCGAACTTATCCACGAGCACGTTGTATCCAATATCGCACCAGCCCAGGTTCTGTGCGTGGTATTCGTAGGCAGCGCGAACCTGCGCGGCGGCCTGTGCCGGGGTGTAGTTATTGGAGCCCGCGGTGTGGTGCAGCGTCATCGCCTTGATGCCGTCATCGTAGGTGGGCTGCTGGCAGCGCTTGGATTCATCGGCGCCCCATCCGGAGCGAGAAACTACCTTTGGCATGCCATCGGTGGTGGCAGTAGGTTCGATGGCTTGGCCTTCTTGGGCATTGCCGTCCATGAAGACGGCATCTAGGTCCGACACGGTGGTGCGGTCAGTGTTGTTCTCATCAGCTACAGGGGCGATATCGCCGACGTTATAGGGCAGCGGTGCGGCACGGTTGGCATCCGCAGCGCCGGCTGCTTTTTCGAGCAATTCAGCATCGTCATCCAGGTTGGAGCCGGTCACGAGGTCCACATTGGCCATGGATACCTGCACATCGTTGGTATCGCCCACGTAAATAAGCTCGGTACCGTTCTTGCCATCGCCGTAGTTCATGGCATCCATATCGAACCATTCGCTCCAGGAGCCGTCCTCCTGCTTGGAGCGGACGAAGGAGTGCACGTCGCGCTTGCCTTCCCAGGTCACGGCGAACATGTTGAATGGCTCGTCGCGGTGGAAGTGCTTGACGGCACGCGGGCCCTCGCCATCGCCTTGCGCTGCCACGGCGGGATCATCAACGACGACGGAGTCGGCGTCGCTAAAGCTTTCTGAGGCGTTTTTCACCTCGATGGGCCCGCCGGAACCGGAGTCCTGGGTTTTGAGGACCTGTTGGCCGCCGAATGCGGCCGCCATGACGAGGGCAATGGAGGAAACCGTCGCGATGACGGGTGTGGTCCACGGTGACCTCGTGGGGACTAGTCGACGTCGTTGCTTCACTCTATTCTCCCTGGGTTGAGTAAGTGCCGATGTAGCTGTAAAAACGGTTGCCAAAAGTTAACAGTTGATAGTGATGCTACGAGTGTGACAACTGTGAATCTTGTTGCGACACGCCGATGACCCGTGTTCCTCGCTGGCGTGCAATAAAGTGGGAGCCATGACTTCTTATGACCTCATCGTTGTTGGTTCCGGATTCTTTGGCCTGACCGTTGCGGAAAGGGCCGCTAGCCAGCTGGGAAAGAAGGTGCTCATCGTTGAGCGCCGCGAGCACCTGGGCGGCAATGCCTACTCCGAGGCGGACCCCACCACCGGAATTGAAGTGCACAAATACGGCGCGCACCTCTTCCACACCTCCAATAAGCGGGTGTGGGAGTACTGTAACCAGTTCACCGATTTCACCGACTACCAGCACCGCGTCTTTGCCATGCACGATGGCACCGCCTACCAATTCCCCATGGGGCTAGGGCTTATCAACCAATTCTTCGGCCGGTACTACTCACCCGATGAGGCCCGCGAATTGATCAAGGACCAGGCCGGCGAATTCTCTGTGGATGAGGCCAAGAACCTGGAGGAAAAGGCCATTGCCCTTATCGGCCGTCCGCTCTATGAGGCGTTCATTCGCGACTACACCGCCAAGCAGTGGCAGACCGACCCCAAGGAACTGCCGGCCAGCAATATCACCCGCCTGCCGGTGCGCTACACCTTCAATAATCGCTACTTCAACGACACCTATGAAGGCCTGCCCGTCGATGGTTATGCGGCGTGGCTAGAAAACATGGCGGATCATGAAAACATTGAGGTCCGCCTGGATACCGACTGGTTCGATGTCCGCGAGGATCTGCGCGCCGAGTCTCCGGACGCTCCCGTAATCTACACCGGCCCGCTGGATCGATACTTTGACTTCGCCGAAGGCGAGCTCGGCTGGCGCACCCTGGACTTCGACCTCGAGGTCCTCGACACCGGTGACTTCCAGGGCACCCCGGTGATGAACTACAACGATGCCGACGTGGACTTCACCCGCATCCACGAGTTCCGCCACTTCCACCCAGAGCGCAAGGACCGTTACCCCTCCGATAAGACGGTCATCATGAAGGAGTACTCGCGCTTTGCCGATAAGGGCGATGAGCCGTATTACCCCATCAATACCCCGGAGGATCGCTCCAAGCTGGAGGCGTACCGCAAACTAGCGGCCCAAGAAGCCAAGGAGAACAAGGTGTTATTCGGCGGCCGCCTGGGCACCTACCAGTACTTGGATATGCACATGGCCATCGGCGCCGCGCTGTCCCTATTCGATAACAAGCTCGTGCCCTTCTGGAACGAGGGCAAGGCCATCGAGCAAGAGCGCGGGCACTAAGAGCTGCTAATCTTCCCTGGGCACGCTATGATTAGTCACCTCACAGGTTAGGAGGTGACGGCATGGCTCAACGCAAGAAATACACCAAGCCCGGGCACGCGGACCGCAGCATGTGGAAGATGTCCCCGGAGCGGCTCCAGGAACATCTGAAACTGCGCAGCCGCGCAACGCGCATTCCCGATAAGAAAAAGCAGCAAGCAAAGAAGGCCTGCCGGAACACCCGGCGGGCCTTTCCGCTGCTTAACCCCGCGATTATGAGTGCTCGCATCGCTCACTAGGTGCGACACTGGAAAGTATTTTTATGGTGTTTATTCAGCCCGAAGCCCAAAAATTCCTCGACTTAAACAAGGACGCCCCACAGCTGGATACGCGCACCCCTGAAGAAAACCGCGCCGCCCAGCAGAAGACGGCAGCGGCGTGGGGCAAGAAAACCCCGATGGTTTCCGTGTACGAGACCTCGGTGCGCGGTGTCACGGTGCGGGTTTATGTGCCACAGGAGCCCGCGCTTGCCGATGCCCCACCAGCAGCGCCTGCCTTTATCTTCTTCCACGGCGGCGGCTGGGTGCTGGGGGATTTAGAGACCACGGATACAACCGTGCGGGACATTGCCGCAGAAGCGGGAATCATCTGTATCAGCGTGCACTATCGCCGTGCACCGGAACACCCCTTCCCAGCACCACTAGATGATTGCCGTGCAGTAGTAGACGGGGTGTTACAAGGAGAACTGGGGATTGGCATCGATCCAACGCGCGTTGCCGTGGGCGGAGACAGCGCGGGCGGCAATATCGCAGCGGTGATTGCACAAGAACTGCGCGATAAGCTGGCTCATCAAGTGTTGATCTATCCCGTCATGGATTTATCCACCTTTGACACGCAATCCCATTCGGATTTTAGTGACGGCTACTACCTCACCCGGCGGCGCCTTAACTATTTTTATGATTCTTACGCGGGCACCGCAGACCGCACGGATATCCGCATGTCTCCCGGCAGGAATGGCGATCTGGTGGGGCTACCTCCAGCGACGGTGATTACCGGTGAGCTTGATCCGTTGGTCTCTGAGGTAAGTGACTACGTTGAGCGAATGCTCAATGCGGGAAATGTAGTGAGCTCGATCGAATTTAAAGGCCAAGTTCATCCGTTCGTCCAGATGGGCGGGATTATTTCGGATGCGTTGATTGCGCGCACCATTATCGGCAGCGAATTAAAGCGTGCGCTGCGGGGCCGAGGCTAAAGGCCGCGATCTGCCCGAGCTAATAGAAATCTCGGCGTGAACACTCAACACAACACCCAACACTCAACACAACACTGCACATGTTGAGTGTTGTGTTGAGTGTTATGTGTAGTGTTCACCCATAGTTTCGGTGCTAAAACCCTGCCACCACCAGTTTTGCCAGCTGGCGGCCTCTGGGTGCGGTGGCGGAGTGATGGTGCCGTGTGGTGTGTGCATAGAGCTGACAGGGCTGATGCCGTGCAGTGAGTTGATAAACCATAGAGGGCATTCCGCAGCGAGTGCCGGGGTCAACGGGCGCTGAACGGTGGAAAGTCCTGCGTCATTGCAGCGGTGCAGGACCTGGCGCAGGGTCACGCTGGGCAGGCGCACGCCGGTAGGAAGCAGGAGGGTGTCGCCGTCCCAGGCGATGAGCGCGCCGGTGGTGATTTCTGCGATAGCGCCGTGGGCATCGATAATCGCGGTGTCATCGGTGCCGCTTACCTGATACTGCTCGCGGTAGGCGGCCAGGGCGGGCAGGTCCGGGCCTTTGACTAGAGGCCGCACTCGGGGATCGGGGGCCTGTGTATAAGTAAGGCGCGTGTGGGCGCGCGGAGCCGGGGCAGGCCGGATATCGAGGTAAAGCTCGTCGGCTATGAGGGCGATGCGGGGGAAGAGCTCGCCGCCTGAAAGCAGCTCCAGCATGGCGGGGACGAAGCCGGCGGGCAAGGCTCCAGCCACGGATTCGAAGCGCTTCAGGTGGAGCTGGAGGCCGTGCGTGCGGCCTTGCGAATGGCGCCAGGAATCGGCCACGGTGCAGGAAGCGGTTGGTGGGGTGCAGGGGATAAAGGCGCCGTCGCGCCAGATATAGGAGCTCATGACCACGCCCCGAGTACCGATTGGGCCTTGAGGTTTCTTTCGGCCAGCTCGGCTGCGGGATCGGAATCGAGGACGATGGCGCCGCCGGCACCGACGGTGACCTCGTTAGCCGCGCGCACCGCGGTGCGGATGACCACGCTGAAATCCGCCTCGCCGGAATAGCCGAGGTAGCCCACGATGCCGGAATAGACGCCGCGGGGGCCACGCTCGAGGGCATCGATAATCTCGCAGGTGCGCAGCTTCGGCGCGCCGGTCATGGAACCGGGCGGGAAGGCGGCACGGATGGCATCGAGCGCGGTGGCACCGGGGCGCAGCCGGCCGGTAATCGTGGAGACCAGCTGGTGCACGGTGGCATAGCTTTCCACATTCATCAGCCCTGGAACGCGCACGGTGCCGGGCTCGCACACGCGGGATAAGTCGTTGCGCAATAGGTCTACGATCATGAGGTTTTCGGCGCGGGTCTTGGGGTCATCGCGAAGCAGGGCGGGGTCCTGGTGGGCTGGAATGGTGCCCTTGATGGGCTTGGCCTCGACGCGGTTATCGCGCACGCTGAGGAAACGCTCGGGCGAGGCGCTGCAGATTTCCACGCCATCGAAGACCAGATGTGCCGCGTACGGTGCCGGGTTGTGCCGGCGCAGCGCAGCATAAATATCGCCGGTGGCCTGCGCGGTATAGGTATCGGTCAGGCAGACCTCGTAGCTTTCCCCGGCGTGCAAGAGCTCTTGGGCGCGCTGGATGCGGTCCAGGTAGTCGGTGGTGCGCCAGGCACCCGCGCTTGCCGATGCCCCCTCGCTTCCCACCTGCCCGCCTTCCAGGGCTTCCTCCAGCCGGTCGAGCAGGCCCTGCGCGCCGTCGCCGTCGAGGCAACACAGGTGCGCCACCTGCCGGTGGTGGTCGTAGATAAGGAAGGACTGCGGCCGGATGAAGTAGGCATCGGGATAAGGTGAGCGGTGGCGCAGCTGGATGGGCAGGGTAAGCTGCGCGCATTCGTAGCCCAAGTAACCGATTACCCCGCCGGTAAATGGCAAATCCGGCGCGTCGATGACCTGCGTGGATAGCTCGCGATCGAGGGTGGTGAGGATATCGGGGGCGTCGCCAAGCCGGTAGCGAAAGGTGCGGCTGAGGGGACCGGTGGCATCGCCAAGAATGCTATAGCGCCCGCGCGCGTCGGCGGAGTCGAGGAAGAAGGCATCGGTGCCGTCTGCCTGCAGCGCCGCGAAGACCCGTGGGCAGTCAACCGCGCCGGGGACCTCGCGGTGGAGGAGGCGAAAACCGCCGAGGAAATTGCGCAGGAGGGCCGCGCCGTGCTGGGTGAGTACCGATTCGGGGTGGAATTGCACGCCCCAATGCGGCAGGCCATCGACCTTGAGGGCCTGGACGGTGCCGTCCTCGCTGCGGGCGTGCACGGTGATGCCGGGGGCGGGCTCAATGTGCAGCGAGTGGTAGCGCACCGCCTGAAAATCCTGCGGGATGGTGGCGAAAATTCCCTCGCCGGAGTGGCTGATGGTGGATACGAAGCCGTGGCGCGGTTCGGGCGCGCGGCGTATGCGGGCACCGGCGAGCATCGCCAATCCCTGGTGGCCAAGGCAGACGCCGAGCAGGGGAATTCGCGCTGCGGCGGCCGCCTCGATAACGCGTCGGGACATACCAAAGTCGTTTTCTTCCTCCGGGGTGCCTGGGCCAGGGGAGATAACCACGTGGCTGAATTCACCGGCGCGCACGTGCTCTGGGATGCCGGCGGCCTCGCCCGCGGGAACGACGAGCGGCTCGGTTCCGGAGACCTCTGCGATGAGGTGCGCGAGGTTAAACGTGTACGAGTCGTAATTATCAATGAGCAGGATCATCAAAGGCAGAGTCTATAGCCCAGCGCGCCCCACGCGTAACTTGCTCCACGCGAGGGTTAACTACTGGGTTATGGCCAACCAATTGACGAAGGTCACACCGCGCTGTAAAGTTAACTTTAAGTTAACAAAAAGCAAACGGGGAAAGAATCCAGGAAAGGGGATAACGATGAACCAGTTTGAAACCCTCCGCCAAGACCTACACACCAAGTACGGTCACGGATATACCCGTGCTGAAATCGATGCGAAGTTGGACGAGGTCATCGCCAAGCACACCGCCAACGCCGAGCTCGCGGAATTCATCCCCGTGCTGGTAGAGCGCGAGGTGCGCGAGTTCTTCGGTGCCCACCGCATCCACGTTCGCTTCGCCGCGGGCAATAACCACGCCCTGGCCAAGGCTGCAGCGGACCTCACCAAGAAGCACGCCGGTGCGGCGCTCTACGTCGATACCGCCGCCGCGCACCCGGAAAATGACGGCAATGACCACCTGGCCCACGTCATGAGCGAGCGCGGGATGGGTCAGGCTCCCAAGAAGTACCTCGAAGAGGTGCGGACCGTGGCCATGCCGGACTACATCGTGTACCTGGGCCGCGAGGTCGAGCGCGATGAGGCCGGCAAGGACATCAAGATCTGGGACATCGCCCCGGCTGAGACCGTTGAGCAAGCCCGCGAGCTTGCCGATGACCTCGAGGCCCGCGTCTACTACATGCTGAACAAGCTGGGCATCGACCCGGTAACTGAATCCGTGCGCGTCTAGCCTAAGGCAGGGCGAAAGCAAAAAGGGCTGAGGGAAACCTCAGCCCTTTCATCATGCATGCAGTGTACTTCCATTCCGGTGGTAGGCCAGATAGAGCGGGCGGCGCGAGCGGAAGCCCGCGGCGTCGAAGACAGGGGTTAAGTAGCAGGAGGGGATCCGGACACTTTTAAGAATATTGGGGTTGCCCGCAAATAGCGGTTGCGTCCTTTCGTGTGGTGTCGTTTTTATAGAAGAGTTGGCCTATTCAGGCGTCATTGGTTTCCGTGGTGTTGCTGGTAAGCGGCTGAATGCGACCCCTGTGGTTAAGGACAGGGCTAGTGCCATTACCCATATTCTCTTTGAGAATGGTGTAAAGAAAATCAATTGACTTAAGTCCGCACATTTTAGAGGGGCAACTCTTACCATAGGTAGCATTGCTACCTATGTAGGTTATCGACCTATCTTGGGTTGAAATATTTGTTGGAGGTTTCGTGAAGCAATGGACTCGTAAAATTGCATCTTCGGTATTGCCCTTGTCGATTCTGGCGATTCTTTCAAAGGGAGAGTCATACGGTTATGAGATCAGAAAGATGCTCGTAAGTTTCAATCTTGGAGATTTTAAAAGCGGTACGGTGTATCCGCTTTTAACTCGG
The DNA here is from genome assembly GCF_000477975.1 of Corynebacterium sp. KPL1986. Classification (NCBI taxonomy): domain Bacteria; kingdom Bacillati; phylum Actinomycetota; class Actinomycetes; order Mycobacteriales; family Corynebacteriaceae; genus Corynebacterium; species Corynebacterium sp. KPL1986. The sequence goes on along the minus strand of NZ_KI515719.1, from coordinate 1,682,585 downwards.
TTGGAGGAAGAAGGGCTCATTGCTTCGAGATGGGCGGAATTACATGATGATCCTCCTCGGAAAATGATTCAGATTACAGACGCCGGTCGAGATGCTCTCAAGGAGGGCGTCCAGGACGTGGAGTACTTACTAAGCGGTATCCGCAATGTGATGGAAGGGAAATAGCATGAGCACTCTCAATGACGAATACCTGAAAAGCCTGGCTCGGGAGCTTAGGTTAAGGTCAGTCTCCGAATCGGATATTAATCAAGAAATTCTAAGAGTCATGGAAGGTGACGGTGCTGGGGTTAACTTGAGGAACGAGTTTGGAGCCCCTAATGAATATGCAGAAGCGCTCTACCCAAATCGTCCCAAAAAGCAGTTCTACCTTTTTACGGCTATTGGAATTGCCCTTGCAGTTATAGGCTTCGTTACCTTGCATGTCTTGTTTAAAGGCGATGAGGCTTCCAGCGCAGTATCGTTAGTTAAATTTATTCCACTTATTTGCATGCCGATTGGTATAGCTATTGACGTGAAAAGATTCTCTAAAGTCTAAATCCGCCGTCGGATCCAGCCTTTAGAGAAGTCGGACCCTTTCTGCAATTCCCGCCTGCGGCACGGCGGGTGTGTCACACCAGAGAGTGTCTGATGGTTTGTGTGTGGGAACCTAACCTGCATAAGGAGGGGCCTGACCCCCGACGTGTCCACTTTCCGGGGGTCAGGCCCGAATTGAGAATGCTACTATCGCAATCAATCGCGGATGATGATATTGCACACTTCAACTGCTTTAACATCGTCCGCCGAAAAGTCTAGGCAGTTTCGTTGTCAACTAAAGGACGTTAGGTCATGTCAGAACTTGTACGACTAGAGCGTCTTTGTAAGGCCTACCCCAATCAAGAAAAGCCCGCAGTCGACAACGTTTCGCTAAGCATCGACAAGGGTAGTGTCTACGGTTTAATTGGGCGCAACGGTTCAGGGAAAAGTAGTTTAGCTCGAATCCTCACCGGCCTACTACGCCCTACTTCCGGCCATATCTGGATAAATGAAGGCAGAGATGCGTCCGCGACCTCTGACTGGCAGAGGTCAAATGTCGCATATTTGTCGCAATCTCCCCTAGCCCTAAACACTATGACTGTAAAGGAATCAATGGATTTCTTTGGTCGGCTGTACAGGACGAAGTCATCGAACAAGCAGCAGAAATGTCTCCTAGAGAAGCTAGGCATTCTTCGATTCCACAATCAAGAGGTGAGATCGCTATCTGGTGGACAAAGTAAACTTGTCCAACTTGCGATCGCTATCTCCTCAAACCGCCCTTTCGTCATTCTGGATGAGCCCACGAATGAGCTGGATGCGCTAAATCGCCGTCTAGTATGGGACGAAATTGAGGCCCTCTCTCATAAGGGAGTTACCGTATTAGTAATCACTTATGCAGTCTCCGAAGTTGAATCCTGCTTAACCCATCTCGGAATTATGGATAAAGGACGGCTCATTGCTAACGGCACGGTTAACCAAGTCATGCAAAACGTTCAAAATAGACGAACCATTGCGTACCGCACTGCATCCAATAGTGATAAAAGTTCAAAACCTTGGGAGCAGATAGTAGATGTCGACCAAGTTCCGAGAATTGTCTCGAAACTATGTCACGAAGGAGCCGACGATATTACTATCAGTTCACCCAATCTCGAGGATGTTTTTGTCAACCTAATCGCATCCAAATCGAATAAAGCATGAGTAACACTCGGGCCCGACCCCCGGAAAGTGGACACATCGGGGGTTAACTATGCGACTTTAGCTAGTATAGCTGAAGTCTCGGCTTCAAAGACATCAGGAGCCACAAGATTGCACCAGGAGTGGCGCCTGCGGGTGTTGTAGCGCATGCACCACCGGAAGACTTCCTGACGGCAGATAATGGGATTATCAAAGACTTTCCGATCACGCAGCACTTCACGTTTTAAGGTGGCGTTAAATGACTCTGCCAGGGCATTATCGGCACTCGTTCCCACCGCGCCCATGGATTGGCGTACACCCAGCGACGAGCAGTAGTTTCTAAACGCTTGTGAGGTGTACACGCTGCCGTGATCGGAATGGAAAATAGCCCCGTCAAGACTGCCACGCACACCGTGTGCGTGGGCTAGGGCATCGATGACCAGTGAGACACGCATGTGGTCTGCGAGTGCATAACCTGCAAGTTTCCGTGAATAGGTGTCAATGACTGTAGCCAAATACATGTTTTTGCCTCCCTTGCACGGCAGGTAGGTGATGTCGCCTACATAGACGTGGTTCGGCCTGTCAGCGGTGAAATTGCGGCCTACTAAATCTGGCATGACACGGTGGCCAGGCTTGCGCTTGGTGGTGATGCATCGACGTCGTTTGGTAAAGCCTTTGATCCCCATCGATTTCATGATGCGTGCGACCTTCTTATGATTGGTCGGGCCGAGGTCCGTATCGTCGTTGAGGCTTGCGGCGATGCGTTTGGCACCATAAAGCCCGTGCTCATCATCGAAGATGGTCTTGATTCTTGCACCAATAAGAGCATCAGAGCACATCTTTAACCTGCGATTTTCGCGGGTATTGACCCATTTGTAGAACGAGGAGCGATTGAGCTTTAACACATGGCACATCCGCTTGACCGAGTACTCGGTTCGGTGGTCATAGACAAACTGGAAGCGGATCACCAGCGTGTCTCTTCGGCAAAATATTTGGCGGCCTTGCGCAGAATATCGCGCTCTTCGCGCAATTTTGCGTTCTCTTTTTCTAGCTGGCGGATTCGCTCGGAATCATTCGCCGCTTGGGCTTTATCGTGCATGGCCTTTGTGCGAGCACGTTTGCCGGTGCCGTACTTTTTGACCCAAGAATGCAGCGAGGCTCGATTGATTCCGAGCTCGGCTGATGCTGAGTTCAGCGAGAGGTCCTCATTGTTCTCATAGAGGGCCACGGCATCGCGTTTGAACTGTTCGGAGTACCTGGACATGGTGGTAGATTACCAATCTTGCCAGCTCGACTGGGCTGGATATCAGGTGTCCACCACATGGGGGTCAGGTCCCTCTTACATTTACGCGCATACAGCTGACCAATTGGCGATGGTCTTGGCCGTCCATGCTGCTTACTGGAATTGTCGTTCCTGTTCTAATGTCCTTAGGACTTGGTGTGTACGCACAAAATTCAGGCGGGGCCGCCGTTGAGTACGCTGTTATTGGTGGTCTATCGTTTTCTTTACTATTCGAGCTGCAGGGGAAAATTGCCACCAATATTTCCTTTATGAAGGCGAATGGAGCCCTAGATCAACTAGCGGCTACTGGGGCGAAGCGCCTCCAGTTTGTTGTGGGGAGCTTTATCGCCTTTAGCCTCTTAGCTACTCCTTCACTGCTCATAACCCCAGTTGCGGTAGTTAAGATTCTCGGGCTTTCTTTATCTCCTTCTTTCACTATCATTCCTTCCCTAGTTTTTGCTGGTTGTACTTTCCTTTCTGCCGGAATGATAATTGGAGCATTATGTTCCAGCCTTGAGCAGGCATCTTCCATCTCATTGTTATTGGCCATTACGCTGCTAAGTCTCGGCCCGGTTGCCGTTCCTGAAGACTTGTTGCCTTCGTGGCTTCAGATAGTGGGAGAAGCCAACCCGGCTGTCCACATAAGTGAAGCCATTAGATACGGCCTCTTTGGCGGCGATGGAATCCCCTGGGGATCCATAGCGTATTTAGTGGGTGTCACTGTCGTCTTGCTTCTTGGTGCTGTGGTTTTCCTCCCCTGGCGGCATAAACGGGTATAAACGTTGTTTTCCCACGTGAACTGTCCCAGGTTTTGTTCCGTTTGAGTAGATGGGAAAATCTGGAATATGCCAAGAAAATTTGACTAGGATGCCAAGGACCGTGTGGTCCGAGAATGTCGGAGATTTTGTGTGTGGGGCTCTGATTTGAAAGGAGCTTCACCGATAATGACTACGGTATCCCCGAAGAAGAATTATGACCCGTCTAGGGTCAACGAGATCAGCGAGAAGCTGATGGAAAACCCTTAGCTTGCCAGTCTCATCGGTGAGTTGTCGACCTCGACTGACGATGACAGCGAGCTTGTGCGCGGCCATGTTGCAGGCCTCGGTTAACGCCGAGCCGCAGGCTGAAATGGATGCCCATTTGGGCTACGAGCATTCCGACCGTACGGCGAAAGCCCAGGTTGACCGCGGCCAAGGCAATAACTTCCGAAATGGGGCCTATACCTAAACCGTTGACTCTGGCTACGGCCGGTTTGAGGTAGTTATGCCCAGAGACCGCGTGGGTAGGTTTGTTGCGCGGATGGTGCCGAAGGCGCACGCCGGTTGACCGAACTCGATGACATGATCATCTCGTTGTACGCCGGCGGTATGACGGTGCGTGACATCCAGCATCACCGTGTGTCCACCATCGGGCTGGATATCAGGTGTCTACCAAACAGGGGTCAGGTCCCTTTTGCTACTTAACCCGAAGACACATCCGCGTGTAAACCCGAGTAATCCTCATAAAACAACTACGCTAAATCGCTGACTACTGTTTAAATAGTTTGGAGAATCGAAGCAATCGTGACTGCCAATAACACCTCGGCTTTTGAGCCCCTGCAGCGAATTTTGCTGCCCAAGCGCGGCGAACCCTTTGACGTCCGCATGCTCTACCTCATTGAGGCGGAACAAAACCGCGAGCGCCTCAGCTGGACCGACCGCACCTCGGTGACCATTCCGGCCGGCGAAGAAGCCTCTTTTGAGACCTACTTCAACGCCTTTCCGGCCTCCTACTGGCGCCGGTGGTCCCAGCTCGACTCGGTCATTCTGCGCCTTGAAATTGAGGGCCAGGCCAATATCTCGTTGTACCGTTCCAAGCACGATGGCCAACGCATTTCCGTGGGCAACCACCTCGTGGGCACCGGCCACCACGAGTTTGAGCTGCCACTGAAGAACTTCGAGGATGGCGGCTGGCTGTGGTTCGATATCACCGCGGAAAAGGAAACCACGTTGTCGGATGCAGCCTGGTGCTCCCCGCAGGCCCCGGCAGCGCAGACGCTTCCCGATGGCACCGAGCTTGCTCCTTCCGAAAAGCGCGTCGCCGTCGGCATCCCCACCTTCAACCGCCCCACGGACGCCGTCGCCGCCCTGCAGGCGCTGGCAGAAGACCCCGTGGTGGATGAGATCATTGACTTCGTCCTCATGCCGGACCAGGGCAACCAGCACCCGGCCGATGAGCCCGGATACGACGAGGCGGTAGCGCACTTTGGCGATCGCTTCCGCGAATTCCACCAGGGCAACCTCGGCGGTTCCGGCGGTTATTCCCGCATCATGTACGAGGCGCTGGAAAACACCGATTCGCCCTTCATCTTGTACATGGACGATGACATTGCCATCGAACCGGACTCCGTGCTGCGCGCGGTGCAGGCCGCGCGCTATGCGGAAAAGCCGATCATCGTCGGCGGGCAGATGCTCAACCTGCAGGAGCGCTCCCAGCTGCGCACCACCGGTGAGCAGGTCAATCGCTCCGATTTCATGTGGGGCGCCGTCCCGCACGCCGTGTATGACCACGACTTTGCCAAGTACCCGCTGCGCGCCATTGGCACGCCAGAAACTCGCTTGGATCCAAAGAAGTACGATTCCCGCGACCTACACCGCCGCGTGGACGTGGAATATAACGGCTGGTGGATGTGCCTCTTCCCGCGCGTGGTGGCAGAGACCAACGGCCAGCCACTGCCGCTCTTTATCAAGTGGGACGATACCGAGTACTCCCTGCGCGCCGCCCGCAATGGGTTCCCAACCGTGACTTGGCCAGGCGCGGCCATCTGGCACATGGCCTGGGCGGATAAGGACGATGCCATTGACTGGCAGGCCTATTTCCACCTGCGCAACCGCCTGATCGTGGCCTCGCTGTACCACGATGGCGCAGTATCTGGCATTACTAGGTCTATCTTTAAATCCACGCTCAAGCACACTATGTGCATGGAATACTCCACCATGGCCATCCAAATTGAGGCCATGAAGGACTTCCTTGCGGGGCCAGACCGCCTCTTCGATATCTTGGATACCTCGTTGCCGCGCATCGCGGAGATCCGCAAGAACTACTCGGATGCGGTCATCATCGAATCCGCGGATCAGCTGCCAGCGCCGACCGGCGCGCCGGGCGTTCCCACCCGCAATGTGGGCGGCCGCCTGGGCAAGGTCAAAAAGCTGCCGTGGGCGGCCAAGGGCCTTAAGCACCTGCTGAGCAAGGAGGATCCGGCGCACCACGCGGCACCGCAGCTGAACCTCACCCCAGAAGAGGCGCGCTGGTTCACTCTGTCCCGCCTGGATTCCGCCACCGTGTCCACGGCCGGCGGCACGGGCGTAGCCTTCCGCAAGCGCGACCGCGATTTGGCCAAGGAGCTTATCGCCGAAACCCGCGGCCTACTAAAGGAAATTGAAGAAAACTTCGATGACCTGCGGGCGCACTACCGCGCCGCGTTGCCGGAATTGACTGCGCGGTCCTCCTGGAAGAAGGTTTTTGATGCCCAATAAGCTTTCCATCGCAGAATCCCGCGTCCTGGAATCCATCCAGAACGCCGCCTTTGACGTGCCGGGCGTAGTGCCCACCGCCCGCGGTTTAAGCCACCTGGGTGAGCACGCCCTGGGCTGGATGGGCAGCGCGGCCCTCGGGGCCAGCCTGGACAAAAAACGCCGGGAAGGTTGGGTTCGGATCGGTGCCGCAGCGTTTACCGCGCATGCGGCAAGCGTGGTGCTCAAGCGCATCGTGCGGCGCAAGCGGCCCGACTATTCCTACGTGCGCGTTGGGGTGAAAACCCCCTCGCGCCTGTCCTTCCCGTCCTCGCATGCCACCTCCACCACCGCCTTCTTGGTGGGCCTTTCCCACCTGACGGGGTCCAAGGCCCCGCTCGTGGGAGTGCCGGTGATGATGGCATCGCGTATGGTGCTCGGGGTGCATTATCCAACCGATACCGTCGCGGGCGCAGCCATTGGCGCTGCCACCGCGCGGGCAATGACGAAGGAGAAAGACGCATGAGTGAGGCTGAAAATCAGCACTTTCTCTATTCGGAGCCGCATACGTCCGGCGTCGATACCGGCCGCAAGCGCAAGCCGCCGAAGAATTTGGCCGATGGCATGGTCAAGGCCCTGCGCCCGAAGCAATGGGTAAAAAACATCCTCGTGCTGGCCGCGCCCGCCGCGGCCGGTGCGGAGTCGCTCTTTCACGGGCGCGTGCTTGTCGATGTCCTCCTAGCCTTCATCGTCTTCTGCCTCGGCGCCTCTTCCATCTACCTAATCAATGACGCCAAGGATTGGCGCGAGGACCAGGAGCACCCGACTAAGCGCTTCCGCCCGATCGCCTCGGGCGTGCTGCCCATCAAGGTGGCCTATGTCATGGCCGTGGTGCTCGTTGGCCTGTCCATCGGGCTGTCCTTCTTGGCCACCGCGGGGCTAGAGCTGGCCATCGTCATGGCGGTCTACATCGCCCTGCAGCTGGGCTATTGCTTTGGCTGGAAGCATATTCCGGTCATCGATATCGCACTGGTCTCTTCCGGATTCATGCTGCGCACCATGGCCGGCGGTGTGGCCGCCGATATTGAGCTTTCGCAATGGTTCTTGCTGGTCGCCGCCTTTGGCTCGCTGTTTATGGCCTCCGGTAAGCGCTATGCCGAAATCCTGCTGGTGGAAAAGACCGGTGCGAAGATCCGCAAGTCCCTGCAGGGCTATACGCCGACCTACCTGCGCTTTGTATGGACGCTAGCGGCCACCGCCGTGGTGGTCTTCTACTCCCTGTGGGGCTTTGAGCTGGCGAATGCCGCAACCTCCGGTGGCGTGTGGTACCAGATTTCCATGGTGCCGTTTACCATCGCCATCCTGCGCTATGCCGCCGACGTGGACCGCGGTCAAGGTGGTGCGCCGGAAGAAATCGCGTTGGGGGACCGCACCCTGCAATTCCTCGCCATCGCCTGGCTGGCTTGTATCGCCATGGCCGTCTACGTCATGCCATTGGTCTAGGCAGCGGCGGATTTTCGATGTAGCAAATTCCGATCGGACTGATACACTCGATCCTCGTGTTTAACACCGATAACAAGGCCCTCGCGCGCTGGAGCATTCCGGCCTCGGCTCTTGTCATCGGTGTTTTGTCTTTGTGGGGCGGGTTCGCCCGCCGCTGGATTTCCGATGACGGGCTCATCGTCCTGCGCACCGTCCGTAACTTAGAGGCCGGCAACGGGCCCGTATTCAATGTGGGCGAGCGCGTGGAGGCCAATACCTCCACGCTGTGGCAATACCTCATCTTAGCCGTGCGATGGGTGAGCAATGCGGAACTCGAATCCATCGCCATCTACCTCGGGCTTCTCCTTGCGGTCGCGGCGATGGTGGTGGGCACGTGGGCATCGGCAAGCATGCACTCCGGCATCGTGCTTCCGGCCGGTGCCTTGGTCTATGTGGCGCTGCCGCCGGCGCGTGACTTTTTTACCTCCGGCCTGGAATGGGGCCTGTGCCTGTTTTACCTGGCCATGCTGTGGTGGCTGCTGCTGCAGTGGGCGCGCCCGCACCGCCACGCGCGCGGGAATTCCGCCGCGTACTGGCTAGCCTTCTGGGCCGGGCTGTCCTGGCTCATCCGCCCCGAACTGGCGCTGTACGGCGGCATCGTTGGAATCGTGCTGTTGATTTCCACGCGCTCGTGGAAGGTGCTGGCCATCGCCCTGCCACTGCCCTTGGGCTACCAGATTTTCCGCATGGGATACTACGGCCTATTGACCCCGCATACGGCGGTGGCAAAATCCGCCAGCGGCTCCGAATGGGGAAAGGGCTTTACCTACCTCGGCGATTTCATTGGGCCCTACTGGTTGGTGCTGCCGCTGGTCGTGCTGGTGGTAGCCGCACTCTGGAAGGCTGAGCTGCGCCCGCCGCAGCTGCGCTCTACCGCAAGCGCCGTCTACCTCTTTGTCGGCACCGCGGTGCTGCACACCCTGTATGTCCTGCGCGTGGGCGGCGATTTTATGCACGGCCGCATGCTGCTTTTGCCGCTTTTTGCCGCCCTACTTCCCATTTTTGTGGTGAACCTGCGGGTATGGGTGGCTTCTGTCGCTTGCGCCGTGTGGGCGATCATCGTTGCGCTGCGCGGCCACCCGGTGGATCCAGCCGTCTATGACAGCGATATTTCCATTGTGGACGAGCGCGACTTTTGGACCCACACTACACGGATGGATGAACCGCCCCGCCACGCCGAAGAGTTCCTGCGCAGCGAGATGATGCACGGCTATACGGACGCGATTAAGGAGCTGGAGGATGGCGATGCCATGACCTTCCGCTACCTGCAAGACGATGGCAGCCCTTCCTGGCTGGCTACCGAGGGGGATCCCTCGCGCACGGATCCGCCCACGGTGTATTACCTCAACCTGGGGCTTACCTCCATGAATGCCCCGTTGGATGTGCGCGTGCTCGATGAGATTGGCCTGAGCAACCCGTTGGCCGCGCGCCAGCCCCGCATCGAGGGCGGGCGGATTGGCCACGATAAGAGCCTGGGCATGCCGTGGCAGGTGGCGGATTCCGCGGCCGATATTGATTCCGTACCGTTCTGGATTGATAAGGACGCGGCCCGCAAGGCCCGCACCGCGCTTAACGATGCCGATTTTCAGGAACTCTTTGCTACGTACAGGGATCCCTTAACTTGGGGCCGATTCTGGGAAAATATTAAATTTTCCCTGACAGACGGGCGGACGCTTTCCTTCTCTTCCGATCCGGGGTCTTACCTGGACTGATGGGGGAAGATGCAACATTTGGCCCGGGAGTGCATTAGACTGCTTGCTAGTTAGGCTTTCGCGTCGGGATGTTAACGGTTCACAGATTCCGAGCGATAAAGCTAAGTGACAATTACCAAATACTTTGTGAAGGAGAAAGATGACTGCATCTATTAGGGGTCGCGTCCTTTCGGTCATCATGGCAGTCGCCGTAGCGCTGGGTCTTGCCGTAGTGGCAGGCGGCACCCAGCAGGCGCACGCAGCTCACCGCGATTTCTTGCGTGCGGACAGTACTGGCACGTGCGAGTGGGACCAGGTGGGCTGGTGGGTCCAGCGCTGCGATGTGTGGTCACAGGCGATGGGCCGCAATATCCCAGTGCAGATCCAGCCCGCAAAGAATGGCGGCAACGCTGGCCTGTACCTCTTGGACGGACTGCGTGCGACCGACCGCACCAACGCGTGGGTCAATGACGTCAACGCGGCACGTACCTACGAGCCGCACAACATCACCCTGGTCATGCCGGTAGGCGGCGAGTCCTCCTTCTACGCTGACTGGCAGGCACCCGCTAAGTACGACCCGAACGAGCCGGTCAACTACAAGTGGGAGACCTTCCTGACCAGCGAGCTTCCCGCCTACTTGGAGAGCAACTTCGGCGTGGCCCGCAATAATAACTCCATTGCTGGCCTGTCCATGGGCGCTGGTTCTGCCTTGACCTTGGCCGCAAAGCACAATGACCAGTTCCGTCAGGCGCTGTCCTTCTCTGGCTACCTGACCACGACGGTTCCGGGCGCGCAGACCTTCATGCGCTTTGCCATGCTGGATGCCGGCGGGTTCAACATCAACGCGATGTACGGCTCGCTGTTTAACCCGAAGCGCTTCCAGAATGACCCCTTGCTGCTCATCCCGCAGCTGCGCAATACCGATGTCTACATCTCCGCCGCAACCGGTATCCCGGGCGACCTTGACCGCCAGCGCTACCTCCCAGAGCACCAAGCAGCCGGTGCTGCCCTTGAGGTCGGTTCCCGCATCACCACCCACGTCTGGGAAGGTGCAGCTCGCCTGCAGGGCCTGAACCCGACCGTGGACTACCCGGCACAGGGTCTGCACAACTGGCTGCAGTTTGGCTACCAGCTGGAGAAGTCGAAGCCGCAGGTTCTCAACGTTATGAACGCTTGGTAAAAGCCTTTTGACGCTTTCGTCCCCTACCTTGTGGTAGGGGACTTTTTGCGTCTGTAATAGGGCTTGAGTTCAGCCTCGTCCGAACCGCAATAAATGGTGATATAAATTGCCTCCGGCGTGTCAGCCTTTCTTAAGCCTCAAGTTCAACTTAAACTTAAGCGCACAATAGACAGCTCACGCCGCAGGCGGCAGTCCGGAGGAGGGGAACCTTCGGAATGTAGCCGCGGTAAATCTTCAAGGACGTTTACCTATGCGCAAAAACACTTCCCCGGGCAAGGCCCGCAAGGGGCTTGCGGTAGCAGCCGTACCGACCGCCATCGCCGTTGGACTGGCCCTGCTGCCCAATGCCACAGCCCAAAGCTCACTTGGTGATATTAGCTCTGCTCAGCCAGGCGGTGGCGGCAGCCTGTCTGACCACTTTGCGCCCAAGGATCCGCCGGCTCGTACCCCAGTGGAGACCGAGTACCCAGAGGTAGAGGGCCTGCCGGATGGCGTAAAGATCAACCGTGTGGAGTACCTGTCCAACCGCCACCTGATGGTCTATATCAAGTCCGCAGCGATGCCGGATCAAGAGCAAAAGGTGCAGATCCAGCTCGCGCGCGACTGGTATTCGCAGCCGGAAAAGAAGTTCCCTGAGGTATGGGCGCTCGACGGCCTGCGCGCCCGCGATGACGAGTCCGGCTGGACCATTGAGACCAATATCCTCAACCAGTACGCGGACCGCAACGTCAACCTCATCATGCCGGTGGGCGGCGAATCCTCCTTCTACTCCGACTGGCAGCAGCCGGATGCAGGCAAGAACTACAAGTGGGAGACCTTCCTGACCAAGGAATTGGTTCCCATCTTGGATAAGGAATACCGCTCCAACCAGAAGCGCGCGGTCACTGGGCTGTCCATGGGCGGTACCGCTGCGATCAACCTGGCGGAGCGCAACCCGTACCTGTTTGGTTTCGTGGGCTCGTTCTCCGGCTACCTTGATACGACCACCCGCGGCATGCCGCAGGCCATCATGGCTGCGCAGCGCGATGCCGGTGGCTTCGATTCCCGCAAGATGTGGGGCGAGCCGGGCTCGCAGGACTGGATTGACCACGATCCAAAGCTGGGCATCGAAAACCTCAAGGACATGCAGGTCTATGTCTCTGCCGGTAACGGCAAGGATGACTTTGGCAATGCCACCTCCGTGGCCAAGGGCCAGGCAAGCTTGGCCGGCATGGGCTTGGAGGTCATCTCCCGTATGTCCACCCAGACCTTCGTGGATTACGCGAAGCGCGCCAATGTGGAGCCTGTGGTGCAATTCCGCCCCTCCGGCGTGCACAGCTGGGAATTCTGGCAATTTGAGATGCAAAATGCATGGCCCTACATTGCGGATGCCCTCAACATTGACAAGGCCGACCGCGGTGCGGACTGTCAGACCGAAGGCGAGATCGCCAAGGCCACCAAGGAAGGCCACATCGGTTCCTGCCTGAATAACGAATATGACGTTGCCGATAAGGGCAAGGCACAAGACTTCGAAACCGGTACGGCGTACTGGTCCCCGGAGACCGGTGCGCACGCCCTGCACGGCCGCATTGGCGCCCGCTATGCGGAAATCGGTGGCCCTACCTCCTGGTTGGGCTTCCCGAAGTCCGATGAACTTAAGACGCCAGATGGCAAGGGACGCTTCGTGCACTTTGAACACGGTTCCATTTACTGGAGCCCAGAGACCGGCGCCTGGGAAATTACCAGCGACATGTTTAAGAAGTGGGGCGAGAAGGGCTACGAAGGCGGCGATCTGAAGTACCCGACCGGCGCGGTCAAGAAGGTGGGCGAAGGCTTTACCCAGGAATTCCAAAACGGCATTCTGACCCGCAACCCGGACGGCAAGAACCAGGTGTCCTTTGGTGCCATTGGCAAAAAGTACAAGGATATGGGCGGTGTCGAATCCCCACTGGGCTTCCCCACGGACGGCGAGAAGAAGGTCGAGGGCGGCTTCTTCCAGGAGTTTGAACATGGCTCCATCTACTGGTCCCCAGAATCCGGCGCGCACTACATCTTGAAGGGCGCCATCATGGATGAATGGGGTAAGAAGGGCTGGGAGCACGGCGAATTTGGCTGGCCCACCTCTGATTACTCCGAAATCGCAGCTGGTGGATTGAAGCAGGAGTTCCAGCACGGAACGATCAGTGAAGTCATGGGCCGCGTACAGACTGAAAAGAAGTAAGCATGCGTAAATTAGCCCTCGTAGGAGCGGTCTTATGCCTCGGCTTGGCAGGGTGTGACTCTGCCACCGTGGATAGTGACTCCGGCAATGACACTTCGGTGGCGCCGCTGTCGCGCGAAAAGACCTCCGAAGAATCGACCACGAGCAGTAGCGAGTCTGCATCTCGCAGTGCTTCCTCCTCGCAGGAGCCCTCCGAGTCCAAGGACGATTCCAAGGATTCCGCGGAGCCGCGGAACGGCTCTGGTTCCGCGAACTCCCCGGAGGACCGCGGCGCCCGTGAGATCTCTGAAATCCCATCCGCGCAGCTGCCCAAGGAAGAGGCTGCGTATCTGGATTCGTTGAAGGATGCAGGCGTGAACGTCAATGGGGTAGAAGATCAGCTCCTCGGTGCTGGCCAGGGCGCTTGCGGCGAAGATGAAATCACCATTCCCGCAGTGGCCGGGCAACTGATTGAACAGCAACGCTCTGATAAGGACTTTGACGAGCTCACCAAGCTGCTGCAGGACAACGCACGTTCAGCCCTTTGCTAGCTTCCTTTGAGGTTTTCCGGGTACAACTAGTTCATGCGAAAAATCATTACCGTCGTTGCCGTCCTCGCCCTCCTCGTTGTGATCGGCGCGGGGGCGGTGCACTACCTCACGACCTCGGACTCGGCGGGGCCTAGCGCCCCCGAGGAGTCAGAGTCTGCGGCACCACCGGAACCATCTCAGCCGGATTGGTGCCCAGCAGTGGAGTTTATTTCCGCGCCAGGCACCTGGGAATCCGCGGCAGACGATGATCCCTTGAACCCTTCTGCTAATCCGCGCTCGTTCATGCTGTCTATTACGCAGCCGTTGCGGGAGGCCTACGGGGATGATGTGAAGGTGTGGACCCTTCCTTATACTGCGCAATTTAAAAATATCAATGCGCAGGAGGAGATGAGCTACGACGATTCCCGCAATGAGGGCACCGCGAAGATGAATGAAGAGCTGCGCGGCATGCACGATAGCTGCCCACAGACCAAGTTCATTTTGAGCGGATTTTCCCAAGGTGCGGTCATCGCCGGCGATGTGGCCGATGATATTGGCGGTGGCGAAGGCGTGATCCCCGCGGAAAATATCGCGGGCGTGGCGCTGATCGCAGATGGCCGGCGTGAAAACGGCGTGGGCCAAAATCCAGGCCACGCGCTCGGCGGAATCGGTGCCGAAATTGCCTTGGAGCCCGTCTCCGGGCTCGTCCAACCCATCGTGCCCGGAGCTACCATGCGCGGTGCGCGCCCGCACGGCTTCGGTGAACTCGCGGATAGGACCTTCCAGATTTGTGCCCCGGATGACTCCGTGTGCGATGCGCCCACCGGCGTGGGCAATGGTTTGGAACGCGCCAAGGATTTGATCGGGGCCAATGGGGTGCACGCGCAGTACGCCAGCAATGACGGCGTGATTGATGGGACTACTGCGAACCAGTGGGTCGTGGACTGGGCCCACCGGGTCATCGACGCCGTGTAACATGAGGCGCTAACACATCGATATTTTTTAAGACAAAACCATTTACCAAAGGAGAATCGATGGATATACAGCAACTCATGGGGAAGTTCTTTGACGCCGAGGGCAATATCGCCCTCCCGGCAGAGCTCACCTTGGCGGGCCTGGCGGAGAACCTCTACCAAGCAGAGACGGATACCTCGCAGGTTGTAATCCGCCAGTGGATCTACGATGAGGGAGACACTTCCCGCGAGCTCAACCGCCAAGAGATCAATACGCGGATCAAAGTGGTGGCAGCACGCCTGCAACAGGTTGCAGAACCCGGCACCCGCGTGGCCATCCTGGCGGGCAACTCCCCGGAGTACCTCTTTGGTTTCTTGGGTGCGATGTATGCAGGCATGACCCCGATTCCGCTCTATGATCCGAATGAGCCGGGGCACGCGGATCACCTCAAAGCGGTCTTTGCTGACTGTGAGCCCACCGTTGTGTTGACCAACCGCGTATCGGCCGCGGCGGTGCGCACCTATTTCTCCACCGAGCGCGAGCGCCCGCGCGTCATCTCCATCAATGCGCTGCCAGATTCCTTGGCGGCGTCGTGGAAGCCGGTTGCAAGCGAGGGCGTGGAGTCCACCGCCTTCTTGCAGTACACCTCTGGCTCAACGCGCACCCCTGCCGGCGTGGAGCTGAGCAACCGCGCGATCCTGGTCAATGTGCTGCAGATCTTCCGCGCGATCAACATGCAGTTTCCGCCGCGCGTGGTCTCGTGGCTGCCGATGCACCATGATATGGGCATCATCTTGGCGCTATTTACCACGATTCTGGGCATCGAATTGGATTTGATGACTCCGCGCGATTTTATCCAGCACCCCAACCGGTGGGTTGAGCGCATCAGCCGCCAGCCGGGTGAGGATAAGAAGACCTATACCGCCGTGCCCAATTTCGCCCTGGAATTGGCCGCGCGCTACGGCAAGGACGCGGATTTCTCCAACGTCGATGGCATCCTCATTGGTTCTGAGCCGGTGACGGAACCGGCGGTGCAGAAATTCCTGGACACCTTCAGCGTCGAGCGCTCCGTGCTGCGCCCTTCCTATGGTTTGGCGGAAGCCACCCTCATCGTTTCTACCGCACAGGGTGACAAGCGCCCGATCATCTCCCACTTCAACCGCGAGAAATTGGCGGACGGTAAGGCGGTTATTGAAGAAAAGTCTGCGGCAACGGTTGCCTTCGCCTCTAATGGCCAGGGCGTCTCGTTCCAGCACCTAGCCATCGTGGATCCTGAAACCAAGGCCGAGGTCCCAGAGGGCACCATTGGTGAAATCTGGGTGCATGGGCAAAATATGGCAACGGGCTATCTCAACCGCCCAGAAGAAACCGCAACTACCTTCCGCAATACCCTGGGCGAGCGCATCCAGGATGGCTTGCCGGAGGATGATTGGTGGATGGCCACCGGCGATCTCGCCACCATCATCGAGGGCGAACTGTATATCACCGGGCGGCTTAAGGATCTCATCGTCGTTGCCGGGCGCAATCACTACCCGCAAGATATTGAAGGCACCGTGCAGGACGCATCCGCGCACGTGCGCCCAGATTCCATCGCCGCCTTTGCCGTGGAGGGTGAGAGCTCAGAGTCCTTGGTGCTCTTGGTGGAGCGCGCCGATGACGCGGATCCATCTGGCGACGCCGCCGCCGGTGAGGCGATTCGCACGGCCGTGACGAAGAATCACGGCATTACCCCGAGCGATATCGTGTGGAAGGCGCCGGGAGAAATTAAGCGCACCTCCTCGCATAAGATTGCCCGCCGCGTGGCAAAAAAGGACTACCAAGCTTAAAGCCGGATTCGGACGTTAAGTTAACAAGGTGACAAAATAGAGCGATATAGGTATTTGTCGTTCTATTAACCCCACTAGGAAAGACGGTTTATGACCATCGAGCAACTTCGTGCATGGCTGCGTGACTGGGTATCCCAGGCCACGGGCGTTGCCGCTACAGAGATTTTAGATTCCACCCCACTGGAAAATTATGGTCTTTCCTCACGAGATGCCGTAGTGCTATCGGGTGAATTAGAAAATCTCTTAGGCACGCGGCTCGATGCCACGGTGGCGTATGAGTACCCCACGATTGAGCTCCTAGCCAATCGCCTGCTCACTGAGCCCGCGGGGCGGCGCGACGATGCCCCGCGCGTGCAGCGCTCGACTCGCGCTGCGCAGGGTACTGATATTGCGGTTATCGGCTTGTCCGGTCGTTTCCCAGGTGCCAAAGACGTGCCGGAATTTTGGACCATGCTCGCGGAATCGCGCGCGGGTACTGGTCCGCTGCCGGTGGGGCGGTGGTCTGAATACAGCGCCGATCCGGTAATGAGCGAGAAGATCGCGCAGCAAAATACCGATGGCGGTTATATCGACGATGTTGCATCCTTTGATGCGGAGTTCTTCGGCCTATCGCCGTTGGAGGCCGCGAACATGGATCCGCAGCAGCGCATCCTGCTCGAGTTGGTATGGCACGCGCTGGAGAACGCTGGTCTTCCTGCCAATGAGCTGCGCGGCACGCACACGGGCGTGTACATGGGCTCAACCAATAATGATTACGGCATGCTGATTACGGCCGATCCCACGGAGATGCACCCTTATGCGCTTACGGGTAATTCCTCGGCAATTGTTGCCAACCGCATTTCTTATGCCCTGGACTTCCGCGGCCCGTCTATCAATGTGGACACGGCCTGCTCGTCTTCCTTGGTTGCGGTCGACCATGCCATCAAGGATCTGCGCACCGGCGCCGCCGATGTAGCGCTGGCAGGTGGCGTGAATATCTTGGCCGCTCCGCACGCCTCCACCGCCTTTTCGGAATTGGGTGTCACCTCTCCTACCAGCGCCATTCATGCTTTTTCCGATGACGCCGATGGCATCGTGCGTGCCGATGCCGCCGGTGTGCTGGTGCTCAAGCGCCTAGAGGACGCGGAGGCCGATGGCGATGAAATCCTAGCCGTCCTCAAGGGCTCTGCCGTCAATTCTGATGGCCACTCGAATGGCCTGACCGCACCCAATCCAGAAGCGCAAGAAGACGTGCTGCGCCGCGCCTACGCGGATGCGGGCGTGGCGCCCGAGGACGTGGATTATGTGGAGGCCCACGGTACGGGCACCATCTTGGGCGATCCCATCGAGGCCAGCGCGCTCGGCCGCGTGCTGGGCGCTGGGCGCGGCATTGAATCGCCCGTGCTCTTGGGCTCTGCCAAGACCAATATCGGCCACTCCGAATCCGCCGCGGGCGTCGTGGGCCTCATCAAGGTCATCGAGGCCATGCGGCACGATATTATTCCCGCGAATATCAATTACGCTGGCCCGAACCGCTATATCGATTTCGTGGCCGAGCGCCTCGAGGTCGTTGAAGACCCGCGCGAGTGGCCGGAATACTCCGGGAAAAAGGTGGCCGGCGTGTCGGGCTTTGGCTTTGGCGGCACGAATGCCCACGTCGTCTTGACGGATTACCCGGGCACCCCGCGTACCAGCGAGCCGCAGCTATCCACCGGCACGGTGGCGTTGCCTGTCTCCGGCCTCTTGCCTTCTCGCCGCGCGCGTGCGGCGGGGCTGCTCGCGGATTTCTTAGAGGCAGAACAGCCAGACTTGGCCGATGTAGCGCGCACGGTCGCGCGCCGCAACCACGCGCGCTCGCGCGCCGTCGTCATGGCCAGCTCCATTGAAGAGGCCATTAAGCGCCTGCGCCAGGTGGCCGAGGGCAAGGTGTCTGTAGGCATCGCCGCGGCGGATTCCCCGCAGGTGCAGGGACCGGTCTTCGTGTATTCCGGCTTCGGCTCCCAACACCGCAAGATGGCGAAGGACATGATTGCCCTGTCGCCGCTGTTTAGTGCGCGGCTCAAAGAACTCGACGAGGTCGTTGATTTCGAATCTGGCTGGTCGATCCTGGACATTGTTGAGGACGATTCCCAAACCTATGACACGGAAACCGCGCAGGTTGCCATCACCGCCATCCAGATCGCGCTAACGGATCTATTGGCCTCCTTCGGCGTGCGCCCGGCGGGCGTTATGGGCATGTCCATGGGTGAGATCGCCGCGGCCTATGCCGCGGGTGGCATTTCCGCGCGGGACGCGATGACCATCGCCTGCCACCGCGCGCGCTTGATGGGCGAGGGAGAGGCATCGCTAAGCGAGGCCGACCAAGGCGCCATGGCAGTAGTTGAACTGTCCGCCGAAGACATCGCTGCCCTCGATGCATCCATCGAACCAGCCGTCTATACCGGCCCCGGCATGACCACCGTGGGTGGGCCGCGCCAGGCGGTACTGGACCTGGTGGAAAAACTCGATGGGGAAGGAAAATTCGCCCGCGCCCTCAACGTGAAGGCGGCGGGGCATACCTCCGCCGTCGATCCGATCTTGGGCGAGCTCGAAGCAGCCATCGCCGGTATGGAAGCCCGCCCGCTGCATACGACGCTCTTTTCCTCCGTGGATAAGGGTGAGGTCTACCGCCCCGGCGCCACCGTCCACGATGAGGATTACTGGCTGCGCATGACCCGCTACCCTGTGTATCTGCAGGACGCTACGGAACAGGCCTTTGCCGCAGGCCACACCCAGCTGGTGGAGATTTCGCCGAACCCGGTGGCGCTCATGGGGCTTATGTCTACCGCGTTTGCCGTGGGCAAGGCCGATGCGCAATTGCTGTATAGCCTAAAGCGCAAGGTGGATCCCACCGAGTCCTTGTTGGATCTATTGAGCAAGCTCTACGTAACCGGAACCCCGGTGAATTTCGCCGCCGTAGTGGGCTCGGGCGCGCAGACGGAAGCGCCGTATACCCAGTTCAACCGCCAGCGCTTCTGGACCAATGCGCGGCCCTCGGCTGGGGTCTCCGGCCTGCCCGGTACCCGCGTGAACCTGCCGGAGGGCAAGGTGGCCTTTTCCACCAACGCCGACCAAGCCCCGTCCGCGCTGGCTATCGTGGAGGCCGCCGCAGAAGCAGTGCAGCCTGGGGCACATATCGTGGCCGCGGAGGAACACCGCGATCTCCCGCCGTACGGGGAAATTACCACCGTCGTCACCACGTCCATCGGCGGCATGTCCATCGCCGTCTATAGCGTGCAGGACACCAGGACGGAGCTCTTGGCGGAAGGTTTTGCCTCCGGCCTGGACTTGGGCGCGGGTGCGATCCCTGGGGTTGCAGCGGTGCCAGAGGGCAGCGCCGCCCCGGAGCCGACTGCCGATGACGCGGATGTAGACGCGGTGCGCTGGGATCCGCGCCAAGAGACCGTCGAGGACCGCCTGGCGCTTATCGTGTCCGAATCCATGGGCTATGACGTCTCGGATCTGCCGCGCGAGCTGCCGCTGATTGACCTGGGATTGGATTCCCTGATGGGCATGCGCATTAAAAACCGCGTGGAAAATGACTTTCAGATTCCACCGCTGCAGGTGCAGGCGCTTCGCGATGCCTCCTTAGCAGACGTCATCACCATGGTCGAGGAGGCCGTTGCCGGCGGCCGCATAGATAACAGTGACGCTAGCGCCGACGTTGCACCGACAGCTACAGAGCCCGCGTCCGCAGCAGACGAGACTGTGGAGGCCTCCGAGCAAGGTGTGGGCGTTGCCCCTCGCGATGCCTCTGAGCGCATGGTCTTTGGCACATGGGCAAGCATTACCGGCAAGGCCCCGGCGGGCGTGACCTCGCCGCTTCCGGAAATCTCTGAGGAGGTGGCCGCGCAGATTGCCAAGCGCTTGCGCGAGCGCGCCCACATCGACGTCACCGCGCAGCAGGTCCTCGACGCTGAGGCGCTGGAAACCTTGGCTGATCTGGTCCGTGAGGGCCTTGAGACCGAGGTGGAGGGAAATATTCGCGTCCTGCGCGAGGCCGATGGGCCAGCCGTATTCATGTTCCACCCGGCCGGTGGAACCACGGTGGTCTATCAGCCACTGACCCGCCGGTTGCCAGCGGATGTCGCCGTCTACGGCGTCGAAAGGATTGAAGGCTCCTTAGAAGAGCGAGCCGCCGCCTATATCGAGGACATCGTCCGCTATGCGCGCGGCCGCAAGGTCGTCCTAGGCGGTTGGTCCTTTGGCGGCGCCTTGGCCTATGAGGTGGCCTACCAGCTGGCAGAGCGCAGCAAGCGCGGGGAGGAGAGCGCCGAGGTCGCGTTCATCGCCTTGCTCGATACCACGCAGCCTTCCCACCCGGCACCGGATACGCCGGAAGAAACCCGCGCCCGGTGGGAGCGCTACGCCGCCTTTGCCAAGAAGACCTATGGCCTGGACTTCGAGCCTCCGTACGAGATGCTGGAAACCATGGGCGAGGATGCCCTGATGACCATGCTGGCGGAATTCTTGGCCACGACGGATGCCTCCGAACACGGCCTATCCGCCGGCGTCTTGGAGCACCAGCGGGCGTCCTTCGTGGATAACCAGATTCTGGCCAAGATCGATTTCCACCGCTGGGCCGATGTCAGCGTCCCCGTGCTGCTTTTCCGCTCCGAGCGGATGCATGACGGTGCGATCGAGCTGGAGCCGCGCTACGCTGAGGTTGATCCGGATGGCGGCTGGGGCGTTATCGTTAAGGATCTAGATATTGTGCAGCTGCCCGGCGATCACTTGGCAGTGCCGGACGAGCCAGCCATTGGCACCGTGGGCAAGCATATGAACGATTGGATCGAGGAGAAGATACGTGGCGGCCAAGCAAACAACCGCTGAGAAGCTCGCTGACCTGCGCAAGCGCCTAGAAGAGGCGCAAGATCCAGGCAGCGAGCGTTCCCGCACACGCCGCGACGAGGCAGGCCGTACCACCCCTCGCCAGCGCATCAACGAGCTCTTGGATGAAGGTTCCTTCGTCGAAACCGGCTCCTTGGGCAAGACCCCGGGTGACCCGGAGGCCATCTATTCCGATGGCGTGGTCACGGGCTATGGCCGCGTATCCGGCCGGCCCGTGTGCATCTATGCCCACGATAAGACGGTCTACGGCGGCTCCGTGGGTGTGACTTTTGGTAAGAAGGTCACTGAGATCATGGATATGGCCATCAAGATTGGCTGCCCGGTCATCGGTATCCAAGATTCCGGTGGTGCCCGCATTCAAGACGCCGTGACCTCGCTGGCGATGTACTCCGAAATCGCCCGCCGCCAGCTGCCGCTATCAGGCCGCAGCCCGCAGATTTCCATCATGATGGGTAAATCCGCCGGCGGCGCGGTCTACGCGCCGGTGACCACTGACTTTGTCATCGCCGTGGATGAGGAAGCGGAAATGTATGTCACCGGCCCCAATGTCATCCGTGAGGTTACCGGTGAAGACGTCACCTCCGCTGAGTTGGGCGGCGCCCGCCAGCAGGAGCTCAACGGCAACGTCTCCGCCGTGGTGGATTCTGAGGAAGACGCCTTTGACATGGTGCGCGATATTTTGGATCACCTGCCGCTGACCTGCTTTGATGAGTCGCCGACCTTTCCCGCGCCTTCTGATGCCGAAATCACCGAGGACGAGGATCTGAATTCCTTCATGCCGGATGACACCAACGCCGGCTACGACATGATGGAATTGCTCACCCAGCTTGGCGATGACGATGAGCTCATCGAAATCCAAGAAAACTTCGCGCCGAATATGATCACCGCCTTTGGCCGCATCGACGGCAAAACGGTGGCCTTTGTGGCCAATAACCCCATGCACTTGGCCGGCTGCATCGATGCCGATGCCGCCGATAAGGGCGCGCGCTTCATTCGCATCTGCGATGCCTACAATGTCCCGCTCGTCTTCGTCGTCGATACGCCGGGCTACCTACCGGGCGTGGAGCAGGAGAAGGTGGGTCTGATTCACCGCGGTGCGAAATTCGCCTTCGCCGTCGTGGAAGCGACCGTGCCGAAGGTCTCGCTCATCGTGCGCAAGGCCTACGGCGGCGCCTATGCCGTCATGGGGTCGAAGAACTTGAGCGGCGATATTAACTTGGCGTGGCCTACCGCGCAGATCGCCGTCATGGGTGCGGCCGCAGCAGTCGTGATGATTGCGGGCAAGCAGCTCGAGGCCGCCGAGACCCCAGAGCAGCGCGAGATGACCAAGAAGATGTTCATGGACTTCTACGATGAGACCATGACGGCACCCTACGTGGCAGCGGAACGCGGCTACTTGGATGCCATGATTCAACCGAATCAATCGCGCATTGCCCTGCGCCAGGCGCTGCGGCAATTGGCCACAAAGTCTGCGCATGACCTGCCCAAAAAGCACAATATTGCACCGATGTAACGCGGTGCTATGGCGTTACGATACCCAAATAAGAGTTTCGTGACAGTTGAAGGAGAAAACCTTGTTTGCTTTGTCCAGCGCATTCGACCTGATTGGTGAAATCATCGGCTACATTTACTGGGCCTACAACCAGATCGCAGCAGGCGTGCCATTCAAGCTGCCGTTCTAAGCTGAGAACGTTCGCACAGATTTAAGGCTCCGAGGCTAGACGGCAGGATGCGTGGTTGAGGTTGGCTCGTTAGTGGGTCTGGGCTAGTGGTACTAGCCCTTTTCACTCTTCTACGGTGATAACCGGTCTTTGACTGGGAAATACCGTACACAACTTCCTGCTGTGCTAGCCGGTTCGGATCACGATGAAAGGATGAGTAAAAATCATCCTCGATACTCTGTTTGTGGCGGGGATGGTCAAGTCCGTAGAAGTGGTGTATCTGTTCTTTCTGAATCGAGGACAGACATGTAGCGCTTTTGCTGGATCCAATCATCATGTTGTTCGGCTAGAATAGAGCCGACCGCGCGGATCACAGACCTGCGGCTAAGGAAGAGCCCTACAATGTCGGTACGCCGCCGGATTTCCGGATTCAGTCGTTTTGTCGGTGGTCAGGCCCATTTAACGATCAAGTGTGAAAGAGGCCTAATGAACAGGCATAAAATATCTCCTAATGCGATTGTCGTTGCACTATTTGGGCTGGCAATTTCAGGTTATGTCGGCATCGCAAACAAGTCGATCCTCGGGTTTCTCATCCTCATACTGCTCACCATAGTTGGAGCAGTACTGGTCAATCGCATCAAAAACAGGCATCAGGAATAACCGGCGAGTAAAATCGTCTGCCGGACGCTAAGCCTTGTCGTCAACCTGGCGTAACGCTTTGGCATCGTTTATTTCTGCGTTGTTTGGCGTGGATTCCGGGCTCTCCTGCCCTCGGAGATGAACTCTGTTTGGTGGCTACCTGATACCTGGCCCGGTCGGGCTGGCACAATTGTAATCTACGACCATGCTACGTACTGGGAACAGTTCACACGCGATGGTGTGGCCGTCTAAGAGAACAATGCGTTTACTTTCCGGGGTCAGGCCCAAATTCTGAAGTGCGGAATGGAAGATCTATGTGGATAGATATCGAACAAATCGATATTGGCCGATTAGCAATAAAGCTGTCGGTGGCACTAAACAAATGGATAGCTGAAGAAAACAGCTATAAAAACAAGACAGATATAGCTCCATTATTTATAGTGCAATGTCCTTCTCATTTCGAGATCGCCCTTATCCTCCGTGTTAAAGCCCTAAAACAGACGGCAATCGTAGGATATGAGGCAGGCTACCAACGCTATACATGGTCACCTTATTTATACGACGAAATCGCTGATTCGATTGTTTTCGATACATTAGCCGGCGACTATCCGATCCTTAAAGCAGATTTTTCCGAACCGGACAAAATTGTATGGGCTGGAGCAAAAGAAGCTACAGATGCAAAAGCGCAGTCCATCGGAGATTTCTTAAGCTACTATGAGGACTTAAATGAGCGTGCTAAGGAAAGAATCTGGATCAATAAGGATCTCCCTTTAGAGAACCTCTTGTAAAGTAGGAGCAAAATGAGTTCATA
This sequence comes from Corynebacterium sp. KPL1986, assembly GCF_000477975.1. Taxonomy (NCBI): domain Bacteria; kingdom Bacillati; phylum Actinomycetota; class Actinomycetes; order Mycobacteriales; family Corynebacteriaceae; genus Corynebacterium; species Corynebacterium sp. KPL1986. The sequence continues at coordinate 1,658,244 of NZ_KI515719.1, read as the reverse complement.
TAAAGACATCACCACTTTCTCTACTCCCATGCTCGTCAAGTCTCTGAATACGTTGCAGATTTCTGCGGGAGAGGAAAACGGCGAGTGGGGCTCCCAATTTCCGCAAGGTGTTGCCATCTTCGTTCCCGAGGGTGAGTATTTCACTGTTCGCATTGAGTCTTTTGGAGCAATCCCGTCGGATAAGAAGCTGGTGGCAATGAACGCTATTAATGCGACGAATGACAACCTGGCTTTCGGCAAAGTGGTTCCTAACCTCATCGAGGGACGCCGGACGATTGTATTCCGCAATCACTTCAACTTCACCCAAGGCGTGTCCCAATTTCAGCTGGATGCGCTCATCGACGCTAGCCTGCAGGTTGGGTTCGATGCGCTGGGAACGATCGAAGAACTTTTTGAAGGGGCGGAGTAAGACCATGGGATTGTTTGGAAAGAAGCAGCCAGCATTGCGTGAAGCATCCGTCGAATCTATTGGGGAGGCACTTTCTACTCAGGGGCTTAGCTGCTCGCAGCTGTCGACTGGTGGATTGCTGACTCAGGTCAATGGGGTTCCTGTCTACATCGTTGATCAGGACACGAACATTGGTATTGGTGGGATGATCCAGGCTCGTCAGTCCGAAGCAGCGGATCTTAATTGGATCAGCGACTTTAATAATCGTGCGCTGTGGCCGGTTGTTTTCCGTGCAGACCAGCAGACTGCGAGTGTTATCCACGCTGAGCATCGAATCATCAAAGGCGTTGAGTACTCCGAAGCACAGCTGCGTGACGAAGCTTTACTTGGAGCCCAGATTGTTGCGGAAACCTTGCTGCGCTATAGCGAAGAGCATCCACAGTAGGTCGCTAGCCAATGAAACTCTCGGTGTGAGCAAACAAGTGCGATGAGTTTTTGAAAACAGGATGCGACGATTAATCCACTACGAGTAGTTATAGGTTTGGTGCTGCCGCGGAAGTCGCGCCCGCGACCTCCTTGCCCCGTGTGATTGCCACGTCCTAGTGCTCGTTTGCATGTGCACGCCCTAACGTTTTGAGCGCGTTCTGTTGCTCATACTGATACGCGAATGCGCCGGCGCATTGCCGGACAAAAGCGCCCTGCTATCTGCTCACAGGTGTTCACGCCCCTGATCGCGACCTATGGCCGCTAGTGCGCCTAGTTTCATGCTAGAGAAGAAAGACCGAGTTCAACTATTTCATGGTTACCCCACGAGATCGGAAAGGAAAGCTTTTTCACTTAACGGGCAACCCCATCGGAGCCTTTTCATGGCGTAAGGGAGCAGTATTTACTGGCTTCCCTCCTCGTGCTGTAGCGCAGCGTCAATAGCTTTTACTGATTCGATGATGTGCGGAATAGTGCCGGTCGGGTGAGTGTGGGCGTTATTTGGGATGAAAGTGACATCGGCGCCGCGCTCAGTCCATTCATTTACGAGCTGTTCAGCAGTAGAGTACGGAATCACGTCATCACCGCGGCCATGCGTAATGACGACTGGAATCGCGGGAGCAGCGTAGCCAATATGCTGCTCTGCCAGCATCGATTTGAAAGGCTCACTGTCAATGAAGTCTTGCACGGTTCTGCCATCGTTGCTGATCCGCTCAACGGTAGTGCCGGCGGTCTTAAGGAGCCCCATAGTACAAGTATTCGTCGCATCCTGTAGCTTTCTTGCGCCCCGGTCATTGAGATGCGAGTACAGATCCTCGCCATAGGAGTTGCTTAGCCCTAGAAGGGCATACGACTCGAAGAGGAAATACAAGGAGCCGTCGAGGGTAGAAGGCAACAGCGTAAGGTCTGTTGGCGCAGCACCGATAGTCGCAAGCTTGATGTTGAGCTCCGGAGCATAGTCATCATATAGCTCGGCAGCAGCGGCAGCAGCTCCACCGCCTTGGGAGTAGCCATTGATAAATACTGGGTTGGTTTCGTTAATGTCCCAGCCTTCTAGTTGCTGCGCAGCTCGAATACTGTCGAGGACTGTATGGCCTTGGGATGCGCGATCCATGTACGTGTGCATGCCAGGGGTGCCAAGGCCCTCGTAGTCGGTGAGTACTACAGCATAGCCCTTCTTAAGGTACTGATGGAAATAGAACTGCTCGTAGTCTCCAACCCCGTCTGCAATTTTACGGGAGGCGGCACAACGGTCCGCTAATCCTTGAGTACCCGGTGCAAATGCCACGACAGGGCGTGGGCCTTCTCCGCCCCACTCGGTTTTAGGCTCAATGACCATCCCGCTTACTTGGATCTTTTCTCCAGAACGGTTGGTGGAAGAATAGAGTATGCGGTCTGCCTTATAAGGGCCGACGTTGCTGATGCCAAGTGGATTTTTGGGGTTGCGCACAGATTCTGATCGGAAGAGCTGTCCAGGCTCCGAGGAGTCGAGTTCTACTGGATCGTGGTAGAAAGCGGTGTATTGATCTCCGATATGGTCACCTGGGCCCAAGAGCCCTGATGAAAGGGGAGGGAGTTTGGAGGCTTCTTCGGCCATTGATTTCGCCTCTTGTGAATCTTCAGCGGATCCTGCGCCTTTAAGTGCCTCGTCAATAAAAGAGGATTCTGGAAGTTCTGAATGCTCTTCAACTGGTGGAGCCGATTCGGCGGAATCGATAGCGCCGGCGACAGGGGAAGCGGCAGTCATGAGAACCCCTGAAGCCACAAGCGCTAGATAATTACGTGTTGCAGCTTTCACTACGGGAACCTTTCAACTTCTTGTGGGGATAATTGAGTGGTATCCGATTTTGAAGTTCTGTACTCGGATACGGGCAATTATTCACTAAAAGCTTTTCCCGTACTATTAGTTGTAACTGCTATTTCGAGCTGATTACCCCCATAAGGGGTAGGGTTGACGGCTTGAAGTCAAAAATTTGCTGAATTGATTTGACTGATGCGCGTTCTAGGGTAAGTCGCTTTTTACGATCTGCTACTTGCGGGCAAATAGCCGCCAGCCAAAGAAGAACAGGGCGGACATCACGGTCGCAACGATGAGGAAGCTCCAGTGGGGCAGGCGGCCATTGACCATGATCCACAGCGCCATGCCGCCGATGATGGCAGACAGCCAGACTACAACGCCCTCTTTCCACTTGCCCTGGACCTTGGTGGCGAGGATGATGGCCCAGCCGATGAGTGCGCCTACCGCCCAGGGCCAGAAGGCATCGACCCAGCCGGAAAAGCTCAGGCCACCGTGGGCGAGGCGAGCGGCGATGGCAAAAATCATCAAGGCGATGATGTCAATGAGTGGAGCAATACGCGTGGAAGTCATACGGTTTCCTTTTCTTTTTCTTTACGGGATAGCGCGGCGTAGGTAATGCCCTTGCGGGCATAGTGCCAGAAATAAATGACCCAGCCAATAGCGGTGATGAAGGCAAAAGAGATAAGGCGGTAGATGATCGCCGTGCTGGTGGCATCGACCGCGGTCATGCCCGTGGCCACGAGCGTGGCGATTATCGCTGCTTCCACTGTGCCGAGACCCGCCGGGGTGACTTGAGCGGAGCCGGCCAGCTTGGCAGTGAGATAAGCCAGCGCGACGCCGGCGATGGTGGTGGTGTTATCGGCCGAATCGGTCGTGGGCATCTGGCCGGTTACGGCCCATACGCAGCCCCAGAGCGCGACCATGTCGATTAACCGGTTGGCCAAGGAGTAGAACGATGCCCAGGCGAATTGCCGGCGGGTGAGGTGCACTTCCTTGAGGCTTTCCACGTGCTCGAGCAGGGCTTCGCGCTTCGAGCCTTTTACCAGCCGCTGCTTTTTTACCCAGCGCTCCAGCGTTTCGGGGTTGTTGCTTAGCCAGAAGAGCCCGCCGGAGAGCGCCAGCATTACCGCCAACGTGCCGATGAGGGACCACAGGGCCATATCGGCGTTAAGGAAGAGCACGCCGCCAAGCCCAATAAGCACCAGCCACAAGGTGGAAATGGCCGATGACAGCACGAAGAACCAACCGCACAGGACCACCGAGGCGCCCCAGGTGCGCTGCACGTGGAAGGTCAAAATGGCAGAAAAGGCGGGGCCGGCGGGCATGGTGGTGGACCAGGAATTGGATGCAAAGGTAAGGGCGGCGGTTTCCGTGGCCTCAACCTCCACCCCACCGGCGCGGATGAGCAGGCGCATGACCTCGCCCATCGCCACGACGGAAATAATAGAGGCAACGACCACGAGGGTTACCGGCCCCGGTTCGGCGTGGGAGAGCCGTGAGAAGCCTTCGCTCAAAAAGTCCAGCTCATCGCGGAAGACATAGATGAGGATGGCCAGGACTATGAGCGAGGCGATAACTTGCAGCCAATTTTTCAATTATTTATCTCCTTCAAGGCGCCGCTTTAATTCACTGAAGGGAATGGTCTTCCCACGGCGGGTGGAACCACCAGAAAGCCTAGTGGTCATGTGATGCAGCCAGCTAGGCGCCCACCAGTTATCTTCGCGCAGTAGGTGCATAACGGCGGGGACGAGGAGCATGCGGACAATTGTGGCATCGATAAGCAGCGCAAAAATCATGCCGTACGCGATGTATTTCATCATCACGATATCGGAGAAGCCGAACGCCCCCGCCACCACGATCATGATCAGGGCCGCAGCCGTGATGATGCCGCCGGTATGCGCGGTGCCTGCAGCGATGGCCTCGTCCGTGGAATCGCCGCGCCGCCGCGCCTCCACCATGCGGGAGACCAAAAAGACCTCGTAGTCGGTGGACAGGCCATAGATGATGGCGATGATGAGCACCAGAATGGGGCTCATGAGCGGGCCGGGCGAGAAGTTCAGCGCGCCAGAGCCCACGCCGATGACGAACATGAGCGTCAGGATGCCCAGGGTGGCACCCAGGGTCAGAAGCGTCATGACAATGGCCTTAATTGGCAGCACGAAAGAGCCAAAGACTAATGCCATGAGGATGAAGGTGGCGAGGACGACGTACAGCGCCATCCACGGCAGCTTGTGGAAGAGTGCATCGAGCGATTCCACCTCCATGGCTGGAGTGCCGCCGACATACAGGTTGACGCCCTCGGGCGCTTTAACATCCTCGAGTTCGTGGACGATCCGTGCGTAGTCTTCGCGGTCCTTAATGCCGGCCGAAAGGACCGTGGTCCCGTCCTTGGTGGCGGTGGATGGCCCCATGGGCTCGGTAAGGCCGTTGAGGCCGCGGACTTGCATGACGACATCGACAAGCTGCTCATTGGTGGCGCCTTCCACCACGAGCTTGACCGGCTCGGTGCGGAAAGCTGGGAACTCGTCGTTGAAGGTATCCTGCGCCACGCGGGTGTCATGGTTGGGCGGCAGGTAGGTCTCGTTGATACCGCCGAAGGTGATGCTCATGATCGGCAGTGCGAGCGCGATGAGGAGGCCGCAGATGGCCAGGGTCAGGCCTTTGGCGCGGCGCATGGCCCAGCGCGGCAGCTTGTACCACCAGGTGTCCTGAATGGTGCGGGCCGTGCGGGAGGTGCGGCGCACCGACCACAGGTCGATCTTGGGCCCGAGCATGCCAAACAGGGCCGGCAAGACGGTGACGGACAGCAGGGCCGCCAGGCCGACGGCGGAAATCGAGCCATAGGCAACGGACTTCAAGAAGGCCTGGGGGAAGAGGAAGAGCCCGGAGAGCGCGACGGCGACCATCGCCGCGGAAAAGACGACGGTCTGCCCGGCGGTGGCGGTGGTGGTGGACACGGCATCCTTGGTGGAGCTTCCCTTGTCCAGTTCCTCGCGGAAGCGGGAGACCATAAATAGGCCGTAATCGATGGCCAGGCCCAGCCCCAGCAGCGTGACCACTGCCTGGGCAAAGACGTTGACCTGCAGGAAACCGGCCAGGATGGCCAAAATGCCCAGCGAACCCAGGATGGATAGGCCACCGACGATAAGCGGCATGAACGCCGCTACTACGGAACCAAAGACCACCAGAAGCAGCAGGCCAACGAGCGGGAGCGCGGCCTTTTCCGCGCGCGCAATATCTTCTGCCATGCCTTCATCGAGGGCGTCCGCCACGGCCGTAGCGCCGGCAACCTTGACCGGCGCGGAGGTATCCGTCAGCGCGCCCTCGATGGCGCGGAAATCCTTCAGGGTTTGTTCATCATCGCCCTTGAGCCCAATAGCGGCAAAGGCCAGCGAGTGATCATCGTTGACCAGGTTGGGGTTCTTACTATCGAAATAGCTGGTGACAGAGTCAATCTGATCTGGGTAATCCTCTTTGAGCTGCGCCAAGTGCTCCTTGGCGGCATCGAAATTCTCATCGGGCGAGCTAAAGAGCAAAATCACGTCGCCGGAATTATCGCGGCCGAACGTTTCTTGTTCGATTTGCGCCGCGCTTGTCGATGCCGCATTCGGGTCCTCCCAGCCCTCCTGGCTCATGCGTTCCTCGAGCTGGGTTCCAAAGCCTACGAAGAGGGCAAGGATGGCACCGAGGATGACGATGGGAATGACCTTGCGGTGTGCGTAGGAAAATCGTCCCCATTTTTCAAACATGTGGGGTAAGCCTCCTAGCTATTATTCAGTAGCGCAGCCAGCGGGCGGAATGGCTGGAGCCATGCACCACCTTCAGGCAGGTTATCCAGGTTGACGCGCGGCAGCGGCTCGCGGAAGACGCCGTCAATATCTTCTAGGTCAACGAACTCGATCTCGGGGTGGCCCACGGCCCAGGAGGCGTGTTCGTGGAAACCCAGGACGGTAACGGGAAGGCCCTCATCAATGAGCTCTTCTAACAAGGGCTGAAAGTTCTGGCCATCGGCAGAGGCCACCACGACGCCGGCGAGATCATCGCGCAGTTTTTCAATGTGGTCGATCATATCCGGATCCACGTCATCATCTTCGTGGATCTTCGGCTTGGCAAAGACTCCAAAGCCCACATTGCGGATGGCCTCTACCCATGGGCGAATCACATCGGCACCGCCGGGGGAGACATTGGTAAAGACCGCGGCCTGCGGATCCGCATCGACGTCCACCGCGCGGTAAACCAGCCACCGGCCGATGGCATCAAAACGCGGGCGGTGTGCCGCGGTGGGGCGCCCGCCGAGCAGGGAGCCGAGCCCCATATCCATATTGGGTGCGTCCCACACCAGTAGATAGGTGCTCATTTACTTCTTCTCCCACAGGTATTCAGTAATGACGTGTTCTTTATCTAGGCCCTTGCCCTCAAACTTGGTGATGATCTGGCGGTCCACCAATTGCGGGCAATCCGGCCACGGCCAGCCCTTGTACTCCAGGCTGGGCTCGACGTGCACGAGCTCATCTATCCATTCGGCATAGCCGGCGTGGTCGGTAGCAACGTGCAGGACGCCGCCCTTCTTCAGCCGGGAGGCAAAGAGATTGAGCGTGCCGGATTGGATGATGCGGCGCTTGTGGTGGCGCGCCTTGGGCCAGGGGTCCGGGAAAAAGACGCGGATGCCGTCCAGGGATTCGGGGGCGATCATGCGCACCATGACCTCCACGCCATCGCCACGAATCATGCGGATATTATCGATTCCCTCGCGCTCCACCTGCCCCATGAGCTTGGCCAAGCCAGGCTTATAGAGCTCCACCGCGATGATATTGGTGTCCTGCTCCAGCGGCGCCATGGCCGCGGTGGAGGTACCGGTGCCGGAGCCGATCTCCACGATGGTCTTGGCGCCGGTGCGGCCGAACCACTCATCGACATCGATAAGCTCATCGCTTAAGACGCGGCCCAGCTCGGGCCAGCATTGCTCAAAAAGCTGGTGCTGGTTGTCCGTGAGCGTGCCGCGGCGGAAGGTGACATTGCCCAGGCGCGGGTAGTCCAGGTCATTATCAAAGACCGCATTGAAGTCCGTTTGCGGCGGGCGACCCGGCGGCATTTCTCCGGCAGGGGTGTTTTGAGAATTATCCGTGCTATACATCGCGCCCTATTTTTCCCTGTCCAGGCATGGCAAGCAATATGCCGCGCCGGGTATTTTCCCCGCCGTATGGGGGAGGGGGATAACCGGAGGCTTTGACGGGGGTGGTGTCTTGTGGCGCGGAACGGGCGAACGGGCAACTTGCCTACCCCCGAAATGGTGTGGAGGATATCACGCCTAATATCACAATTGTTCGTGGTGCGCTTGGTAAACGTCCGCTCACGGCGGTGGATATAACCGGAGTGGGAAAAATGACACTTAATGTGAACAATATTTTGGCTCTGCCGGTTAATCTGGAGGCGGAAGGCAAAGTTGGGCCGTGATGTGCCCCGATTTTCACATCCTATCCAGAGGAGAATTTTTAATGACCGCCACCATTCAGGGCCTCGTTGGAGAGCTGCCTACAGACAATCAAAAACTGATCGACTGGATTAATGAAAGCGTTGAGCTTTTCCAGCCGGACGAGGTGGCTTTTGTGGATGGCTCGCAGAAAGAGGCTGACCGCCTCGCCGCGGAGCTAGTAGAAAAAGGCACCCTCATCAAGCTCAATGAGGAAAAGCGCCCGAATTCCTACTTGGCGCGGTCCAACCCTGCGGACGTTGCCCGCGTGGAATCCCGCACCTTCATCTGCACCTCGAAGGAAGAAGACGCGGGCCCAACCAATAACTGGGCGCCGCCAAAGGCCATGAAGGAAGAAATGACGGAGGCCTTCCGTGGATCCATGAAGGGCCGGACCATGTACGTCGTTCCTTTCTGCATGGGCCCGATCAGCGATCCAGAGCCCAAGCTCGGCGTGCAGCTGACCGATTCCGCTTATGTGGTCTTGTCCATGCGCATCATGACCCGCATGGGCGCAGAGGCGCTGGACAAGATTGGTACGGACGGCGATTTCGTCCACGCCCTCCACTCCGTCGGCGCCCCGCTACAGCCAGGCGAAGAGGACGTTGCTTGGCCGTGCAACGACAATAAGTACATCACCCAGTTCCCAGAGACCAAGGAGATTTGGTCCTACGGTTCCGGCTACGGCGGTAACGCTATCTTGGCTAAGAAGTGCTACGCGCTGCGCATCGCGTCCGTCATGGCCAAGGAAGAAGGCTGGATGGCTGAGCACATGCTCATCCTGAAGCTGACGAACCCAGAGGGCAAGAACTACCACGTCGCCGCCGCATTCCCATCCCAGTGCGGTAAGACCAACCTGGCCATGATCACCCCCACCATTCCTGGCTGGAAGGCTGAGGTCGTGGGCGATGACATCGCCTGGCTGCACCTGCGCGAGGACGGCCTTTATGCCGTGAACCCGGAAAACGGTTTCTTCGGCGTTGCCCCTGGCACCAACTACGATTCCAACCCGATTGCCATGGATACCATGAAGCCGGGCAATACCTTGTTCACCAACGTTGCGCTTACCGATGACGGCGATGTCTGGTGGGAGGACATGACCGAGGAGGCACCAGACCACCTCATCTCCTGGACCGGTGAGGACTGGACACCAGCATCGTCCACCAAGGCCGCCCACCCGAACTCCCGCTACTGCGTACCGATTTCCCAGTGCCCCACCGCCGCGCCGGAATACGACGACTGGAAGGGCGTCAAGATTGATGCCATCCTCTTCGGCGGCCGCCGCAAGACCACGGTTCCGCTGGTTACCCAGTCCTTCGACTGGGACCACGGCACCATGATCGGTGCACTGCTGTCCTCCGGCCAGACCGCAGCCGCAGAGGGCGAAGTTGGCGCGCTGCGCCACGACCCGATGGCCATGCTGCCGTTCATGGGCTACAACGCCGGTGACTACCTGCAGCACTGGATTGACATGGGTAAAAAGGGCGGCGACCGCATGCCAGAGGTCTTCCTGGTTAACTGGTTCCGCCGCGGCGACGATGGCCGCTTCCTGTGGCCGGGCTTCGGCGAGAACTCCCGCGTCCTCAAGTGGATCATCGACCGCATTGAAGGCAACGTAGAGGCCGAGGACACGGTGGTCGGACGCACCGCCCGCGCCGAGGACATCGACTTGCAAGGCCTTGACTTCGATGTCGACGACGTTCGCGCCGCACTCGCCGTTGACCCGAAGGAATGGGAAGGCGATATGCAAGACAACGCCGAGTACCTGAACTTCCTGGGCTCCCGCGTGCCCGAGGAAGTGTGGAACCAGTTCCGCGCCCTGAAGAAGCGCGTGGAGGATGCAGCTTCCTAACGCGTTCATCCGCGGTAAATCCCGCATAAAGCTAACCCCAGCAGCGTAAAGCTCTGGGGTTAGTTCTTTGTTGGGGTTAAACCGATCCCCCAGTTACAACGGAAAAGACCCCGCCACCAAAGGAACCGTAATCCTTAACTTGGTGAGCGGAGTCCTCAACTTTGTGACCGCTACCGTGAAGTTCGTTAGCGCGATCCTTCACGTAGGTCTTTAGGCCCGAGGGGCTCAACGATCTGGCACTCGTTGGGGCCCTTATTATTCTACTACGACTTTTAAACCCCAAGAGGAATTTGCTTTCCAGGGCTGGTCCCGATGAAACCACTGGAATAGCGGTACTGAGGTCGATCTTGGATTGAAAATGCTAGTTTTTATCTTGAAAGCCTCGAAACGTTCCCTAGGATAAATTGGGAATCAAGGCAAATGTCTAGGGATAAAATCCGGGGTAGTTCAGTCACGGGCAAACAGATACTGTCCCAAGATTGTGAGGAAATATGCGCGAATCATCAATACTAATTGCAGCTTTGTTTGCGTTGACCATTGGAGTTGGGGTTTTTATTTTCTCAATATCCACATCTAATCCGTCTACGGGACTTTTGATCAGCTCCGGTGCGTGCGCGTTAATGGGCGCCTTCAGCACTTATCTTGCAACCAAAAGGTACCAGGAGTCTAAGAACAAAAAGCTCCAGGAGAATGAGAATCAAAAGCTATAGCTTTTGCTATAGCCCGAGATATCGAATTACGAGATACCCTACGCCCTCTCAATCTGCAGCCATTACTCGTCGTCTCGCTGCAGATCCTGAAGTGCTCCCGGCGGAGTAAAGTGTTCTGGGGTCAAATTAGCTAGCATTTCAGCGAAACTACCCCGAATAGTTTAGAGTTTCACCAACTTCGATGGTCGGTTTGGCACAGGTATGCAAATCATGTATGCTAAGGATCAGAGAAGGCAAGGACAGGTTCCCTTGTCATGAGTTGAAAAGGTCAACAGGACGAAAAGCGCCTGTTGGCCTTTTCTTATATCGGTCGTTTCTTGTGTACTGCACTAACAGTGCTAGTACTGGTCAACCAACTGGCTAATGCAGAATTAATACTTTCTGCTAGGGTAAAGGCATCCTTGGTAACGTCCAAAATATCTACGTTTAACAGACTGTCCATGTGTGAGACGCGATTCCGAAGATCGTGCAGGTGGGCAACTCTCCAGTAAGTCTTTTCGCCACTTAAATCATCTGCGAAAGGAAAAGCGTCCTTTACTGCCCCTTCCCATAAGGTGAAGCGGTTTTTATTTTCGGTCTTTTCCGGATCTGCGCCAGGTGCATGATTAGGGAGGATATCTTTCCACATCCCGAACATCGTGTGAGCAAGCACATCATCGTGTGTAATCGCCTGCCCATGCCGAAAATGACTAGCAGGGCGACGATCTGCTGACTTCTGAGCCCGCCTTTTAGCTTCTAACCTCTTGCCTTGCGTTAGGCTACGTAAAGGCCTTGCTGGGGCCTCGAGGAGCCAACTGGTACTGCGTTGTCCAAGTTGTTCGCTGTTCCACTTTTGCAATTGTGTATCAATGGAATTACGAAGAAAAACCTCGGTAATACCCAGTGTTTCTTGAACGGAGGCAGTCATCTCAACGCCCCAACGATAAAGAGCAAGTGCATGCTTCTCATTTCCATTTGCAGCCTCTAGATACGGCTCAATGCGGGGTTTGCCCAAATTTTCAATGATCTTCTTGCGGTTAGAGCTCTTCACTCTCTCCATGGTGCCAGAAGTTGTGTCCATAAAATACTGTAGAAACCTTTCCGTACTTCTGGGTACATTGAAGCATTCTGGACGTAGTTTCCACCTCGGCTACTGAACTAGCGTTTTTCTCCCGCTGCGCAGGGACTGCTTAGCCTGATAGTCCCGCTAGGGCCGTGATTGCCACGACCGTGTTATTTGCAATGTGAATGCACAGGGGAGCGGTAAGTGTCTTGAACCAGAGGCGCGCTAGCACTAAGAAGGTGCCAAAGAATGCGATGTAGAGCATTACTGCGGGGATGCCGTGTGCGAGGGCGAAGACGGCGATGGTGATAAGCGCTGCCGCCCAGGTGGGCATGGAATTTTGCAGCCAATCCAATAGGACGCGGCGAAAGGCCACCTCTTCTACGAGGGGAATGACAAGCGCGGTGCTGAGTACCACCATGATGGTGGCGGCGGGGCTGATCTTTAGGCCGGCGGAAAGGTTATTGCCGGCTGGTTCGCTGCCCAGGAGTGCATTGACGGCGCCCGTGGCCGCACCAGAGCTCAGGATGGCGAGGGGAATCCACCACAGCAGGTGCCATAAGGAATGCTCGGATTTCACAAACCCGGCATCGCGCCACGACCAGCCCAAGCGGCGGGAAAATCCGTACCAGACCGTTCCCAAGCCGAAGAAGGCGCCGCCGATGGCGATGCCAAAGGCGACCCAGGAACCGCTCTTTGTAATGAGGCCACAGGCGATGCCAATGAGTGCCGCACCGGCAAATGTGGCGACGACGCTGGCTACGGCCCACCCCAGGTGAGCTGCGCGAACGGCGGGAGAGAGCTGTGAGCGCTGTAGTTGGTCCGGCATGCTGGGCAGCATAGCAGGTCAACCTCGGCGCGAGCTGTGGCGTGGCTTAGTCGGGCTGCAGTACCAGCGTCAGGTTGGACACGGCGAATTCGCGCAGACCAGGAACCTTGGTCAGCCACCACGCCCAGCTGGGGTGGTAGCGCGGAAAGGCGAGCTTTAGCGCGCCGGTGGACTCGGCCCAGGTAAGGCCGGTGGAGCAGGGGACATTAAATAGCGAGGTGCCAAAGACATTCTTGGGCGGGTGCCCGTGGCGGCGGGTATAGCGGTCGCGGGCGAAGGCGCCGCCTATGTAGTGCTCCCATAACCCGGTTTCGTGGCCGCCGAAGGGGCCCAGCCAGACGGTATAGCTCATGATGCACAGGCCGCCGGGGCGGGTAACGCGCAGCATTTCTTTGCCCATATCCCACGGGCGGGGGATGTGTTCGGCGACATTAGAGGAATAGACCACGTCGAAGGAATCGTCCGCGAAGGGCAGGCGCGTGCCATCGCCGCGCACGGAATTGCTGAGGCGGATATTGGCCGCGGACATTTCCCCCGCATCGGGCTCAAGGCCAACGTAGGACGCACCGCGGTCCGCGAAGGCGGCGGCAAAATAGCCGGGGCCGCCGCCTACGTCGAGCACGAGGGAATCGGCAAGCGGCACGCCCAAATCGCGGCCCAAGTTCTCCACCAGCGTGGCCGTATCTTCTGCTAGGCCGCCGTAGAAAATATCGGGGCGGGTTTGCTCGAAGCGGAACGAGCGCAGCAGCGCCCAGGAGCGGGAGAGCGTGGCCATGTCGCGGGTGTGTTTCATAAACCACTAGGCTAATACCCCACGATGAAAATTCTTTTACTATGCTGGCGCGATTCCACCCACCCGCAGGGCGGTGGCTCCGAGCGTTACCTCGAACGCGTGGGGGAGTACCTAGCGGCGCAGGGCCACGAGGTGGTCTTTCGCACCTCTAAGCACATGAATGCAGCGCGCCGGGAGGTTCGGGATGGCGTGCGCTATAGCCGCGGTGGTGCCAAGTTTGGCGTGTACCCGCGCGCGTGGGTGGCCATTGTGGCCGGGAGAATGGGCCTGGGGGATCTGCGCGGCATTGACGTGGTTATCGATACCCAAAACGGCATTCCCTTCTTCGCGCGGCTGATTTCCGGCGCGCCGACGGTGCTTCTTACCCACCATTGCCACCGCGAGCAATGGCCCGTGGCCGGTCCGGTGCTCGGGCGGCTGGGCTGGTTTTTGGAATCGCGCGTGGCACCGCGGGTATATCGGGATTCGACCTACGTCACGGTCTCGCAGGCCTCGCGCGAGGATTTGGAGGCGCTCGGCATTGACGGCGCGCGGATCATCGCCAATGGCTTAGACCCCATTCCGGCGCACGTGCCTTCCCTCGAGCGCGAGGCGGATAAGCACCTGGTGACCCTCTCGCGGCTAGTCCCACACAAGCAGATTGAGCACGCCATGGATACGGTGGCGCGCACGCCGGGCGCGGTTTTGGATGTGATTGGCTCGGGCTGGTGGGAGTCGAACTTGCGCGATTATGCCGAAAAGCTCGGCGTGACCGATCGCGTGCGCTTTCGCGGCCAGGTTACGGAAGACTATAAGCACGCCTTGCTCGCGCGTGCCGATGCCCACCTCATGCCCTCCCGCAAAGAGGGATGGGGCCTTGCCGTTATGGAGGCCGCCCAACATGGGGTTCCCACAGTGGGTTATGCATTTGGCCTGCGCGATAGCGTAATCGATGGCGAGACCGGAATCCTTGTAGAAGAAGAGGGCGACTTCGTGGCGGCCACCCAAGAGTTATTAGAGAACGCGGAGTTGCGCCGCCTCCTAGGTTCTAATGCCCGGGAGTTTGCCGCGCGCTTTTCGTGGGAGAAGACCGGCGCTGCCTTTGCGCAATTGCTAGAAAACTTAGTAGCGGGTAAGCAATCCACAGGGCGGTAAGCGCCCACGGTAGTTCGGGGCGCGGGGCGGTGGTCTCTGCGGCGATGGCGCCATCTATCACCACGACGCCCACCCCAAGATCCGCAAGGCCCGCCATATCGCGGTCCTGCCAGGCGCGCAGCGCCGCGCGGTACTGCGGCGAGGCTTGATCGATGACGTCACCGTCCACGCTGAGCTCGCCGGATTCCACCATCGGCACGGCCTTGGAATAGGGATCGACCGCGACTCCCGGGGTGGCTTCTCCATGTGCGCGGCCATCCGGTGGGGGAACCTCCACCAAATTGGGCCGCTCCGGAAAGAACGCCAGGCGTCCGTCGATATCGCGCACCAACTGCTCATCCACCCCCGTATCGCGGGGGGAAAGCACGGCAAGGCGGGATGGGGCGGGCAAGACCTGAATGGTGGCGGCCACCAGCGCCAGCGCGGCCGGAACCTGCGGCAGCGCCCCGATGGAGGCAACGTATAGCGGCAGCGCGAGCATCGTGAGCTTGTGGCTATCGCGCAAAAGGCCGGACCCCGGAACGTTATCGATGGCCCATTCCAGCAGGCCGGGCAATAGCCAACACGCTAGCGCCCCACCTATGCCCAGCGCGGCCAGGACGGTCAAGCGCGCCGGGACGCGGTGCGCGCCTGCCAGCGCGAGAACTGCGACGAAGAGGCCGAACAGGGCCATGCCCAGGGCGGCCTCGCCATTCCAGATTCCGCCGAGGCGCAAGAGCGCGCCTACCGTGCCCACGTGTTCTTCGGCGCGCGGGGAAAAGGCCGCGACGGCGGCTGCGGCATCGCCAGGCACGCCGGGTTGGAAAAGGCCTGGAACCAGCCACGGCAGCCACAAGAGGCAGCCTGCCAGGGCGACCCGTTTCCGGCAGGTAAAAAGGGCGGTGACCACCGCGAACAGCCCACCGGTAGGGGTAAGCGATGCGCCCCACATGGCCAGCCAGGCCAGCCAGCTGTGGCGGCGCCCCGCCCAGGCGATGACCGGGAGCAACCAAGCGGCAATGGCCAGGGACCACTGGCCTTGTAAGAGGCGTTCGATGACAAAGGGATTGGCCACCGCGATGGTCATCGCGGCCAGCGCCGCTACCGTGGTGCGAGACCACAGCGCCGCGGTGAGCGCGGCGGCCCCGGCAGCGGCAAAGATGAGCACCCGGGCGGCCCAGGCGCCGCCGAGTAAGGCCAAAAACCCATCTTGTGGTGCGTTGCGGGCGGGCAGGCTTCCTGCGCCTAGCGCGGATGGGGTAAGCCCCGGATTGTTTAGGAGCACCATATCGCGCCAGAGGAATTCGCCGGACAGCGCGAAGGGCCAGCACACCGCGGCCACGAGGATAATTCCCCATAGCCCGAGGAGGATGCGTCTAGGCGTGTGCGGCATCATGGGCGTCACGGTGGCGGCGCATGTACTGGTAGGCGGCGAAAATGAGCAGGGAAACGCCGATGGCCTTGCCCAGCCAGCCAACGGCCATAAGCCCCCGGATAGCGTAGATTACCGGGCGGACCTCAGCGAGGCGCTCCGCACGGGTATCCTCTGACCACCGGAAATCCGCTGCCAGCACGGAGCGATCCTCGGTGTCATCCTCTGCGATGAGGGTTCCCGCCTGCTGGATATCGGTGGCGAAAAAGACCTTGACGTTTTCCCGGACATCCACGATGGTGCCGGTGGTGGGCTCGACCGAAATATCGCGGCCCACGGTATAAAAGGGCTCGACAATAACGGTGGCATCCGCATCCAAGTCCAAAAGCTCGCGCGAGTGGCGGTCATAAAAACGGCTTGCGGGACCCTTCAACTGGAAGTCGCCGGATTTCAGCTCGTCCGTTTTGGTGGTGCTATCTAGCCCCGCGCTGATATTGCTAAAGATATTCTTCAGCGGCAGCGGCTGTACGTCCTGGTGATAGGAATAGATGGGAATGCCATCCATTTTTGAATCACCAGTAAAGTCTATCGGCGTGGATTCTTGGGCCAGGAAGTCAAAAAATGCGTAGGAGCGTTGCTCCGTGCCGGAGGGGAAGAAATAGGTCAGGCCGTCCCGCTCGAAGTCCGCGCGGGTTAGATCGGCGTTGAATTGGGGCAAGGCGAGGGCCCATTTATTGACCGGATCCGCGACTGGGAACGTGGATTCGCGGTTGAGCACCGAGTCCTGATCAATGGTGGCGATTTCCTCTTGGGAGTCCCCAGCTTTTCCGGCAAGTAGGCTGGTCACGGAATCGGTGGTGGCGATGGTGTCATCATCGTCGACCTCGCCGGTGGCAATGGTGCGCTCCAAGGTCAGCGGCTCGTGGTGCTGGTAGCACCACACCGGGGCGGATTTCTCGGCGCAGCGCGGGTCATCGCTGGATGCGGTATCAGAAGGGGCCTCGCCGGCCATGAGGGCGCGCACGTCCATCCACACTGCGTCGGTGGGCCCGCTTGAGGTGGAAAAATCCTTATCCAAGCCCAGCGGGCGGGTCCGGTTATTGTAGAGCGTTGGCGCGAGGGTACCAATGAGGAGGAAAATGATTGCGGCAATGACAACCCACGCCCGTGGCGAGCGTGGCCAAAGGTAGCGGCTCATTGCAGTACTATATCCAATCAGTTTCAGGTTTCCGGGGTAAAGGAGCAAGCGTGCGCACGCAGGCATCTGTGAAAAGACTACCCCAGCACCTGCCGGAGCTAGACGGCCTACGCGCGGTTGCCGCATTAGGGATCATTGTCACCCACGTATCCTTCCAAACCGGCACCGGGTGGGGATTTGCCGGGCGCTTCGATTTCTTCGTCGCCGTCTTCTTCGCCCTCAGCGCCTTCCTCCTGTGGCGCCGGCGCGGGCTGCACACGGTGCGCGGCTATGCCCACTCCCGCATCGCGCGCTTGGCACCGGCCTATTATGCCTGCGTGGTATCGGTATTGCTGCTGCTTCCCGATGCCCACTCCATCACCCCCACCCAGATCCTCGCCAACCTGACCTCCACGCAGATCTATGTGGTCGATGGCCTTGCCCCGGGCCTTACCCACCTGTGGTCGCTGTGCGTAGAGTTCTTCTTTTACCTGGTACTACCGCTCCTCGTGTGGGCCATTGGCGGCCTGCCGCAGCGCTGGCGCATGGGCGTTATCGCCGGCGCTGCCGTACTGAGCTGGGGCTGGGGATTTATCCCCTTTGTCGCGGACTACGGTGAGGACCAGGTCAACTCGCAAATCTGGCCACCGGCCTATGCCTCGTGGTTCGCGGTGGGCATGCTGGCGGCGGAGGTGGAAGAAAGGGGCATCGGCAAGCGCACGGCGCGCATTCTGCAGGTGCGCTGGGCCTGGGTTGTGCTGGCGGGGCTCGTGCTGTGGGTGGCGAGCCGGGATTGGTTTGGGCCGGCCGGGCTGGTGCACCCGGAGCCGGCGGAATTTGCCCGCCGCATCATCGCCGGGGCGATATTCGCGGCGTGCGTGGTGGTGCCGGTGGCCCTAGTTCCACGTGGAACCTCGTGGCTTAACTCGCCGCTGATGCAGGCGCTGGGCGCGTGGTCCTATTCCATTTTCCTGTGGCACGTGGCGGTGCTCGCCGTGGCCTTTCCGCTGACCGGGGTGGCGCTGTTTAGCGGGAAACCGCTGGATTTTTGGGTGATCCTTGCCGTCACGGTGGTGGGCACCGTTGTGGTCTCTGCGGCGAGCTATACGCTTATCGAGCGCCCGGGCCGCGACCTGCTGATGGGCCGTCGGCGGCGAAAAGGCAGGCCAACCCCGCGGCACATAAGCACATAAGCAGCACGGAATCGCCGGCATAGGACCCTGAGGTCCACGGGGCCCGGGCGAGGATGGCCCCGGCAGCCGCTACCACGCCGCTGGCCAAATAAGCCCGCGGAATGGTGGTCCAGCGCACGATGAGCCAGGCTGCCATGCCCGCAAGTGCCGCCGGCCACCCCACCAGTGCCAGGCAGGCGAGCGAGTACACCGCAGAGGGCATGCCGCCTGGATGCGGGCGCCAGGTTCGCTGCGGGCCGCGGCGCGCAGCAAAGATCAGGCAGAGCCCCAGCGTGGCCAGGCCGAGCGCGCCCCCAAAGAGCAGGGCGGCGCGGTAGGCAGGCTGCGCCTTAAAAGTCATGCGGAATTCCCCATGAGTACCCGCGGGGACGATAAACGCCTGGGTGGCGGCATCGATCTCGTACGGGGCGAGCTCGGTATCGCCTATAAACCCGCGCAGGCCCTTATTAAAGGCGCGGCCGGTAATGAGCAGACGCTCATCCTCTGCAGCAGCGATAGAAAAATCGGTGAGGCGATAATCGCTCGGCGGGGTCCAGCCCTTCTCCGTCATGGACACCCACGCGCCGGTGGTGCGCACGCGGTGGACGCCGGGCTCGAGGCTCAGGGTGCTGCCGGGGGAGTACCGGTGGGAATCGATGAGCACCGGCTTGGTGGAATCCACGGTGACCTCCATGCGGCGCGGCACGGTGACATCGCGAATGAGCACACCGGTATCGTGCACCATCTGCTGGAAGAAGAATTGGTGCACATTCGGCGAGGTATCCGGTACGGTCACCACGCGCTCGATGGGGTGGCCTTCTACCTCCAGTTCCGCGATGCCGGTGCGGTGGGATAGCTCCACGCGGATGGCCTGCGAATCCCCGCCGGGCACGCGCACCGTCTTGGAGCGGAAGGGTTGGAGATCCACTTCTACTGCAGCGCCACCCGAGCGCACCGTTACCGTGGTGGAGCTGGTGGCCATGAGCTTCAGGCTCGGTTGGCTAAAGTCACCGCGCAGCTCGATCCAGCCCTCATCATCGCCGGGCGCGGGCCACCAGGCGGTGGAATTTTCCCCATCGACCGCCGCGGTGGCGGACTTTTCCGGCTGGGCGCCGCCAAAGGCGGTGGCATCGGCGGCAGAAGAAGAGACTTCGACATCGCCGCCGTGGGTCTCCACGGCGGTCAGTGGGCCGGCGGAGGGATAATCGCGCAGGCGGTTATAAACGTGGCTGGGATCGTCTGTGGACAGCGGGGCGGAGGCGGCGCCGTGGAGCGTGCCGTAGTTGCGATCCACCAGCGTGGGGGTATCGGTGACGATATCGGCATCACTGTTCACCAGCTCGCGGGCAGCGGGGCCATTGTGGGCATCGAGGAAGGCCAGCGCCTCGCCGCCACCGGCCACGCGGACGGGATCGGCTGAGGTCAAAGCCATGGAATGCTGCTCGAGCATGATTACATCGACCTCACCAAAAGTATGCACCTCACCGCCAAATTTACTGCTCAAGGTGTCATTATCGGCGGCGAAGAGATCGTGGCGTACCATCACCGCCCCGATGCCCAAGCGCTGCAAGGCGCGCACGCCGCTGGCCGGGTCCTCGTCTAGCGCTGCCATCACGCCGTCCAGGCCACGGATGGCCTCCGGCGGCACGAGGGGAATGGCATCGCGGACGGCCCAGGGGACATCAAGAAGCGGCTGCGCCGGCTCATCGCGGGTCCAACCCCACTCTTGGCGGGCGAAGGAGGCCTCGGGGTAAATCAGGGTGCGGGTATTGTCCGCATGCTCGTTGATGTAATCCGTGGCTTCATGCCAATAGCCCGGCACCTCGTCGTAGGCCCCTAAGGGCAGCAGCCGCTGCGACCACGCCGGGGAGAGCGCGCTGATGCATACGAGTAACACCAGCGCGCCTACCGTCTGCTTCTTGGTGGGGCGAAGCCCCGTGGGCAGCGGCAGGCGTTGACAGGCGCGGGCAAAGCCCAACAGCAGCGGGATGCGCACCAGCGGATCGAATTTGTGCAGGTTGCGCAGGGGCGCCAGCGCCCCATCGAGTGCATCGAGGTACCACGCCGCCTGGCAGCCCAAAATTGCCACACCGGTAATGAGCATGATGAACCACACGCGGGGCAGCCGGCACAGGCCATAAATGCTTATCGCGGCCACAGCCATGGTGATAAGCACAAAGAAGGCTGAGGTCGCGAGCTCGTTGCCAGCGATGCGCTCGGCATCAGCAAAGGGTGACCAGCTCGTTGTCCCGCGCAGGATTTCCGGCAGGTTCAGCCAGCGGGTGGTCACGCGGGAGGATTCGATAAATTCCGTAAACGGCGGGGCGTAGCGGCCCAAGATTAAAAGCGGGCCAATCCACCATGCGGATACGCACAGGCAGCCAAGCAGCCAGGCCGCGCCGGGCTTAAAGGCGCGGCGGTAGACCACGATGACAAGCGCCGGGGTGCACGCCGCGAGCGTGGCGGTGGCATTGACCGCGCCCATCAGCGCCACGGGAATCGTGGCGGCGGCAGCATCGCGCCAGGTGAGTTTTTCCCGGAGGAAGGGCAGGATGACCCACGGGGCTAACATGACGGGCCAGGTTTCAGAAGAAATGGCCGTCAACGTGGAGAGCGAGCGCGGGGAGAGCGCATAGAGCATCGCCGCCACCCAGACCCACCGGCCGCGCAGGCCTATCCGGGTGGCCAGCTTGTAAAAGCCAATAAAGCCCACGCTTAAGACCAGCAGCCACCACAGGCGTTGGGCTATCCAATCCGGCAGGGGCTCGGTTAAAACAAAAAAGGGGCCCTGCGGGAAGAGATAACCGTAGGCCTGGTTCTGCAGCTGGCCCAGGGTAAAGATATCGGTATAGGCATCAAGCGCGCCGCGCAGGAAGTGCCGCGGGTTGGCGGCCAGATCGTGTTTGGTATCGGCGGCGGTCAGCCCCCACGGCTGCACCGCGAGGATGAGCGCCAAGGCAATAATGCCGAGCGGGTAGGGCCGGGCAAGGCGCGCGCAGCGGTGGCGCAGGGCGCGGGCTAGTGCGCGGTAGCGGTGTACATAGGAACCGCTATGTGGGCCGCGGGGGAGCTGATCGGTCCGGTCATGCACGCCGGTGCGCCCATCTAAGTACGGGAACCGTATTCAGGCCCGCCCAGCACCGCATCATCGGGGGAGACCGCATTGCCTTCCGGCACGGTATCGCTGCCGGAGAACTGGGCGATGCCGATGATGGTGATAATGCCCAGGGCGATGCCCACAACAGCGCTACCCACGGCGGGGCCGAGGGTGCGCTTGTTTAAAGAATCGGATTCCAGAGCCATGGCTAAAGATATTAGCAGTTACTTAGAAGTATTCCGGATCGTCCTCGTCCGCGTCTTCGTCGTTTTCTTGCGGGACGATAAAGACGGGCAGGCCCGCATTGCGCACGATCTGATCCGCCGTGGAGTTGGTCCACCAGGCGCGGAAGCCGGTGAGCGCGCGGGTGCCGGTCACGATGACATCCACGTCGAGCTCGTGCGCGGCATCCACGATGGCCGAAGAGATGGTGGTGGCGGATTCCACGAGGTGGGCGCGGCCGGCCAGACCGAGGTTCTCTGCCAATTGGGTGCCCTGACGGCAGATCTTCAGCGCCTCTTCGTAAGCCGGATCGTCTTCCACGCTATCGGGGGACACGGTGGACTGGTGCATGCCCGTGCGGCTGACGGCGCGCGCGGTTTGGCGGGCCACCGGCTCCCACGCGGTGAGGATTTCCACCGTGGAGGGGCGCAAAAGCTGGGCGGCGTACTCCAAGGCGCGATCGGCGCGTTCGGTGCCATCATAGGCAATTAACATTGTTTTGCCGTTACTCATGTCACTAGTCTACCCACCGCTTGGGACAGTTCGCGAGGAATCCTGCACACTGGAAGGCATGACATATTCCCGCATCATTGTCAGTTTGGGCCTCGTGGCGGTGCTGAGCGCCTGCTCTAATTCCGCCTCGGACGAGGACAAGGCGCGCGAATCCGCGGCTCCCGCACCCTCGTCACCCGGTACCGCAGCCTCCGCCACCGAGGCCGCCCCAGCCCCGGCACCAGCGCCGGCGCCGGAAGATATTCGCGCCACCGCCGCCTCGGTGCTCATGCCGCCGGCGACCAGCTATGAGGACGCCAAGGCCAAGCTGGAGGCCGGCGTGGGAGGCATCTTCATCCCGAGCTGGGCGGATCCTGGTTTGCTAGAAGAAGAGGGCCGCAATATTAACGCCCTGCGCGCGGAACTAGGCCGCGATTTTGAGGTCGCCATCGACTTTGAGGGCGGGCGCGTGCAGCGTTTTTCTGAAATCTTGGGCGAATACCCCTCCGCGCAGCAGATGGCGGCGGAAAACTCGCCGGAGCAGGTGGAACAGCTGGCGGGGGACATCGGCAAGCGGCTCATGGACTACGGCATCAACGTGGACTTCGCGCCGGTGCTCGATGTCGATGGTGATGGCCTCGAAGTCGTGGGTGACCGCGCCTTTTCCACCGACCCCGCCCAGGCCGGCGAATACGGTGCTGCCTTTGCCCGCGGGCTGGATACCGCCGGGGTCAAGGCCGTATTCAAGCACTTCCCGGGCCATGGCCGCGCCTCGGGCGATACCCACCTGGCAGAGGCCATTACCCCGCCGCTCGAAGAGCTTGAGAACCATGAGTTCATTCCCTTCCGGAATGCCATTCCCGCAGCACCGAATGCGGCGTTGATGATGGGCCACCTCGCGGTGCCGGGCCTGGGCGATGGCCAGACCCCTGCCTCCATCCTGCCGGAAGCCTACGGCCTTGCCCGCGAGGCCTTGCAGTATGACGGCACCATCTATACCGATGACATTGGCGGCATGGCGGCCATTTCGGATTCGCTGCCGCTTGCCGATGCCGTCATTACCTCCCTCGCCGCCGGCGCCGACATGCCCCTGTGGTCCACCGAGGCAGATATCAATGCGGTGATCGATGCCGTCGTGGGCGCCGTGGATGAGGACAGGTTGGCCCCTGAGCGCCTCGGCGAAGCCGCCCGCCACGTGCACGATGGGGACAGCGACTAGGAAAAACGCCCCTTTACCCGTTAACCTTTAAGGCGTGAAGAAGGCAGAAGGAAAAAACGGTGCAAAGGGCTGGCTTATCACGCTTGGCGTGATCGTGGGCTTCGTCCTCATTGCTGGCATCGCTTATGCCTGGGATGTCATAGCAAACCAGGACAAGATCCCGCGTAGCGTCTCCGTGGGCGGCGTGGATATCTCCGCCATGGAGCGCACCGCCGCCGTGGCCAAGCTTGAGGACGAGCTCAAGGGCGTTGAGACCCAACCCGTGACCGTGACCGCAGGCGATCTGCAGTCTGAATTTACCCCTGCCGAATCCGGCCTGGCCCTGGATAATCAGGCCGCCGTCGATGGCATCGAGGAACCTTCCCTCAACCCCATTACCCGCCTGGCCAGCTTCTTTCGCTCCACCGAAGATATCCCGGTAGAAACCGATGTGGACGATAGCAAGCTACAGCCCACCCTTGACCGCGTCAAAGACGAGCTTTCTACCGATCCGGTCGATGGCATGCTGGAGCTTAATAATGGCGAGCTCAAGGTCACCGATCCCACGTTGGGCCAGTCCGTAGACGGCACCGAATTACACGATGCGGTGGCGGCGAATTGGCTGGACAAAGACGGCGTGCAGGTGGAACCGGAAGAAATCGAGCCGGCCATTAATGAGGCGGCCATTGAAAAGATGCGCACCGGCGATGCCGCCAAGGCCCTGGATAATCCGCTGACCTTGAAGGCGAAAAATAACGTGACCGCCACGCTGAATAAGCCGGAGATTTCCCAGTTCACCAGCATTGAGAAAAAGGATGGCCAGCTGCACCTGGTAGTGGATAGCAACCGCGCGCAGCAATTGCTGCAAGAGCGCAGCGATGGCGCCGACGTGCCTGGCGTGAACGCCAAGGTGAAATTCGCCGGTGGCTCCAGGCAGGTCACCCCCTCCCAGGACGGCGAGATCATTGACTGGAAGCCCACCATGGAGGGCTTTGATGAGCGCGTGACTGGCGATGACCGCGAGTGGGACGCAACCTACAAGCCTGACCCTGCCGAGTTCTCCACCGAGGACGCCGAAAACGCGACGTTTA
The DNA here is from genome assembly GCF_000477975.1 of Corynebacterium sp. KPL1986. Lineage (NCBI taxonomy): Bacteria > Bacillati > Actinomycetota > Actinomycetes > Mycobacteriales > Corynebacteriaceae > Corynebacterium > Corynebacterium sp. KPL1986. Next base: position 1,633,945 of record NZ_KI515719.1, on the reverse strand, counting down.
ACGATACCGTGGGTGAGTTCACCACCGGCGGCTTCTCCTCCGCCTCTGGGCGCAATATCCAGCTCGTTGCCCAAGAGGTCAACGGCGCCGTTGTCAACCCCGGTGAGACCTTCTCCCTCAACGGCTATACCGGCCCCCGCGGCACCGCGCAGGGTTATGTGGAATCCGGCATCATCATCAACGGACACTCCGGTTCCGCCGTGGGCGGTGGCATCTCCCAATTCGCCACTACCCTGTATAACGCCGCGTACTTCGCCGGCATGCAAGATACCGCGCACACCCCGCACTCGTATTACATTTCCCGCTACCCAGCCGGCCGCGAGGCCACCGTGTACGAGGGTGCCATTGACCTGCAATTTACCAATACCTTCAATACTCCAGTGCAGATTGAGACCAGCTTTGGCGGCGGCAATATCACCGTCCGCTTGAAGGGTACTAAGACGGTAGAGGTGGAATCCATCAATAACGGCCGCTGGGCCAAGACCGAGCCACAGCCGATGTCCGTGCCAGGCAGCGACTGCTCGCCATCATCTGGAGCCCCAGGCTTTACGACGTCCGATACCCGCATCATCAAGGATCTCAGGGGCAAGGAGCTTTCCCGCGAGACCAAGACCACGGTTTACGACCCACAGCCCATCGTGCGGTGCGGCTAGTAGCCTCGGCACTTCGGAGGAGCGAACCTTGACCACGCTCAGCTTTGGCAGCGTGGTCATTGAATCCAATCTGCGTTGGTCAGAGCAAGCACAAGAAGAGTTTGCCCAGTGGCTAAGTGTCACAGACTAGCAAGGGGTATGCCCCTGGAAAGTGGACCCATCGGGGTTAGGCCTTTGTTTCCTCTGGCTTCTATTCTGCAATAGGTGTTGACGACCAAGAGCGGAGAGGACCGTCGTGGAGTCCTTGGAAAAATTGGTACTTTTCTAACGGGATACGTGCCGGGGGATCGAAGTCGGGAGCCGTGACCAACTTATTAGTGTGTGGGTCGACAACGCATGCTGGTGTTAGACGTGCCAAATAGCCGTCCGTCCCATAGAAAGCGTCATCATATGGTGACACACCTAGTGGTGCGAGGATGGCTTCTATCTGTTTCTCCCCAAACTGAGACCACATAATCTGCGCGTGTTCTTTTGTAAACGTTTCTTGCGGAAACTCAGTGACCTTTGGCAGGGAGTCAAAATCAAAACCGTAATCCTTAAAAGGCTCACTTTGATCCTCAAGGTACGACATGGAACGATGCAGCGTACCATCAGCTTTTAACTGTTTGTGGCTGCTAAAAGATCTGTAGAAGCAACAATCAAATCGGCCTAAACGATCATCGGGCAATTCGGAGGGAAGCGCGCACATCATAAACTCTATTTCTCCATAGCTTGCGCGATGGAAAAAGGCTACATCGTCGGTATCTACCCACGGCGTGTGCTTGATTTCGATGTAGTAAGGAACTTGTGACTCAATTTCTTTCTTGCGCGCCAGACGGCAGGCAAATTCACCAATCCGTGGCATCTTTGGCGCTTTGGTAAAGCAGCAGGGGCTAAAAACTGCAGTCCATTCTGACTCGGTGGGGACGAATACAAACTGCGTAATGTGATTTTGCGGTTTAAGTAACTCTGCAAGCTGGTTCCTACTGGCCGATACCTTGTCCGCATGAACTACACATTCAACCTTTTGCTTCTTCCTGTGGGAATACTCCCTTGTATAAATGCTTTCTATTCCTGATGCCCACTGTTGAAATTCTTCAACAACGGTAGATAGTGGAAACCGAAGAAGCGCCACAGCATGGGATACCGGTGCGATGGAATTGGTGTAGAAATACTTCGTCATTGTCTTTAGTTCCCTTCGTGTTCGCGGTCCCAGGTGTGTTCACGACGTTCAAATAAAGCGCATGGTCCGTACTTTTTAGGCAAAGGGTATCCACTATTGATGAGTGTTGCACGCCCGGTGAGGAATTGCCTGTTGAAGGGATCGAGTCCGAAAAGTTGTGCGCATTCGAAGAGATCTTCGGTAGTAAACCGCTTGCGTAATGGACCTTTTTTGGTTTTGAGTCTTTCCAGTCCAGGGAAAGCGAAGTCTTCGCCGTCAGGCCAGTCGGTAAAAGCCTGGAACCGGGATTCTCCTTCCCCGATCCCTACAATAAAGGTATTGTTTCCTCGGATTTCAGCGACAGGGGCGCGTTTGCCGATAGCAGCATCCATATCGTAGGTGTCGATGATGAGGCACTTGTTGCCTGAGCGGTAGTTCCATCCTGTGACGATTTTGCGTTCATCTGGCTCATCCACGATACGTAGCTGTGTCATACCGGGAACAAAAGGAATAGAACCGTTATACCTAACGGTTGCGAAAAAGTCGTGATTGTTGCTCGTATCATCGCTGATAAACCACACCCAATCGGGATTCGTGGTTTCCAAAACTGCTGCCCAACGACGAGGAAACTGCGGATCGTGCACCCCAAGACGCAGCGCATGGGGAAGATCATCGACGGTGGTATCAATGTTTACATACTGCTGTGACCAGTAACTATTAGCTGTGTCTAAAGGCGTGTGGAAAACATGTGACCGTGCGGCAGCCTCAACCGCATAATCGAAAGGCAGCTTCAAAAATAACTGATCATAAGAATAAGGGGCTAGCAGATAATCAATATCTCGCCGCAGGTACACACTCATCTTTAAATCCCTTCCCTGAGCGAAGCGACATAGTTGCGGGCAACCCCAGCATCGTCAAGAGGCTCTATCCACAGTGGATAGGAAGCTGCATAGATTCCGTCGGTTTCTGCAATACCGTGTTTAGTGGCAGATTTGGCTGTTCTCATGCCGCCGTGAGTGCGCTGATTGCTTGGCGGACAAGCTCAGATCGGGTGAGATTCTTTTCCGTAGCTAGGCGATCTAGGGCGCTAAGTTCATCGGCAGTCAGGCGCACAGCGACAACCTGAGCAGGCTCTGCCCCGCGACCGGGGCGTCCACGTCCGCGCTTTTTCAACACGTCTGGGTCGTAGCCTTCTTCTGCTTCGGAAACCCACGTGTCGAGTTGGTCTTGAGTGATGTTCACAGGCATGAAAATATCGTATAACGAAAATTATTCACTGTCGATACTTGCTGTATTAACGCTCGGAGGGACTCAAACGCCCACGGGGGCGGTGTAAGGGGCAATACCGTAAGTAATATACGATCCCCTTGCGGCTAACCAGTTAGGCAGAACCTCATTGGAAGAAAACTGCAAGTGAAGGTGTTTTAAATGCTTTGAGAATGACTCCCCTTACTTTCCTTGACCCGCTCCACTATTTGCCTGTTTGGAGTGGTTTATAGACGAACGAACAAATACGCGGGCCTGGCCCCTACGCGTCCACTTTCCGGGGTCAGGTCCGATGACGGTTCTGCAGCAATCACCACATCCAGAGCCATATAAGAAGCTAGTCAAATTTGTCCAGCGTCCGCAGCCAGACTTCCACGCATGACGAGAGAGTGCTTAATGGCCACCGCTGGAACGACCCTTAGAATCCAAGGTCTGCTCGCTCGATTGCGAATGGTGCCTACGAATAGATGGATACCGCTGACGGTGGCGAAGGACTAGAATTTTCGCTCTAAATCCAGCCTAATTCTTGGGCGCGCAAATATGCTTCGAATCGGTTCTGCGCACCAAGTTTAGCCATTGCCGAGGACAGATAGTTCCTAGTTGTTCCGGTAGCCAGGAATACCTCCTTGGCAATTTGTTCTATCGAGCCTCCGTTACCAGCGGCTTCGATAACCTCGGCTTCGCGTTCAGTCAACGGGCTGGAAGTTGCGGTGATGGTTGTAGCTGCCAGTTCTTGGTCGATAAAGCTTCTGCCTTCGTGTACCGTTCGAATCGCGGTGGCAAATTCTTCTGCAGTCGCGGTTTTCGGCAGAAATCCTTGTACACCGGATGTCAGCGCTCGCTTCAGTTGGCGTGGCCTCGAATGGCTCGTAACTATGACGATAGCCGTTTGGGGCGACAGGCGCGAAATTTCCTGTGCTAGCTCGACACCATCAATGCCTCCGAGCTGCAGATCCGTAACCAGCACATTGGGCAGTGGGGAGTCGAGGGTACTGGCCCTTTTCCACCAAGAGATCACCTCTTCACCGGAAGCGAAGGTCTCGGTCACCTTAAGATCGTCTTCCAGTTCTAACAAGGTGGCTAGCGAAGAAGCAATCAGCTGCTCATCATCAACAATTGCTAGGGAGATCATTTGTCGGTGTCCTTCCATGAAAGTGTCGCAGTGCATTGATTGTTTTGGTGGGTAAGGGAGATAGTGCCACCGATCTGCTTCGCCCGTTCCTGTAGTGCTTGTATACCGCCGAGCGGTCCGATAGTGTGTTCTACACCATCATTGGTGATGGATACCATGTGTTCAGAGATCTTGACACTCACCATGCTCGCGCTCGAGTGTTTTATCACGTTGGTGCTTGCTTCGCGGATAAACCAAGCGGCGGTCTGGTGGCAGGCGTCAGGGATGTCTTGTGGGGATCCTGTCACGGTGACCTCGATGTCAGATCCTCCCAGTAGCTTACTGGCTTCTTCCAGCTCCGATTTTGGATGCAGGGTACGGTAGCCCGTTACAACTTGATGCAGATCCATACGCATGAGCCGTACGAGCTTTTCAAGCTCGCGAAGTTCACCAACTGTCCTGTCGCCATCTTTCCTGTGCAGCGAAATGGCGAGCTGTGTCTTCAGGGACATCGCCGCTAGGCGTTGTCCTAAACTGTCGTGCAGCTCTTGGGCGAAGCGCAGGCGCTCCTCCTGTACTTTCAATTGCGACTGCAACCCTCGCGTCCGGTAGAGCTCTTTGACGATCCCTACCGACCACACAGTCACCCTGCTCACCCAGACCAACACTAATGCAAAGGCAACGATATACATGGGATGATCCAGCTCTGGGTGCTTAACCACGGATGCGGTAATTACGCTTAACGCCACAACAATAAGGTAAGCGTGTTTTATGTGGATCGAGAGCACGAACGCGAAGCTACATAACAAGAATATCGACAGCCCGCTAGTGGTACCCGTCAGCTGGGGAGCGCGTTGTATGGCAAGGACGCCAATGGAGACAGCCCAGCACAATAAATTTATGGCGATAGCTGCCGGATAAAGAAACCCGAGCGGTCGAGACGCCGTTGAAAATGCCGACGTTCGTTCGATTACCAGTGCAGTGAGCCCCGCATTAAGTAATACGACCAGCAGGACAGGGCTAGGCTGAAATTCTCCGAGCGACACCAAGACCTGTCGGAAGCTCAAGACAGCAATTGCTAGCAGTGCTACATGCATTGAAAGCCGAACATAGGCGGAGAATTTTTCGGTCTCTGGCATCTCCATGAACCCCTGCAGCACAGTCATGCTGTCAGAATACATTGGGTTTAATTAGTAATCAGCGGTTAGTTTCCCATTGCATGTAGCGGAACGCTGCCCACATTAGCGCAACACTCCAGACCAACATGAGTGCAAGTGGTCCCAAGGCTGTGACCATACCGGCAGTTTGTTCGCCAAGTCTAGGGTCGGCAGCTGCAATATAAGGCTCCCCCGCCCACTCGATGAAGGTGAGATCTCCAAGCAGTGCAAAAGGAGTACGTGCTAAGGGTTCTTGGATCTGGTCAGGCAGCGTGGAACGAAGCGGAGACTGGGAGAGCATGGCTAAAACCATGACGGGAAGAGAAGTCATCTGTGCGGCTTCGGCATTGGCTGTGACCGAACTGGTGAGTAGCGCTAAACCTGTTGAGATGACGATTCCTAGAATCATGGCCAGAAAAAGCAAAATACCTGTACTCGGTAGGTCACCTGTGTAGAAGATGAGTATGCCTGACATTAGCGCAGTAAGCAGGAGCGACATGATCGCTCCGGGGGTGGCCAACGCCGCAAGTATCTCGGCGCTGCGAGCTTCACCAGTGCATAATCGCTTCAGAACGCGTTCATCACGTCGCGTAGTTGTCATTGACAGAACGGAGTAGAACTGGACAAACATCAGCGCGATTAGGAAAAACACTTCCATTGAAATTGCGGTTCGTATTTGTGCGCTTGCAGGCTGTCCGTCCTCACCCATAAACTGCATCAATAGTCCCACCCCAATGGGGAATACTACAGCCATGAAAAGTAGCGTTTTGTTGCGCAGGTATTGTCGAATTTCGGCCACAGCCAAGGCTCGATAACGATTCCAGCTGGAACTCCGGTGGTTGGCATATTCCGAAGGTGACGCGTTGCCGACATTCACACGGTTGGAGGTAGCAGAGGTCATGATCGCGTTCCTTTGTAGCTAGGTTGAGGATTGTGCTCATCAGCAATACTCATGAACACCTTTTCTAAAGACGCAGGGCGAGCGGAGAATCGCTCCAACTCAAGGTGGTTTTCACGCGCCCACTCCAATATAGTGAGAGCGTCTCGGGGCAGCTGCTGTGTAGAGATCGTGTGGTATCCTCGCTCGGTGGTAACGGTAGTGCCCGGAATCCGGGGTGGGGTACGGGCAATGGATACCGTGATCTCGGCAGAAACCGAATTCACCAGTTCGGAGAGCGTACCCTCGCGGGCAACGGCTCCTTCATTCATGATGGCGATGCGATCACAAAGCAGTTCGGCCTCTTCCAAATAATGGGTGGTCAGAACCATCGTGACTCCCTGCTCCTTGAGCCGCAGGAGCAGATCCCACACATTTCTCCGGGACTCTGGATCGAGCCCCGTGGTAGGTTCGTCTAAAAACAGTAGCTCCGGATTTCCGAGCAGGGCGCAGCCGAGGTCGAGTCGACGTTGCTCGCCACCAGACAGGACCCCTACCCGAACATCAAGCCGGTGCAGTAGCTCGACGTCTGCAAGTATCTCTTCAGGATCTCTAGGATTCGAACACGTACCCTGCCACATTTTGATAGTCTCGCGTACTGTTAGCTGCGCGGGAAGCCCACCCGACTGGAGCATGATGCCCATTCTTGGACGAATGAGAGCTTTATCAACAAAGGGGTCTCTCCCAAAGACTTTGATTTCCCCAGAAGATGCAGGGGCCAGGCCTTCAAGAATCTCCAACGTGGATGTTTTTCCAGCACCATTGGTACCAAGAAGGCCAAAAACTTCGCCGCGGCTGACGCAGAAGTCAAGCCCCTTTACAGCCTGAAATTCCTTTTTTCCTTTGCCGTAGCTACGGGTGAGGTTTCTGACTTGGAGGACTGTTTCACGTTTTGCTATTTCGTTCATGCCTCTATGCTGGCAAAATTTGAGTCGTTTGAATGCGGGGATTGATCACTACCTTCTATATGGAAGATCATTAGAGCAGCATGACATTTGTCATTATTAGCAATGTGGAATGGCCCGCCTTTCCATCGGTTACGAAGGATAAAGCTCATATAGCCTACGTACATTTGGCACTAGGATTCAGACGGCAGTATCGGCACAGTTGAAGCATAAGAACCATATAAACCCAAGGGAAGGCATTCTCATGAAACTTTTTCAAGACATGATTCGATTGACTCCAGCACCGACGATCCGTCGTGAGGTGGCTGTATTTTTCCTGACTGTGACAGTTCTAGCAATTTGCGCCTACTTAGCGATTGGCTCCGCCAACAGCACTCTGGTTCTTATACTGGTAAGCTTCCTCGCTGTGTATGCGACGGTCCGATTGGTTTACCGGCTACGTAACCCCATTGGACGGCGCTAGTCATCGGTGAGTGTGCTAGGAGTGGCGTCTGCGGTGGATTTATCGCAGACGCCACGTTTGGTTTGTCTTAGTCTTGACCAGTCACAAACTTTAGAAGTTGCTTCTCCAAGGTTTCTATTTCGCCGCTCGGTGGAGCATAATGGCCGCCTTGGTGTCGGAGCAGCGTTATCGGACCGACGATGCTCTTCCAATGAGTACAGAAGGCATCGAGGTCTTGATCTTGGACGATCGAGTCCTTCTCACCTGCAACTAAGAATAATTCTATGTAAGCAGGATTGATACTATCTAACAACGCGGCTGGATCCATATTATGCGGATCGGTTGGAAATTCCACGCGATGTTTATGACCAAGCTCAGTGGCAAGGTATCCAGGTAAGTCCACGATAGGGCAGGTAGCTACCACCCCAGCGACCAAGCCTGGATGGCGCAACGCGGTGACTAAAGCCAACCAACCCCCGTGCGAGGCACCGGAAAGTATGATTCTTCGGTAACCGTGGGACTTAAGTAATTTGACAGCGCTGGCCAGATCCTTTATCGCATTTGACTTGTTTTCCCCTCGGCCATCCGCAGCCCACACTGGCCCCAATTCACCGCCCCCACGGACGTGAGCAAATGCCAGAGCGAGACTCTGAGTGACAGGAAGTGAGGAAAACGGCAACAATGGAGCACCAAAACCGCCATGGACACTCAGCACGATCGTATCGTTGTGGTCACTAAAATCAGACAGGAGTGTTACTGGCACCTTATGCTTTCCAGCCGACAGTGAACCGTCCTGGGTTTTGTTCCGACCTAGTTTGAGGAAGGATCATCATCCATGGGTAGGAAGTTCCCACAAGATTTCAAGGAGCGCGCCGTCCGCCTAACCGACGAGCACCGCAAGGCCCACGATTGCTCCGCATGGCAGGCCGCCACGGTAGTCGGCGAACGCCTCGGAGTTAGCCCCCACACCATCCGCGGGTGGATGCAAAAGAGCTTGGAAAAGACCCCACCAGGTGACGATTTGCCATTTGAAGTACGCGAAGAAATGCAGCAGCTACGCAGCGAAAACCTCGAGTTACGCAGGGCAAACGAGATCCTCAAGGCCGCATCGGCTTTTTTCGCACGGGAACTCGACCATCCCGGACGCTAATGATCCGCTTCATCGACGAGCACAAGGATCATTACGGGGTCGAGGCCATCTGCCGGGTGCTCCGCGAGGACTTCTGCGAAGATTTCTACACCTCACGCGGCTACCGGGCGTTTAAGTCCCGCCCACCATCGGCCAGGGCGCTTCGCGACGAGGAACTCATTGAAGAGCTCAAGCGCCTACACGCCGACAATTTCGGGGTCTACGGCATCCGTAAGCTGCACCAGGCCATGGTTGACGAAGGTCACGACATCGGCTGCGACCAGGTCGGCAGGCTGATGAAAATCGCAGGCCTCAAGGGTGTGCGTCGTGGCCGCAACCTCGTGACCACCAAGCCTGCCAAGCAGCCCGATTCGCGCCCTGACCTGGTCAAGCGCAACTTCACTGCTGATGCGCCGAGCCGCTTGTGGGTCGCTGATATTACCTACGTCCGTACCCGTAGTGGGTTCGTGTACACGGCATTTGCCACCGATGCGTTTAGTCGCAAGATCGTCGGGTGGTCGACGAAGTCTTCGCTGTCAGCCGTGGCGCTGCCGATGGAAGCGTTGTCGCAGGCCATTCATTCAGCGAAAGGCCAGTTAGATGGGCCTTTGGTGCATCACAGTGACCGTGGGTCGCAGTATGTGTCGGTGGCGTACACCACCCGCCTGGAGCAGGAGGGGATCGACTTGTCGGTGGGCACGGTCGGTGACTCGTATGACAATGCCCTGGCGGAGACGGTCAACGGACTATACAAGACCGAGTTGATCTATCAGCGCAGGTCATGGGACTCGTTGGCGGATGTGGAGCTGGCGACGATGCACTGGGTGTATTGGTGGAATAACAAGCGGTACCACGATGCGTTGGGGCTGAAGACCCCAGCGCAGGTGGAGGCTGCGTATTATGCAAATCGGCCTGAGCTAGTTCAGGTCTAATGCCCGGAACAAAACCCAGGGTGCTTCAGTACGTTGACGTCCCCGAGCTGGTCAAGGTGCTCAAATTCGACGCCCTCGCCGAACCCCGCGTCGCCGCCATTACCACCCATTACGTTGTTAGCAGTTCCACCTCAGGGCGCCGAAGATTCATAGCCTGTCCACCCGATTGGGCGGGTTATGTTTATTTCCGTTCCCTCCGTCTGAAAGGACAGTGGAACTAGTCGCTGGCTTCGGTATGGCTTATTTTCGTCCCTGTCTGACAATGATCCGGGGGGTGATGCCGCCGAAGACAGTGACATACTCCAGACTGCTAATAGGAACCTGACCCAGCCCAGGTGGTATGAGGTCTCACAGTAATGTGGATGCCAGCGTGAAGTATGTCCGACCAACCCAGCGATGAAGCTCAAATAATCCAACTTCTAATTCATCGCTAGGAGGCATACACCCATGGCCTATGACTTCGTCATTGGCGTGGACGTCGGCAAATACTTCCACCACGCCTGCGTCCTCGATCCCCAAGGCAGGCAAGTCCTGTCCAAACGCATCAACCAGCATGAAGGCTCGCTACGCAAGCTCTTTGGCCAATTCCTCGCTGACGACGCCTCGGTCCTTGTCATTGTCGATCAACCCAACAACATCGGCCGGTTAACCGTCGCAGTCGCCCAAGACATGGGCGTCGACGTTCGCTATCTACCAGGACTTGCGATGCGACAGCTTTCTCGCATCCACGTCGGCAACTGTAAGACCGATGTACGCGACGCCTACGTTATCGCCCATGCCGGTCTTAACCTTCCAGATTCCTTGCGCAGTGTCGACCGCGTTGAGGACGTCTTTATCCAGCTGAAAGTTCTCAACGGTATCGACGAAGACCTCGCCCGGGCCTACACACGCCTGATTAACCAGATGCGATCCGCGCTCGTAGGAACCTATCCTGCATTCGAACATGTCCTGCGCGGACAGATGATTCACCGAAAGTGGATCCTCCACCTACTTGCAAAATACGGTGGCCCCACCAAGATTCGACGCATCGGTAGAACACGCCTGAAAGCCTTTGCACGCAAACACAGGGCACGCAATCCTGAGCCTGTCATCGATGCCATGCTTGCTGCCATCCACGAACAGACCGTATCCATTGCCGGCGCAGAATACGCCGAACTTGGCGTCACAATGTCCGCCACAGATGCACTAGCCAAACTAGAGCATCGTAAAGAAATCGAAGCGCAGGTACTCAAGCTGATTCAGGACATTCCGCAGACCGAGATTCTTTTATCCATGCCTGGTATCGGCCCGCGTAGCGCCGCGCAGATCCTCATGACTGTTGGCGATATGTCCGACTTCCCCGATGCAGCGCACCTAGCATCCTATGCAGGGCTATCACCGCGGACGAATCAGTCAGGAACGTCTATCATGTCGAATTCGCCTAACCGGGCTGGCAACAAAAAATTAAAGAACGCCCTATGGCAATCATCTTTTGCATCGATCAGATTCCACGAGCGTTCCCGGCAATTCTATGAACGAAAACGCAAAGAAGGCAAAAGACACAACGCCGCAGTCGTCGCACTCGCACGCCGACGCCTCAACGTTCTCTTCGCCATGATGCGAAACGGCGAGCTCTACCGAGATATCTCCACAGCCCAGGAGGCCGCAGCAGCCTAGAACCAACAGACCCTCACCTCAAGCCGATTGCACAGCAAGCCCAATCGGCTCCTCACCGTGCCCGAAAACAACATCCACAAGGAAAAGCAGAAACCCTTCACACCCCCAACAAACTCACCCACGGAATTGACAAACTATATAGGAACACCTCCCTGGGCGATGGTGCAGGCGCGGAGAGCGCCGCTGTTGCCGATGCCGCGCCCAACACCGCGACGGTAGTAGAGTACCCGCTGCCGGTGCAGGAGTTTGCGGTGACCCGCTACGATTTGCCCGCCGGCACCACGGTTTCCACGCAGCTTCCCGGACCGGCCATCGCCCTGGCTACTTCTGGTGTGGTCACGGTAAACGACCTGGAGCTAGCCCCGGGCGAGGCCGCCTGGTTGCCGGTAACCGGCGGCGACACTACCCGCCTTAGCGCGGCCGCGGGTAAAGATTCGCAGCTCTTTATCGCGGCGGCGCGCCCTGCGCGGCAAGTAGCGCTACCGCGCCGCTGGGGACGCCGCCGCGCGACAAGTAGCACTGTCGCGCTAACCGGCGCTATTTACGACATGGTGGGGCGGCGGAACGCAGCTGCGGCGGCTAGCAGCACTACGGTGAGTGCTACCATCCAGGCCACGAAAGCCCAGACTGCGGTGCCGGGCTGGCCGGTGGCAAGGATTTCGGCGCTTGGCGTGCCGTCGATGGCGGCGCCGGCGCGGGCGGCGAAGGTAAGCGGATTCCACCGGGCGATGGGTTGAACCACACCAGCGAATTGCTCCACGGGCACGAGGCCGCCGTTAAGTGCCATGGCCGCCATGATGATGGGGGCCGGGCCAATGGCGGCCTCCGGGGTGGCGCACATCGCGCCCACCATGGCCGATAGCGAGGCGGCCACCACCGCGCCGAAGATGATGACTAACAGCACCCAGCTAAACCCGGCCAGCGTGTGAATACGCAGGCCAGAAGCCACGGAAGCCAGCAGCACCGCGCAGCCGGAGATAAGGCTGCGTAAGGAATCGAAACACCAGCGGCCGAAGATCTCCGGGCTGGTGCCGTAGCGCGTGGTCGCGATGCGGGTGGTGATACCGCGTTGGCGTTCCTTAATTATCTGCGCGGCGGCGGAGGTGCCATTCATCAGTTCGCTGGAAAGGATGAGCGCGATGGTAAGCGGTAACGCGTCGAGCGTGGCAGAGCCTTGCGAGGCCGCCATGAGGTCGCCAAACAGCCACCGCATGACCAGGAACATCAAAACGGGACCAGCCACGGTATTGGTAATTACCGCGCTATCGCGGCGGGCGGCGCGCAGGTGCCTTCCAAAATGCGTGGCGACAGTGGACAGCCAGGTGGTGTCGTGCGACACGGTGGCGGTGGTGTGGTTAGTCATGTTTCCTCCCCTGGAAAGCGGTGATAAAGCCCCATACGCCAACGACGGTCATGGCGATGAGCCAGCACAGTGCTTCGACTCCGCGCGCCCCCAGGGCAGCGCCACCTAGTAGGTTGCGGGCGGTGTCCAAGATGGGAGATAGCGGTACGTGCCGGATGATGGGGCCAATGCCGCCGGGCAGCGCATCCGCAGGCACGAATGCGGTGGAGAACATCACCATGACCAGCACGAGGTTTTGGAAGAGCAAGGACGCCGAGGTGGGCTTGGGGGCCAACAGGCAGGAGCCATCGATAAACGCGGAGAGGATGATGGTGAGGGCGGCGAAAAGGGCGATGGTAAGGATAATACGACCCGGTCCGGCAGCGTAGCGGGCACCGAGCAGGATCGTGGTGAGGACGACGATGCTGCACGACCACGCGGCGCGGGTGAGATCTGCCAGCAGCCGGCCGACGACCGTGGCCCAGGCGGGCGTCCCGGTGGCGCGGATGCGGTCGTGGATGCCGTTTTCGGCGTCACGCGTAATCGCCAAGGAGGAGCCCCCGGCGGCGAACACAATCGCCTGAATAACGCCGGCGGGCAGGAGGAAGGCGGCGTAATCGATGCCGAGTTCCGTCGAAGCCTTGGCGAAGGTGGCGTAAAAGATGACCATGAACAGGCTGGGTATTGCCACGGCGGAAACCATTACGGCCTTGTTGCGGACGGTGCGCAGGACATTGCGGTGCCACGAGGCAGCGACTGCTCCGAGCGCGTTCACTGGGAGCCTCCACCGGTGTGGGGAGCCTGCTGCGCGATGTCGCCGGACCCGGCGATAGCGAAGTAGACATCGTCCAAGGAGGGCGGAACCAAGGAGACGTCCGCGACCGAGGTGTCGTCGCCATCCCACAAGGCCAGCGCCCGGACTAGGGTGCGGTGGCCATCGGGGGCATCGACGCGCAATACGGTGTCCTCTTGGCGGCAGTCGATGCGGTGTTCTTGCAAGGTGTGGGTGAGGCGTGCGGCATCGTCCGGGCTAGACATCGTGATGAGGCACACCGTGGTGCCATAGCGGTCCTTGAGCTCGGCGGGGGTGCCTTCGTCGAGCACCTTGCCTCCGGCGAGCACGGCGACGCGGTCTGCGAGCTGGTCAGCTTCTTCCAGGTATTGGGTAGTAAGCAGGATCGAGGTGCCGTCGGCCGCCAGCCCGCGGACGGTATCCCACACGGAGCTGCGCGCGGCGGGGTCGAGGCCCGTGGTCGGCTCGTCGAGGAACAGCAGCGCGGGCGGGACAGTGAGGGAGGCGGCGATATCTAACCGCCGGCGCATGCCGCCCGAGTATGCCGAAACCAGGCGGTCGGCGGCGCCAACCAGATCGAAGCGCTCAAGAAGTTCCGCGGCGCGGGCCTTCGCATCGCTAGCTTTAAGCCCTGCCAGGCGGCCAAAGAAGATGAGGTTTTCCTTGCCGGTAAGCTCCTCATCCACTGCGGCGTATTGCCCGGTCAGCGCGATGGAAGCGCGCACCTTGGAAGGATCCGTGGCTAAGTTGTGGCCATCGATGATGGCGGTTCCGCCCGTGGCGGGCAGCAGCGTGGAAAGGACATTGACCAAGGTTGTCTTGCCGGCACCATTGGCGCCTAGGACGGCGAGGATGCCCCCGCGCGGAATGGCGAGGGTCACACCGCGCAGGATTTCCGTTCGCTTCTTGACTTTTCCCAGGCTACATCGCAGATCTTGGACATCAAGCACCAGGTCGCGGCCTTTTGCGTGGGCGCTGGTTGAGGGGACTGCGGTGGCGCTGGGGTCACCGCTAGCGGTTGCCGTGGTGGGGTTTTCTTTCATGATTCATCCCTGGATATACGTCAACGGTCTATTAGACGGCGCACCGATTCTCCTACCGCAGAAGGAAAACCGATTATTGCCCGCGAACGATGGATTGTGGTCCACGGAGCAAGCGCCTGGGGTAGTGCCAACTAATCCTTAGAAAATGATGTATGTCTAGCGGCACCGGGTCGTGCACAGCGCCCCGCAGGAGAGGGCTGCACAGGTCGGCTGATCGGCGGCGACGCTGCAGGTTGCTGCAAAGTTGAGCATACCATAATTAGGCATGGCATGCTTGACAATTAAGTCGAAGGCCTGTAAGCTACCAAGTGTGAGCTAAGAATCTGGGTATTCCGACTAGTCAGGGTCAAACCGCGTGGCTGACCGTAATTCGTATTGTGGCTCGCGCCTCTCAAGCACAAAGGAGTATCCATGGATTCTCGAGAGCAAATCGAAGATAAGATTCTCTGCGGTCAGCCCTTCCGCCCTATTGAGGACCCGGATCTCTATTACGAGATGATGGAGGCGGCGGAGAAGTGTCACGATCTCAACCAGCTTCGTCCACTTCAAACAGCGGAGAAGCAGGCAGTGATGGCAGACCTGCTTGGTGAACTGGGGGAGCGCTTAATGGTTTTCCTGCCATTTCATGTCCAATATGGCTCGAAAATCAAGGTCGGAGATGGCGTGACCTTCAATCGAGGAACGACGGTACTTGATATGGCCCCGGTGACATTTGGCAATGAGGTCATGGTTGGTCCATGGTGTTCCTTCTTTGCTGGCAATCACGCCTTAGACCCCGTAGAGCGGCAATACATGGTGTGTACCGGGGGTGCGATCACCATACAAGACCATGTGTGGCTTGGTGGCAATTGCACGGTAACTGCGGGTGTCACGATTGGGCATGGTGCAGTAATTGGTGCTGGCAGTGTTGTGACAAGAGATATTCCGCCCATGGTACTCGCAGCCGGTAATCCGTGCCGAGTCATTCGTGATATTGGCCCGGAAGATAAGCTCATGGGGGAGTCTTGGGTTCCTGAGTGGCCTAGTTGGATTACGGATTGAGACGGCTGTGAAAGTTCTCGCGGTCGTCCTGGGTTCTGAGGGTGATATGCTGCCATTTGCGCACCTTGGTGTCGCACTTCGAGATCGTGGCCACCAGTTTGTTTTGGCTGGGTTTAGCGAATTCGGCGGGAGTTTTCGTGCAAACGGGGTGGACTACATCGAGTTACCCGGTGATTACCGGGCGTTAATGAAGCGCCTTTTGGGCGATAGTAAAGGCATGATGGACACTGTCTTAGGTATCCGTGAGATGATATCTGACGCCCACGTTTTCGATGTGTTAGAGCATGCCATGGATGGCGTTGACGTGGTCATGTACACCCAATTCAGTGAAGTTGCTCGGTTGTTAGGGGCTGCACGCGGAGTCCCCAGCGTTCGGGTGCAGGTTTTCCCTACCGAACCCTGCCTCCGTTACAGCCTCGTGGATCCGCGAAAACTGGACGGCTCTGTCGGAGCTCTGGTCACCCACTGGATGTCCAATACTCTGATGGCTTGGGCGATGCGCCCAGTGATAGCGGCATGGCGCCGTAGGTTGGGGCTGCGTCAGCGAGCGCTCTCCTCTCCACCAACCACGATCTACCAATTCAGTCCCGCGTTGAGTCCGCCGGCGCCGGAATGGAAAAACCACATTCACGTCACTGGCGAGTGGCTTGACCCGCACCACAGTGAACTCGCCCTAGACCCAGCAGTCGAGGAGTTTGTGGCTGCCGGCTCGGCCCCGGTTCTGGCAAGCTTTGGGAGTATGGTCTCAGATCGCGTTTATGACCTTCAACGATGGACTCGAGACGCGTGCATCGAGCATGGTCTGCGGGCGATAATCGTCGATCCCGATCATGAGCCTGGTGTGAGAGAAGGAATCCTCACCGTCGCCCGGGTCCCGTTCGCGACTGTGCTTCCGTGGTGCCGTGCAGGCATCTGCCACGGCTCACTGGGCACCACCGGGGCGATCCTGCGCGCCGGCAAGCCGTGCCTTGCGGTTGCATTCGGTGGTGACCAACACTTCCATGCCAACGCAGTTTGTCGAAACGGTGCCGGGCCGAACTATATTGACGCCCAGCGAGGCGAACTGAGTGCCCAGTCCCTGGCCGCCGGAATTGCCGATTTGGTAAGTGGAGCATACGACTCCGCAGCCCGCAGGATGCCCGAGTTGCTTGCCACAGACCCGGGTACCGTCGCAGCAGTAGAAATCGTGCTTAATCAGTCCGACCTAGCGAAAGGCGAAAAATGACAGAAATCAGCTGCGAGGGAGTCTTTCCGTTTGTGGCCGGACATCGCACTGGAACCCTCTTGTTTTGCTTCCATCACGCAGGAGGCAGCGCTTCCGTCTATCGTGGATGGGTGGGGGTCAACCCAAGCATTGACGTGGTGCCGGTGGAGCTTCCCGGAAAGGCAACCCGTCGCCGAGAGAAATGGGTAAGCGACTTTGACAAGCTCGCCGATATGTGCGCAACCGAGATAGTAGATCTGGCGGCGGGCGCGCCGATTGCGTTGTACGGCCACTCCATGGGGGCAGCGCTGGCCTACCAGGTTGCTGCCTGCCTGCAGCAGATGCATCGGCCCACTATACCGGAAGCCGTGGTGGTGGCCGCACGGCAGGCGCCCGGAGAAACCGTGCCTGGGGAATACCACTCGTCAATGGGGTTCGGTGCGCTGCGCAGGGAGTTTGAGAAGGTAGGTGGCACACCACCTGAGATCCTTGCCAATGATGATGTGATGAAGCTGCTGCTCGCTGACATTCGTCGCGATTATGTGTTACACGAGGGCTTTCACCATGCAACCACGGTGCTTCGCTCTCCTGTGCTGGCATTGGCGGGGGATAGCGACCCAGCTGTCAGCCCAGAGATGCTTTCCCGGTGGGAAAATTTTACCAGCGGTAGTTTTGAACTGAAGGTCCTGCCGGGTGGGCATTTCTTCCCGCTCGATACTGGAACCGAGTTCCTCGACCTGCTTGCCGGTTTTCTAGCGGGAATTACTGGGAACACTGCCTGGTTAGCGCGGAACAATGCGTGATTGTGACTGTTAAGTAAAGAGGCCCCGATGACCGAACAAAAACCACCCATTACATTTAGGCAAATATCTCAACCTGCCCACCGGCAGATCACGGTGTCGCTGCTATTGGCGGTGCTGGCGGCGTTTTTGTCGCTGGTGCCGGTAATCGTGCTGGTTGAGCTGGTGCGCACCGTAATGCTGTCCTTCCAGGGAGAGCCGATAGATGCGTCAAAGCTGTGGCTGCTAGTCGCGGCGCTCATGGTGGCCACCGTCCTACATGGACAGGCAACCGTGAAGAGCCTCCAGGTAAGCCACCAGGCCGACGGCCTTTTGGGCGAGCACTTACGCCAGCAGCAGATTACCAAGCTGGGTAGGCTCCCGCTGTCTTGGTTTACGCGGACACCTTCGGGGACTGTGAAAACCTACATCGAAGACGACGTCACCAAGATCCACCAGCTCATCGCCCACGCGCCGCACGATTATTCGGCCGGTGTACTCGTACCGCTATTGAGCCTGGGATACATGTTCGTGGTGGACTGGCGGATAGGCCTGCTGGGCCTGGTACCACTGCTGTTGGCAGTGGCCACCATGCCGTTTATGATGCGCGAGTTTCAAGAAAAGGCGGAGAAATTTAAGTCCAGCCAGAAGCAGCTAGACGCCGCCGTCGTAGAGTTGGTGCGCGGCATCCCGGTTATCAAGGTGTTTGTTCCGGAAGGCTACGACGAGAGCATTTTCCTTAGTCGTTCCCGGAGTTTTGGTGGGTTCTATCGCGAGTGGTTGCACGCCACCGTACACCCCACCGCTTTGATGAAGATCTTCACCTCCACCGGGTTTGGCCTGCTGGTGGTAGCCGCGGCCAGCCCGTGGCTCATCACGTCTGCGGGCGTACCAGTGGCCGATGTGCTGGCAGCGTTTTTGTTCATCAACAACATCGCCGCGCCTCTGCTTATGCTTTCGCGCACTAACATCATGTTTTCGGAGGCGAAGGCTGCCGCGGCGGATCTCACCGAGTTCTTCAACATCCCGGTATTGCCGCCCGCTGCTGGCGGCAGGGAGCCTGCAAACGCCGGAATTGAGTTGAAAGATTTAAGCTTCTCCTACGTGCCGGACACCCCGGTGCTTTCCGGCATTAACCAAAAACTTACCGCCGGCAGCATCACTGCGGTGGTGGGACCTTCCGGCTCGGGGAAGTCCACGTTAGCCGCGCTCATCCCCCGGCTATTAGACCCCACGGAGGGGTCGGTGCGCATTGGTGGCGTCCCTAGTACTGATCTCCGATCTGACCAGCTCTACCGTAGGGTAGGGTTCGTCTTCCAGGACCCTTACCTTATGCGGATGAGCGTGCGGGATAACATTCGCCTCGCTCACCCGGAGGCCACCGACGCAGACGTGGTTCGCGCCGCCCGCGCCGCCCAGATTCATGAGCGCATTACCCATCTGCCGCGCGGCTACGACTCGGTGGTGGGAGAGGACGCGCAGCTTTCCGGTGGCGAGCAGCAGCGGCTGGCTATTGCCCGGTCCATCTTGCTCGACGCGCCGATCCTCGTGTTGGATGAGGCCACCGCTTTTGCGGATCCGGACTCCGAGGCCGCGATCCAGCGGGCCATTACCGAGCTGGTGGCCGGGCGCACGCTAGTAGTTATCGCACACCGGCTCCACACGATCACCGGCGCTGACCGGATCCTCATGCTGGAAAACGGTGAGGTCACCGAAGCAGGCACTCACGAAGAGTTAGTGGCGGCAGGCAAGGGCTACGCCACGATGTGGGCACGCTACCAAACCGCGCAGGCGGGCATCCAAGGGGAGGAAAAATAATGATCCGCACGCTCTATTCACTGGGCAGTCCGGCTGATCGTCGCCGTCTGGTGCTGGTCCTTACGCTAATTGGGATTTCCGCGGTGGCGTTGGCCATTGGCCTTATCCTCATTGCACTGTTTTTGGACACGCTGTTTAGCGAAGATCCCGCGCAGGCCGCAGCATGGTTGCCCTGGATCATTATCTCCGTCCTCGTCTACGCCGCCGCAGACTGGCCCACTGAGGTTATTGCCCAGCACCTGGGGCATGATTACGTGCTGCGCATCCACCGGCTTATCGCCGATCGCACGGCACAGCTACCCCTGGGCTATTTTGAAGAAGATCGCGCCGGCCAGATCGGTGTTGTAGCCACCAGCGGTGCGCTGTTTGCCGCTAACGCGCCGGCAATGATGCTGCGGCCCATGCTGCACGGTGCTGCCTCGGCCGGTTTGGCTTGCGTGTTTCTCATCGCCATGGACTGGCGGCTGGGGCTGGTTACCGTTGCAGTGGCTGCCGTGGTGTGGTTCGCCTATAACCGCCTAATGCGGCAGTACCGCGTGGCAGAGCGCCAGAAGGGCGAGCGCAACGAGCACGGCGCCGCGGAGGTGCTGGAGTTCGCCCAGGTGCAGCCGGTGCTGCGCATGGCTGGGCCGGATTCGCTGGGGGAGCGCGCCGTGCGCGCCTCGATTCGAGAGCAGCTTAGCGCCCAGCAGCACACCCAGAAGACAGGTGAGATGATCATGGGTCGTCTGGCTTTAATCATCATGGTCGGTACCGTGGTCATTGATGCCCTGGCCACCGTGCTACTTCTCAACCACTGGCTAGAAGCAGGCACCTACATTGGCGTCATTGTGTTGGTGTTCATCCTGGCTCGCGTTGCTATGTCGGGCATACCCTACGGCGAGGGCTTGGAATCCGCGCGCAATACCTTAGATGAGATCCAAAAGATCCTCGATGCGCGGGTGTTGCCGGAGCCTGCGGTTCCGGCGGCGCCACGCGACTATGGCATCGAGTTCGATGGGGTGGGCTTTGGCTACGAACCCAACACCCCAGTGGTCCGCGACGTGAGTTTCCGCGTGGCGCCCGGAACTACTACTGCGTTGGTGGGTCCCAGCGGCTGCGGCAAGAGCACCTTGCTAAAACTTGCGGCACGCTTCTATGACGTTGACCAGGGGACCATCCGTATCGGTGGTGTGGATATTCGCGATCTTGGCTCCCGGGCGGTGTTGGATTCGCTGGCTATGGTGTTCCAATACGTGTACCTCTTCGAGGACACACTGTATGAAAACATCCGCCTGGGCTGCCACAATGCAACGCGGGAGGAGGTGCTCCGCGCAGCGGAGTTGGCCGGTGTCACCGAGATTGCCCGGCAGCTGCCGCAGGGGTTTGACACCCTGATTAGCGAGGGCGGGCAGAATCTCTCCGGTGGTGAGCGTCAGCGTGTCTCCATCGCTCGTGCGCTACTGAAGGACGCGCGGATCGTGCTGCTTGATGAGGCGACTAGCTCTCTAGACGTGCAGAATGAGCACCTTGTGATGCGCGGTATGAAAACGCTTTCTGCCGAGCGCACCATCGTCGTCATTGCGCACCGGCTGCACACCATCCGCGACGCGGACCAGATTGTGATGATGAGTCCCTCCGGCACCGTGGAGTCTATCGGCAACCACGAGGAACTCATGGAGAGTTCCCCACGCTACCGCAGCTTCTGGGGTGAAAAGAGCGACGCCACCAGCTGGAAGCTGTAGGGACTAGCTGTCGCGGCCGCGTAGATACCGCACCGTGCGCGCCAGTGCGAGATCATCGCACGGTTCGCAGGCGGTAAGGCGGCCTTTTTCCACGCGCAGGAGAAGATCGCAGCACCGCGCCACCAGCTCCATGTCATGGGTTACTACCAAAACGGTCTTGCCCTGCCGGGCTAGGGCGTCTAGCAGGTGGGCCACCCGGTGCATGCGGCACAGGTCCAGCCCGCTGGTGGGTTCATCGAAGACGATTACCTCGCGCTCACTTAGGACTGCTGAGGCGATGGCCACGCGCTGGCGTTCGCCGCCCGAAAGCGACATCGGGTGCCGGGCCCGCTTGTCCGCGAGATCAAGTGCACCAAGCACCTCGGTAAGGCGCGCTTCGTTTTTCCCATCCGGTCCACTGGTGCCGATGATTACGTCGGACTCCACGCTCTCCCCGAAAAGCTGGTGGTTTACGTCCTGCATTACTAAATAGGACTGGCGCAGGCGCTGCCGGGGACCCGAGAGCGAGCGGTTATTGATGTCCACCACGCCGGTGGCCTTAGATTCCAGGCCAGTCAGAACGCGCACAAAGGTAGATTTTCCGGCCCCGTTGCGTCCTACCACGCCGATGACTTGTCCTTGCGGCAACTCCGTGTGGCTGATGCTCAGGGATGGCTCTGTAGCCTTGGGGTAGGTGAACTGTAGCTTTTTGAGCACCATCGTGCCACTTGAAGGGCGTGGCTCGCGGGTCACCTCGGGGACCTGCTGCGCTGAGCGCAAGCCCATGCGGTACAGTTCGGCCTTGTCTAGGGTGCGAAACTCCGAGCCGCTGAGATCATGAGCGATCTGCCCGTCCTGCATAACCAGCACTCGGTCCACGATGTCAACTAGGTAGGAAAGCCGATGCTCAGCGATCAGGACGGTGCGGCCCTGTGTCTTCCACTGCGCGACGATGCGGCGCAGCTCATCGACGGCGGCGAGGTCGAGATTTGATGATGGTTCGTCTAGTAGTAGTACCTGTGGGTGCATCGCGGCCACTGAAGCGCATGCTATTTTTTGTTTCTGGCCGCCGGAAAGTGTGAACAGGTGCCGGTCGAGGAGATGAACCATGCCGAAATCTGCGGAAAGTTCCCCAATACGCTGTCGAATCTCGTTGGGCGCCACGCCGAGGTTTTCGCAGCCAAAGGCGAGTTCGCTGGCTACTTCCAGCGTGAAAAATTGCGACTTGGGGTTTTGGAACACTGAGCCTACGCGTTCGGCGATGTCGTGTGGGTGGGCATGAGTGATGTCTTCGTCGTCCAGCAGCACCTCCCCCGAAATCTGGGCGTCGCAGAACGTGTGCGCCACGCCGTTTATCAGGCGTAGCAGGCTGGACTTACCGCAGCCTGATTCGCCACACACTAGAACTAGTTCGCCCTTCGCCACGGTGAGATTTACGTGGTGCAGCACCGGCTCCGCTGTGTTTTGACCATAGGATAGTGACACATCGTGCAGCTTTATCACGGCAGCATCACTATATTTACCAGTAGTAGGATCAGGGACACGACGAGCACGCTTATGACTATTGCGTCGCCTACGCGGAAGCCTATCTCGCACAGCGTGGTTCGTCGGCGAGGCGAGCCCAATCCGCGGGTCACTGCAGACATAGCCAGCTCGTTGCCGATGCTCACAACGGACGCCAACAGTGGCACAAAGCGGTATTCGAGCATAGCGATCGGGTTGCGCAGGCCCGAGATGCCACGCATCTGCATGGCGGTGCGGATATCGCGGTATTCCTCGAGAATCGTCGGGAAGAACCGGAACATGATGGACGTGGGGATGGTCAGGGCGTCGGGGCTCCGCATGCGCTGCATCGCGGCCATGAATTCGCTGGCCGAGACGGTGCGTAGTAGGTACCAGCAGCACGTGATGCCAGGGAGGATGAGCGAAAGCCCTGCGAACCACGTAGCGCACACGTCCACGATGATGTGGCGCTCGGGCAGGGCCTGTACCACCACCGCAGGAAAGCCGGCGAGCACCGCGAAGGTGAGTGCGTATCGCAGTGCAGCGGCCACCATGCCGGAGGCGAGGAAAAGTGCCCCGGGAACGGCAATGAGCATCCACCGGGCGGTGCTGCCCAGCGCCCCACTGGACCCGGCCGGTGAGATGAGCACCGAGGACACCACGAGGATGACCAGCACCGTGGTGCGTGGGTCCAGATGGAGTCCCGCTGTGTGCGTGCCTGATCCGGGCAAAGTGGGCGACATCAGGCGATTCCTGCTCGCTGGAAGTGCTTGGTGAAGATGCGCCGGCCGAGGATCCCGCCGAGGATCCCGCAGACGAAGGTTACTATCACAATGATGAGGAATAGCCAAGTCATCTGGCCAATAGAGGTGAGGCCATCCGCGAAACTAGCACCATATTTGGTCTGCATGCCGCTGCTCTCTATGTAGCGCCGAGTGGTGAAGAAAAGCGGAATATATGATGCGGTGGATGACACTGCTATAAAGGCATAGGCGATCACACTGTGTATTGCGCTCGTATACTTGCCGGCGCGCAAAATTAACTCGGCAAACACGGCCATGACCAAGCTGAGCAGCAGTGGCCATATGCCTAAACCAAGCAGCAGGCTGGCGAGGCCGCTGAGAAGAAGGAATATGAAGACCATGCCGGGCTTGTGCACCTTGGCCAAGAACAGCATCATCGGGATGCCCAGGATGAGGGCCTGAACGCTGGTGATCATCACGTAGGTGATGGGGGTGATGCCGATGAAGGCGATGACCACGCCGGCTACCAAGTTGATGACGAAGAAGATGCCGATGTTCATCAGGTCGGTGATGTTCAGCCGTCCTGCTTTTGCATCTTTCGGGGTGGTGTGGGGAGTACTGGGCATGATGTTTCCTTTCAGATTAGGCTGCTTGTGCGTAGCACTGGGTTGGGGGCAAGTGGCTTGTCAGGTGAGTGAAACAGGTGTGGCATGAACTCTAAATTTCGCCTTCTTCTACGTCGCTGCCGACGATGTCGGCGATCAGGTCGGACAATTCTCGGACCGTTGGATGGTTGAATACGTCACGTATGGAGATCTCTACTGACATTTCTCGACGAATCGAGTTAGTAAGCCGCACGGCCGTGAGCGAGTCGGCACCGATGGTGAAGAAGTCATCGTCGATGCTGATCTCCTTGGGCCCGAGGAGTTCTTGCAAGATGGTAATGATACCCGAATCTCGGTGATTACGAGAGCGTTCCCTTGTTTGTGGTTGTTCAAAGGTTTTTCCTTCTAAACTCTTGCGATCAATCTTGCCGTTCCAAGACCGTGGTAGCCCATCAATGCGTGATATCACGCGTGGACGCATATAGGCAGGGAGAGACTCGGCGAGGTGGTTATTGAGTGCTGCCATGTTAAAGCCCTCATGCGTAACAACGTAGAGAACAATGCCATGGTCGTTGACAGCGACGCAATCGCGGAGTTCGTTGAATTTTCGTGCTGTTGACTCGATCTCACCGAGTTCGATGCGGTAGCCGTTGACCTTAACCTGACCGTCCTCGCGCCCCAGGAAGATGATGTGACCAAGGTGATTGTAGAGGGCCTTGTCGCCCGTGCGGTACATTCGTTCGCCGGTGCGGGGGTGGGTGATGAATGATGCTGCGGTCTTCTCTGGGTCCTTCCAGTACCCCATGGCCAGGCCACGTCCGGCAATGTAAAGGTCTCCCGGCACATGCGTGGGTCGGGGGTTCAGGGCCTCATCGAGGATGTACATTCGCTGATTTGCCAGCGGCGTTCCATAGGGAATGCTGGTACGCGAGGCATCATCGACGCCTACCTCGTACCAGTTTGACCATATCGATGCCTCGGTAGCACCCCCAGCAGCGAAAACTGTGCAGTCCCGGAAGAGGGTGCTGACCTGGTAAGCGATATTTACAGGTATCCAATCTCCGCTGAGTAGTGCCGACCGTACGGAGGAACCAATGAGGCTCCGTTCGCGGAGGTGTTCCACGTACATCGAAAAAAGTGCTGGCACAGAGTTCCACAGCGTCACCGAGTGCGTAGTTACGGCATCTGCCCAGCACTGCGGATCACGTTTGTCTGCTGGAGATGGCAACACCAAGGTAGCACCCCGCGCGAACATCCCGAAGATGTCGTATACCGATAGATCGAAGTTTAGCTCTGAAATCCCCAATATCCGGTCGGTCGGAGTCACCCCGAGGCGTTCGTTGACATCGACAATCGTATTGACCGCCGACTCGTGGGTGATGGCTACTCCTTTGGGAGTGCCCGTCGTACCAGACGTGTAGATGACGTACGCAAGCGAGCTGGGTGTCGGACTCGATTCGCTTAAGGCCTGGTCACCTGGCCGATGCCGGGCGACATCGGCCAGAGTGATGACTGTGCAGTGCTCGGCTAACGCAGCGAAATCATCGTCCGGATGGTCCATCGCAACAATGGATGCACCCGCATCGTTGATGATGGAAGTGTTACGCCCCACCGGTTGGTCCACGCTCAGCGGCAAGTAGGCGCATCCGGCCTTCATTGCGCCTAGTACCGCTGCGATCTGTTGTGCGGACTTTTCCATCATGATGCCAACGAGATCACCAGGCGCCGGGTCAGTTGCAGCAATAAGCTGGGCCCACTTATCCGACTGCTCATTGAGTTGCTCGTATGTCCATTGCGTGGTGGCGTCTATCACCGCGAGGTTGTCACCATGCTCGGCAAGTCCCTTCTGATACAGCCCCAGTAGGCTCTTATCCGCTCCGGGGAGTTCCCGGTCTGTGTCGTTGATTCGATCTGCGGTGGGCGCGTTGGTCGTCGGAGCTATGGTACTGGTGGGCGCGTTCCAGAGTTCAGGGGACTCTGCGAGGTGCGAGAGAGTGGCTGTAAGGCTGGTGAAAAGCTCCGCCACCATGTCGTCGGGGAAGATCGCCTCGACCGCGTCCATATTCAGCATCAGGCCACCATCGTGTTCATAGACCTGGAGGTCCATCCATACCTGTGGCGTCTGCGATAGGCCATGATCGATTACGCCCAGGTAAGGACTCTGATCTGACTCGGGGTGCTCCACGACGCCCAGGCCACACGTGAAGACCACCGGCATGGTTACCCGAGCACCGCGTTGCTTAGTAAGCATTCGCTGCACCGACACGCCGGAGACACTGCCGTGATCGAGATTGCTGAACATGCGCCTGTGTAGCGCTGCAGCGCGGTCCCGGAACGATGGTGCACACTGGGTATCCACGCTGAGAATAGATAGGCTGGTGAAGTCGCCAACTATGTGGTCAACCTCGGGGGCGAACCGAGTGCGGTCGAACCGGGTCAGGTTGATGCTAAGTCGCGGCTCATCGCTGTACCTCGCTAGGACTTCGGCGTATACCTCGGCTAGGAATACGGCTTCGGTCATCCCCTCCTCACGTACCCGTTGCTTAATCCGGCGCCACTTCGCAGCGTCCACCAGGGCGTGGTGGCGGCAAAACTGCGAGGTATTAGCGCCGTTTGTGTCGGTCACCGGCAACTGCGGTGCAGGATAAATAGTATCCACTGCCGATTCCCAATAGGCTTGGTCACGCTTATGGATGTCGCTGTGTGACAGTTCAATCGTGGCTTCGACATAGTCTTTAAATGAATAGGGGATTGCCGGATCGAGACTGTCTACGCCGTGGTCGTAGGCCTGCTTCCACTCACGGAAAATGTGGAACATGCTCCAGCCGTCGATAAACAAGTTATCGAAACTTAAAAGCAGTCGACCCGCGTCGGGCTCGGCTACGTAGCGCACGTCAAAGCATGGCCACTGAGTGGGATCAAACTTCTGGCGGGACATTTCCTCTCGGATTTCATCGAGAGTATCCTCATTGTCGGCGTTGCCGGAGCGAATGAGGGCAATGCGGTAGCGTGGTACTTCGGGCAACACACGCTGACTCAATCCGTCCTCACACACGACGGTGCGCAGCATGGGATGGCGTTTAATCAGGGCATTGAACGCGTCTTCCACTCGCTCCGGGTCTAGGCAGGCAGTGGACATTTCAAAGTAACAGTGGCTGGAAACGTCGCCGAGTTCGATGGCTCCAGAGCTGCCGATGAGATAGGACTGCTGCACCTCAGTCAGCGGGAACGGAGCGTACTGTTCAGACCCGTGAACAATCTTGGGAAGATCCGACTGCTGGTGGGGGACTTCGGCTATCTGGTCAATTCGGGCGGCCATGTCGCGCAGCAACGGAACGTCAAAGATATTCTCTAACGGAAATTCCACGCCAAAACACTGTTCGATGGTACGGCGCAGGCGTGTTGCTGTGAGAGAATCACCACCCAAGCGAAAGTAGTCTGAGTTCACGTTGGAGCTGGTGTGCAGCAGCTCATCCCAGATATCGATGAGCCGTTTCTCGGTGGCGGTGTGCGGAAGTTCGGTGACAGCGGGCTCGTTGTCGAAGTATTCCGGCACTAATGCTGTGAGCGCTTTGCGGTCAATCTTGCCGTTGCTGGTGAGTGGAAACTTCGCTAGCTCCAGGATGCGTTTCGGTAGCATGTACTCCGGAAGGCGGGTGGCCAGTAGGTTTGTAGCCTTGGCATAGTCAGAATCGCATAGTGTGACCGATTCGTTGGAACTAGCGCGTTCGGCGATGATAAGCGCCGTCGTTTTAGTGATCTCTACATGCTCTACAGGTTTCCACCCAGTGCGCTGCAGGATTTCTTTCCAGCTGCGGGCGCTGAGTAGTACTGTACCGGTTTCGGCCCGAGCGTCCGTGGTATTGTTGGCAATAAATGCGGCGGTGATATCGGACATCGGGGAGGGGGCAGTGGGCTCTACCACCACCATCGTTGCTCCAGGGGCGCTGAGGCCCCAGGCCTCACAGAGCGTTTTCTCGATGTCCTCGCTCTGGTGCAGCGTCTGGTTGCACAGCACCAAGTCCGCCTTCGTCACTGCCTCCCCAGGAGTCGGTTGGGGCGTGCTAGTGACTCCGAGCTGGCGGTACGTGAAGGTGTTACCAACACGTTGTCCGGCATGTTCGAGGTGATGACGATAGGGATCAGCGAGCACGTATGCGCTCGTCCCCGCGATAGCCGCGTAGTCCGCAGAGGCCTCGGGCCGGCGTGACCCGATCTCAAGAATCTTGAGCTCGCTGGTTGCGTGGGTACTGCATTCACGCACAACCGCGCCGAGGACCCGGTGAACCAACCGACCCAACGGACGGGTTGCGAGGAATTGCTCCACCGACATCGAATCTGGGCTTTGGATGAACTCAGCGATACTGCGCTGCTTCTCCGCCATTACGAAGGCTTGCTCGAAGGGGGTGACAAAACGCTCTAACGCGCCGAACGACTCGTCGTCTAGAAGCAAGTCTGCGGTAGCCGGGTGTTCATCTGCTTTGCCTAGCCATGTCTGCCAGCGATTACGGTGTTCGCGGAGGTGGTTTGGGGTCCCCACGCCGGTGAGTTGCTCCTCCCAGCGTCGCATCACTGAGAAGGCATATGCGGTCTGTAAATGCTCATCGTGCTCGACGGACGTGCGGATGTCGCCCTCGGTCAGCACGTCGTTGACTTTGGCGCGCAATGACGTCGCAAACTGCTCCGGAGTAGTTCGGGCAACATGTGACGGTGTGAACTGAGCAAACGTAACCAAAGATGGTGACGATGATGCACCTTGGTGCGTGATACACACGGCACGCTCTATTGGCAGCAACGCTTCACACGCGGACTCGATCTCGCCGAGTTCGATGCGGTGGCCACGAACTTTGACTTGGTTATCCGAGCGGCCTAAAAACTCGATCGTCCCATCGGCCCAGAACCGGCCCATATCGCCTGTGCGGTACCAACGTGAGTCCTCCGAGATTACGAACTTAGTTTCGGTGAGTCCGGGGTCGCCGACATATTGTGTAGCTACGCCCAGGCCGCCAATCCACAGCTCCCCCACAGAATAATCGGGACAGTCCTGGCCATTGCTGGACACCACCCGGTACATCTGTTTGGCAAGCGGCCGACCATAGGGAATTGAGGTCCACTCGGGTGACACTACATCGAGGTCGAGACCATTGGACCAGATAGATGCCTCCGTCGCACCGCCCATAGCTAATAGGTGTGCCTGCGGGGTAACCGTGCGCATGCGCTCAGGCAGGCTGGTATCAATCCAGTCGCCAGATAGCAGAACATGGCGTATGCTGCTGAGCTTGCCCGGTGTCCGATCAGCCGCAGATAAAAGCATCTCAAACAAAGTAGGCACCGAATTCCAGATAGTTATGCCTAAACTATCCACCAGCGATACCCACTTCTTGGCGTCGCGGCGCGCATCATCTGGGATGGTTACCAGTTCGCCGCCAGCAGAAAGGAGCCCGAAGGCGTCGTACACCGAGAGATCGAAATCAAAGGAAGATACGCTTAGTAGGCGGTCTGTCGGACCAACGCCCAGGCGACGGTTGATCTCGCTAATGGTGTTCCATGCAGCACCGTGGCAAATCTCGACTCCTTTTGGTGTTCCAGTGGTCCCAGAGGTGTAGATTACATAGGCTGGGTCTTGTGGATGCAGCTGCGGAAGATTGGCTGTGCCGGTAGCGCTCGTGAAATCTACTACCTGAACTGCAGTTTCGCTCAGAACCTTATCGGGTCGGTCAGTAATCAGATGCGTTACTTGGCTTGCCCCCAAGAGAGCGGCAATACGAGATTCCGGTTGCTGTAGACTCACCGGTACATATGCTCCGCCCGCCATCATCGCGGCTAGCGCACCAATAATCTGGCGAGGACCACGCTCCACCATCACTGCAATCAAAGCGCCTCGCCCAACCCCGGAATTCACCAAAGCAGAGGCGATGGTGGTGGCTTGCTCTTCCAAATCTTGGTAGGTAATAACGTCGCCGCTTGCACTGCGAATGGCCGTGGCCTGGGGGTGGCACCGTGCAGCGGCAATCACCTCATCGACAAGGGTGGTGTCAGGCAGCCGCCAAGAGGCAACTTCGGCACGTGACGCTCGACGGGCCTGCGCTCCTGGGCTCTCTACCGGGTCTGAATGCGAGAGATCGTCGGTGATTGCCTTGTCAATCTCCATCACTAGGGTGGCGAAGAGATCGTCCAGCATCTTCTCGGGGAACAACTGTTCAACTGCGTCGCAGACGATTAGGAAGCCGTTGACGGTGGTGAAGACTTGGAGGTCAATCCACACCTGGGGGGTCTGGGAGATCATGTAGCTAATCTCTCCGAAGGTATCTATAAACTCTTGGCCAACCAGTGGGTCTCCCAGGTTGCAGGAGAACACCACGGGAGCCAAAACTTGCTCACCTCTGGAAGCACGTAGGTCTCGCAGCACCCGCACCGCCGAATACTGTGAATGTGACGAATCCTCATAGAAAGAGGCCTGTATATCCTTGAGGTCCTCGCTGAAAGTGCGGCGTGTGGACTGATCGATACTGGTGAGTGTCAGGGCGGTAAAGTCTGCGACGACATTCTTTATCGCTGTGTCTGAACCGCGGTTGAACAGAGGTACGGCCATGAGGAATTTTTTATTCTCGCTCCATTGGCCGATGGTGCGGGCGTAGGCGGTCAGCAACACCATTGCTGGGGTAGTAGCGTGGTGTTCACACACCTCACGCAAGCGCGACCAAGTTGCCGAATCGAATGATCGACTGCGGCGTACAAACCGGTGTGCTTGTTCCTCGTTGGTGCCGTGGCTCATCGGCAAGGTTGGGGCACCCGGCAACTCGGAGAGGCGATTGCGCCAGTATGCCTGGTCACGGTCGATATCGGCGACGCCTTCGCGAGCGTGTCCAGCGAGGTAGCGAGCGAAACTCCACGACGGGTCGGCGTCGGGGGCTTCACCGGTGGCGTAATGGTGGGCGAGGTCGTGCAAGATAATTTGGAAACTCTGCACATCGCACACAAGCAGGTCGATATCGAAGTGAATAACTGCTACATCCTGAGGGAGGAGGCTGACTTCTAAAGATACCACATGGCCGGTAGCTATGTCCAACAGTCGGTGCGAAAGGCGTTCGCGCGTGGATAGCAGAGCTTCTTCGCGCGTGGACTCGTCCATCTTGGTGAGGTCATGAACGAGGATGGTGGGGTGGGGCGGCTCTGGCAGCACATATTGCTTGCCATCTTCGGTGTAGCAGGCGCGCAACATCGGGTGGGAACGTAGCAGCGTCAGCCAGCTTTGTTGCAATCGGTCGATATTGATACTGCGGGATTCGACCTCTACGTAGCCGTGGGTGCCCACCCCGCCCAGTTGCTGCGAGGAATTGCGGCCAATCCAATAGGCGTATTGGACATCTGTGAGGTCAAAGGGTACGGAATCGTCGATGGGAGCGGCAAACCCATCTTTGGGGGACTCAATGGCGTCAGTGCTGTGGTTTGGTGTGGATTCTACAAGCATCTTCGCCCACTGCCTTACCGTTGGGGCGCGCATGAAATCTCCAAAGGAGACGCGGTGTCCCTGTTTCATCCAATCAGCGAGCAGACGGACTGTTGGAAGTGACTCCAGGCCGTGGGAGAGCAGGTTGTCGTCGATGCCGATTTCGGCATCTTCGCCGAGGATCTGGTGGAGCGAGGCGAGGAGTTCTTCGCGAATTTGTTCCTCTTTGATCATGGTCTTGTCCTCTCAGCTTTGTTCGGATTCACGGTCAGTAAATTGCGCTGCCGCGAGAGCACGCAGCTTTTTCTTGTCGACCTTGCCTATGTTGATCAGTGGAATTTCGTCGACAGTGATCACCTGGTCCGGCACCTTGTATCGGGCTACGCCTCGGGTGAGGAAATCATCCAGAATGGCGGAGCGGTTAACGCCTGGTTGGGCGACGATGGCTGCAACGGTGCGCTCTCCCAGTGCTCTATCTGGCATTGGGAAGACGGCTGCAGCACTAATGCCTGGAGTTCCAGACAAGAGTGTCTCGACCTCAGAAGGGGAGACGTTTTCGCCCAGGCGATTGATCTGTTCAACCACGCGCCCGCACAGCACCAGGTTGCCGTCCTCGGTAAGGTAGCCACGGTCACCGGTGCGGAAGAAACCATCCTCGGTGAAACAGTCCGGGGTATCGCGGTTTCCTTCGTAGCCGAAGAAAGTATAAGGGCCCTTTTCTAGTATCTCTCCCGGCTCGCCTCCCGGGCCATCGATTACCAACTCGTCAGCATCAGAGATGGGACGACCTTGCGTGCCAAGAATCACCGCTGGAGGGTCATCATTACGCGTGAACGTAGTGATGCCTTCACCCATGCCATAACCCTGGTGGATACGCACACCGAAACGATCCTGTATTGCCTCACCTAAGCCGTCGTTAAGCGCCGCTGCGCCAATGATAATTCGCTCCAAGGAAGAGAAATCTGCGGGAAACCACTCTGCGGCCTCCACCCACACCTGGGCTACCGCAGGAACTAGTGCAGTCAGCGTGACCCCGTGGGTCGCAATGGCCGGAAACGCCTCATCGAAGGCTGCGCTGGTGCACAGAACCACAGTGCCGCCCGAAAGCAAGGTGCCCAGAATCCCGGGCTGAGCTAAGGCGAAATCATGAGAGGTAGATAGAACCGCCAAGTATACCGTATCTGGCCCGACGCCGCAGCACTGTGCCGCCGCACGGGTGTTATATGCATACGCCTCATGTACCCGGGGAATTATTTTTGGCATGTTCGTGGTTCCGCCAGACAAAAGATTCAGCGCAACGCTGCGTGGATCCGGCCACTTAGTAGGCGGAGAACATTTGGTAGAAATCGGGGCAGTGAAGAGACCTGGCAGAACTCGGTACGAGGACTCCTTGTCGTGCGTGGGTCCGTTATCGGCCCACAGTTCTTTGAGTCCGAGCTCGCCGGGTCCCATAGCCTCTACCATGGCTACGGTGTCAAAACCGAGATGGTCGCGGCCACCGATATAAGCAACTGGGTGTAAAGACTCACACAACGCTGCAACTTCGGCCTCTCTATGCGCGGGAAGCAGCAGGGTTGGGATAGCACCCACGCGCATCAGCGCAAGCAGAGTCACCACATACGCTGCGGTGTTTGGCAGTTGCAGTAGCACGTGGTCTCCTGGCGAGAGGCCGCTTTCTCGTAGCTCCTCGGTGAACACACAAAGTGATTGCTCGAGTTGTGCGTAGGTCAGGTGTGCGTCGTCAGCGATGACAGCTACATGGTCCGAATAAATCTCGGATGATTCGAACAGTTCCTGGCACAGGCTTTTTCGGGCCAGGTGGCCGGTGCCTTCGTAATGCTTCAACACACTGTTGCGGTCGATATCGCGCCCTCTCATGCAAACTCCAAATCAATCGTGCCTGTGCCGGAACGGCAGGTGAGGCCGCCGTCGACACCAACGTGCTTACAAATGCTTAATGTCTTCTCACTGGCCGCAAAATCGATGTCGGTTATGTGGGTAATCCCGTTAGGATGCGGGGTGCTGCGATGGGTATCAATGGCAAAGGGGGTCACGAAAAGCGGGATCGCCCAGTCGTCGGGTGACAGACACCAGCAGGCGAGCCGTCTGCCAGCGGGATCCTTGCGGGAGAACGGGATTGTCAGGCTCTTGGTTTGATGAGAATCAAAAATCTCCTTTATGTGGTCAAATTCCTTGCGCTGCGCCTCCAGTACCACCCGTGAGTACCCCTGTGACATGGTGGCGAATCTGTCATAGGAGTCGACGAATTTTCCATTGCCAGTAAGGTGTAAAAGTTGGCGGAAAAACGGTGGTACGTCGGCTCGCTCTCGTATCTCCAGGTAGGGACCCTCGCAGAAATAAATAAGCGCGCTTGCAGCGTTTTTCTGTTGTCCTGGTTCAACGTCAAAGCCGCGCGAACGGAAGTAATTAATTGAGTTCTCTAGGTCGTCTGCTTTATAGATAATGTGTCCCACATTAGCCATTTCGTTGTTCCCTCTCCGTGAAGAACGGAAGTAGTGAGGGTACGTTCTCCTGTAGCAGGCAGGTGGCATGAGAACCGGCCACGGCATGTATCTGCAGGTTGCCGAGCACGGTCGCTGGCCAATCGATGTCTCCGCCTAGGCTCGGGTAAAAACCAGTTACACCTTCGGTAGGCTGCAGTACGACTACATCACCGAAATAGACATCGGGGACGTAGTCGATGGTTCCGAGTAACGAATGCCGGAAGACATCGTATAGGATGTCCAGCATCCCGCGAGTGGACTCGGAGTCTGTGTCGAATTCACGGATGCTTCGGTAGATGAGTTTGCGGCGCGCCCTGGGACTCAACACCGCCATCTTTTGGAAGAATTCCCCGATATCTGCGTATGGGCCTTCAAGGGTACACAGTTCTTCGTCACTGATATTGCGGTTGATGCCATCACGGGTGTGCTCCAGGGCTGCTGCGAGGGTTTTGAGGTCGAAGTTCGCCCCCATTGCACTTAGGTCAGCGTTGAAAATGCACCCATAGGCGAGCTCACACAGCAGTTCATTAGTGACCCGGTGCGGGCACTGGTGGGTGCTGATGCAAGTTACCTGGCGCACGTCGCGGCCGAGTTCGGTGAGCGCCTTCGCGGTCTCCAGCGCTAACATACCGCCAATGCAGTAGCCGACCAACTGATAAGATTCCATATCCAACTCATCAAGTTCCTGGGCGTAGCTCTGGGCCAGATCCCTGATCAGCGTACGGGTTGTGTAGTCCAGGAATCGATCTGCGTCACCAGCGGTAAAACCAACGTGGGCAATCTCTGGCTGGCGTTGAAGCAGTTCGGGCATCAAGAACTCGTAGTCCTTCAGGCGGCCAGTGCCAGCGTGGATCATCACGCGGCAGAACGTTGCGTCCTTCGGCAATCGGTATACATGCAGATTTGAAGACCCAGTTGGAGAGCCACTGGCTACAGTAGACAGAGCAGTCAGTTCAGGGGAGGTATGATTAGCAGAATTAACGGCTTTTAATGCTTCGGGTTGACAGCTACTTCCTGCAGCCTGTGCTAGCGCGGAAATGCCTGCGATGGTTGGCACCTTGAGTACGCCACGCATAAGGGCGTCCCACGTGTGCTGCTGTAGGCCAGGTATTTCTTGGCGGAGCCGGGTTACCGTTTCGGCCATGAGCAGTGAGTCACCCCCAAGCGCATAGAAGTCATCATTGCGCCCAACCTCCGTGGTGTCGAGGACATCGCGCCAGATAGTCGCTATCTGCTCTTCCGTTTCGTTGCGTGGAGGATCGATCCGGTTGTTGGGGCTTCCCACCGGTTCTAAGCAGAGTTGCGCTAGGGCCTTGCGGTCTACCTTGCCATTTGAGGTTAACGGCAATTCCGGTAGTACATTGACGGAAGCCGGAACCATGTAACCCGGTAGGTGAGCACGCAGGTAGCCCAGAATGTCTTCACTGTTGAGCGTGGGGACATCGTCGTCATCGGCACCAACGATGATGAGTCGTTGCCCGCATTCGCGCAACGGGTCACTAGTGTTTGGGTACTCCGCGATGCGGTGCATCTGGGTATCCCTGAAGACCTGATCCCACTGCGCGTCCTCGATGAACACCTTGTGTGATTCCGCACGGTGGTCCGTGAAATCAACCAGATTCATCTTGATGGACACCGAGATAAGGGCTGCGTAAAGTTCAGTGATCGGCTCTACTATGACGATCACGCCCCCGGGGCGGCGCAGCTGCTTTAAGCGGGTGAATGACTCCTCGATATTTACTGAATTATGCAGTACGTTGGCGCACAAAATGATGTCGTAACCGCCGAACTCTACATCTTGCGATGTGCAGTCTGAGTTCATATCAAACAGGCCATAGGTCATGGCACCACAATGCGCGAACATTTTTTGGGCTTTATGTAGGAAGAATGTCGAAATATCGGTGAAGCGGTATTCGATTACGTTCTCGGGGAGTCGGCTAACAATTTTTTCCGTCGTAGCACCTATGCCAGCGCCGACCTCGAGGATCCTTACCGGATGATCAGCGTGGTGCTCGGCAATGCCGATCACTGCCTCTGCGGCCGCAGCATTCATCGCCTTGCTAATGCGGTTTTCGCCGTAAATGGTGCGGGCGTTATGGGTATCTCCCTCCGGGAAGAACACCTCGGTGGGACTGATCTCTCCGCGCAACTGGGAAAGAAGCGCCTCAGCTGCGTGCCGTTGGTAATTGAATAATTCCTTACTGTTATTGATTTCCGCTTCCATGTCGCCGAACTGATCCCAGGCCTCTCCGAACACGAAGAAGTCCAGGGTCTGTTGGCTGACAGTCCAACCCTCATCATCCTTAGTGGCTAAGCCTTCTCCAGTCAGAATATTGAGCCAACGGGTTATGAGTTCGCGATACTCTTCGGAGGGATGGATCGCCGCGGTGATTTCCGTAAGAGTGTGGTGTTTTCCTGCAACGAGGAAAACACCGGCTTGTTGGAAAGCCGCGAGCAAAGCAGCCATCGCGGCTTCGTTTCCCAGCCGCATCCATGTGGCAAATATTCCCGTGTCAAGGCTCGTATCTGCAGGTGTCCAGCGCTGCTCAAGCATTGTACGGAGCTCCGAGTTTCTGATTTGCCCAGCATCCTTGAGCTCATCTTTGTCGCTCTGTGCATCAGTGACGAAAGCATGTAGTTTAATTGGGTCACTGGTTTCCTGGGCGAGTACTATAGCGCGTTCGACGAAGTCGTTGGATTCGAGGACTCCTTCTATCTCGCCGGTTTCCACTCGATAGCCGTTGATTTTTAGTTGATTGTCCCGACGGCCGTGAAACTCGATTACGCCGTCTGGGCGGTAGCTTCCTATATCCCCGGTAGCGTACATACGTGTGCCATGCTTTTCGGAAAAGAAAAATTTCTCTGCTGTGGAGGTTGGATCGTTGAGGTAACCGGTGGCTAGGCTTTCCCCGGAAATATGGATTTGCCCTCGCACCCAGTCCGGACACTCATTGCAGGCCTCGTCGAGCACCCACATTCCTTGGTTGGGTAACGCGGTACCATATGGTATGCTAGTTTCATTTGTGTGACAGGTCATCGGGTGGAAAATCGACCATATTCCGCCCTCCGTGGCGCCGCCGAGGCTGATGAGTTCAGCATTAGGGAAGTGGGGTGCAGCATGCGCTGGGAGAGTGCCCGGGATCCTGTCTCCGGACAGCATAACCAGGTCTAGGCTGAGGATGTTCGGGTGACGGGTCACCTCTACCTCTCGCACAAGCATTTGGAACAGTGCAGGAACAGAGTTCCAGGTATCGACGTTGTTATCAACAAGGAAATCGATCCATTTGCTGGGGTTTCGCGATTCCTCGTCTAACGGCAGGACCAAAGTGCCACCGCTTGCGAAGGTACCGAAGATGTCATACACGGATAAGTCAAAGGATAACTTCGATACCCCCAATACCGTGCGTCTTTTATTTCGGCCGAGGAGATTGTTCACGCTATCTATGGTGTTCATTGCAGCCGAGTGCGTAACGACAACACCTTTTGGAATTCCGGTGCTGCCTGAGGTGAAGATGATGTAGGCGGTTTCGGTGGGGGAAACCGGTGAGGCTATGGTGCCACTGTACTGTATCGGGCTGAGAGTATCGACGTTGATGTTGGAGATATCGGTATTTTCTTCGGAGAAATGAGAATTAGTGATGACGTTGGCAGGACGACACGCTTCTATCATTGAACGTTGGCGGATTGCGGGTTGCTCGTGATCGATCGGCACGTAGGCTGCACCAGTTGATACCACGGCAACAGCGGCAGCTATTTGCCATACTCCGTTACCTAGGACGATGGCAATGTAATCTCCGGGACCGACATCAGAGAGCTCATGCTGTAATGCCCCGACGTAGCCAGCCAGATGTTGGTAGCTGTAGGTTTTTCCGCCACACACCAGCGCTGGCTGGTGTGGGTGCTGCTGGACGTTATCCCAAAACCCGTCGTGGAGGCATCGGGTGGTCTGCTGTACGTGGGTTTTGTGAATGCGGTTACGGATGGCGATCGTCTTATCGGGCAAGTGGACTGAATCAGTTTCCTGCCACGCCGAACCGTCGTCGACCAGGCGATCGAGTAGGTCGGTAAATGACTCCCACATGTCGTCGATCAACGCCGGTTCAAAGACGTCCTCTCGCACGTCCCAGTTGACGTTGCAAGAGCCTCCGTCCTGGAATGCCTGACAGTCAATCCATACCTGCGGCGTTCGGCTTACGCCGGAGACAAGGTTGTAGGCCGGACCATTGTTGTGCGGTGTGTCTGCACCCAACGCGCTGGTGAATACTACCGGGATTACCGCGGGCTGCCCGGTAGTGCGGGCTATATCGCGCAACACGTCAACCCCGGAATACGCAGCGTGTGATAGCTCTTCGGATAGCTGCTCCTGGGTTGCGTGCACGCGCTCACTAAAGGTTCCAGTGTGCGGATGGCAAGCATGTAGGGTCATCTCGGTAAAGTCTCCGATAATACGGTTGATTCCGGCAATGGCAGAATCTCGGTTCATCGAAGTGACATTGACGCAAAAGTCACTTGTGGAGGACCAACGGCGCAGTACATCGGCGTAGGCGGTAAGTAGCGTCGCCGAAGGAGTGACGCCGTGAGTGCTTGCTGCGTCGGTGAGCTTTGACCATGCTGCTGGCGAGCATCGCCAGGTACGCCGGGTGAAACGCACCGGCATTTCGGATGTGCGATCGGCTGAGGTCAGCGTCGGCAGTAAGGGTTTGCCGGACAACGAGGGGATGATCTCGGACCAGTACTTTTTTGCATTGGTGCGTGCAGCGAAGCCAGCGGCACTCTGGCTGTGGTGGTTACGGGAGGTGATTATATCCCGAAACGTGGTGTCCTCTAGTTCCGGTAGAACGTTACCTGCGTAGAGAGTTAGAAGTTCCTCGACCATCACCCTCACGCTTACAAAGTCGGCGATGATCATGTCCACCGAAAACTGTAGGATGCTGCATTCGTCAAATTGCAAAAGCTGGAATTCGTGCAGTGGCCAGGTGCCCAACGGGTAGCTACGGTTTTCCAATTTTGCGCGGTGACGAAGATACTCGGCGTCCGGGACATCTGGGTTGTGGCCCGCGAGGTCTACAGCTTGTAGCACCGGCAAACTGCGAGATTTAACCACCTGCAGCGAATCCGGTGGAACGACCACTGCAGAGAGCATGTCATGGCGCTGGATGAGTTCGTGCCAGGCCTGTTCAAGGCGGCTGCGATCAAGGCGTTCCGTTCGTATTTCGGCGTAGCTGTGGCACCCGGTGCCACCCAGATCATAGCCTTCGTTCTGACCGGTTGCGTATGCGCGCTGAATATCGGTCATGGGGAAGGGGGCGAACCGTGCTTGCTCATCATGCGGAACGGCCTCCCGCTCACGCAACCATGCCAAAACCTTTTCCTTATTTGACCTTAAGGCCGCGAGGTCTTCCTCGCGCAAGGAACCCTTGGGTGAACGGTAGTTGAGTCGATCGCCGTTCACCCATAGCGCTATACCGCGGGATTCAAGGTCGTTAATCAGCGCTGTGACATCCATGTTATCTCTCCTGTGTTCCGGTGGTTGGGGTTGTTTCGCTCAATGGGGGAGGTATGAGACTCCCCCAGCGGCCACATCAGACTCTCGAGACTGAGTGGTTCGGCATGCATAGCTGCTTGGACGGTACATGTGGGACCCAGTAATTGTCCGGTGCGCGCCCAGACTGCGCACAATGCCAGGAGGTATTCGGCTTCTTGCGCTTCGTTCTTGGAGCACGCCAACTTGTCATATACTTCGTTCAGAAACTCCGCAATGCCTGCAGGCCAGGTATGGTCGTAGAGGGCGACACGGGTAACGCACGGCTCGATAAGGAGATTCTCATGCAACTGTAGAGTGCTCAAACGATCATCGGCAGCAGTGCTTAGCAAGCCAGCTTGATCTCGTGGGATTGGGGTGTTTGGGTGCCAGATGATGGTTCCGTCAGTCTCGGTGAGCACCAGATTTCCGGCGTGCGTGAAAACAGTTATTCGATGCCCCACGTGAGCGAAATCGTCTGGCTTTTCTGGGTCGTTGTGATTAACCACGCGCAAGCAGAGCGGGGTTTTGCGTATCGAACCGGTGAGCGTAGTGAATATTCCGGTAACTTGGGTGTCGTCATCAAAGCTCCATGGGGTAAAACCGCCGGTAATCCTTCCGATGATATCGAGCGTTGAGAATAGAAAGTGAATGCTACATTCGGCGTCTATGTGGATGATTTTGAACTGCCTGGTTAGTGTTGTTGCGATTTCCAAGTACCGGGATATGGTTGGATTCCAGCGGTAGAAGGTGTTGAGCTTGAACTGCACGTTATTTTTCGCTGCCATCCGGTAGCAATCTACAGAGTCTTTCTTGTGGATCGGGTGCTCCATCACTACATGCTTGCCACGGCTTAAAAACTCTAGGGCGAGCTGCGTGCCGGAACCGCCAACGACGCTAGATCTGACCACCACACAGGCAAGATCAAAAGCGGGGAGATCTTCGATCTTGGTACACAGAGGTACGCCTAGCTGCTCTGCCAGCCGGCGCGACTGTTCGCTGCCCTGAGATAGGATTGCTACCAGCGAAAATTTATCCGCAAGCTTTTTTATCCCGTTGATGTATATACGGCCAAATGTTGTGCCGCATACGACGACGCGTACAGTGTTCATGCGACGGGCCTTTCTAGGTTCTGAGCCGAAATACCGGGGTTTTTAAATGAAGCCTGCATCGTCGTCATCACTCCATTGAGGTGCGTCGGTAGTTGCTGTAGGGCCGACGATTTTAATGTCGACGTTGTAAGAGGCCAGTGACGAGAGGACAGTTTGAGGGGCCGGCAGCTCATAGCCCCATTTCGGCCCGGTTAGTAGTTCGTCGCGGATAACGCTTTTTGTCGCTTCCGCAACAAAAAGAGCGGTGATGAAGGTGGAGTCCGGTGCGTGGACACTGCCTGAGACGCGAACAGGGCGGCCCCGTAGGGTGCCGTGGACAGTGGCTTGGATGGCAAACCAGTGGTTCTTTCCGGCATCGAGTTTGGTCTTCGCTGCAGCTATGTCTGCGCACAAATTCATGAGCGTGGTTGGGTCTGATATGTCGGTTTGTGAGAGCGCACGTAAAAGTAACTGCTGGGTGTCCCGGTCCGGTATGGCCGTGACCCCTATGAGGCGCGGAATAGAGAAATCTTGGGCCACCTTGCGTAGCTCGTTGGTGACGAACGGGCTTGCTATGAGTCCGTCATCGCTTGGGAAAGGTTCCAGATCTTCAGCGTGGATGCTCCCAGGTTGGTAAGCCACGAGGTCGCCGTCGACAATCATCTTCCCAGGATGTCCGTAGGAGTTGTGGGTACTTAGCACCACATCGACCAGACCCGACAGCCCGCCCCGGTCGCGTCCACCAGTGCAGAGAGTTACCGATTGACAGTCGTCGATTAGGCCCGCCAGGTGGCGTAGTAATAGACCGCTGAGACCGGGGGTAGCGCCGGCGTTGACCACGCACGGACGGTTGGTGGGATAGTTGTCGAATGAGTTGGCTCCGAACGGGTCTATATAGCCCACTGAGTCTGGTAGTGCCGACGCTA
Organism: Corynebacterium sp. KPL1986; assembly: GCF_000477975.1. Classification (NCBI taxonomy): domain Bacteria; kingdom Bacillati; phylum Actinomycetota; class Actinomycetes; order Mycobacteriales; family Corynebacteriaceae; genus Corynebacterium; species Corynebacterium sp. KPL1986. The sequence goes on along the minus strand of NZ_KI515719.1, from coordinate 1,592,550 downwards.
CTGAGGTCTTGAGAAGACATGACGGTCCGGCGCAGTTGACGACGACATCAAGGTCACGGGAAAATTTGTTGACAGATTCCTCGTCGTGAGCGTCAACGATAGCGGTGCGCTCATCTGATGTGTGGTGAGACCGATTCCCGCAGTTCACCATATGTCCGCTAGCGCGCAACAGTGCGGCTACTTGGCGGCCTACTTCGCCATGCGAACCGAGAACCCCCACTCTTGCCGTCTCTCCTGTGCGAACCACTCAATGTCCTTTTCTTAGCGAGCACATAACGCCAGATAGCGCCTGTTTAGGTTAGGCTACCCTGCGCGGCAATGAGTTGCAATAGATAGAGGGCAAAACGGCTCTTCCCAATCTAGAGTGCGTAGCAACATAGCTACCTGGCTGGGGGTAGGGGTCGTTGGGCCGGGTCAAAAGGATAGGCAGGGGGTGTTTTGGTGGTGTCGTGGCATAGCAAGAGGCCCTAGACGGTGCAAGATGGTCGTTATCACACAGTCCATCCAGCCACCTAGGGCCCTGACCATGAACTTGTGCAGGTATCAAGCTCCGGGTTTCGTAGAGGCTGTTTTTCTTGGTTTTCTACGCCACAGAGGATGCGACAGCGGTGGTGGTGTGGGGACCTGACCCCCATGTGGTGGACACCTGATATCCAGCCCAGTCGAGCTGGCAAGATTGGTAATCTACCACCATGTCCAGGTACTCCGAACAGTTCAAACGCGATGCCGTGGCCCTCTATGAGAACAATGAGGACCTCTCGCTGAACTCAGCATCAGCCGAGCTCGGAATCAATCGAGCCTCGCTGCATTCTTGGGTCAAAAAGTACGGCACCGGCAAACGTGCTCGCACAAAGGCCATGCACGATAAAGCCCAAGCGGCGAATGATTCCGAGCGAATCCGCCAGCTAGAAAAAGAGAACGCAAAATTGCGCGAAGAGCGCGATATTCTGCGCAAGGCCGCCAAATATTTTGCCGAAGAGACACGCTGGTGATCCGCTTCCAGTTTGTCTATGACCACCGAACCGAGTACTCGGTCAAGCGGATGTGCCATGTGTTAAAGCTCAATCGCTCCTCGTTCTACAAATGGGTCAATACCCGCGAAAATCGCAGGTTAAAGATGTGCTCTGATGCTCTTATTGGTGCAAGAATCAAGACCATCTTCGATGATGAGCACGGGCTTTATGGTGCCAAACGCATCGCCGCAAGCCTCAACGACGATACGGACCTCGGCCCGACCAATCATAAGAAGGTCGCACGCATCATGAAATCGATGGGGATCAAAGGCTTTACCAAACGACGTCGATGCATCACCACCAAGCGCAAGCCTGGCCACCGTGTCATGCCAGATTTAGTAGGCCGCAATTTCACCGCTGACAGGCCGAACCACGTCTATGTAGGCGACATCACCTACCTGCCGTGCAAGGGAGGCAAAAACATGTATTTGGCTACAGTCATTGACACCTATTCACGGAAACTTGCAGGTTATGCACTCGCAGACCACATGCGTGTCTCACTGGTCATCGATGCCCTAGCCCACGCACACGGTGTGCGTGGCAGTCTTGACGGGGCTATTTTCCATTCCGATCACGGCAGCGTGTACACCTCACAAGCGTTTAGAAACTACTGCTCGTCGCTGGGTGTACGCCAATCCATGGGCGCGGTGGGAACGAGTGCCGATAATGCCCTGGCAGAGTCATTTAACGCCACCTTAAAACGTGAAGTGCTGCGTGATCGGAAAGTCTTTGATAATCCCATTATCTGCCGTCAGGAAGTCTTCCGGTGGTGCATGCGCTACAACACCCGCAGGCGCCACTCCTGGTGCAATCTTGTGGCTCCTGATGTCTTTGAAGCCGAGACTTCAGCTATACTAGCTAAAGTCGCATAGTTAACCCCCGATGTGTCCACTTTCCGGGGGTCGGGCCCAGCGTCACGATTGGGGAAGATGCCTACAACATCCGTACGCCTGCGGATTTCACGATTGAGCCGTTCAGTAGGGTTATTCGACCAGACTTTCTTCCAGACGGATTTCGGGGCGTTGGTAAAAGCTAAGAGCTCGTTGAGGGCTTCTTCCAGGTAGCTGGCAACGTGGGGGAATTTATCTTCACAAAACGCTACGACCTCACGTGCTTGGGACCACACCGATTCCGAGTCTGGTTGCTGGAATATCGTATGAAACATCGCCGATAGGGTTGGCCACTGGGTCTTGGCAACCATCGAAGACAGGTTTTTAGAAAAGTGCGTTCGACACCGCTGCCAGGACGCATTCGGCAACACGTCACTAATCGCATGCTGGATTCCTAGATGCGCGTCACTGGTGACAAGATAGACCTCATTAAGTCCGCGAGCTTTAAGATCCCTAAAGAACCCAGTCCACGACGCCACAGACTCAGATGTAGCAACCTGCATGCCCAATAGCTCACGATAGCCTTCGGCATTAACCCCGGTAGCCACGAGGACGGAAGCTTTGACCACGCGTCCTCCTTCGCGGACTTTCATGGTCAATGCATCACAGGCAACATACAGGTATGGACCGGTATCGAGTGGTCGGGTACGGAAGTCTTCGACCATCTCGTCCAGGTCTTTAGCCATGTCAGATACCTGCGACTTTGAAAGATTATTAATTCCCAAACTGGCGACGAGATCGTTCATCCTGCGTGTGGACACGCCTTTTAAATAGCAGGTAGCTATTACGGTTGTTAGTGCTCGTTCTGCCCGAGTGCGTCGTTGCAATAACCAGTCCGGGAAAAATGACCCGGTACGTAGTTTGGGTACAGCGACATCAATGGTGCCAACGCGAGTATCAAGATCGCGGTGGCGGTAGCCATTGCGGACATTGGTTCGAGACTTAGACGTGGTGGCGTAGTCGGCGCCGCAGATCTGGTCTGCTTGAGTCGATAGGATTTGGTTGATGAATCCTTGAAGCATCTCGCGCATGAGATCTGGGGATGCTTGGGCAAGCAATTCGTCTAAGTAGGTAGTCGGGTCTATAGAATATGGGCTAGCGGCCATCGTGGTTATCCCTTTCGAGGAAGTGTGGTTACGGAATCGAAAGGTACTACGGTGGTCGCCGGCCTCATTCATAGAGAGTGTCTAATGGTTTGTGTGTGGGAACCTAACCCGCATAAGGAGATGAACCAGAATGACTACTATGGCGAGACGAGATCCGGCTGATAAGGCCAAGATTGATGCGATTGAAAAGAAGCTGCTTGCTAACCCAGAAATCGCGAAACTGATTGATGAGCTAAGCACGTCCACCACGGATGCCAACGACCTAGTTCGGGGCATGTTGCAAGCCTCAATTACCCGGGGTTTGAATGCTGAAATGGATGCCCACCTAGGCTATGAGCCCGGCGATAGAGCAGCTAAAGCTACTGCTGAAACAGACAATCACCGCAACGGCACCTACCCGAAAACCGTGGATTCTAACTACGGGCCAGTAAACATTGATGTTCCACGAGACCGGGCCGGGACGTTTATCCCAACCATGGTTCCTAAAGGCTCTAGGCGGCTAACAGATGTTGACGATATGATTGTCAGCTTATATGCCGGCGGAATGACCATTCGGGATATCCAGCACCATATGGCAACTGCGATGCGGGTTGATATCTCCCATGAGACGATTTCGGCGGTTACAGACGCAGTCTTGGATGAGGTCATGATCTGGCAAAACCGCCAGTTAGACGAGTTCTACCCAGTCATTTTCCTGGATGCACTACGTATTAAAGTCCGCGACGGCGGCCGAGTAGTCAACAAGAGTGCTTATATGGCCATCGGCGTGGATTTAGATGGCATCAAACACATCCTGGGATTGTGGATTGCCAAAGAAGAAGGTGCTTCCTTTTGGGCACACGTGTGCGCCAACCTGGCCAATCGTGGGGTCAAAGACGTCTTTATTGTCTGCTGTGACGGGCTGAAAGGCCTACCAGAGGCAGTGGAGGCAACCTGGCCGAATTCCATGGTACAAACCTGCATCGTGCACTTAATTCGTGCCGCGAATCGGTGGGTGTCTTACGGGGATCGCCGGGCTGTATCAGCCGCGTTGAAGAAGGTTTATACGGCTACTGATGAATCCACGGCAGAAGCAGCGTTGAAGGAATTTTCCGAGTCTGAACTGGGTGTGAAGTATCCTCAGTCGGTCAAGGTCTGGCAGGACGCATGGGATAGATTCGTGCCATTTTTGCAGTTCCCACCAGCAGCAAGGAAGGTCATCTATACAACGAATTCCATTGAATCGTTTAACAACCAGCTGCGTAAAGCTACTCGCAACAGGGTGCAGTTCACTAACGATGAATCCGCGCTCAAGACGCTGTGGTTGATGATCTGCAACATTGAAGACAAACGAGCCGCAAAGAGAGCGAAACAAGGTAAACGAGCCTCGGCTACCGCCAGCAGGCTCGTGGAAGGAGCCCGAGTTTCCGGCTGGAAACAAGCCATCAACCAAATGGCCGTAGCCTTTCCCGCCCGCTTCGACAAATACCTATAAACCTAGCCCCACACACAAACAACTTGACACGCTCCATTCATAAGGGGCCCACCGTCAGTTACAGATACACCACGCTACTGGACGCAACCACACATACGGCCCGCCAGCATCCACTCTCACCGATAACGGCTTAGTATTTACCGCCCGGCTAGCCGGGCGCAAAGGCGGGAGAAATGCCTTTGAAAAAGTCCTGACAACACACAAAATCCAACAGAAAAACGGACGGCCAGGACACCCGCAAACCCAAGCAAAAATTGAGCGATTCCACCAAACACTCAAAAAATGGCTCGCCGCCCGGCCATCCGCGCACACCATTGCTGACCTGCAACAACTCCTCGACGAGTTCCGCGATTACTACAACACCACACGCCCACACCGCGCACTAGGCCGACACACCCCACACCACAGCTACACCACCGGCACAAAAGCCAGCCCCAACGACAATCCCACACAAGAATGGCGCACCAGAAAAGACATCGTCTGGGACAGAAGGCAAAGTCACCGTCCGCTACGCCGGCAAACTCTTCCACCTAGGCATCGGACGCGCATTCAAGAAACAAAAAATCCTCATGGTCATCGCCGACAACCACGTCACCACATCACTAGCTGCGACCGGAGAAATAATCACCGAGCACTACATCGACACAGCCCGCGACTACCAAAAGCCCTACTGGAAAAAAGGCGACCCACCCCTAGAGCCAAAACACGAAAAACCGGCACCCCAGAACAAAAACAACTGAGATGCCGGTTTGTCAACGATGTCGCGACTGACCTGTCAAGCATGTCACGACTCATGACAATTGGAGCCGACGACGGTGTCTGAGTTCACGACATATTTGACACCCTGTTCCTGCGAAGGCAGTCCTGATGCTTGACAGGTGAGTCGGGACAAACTTGACACTTAGCCCACCCTTACCGTGTCAGGTGATGTTTTACAGGTGAGTCGGGACATGTTTGACACTATGAACAGTCCCAACCGTAACCTCGCCATCGTCAAAGCAGTCCGCGGGCAAAAGCGCAGCCCATCACAAGTAGCCAAGCAATTCGGTATCTCTCGCCAACGCGTTTACCAAATCCTTCATGCCTTCGATGCCGGTGGCACAGACGCCATCGCGCCGAAATCCCGCGCCCCACGCACTCACCCCCAAGCCGTGCCAGACACCGTGTGCAAAGACATCATCACAATCCGTAAACAGCTCACCCGTCACGGACTCGACGCAGGTCCAGAAACCATTGCCTACCACCTACAACAAGACGGCAAACGCGTCCCTTCAACCTCGACAATCCGCCGCATCCTAAGAAAAGAAGGACTCATCACCCCAGCACCAAAAAAGAAGCCCAAAAGCTCCTTCATCCGCTTCGAAGCAGCCATGCCCAACGAATGCTGGCAGGCTGACATCACCCACCTGTACCTAGCGGACACCACCCGCATCGAAGTCCTTGACTTCCTCGACGATCACTCCCGCTACCTGCTATCAATCACCGCAGCCGCAGCCTTTAGCGGCACACAAGTCGCCGAGGAACTATCACGCCTGATAGCAGAATACGGACCACCAGCATCCACACTCACCGACAACGGCCTCGTCTTCACCGCCCGCCTAGCAGGACGCAAAGGCGGACGAAACGCCTTTGAAAAAGTCCTCAACGCCAACAAAATCCAACAGAAAAACGGCCGACCAGGCCATCCCCAAACCCAAGGAAAAATCGAGCGATTCCACCAAACCCTCAAAAAATGGATCAACGCCCGACCACCCGCTAAAACCGTAGCTGACCTGCAGACACTCCTCAATGAATTCCGCGACTACTACAACACCACACGCCCCCACAAAGCACTAGGCCGACGCACCCCACACCAGGCCTACACCACCGGCACCAAAGCCAACCCAGCCCACAACCCGACACAAGAATGGCGCACAAGAAACGACGTCGTCTGGGACAACGGCAAAACCACCGTGCGCTACGCCGGCAAAATCTTCCACCTAGGCATAGGCCGCAAATGGAAAAGACAGAAAATCCTCATGGTCATCGCCGACAACCACGTCATCACATCACTAGCCGAAACCGGAGAAGTCATCACCGAGCACTACATCGACACCAGCCGCAACTACCAAAAGCCCTACTGGAAACAAGGAGACCCACCCCTAGGCCCAGAATAAGAAGAAACCGGCATCCCAGAACAAAAAGAAACTGAGATGCCGGTTTGTCAACGATGTCGCGACTCACCTGTCAAGCATGTCGCGACTCATGACATTGGAGCCGACGACGGGAATCGAACCCGCGCCAGCAGCTTGGGAAGCTGCAGTTCTACCATTAAACTACGTCGGCACTGCGCTAAATGCGCTTTCCCTACTATACACCTAGGGCAGGCGATTGAGTAGAATCGGGGCCGTGCTTCTTTCAGATCGTGATATTCGTTCCGCCATTGATTCCGGAGAGCTGGGCATCGAGCCCTTTGATAGTGAGCTTATCCAGCCTTCTTCCGTTGACGTGCGCTTAGATAAGTACTTCCGGGTATTCAATAACTCCCGCTATACGCACATTGACCCCAAAGAGGAGATGCCGGAGCTTACCACCTTGGTGGAAGTAGAAGAGGACCAATCCTTTATCCTCCACCCCGGCGAGTTTGTCCTTGGCGCTACGCTGGAGAAATTCACCCTCCCGGCTGACCTGGCTGGACGGCTGGAGGGAAAGTCGTCGCTGGGGCGGCTGGGCCTTTTGACCCACTCCACCGCGGGCTTTATCGATCCCGGTTTTTCCGGGCACATCACCTTGGAGCTTTCTAATACCGCGAACCTGCCCATTGCGCTGTGGCCGGGGATGAAGGTGGGCCAGTTGGCCATCTTTAAGATGACCTCGCCGGCGGAAAGCCCCTATGGCACGGGTGCCTTGGGATCGAAGTACCAAGGTCAGCGCGGCCCAACGCCATCAAAGTCTTACCTGAACTTCCGCAGGGATTAATCTGGTATTTACATAAAATCTCTAGGATGAGGTTTTATGCGGATGACTGTTATTGGCACCGGTTACCTGGGTGCCACCCATGCCGCCTGCATGGCGGAATTGGGGCATGAAGTTTTAGGCGTCGATGTAGACGAGGATAAGATCGCCGTCTTGCAATCGGGCAAGGTTCCGTTCTTTGAGCCGGGGCTGCCGGAGGTGCTCGAGCGCAATATTGATGCTGGGCGCTTAGGGTTTAGCACGGATTATGACGAGGCCGCGCAGTTTGCCAACGTGCACTTTCTCGGCGTGGGAACCCCGCAGCGCCGCGGTTCTTATGCAGCGGATATGACCTATGTTAAAGCCGTTATCACGGACTTGGTGCCCAAGCTGCGCGGGGAGCACGTCATCTTTGGCAAATCCACCGTTCCGGTAGGCACGGCGGCGGAACTACAAGAACTGGCGGATAGTTTGGCGCCCGAGGGAACCCGCGTGGAAATCGCGTGGAATCCGGAATTTTTGCGCGAGGGTTATGCGGTGCACGACACCATCACCCCGGACCGCATCGTGATTGGTACCCGTGAATCAGAATCGCGCACAGAAGAGCTTGCCCGTGAGATCTACGCGCAGCCGTTAGCGCAGGATACGCCCTTCATCGTGACCGACCTGCAGACCGCAGAGTTAGTAAAAGTCTCCGCCAACGCCTTTTTGGCCACCAAGATTTCCTTCATCAATGCGGTCTCTGAGATTTGTGAGATCGCGGGGGCGGACGTGGTGGCGCTGGCGGATGCCATTGGCATAGACAAGCGCATTGGCCGCAAGTTTCTCGGCGCGGGCCTGGGCTTTGGCGGTGGATGTCTGCCCAAGGATATCCGCGCTTTTATGGCGCGCGCCGGTGAGCTCGGTGCCGATCAGGCTCTGACCTTCCTGCGCGAAGTGGATGCGATCAATATGCGCCGGCGCGACCGCATGGTGGACATGTCTAAAGAAGCCTTCAATGGCTCGCTCTTGGGCCACCGCGTTACCGTGCTGGGCTGTGCCTTTAAACCGAATTCGGACGATGTGCGGGATTCGCCGGCGCTCTCGGTCGCGGGGTCCTTGTCCTTGGCGGGTGCGGCGGTGACCGTCTATGACCCCGAGGGCATGGACAACGCCAAGAAGGTTTTCCCCACCTTGGACTATGCCGCCGATACGGAATCCGCCTTGCGGGAGGCGGAATTGGTCATCCTGGCCACCGAATGGCAGCAATTTAAGGAGCTGGACCCGAACGAGGCCGGCGAGCTCGTGGATAATAAGCACATTATCGATGGCCGCAATGTGCTCGACGTTGCGGCCTGGTCCAACGCCGGTTGGAAGATACAGGCGCTGGGCCGCACGCTTTAGCGGCGGCGCGACGGGACCGTAAACGCGGCAATCAGCGTGGTAATGGGCACCGCGAGGGTCAGCGCCATGGCGCCAACGCCGGAGCGCAGGAGCTCGGTGGCGACGAGATCGCTGCTGAGGATTTGCCCCGCTGGGCGTTCGGCTGCGGTGATGAGCAGGAGTAGGGGCAAGGCGGCGCCGGTATAGGTCAAAATGAGGGTATAGACCATCGAGGCAATATGGTCGCGGCCGACCCGCATGGCGGATAGGAAAAGCTCGAGCGGTGAGGCCGCGGAATCGGATTCGTGCAGCTCGGTGATGGTGGAGGCTTGGGCGATGGCGACATCGGCAAGGCTGCCCAATGCGCCGACGACGAAACCGCACAGCAGTACGCCCAGGATGGACACATTGGGCATATACAGCAGCAGCTTGAGGTTGTCTTCGGAGCTATAGCCTTGTAGTTGCGAACTATCGATGGCTGCCCACGCAAGGAACGCGGCGATGGCAAGCGCAGTCAGGGAACCGCCCACCGCGGAGGCGGATTTCCAATTCACGCCGTGGACCAGCGGCACGGCAAGGAGAATGATGGCGGTACAGGCGGCGAGCGCCACCCACAGGGGATTGGTGCCCGCGATGAGCGCTGGGATGAGGAAGCTAAAGACGATGCCAAGGCTTAGCCCCAAGCCGATGATCGCGCGCACCCCATGCCAGGCCGCGAAAGCGATGATGACAATAGCGATGACCACTCCCCACAGCAGGAGGCTATTGCTGCGCTGATAATCGGCAAAGGCATACGAGACGGATCCGGTGGGATCGGTGGCCTTGGACAGCACGATATTATCGCCCGGCTGCAATTCTGGGTCGCCCGCGTTGCCGTAGGTGACCAATTGGGTCATCTTTCCCTCGTCCTCGCCGGAGGTGATCTTCACCAGCGCCCGGTCACAGTCCACCTCTTCCTTTTCCGGAATCAGCGGCGGGGTATCGAAGGCCAGGCCGGTCTGCTCCGATTGGCACGCGGAATGGTCGGTCTTTTCCACTGTTGCCTCAACCTGCGGGTGGTTCAGCGCGTAGGTGGACTCGAACTCCTCCGAAGTGTGCTCTGAGGTAGCACTAGAGGGCCACAGCAGGACGAGGCCAATCAGCATGGCGACAAGGGCCGTACCGATGGCAGTGACCAGGCCAACGCGCCACGGGTGGCCGGATACCTCCTGCGCCAGCTGACGTGGATTTAGGCGTTCCAACGCCGACTGGCCTGGCGCGTGCCCGCTGGACCCAGATCGACGCTGCGCTTGCCGATGCCGCGAAGCCGAGTCCGATGCGGAATTAGAAACCGAGGAATGCCGTCCCATACGGTGTATTGTGAACGATTATTACTGCAATTACCAATCGCCTGCTGGGGTGCTATTGGCGGTAGCTTACCAAGAAATTGCCCAAGCGCTCGATGGCGTTTTCCAGCTGGGAAGCCCAGGGCAGCGTGACCACGCGGAAGTGATCCGGGTGCGGCCAGTTGAAGCCGGTGCCTTGGACCATGAGGATCTTTTCGGCCTTGAGGATGTCCAACATGAGCTTGGAATCATCGTGAATCTCATAGACATTGGGATCCAGGCGCGGGAAGAGGTACAGCGCGCCCTTGGGCTTTACCGCGGACACACCGGGGATCTCATTGATCTTGTCGTAGGCGATATCGCGCTGGCGCAGCAGTCGTCCCCCCGCTCCGGTGAGCTCGTAGATGGATTGGCGCCCGCCCAGCGCCACCTGGATGGCATGTTGGGCAGGAACATTCGGGCACAGGCGGGTACCGGCCAGCAATTCGAGGCCCTCGATAAGCCCGTGCGCATGGTGCTTCGGGCCCGTAATGACCATCCAGCCCGCGCGGTAACCACAGACGCGGTAGGCCTTGGATAGGCCATTAAAGGTAAAGGTCAAGAGATCGGGGGCCAGCGAGGCGATGGAGATATGCTTCGCATCGTCATAAAGGATGCGGTCATAAATCTCATCGGCCAAAATCAGCAGGTTGTGCTCCCTGGCGATGTCCACGATCTGCTGCAGGACCTCGCGCGAATACACCGCGCCGGTTGGGTTATTCGGGTTGATAACCACGATGGCCTTGGTCTTTTCGGTGACCTTGGACCTAATGTCCTCGATGGATGGGTTCCAGTCGTCTTCCTCATCGCACAGGTAGTGCACTGGGGTGCCGCCGGCCAGCGAGGTTGCCGCCGTCCACAGCGGGTAATCGGGTGCCGGGATGAGGATCTCATCGCCGTTATTGAGCAGCGCCTGGGTGGTCATGGTGATTAGTTCTGATACGCCATTGCCCAAGAAGACATCGTTGATATCAAAATGAGGGAAGTCTTCGAGCTCATAGCGCGTGACGATGGACCGCCGAGCCGAGGTAATGCCTTTAGAGGTGGAGTAGCCCTGGGAGGTGGGCAGCGCGCCGATCATATCGCGCATGATGACATCGGGTGCATCGAAGCCAAAGACGGCGGGGTTGCCGGTATTGAGCTTGAGGATGGTGTGGCCATCCAGCTCCATTCTCTCCGCTTCCGCTGAGACCTCACCGCGAATATCGTAAGCGATGCCCTTTAATTTTTCGGACTGGTCAAAGATGCGGGGTTTGGGAGAAGTCATGGCCATATTGTGCCATCTTTCACAGCGCTAAGAAATATTGCAGCGCACCTCAGCGCTATTTATTATTCCACTTGCTGATTTGTTTCTTCGCCATTTCCATAGCCTGACCGGTAATTTCTCCGGCCTGCTGGCGGCGTTGGGCCCACATTTTCTTCTCTAATTCTTTTTGATGCGCTCGCTCGTGTGCCGTCAGCGCACGGATTTCGCGCTGCTGTTGGCGCTCAATTTGCCGCACCGACGGGGCGTGCCAGGATTCCGGGCCCACCTTGGCCACATACAACAGGATCCACACGATGGGGATGAGCGCTGCGGCCACGGCACCGCCCGCTAGCAACCAAGGGCTATTCATGGTGGCGCTGAGCAAGACAAGAGTAGGTGATGCCGTGAGCAGCACCACCGAGCTGGTCAGCGCCGTAGCGATGCGCGGCTTCTTTGCGGCATTATAGGCGCGGTCCACATCGCCTTGGGAGTAGATCTTTACCTCTTGCGAGCCGGTCGCAGGGATATCGCTAAAGATCGGTGCCAGGTCCTTTTGGGTCACGGCCTGCATGACGCTATCGGAGCGCTCCTCAAACTCGTCCATGGATAAGCGGCCTTCGCCCACTGCGCGGGCTAGATCGGTCAGGGCATCGTTGCGCTCTGAATCGGATAGACGCAGTGTCCGGTCATAGGGGGAGGATCCGTAGCTATTAGTCACAGCCACCATAATAGACAAGCTGATTCAAAAAGAATATGCCTTGCCGCGGTGGCAAGGCATGGCTTCTAGAGTGGAGTGCACAGATTAGAGCTCTTGCGACTCTTCTTCCTTATCGTCCTCGGTGGAATCCGATTTCTTCTTTGGATCGGATTCATCAACCGTCTTGGAGTCTTTCCTCCCCACCACGTTGGCCAGGAACGGGAAGATGGCAACAGTCAACGCTCCACCGGCAACGAAGATGGAGGCGGTTTCTTGCTTCATCAATTCGGAATTAACCGCCAGCGATGTCACGGCAACGATGATCGGCAGGCCGGTCGCCGTGTACAAACTGACTTGGAGGCGTTCGCGCACCGTTTCAATTTCGGAGCCGGTGTGGCCCACATTCTCGCGCAGGAATACCGGCAGACCACGGGTAACGAGAATAAGCGCCGGGATGCCTAGCACCTTCCCCGGATTATTGGCGATGGTATCCCAGTTAATCGTCATGCCAGAGACCACGAAGAAGACCGGGATGAGCATGGAGTGGAAGACGACATCGAGGCGGTGCTCCAGCCGGCGGTGGAATTCATCCGGAATGATGCGGTTTAAGATGATGCCGGCGGCGAAGGCGCCCAGCACGATGTCGAGCTCAAAGACCGCCGTGACGGCCATGAGGGTGGCAAGGATCAGGATGATCAGACGCAAAATGGTCTGGTTGGTGGACCCTGCACCGGAGATAAACGCCGCTTTAACCCACGGAATCGTCGTTGCAATGGCCGCCGGCATGATGGCAACGGCCACGGCGATACCGATGAACGCGAGCATAATCAGCAGCGTGGTCCACGTGGAGCGCGTGCTGAGCAAAAGCGCCATCGCGGTAATGGGGGCGACCTCACCAATAGCGCCGTGAATCATGACCGATTTGCCCACTTTGGTCTCGAGCACGCGGTCCTGTTTCAGCATTGGTTGTAGCGTGCCCAACGCCGTGGATGTCAGCGCGAGTGCTACCACGATGGCACCTGGGACGTTATCGACCAAGAAGTACGCACCAACACCACAGGCCACGAGGCAGATAAGCCAAGTGGAAAGCGCGGTTCCCGCCTCTTTGGTCTTGAGCGTAGAAATCTCGATCTCAAAACCGGCGAGCAAGAAGAGCGCACCAACACCCAGCTCTTTCAGCATGCTGATGCCGGCATCCTCATGGGCGACATCCAAAAGCGATGGGCCGATGACCATGCCGAAGATGATCAGAAGGGCAACGGCCGGCAGCCGGTTGCCCAACATGAACGACACTATGGGCGCCAACAGCGCCGCAAGCATGATCCAGGCAAAGGAAACGAGGCTAGTGGTGTTTTCCGTCGCACCCGCTGCGAGAACAACAGTATCCGCAGCCCATCCCACATCTAAATGCATGGATCACAGCGTACGCACTCACCCCTGCACATGCCTACTCGGTATTCGCGTCTTCCGGCGGCGTGGGTGGCTCCGGCGGTTCCGGTGGCCTGGGTGCCTTGGGAGGCTCTGCGCTTGCCGACGTCCCCGGTGGTGCCGGTGGCGCAGGCGGAGCAGGCGGCGTGGACGATGCCGGTGGACCCGACGGGGCTGGAGGGGCAGGGGATGCGGGTTGCGCGGGCGGCGCTGCTGCTTCGGGTTTCTTGTCAGCGAGCGGTGGCTTTGGCGCTGCCGGAGCCTGTGGTGCCTTGGCATCTTGCGGAGCCTTCGGCGGCTGTGGAGCTGCAGGTGGTTTCGGCGCAGCTGGCGCTTCCGGTGCAGCCGGTGGCTGCGGGGCACGAGGCGGCTGGGGCGCCGCGGGTGCCTTGGCACTTGGAGCAGCTGGCGGAGTCGGAGCACCTGGAGTTGCCGGGGTACTTGGTGCTGCTGGAGCGCTCGGAGCTGCAGGGGTGCTGGGTGCCGAAGGAGCACTCGGAGCCGCTGGGGCCTTAGGAGCCTTTGGCGGCGTGGGAGCGCCCGGTGGTGTTGGCGCGCTGGGCGCGGAGGGAGCACTCAGTGCAGCAGATGGAGTGGGCGCGCCGGGTGCCGAAGGAGCCTTTGGCGCCGATGGTGCCGATGGCGTCGCAGAACCGGGTGCGGGAGGAGCCGCCGGAGCAGCGGGAGCGGATGGTGCACTGGGTCCGGCAGGCTGAGTTGGTGCCGCCGGAGCAGAGGGGGCGGCTGGGGCAGAGGGCGCGCTTGGAGCTGCCGGTGCTGAAGGCGCGGATGGGGCTGCTGGAGCGGCGGGCGCAGCAGGTGGCGTCGCGGCAGTGGGGGTGTTGGTAGAGGAGGGGGCATCGGCAGGCGCGGGCGCCTTGGGGGCATCGGGGGTAGTGGTTGAAGCCGCGCGGTGGCGCACTGGGGTGCCCAAGAAGGCCTTGGGGCGGGGCTTGGGAAGAGTGCCCTTGTCATCCAGGGAAATGGAATTGCGCAGCATGGTGGCCACGTCGTTGACCTGGGTGGTGGGGGTGGACTCGGTGGCCAAAGATTTCACGCCGCCGGTCATCATGACATTGCAGAACGGGCAGCCGGTGGCGATTTCTTCGGCGCCGGTCTCGAGTGCTTGCTCCGTGCGGAACTCATTGATGCGAGAACCCAGCTTTTCCTCCATGAACATGCGCGCGCCGCCGGCGCCGCAACAAAAGGCCTCATCGCGGGTTTTGTCCATCTCGCGCAGTTCTACGCCGGTGGCCTCGAGAAGCTCGCGCGGGGGATCGAAGACCTTATTGTGCCGGCCTAAGAAGCACGGATCGTGGTAAGTGATGGGCTTGCGGTTTTCTGGGGTGCGCGGAACCGGCTGTAGCAGCTTTTCGCGCACCAGGCGGTTGAGCAGCTGCGTGTGGTGGAATACATCGAAATGTCCGTCAAAGTCCGGGTACTCATTGCGGATGGTATTAAAGCAGTGCGGACAGGTCGTGATGATTTTCCGCTGGCCTTTGGGTACGCCCGCAAAAGCGTTGTTGAGGGTTTCAACGTTTTGCTGTGCCATCATCTGGAACAAGAACTCGTTGCCGGCGCGGCGGGCGGGATCGCCGGTGCAGGTCTCACCGGTAGAAAGCACGCCGAACTTCACGCCAGCGGTGTGCAGCAGATCCACGACGGCGCGGGTGGTGCGGCGGCCATTGTCGTCATAAACGCCGGCGCAGCCTACCCAGAGGAGGTATTCCATATCGGAGAAATCGGTGGCGTCCTCGCCAATGATGGGTACCTCGATGCCATCGGCACGCGCCTCATCAATCCAGGCGCGTCGCTCGGAATTATTGCGGCCCCAAGGGTTGCCCTTGGTCTCCATGTTTTTAAATAGGCCGGTGAGCTCCGATGGGAAATCGGATTCCGCCAAGACCTTGAAGCGGCGCAGGTCTGCAATATGGTCGATGTGCTCGATATCGGTGGGGCACTGATCCACGCAGGCCCCGCAATTGGTGCAGGACCACAGGACGTCATCGTCGATGACACCAGCCATCGAGAGCACATCGAGGCCCTCGTGTGGGTTGTAATTATCCAGCGCGCCTTGGCGCAGGTCCATCATGACCTTTTTGGGGCTGAGCGGCTTATCGGTATTCCAGGCGGGGCACAGCTCCTGGCAGCGGCCGCACTCGGTGCATGCGGTCGAATCCAGCAGCATCTTCCAGCTGCCAGGGGTGATGTCTTCTTCCAGGTCCGGGGTGGGCAGGGATTTGAGCGCCTTTTCCCCAGAGGTATTGCGCTGGAAAAAGATATTGAAAAACGCCATGAAGCGGTGCCACATGACACCCCACTGGAAGTTGCGGGCGATAAAGAAGATGAAGAGGAGCCCGGATAGCAGCTTGACCAGGGCGAAGAAGCTGACCAGTGCCGGGGATTCGGGTAGCGCCTTAGCCAGGTGAATAGTCAAGAAATCCGCGACTGCGGAACCGTGACCAAAGGCCGCGATCTTGGAGGCCTTGACCAGGAGCATGCTGAGGCCCTCGATGAAGACGATGGCCTCCACCCAGCGGGCCGCTGCCGTTTGAGAGTTGAAAAAGCGGCTGCCGCGCTCGGTATCGCCTAGTTTCAGGCGCACGCTTATCAGGAAGCAGATGCCTAGCACCGTGCCGATGCCGAGCACTTCTTCCACGAAGTGATAGACCGTCCAGGTGCTTAAGCCCGGCCATCCTTGATCCGGGGCGAAGGTTTGGATATAGGCCTCAAACCAGACCAGGATGCCGAATAAGAAGCCCACCATGACTAACCAGTGGGCAGCGTTGACCAGTGGTTTGCCCTTGAAGTGGGTGTGGCCGAAGACCTCAACCAGCACGCGCCAAAGGCGTTTTACGGGGCTATTGGTGCGCTCTAGTTGGGTGGGCCCGCCCGAGCGGATGAACTTAATGAGCGCCCCGGCGCGGGCGAAAAAGTATAGCCACACCGGAATCGATGCGGCTATAGCAATCCAACCGAACACGGTGGTCATTCGTGCTCCTTCACTACTGATACTCCACGTTGTTATCTACCTTAAGGCCTAAAGCCGCGAATCTGGGAGTCAGTATTCAATACCAATGAGTGAAGGGGAATGGTTTTAGTAGTGGAAGCCGCCTTCGGCTTCAGCCTTTTCAAATGCGCGCGTAGCAATAGGAACCATGCGTGCTTTGCGTGGGAGGACAGAGAAGATACCACGTACAGTACGGGAGAAAATCTTCAGCTTGCGCTCGTCCTTTTTAGTCCACTCCCAGCCAAGTTTATTGCGCAACTTGTCTGGAATCATACCGATAGCAACCCACAGCAGCAGTCGGGATGCGTAGGGTGCGATGGGTTTCCACAGCCAGTTGGGCACCTTAGGGTCTGGGGGGTCAAGGGTAAGGCCGTTGATAATGCGGGAGCGCTCGATGGTCTCGCTGATATCGAGGGTATCGATCATGAGGTCCAAGTACTCTTCAAATTCTGCGTACGTCTTTGGTGCATCATCCGGCTCTGCAACTCCGTAGAACGTATACCAAGTACGGGTTTCTTGGAAGAGCTGTTCGCGTTCCTCTGGGCTTAAGGGAACCATGAAGTTGCCGGCCAACTGGTAAGGCATGGCTGCGAAGGTGGCATGGGCCCAGTAGTAAACATCCGGATTCAGCGGGTGGTAGCGGCTTCCATCTGGATGGGTTCCCTTGATGTCCTTATGGAAATCACGAATCATTATGCCGACTTCGGGGCCTTCATAAATCGTGCGAATGATCGGGAAAGCGGACCGAACAAGGCGTGCAACCTCGTTATCGAAGACGTTGGAGTGCTGCACCAAGGAACGGCTGACGTCGCGCTGGGTAATCTGTAATAGACCAGCGGACAGGGCAACGAATGCCGAGCGCCAGTCACCAAAGCGCTGCCACAGGATGGAATCTGGACCCAACTCAGGCAGGTTTTCCGTATTGGTATCGGACGCTTGGGTCATCTGATCGTTTACAGTGCTTTCAGGATTGCTCAGAGTGGTCATCATGCCTCCTTAAGGGCAGTAGCGGACTTTTGTTGAGTCTGGCGTTCTGATGAGGCGGATTCAGAGGCGTAGTTGGATGCTCTCTTGAAATCATGGGCCGGTGCATCGAACCCCGCGAGCACTTCGCGGATTCCGCGTACAGTTCCGGGTTGGACCAACCACTTATCATGCTTGACCGTTAGTTCTCCGGGTCCACGAATTTCGAGTTGGCGAACGTAACGGCGGCAGTGATCCGCACGGGCCTCGATAACAGCCAATGGGCGGCGTTTGAGGTAGGAATCACGCGGGGTAGGGCCGTCGACGAAGAGGGCATTAGGAAGTCCAAAGACCTCGACACCGTGGTGGAGGTACATATCGTCGACATTTGCCTTCGAACGTCCCGGAACGGAAATCCACGGAGACGCCTCACCGGTGGCGCGGATCAGGACATCGAATGCTTGGGTTTCCTGGCCGGAATCACTGAGGTAGGAAATTTCCCATTGTCCTTCTGCGCGGTCGAATTCAGCTCCGGTAACTTCGGTGGAACCACGGAACTCGGCGCCACTGGCCTCGACAGCCTTTTCAAGGTGGCGAATGACAGAAGCCGGTGAGCCGTCAGTCCTAGTGAGGCGGAGGTACGGCGTACGGAAGTGGTATTTCCGGGATACCTCAGTGGCTAGAGCAGAATTGAAATGACCACCGATATGTGGTTCTTGTTCAAAAAGAACGGTGTCGAATCCTGAGAATGCGCATTCAGAAGCCGCGGCGCATCCAGCTACTCCGGCGCCAACCACTGCGACAGTCGGCCGACGGTATGGCTTGAACATGCTGTTCCTTTCGAGTTTCGCAGGGCGCTTACTGGCCGCTGTATGGTGTGAATTTTATGTAGTCAGTAGGTCACATTTCGTGAATAAGTTGTGATAGTACACACAAAGCTATGGAATGTGAAGTGTGTTACTGGGAATTGAGTGGTTCCTAGGTGCTATGGCGAGCGCTTAAGGTAGGAAGTGCAGGGCTTTTCCTAAACGCAATGCGGAGCTCAGCAGGGTGCCGTAGTACTTATTGGGTAGCCAGCTTGGCCCGCGCATCGGCATGATCCTTTGGGAAGAGATATTTTTTGCTTCCGTGTACTTAGTCAGGCCCTCGTGGCCGTGGCGGCGACCAACGCCAGATTCCTTGACGCCACCCAGTGGGGTAGAAATCGAGGCCCACGTTGAAGCGTAGCCATCATTGATAGTCACACTTCCTGCATCGATTTTCTCAGCGATGGCCTGAGCGGTCTCTGGCTGGCCAAATACGGAGGAGTTTAGACCATAGGGCAATTTATTTGCCTGTTCGATTGCCTCTTCGACATCGCGCACGCGTTGCACATATACCACTGGACCAAAGACCTCTTGCTCTGCAAGCTCGGTGCCATCGCCCAAATCAGTGAGTACCGTGGGTTCAAAGTGATAGGGGCCGATATCCGGGCGGGGCTTGCCTCCGGTAATAACGGTTGCACCCTTGTTTACTGCGTCATCGACAAAGTGCTGCACTACATCCAATTGATCTTGGCCGATGAGCGAACCCATCGTGTAGTCCCAGTTCAAACCAGAGCCAAGTTTGATGGATTCGGTTGCTCGGCGGAATGCGGTAATGAATTGATCGAAGATGGCTTCGGGAACGTAGATGCGTTCGATCGAAACGCACAGCTGGCCCGAATTTGAGAAACAGGCGGTAGCGATGGTGTCAATATGCTTATCGATGTCTGCATCCGGCGCGATGATCATCGGGTTCTTTCCGCCCAGCTCTGCGGAGTATCCAACAAGGCGCTCGCCTACGGTGGTACCCAAAATCTTGCCGGTCTTGGTAGAGCCGGTAAACATCAGGTAATCGCAGCGTTCAGCGATGGCGGAACCGACGACTCGGCCGGAACCGGTGACGATCTGTAGCAGATCCTTCGGCAGTCCTGCTTCCTTTAAGAGATAGAGGGAAATCAGGTTAGAAAACGGCGTGGAGCCGTCGGGCTTGGCCACGATGCCGTTGCCTGTAAGCAGTGCCGCAACGGCATCGGAAATGCCCAGCGCTAATGGATAGTTCCACGGGCTGATTTGCCCTACAACACCCTTAGGAACCCGCTGTAGGCGAGTCTTAGTAATGAATGGAAATGCACCTGGCTGTTTCTGTGTAGCAAGTAGCTTTGGCGCATTATTTGAATAATAACGCGCGTTGTTCAGTACATCGAGTACCTCATCAAAGGCGGCCGTGCGGTCCTTACCGGTCTCCAGCTGGATGAAATCCGCCAGCAGCTCGCGGTTCTTGGCCACGAGGTGATGGAAGCGCTTAATTACCTTTACGCGTTGCTTAACGTCAGTGTCAGCCCAGAGCATTTGGGCTTGGCGTGAACGACGGAAAGCTTCATCTACGTCTTCTTCGGAACCTACTCCAACCCACCCCAATTCTTCTTCGAAGAGAGGGGAATGGACCGCTTGGTGTTCGCCTTTATCCAGCGAACCGGTGGAGTAGTTGGTGGTGAGATGTTGCAGTTCGGTCAGTAAATGCTGTGGCAAAGGCCGTTCTTGTAGTCGGCGGGGTAAAGACATGTAATGCACGCTCCAGGGAGATTAATGAAAAGGTTCGTGAGCTTAAAGCCCACGAACAATGAAGAAGCCGGTGTGTTTTAGAATGGACAGCCGGCTGCACGGCGTGCGGCTACTGCATCATCGGAATCCGGCTTGTCGGTAGATTCTGCGGTGGCCGCAGAGTCCTTAGCCTGGGCGGCGTTGTAGCCTTGAATCTTCTTCGGCTCCTTGTACTTGCCCTCGATCATGCCGTTTTTGATCATCAGGGAGCGACCCGGCTCCATGTAGCGCTTGTCCTCTGGCAGGTGATCCATGATGAAGCGGACGGACTTGGCAATGCGGTCGAAGCGCTTTTGATCGCGCTTGGACCACTTGAGATCCAAGATATCGCGGTACTTCTGGGGCAAGGTGGCCACCGTCAACCAGATGGCGCTGCGCATAATCGGCTTCCAGATAACTTTCCACACGGCCTCTGGAACACCTTCCGGAGCCTTGACTGGTTCTACGCGTGCAGTACGTAGTGCGAAGTCAACGGTCTCATTGCGTTCGAGGACGGTATCTGCCATCTCGTCCATGTATTTGATTAAGTCATCGTAGTTATCGATGACCGGACGCTCAGACATGCCGTACTTATCCCACCACGTCACGCCTTCGCGGACGATTTGGTCGCGCTCTTCCTTGGTGAACGGGGTGCCGAAAAGGTCTTGTGCGTAGATGACACGGTAGACAAAGGTCGCATGTGCCCAGTAGTAGGTCTCTGGATTTAGAGAGTGGTAGCGCTCGCCATTTTTCAGCGTGCCCTTAATGGTGACGTGATAATCGCGGATGCGCTCGCCGATGTCCCCGTCGTCATAGATGGACTGAATAATCTGCGGCGTGGAGCGCTGCAGGCGGGCGAATGGCTCGTCGAAGAACTTCGAGTGATCCAGGAGGGATTGCCCGATGGCCGGGTGCATATTCTGCAAAATGCCGGTATATCCGCGCAGCAGCTGCAGGCGGTTATCCGATCCCCACTTCCACAGCAGGGAATCTGGACCTAAGGGGGCGCGCCGGAGTTCGCGCTTCGACTCCTTTTCCTTACTCGGGGCAGCGGAGTTGTTCTGGTCGTTGTCCTCCGGAGCTTGGTATGCACTGGCATTAAGCGAGTTGGACATTTTAGCCCTCCCTGGTTTCGATTGATATTGAATGCTGTGTAGCGTAACACACGCCACATTTGGACTGTTGCCTAAACCACAAATTTGGGGGTGTAGTGAGGTGGGTTAAATATGGCCAGTGTACTGGCTTGAACCGCTTAGAGTTCCAAGATTTTGTACGGCAAACCTAGGGTCGAGGATTGCGATCTTGGCAATAACCCCTTAGTCTTTGTGTTCTGTATCTCATTTAGTGCTGTCGTTTGGAAGAACTCACAAGGATTTATGTTTCCTTCGGAGATGCTTTCGCATTGGATGAGACGGAAACTGGGGACCTATTTAAATGGGTCACCGGTGACAGGGAAGAAACGATGTCTTTAGGCGTGTTTCTTCGCTTTGTAATCTTTCAAAGAAAGGTGCCTTCATGGGCAGAATAAGCATTCCAAAGTTTGCGGCCGCTCTGGCTGCAGGTCTCGCGGCATTCGGCGTTACAGGTTTTGCGGTAGCCCAGGGTGGTTTGACTGCCAATATTGCCCTATCGGGAACCTTTTTTAAGGTAAATATGAGCCACCTTGAAGGTGAAGGCCTGTCGATCTTTGTTGATAGAGATCAAATGGGAGAGGAAACCATTCCGGCCGCACGCTTGAAGTTCGAACATGCCGTGGCTTCTAACCTATGCTTATCCGCCAATCTTCCGGATGTTCCTGGTGTGGGCGAGACCACCTTTGCTCTCCGTGCGAACGGAGATGACAGCGTGGAGGTCAGAAACCTATTGGTCGGTGCGACCGACATTAAGGGAGAGCTGGATCTGACCAACGCCAACGTGGGAGTCGATGCAAGTCAGGTTAATGACAAAGCAGATCCAGGCTCATGGGGCCTGTATGCGCAGAAGGTGACCTTGAGCGCAGATGATATTCGAACGACCTCGGTCGGAGCGGAAAAGCTCGCTGCTTCCGGAGTGACCGTGACAGTGAAGAGGGGAAGCAATAACAATGCCTGCTAAGTCCTCTGATGATGAGACTTTGCGCATGCCTGCGGTGACTGACCCCGATAATGGTGCCGAAACCGCTGAATCTATGGAAGGAACTGCTGGGATTGCAAGTGCGGCGGGCAACGCGGCAAAAGAGCCTTCGCAGTCGGTGGCGGACGCAGTCAAAAGTGCCAATGAGGCTCATGCTTCTATGGCGAACGACGAAGCTATTGCCCAAGTAGCAACCAAGCAGAGCCGGTGGAAGCGGTTTAAGCACTGGCGCAAGCGCCGCCCCTTTGCCGGTGGACTGCTACTTATCCTGTCTGGAATCGCCATCGCCGCGCCCGCCTATATTACTGTGCGTATTTCTGATCTTTTGGTGATGATTTCTACGGTTTCTGGTGTTTCGACGTTGCTCATTGGCGCGGCACTTATCATGTTTGGTTTAGGCTCCTGGTTTAGGCAAGAGACCTCGACTTACTTGGGTGTTTTGAGCATACTTGTAGCCATTATTGCGCTGCCCACCTCAAACCTTGGCGGCTTTCTCATCGGTAGCCTGTTGGGCATTATCGGCGGTGCACTCGCCTTTGCTTGGCAGCCGCAGGATCGGCAGAAGGTGTCGAATAAGGAAAAGTCCGAGGCGAAAGAGGTGGCGGTTTCCGCATGAGGCTATTCAGACTAGTCTCGCTATCGCAAGGCCCTTCCCCTCGCGCGTTAAAAGCAAGTGCGCTCGCGGTGCTCTGCGTTTTTATGGCAGTGTGCGTGGTCAACCATCCTGAGAAAACCCGCGCGCAGGAAGATTTAGCCTTGGCACAGTCTGAACTTAGTACTGTCACCGCTGATAATGTCACGCTGACCGGAAACGTGACAGCCTCGCTTGTTACGGTGCAAACGGCACAGGGCGAGCAGCGAGCGCTCAAGCTGGTGGGTGATAAACTTGCTGCGCGAAATCTCGCCCTTACCCTTCCTAGTGTTGTGGGACAGGGAAAACTGACTACCGGGGATGTGGAAACCACCGTTACTGATGGGCCGGTAACCGTGCTGGCGGCCGGGCTGCAGACAACCCCCGCGGTGGTAGACCATCCCACCATTCCGGTGAACGTGGATTTGGACAACGAGGATATCAATGCCGTACTTGATCAGTTGGGCGTTCCTGCTCCGCACGCAGTCCCCGATGCTCCTATTCCCAATCCCCTGATGGAGCGCATTTCGCTACAAGACGTCACCATGGAGCTGGTTAACCTGCAAGGCGCGAATCTGCACGCCCCGCAAGTCCAACTCACAGTGAGGTAATCATGCAGCGGCGCTCCCTTAAGAATCGTTGAACTGCGATTGGTGCAGGCGCCAATAAGCGCCCTGGGCGCGCAGCAGTTCCTCGTGGGAGCCTTGCTCGACGATGCCCCCGTTTTCCATCACCAAGATCAGATCAGCGTCCCGGATGGTGGATAGGCGGTGGGCGATGACGAAGGAGGTCCGCTCGGCACGCAGGGCATTCATGGCCTCTTGGACAAGCACCTCGGTGCGGGTATCCACGGACGAGGTCGCCTCATCCAAGATGAGCAGTGCGGGCTGGGCCAAAAAGGCGCGGGCGATGGTAATCAACTGGCGTTCGCCGGCGGAGATGGCGCCGCCATCTTGGTCGATGACGGTGTCATAGCCTTCCGGCAGGGAGTGGACGAAGCGATCGACGTACGTTGCTTTGGCCGCGGCGATGACCTCATCATCCGTGGCATCGAGCCGGCCGTAGCGAATATTGTCCATGATGGTGCCTTCAAAGAGGACGGCATCTTGTAGCACCATGCCCACTTGGGAGCGTAGGGCGGTCCGGGGCATGTGGGCGGTATCGTGGCCATCGATAAGAATGCGCCCAGAATCGATGTCATAAAAGCGCATGAGCAGGTTGACCATGGTGGTCTTACCGGCACCGGTGGGGCCCACGATCGCCGCGGTTTGCCCCGGCTCCACGCGCAGGTTGAGCCCGGTAATAAGCTCCTTCTCCGGCGAATAGGAAAAGTCAACGTCCTGGAACTCCACGCGGCCGCGGGCACGGCCGGCCAGCTCATCGCTGGTTACCTCCAGCGATTGTTCTTCCGCATCGAGGAATTCGAAGACGCGCTCGGCAGAGGCCACACCGGATTGCACCTGTTGCATCATGCCGCCCAATTGGCCCAGTGGCTGGTTAAATTCGCGGGAGTACTGGATAAAGGCGGTGGCCTGGCCCAGGGTCATCTGCCCGTTGGCCACGCGCAGGCCGCCAAGCACAGCGATGGCCACATAAGACAGGTAGGACATGAATTGCATGATGGGCATCATGATGCCGGAGAGGAATTGCGCCAGCGCGGAGGAGTGGAAGAGCTCGTCATTGCGCTCATCAAATTGGCGCGTCATATCCTCCGTGCGGCCAAAGACGATGCCTAAGTCGTGGCCGGAGAAGGATTCTTCTACCTGGCCATTGAGCTGGCCGGTAGCGCGCCACTGGGTTTTGAATTGGCGCTGCGAGCGCCCGCCGAGGACCCCGATGATCAGCGCGGTTAGCGGGAGCGCCAAGAGTGCTACCAGGGCGAGCCGCCAAGAGATGCTCAGCATCATCACGGTGATGCCCAGGATCATCAGGATGTTATAGAACAGCTGGGACAACGCCTGTTGGAGGGCTTGTTGCACATTGTCGATGTCATTGGTGGTGCGCGAGAGGATATCGCCGCGCTGGCGGGAATCGAAGTAATTTAACGGCAGCGCATGCACCTTGGCTTCTACGCGCTGGCGCAGCTCGTAGACCGTGTCGATGGTCAGGCGGTTTAAGATGAGCCCCTGCCAGAGCTCGAAGGCGGCAGAGACGATGTACATCGCGATCACCGCGATGATAAGCGTGCCCAAGCGGGTAAAGTCGATGCCCTCGCCGGGAATGAAATCCATGCCGGAGGCCATATCGGCCACCTGATCTTGGCCTTGGGCGCGCATGCCGTCGATGGCCTGTTGCGCCGAGATGTCAGACGGCAGCTCGCGGGCGATGACGCCAGAGAAGATGACGTCCATGGCATCACCCAAGATCTTGGGCGCAAATACCGCCAGGAAAACGCAGACGATATTCATTGCGGCCACTACCGCAAGCATGCGTTTATAGGGCATGAGCAGCAGTAACAACCGTTTAGCAGAAGGCCAGAAATTCTTGGCCTGGCGCGGTGCGGAACCGGACCATTCATCAGCGGCAACCTTGGCCTCAAGTTCTTGGAGCTCAGCTTCCTCAGCGGAGGAGTGGTGGGTGGTGTCTCTGGCCATTAGTGCTCGCCTCCAGCTACTCCAGCGGTTTCTTGGGATTTAACGATTTCCTGGTACACATCCGAGGATTTCAGCAGCTCCGTGTGGGTGCCGCGGGCGACGATGCGCCCGGCATCGATGACCAAAATCTGATCGGCATCTTGGATGGAGGCCACGCGCTGGGCCACGATGATGGTGGTCACGGCCTCGCCGCGCTGGGCAAAGGACTGGTGCATGGCGGCGCGCACATTGGCATCTGTGACCACATCCAGCGCGGAAAAGGAATCAACAAAGAGATAAATGCGTGGCTGGGCCACGAGCATGCGGGCGATGGATAGGCGCTGGCGCTGCCCGCCCGATACATTGGTGCCGCCTTGCGCAATCGGCATGTCCAGGTCATCGACGAACTCCGCCTGCGCCACGCGCAGTGCCTCCCATAATTCATCATCGGTGGCCTCGGGGCGGCCCAACCGCAGGTTGGAGGCCACCGTGCCGCTAAACAGGTAGGCCTTTTGTGGCACCAGCGAGACGCGGCTGACGATGTCGGGGCGGGAGAGGGAGGTTGTGGGGGTGGCATCGATAAGCACCTCGCCCTCGCTCGGAACGTACAGGCGCGGGATGAGGGAAAGCAGCGTGGTTTTGCCCGCGCCGGTGGAACCGATGATCGCGGTGGTGGTGCCGGGAGTGGCGGTAAAGGAAATATCCTCTAGCACCGGGGCATCCGCGCCGGCATAGGAGAAGCTGACATTGCGAAATTCAACGGTGCCAGACATGGTTTCCGGGGTGACGGTATCTTGCGGCGGGGTAATGGACGGCTCGTGGCTTATAACCCCGGTGATGCGGCGGGCGCACACGAGGGCGCGCGGGAGCATCATCGCCATAAACGTGCCCATCATGACGGCGGCGAGGATTTGCAACAGGTATTGCAGGAAGGCGGTGAGCCCGCCGACATCGACAAGCCCGGCATCCACGCGCTGGCCGCCAAACCACAGCACGGCGCCCGTGGCCACGTTCAAGATGACGGTGATAAGCGGGAACATGAGCACAAAAAGCTGGCCGATTTTCAGCGAAAGCTGGGTAATGTCCTTATTGGCCTTGGTAAAGCGTTCAGTTTCATAGGCCTCGCGCACAAAGGCTCGCACGACGCGGATGCCGGTGATTTGCTCGCGCAGGGTGCCGTTGATGGTGTCCAGCTTGTCCTGCATAGAACGAAAAAGTGGCATAAGCCGCGCGATGAGGACGGAAATGGTGCCAAGCAGCACCGCGACAGAAACCCACACCAACCAGGACAGTCCGGCGTCCTCCCGGATGGCCATGATGATGCCGCCGATGGACATAATGGGCGCTGTGACCATGAAGTTCAGCATCATCATGTAGACCATCTGCACCTGCTGCACGTCATTCGTGCCGCGGGTAATAAGGGTGGGCGTGCCGAACTCGCTCATATCTTCTGCAGAAAACGTGGTGACCTTGCGGAAGACCTCGCTGCGCAGATCCCGGCCCACGCCCATGGCGGTGCGGCTGCCGCACCACACCGCGCCGATGGCGGTAATGACCTGGACAAAGGCCACAATCAGCATGATCGCGCCGGTGTGCCAGATATAGTCGATATCGCCCTTGGACACGCCCTCATCGATGATTTTGGCGTTCAAGGACGGCAGATACAGGGTAGCCGCGGTGGACAGCGCCTGCAGGATAAGTACCGCTAGGACATAGGGCGTATAGGGCGCCGAGCGGGTAAAAAGGATTCGGACTAGATCCATAAACCTGCGCTTCTTTCGAGGGAGAATAGGGATTAACCAGCAAGCATATCTGGTGGGCGCAGATGGGGCGAACGGTTTTTATATTTAGGCACCTGACCGTAAGGGCGAACCTAGACCAAGACGTGCGCCAATTGCGCCCTGGCGATGACGCTGGTCCAGTCCTCAAAATCCGTGATCGGCGTGCACAGTCCCTCCCACGTGGTGACGGGAATACCGCGGGCCTTTAATTCCATGACGATGAGCTCGCGGTCCCCGTGGGCGGCCAGCTGGTGGACCTCGTTATGGGTGATATCGCCGTCTACTCCCACGCGCACGTTTCCTAGCAAGCGCAGCCGCGGGGTAGTACCCGGTGCGCACTCGTGCGGCACGGCCTCATCAACCACGCCGGCAAGCCCCGCAAAGCGGCGAAGTAGACCGAACGGTGCAGTTTTTTCTGAGATGAGGTCTACGCACATGCCGGCGCTCAGGAGTCTTTCCACGGCGGATAAGGCGGCAGGACCTTCCCCAATGATGGCGACACGCTGCATAAAAGTTCCTCCTCGGGCGAGTTCGGCCGGCCCGCAATAGACTACATTGTCTATACATCTAGTCAGCTTGGTTCAGAAATAAAACATTTTATTCTTCCCTTCGGCCAAGCTCAGCGCCCTTTCCAGAAAAACGTGCTGCGTGAGCTACCGCGGTTGCCTAGTGTGTGAGCTCATGAACCCAACGACGAACCTGCTGGATGGTGGACACTCCTTCCGCGATCCCCATATCTCGCCCGAAGGCACGCGCGATACCGCGCCGCTTCCCGCCGAGGTGGCCGCGCGCAATGAACAGCTAGTGGACACGTGGGCGGATAAGCTCTACGCCGAATCCGCAGAAAGCATCACCGAGTGGGCCGCCGAGCACGCCCCCGGCCGGTTAGCGGTGACGATGTCCATGGAAAACACCGTGCTGGCAGAGCTCTCCCACCGCGCCGGGCTCGCTGCTGACCTGCTTTTCATCGATACCGGCTGGCACTTCCCGGAGACCCTCCAGGTGGCCGAAGAGGTGGACAAGCGCTACCCGGATCTGCCCCTAGTCCGCGTGCTGCCGCTGCTGAGCCCCGAAGAGCAAGACGAGGTCTACGGCCCGCGCCTCTACGCGCGCGATACCGCCGCCTATAACCGCATGCGCAAGGTCGAGCCGCTGAATATGGCCATGGATCCTTATGCCGGATGGGTGACCGGGCTGCGCCGGGCCGATTCCGAGCACCGCGCCCACGCCCCAGCACTCAGCCTGGACCGCACTGGGCGGCTAAAGATTTCGCCGATGATCACTTGGAACTTGGACGATACCGATAAATACATTGCAGATAATGACCTCATCATCCACCCGCTGACCCTGCAGGGATACCGGTCCATCGGCGATGCGCCGTTGACCTTCCCAGTCGGCGAGGGCGAGGACGCCCGCTCCGGGCGAGTATTTGCAGATGGCAAGACAGAATGCGGGTTACACGAATAATGAGCACACTTTCCCCACACCTACAAGACCTAGAAAATGAATCCATCCACATCCTGCGCGAGGTAGCCGGGCAATTCGATAAGGTAGGCATCCTCTTTTCCGGTGGCAAGGACTCCGTTGTCGTCTTCGAGCTGGCCCGCCGCGCCTTCGCCCCGGCCACGGTGCCTTTTGAATTGCTCCACGTGGATACCGGGCATAACTTCCCCGAGGTCATCAAGTTTCGCGATGACTTGGTCGCCGAATCCGGCGCCCGCCTCCACGTTGCCCACGTCCAAGACTGGATCGACAGCGGTGAGCTGCAGGAACGGCCCGATGGGACCCGTAACCCATTGCAGTCGGTGCCGCTGGTAGAGAGCATCGCCAAGCGCGAGTACGACGCCGTCCTCGGCGGTGCCCGCCGCGATGAGGAACGCGCCCGCGCCAAGGAACGCATCTTTTCCATCCGCGATTCCTTCGGTGGCTGGGATCCCCGCCGCCAGCGCCCCGAGCTGTGGGATCTGTACAACGGCGGCAAAATGGCTGGTGAAAACGTGCGCGTATTCCCCATCTCCAACTGGACCGAATCCGATATTTGGGAATACATCGGCGCGCGCGAGCTTGAGCTGCCGCCCATTTATTATTCCCACCAGCGCGAGGTCTTCAACCGCGGCGGCATGTGGCTTTCGCCAGGTGAATGGGGCGGACCGCAAGACGATGAGCAGCTAGAAACCCGCACCGTGCGCTACCGCACCGTCGGCGATATGTCCTGCACCGGTGCCGTCGACTCCACCGCCTCCAGCCCCGATGAGGTGCTCGCGGAAATCTCCATTTCCACCCTGTCTGAGCGCGGCGCCACCCGCGCCGATGACAAACTTTCTGAATCCGCCATGGAAGACCGCAAGAAGGAAGGCTACTTCTGATGACGACTACCCTCGCGCCGAATGTCGGCGCCCTCAAACAGCGCGATACCCTGCGCTTATGCACCGCCGGCTCCGTTGATGACGGCAAATCCACCTTCGTCGGCCGCCTGCTCTATGACACCAAGTCCGTGCTCGCGGACCAGGTCGAGTCCATGGAGCGCTCCTCTTCCGATCGCGGCTTCGACGGCATGGACCTATCCCTGCTTGTCGATGGCCTGCGTGCCGAGCGCGAGCAAGGTATTACCATCGACGTGGCCTACCGTTACTTTGCCACCGATAAGCGCACCTTCATCCTTGCCGATACCCCAGGGCATGTGCAGTACACCCGCAATACGGTCACCGGCATGTCCACCTCGCAGGTGGTGGTGCTGCTTATCGATGCCCGCCACGGCGTCGTCGAACAAACCCGCCGCCACCTCAACGTGGCCGCCCTGCTGGGTGTGCGCCACGTCGTCCTTGCGGTCAACAAGATCGACCTCGTGGACTACGATGAGCAGGTCTTCCGCGATATTGAGGCTGAATTCCAAAAGATTGCGCAGCGCCTGGGCATCACCGACACCACCGTCGTGCCCATTTCCGCGCTCAAGGGCGATAACGTGGTCGAGCGCTCTACCACCATGGACTGGTACACCGGCCCCACCGTCCTCGAGGTGCTCGAGACTATCCCCGTCGCCACTGGCCGCGCCGATGAGCTGGACTTTCGCTTTCCCATCCAGTACGTCATTCGCGAGCACGCCACCGATTACCGCGGCTACGCCGGCCGCGTGAAGGCCGGGTCCATCTCCGTGGGTGATACGGTGCACCTGCCCGAAGGCCGCACCAGCACCGTCACCCAGATCGACACTGCCGATGGCCCCGCCCCCTCCGCCGCCGCCGGCGATTCGGTGACGCTCCTGCTTGCCGATGCCATCGATCTCACCCGCGGCGATCTCCTCGCCGGCGCCCAGCGTCCCCAAGCCACCCGGGAATTCGACGCCACGGTGGTCGGCTTAACCGAAAAGGATCTCAAGCCCGGTCAGATGGTGAAGCTGCGCTACGGTTCCTCCTTGGTCAAAGCCCGCATCGCCACCATTGCTCGCACTTTGGATCTCGATGGTGTGCCCGACGTAGAAGACCCCGAGGCCGTGGTCATGAACGATATCGCCCACCTCACCATCCAAACCCAGGCCGAACTGCCCGTGGAGGACTACGCCGCCCGCGGCGCCGTGGGCAACTTCCTGCTCATTGATCAATCCTCCGGCAATACCTTGGCCGCCGGCTTCGTGGGCCACCGCCTGCGTTAATTCCGAGCCCGCGCTCGGCGCGAGGGCCTCCCGGAGCTCTGCTCGGCGCCGCACACGTGCCGCAGTGCCGCACGCCCTGACCGCCTGCCACATTGTCCAAAACAACCGCGTTTCTCCTAAAATCACCCCAATTTTTAGCGAAACGCGGTTGTTTTATGCATCTGCGGCCAACCCCAATGAGCTAGCGGCTTAACACGTCAGCAGATCCTCCACGATTTCCTTTGGCACGCCAGCCTTGGAGAGCTTCTCTTCGCTAAAGCACGGGTAGTTGGAAGGGTAGCTTCTGCCATCCTTTTCAATTGCCGCCCAGGTATCCCCGGACCACTGGTACAAGGTGTGGAAGGAAGTTCCTTCATCACCGGCGAAGAGCCAGTTGGCATCGCAGTAGATTTGCACGGGCCTATAAAAACCACCCATGTGGGCTTCAGCATAGGATCCGCACTTTTCACCCGTGCTCGGTTCCTGGCTTCCAGCTTTTGCCTGCGAGTCCTTCTGTCCCTGAGAGTTCGCATCCCCGTTCTGCGCAGTAGCGTCCTTCTTCTTTTCGGCCAGCTTGGCCTCAGCATCAGAATTAGCTCCAGCACCTGAGTCTTTGCCAGTACCTTTGACCGCGTCTTCTTTCCCGGACGAGTCCGCCGTCTTGTCGGCAGCGTCAGAGGACGGCTTGGCAGAGTGGACATCCCCAAACGCAGGTTCGTGCGCCTGATCTTTTGGTTCTGCCGCTCCGGTATAAGCCCACGTACTGGCCGCTACCAAAGTGATGACCGCGAGGATCGCGATCACGACGGTAACGATGCGCTTGCCGCGGCCTTTAGGGGAGCCGGTCGGTTCCGAAGATTCTGAAGGCTGAGTTTTGCTCAAGAGAGGGGCCCTTAGGTGGTGTAGGGAGGAATAAAGAGAATGGCAGTGAAGCCCTTTGCGCATTTACTATAGCGTGAACGCGCACACGACGGGACGCAGTTGCTCCCCGAATCGCGTTATTACTTTCAGGCCTCTCATCCAAGGAGCCAGGGCAATAAACAAACCAAGGGCATAAAACGTTGCGGCCGAGTCCGGCACGCGGGCCGCCTGCAGGTATCGTCGCAGGCATGGAAAACTTATCTGGACGAACCCTCTTCGTGGCGGCCGTGGATGCCGAAGCTGCACACATTCCGGACAGTGAAGCGCTGCTTATTACCGGTATCGGCACGGTTCCAGCGGCGATTTCCCTGACCGAGGTCTTAGCTGAGGCCCGCGCACACGATGCTTTGCCTGAGCGCGTGGTCAATATTGGTACGGCGGGCGCGCTCGTCGATGGCATGGATGGCGTCTTTGAGATCAATAAAGTAACCAAGCACGATTTCAAACTAGACGTTCTGACCGATATCAGCCGTTACCTCCTGCCAGAATTCATCGAGCTGGAGAACTCCGGCGAGCTTCCGGCACGCGGCCTGGCTACCGGCGATATGTTTGTCTCAACTACCGCACTGCGCAATGAGCTGGTGAAAAAAGCCCAGCTGTGCGATATGGAAGGCTATTCCATCGCAGCAACCTGCCAGCGCTTCGGCGTGCCCTGCACTCTGCTGAAGCAAGTGTCTGATTCCGCCAACGAGGAATCGATGGGTACCTGGGCCGGTGTCTTGGACCGCAGCGCCCGCCAGCTTGCCGCTGCCGCAACTGACCTAGGCTTCTTGCGCTAACAATCTTTTCAGTTATCCATCCGACGTGAGACGAATGAACTGGATGTAGATCAAGAGAGGCCCGCTCAACGTCATTTTGAAAAGACGATGAGCGGGCCTCTTTATTATGGAGCAGCTTTACGGAGTAGTCCCGTGATTAGTTCAAGGCACGCCGCCCAATGAACACAGCTGCTGCCGCTACGACACTGGCCAACAGGGCGAGCCCTCCTAAGCCGCGACCGCCGGTATTGGGCAGATCGCCTTTACGGATATCGGCCACCTGCATGACGGAGTGGTTCGCATCCTTTTCATCTTCCTGGATAGAAATTTCCGGATACTGGTCCTTTCCACCCTCGATCACGATTTCGGGTTTTCCAGACTCTCCAACGTCGATGTTGAAGTAAATCGGGCGGCTAAGTAGCTGGTAACCAGAAGGTGCTTGTGTTTCTACCAGCTCATATCGATTACCCGGCTGGAGATCGAAAATCCGAGTCTCACCATCGCGGATTGTCCCTACATATTCGCGGTTATCCCCATCCACCTTATTAAGGGTGAACTCAGCACCTTCCAACGGCTGGGGCTTGTCATCGAAACTGACTTTCTCCACCGACAGATCAATTTTCACGGAAACGGTGTCATTTTCAATCGTGCAATTAACGATGCCCCGGAATGGAACATCCACGCCAAATCCTGGTTTTTGAGCATCGTCAATATTGCGTACTTCGGAGTCCTTAGTCTTCCACGAGTTGCCCTCACGCACGCGTGTCGTGCATACGGCATTCTTGTCACCTTGCTTGTGAAGCTTATGCCCAGGCTGCTGGTGCTCAACTACAGTGACGGATTGACCCTGCCCGTTTTGTTGATCCAAAGACCGTCCATAGCGTCCGTCTTCACCGGTGACATCGGTCACCTGTGCCGCACGTCCCTTTCCATCCTCGCCGTCGATGATGGCTGCTTGACCACCGTCAACAGTGGTATCAAAGTTCCAGTCCTTCCCCGGCGTCACCGAGCCATCTTCGCCGTGAACAAGTTTGGTCACGTTGATGGAACCAAAGCAGTCCTTTAGGACTAGGTCATTGAGCCGATCTACCAAATTATTGAAATTATCCACGGTAGTAACAGCGTCATTACTGGAGATAAATTCACCGATTGAACGCGGCCCAAGAACTCCCGCCCGCCAGATCTCCGGTTGATTCGTAATGTCGTATTGCGTGGCTGTAGCACGTTCCGGGGTATCCCACATCAAGATCTTGCCTTGGTCTGCAAGATCCCGCACATAATACAAGTTATTCACCCGACCCTTTCCGTCGGTGTAACTTGGGTACCCGTAGCCGTCCTGGGAGGGCCACGGTTTCCTTACACCGTTTGTCACACCGGGCACCCTAGGAGTCCACTGGCGTTCAACGACGGGCAAATAAAAGTATTCATTTTTAAGAATGTGCTCGTTAAGTTGTTCGATATTCACCATGACTGTCTCGATGCGTGTACCGGATGCCTTGAGACGATTAGCCTCGTGAACTGCGGCCGATATATCGAGTTGATGGGTATAGGTACCGTGGTCATAACCGTAAGGATAATCTTCATTATTCGTCGTCGGTAGCCCGTCGGTGATGAAATAAACGACGTCGAACTGTCCGGCAGGTACCTGGTTTAAGCCCGCCTGATAATTGGTGCCACCAAGTCCCTGGGGGACTTTCGGGTCCGTGATGGTGTCGATGGCTTTGACAGCGCTGCGCAGCTTCTCCACATCAGCATTATCGTTTAGGTTCAACGTATCTGTAGACACACCGGGAAGGTACTTCGCGCCCGAGGCGAAGTTATAGATCGCCATCTGGCTTCCTGTTCCCTGTAAAGCGTTAATAACGCTTAGTCCTGCATTACGGCTAGCAACAACGCCGGCATTATTGTTTTCTTTGATCGAATTAGAAGTATCGAAAACTAAGGCGATATTTCCACCGCAACGATTTGGCAAGGCCGGATTCGTCGACGAGGCTGGCAGCCAATTCAGCTGATCGCGAGGGGTTTCTGGCGCATTGATATCGACCTTTGGTGCGTTACGTTAAACCATTCAGGGCCCTCATGCCACAGCGTCATCTGACAATTAGGTGATCTCCCCGCGTTCAATGGGAACTGGGCTATGGCATCGAAGGATTCAATCTGCAACGGAGCCCGTTGGATCTTTTGATTGAGTTTAAAGAAGACTCGATTTCCACTTACCGTCAGCGTGAAGTCACGGTTATTGCGCAGTTCTGTCCAACTAGAGCTGTTGCCGAATTTTAGCTGTATCCGTGAATCTGCGGTATTAATGGATCGGGAAAGATTGCGGAACCCGTTAATGGTTACCTCGACGACGCTTACATCCTTACCACCGTCCATCTGCGTGCTTACCAATTGGTTATTCTGAAATCTGAATTGCTGATTATCCCACCAAGTTTTCACCTGTAGATTACCGCGTTCCATTTTGCATTCATCCCACTTCCTATCATTTGGGATCGGGCGGTAGTTTGGTGAGTTCGTGGGATTTCCTGTTGCCTGAGCATGCGCAGTCGGCGTGGGGGAATATTCCGAGTGAGTTGGAGTTACCCCAGGGACGGCCCCAAATGTCAGCATGAGGGTAAAGGCAGCTACTGCGCTTGTCCGCACCTTGCGGGAGAAGCTGTGCATTGGTGTCGTCCCTTTCATCGTTGGTCACCTTTATTATTTCGACGGATAAGCAGCACTCCGGCCGCGATGAGGCCAGCAGCCAGAACAAGGATTCCGAGTACGGAAGCGCCTGTTCGTGCTAATTGGCTGGGTTTGGGTTTCTCAGGACCTGCTGGTGGGGTATCAGCAGGCGAAGTTTCTTTTGTTTCGGAGCCGTCAGATCCCGGCCCCGGAGGCGTTGTTTCTTCGGGTGGTGGAGTCGAATTAGGCTCCGATGGAGTTGGAGTGGGGGTGGGCGTCGGCCGTGGATCGGGGATATCCGTTGGTGGTGGGACATGACCGCCGCCGTCGTCGGTTTTGGCTACTACCTTGAGATCATGTAGCCAATTTCCTTCCTTGTCGGTGGCAGGAAGCAGGACGATCATAGGCTGGATATCTTTGTGCCTTTCCCCGCTGCGTTGGGGAGGGTTTATCTCGATTAGGTACGCGCCCGCCGGGAGGTTATCGAAGCGAACCTTACCAGTATCATCGCTGATTTCTTTCCTCTTTACCTCGGTAAACCCCAGATCGCGTGCCTTTTGCGGAGTGAGGTTGAGAGCATCCGTATATCCCTGGCGCGTACGAATATCAAGACCCGCTACCTGCGCCAATTTGAAGGTGTAACCACTTAATGCCCCTGGCGGTAGCTCGCCCTCTTTAACTTCATCAAATGGATTACCGGTAGGCAGAGAAATTGTAAGGGAATTGAGCACTTGACCGATGGAACTGGGGTCTACCTGGGTGGATGCTGGGGCATACCCAGAAATCACTTTGGCATCAGCAGGTGCTGTCGGCGCAGCCAATGTCACGAGACATCCTGCGCACAGGGCAGCCGTTGCCCTAGCTAGCCTGTGGTTTTTAAACATTTATGCTTCCTCTAGTGATACTGACTGGCCGAACTTCGGCTTTTCCTTTTTGTTCATTTTGTAAAGCCAGAAAGTGGCCGCGATGGCGATAAGCAGTGCAGCAGCCATAAAAGCCCACATCCACCACGTCCAGTGGAGGCCTCGAGGGGTAAAGGCTTGTGCTGCCTCTTCATCGAAGGGAACGCGCTCGGCCGTAACCAAAAGACGATGGGAATTAACGCCATAGGGCGTGCATGTGATGAGGGTGACTTGGTCCTTGCCAGCTTCTGGCCGGAGAGAATCCGTCTCGTGCGGAAGCACGACCCGGATGTCGTTGACCTGGTATTTCATCCTTTCACCGGAGACGCCAACATAGATTGGGTCTCCTTCTTTGACCTTGTTGAGATTGTCAAAGAGCGTGGCATTCACTAGCCCGGTGTGTGCAGTTAAGACTGAGTGCGTTCCTTCCCCGCCGACAGGGAGATCGGATCCGTACAAGTGCCCAACACCCTTTTGAAGGACGTCCTCACTGGTTCCGTGATAAACGGGAAGATCAACGTCAGCAGAAGGTACAACGAGGCGAGCCATCACGTCATGGGCATTTAATTCGGATAAATACGCTTGGTAGTCAGCGTTATCCTCAGAAATACGCGTGAGCCAAGGATCAAGGATCGGACCCGCTGAATGAGTCTTGTTATACTCTTGGGCTGCGGCGAATTGCTGGGCAAGCAGCCCCTCATCCGCATCATCGATGTCGCTGCTATAAGAATCAGCTGCGCGGAGCTGTTCCCAGTTATTGAGTTGTGTCACCGCCACTGGATAAAGCAAGAGCCCGATGGCAAGCAGCGCGAGGACAATGACGGGAACTGCCTTTTGCGGCAGTGTCTTCGATGTGTTCCTGTGCTTCCCTTTGACCGCGGAACTAGAAGTACGCAGTACCATATAAAAATTTCCTCACTCGCCGGACTCGGCATCTCCGTTGTGGTGGTGTAAAATCTCGTGGAATCTGTCCCCGCGCTGAAGCGAGGGGGCAGTCCACGTATCAGGGAGTTATGTACCTGTATGCAGTCGAATTAACTCCCAGGTGCTTAACCGAGGAGTCGGTTTAGCTTTCTTTGTTCGCGCGGCGAGCGAACCAGAGTGCACCGCCTGCTACCAATACAGCGAGTGCGCCTAGAATGCCGATACCCATGCCACCGGTAAGCGGGAGCTGCGGCATTTCGGAACGCTTGTTCTTAATAGCCGCTTCGTATTGCACAGGTGAAGCGGTTTGGAACTTGTCCTCATTAGAGGCCAGCTGGAAGGAATGGATCTCGCTGGTTGCGACGAATCCACGCGGGGCTTTGGTTTCAACGAGACAGTAGGACTTGGAAATGTCTTTCGAATCATCTTCGATGTTCGTGACATGGATGCCATCGATGGTCACGTTGCCGTCGTCATTAGTCGTCCACTTAGAAGTGCCGTCGATGGAAATCTTATCTTGGTCTTTCAGCTGCTCGGCTTGTGTTTCGTTACCTTCACAGCGGTAGAGCTCAAACTCCGCACCCTTCAGTGGGGTGTTTTTGCCTTCCTCGGTCTTGACTACCTTGACTTGGCCCCAGTAGGACTTGACCTGATTAGACTTGGTTTCGCTCTCATCTTCCTGGTGGGGATAGTGGACGAACTGACGAGCCTCGTTCACGGCAATGCCATCGGTGCCTTCCAAACTCTTCACCTTGGCGGTAATGGTGAGGTCGACGGTGGTTCCAGCAGGCAGTCCCGAAAGCTTTGCCAGTCCGGCATCAGTGAAACTAACTGCAACCTTGCCGTAGTCTGGACTTACTACGTCCTTATTGATTTTCAGAGAATAGTCACCATCTTTAGCGATCTGGATGTTGTTTGATGGCACCACGCTGGCATCAACGAGCTCGAGGTTCTCGGTGTCAATGGTATCCGTAAGGCGGAATCCCTTAAGCTTTTCGCCTCGCGGGATGACTGGCACGTTGCCGTGGACAATATACTCGATGTTGTCGCCGACGTTTTTGTTGGCGTCTTTGACTTCCTTGGTAACACCTGCGGTGGTGTTTTTCGGCTGAACCACCACATTATAGTTCCATCCATTACCTTCACCGTTGGTGTACGGAAGCGCCACGATAAATGGGGTGGAGGGGGCTACTTCGGGAGCTTGATAGGTTTTTTGGGTATTGACATCCATAACCTCACCATCGATAGTTTCTTCGAATAGCCAGATGCCCTGCTTAAGATCAGATTGCGTGGAGTCAAACTTCAGCTGGCCATTGTCCCCAGTCTTGCCGGTAACCGTGGTCGTCGTTTTGGTGGCGCCGGACTCTGTGTAGTTGGCGGCGGTTAGGCTGCCCAATTTTTTCGGTTCTACCTTGCTGACGTCGAGGAGGGTCCCGGTGAAAGTTGCACCTTTCAGTGGGTTACCGGTTACAGCGGGGTCTGCCGTACCGGAACCGGCCTCGCCGATGCTGGTGGGATTGAGGCGCTTATCAATGGTGAGGGTTACCGGTGCATTCTCATCAATGACAGGTGAGGGGGGCTGCGGGGGCCGGGGCATCCTGAGCCACGGCGGTTACTCCGCCCAGGGATAGCGTGAGTCCGATGACGGCTGCGGCGCTCGCAGACCGAATATATGCAGTTTTCTTCATGCGTGAAAAGCCTTTCTTTGCTTAACACCCAACGTATAGAGAGGGAATTCTGTAACAAGGTGTTAATGACGACATCCAGGAAACGGTACTTTCGTTTACCTTGTGAACACATTAAAAAGATTTCCAATTGATGTGCAATAGCCTTGGCGTCACGTTATTTCCACCTGCGAATATGCTGAAAAAAGTTTAAAGTTCGCTGGCGACGTACCCCCCGAAAGTGGTTGTTAATTGCATTTATGGATGAGGTGGTGCACCTGGGGTGCTCCTATATAGCTTGTCAATCTCCCGGGCGGGGTGGACGGGATGGATCTTCGACTCGGGATTTTTAGGTGCGTTGTTTTTCATGAAATGCCCCAGCTTTCCCATCTACTCAAACAGAACAAAACCTAGGGCACTTCACCAGTGCTTTAGCGTGCCCTGCACTCTGCTGAAGCAAGTTTCTGATTCCATCAACGAGGAATCGATGGGCACCTGGGCCGGTGTTTTGGATTGCAGCGCCCGCCAACTTGCCGAAGACGCAGCTGACTTAGGCTGCTTGCGATAAAACTCTTTTCAGTTATCCACCCGTCGTGAGATGGACGAACTAGATGTAGATTAGGAGAGGTCCGCTCAACGTCTTTTTTGAAAGATGATGAGCGGGTCTTTTGTTAAGGAACAGCTTTACGGAGGGTCCTGCAATGAACTCAAGGCACGCCGTCCAATAAATATAGCTGCTGCTCCGACGCTGGCCAGGAGAGCTAATTCTCCTAAGTCACGACTGCCGGTATTGGCCCTGCCTTCTCTCGATCTGCATTTCGGGTTCTCCAGCTTTTCCGACGGCAATGTTGCAGTAGATCGGACGACTAAGCGGGCTGCTAGTCAGAAGGTCCTTGTGCCCCCATATACGCTTATTGAGCGTGAGTTCAGAGTTTGTCAGCAGTTGCTGCATCTCCTCCATGCTGATTATCTGCGCGGAAAGTTCAGTTTTTCCGCTGTACTATAATTAGCATTAGTGCAATTTTCTATGCTTGGGATGAAACGTCCACGCCGTGGGCTAGTTACGGATCTGTAAACTTTCGCGAACTGCCGTCATGAGAGAGTGTTGTTCAACACAGTTTACTTGTGATTTTGTAGGAAATTTTTATGGGCGATCTGCTAATGCTTAATCAAAGTGGTGAATTGGCTTGCAGCTTTTTGATCGAAAATGTGTTCCATGAATCTATATTTGCCGGCGGTGTTGACCTCCTGCGGGGTGCGCCGATTTCCCTTTTCCGTCGCTGACGCTTTATTGAACGCCTTAATGGATGTAGTGAAGGTTAGTTTTGTCCTAGATTCTCCTACTGCTGTTGTTGACAGTTGACCTGTTATGAAGTGAATGAATTCGAAAATATTTTCACTTAATTGCTAAAGCTAGTTTTCTGACTGATGTTGCCGTGACGGCTAGCCTGGGAAAGTTAACGACGGTTACTTAAGGTGTGAGATGTGTTGCAGGCTGAGAAATAATTATTTTAAAATGCAAATTGCTTCTCAGTGTGGTGTACAGGTGCTGAGAATCATATCCATTAATGTAAACGTCTCTCTCACTCTAAGTAAGCCTTTTTCTCACTCGGCTTGCGTGGGTTCGTGTTGCTGAGGCGAACAGAAAGAGGAAAAGTGAACAAGTTCAAAAGTGCGTTGGTTGCAGCTGTAGCCACCGGTCTCGTTATTACCGCTCCAGGAGTAGGTGCCGTTGCCTTTGCTCAGGAAGCAGAGGTTGCGGCCGCAAACCCGGCCAACATCGAAGCGAATAAGACAGCTAAGCTGACCATCCATAAGCATGCGGCCGCCGATAATCCCGGCGAGCGTGGAAATGGGCTGGTCGATGAGACTCTTCGAGGGCAAAAGGGCCTGCAGGGCGCGAAGTTCGAATACGCCCGTGTAATCGATTATGACCTCACCACGAATGAAGGCTGGAAAAAGCTCTCCGATTCTGGATTGACCGCAGATCAAGTCACGGACGCGATGCTCGGCGAAAAGAAGGAAGTTACCACCGGGCAGGATGGATCTGTTGAGGTTTCCAACCTCCCGCTAGGCCTGTACTACGTCAAGGAAACTCAGGCTCCGCAGGGGCACAACGTTGGCGAATCCAAGGCGTTCCTGGTCACCCTGCCGATGACCAACCCGAAAGAACGCAATAAGTGGAATTATGATGTCCACGTCTACCCGAAGAACAACAAGGTAGAGGATCCGAGCAATCCAACTAAGACCGTCGCCGACGCCAATTCCAAGGCAGGTGACAAGATTTCTTATGTCGCTACCTCGCCCGTGCAGGCGTTCGATCCGCTGACCAAATTCCAAGTACGCGACTTCTTCCCCTCCACCCGATTGGAAAACGGCAATGTCGCTAGCGTCAAGATTACGGGTAACCCAAAGGCCGCTGATGGCGTCAAAGAGGTCACCCTTACGAGCAATGATGACTACACGGTGACCGTGAATCAGGAGAACGGCCACCTCGACGTCGTGCTGACTGCCTCCGGTATTGCCAAGGTAAACGAGTTTACCGCTGACAAAGACCGCAAGGTTGTCGTTGATTTGAGCTTCGATGTAAAAAAGATTGAAGGCGACGTGATCACTCCGATTGAAAACAAGATCGGCGTGACTCAGGACAACACCGGTACCCCGGGCGATGATCCGGAAGATCCAGATGAACCGGATGATGATCCTGAAAATCCGTGGCCGCGCTCCTACTACGGTGACGTAAAAATCACCAAGACCGGTGCTAACGACCAAACGCTGAATGGCGTTACCTTTGACCTTTACCGCTGTAATGGTCCCAAGGATATGGCCGCCAAGGCCTTGATCGAGAATGCAGCGACCACCGGCGAAGACGGCACAGCTGTAATCCGCGGTTTGCA
Source organism: Corynebacterium sp. KPL1986 (assembly GCF_000477975.1). Taxonomy (NCBI): domain Bacteria; kingdom Bacillati; phylum Actinomycetota; class Actinomycetes; order Mycobacteriales; family Corynebacteriaceae; genus Corynebacterium; species Corynebacterium sp. KPL1986. Next base: position 1,551,005 of record NZ_KI515719.1, on the reverse strand, counting down.
GGCCAACAACTGGGTGAATAACCAGTCGTTGCCGCTTGATGAGAAGACTGATAACGATCCTCGCGAGTACCTCGCATACTGCCTGGTGGAGACCCAGACCGCTCCGGGCCACGAACTGTTGGCAGAGCCGGTTAAGTTCCAGATCCAAGCTAATAACGAGAACAAAACAGTGGAGTTGACTGCGCTCGACGTCAAGAATAACCCGTCCAATGGTGGCTTCAACCTGCCACTGACCGGTGGCAAGGGTGTGCTCTTCTTGCTGGCTGGCGGTGTGTTGTTGCTCGTTCTGGCTGGCGGTGCAACCTACGTCTTGCGTCGTCGCGAGTCCTAAGAGCAGCTTTGCTGCCCAGCAGTATTACAGCATTGCGTAGTGCGTAAACCACTCCGCGCTACGCACAGGAAGAAGGGGAAGGTCTATGACCACCATTGAGGCTCCGCCCGCGCCGAGGAAACGTGGTGCGCATCGTCAACGGCGCAAGTTGAGTAAAGTGGTGCCCCTTCTTCTAGCTGTAGCTGGGGTGTGCCTCCTGCTCTATCCCGTCGTCGGAACGCTGTGGCAAAACCACAAGCAGGCTGGCCGCGCGCAGGTATATTCTCAACAAATTACTGAGGAAACCACTCAGGAAGAACGGGACGAAGCAATCGCGCGGGCCCATGACTGGAATCGGGAAAACCAGGGGATGCCCATTCTCGATCCCTGGCTAGCCCGGATTACTGAAGATAATCCGGATTATCATAATTATCTTTCACAATTAAATATCGCCGAGGCCATGGGGCGCGTCACTATCCCGGCCATCCAGTCGGACTTGCCCATTTATCACGGCACAACCGAGGATGTGCTCAATAAAGGTATCGGGCATTTGTATGGATCCTCTCTGCCCGTCGGTGGGGAAGGTAGCCACTCCATCCTGACTGGGCATACCGGTTTGCCAGGCGCAACACTGTGGGACAACCTCAAAGACATCAAAGAAGGCGATGCAGTCTATATGGACGTCGCTGGGCAAAAGATGAAATACGAGGTTAAGGCCCTCGAGGTGGTGCTGCCGGATGAAACCTCAAAGCTCAAGCCTGAGGCCGGCAAGGATCAAATTACCTTGATTACCTGCACTCCTTATGGCATTAACTCTCACAGGCTCCTCGTTACTGCTGAGCGTGTCCCCATGGATGAAGACGAAGATGTCTTTTCCCATACCTACACGCCTTGGCAGTGGTGGATGACTGCTGCCCTAATCCTCGTGGCTCTCGTACTGCTCATTCTTTTGACAGCTTGGTGGCGGTCGCGCCGTAAGCATCAGCGCGAGGCAGCCGATGTCACCCCAGCATCGTTTACTGAGATGAGTGCAGGATCTGCACTGTCAGATTCCACAACTGATAATCAACGCCCAGGTAAGGACAATGAACGCTAGTAAAAATTGGATCCACATGTGGCGCTTTGCTGCCGTCGTGGCACTAGCGTTCGCATATCTTGCTGCGGTTCCCGGGGCATCGGCTGAGCCCACGCCTGCGCTTATTGATTCCTCGGCACGGGGGAGCATTACCGTGGTCAAGTCTGCAGGCGATCCCTTCGCTCACTTTGGTGACCCCACTCGCAATGGAGTTCCCCAGCCAGTACCACCTATCGAGGGCTTGGAATTCCAAGCCCAGAAGGTAGACGGTATTGATCTGACCACCAACGAGGGCTGGGAGGCTGCCTCCAATCTTGACCTTACGGATTTCATAGCAGACGGTCCGCGTAACGGTGATCTAGATAAGCCTCAGACTGCTACTACCAATGCCGAAGGCAAAGCGCACTTTTCGAACCTCGACCTAGGCCTTTACCTGGTGACTGAAAAATCTGGCCCAGCGCAGTCATTGGGGTTTAACGTCATTAATCCTTTCTTTGTCACTGTTCCCTCCACAGCTACAGATAGCAAGAGCTGGGATTACGACGTAACCGTGCATGCTAAAGATCAGCGCATCGCTGCTCGCAAGGCCGCTGCCAAGCGGTGCATTGAGACTGGAGAATCCGTGCAGATGGGCATTACCAGCACCCTGCCTGCACCGGACGAGAAGGATCACATTGGAAGTTTCCAGATCGCTGATCCTCTGGCCCCAGAACTTGAGTACGTTACGGACTCTGAAGAAGTATTCCTTACTAGGGCCGATATTCAATCCGAGCCGAACCAGTTGGACGCAGCGGACTTCGACGTCCGCGTGGAAGACAACGTCGCAACGCTGAACTTACACGAATCAGGGCTGAACAAAATGGCCAAGCTGCGCAGGGGTAACCCTAGTGCCACTCTGACTTGGCGTTTCCACGTTAAGGCTGGGGACACCCCGGAGAGCGGCATTGTGAAGAATAAGGCCTTTGTTCTCCCTACGGGATACCCAGACTTCGATAAAGAGACCACTCCGGGCATCCCCACTAACGAGGTGCGCATCAATATCGGCAATTGTGGGGGAGAAACTTATGTCCCACCATCAGATGTGCCATCGGTTCCGGATACCACCGTACCGAACGAACCGGGAAAGCCTGGCGGACCAGATTCGACGCCTGAGGAGCCCACGGTTCCCGTCCCAGTACCGGGACCGGGAATTCCTGGGCACCCAGAAACCTTTGAACCCGCTCCGCCTGCTCCACCTGCGGAGAAGCCTTCCAGCCTTGCCGTTACCGGCGCGAATGTCGTCTATCTCGCCATCATCGGATTCGGTCTGCTCGTGGCAGGTGGTTGGTTGTATCGCCGCGGATTAAGAGAAGGCGACAAGTAAATGGTTAGTGTGTTCTTTTCCTCCCGAAACTCCAAGCAGAAAGGCGTGGGTCCAGTGCGATTCGGACGCTCCCTTAAAGTGGCAGCAGCAGCAATGGCCGGTGCGGTAACGCTGACTTTTGCACCGCTCGCGGTAGGCCAAGATGACACAGCGGGTCACACGGCTGCGAATGATGCAGCCGAAGCTGATGCTGCAACCTCTGCGATCGATGAGCCGAAGCTTCCCGATGACAACGGTGTAGAGGACTTTGGTGCCTCCGACACCCCGCTCGCGAATCCTGCTGAGGAAGCAGGATCTGAGGAGGCCAATTCGACGGCAGATTTTGATCTTCCTGACTTCGGCGCAGGAAGCCCGGTACAGGAAGACTCCCTGGACATTGAGCAGCTCAGCGAATCTACATTCAAGCTTTCCTTGTCTACCGAGAAACTCAGCGGCGATCCGGAATATGGTGTGCCCGTGGTGACCTTGGAACGCGAAAATCCGGACATGGATGAGATAGATCCGCGCCGCGCAGAATTAAGCGGTGAGGATAAGCCTCGTGCAGTGGAGACTGCTTTTGCACCGGCTACCACTGAACGTGGCTTTGACGTTGTCTCATTTGATCTGCATGGTCTTTCTGCTGACAAAGGGGATGTTGTGTCCTTTGTCTATTCCATCGACCGAGATGAACTTAACGTTGACTCTGAGAAAAAGGTTTGGGAACTGGCGGCAGAAGGCAGCGAGAATGCCTTCGTCCTGGGACAAACTCTAAGTGAGGCGCAACCGCGCTCGGCGATGTCGCGAGCAGCAGCATCACCTAAAGCTCCGGATCTGCCCGCTCAGACAGGCACAATTGACATCGTCGGCCCCTATCCGGGCGGTGAAATGGGTATGAATAATGAAGTTTATCGAGGCCCACTCGCTGACCCCGATTTTGGGCAACAGTTTGATCAGAATCCGGGAAATTTTACTTACAACGATAAAACGTATACCTATCCAATTCGTCACCGGAACTGGTCTGCGCGTGAGTACCAAACTAAGCCTAATCGGCCTTTGCGGGGACCCAACATTCCGGGCGGAGGCTCCGGTGGTGGCCAAGATACCCCAACGTACCGCGAGAATGAGCAGGGGCGTTTCTTTTCGCGCGATCACGTTCAATACGCGTGGTCAGAAGGTGAAGCGGTCTATCGCGGAGACGAGTTCCTGCTCGGTGGAGGGGCTTCCGATGGTGTGTGGTACGGCGGCATGTATGCACTTCCTAACTACAAAACTTCGATTGATTGGGAAGCGAATTACAGGCGGACGGGCAAGCCGGGCTTCAAGCTTTTTATTGAAGACCAGCTCAATATTGATGACTCCGGCTGGTCGGTTAAAAAGCAATCGCTTGAAGGCGTAGACGGATTTAATTACATAGCGCCCGATCGGGAGCTATTGATCCGGATTAATAAGCGTGCTGGTGTCAAGGCCTTCGATATCATCTTTTTTGATCTGAAAAAGTTGATTGCTGACGGGAAATTTAACGTTAAGAGGCATGAACTGAAGGGGAATTTTAAGAAGCGCGACTATCGCGTGGGCATCTCGACCCCTGAGTGGAAACGTGTCTTTATCGGTGCTGGGACTACGGAAAACTCTAGAGCGATAATGTCAGTTAACAGCGCCAATGGATACCTCTACTCCCAGTTCTTGCCTGAGTTTGGCAGTGCCCCCAAACCCGCTCCCAAACCCATTCCCGATATTCGCAAAAAAGTCGTCCCCGCAAGCCCCCAGACATCATGGGGTGAGGAAGAAATCACTGACTCAAACGGTGAGCGGCGTACCTCGAAGTACATTGACTATCAGATCGATGTGGTCGTTCCCGCCAACGGGCCTGAAAAGACTTTTTATAAACTGCACGAGAAGCCGAATTTTGATCCAAGGATCAAAATTACCGATACGAAATTGGTTGAGGCTCAGAATAAGCGCTTGGAAGATTTCCGCTTGCTAAAGAAAGGGTCGAGCCCGTCTACGCCTAAGTTTGACATCGTGAACAGGGACGTACGCAGCACCTCTGCGCGTCCAGAACTAGGTGAGAACGATTACTTGGAAATCTGGAAAGGCCAAACCCATTCGGTCACCGTTCGCATGTATTTCGAAACAGATAGCACCCAAGCATTGGGCACGGGACAACCCTGTAGATCTGGTGATGGTCTCTACAACAAGGTCGAGCTAGAGATTGCAGGAGAAAATTCTCGTCCCGAGGCCGACGCCTGCGCAACCTACTACCAACCATCTATCACAAAGAAGGTCAAGCCACAGTCCGCGGATCAGGCGTGGGGGACCCTGGACAATGGCAAGAAGTTCATCGACTATGACATTGCCGTGACGACTCCGGCTAGTCCTAGGCACGAGTACTTTTATAAACTGATGGAAAAGCCGGATTTCGGGCCGAGTATGACGGTAGAGGATCTGCAAATCCAGGCAGTGGAAGGCAAGTCGAAGGATGAATTCCGGGTCAATAAACTGCCAGATACTGGCGGAAAGGCCACCTACGAGATTGTCAACCGAGACTCACGCACGGTTAACTATGCCTCACACTTGGGCGACCAAAACTTTCTAGAGATTTGGGACGGACAAACCCATAAAATCTCTGTCCGCGTGATATTTAGTACCTCAGTGGAATCCAAGACGGGCACAGGAAAGTGCGGCCCGGGCCAAGGGCTATATAACTCGGCCACGCTGACCGTGGCGGATCTGCCCTCGGAGTTTAAGGATGCCGATTGCGCGCCGTACGATAATGTAATCTCGTCCACAGTCGGTCTCATGAAGATGGATGAGAAGAGGAACTTCTTGCCGCTTGGCCATGATTTCGCTTTTGACATTGTCGATGATTTTGGTAACCACATTCCTTTAAATAGGGAGACTAAAGCTAACGCGGGAACCGGGGAATTTGTCATTAAAGGTACCGAAGACGGTGCTTTAGACGTCGGTAAACAGTATTATCTTGTGGAGACTAAGGCCCCCGAAGGGTTTGAGCTTCTTGCCCAGCGCGTGGGATTCAGGATTATGGAAAAGCCTGGTGGTGGCTATGAACTGAAGATAGATAATCACGACAGTCACCCGCAGGTTCTTGTCGCTAATCTAGGGAACTTCAGCCTCGGCCAAAACTCCGTGTACTTCGCCGTGTCCGATATGCGTCAGGGAGATATGCCCGAGGCCGGTGGGCGCGGCGTGGGCTGGAAACTGGGCGGTGGCCTGGTACTCCTGCTCCTAGCGGTTATTGCAAACCGTAGGCAGGCTTAACCGAAAGTTGAGCTCTCATGCTGGGGTAGAGCCTGCCGGCTACGCCATCGATAGCACCAAGATAGCTTCGATTCTTTAAGTTGCTTGGCAGGCAGTACCCGCTTTACCCAGCAGAGGAAAGGGAAGCCTCTTTAAGTAAGCGGACTCATGGCCGCGAAAAGCTGCTTTACCTTCTCGCGAGGAGACTCCTCGCGGGGGCTGTTGCTGCTGTCGTCGCCTGCATCGGCGCGCTCGGCCTCGGGGTTTGTGTTGTCCGTTTCCTCAGCTTCGTCGTCTTTGGATACGGACTTGGATCCGGTGACGACTTCTATGTCATCGGGGGAGACCTCGCCTGCGCGCAGGGCGGCCATTTCCGCGTGGTAGCGCAGGACAACGGCGATGGTGGCGGCGACTGGCACGGCGAGGAAAGCACCGACGATGCCGGCCAGGGTGGAGCCCACGGTGATGGAAAGCAAGACGATGGCCGCGTGCAGGCCCATGGCCCTGGACTGCAGGATGGGCTGGAGGACGTTGCTTTCTACCTGCTGGACAATGATGATAAGCGCCAGCGCGAGCAGCGCATTGGTGAGGCCATTGGATACCAGGGCGATGATGACGGCCAGGGCGCCGGCGGTGACCGCACCGATGATGGGGATAAAGCCCGCGAAGAAGGTAATGACCGCGATGACCAGCGCCAGTGGGACCTGGAGGGCCCAGAGGCCGAGGCCGATAAAGACGGCATCGACAAGCGCGACAATGGCCTGGGCCTGAATGAAGCCAGACAGCGTCTTCCACACGCGAGAGGTAAGTTCCGTGATGTGCCAGGCGGCGGAATTGCCGGTGTATTTGCGCAGCCAGGGCAAGAACCTATCGCCGTCTTTAATGATGAAGAAGGTGATAAAGAGCATGATGACGGTGGCTACCGCAATGGAGCTGGCCATAGAGACACCAGAAAGCACGCCGGTGGCAATCGTGGAGGCCTGGCCCTTGGCAAAGGTCACGATGTCTTGGAAGACCGATTGCAGCTGGTCCACTTCAATGTCCAGCGGGGAATCGTTGACCATCTTGGTCAGCTGCATAATGCCGGCTTCGGCCTCATTAATAAGAACCTTGGACTGCGCGGTGACCATGGGCGCCATGGCGGCAAAGATGCCGCCGAAAATAACCACCAAGCCCAAAAGCGTCGTGACCGCTGCCAGGGTGCGGGGAAAGCCTACGGACCGCAGCCAGGCGGTGACCGGATACAGCACCGTGGATACCAGGATGGCCAGGATAACCGGCAGTAGGCCCACCCAAATAAAGCGCAGCAGGAAGCCCGCCAGGCCAAGTCCTGCCGCGATGAGGATAAAGCACACCGAAATCTTGGCCATGCTGCGGAAGTCTTTCGCCAGCACGGCGGATTTATTATCGCGATCGGCGGGATCGGCGGTGGCTACCTCAGCGCCCAGCTGGGACTCATCGGGGGAGACCAGCGGCGCGGCGTAGGGGTTCTTCGCATCAGCCTTGCGGTTGGCGGCGTTTTGCTCAAGCGCCGACGGGTACTGCGGGCGCTGCGCCGAATTCTGGCCCGAGTGCTGCCCGGCGCCGTTGGGGGAATGGTTTTCTGGCGTAGTCATTCATCTACTATGCCACACCAAACCACCTAGAGATAGCGCCGGAAAAGCGGAGAAAAAGCTAGCGCCCCACCCAACTCCCAGCGGAAAGAGGAGAAGGTGGGGCGCTTAGCCGCTATACCGCGAGGGCGGCAACTGACTTATTAGTCGCGCAGGTTGCCCACGTTGCGGATGATGCCGAAGCGGTGCATGGTCACGGAGACTGCCTGCTCGAGGAGGTAAGGCATGAGCTCACGGCGGCCATCGGCAAGCACGGGCTGATCCAGCACCACGGAGTTGGAGCGCACCGCTGCCTCGTAGACGGAATCCGGCACGGTGCCCAGGGCACGCACGCGGGAGGACTCGTCATTGGCCACGGCGGCGGCGAAGGAACCATCAGAAATGGACTTCACGTCGAAGCCGAGCTCCTGCAGCTGGGCGGCAACCTCTGGGGCGGCGGAGATTTCCGTCTCGGTGCCGGTAATGCCGGAGGCCAGCACCTGGCGGGCGACATCGCGCAGCTTGTAGTCCTCGCCCACGCGGATGCGCAGCTTGGTGAGCAGCGGGCGGTAGCGGAAGCGGTTGGCCTCAGAAACCAGCGCGGTGCGGTCGTGGGTGCGGCCGAATTCCTCGAGCCACGCAATCCGGTCCAGCTCGGCGGAGCGCCAGAGCCATTCCAGATCGTCCTTGCTGAGCTCATCAGAAAGCTCATCGCGCAGGCGCTCCAGGATCTTCACGCTGGCCGGGGCGATGTCTACGTCGCGCGGCTTGAGCTCGCCATCGGTCCAGGTACCCATCTGGGCCACGTAGTTCGGGCCGCCGGCCTTCGCACCTGGGCCCATGACGGACTTCTTCCAGCCGCCGAAGGACTGCCGCTGGACAATCGCGCCGGTAATGCCGCGGTTGACGTAGGCGTTGCCCACTTCAACGTTGTCGATCCAGTACTCGATTTCCTTGTCATCCAGGGAGTGGATGCCGCCGGTCAGGCCATAGCCGGTGCTGTTTTGCCAAGCGATGGCCTCTTCCAAGGTATCGGCGTACATGATGCCGAGGATGGGACCGAAGCACTCATTCTTGTGGTACCAGGAGCCCGGCTGGACATTATCGCGAATGCCTGGGGACCACAGGGTGCCTTCTTCGTTGAGCTTCTCCGGCTTGAGCAGCCACTTCTCGCCCGGCTCCAGCTGGGTCAGGCCGCGCAGCAGCTTCTCGCTCGGCTTTTCAGCCAGTCCGTTCATCGTGGTGGTGATGTCATAGCCCGGTCCAGGCTTCAGGGTCTTGACGGAATCCAGCAGCTGCTCGCGCAAGCGCTTGGACTTGCCCGCAGCGCCAACGAAAATCACCAGCGAAGCGGCCGAACACTTCTGGCCGGAGTGGCCAAAGGCGGAGTTGTACAGGTCCTGGATGGCCAGGTCCGGGTCGGCGGCTGGGGTGATAACCAGCGCGTTCTTACCGGAGGTCTCCGCCATCAGGTTCATCTTGGGCTTCCAGGAGCGGAAGAGCGCACCGGTATCGGATGCACCGGTCAAGATGATGTTGTCCACGTCATCGTGGGAAAGCAGGGCTTTGCCTGCGTCGCCTTCATCAGTCAGCACCAGCTGGACCAGATCCGGATCCAAGCCTTCTGCCTCCAGGGCGGTGCGGAAGGCTTCAACCACCATCTTGCCGCAGTGGACCACCTGGGGAGCAGGCTTGACGATGACCGCCGAGCCCGCAGCCAAGGAGGCCGCAATGCCGCCGGTAGGAATGGCGATGGGGAAGTTCCACGGCGGGGTCACCACGGTGACGGTGTGCGGGTGGAACTCGGAGTGTGCCTCTTCCAAGAAGCGAGCCGACTGCCCGTAGTAGGTGCAGAAGTCAATGGCCTCTGAGACCTCCGGGTCAGTCTGGGTGACCGTCTTATTGGCCTCGTAAGCTGCCACGGAGATGAAGTCCCCGCGCTTGGCGGCCAGCTGGTCCGCGACGGCGTCCAGGGCAGCGGCGCGCTCTGCGGCGGGGCGCTTGCCCCATTCGGTGCCCAGTTCCTTGGCGCGAGCGACGTAGCTTTCCACGGAGGAGGGGTCGGTGACCTCCTGGACGCCGTGCTCACCAGGGTCATTTGCAAGCGCGCGCTTGGCCCAGGTGCGGTTCGGGGTAATTGCCGGGTCCGTATCTGGCTCGTTCCTGAAGCGGCCGGAATCCGGTGCCTGGCGCCCGGAATCCTCGAGGCGGTTCTGGGTGCGGCGCGATCCAGCGAAGGTATCCCAACGCTTGGCCACGGCCTTGCGGAACGTTTCTTCCTGGCTTGCCAGTGGTTCCTCGCCCGGGGCGAAGAGGGCGTAGAGGAAGTTCTGCGGCGCGGAGTTCTCCTCCAAGCGGCGCACGAGGTAGGACACGGCGACGTCGAAGTCATCCGCGTGGACCACCGGGGTGTAGAGGATCTGGCGGCCCTCGTAGACCTTGCGCACGGCTGCCTGCTGCGCCGGGGACATGCCCTGCAGCATCTCAGAATCCAGCATGTGCAGCACGCCGCGCTTTACGCCCAGCTCGTAGGCCATGGCGGCGGTGTACAGGTTGTGGCTGGCCACACCGATGCGGATGCAGTCCGCGAATTCCTCCTGCAGGATGTAATCCAGCAGGCGGTAGTAGTTAGCGTCAACGTCCAGCTTGTTGGTGTAGGTAGCCAGCGGCCAGTCGTGGACTTCGCTTTCGGCGGTCTCCATGGACAGGTTGGCGCCCTTTACAATGCGCACCTTGACCTTGGCGCCGCCTTCTGCCACGCGCTGCTTGGCAAATTCCGCGATGTCCTGGAGGGCATCGAAGGTATCGGGCAGGTAGGCCTGCAGCACGATGCCGGATTCCAGGTTCTTGAACTCCGGCTCGCTCATCAGGCTCTTGAACAGGCGCAGCGTCAGGTGGAGGTCGTGGTATTCCTCCATGTCCATGTTGATAAAGACCTGCGGGTTGCGGCGTGCGGCCTCCTGGTAGAGCGGGCGCAGGCGGTCCTTCAGGCGTTCTACGGAACTGCCGATGTCCCAGTTATTCAGCTGTGCCACCATCGAGGACGCCTTGACGGATACGTAGGTCACGCGCGGGTTCTTGATGAGCTCCAGCGTGCGGCGTGCGCGGGACTTTGCTTCTTCTTCACCGAGCACGGCCTCGCCCAGGAGGTTGAGGTTCAACTGCTCGCCGGAGGCGGCGGCTTTTTCTAGGGTGTCATTGAGTGCATCCGATTCCGCGTCCAGTACCAAGTGGCCAACCATCTTGCGCATGTATATGCGCGCTACCGGCATGACCAGGTTGGGCAGGATGGGGCCGAAGAAGCCGCCGGCGCCGACGAGCGCACCATTGATGCTGCCCAGGAAGGAAGGATCGTACTGGGAGGAAATGTCCTTCAGCGCCTTGGCCGCGACCTTGTCATCTTCCGGGCGCATGACGCGGTCCACGAAGTCCATGGTGAACCGCACACCATTGTCATCGCGCAACAGCTCCGCGAGCTGCTCGGTGGCCTTGTCCTTTTCATCTGCGGTGGAATCGAGCCAACCCTGCGCGCGCTTAATGGCGGAGGGCAGTACGGCCTCAACATCATCAGATAGTGGCGTGCGGGTGTATGCGGGAGAAGTCATGTGAAATTCAACCTCTTTTTCGAAACGTGTACTTCCAGGTTGGTGGCCAACCCACACCGCGGTGTGGCCTTTATGCTGTGACTTTTAGCGCCGGTGGCAGAAAGTGGCTGGTAAGTCTATGGAAATGAGAAAGCATGCGCGGCGTTTTAACGCCGCACACGTGGTAATGAGTGGAACACGCGGAATGCGCGCGCCGCTGCTCGGTGGTTTACACCAAGCGAATCAACAAGCCATAGTGCTATCGGTATTTGTGACCGGGGGCCTGTCGCTATGGCGGCGGACGCGTGCCAAGTTGGTGTTCAACACTCACCTGCTTTCTACGAAGTGACGATATTAAAAAAGGGTGAGCACTCTCTGTAATAAAAGTGCAAGGCCCTTTATGTTCCAGAACGGGGTATAAGTACCGGGAACGGCATAAATCCGCTGGTACGCAAGGATTTTTACCCCTTTGCTGTTAACCTGATTATAGGGGTGGAAGGAACGTGACGCTAGTCTCGTTTGCAAAATCACACTCGGGGGTAAAAACGGAAAGACTAACGTGCTGCGTACAGAGGTTTAGGGGGTAGCTGCAGTCTGGCATTGAAGGCGTGGTTTCCCCGAGATTAACCGTGTTAAAGACGGTCTGGCGAGGTCAGGGCCGTGCGGGGATGTGGGGTAAATGGGCCGAGACTGCATTTCACCCAGATCGCCGCTCATGCGAAGTTGATATGTGTTCAATCTTGTACATGAGGTACATGCTTTTCACAGCTCATGTTAATGTTCACCGCTGAATCTTAAGCATTCTCTAGCCCCTATCCATCTACTTGCCAGAGGTTTCCATGAGGACTTCCAGAAAAGCTTCCACGAAAGTAATGGCGTTGCTTACTGCTTCGCTCCTGACGGTAGGGGGAGCTGCGGTCGTAACCCCTACATCCGCTAATGCCTTCATTCCTGACAAGTCATTAACGACATCCCACGGTGATAAGCGGTGGCATGGAGTCAAAACGGCGAACATTACTTTGGACACGGATAAAACCAAGGTAAAACCTGGGGATACTGTCAATGCCCACGTTGAAGTTGAAGGTGAGGCGCCATATCCAGAGTCGGGCTCGTGGACATATGGCAAGTCTGATGTCACCGCAGTCATCTTCGTCCTACAGGTAGATCCGAAATTGACGGTACCGTCGGTGGATAAGTTGAATTTTAAGTGGGGCGATGGAAAGCAACGAACGCCGTTCAGAACAGTCCCGTACCCAGATCAGAATGCAGTGCTTCTGGAGTTTTCGGCCCGTGATCTCTCGCTTGGACCGAAGCCTTCCTTTAGCCTGGATTTCCCTGCCACAGTCAATAAGAGCGTCAAAGACGGGGAAGAGCTCGGAGTCACAGTCCAGACCGAAATGACTATCCGTCCGACACTGGACTGGACATATGGTGACTGGGAAATGCGCGATATCGGACAAGCCTGCTTCCGAGATGCTGAGGGTACGCTTACCTTTGAAAACCCAGGTCATTACGGAACCTGGATGGCCGATCTGTGGCTGGGAACCGATGTTGACCACTTCAAATTGAATGGTAAACCAGAATTTAAGGTGACGGGTCCAGATGGAAAGGATCTGACCAATACGGTCTTCCCAAGTGACGCCTATCCACAGCGCACCGTGAACCCAATTGCTAAGCCGACGATTTATACGGGTTCTGACGCTACAGATTTCAATGGTTATCGTTGGTTGAGCCGCTACCAGTGGAAGATCAATGAAGAGAATTTGGCTGGTGACGTGTGGATCCCCGAAGGCTCTACCATCCGTGTAAAGCAACGGGTGGAGTCTACTGAGTGCTCATTCAATCCCAGCCAGGACAACTTCGGTGTCAAGGTTGAAAGCCGTAATGCCCCTTTGGCTAAGCTAGATACTGCTGAGGCCGCGCTGACCGTCGATGAAAACCCAGAGGCGCCTACTCCAAGCGAGACCGAACCGAAGCCGGATACGGAAAAGGAGTCGGAGCCGTCTTCTACCTCTTCTACTCCGTCTACGGAGGCGACGACTACCTCGGATTCTCCTGAACCGTCGGAGCCAACGGAACCAACGGAGCCATCGGAACCGTCAGAGCCTTCGGAGACTACGCCCAATGAAGATGGCGAGACCACGGTAACGACCACGGAACCAGAGACCGAAGACCCTGAGCCTGAGCCCGAAGAGGATCCTGAGCCATCTTCTCCTTCGTCTACTACGTCTACGGAGGTAACGACTACCTCGGAGACTCCTGCTTCTTCGACTACGGAGACGACGACGAAGACGACTACGCCGACCTGCAAGCCATCGGAGTCTGAGTCCCCTAAGCCATCGGATCCGTCGGAGCCGTCCGAGCCATCGGAGCCTACGCCTAGCGAGAGCGGCAAGACCACAGTTCCTTCTACGGAGCCTGAGTCCGAGGACCCAGATTGCGAGCCATCGGGAAGCCCTGAGCCTACGCCTTCGTCCACCACGACGCCGACGCTGCCGCAGCCATTGCTCCCCGTGCCATTGTTGCCGCTGGGCAAGAACAAGGACGAGGATCCCAGCACGACGCCGGAAAAGCCGAAGTCGAGCGAGCCTAAGGGGACCGAGCCGCAGGAGCCTGGCAAGCAGCAGGAGACCACCCAGCCGCAGAACGGGTCGCAGTCTCATGCCGCCACCAGCACGACGGCGCCAGCCCCTGCCAAGGGTGACCACTCGCAGCGAACCACTGGCCTTGCCAATACCGGTGCATCTGTCATCGGCCTGGTGATTGCCGGAATCATGGCTATTGCAGGCGGTCTCTTCCTGGTGCGTAGGAACCGCAACGCTTAAAGCTAGTGGCAGCTACCCAGCACTGCAGGCTTTTAAGAAGCTGACTAGAAAGCGGTAAAAGCAGCGCCCTCACAACGCGTACGAAACGTTGCGAGGGCGCATTGTGCTGTGCAGGTGCCCTCTAAAGGGAAGCCCCTATTTTCCGTAGCCGGCTTTCAGTGCCTTGACGGCGAGTTCGAGGCGGGATTTAGCGTGGAATTCGCTGAGCAGGCTGGAGACGTACTTCTTGACGGTGCCAGCGGCATAGTGGGTGCTGGTGGCAATTTCCTCATTGGATTTGCCTTCGCAGACCAGGTCGAGGATGCGCTCCTGTGCCGGGGAGATATTGGGCGTTTCCGGTGCGTGGGCCGGTGTAGCGTCGCCATCGTCGGTCTGCAGCTCCGGCATCTGCTGGAAGAGGCGCGTCAAAGATTGCGGGGCGACGACCGTGCCACCGCGCACCGCCTCCCGCACCGTATCTTGGATATAGGCGGGCTTGGAGCTTTTGAGGATATAGGCTGCGGCCTTGTGGGACATGACCTCTTTGAGGGTGTCATCGTCATCCATCGCCGTCATCGCGATGAAGACTGGGGGATCCTCCAGCTTGTTGATCTCGCGCAATAATTCCGTGCCATCCATTTCTGGCATGTGAATATCGGCGATAACCGCATCGATATCGTTGGCCTTTAGCTGCTCCAGGGCGTCCTTGCCGTTTTCCGCGGTGGCGCGGACCTCCATGTCCTCGGCGGTAGCAAAGTAGTGGCCTAGGGCCTGGAGGACGAGGGGGTCGTCATCGACAAGCAGCAGCGCTGTCTTTACTCGAAGCACCATGGGGCCGGGCAGCCGAAGACGAGCTCTACGGAGGACTCGTACTTGGTGTTCTGGGGGAGATCGCCGGGCGTTAGGTCCGCACCGAACAGGGAGGTGGACATCATTAAGGGCGTGAGGATACTAGCGAGCGCGGTCTGCATAACCAATCTCCTTGTCATAAAATCTACGTCAAAATAAGCAAGGCATAGCTTAATTGAAGGGGGCGCGGGCCTGCCATGCGGCGTGGCATAATTAACGCGCCTTATGCGCCGAAGGTGGCAGGGATAGGGTGAGCTCCCAGCGCTTGTCGATGCCCCTCGTATCCAGCCTGGCATCGATAGTCGCGGCGATGCGCTGCATGGATGAAAGCCCGATGCCTGACGATGTCTCTGCCGACGTGTTCGTGGGCTTGGCTATGGGATTGCTCAGCCTCAGTTGCGTCCAGCCCCTATGAGGCCGCGCCGAAATGACAATCTCGGCACCGGGCGGCGAGTACTTCACAGCGTTCAGGCACGCCTCGGTGGTGATGGCGGCGATGGATTCGAGCACCGTGGGAGGAAATTCGGGGCAGAAATCGTGCCCGCTGATATTGACGACCGGGCGCCGGTTGAGCTTGGAGAGCCGCTCTTCCTCGCGGCTGAGCAACTGGGCAAAGCTAGTGGGTGGGGCCATCGTCCCAAGGCTGGTGCCCTCGGTCGCGCCCTCAATATTGGTGCGCAGCACCTTGGTGAGCGCGCGGACCTCGGACATGGAGGCACGCATGGCATCGCTAAGCTCAGTAAGGCGCCGGCTAAGTCCTGGATCGTTGGCATATTCCAAGCTTAGGGCTTCTAATTGCATGGTATTGACCGTCAGGCTGGAGACCACGGAATTGTGGAGGGTCTCCGCCAAGTCGGTCTGGCGGCGCTTGACATCGTTGTTCCATTCCACCATGGCCTTCTTGTAGCGCTTGGCGGAATGCGCCAGCGTGCCGCCGATAAGGGCGCTGACAGTCAAAAGCATGCCCCAGACCAGCGCGGGCGCCGGGAGGAAAACCAGCCGGTGCGTACCAGGATCGATAAGGCCGACGCCCCAAAACGCCAAGAGGAGGAAGAAGGTCTGCCACCTAGTGCCGTGAAACGCGAAGACGGCGAGGAAGACTGGGGCGAGGAAGACGCAGCTGGCATAGGGGATGCCCACCGTGAGGATGGCAGTGATCCAGATTCCCAGGAACGCCACCGTCATGGTCTTGGGGTAGCGATAAACGGAGGCGGTGATCACCGTGAGGACGAGCCCGATGATGGCCGCGGAAAGCTGATGCTCGGTTGGGGTGAGAAACGCTGCGAGCAGGGTAAGCGCTACGCACAGTGCGGCGATTAATGCTGCGGTGCGCTGGAGGGTCATCGCCGAGCGGAGGCGGTGATACAGCGGCGGGCGAGGGGCGTGGGTCACGGCGAGAAGTTCGCTTTCTAGACGCTGGGGTGAAGGTTGACGTGCGCGTCTAGTGTAAATACAAACGCATATCTGAGAAATAGGGTGCTAAAACAGTTAAACCCCTGCACCTTCTGGCTGCTTATTTGTGCAGCTTAATTGTGCAGCGAATGCTGAGTGGCACAGAAGGTGAGGGAGGTTTAGCTGGTCTTCACGAAGGAGTGTGAAACGCTACCGAGCGTTTTAAGCGTTCGAGGTTTTAAGCGTTTGCGGCGGTGGCGGTGGTGGCAGCCTCTTCGGCCGCAGCGGTGGTCTCAGTGGTGGACTCTACGCTGCCCTGGGAGGACAACCCCTCAACTACAGAGGACAGGCCCTCCGAGTTGGAGTCGGACTGAGAAATCAGCCCAATAATGCCCTTGGTGATCTTAACGACAGTATCGAAGTCAACGGCGGAGCTGAGGTGTACAAGGGTATCGAGCATTGACATTTCCTTTCATGTCGGTGGGGAAGTGAATCTACACAACAATCATTCTCTGGATAGCAACCAGTGGCTGCCGTGGTGTCCAGTATCTGCGAGTGGGTGAGGGCTGACAATCCTCTTTGTGCCCCTTTCTTTGGTAACTTTTGGCCACCTTTGGGTTACTTTTTGGGGCTCCTTGGGGGCGTTTTGGGGTGCCGCGTTGGCGATTTTGGGATCTGCGGGACTCTCTGGGGAAAGAGTTTTTCTGTGCTGTGTTATCGGGTCAGCTGGGACGTCGCGCCATCTTTGCGGCCTGCCTAGCTGGGGAAATGGGAGAATTTTTAAAAAAGTTGAGTCCGCAGGAATAACTTTGCAGGGTGGCCCGTTGTTAAGATTGAGTGACACAGGCTCAAGGTTTTGTGTAGGAGCGCTAAAGTTCTGTTAGAGTAGCGCAAGGACGCAACGAAGAGTTGAGTCACTGACAATCAACTTTATTAACTGTACTCGATAAAAAGGAGAAAGAATCATGGGACGCGCAGTAGGTATTGACCTTGGTACGACGAACTCCGTCGTTTCCGTACTGGAAGGTGGCGAGTCCACCGTTATCGCTAACTCCGAAGGCTCCCGCACCACGCCTTCCGTTGTAGCGTTTGCGAAGAACGGCGAAATCCTGGTTGGTCAGTCCGCCAAGAACCAGGCCGTGACCAACGTGGACCGCACCATCCGCTCCGTCAAGCGCCACATTGGTACTGACTGGACCGTCAACATTGATGACAAGGACTACACCTCCCAGGAGATTTCCGCTCGCACGCTGATGAAGCTGAAGCGCGATGCAGAGTCCTACTTGGGCGAGGATGTTACGGACGCCGTTATTACCGTTCCTGCATACTTCGAGGACGCACAGCGCCAGGCCACCAAGGAAGCTGGCCAGATTGCCGGCCTGAACGTCCTGCGCATCGTCAACGAGCCGACCGCGGCCGCACTTGCATACGGCCTGGAAAAGGGCGAGCAAGAGCAGACCATCCTGGTTTTCGACTTGGGCGGCGGCACCTTCGACGTGTCCCTGCTGGAAATCGGCGATGGCGTCGTTGAGGTTATGGCCACCGCAGGTGACAACACCTTGGGCGGCGATGACTGGGACCAGCGCATCGTTGACTGGTTGGTTGACCGCTTCAAGAGCTCCCAGGGTGTTGACCTGACCAAGGACAAGCGCGCCGTGCAGCGTCTGCGCGAGGCTGCAGAGAAGGCCAAGATTGAGCTGTCCTCCTCTCAGCAGGCCAACATCAACCTGCCTTACATCACCGTTGACTCCGACAAGAACCCACTGTTCTTGGACGAGACCCTGACCCGCACCGAGTTCCAGAAGATCACCCAGGATCTGCTGGACCGCACCAAGGCTCCATTCAACCAGGTCATCAAGGATGCTGACCTTTCCGTTGGCGATATCGACCACGTCGTGCTGGTCGGCGGTTCCACCCGTATGCCGGCCGTATCTGACCTGGTCAAGGAACTGACCAGCAAGGACCCGAACAAGGGCGTTAACCCGGACGAGGTCGTTGCAGTCGGTGCTGCCCTCCAGGCAGGTGTGCTGCGCGGCGAGGTTAAAGACGTGCTGCTTCTCGATGTCACCCCGCTCTCCCTCGGCATTGAAACCAAGGGCGGCGTGATGACCAAGCTCATCGAGCGCAACACCACCATCCCGACCAAGAAGTCCGAGACCTTCACCACCGCAGAAGACAACCAGCCTTCCGTGCAGATTCAGGTCTTCCAGGGTGAGCGCGAGATGGCTACCGCCAACAAGCTGTTGGGCTCCTTCGAACTCGGTGGCATTGCACCGGCGCCTCGCGGCGTGCCCCAGATTGAGGTCACCTTCGATATCGACGCCAACGGAATCGTCCACGTGACCGCCAAGGACAAGGGCACCGGCAAGGAAAACACCATCAAGATCCAGGAAGGCTCCGGCCTTTCCCAGGAAGAGATCGACCGCATGGTCAAGGACGCCGAGCAGCACGCTGAGGAAGACAAGAAGCGTCGCGAGGAGCAGGAGCTGCGCAATAACGCAGAATCCACCTCCTACCAGACCCGCAAGTTCTTGGAGGACAACGAGGACAAGGTTTCTGAGGACACCAAGACCAAGGTCACCGAGGCTGCTGACGCCGTCGACGAGGCACTGAAGGGCGATGACCTTGATGCCATCAAGTCCGCAGTAGAGAAGCTGTCCACCGAATCCCAGGAGATGGGCAAGCAGATCTACGAGGCGCAGGCTGCAGAGGGCGGCGCTGAGGGTGCTGGCGATGCCGGCGCCGCACAGGGCGACCCGAACGTGGTCGACGCTGAAGTTGTGGACGAAGACGAGAACTCCGACGACAACAAGGATGGCGACAAGTAATGACTCAGGACAGCGGAATGCCGCAAAACCCAGGCGACCCGGAAAACACGGATCCGGAGGCTACCTCGGCTGACCGCGCTGAGGCTGCCGCCGAAAAGGCCGAGGAAGCACAGGCTGCCAACGACGCGCAGGCTGATGCCTCCGAAGAAGCCAAGTTGGATCCCACCCTTGATGCTGACCTCGAAGACGCGTTGGCGGATGTCAACGCCGATGAGGTTGAGGCCGAGGCGGAGGGCGACGAGCCCACCTCCACCGGCGCTGCCACCAACGATGTGGAGGCGCAGTTGGCAGAACGCACGGAAGACCTGCAGCGTCTGAATGCGGAATACACCAACTACCGCCGCCGCACCGAGCGTGACCGCCAATCCGTTATCGAGACCGCGAAGGCAAAGGTCATTAGTGACTTGCTGCCGGTTCTTGATGACCTCGATTTGGCCAAGCAGCACGGTGACTTGGAGGGCCCGCTCAAGGCGGTTGCGGATAAGCTCCGCAAGGGCCTAGAGCAGCACAACCTCACCGCCTTTGGTGAAGAGGGCGAACCCTTCGACCCAGAGATGCACGAGGCCGTGCAGGATTTGTCCTCCGGCGATGAGCAGGTGCTTGGCACCGTGCTGCGCCAGGGCTACCGCGTAGGCGAGAGGCTGGTGCGCAACGCGCTGGTCATCATCGCGGACCCCGGTGAGGACTCCGGCAGTTCGGAAGGCACCGAACAAGCCGATTAATCCGGGAAAAGGGCGCCTTGGGAACTGACTGAATCAACTTCCCCTGGCGCCCTTTTTACTAACTACAACCGATTCTTCTTGAAAGGAGGAGATGCCCAGTGAGCGCTAAACCCGAATGGGCAGACAAAGATTATTATGCGGATCTGGGGGTCTCCTCGTCCGCAGACCAAAGCGAGATCAAGCGCGCGTACCGCAAGCTTGCCCGCGAAAACCACCCCGATACCCACCCCGATGACCCCGCGGCAGCGGACCGGTTCAAGCGGGTTGCGGAAGCATACGATGTGCTTTCCGATGCCTCCGAGCGCAAAGAATACGACCAGTTCAAGGCCATGCTGCGCAATGGCGGCGGCTTTGGACGGAACGGAGGCGCCGGCTTTCCCGGCGGGTTTCGATCCACGAACATGGGTGGACAAGGTGCGCAAGACTTCGACCTCTCGGACCTCTTCGGAGGAGCCACTGGAGGATCGTCTCAAGGCGGCGGTTTTGGGGATATCTTCGGTAGCGTTTTCAACCGCAGCGGTAGTGCTGGCCACTCAGCTAAACCGTCGCGGGGGGCCGACGTCGAAACGGAAATAACCCTCGATTTCCGCGAGGCCGCCAAGGGGACCACCATCCCGCTGGCCTTAAGCGGTAATGCGCCGTGCACCACGTGCCACGGCTCGGGTTCTTCCTCCGGCAAGACCTCAACGTGCGGGACCTGCAATGGCTCCGGGTACACCTCGGAAAACCGCGGTGCCTTCGGCTTTTCCGCCCCGTGCAAGGATTGCGATGGCACGGGCCGCCGCATCCCAGATCCATGTTCGGATTGCAACGGCACCGGAACGGTGCACCGTACCCGGAATATCACGGTCCGCATCCCCGCCGGCGTCATCGACGGCCAAAAGGTCCGCATCGCCGGCCAAGGCGAGGCTGGCCCGAACGGTACCCCGGCCGGTGACCTCTTCGTTGCGGTCACCGTTAAGCCCGACAAGGTCTTTACCCGCGATGGCGACGATATCCACATCACCGTCCCCGTCTCGTTTGCCGAGCTCGCCCTTGGTGACACCATCACGGTTCCCACCTTGGACAGCCCGGTCCGTGTGAAGATCCCCGCCGGTACCCCGGATGGTCGCACCTTGCGCGTGCGTGGGCGCGGCATTGCCAAGCGCGCCGGTAAGGCCGGCGACCTCTTGGTGAGCGTGCAGGTCACCGTGCCTTCCAAGCTCGATGCTGCGGCCTCCAGCGCCCTGCGTACCTATGCACAAGCCGAAAAGGACTCTGGCTTTAATCCCCGCGCAGGCTGGGCCGGCGCGGAGAGCAATTAAGGCAGGAGGTGCATTGCACAATGAGTACTGGAAAGGCAGAAGGCTCCGCTACTGCGGTCTACGTCATTTCCGTGGCCGCCGAGCTTTCCGGGATGCACGCCCAAACCCTGCGCACCTATGACCGCATGGGTTTGGTCTCCCCGGCCCGCACCCGGGGCGGCGGCCGCCGTTATTCGGATCGCGATATTGAACTGCTCCGCAAGATTCAGGCGCTCTCGCAAGACGATGGCGTCAATCTCGCCGGCATCAAATCCATCATCGAGCTAACCGAGGAACGCGACCAGCTCGAGGCTGAACGCGATGCGCTTGCCGATGAAGTCCGTGCCCTCCGCGACCAACTCGCCGCCGGGCAGCGCTCGGGATCGCAGCACCCCCAAGCACAACATCCCCAAGCACAGGGGCAGCACACCCGCGGCGCCCAAGGCCCGCAAGGCTCGCAGGTCTCGTTGCGTTCTCAACGCAGCGGTGAGCTCGTCCACGTCCCGCGGTCTACCTCCGTGGTGATGTGGAGCCCGCGCACCGCGCGCGACCGCAAACGCAATCGCCGAAACAACGGCGGCTAAACCGGCTAAACCGCCTAATTCGTCCTGCGGACGAGAAACCTCAACTTAAAACCCTCCATACCTTTGCCAGGACATAGCGCCCGCACAGGTATGGAGGGTTTATCTCTGTCCAAAAGTCCTTCACCTCCGCGGTTCCTCCCTCGGTGCTCTCTCTCTCGGCGCATTCGCGGGAGCCCTCTCGGTGCCCATCGGCGCCTACCCGTTCCCGCGTCCTCTCGCAGTCGCTACGCCTTCACCCCGGAAATGTCGCGCCCGCACAACCGGACTTTGGCCTGTGAAGAAATGTTAATTTCTCACCCCTATTTTGTGCGAGATGCGAAAAAGTGCATTACTATGGCCGGAAAGCAGGTGAGATACGCCACGGTAGAGCGCCTGCAGTGGTCCGAGCCATACCCGGCAAGGACCACGTCTGGCAAGAGCCACAGTCGAGATTTCTGCACGAGAGGACACCACCATCATGACTTTGTACGCAGCACCCGGAACCGAAGGGGCCATCGTCAACTACCGCGACCGCTATGACAATTACATTGGCGGTAAGTGGGTACCGCCAGTCGATGGCGAATACATGGACAACATCAGCCCCGTGACCGGCGAGGTATTTTGTCAGGTGGCCCGCGGCAAGGAAGCCGATGTCAATGCAGCCATCGACGCCGCGGAAAAGGCGTTTGCTACCTTTGGCAAGACCACGCCAGCAGAGCGCGCGCTCTTGTTGCACCGCATCGCGGACCGGATTGAAGAAAACCTCGAAAAGATTGCCGTTGCGGAGACCTGGGAAAACGGCAAGGCCGTCCGCGAGACCTTGGCCGCCGATATCCCGCTGGCCGTTGACCACTTCCGCTACTTCGCGGGCGCCATCCGCGCACAGGAGGGCCGCCTCTCCCAGATCAGCGAAGACACCGTGGCCTACCACTACCACGAGCCACTCGGCGTGGTCGGCCAGATCATCCCGTGGAACTTCCCGCTGCTCATGGCCTCCTGGAAGATTGCACCGGCCCTGGCCGCCGGTAACTGCATCGTGCTCAAGCCTGCGGAGCAAACGCCAGCATCCATCCTCTTGCTCATGGATATCATCGGCGACCTCCTCCCAGACGGCGTGCTCAATATCGTCAACGGCGTGGGCGAGGAAGCTGGAGCCGCATTGTCGGGATCGGATCGCATCGCGAAGATCGCGTTCACCGGCTCCACCCCGGTGGGCAAGCTCATCAATAAGGCCGCCGCGGACAAGGTCATCCCGGTCACCCTGGAACTCGGCGGCAAATCGCCGTCCATCTTCTTCAAAGACATCATGGATGAAGATGACTCCTACCTAGAAAAGTGCGTCGAGGGATTCGTCATGTTCGCCCTCAACCAGGGCGAGGTCTGCACCTGCCCATCGCGCGCGCTGGTCCATGAGGATATTGCTGATAAGTTCTTGGAGCTCGCCATCGAACGCGTCAAGAAGATCAAGATCGGCCACCCGTTGGATACCGAAACCATGATGGGCGCCCAGGCCTCTCAGGAGCAGATGGACAAGATCACCGAATACCTCAAGATCGGCCCAGAAGAAGGCGCGGAAACGCTCACCGGCGGCCACGTGAACAAGGTCGAGGGCCTCGAAAACGGCTACTACATCGAGCCCACGGTCTTTAAGGGCAGCAACGAGATGCGCATCTTCCAGGAGGAGATCTTCGGGCCAGTGCTCTCTGTGGCGACCTTCAAGGATTACGACGAGGCCATCGAGATCGCGAATACCACCAACTTCGGCCTCGGCGCCGGCGTATGGTCGCGCCAACAAAACATCTGCTACCGCGCCGGGCGCGATATTCAGGCCGGCCGCGTGTGGGTCAACCACTACCACGACTACCCAGCACACAGCGCCTTCGGCGGCTACAAGGAATCCGGCCTGGGCCGCGAGAACCACTTGATGATGCTCGGCCACTACCAGGAAACCAAGAACATGCTGGTCTCGTACTCCGACGTCCCCGCAGGACTCTTCTAAACCCGCCCCACGCTCCCACGCCCCCGCGCTGCCCAGCCCAACGCTAATCCGGCCTGGGTTCCGGGGCGGCCACCGTGCCCAAACCGCGCAGGAACTGCGGGTCCTCCCAATAAGACCCGTGGTCCCCGGGTAGGCCATCCGCGCCGGGCAGGGGAGTGGCACCAAAGGACTGGGTGGTGGGATCCGGGCCGTGGATCCCGCTAAGTGGCCCCGTCGCGATAGCGATGGGGTCATTGTCATTGGTCGCCGCCCACACGGTGCCGTGCAGCTCGCCGGCATGCTGGGCACTAGTACCGGGGCTTCCCACGAGCACAATATCGGAGGCGATGTCCTCCTCGCGCGCCGCGTATCCGGTCACGACGGAGCCATAGGAATAGCCCACCACCGTTCGTTTCGCACCTGGATACCGCTTGCCGATGCCCCGCTGAAACCGCACCAGCTCCTGCCCCGCCGCCCGCGCGGGATCGGCGTGCACGGCGCGCGGCAAACTCGACGGCGCCTGGTAACCCAACCACACGGCGGCAGGACCACCACTCGCCTTAGCAATATTGCGGCCACGGTCCACGGCGCGCTGCCAGGTGGTGGGGTCGGAGGAATGCACGCCTTCGACAAACGTGGTCACGGACGCAGGCTCCGTGCGAAAGCCCTCAGGATCCACCAGTGCTACCAACCGGCCAGGGCTAGTTTCCACGATGCGCATATCGGGATTATCCGCGGCCAGCTGCGCCACGCGGTCGCTGGCCTGGGCGAGGTTAATCTCGTGGATGGTATCGAGGGGAAGATCGGCAAAATCCTCCAGCCGCTTAGGCGGTTCCGCCCCGGCGGGCGTGCAGAGGGCGTCGATTTCTTGGGAACAGAGCCAATCGAGGGCATCGCCAAGCGCGCGCACCTCCCGCAGTTGCACGGCACCGGCTAGCGCGGCGGGCCCAGAAAGCTCGTCGACCTTGCCCAAAAAGGAAATGATCCGCGCCTCCACCTCCTCGCGCCAGGCCTGCAGGTCCGCATGCCGGTCGAGTACCTCGATGACCCGCTCCATCTGCCCAAGGGGGCTACTCAGCCACTCGGTGGCCTCGGCTAAACCGGAGCGCGCCGCCACACCCGCGGGCCCACCCAGCGATAGCGACCGCCAATCGTGGTGCGAGTCCAGGTAGTGAGTGTGCAGGCCAGCGCGGTCCGCGGCCAGCTGCGCGGCGCTGTGGCGCAGGGCAGTCGATAAATTCATCGCGCCCTCCCCAAGTTCGCAGCCAGTGAGGAATCGAGCGCGCGGGCGCGATCCAGAAAGTCGTGGAGGCTGCGCAGGTGCTGGGAAACGGTGGCATCGCTAAGCTGCTGCGTCTCAGACCATTGCGCCACCGCGCGCTGGAGGGAAGCGGACGTCCGAGAGGCCACGCTTAAGTGCGCCCCCGGCAACGCCGCCGCCGGCCGCGCCCTCAACGTGCGTACATGTGCGGGAAGGTGTTCAGGAATATCTACATAACTCATGCCCTTAAGCGTGGCCGCTGCGGGCTGTGGCCGCGAGGGCAAAACCGCCAACCTGTGGATAACTAGGTGACGCTGCACTAAGTTGGGATTTATGAAAGTAGCAGCAGTGCAATTGACGTCTACCGGCAGCATCGAGGAAAACCAAGAACTAGCCCTGGATAAAATCCGCGAGGCCGCGGCGGCGGGCGCGCGCCTTATCGTGCTGCCCGAGGCCACCTCGCAGAACTTCCGCTCGGGCCGCCTGGACGAGCAGGCGCAGAACCTCGAAGGCCCGTTCGCCACCGCGATTCAGGAAGCCGCGGAGGAATTGGAGGTCACCGTCGTCGTCGGCATGTTCTGCCCCGCCGATACCGTCGAGCGCGAGGACAAGACCATCAACCGCGTATCCAATACCGCGCTCGTCGCGGGCCCTGGCGTGCTGGGCGGCTACGAGAAAATCCACACCTACGATGCCTTTGACTACCGCGAATCCGATACGGTGCAGCCTGGGGAGTCCTTGGTGACCTTTGACGTCGATGACCTTACCGTCGGCGTCGTGGTCTGCTACGATATCCGCTTCCCGGAGCAGTTCAAGGACCTGGCACGAGAGGGCGCACAGCTCATCGTCGTGCCCACCAGCTGGGCGGATGGCCCCGGCAAGCTGGAGCAGTGGCGCCTGCTCACGGCGGCGCGGGCGCTGGATTCCACCAGCTATATTCTCGCCGCGGGCCAATCGCGCCCGGGCGGCAACGCGGAGGCCGGTTCTCCCTCGGGCCCGACCGGCATCGGGCACTCCACCATCGTCGATCCCAACGGCGTGCGCGTGGCAGAAGCCGGCTACGAAGACGAGATCCTCTACGCCGATATCGACCCGCACGAAGTAGCGAAGACGCGCCGCTCCCTGCCGGTGCTAGAGCTTAACGACTAAGACTGCGCCGCATAATCCTCCGGCAGCCACTCCCGGTCGCGGCCCCAGCTGTGGCTTAAGATCCACTGCTTGCCGATGCCCCTTTTCTCCAATCCCCTCCTTCCTTCCGCTACCTCCTCGGCGCTGCCGAAGAGGGCGAAGTAAGTGGGCGTGCCTGTGGATAACTCGGCCTCGTTGACTACTACATCGGTCGGGTCGGGGGAGAGGGTGTGGGTGGCGGCATCGGCAAGCGGCCGTGCGCCCAGCAACCACGGGTCGTTTTCTTGCCGGATGATGCGGCGCAGGCTGAGATCGGGGTAGAGGGCCGCAAGGTTCTGCTGGAAATGCGTGTCATAGTGCGCGCCGGGGCTATCCGCAACGGCAAAAATCTGCAGGTCCAGGTTCTTCGCGAGTCCCTCCTCGCCCGCATCCGCGGCCTGGCGCGCCGCTAGCGCCAAGCACCGCGCCGCCGCCCAGCCCGTGCCATAGGCTACGATGACCAACCTGCCGCCGCGCAACGCGCGCAGGTCCTGCCAGATGGACCCGGTGGGCCGGCCCAAAGTCCACCAATCGCCCGGCTTGGTATGCGCAAGCGACCGCGAAGCCGCGCCCACCGCGGCGACGTGGAAGACCAGCTGGCCGGTGGCATCGCTTGGCTGGGCTGGGGTGAGCATGCGCCATTGGCCGGGAAGGTACTGGGTGGTGACGGGGAAATACTGCCCCGGCTCGAAGTCGGCGGGCATCCCCGCCTCCACGCGAATGACCGCGGTTTCGCGCGTCGGCCGCTCCACCGCAACCACCTGCCCCGAATACGCCGGCGCCTCCCCGGCCAGGTCCGCCTCGCGCGCCGCGGTGGCCATCTCCGCGCAGACCTCGTGGATGACGGCGCTGGCGAAGTCGTATTGGTACCGCGTCAGCGCCAATACCCGCAGGCCTTTGATGAGCGCCTCCTCGAAGCGTGCATACACCTCTGCCGGGAAGCCGTGCCTGCGGTGATCGCGGCCGAGCTGCGCGATTTTCTCCCGGACGGCCTCAGGCAACGCAGCTCCAACTCCCGCCCCCGCGCCGGCGCTGCTGGGTTCCGCGTGTTCAATCATCCACGCCAATGCGTGCACCATGGACCGGTGGGTGTCCTGCATAGAAAGGGAAAAGACTTGCCGCGCCTCCGGCACCATGAGGAAAAACTGCTCATGCACCGCATCGCGGTAGTCGTCTGCGTACTTTCGGAAGTGCTCGCCCAATTCCCACATGTTTTCCCATTCTAGTGTGCTTGCTTGCCTCTATTTCGCACTTTCACCCCGCGCCTGCCTTTTGGTGGGGAGCGGCGCCCGCTCCATCGGCGCCTGCTCTATCGTCCCCGCGCTACAGTCCCAGCACCTTCATAACCTCGCGCGCAGCCAAGCGCCCCGCGCGCGTCGCCCCCACCGTCGAGGCGGTCGATCCATATCCGGCGAGGAAAACCCGCGGGTTCGCGGCAGGCGAGACCTCGTTACGCATGAC
Source organism: Corynebacterium sp. KPL1986 (assembly GCF_000477975.1). Classification (NCBI taxonomy): domain Bacteria; kingdom Bacillati; phylum Actinomycetota; class Actinomycetes; order Mycobacteriales; family Corynebacteriaceae; genus Corynebacterium; species Corynebacterium sp. KPL1986. The sequence continues at coordinate 1,523,536 of NZ_KI515719.1, read as the reverse complement.
AATCCCGCCCTTGCGCGAGCGCAAATGCAACGGCGCCAGGTGGTCGAGTACCGGACGAAAACCGGTATTCCAAAAGATGACGTCCACCGCCAGATGCGTGCCCGCAGGGTAGGGCTGCCATGCCGCCCCGCTTTCCGATGCCCCCACAAACCCACCGCTCACAGCACCGTCGCCGTCCGCCACCGTCTCACGGTGCGCCGCAGATTCATCGCTCGCCGCAGCCCTGCCACCCGTGGCCGCCCCGTCGCTCGCCGCAGTCCTGCTGCTCGTCGCAGCCTCGCCAAACCGCACGCCGGTCGCATCGATGGCATTGAACATGCCGCGCGAGACCAAAACGCCGCGCTCTACCGCATCCAGGTATTCCTGCCAGGGCGGAATCCCGGTGGTCGAGACCACCGAGGCCGGTGGATTGCCGCTAAAGACCCGCTCGCGGACCTTCTCTTCCACATCCAAACCCCACTGCTTATCGAACTCCGTATTCGTAAAATCCGGCGCCCGCCGCGTGGCCCAAGTGGTTTGCGCGATGCCCTCAAGCTCCAATAAAAACTGCACCGCGGATAGCCCGCCGCCAACGACCAACACGTGCTGGCCTGCAAAATCCTCCGCCGCCGAATAATCCTTAGTGTGCAGTTGGCGCCCGCCGAAACTGCCGATGCCCGGAATATAAGGAATATACGGCCTATCCCACGTGCCGGTGGCGTTGACGATGGTGTCCGCGGAAAACTGCTCGCCGGACTCCAACGTCACGAGAAACGCGCCGCGCGGCTCGGGCTCGTCGTGCGAGGCGTGCGCACTGCGTGGCTCGTCTGGGTTCTCTGTTGCGCGCTCATCGCGCGGGCCGAGCGCGCCGTGGAGATTGCGCGCGCTGTGCGTGCCGGGCAGGGGGCGTACGCTGCGGACGCGCGCCGGGCGGTAGGGTCGCAGCTGGAATTTGTCCTCGTAAGCGCCGTAGTAGGAGGCGACTACGTGGGAGGCGGGGGAGGAGGCATCGGCAAGCGGGGCGGGCATGCCCGGCAGATCCGCGATGTTGTGGGCCTTTCCCAGCGTTAGGGAATCCCACCGGTGACGCCAGGCGCCGCCGGGGGCGGGGTTGGCATCGATAAGCAGAAAGTCTTGGGCGGGGACAAGGCCGCGGGAGGTGAGCTGGTGGGCCGTCGCCAAGCCTGCCTGGCCCGCGCCGATGATGATGCTGAGGTAGTGCTCCACCGTGCCATTGTAGCGGGGGTGAAAATGCGCCGTATGTTGTGGCTCACTACATGATAGGTAATGTACTTTTTATCTGCGAGCTCTCTACAAGTGAGCGGCCTGTCATAACTGCACAGCTAGAAAGGATTCCCATGGAAGATTTTTCCGCTTATACGCTCATGCTGGACGTGGGTTGGATTTCCTTACTCATGGTCATCGGCAATATTTTGCGCCACCAAGTGAAGTTCATCTTCCAGGACTTATTGCTGCCTGCCCCCATTACCGCTGGCCTGCTTGGCCTGTTCGTCGGGCCCAACGTGCTGGGCTGGATTAATTTCTCCGATAACCTCGGCGATTACACCTCCATCCTCATTGCCGTGGTCTTTGCCTCGATGGCCTATTCCATGGAAGTCGGCGGCAACATGGGCAAAGGCGCGCGCAATATGTGGGGCTTTTCCACCATGATGTTTACCGGCCAGTGGGGCCTGTTCATCGTGCTCGGCCTGCTCTTTTTCGCCCCAGTCTTTGATACCCCCAACTGGTTCGGCATGATGCTGCCGGTTGGCTTTACCGGCGGCTTCGGCACGGCCGCAGCTGTGGGTGGCGCGCTGGAGGGCGTCGGTGCCGAGGCGGCGTCGTCGTTGGGCTTTACTTCTGCGACCGTCGGCACGCTGGCCGCGATTATCGGCGGCGTTATTGCTGGTAACTGGGGTATCCGTAAGGGCAAGGTGTCCTACGTGCCCAAGGAGCTGCCGGAAGAGATTCGCCGCGGCTACATCAAGAACCTGGCTGATCGCCCCTCCCTTGGTCGCGCCACCACCAACCCTTCTTCCATCGAGCCGCTAGCGCTGCACTTTGGCTTCATCATCCTCACGGTTATGACGGCCTACGGCGTCAATAAGGGCATTTCCAGCATTTGGGAAAACGTCTCGATCCCGCTCTTTGCGATGTCCATGGTTATCGGCCTCATCTTCCGCGCCATCATGAACTTCGTCGGCGCCGAGGATTATCTGGATAAGGATTCCGTATCCTCCATCTCCGGTGCTGCTACCGACTACCTCATTGCCTTCGGTGTGGCCGCCATCGTTCCTGCTGCTATCGCTTCCTACTGGCAGGCGCTGCTGGTGCTGTTTATTTTGGGCACCATCTTCTGTAGCTTCTTCCTGATGTGGTTCCCCGCCGAGTTCTTTGGCGAGCGTTGGATCGAGCGCGGTATCTTCGGCTGGGGCTGGGCGACGGCCACCGTTGCTACCGGCATCGCCGTGCTCAAGATCGTCGACCCGAAGCTGAAATCCGGCACGCTATCTGAATACGGCATGGCCTATATCGGCTTCGGCCCGTTCGAGATTTCGTGGACCATTATCGCGCCGATGGCTGTGATGTACGGATTTACCGGCGCGTTCGGTGCCGTCTCGCTGGCCATTTCCATCGGTGTGTACCTGACATTCAAATTCATGGGCCTGCTTCCGCCGCGCGGCACGATTTTCAAAGAGGGCATCGGCCACGTGGGGCAGAAACAAGAAACCTAGCCTTCACAAATCCACCCTCCGCAAGCCGGGCTTCCATACTTTTGGTGTGGTGGCCCGGCTTTGTCGTGCCGCGCCCTGCTGGGGCTCCGTCACGCTCAGGCCGTCGGCTGCAAACTTCCCGCCTCATGGAGGTTGTCGGCCGGAAACTCTCTGCCTCGCTGGAACCCGGTTTGAACCCAGCCTCGGCAGTGCGGCGTGCTCACTCCTATGCCGGCAGGACTTGGGTAGAACTTTTGCTGCATGGCGGCAGAGCTGAGGAGCATAGCGTGGGAAGTTGAGCCGGGGTGACTCAAAAAATTTGGGTTGAGTGGAATAGGCTCAACTTTATGTGCGTTATACCAAGTGAATCCTTAAAATGGACGAATAAATCTTAGAAGGAGAAACGTACACATGAGTTCTTTTAACCCCACCACCAAAACACAAGAGGCGCTGCAGGAAGCCCTGCAGACCGCTTCCGCGAATGGCAACCCGGATATTCGGCCGGCGCACCTGCTGGCTGCCATCCTTGGGCAGGAAGGCGGCATCGCCGCGCCGGTACTCAAGGCCACCGGCGTTGACCCGGATACCGTGCTGAAGGAAGCGCGCGAGCTGGTTAACTCTTACCCCAGCGCCGAGGGCTCCAATATGTCCAACCCGCAATTCAACCGGGATGGCTTAAACGTACTGACCAAGTCGCAGGAATTGGCGGGCGAGCTTGGCGATGAGTTCGTGTCCACCGAAGTCCTCCTCGCCGCCATCGCCGGTTCGAAGACCGACGCCGCCGAGTTGCTGACCGGCCGCGGCGCAACCTACGACGCCATCAAGGGCGCCTTCCCCTCCGTGCGCGGGGCCGCCAAGGTGACCTCGGAGAACCCGGAGGACCAATTCCAGGCCCTGGAAAAGTACGCCACCGACCTCACCGCGCGGGCGCGCGAAGGGAAGATCGACCCGGTCATCGGGCGCGATCAGGAAATCCGGCGCGTCGTCCAGGTGCTCTCGCGCAGGACGAAGAACAATCCGGTGTTGATTGGTGAACCGGGCGTCGGCAAGACTGCGATCGTTGAGGGCCTAGCCCGCCGCATCGTGGCTGGCGACGTCCCCGAGTCCCTGAAGGGCAAGACGCTTATCAGCCTGGATCTCGGCTCCATGGTCGCCGGCGCCAAGTTCCGCGGCGAGTTCGAAGAGCGCCTTAAGGCTGTGCTGGATGAAATCAAGCAATCTGAGGGCGAAATCATCACCTTCATCGATGAGTTGCACACCATCGTCGGCGCCGGCGCTACCGGCGAAGGCTCCATGGATGCTGGCAACATGATTAAGCCCATGCTGGCCCGCGGTGAGTTGCGCCTCGTCGGTGCAACCACGCTGGATGAGTACCGCAAGTACATCGAAAAGGACGCCGCCCTCGAGCGCCGTTTCCAGCAGGTCTACGCCGCAGAGCCGTCCGTGGAAGACACCATCGGTATCCTGCGCGGGCTCAAGGAGCGCTACGAGGTGCACCACGGCGTGCGCATCATGGACTCCGCCTTGGTGTCTGCAGCGGAGCTATCGAACCGCTACATCACCAACCGCTTCCTGCCGGACAAGGCCATCGACCTAGTCGATGAGGCTGGCTCCCGTCTGCGCATGGAAATCGACTCCTCGCCGCAGGAAATCGATGAGCTCGAGCGCATCGTTCGCCGCATGGAGATCGAGGAGCTCGCGCTGAAGAAGGAATCCGACGCCGCCTCCAAGGACCGCCTGGCCGCCCTGCAAGGCGAGCTCGCGGACCAGCGCGAAAAACTCGGCGAGCTCAAGGCGCGCTGGGTCAACGAGAAGAAGGCCATCGATGACGTGCAGGATATTAAGGAGGAGCTCGACGATCTCCGCCGCCAAGCAGAAATTGCCGAGCGCGACGGCGACCTCGCCCTAGCCTCCGAGATCAACTACGGCAAGATACCGCCGCTGGAAAAGGACCTGGCAGCAGCCGAGGAAAAGGCCGCTGCCCAGCGCAATACCATGCTGGATGAGGAGGTCAGCCCGGATACCATCGCGGAGGTCGTCTCCGCGTGGACCGGCATTCCCGCCGGCAAGATGCTGCAGGGCGAGACCGAGAAGCTGCTGAACATGGAATCGGTGTTGGGTGAGAGGGTCGTCGGCCAGCGCGAGGCCGTGACCGCTGTTTCCGATGCCGTGCGTCGCTCCCGCGCGGGCGTGGCTGACCCCAACCGCCCGACCGGCTCCTTCCTCTTCCTCGGCCCCACCGGCGTGGGTAAGACGGAGCTGGCGAAGGCGCTGGCGGACTTCCTCTTCGACGATGAATCCGCCATGGTGCGCATCGATATGTCCGAGTATGGCGAGAAGCACTCCGTCTCCCGGCTCGTCGGTGCCCCTCCGGGATACGTCGGCCACGAAGCCGGTGGCCAGCTCACCGAGGCCGTGCGGCGTCGGCCTTATACGCTCGTGCTTTTCGACGAAGTGGAAAAGGCCCACCCCGACGTCTTCGACGTCCTCCTCCAGGTCCTGGATGAGGGGCGGCTTACCGATGGCCAGGGGCGCACCGTCGACTTCCGCAATACCGTCATTATCCTAACGTCCAACCTGGGCGCCGGCGGTACGAGGGACGAGACGATGGAGGCCGTAAAGCGGGCCTTTAAGCCGGAGTTCATCAACCGTCTCGATGATGTGGTGATGTTCGAGCCGTTGTCGGAGGAGCTGCTGCGCGGCATCGTGGACATCCAGCTGCGCGGTCTCACCGAGCGCCTGGAGGCCCGCCGCTTGACGCTGCAGGTATCCGATTCCGCCAAGTCCTGGTTGGCCGACCGCGGCTATGACCCCGCCTACGGTGCCCGCCCGCTGCGCCGGACCATCCAGCAGGCTATCGGTGACAAGCTAGCGAAGAAGCTTTTGGCTGGCGATATTGCCGATGGCGATACCGTCCACGTCGACGTCGCCGATGGCGGTGCGGAGCTGGATATCTCCGCTCGCTAAATTACCGGGCGAAAAATAATGCTCATGCCTTTAGACTGGAAGGCATGAGCATTTTAGTTTCCCCGCAGGAACTCAAAGAATCCATCTACCACGGCGATCGTTTCACCCTCCTCGGCACCCACTGGCAGCCCAAGACGGGCCAGAGCTTCATCGACTTTGCATCCCAGCACATCCCCACCGCGCTTTTCGGCGATACCGGCGCGGCCTTCGTCGGCCTTCCCGGCTCGCGCAATGGCCGCAACCCGCTTCCCGATGAAGACAAGTTGCAGTCCTGGATCCGTTCTTGGGGCCTGCAGGAAGACCGCCCCGTGGTGGTCTATGACGAGGGCCGCGGGCTGTTCGCCGGCCGCGCGTGGTGGACGCTGCGCTGGGCAGGCCTGACGGATGTGCGCATCCTCGACGGCGGTCTGGAAAACTGGCTCGCGCACGGTTACCAGACTCTCACGGGCCCGGGCAATATTGCGGTCGGCTCGACGTTCGAGGTCACTCCCGGCCAGCTACCTACCGCCACGATTGATGACGTCCGCAAGCATGATGGCGTCCTCATCGATACACGCTCCAGCAACCGCTTTGCCGGTCGCCGCGAAAACCTAGATTTGAAGGCAGGCCACATCCCCGGTGCGGTCAATATTCCCGAGCGCCTCTTCCACAACGATGGGGTGCGCACGTTGAAGTCTCCGGATGAAATCCGTGAGGTGCTGGCCGCGGCCGGATTGACCCAGGAAAACACCAAGGACGCAATCATCTATTCCGGCTCGGGCAACCACTCCGCGCTGGCCCTCGCGGCGATGGAAGACGCCGGATTCACCGGCCTGCGCCACTACATCGGCGGCTGGTCGCAGTGGTCTGCAGACCCGACCAACCCGGTGGAACGCGGGGATAGGACCTCGGTTAACGATTAATCCCAATTAATCGCTCCGACTCCGACTGGTACCGGCACCGTGGGGTGCCGGTACCTATTATTATCGGGAGATGATGGCTTCTTTACTCCTGATTTTCGCGCTCGTACTCGGCATCGCCGGTGGCTTTTTGCTGTACTACGACCGCACGCAGCGCGCCACCGATGCCCAGCGAGACACCGCATCCCAGCAGGACACCGATTTCCACCACGACACGGATACCCAGCGGCAGGACACCGCTGCAGGCGATTCCGATAATTCGGCGGCGGAACAATCTCAAGGCGAGAAGCCCCAACACAACGGGAAAGACCAGGACGCCCAAGGAGACCAGGACACCTGGGTAGAATTGGGCACTCGGGAAGACCAGGGCGCGCCCTTCCGCGCAGCTACCGACACTGATCGCACGGACCACACTGACCACACGGACGACACTGACCATGCTGACGGCAGTGACCAGGATGCCGAAGGCACCCCAGACACCGAAGGCACTGCGGACACCGAAGGCGCCCCAGACACCGATGCGGTCGCAGAACCTGAAGATGAAGCCGGTGCTGAATCCTCCTCCAGTTTCGCGGCAAAGTACTCGCCGTCCCCCGATATTGAATCCGATTCTTCCTCCGCTACCTCTTCAGGGCGTCACCATCGCACTGCAGACGATGCGCACCGCAGCGCCAGCGACACCCGCCGTGCCAGCGAGTCCGAAGCTCTTTCGGAAAATGATGTCGTAAAGGGCAACACAACCGACGCCACAACCGCAGGCCCTGCATCCGGCGCAGACGGTGCCGGCAGGGCCAGCAGCAACGGCAGTATCGACAGCAACGACACTGACGGCACTAACGAGAGCGTCGACAGTGCTCACACCGCAGGCAACACTGAAAAGGCCGCGGAAACTGGCGCAGGCTCTGGCATTCACCCTGCTGCGGACTCAGCTGAAGATACGGAATCGGATGCGGATGCCTCCTCCGACGAGGCGGGCCAGAAGGGAACTGAAGAGCAACCGGAAGCTCACGCGAAGCCTAAACCTGTGGGGAGGCCTCGGCCGCTTATCCCTGGCACCATTCGCCGGGAGCGCAAGAATTGGGCGGAAACCCGGGGCTTTGAGTACATGAAGTCGGACCAGTACCTTGTCGATGAATGGACGAGGGGAGTCGCCTCCTCTGGCGCCGCGCCGAAAGACATCGTCGCCGGCAACGTGTACGGCCACGAAATGCTGCTGATGGATATCGACGGCGTCAATGTGATGGCGATGAGGACGGGGGCGGCATCGGATGTGGTCATTGATTTCCAGCGCTTCGACAGCCAAGAGCCCGAGATGTCGGAGGACCTGCTTTTGGCCATGAACATCGAGGGGTTTGAGGTATATTCCTCCGATCGCGGCGTGACGGAGCGGATGGTGGACGAGCGCGTGCGCATCGCGCTGCAGCGCATACCGGAAGTGGTGTCGGCGCTGTGGCTGGAGACCGAGTGGGTTTTGGCGCAAACCACCAAGCATTCGCGCACCGCGGATTGGGAAGCAATGCTCCCGCCCTTGGCATTGCTTGCCGATGCCGCCCGCGTCCTCCCACCCCGCTCCTCCTCCGTGCACACCATTCACTTCGAGGACCTAGACCCAGCCAGGGAAATCCCCGCCGCGCCTGTGGTTGAAGCAGTGGGAGGCACAACGTCGGTGGGGCAGCCGGAGTTTTCCCGGCCGGTGATCCAAAGGCCGGAGGAACCATTGGATATGCCGTCGCGCACGTACTCCGAGACCCGCGGCCCGGTTGAGCACACGGCGATTGGGGCGGACGAGGTCGATGCCATTGCCGATGGCAATGAGCGCCCCACCCCCGATTCAGGCGCCGCCCGCCTGCCGCGCCGGCAATTCGGGGAGGCTTCCATCTTCGGTGACACTTTTGGCAGCGCTTTTGGCGGCTCTTTCAGCGGCGGCCTCGGCGATGCCTCCCCAGGCCCGGGCAAAGACGCGGCGAAAGATATGACCAAAGACGCGGCCAAGAACGCGGCCAAAGACGCGGCCGAAGGTTCAGCCGAAGGCTCGTCCACGGGCCCATCTAGAGATTCTTCTCGAGGTCGTTCCAGAAACACCAGTGGCCCAGCCGCTGCACGCGATAAAGACCGCCACGACGACTCGGGGCCGCGGCAGGGGGAGTAGCCTAGAATGTTGCGTTGGCCCACATAGCCAGGACTTTCCTCATATGCCGAAGAAAACTCTAAAGAAGGAGCAATGCGATGATTAAAGTGCACCTGCAAGAAGACAAGAAGAAGCGTCTCGCGGAACTGGTCAAGGAGCTTGCCGTTGTGCACGGCAAGGTGACTTTGTCCTCGGGCAAAGAGGCCGATTACTACGTTGATTTGCGCCGCGCGACCTTACACCACGAAGCCTCCCGCCTCATCGGATCCTTGCTCCGCGAGCTCACCGCCGATTGGGATTTCGCGGCCGTGGGAGGCCTCACCCTTGGCGCGGATCCGGTAGCGACCTCCGTCATGCATGCCGATGGCCGCGATATCGACGCCTTCGTCGTGCGCAAGGAGGCCAAAAAGCACGGCATGCAGCGCCGCATCGAGGGCGCGGATGTGGCTGGAAAGAAGGTGCTGGTCGTCGAGGACACCACCACGACCGGCAACTCGCCGCTCACGGCAGTCGCCGCATTGCGCGAGGCCGGGGCAGAGGTGGTCGGCGTGGCTACCGTCGTTGACCGTGCTACCGGCGCCGAGGACGTCATCTCGGCCGAGGGCCTTGAGTACCGTTCCCTGCTTGGCTTGGACGATCTTGGACTCGCGTAACGAGATGGACCAGGATGCGCAGGTCGGGCAGGTCGAGCCAGCGGGCGAGGCTGTGCGCGCCGAGTCGGCCGAACAGACTGCGCGCGGCGAGAGTACTGCGCGGGCCGCGCAGGGCGAGAGTGCTGCGCAGCAGGAGCAGCGAGAACAGCGAGAGCAGCCCGAGGAGGCGAAGGGACCGACCGAGTGGAATGAAGGCCGGCACGGCGTGGGGCCCTGGGAAGGGCCCTGGCCGGAAGGCCCGGGGGCGGACAAATACGATCCGGAGCTGCTGCGCGAGGGCGACCGGCGCAATGTCGTCGACGCGTATCGGTATTGGCGGAGGGAGGCGATTAAGGGGGACATCGATAAGCGGCGGCACAGCCTGCATATCGCCATCGAGAACTTTGAAAATGACGCCAATATCGGCACCGTCGTGCGCACCGCCAACGCCTTTGCCGTCGATACCGTTCACATCGTGGGGCGGCGGCGGTGGAACCGCCGCGGTGCCATGGTGACGGATAGGTATCAGCATCTGCGGCATCATGAGAGCGTCGATAAGCTCATTGCCTGGGCGGCCGAGGAAGACCTGACGGTCGTGGCCATTGATAACACCCCCGGTTGCGTGCCCCTCGAAACCGCCGAACTACCGGAACGCAGCCTGCTGCTATTCGGGCAAGAAGGCCCCGGCGTAAGCGCCGCCGCGCAAGACGCCGCCCTCATGACCTGCTCCATCGCGCAATTTGGCTCCACGCGGTCCATCAACGCTGGCGTGGCCGCGGGCATCGCCATGCATGCCTGGATCCGGCAGCACGCCGATCTGAACAATTCCTGGTAAGAGATCGTTACACTAACTGTAATAAACCTTGCTACTGGAGTGATAAAGAAAACGTGGAAGAAAAGTGGGCCCACCGCGCCGAACTCGCGGAAACCGCCATCGATGAGCGCCATGCGCATTCCGTATGGGGCCTGCCGCGAACCAACCTCGCCATCGTCAGCTGGCCGCCCACCACGAAAGAAAAGCTCCTCGTGCACTGGCATTACTGGTGGCAAGCGCACTACCTCGACTGCCTCGTCGATGCCGCGGAGCGGAAGAACACCAAGGTCCTCCGCCAGCGCATCCTTGACACCACGCGCGGGATTCGCGTCCGGAACCTGACGCAGCTGACCAAGAATAAGTACTTCGATGACAAGGCCTGGCTCGCGCTTGCTTTCGGGCGTGTGGGCGAGGTGAAGAAGATGAAACCGCCCAAGGCATTGGCATCTTTGCAGCGCAATATCACCGAGGGGCTCGATGATTCGCTGGGGATATTGCCGTGGCGCGATGGCGAGAACTTCATGAACGTGCCGGCTAACGGGCCCGGAGCCATCATGCTCGCGCGGATGGGAGATATCACCGCGGCCCGCCGCATCGTTGACTGGGTTTACGATAATTTGGTCAACGAAGACGGCTTCATCATGGACGGCGTGCGCATGCGCATGGATGGCCCCGAGATCGTCAAACAAGTCCACCCGTACTGCCAGGGCGTGATGCTCGGGGCATGCCTGGAGATTGTGTTGGCGATGCGGGAGGAGTCGAGCATCGGCAAGCTGGAGCAGATCGACAACGTCTACGAGGCCGAGCTGGCTTCCGAGATGATGAGCTACATCATCAAAATCCGTGGCTTGGTGCAGGCTATTGCTTCCGGCATGGCGACTCCCTCCGGCGTCGTGGATTGGGAGACCGGTGATGGTGACGGCGGCCTGTTTAAGGGCATCCTGATGCGCTATCTTGCCGATGTCGCCGTGCGCCTGCCCGGGGATTCGCCCGCCAACCGGGCTACCAAGAAGCTAGCGACCCGGATGGTTATGGCGTCTGCCGAATCCGTGTGGGAGCACCGGCTCGAGGTTGATGGCCTGCCAATTTTTGGCTCTGACTGGACTGCCGATGCCCGGCTTCCCCACAACTACGGCTTCGGGCACACCACCGTGAGTGAAAAGATGGGCATTATTCGCGTGGATGAGCGCGACCTATCCGTGCAGCTGTCTGGCTGGATGCTGTTGGAGGCGTGCGCCCGGGTGGCTCGTGACCTGCACGAAAAGTCGGGCCGCGCTTAACCTCGCCGTTGATCATTTCGCTGCGGGGTTTGTTGTGCGGGGCGCGGCATTGTGAGAGTTAAACTGTAAACACAGGAAATGTCACAGAAATTTTACGGCGGGATTCCGGAAATGTGGGCATAATTGGCTGTTGGAACGTGTTTGACCGCAATCCCAGTTAAGGATGGAATTTCATGCCAATTGCAACCCCCGAGGCGTATAACCAGATGCTGGACACCGCGAAGCAGAACGGCTTCGCGTTCCCGGCCATCAACTGCACCTCATCTGAAACGATCAACGCAGCACTGAAGGGCTTTGCCGAGGCAGAGTCTGACGGCATCATCCAATTCTCCACCGGTGGCGCAGAGTTCGGCTCTGGCCTCGCGGTCAAGAACAAGGTTAACGGTGCTCTGGCGCTAGCCGCTTTCGCACACGAGGCTGCGAAGCACTACGGCGTTAATATCGCCTTGCACACCGACCACTGCCAGAAGGAAGTTCTGGACGATTACGTTCGTCCGCTGCTGGCCATCTCCCAGGAGCGCGTTGACCGCGGCGAGAATCCCCTTTTCCAGTCCCACATGTGGGACGGCTCTGCTATTCCGATCGATGAAAACTTGGTCATCGCCCAGGAGCTTCTGGAAAAGGCAAAGAAAGCGCACATCATTCTCGAGGCAGAAATTGGTGTCGTTGGCGGTGAAGAAGACGGTGTCGAGGCTAAGGCCGGCGATAACCTGTACACGACTCCGGAAGACTTTGAAAAGACCATCGATGCCCTGGGCACCGGCGAGAAGGGCCGCTACTTGTTGGCCGCTACCTTCGGTAACGTGCACGGCGTCTACAAGCCGGGCAACGTGAAGCTGCGCCCCGAGGTCCTGCTGGAGGGCCAGAAGGTTGCGCAGAAGAAGCTCGGCCTGAGCGAGGGCGAGCACGCCTTTGACTTCGTCTTCCACGGCGGCTCCGGCTCCGAGAAGGAGAAGATTGAAGAGGCGCTGCGCTACGGCGTCATCAAGATGAACGTGGACACCGATACCCAGTACGCGTTTACCAACCCAGTGGCCCGCCACATGATGGAAAACTACGACGGCGTGTTCAAGATTGACGGCGAGGTGGGCAACAAGAAGGTCTACGACCCACGCTCTTACCTGAAGAAGGCAGAGCAGGGTATGTCCGAGCGCGTCATCGAGGCATGCCAGGACCTCCACTCCGTGGGCAAGACCACCGCCAAGTAGGCCCGCCCCTAAACTGGGCACGCCGAAGTAGCCGCTTCCCCCTGTGCGGGAGGCGGCTTTTCCTATTTCTGGGCCTATCCCTGGTTCTATCTTGAGTCCTATATCCAGGCCTATCTGTGGGGCGCAAGGATGCGGTGGGGCCTTGCCGGAGATGAGTCAGATCAGTCAGCTAAATCAGATCAGCCAGACAAGCTATGCCAGCGAGATTAGGCAGATTGGGAGGATAGCAGGTTAGGTAGAACTCCTTGATGGGCGTGGCGAATGGGCAGGCGAGGGGATAAATCGCGGGTTACCGCTCCACGGCGGGATCCAGGCGATGCGCCCCTTGATGCGGACCATGCGGCCGCGGGCGGTGGGTCGGGAATCATCATCTTGATTCACCGCATTGTGGTGGGCGCAGAGCGTTACGAGGTTTTCTTGGTTCGTGGGACCGCCGGCGGCCCAGGCGGTGAGGTGGTGGACTTGGGCGTCATCGGCAGGCGTGGAGCAGCCGGGCCACGCGCAGATGGGATGCTCCGCGCGGGCTAGCATGCGTTGCTTCCAGCTGGCCATGCGCTCGGTGCGATACAGGTTTACCGCGCCGTGCTCGGGGTGGACCAAGCTGACGTAACCGCGCTGGGCGAGGGTGCGGGCCACGAGCTGGGCGCCGGACATGCGTGCGCCGTTGGAAAGCTGAAGCATGATGTCATCACCCTGGCTAGCAGTGATGCGATCTAGTTGGTCAAGGGTGATGATCACGTTGGTGTGCACCGCGGGGAGTGCGCCGGGATTGCCCTCGAGGATTACCTGCTTGGCTGCGGCGAGCGGGTTTTCCTTATCCACGGAGGCGAGAACGCCTTTGATATCTGCGATATCGGTGGGATCTGCGGTGATGGAGATGGTGTGGGGACCATCGGGGCGTCGGGTATAGCGCACGCCGTGGGAGGGACGCTTGGCGGGGTTGAGCTGCTTGAGGCGCTTCTTCGCGATCGCCGGAATCAGATGGGCCTCCGCGCGGCAGAGCTCCAGGCGGAGATCCCAACTGCGGTTGGTGTCCTTTACTCTTTGGGCGAAAGACTCGATGCTTTCAAGCACGGCGAGGTCGTGGCCGCGGGAACGGGCGGCCTCGCAGGCAAGGCGCTGCTTGCGGCTATTGGAGGTGCGGCCGAAATAGGTGTGTTGCAGGCGGGCGAGTTGTGCGGCGAGGAGCTGGCTGGCGCCGGCCTCGATGAGCTCTTGTTCGGAGCATCCCTGAAACTCGGCGACGAGGTCCACACCGCGACGGCAAAGTTGCAAAAATTCTGTGTTCACGACTCCTGACCGTAAAAGCGGCACGGGTACACAGCAATGGATGTGCAAGGCGAAACGGCAAATCTGTGGAATTCTCGCGCTGCGGGGGTCGCTGGGGCGCGCAATTAGCGCGTTATCCACAACCTGGCGCGGGCCGGGATGCGGACGCACGGGGGCGGTGGTAGAGGGAGGTCTTCTATGCTGGAGGTCATGTCGGAAGCGAAACAAAGAGTCTCAACGAGGCAAATGCTGCGGGTGGTGGACCGCTCAGTAGTATCGCGCCTGCAACGCATCCGTTCGCGCTTCGTTTATATAATCCAGGCCACCGTGGGTGCCGCATTGGCGTATTGGGTGGCAAGCTCCGTCGTTGGGCATCCGCAGCCGTTCTTCGCGCCCATCTCGGCCGTCATCATCCTGGGGCTTTCGGGCGGGGACAGGATGAAAAGGGCGGTGGAGATGTCGCTGGGCGGCATCGTCGGCGTGGCCTTGGGTGATCTGCTCTTCCAAGTGGTGGGGCAGGGCCCGTTCCAGATCCTGTTCATCGTGGGAGCGGGCCTGGTGGTGGGGTCCTTTATTACGAAATCGCCGCTGGTATCCAACCAGATTGTCTTTGGCTCCATCCTTATCGCCACGATTTTTCCGCCCACCGAGGGACCGGGTGGCCTGCACCGGGCCATCGACGCAATGATTGGTTCCGGCATTGGGCTTATCACGATCGCGCTTATCCCTAATTCGCCGTTGAAGGAGGCTCGGCGCGAGGTGTCGAAGGTGCTGAGGATTGCCTCGAGCATTCTTAACGACGTCACGCATGGCATCCGCGATACCAATCCCGAGATCATTCGCGACGCCCGCGATGCGGTGCGCGGCACGCAAAATGACGTGAATACGCTGTTGAGCGCGGCGCAATCGGGCAGGGAGGCATCGGAAGTATCGCCGCTTTTGTGGACCTCGCGCAGGAATATTCGGTCCCTGGAGCGCATCCTCTTGCCGGTAGATAACGCGGTGCGCGGGGTGCGGGTGCTTTCGCGCCGCGCGCTAGTGCTTACCGAAGACGGCGATACCGTGTCCGATAAGCAGCTAGAGCTCCTAGAAGAACTATCAGAAATTATCCTCGCGGTGGGAGAACTCTACGGCCGCCAAAAGCGGGATCACGACGAGGCGATAGAGATACCCGAACTCGTACAGCGGCTGCGATACGTGGGCGGCCAAGCGGGCATGGATCTTATCGAAGAAGATGCGACGCTTTCCGCGTATACGATCCTCGCGCAGACGAGGTCCATCGTTGTGGACATGCTCATGGTGTGCGGGCTCTCGCGCGAGTCCGCCGTCGCGCACCTGGTTCCTACCTCTGCGCACCCGGCATACCCGCCGGAGGTGTGGGAGCGCGACGATAAACCGAGCGATAAACAGAAGGGGCAGGATTAGCAGGACCCCGCCCCGCAAATCCGCCGAGCGGGGCGGTTACCGAGTTGCGCGAGCTGAGTCAACCGAGGGCCGAGTCAGCGGAGACGGGGTGAGCTGGCTGAACCGGCGTGAGCTGCGAAGGAGGCTAGGGGCGCACGACTTGGAGGTCGCGCAGGTGGCGGTAGAAGGTGACGCGGGTGAGGGGGCGTTTGTGGGGGATGGCATCGACAAGCACGCGCAGCTGGGGGCCGCCCGCCTGGACCGCGCGGCCGGTGCGGACGGAGTCCGGGTCGAGGCGGCCGGGCTTGCGCAGTAGGGAGCGCAGGCGACCTTCGGGCTCGACTGGCGATGTCGCGCGGGCCGCCAGGATGCCCGGGGCATCGGTCATGGGGACCAGCCGCGCGCCAAAAGTACCGCGGCCGGAGGCGGCGAGGGTAGCGTCATCGATGATGATTTCACCGGTAAGCGGGCCATTGGACAAATCCGAGATGGTTGCCGAGCCGGCGACGGCCTGTCCAGAATCGTTGCGGATGAGCGGCACCGGGCGAACCGGGGCGGTGCGGGCGAGCTCGAGGGCCTCCTGCGGCGCGGCGGGCAGGCCCCAATTGGCGGCGGCGGCCGACTCGCCCGTGGGGATGAACGCTACCTCGGCCCACAGGTTATCGGCGCGCATGAGCCGGGTGATGACGGCGTTCAGCGCCGAATCCGAGCCCGCGACGACCACGCGCAGGCGGTCCTCCAGGTAAGGCTCCTGCGGGGCGGCGGCAGGGGCGCCGAGGTGGCGGACATCGGGCTGCGCGGCGATCTCGTCAAGCGAAGGCGTGGGGTCGTGGGGGAGGAGGTTGGTGGCGGCGGCATCGACAAGCGCGAGCTCCTTGCGGGAAGGAACGGCCGAAAGATCATAGGCCTCTGCGGGCAAATCAACGCCGGGGGTGCCGCAGCGGAGGAACAAAAAACGCATGCACATCATGCTACGTGGGCTATTGCGGCCAGAAAAGTGTAAGGTAAATGCGTATTTTGGCTTCAATAATGAGGAAGTGACTTAAAAGATGGCAGCAATCGTCATTGTCGGCGCCCAATGGGGCGACGAAGGCAAGGGCAAGGCTACCGATATCCTTGGCGGGAAAGTTGACTACGTAGTCAAGCCGAACGGCGGCAATAACGCCGGGCACACCGTCGTGGTCGGCGGTGAAAAATACGAGCTGAAGCTCCTGCCCGCTGGGATTCTTTCTGAAAACGCCATTCCCGTACTGGGCAATGGCGTGGTGATTAACCTCGAGGCGCTCTTTGATGAGATTGATGGCCTGGAAGCGCGCGGGGCGAATGCCTCCCGGCTGAAGATTTCCGCGAACGCGCACCTCGTGGCGCCGTACCACCAGACCCTCGACCGCGTGCAGGAGCGTTTCCTGGGCAAGCGCGCCATCGGTACCACCGGCCGCGGCATTGGGCCGACCTACGCCGATAAGGTCGCGCGCATTGGTATCCGCGTGCAAGATATCTTTGACGAATCCATCCTGCGGCAGAAGGTGGAGTCCGCGCTGGAGATCAAGAACCAGATGCTGGTGAAGATGTACAACCGCAAGGCCATCGAGGCAGAGCAAATTGTGGAGTACTTCCTGAGCTACCGTGAGCGCCTGCGCCCCATGGTTATTGACGCGGAGCTCGAGCTCAACCAAGCGCTTGCCGATGGCCAGAACGTACTCATGGAGGGCGGCCAGGCCACCATGTTGGACGTCGACCACGGTACCTATCCGTTTGTGACTTCCTCGAATCCGACTGCGGGTGGGGCATCGGTTGGCTCTGGCATTGGGCCGACGCGGATTAAGACCTCGCTGGGCATTATCAAGGCCTATACCACGCGCGTGGGCGCCGGCCCGTTCCCCACCGAGCTGTTTGATAAGTGGGGCGAGTACCTGCAGACCACCGGCGGCGAGGTCGGCGTGAACACCGGCCGCACGCGCCGCTGCGGTTGGTACGATTCCGTGATCGCTCGCTACGCCACGCGCGTAAACGGCTTTACGGATTACTTCTTGACCAAGCTCGATGTGCTGACCGGCATTGGGGAAATCCCTATCTGCGTGGCTTATGACGTCGATGGCAAGCGTTACGACGGGATGCCCATTACTCAGTCTGAGTTCCACCACGCCGAGCCCATCTTTGAGACCATGCCCGCGTGGGAAGAAGACATTACGGGCTGCTCGACCTTTGAAGAGCTCCCCCAAAAGGCGCAAGACTACGTGCTGCGCTTGGAAGAGCTATCCGGCTGCCGCATCTCTTACATCGGCGTCGGTCCCGGCCGCGACCAGACCATTGTGCGCCACGATGTCATGGAGGATCAGTAGGCAGAGGCGTTACGTCGCTGCCGTGAGCGCGTGCCTGGCTAGGCCCGCGCCGGGCCACGACAAAGTAAAGGGCGAAGTACCAGGTTGAGGTACTTCGCCCTTTTTTGATCCTCGGCAGGTGTCGAGCTTGCTCGTGGTTTTTAGTACGAGGCGGTCAGATTGTCGTAGCCGTTGATCTTGAGCGCGTTGAGCACGCGGTCTACGGCTGCCTGATCGGTATCCGGGTTATAGGTTTCCAGGAAAATTAGGTGCGCGGTGTGGTTGTCCTGGAAATTGATGTTCAGAAACTCGTGACCAAGCTCCTGCGTAGCAAGTGCGAGCTCGCGCTGCACAGCCAATTTGCCGCTCTGCAGATTCGGCGTGGATTGCTCCTCGTCGGCGCCGTTGATGATGTCTTCTTTGTCGCCGGTGATGCGGCCCTTATCGGCGTGGGCGCCCGGCTCGGGGGACTGGTCCGTGGTGGATTGTTCCGCTTCGGCCGTGTGGTGCACGTCCGGCTCAGCGAGCTGGTCCTGAGCATCGACCGGGCCGATGCTGCCTGCTAGGGGCAGCACTGCAGCCACGGCGCTTGCAATAAATGAAGTAATAGACATTTTCGGTCCTTTCTAAAAGGTAAATTTTATTGAACCGATGGAAATATTAGCACCGTGTAAGAAGGTTAACTACACGTAAAAATCGTTGTTGACATTTCCATTAAATAGATAATTAGCTGTTGCTAAATTGATTAAATGGCAGGAAGTTCCTATGGTTATCTGGCCTGCGTTGGTCTTAGCGAAAACGTGATTTCAGACATTTCCGGATTATTAAGTGAAATGCAATATATCTCGAGCATGGGTGTCGCCTCGGCCCTATTGGTGTGGAGAAAGTGAACATTCAGGGTTTTGTTCATAGAGCTGCCGAGTTTCCCGAAGGGGAATGGAGGGCGGAGTTTTTATCGCGCGCTAGAAAAGGACTAGAAAAGATGCACGACGCCTTCACAGGGTGCAAATTTAAGTGGTGTTGTCCACGTTTAACTGTGATCTGAAGAACTTTTTTGAACTTTTCTTAATTGAGTACAGTTTTCTTGACTGGACATTAGAAGAAAAACATATGCAACTGCGCGTTAGCCGGAGCCATAAGGACGCGAACATATGGTCGCACTTGAAGAACTGGCCAAACTTGAGTCTTGGGGCCGCTTTTAAGTGGCGGGTTTCACAAAATGGGGGGGGCAATCGGGGATGTCCCCTGGTGTTTCGGGTCATTTTATTCCGGAGAGTGATGAACTGGCACCCAGGGTTAACGGTGTAAATAGGGTTTTTAAATGTTCTCCAAGCCTACATTTATCTATCAGATAATAATAATTAACCCGCCAACTTCATTTTCGAACAAAGGTCTATTTGGGCCGGGTTGTCTTTTTTGTTAAGCCTCTTATTGGAAGGCATCTATTGACCGCAAAGTTGTTGATTTGCCATGCTAATAAGACTTGTCTTATGCGCTATCGGTGCCCTTATTGGTACTCTGCCAAAGGAGCAATTAAAGGCTCCTCACTGATTTTATGAACCAGTGTTGCCTACTTTGTGTTCAAGATTTCATGAGTGATGTCTGTACAGCTGAAAGGCAAGCTGTCCAGATAAAAGTTGTAAGAATACGTCCTTTTTAAGGGGAAAAGATGAGCGGAGTGTTAGGTCTATCTCGGAAGAGATGGTCCGTCTTAACCGCGGTGCTTGCTGCAATTGCGGTTATTGCGGCAATGGTCACCGTTCCGGGAGTGAAGGCGGAGGCTGCTGAGCCTACCGATTTTACGCCCAATAGTACATTGGGCAACGAACTTAAGAAGGAGGAAAAGGATCCACAGCATTTCGCCGCGGACTACTCCTGGGGTTTGCTTGTTTGGGCGGGAGAGCCAGCAGGGCCCGGCTTTAACAATGGTGGAAACAAAAATAATGATGTGGGCTGGGCGTGGTGTATTGAACCGCACGCTAAAACCCCTCTCAATACGTTCGAAGCGTATAAGAAGAAGAACGCTACGAAACTTGAGTTCGATGAGAGGTATCACGACGCCGTCATTAATCTCGGACGGAAGATGGAAGCTGCAGCTGTCCGAGGGGATAAAAAATCGGCTGCTAACTATTACGTCTACCTGTTGATGTTCCTCAATTCGCCTCAGAACCCAAAGTATCTACCTTTTAAAACGATTGTAGGGAATAGCAAAGACTATTTCCCAGGGTTTACTGGATCGCACGAAGATTTTACGGCGCTTACGGGTTATAAAATTGAGGGAACCGAAGCTATGCCGCAGCTTGTAAAAGACTCGACGGTGGAGATAGCAAAGCAGCCTGCAGATGCATTTATTACTGTTGTGCATCCGAACAACAAGCGCAATTCAAAGGCACAGTCTGTCATTCCGGTAGACCAGCCTGGTCTGCCTGATGAGCCTGACAATGGTGGTAGCTCCGAAGAGCCCACGACCTCTTCTGAGGAGAATCCTTCGGACGAGACCACTCCGGAAAACCCTGGCGGGGAGACTTCTCCGAACGAAACGACTGAGAATCCTGAGCCGTCTGATTCTGAAGAGACCACTCCGAAGGACACCACCTCCGAGACGACTCCGGATAAGACGACTGATGTAGTACCTAATCCAGAACCGACTCCTACTACTAGCGAGCAGCAGAAGGATCTTGAGCCCAAGATTGAAACGGAAGCTTCCATCAAGGACGGCAACCGTGTGGAAAAGGGTGCCACGGTTATTGACACTGTGACGTATGAGGATCTTGTTCCGGGTAAGCACTACACCCTGAAGGCGAAACTGATCTCCAAGGCCGATGGCAAGACCGTACTGGGTGAAAGCTCTACGGAGCTTGTTCCGGATGAGTCTGCTGGCAAGAAGGACGTTGAGATTGTCGTTAACGACAAGGCAGATCCTGCTGTGGACTCAGCGGTTGCCTTCGAGAAGCTCGTATCTACCGAGGTAGATAAGGACGGTAAGGACACCTCTAACTCAACTGATGAGAACACGATCGCTACTCACGAAAATATCAACGATGAGAAGCAGACCGTCAACACTGAGTGGAAGCCGGAGATTCATACCAATGCTGACTTTGACAACGCTACTCAGGTAAAGGCTGGCGTTACTGTCAAGGACACCGTCGAGTACACCGACCTGGTGCCGGGTAAGGAATACACCCTGAAGGCAGAGCTGCGAAACAAGGCAGTGAATGACAAGGGTGAGCACGAGGTCGTCGGCAAGGGCGAAGCTACCTTCACCCCGGATAAGTCTGCTGGTGAGCAGGTAGTTGACATCAAGGTCAAGGACGATGTTGAGGGAGTCATTAAGGCTGCCGTCGCATTCGAGGATCTGTACTCCAAGCAGGTCGATGAGAACGGTAAGGAAACTCCGAGCTCTGATGAGGAGAAGATTGCCGAGCACCGCGACATCGAGGATGAAGCTCAGACCGTAACCTCTAAAATGAAGCCATCCATCGGCACCAAGGCTGAGAAGGCTGAGGGCGATGAGATTAAGTCTGGCACTGTCATCACCGATAAGGTCGAGTACCAGGACCTGGTCCCTGGCAAGGAATACACTCTGAATGCTGAGCTGCGTTCCAAGGTGAAGGATGAGAACGGCGACTACGCGGTAATTGGCCACGGTGAGAAGACTTTCGTACCTTCCGCTTCCAAGGGCAGCGAGGAAGTCGAGATCACTGTTGATGAAGGTGTTATCGAGACTGTTGATGAGGCAGTTGCTTTTGAGTACCTGACCTCTACCGCAGTGAACAAGGACGGCGAGGATTCCAACACTGGTAAGAAGAAAGACATCGCCGACCACACCGACATCAACGATAAGGATCAGACTGTAAAGTCTGAGAAGCCTTCTGAGACTACTACCCCGCAGACCACCACTACTACCGAGGAGATTCCGGGTAAGCCTGGTGATGGTGGCGAGGGTGAGACCTCTGCGCCTTCTTCTGAGGATTCTTCTACCCCGAAGACCAGTGAGACCTGTGAGTCTGAGGAGCCGGGCGACTCGGAGAGCGAGAAGCCTTCCGAGTCTGAGGAACCGTCTTCGTCTGAGTCCAGCGAGCCTTCTGAGTCCGAGTCTGTAGAGACCACGTCCTCTGAAGCTTCCGAGACCTCTGAGTCTGATAAGCCTTCGGATTGCGAGTCGACGACTCCGAGCAAGCCGGATGAGCCAGGCGAGCCTACTGATGGCAACGACGAGAAGACCCCGAAGGTTTCCACTAATGCTGACTTCGAGGGCGACCTGCGCGAGGTTGTTGCTGGTGCCAAGGTTGTCGACCAGGTTTCCTACGAGGGTCTGGTTCCGAACAAGGAATACGCTTTGGATGCCCAGCTGATTTCCAAGGAAGACCGTAAGACCGTTCTGGGCGAGACCAAGGGCCACAAGTTCACTCCGAAGAGTGCTAATGGCACTGAGGCTGTCACTATCGTTGTCAATGAGGATGTAACTGAGCCGGTTGAGGCTGCGGTTGCTTTCGAGACGTTGACTTCCACCGAGGTGGATAAGCACGGTGAGAATAAGCCGACCGATGAGGACAACCCGAACCACGTTGGTGAGCACAAGGACATCAATGATGATGACCAGACTGTGACCTCCGAGGGCTCTGAGAAGACTCCGAAGATCACCACTAACGCTGACTTCGAAGAGGGCTCCCACGCTGTTATTGCTGGTGCCAAGATTGTCGATGAGATTACCTATGAGGGTTTGGTTCCGGGTAAGGAATACACCTTGAACGCTGAGCTGATTAACAAGCAGGACGGTATGACTGTTCTGGGCGCTGGTGACAAGACCTTTGTTCCGGAAAAGTCTGCGGGCAGCGTTGAGGTGGAGATCACCGTTAACGATGATGTGACGGAGCCGGTTGAGGCTGCGGTTGCGTTTGAGGAGTTGACCTCCATCCAGGTTGATAAGAACGGCGAGGAGACTCCGGATGCTGAGCAGCCGAATGAGATTGCTGAGCATAAGGACATCGACGATGCAGACCAGACTGTGATTTCCCACGGGGACGAGGACACGACTTCGCCTGAGGACGAGCCGTGGATTTCCACCAACGCTGATTTTGCTCACGGTTCGCATGAGGTTGTTGCCGGTGCTGAGGTTGTTGATGAGGTCAGCTACGAAGGCTTGGTTCCGGGTAAGGAATACACCTTGAATGCTGAGCTAATTAACAAGCAGGACGGTATGACTGTTCTGGGTACCGGGCACAAGACCTTTGTTCCAGAGAAATCTACAGGCAGCGTTGAGGTGGAGATCACTGTTGATGACGATGTGACGGAGTCGGTTGAGGCTGCGGTTGCGTTCGAGGGACTCACGTCCACTGAGGTCAATGACAAGGGTGAAGAGACTCCGAATGCTGAGCAGCCGAATGAGATTGCTGAGCATAAGGACATCACCGATAAGGAGCAGACGGTGATTTCTGAGGGCTCTGAGACTCCAGGCAAGCCGTCTCAGGGCAAGATTCCGTGGTGGGCGATCCTGATTCCAGGTATCGGCTTGGGCAAGATCATCCATGACCGTCACCACAGCCACGACCATTCCACGGAGCAACCAAAGGAGCAGCCGAAGGAGCACCCGAAGGATCAGTCGGAAGAGCACTCCAAGAAGCAGGATTCCAAGAAGCAGGACTCCGAGGGGCAGGGTGAGCACAATGCTCCGGAAAGTAATGGTGAGGATAAGCCAGGCGATGCTGGTCAGCACGCTGGCGAAGAGCACCACGGCTCCGAAGCTAACGGTCATGTGCCAGGCCAGACTGGTAACCCGCTGCCATCCGATGCCGGACGTGCAGAAATTAAGTCCGTGCCATCTGGTGCTACCCAGCTCGAGGCGGGCATGCAGAGCTACATTCAGTAGCCTGCGCACGCTGGACAGCTAATGGGCAACAGCGCCTAGACGTAACACGATAAGTCCCCTTCAGGGTGTAACTGAACACACTGGAGGGGACTTTCTATCTGATGTGAACAACAAAAGTGACAATTAAAAGGAGTCGGGGCAATGTCTGAGGAGACCGGCCGCAAAGAACCCATGAGCCGGGGCAAGATTATCGGATTTATCGTCTTGGTAGTAGCCGTAATTCTGGTGCTAATCCAGTTGGCGCTGTATTTAACCAGCGATAAGGAGGGGGATGAGGGTGATGTGGGGGCATCGGCAAGCGCGTCTGTGAGCGCACCGGCAGACAAAGATGCAGGCGCTGCGGACAAGCCCGATGCCTTCGTCGATGATTCGGGCGCGCAGGAGCACGAATTCGAGCCGGCCCCGGGCGAATTCCACGGCTTCGAAGGTATGTCTGTGGGCATCGACGGCGATTTCGCCGCCGTGGACCCGGTGCAGGTAACGGACCAGGGCGTGCTGCTGCCACCACATGATGTCTCCCGCCTGGGTTGGTACTCCGCCTCGGCAGTGCCTGGCGATGCCGGCAACGTCGGCTCCAGCGTGATTACCGGCCACGTGAACTACCAGGGCCAGGGCACCGGCTATGCGGAGAAATTCACCCGGCTGCAGGAAAACCAGGTATTTACTGTGGTCATCGATGGTGAGGAGCGCACCTTTCGCGTGACGGAAAAGCCGTACCGCCTGCCTAAGGGCGCGGATTTCCCGGACGTGGTCAATGACGCGGACGGGGCGAACCGCCTGGTGCTTATCACCTGCGGCGGCCAGTTCGTCGGTGGTGCGTTGGGCTATGAGGACAACATTATTACCGTGGCAGAGCCTGTCGATGCCCCGGTCCCACCGGAACAGGCGCAGGCATAGCTTGTAGCCCTGTGGCTTAGAAGCGCCCGGTTCGAGGAAGAAGATCCTCGGCCGGGCGCTTGCGTTTGTGCACTTCACGCATGTGCGTCCAGGCTGCGGCGGGCATCTATGAAATAATTTGGGGAAGTATCTGCTGCTAGGAGCGGAATTAAAGGAGCAAAGTCATGGATATTCCAGGCAAAATCGCCGGTCATATCGGCACGCCGCTGACGGGCAATGCCACGAAGGTATTGCTGCTCGGCGCGGGCGAGTTGGGAAAGCAGCTGGCTATTTCCTTCCAGTCCCTGGGCCTTGAAGTGCACGCGGTGGATAAGTACCAGGGGGCGCCGGCTCACCAGGTCGCGCACTATAGCTATGTCGCGGATATTACTGATGCCGCGCAGGTATCGGAATTGGTGCAGCAGATTCAGCCGCACTACGTGGTGCCGGAGGTCGAAATCGTCGCGGTGGAGGCCTTGGAGCAGGTCGAGCAGTCTAGCGACGCCGTCGTCGTGCCTACGGCGCGCGCCTGCGCCCTTACCCAGGACCGCGAGCGGGTGCGCGCGGTGGCAGAAGATATTGGCCTGCCGACCTCGGCTTATCGCTTTGCCACCTCGGTAGAGGAGCTGGAAGAGGCGGCGACGGAGCTGGGGTTTCCGTGCATCGTGAAGCCGGACGTGTCTACCTCGGGCAAGGGCCACATGCTGGCGCGGGATGTGGAAGACGTGCGCGAGGCGTGGGAGACGGTGCGCCGCGTGTCCTCGGATTCGCAGCGCGTGGTGGCGGAGCGCTTCGTGGATTTCGACCTCGAGGTCACGCTGCTGGCCATCCGGTCCATCGATCCGGCCACGGGCAAGCTGGCCACGTGGTTTAGCGAGCCCATTGGCCACCGCCACGAGAAGGGCGATTTGATTGAGGAGTGGCAGCCCACCGGCATGAGCGAGATTGCGCTGGAGAACGCGCGCTCGGTTGCGGCGCGCATTTCCAATGAGCTGGGCGGGCGTGGCGTGTACGGCGTGGAGCTTTTCGTCGCCGGCGATGATGTTTACTTTTCTTCGGTCTCCCCGCGGCCTTCGGACACGGCGATGCTTACCGCCTATACGCAGCGTTTTTCCCAGTTCGACCTGCACGCCCGCGCCATTTTGGGCTATCCCATCGATGCCACGTTGATAACCCCGGGCGCCAGCATGTTCTTGCACGCGCAGGAGCCGCTTGCCGATGTCGCCTTTACCGGCATCGCCTCCGCCCTCCACTACGCCGAGACGGACGTGAAGCTCTTTGGCAAGCCCGATGCCTATAAGGGCCGGCGCATGGGCCTTGTGACCACGACGGCGGAAACGGTGGAAGAGGCCCGCGACCGCGCCGCGTTGGCGGCGCATAAGGTGAGCGTGACCTCGACTCCTGGCCTGCTCGCGCAGGGCGGAGCGCGCGGAATCGACCCGCAGGCGGAAAACGTACCCGATATCGAGGTCGTTGAATACGAGGGCGGGGTCGAGCTCGACCCCAAGCTGACCTCAGGCGTAGACGATACCGACTAGCCCCGCGCCGCGCGGTGCCCGTCCGCCCCGCGCGGCAGCGCCGGCCAGCCCCGAGGGGGCGCTGCCGACCGTGCGGGTTGGTGCTCGGCCGGGACTGTGGCGCGGCGCTGGTTAGCGCTGCGGGCCGGCGTGCTTGACCATCTCGTCCCACTCGACGATCTTGATGCGCTCGCGGCCGTGGGGCTCGCCGGCGGCCTGCTCGGCGGAGTTGAGGCGGTGCCAGCCGGCCCAAGTGGTCACGGCGATATCGCGGGATTCTAGAAGATCCAGGATGTCTTGCGGATCGCGCTTGGTCGCCGGCTCTAAGTCGCCGGACTTGTAGTCCGCCAGCAGCATGGTGGTGGTGTCCTTGGCATCGGATTTGGTATTGCCAATAAGCCCCACCGGGCCGCGCTTGATCCAGCCGGTGGTGTAGAGGCCGGGGAGCTTTTCGCCGTCGACATTGGCAAGCACGTGGCCGCCGTCATTGGGCATGGTGGCGGTGGTTTCGTTGAAGGGGATGCCGTCGACGGACTGCGGGTGGTAGCCCACCGCGCGGTAGACCGCCTGCACGGGCCACTCGGTGAACTTGCCGGTACCGCTCACGGAGCCATCGCCGTTGAGCTGGGTGCGCTCGGTTTTGATGGCGGTGACGTGGCCGGCATCGCCAAGCACCTCTACTGGGGACTCGAAGAAGTGGATGTAGAGCTTGTGCGGGGCATCGCCAGGCTCGCGCATGGCGTAGGACTCCAGGGTCTGGCAGACCAGGTCGGTGGACTTGGCGGCGCGGCGGGCCTCCTCGGAAGCCTCGTCGTACTCGATGTCCTCCGGGTTGACAATGACCTCGATGGTGGGGGACTCATCGAGTTCCTTGAGCTCCTTCGGCGTGTACTTGGCCTGCGCCGGGCCGCGGCGGCCAAAGACGTGGACCTCCTTGGCGCGGTTTTCCTTCAGGGAAGAGTAGACGTTGTCTGGGATCTCCGTCACCAGCAGCTCGTCGGCAGTCTTGGCCAGGATGCGGGACACGTCGAGCGAGACATTGCCCACGCCCACGACGGCGACGGACTCCGCGGACAGGTCCCAGTCGCGCTCGAAGTTGGGGTTGCCGTCATAAAAGCCCACGAATTCGCCGGCGCCGTAGTTGCCCTCGAGGTCCTCGCCGGGGATGCCCATTTCCTTATCGGCGGTGGCGCCGGTGGCGAAGATGATGGCGTCGTAGTAATCGCGCATCTCCGTGACGGTGATGTCCTTGCCCACTTCGATATTGCCCAGGAAGCGGATTTCTTCCTTCTCCATGATGTTGTGCAGCGACTGCACGATGCCCTTAATGCGCGGGTGATCCGGGGCAACGCCGTAGCGAATCAAACCAAAGGGCGCGGGCATCTTTTCAAAGAGATCGATCTGCACGTCCACATCGGATTTTACGAGGAGGTCAGAGGCGTAAATGCCGGCCGGTCCGGAGCCGACGACGGCGACACGCACTGGGCTAGTCATCTGTTTAGGGTGTCCTTTCTTTAGGTTTTCTCACATTCTACGCGGTGGCAATGTATTAATTGTCACGGTGCTCACAACCCCTAGTTTAGGAGGGCGCCGGGGCGCGGAAAAGCGGCTGATTCACGTACAGTGGAGACGTCACCACGTGCTAGTAACTGTGATGTACGACATAATGTTACGGCGCGTGTTCCAAGTGTTCCCGTGACGGTAAAGGAAAGGTAATCCGCATGTCTGCATCCCAGTCCACAGTGTTAAGCTCCATCGGCCGCGGCTTCGACGGCCTCGATGTTCCCGCCTTGGCGGATAGCCTTGGCGCTGAATTGCTCCGCTTAGAAGATTTTGATCCCACCGTGGCGGATGTTTTGGCCAACGCGCCCACCGACACCGCCACTGCCGATGCCCTCCTGGTCCAAGGCACCGGCGAAATCTCCTTCGACGCGGAGGTCGCCGCCGCGCTGGGCTTGCCGCTGGTCATTATCTCCGGGGCCCCCGAGCGCGCCGCGGAGCTGGCGCAGCGCAAGGCCGAGTCCCTCGGTGCCACCGTGGCGGGCGTCTTCACCGATCTGGAGGCCGTGCCAGGTGCGTTGCAGGCCGCTGAGGAGACCGCGCCCGTCATGTCCGCGGACCTCTTCCAGAAGCAGCTCATCGACCAGGCCCGTTCCACCGGTTCCCACATCGTCCTGCCTGAGGGCGATGATGATCGCATCCTTGAAGCCGCTGATGCGCTGCTGCGCGATGAGGTTGCCCGGCTGACCATCTTGGGCAAGGAATCCGATATCCAGGCCCGCGCCAAGGAGCTGGGGCTGGATATTTCGGGCGCCGATATCATCGACCACCTGGAATCGCCGCTAGCAGAGGAATTCGCCGCGGACTTCGCGGAGCTGCGCAAGAAGAAGGGCGTGACCCTGGAGCAGGCCCGCGAGACCATGCAGGACATCTCTTACTTTGGCACGATGATGGTGCACAAGGGGCTTGCCGATGGCATGGTATCCGGCGCCGCCCACACCACCGCCCACACCATTAAGCCGTCCTTCCAGATCATCAAGACCAAGCCGAATGCCTCGGTGGTCTCCTCCATCTTCCTGATGGTCATGCGCGGGCGCCTGTGGGCCTTCGGCGACTGCGCCGTGAACCCAAACCCCACCGCGGAACAGCTGGGCGAAATCGCCGTGGTCTCCGCGCAAACCGCGTCCCAGTTCGGCATCGACCCGCGCGTGGCCATGCTGTCCTACTCCACCGGCGCTTCCGGCACCGGCCCGGATGTCGAGCGCGCCATCGCGGCCGTCGAAGCCGCCAAGAAGCTGGACTCCTCGGTGAAGGTGGACGGCCCGTTGCAGTTCGACGCTGCGTGCGATCCTGGCGTTGCCGCAAAGAAGATGCCGGATTCCGATGTCGCCGGTAAGGCCAATGTCTTCGTCTTCCCCGATCTGGATGCCGGCAATATTGGCTACAAGACCGCGCAGCGCACCGGCGGCGCCTTGGCCGTGGGCCCCATCCTGCAGGGCCTGAACAAGCCGGTCAACGATCTGTCCCGCGGCGCCACCGTTCCGGACATCATCAATACCGTTGCCATTACCGCTATCCAGGCTGGAGAGAAATAAATGTCATACGTACTGGTCCTTAACTCGGGATCCTCGTCCATCAAGTTTCAGCTGGTGGACCCAACCGCTAACGCCACCGATGCTCCGCTCGTCTCTGGCCTGGTGGAACAGGTTGGCGAGCCGAGCGGCGCCATTACCATTAAGGTCGGCGGGGAAAAGATCACCGAGGAACTGGAAGTTCCCGATCACTCCTTTGGCCTAAAGCGCGCCTTTGACCTGATGGATGATCATCAGGTGGGAACGAAGGACGTCGATATCATCGCCGTGGGACACCGCGTCGTGCACGGCGGCCGCCTCTTCTCGGAACCGCAGCTCATCGAGGATCAAATTGAATCGATGATCGAGGATCTCATCCCGCTGGCCCCGCTGCACAACCCGGCCAACCTGGACGGCATCCGCGTTGCGCGCAAGATCCTGCCGGATATTCCGCACGTGGCGGTCTTCGATACCGCCTTCTTCAATACCCTGCCGCCGGCCGCAGCGCTGTATGCCATCAATAGCGAGGTTGCCTCCAAGTACGATATCCGCCGCTACGGCTTCCACGGCACCTCACACGAGTTCGTCTCCCAGCAAGTGCCGAAGATCTTGGACCGCGATCCGGAGCACACGCACCAGATCACGCTGCACCTGGGCAATGGCGCCTCTGCGGCGGCCATCCGCAATGGCCGTGCCATCGATACCTCGATGGGCCTTACCCCGCTGGCTGGTCTCGCCATGGGTACGCGTACCGGTGATATCGACCCAGGCATCATCTTCCACCTGGTGCGCCAGGCGGGCATGAGCATCGACGACATCGATAAGCTGCTCAACAAGCAATCCGGTGTCAAGGGCATCGCGGGCGTCAATGACTTCCGTACGCTGCGCGAGCACATCGATAATGGCGATGAAGACGCATGGCTGGCGTATAACATCTACATCCACCAGCTGCGCCGCTTCATCGGCTCCTACATGATTGCCCTGGGCCGCGTGGACGCGATTACCTTCACCGCCGGCGTGGGCGAAAATGACACCGAGGTGCGCCAGGACGCGCTGTACAACTTGGATATGTACGGCATCGACTTTGATAAGGAGCGCAACCTCGTCCGCTCCGATGAGCCGCGGGTCATCTCCACCGATGATTCGCCCGTCAAGGTCTTGGTGGTTCCCACCAACGAGGAGCTGGCCATCGCGCAGAAGTCTGCGGAGGTCGCCGCCCAGGCGCGCGAGGCCGGCCTTTTTAAGTAGGCCCTAGAAGGTGGTGATGGGCCGGACTTGGTTGGCCAAGTCCACCAGCGCGTAGCGGTGGCGGCTAAACGGGGCCTGGCGGGCGAGTGCCCGCAGGGTCTCGGCAAGGCCGGTGCGCAGGCCGCGCTGGGTAAAGGCGTACTCGAAGAGATCATTCGGCGAGGACGCCCGCGCGAGATCGGCGTTGCGCAGGAAGTTCAGTCCCGCGGAGATGACGGCGATCTTGATTTGGAGGAAGCGCGGCTCGTTGGTGGGGACTTCTTCGAGGCGTCGGGCAGCGCGGCGAATGCGCGATTCCGATAGATCGTGCACGATGAGCTGCAGCACAGTGGTTAGAAGCGCCATGCGGAAGTGCCGCGAGGCATTGGGCACCTTATCCAAGGTGGCTACGGAAAGTTCCACCTGCCCCTCCGCGCGCAATTGGCGGGCAAGCCCAAAGGCGGAAGACACCGTCGTGGGGTTGGTGGCCCAGACGATGCCGTATAGGCGCATGGAGTTAAACCTTAGCGCGCTCGGGTCTTGGGTGACGTGGGACCAGATTTCCGGCTGGCCCTCAAAGGCGGAAGAGGGGAGGTCCGCCAGGGTGGTGTGGAGGTTGGAGCAGGCGCGGGCAACGGTGGCATCGATAAGCGATGTTTCACTGTAATCAATCTGCTGCAGGATGAGCTCATTGATGGCCGCGATGGCGAGCTTGGGGGCGGCCTCGCCGGGCAATAAATCGAGGACTGTGGCGAAGTATTCCTGCGCATCGATGTAATCATCGTGCAAGAGCTCGGTGATGCCGGCGTACCACTGGTAGCGCCAGTCTTGGCCGAGGCGGTCCTCGATGGAGCCTAACCACTGGCGGGCCTCGTCGGTATAGCCCAAATCAATCATGGAACGCACCACGCCGAGGGGAATCTCGGCGGAATGCTCGTATTCCGGGGTGCGCATGGCCTGGCGCAGGGTCTCGAGGGCTTCCTGCGGCTCGGCATAAGACGTACCTTGCAGCAGGCTGGCGCCGACATCGTCGCGGTCTACCAGGGGCGTCGGCAAGGCGGAGACGACCTCGGGGGCGGTGATTTGGATGGTGCGGTCGATGCCATCGATAAGCTGATCCGTGCGGAAGACCAGGTGCTTGGTGCCGAAGGTGGTACGTTGCGGCGAGAAAAGCGAGTGCTGGGAGGGGTACTGGCGGCCGTCGCGGATGGCGAGGACCTCGCGCAGCACGCCGTAGAGCTGGGTGCGCAGCTCCTTGATGGAGCTAAACCGGCGCTGCGGATCGCGGTGGGTCGCGCGCAGCAGCAGGCGGTAGAGGGAGAGGAAACGGCGCAGCTCCGGCTCCTTGGACGGGTTGGGGATGCCTGGGAGGAAGACGCCGTCCTCGCTGGGCAGCTTGAGGCATAGCGCGGCCAGGGTGCGGCCGATGGTGTAGATATCGCTGGCGATGGACGGCCCCTTGGACGCGACCTCCGGGGCCTGGAAGCCCTGGGTGCCGTAGATAAACCCGAACGCCCCGATGCCGGAGACCGCGCCCAAGTCAATGAGCTTGACCTGGTCCTCGGTGACGATGATGTTATCCGGCTTCAGGTCGTTATAAACCACGCCGCGCGAGTGCAGGTACTCCAGCGCCGGCAGGATTTCCAGGATATAGCCAATGGCAATGTCAACGGGCAGCAGCTCGTTGGGTTGCTTATTGCGCCTGCTTCTTAGCGATGGCCCGCCCACGTACTCCATGACTATGAATCCACCCGGCACGCGGTCATCGTCGATAAAATTAAAAATCTTGACGATGCCCGGGTGGGTAATGTCTGCCAGAAACTCGCGCTCCGCCTCGGCCGCGGCCGTCTCATCGGCGGACTTTTGGGCCTGCATGCCCTTGAGCACCACCACGCGCCCGGAGACGTAGTGGTCATTGGCCAGGTAAATCCAGCCCATACCGCCGTGGGCGATGACGCCGAGGATTTCGTATTGCTCCGCGACCATATCGCCCGGTTCCAGCTGCGGCGGCGGAACCTTTTTGCCCTTGATCTTCTCTTTGGGGTCGATGAGGGCGGCGGTGGGATCGGCCGGGGTGATAAACGGCAGGCGCACCATGCCATCAGCAACCGGCCGCTCGGTGCGCTGCGTGCCGCGGCGCTCGCGGAAGGTATCGATCGCCTGCCGGCGCGAGCGTTCCGAGGACTTTTCCTGGGCCGTTTTCTCATCGCGCTCGCTCTCGCGCTGAGCACGGATATTCTCTAAGTCCGCGAGCAGGCTGGAGAGGTGATCCGGGTCGATGGAACCGTCGTCGTCTTCATCGTCATCGGCGAAAGGATCAAAGGCCACCGCCGAAGTCCCCGGATCCCCGCGGTGCTCGATGGGTTCGCTCGCGAATGGGTCATACGCCACGGCCGCCGTGCCCACTCCGCCGGTATCGCCGGCGTTGCCGCTCTCGTCGGCGGTGTTTCCGTTTCGCGCACCCTGGGCCGCGGTATCCTGACCAGCTGTGCTTTGACCCGCCGCGCTTTGGCTCGCGGTGCTTTGGCCCGCCGTGCCCTGGGCAGCAGTGCTTGGGCCAGTCGTGCTGCCGTCCGTTGTTTGCCTGCTCGTTGCCTCCGTATCCGGGAAGGCAGCGGCGGGGGCTGTGCCAGGGACCTGCGCCGCGGCGGTATCGACATCAGCTTCGCTAGTGCCATTGTCGCTAGCATCAGCGTTGTGAGTGGTGGCCGCGGTATCGGCCCCGACGTCGCGGTTGGCAGGTCTGCGGTTGGCAGCGTTGGTGCTCGCGGTGGGGGAGTCCGCGCCGGCGTTGGCAGCGGCGGTATCCGAGCCAGCGGCGGCGTTGGCGGCGTTGGCGGCGTTGGTGTCAGCGTCATCGGCTGTGCTGGCTGTGTTGGGGGAATCGGCGGCGTCGCGATCGCGGTCCCGGTCGGGGTCAGCGTCGCGGTAGGAGGCCTTGGTGGGCTGCCGGAATTGGCGCTGGGTATCGAGGTTTTCGGGCTCGAGGTATTCGAGCTCGTCTTCGCTGAAATTCGGGTTATGGTTCATGACTTATCTTCCTCGATGTATGTCCCCGACGGCAGGGTGGGCTCGTCTAGGTAAGCGCCTAGCCACCTATCAAAGATGTCGGACCATGTCCCGTCGCGGCGGATGCGCTCTAAGGTGGAATTGACCTGGCGCAGCAGCGGGCGGGTGTCATGATCCTTGTTGGGAAGGCGCGCGGCAACGCCGTAGTTCTCGGTCTTTAAGGGCTCGCCCACGATGGAGGTATAGGAATCCTGCGCGGCCATGCCGGAAAGCAGGGCATCATCAACCACCACGCCATCGGCTTGGTTGAGCTGCAGCGCCATGAGGCAATCGCCCCAGGAACGGGTGATGAGGATATCGGACTGGGGGGCGCGCTCGCGGATGGTATCCAGCGCGGTGGACCCGCGCACCCCGCACAACCTCTTGCCATCGGCGTCATCGATGGAATTCATCCCGGAGCTGGTGAGCACCAGCATGCGGGTCTGCGTGGTCATATAGGGGATGGAAAAGGCCACTTCCTTCTCGCGCTTGGGGCTAATGGTCATGGTGCGCACGATGATATCGACGGTGCCATTATCCAGCGCGGCGGTGCGGTCGGAGGATTCGACGAAGCGGAAATCCACCTTATTGGGATCGCCGAAGATATCACGGGCAATCTCGTGGGCGATATCAACCTCGAAGCCGCGGACATCGCCGGAGGCGGCATCGCGGTAGCTCAGCAGGTTATTGGAGCGGTCCACGCCCACGATAAGGCGCCCGCGCTTGACGATGTCCGGCACCCGCTCCTTCGCCGTTTGATCATCCGGCCGGTAGGTGCCTTTGAGCTTGGTATCGTCTTCCTGCTTGGGCGCGTTGGTGCCGGCCTCTTCTATGGAGGAGCCTTCCGGCAACGGCGGGCCAGGGCTGGCATCGAGTGCTTGCTGCTCGGGCGATTCCAGCGGCGGGACGGAGCGAATATCGCAGCCGGCCAGCGCGAGGATGCTGCAGGTTGCAACGATGGCGGTAAGGGGTGCTCGGTAGCGCATTAGAGGTACTCCTGCAGTCGGGGACGAATGCCCAGCCACACCGCGAAGATGGCGCACAGGGTGAGCAGGAAGACAGCGGAGGAGACCGCGGTCATGGCGGTCAGTCCGCGCTCTAAGTAGGTGCGCATGGCGATGCGCGCCTGGCCGATGAGCTCTGAAAGCTCGCTATCGAGCTCATTAAAGGACTGCGCGGCGGTGGTCTCGCCATCCTCGGGATCGGTGATGGTGGCCTGGTAGACGGCTTCGTCATAGTCGCCTTCGCTTAGCGCAGCCATGAGCTTTTCGTGCGAGTCTTGCCACTTTTCGGTGGCGGCGCGGGCGCTGTGGATGAGCTCAGGATCGTTGACCTCGACATCATCATCATGCAGTGCGCTTTCATAAGCACCCAGCGCCTTTTCGATGGATTCCACGGATCCGGAAAATCGCTCGAGCGTATCTTCCTCAGAGGAGCGCAGCACCAGCGCGAGGGTTTCTGAGGTGCGCGCCTGCTGGGCCTCAATGCGCGAGGCCGTTAGCGAATCCCACGGGCGCGAGGCGGTTTCAAAGCCCTGATGGCCGGTGGACCACGTGGCCAAATTAGAAAGTGCGACCCAGAAAACGGCCAAGAAGAGCAGCACCGTTGCGGTTAAAAAGCCGCGGTTAAACCGGCGGCGGGTCTGGCGCCACAGCCACCACTGCGCCACGATGAGGAAGAAGACCGCGGCCAGCAGGCCTGATAGCGGCACCCACTGCGGCGAGGTGAGCTTTTGCTGCTCCTGGTTGACCTTTGCGGTGGTCAGCTGGAAAAGCTCAGAGGCTGCCGGCAGGATGTGCTCGCGCATGAGCGAGGAGGCATTGGACATATAGGAATTAGCCACGGCATTGCCGGCGCGGTGGTTCGAGCGCGCCTTTTCAATCATCGCGGTATAAATGGGCAGCTCGCGCTGGATGAAGGTAACGAGATCGCGCACGCGGGCATCGTCAGGCGTGGTGCCCAGCACGGATTCGGTCGCAGCAATGGAGGCGGCATCGATGGCATCGTTATAGCGCTCGCGGTTGCCCTCTGATTCCACGCCGGCCTGCACGAATCCGGTGGTCGCGATGGTATCTGCCACCGATAGGGAGCTATAGAGGTGATGGGCCGCATTGGACATCGGCTCAGTGGTATTGAGAAGCTCGTCGAGGTCGGAGTGGCGGGCGGCGGAAGATTGGGACATCGATAAGCCGGCGGCCCCTAAAGCCACTGTGAGGATCAGGGTGACGGTAAAAAGCTTGCCCGGGGTAGTGGAAGCGAAGTAATAAAACCGCCGCAGCAGGCGCGCCGGGCCCGCAAACCATTCCATGGCGCGGTGGGTCAGCCCGCTTAGGGCCGGGCGAGAGGGTGCGGTAACCTCATCCAGCCAGTGATCGCTGGGGTGAGCGTCCTCACCGCGCTCTGACTCTACCCGCACTGCCTGCTCAGTCATTCACTTAGAATAACGCCCCTAGTGTGCTGGGCGCCACCATTTACCCGCGTGTGTGGCTAGGATAGGAAATATGCATAACCCTCACAGTGGAGACGGCTGGGCGGCGGGCCCCAGTGGCATTCGCGTATGGGGAAAATTCGGTGCCGCCGGCCTCTTCCTCGTCGCTGGGCGCGAGGTGCTGCTGCAACACCGCGCCGCGTGGACCAATAACGGCAATACCTGGGGGATTCCCGGCGGGGCGCGGGACTTACAAGAAAGCCCCACCCAGGCCGCGCTGCGGGAAACGCACGAGGAATGCGCCATCGCGCCTGCCGATGTCGAGGTGCTCGACACCCAAGTAACGGCCGGGCCCTATCCACCGGCGGGGGATTTGCCGGGGGAGTGGACCTATACCACCGTGCTGGCGCGCACCCGCAGCGGCCTGCGTCTGCCCACCACCGCCAACGAGGAATCGCATGAGCTGCGCTGGGTGGGCCTAGATGAGGTGGAAAAATTACCGCTTATCGCGCCATTTCGCCACGCCTTTCCCGCCCTGCGGCGGCGGGTGGAAAAATTGAACCGGTAAGGTATCCAAAAATATGGCATTCTAGTGCTCATGATTGAAGTACAAGGACTGACTAAGGATTACGGGTCTGTCCGCGCCGTTGAGGATCTCACCTTCCAAGTAAAGCCCGGTGTGGTCACCGGCTTCTTGGGTCCCAATGGTGCCGGCAAATCCACCACCATGCGGATGATCGTGGGCTTGGACGAGCCCACGGCCGGTGAGGTCCGCGTCAACGGCAAGCACTACCACGATCTCGCGCACCCGCTGCGCGAGGTGGGCGCGCTTTTGGACGCGAAGGCGGTGCACCCCAACCGCACGGCCGCGAATCACCTGAAGTGGATGGCGGCGGCCAATGGCATTCCCGCCTCTCGCGTGGATGAGGTGCTGGGGCTGGTGGGGCTTTCCGATGTCGCCGGGAAGAAAGCCGGCGGCTTTTCCCTCGGCATGGGCCAGCGCTTGGGCCTTGCGGGCGCCCTATTGGGCGATCCGGGAATCCTCATCCTGGATGAGCCGGTCAACGGCCTAGATCCAGAAGGCATCCGTTGGGTGCGCCAGCTCGTGCGCGCGCTGGCCGCAGAAGGCCGCACCATTTTGATTTCCTCCCACCTCTTGTCCGAGATGGCCCAGACGGCTGACCACCTCGTGGTCATTGGCAAGGGGAAGATGGTTGCGGATAAGCCCACCCACGAGTTCGTCCGCGGCCACTCGCAGTCCTTGGTGTATGTGCGCTCTAACCACCTTCCGGAATTCGGGGAGGCCCTCAAGAAGGAGGGCGTTTCCTTTACCGAATCCAAGGACGAGGAGGGCCGCCCGCGGCTCGAGGTCATCAACCAGACCACCGAGTTCGTGGGCGAGCTTGCCTATTCCACTGGGGTGCCGCTGCACGAGCTCACCCTGAAAAGCGCGTCGCTGGAGGATGCCTTCATGGATCTCACTGGTGATGCCGTGCAGTACCACGCCGGCACGCCTGGCGCGCAGCCAGGCCAGCCTGGCCAGTCCGGTGGGTTCGCCCGCCCCAACGAGCAGGAGGTTTAATCCGCCATGTTGAATATCTTGAAATCCGAGTGGATTAAGCTGCGTACCACCCGCTCCTTCTGGTGGACCACCGCACTATTCCTCCTGTTTTCGTGGGGCTGGGCCGGCACCAGCGCCGCGTTGATGGAGCCGCTCGAGCCGGAGGCCATTGACATGGGCTTCCAACTTATTGAGCCCGAGTTTACCGTCGTATTCCTGGTGACCTTGGGCCTGCCTGTGCTGATGATTCAGGCCATCATGCTGGTGACCACGGAATATCGCTTCGGCACCCAAGCGATTACCTTCATGGCCTCCCCGCGGCGCGGGAGCGTGGCCGTGGCCAAGCTGGTCTTATACGCGGTCATTGCGGCCGTCCTGGCCTTCATCGGCGTGGTAGGCGCGTACCTGTTCACGGATCTGCTTGCCGATAGCTCCATTTCCGCCACCTTCGACCCCTGGAACGATGAAGTCGGCCGCGAGCAGCTGTGGAAGTACCCGCTGGCCGCAGCCCTCGTGGTGGCCTTTGCCCAAGGCGTTGGCATGCTCATTCGCCAGACCGCGGGTTCTGTGGCGCTATGCCTCATTCTGTACCTGGGCGTGGACCAGATGGTCAGCATGATTCCCGTCGTCGGCGATAAGATCGGCAGCTACATGCCCTTTACCGCCTTCCAGAATTGGCTGTTCAATACCCCAGTGGATAACGCGCTGTGGACGGAGGCCGCAGGCAGCGGCGTCGTATTCTTCATCTGGGCCGTGGTGCTGTGGGCCCTCGGCGTGCTGGTGCTGCACAAGCGCGATGCTTAATCGCTGCTCCCCAGGGTTAGTCCCTGGGGAGGGAGCAACGGATTCCTTGGGCAAGGCGGTTTTAGGGGCGGGGAAGGATTCGGGGTTGGGAGGGGCATCGGCAAGCAGAGCTTATTGCAGGGCCGAGGTCAGCCGCATGACGTTATCGATATAACGGCGCACGAACCCGCGCTGGTTCCACTCCTCGAGGGTGAGCTCGTGGCAGACCGCGCGGTAATTGGCGGCGAGCTGGTTGAACTGGGCGAGGAGATCGCCCTTGGCCACGAGCATGGTGGTCTCATAGTTGAGGCCGAAGGACCGCGGATCCATATTGGACGAGCCGAACATGCACAGCGGATTGAACTCCTGGTCATCCGGATCCGTGATGATGAACTTGGAGTGCAAAACGTAAGGGTAGGGGAATTGGTAGATATGCACCCCCGCCTCAAGCAGCGCCTGGTAATACGAGGACTGGGCGTGGTTGACCATGAATTGGTCCGCGGTATCGGAGACATAAAGCTCCACATCCACCCCGCGGTAGCAGGCGGTGGTCACGGCCTCTAAGAGGGATTCGTCTGGCACGAAATACGGCGAGCACAGCACCAGGCGCTGCTTGGCGTGGTGTACCAGGGAATTAAACATGCGCAGGTTGGGCTCGGTGGTATAGCCGGGGCCGGATGGGATCATTTGCAGGTAGTTGGCGTCGACGGTTTGGGCATCGTCATAGGGCAGCTCATCTAGGGGGAGGTTCTCGCCGGATTCGGTATACCAATCCACCGCGAAGACCGCGGTCATGGCGGTGACGATGGGGCCAGATAGCTCCACCATGTAATCAATCCAAAAGCGGTCAGTGGTTTTATATTGGCGCTTAATCAGGTTGATGGAACCGATAAAGCCGACCTCGCCATCGATAATGACGAGCTTGCGGTGGTTGCGCAGATCCGGGCGGCGGAAGCGGCCCTTGTGCAGCTGGATGGGCAGCATGAGGCGCCAATCCACGCCGATTTCTGTTAGTTTGTCCCCCAACGAGGAATAGCCCTTGTACTTAAAACTGCCAATCTGATCCAGCAGCAGGCGGACCTTGACGCCGCGGGCGGTGGCGCGGGCGAGGGCCTGGAAAAACACATCCGTGACCTCGTCCCAGGATTGGATATAGACCTCGATGGAGACGTACTTTTCGGCGCGGTCCACGGCCGCGGCGATGGCGCGAATGCATTCATCGTAATCCGCATGCAGGCCCAGGTTGTGGCCAATGAGCGCTGGAAAGCCGGTCAGCTCGCGGTTGAGCTTGATGACGGATTCCACCTCGGCTGACAGGATGCCCTTGGGGTGGTCCGGGGTGCGGGCGGAAATATCCTCGAGGCGCTCATTGGCCTCTTGCTGGATGCGGTGGCGGCGCCGGTTGATATACGGCGAGCCCATGAGCAAAAACAGCGGCAGGCCGATGACGGGCAGCACCAGAATAGCCAGCAACCACGCCGTGGAATTGGAGGGCCTGCGGCCTTCTGGCACGAAGCCGACGGCGATGATCTTGATGGAATAATCAACGATGAGGAAGGCCAGCTGCCAGAAGCTGAGATCGAGCGACCAGGTCATTTAACGCACGGAATCGAAATCGGGCAGATCGAAATCTGCATGAAGCGGGCAGTGATCGGAGGTCTTTTCGCCGGCGCGCTCCTCCATGTCTACGCGGGCGCCGGTGACGTGCTTGGCCAAAGGCGGTGAGGCCAGCTGGAAATCGATGCGCATGCCCTCGTTCTTGTGAAAGCGCATCCCCTTGTAATCAAAGTAGGTATAGCGCTGGTCTTCGGTAAACCGGCGCGTGACCTCTTCCAGGCCGGCCTCCTCAAGCATCTGGAAGGCGGCGCGCTCGGGTTCGGTAACGTGCGTTTTGCCGCGGAAGGCCTCGATATCCCAGACGTCTTCATCGCGCGGGGCGATATTGAAATCGCCGGTTAATAGCAGCTTGGATTGGGCGCGGCCGGCGGCGTGGCGGGCGAGCTGGTAGAGAAAATCCAGCTTGTAGTCATAGTGACGGTCCGTGATCTCGCGGCCGTTGGGGATATACAGCGACCAGATTTCTACCCCGCGGATGCGCGCACCAAGCGCCCGGGCCTCGCGGTCCTGGGGCTTTTCTGGGTCCTTGGCAAAGCCGGGCTGGTGGGGGAATCCGGTAAAGACTTCTTCCGGTTCCTCCTTGGAAATGATGGCCACGCCATTCCACTGGTTCAGGCCATGGCAGGTGACGTGGTAGCCGGCGTCCTCGAAGGCCTCGCGGGGGAATTTATCGTCCTTGACCTTCGTCTCTTGTAAGCACAGCACGTCGATGTCGTGCGTGTGGAGAAGGTCCAGCGCCCGCTGGGCGCGGGTGCGAACGGAGTTGATATTCCACGTGGTGATGCGCATGGATAATACAGTACCGCGCGGGTATTGGCGCGGACTAGTCCAGGCAGTGGCCGGCGGGCTAGCCTAGCGGGGGCTAGTCGCGCAGCCGGGCGTAGATCTGGCGGTGCTGCTCGATGAAGCCTAGCTTTTCGTACAGGCGAATGCCGGCGGTATTAGAAGCCAGGACATCGAGGTAGGCGTGCTTCGCGCCCTGCTCGCGCCCCCAGCGCAGCATGTGCTGGCCCAAAAGCGCTCCTAAGCCCTGGCGGCGGTGCGCGGGCGATACCTTCACGGCGGAGTATCCCAGCCAGGCGGTACCGTCGCCGGATTCGGTGATGGTGCCGCGGGTGATGGCGACGGTCTCGCCGTCAATAACGAGCCGCCCGAAGCCCATCGTGCCCTCGATGCGGGCGCGCAGGTATTCCAGGGCCTGGGCGGGTAGCGCCTGGCCGCGGAAGTGGTACATCTGCAGCCACGCTTCATCGGGTTGGTCATCGATGCGAAACTCCGCGCCGCTGGGGTGGGACCCCGGGGCCTCGGTGGATAGAGCCTCGAGATCGCGCAGGACCATGACGAGGATTTCGGGTTCGGTGTGCCAGGTGGCATCGGCAAGCAGGCGCTCTGCAGGCTTGCCAATGCGTTCCGGGATGAGAAGGCGCACCGGGAGATCGTGGCGGCGGTAGAACTCCGTGATTTCCGCGAGCGGCACCGGGTTGAAGCCCGCGGAGGGCCCGAGTGGGACGGCGGAATTGGACCGGCCCGTTACGCCATCGCCGGCGCGCATGAGCCAGGAACCGTCCGCGGTCCACGTGTGCTCCTTGCCGGGAAAGGCCTGGGCGGTGGCGTATTCGACGGCGCGGATATCGGAATTGCGCACCATGCGCGGCGAAAGGCGCTTGATAATCTTCAGCTGCTCGGGCGCGATCTCCACGGCCTCGAGGTCAGAGGGGTATCCGCCGACCAGTTGCGGGCGGATG
The DNA here is from genome assembly GCF_000477975.1 of Corynebacterium sp. KPL1986. Lineage (NCBI taxonomy): Bacteria > Bacillati > Actinomycetota > Actinomycetes > Mycobacteriales > Corynebacteriaceae > Corynebacterium > Corynebacterium sp. KPL1986. The sequence goes on along the minus strand of NZ_KI515719.1, from coordinate 1,482,179 downwards.
ACCAGCGGCTCGAGGCTGAGGACATGGCCGATGACATCGCTATGCACCCCGCCGAAATCGCGCCGGGCCACGACGCGATCGCCTACCTGCACGTCATCGGAGCGAAAGATGCGGGACATAATTAATCGTCGTGCCCGAAGGGGTCTTCGTCCTCGCCCGGCATCCAGGAGTAGCCCGGCTCGGTCCAGCCATTGCGCTTAATGGCCTTCTTAGCCTGGCGCTTGTAGCGGCCGATGAGGGTATCGGTGTACACGTAGCCATCGAGGTGGCCGGTTTCGTGCTGCAAGCAGCGGGCGAAAAAGCCGTAGCCCTCCACGGTGATATCGTTGCCGTGCTCGTCCTTGCCGGTCACGCGCGCCCAGTCGGCGCGGCCGGTGGGAAAGCCCTCCCCCGGCACGGAGAGGCAGCCTTCGTCATCGGAGCCGTCATCGGCAGGCATGGTCTCTGGAATCTCGGAGGTCTCCAGCACCGGGTTGATAACACACCCCTTGCGCATGCCGGCCTTATCCGCAGGCAGCTCGGTGCCATCCGGGCCTTCGGTATCGGGGCAGTGGTACACGAAGAGCCGCTTGCCTATGCCCACCTGGTTCGCAGCCAAGCCCACGCCGTGGGCGACCTCCATGGTCTCGTACATGTCCGCGATGAGCTGTTGCATCTCGGGGCTGGAAATCTCGGATTCTTCCACCGGCGTGGTGGGCTGATGAAGCACTGGCTCGCCGTGGATAACGATGGGACGAATAGTCATGTTCTACAGTTTAAGCATGAACCCCTTGTCTGACCTAGACGCCGCCATTTTGGACTTTGAGGAAACCGCCCCGCGCAGCATTGGCCGCAAGGAAGAGGCCATTCGCGCGCAGCTGGACATCTCGCCGGTGCGCTATCACCAACGCCTCAACCTGCTTCTCGATGTCCCCGCCGCCGCCGAATCCCATCCCCTCTTGGTGGCCCGGCTAAAGCGCCTGCGGGAGGAGCGCGAAAATACGCGGCGCGCCGCGCGGGGAAATACCCCACCGCGTTAGAACCTGCTACTAGTGTTACTGAAGTGACTAAAGAGAATCCGGATAATCTATACGATCAGCAATTCGACGACGCCGCCGGCGATGACGCCGCGGCCGATTATGGCGATGCTTATTATGACGACGCCTACGACGGCGCTTATGACGCCGCTTATGACGATGGGGTAGGCGGCGAGGACGCTGCTGCGGGTGCCGGAGCAGGGGCCGGGGCCGGGGCCGCCGCGGCCAGAACCGGCGGTGGTGGGGGAGGAGCCCACGCCAAGAAGGGCGGTTTACCACTGCGCGGGCTCGCCATGGTGCTTATCGCCGTGGCCGTGATGCTTGGCCTGTGGGGCCTTTATGCCATGACCTCGGAGGACGATGATTCGACTGTCGCTTCCGATTCCGAGCAGTCGAAGTCGGACGGCTCCGCCAATGGCGGCCAAGAAGGCAACGGCGCCGGTGGTGCGGCTCCGGATGGCTCGCGCGGTGATGGTTCCCGTGCCGATGGCGCCCGCGACGGGGCCAATAACCAGCCGCCTCGCGAGGGCGATAACGTGCACCCGAACGGCGGCGCCGAGGGCGAGGCTAACCGCGATGCTGGCCGCGAGGCCGGTGCACGCGGTGAAGGTAACGATCGCGCCGGGGATGAAGCCCGGGCCGGCGGCAACGATGCGCCCTCCGCTGCGCGCGACCGCAATGACATTAAGGTGAGCGTTCTTAATAACTCCGGCGAATCCGATAAGGCTAAGAACGAAGCCGATGTGTTGAAGGACGGCGGCTTCAAGGTGGGCTATGTGGGCAACCTGCCAGGCGATGTCCTGACCGTGCCCAAGACCACCGTCTTCTACCCTGAGGGCGATGCCTCCGCGGAGTCGCTGGCTAAGGAAGTTGCCGCGCGCTACCAGGCAGAAGTAAAGCCCATGAATAAGGACCTGCCCAAGGAAGCCACCGAGGACGGTGCCGTCGTGGTCGCCCTCGCCGTCCCCCAGGCCTAAATAAAATTCATGGAATATTACCGCCTACCCGTTAAGCTGGACAGGTGAAGATTCCGGCAGAAGTATTCGCCCGTTCCCCCGAGCCCACGCTCGGGGTGGAATGGGAAGTCGCGCTCGTGGACCGCGACTCGCGCGATCTCGTCCCGCGCGGGGCTGAGCTGATCGATCTCGCCACTGCCGCCCACCCCGATATTCATGTGGAAAAGGAATTCCTGCAGAATACGGTGGAACTAGTCACGGGCATTTGCTCCACGGTGCCAGAAGCCATCGCGGAGCTAGAAACCTCGCTAGCCGCCGTGGAAGAAGCCGCGGATCAGCTCGGTATTGATGTGTGGGCCTCTGGCGGGCACCCGTTTACGGATTTCCGGGAAAACCCGCTGTCAGATAAACCCAGCTATCAAGAGATCATCGCCCGCACCCAGTACTGGGGAAAGCAGATGCTGCTGTGGGGCACCCATGTTCACGTGGGTATCAGCCACGAGGATCGCGTCTGGCCCATCATCAATGCGCTGATGACAAAGTACCCCCACCTCTTGGCTATCTCTGCCTGCTCGCCGGGGTGGGAAGGCTTGGATACGGGCTACGCCTCCAATCGCACGATGCTCTATCAACAGCTGCCCACCGCCGGCATGCCCTACCAATTTTTCACGTGGGGCGAGTGGCAGTCCTATATGCGGGATCAGGCCATCTCCGGGGTCATTAACCACACCGGCTCGATGCACTTTGATATTCGCCCAGCCTCGAAGTGGGGCACCGTCGAGGTCCGCGTGTCCGATGCGACCTCGAACCTGCGGGAGCTCTCCGCCGTCGTCGCGCTCACGCACTGCTTGGTCGTGCACTATGACCGCATGATCGACGCGGGCGAGGAGTTGCCCGTCTTGCAGCCGTGGCACGTGGCGGAAAACAAATGGCGCGGGGCGCGCTACGGCATGGATGCCCTCGTTATTACCTCGCGCGACACCGACGAGGCTTGGGTCAAAGATGAACTGGCCCAGATGGTAGAAGAGCTCACTCCCTTAGCCCGTGAGCTAGGCTGCGCGGAAGAGCTGGCCCTAGTGCACGAGATTATTGACGGCGGCGCCGGATACGAACGCCAACGCCGCCTCTTTCAAGAAACCGGCAGCTGGCGCGATGTCGTCGAAGAAACCTGCCGGGAGCTGCACACCTTCCGGCCGGTGCGCTAATCAGCTAACTACTAATCAGCGAACCGATGGCCAGCGCTAAGCGTGCGCGCTCAGTGACCGCACGCCTAGTGCCACACAGCAGGTAGCTATCCGCGACGTGTGCGCTGCCTAGCCGTTGTCTCGAGCGTGGCGGCCGCCGTAGGACGGGGGAGCCGGGATATCGGTATAGCCCTCGGTGGAAGGAAACTCGCGGGTCTCGGGGTTAAATACCGGGAACTCTGCGGTTTCATCGGGGGCAGAAGCACCCTGCGAGGTAGCGCCAGACTCAGGTGCGCCAGACGCAGGTGCACCAGCTGCGGGTACACCGGAAGCCTGGGTGCGCTGCGCCTGGGAGTGCTGCGGCTGACCCTGCTGCAGCGGGGCATGGTGCTGCGGTTGGGCAGCGGGCTGTGCCGCGTGCTGGCCGGCGTGGGGCTCGTCCTCGCTGGGCTGGGTGCCGGGGATGAATCCCCAGAGGGCATAAAAGGCGATGTAGAGGATGCCGGAGCCGGTGAAAAAGAGCATGGCCCACGGCTGGAAATCCCAGTGGTTGAGCGAGCGGTTGGCGGCTTCGAGCCAGAAGGCTGCGGAGACATAGGGCAGGAGCACGATGCACATGGCCGCGAAGGAGACCAGCGCTGCAACTTGCGCGCCGATGACACCGCGCAGGCGCTTGCCCAGTGCCTGGTTGACGGAGATGAGGACCACGATGGCCAGCGGGAAGACCCAGACCCAGTGGTGGTACCAGGAAAAGGGCGAGACCAAGCACGCGCTAATGCCGGCCAAGGCCATGGCGGCGGAGTTGTTCTTGTGCTTCATCGCGGTGCGCAGTGCCAGGCAGGTCAGGACGAAGACGACCGCGACGGCGGCGAGCCACATCCAGCCGCCGTCGATGCCCCACGCGCGCACCATGAGCGAGCGGATGGACTGCGCGCCCGGGTTGGTGTGTTCACCCACGCGGGAGGAATTGAAGATGGCATCGGTCCAGAACACCTCGGCGTCCGGGATGGTGACGAAACCAATCGCCACGGTCACCGCGAAGGTAAGGACGCTGATGACCGCCTGCCACCAGCGTTTTTGGAATAGGAGCACCAACCCCATGAAGGCCGGGGTGAGCTTCAAACCGGCAGCGAGGCCGATGCCAACGCCGGGCAGCGCCCACTTCTTAGGAATGAGGTCGAGGGCGACCAGGAACATCAAAAAGACGTTGATCTGGCCGTAGAACAAGGTGCCGTACATCGGCTCCACAGCCGGGGCGCAGAGCACCAGCAGGATGGCGACGACCCAGGTCAGCGGCGATAGTTTGAGGCCGCGCTCGTGGAAGACCATGAGGATGACGGCCAATAAGGCAAGGATGGTGCCGCCTTGCCAGAGGATGATAAGGGGGTCATCGGCAAGCGAGGAAATCCACTTGAATAGCGTGCCGGCAAAGGGAGGGTAGGTAAAAGGTAGGTTGCCAATGTAGGCGTTGTCGTAGAGGTTGGCGCCCTCGGCCACCTCGCCGCCGGCGAGCCAGTAAATCTTCAAATCCAGCGGCACGCGCCAGATGAAGGCATTGGGACCGTCGTATTTGCTATAGCGGGAGATGCTGAAGATGAAGAAGGCAACCAAAAGGGTAGCCAGAGTAGGCAGTCCGTATAGCTTTTTCACGGTTAAAGGTGCCTCCTATTTGCGGCGCAGCGAACGGCCGGCGGGGCGGTCATTGCGCGACATCGATTCCTCGGAACCGTACAGGCCTTCACGGCGTGCGATACGTGAGGTGCGCTGCGCGGTCACCGGGCTGGTAAACATCGCAAACAGTACCAGCAAAATAAGCATACCCAAATCACCACGCTCGGCCATACTGAATGATTCTGCCCCGGTGATGCGGATGAACGCACCCATGATGGTGAGGATGAGCCCGGTGGTCTGCGGCTTGCTCACGGCATGCACGCGGGACATCGTGTCCTTAAAGCGCGCCAGGCCAATGGCGGCGGCGAGGATGAGCAGGCTGCCGCTGATGACGAGGATGAGCGAGAGGATATCGGCGATTAAAGACCAACTCATTGGTTATCCCTCTTCCTAAACCTGGTGACGGACACGGTGGAGATGAAGCCGAGCAGCGCGATGACCAGCATGGCTGAGACCACGGAGGTATCTAACGACCAGCACATATAGGTCGCCAGCGCGCATTGGAACATGGCGGTAAAACCGTCCATTCCCACCAGCCGGTCGAGGGAGTTGGGCCCGGTGATAATGCGCCAGACGGTAATTAATACGGAGACCCACAGCAGGAATGCGGGAACCAGCAGGATGGCGTGATAGATCTGCGGATCCATTATGGGTGGCTCCTTTCAAAGATCTCGATCATGGAAGATTCTAGGCGGGATACGGCATCGATTTCGCGCTGGATCTGCGCCTCATCCCGGGCATCCAGGATGTGGATGGTGATCATGCGATTGGCGATGTCAATATCCGTCACCGTTCCACCCGGCTGCAGGTTATATAGCGTCACGGCAAGGGAGAGGATGAACTCATTTTCTAGGCGCATCGGCAATTCCAGGATGGCGGTCTTGGGCAGCGGCTGCGGCCTTGAGGCGAGCCAGCCCACCTTGAGGGAGGCGTAAAACAGCTCCCAGAACCAGCGGAGCATGTAGCGGAAGAATTTGCCCCACGCGACCTCGACGCCGGCAATGGGCATCGCCGGCAGCGGCAGGGCAAAGACGATGACCAGGGCGACGAGGAGGCCGCCGACCACATTGCCTACCGTGATTTCGCCCATGAGCATGCACCACATGACCGTGATCCAGACGGTAAACCACGGCCGGAAACGGTAGCGCACACCGGCAAAGCGGCTCTTAGTCATCGCGGGCCTCCTTCTTTACTGGCGTAGGGCTTTCCGATGCCCCCGATTTCCCCGGCGCATCCTTGCTTGACGTCTCCGAGCTCCGCGTGCCCGAGCTCGACGATTCTGCGCTCGGGGTCTCCGCACTCGACGTCTCCGGCGCGGCGGATTTCGGATCGTGAGCCGGGCCGGGGTCCGGCAACAGGTGGCTGCGCTCCTTGTAGGAGTCCGCGCCGCCTTCGTAGCGCTCCTTCTGGTCAAGGTGCCGGGTGGGGTTATCGGCGTTTTCGCCCAATACGGCGTACTGATAAATGGAGGTATCCTGCGCGGATTCGGCCGCGCGGGAGGTAATCCCGGAAATCGGGCCGGCCAGGAAGGTGATCGAGGTCGAGGCGATGACCAGTAGTGCGGTGGCGCCCAGCATGCCGAATGGCACCCGGCCGACGTCCTGGCGGGAGGAGAACTCGACCTCATCGGTGATATCGGAAAGCGGGGCGGGGCGGGCCAGGGCGACGTTGCCCTCGGGAGCATCGGCGCGGTCGCGCTGGAAGCCCTTGGCCCAGACCAGCATCATGACATACAGGGTGAGCAGCGAGGTCACCAGCGCGCCGCCGATGAGAACCCACGCCAGCCAGGAGCCTTCATTGGCACCTGCCTGAATGAGGATGATCTTGCCCAAGAAACCAGAGAACGGCGGCACGCCGCCCAGGTTGATGGCCGGGATGAAATACAGCACGGCGATGAGAGGGGCGGAATACATCAGCGAGCCCAGGCGCCGCAGCGAAGACGTACCGGCTTGGCGCTCGATGAGGCCGACGACCAAGAAGAGCGCGGTCTGCACCAGAATGTGGTGGATGGCGTAGAAAATGGCGCCGGATAGCCCCTGGGCGGTGCCCAAGGAGACGCCGAAAATCATATAACCGATGTGGCTGACCAGGGTAAAGGACAGCAGACGCTTAATATCGGTCTGCGCGATGGCACCCAGGATGCCCACCAGCATGGTGGCCAGCGCCACCCACATCAGCACGGTATCGAGGCCACCATTGGTAAAGATGGACGTGCGCGCGCGGATGATCGCGTATACACCGACCTTGGTGAGCAGGCCGGCGAACACGGCCGTCACCAGCGAGGGCGCGGTGGGGTAGGAGTCCGGCAGCCAGGCGGCCAGCGGCACCACCGCGGCCTTAATGCCAAAGGCCACGAGCAAGGTGGCGAAGATGGCTGTGCGGGTGCCCTCCGGGATGTCCTGCATGCGCTGGCCAATCTGCGCCATGTTCATGGTGCCGACGGAGGCATAGACATATGCCAGCGCCAGCAGGAAGATCATGGATGAGGCCATCGAGACCATCACATAACCCACGCCGGCGCGCACGCGGCCTGCCGATGCCCCCAAGGTCAACAGCACGTACGAGGCGACGAGGAAGACCTCAAAGCCGACGTACAGGTTAAACAAGTCGCCGGCCAAGAACGAGATATTCACACCCATGGTCAGCAACATGTAGGTGGGCAAGAAGACCGCGACCGGTTCATCCTTGGTGCCATCGCGCACACCCTGGGAAATGGCGTACCAAATGACGGAGAACAGCACCACAGACGAGGTAAAGAGGATCATCGTGGAGAGCCGGTCCGCCACCAAGGTGATGCCCACCGGCGCATCCCAGCCGCCTATTTGCAGCGTCTGTATGCCATGGAAATCCACTATTATGATCAGGCTCGCGTTCACCGCAGCCGTAATCAGCAGGGAGAAAAAGGCGATCTGGCGCTGCACATTAGGCATGCGGGCAAAAAGCAGCGAGAGCGCCGCGGCCACGGCCGGGATGATAACCGGCAGCGGGATGAGGGCGCCGACATACGGGTACATCGCCTCGGCCGCCTGGTGGAATGGCTCAGTCATCTTCGGCTCCCTTCACTGGCTCCTCGAAGGATTCGGGGCCGAAATTATCGCCTTCCTTGGTGGCCCGCCCGGTGGCGGGGTCATTGGAGGCATCATGGTCTGCGCTCGCCGCGGCATTACCGGGCTTGGAGGCCTTGGCGGCAATCGCGGTGTCTTCGGCGTCATCTTCAATGACGTCGGCGGTGCGGTAGCGGTACTGGCGGTAGGCCAAGGTGAGGATGAAAGCCGTCAGCGCCATGGAAATGACGATGGCGGTAAGAATCATCGCTTGGGTAAGAGGGTCCGCAATATCGCTGCCATAAGGCTGGGCCTCGCGGCCATCGATGGGCGGTGAGCCCGCCGGGCCACCGGCCTGCAGCATGAAGAGGTTGGCGCCATTGCCCAGCAAGAGCAACCCGAGCAGCATCTTGGTCATGGCGCGGTCGAGCAAGAGGTAGATGCCCGCAGAAACCATTACTCCGGCGGCGAGCAGGAGGAAGAGGTTGGCTTGCATTTATTTCTCCTTTCCTGCGTTGTCCCCGGAGTCTGGGCCGGAGGGACTCGTTGCGGCCGGTACCTTTTCTTGTTTCTTTTCTTGTTTTTGTGACCGTTGGGCCTTCTGCTTGGTGCTGCGCTCCCGGTTCTTCCGCGCAAGGGAGCGGGCGCGGTCGCGGGCGCGCTGCTTACGCATCTCTTCTTCCTCATCCAGCTTGGCGCCGAGCGAGCTGAGCACGTAGAGCGTGAGCCCCACGACGATGAGGTAGACGCCAAGGTCAAAGACCAGCGCCGAAGGCAGCGAGACCGCGCCGATAAGCGGGATCTCGGGCGAGGTATATCCGCTGGTAAGCGGCGGATGGCCAAAGAACATCGGCACCACCACCGCCAAGGCGGAGAAGGAGAGACCTGCGCCCATGGTGCGCCCGGCATCGATAGGCAGGGCCTCATCGAGCTCCGCGCGGCCACCGGCCAAGTAGCGCAGGATGAGCGCGAGCGCGGCCACGAGGCCACCGGCGAAGCCGCCGCCTGGCGCATTGTGCCCGGCGAAGAAGAAGTAGAACGACAGCGCCATCATGGAAGGGAAGAGCACGCGGGTGGAGACGTCGATCATCAGCGAGCGGTTGAGCGCCTGCTCCGATTCCGCGCCCGCGGCCAGCCAGCGCCGGCCCGTGACCTGCAGGGTTGGCCGGCGGCTGTCCCTAGAGAAGGATTGGGTGCGATAAATCAGGGAGGCCACGCCGAGCGCGGCGATGATGATCACCGTGATCTCGCCAAAGGTATCCCAGGCGCGCAGGTCCACCAGCAAGACGTTGACGGCATTGGCACCGTGACCAATCTCCTTGGCCAGCTCCGGCATGTACTGCGAGATGGGCTCGGCAGAGCGCGCGTTGATGGCGAACATCGCCACGATGGTGACGGTCAGGCCGGTGCCGACGGAGAGCCACGCGCGCAGGCGGCCCATCTTCGGGTCCTGCTTCCACTCGGTAGATGCCGGGATGCGGCGCAGCACCAGCATGAATAGCACCATGATGATGGTTTCCGTCAGCAGCTGGGTCAGCGCCAAGTCCGGGGCGCCGTGGATGGCAAAGACGAAGGACAGGGAATAACCGGTAATGCCGACGATGATGACGGCAGACAAACGGTTATCGGTCACCGTGGCGGCGATGGCGGCCACCATCATGATGATGGCGGCGACAATCTGCCAGGGATTTTCTGCAACCACCATGCGGATATCCGTGAGATCACCGGTAATCAGCATGGTCAGCGGCAGCACCATGAGGGTGGCGAAGATGACGGTCAGGTTGAGCTGCAACGAACCGCGCTGGGTCACGGCCGTGGTGCGCAGGGAGAGCTTGCGCAGGGTGGAAATGACCTTGTCGTAGACGGCGTCGGCATCGCCAAGCGCGGGGTGCGCAAACTGCCATTGCTCCAGCACCTGGCGGCGCCAGTGGACGATGATGCCGGCCACGATGATGATGGCGGAGACACCCAAGGTCACCGACCACCCGTGCCAGAGGGCCAGGCCGTGGTGCTCGCCTGCCCCGAAGGTGGAATCGAGGTGCTGATCGATGGCCGCCGAGAGCGCCTGCGGCGCAAGGCCGAGCGCGATGGTCAGCGCGGTGAGCACTGCCGGGGCGAGCCACAGGCCCACGTTGACCTTGTGCATCGTGGCTACGGCCTTAGAGACGCCGTCCTTATCGTCAGGGAGATTCTTGGAGGCAAAGGCACCCCACAAAAAGCGCAGGGCATAGGCCATGGTGAGGATGGAACCTGCCACATAGGCCACCAGGATCATATTGCGCGGCATGCCAATGAGTAGTTCTTCGTGCATGGTGGATTCCAGCACGGCCTCCTTGGATACGAAGCCAAAGAGCGGGGGAACACCCGCCATGGACAGGGCGGAGATTACCGCGATGCCGTAGAGGAAGGGCTGCCTGCGCCCAAGGCCAGATAGCTTCGTAATATCGCGCGTGCCGGAGCAGTGATCGATGGCACCTACCACCATGAACAGTGCGGCCTTAAAGAGCGAGTGGGCAAAGGTCAGCGCCAGGCCCGCCTGCATGGCCTCCCGGGAGCCAACCGCCACGATGGAGGTAATAAAGCCCAGCTGGGAGACCGTGCCATAGGCCAAAATGAGCTTGAGGTCCTTTTGCTTCAGCGCCATCCAGCCGCCGAGCAGCATGGTAAACACGCCCAAGGAAATGACCACGAGGTGCCAGGTGGCTACCTCGTACATATCCGGTGCCAGGCGCGCGACCAGGTAGATTCCGGCCTTAACCATGGCCGCGGAGTGCAGGTACGCCGAGACCGGCGTTGGCGCTGCCATAGCACCCGGCAGCCAGAAGTGCGCCGGCACGATGGCGGATTTGGTCAGCGCGCCGACCAGGATGAGCACGATGGCGACGGTGACGTATGGCGTTTGGGGGAAGTGATCGTAGGCGTGGATTTCACTAAACGTCCACGCCCCGGTCTGCCGGCCGAGCAGGCAGATGCCCATCAGCATGGACAGGCCACCCAAGACGGTGACCATCAGGGCTTGCTGCGCGGCGCGGCGCGAAGAGGCGCGCTCGGCATAGTAGCTGACCAACAGGTACGACAAGAGGGAGGTGATCTCCCAGAAGACGTACATGAGTAGCAGGCTATCGGAGGCCACAAGCCCAAACATGGCGGTGGCAAAGCCCACCATTTGGCCGGCGAACATGGCAAGGCGGCGGCGCGTGGAATCGAAATAGCCCCAGCAATACAGCAGGACCAGAGCGCCCATGCCTAAGATGATGAGGCTAAAGAGCCCGCCTAGGGCATCCATGCGCAGATCCACGGCGAGGTGCGCGGCCGGCATCCACTCGATGGTGTAATTCAGCGTGCCGCCGTCACGGAAAGTGCCCCGGGCAAAATGCGCGAGGGTCCACACGAAACCGACACCGGGAACTATTGCCAATAAACCAAAGGCTGGGCGGCCCACATTCATAATGAGCAGCGGTGCAACCACGGTGGCAACGATGAGGGCACCCAGAAGTATTAGCACGTTGGAATCTGCGCTCCTTAGGTTGTGTCAAGTTCTCAGACCCTCGGTGCCGTGGTGCGTGGGGCATATGCGCCGGGAGCATATACACGCCAAGACAGTTCGCACTCGGCCGAGTGCGAACTGTCCCACTTGTGCAAGTAGCGTGGCCGGAAACGGGGTCAACTCGTCAAAAGTTTACCGGTTTTTCCACAACTTCGAAAGATTACTTTTCGTGCACAGTATTATATGCCGCCGTTGCGCGCTTTTTAAGCGTAGCGCTGCAAGAAAAGAGCCTCTGCGGCGGCGACGTGCTCGATCTCGGTGGGATCGACGGACTCATTGGCGGAGTGGATGGTGCACTTGGGCTCTTCCACGCCGTAGAGGGCGATTTCCGCGTTGGGGTGTGCCTCCTGCAGCTCGGTGGTTAGCGGGATGGAACCGCCCATGCCCTGTGCCGCGGTGTCCTTGCCGTAGGCCTCGGAGAGGCACTGTCCCAATAGTGCCACGGCGGGCTTTTCCGGGTCGGTAGAGAAACCGGCATTGGCCTCCACGACCTCAGCCTTGACGTGCGCGCCCCACGGGGCGTGGTTCTTCACGTGCTCGCAGACGGCCTCGCCGATGGCGCGGGCATCGGTGCCTGCTGGAACGCGCAGATTCAGCTTGGCCGCCGCGGTAGCGGGAACGGCGTTGACGGCCTCAGCCACCGGGGTAGAGGTAAAGCCGGTTACGGAAATGGCCGGGCGGGACCACACCATATCCGCCACCGGGGTAGCGCCCTCTGGGTCCTTGGACCCCATGATCTCGGTGCCCTCGAGCAGCTGCGCATCGCCGCGGAAGGCCTCGGCCGGGTATTCCTGGCCCTGCCAGTGGGCGCTGGTATCCACGCCATCGATGGTGGTGCGGCCGTACTCATCCGTGAGCGAATCCAGCGTGCGCATCAGCGCCTTCACCGCATCCGGGGCCGCGCCGCCGAATTGGCCGGAGTGCACAGGTGCGGCCAGGGTATTGACCTCAACCTCAATCTGCGCACCGCCGCGCAGGGAGGTGGTCAAGGTGGGTTGGCCCACGGCGGCATTGCCGGCATCCGCGATCAGGATGGCATCGGCAGCGAAAAGCTCTGGGCGGTCCTTGATGAGCTGGGACAGGCCTTCGCCGCCGCGCTCTTCAGAGCCTTCGATGAGGTACTTCAGGTTCACCTTGGTGCCGCCATTGGCCTCCAGTGCACGCAGGGCCGCCAGGTGCATGGCCACATTGCCCTTGCAGTCCGCCGCGCCGCGGCCGTACCAGCGGGTGGTGCCCTCGGCATCGGCGCGCTCGGTCAGGGTGAAGGGATCGGACTCCCACGCCGTGCGGTCTCCGGCGGGCACGACATCGTAGTGCGAGTACAACAGGACGGTCTTGGCGCCCTCCTCACCCTTGCGCTCGCCCAGAATGGCGGTGGAACCATCCGCAGTGGTGATGGTTTCTACCGTTGCCCCGGCCTCTTCCAGCGCGGCCTTTACCCACTGGCTAGCACCCTGGGCCTGGTCTTCCAAGCCTGGCTCATTGTGGACGGAATTGAATGCCACGAGCTCGCTGAGCTGGCGGAAGATGGTGTTGCGGTCACTGCGTACGCTGTCAATGATATTTGTCATGCACCCTACGGTACCCTGCCGTGCGCGGGCCATAAAGTAAGCCATAAATTAAATGGAATAGGTACACGGGGCGGCGGTGGCCTAGAATTTTCCCCATCTTCCCGCCAGGTACCTTCCGGTGGCCGACGCGAAGATGGTTGAGATTAAAAACAGTGAAGCAATACTAGAAAGGACCTGGCATGGCGTCTACGCAAGCTCCCGCCGCCGGTTCGCAGGCCAGTCTGCCCGAGTTGACCCTGCGCGGAGTCATCATCGGTGGCCTGATTACCCTCATTTTTACCGCCGCCAACGTCTACCTGGGCCTGAAGGTGGGCCTGACGTTTGCCACCTCTATTCCCGCCGCCGTGATTTCTATGGCGGTGCTGCGTCGGTTTACCGGGCACAACATCAAAGAAAACAACATCGTGCAGACCATTGCCTCGGCCGCAGGCACGTTGTCCGCCATCATCTTCGTCCTGCCCGGCCTGGTCATGGTGGGCTATTGGCAGGGCTTCGGATTTTTCAAAACCGCAGGGGTCTGCATCATCGGCGGAGTGCTGGGCGTGATGTATTCCATCCCGCTGCGCCGCGCGCTGGTCACCGGCTCCGATCTCCCTTATCCGGAAGGCGTTGCCGCCGCGGAGGTCCTCCGGGTCGGCGATGAGACTGGCGATGGCGCCAGTCACGGGGAGAATGCCAAGGGCTTGCGCGTTATCGTCGTCGGCGGCTTGGTCTCCGCCGCGATGGCACTATTGACCTCGATGAAGGCCGCGGCCGCTGAGGTTTCTACCTATTTCAAGCTCGGCTCCGGTGCCACCACGCTGGGCGCGAGCCTGTCCACCGCTCTCATTGGCGTCGGCCACCTGGTGGGCCTGCCGGTGGGTATTGCGATGCTGGTCGGCGTGGTCATCTCCTACTTCGTCTTGCTGCCCATCCGCACCACGGGTGATGTGGGGCCTGCTGCCGCGCTTGCCGATGTCGTCGATACCACCTTCGCCGATGACATCCGCTTCATCGGCGTGGGCACCATGGCCATTGCCGCCATCTGGACGCTCATCAAGATCGCCGGGCCGATTACCGTGGGCATCCGCCAGTCCTTGGCCTCATCGCGGACCCGCAAATCCGGCGGCACGGTCGATGTCACCGAGCGCGATATTCCCTTCCCTTATGTGGTAACCACCATCGTGGTGCTGATGGTTCCCATCGCGCTCTTGCTCTGGGACTTCGTGCAGGGTACCGATATCCATGACCACATGGTGGTGCTCATTACCGTCTCCGTACTCTTTACCCTGCTTGTCGGCCTGATCATCGCCTCCGTCTGTGGTTACATGGCCGGCTTGATTGGTGCGTCTAATTCGCCCATTTCTTCCATCGGTGTCATCGCTGTGCTTACCGCCTCGCTGGTTATCGCGGCCGTAACCCGCGGCACCAGCGCAGAGCCGCTCTCCCTGGTGGCCTATACGCTATTTACCGCCGCCATTGTCTTTGGCATCGCCACCATCTCCAATGACAACCTGCAGGATTTAAAGACCGGCCAGCTGGTTGGCGCTACCCCGTGGAAACAGCAGGTGGCGCTGATCATAGGCGTGGTCTTCGGCTCCCTAGTCATCCCGCCCATTTTGCAGCTCATGCTCACCGGCTTCGGCTTCCAGGGCATGGAAGGTGCCGGCGAGGATGCCCTTGCCGCCCCACAGGCCGCCCTGATGTCCTCGGTGGCCTCCGGCATTTTTGAAAACTCGCTGAACTGGAGCCTTATCTTTACCGGCATGGGAATTGGCGCCGTCCTCATTATCGTGGACGAGTGCCTGCACAAGTTCACCTCCAAGGGCTCGTTGTCTCCGCTGGCCGCCGGCATGGGCATGTACCTACCCGCAGCACTAACCATCGTCATTCCCATCGGCGCTATCTTGGGTACCTTCTATAACAAGTGGGCCGCACGGCAATCCCGCCCGGAGTTTGCCAAGCGCATGGGCACGCTGTTGGCCACCGGCCTCATCGTGGGCGAGTCCCTCTTCGGTGTGGTCAACGCCGCCATCATCGCCGCTTCCGGCGGGGATAGCCCGCTGGAGGTCTTTTCCGGCGGTACTTCCGCGACGGTGCTCGGCATCGTGCTATTTATCGCCGCGCTCAGCTTCATCTACCGCTGGACCGCGCGCAAGGTGCAAGCCCCTGAGCAGACCGAGACCCCTGACAAGGCCCGAGCGGACAATCGCTAGTCCCGTTTACGCGTGGCCCTCATCGGGTCACTCCTTATATATACGGATATGTACGCATGCATCTGGTGCCTCTGCGGGAGGTGCCAGATCGCTAGAGGCAAGCGCGTTGCACCTTGCAGTCGGGGTAGGAGAGTGCCAGAATAGTCGTTAGCACTCGCACAGAATGAGTGCTAGATAAATCTCCATCGTTGTGGTTGAGGTTGGTCCACACTCACCAGCCATGCCGTCGCGGGCGTCCGCAGCGAGAAAGACGTGAGTGTCGTCCTCAATAAATCCAAGGAGCACAAACACTATGGCAAAGATTATCGCTTTTGATGAAGAGGCCCGCCGCGGCCTTGAGCGCGGCCTGAATACTCTGGCTGACGCAGTCAAGGTCACCCTCGGCCCCAAGGGCCGCAACGTCGTCCTGGAAAAGTCCTGGGGCGCACCGACCATTACTAATGACGGCGTTTCCATCGCTCGCGAAATCGAACTCGAGGATGCTTACGAGAAGATCGGCGCCGAGCTGGTCAAGGAAGTTGCCAAGAAGACCGATGACGTCGCCGGCGACGGCACCACCACCGCAACCGTTTTGGCACAGGCACTCGTCCGCGAGGGCTTGCGCAACGTAGCCGCTGGTTCCAACCCCATGGGCATCAAGCGCGGCATCGAGACCGCAACCAAGAAGGTTGTGGACTCCCTGCTGTCTTCCGCTAAGGAAGTAGAAACCCAGGAGCAGATCGCTACCACCGCTGGCATTTCCGCTGCGGACCCAGCAATCGGTGAGAAGATCGCCGAGGCTATGTACACCGTGGGCAACGGTTCCGTAAACAAGGACTCCGTTATCACCGTGGAAGAGTCCAATACCTTCGGCGTAGACCTCGAGGTTACCGAGGGCATGCGTTTTGATAAGGGCTACATCTCCGGCTACTTCGCCACCGATATGGAGCGCCAGGAGGCAGTCCTGGAGGATCCGTACATCCTGCTGGTTTCCTCCAAGATCTCCAATATCAAGGACCTCGTCCCGCTGCTGGAGAAGGTCATGCAGTCCGGCAAGCCGCTGCTGATCATTGCTGAGGATGTTGAGGGCGAAGCCCTGTCCACCCTCGTGGTCAACAAGATCCGCGGCACCTTCAAGTCCGTTGCTGTGAAGGCTCCGGGCTTCGGTGACCGGCGCAAGGCTACCCTGCAGGACATGGCCATCCTGACCGGCGGCCAGGTCATCTCCGAAGAGGTCGGCCTCTCCCTTGAGACCGCCGAGCTCGAGTACCTGGGCCAGGCACGCAAGGTCGTTGTGACCAAGGATGAGACCACCATCGTCCAGGGCGCTGGCACCCAGGAGCAGATCGATGGCCGCATCAAGCAGATCCGCGCCGAGATCGAGAACTCCGATTCCGATTACGACCGCGAGAAGCTGCAGGAGCGCCTGGCTAAGCTCTCCGGCGGCGTGGCCGTGCTCAAGGTCGGTGCCGCCACCGAGGTTGAGCTCAAGGAGCGCAAGCACCGCATCGAGGATGCCGTGCGTAACGCCAAGGCAGCCGTGGAAGAAGGCATCGTTGCCGGCGGTGGCGTTGCCCTGCTGCAGGCCGCTTCCGTTCTTGACTCCATCGAGGCCGAAGGCGATGAGGCAACCGGTGTAAAGATCGTCCGCGAGGCACTGTCTGCACCGCTGAAGCAGATCGCTCACAACGCTGGCCTCGAGCCTGGCGTCGTGGCCGACAAAGTCTCCGGCCTGCCCGCCGGCGAGGGCCTCAATGCCGCCACCGGTGAGTACGTCAACCTCATGGAATCCGGCATCAACGACCCGGTTAAGGTCACCCGCTCCGCACTGCAGAACGCTGCATCCATTGCTGCACTGTTCCTGACCACCGAGGCCGTTGTGGCTGATAAGCCAGAGCCTGCCGGCTCCAATAACGCTATGCCTGACGCTGACGCTATGGGCGGCATGGGCTTCTAGGCTAAGAGCCTAGAAAGCCTGCCGTATAGCCCTTATATACGCCTCTCAGGCGATATAAGAGGTATACGTGTCAAGGCCTTAGCGGAGGCACGGTAAGTGTCAATGCGCCCCTTCAATGTGCATATACCGCACAATGGTGGGGCGCTTCGGCGTGTCTAAGGCATTCTGTGCGCTTGTCGTGTTACTGCAACGATGAAATTTCGTTGAATCGCGGCATAAACGACGAAAATGCTAGTCATTGGCGTCTTTCTTGAGTCATGACAGCTTCTTCATGGAGCGCCGAAAACTAGGTGACTGAGGCTAAATAAGTGTCCCCTTACCTGATAACATCAGCCACATACGTCACAATACCCCCCCGATGTGGGTACTGGAGCGGGCGATAGGCGCAAGAAAATTTTGGCTGCGTCTACAGACATTAGAGAGTTATGTATATCGGTATTTGCACCCTCGGGTGTTACAGTGTTCACCCGAAATTAACTAAATCGCGGTGCGGGAATACTAAAACCGCAGCTCACAGCTTTGTCTGGACGTCATAAATTCCATCGCGTATCTATATAAAAAACAGGACCATTTCAGTGCAAGTCGAAAAAGGCGAAAATTTTCCGCGAAGTGGACTTGCTTTCAATCGAAGTTGTGCCAAAATATCTCTTGTGACGCCCACTGAGGGTGTCTGCAAACTGCAAACCCCTCCGGGGCAGAAAGCTTCGGACATACTTTAGGAGTTCAATTATGGATCTCTCCACCATCCAGATGCACCTGGACAACTTCGTTACCACTTGGACCCAGTGGCACAACATTGTCGAGGCTGTTCACTCCCTCGTCACCACTGGTAAGGAGAGCTTCGGTGCGGTAAGCTCCAACTTCCCGCTCTTCGCTGGTTCCAGCCACCAGAACGTATACGAATTCTAATTTAATTCTTTTTAAGGAGACACAATGCAAGAGCAACTTTCTTCCTTTGCTTCTAACCTCTACACCTTCGGTGAGGCTATCTACAAGGCGTTCGAACCGTTCTTGAACATCGCTGACGCTGCTTCCAAGCTGCTCGGCATGTTCCAGTAAGAACAGCCTTCTAAAGTGAGCTTATAAAGCTCCTGAAGTAGAATGACCTGTCCCGTTTGGGGCAGGTCATTTTTCGTTTTCTGTTTTATATACCTGTATGCAGGGGCGGCGTTGCCTTTTGGCGCGCTAGAAGCCATCGAACGGGTTACACTAAGTGCATGGCTGATATTAAAGACGACGAACTCCCTGAGATTGACCTTGCAAAGACGGACGGCTTTGTCGTCGATGGAGCGGATGAAGACGATCCGTCGCTGATCATGCCGGATGGTTCTCCCGTGGAGACGTGGCGTGAGAATTATCCTTATGACGAGCGCATGACGCGTGATGAATACGACACTATTAAGCGCTCGTTGCAGATTGAGCTTTTGAAATGGCAGAACTGGACTAAGGAAACCGGTCAGCGCCATATCATCCTATTTGAGGGCCGTGATGCTGCCGGCAAGGGTGGCACTATCAAGCGCTTTAATGAGCACCTGAACCCCCGTGGTGCGCGCACCGTGGCTTTGGAGAAGCCGTCACCGCGCGAATCCACGTCGTGGTACTTCCAGCGCTATATCGAGCATTTTCCCGCCGCAGGAGAGATCGTATTCTTTGACCGCTCCTGGTACAACCGTTCCGGCGTGGAACGGGTCATGGGCTTTTGTACAGAGTCCCAGCACGCAGAGTTCCTGCGTGAGGTCCCCATGCTAGAAAATATGCTCTTAGGATCGGGTATCTCGCTGACCAAGCTGTGGTTCTCGGTTACTAGGAAGGAACAGCGCACGCGCTTTGCCATCCGCCAGATTGACCCAGTGCGCCAGTGGAAGCTTTCGCCAATGGACCTGGCTTCCCTGGATAAGTGGGATGACTACACGCGCGCGAAGGAAGAGCAGTTCCGCTATACGGATACGGAAGAATCGCCGTGGATTACCATCAAGTCCAATGACAAGAAGCGTGCACGCGTCAACGCGATGCGCTATGTGCTCTCGAAGTTCGAGTACACCAACAAGGATCATGAGTTGGTAGGGGAGCCGGACTCGAACATTGTTAAGCGTGGGCGCGACCAGATTGGTGATTAGTAGCTTTAAGTCTTAGCGCCTTTTGTAGCGGGAAGAACGTAATAATCGGTCTTCCCGCTTTGCTGTGTCTGTGGTTTTTACGGCTGAATCGTAGCTGTGGCGAGGACCTGACTTATACGGATATTTATTAGGGAATCTGTAGCTATAAATAAAAACTTTTTGAGTTACGTTCCCCGGGAAACTACTATTAGGGTGACCTAAGAGTCATCTTGCCCGTATGCGTGGTATAACCCACATCTAAGGAGTATGTACATGATAAGGAAGAAACTGTGCGTCTTGGCTACCGCTACCGCTGTATCCATGGCACCGATTGCAGTATCGGGAACGCTTACTGCTACCGCATTTGCCGGTGGCGGCGAACCAGCCGCTGAGGCAGCAGCCGATAAGACCGACGTGCTTGGCCGCTCGACGGTGTCTGATAAACAGATCGCCGATGAAGACGGCTATTTTGATAGCCACGATGGCGAAGGCGTGAAGATTTACTACCGCAAACAGTTGGTAGAAAAGCCGCGCGGCAATGTCGTGTTGGCACACGGTGTCTCTGAACACTCTGGTCGCTATGACTACGTGGCTAAGCGCCTGCTGGATGCTGGATACAATGTCTACCGCCTGGACCACCGTGGACACGGCAAGTCTGCGTCCGGCAGTACGCCGCTGGGACATATT
The DNA here is from genome assembly GCF_000477975.1 of Corynebacterium sp. KPL1986. NCBI lineage: Bacteria > Bacillati > Actinomycetota > Actinomycetes > Mycobacteriales > Corynebacteriaceae > Corynebacterium > Corynebacterium sp. KPL1986. The sequence continues at coordinate 1,462,276 of NZ_KI515719.1, read as the reverse complement.
GATAACTTCCAGTACATCCTCAATGACTTCGACCGCGTCGTCGATATAGCCAAGGGCGAGCACCCCGATGTAAAGACCTTCCTGTTGGGCCACTCCATGGGCTCGCTGACCGTGCAGGCGTATGGCATCCGTGAGCCTGGCAAGGTCGATGGCATCATCACCAACGGTGGCGGTGCGCCGTTGAACCTGTCCGGCAAGAAGGCAACCGGACAGACCATCACGCCAGAAGAGATTTCTGAGGTGCAAAAGCAGCTCGACCCCACCCTGTTCGAGCGCTTGCCGCTGGCGGATATCACCAGCTTTAACGCCAACTACGCGCAGAACCTGATCCCGCACCGGACCCACATTGGTGCGCAGTCGCCGGAGCTTTCCAAGAAGGTTATGCTGTCGAACCCCTTCACGGAGGGCATTTCTACCAGCCAGGCCGTCAAGGACGAGTACGCTACCAGCCCGCTCATCGCGCAAAAGACCAGCGCCGGTACCGCGCTGCAGCTGGGTGCTATTGCTACCTTTGATGCCGTCAATGCGGACCTGTTCACCGCGCCGACCCTTATCATGCACGGCACCAAGGACGGCATTGTTCCGCCGTACTTCTCCCAAGACTGGTACAATTCCATTTCCTCTGATGATGTGGAATACATCAACTGGGAGGGCCAGAAGCACGAGGTATTTAACGAGCCAGCCGCTGATCAGGCCCTCGATACCGTTGTGGACTGGCTGGACCGCCATGTATAGAAGCTAGGGTGGGCCGGGCTACAAGCGGTTGCTTAAGCTGCTTGGCCCGGATAACCTTATTTTCGTATTCCCCTCCTCGTGATGGTCAACCGTTCAGCGGCTTGGCTGAGGAGGGGTCTTTCAGTTAACAATGTGGCCTTGGGCTCCCCCTTGAACGAGCGAATAGGGTAAGTGGTAAATGCGTTGCCTACGTTGGAGAAGAGAATCATAAAAGCAGCAAACGCCTCCAACACTAAGTTGGAGGCATAATTTATGGCCGAGTAAATTATAGGATAGGATTTGATAATTTACCCAGCTAGTCTCTGGGCTAAAGCGTCTGCGTGTGATGCAACTTTTTTTATTGGAATCGCTTCAACTTCCAGTCGTTTCCAATCTTTTTTACATTCCTCGAAATATTCTCGCTCCCTGCCTTCATTTGGTGGATAATAGAGTGCGACAACAGGGACATCGGATCTAACCTCAATGGAATCTTCTTTTCCTAAAAGGCTTAGACGACCACCCCTTCTCCGTAACTCAGAAATACGATATGTCCAAGAGTCAGTCGCATTTTGCTTGTTGGCATCTGGAGTCGCGTTGAAGTTAAAAGCGGAACCAAGCTCATACACGTTGTCACTGTCGCTAACGACTATATCCATTTTCTTTTCGCGGCCAGAGGATTTGAGCCTAGCTTTAGCGTAGACTTTTTCCGCTAGCAATGGCTTCTTTCGATACTCGCATAGAGCTATCTCTTTAACTATGCTTTTCTTCTTTCGGGAACCTTCTATTCGCTGTGGCTCCAGTAGAAATCTCCACAAGAGATCCAACGCAGCTTCTAAAGATGAATCCTCAACATCGAAAGGACCCTCGACTAGTAGAGCGTTATTGAAGTTCCGGGAGGACCAGTTTAAATATGCACCTAAATCTAACCTTTCGGAGATTTCGAGTGTATTTGATTGGGCCTGAAGTGCGTCTATACTTCCTAGGAAAACATCCAAGAGGCTTTGTGCTGACTCTTGTCCTTGATGTTTCGGAATATTGAGAGTTTGATTAGTGACCTTTTTGTAGGCAAATTTTCCAGTGACTGGGTCATGAGCAACAACCGCGATTCCGTACACAGTTAAGCCTACAGGGTGTGGCCGAAATTGGACGGTCCAATACTTGATTTTCATTTTAGGCTCTTCTTTCTTGCCGCTTTTTCAGATCGGTTAATCGCTTAATTGTGTACGGTTTCCTTCCAATTGCGTATTTAAGCAACTGATCAACTTCCTCTGGTTTCACAGACCACTCGTTTGGGAATACGCTCATAATGTCCGAAAAAGCCCCTAGACTTAAGTCTTCTACTTTTTCGATAGCTTTATCCCATTCCGCTGCCGGAATGGGCATAGTTAATCCTGGCAAATCGACCTGACCCGCCCTCATGTCAGCTGGAGCTAGTTCCCACATTTGTTGTTCTGATCCGAACCAAAGTCCATGGTCAATGGAGTAGACTCTAGACTCATCTGAATGGTCAAAAATAACTTGCAGATCTTGGGCGTTGCACAGAAGCCAAAGAGCGATGAGTTTAGGGACTCTCTGATAATTTCCATCGCAATCGATGAAACTAATACCACGATCCATCAGATCGACTTCACCTTCGTGAATATCGAGCGTGCCGAATACGGGCCCCTTGTGTAAGGTCTTGGATTTCTCAACGCGTGCCCTGTCCAATTCTGCTGGAACCTGTAATATTTTCCAATCTCGCACTGGTGCGCCGATGACTTTTCCTATTTCTGAACCAACAATTTCGTTGATAATTGACTCATAGCCATCGGGATTCTGTATTTCCTTACACCAATACAAATTATCGTCGGATGCCACGGCAAGGAAAGGTCTCATATTGGATGGGGCTACCCTTCTAGGCAGTTTCACGACGAGGCGGTCATCCTTTTGGATAACTTGCCTGTTATCAATTTTAATCACCGTTGCCATACGACACCTATGTTGTAGATTCAAACGGACATTACTAGTAGTTGAGACTACATCAGCTCCATTTTGATTCGCATCGGACACTAGAAACGTGAAGCAGGTCTCTGAACCTGTTGAACAGTCTGGTCTTGTTTTGGAATTTCCCCTTGCTGGCGGGCATGGTGTCAGCGATGTCGTAGATGCCTTGCAGCGGAAGAAAGCTCGGAAATCCTGGGGCGGCGGTGGTCAACTCGTTAGCGTGCACTGAAGTTTTCTCACTTGGTGAAATTGTCCCGTCATCTGGCATTGCTTTTGGAACTTGTCCACCTTCTTTATGTGCAAACCGCAAATAGGACATCGTAGTTGGTTTGTAGGAACCGGAACGATTAACCAGCTCACCGTGTATCAAAGACATAGCCATACCGTGGGATCAAAAAGGCGAGATGAAGAAGCCACAAGTTCATTTACTGACACTATTCAGACAGGATGAACAGTGTTTACGTCGAAAGCTCGGTACACGCCTGCTCCTTAGCTCACAAAATCTGTTGTTTAATCCTTACCTTCGGCCAGAAATAAAAAGATTGGCCTCCTCTGCGTCTGAAGTGCAAAGAAGGCCAATCAAGTTTGTATGCGCAATTGCTAACAATGCGCTCATTTGGGATAGCGGATGTTATCCGCAGCCATGCGTCGAGGTGGTGGGGTTTCACCCAAGTCTCGGCGCAAGATTAATTTTACTCCTATTCGAAGTGTTTTGACCTCGCCCTTAAAAGAACCCCGGCTTGAGGTGTGGGCTATCCCCACGGCTCAATGGGGTTGCCCTGCCAGGTGGCATTGGCGGGGACGCGGTCACCGCGCATGACCAGCGAGCCGGGGCCGACGGTGCTGGACTTACCAATGAGCGAGGCGGGTAGCGCCACCGAGTGGGAGGCGAGCGTGGAGCCGGCCTCGATGGTGACGGTATCCAGGCTCATCACGCGGTCTTGGAATAGGTGGGTCTGCACCACGGTGCCAGGGCCCACGGAGGCGCCGGCACCGACGTGGCAGAGATCGGTTTCGGGGAACCAATAGGAATCGATCCAGGCGCCCTTGCCAATGTCCACGCCCAGCCCCCGCAGACCCAGGTTGATCTCTCCTGTGCCGTAGGTGTGCTGGAAGAACCACGGGGCGGCGACGACCTCTACGAAGGTGTCTTGCAACTCGTTGAGCCAGACGAAGGCGCTCCACAGCGGGTGGTCGGCCGCGCTGTGGGTGCCCACGCAGATCCACTTCACGGCGATGGTCACAGCCATGGCGATAGCGCCCATCGCCATGAGCACGAGGCCGGAAAGGGCCCAGGTGGTGGGGAAGCCGACATCGGCAAGCAGGTAATACAGCGTCCCCAGGGTGGCGGCGAGCAGCATGGCCGAGAACATCGGCGCGAGCAGGCGCATGGTCTCCACGATGCCGCGGGCGGCCTTGAGCTTAAAACCCGGGTTATAGGTCAGGGCCTCGGCGGACTCGGCGGGGGCATCGACCTGCGCGGCAACACGCCGCATGCGCTCTGGCGGGGAGCCCCACCAGTTGGCGCCGGACTTGGTCTTCTTCGGGGTGGAGGACAGCACGGCGACCAGCGAGTTCTTGGAAAGCTTGCGCCCAGGTGCGGTGATGCCGGAGTTGCCCACGAAGGAGCGCTTGCCCACCTTGGCCTCGCCGGAGTGAATCCAGCCGCCGCCGAGCTCGTAGCCGCCGATCATGGTGTCATCGGCAAGGAAGGCGCCGTCTTTGACGTCCGTGAGCGCGGGGATCATCACGGCGGTGGAAATCTCCACGTCCTTGCCAATGCGCGCACCCAAGGCGCGCAGCCACCGCGGGGTGAGCTGCGAGGCGTACAGCGGGAAGAGCTGCGTGCGGGCCTCATCCATGAGGCGCTCGATGGCCCATAGGCGCCAGCCGGCTGCAGAGCGCACCGGGTTTACGCCCGGCGATATCCCGATAGACAGCACGCGCACCCCCAGCCAGGTCTGCAGCATATAGGTGGCGAAGGCCACGAGCGCCGCGAGGGGAGCGAAGAGGACTGTGCCGATATAGCGATTGCCAGACGTGGCGTGAACCAGCACCAGATCCACGATTGCGGCAATGACAAGCGCGATAAGCGGCTGGGCTGCCAAGAAGAGGGAGGTAGCACCATAAATGGCCACCCACCAGGGGCGGCGCTTGGGCGGCTTAGATGGGAAGCGGTGCTTGGAGCGGCCCACCTTCTTGGCGGGTGAACCGGACCAGCGCTGGCCGTCCTTGATCTTCTTGCGGCCGGTGACGGTGGAACCCGCCTCCACGTGGGCGTACTTGCCCACCACGGTGCCGGGCAGCAGCGTGGAGCGCGCGCCCACGCGGGCGCCTTCCTTGATATCGATGGCGCCGACGTGGAGCACGTCGCCGTCGAGCCAGTAGCCGGTGAGATCGACCTCCGGTTCCACTGCGGCGTGCTTGCCCAAGGTGAGCAGGCCCGTTACCGGCGGTAGAGAGTGTAGATCCACCCCGCGCTTCATTTTTACCCCTAGGGCGCGGGCATAGTTATTGACCCAGGTAGCACCCGCAATGGAGCGCGAACCGGAGGCATCGGCCCATCGTTCAGCGGCCCAGATGCGCAGGTGGGTAGACCCACCGCGTGGGTAATCGCCAGGCGTGATGCCCGCGGTAATCAGGCGCGCGCCAAAGCCGCCGAGGGGGATGCGCCCCAGCGGTGTGGCAAAGATAAGGACGAGCGCGATGACCGCCCACCACGGAAAGGACTGCGCCCACTCCACGCCCAGCGCGGAGGCTGCGGTAGAGCCCAGCATGAGCCAAGCCAGCCAGCTCGTGGCAGTCAAGGCCATGGCGGGAAGTTGAATGAGCGTTTGTACCAACCTGGTCTTAGTACCCACCGGGGTGACCTCGCGCAGCGGTGCCTGCTGTTCCGCGGTGGGCCGCGGTTCCGCACCGGCGATGAGCTCCGCGAGTGAGCCGAGCCGCGGGTGGTCATAAAGATCGCGCACGGCCACGGTGGGGTAGCGCTCGCGAATGTGGCCTACTAGCGTCGCTGCGGCTAGGGAGGTTCCGCCAAGGTCGAAGAAATCGGCGTTTTCGTCTTCCACCGATATGCCGAGGGTCTCGACCCAGAGTTCTGCCAGCCACTTTTCGGTTTCAGTCAGCGTGGTCGATGCCACGCCGACGCCGGGCAGCGGCCACGGCAGCGCCTTCTTATCCACCTTGCCAGAGGTGCGCACGGGCAGCTCATCCATCACGCAGATGCGCGGGACCAGGGCGGCCGGCATGGTTTCGGCCAGGCGCTCGTGGGCTACACCGTGGTTAAAGCCGCGCGATTCATCGTCCAGCGAGACATAGCCCACCAGCACGGACTCGCCGCCTGGGGTCTTTTGCACGGCCACGGCGGAATTATAGACGTTATCCAGCGCGGCGACGTTCGCGTCGACCTCGCCCAGCTCGATGCGGCGCCCGCCGATTTTTACCTGGTCGTCCACGCGGCCCACGAAGTACAGGCCATCTTCTTCCAAGCGCACGTGGTCGCCGGTGCGGTAGGCGCGCTGCCAACCCATGGACTCCAGTGGTGCGTATTTCTCCGCGTCCTTTTCCGGATCCAGGTAGCTTGCCAGGCCCACGCCACCGATGACCAATTCACCGGTTTCACCCAGGGCTACCGGGCGGCCCTGCTTATCGATGACCACCAAATCCCACCCATTCAGCGGCAAACCGATCGAAACCGCGCGCCCTGGAATCATCCGTTGCGCACAGGCGACGACGGTGGCCTCCGTGGGGCCGTAGGTATTCCACATCTCGCGGTCCTCGGTGGCCAAGCGGTCCACCAAGTCTTGGGAACAGGCTTCGCCGCCGACGATAAGCAGGCGGATATTATCCAGCGCCTCGGCCGGCCACAGCCCAGCCAGGGTGGGGACCGTGGACACGACGGTGATATCGCGGCGAATGAGCCATGGGCCCAAGTCCATGCCGGAGCGCACCAAGGATCGCGGCGCTGGGACAAGGCAGCCGCCGTGGCCCCAGGCCAGCCACATTTCCTCGCAAGAGGCGTCGAAGGCGACGGATAGACCAGCCAGCACGCGGTCTTCCGGGCCGAGCGGGCCGTGGGGATGATCGATGAGGAAGAGGCTGGCCTCCGCGTCCACGAAGGCGGCCGCCGAGCGGTGGCTTACGGCCACGCCCTTCGGCTTGCCCGTGGATCCGGAGGTAAAGATGATCCACGCGGTATCTTCTGGCCGCGGGGTCTCGACGCCCTCTGCCGCGTGGCGCGGGTGTTCGCGCAGGAAGCGGAAGCCGTCATCGCTAAAGAGGCCGTCGATGTCGGCCTCGCCGAAGACCATCTCCGCGCGCTCATCCGGATCGTCCGCGTCCACCGGCACGTAGGCCGCGCCGGCGGCCAGGGTGGACAAGATGGCGAGGTAAAGATCCCGCTTGCCGGAAGTCATCCGGATGCCGATGCGATCGCCCCGCCGCACTCCATTGACGTGCAGCTCCGCGGCCCACAGTTGGACCTCGTGGACGAGTTCGGCGTAGGTGATGATTTCGCCATCGTCAAGCGCGGCCGCTTCCGGGTGAATCTCAGCCGTGGTGGTAATGATGTCCCACAACGTGCGCGGGCGCGGGGCCAGATCGCGCAGGAGGTACTGCTGCGGGACGCTAGGTCTACTACACTCTTCTGGTTCGTCCATCCTTATGCCTCGTCCTCGTCCGCGGCGATGATGGCCTTGGCCAGCTTGCGCAGGTGCTTGAGCTGCTTATTGGTGGATACGTCGAGCGCGTCATCCTCGGCGTTGGCGACGAGCTCCGCCAGGTCCTTGTGGGTCTTGGTGCCCTTCTTGGTGCACGCGACGATTTGGCGGCGGCGGTCCTTGGGATCGCGCTCGCGCTTGGCCCAGCCGCGGTCCTCGAGGGCATCAATAAGCCGCACCATATCGGAGGCGTCGATGGCCAAGGTCTCAGACAGGAAGGACTGGGAGGCGGCATCCGCTTCGACGAGGCAGGTAAGCACCCAGAATTCGCGGATGGTGGTCTGCTTAGTCTGCAGGGCCGCCTCGACGCCATCGCGGGTGCGGCGGCGCAGGCGCTCTAGCTGGAAGGACGGGGATTCGAGCAGGGAGGTGGGTATGCCGGAATTATTAGTGGAAGACATACCATCATCATAATCTTAAAAGATGGGTAAAGGCCAATTAATTGCGGATAACCGGCAGGCCATCCGCCTCCCACTGGCTGGTGCCGCCCTCGACATTAATAACATCCCAGCCCAGGGCGTGTTCCAGGTACTGGCAGACCTGCGCGCTGCGCCCGCCCGAGTGGCAGATTACATAAATATCGCGGTCCGGGTCTATTTCCTGGATGCGACCCGTTATCTCACTCATGGGAATATGGGTGGCACCCTGCGCGTGCACGGTGGCCCATTCGTCGTTTTCGCGCACATCGATAAGCTGCGCGCCTGCGGGAACTTCGGTTGGCTGTACGTTTTGCATACCCCGCAGTCTACGTGCCACGCGCTAGCCGCCGTAGGTGGCCGCGGACAGGTACTGCAAGATCGCTTTTACGCGGCGGTTATCCTCGCTGGGGTCCAGGCGCAGCTTGGTAAAGATATTGGAGACGTGCTTGGCCACCGCGGCATTCGAGAGCACCAGCTCGGTGGCGATGTCCTTATTGGACTTCCCGCGCGACATCAGCTCTAAGACCTCGCGCTCGCGCGGGCTGAGCTCGCCCAGTCCGCTGCGCCCAGAGCGCATCAGTGCCTGCGCCACCGTCGGATCGATGACCGTGCCGCCCTGGGCCACCACCTCCAGGCTGGCCAGGAAATCGCGCACCTCAGAGACGCGATCCTTAAGCAGGTACCCGGTGCCCGCATCCGGGGAATCAAACAGTGCCACCGCATACGCCGGCGCCACGTACTGCGATAACACCATCACCGGCAGGCCCGGATAAGCCCGGCGCAGCGCCACCGCCGCCTTCAGCCCATCATCGCCCATCTCCGGCGGCATGCGCACATCCGTTATCACCACATCCGGCAACTGGGCACTCAGCTTGCCGATGACCCCCTCCAGCTCCACCGCCGTTCCCGCCCTGCCCACGACCTCGTGGCCGCGGCGCTCCAAGAGCCCGGCAAGGCCCTCGCGCAGGATCGCGGAGTCATCCGCAATCACAATCCTCAATTCATTCATGCTGATACTCCCGTCTGCCCGCGCTCCAAAAGGAGCGGAATCGTGCACCTTACCCGCGTTGGGCCTCCCTCCGGCGAGGACAGCGACAGCTCCCCGCCAAAGGCTGCGAGCCGCTCGGCCATGCCGGCCAGCCCGCGCCCCGGCTCCACCTGCGCTCCGCCCGGGCCCTCATCCACAACCGAAATACGCAGCGCCGCATCCGAGGTGATGAGCACCGAAACCGGCGCGCCGGGCGCGTGCTTCGCGGCATTGGTCAGCGCCTCGGTGCCGAAGAAATACCCGCAGGCCAGCACGCTGGCGGAAAGCCGCGGCAACGGGTGTGGGGCGTAGACGCTGACGTGGGGGCCGTGGGCGGAGGCGGCATCGGCAAGCGCGGCCACCAAACCGTGATCCTGGAGGACCTGTGGGTGAATGCCGTGCACCGTCGCGCGCAGCGAACGCAGGCCGCGGTCCACGTCCCGCTTCGCGGCCTCCAGCAGCTCGGCCTCGGCCCCGGTGGCATCCAGCAGGGCCTCGCCCAGCTTCATGCTTGCCGCCACCAAATATTGCTGCGCGCCATCGTGCAGATCGCGCTCGATGCGGGCGCGTTCTACCTCGTAGGCATCCGCAATCGCGCGGCGCGAGGCCGTCAGCTCCGCGATGACCCGCGCCTGCCGCTCCTCATTGCTGGTGGCCTGCTTCTTGCTGAAAATCACGCCCCCAAGCCTAATCGCGCGCGCCCCAGGCAGGGGTAAAGCTAGCACTACCCGGAAAGTATCCTTAGCGCTGTAGGAATAGCGCGCCCGGCACGGTGAAATGAACAGCATGACACAGACACTTTCTCTCCACGACATCACGAAGGACTTCGGCGGCGGCCCCGTGCTGGCCGGCATCACCCTGGACATCACCCCGGGCGAGCTCGTCGCCATCATGGGGCCCTCCGGCTCCGGCAAATCCACGCTGCTGCACTGCATGTCCGGCGTGCTCACGCCCACCGACGGCAGCGTCCGCTTTGGTAACGAAAACATCTCCACGCTTTCCGATGCCGCCCGCTCCCGCACCCGCCTCCGCCACTTCGGCTTCGTCTTCCAAGACGGCCAGCTTTTGCCGGAACTGACCAACCTGGACAATGTGGCGCTGCCCGCGATGCTCAACGGGCTGGGCCGGCGCGCGGCCCGTTCGAAGGCGCTGTCGCTGCTCGACCAGCTGGGGCTCGGCGACCTTGCGGACCGCCGCCCCGCCCAAGTCTCCGGCGGCCAGGCCCAGCGCGTGACCATCGCCCGCGCCCTCGTGGCCAACCCCGGCGTCGTCTTTGCCGATGAACCCACCGGTGCCCTCGACCAAGCCACCGGCCACGAGGTCATGCAGATGCTGACCACCACCGTGCGCCAATCCGGCGCCAGCCTGGTCATGGTCACCCATGACCCCAAGGTGGCGGACTGGATGCAGCGCCGCGTGGAAATCCGCGACGGCATCATTCACGATGACCGCCGCCTGGGGGTGCAGCCATGAACACCGCGACCCTAGTCCTCGGCCTCCAGCGCGAATCCGTCCGTGCCCGCTCCGGTGCGGGCATCGTCAGCGTGCTGGCCATCGTGAGCCTGACGCTGGGTTCTGCCATCGCCTTTCTCGTCGCCGGCGGCACCTGGATGTTCTGGCAGCGCGTTCATCACCCAGAAGACGCCGTGCCCGCCCTGCGCGCCGCCGCCGGCGAAAACCCGGAAAACTACTTCTTACCCTGGTTCGTCCTCGCGCTCATGGCCTGCGCGTTTATCGTTCCCGCACTCTTTAACCTGACCGCGCAGGCCGCCGTCCTCGGCGCCTCCGGCCGGGAACAGCGCCTGTCCACCCTCCGCCTTTTGGGCCTAAGCTCCCACCAAGTTGAGCGCATGGCCGCCGTGGAGACCGGCATCCAAGCCCTCATCGGCATCGTGCTGGGCTGGCTCATCAGCGTGCTCATCGCCCCCGTCTTCACGCACGTGAAATTCCAGGACCGCCCCGTCGCCTTCGAGGAAATCATCCTGCCCTGGTGGGGATACCTCGCGGTGGCCGCAGTCCTTTTCCTCCTCGCCCTCGCCGCGGCCCTTGCTGGCATGTGGCGCGTGCGCGTCAGCCCCCTCGGCGTGGCTAAACGCCAGATGCCCGCCGCTTTCCGATGGTGGCGCCTCATCGCCTTCCTCCTCATCGTCATCGTCGGCGGTGTCCTGCTCAAAGGCCAATCCGGTACCCCCGAAATCTCCATGGTCGTCCCGCTCTTCGCGGTGATCATGAGCATCAACCTGGTCGCGCCCTACCTCCTGCAACTCGGCGCGCGCCTTTTGGCTTTGCTCCCCGGCACCGCGCACCTCGTAGCCTGCCAGCGCGTGGGCGCCAACGCCCGCCGCGCCTGGCGGCAAAGCGCGGCCATCGGCTTCTTCGGCTTCCTCGCCGGCTTCCTGATGGGCTCGCCCAATGGCACCGATGCGCTTGCCACCGCTCTGAAAGAAGAACAAGAAACGGGCATCGTGTTCCGAGACGTCTCCACCGGGGTCGTCCTGACCTTGCTCTTCGGCTTCGCGCTGACCAGCATGTCCATCTTCCTCGGCCAAGTATCGTCCGCCTTCGAGGACAAAGAACTCATTCGCTCCCTTGACCTGATGGGCGTGCCGCGCCGCTTCCAATTCCGCGCGAACACCCTCGCCGTGATGGGACCCATCGTCGCGCTCAGTATCTTCGGTTTCCTCTTCGGTGCCGGCATCGCCGGCACAATGTTCTTGAGCATCGTCTGGGACGAAGGCGTCGACCTCGCCGAACGGCTCCTCATTTCCTTCAGCTTCCTCGCCGTGGGCTGGGCGGTGACCTTCCTCGCCATCGCGCTCGTCGAGCCCCTGCGCGGTCACGTTCTCCGCAGTGGCCGCCGCAAGGAATAGCCGGTTTCCTCGGGCGCGCCGGGCTGTGGTTCTGGGGTTTTGGCCCTGGCCCAGACTCTGGCCCGGCTGGGCCTATGCCCGGCCTTGCGCTGGTCAGCTGTTGAGCCAGCCTTGCTTCAGCGCCGCGCGCTTTCATGCCGCCACAAGCGGTGCCACTGCCAGGGAGGACGCGCAAAGGGTCGCTTATTCTTTGCCGTGGCCATTACCTGCTGCACCACGAAATCTGGGTAGTGGTCAATCGTCGTCGCGGTGAAGTGGAGGGGCTTCCAGCCGCGATGGACGGCATCGTTAAGCTTGTGCTGGTCCAACTCAAACTGCCGGCGGTTTTCTCCCCGGTGGTAAGCGTAGCCATCGACCTCGATGGCGATTTTGTGCTCCTTAATCATCAGATCCCAGTGGTAGGGGCCTATTTTTATATTGTTCTGGACCGCGAAATGCGGCGCGAGGGCGCGCGTTAACTGGCGCTCCGGCACGCTATCCGTGCCGATGATCGCCCTGTCCAACGCACGCTTTACCGGCCGCGGAAACCGCTGGTAGTCCAGCTTATTCAGCTCCAGCCGGCTGACCCCATCCTTGCCGGAGTAAAAGTCCTCGAGGAAGGCGACCGCATCATCCTCCGGCATCGCCTCGACCGCCTGCAGTGGATTGCACACGGTGACGCCGTCCCAGGTCAACGCGCCCTTCGGCCGGGCGCGGCGCGAAGTGAAGTACTTACTCGACGGCAGCGATGAGCTGCGCAGGAATTCCAGCGGAAAGCGCAGCGGCTTTTCGACGTGCTTGAGCGCGGCCGAGTAACCGTCGAGCGCGCAATCCGGCCACTCCTCGCTCATGATGCGCGCGAGCTGGTTTGGCGTCGGCTCCTCTGACAGGCAGAAGCCGTTCGCGATCCGGACGGCGCCGTGGCGTACCGCTTGCTGAGCGGCACTTTTCCCCCGAAAAATTTCCATTCGTATCCCTCGATCCCCCGAAACGAAGGTTGTGTAGCCCGGTTGGGCGCTTGTTTGATGCGGTTTGATGCGATCTTGATGCGTTTTAACAAATAGCGGCCTCAAACCCCGCGGTTTCCGCGGCCTATTTGCAAAAACGCATCAGTTGGGCCTCAAAACAGACTTCACGGCCCTAAAACGCCGAGCTCGGCCCCGCAAAAGCGCGGGCCGAGCTCTAAGAGCCCCCGAAGCCCCCGCAAACCCCGCGACCTACTTCAGGCGAGCCTTGGCCTCTTCCAGAATCTTCTCGGCCTCAGCCTTGTCGCCCCAGCCGGAACCGGAAACTTCCTTGTTGGGCTCGAGGTCCTTGTAGTGCACGAAGAAGTGCTCGATTTCGTCCTTGATGTGCTGTTCCACATCGTTGATGTCCTGGTAGCGCTCCCAGCGCGGGTCATCGATGACGGCGAGCAGCTTGTCGTCGCCGCCGGCCTCGTCGGTCATCTTGAACACGCCGACGATGCGGGCTTCAACGATGACGCCGGGGAAAACGGGCTCGGGGAGGATGACGAGGGCGTCGAGGGGGTCGCCGTCTTCGCCAAGCGTGTGGTCGATGAAGCCGTAGTCGGCGGGGTAGGCCATTGGGGTGAACAGGTAGCGGTCCAGGTAGACCTTGCCGGACTCGTGGTCCACCTCGTACTTATTGCGGGAGCCCTTTGGGATTTCAATGGTTACTTCAACGCTCACAGCGATGTCCTCCATGTGGGATTGGGTATTAATTACTGTCAATAGTCTAGCGCGTCGCCCATCCGCGCTAGGGTTAGTGGCGATGAAAGCAAAGAAGGTTTGGTGGTCAGTAACCGCGCTGGTGGTCACGGCGGCGGTCGGGGGCACGGTTGCGCTGGGGGTTACCATCCAGCGCGAGTACGGCGATCTTTCGCATGGCGAGGCCGAAACGGTCCAGGCCCCGGAAAATCCCCTGCAGCCGGCTAAGGCGCAGGACGTGGATTTTGCGGCGCTCAGCGCAAAGCTCGATGAGCTGGGCAAGAACGAGGATTTGGCCACCTTTGGCGGGCAGGTCATCGATAGTGAGACCGGCACGGTGGTGTGGGAGCGCGATGCAGATAAGGCGCTGACCCCGGCTTCCTCGACGAAGGTGCTGACCACCGCCGCGGCAACGCTGGCCCTGGATGAGTCCAAGCGGATTACCACCAAGGTCTACCGCGGCAAGGACCCGAACAACGTGGTGATCAAGGCGGCTGGCGATGTCTGGATGACCAACGAGCAGCTCGATGACCTCGCGGACCAGATTAAAAAGACCGGCACCCAGGCGGCGGGCGTGTACATCGATACCTCCGCGTGGGCGGGCGAGCCGCAGGCGCCTGGCTGGGATCCGGAGAACGTGGATGAGGGCTTCGTCGCGCCCATGGAACCGGCCATGCTCTACGGCGGGCGCATTGGCGCTACGGAGGGCGATGTCCCGCGCAGCCACACCCCGGCCCTCGACGTCGCGGGCGAGCTGGCCAAGCGCCTGGGCACGGATAAATTCGCCCCCGGCACGGTGACGGAAGGCGCGGAGGAGCTGGCCAGCGTCGAGTCGGCGCCCCTCAGCGAGCGCGCGCTGGAGATGGTGCGGCATTCCGATAACGTCATGGCGGAGGCCATTGCCCGCGAGCTTGCCGATGCCCGCGGCAAACAGCCCAGCTTCCAGGCCGACACCCAAGCCACGCTGGACGTGCTCCGTGAGCACGGGTTCGATGTCAGCGGCGTGGATATCAAGGACAACTCGGGTCTTTCTGTAGATAATCGGTTGAGCGCGAGCGTGCTGGCGGAGATTGTCAACGGCGCGGTCGAAGAACCGCAGCTGCGCCCCTTGGCGGCGTATTTGCCGGTGGCCGGTGGTGACGGCACGCTGCACGAGCGCTACGGGGAGTCCGCGGCGCGCGGGTTCGTCCGGGCGAAGACCGGCACCTTGACGGGTGTTTCCGCGCTGGCGGGCACCGCGCAAGGCCAATCCGGGCGCGTGTATTCCTTTGCGTTCTTGGTCAATGATGGCGAGATTATGGCGGCGCGCGCGGCCCAAGATGACCTCGCTGCGGCGCTGCACGAGTTCTAGATGAGCCTGCAGCCTGGAGTAACGCCGTTTTGGCCGCGGGTTTCGCCGCATTTTTTGGTCTGCCGGCGCGCGGTCCGCGCGGCACAGTTGGACCATACCGTGGCGGTGGGGCTATCCGGCGGCGCGGATTCCTTGGCACTGTGCGCGGCAATGATCGCTGAGGGTCATGACGTGATCGCGCTGTGCGTCGACCACGGATTGCAGGATGGCTCGCGTGAGCAGGCTGAAAGGGCCGCTCGGCAAGCAGAAAGCTTGGGTGCGCGGGCGCGGGTGCTCGCAGTTCGGGTACTGGAGGAAGCGGGGAATTCGCTGGAAGCGGTGGCTAGGCAAGCGCGCTACCAAGCGATGTCCGCAGCCGCGCGCGAAGACGGAGCTTCGCGCAGAGGAGGAGGGCCGCTGGAGATTGCCGTGGCGCACACGGCCGATGACCAGGCGGAAACGCTCCTCCTTGGCGCCCTGCGCGGCCGGGTGGCCGGCATGCCGGAGCGAGCAGTGGTCGAAGGCGCGCGGGTGGTGCGGCCATTTCTGCAGGTACGCCGTGCCGATACGGAGGGCGCGTGCGCGGAGCTGGGGCTGGACGTGTGGCAGGACCCGCAGAACGCGGATACGGATTTTCGGCGGGTAGCGCTGCGACGGGAGATCATCCCAGAGTTGTCTCGGGTTATCGGCGGTGATGCGGTGCCGGCGCTGGCGCAGGCGGCGATGGATACCGCGCGCGATGAAGAATACCTCGCCACGGCGGCCACCGCGGACTGTGCGGAATTGGCCGCGCTGCCGGAGCCGCGACGCCGGCGCGCTATTGCGGCCTGGCTCATCGAGCGGGGAGTGAAGGTGACGAGGGAAGGGCTTGGGGGCATCGGCAAGCTGTGTACCAACTGGCACGGACAAGGGCCGGTGGCTGTGAGTTCGGCGCGGCAGGCGGGGCAGAGGTTGGAAGTAGCACGTATAGGTGGCAAACTGGCACTATTGTCTGGTCATTAAAGGAGCGCACACGTGCACGACAAGAAAGACTTCGCCGTCCCCGCAAACCGCTACGGAGACGATGTAGAAGCAATCCTCATCACGGAAGAGGAAATTAAAGACCGCGTCCAGCAGCTGGCGGATGCGGTATCTGAGAAATATGCCGACGCCGAGCAAGACCTGCTTTTGGTCTGCGTATTAAAGGGTGCGGCCTTTTTCCTGACGGACTTCGCGCGCAAGCTATCCATACCCTCGGAGCTGGAGTTTATGGCCGTCTCCTCGTACGGCGCCTCCACGTCTTCTTCTGGGGTGGTGCGCATCTTGAAGGACTTGGACCGGGATATCGCCGGGCGCGATGTGGTCATTGTGGAAGACATCATTGACTCGGGCCTGACGCTATCCTGGCTCATTCGCAACCTGCGGGGGCGCAACCCGAAGTCGCTCAACGTGGTGACCTTGTTGCGCAAGCCGGAAGTGGTAAAGGCGCAGATCGATCTGCTCGATGTGGGCTTTGATATCCCCAATGAATTCGTCATTGGCTATGGCCTTGACTACGCGGAACGCTACCGCGACCTGCCCTTTGTGGGCACCCTTCACCCTGATGTCTATACCACCAACTAAAATCGCGCAGTAATGAAAAACAATAAACTCCTTCGCTACGGCGGCATTGCGGCGCTGATCCTCGTAGCGCTGTACGCCTTTACGTTCTTTACCAACGAGACCCGCGGCTACGTGGACGCGGATACTTCCGTGGCCTTAAAACAGCTGCAGGATAAAAACGTTGACGAGGTAGAAATTGATGACCGCGAGCAGCGCCTGCGCATCAAGCTCAAGGATGAAATCACGGTAGAAGAGCGCGAGGGCGTAGAAGAGATCGTGTCTCAGTACCCCGCGCGCGCCTCGGAGCAGGTCTTTGATGCGGTCAAGGATTCGGGTGCGGAGAAGTACGAGACCAACGTCACCCAGGAATCCTTCTTGGGCTCTATGCTCAGCTTCCTGCTGCCGATGATCATCCTCTTCGGCCTGCTGTTCTGGCTCATGTCCCGCATGCAGCAGGGTGCTGGCGGCATGTTCGGCATCGGCGGCTCCAAGGCCAAGGAACTGACCAAGGATATGCCGACCAATACCTTCGAGGATGTTGCCGGCGCCGATGAGGCCGTGGATGAGCTGCAGGAAATCAAGGACTTCCTGGAGGATCCGACGCGCTACCACGACTTGGGCGCTAAGATTCCGCGTGGCGTGCTGCTTTATGGCCCTCCGGGTACCGGTAAGACCTTGTTGGCCCGCGCCGTTGCGGGCGAGGCCGGCGTGCCGTTTTATTCCATCTCCGGTTCGGACTTCGTGGAGATGTTCGTCGGTGTCGGTGCCTCCCGCGTGCGCGACCTGTTCAAGCAAGCCAAGGAGCACAGCCCGTGCATCATCTTCGTGGACGAGATCGACGCCGTGGGCCGCCAGCGCGGATCCGGTACCGGCGGCGGGCACGATGAGCGCGAGCAGACCCTGAACCAGCTGCTGGTGGAGATGGACGGCTTCGGCGACCGCGAGGGCGTGATCCTCATCGCGGCCACCAACCGTCCCGATATTTTGGACCCCGCATTGCTGCGCCCGGGCCGTTTCGACCGCCAGATTCCGGTCACCAACCCGGATCTGGCCGGCCGCGAGCAGATCCTGCGCGTGCACGCCAAGGACAAGCCCTTGGCAGAAGAGGTCGATGTGGCGCAGCTGGCCAAGCGCACCGCCGGCATGTCCGGTGCGGACCTTGCCAATGTGCTTAACGAGGCCGCGCTTCTCACTGCCCGCATCGGCGGCAACGTCATTACTTACGACGCGCTGGAAGAGGCCACCGACCGCGTGGTGGGCGGGCCACGGCGCCAGGGCAAGATCATCTCCGAGCACGAGAAGAAGGTCACCGCCTACCACGAGGGCGGCCACACCCTGTCCGCGTGGGCGCTGAAGGATATCGAGCGCGTGTACAAGGTCACCATCTTGGCCCGCGGTCGCACCGGTGGTCACGCCATGACCTCGCAGGAAGACGACAAGGGCATGTACACCCGCGATGAGCTGTTTTCCCGCTTGGTCTTTGCCATGGGCGGCCGCGCCGCCGAGGAATTGGTCTTCGGTGCTCCCACCACTGGCGCGTCCTCCGATATTGAGAACGCCACCAAGATCGCCCGCGCGATGCTGACGGAATACGGCTTTTCGCCCGACCTGGGCACCGTCAAGTATGGCCAGGAGCAGGGCGATCCGTTCAGCCACATGGGCGGGGGCGGCGGCTCCATCGATTATTCGGATGACGTTGCCGCCAAGATCGACGAGCAGATGCGCTACCTCCTCGAGCGCGCGCACGAGCAGGCCTACGACATCTTGCGCACCAACCGCGAGTTCCTGGACAAGCTGGCCGAGGCCCTCCTTGAGAAGGAGACCCTGCGCCGGCCGGATCTGGAGAGCATCTTCGACGGCATCGTCCCGCGCGATGCCTACGATGTCTTCCCCGGCGAAGACGATCGCTTCCCGCGCCAGATTGGTTACGCGCCGGTCAAGACCCCGGTCGAGCTGGCCAAGGAGCGCGGCGAGGAACTTCCCAAACGCATGACGCTTCTCGATGCCTCCCGTGCAGCCCGCGAGCGCCGCCTCGCCGGCGAAGAGCTCAAGGGCGAGGTTGGCTTTAACTTTGGCCAGCACGCCGGCGACTACGTGAACCCCGAAACAGTGCGCGAGCTGCACGGCGGCGGCGATGGCCGCAGCGGCCGCAGCGGCCGCAACACCGGTAGCGATGGCCGCGGCAAGGACCGCGAGAACCACGGCGACCACGACCGCGCGGACCACAGCAACCACGGCAGCAACGACCGCGGGGACCGCGACGGTGGGGAAGGGCGAGCGGATTCGGCATCGGAAAGCAGGGGCAAGCACCACAAGCCAGAGGGAGAAACCAGCCAATGGTTCACCCCAGGCTGGAATGAGTCTTCCCGCCGCGATAACCCCTACGCGCGCGATGCGGAAAAGCCGCGCGATGATAAAGAGTAAGAAGTACGTGCATGTCTGAAAATCACACTGATAACCAGCAGGTGCCCGCCCGAGCACCGTATGACCAGGAGCGCGCGGAGGCGGCCGTTCGCGAGTTGCTCCTTGCCGTGGGCGAGGACCCCGACCGTGAAGGCCTGCGCGAAACCCCGGCACGCGTGGCCCGCGCTTACCGGGAGGTATTCGCCGGCCTGCACGAGGACCCGACGGAGGTGCTGCACAAGACCTTCGCGGAGGACCACCAGGAACTGGTCTTGGTGCGCGATATCCCGATTTATTCCACCTGCGAGCACCACCTCGTGCCGTTTTATGGGGTGGCGCATATTGGTTATATCCCCGGCAAGGATGGACACGTCACTGGGCTAAGCAAGCTTGCGCGCCTGGCGGATATGTATGCCAAGCGCCCGCAGGTTCAAGAGCGCCTGACCCAGCAGATTGCCGATGCCCTCGTGAATGTCCTCGAGGCCCAATCCGTCATCGTGGTCATCGAGTGCGAGCACCTGTGCATGGCCATGCGCGGCATCCGAAAGCCGGGCGCGACCACAACGACCTCCGCGGTGCGCGGAGGGTTTAAAAATAACGCGGCCTCGCGCGCGGAAGTGCTCAGCTTTATTCGTACGTAGCGCGTACGCAGTCGAGTTTGTCGAGCGAGAAGGAGAACGCAGTGCACCCGGCTTCCTCAGTTGGAGAATTGACCATCGCGAAGCGCACGCTCGTCATGGGCATCGTGAATGTTACGAAGGATTCCTTTTCCGATGGCGGGCGGTGGCTCGACTTTGACGCCGCCACCACTCATGCCCGCGAGCTGGTGGAACAGGGCGCGGATATGATCGATGTGGGCGGCGAATCCACCCGCCCGGGTGCGGTGCGCGTGGAGGCGCAGGAAGAGGCCGACCGCGTGGTCCCGGTCATCCAGGCGCTGCACGAGCAGGGCATTCGCACCTCGGTGGATACGATGCGCGCCTCGGTTGCCACCGCTGCGGCCGCGGCCGGGGTGGACATGATTAATGATGTCTCCGGCGGCCTCGCTGACCCCGAAATGTATGCCGCCATGGCCGATGCCGGCGTGCCGGTCTGCCTCATGCACTGGCGCACGCTGGAGGAAGGCGCGTTCGGATCCGCGGCGGGCACGGCGGATCACGGCGGCGATGTGGTCCGCGACGTGCACGAGACCCTCACCCGCCTGAGCCAAAATGCCCTGGATGCGGGCGTGAAAAAGGACAATATCGTGCTGGACCCGGGCCTCGGCTTTGCCAAGAGCCCGCAGGATAACTGGGCGCTGCTTAAGGCCCTGCCCGAGTTCCTGGACGGCGAGTTCCCTATCCTGGTGGGCGCCTCGCGCAAGCGCTTCCTCGCCGCCATCCGGGAAGACCGCGGGGTAGAGACAAGCCCGCTGCTTGCCGATCCCGCCACCGCCGCCGTGACCGCCATCTCCGCCCAGATGGGCGCGTGGGGCGTGCGCGTACACGAGGTGGGCGTATCCCGTGATGCCGTCGACGTGGCCGCCGCGTGGAACGCCGGCAACTCCTATGTCGGCGGCGCCAATGCCACCGGCAGCTACCGCAATGCCGCCACCGGCGCGGGCACAGTGACCTCCACCGCGATGGGTACGGAAAGGAATTAACCATGGCAGATCGCATCGAATTAACCGGCCTGGAATGCTTTGGCTACCACGGTGTCTTTGAAGAGGAAAAGCGCACCGGCCAGCCCTTCATCGTCGATATCACCTGCTGGTCCGAGTTTGCCGAGGCCGCAGCTCACGATGATCTGACCAAGACCATCAATTACGCCGAGCTTGCCGATGTCGCCGCCAATATCGTCGAAGGCCCCTCCCGCGACCTCATCGAGACCGTCGCCAGCGAGGTGGCCGATACCATCATGGCTTCCTTCGCAGACCTGCACGCGGTGGAAGTGACCGTGCACAAACCCAAGGCGCCCATCCCGCGCACTTTTGCCGATGTCGCCGTCGTCGCCCGCCGCTCCCGCAAGCACGCGCGCACCGGCACGAACCCCGGGAGTAGGTAATGCGCGCGGTACTATCCATCGGCTCCAATATGGATGACCGCGTGGAGCTTTTGCGCACGGTATTTACGGAGTTCCGCGAGGACATCGTGGCAGCCTCGCCCGTGTATGCCACCCCGCCGTGGGGAGTAACGGACCAGGATGAATTCTTGAATGCGGTGCTCATCGTGGACGTCGAGGAGAGCCCGCTGGAGCTCTTGCGCCGCGGCCAGAAGCTGGAAGAAGCGGCAGAGCGCGTGCGCGTGCGCCACTGGGGTCCGCGCACCCTGGACGTGGACATCGTCGATATTGAGGGCTATAGCTCCGCCGATGCGGAACTTACCGTCCCACACCCCTATGCCCACGAGCGCGCATTCGTGCTTATCCCCTGGTTAGCCGCCGATGGCGCTGCTAAGTTGAAGGGAAAGGATGTCTCCGCGCTGGTTGCCGCGTTGGACCCGCAGGAAACCGCCGATATCCACCGCTTGGGTCTGATGGAGGAGCTATGAAACGAACCTCGCTCGGTGCGCTTATCGGCGTTGGGGTATTCATGGCCGCCGCGGCCGCCATCCTCACTACGCGCTTTTATGGCTCGATGATGGCCATCCCGGTTACGGTCTCTGCCACGCTATGGCTCATGGTGGTGGTGTGCCTGGGGCTTACCTGGAAGGTGGATAAGGCCACCGATGAGGATCACGGCATCGGGTTGGATAATTCGCAGCTTAATCCCATGACCATCGCGCAGTTTATGCTGGTGGGCAAGGCATCGGCGTGGACGGGTGCGATCGTCGGCGGGCTCTATGCCGGAGTGGCCGTGTACGTGATCCCGAATGCGGGCACCCTTGTCGCCGCTTCCGATGATCTGGTGGGAGTGCTCGCTTCTGCTATCGGCGGCGTCGCCATGTCCGCGGCTGGCCTGCGATTGGAGCGACACTGCGAGACCCCGCCGCCACCAGACGGGCTTCAAGCGGTACATTAGGGAGCATGACTCAGCCGCGCTCTTCTTCCAAAAACTCGTCGTCCTCGCCGGATTTGGGACAAATTGGGATTATCGCCCTCGTCATCTTGGCCGTTATCGCCAGCATCGTCATGCTCATTTCCGGCTCGGCAGCGGC
This sequence comes from Corynebacterium sp. KPL1986, assembly GCF_000477975.1. Classification (NCBI taxonomy): domain Bacteria; kingdom Bacillati; phylum Actinomycetota; class Actinomycetes; order Mycobacteriales; family Corynebacteriaceae; genus Corynebacterium; species Corynebacterium sp. KPL1986. The sequence continues at coordinate 1,440,406 of NZ_KI515719.1, read as the reverse complement.
GCTCAAGATTGCGCTGATTGCCGCCCTGTGGGCCGCGGTGGTGGGCTTTTTCTTGGTGATGCGCTACCGCCGCCAGGCCGAGGAATCCGTGACCAAGCTGGAGCTGCAGGAGCGCGCCCACCGCGCGGAGCTCAAGCAGGCCCGCGCGGCCGAAGGCAAGGAGCTGCCGGATCAGCAGATCCTCGATGAGATCCGCACCGAGCTCGCTTCTATTCGCAAGCAAATCGAGGATTTGTCCGGCCACGAGTTCACCTACGAGCCCGCCGCCTTGCACGCGGAGGCGCGACGCATTATGGAGCTGGAGGCACAGACCGCCGCGGCGTCCCACCACCGGGAAGAAGAGATCGACTTTGAGCAGGCTTCTACCGGCGCGCCTTCTGCCGATGCCATCGCCGGCCGCCTGGGCAATCAGCCAACTGGTGCGCACGCGGACTCCAACCCGCTCAATGACATCATCAGTGAAAACACCCGCGCGCAGCGCAGCGCCGCTCAGCCCGCCCACGCAGAGCCGCTTGCCGATGCCCCCACGCCTGCCACGTCCAGCGAGGCCGCGGGTGCGAAGGAACCGAAGGACGTTTCCTTCGATACCGGCAGCTTCCAGGCCGTGCGCTGGGATTCGGGCGGAGACTCCGACATCAAGCGCCACGGCTCCCAGCACGCGGGTACCGATAGCGCAGCGGCACACTCTGGTTCCCGCGGCAGCCACCGCAAGCCGGAAGATGACACCGCAGCTGAGCCCGCTTCCGATGCGGTGACCCAGAATATCCCGCAGCAGGCAACCGGCAAGGACGCGCGCGAGGAATACAAGGGCTCGGGCCACCACGTGGCGGCCGAGCAGAAGCAAACGGCATCGCGCCGCCAGCAGCAGACCCGTGGCCGCCGCCGCAGCGACGAGCAGCGCGATGGTTCCGTGTCCGTTTCGGAGCTGTTGGCACAGATGAAGAAGGATAAATAAATGCGTCCACCGCGCATGCGCGTTGCCCTTTTCGGACGCAGCCTCGCCGGGATCTCCCTGGCCAATGCCATGGAGCGTGCCGGCCACACCGTGGAGATGCTCAATGATCCGGCCGAACTTGGCTCCTTCCAGGCGCTGATTCTGGCCGTGGGTGAGGCACGGCTGGACGCTGCCGTCGAGCTAGTCCAGGACCACGTGCACAAGGGGCTCATCGCTTTCCACACCTGCCTATCGCGGGGCGTGCAAGGCCTCGATCCGCTGGAGACACACGGTTGCATCGTGGCGGCCATAGCACCCATGGCGGGCGGGCGCTGGGCCGTATCCACGCTGGATGAGCTGGGCGAAAATATCGCTGACTTCGTAGTGACCGAATTCCGGGGGCAGGCAGTGCCGCTTTCCGATGCCGAACGTCCCGCCTTTGCCGCCCGCTCCTACTACATAGAAATGCTCAGCCGCTTGCACCTAGCAGCGGCCGTAGAAGCCAATTTCTTTGCCGAGTTTGATGAGATCCCACCGTCTGAATTCGACATCGATACAGAGGACATCATCGCGGCCTATCGCGGCGCGACGGATCCCGGAATGCGCCGCCATTACCTAGAAACCGCTCGGCGCTTAGGCGAAGTAGAAGATCGTACCGAATTAGAAATGTGGGCCTTGCAGGAGGAATCGCGATGAGCTTGAAGATGGGACAAGCCACCGTTGTCAGCGAGGTTGAACGCATTCGTATGGTGGGCAGCGCCCTTCGCAAGACCGGCCGCCCCGTTGCTTTCGTACCGCTGACCACTGGCGTGCACGCTGGGCATATCGCGCTGGTGCGCGCGGCCCGTCGTATTCGTGGCGCGGTTACCGTCGTGGCCCTCCAAGAACCCCGCGCCGCGGATGTGGATCTGCTGCGCGCTGAGGGCGTGGACGTCATTTGGGATTACACTCCCGAAAAACTCTGGCCTCATGGCCGCCGGATTACCATCGTGGCTCGCAGCATCGCGGTCGAACACGACGCCCCAGGCGCCTCGGCTGCCGATCACACACCGGACACCCAAGCTGGCCCAGTAGGTTTAGAACCCGATCTATCAAGCGAGCTCACGCTATACCTCACGCTGATGATGGCGCTTTCGCCTACCGATGTCCTCATCGGTGAGAAGGACTACGAGCTGCTCCTGGCCATTCACCACGCGGTGCAGGACCTGCACCTCGGGGTTCGCGTGCAGGGCGTTCCCGCCGTGCGCATGCCCGATGGCGTGGTGATGAGCCTGCGCAATACCCGCATGCCCGAGGATAAGCGAGAGGACGTAGCCGCCCTGTCCGCCGCGCTTACCGCCGGGGCACATGCGGCAGAGGCGGGCGCGGACAAGGTCTGCGAGGTTGCCGCAGGTGTCCTCGAAGCCGCCGGAGTAGAACCGGAATACCTAGAAGTACGAGGCCGCGATTTAGGCGCGCCGCCTGCCGAGGGTGATGCCCGCCTGCTCGTTGCTGCCACCATTGGCGGAGTCAGATTAATTGACAACGTTGGCCTGCCGCTGGGGATTGGATTCACTAATATTGAAGAGCACGAGGCTAAGGCCGAGCTCGAGCGCGAAAAGCAGCGCGAACAAAACCAATCCCCGGAGGACTAATGACCGAAATTCACATCCGCGACCTTGACCCGCGCGATGAACCCAAGGCGATTGAGTTTGCCATCGAAGGCATGCACCTGCATTGGTTTGTGAAGAACCCGCGCTTTGAGCGTGCCTACGGCCGTTATTTTTGGGATTTAGAGCGCGCCCAGGCCACCGATATCTTGGCCGCCTATGCCGATGACGGGCGCTTCCTCGGCGTGATTTTGGCATCGATTAAAGGCGAACCAGCGCTGCCGTATCCATGGTGGCGCAAGGCCTATGTCAAGGCCGTAGATCTCTTCAATAGCCTGCGCCCTGGCGGCCACCGCGAGGACTACGATGCCGCGAACGAGGATATGTTGGTCAGCTACCTGGCCGAAAACACCGTGGACGGTGAAATCGGCTTCCTCGTCGCGGACCCAAACTCGGGTGTAAAGGGCGTGGGCACCGCGCTCCTTGAGGCCTTTGAGGAGCGCCACCCCGGCAAGGATATTTATCTCTACACCGACGATGGCTGCACCTATCAGTTCTACGATTCCCGCGGTTTTGAGCGGGTGGGGGAGAAGGAAATCTCCATCGATAAGGACCGCGACCTTACCTGCATGCTGTACGTGCGCCACGTGGCGTGAGACTACCGCGTCACGCCACGCAAATGAGCGCAGCTTCACGCTACGCAAACGAACGCCGCGTCACGTGGCGCGGGTCCTCCCGGCGCCACCCGCGCCACCGCGTTAGTTCGCCAGTGCGCCCATCGGATCCCACGCCGGCAGGGTGGTGATTTCGGCGGACTTGAGCGCCTCTTGGTATTGCTCAGGCAGGCGGGACGGGTGGACGGCGATTTCGAAGACGTACTCGTCAAACCAGTCATCGGCCATGGTCCAAAAGCCCTTGTCACCCTTCTCGGTGCCCCAGGAATTCTCCACGCGCCAGCGGGTGACGTCGCCGCCCTCGGCGATATCCGCGCCGGTAAAGACCATCGCGTGCGTCATCAGGGACTCGTGGAGGCGGAGGCGGTCCGGCTTCTCGATGCCCATTTCCACCCCATACAGCCCCTCATAATCGTGCAGGCGCTTGGCCCAGACGCCGCTATCGGCATCGGATTGCTGGCCGGTATCGCAGCCGAACCAGACGGGCTGGCCATCCTCGATGGCAGAGCGGGTGGCATCGCGCAATACCTCAACCGGGGCGTTGAGGTAGGTGACCTTTTCACCGGCGACGTTGCCCAAGTAGTCCACGGTGTAGAGCTCGCCGTAGTTATTGCGCGGGTCATTGACCACGCAGACGTACTCGCCCAGATCCTTCGGGAGGTACTCGCGGGCGAAGTCCTGCGGGGTAAAAGTGCCCTCGCGGTGGAAGTTATCGTCCTTATCGCGGTACTGCCACTGGAAATCTGTGGGCGGGAGGCCGAGGTTGGCGGTGAGGATGCGGTAGACATCGGCAAGCGCCTGCTCCTGCGCCCCAGACTTGCCCACGCGGATCTGGTGGGCGGCGCGGCGCAGGACGGTCTGCAGGTTGCGGTTGAGCATGGCGCTGGCCTCGGAGGACGCGGTCTCCGGCATGGCGTACTTGGGCACCACGCCGTACTTTTCCACCAGCGAGACGAACATGGACCACTGGCCGCCATCGCCAATGGGGTCATCCATGAGCTTGGTCAAGGTGCGGTCCGTCATATCGCGGTCCTTGAGCTCGTCTACCGCAGTGAGGAACCAATTGGCTTTTTCCAGCTTGTCGTAGAAGTACAGGTAGGTCTGCGAAAGCTCGAAATCCTTGGTATTGGTGCGGTCCATGATGCCGCCGCGCAGGGAATTCAGGCCCGCAAAAATCCAGCAGCGGCCAGAAGCCTTCTGGTTGGCCGCGCCCCACTTATCGAGCTTGTGGCTGGTCGCCGTGGTGAGTTCGCGCACGAGATCGCGGTCGACGCTCAGCTTATCGATGCCCTCCTGCGTCACCGCATTCCGCGCCGCCCTGATGGCCGGCTCGCTGGTGAGTGTGGCGTTGGTGGTGTGAACTTCCTGTGGATTGATCTCATTCATTTCTCGATGCTCCTTAGTTCATCCGGTCCCAGAAGGGAAGCTCGATGGGCTCGGTCTCTAGCGCTTGTTGCTGCGCGGAAGTGAGGAATTCCTTGCGCACGACGATGTGGAAGACGTTTTCGCCGAACCATTCATCCGACATCGTGGCAAAGCCCTTGCCGGGTACCTCATCGGCGTCGTCCTTGCGCGGCGGCTTCGTGCCCCAGGAATTTTCCACGCGCCATGCCCGAGGTACTTCCTTACCGTCTCGTGCAGCGCTTTGCGATGCACCGTCGATGCCGGTCAGCGCCATCGCGTGGGTGGGCGCAGATTCGCCGGAGGTAAAGCGCTCCTCCTTGCTCATGGTGGAATCGATGCCGTAGAGGCCATCGGTATCGACGAGGCCTTCGTCCCACACCGCGTTCTGGAAGGAGAATTGACGGGAGACATCGCAGCTAAACCACACCGGTTCGCCGGCCTCGATGCTGGCGCGTGCGGCGGCGCGCAGCTCGTCCACATCCACGTTGAGGTAGCCGGCGGCCTGCCCACCAGCGACGTTGTTCACGCCGGCGCTGGTGTAGAGGCGGTGCTTATCGTTGGTGCTACGGGGATCATCGGCAAGCACGACGTACTCGTCCAACTTTGGCAGGTACTTATCCGCAAACTCGCGCGGGGTGGAGTGCACGCGGAAGAATTGATCGTCCTTGGTGCGGTAGCTCCACGTGAATTCCTCGGGCGGGGTGCCCAGGTGAATGGCGAGCACGCGTTGGATATCGGTGCGGGCTTGCTTGATAATGCCCCCGCGATCCCCCTCGCCTTCCACCGCACGGTGCGCGGCGCGGCGGATGATGGTGGCGATATCGCGGTTCATCTGGTCGGTGTGGCCGGACGAGTGCACCTCCGGCATGACCTCTGCTGGGACAACACCGTACTTATCCACGAGGTTGCTAAAGAAGCACCACCAGCCGCCATCGGCACCGGCGTGCTCGAGGGAGGTGGCCACGGCGCGGTCATCCCAGTCGGTGCCGTCCTCCGTGAGATCCAGCAGCTGGTTGAGCACGAAGTTGGCGCGCTCTAGTTTGTCGAAGTACTGCAGGTAGGTAAAGGAAAACTCAAAGTCATCGATGTTGAGCTCCTTGGCCGCGCGGTGGCGGAATACGTTGAGCGCGGCAAACATCCAGCAGCGCCCGGAGCGCATCTGGTCGGTAACCCCGAGGCTATCGAGCTTGACCTTGGTGGTGGGGTAGAGGGCGGTAATGCGGTCACGGTCAAGGGCCGCCTTGGCCACCCCTACGCTGGTAATGGCATTGCGCGCGACGCGCAGCTGGGAGTCCGCTGCGGCCTCCTCGCGCAATTGGGACAGGAAGTCATTGGTGAGCAAAGTCATATTCTCTGTTTTAGCAGATTGCGATCTCACCCGGGGCCGCTGGGTACTGGATGGTCGTTAGAGATCACTACAAACCGCTATAGATGCTCCGCCAGCCGCGCCACGGCTTCGGGGCTTCCCACCTCTTCTGGAAGCCAGGGGATCTCGTGAACCGGGGTATCGGGAAGCTTATCGTGCAAGAGCGCCAGAGCCTCGTCCTCGGCGGCGCGGCGGGAGGCCAAGAACTCGCCTTGGTCCGCCGGAGTGCGGCGGTTGACCAACATGGAGCCTACCCGCACGCCATTGCCGGTGAGATCCGCGTGGAACTCGGAAGACTCCAAGACGGGCAGGCGCTCGGCGGTGAGCACGATATGAAATACGGTGCGTTGAGAGGTCAGCGCAGCGCGCAGGTGCTCGAAGCGCTCGCGGCGCTGGAAGAGCGTGGCTCGGATTTCCTGATTGCGCCGGTCCACCGGATCGTTATCGGCACCGGACTCCGCGGACATCCCGCGCACCAGCGAGCCGAATTTATCGGATTTCTCGCGCCGGGCAAGCAGCCCATCGGTATAGGCCGCCATGATTTCCGGCAGGGCCATCAGCCGGGAGGTGTGACCGGACGGGGCGGTATCGAAGATGAGGTAGTCATACTCGTCCGCGTTAGCGACCAAGGTGGCCATGCGCTCCAAGAGCGCCGCCTCCTGCGTGCCGGGGGATTGCCGGGCCAAATCTAGGTGCTTTGTTACCTCGCCGTGCAAGTGCTCCGGCATGAACCGGCGCATCGAGGCGCCCACGTTCGCGAGGTGTTCCTCGGTGGCCCGGGCAGGATCGAGCTCGATGGCGGAGAGGGATGGGGTGAGGTGAGAGGGGGCATCGGAAAGCGTGGCATCAAAGATATGCCCCAGGTTGTGCGCCGGATCCGTAGAGACCAACAGCACGCTGTGGTCCTGGGAAAGCGACAGGGCCGTGGCGGTGGCGAGGGTGGTCTTGCCCACGCCGCCCTTGCCGCCAAAGAACATGATGGGCGCGGTTTCTAGCAGCATTGAATATTCTCCAGGGGTGATTTATCCATGCCCATGCGCGTGTGCCAGGCGTGGAAATCTTCGTAGACCAGCGGCAATAGCTCCAGCGTGTAGTAGCTGGCGGGGTTGGGGATGCCGAGCGCCTCCGAGGCCACCAGCATCATAAATAGGTCATCTTCTTGCTGCTGGGCCTTGGCAAACACGGCGCGGTACGGGGCCTGGTAGAACTCGTTGAGCCCCGCGCCGAAGGCCTTAAGCTTGTCGAGCATGCTGGGGAAGGGGAGCGTCGGCATCGTCATCGGTCCACTCCAGCGGCGGTTCCTTGCGCGCGTTGGAGATGGCGCCGATCGACTCCACGATGACCCAGATGGAGGCGATGACGATGACGATGTCCATGCCGAAGAGCAGCCAGTTCTGATCCGCAAACAGGGATTTCAGCTGTAGCAGCGCTGCCCACAGCGACATGATGGTGACGAAGATGAGCGGGATGATAACCGGCAGGGTAGGCCGGCGCAGGTGGGTGAGGATGACCACGACGATGGCCAAGGATAGGCTGGCCATGAGCTGGTTGGTGGTACCAAAGAGCGGCCAGATGGTCATACCGCCGGAGCCGTCCGCACCCGCCGAGAAGGTCAGGCCGAAGGCCAGGCCCACCGCGATGATGGTGGAAACCAGCGCCGTGATGCGGATGCCCATGATCTCGCCAATTTCCTGGATCACGATGCGCTGCAGGCGCACGCCGGAGTCCATGGTGGTGGCGGCGAAGAGCACGGCCATCGTCGCCAGGATGGTGGCAGACAGCGAGGTGGGAATGCCCAGACCCTCGTTCATCAGCGCGCCGCCGCCCTGCACGAAGGCGTTGACGCCGCCGGCGTTCCACTCGGCGTAGATTTCCTCCCAATTCGCCAGGGTCTTAAAGCCGGCGGTAGTGGCGATGATGGTGCCGAGCGCCAGCAGGCCCTCGCCCACCGCGCCGAAGTAACCCACGAAGCGAACGTCGGTTTCCTTATCAATCTGCTTCGACGAGGTACCCGAGGCCACGATGCCGTGGAAACCAGAGATGGCGCCGCAGGCGATGGTGACAAAAAGCAGCGGGAAAATGCCCGGGGTTCCGTCAGGAACGTTCTCGCGCACGGCAGGGGCGGCAAGCTCCGGACGGGTGATAAGGAAGGAGCCGTACAAGATGATAAGACCGACGAAAAGCTGCAGGCCATTGATGTAATCGCGCGGCTGGAGCAGCACCCACACCGGCAGCAGCGAAGCGATGAAGGCGTAGATAAATAGCAAGATGATCCACACGCCGTTGGCCGGGATACCCAAGACCGTCTCTGGCAGCACGACCGGGAAGCGGTCACCCAGGACCATTAGCGAATACAGTGCCACCACGCCCACGAGGGACACCAGCGGCAGGTTCCAGTTCAGGCGGTAGATGGCCTGGCCAATCAGCAGCGCGACGGCGATGGCGCCCCACGTGGGAATGACCGCCGAAGGCGTGGAGATAAGCAGGTTCGAAATCACCACGGCGAAGGCAGCATTGACCATGAGCAGCAGCAAGAAGATCACAATGAGGAAGAGGTTGCGCCCGCGCTTGCCGATGTAGCGCCCCGACAACGTACCAATCGACTGACCCTTGTGCCTTTGCGAGGCCCACAGCGCACCCAGGTCATGCATGCCGGCGATGAAGACGGTGCCGAACGTGACCCACAGGAATGCCGGGAGCCAGCCCCAAATGACGGCTACTGCCGGGCCGATAATCGGTGCCGCACCCGCCACTGAGGTGAAGTGGTGGCCCCACAGCACGTATTTATTGGTGGGAACATAATCCACGCCGTCTTTGAGGCGGTGCGCCGGGGTGGTGTAGTTCTCAGATAACCGGAAGATGCTCTTGCCCAGGAATTTGGAATAGATAAGGTAGCCGGCCAGCATCATCGCCACGCCGATGATGACAAGGATGAGAGAGTTCATGGCTGTGTCTCCTTGCGCGTCGAAGGTGGGGTGTTGTGTATCACAGGTCTGAACAGTATGTCACGGTTCACACAAATTCTTGCAGTGCGGGTGAATTAAGGGGGTGGTGTCCCACTATGTGGACGCGGTGGAGGGGCTTATGCGTTCCTTTGCGCGCTCGGCGTGGCTTGGCGGACATATCTGGGCCAAATCGCGGGTAGCGGGCGGGATTAAAGGACCCTGCTGGCGCGGCATGTAGCCAGTAGTGCCGAAGTACCGTGGTTAACGGCGAAGGCTCAATCGACTGGACTTATGGAGGAGTGGTTATCTCGCTTCCTCCAGTTGGGAGCCCTTTGGTGGCGGCACTTGTAAATCTTGACGAAATATCTCAAAAATTTCCGAACAGCGGCTTTTTGGTTAGGTAGCGAATGGTTCGATTTTCGGTCTGGCTAGTCTACTGGAGCTCGAATTCTACAACGTCAACTTCGTCTGTATCCGCTAATCCGGGGTAGTGAGTATCTAGAGCTTCGTGAAGCTCGGATAGAGAATTGAACCCGTCATTTTTAGCTTGCTTTTCCGACAGCAGTCCGCGCTGGGTAGATACAACGGCTGTGACCTGTGCGGGTAAGCTGACGACTTCCCCGGTTTCCTTCTCAAAGACTATTTGGGCTTTTCCTTCATTGAAGGGATCATCTACTCGGATTGTTTGACGCTTTTCTCCGCTCCGAATGGAATCCTCGTAGCCTTCCCACATGTAGATGCGCTGCTCTTTTTCCAAGTCTTGCAAGTTAAACGCGAATGGAAGAAGTTCTTCCACAGTGGGCGCAACGAGGCCGTTGCTTCCGTGCACAATACACTGGATAGATGGATCGACATCAAAAAGTACCTGGCGGCATTTACCACAGGGTGAAATTACTTGTCCGGTAGGTCCATATATGGCGACTACTGCTTGGATGGGATCCCCTGGATAACTAGCGGCATGGTTTGCTAAAGCAGAGACTTCGCCACAGGGGCCACCAAGGAAATGGTGTGCGTTTAAACCGAGAACGTGTTTTCCTGATTTGGTCAGGAGAGCTGCGGCTACGGTGTGGTCTCCTCCGTCTTGGAAGCGCTGCGCATGGGCGGCTGCTTTGGCTGTTAATTCCCGAAGTTCGTTAGTAATCACGCTCTAATAGTAGTAACTACTAGCAACTTCGATCTGAAGTGTCCCAGATTTTCCCATCTACTCAAACGGAACAAAACCTGGGACACTTCAATGTCGGATATTACCTACCTGCGCACCGGTGAAGGATGGTTGTACTTGTGCGCGGTCCGCGACGGCCATTCCCGCAGGTTACTGGGCTGGGCTATGGATAGCGTGCAAGACACAAGTTTGGCCGAACGGGCCCTGCGGATGGCGCATACATTGCGCGGTGATGTTCCTGACGGGCTGGTGTTTCACGCCGACCGGGGAACACAATTTACCAGCGAACAACTCTGGGAGGCGTGCCGCAATCTGGGCGTTGCTCAATCCGTGGGGCGTACCGGGGTGTGTTTCGATAATGCGATGGCTGAGTCGTTCTGGTCGACGCTTAAGACCGAGTTCTACGACCGGAAGCGCTGGCCCACCCACGATGCTGCGCGTCAGGCTGTGGCTTACTGGATTGAAGTGGTCTACAACCGTCGACGCCGGCACTCCGCCCTCGGGATGGTCAGCCCTATCGATTTCGAGAACCATATCACCCAAACCAGAAACGAAGAAGAAATAGCTGCCTAACCACTAGGTATCTTGACTACGTGCCCACGATTTGCGGGCAACCCCACTCGCATCTGACACTAGACAGTAAACTCTTATTAATATAAAGTAAGGCTATGCTAAAATCGTTTACAAAAGGGCGTGTAGTTCTCGCGCTCGTATCCGCCTTAGCTCTAGGGGCAGGCCTTGTTGCGTGTTCTTCTGATTCTTCTTCTACGGAAGAGAACGGAGATAAGAAGATCGAGCGAGTTGTGGCGCTCGATTGGCGCTACGAGGAAATCCTCAAGGCTCTCGATGTGACCCCAGTGGGAATCGTGGAAATCGGTAAGTCGGAGGCGCCGACCACCTTGAAGGGGCAGTTGGAGCAGGCCACTTCAGTGGGCCAAGCCAAGCAACCGAACCTAGAGGTTATCCAATCCTTGGAGCCAGATCTGATCCTGGCTAGCCCTACCCGTCAGGCCAATATCATGCCGCAGCTAGAAGAGATTGCGGATACCGAATCCTACTCAGATGAGACTTACTCGGACGTGCTGGACTCGATGGATGAGATCGCGGCCAAGCTCGGTAAAGAGGAAAAAGCCAAAGAGGTCCGTCAGCGCATCGAGGACAAGATCGCTCAGACTAAGGACAAGGTAAAGCCAGGTAGCCGTGCTGTTGTGGCCGGTTGGTCCAGCGAGCTGCTCTATACCTGGGTCAACCCTTCCTTCCCCCAGTCCCTGCTTAGTGAGGTGGGCTATGACTATGCCTTTGAAGGTGAGAAGTCATCCATCGAATCTAAGACCGATGTAGCGGAACTGACTGGCGATAAGCTCCCCGGTATGAAGGCTGACCGGGTCTTTATGTACAAGGACGTCGATGCGTTTAAGAAGACACCCTATGCCAAAGGGAGCGGTGACATCGTAGAAGTAGACCAAGATATCTGGTCACGCGCCCGCGGGCCGCTTTCTGCTGAGCACATGCTCGATGACATTATTACAGCTGAAAAGTAGTGGCACTACGAACTAAAACCGGTTCCTGCTTGGTCCTTGCCACCGCTGCCGTCGTGTTCGTGTGGTGGTGGCAGCTTCGCCATGTTCAGGTGCCAGTTGATGCCCCGTGGCTGGAAGAAGAGCTACATAGCGTGGCTTTTGACCGCCTCCTTGCTACCACGGTGGTTGGTATCGCGTTAGGTGTGGGTGGGCTATTGCTGCGCACGGCCACCGCGAACCCGCTTGCCGATCCGTCCATTACTGGTGTGAACTCCGGTGCGGCACTCGGTGCAGTCGCAACCGCAATGTTTATAGGAAGCGAAACCTCGAGCGTCGATCAGCTGCCCGGTGCGCTGTTGGGCGCAGGGATTGCTGTGGGGGTGACTGTGGGCGTCGGTAAGAGCGGTGAGATCCAGCGCATGGTGCTTGTTGGCGTTGCCGTTTCCACGCTGTGTAGCGCTTTGACCTCCATTTTCCTGGTAATCGATGAGGCTCAACTGGCTACGGTGATGTCATGGCTTTCTGGGCGGCTTGCAGGGGTGCGTCTGGGCGAAATTGTCCCCGCGCTGGTTTCCGTGCTGGTCGTGGTGCCCTTGACCTTAGTCAGTGCGAAAAGATTGGACTTACTCGTAGCTGGCGATGCCGTGGCCGGTGCTGTAGGAGCGAAGCCGGAGCGAATTCGATTGGCTGCCATTGTGGCGGCGGTAGTGCTCATTGCTCCGGCGGTGGCCGCAACCGGGCCGATTGGGTTCTTGGGGTTGATGGCTGCAGCAGTTGCGTGGCGGGTTTGTGGTCCGCATCACCGCGTGGGGTTGTGCGTGGCTGGAATTGTTGGAGCGGCGGTGCTCCTAGTGGCCGATTCGATTGGCCAAGCAATCTGGGCGCCGGCCGAGACCCCAGTGGGCATCGTGACTTCTTTGGCTGGCATGCCACTGGTGCTGTGGTCCGTCCATACGCTGGGGAGGAGCAAGCATGCGGCATAAGAGATTTATTGTGGTGCTAGTAGGACTCACCCTGGCGTTGGTGTGTAGCGCGGTTATCGGCATGGGCGTCGGTGCAGTGATGAAGCCGCCGGCTGAGGTGGTCACCGCTTTCTTTACCGGAGAGCCGCTCATCTGGAAGTACCGCGCCCCGCGGATCTTGGTGGGTATATGCGCAGGCGTTGCCATGGCCGTTTCCGGCTGCCTATTGCAATCCGCGCTGCGGAACCCCTTGGCCGCACCAGATACGGTGGGTATTACCTCCGGCGGTGGACTCGCGGCCGTTGCGGTACTCATGGGAGCAGGCGCCCTGCCGGCCCACCTGTTGACTTTTATTGTCTTTATCGGTGCGCTGGCAGGAACCGCGCTGGTTCTCCTCCTCGCTGGACGTGGGGCGAGTGACCCGGTACGCCTGCCGCTTACCGGGGTAGCGGTATCTTTTGGGCTGGGTGCAATCACCGAACTGCTGCTGGTGCGCGCCGCCCCAGAAGCAGGCGCGGCAATGACATGGCTGAAAGGTTCGCTTTACGCCCGCTCGCTTGGCGATGCCACCATTGTCGCTCCCTTCATCCTTCTCGCCCTAACCGTTGCGATGGTGGTGGCAAAACACCTGGATATGCTGGCGCTAGATGATTCCACCATGGCCGGTATCGGCGTCAGGACTAGGATGTGGCGCCTCATAGCCATCGCCTTGGCCGTCATCCTCGGCGCCGCAGGGGTCGCTGCGGCTGGGGTCTTGGGGTTCGCCGGGCTTATCGTTCCACATGCTGCCCGTTTGGTGGTCGGTACGAATCTGCGCCGGCAAATACCCGTGGCGGCGCTCGGCGGCGCGGTCCTTGTCACCGCATGCGATTCGGTAGGCCGGTGGGCCTTTGCGCCCACGGAAATTCCCGTCGGTGCGCTCATCGCGTTGATTGGCGCACCTTACTTCATTTTCTTATTGACTCGGCTCACCCGAGTGCGAAACGGAGGCTAGACATGACACTGACGTGTAGCGCATTAACCGTGGGCTACGGTGGTCCAGATGTGGTTAAGAATGTAAATCTCCACTTAGCCAGCGGTCAAGTAACTGCCCTTATCGGGCCAAATGGCTGCGGTAAGTCGACGCTTCTCAAGACCTTGGGCCGCCAACTTACACCCAGCTCAGGTGCAGCCTACCTCTTAGGAAAAGATATCAGCGAGTATTCCTCGCGCGCTTTTGCCCGGGAAGTTTCTTTCCTGCCACAACACCCCGTGGCCCCGGAAGGTGTAGTAGTGCGCGATGTCATCGGCTACGGCCGCTATCCCTATACGGGGGCGCTAGCAACGATGCGGGCCGGAGATCATGAAGCGGTTGAGCGTGCAGCCAGACGTGCTGGGGTGAGCGAGCTGCTTGATACCCCCGCCGCAGACCTTTCGGGCGGCCAGCGCCAGCGCGTTTTCCTCGCTATGACGTTGGCGCAAGAAACACCAATTACCTTGCTTGATGAGCCAACTACTTACCTCGACCCCGCGCACCAATTGTCCATCTTGGACCTCATCCGAGAGCTTAACCGTGCCGAGACTACGGTGGTCATGGTGGTCCACGATATGGTTCATGCCGCGCGTTACGCCGATCGAATCGTAGCTATGCGTGAGGGGCGCATTGTGGCCGAAGGGCCCACCGAGGAAGTTATGACCGCTGAACTCGTACGCGAAACCTTCCATGTTGAGTGCCTAGAGATGACTGATCCATCTACCGGTCGACGCTTCCCCATACCCATTTCCGTTCACGCTCCTGAACTTTTCGGATCCCAGAAGGAAGAAGATAAATCTCTTTAAAGGAACACGTAGTAATGGAAAACGATCTAGGCCATAAGGTCGACTCGAACCGCACACTTATCTTTTGACAACTCCTTAGGGACCATAGTCAGCAAGAATGTTCCAGCCCGATCTCTCGGCACACCAACGGTCACTGGCCTGTAGTTAGAATCCACGGTTTTCGGGTAGGCGCCGTTGCGGTAACTGTCTGTTCCAGCAGCAGCTTTGCCTTCCCTATCGCCGGACTCATAGCCAAGGTGGGCATCCATCTCAGCATTTAAACCTCTAGTGATCGAGACTTGCAACATGCCCCGAACCAGGTCGTTGGCATCCGTTGTAGACGTGCCTAGGTCATCAATCAGTTTCGCGATTTCAGGGTTAGCAAGAAGCTTCTTTTCAATCGCATCAATCTTGGCCTTATCAACTTAGATCTCGTCGTGCCACACTAGTCATTCTGGCTTATCTCCTTATGCAGGTTGGGAACCTACACACAAACCATTAGACACTCTCTCAATAGCGGCCACCGAATCTGCATAGGAGACTTTGACATGTGCAAAGCCACCTCCCCAATAGAACCGGACGAATAAAGGAAACAGCCGAGCCGACTCCGTCGGCCCGCCGCAGTACCAACTACCCAGAACACAGCAGTACCGAGTCCCCAGTACACCGGTACCAAAACCTCGCATCTGACAGCGCTATCACCGCACGGTAATCCGTCGTAACCGGAGTCCTTCCGGTACGTGCCGCACCCGAGCGGTGTATCTCCCGGAATGAAGCGTCCCGAGCATTGTGAACTGCTACCGGTTTCACACTCAAGCGCTACCGGATGGTCACGACACTGCTACCAAATAGCCGGTCACAACAGATTCCATCACGGTGAAGTGCATGCCACATTGTCCGCACGCCTAAGACACCGTCATTATCCCGATGAATAGCACTAATGCGTTCAATTAGCACAACCGTCACGAAGGCGACGAGCACTTAAGCCCTCGGGCTTTGGACTGGCGATAACCACGCGAGGTGATAAACCCGCCAGCCCGGTTATTTTTCAACGTCTTGCAGATGAACTCGACAGAGAAACAATTCCGGTATTTATCGATGAACCGGATCATAATCGAGGCTTGGGGCCTGGTCGTGAGGCGAAAAAGCTGACGCGGCCTTCAGCAACTCGTTGGTATCTCGAAGCTGGTGATTTTCGCGGCGTAGCCTGGCATTTTCGGCAGCCACGTCTTCAGGAACAGGTTCTGGGGTTCTTCCTGCACGGCGAGCAGGCTTAAGTCCATTGACGAGCTGTGTGCCATGAAACCCCCAACTTTGGAGCTACTGCCTGGCATGCGGGGCGCATTGACATGTTTTCCGCCATGATGCGGTCCTCTACAAGACGAACCACACGGTCCTTTAAATCCTGATCAAAATTTTTCTTGGCATGTTCCAGATTTTCCCATCTACTCAAACGGAACAAAACCTGGGACACTTCAATATGTCAATTTAGGCATCACACACTTGTTTTCCTTTTAGAATAGGTATAAAAACTTAGCTATAGAGCGGGACAGTACCCGCAGCTACAGAATACCGGCGCTGAGTAAGTATCTCAGGGCCGGATTCTTTTTATAGGTGGGGAAGCGCAGGCTTAAACGAGGGCTAAACGATATTTTGTAGGAATCGTTAATGTTCTCGGTTGATACAGCGTCATGGTGTGTACTTGCTGTCTGTGCGCTCTTTCGTTGCTTTGGCAGACATGGCTGGGCCAAATCGCGGGTAGCGGGCGGGATCGACTACCCTTGGCTAACGTGAGCGAGCAGAAGAATACTGAAGTAAACGATGTCCCTGAGCAGCTGCGCATCCGCCGCGAAAAGCGCGACCGCCTGCTCGAATCCGGCGTGGAGGCCTACCCGGTATCCGTCGAGCGCACCATCGCGCTAAAGGATCTGCGCCATGATTTCCGCGTAGTGGCCGAGG
This sequence comes from Corynebacterium sp. KPL1986, assembly GCF_000477975.1. Taxonomy (NCBI): domain Bacteria; kingdom Bacillati; phylum Actinomycetota; class Actinomycetes; order Mycobacteriales; family Corynebacteriaceae; genus Corynebacterium; species Corynebacterium sp. KPL1986. The sequence continues at coordinate 1,424,094 of NZ_KI515719.1, read as the reverse complement.
GCGAAGAGCCGGGCAATGAAGAGGGCGTGACCTACCTGGCCGCTGGTGAGGAAACCGAGGTCACCCACGCCATCGCTGGCCGCCTTATCTTCATGCGCAATACCGGTAAGCTGTGCTTTGCCACCTTGCAGGACGGCGATGGCACCCAGATGCAGGCTATGCTTTCGCAGGCCAAGGTGGGCAAGGAGCGCCTCGATGCCTGGAAGTCCGACGTGGACTTGGGCGACTTCATCTCCGTTAGCGGCCACGTGGTTGCTTCCCGCCGCGGCGAGCTGTCCATCATGGCTGAGGAATGGACCATGGCGGCCAAGTCCCTGCGCCCGCTGCCGGTGTCCTTCGCGGATATGGCTGAAGATACCCGCGTGCGCCAGCGCTATAACGACCTCATTATCCGCGAAGAGGCCCGCAAGAACGCCATGGTGCGCGTGAAGGTCATGCGCGCGCTGCGCAATTACCTGGAAAGCCAGGACTTCGTAGAGATCGAAACCCCGATGCTGCAGACCCTGCACGGTGGTGCGGCCGCTCGCCCGTTTATCACCCACTCCAATGCGCTCGATATTGACCTCTACCTGCGCATTGCCCCGGAGCTGTACTTGAAGCGCGCCGTCGTCGGTGGCATCGACCGCGTCTTTGAAATCAACCGCAACTTCCGCAACGAGGGCGTGGACCGTTCTCACTCGCCGGAGTTCGCCATGCTGGAGACCTACGCCGCCTGGGGTGATTACAACGATTGCGCCCGCATGACCCGCGAGTCCATCCAGTCTGTTGCCCGCGAGGTCTTTGGTTCCACTACCGTCACGCTTGCCGATGGCACCGATTTCGACTTCGGCGGCGAGCAATGGCCCGAAATCGAAATGTACCCTTCCCTGAACGAGGCCCTGCAGCGTAAATTCCCCGGCCAGCCGGAGGTCACCATCGATACCGACGTGGAGACCCTGAAGGGCATTGCCAAGGTTATCGGCCTCGACGTGCCGCAGGGCGAGGGCTGGGGCCACGGCAAGCTGGTGGAGGAAATCTGGGAGGTCCTGTGCGAGGACCAGCTGGAAGGCCCCATCTTTGTCAAGAACTTCCCGGTAGAGACCTCCCCGCTAACTCGCCAGCACCGCTCCGAGCCCGGCGTGACCGAAAAGTGGGACCTTTACGTGCGCGGCTTCGAGCTGGCCACCGGCTATTCAGAGCTTGTCGATCCCGTCGTCCAGCGCGAGCGCTTTGAGGATCAAGCGCGCCTGGCCGCCGGAGGCGACGAGGAAGCCATGGTTTTGGACGAGGACTTCCTCGCCGCGATGGAGCAGGGCATGCCACCTACGGCCGGCACCGGCATGGGTATGGACCGCCTGCTCATGGCCCTGACCGGCCTGGGCATCCGCGAGACCGTGCTCTTCCCGCTGGTAAAGCCAGAACAGAAGTAGCCATACCCGGCGCCCACTCGGTGCCCGCCCACGCGGGCACACGTTAGCGCCCCGACACCGGCTGCAGCCTCCCTTTGGCTGCAGCCTTTTTGTGTGCCTACTTCTCCCTACTTCCGCCTACATCTACGTACTTCTATCGACTTCACAAAAGTGCAACCTCCTCGGTGATATCTGAGCGAAAAATGCTACATTTCAGGGCCAAGTTTGCTCAGTTAGCACCGAGGACCTATTGCATAGGAGGGTGCACAAAGGAGGTTGTGCATCGAAGGTTGCACACCGGAGTCTGCACAAAGGAGGTTGCGCTGCGAGAAGTGAGCGGTAAGTGGAGAACGAGCCGGCGAGCGGCCTCAGGCATCATCATCTGTGGGAAGCGGGCCAGCGGAGCGGTCATCACGCAGGCGCTTGATGATGTTTTCTGCAGAAATCAGGCACATCGGCACGCCGACGCCTGGCACGGTGGTCGCACCAGCGTAGTAGAGGCCAGCCACCTTGCGCGAGGCATTGCGCCCCCGCAGGAAGGCGGATTGGAAAAGGGTGTGCGCCGGCCCGATAGAGCCGGCGGACCAGGCATGGTAGCGCTCGGCAAAGTCGGCCGGTCCGAGACTGCGCGTGATGGTGATTCGCTCGCGCAGGTCAGGAATGTTGGCGGTGTGGGCGAGCTGGTTGAGGGCGGCATCGGCAATCGCGGCAACACGCGGGGAAGCCTCGGCGTGGTAGGTATCGCCGTGGCCGTGCGTCTGGGATGCCGGGACGGGGATGAGCAGGAAGAGGTTCTCGTGGCCCGCGGGGGCTACATCCGGATCGGTGGCCGAGGTCTTTGAGATGTAGATGGACTGCGAAGCGCCCAGTGGGCGGGTGGGCTCCGGACCGGAATAAACCGCGCGGAAATCGGGATCCCAGTCCTCGCTAAAAAGCAGCGTGTGGTGCGCCAGCTGCGGCAGCGCGCCCTTTACACCGGCCAATACGAGCACCGTGCCGAGTCCCGGGTTGCGCCGAGCCCAATAGCGTTCCGGGTAGGTGCGCAGCTTCGGCGGGAGCAGCTGGGTTTCGGTATGGTGCAAGTCCGCGGCAGAGACCACGATATCGGCGGCGATGGTGCCCTTATTGGTGCGCACGCCCGTAACCCGGGGAGAAGTTGCGCCGGCAAAAGGCCAACGCTTAGCGCGGCGGGAAGCCCCTGCGGTGGTAGTAATGGCGGTGACCTCCTCGCCCAAGCGGAAGGTAGCGCCGAACTTCTGCGCCTGCCGATGAATGGCTTCGACGACGGCCGCGAAACCGCCCTGGGGATAGCGCACGCCCTCCACCAAGTCGGTATGACTCATTAGCGAATACAGCGCGGGGGCCGCGGCGGGCTCGGAGGATAAAAAGACCGCGGGGTAGCTTAAAATCTGGCGCAGGCGGGTATCGGAAAAGCGATCATTTACGTGATCCTGCAGGCTCGTGCTCAGCAGCGCGGCAATCCACCGCAGGCGGCTGCGGATATCCCGGTGCACCAGGTTGAGCGGGGCGGAAAAGGTGGTGTACAAGAAATGGTCTAGCGCCATGCGGTAGACCTCATCGGCCTCGTCCAAATAGGTGCGTATGCGTGGGCCCGCGCCGGGCTCGAGGGACTCGAAAAGCGCGGCAACTTCCTGCACGCCAGAGTGCACGTCCACGGGGGTAGTACCGGTAAAGACGCGGTAATCGGGCGAGAGGCCCACCAAGTCGAGCTCCGCCTCCGTTGAGGTGCCGCAGAGGGAAAAGAAGTGGTCGAAGGCCTCCGGCATGAGGTACCAGGACGGTCCGGTATCCCAGCGGAACCCGGCCTCCGTATAGCTGCCCGCGCGCCCGCCGACCTCGTCTAGGGAATCTACGACGGTGACCTCGTAGCCCTCTTTGCCCAGTAGGGCAGCGGTAGCCAGGCCGGCGATGCCGGCCCCGATGACAACGGCGCGCATCATATTCTCCTTAGTCTGCAGTCTTCTTCGGGGGTCCTTCATCTACGCGTGAGCCCATCTACGCGCGGTGCACTACCGCACCGCGCGCACCGCACGCACGGCGCGGGCGGCCAGCCACGCCTTGGTGCGATTCGGCACGGATATGCGGGTGGTGTTTAACTCCGCGGCGGGGGTAGCAGCGAGCCGGTTGGTGAGCTCGGCAAAGATATCGGCGGCCGCGCGCACGCCAACGCGGGCGGAAAGCGGCAAGAGGTTAATGGCTTCTTCGGCGGCGGCGAGCTCGCGGCGGATTTCGGCGATGAGGGCGGATTTGGCGGCCTCGGAAAGCACGCCACCAGCAGCCTGCGGGAAATAGGCCCGGCCGAGGACCGAGGAGTCCTCGCCCAGGTCCCGCAGGAAGTTAATCTTTTGAAACGCGGAGCCCAAGTGGCGCGCACCGCGGTCCATCGCGGCGCGGTCGGCGGCAGAGACGGTCTCTTCCGCTAGGAAGACTTGCACGCACAATAGGCCGATGACCTCGGCGGAGCCGTAGATATACTTGGCGAGCTCGGAAGCGGAATACTCCCGCTGGTTAAGGTCTGCGCGCATGGAATCGAAAAAGGCCACGAGGTGCTCGCGCTGGAATCCGCAGCGCCTGGCGGTAATGGCATAGGAGTGCACGACGGGATCGGTGTGCAGCCGTTTCTCGGGCGCTGCCAGGATAGCGGCCTCGTAGGCGTCGAGCGCGGCGGCGGCATCGATGCTGGCTTGGTCAGCGGTGCCATCGACAAGCTCGTCGGCGATGCGCACCACGGCATAAAGGTGGCGGATGTCTTCGCGCACCCGCCCGCGCAACAGGCGCGTGGCCAGGGAAAAACTGGTGGAATACTGCCCCATAACCTGCGCGGCCGCGCGCGAGGCCGCCTGGTCATAGCGAGTCAACATACTTGCAAAAGTAGCACGCGCCTGAATCACCCTAGCGGTTGGTGGCCCGCGGCTGGCCCTCGGCAAAGCCGGCGGCTGATTGCACGCCCACGGTGGCGCGCTCGTGGAAGCTAGCCAGCGAATCGGCCCCGGCATAAGTACAGGATGAGCGCACGCCGGAGATGATGCGGTCCACCAAGTACTCCACGCCGCCGTGCTCCGGATCGAGGTAGATGCGGGAGGTGGAAATGCCTTCCTCAAACATCTCCCGGCGGGCGCGCTCGAAGGCTTCGGTGGCGGAATTGCGCCCGCGCACCGCCCGGCGCGAGGCCATGCCGAACGATTCCTTGTAGAACGAGCCATCGGCGTCTTTGTGCAGGTCACCGGGTGATTCAAAGGTGCCGGCGAACCAGGAGCCAATCATCACATTGGACGCGCCCGCAGCCAGCGCCAGGGCCACGTCCCGGGGATCGCGCACGCCGCCATCGGCCCACACGTGCGCGCCGACTTCGCGGGCCGCGGCGGCGCACTCCAGCACGGCGGAAAATTGCGGCCGTCCCACGCCGGTTTGCATGCGGGTGGTGCACATCGCGCCGGGGCCCACTCCGACCTTAATAATATCCGCGCCCGCCGCGGCCAGCTCGCGCACGCCGGCGGCCGTGACCACGTTGCCAGCAACAATCGGCAGGCCCAGATCCAGGGCCTTGACCTTGCGCAGCGCCGCCAGCATGCTGTCTTGATGCCCGTGGGCGGTATCGATGACGAGGAGGTCAGCGCCGGCATCGGCAAGCGCCCGCGCCCTGCTCTCAACGTCGCCATTAATGCCCACCGCGGCACCGATGTGCAGGCGCCCCTGCTTGTCGATGCCCGGCTGATACATCGTCGCCCGCAGCGCACCCTTGCGCGTCAAAATGCCCGCCAGCGTGCCATCCGGATTGACCACTGGGGCGAGCTTGCGCGAGGTTGTGCGCAGGCGGGTAAAGGCCTCCTGCGGGTCGATGCCCACCGGCAGGGTCACCAAATCCGTGGTCATGAGCTCGCCCACGGCGGTGAAATTATCCTGCCCGCGCAGATCCTTTGGCGTAATGATGCCCACGGGCAGCGCACCGTCGACCACGATGGCCGCGCCGTGGGCGCGCTTGTGCAACAGGTTGCTGGCATAGCCCACCGTGTGGTGCGGCTTGATGGTGATAGGGGTGTCATAGACCAGGTCGGCGGCCTTCACCGAGGCGATCGTTTCCGCCGCGGCCTCCAGGCTGAGGTCTTGGGGCAGGATGGCCATGCCGCCGCGCCGGGCGATGGTCTCTGCCATGCGGCGGCCAGCCACCGCGGTCATATTCGCCACGATGAGCGGGATGGTATTGCCCGTGCCATCGGCTGCGGTGAGGTCGACCGCCTGCCGCGAGCCAACATCCGAGTGATTCGGCACCATAAATACATCCGAGTAGGTCAGCTCGTAGGGTGGGCGGGAATCATTGAGGAAATGCACTGTGGGATTGCCTAACGTGAATCGAGGGTGCAGGAAAAGACATCTAAATCATACGCCCCAAGTTTTGCAGGTTAAGCCAACTCAGTATCCTGATTTGGTGTCTCAGAATCCCGCCCCGAAAATCTCCGCAGAGGTCATAGCCAACCTCACCATCTTGGTGCTCTCCGCGATGGTGATGATTTTGAACGAAACCGCGCTTTCGGTGGCGCTGCCCACCATCATGGCGGATTTCTCCATCCCGGCGACTTCCGCGCAGTGGCTGCTGACCGGCTTCTTGCTCACCATGGGTGTGGTCATTCCCACCACCGGGTTCCTGATGGATAAATTCACCACCCGGCAGATTTTTGGCGCCTCTACCGGCGTTTTCCTCACGGGCACGGTGTTGGCGGCCCTCGCCCCGGCCTTTGGGCTGCTCCTTGTCGGCCGCGTGCTGCAGGCCGCCGGTACCGCGCTGATGATTCCCACCCTTATGACCGTGGCCATGACGCTGGTTCCACCGCAACGCCGCGGCACCGTCATGGGCATTATCACCGTGGTCATCTCCGTGGCGCCGGCCTTGGGCCCCACCGTCGGCGGGTTCATCTTGAGCATGGCGACTTGGCACGTCATCTTCTGGACCATGGTCCCGCTCATCGCCGCCATCAGCATCGCCGGCTACTTCCGCCTGGTCAACGTGGGCGAGCGCAGGGATACTCCGCTCGATATCCCGTCGGTATTCCTATCCGCCCTCGCCTTCGGCGGGCTTATATATGGCCTATCGTCCATCGAAAAGATGGTGGAGGGCGGCTCGCTTGCCGATGCCCTCCTGCTCCTCCTCGGCATCCTCGCCCTCATCACCTTTACCGTGCGCCAACTCCGGCTGGCCAAGGTAAATCGCGCGCTTTTGGATCTGCGCCCGTTCAAGGTCCGCAATTTCACCCTCGCGGTCATCGCCATACTGCTCATGTTCGCCCTGCTGCTGGGTACGGTGAATATCTTGCCCATTTATCTGCAGACCTCGCTGGCGGTATCCTCGCTGGTCACCGGCCTCGTGGTGATGCCCGGCGGCCTCCTGCAGGGCGGTATTTCCCCGATTGTGGGGCGGATTTATGACGCCCTTGGACCCCGGCCCCTGTTGATTCCCGGCGCCATCATGTTTTCTACCGGCATCTGGTTGATGACCCTGCTGACAGAAAACAGCGAGGTGTGGATGGTCATCGGCATACATATCCTGTTCGCCGTGGGTATTGCGCTCATGATGACCCCGCTGATGACGGTCTCGCTGTCCTCGCTTCCCGATGACCTCTATTCGCACGGCTCCGCCATTCTAAATACGCTGCAGCAGCTGGCCGGCGCGGCGGGTACCGCCTTCCTCGTGGCCTTTTTGACCAGCGGCACCAAATCCGGCCAAGCCGAGGGCATGAGCGAGGCCGCCGCCACCGCCCAAGGCGCGCACTGGGCCTTCCTTTTCGCCGGCGTGCTCTCGCTTTTCGTGCTCGTGCTAGCGCCCCTGCTCAAGCGCGTGCCCGCCGCCGACTAGCGCCGTGACGTTGCACGGCGCCCGACGCGCCGAAGGATTGGCCTCCGCGCGGGCGTTCCCGGCTAGCCCGCTGCCGGTTTCCTTGCGGCGCCTACTGCGCGCACAGCGGCAGCTTGAGCCGCGCGTCTTCTGCATCGTCGCCCCACACCATGAAGATAGACTGGGTACCTTCCACGGCCATGACGTAGGTCATCGGATCCTTTGAGGCCTGTGATGTCTAGTGACTTTTTGGACTCGGAGTCCATTGACTTTTTGGACGCGGAGTCCAGTTAGTTTTTTGACGCGGAGTCCAGGAAGTTTATGGACAGGATGTCTAACGACTTTTTGGACTCTGGCTTCTTGACAATGTGGGGATGGCAATTCCCATTACTCTCCGCAAGAAGATAGCGGATTTCGACCCCATCCGTGAGGGCATCACGGTCCAGCAGTTCTGCAAGAACATCGGCGTATCGAAGCAGACGTACTACAACATCAAAGCACGTATCGCCGAACGCGGGCGGGCTGGCATCGTGCCCGACAGCACGGCACCGCTGAACCCGCGACGGGTCTACGATGACAAGATTCGACAACAGGTCCTGCAAGCTCGCGGTACGTTAAAAGCCCGCGGCCAAGACTGCGGCCCATGGTCAATCTTCTACTTCTTCCTCGACGAACTCGGCTACGACCAACCACCGTCACGAGCTTTAATCGCACAATGGTTGCACGAGGCTGGCGTCGCTGACATCAATGCACGTAAACGACCGCGTAAGTACTACAGGCACTTTGCCAGGGGCGAAGTCAATGAACTGTGGCAGATCGATGCGTTTGCCTACAGACTCTTCGATGTGCCTCACACGCAAGTGACTATCTACCAAGTCGTCGACGATGCCAGCCGCTTCGACGTCGGCTCCCAAGCTTTTGGAACTCCAGAAAACGGCACCGATGCCCGCATCACGCTAAGTGGAGCCATTGATGCTTACGGACTTTTCCAAGAAGTCCTCTCTGACAACGGTGATGCCTTTGCCACCTACCATCGCGGCCGGCTGTCGCAAACCGAACGCTGGCTCGCCAGCCTGGGAGTTCAATCAAGTGCGGGCTTTGCTCCCACGACGCAAGGCAAAGACGAGCGATCGCACCAAACCATGACCAGGTTTTTGGATGCTCGTACCCCGACGACGCTGGCGCAGGTCCAACAGCTGATTGTCGACTACCGCAACTTCTACAACACACGCCGTCGCCACCAAGGACTTCTCAGGGGCAAGATGCACATCACCCCAGCCCAAGCCTGGGAGATTATCTCGCATGCCCAGCCACCGACGCAGCCGATTGACCCAGATGTTTTATGGACAAAAATCGCGAAACAATATCACCGGATTCACCCCGACAACCAGGCAGATGCCTTAGCAGCCGACACAGTGGTCGCAACAGATAATGCCCTGCCTGAAGTTGCAGCTTCAGACAGGGCACCAAGTAACGACACTCAGGCAATCCAGCAAGATACACCCCATGCCGATTCCTCAACCGTAATGCCAAGCTCTACCGGTGTAAATGCACTCTGGCCTATCCCGGACAAGCTGTGGATCAACAAAAGCGGGGTGGTACGCGTCATGGGGCACGGCCTCTACGTCGGGCTGCGCTTCAAAAATCGAGCCATCTACAGCAGCGTAGCCGATGACTATGTGGAATTTTTTACTGATCACGACGGTGAGAAACTGTTTTCATTTCCGCTACCGATCCAACTGAATCAGCGTCCACCCGGCGGTCAAATCAACATAAACCACGTTGTCGGCATGTGGCACCGACAACCCCCAGAGCTAAAACCCAACCTCTCTGGGCCACGGCCAAGCCGCCGGAAGAAGCCAAGCTAGCACCAGTACAAAAACTCCGTGGACTCCCCGTCCAAAAAGCGGGGAGACTCCGCGTCCACAAAGTCCCAAGACTCCGAGTCCACAAAGTAGCTGGACTCCAAGTCCAAAAACCTCATGGACATAACAGGATCCTTTGAGGCCTCGTAGCTTTGGATGGTGCACCTATCGTTGGATAGCTCTACCGGATCGGCATCCGGGAGGACCGCATCGCGTTCTTCCACGCTGGGGTAGTAGGCGGCGGTGTAGCTGAAGCCATCCCCCGAGCAGGTGATCTTCGCTTCTTGCCCGTCCTCTGGGGTGCGGGAGGAACACTCCGCGCCGAGCGCGCCGTCTTGGCCGCTGCGCGAGCCAATCAGGCTCGGATAAGCATCCGCTAGGTTCTTTTCCTTGGCATCCCAGCTGGGGTAGGACAGGAAGAACCACAACGCTCCCGCGGCGGCCACCGCGATGACGGCCAGAACGGAAATGAGCGCGATGAGCCCGCCCTTGCCCTTCTTCTTTGGCGGGGCCGCATTCATCGGTGGCATCGGCTGCTGTTGGTATTGCTGCTGGTATTGCTGTTGATACTGCGGTCCCGCCTGGTTCTGCGGCGGGAACTGCTGCTGCGGTTGCGGCGGGAAGTGTTGCTGCGGCTGGGGCTCGGGTTCCTCGGCCTGTACCGATGGGAATTGAGAGGTATCGAGATCGCGCTCGGGGCGCAGCGCCGCCACGACCTCTTTAGCGCTCGAATAATCCTCCTCCGGCGTGAAGGAAGGGCACGTGGCGGCGACGAGTTTTTGGAAGGCGCGGACGGCATCGGCGCCGGTCACGCTCTTCGCAGCTTTCTCGGCGGTTTCCTCCGCCGATTTCTCCCCATCGTTCTCGGCGGATTCCTCCGTCGTTTTCTTCGCGGTGTTGACACCGCCTGGACCCGCGGCGGCGAGGACGGCGACCTTATTATCCTCATCCACAAACACGCGATCGGCATTGAGCCCGTGGACGGCGAAATCCGCGCGGTTGCGGCTAATCAGGAAATCCACCGCGCCTGCCACGGGGGTGAGGATTTCTTGGGCGTGGGAGTTGGTGGGGGCATCGGCAAGCGTGGGCAGTGCAGTACCCGAGCAGGCCTTGCGGACTAAGAACTCCTGGCCATCCGCGGTGGTGCCAGAACCCACCAGGGCGGCGAGCGCGGGGTGGTGCAGGCCGTGCAGGGCGGTAGAGGCCTTGACGATGCCCTTTGTCTCCGCCGCGAAGATCTCCACCGTAAATTCCTCGTGCGTGGAGCCATCCTCCACGACAAAAAGGGTGGAGTTGGGCCCCTCATCCAGCACTGCCTTTTCGTGCAGGTTGTGCTGGGAAGCAAAGAATTCGGGAAGGTGCGGCACGGCTGTTTTATTCCTTTGTATCTACGAGGCGACAGGGAGAATGAAGAAGATTCTAGGGCAAAAAGGCCCTGTTCGCTACCGGCGTACACCCATGTGAGCTGCGAGTATGGGCGGTTTGGGGCGTTTATAGGCCAATGGGGGCCAAAAAGAGGAAATCCTTTGGGGCGTGCGGCGTTACAGTGGGTACCACATTAGAAGCGAAAGTTTAGGGGAGTCATGTTCGAGAGGTTTACAGACCGTGCTCGTCGCGTCATCGTTTTGGCGCAAGAAGAAGCACGCATGCTTAACCACAACTACATCGGAACCGAGCACATCCTGCTCGGCCTTATCCACGAGGGAGAAGGTGTAGCCGCCAAGGCTCTAGAGTCCATGGGTATTTCCTTGGAGGACGTGCGCCGTGAGGTAGAAGAGATCATCGGCCAGGGCAGCCAGCCGCACACCGGCCACATTCCTTTTACCCCGCGCGCCAAGAAGGTCCTCGAGCTGTCCTTGCGCGAGGGCCTGCAGATGGGGCACAAGTATATCGGCACGGAGTTCCTCCTGCTCGGACTTATCCGTGAGGGTGACGGCGTTGCCGCACAGGTGCTGACGAAGCTCGGCGCGGACCTGCCGCGCGTGCGTCAGCAGGTTATCCAGCTGCTGTCCGGCTACGAGGGCGGCCAGCAAGAAGGCGGCGGCGACTCGAATCAGGCCCCAGGCCCCATCGGTGCGGGCGCAGGCTCCGGCGCCGGCGCTGGCGGACGCGGTGGTTCCGGCGGCTCGGGCGAGCGCTCCAACTCGCTCGTGCTGGACCAATTCGGCCGCAACCTCACCCAGGCGGCCAAGGACGGCAAGCTAGACCCCGTCGTTGGCCGCGAGTCTGAGGTTGAGCGCATCATGCAGGTGCTCTCGCGCCGCACGAAGAACAACCCGGTGCTCATCGGTGAGCCCGGCGTTGGTAAGACCGCTGTAGTTGAGGGCTTGGCGCTGGACATTGTCAACGGCAAGGTCCCAGAAACCCTTAAGGACAAGCAGCTTTACTCGCTTGACCTGGGTTCTTTGGTCGCCGGTTCCCGCTACCGCGGTGACTTTGAGGAACGCCTGAAGAAGGTTCTTAAAGAAATTAACCAGCGCGGGGACATCATCTTGTTCATCGACGAGATCCACACCCTCGTCGGTGCCGGTGCTGCCGAAGGTGCCATCGACGCCGCTTCGCTGCTCAAGCCCAAGCTGGCCCGCGGCGAGCTGCAGACCATCGGTGCTACCACCCTGGATGAGTACCGCAAGCACATCGAAAAGGATGCCGCGCTGGAGCGTCGTTTCCAGCCGGTGCAGGTCGATGAACCTTCGCTGGATGATACCTTCCTCATCCTGAAGGGCCTGCGCGATAAGTACGAGGCGCACCACCGCGTGTCCTACACCGATGAGGCGCTGCACGCCGCCGCGCAGCTGGCGGACCGCTACATCAATGACCGCTTCTTGCCGGATAAAGCCGTCGACCTCCTCGATGAGGCCGGTGCCCGCATGCGTATCAAACGCATGACCGCCCCGAAGGGCCTGCGCGAGGTCGATGACCGCATCGCCGAAGTCCGCCGGGAAAAGGAAGCGGCTATCGATGCCCAGGATTTCGAAAAGGCCGCCGGCCTGCGCGATGACGAGCGCAAGCTGGGAGAGGAGCGCTCCGAGAAGGAAAAGCAGTGGCGCTCCGGCGACCTGGAGGAAATCGCCGAGGTGGGCGAGGACCAAATCGCTGAGGTTCTGGCGCACTGGACCGGCATCCCCGTGCTGAAGCTGACGGAGAAGGAATCTTCCCGCCTGCTCAACATGGAAGAAGAGCTGCACAAGCGCATCATTGGTCAAGACGAGGCGGTCAAGTCCGTCTCCCGCGCCATCCGCCGCACCCGTGCAGGCCTCAAGGATCCGCGCCGTCCTTCCGGTTCCTTCATCTTCGCCGGTCCGTCCGGTGTGGGTAAGACCGAGCTGTCGAAGTCGCTGGCTAACTTCCTCTTCGGTTCGGATGATGACCTCATCCAGATCGATATGGGTGAGTTCCACGACCGCTTCACCGCCTCCCGCCTCTTCGGTGCTCCTCCGGGATACGTTGGCTACGAAGAGGGCGGCCAGCTCACCGAGAAGGTTCGCCGCAAGCCGTTCTCCGTGGTGCTTTTTGATGAGATCGAAAAGGCCCACAAGGAGATCTACAACACCTTGCTGCAGGTGCTGGAAGATGGCCGGCTTACCGATGGCCAGGGTCGCGTCGTCGACTTCAAGAACACCGTCCTCATCTTCACCTCGAACCTGGGTACCCAGGACATCTCGAAACCGGTGGGCTTGGGCTTTACCGGCGCCAGCGAGAACGATTCGGACGCCCAGTACGAGCGCATGAAGGCGAAGGTCAACGACGAGCTGAAGAAGCACTTCCGCCCCGAGTTCCTGAACCGTATCGATGACGTCGTGGTCTTCCACCAGCTCACCCGCGAGCAGATCGTGCAGATGGTTAACCTGCTCATTGGCCGCGTGGGCACCCAGCTGGAGGAGCGCGATATGGGCATCGAGCTCACCGACAAGGCCCAGAATCTTCTGGCCCAGCGCGGCTTCGACCCAGTTCTTGGTGCTCGTCCATTGCGCCGCACCATTCAGCGCGATATCGAGGACCAGCTCTCGGAGAAGATCCTCTTCGGCGAGATTGGCGCCGGCGAGATCATCTCGGTCGACGTCGAAGGCTGGGACGGCGAGTCCAAGGACGACTCCGGCGCTACCTTCACCTTCACCCCGCGCCCGAAGCCGCTGCCGGATGACATCGATGAGCCTTCGCTTGCCGATGCCTCCGTGCGCGACAACGACCCCTCCGAAGACGCCGCCGACGGTTCCGATTCGGGTTCCGATTCCGACGGTGACAACGGCGACGGCAACGGCCCCGACGATGGCGGAAACGGCGGCCCAGAAGGCAACGGTCCAAAGGACGGCGGTTCCGGTTCCGACAATGACGGCATCGACACCAATGGCGAGCCGGATGTCATTTCCCCGGACGTGCCTTCGGAAAAGCCGGGCCTCGGCAACTCCGACGATGATGGCAAGAACCCGCCACCAGCAGGTGCTGGCCAGCCGATGTAACTAATCGGCCAAGCCCCGACCCGGCTCGGGCTCGGCTCGTCCCGCCGCGCCCCAGCCCGGCCCGCGCGTGCCGGCTACGCGCCTACCGGCCGCGCGCGGCGCCACATAACCACCCACGGTTCCACCGCGAACCCTGGGTGGTTTTCGTATGCGCCCACCCATGGTCAATTTGCTCACCAGCCGGGGGGAATATCTCTGTCCGGCGGTATGGCGGTACAGCGGCCCGATGGTTCTGTGGCGCAGCGTCGTGCACGGGGGTATTGCTAGAATGACCCGTTATGGGACTTCAATATCGTTCGCGCAAAAAGACCGGCAAGAATAGCTGGATAAACATTTCCGGATCCGGTGCCTCCATGTCCACGAAGATTGGGCCGGTGACCTTTAATTCCCGCGGTGGCATGTGGGTCAACCTCCCGGGCGGACTCAACTTCCGCGGCCGTTGGCGTTAGCGAGTCGCTGCGCTTTAACGCTGACCGGCCCGGCGGCCAGTTAGTTCGGCAGGTGGAAGAGGCCGGCGGGGTTTTGCTCGGCGAGGCCATCGTCAAGCAGCGAAGCCAGCGCGCGGGAACGCTGCGCGGCATCGGGCCAGACCACGTCGATAGCGGACTGCGGCACTGGGTGATCGGCGGCGCGCAGCACGTCTAGAATCTTGCCTCGCACCTGTCGGTCGGTCCCGGCAAATTTCTGCACGCGCTTTTTCGCGCGGGTTTGTTCCGCGGCGGAAGGCTCGGGGCACCCGGCGAGCTGCCAGGCACACGTCGCGCGCAGGGGGCAGCGCCTACAATCGGGATTTTTTGCAGTACACACCAGCGCGCCGAGTTCCATGAGCGCGGCAGAAAACCGCGGCCCGTTGCGCTCGGGCAACAGCGCGGCCACAGCGGCGAGCTCGCGCTTGGAGGGCAACGGGGCGAGAAAGTTGCCGTCCTCGGCGCGGGCATAGACGCGGCGCACGTTGGTATCGACCACCGGCACATTCTGGCCAAAGTGAAAGCACGCCACGGCGCGGGCGGTGTAGTCGCCAATTCCAGGCAGTGCCAGCAGCTCATCCACGTCTGACGGAACCTCGTCCATTACCCCCGCGCACTCCCAGAGCCGCAGCGCGCGCCGCGGGTAGCCGAGCTTGCCCCAAGCGCGCAACACCTCGGCGCGGGAGGCTTTGGCGAAGTCCGCGGGGGTGGGCCAGCGCCGCATCCACTCCTCCCATACGGGGGCGACGCGCGCGACGGGGGTTTGCTGGCTCATGACCTCGGAAATCAGCACTCCCCAGGCGGAGGTGCCGGGGCGTCGCCAGGGCAAATCGCGTTCATTGGCGTCAAACCAGGAAAGAAGTGCGTGCGTATCCATCTCGCAGGACAGTCTAGGGCATTAAAATATACTTCATGCCATTAAGTAACGTTGCCCACGAGCCGCAGGCCGTCTGGGAGGCCCTCCAGGCCGGAAACCAGCGCGTCATCGACGGCACCATCATGGATCTCAACAAGATTTATGAGCGCGAAGGGCTCACCAAGGGCCAGGATCCCCGCGTGGTGGTCCTGGCTTGCTCGGATTCCCGCGCGCCCATCGAGCACATCTTCAATATCGGTTTCGGCGATGCCTTTGTCATCCGCACCGCCGGCCACATTCTGGATGCCTCCGTGTTGGCTTCCTTGGATTATGCGCTCGACCACCTGCACCCCAACCTGTTGGTGGTCCTGGGCCACCAGTCCTGCGGTGCGGTGGCGGCCGCGGTGGATTTTGTCCGCGGCGGCGAGCTGCCCATCGGCCTGCAGCGACCCATCATCGAGAAGGTCGCGACGTCCGCGTGGACTGCGGGGCCTGATGCCACGCTTGCCGATGTCGAGCGCCAACACACCCTCCAAACCGTCACCCAGGTCGTGGCCAGCATCCCTAATGTGCGCAAGCAGCTTGACGATGGCTCCTTCGGCATCGTCGGCGCCCGCTACCTCCTCGAGGACTCGCGCGTGGAGCCATTGTACTCTTACGGCGTTGAGTTGACACGCGGAGCGCGCTTAGCGGATCCTGGCGCGTCTACCACTTAAAATTGAGTGCGTGAACCAGAATAAGCCCCTTCCAGAAGAGATCTATAAGCGCCGCCGGGTTGCCGCGCTTATCATCGTGATCGTCCTGGCCGTGGTGCTAATCTGGGCGGCGGTGGCCGCCTTCGGCGGCGAAAGCGACGATTCCGTTGCCGCGTCCTCAGAGTCTTCGGCGGCAACTACCTCCGCAGAAACTACCAGCGAATCCTCCACCACGTCCGCGGATTCGACGAGCGAATCCGAGTCCGAGTCCGAATCCGATTCTGCCTCGGAGTCGGAAGCCAAGGATGGGGCATCGGAAAGCAAGGAGCCCGAGGAATCCGTGCACGCCGCGAAGGACACCTGCTCGCTTGAGGATTTGGAGGTGCGCACCTCCATGCTTAACTACTCCGTGCCGGACGGCGAACTGCCGAAGTTCTTCATGACCGTCACCAACCCCACCGCCGCGGATTGCAAGATCGACCTAGATGAGAACTCGCTGCGCTTCGAGGTTTACAAGATGGCCGATAACCAGCGCGTGTGGTCCGATACCGATTGCTACGCCTCCGTGCAGACCGGCGAGCAGACCTTCCCCGCGGGCAAGGACCTGAAATTCGAGGCCGAATGGTCCCGCCAGGCGTCCGAGCCGGGCAAGTGCACCGACCGCCCGACCGCCGAGCCAGGCGCCTACTTCGCCCACACGGTCATCGGCGACAATTCCTCCCCGCCGCAGGACTTCACCCTCCGCTAAGCGCGCGGCCTCCTTGCAGTCGGCCGCGCGGGAGCAGGCTGCGCGGGAGCCCGCGCCGCCGGAAGACCCTGCCTTCGGCAACAGCTCGGCAAGAACCGGCCACCAGTTACGGTTGAACTACGGCTGGACTGCAGCGAGGGCCTCGCCGAGCGTCGCGACTTGGCGCACCTGCATGCCGTCCACGGGGTTGATTTCCCCGCGCGGGACGATCGCCCGCTTATAGCCCAGCCGCGCTGCCTCCTGCAGGCGCCGCTCAACATTGGGCACCGGCCGCAGCTCACCGGCCAAGCCCACCTCGCCGATGACCACGGTCTTTGCCGGCAGCAGCTGCTCGTGCAGCGAGGACCACGTAGCCAGCGCCACCGCGAGGTCGGTTGCGGTTTCGGTAATCCGCACCCCGCCCACCGTGGCTACATACGCATCCTTGTCGTTCGTGCGCTGGCCGGCGCGCGCCTGTAATACGGCCAGCACCATGGGCACGCGGTTGGCATCGAGCCCCGTGACCACGCGCCGCGGGTTCTTCGCCACAGGGTCGACGGTCAGCGCTTGGACCTCGGCTAGGATGGGCCGCACGCCGTCCATGGCGACGGTCACCGCGGAGCCATCCGGCGTCGTACCCCGGTGGGAAAGGAAGAGCCCCGACGGGTCCGCGACCTCCCGAATACCCCCGGTGGTTTGCTCGAAACAGCCCACCTCGTCGGTCGCGCCGAAGCGGTTTTTCATCCCGCGCAGCATGCGCAGGCTGGACTGGCGGTCGCCTTCGAAGTTTAAGACGACATCGACAAGGTGCTCCAAAACCCGCGGTCCCGCCACGTTTCCGTCCTTGGTCACGTGCCCCACCAGCAGCACGGGGATGCCGGTGGATTTCGCAAGCGAGGTCAGCGCCGCGGTCACGGCGCGCGATTGCGCGACGCCGCCGGGCACGCCTTCTACCCCCACTGCGTGCATGGTCTGCACGGAGTCCACGATGATGAGGCCGGGTTTTACAGCATCGACGTGCCCAAAGACGGCGTCCAGGTTGGATTCGGCCGCGAGGTACAGCGATTCTTGCAGCGCCCCAGTGCGCTCTGCGCGGGCGCGGACCTGGCCGGCGGATTCTTCGGCGGTGGCGTAGAGGACGGTGCGGCCGAGCTGGGCCCAGCGGGAGGCGACCTCGAGAAGCAGCGTGGATTTGCCCACGCCGGGCTCGCCGGCCATGAGCACCACCGAGCCCGGCACGATGCCGGAGCCCAGCACGCGGTCAAGCTCGCCGATGCCCGTGCGCACCGTCTTCGTCGCCTGCGCGCCCACCTGCGTGATGGGCTGCACCGGGCTCGCAGGCGCCACGCTCGCATGCCCCCCGCTTGCCGATGCCCCCGCCACCACCGGCGCCTTTTCCTCCATCGTCCCCCACGAACCGCAATCCGGGCAGCGCCCGAGCCACTTGGGGGAGACATAACCGCATTCGGAGCAGGTGTGGATGGGGCGAGATTTTTTGGCCATGATGTAGAGCCTAGAACGTGGCGGCCAAAACGACGAACGCGCCCGTACTCCGCAGAGTAGGGCGCGCGTGTGGTGGGCTTTTAGTGGTGCGAGTGACCGGTATTCGCGTCGGTGGTGTAGCCCTCTGGGGATTCCACATCGCGGTCGTACTTACCGGACTCCATCTGGGAGGCGGCGACGGTGGCGTCGATCTCGATGGTGCCGTTGGAGAACTCGAAGGTTACCGGGCGGTGGCCGGCGTAGCCAAAGTCATCGTTATCCAGGTGGGTGGCCACGTACTGCACGGTCTCGGAATCGTGATCCGGGGTTGCGTCCAGGTTCTTCTGGGAGTCCGCCACGATGGAGTGATCGCGCTTAAGCGGCTGGGTTTGCTTCATCTCGACGGTCTGGCCGTCCACCTTCACGGACTTCAAGGTGATGACATCGGTTTCATAGCCCTGGTTGACAGCGTTGAACTTCAACGCGGCGCCACCGTCTGGCTCGGCCAGGATGGTGACATCGCGGACGGCAATCTTATCGTCATCGGTGCTGGCAGAAGCACCATCAACCGCAGCTACCTTCTCTGCCGTCTGGGCGACGTGACCTGCCGAGCACGAAGCCAGCGCCAAAGCGGAGACGGCGGTAACGGAAATAATGGCACCGCGGCGGGCGGCGGACTTCAGGGACTGCACGTTGAGCATCCTCCATCAATTGCGATCTCAGGGCTTATCAAATCTTTAGCCTAGTCCCTTTCGATATAAAGTACACAGTTTCTCGCTAAGCTAGCGGGTAGTCCGTGGGGGTAATCGGGGGTATCCGGTGGTAGGCATGCCGTGCGTGATAAAATGGCGGCCTTAGTTATCGGCATATTCACGGGATTATAAGGAGTGGCAATGGAATATAAGGTCGGCGAGGTCGTCGTCTACCCGCACCACGGCGCGGCGGTCATCGAGGATATCGAAACCCGCGAAATGGGCGGCGAAGAGCTGGAATACCTCGTGCTGCACATTAACCAATCCGATCTCGTCGTCCGCGTGCCTAAGAAGAATGCGGATAACGTCGGCGTGCGCGATGTCGTGGGCAAGGAGGGCCTGGAAAAGGTCTTCTCCGTGCTGCGCGATGAGGACGTGGAAGAAGCCGGCAACTGGTCCCGCCGCTACAAGGCCAACCAGGAGCGCCTGGCTTCCGGCGATATCAACAAGGTCGCAGAAGTAGTGCGCGATCTGTGGCGCCGCGACCAGGACCGCGGCCTGTCCGCCGGCGAGAAGCGCATGCTGGGCAAGGCCCGCACCATCCTGGTGGGTGAGCTGGCGCTGGCGCAGCCGGTCGATGATAAAAAGGCCGATACCATGATGGAAGAAATCGACGCCACCATCGAGCGCCACCGCGCCGCAGGTCTAGTCGATGACCAGTCCATTACCACCGATATCGACAACGACATCGATCTCGATGACCTCTCCTTCGACGACGAAGACTAAACCCCGCGTTATCGCCTTAATCGCCGCGGCCGGGCAAGGTACCCGCCTCGGCGCGGAGGTGCCCAAGGCCTACGTCGATCTGTACGGCCGCACCCTGCTGGAGCGATCCATACGCACCATGGCCAACTCCGGCCTCGTGGACGAGGTCATTGCGGTGGTGAGCCCGGCTATGGAGGGGGAAGCTGGGGGCATCGTCAAGCGCGTGGGCGCAGATATCCCGGTGCGCCTGGTGCATGGGCGCGGCGAGCGCGCCGATTCCATTTGGGCCGGCCTGCAGGCAATTCCGGACGAGGATGCCGTGGTGCTCATCCATGATGCCGCCCGTGCGCTTACGCCCACCGCGATGGTCGAGCGCGTGGCGCGGCGCGTTCTTGCCGGTGCGCCCGCCGTCATTCCGGTGGTTCCCGTCACCGATACCATCAAGGAAGTTACCGGTAACGCCGTGGTTGGCACCCCCGATCGCGCCCGCCTGCGCGCCGTGCAGACCCCGCAGGGGTTCCGCCTCGCCGCGCTGCGCCAGGCCAACCTGGATTATTGGCGTGACCAGCCGGATTTCACCGCCACGGACGATGCCAGCCTCATGGAATGGCACGGCCAGCGCGTGGAGACCGTGCCGGGCGATATCCTCGCTTTCAAAATCACCACCCCCACGGACCTGACCCTGGCCCACGCCCTTGCAGAGGAGCAGCATGACTGAGCCCATCATTCCCCGCGTTGGCATCGCGACCGATGCCCACCAGATAGAAGCCGGCAAGCCCTGCTGGATTGCGGGGCTGCTTTTCGATGATGCCCCCGGCTGCGAAGGCCATTCCGACGGCGATGTTGTATCCCACGCGCTTGTCGATGCCCTCCTCTCCGCCTCCCACCTCGGCGATCTCGGCTCCTTCGTGGGGGTGGGCCGGCCCGAATACGACGGTGTCTCCGGCGCCCAGCTCCTGCGCGAGTGCCGCGAGCTGCTGGAAGCGGAAGGCTTTATCATTGGGAATGCCGCCGCCCAGCTGATTGGCCAGACGCCGAAGATGGGCCCGCGCCGCGAGGAAGCCGAGGCCGTACTTTCGGAAATCCTCGGCGCCGACGTGTCCATTTCTGCCACCACGACCGACCATTTGGGCTTTACCGGCCGCAAAGAGGGCCGCGCGGCGGTGGCAACGGCCGTTGTCTGGCGGCGCCAACACTAACCCCGCGCACGGGTGATTTAGACTGGGTGGCGTGAGTACTTTGCGCATTTTTGACACCGCCACCCGCAGCCAACGCGACTTCGAGCCGATTCGCCCCGGCCACGCCTCCATCTACTTGTGTGGCGCCACCCCGCAGGCGCAGCCGCACATCGGCCACCTGCGCTCCGGTGTGGCTTTCGACATCCTGCGCCGCTGGCTTCTCGCGCAAGGCTATGACGTCGCGCTCGTACGCAATGTCACCGATATCGATGACAAGATCCTCACCAAGGCCGCCGAGAATAATCGCCCCTGGTGGGAGTGGGTGTCCACCTACGAGCGCGAGTTCACCAAGGCCTATAACCTGCTCGGCGTACTCCCGCCGTCCGTGGAGCCCCGCGCGACGGGTTTTGTCACCCAGATGGTCGAGTACATGCAGCGGCTTATCGATGCCGGCTTTGCCTACCCCGTTCCCGCCCCCGATGGCGCGGCCGGATCCGTGTACTTTGACGTCGAGGCCTGGACCAAGGCGGAAGGATCCGACTACGGCGCGCTTTCTGGCAATCGCGTCGAGGAGATGGAACAGGGCGAGTCAGATAACGCGGGCAAGCGCAGCCCGCTCGACTTCGCCCTGTGGAAGGCCGCCAAGCCGGGCGAGCCGAGCTGGCCCACCCCGTGGGGCCGCGGCCGCCCGGGCTGGCACTTGGAGTGCTCCGCCATGTCTACCTACTACCTGGGTTCCAATTTCGATATCCACTGCGGCGGCTTGGACCTGCAATTCCCGCACCACGAAAACGAGATCGCGCAATCGCACGCGGCCGGCGATAAGTTTGCCAATTACTGGATGCACAACCACTGGGTGACCATGGCTGGCGAGAAGATGTCGAAATCGCTCGGCAACGTGCTTTCCATCTCGAACATGCTGGAGCTCGTGCGCCCGGTGGAGCTGCGCTACTACCTGGGTTCTGCGCATTACCGCTCGGTGCTGGAATACTCCGAATCCGCCCTGACGGAGGCGGCGGCGGGGTATCGGCGGATTGAGGACTTCGTCAAGCGCTTTGCAGGCGTCGAATGCGGCGACTGGACGCCGGACTTCGAGGACGCCATGAACGACGATATCGCCGTGCCCAAGGCGCTGGCTGCCATCCACACCACCGTGCGCGCGGGTAATAAGGACCTGGCCGCCGGGGACGAGGACGCCGCCCGCGCGAAGGCCGCCCAGGTGCGCGGGATGGCGCACGTACTTGGATTTGACCCGCTGGAGTGGGAAGATGGAGGCGAAGCTAGCGGGGCAGACGCGGCGCTTGATGCGCTGGTCCAGGCAGAACTGGAACGGCGCACGCAGGCCCGCGCGGAAAAAGACTTCGCTACTGCCGATGCCGTGCGTGACCGCCTTACCGCCGCCGGCATCACCATTACCGATACCCCAGACGGCCCCACGTGGTCGTTGACCCAGCGCTAGAAAGCTTTACGCCGTTATTTCCGCTGGTTATTGAACGGTTTCCTCGAAAGGACTGAAACGATGGCACGAACCCATGGCCGCGGTGGCGCGGGCATCCGCAAGACGAATAAGAAGGGCGCTACCAAAGGCTCCGGCGGCCAACGACGCAAGGGCCTAGAAGGCAAGGGACCCACCCCGAAGGCCGAGGACCGCGTCTACCACGCCAAGCACAAGGCGAAGCTGGAGCGCGAGCGCCGCAACTCTGGGCGTCACCAGAAAGAAACCGCAGAGATGGTGGTGGGCCGCAACCCGGTCATCGAGTGTTTGCACGCCAAGGTGCCGGCCACCACGCTCTACATCGCTGCTGGAACGCGCAACGATAAGCGGCTTTCTGAGGCCGTGTCCATGTGCAATACCCGCAATATCCCCATCATCGAGGTCCAGCGCCACGAGATGGACCGCATGACGGGAAATGGCATGCACCAGGGCATCGGCTTGCAGATACCGCCGTATAAGTACGCCGCGGTGGAGGATTTGATTGCCAACGCCGCCGAGAACCCGCGCCCCGGCATGTTCGTCATCCTGGATAACATCACCGATCCGCGCAACCTGGGTGCCGTGATCCGTTCCGTGGCCGCTTTCGGCGGCGATGGCGTGATCATCCCGGAGCGCCGTTCGGCTTCTGTCACCGCGGTCGCGTGGCGCACCTCGGCTGGCACCGCGGCCCGCTTGCCGGTCGCCCGCGCAACGAATATCACCCGCACCGTGAAGGAATTCCAGAAAAACGGCTACCAGGTCGTCGGCCTCGATGCCGGCGGCGATCACACGCTGGATACCTATGAAGGCGGCACGGATCCCGTCGTCATCGTCATCGGTTCCGAGGGCAAGGGCATTTCGCGCTTGGTCAGCGAGACCTGCGATGTCCTCATGTCCATTCCCATGACCGGGTGGGTCGAATCCCTCAACGCCTCCGTTGCCGCGGGCTCGGTGCTATCCGAGTTCGCACGCCAGCGCCGCGTCGCCGACAAATAACCCATTCCCGCCGCGCCAGCTCGCCGCGACGGATAAGCGCCACCCACCTTCGGTGCTGGCAACGTCGAGCGCGCAGAATCGCCTCCCCAGCCGCCGGTGCGGTTGTCGGCGCAACTAGCGTCAAAGGCGCGCTAGGTCCTTTGCGGGGGCACAACGTTCTGGGTGCGAATCGTTGTGGCCTGCAACAATTAACCATTATCTGCCCAGGGTGGCAGCCATCGGATGGTTCCGTTGACCCGGGCTAAGTGCCCGCGCAAGGGTGGGGCGTTGGGATCATCGTCGTTCACGCCATTGTGGTACGGACAAGCGATGGTTAAGTTTCGAGAGTTGGTCTCGCCACCGTTTTTCCAGGCATTGAGGTGGTGAACCTGGCATTCATCGGCGGGATAACGGCACTCCGGCCATGGGCAGACCGGGTTTTCGGCCGCTGCCATCAGGCGTTGCTTTGCAGAAGCAAAGCGCGAGGTGCGGTAGAGGTTTACCGGACCTTCCACTGGGTGGATGAGCGTGACGTATCCGTGCTCGGTAAACGCCCGTTGCACCAGCTCGGCGCCGGTCATCGTGGCGCCATTGGTCAGCTGGACTACGACATCGCCGTCAGAGTCAGAACCATGGGCAGAGTCAGCGCCAGCGGCGGCGTTGGAGGCGGAACCGGCGCTGGGCTTCGAGTTTGTGCCGGCTGATGAGACGGCGCGGGTGTTGGAGCTCGAGCCGGGCTGAGGGCTAGTGCTAGAGCCAGGCTTGTGGTCAGTGGCAGACTTGGAGCCAGCGGCGGGCTTGGGGCCGGAGCCGAAATCGACGATGCGATCGAGCTCGTCGAGGCGAAGCACGACATTGGTTGTCACGCTGGGGCGGGCGGCGGCCTCGCCGTGGAAGATATTCTGCACGGAAGCAAGCGGGGAGTCTTTATCAATCGCGGCGTGCATATCGGCGATATCGGCGGACGGGCCGGTAATGGACATGGTCCACGGGCCGTCGGCGCGGCGATAAATCTTCACGCCGGGCTGGCGCTTGACGGGGCCTTTGAGCTCTTTGACGCGGGCGCGGCCCCGCTTATCAATATCCGAGACCTTCCCCTTCATCCCACACAATTCGCGCCGCAGCGCCCAGGCATCGCGCTTCTTCTTCAGCTTGGCAGCGTGACGCTCGATGGTTAGCAGGGCCGTCAGGCTGTGCCCGTTGGCGCGGCTGGCGGCGATGGATTCGCGCTGTTGGCGGCGGAAGGCGGTGGTGCCGAAGTAGGTATTGGCAAGCGTGAGCAGGCGGGTGGCGGTGGTATCGGGGCAGCCGGCCGCAAGCAGCGCGCGCAGCGAGAGGCCGTGGCAGTCGGCGATGATATCCATGCCGGGTGCCAGGCCCTTGAGAAATGTCTGCAGCGCGTTCATGACCCAGAGACTAAAGGGCCCCGCAAGCCCGCGCTAGCCGATGCCCCACCTCCCTGTGGACAACTACGCCTCCACGTCACCTAAGCCGAAGAAATCGCGGACTTTATCCACAGCATTGAAGGAATCCGTATTTGGCCCTATGCTCGCTGGCGTTTCTTTGCTAGAGGGAATCACGTGCCCGAGGCCCTCCATGGTCCACAGCTCCACGGGAAAGTCGCCGTCGTAGTAGGTGGAGGTTATCCCGGGAATGGGCTGGCTTTCGCTGGGCGGGCGGCAGCCATTGGCAAGGGCGAAGTGCTCCGCGGTGGCGGGAGCAGAAATCACGCACCCGCGAGTTTGCTGCCCATCGATGGCGGCAAGCCCGCCATAATAGGGCGCAATCGGATCTTCGGTGCCGTGGATAAACAGCAGCGGGGTAGGCCGGTAGCCATCGGGGTGGGTGGGCGCGTGATTGGAACCCTCGCCCAAAGTGGAGGCGAAGACGCAGGCGCCGGTGAGGGTGAAGGGGGCATCGTAAAGCAGGCGCAGCACCATCTGCCCGCCATTGGAATAGCCGGCGGCGAAGGTGCGCGCGATGGCGTACTCGCGCTGCATGGTCTCGATGAGGAAGGTGCTAAAAGCAACATCGTCCACCCCGAGCTCCCGGGCGCGGACCGGCAGGTTGGCGCGGGTGTCGTTGAAGTGGTGGCCGATGCCGTCGGGGTAGACGACGAGGGTATTGGTGGCATCGGCAAGCGCGTCCACCGTGCCGTTGGTAAAGCGGCGAATGACGTTGGCGGACTGGTGGGAGCCGTGGAAAAACAGCAGCAGGTCCGGCTGGGGCCCGAGGTGCTCGGGCTCGATGACGATGAAGCGGCGGGTGTGGCCAGCCACATCCGCGGTGCGGCGATGAATATGCATGCCCGCCGAGTTTAGTCGGCGTGGTGGGCCTCTGCGGCGCTGCGGTTATCGGCGTGGAAATGCTTGGCCGCTACCTCATCGCGGATGGCGCGCTTGCCCTGCCGCCAGCCGATGAACCGGCACACCAGGTAGATCACAAAAGAAATGGTGGTCACGAAGACGGAGACCGGTAGGCCTGGCGCCAGCGAAAGGATGAAACCGCCAACGGCGGAGACCTCGGCGAAGATGGTGGACCACAGCACCGCGCGCAGGGGCGAGGAGGTGATCTGTACCGCCGCCGCGCCGGGGGTGATAAGCAGCGCCATGACGAGCAGCGAGCCGACGATTTGCACCGACTGCGCTGCGGCGAGGCCGACGAGGACGGCGAAGGCGACGGAGATGGCGCGGGTGGGGACACCGGCGGCGCGCGCCATATCGGGATCGGCGGAGGCGAAAAGCATGGGCCGCCAGAGGAAGCCGACGGCGGCGACGATGATGACCGTGGTGGCGGCCAGCAGCCACACTGAGGCGGAGGATACGCCGACGATTTGGCCGGTCAGAAGGGTCATAGCCGTATTGGAATTGCCGGGGTAGAGGTGCAAAAACAGCACCGAAAGGCCCAGGCCAAAGCTCATGACCACGCCGATGGCGCTGTCTTGCTGGCCCTTAAAGCCCAGCATGGCCAGGATGATAGCGGCGACGATGGCGCCGGCAACCGCACCGAAGCCCAGGTTGAGGCCGAAGAGCAGCGCTGCAGAGGCACCCATGAGAGCCAGTTCAGAGGTGGCGTGGACGGAAAAGGACATCTGGCGCAGTACGATGAGCGAGGTCATCACGCCAGACAGGATGCCCAGCAGCGCGGAGGCGATGAGCGAGGACTGCACGAAGTCCACGCTGAGCAGGTATTGGGTATCTTCCCAGAAATTAGACAACGATGAGCCTCCCGTCGACGTTTAAGACATTGACCTTGGAACCGTACAGTTCCGAAAGGACCTCGGAGCGCATGACTTCATCGACCGCGCCGAAGGTGTGGCCATTGGGCGCGATGTAGAGGACCTTATCCGTCACCCCGAGCACGGGGTTGATGCCGTGGGTGACAAAGATAATGGAGGTACCGCGCTCGCGGCGCAGCGAGTCCAGCTTGTTAACCGTGGCATTTTGCCGGGCGGGGTCGAGGGAGAGGAGGGGCTCATCGGCAAGAATGAGGTCCGGGTCATTGGCCAGGGCTTGGGCCTGGCGGATGAGCTGTTGCTGGCCGCCGGATAGCTGGCCGACGCGCCGGTCCCGCAGCCCCGTGGCACCCACCTCTTCCAACAGCTCGTCCACCCGTCCACGGGGTGGGTGCCGGTGCCGGAATACCCCGTGCGCCACGGAGAGCGAAACCAAGTCGCGGGCGCGCAGGGGAAGATCAGCGGGGAACATGCGCTGCTGGGGGATGAACCCGACCCGGCAGTTGACATCGACGCGGCCGCTGGTGAGCGTACGTGTGCCGAGGATGGTGCCCAGCAGGGTGGACTTGCCCACGCCATTGGGGCCTAAAACGGCGATAAACTCGCCGCGGTCCACGGCGAGGTTAAGCTGCGACCACAGCGGATCTACTGCGGCCTCATGGAATTCAACGAGCACTAGTGCTTCCCCAGCTTGCTCGTGACTTCGTCGTAGTATTCCCAGAACTTCTTGCCGTCCGGCGGGGTCTCGCCGATTTCTACGATATCGACGTCGTTGTCCTCTGCGGCGGACTTGATGCGGCTTGCGGTATCGGTTTCGGTCTGGGGGTTGAAGATGAGGAGATCGACCTCGCCATCGTCAATGGCCTTGATGAAGGCGGCGACATCGGCAGTAGCGGGCTCGCCCTCGGAGATGGTGGCCTTGCGGAAGCCCTCGGGGGTGACGTCCTTGGTATCGGTGTACTTCATGAGGTAATCGGCGATGGGCTCGGTTTGCGCGTAATTCAGGCCATCAGGAAGCTGCTTGAGCTTATCGCGCAGCTGGTCCACGTGGGAGTCGATCTTCTCGGTGGTGGCGCCGGCGTCGGAGTATTCCTCGTTGATTTGGTCCGCGATGGATCCGGCGACCTCCTCCAGGGCGGCGGGGTCGTACCAGATGTGCTCGTTGCCCTCGATATTGGTGACCTTGTCCGGGTCATCCTTGGCGGTGGCCTTCGCGGCGTCGATGGTCATGACATCGGGGTCCTCGTCCAGCTTGCCGTGGTCCGTCAGCGGCAGAGCGGAGATGATGTTGTCTTGATCAGAAACGGCCTGGTAAATCCAGGCATCGTAGCCGCCGCCGTTGACCACGAGCATGTCGGCGTCGTTGGCCTTGGCTATATCGGCCGCGGTGGGTTCGAAGTGGTGGGGGTCGGTGTCGTTGCCTTTCACGATGGGCTTTACCTCGATGTCGACGCCGGAGGCGGTATCGGCCACGGCCTGGGCAACATCGGCCCAGATGGAGGTGGAGGCGACGATGGAAAGCTTCTTTTCGCCGGAGTCGCCGGAGCCAGAGTCGGAGCCGGAGCCGGAATCGGAGGAGCACGCGGCGGTAAAAAGGAGGCCACTTGCTGCGAGTAGGGCTGTTGTTGCGCGTAGTGACGTGTGCATACCCTCCAGTGTGCGTTTGCTGGCAATCGTTGTCAATTGAACATGCATTGAAAATCGGGCGGCGGGGCGCAGGGTAAGGTAACAGGCATGGTTAAACGCAGCCCCACCCGGAAGACACTGGCCTCCCTCGCCGCGGAGTTGGGGGTTTCGCGCACAACCGTATCCAACGCCTATAGCCGCCCTGACCAGCTCTCGCCGGCAACGCGGGAGCGCATTTTGGCGGCGGCCAAGGCGCGCGGTTACCCGGGGCCCGATCCTACGGCCCGCAGCCTGCGCACCCGCCGCGCCGGGTCGGTGGGCGTGCTGCTGACAGAGCACCTGTCCTATGCCTTCGAGGACATGGCGTCGGTGGATTTCTTGGCGGGCATGGCGGAGGCATCGGCAGGCGCGCAGACCACGCTGACGCTGATTCCCGCCGGCCCGGAAGGCGAGGCGGAGGCGACTAGCCTGGTGGGTTCGGCCGCGGTCGATGGCTTCGTGGTCTATTCGGTCGCCGCGGGCGATGCCTACCTCGCGGCCGCGCGGGGCCGGGGCCTGCCGCTGGTGGTCTGCGATCAGCCCACCGATGCGGGGCTGCCGTTCGTGGGCATTGACGATCGCGCGGCGATTGCCCCGGCGGCGCGTGCGCTTGTCGATGCCGGGCACCGCCACATCGGCATCCTCGCCATCCGCCTGCGCCTGCAGCGCCACGACGGCCCGATTTCCTGGCAGGAAGTCCAGGACGCGGAGATGCACGTGCAGCGCTCGCGGGTGATGGGCGCGCTCGATGTCTTCGCCGAGGCTGGTATCGCGCCCGAGTCCGTGCCCGTGATTACGCAGCACATTAACGATGCCCATACAACCCGCGCCGCCGCCGAGCTCCTGCTCGACGCCCATCCGGAGCTTACGGCAGTGCTGTGCACGACCGACTCCATGGCGCTCGGCGTGCTGGCCTATGCCCGCGAGCGCGGGCTGAGCGTGCCAGAAGATCTATCGGTGACCGGCTTTGACGGCATCGATGCGGCGCAGCGCCTCGACCTGGCCACCGTCATCCAGCCCAATAAGGCCAAGGGGGCTGCGGCCGGGCACATGCTGGAAAAGCTCATCGCCGGCGCGACAGATACGGCGGGCGCGGCCCGCGCAAAGGCAGGTGCAGTGTCACGCGGTGTTGACGAGGCGCAGGCGGTGCCGCGGCGGGTGTTGCAGACGCGGTTTGCGCCGGGGAAATCGGTTACTGTACCGCGGCCGCGCGGGCGGTAGCGAGCTCGGTGAGGAAGTGGGCGACGGCGTCGACATCGGCAAGCTGCACGGCGGCGATGGAATCGCCCTCGCCCACCTTGACGCCCACGTCTGGCGGCTGGTGGAGGGCGCGGAAGCCGTGCTCATCGGTGATGTCATCGCCCAAGAAGACCATGGCGGTGGCGCCGGTGCGCTCGCGGAGGGCCTCAAGCCACGTGCCCTTGGTGGCGGTGGTGGCAGAAAACTCGATGACGGACTTGCCAGCGGTGCGCGGGAAACCGGCCGTATCGAGCGCCAGGCCCGCCTCGTAGGCGGCCGCGGCCTGCTCTGGGTTCTCCAGCTCGAGCGAGCGCAGGTGCAGCACGCGCTGGAAGGGCTTGACCTCCAGCTCCGCGCCGGGGAAGCGGTCTATGATGCCGCGGATTTCTTCCTCCTTACGCGCAAGGTGCTCGTGCATGGCGGGGGTGAGCTCGGTCTGCTGCCAGGAGGACTCGGCGCCGTGGGAGCCGCCGAAGAGGACGGGTTCGCGCAGGGGGCACACGCGCTGGAGGCCCTCGAGGTGGCGGCCGGATAGCACCGCGGCCGTGGTGCGCGGCAGGTGGGCCAATTGGTCGAGGGCGCGGGCGGCATCGGCGTTGATTTCCACGTCATAAATGGCGGTGGCAAACGGAGAAAGCGTGCCGTCAAAATCAGAAACCACGGCGAGCTCTTCTGCCGCGGCCAAGGCCTTAATGGTGGTAGAAAGCGTCATGGCATCACATGCTACCCGCGGGAGACCAGCTTGATGGAGGGCGAATCTACCTCATCGGTATCGAGCTCCAGGATGAGCTGGTTATTGCTGTTAACGGTGTAGATAAAATCATTATCCGAGCTAATGAGGTTGCGCAGCAGGTTATCGGCCCACACGGAACCGCCCTCGCAGTCCTCATCGGTGTCGTCGTATTTGACCTCATCGAAGTGCAGCTTTTTGCCATCGCGGATATTTTCGCGCTCATCATCGGCGGTGTAGCTCAGCCGGGCCGCAAGGCGGGTGCAGCCGGTGGTGCCCACCATGGTGGATTCGCCAAAGCTAAATTCCGGCGCGTGGGGAATCGATTCCGGGATGGTGGATGCCGCATCCGGCGCGATATTGATGGAGACGACCTGCCACTGCTTGTCCACAATCCGGTCATCGCCCGCAGGCTGCGGGGCATCGTCCTCGGAACCGCAGGCGGTAAGCAGCGTAACGGCGCCCAGTGCGGTCGCTGCAGCGGCGCGTGCGCGGGGGTGGGAAGGAAGCATTAGGAGTCCTTTCCGTGCGGGTCTGTAGCTTGCGAGGTGGTGTCGGTGCGGGTAGTACGCAGGCAGCCCAGGAAGGACTGCGACCACAGCCGCACATCGTGGCTCATGACCTGTTCGTGCATGGTGAGCATGCGCTGGGTCATGGTGAAGGGGGCATCGGAAAGCGCGCGCACGGCGTTGAGCAGGGCGCGTTTGACGGATTCGATGTCGAAGGGATTGCACAGGTAGGCCTCATCGAGCTCCGCGGCGGCGCCGGCGAATTCCGAGAGCACCAGGGCGCCGGAACCGTCATCGTGGCAGGCCACGAACTCCTTGGCCACGAGGTTCATGCCGTCCTTAAAGGGCGTCACCAGCATGATATCGGCCATGCGGTAGTAGCAGCGCAGCACGTCCTTGGGCACGCCGCGGTGCTGGTAGTGCACCACGGGGTGGCCCATGCGGGAAAAGCGGCCGTTGATGCGGCCGACGGCCTCCTCGACCTGGGATCGGGTGGCCTTGTAGTGGTCGAGGCGCTCGCGCGAGGGCGTGGCCAGCTGCACCAAGGTGACCTCTTCCGGGTCCAGGGCGCCGGTTTCCAGAAGCTCCTCGAAGGCGGTGAGGCGCTGCAGGATGCCCTTGGTGTAATCGAGGCGATCCACGCCCAAAATGATGCGCTTGGGGCTGCCCAAATCCTTGCGCAATTGGGCCACGCGGCGTTTATCCTCGTCGCTAAACTGGCCGAAATCCTGCGCGGCGATGGAAATGGGGAACGCGCCCACGCCCACGGTGCGGCCGCCGGGGAGGCGGATATGGGCCGTGACGTCGCGGGTGGTGGCTTCCCCGCGCACCTCAAGGCCCTGGCGGCGGGCCAATTCCAAGAAATTGCGGGCATTGGCCTCCAGGTGGAAGCCGATCAGGTCTGCTCCCAAGATGCCGCGCACCGTTTCCTCGCGCCAGGGCAGCTGCCGGAAGAGATCCGGGGAGGGGAACGGGATGTGCAGGAAGAACCCGATGGTGAGATCGGGGCGCATTTGGCGCAGGATGCCCGGCAATAATTGCAGCTGATAGTCCTGCACCCAGACCGTGGCTCCCTCTGCGGCCACGTGGGCTACCTCGTCCGCGAAGCGGAGGTTGACCTCGCGGTAGGCATCCCACCAGTCGCGGTCATAGGTCGGGGTGACGATGAGATCGTGATAAAGCGGCCACAGCGTGGCATTGGAAAAACCCTCGTAAAAGGCCTCAAAATCGGACTCGCTAAGCCTGACCGGGTGCAATAGCACCCCGGCCTCGGTGCGGAAGGGCTCGGGCGCGGCATCGGCGATACCGGGCCACCCCACCCAGCAGCCCTGGTGCGCTTCCAGCACCGGCGAGAGCGCGGTGACCAGGCCGCCGGGCGAGGGCGTCCACGCCTGGCTGCCATCGGCCGCGGTAGTTAAATCTACCGGCAGGCGGTTTGCCACTACTACGAAGTCATTGCCGCGCTCACTCATAGCCCAAGACTAACTTAAGACTTCTTGGTCGACTTCTTCGTTGCTTTCTTCGTCGACTTCTTGGTGGACTTTTTGGCAGCCTTAGTGGTCTTCTTAGTCGACTTTTTGGTGGACTTCTTCGAAGCCTTGGAGGTCGACTTCTTGGTGGCCTTCTTCGTAGACTTCTTCGGCGCGGCATCGGCTTGTTCTGCCAATACCTTCTTGTGCACCAGGCCCTTGGGCTCGACACCCAGCATGGACATCAAGGTCACGCCGTCCAAGAAGTCTTGGGAGTAGGTGGCCACCACGCGGCGGGCGGCGCGGGCAGTTTCCTCTGCCAGGGCAATATCTTGTTCTGCCTGTGGGTGCGTGTCTTGGACCTTGGGTGGCACGGCGAGTCCTCCTGAATGTTGGGAAAGTTATCAGGCTAAATATTGTACGCTACCGGCGGCGTTTAGGGCTCCTTGGGTTCCTCCCCGCCGGGCTTGGTGTGATCGGATTCCTCCGGCGCGGGCGATTTCTGGCCGGGCACCGTGTAGGTGGTGCGCTCGGTATCCTGCGGCTGGGCCGGCCATTGGGAGCCCGCCGGCCACAACTCCTTCGCGGGAGTGGTTCCTGGGGCGTGCTGCTGCGTGTGCGCCTGTTGCGGTGGTTTTGGCCCCAGCGTGGGCGGCAATTCGGGGCGGTTAACGCGCGGGGCGAAGGGGGACATCGGCACGCGCGGGATGCGCGGGGCCTTGCGCGCCAAGTTGGTTGCCTTGTGGAAGGAGAACCGGCCGATGCGCTTGAACGCGGAGTACGGGCGGAAGTACTTCGGGCGGCGCAGGCGGCGCGCGACGCGTTCGCCAAAGACGACGCCGGCTGCCAGCGCGCCGGAGATGGCCAGCGCGGTGGCCAGGTTGGTAAAGCCGGTAATCATCTGCTCATTGATTGAGGCATACATGCCGCGGTACAGCATGAGGCCCGGCAGCATGGGCGTATAGCCCACGATCATCGTAATGAGCGGCGGGATGCCCCACCGGCGCGACATCAAACCGCCGGCCAGGCCCACCACGATGGCGGATATGCCGGAGGCAATCACCGGGCCGACGCCGAAGGGCACGACCACGAAGTAGTAGAAGACCATACCGGCGGCCGCCGTGAGGCCTGAGAGGGTAATTTCTATCCAATTAGCCCCGCAGGCCAGCGCGAATGCGGCCGAACCCGTGCCGCCGAGCAGCACCAGAAGGGGAATCTTGTGATAAACCGGCGGCGCCAGGGTGCCCATTGGCGGCAAATCAAAGCCCATGGCGGAGGCCAGCTGAATGCCCACACCCACGCCGGCGATGATCGCGCCGGTGGATAACAGCGCGGAGAAAAAACGCGCGGAAGAGGTCACGGGGGAGCGGGTGATGCCATCGACAAGCGATTGCACCAGCGTCAGCCCCGCCACCAGCACGATGATTCCGGACGCAATGATCTGCGCCGGCGACATATTAATGCCGAAGGCGGCGGCAACGTTATACAAAATCGCGGCCGGGAAGACGGCCAAGAAGCCACCGACGACGTTTTGATAAAAGGGCGGCAGGCGGTAATTGGCCAACCAATCATTAAGCCCCATAATCAGCGCGGAGACCACGAAGGCAATGAGGCCAACAAGGAGATCGCCGCCAAGCATCATGGAAATCAGGCCACCCATGCCGCCCCAGCCGAGCATCACCGTGGACGGCTTATACGGCGCTGGCATGCGGTCGATGTCATCCAAGCGCTTTTCCGCCATCGCGGGCGGCACCCTACCGGAGTGGATATCGCGGATGAGGCGGTCTACTTCCGAAAGCTTGGAAAAGTTCACGCCCACATCCGGCACCACGCGAAAGACGTGGAGGTTCTGGCGCTTATCGCCCGTGCCGATCGCGGTGTGGATGGTGATGGTATTCATCAAGATATCCACGTGGCAGTAGTGCAAACCGTACGACGACGCCGCCAGGTGCACCTGCGCGCGGGCATCCGAGTTGGCGGAACCAGCGCTAATGAGCAGCTCGCCGATGCGCGCGGCAATCTCCATCACGCCCGTGACCTGGGCGGCATCGGTCAGATCGACCGGGGCGAGTGGCGATGGTGGGGGTGCGGCTTTGGCCGCGTCAATGATGGCGACTTGGCCTGCGGATACGCGCAGGCGCTCCCGCATAGCGGACAGTAGTGACACGAAAATAACCCTCGAAAAAGCGGTGGGACACTAGTAATAATTTCAGCCTGAACTTTAACCCTTGTGGGGCGCAAATGCATACAAGGGGGACCGGCTTTCCACTTGGGCGAGGTCCTCGGGTACCATGCAACGAGCGGAAGAATTTCCGCGGTGCTGGAGTGGCGCAATTGGTAGCGCAACGCACTTGTAATGCGTAGGTTGCGAGTTCAAGTCTCGTCTCCAGCTCAAAAAACTACCCCCTAGCTGCACGAACAGTTAGGGGGTAAAAGTTTACAAGTTAGCCAGGTGGCTATTTATCCGCTACTTTGCGCAGACAGCGCCCCAGACTTCGGGTTACCGCGGAAGCACCAGGCGGTAAGCACCGCGAAGATGAAGGTGGTGCAGGCAAGCCCGCCGACGGTGAGGAAATACGCGGAGTCATACGCCGCCGCGGCGGTGTCGTGCGTGGCGGGCGATAGGAGGGCATCGGTGCCTTGCGGGGCGAGGGCATCGGGAAGCTTGTGCGTCATCAGTAGTGGCACGAGGGAGCCGGTAATGGCGATGGAGAGCAGCGTGCCGAATTCGTAGGAGACGGCTTCCACGCCAGAGGCCATGCCCGCGCGGTGGGAGGGGGCGGCATTGATGATGGCGGTGGAAGAAACGGACATCGAGGAGCCGGCGCCTAAGCCGGTGAGGATGAGGCCGGTAATAAAGACCGCGAGGTTATCGGCGCGGTCGGCCCAGATGATGCCCAGCATGCCGATGCCCATGCTGAGGAAACCGCCGCTGATAATGGGCAAAAAGCCCACGCGGTGCAAGATGCTGCCGCCCACAATGGCGGTGGGGATGGCCGCAACCGCCATGGCGGAGATGAAAAGGCCGGCGTCGAGGGGCGAGAGGGCATCGACAAGCTGCAGCTTTTGGGTGGTAAGTAATTCAAGCCCCGTAAGGCCAAACATGGCGCCACCGGCGGTGAGCACGCCGCCGGTAAAGGTGGGCGAGTAGAAGATGTCAAAGGTCAAAAGCGGATCATTTAGCCGGGTTTGCCGGTGGGCAAAGGCTGCGGCGCCGAGTAAGAAAGCGGCAATGGAACAGACTAGCAGCGCGACATTGATCTGGGTGGCCGCCGCCGTCTTAATGGCCAGGACCAGGCTGGACAAGGTAATAAGCGCGTAGAACGAGGACGGGAAATCCCAGTGCTTGTGCGGGTTCGGCAGGTTCGGCGGGCCAAGGAGGAAGGTAAGAATAATGGCGAGGGCCACGATGGGCACGTTGATCAAAAACACCGAGCCCCACCAGAAATGCTCTAAGAGGAATCCGCCCACGGTGGGCCCTGCGGCAGCGCCCACGACGGCGACGGAACTCCAGATACCGATGGCTTTATTGCGCTCGACCTCGTTGGGAAAGGTCAGGCGGATAAGCGCCAGGGTGGAAGGCAGCATGATGGCAGCACCCAGGCCCAACAAGGCGCGGCCGGCAATGAGCAACCAGGCATTCGGCGAATAAGCCGCCACGAGGGAGGCGGTGCCGAAGGTGGCCAGGCCAATGAGGAACATCAGGCGGTGGCCAATGCGATCGCCCAAGGTGCCGGTGCCAAGGAGCAAGCCCGATAGAACCAGCGTATAGGCGTTGATGATCC
Source organism: Corynebacterium sp. KPL1986 (assembly GCF_000477975.1). Lineage (NCBI taxonomy): Bacteria > Bacillati > Actinomycetota > Actinomycetes > Mycobacteriales > Corynebacteriaceae > Corynebacterium > Corynebacterium sp. KPL1986. The sequence goes on along the minus strand of NZ_KI515719.1, from coordinate 1,388,590 downwards.
ACAATTGCTGCATGTCAGTGGCGTGCAGCTGCTGTGTGAGCTGCGGCAGTGCCGTATAAAGGATGGAATTATCCAGGCCCACCATGAGTAGACCCAGGGACACCACGGCAAAGAAGGACCACCGCTGCGCCGGGGTGGAAGAGGATTCCGCGGCCGCGCGGTGCGGGGGCTTAGTGGCGGTAGCAGGTGACTCGATGCTCATCGCTAGAAACCGTAGCGAAGCGGTGTGTGATATTTCAGGTTAGTATTGCCTTCCTCACAAGTAGGCGGGTGGTGTGAGTATGTAGGAATAGCTGGACTTTCCTGCATGTTTAGTAGCACAGTGGTACTAGAACAGTTAAAGAGTTAAGGGTGATGTTTAATGGCACGCAATTACGCAGAACAACTTGTTGAGACGCTAGAAAAGCAGGGCGTCGAGCACATTTATGGCCTCGTGGGAGACTCCCTCAACCCGATCGTGGACGCGGTGCGCCGCTCCTCCATCGAGTGGATCCACGTGCGCAATGAGGAGGCCGCAGCCTTTGCGGCCGAGGCCGATTCCTTGACCACGGGCAAGCTGGCCGTGTGTGCGGCCTCCTGTGGTCCGGGCAATACCCACCTCATCCAGGGCCTTTATGATGCCAACCGCAATGGCGCCAAGGTGCTGGCCCTAGCATCGCACATTCCTTCCCGCCAGATTGGTTCCCACTTCTTCCAGGAGACCCACCCAGAGCAGATCTTCCAGGAGTGCTCCGGCTACTGCGAAATGGTCATGTCCGGCGACCAGGGCGGGGTTGTACTCCACCACGCTATCCAGTCCACCATGGCTGGCAATGGCGTATCGGTGCTGGTTATCCCTGGCGACGTTTCTACCGAAGAGGTTGATGATGACACCTTCGTAGAATCCAAGATCTCCACCGGCCGCCCCGTGGTCTACCCGGACCCGGCTGAGGCCGCAGCGCTGACCCAGGCCATCAATGAGGCCAAATCCGTCGCCTTCTTCGTGGGTGCCGGTGTGAAGGATGCCCGCGAGCAGGTGCTGAAGCTGGCAGAAAAGGTCAAGGCCCCCATCGGCCACGCGCTCGGCGGCAAGATGTATATCCAGTACGATAACCCGTTTGACGTGGGCATGTCCGGCCTGCTGGGCTACGGCGCCGCGCACGAGGCCACCCACGAAGCGGACCTGCTGATCCTCTTGGGCACGGACTTCCCGTATAACGACTTCCTGCCTAAGGGCAACGTGGCGCAGGTGGATATCAACGGCTCCCACATCGGCCGCCGCACCAAGATCTCCTACCCCGTGACCGGTGATGTTGCCGCCACCATCGAGAATATCCTGCCGCACGTGGAGGAGAAGAAGGACCGCTCCTTCTTGGATAAGATGCTGAAGAAGCACTACGACAAGCTGGAGCACGTCGTGGAGGCTTATACCTCCAACGTGGAAAAGCACACTCCAATCCACCCTGAGTACATCGCGGATCTCATTGACCAAGAGGCCGACGATGACGCCATCTTCACCGTCGATACCGGCATGTGCAATGTCTGGGGCGCGCGCTACATCACCCCGAATGGCAAGCGCGAGCAGATCGGCTCCTTCCGCCACGGCACGATGGCAAACGCCCTGCCGCAGGCCATCGGCGCGCAGCAGGCTAATCCTGGCCGCCAGGTCATTACTTTCTCTGGCGATGGCGGATTGTCCATGCTCATGGGCGAGCTGCTGACGGTTAAGCTGCACCAGCTGCCGGTCAAGATGTTCGTGTTCAATAACTCCTCGCTGGGCATGGTCAAGCTGGAGATGCTGGTGGGCGGCATTCCGGAGCACGAGACCGACCACGAGTCCGTGGACTTTTCCAAGATCGCAGAAGCCGCAGGCATCAAGACCTTCCGCATCGAGGATCCGAAGCAGGCTCCAAAGCAGATCAAGAAGGCCTTGGCTTATAACGGCCCTGCGCTTATCGATGTCGTCACTGACCCCAACGCCCTGTCCCTGCCACCGACGCTGACCTTCGATCAGCTCCTGGGCTTCTCCAAGGCCGCTACCCGCACCGTCTTCGGCGGCGGCGTGGGCTCCATGCTGTCCATGGCCAAGTCCAACCTGCGCAATATCCCGCGCCCGCAGGACTTCTAAGCTGTAACTGCCCAATAGCGCGCTAGCCACGCTTCCTTTTTCCACCGCGGATTTCTTTCCATGGTTGGAAAGGGGGAAGCGTGGCTTTTTGCTTTCACAGGTTTCAATCAGAAACTTATCAGTAGGCTAGAAACTGGGTTTGCCATGATGGCTTAGTGAAGCTTGCACGCACGCAGGTGTGCAGATAACAGGAAGTAATAGGAGCTACAGGACGCATGGAAGACAATAAACTTGCCAAAGTCCTCGTCGTTGATGACGAGCCGAATATCGTGGAACTACTGACGGTATCGTTGAAGTTCCAAAATTTTGAGGTCTACAGCGCTAACTCGGGCAATGAGGCGCTGCGCGTGGCGCGCGAGGTCAACCCGGATGCCTATATTTTGGACGTCATGATGCCGGGCATGGACGGCTTTGAGCTCTTGGGCAAGCTGCGCCAGGAGGGCCTGGATGGCCCAGTGCTGTACCTGACCGCTAAGGACGGCGTGGATCAGCGCATCCACGGCCTGACCATCGGCGCGGACGATTACGTCACCAAGCCCTTTAGCCTTGAAGAGGTCATTACCCGCCTGCGCGTGATCATGCGCCGCGGCGGTGCCGCCGAGGAGTCTTCTAATGACGCCACCATGAGCTATGCCGATCTGACCTTGAATGACGATACCCACGAGGTCACCAAGGGCGGCGAGCTCATTGAGCTTTCTCCCACGGAATTCAACCTCCTGCGCTACCTCATGCAAAACAAGGAAGTGGTGCTCTCTAAGTCCAAGATCCTGGACAACGTCTGGCACTACGATTTCGGCGGCGACGGCAACGTCGTGGAATCTTATATTTCTTACCTGCGCCGCAAGATCGATACCGGCGATACGCAGCTTATCCACACCGTGCGCGGTGTTGGCTATGTGCTGCGCACCCCTCGGTCCTAAACTGACGTTTTATAATGGCAGATTCACAGGAGAACCCCGCTGCGGGCAGGCCCGTGCAGGCTAAGCCCCAGCAAACCCAGCAGCCGCCCAAGAAATGGCATGAGCAGCTGGACCAGCTGCCGCAGCAGGGGCAGGGAAAGAAGAAGCGCTCCAAGCGCGACTACATCAAGCAGATTCCGCAGGCGATGCCGCTTCGCACCTGGCTTGTGGTTCTCCTCGTGGTTATCTCCGGCCTCGGGTTAACGGGCTCGTCCTTTGCCGTGAACTCGATCATGCGCAACGTGCTCTATAACAACGTCGATAGCGAACTGCGCTCGGCGTCGTCCTCCTGGGCCCGCGATGTGGGCAATGACTTCTTCCTAGGGGATCACACCAAGCGCCCGCCCACGGAATACGTGGTGCTCAATTACCTTCCAGATGGCACCATTCGCTATTCCGGGCCCACGTCTACCACCCCAGATGTAGAGGGCGTTCCCTTGGGCGGGTACCCCACGACGGTGGGCTCGATTGAAAATAATACCAAGTGGCGCGCGCTGGCCTTTGCGGATTCCAATGGCGTTATCACCGTTATTGCCAAGGATATGACCCATGAAAAGGAAATCCTGCACGGCCTGGCCATGGTGCAGGTATCCATTGCGGCGATTGCCTTGGCGGCGATGGCCGGCGTGGGCTTCTGGTTTATCCGCAGGGCGCTGCGGCCGCTGCGGGTGGTGGAATCGACGGCATCGGAAATCGCGGCAGGCGACCTAGACAAGCGCGTGCCCGAATGGCCGCTGCATACGGAGGTCGGCCAATTGGCCGCCGCGCTCAATATCATGCTGGGCCACCTGCAGCGCTCGGTCGTTACGGCGCAGGAAAAAGAGGAACAGATGCGCCGCTTTGTCGGCGATGCCTCCCACGAGCTGCGTACCCCGTTGACCAGCCTGCGCGGCTACACGGAGCTTTACCGCTCTGGGGCGACGAACGATGTCGATCTGGTCTTTTCCAAGATCGATAAGGAATCCAAGCGCATGTCGCTGCTGGTAGAGGATCTGCTGGCGCTGACACGCGCGGAAGGTACGCGCCTGGACCTGCGGCCGGTGGATCTTCTGGAGCTTTCCCTCTCTGTGGGCTCGTCCGCGCGCGCCGCCTTCCCCGAGCGCGAGGTCAAGGTGGTTAATAATGCGCAGTCCATTCCGGTGGTCAATGGCGATGCGGACCGCCTCCACCAGGTGCTGCTCAACCTGATTTCCAATGGCCTGCGCCACGGCGGCGAGGAAGCCACGGTTACCCTGCAGCTGCGCCGCGACAACAAGGACATCCTGGTAGACGTCATCGATGACGGCAAGGGAATGTCGTCCGAGGACGCCGCCCACATCTTCGAGCGCTTCTACCGCGCGGATTCCTCGCGCACGCGCGATACCGGCGGATCTGGGTTGGGCCTTGCCATCGTGCATTCCCTAGTGGAACAGCACGGCGGCAGCATCAGCGTGGACTCCAAGCTGGGCCAGGGCACCACCTTTACGGTGCGCCTGCCCGCGCTGGAGGAACCGGAGGATTAGTCCTCGCGGTAGCCATCCTCGTTGGTGCCCAGGTGCTGGCGGATGCGCGCGGCCGCCTCATCCATGGCGGCATCGTCGGTGTCCTCGGCGGCATAGGCCTTGGCAAAGTCGTATTCTTCCATCTTCTCGGTGGGGAAGAGGTGGATGTGGGTGTGCGGCACATCGAAGCCGGCGATGACGTAGCCGGTGCGCGGGGTATCGTACGCGTTCTTGATGGCCTCACCGATTTCTAGGGCCACCTCGTTCAGGTGCGTCCAGGTCTGTGGATCCAGGTCGGTCCACTTATCTACTTCCTCGACGGGCACGACCAGGGTGTGGCCGTAGCGCAGCGGCTCGATGGATAAGAAAGCCACGCAAGTCTTATCGCGGTAGACAAAGCGGGCGGGTAGGTCACCAGTGATGATTTTGCTAAATACAGAAGCCATAGCTGCCAGGCTACCCCAGCTATGATGGTGGGCATGCGCATTCTCGTAATTGGTTCGGGCGGCCGTGAACACGCCCTCGTGAAAGGACTGCACGCTGATCCACAGGCTGCGGAGATCCACGTCGCGCCGGGCAGCGCGGCCATGGCACCGCTGGCTACCCTGCACCCGGAATACTCCCAGGTAGATACCCCAGAACGCATGGTGGAACTCGCCCGGGAGATCAATGCCGAGCTCGTGGTCATCGGCCCCGAGGTGCCGCTGGTCGCCGGCGTGGCGGATGCACTGCGCGCAGAAGGCATCGCCGTCTTCGGGCCGAATAAGGACGCGGCCCAGATTGAAGGCTCCAAGGCCTTTGCCAAGGAAGTCATGGAGGCCGCTGGGGTCAAGACGGCCCGCGCGCAGCAGCTGCGCCCAGGAGCTAGCGAGGCCGATATTGAGGCCGCGCTGGATAATTTTGGCCCGCAGTTCGTGGTTAAGGATGATGGTCTAGCAGGCGGCAAGGGCGTGGTGGTCACGAGCGAGCGCGCCGATGCCCGCGCCCACGTGGATGCGGTCTTAGGCTCCGGCAACCCCGTGCTGCTGGAATCTTTCCTGGACGGGCCTGAGGTATCGCTATTTTGCCTTGTCGATGGCGAGACCGTCGTGCCGCTGTTGCCCGCCCAGGACCACAAGCGCGCTTACGACAATGACGAGGGCCCCAATACCGGCGGCATGGGCGCGTACACACCGCTGCCGTGGCTTGGCAGGGACGACGTGCAGCGCATCGTCGACGAGGTATGCACCCCGGTTGCCAAGGAAATGGTGCGCCGCGGCACCCCGTATTCCGGCCTGCTCTATGCCGGGCTGGCCTGGGGCGAAGAGGGCCCAGCGGTGGTGGAATTTAACTGCCGCTTTGGTGACCCAGAGACCCAAGCGGTGCTCTCGCTCCTACAGTCCCCGCTGGCACAAGCGCTCAACGCCACTGCCACCGGCACGCTGGCAGAACTCGAGCCCCTTCAGTGGGAAGATGGCTATGCCATCACCGTGGTCATGGCGGCCGAGGGATACCCCGCCTCGCCCCGCAAGGGCGATGCCATTACGGGCGAGAGCCTCGAGGATCCAGAGCGCGTGCTGCACGCCGGCACGAAACGCTCCAATGGGGCATTCCGCAGCAATGGTGGCCGCGTGCTCAACGTGCTGGGCAAGGGCGACACGCTAGACGCCGCGCGCGAGAATGCCTACGCCACCGTCCAGGGCATTGAGTTTGCGGGCGGGTTTGTTCGGGGGGACATCGGCAAGCGCGCGGCAGCCGGTGAAATTTCTATCTAGCAAGTAGCCACGGGGGAGGGCAGGCATGGAATAATGAGCCACGTGGCTGAGAAGAAGAATATCCCCAACGTCCTGTCCTCCCGTTATGCTTCTGCGGAGCTTGCCAATATCTGGAGCGCGGAGCATAAAATCATCCTCGAGCGCAAGCTGTGGATCGCCGTGATGCACGCCCAGAAGAACCTGGGCGTGGACATCCCCGCCAAGGCCATTAGCGCGTACGAGGCCGTTATCGAGGACGTAAACCTCGAATCCATTGCTGAGCGCGAGCGCGTCACCCGCCACGATGTGAAGGCCCGCATCGAAGAATTCAATGCGCTGGCCGGCTACGAGCACATCCACAAGGGTATGACCAGCCGCGATCTCACCGAGAACGTGGAGCAGCTGCAGATCCACACCTCGCTGGAAATCATCCGCGATAAGGCCATCGCCGTGGTCTCGCGCATTGGCCGTCACGCCGCCGAGTACCAATCCCTAGTTATGGCTGGGCGCTCGCACAACGTGGCCGCGCAGGCCACCACGCTGGGCAAGCGCTTTGCCACCGCCGGCGATGAAATGCTGCTGGCCATCGAGCGCGTGGAAGACCTGCTGTCGCACTACCCGCTGCGCGGCATCAAGGGGCCCATGGGTACCTCGCAGGACATGTTGGATCTCATGGGCGGTTCCGAGGATAAGCTCGCCTCCCTAGAGACCAATATCGCGGATTACCTGGGCTTTCGCCGCATTTTCAACTCCGTGGGCCAGGTGTACCCGCGCTCGCTGGATTTCGATGCCATCTCCTGCCTCGTCTCCCTGGGTACCGCCCCGGCATCGCTGGCCACCACCATCCGCCTGATGGCCGGCAACGAGACCGTCACCGAGGGCTTCAAGGAAGGCCAGGTCGGCTCGTCCGCCATGCCGCACAAGATGAACGCCCGCTCCTGCGAGCGCGTGACCGGCCTGCAGGTCATCCTGCGCGGCTACCTCACCATGGCCGCAGACCTCGCCGGCAGCCAGTGGAACGAGGGCGATGTCTCTTGCTCGGTGGTGCGACGCGTGGCGCTTCCCGATGCCTTCTTTGCCATCGACGGCCAATTCGAAACCTTCCTCACCGTGCTCGATGAATTCGGCGCCTTCCCCGCCATGATCGACCGCGAGCTGGAGCGCTACCTGCCCTTCCTCGCCACCACCCGCATTCTCATGGCCGCAGTGCGCGCCGGGGTGGGCCGCGAGACCGCCCACGAGGTCATCAAGGAGAACGCCGTGGCCGTGGCCCTGAACATGCGCGAAAACGGTGGCAACCAGGACCTAGTCCAGCGCCTCGCGGCAGACGACCGCCTGCCCATGGACGAGGCCGAGTTAGAAAGGGTCCTCGAGGATAAGCACGCCTTCATCGGCGCCGCCGAATCCCAGGTCTCTCAGGTCCTGCACCGCATCAAGGTCCTCGTGGGCGAGCACCCCAAGGCCGCCGCTTATACGCCGGGCGAAATCCTTTAGCGCTGTGCGCGGGCTTACCTGCCCTCGCACGCCCGCGCGTTATGATGAGGACCATGCGTCCTGAGCTTTCTTCTTATACCCATGTAGCCTCTGGCAAGGTCCGCGATATTTACGATGTGGACGACACCACCCTGCTGATGGTGGTCTCTGACCGCATCTCCGCCTACGACTTTGCCTTGGAACCGGCCATCCCGGACAAGGGCCGGGTTCTCACGGCCACCTCGAAGTTCTTCTTCGATGCCATCGATTTTCCCAATCACCTCGCCGGACCGCTCGATGATGAGCGCATTCCGGAAGAGTGCTTGGGCCGCGCCATGGTGGTCAAGAAGCTAGACATGCTGCCCTTCGAGTGCGTGGCGCGCGGTTTCCTTACCGGTTCCGGCTTGAAGGAATACCAGGCCGACGGCACCGTCTGTGGCATCGAGCTGCCCGCAGGCCTTGTCGAGGCCTCCCGCCTGCCCGAGCCCATTTTCACCCCAGCCACCAAGGCTGAGCAGGGCGATCACGATGAGAACGTGTCCTTCGCGCACGTGGCGGACAAGCTCGGCCGCGAGCGCGCCGAAGAGCTGCGCGCGGCCACCTTGCGCATTTACGCCAAGGCCGCCCAGCTTGCAGAAGAGAAGGGCATCATCTTGGCCGATACCAAGTTCGAGTTCGGCCTTGATGAAGACGGCACGCTCGTGCTTGCCGATGAAGTCCTCACCCCCGATTCCTCCCGCTACTGGCCCGCCGATTCCTACGTGGAAGGCGAGGTCCAGCCTTCCTTTGATAAGCAGTACGTGCGCGATTGGCTGACCTCTGCTGCCTCCGGCTGGGATAAGTCCTCTGAGACCACCCCGCCCGCGCTTCCCGATGACGTCGTTTCCGCCACCCGCCTGCGCTACATCGAGGCCTACGAAAGGCTATCGGGTGAGCGCTTCGCGGACTTCCTCGCGCCGAGTTCCTAGCCGGGGCGAACCAGACCGGCTCGGGCAACCGCGGTAGCTGGTTGCCCGCCGCTGGGGCAAGGCAGCTGACGCGTACAGTGGTAGGGCATGAGTGATGAAAAGACGACCGCACCGGTAGCTCCAGTCCACCCCATCAAGCGCGAATTTCACGGCCGCGAATTCGTGGATAATTACGAGTGGCTGCGCGATAAGCAATCGCAGGAAACCCTGGATTACCTCAACGCCGAAAACGATTACACGGCGGCGCATACCGGGCACTTGGATGCGATGACGGAAAATATCTTCCAAGAGATTAAATCCCGCATTAAACAAACCGATATGTCCGTGCCCGCCCGCCGCGGTAAGTACTGGTACTACGGACGCTCCGAAGAGGGCAAGAACTACGGTTATTCCTGCCGCATCCCGGTAGAAGAGGGCAGCGATCCGTGGACCGCACCAGTGATTCCGGAAGAAGGCAGCCCAGAGGGCGAAGAAATTATCCTGGACGCCAACGCCCTGGCAGAGGGCAAGGACTTCTTCGCCCTTGGTGCAGCCTCCATCTCAGATTCCGGCCGCTACCTGGCCTATTCCGTGGATTTTGCCGGCGATGAGCGCTTTGAGCTGTCCATTAAGGACCTCGAAACGGGAGAGCTCCTGGACGATCACCTCACCGGTATTTTCTACGGCTCTACCTGGGCAGGCGATGGCTACATCTTCTACTCCACGGTGGATGATGCTTGGCGCCCGGATGCGGTGTGGCGCCATAAGGTAGGCACCGAGCAGTCCGCGGATGTGCGCGTCTTCCATGAGGCGGATGAGCACTTTAATGTGGGCATCGGCAGTGCTCGCTCCGATAAATACCTCTTCATTGGCGTGGGATCGAAGATTACCTCGGAAGCCTGGGTACTGGATACGGAAAACCCAGAAGGCGAATTCCGCCCGCTGTGGCAGCGCGAGACCGGCGTGGACTACGACGTAGACCATGCCGTAGTGGGCGGCGAGGACTATTGGATTGTCACCCACAACGCCACCGGCCCGAACTTCGCGGTGGGCTATGCCAAGGTCGGTGAGGAACTTCCCGCCCTGCGCGATCTGCCGGAGCTGCTGGCACACGATGACACCACCCGCATCGAGGGCGTGGATACCTACCGCGACCACATGGTGGTGGGCTATCGCCGCGGCGGCATCGGCAGGGCCGCCATTATGCGCGTGGGCGATGACTTCGGGGAATTCGAAGAACTCAACTTCAACGAGGAGCTTTTTACCGTCGCCGTGGCCGGTAACCCGGAATGGGACGCGCCGGTAGTCCGCGTGAACTACGTGTCTTATATCCAGCCCGCGCAGCTTTTCGATTACCGCGTGGATACCGGTGAGTACACGCTGCTGAAGGAACAAGAAGTCCCAGGCGGCTATGACCCGGATGATTACGTGGCTTACCGCATCTGGTCTACCGCTAATGATGGCACCAAGATCCCAGTCTCTGTGGTGCACCGTTCCGACCTGGACCGCACCAAGCCCAATCCGACGCTGCTGTATGGTTACGGCTCCTACGAGGCCAGCATGGACCCGTACTTCTCCGCGTCCCGGCTTTCGCTGATGGACCGCGGCATGATTTATGCGGTCGCCCACGTGCGCGGCGGCGGCGAGATGGGCCGTCAGTGGTACGACGACGGCAAGATGTTGCAGAAGAAAAATACCTTCACCGATTTCATCGCAGTGGCCGATGATCTCATCGAGCGCCGCGTGACCACCCCGGATCAAATGGTGGCCGAAGGCGGATCCGCCGGCGGTATGCTCATGGGTGCCGTGGCCAATATGGCACCTGACCGCTTTACCGCCATCCAAGCCGTCGTCCCCTTCGTGGATCCGCTGACCTCGATGCTCATGCCGGAGCTTCCCCTCACCGTTCCCGAATGGGAAGAGTGGGGCGACCCGTACCACGATCCGGAATACTACGACTACATGAAGTCCTACTCGCCCTACGAGAATGTTGAGGCCAAGGACTACCCGGATATCTTGGCTATCACCTCGCTGAACGATACCCGCGTGCTGTACGTGGAACCGGCAAAGTGGATTGCGCAGCTGCGCGCTACCGCCACCGGCGGCGAATTTCTGCTCAAGACGGAGATGGCCGCCGGGCACGGTGGCGTATCCGGCCGCTACGATAAGTGGCGCCAAAACGCCTTCGAATACGCCTGGACCATCAATAAGGCCACCGGCCTTACGGAGTAACCACGCCGCACAGTCACGCGCTGGCCGGCACCCTGGCCAGCGTTCTGGCCAGCGCGCGGATCTGGCGGTACTGTGCGATAATTTGAGCTATGACTAGCCACCTTCTGGTTTCTATCTCCAGTATTTTTGAGGACACTCGGAAGCAGGCTACAAGCTTCCTGTCGGTTCTGGACCGGGAGGAAATTCCCGTCTCCCTGCTCATCGCCCCGCATATTGATGGCAATTGGCACCTGGCCAAGGACAAGGACACCCAACAGTGGCTCAAGGACCAGGCGGCTGCTGGCCGTCCGCTTATCCTCAATGGCTTTGATCAAGCAGTGCAAGGCCGCCGCGCGGAGTTTGCCAACCTCAATTCACATGAGGCGAAGCTGCGCCTAGCCGGTGCGACCCGGCAGATGGCGCAGATTGGTTTCGAACCCACCATCTTCGCGCCCCCGCGCTGGCGCATGTCTCCCGGAACTTTGCAGGTCCTGCCCAAATTCCCCTTTGAGGCGGCGGCTTCTACACGTGGCATCTTGGAGGTGCCCACCGGGAAATTCCACCAAGCCCGCAACCTTTCTTTTGGTGAGGGTTTTGGTTCCGCCAAGTGGTGGCGCAAAAACATCATCCGCGCGGCAGAGCGCTCCGCCCAGCGCGGCAATACCGTGCGCCTTTCCATCTCTGCCCGCAACCTGGATGACCGCAAGGTCATTAAGGACTTTGTCAAGGCTGCTCGCCGCGCCCTCGACGCGGGCGCTACTCCCGCTGATTACAGCATTTACCTTCCGCGTTAGTCCGGCGGAGGTTTTATAGTAGGTAGCATGAAACGAACAGATGAACTAACAACGCAACAGGCGGCAGACTTCTTGAATGTCTCTCGGCCGCGTGTCATCGAGCTCATGGATGAGGGAACCTTGAAGGGGCATACAGAAGGTGCTTACCGCCATCTGTATGCCTCCAGCGTGCAGGACTTTAAACGCCAGAGAGACCTTAAGCAGCGTGCTGCTGCAGACGAGCTCGCGGTGCTTTCTGACGAGATGGGCCTGTACGAGTAGGCGCTCCTACTGGCTTAGGCCGTTAATGAAGTCCTTAGCCTGCTGCGGGAGCATGCCCCAGATTCCAGCGGGGATGATCTTTTGCAGGTTGCCGGTGGCCGCCATGAAGCCGGGGATGGCGAGCAGGCCAGCTAGGATGGCGAAGCCGATAATGGCGCCGGTGCCAAGTGAGCTAGAGCCGAATCCGAAGCCTGGGCCATCGGTGTTGTCATCGTCGCCTTGGTCGTCGCCACTTGGGGCGTCGGTGGATTCATCCTCGCCGAGCGTGAAACCGACCTTGACGGGATCGTGGTCGGAGGCGCGGAAGGGGGAATCGTCGTAGAAATCCACGGCGTTGTAGTTGCGGCGGGAGTATTCAAAGGCGACGGGTTCGTCGGCATTGATGTTCCACACTTGGGCATCGGCAAGCGCGCCCGAAGCAACCGCATTGGCTAGGACGTGGTCTAAGGTGCCGAGCAGGCCGTCGAACTGGTAGGAGGTATCGGCGCCGTATTTTTCCGCAGGCATGGTAAAGCCGTCGTTGCGGAAGACATCGAGCGCGGTTTCGTGGGTGTAGGTATTGAAATCACCCAGGGCGAAAAGCGGCTTATCCTTCCAATCGTCCTGCTTGTGCAGGGCATCGAGCACGGCCTGGGCCTGGGCGTTGCGGACGTTGGGGTTATTGCCCTGGCCGTCGCCGGAATCCTCATCGCCCTTGGCCACCGAGCCCTTGGACTTGAAGTGGTTGGCCACGGCGACGAAGGACTCGTCATCGCTATTGATCGGCTGGAATTCCTGGGCCAGCGGCTCGCGGGCGGTGCCGGAAAAGCGGGGATCCTGGAAGATGCGGGATTCGCCCACGGGCTTGACCACGTCCTTGTGATAAATGAACGCGGTGCGGATGACATCGGGGTGCGCAGGGACCTGATCCTTGGACGGGGAGGGCACGAAGGCCCACTTCTCGGAGCCCGCGGCTTCGTTGAGTTTTTCGGTCAGGCGTTTCAGCGCCTTATCGCGCTGGTCAAAGTCTCCGGTTACCGCGTAGCCATCTTCGATTTCGGAAAGACCAATGACATCTGCATCCAGGCCATTGATGGCCGCGACGATCTTGCGCTCTTGGTCCTCTAAGGCGGATTCGGTATAGGCGCCGCGGGTCTTGCCGCGGTTGACGGTGACCTTATTGCCCGCGCGGTCGGTATAGGCGCTGCCGCCGAATTCCTCGCCCAAAGAGGTGAAGTAATTCAGCACGTTGAAGGCGCCGATGGTGTATTCGCCCTTGACATCATCAACGGCGTGTAGCTCCGCATCGCGGGATTCTTCCCAGGAGATGGGGAGATCGGCGCCGGCGGTTTCACCGGTGACCGGCTCGGTGGGCTGGAAGCGCCACTGCTCGTGGGAATAGCCCACGATGACCGGATGTTGGAATTCCACGGTATCGGTGGTGCGCAGGGACTTGATGGTCTTGCCGCCATCTTGGGCGATATAGGGCAGCGGGGTGTCCTTATCGGTCCTTAGATAATCGCGGGTGCGGCCATCATCCAGGGTGACGAGCTTTTCTGCGTTATCTTTGGCCAGTTTTTGCAGCTCGGAATTGGGGTCGGTGGAAGGGGAGTGGACATCGGAAGGCTGGCGGAAGGCCTCATCGCCCGGGGCGAGGCCGACCTCGCCGTATTGGTTGAGCGAGTAGTTATTGGTCACGGTGTGCTTGCCGGGCTGGATGAGCATGTGCTCAAAGGGCTCGCGGGCGGAATCGCCTTGGGGCAGCTCGTCCACGGCGAGCGGGGTGACCTCCTCCAGCGCGGTATCGAGCTGCTTGAGGGAAGAAGCGCTTACCTGGGTGGCGCCGTAATACTCGGAGACCTGGCCGGTGACCTCAACGGAATCGCCGATGCTGGGGTATTTATCGGCGCCCTTTTTGCCCATGTGGACAAATAGCGCCTGCGAGGCATCGGTGGCTTCTTGGCCGGTGCCGCCGGTCTGGATGGTAAAGCCGTTTAAGCCACCTTCGCTCCACACGCCGGTGACAACGCCCTGGGTAGCAATATTTTGGCCCTCGAGAGGGGAGGTATTGCCGGTGCCCTGGATTTCCGCAATCGGGGTTATGCCTTCGGGGGCGGGAAGATTCTCGGAGCCACCCGAGCCACCCGGCTGTGGGGCCGGGGACTCGTTGCCGGAATTGGTGGGAGAAGGCGTGCCGACGGTGAAGTCCGCGGAGTTGTCATCGGTATCGGCGCCCGCCGCGTTGCGGGAGGCGGAGGTGTCATTGGATAGCGCACCGGTGGCAGCGCCTTCAAACTTGGAAGCGGCGCCGTAACCTAGGAGGTCAATGGTATTACCGGTGGCATCGGCAAGCTGCACCGAGCCCTTCGTGCCGGACATATTGACCTTGCCTTCCGCATCCGGGGTGGGAAGAGCCTGGGCCTGGCCATTGCCGGCGGCGCCCTGCACCAGGTAATAGCCGTGGGGAGCGATGGTGCCGGAAAGTGTAATCTTGCCGCCGCTATTGCCATTGGAGGCGAAGTACTCCACGGACCAGCCAGTGAGATCGATCGCGGCATCGGTGGGGTTATAAAGCTCGATGAAATCATTGGAAAAGCTCGCGCCCTTGTTTCCGCCACCGCCGTAGACCTCAGAGATGACCGCGGTGGAATTATCCGGGGCGGCCATGGCGGAAGGCACCGCGACGGATAGGGAGAGGGTGGAGAAACCGGCAGCGAGGGCTACCCTGCCAAGGCGGCGAAGTGCCATAGAAGTCACCTTAATCATAGAGAAAGTTGTCATGGACGCCTTTTATATTTACTCGCTGAACAATTGGTGTACCCGTGGCCGCAAGGGGTGGGTTGTGCGCGAGCAGGCGGTGAAACCTGGGTGCCGCGCAAAATTCGTTTTCCTGTTGGTCGTAATTTACGCGGTGTTTGCTTTGCTGGGGTGAAAACCCTGCAGTGGGGGTATATCTAGGGATTGGGCGGGGGTATGACTACACTGAATCGGGCAGACCTAAGCCCCATACAGTAAGGCAAAAATTTCATGGCTCGTGTAGTTGTCAATGTCATGCCCAAGGCGGAAATTTTGGATCCGCAGGGCCAAGCTGTCGTCCGCGCATTGGGTCGCATCGGAGTATCCGGTGTCAGCGATGTGCGCCAAGGAAAGCGCTTCGAACTCGAGGTAGATGACTCCGTTACCGCAGAGGAACTGGATAAGGTGGCAGAAACGCTGCTGGCTAATACCGTCATCGAGGACTACGAGGTTACGCAGCTGGAGGTCAAGTAAGTGACCGCAAAAATCGGAGTAATTACCTTCCCCGGCACCCTGGATGATGTGGATGCCGCCCGCGCGGCCCGCACCGCCGGCGCCGAGGTCATTAACCTCTGGCACGCGGATGCTGATCTGCGCGGCGTGGACGCGGTAGTCGTGCCGGGCGGTTTTTCTTATGGTGACTACCTGCGCTCGGGCGCTATTTCGGCGCTCGCCCCCGTCATGCGCAGCGTCATCGACCGCGCCAAGGCAGGAATGCCGGTGCTCGGCATTTGCAATGGTTTCCAAATCTTGACTGAAGCAGGCCTCTTACCGGGCGCATTGACTCGGAATAAGGGCCTGCATTTTCATTGCACCGATACCTACCTGGAGGTGGAGCACTCCACCACGGCCTGGACCAGTGAGTTTGAAAGGGGCCAAAAGATTTTGGTGCCCGCTAAGCACGGTGAGGGCCGCTTCCAGGCAGGCGATGACGATATCGCCCGCATCGAGGGCGAAGGCCGCGTGGTCTTCCGCTATACCGATAATTACAACGGCTCCATCAATGGCATTGCCGGTGTAAGCGATGAGTCCGGCCGGATTGTTGGCCTCATGCCGCACCCGGAGCACGCCATTGACCCGCTGACCGGCCCATCCACCGACGGATTGGGACTTTTCGTATCCGCCATCAAGGCCGTCGCGGAAGCGCCGGCGGTTTAAGGAGGCCACCTACATGACCGTTTCTAATGACACCGTAGACAAGGCACAGTCCACCCCGGATGAGCAGCAGCCGTACGTTGAGCTTGGCCTAAAGGATGACGAGTATCAGCGCATCCACGATATTTTGGGCCGGCGCCCCACCGACGCGGAGCTGACCATGTACTCCGTGATGTGGTCCGAGCACTGCTCTTATAAGTCTTCCAAGACGCACCTGCGCTACTTTGGTGAGACCATGACGGAGGAGATGGGGGAGAAGATCCTCGCTGGCATTGGTGAAAACGCCGGCGTGGTGGACATCGGCGATGGCAATGCGGTGACTTTCCGCGTGGAATCGCACAACCACCCCTCCTACGTGGAGCCCTACCAGGGCGCGGCCACCGGCGTGGGCGGCATCGTCCGCGACATCATGGCCATGGGTGCGCGCCCCATCGCCGTGATGGATCAGCTGCGCTTTGGGCCTGCCGATGCCCCCGATACCAAGCGCGTGCTGCCCGGCGTCGTATCCGGCGTGGGCGGCTACGGCAACTCCTTGGGCCTACCCAATATTGGCGGCGAAACCGTCTTTGATGAAACCTATGCGGGAAACCCGCTGGTCAACGCCCTGTGCGTGGGCACGCTCAAGGTCGATGACTTGAAGCTCGCCTTCGCCTCCGGCACCGGCAATAAGGTCATGCTCTTCGGTTCCCGCACCGGCCTGGACGGCATCGGCGGCGTATCCGTGCTGGCCTCCGATACCTTTGAAGACGGCGCCGAGCGCAAGCTTCCTGCCGTGCAGGTGGGCGACCCCTTCGCGGAAAAGGTGCTCATCGAATGCTGCCTGGACCTCTACCACGCCGGCGTCGTGGTGGGCATCCAGGACTTGGGCGGCGCCGGCCTGGCGTGCGCCACCTCTGAGCTGGCCGCGTCCGGCGATGGCGGCATGGAGGTCAACCTCGATGCGGTACCGCTGCGCGCGGAAAACATGACCGCCGCGGAAATCCTTGCCTCCGAGTCCCAGGAGCGCATGTGCGCCGTCGTGGCACCGGAAAACGTGGAGAAGTTCCGCGAAATCTGCGAGCACTGGGAGGTCACCTGCGCCGAAATCGGTGAGGTTACTGAAGGTGACCACTTGGTCATCCGCCACCAGGGTGAGGTCGTCGTCGATGCGCCGGCTGGCACCATCGCGGATGAAGCACCCGTCTACGAGCGCCCCTACGCCCGCCCCGAGTGGCAGGATGAGCTGCAGAAATACCAGGGCACGGACAAGCGCGGCCTGGTGGAATCCCTGCAAAAGCTCATTTCCTCGCCTTCGTTGTGCTCGCGCGATTTCATCATGAATCAGTATGACCGCTACGTGCGTGGCAATACCGTCCAGTCCCACCACGCGGACGCGGGTGTGCTGCGCATTGATGAGGAGACCGGCCGCGGCGTCGCCGTTTCCGCCGATGCTTCCGGCCGCTACACCAAGCTGGATCCGAACATGGGCGCGCGCCTGGCCTTGGCGGAGGCCTACCGCAACGTCGCGGTTACCGGCGCGAAGCCCGTTGCGATTACCAACTGCTTGAACTACGGTTCGCCGGAAAACCCGGACGTGATGTGGCAGTTCCGCGAATCCGTGCATGGGCTTGCCGATGCCGCCGTGGAACTCTCCATCCCCGTCTCCGGCGGCAACGTCTCTTTCTACAACCAGACCGGCTCCGAGCCGATTCTGCCCACCCCGGTCGTGGGCGTGCTCGGCGTGATCGACGATGTGCACAAGGCCATTGGCAATAACCTGGGCACCGTCAATGAGAAGGAGGTCCTCATCGCCTTGGGCGAGACCAAGGATGAGTTCGGCGGTTCCATCTGGCAGCTGGTGAGCGCCGAGGGCGCCGATAAGGACAACCTCAACGGCCTGCCGCCGCAGGTGGATATGGCCAATGAGAAGCGCCTCGCGGACTTCTTCCACGGCAACGATCTGCTCACCGCCGCGCACGATGTCTCTGAGGGAGGCCTTGCCGTCGCCGCCTTTGAGATGGCCAAGCGCGCCGGTGCGCTTGCCGATGCCGCCGGCCTCGGCCTCGACCTCGATCTCACCGCCGTGCACGAGGACGCCTTTACCGCGGCCTTCTCCGAGTCCGCTTCCCGCGTGCTCGTGGCCACCACCGCCGACCGCACCGATGAGGTGCTGGCTCGCGCCGCCGAGTTCGGAATCCCCGCCACCATCGTGGGTGAGACCACCAACACCGGTGCCTTGACCCTCGGCGGTGAGTCTGTCGCCATCTCCCAGCTGGTTGAGGCATGGTCTGCCACCTTGCCTGACCTCTTCGGCCACGCCGTGGGCGCCAACTCCGTCGTGGAGTAAACCAGCCCCTGGCATTGCCCAGCACAAGCCCGGCTTCGGCCGGGCTTGAGTAGCGTTTAGGCAATCTCCGATTTTCCCGGCCGCCGCCCATTAGATAACGCCATTTCTCTCTGATTCGAATCGTGATTTTACAGTAGGAGTCCCATGAGTGCGCATTCCCGCCACCAAGCCTCCGCACCCGCATCAACAGTGGTGCGGTGGTGCCACCATGGTATTGGGCTGGTATTTGGCCTAGTGGTCGCCATAATTTCCGTCGGAAAAATGAATTACGATGACTGGGATGCGTTATGGGTGGCGGGATTGCTCGTACGCGATGGAAACCGGGATCACCTCTATAGCATCAATGAACATGATTTCGCGATGCCCCGTGGTGACGTCTGGCTAGATACCATCGCCCACTCCGATGTCACTGGGTTTCCGCACCCTTATGTTCACGCTCCATTTCTTGCCGATGTCATGAGCTTGGTCGTGCAAGTCATGAGTTTTGATGTCTCCGTGATAGTGCTCGCGATTGTTTCCGGGTGGGCGTTGGTGGTGCTGATAGCCTCCGCCTGGTTCTTGTGGTTTGAAGAAGAAATACCGACCATGATCCTGCTTTTCGGCATACTCTTGGGCTGGGTATCGACGGCTTTTCAGTCATCGTTGATCCTTGGCCAGACGAGCCCGTTGATCTTTGCGGGGGTTGCATACGGCCTTGCTGCGTCCCGCGTGCACCCAGTGCGCGCGGGAATTGCACTGGGACTTGTATCTGCGGTGAAGCTAACCCCCATTGTCCTTGTGCTCATCTGCGTGGCATTTCCGCGGGCGCGGAAAACGGGAGTGGTAGCACTCGGGACAGGCGCCATCGCTGTACTGTACTCAATCGTCGTTTCTGGCTGGAACGTATTTACCTCTTGGTGGGATACCCTTCAGGACATCATGGGATCAGTAATGGTCGCCCCCGTCAACGGATCGATCGCCTCCCAGCTCAGCACCAACCGCGTTGAAGATGACAACCTCCTTGTCACCATTGTCGATGATCCTTCACTGGCTGCCAGCATTATTCCGCTACTTGTCACCCTGGCATTGATTGCACTGGTTATTGTTACCGCTGTGCGGTCACAGGATCCGTGGCGCATTACTGCCGTCGGCATCTTTACGGTGCTTACAGCTACCAGCAGTATCTTGTGGGATCATTACGTCTTGTGCGCCGTATTGCCACTGCTAGGCGTTCTGGCCCGCGGGCAGAATCGCATTATTTATGCCGTCCCAGTCTTGGGACTCTTCCTATTCCCGCCGCTGGCCAAGTCAGATTCTGATTTGTGGTTGCCGTGGTCCTCTTTCATCGCCTTGGCAGGTTTTGTCATCGCACTGTGTATCGCGGAGCTAAGCCGGAAGGACGCCCTGCCCCTGCGGGACCGCCGTCTTTCTTTCAAGAAAGCGAGTTAGTAGGCGGCTTTAGTCACAACGCCTTTCCAGAACTGAAGACTTCAAGATCGTTGCCCGGCCCTATCCGGCCAATGATGGTGGCACCCACCCAGTGATGATGTATGTCCACGGCGGCCAGGCGGTGCTGCATTCGCTTGCCGATGCCGCCGGCCTCGGCCGGGCCTTTGCTTGGGTTACGCTACTATTTAAGACCTACGGATAGTGAAGGAGGATCGTCATGGCACCTGTACGAGTGACGATTCAACCTGCTGTGCTGGCTTGGGCGGTATCCCGCACAGGGCTCTCACAATCCGCGCTACTCAAGCAATTCCCCAAAATCCAAGAATGGGAAGCTGGTGAAGAGCGTCCCACTCTAAAACAAGCGAAAGGCCTAGCGAAGAAAGCTCACATCCCTTTCGGCAGGCTGCTTCTCGATGTCCCTACAGGCGATGAGGTTGAGGTCGCGGACTTTAGAACCGTGCGCAATGAGCAGCTCGATACAGTCAGCCCAGAGCTGCAGGAAGTCATGTTCGCTTCCCAGACTCGCCTCGATTGGTACGTCGAATACGCACGGGACATAGGAATTGATCCGCCGGAGCTTTTCCATACCGCGAAGATTTCTGAGTCTGCTGCGGTTGCCGCTAGTAGCGTTCGGGACGTACTCCGCCTCACTCAAGAAACACCTCTTCCCGGGCGTGACAAAGTTCGTGAATTGGTTTCATTGATGGAAGATGCCGGGATACTTGTCGCCCGAAACTCCATTGCCGAAAACTCGACCCGTAGGGCACTTAATGTAGAGGAATTTCGTGGATTTACTCTTGAGGAGGATGGCTACTGCCTGGTTTTCATCAATACCCGCGATACCAAGACAGCCCAGCTTTTCAGTCTTGCGCTCGAATTGGCGCACGTTGTGCTTGGCAAACCCGGAATTTCTGATCACTCGGAGCGCCTAGAAACTGAGCAATGGTGTAATCAATTTGCTGCGGCTTTCTTGTGCCCGGGGCATTCTTTGCGGGAGAACTCCTGCCCAACCAGTGAAAATTCTGTCACTTCCTGCGTGGGGGAGAGGTTCTTCGAAACAGTGTTGAGCGCTGCAAGATCTGGTGTGTTGCCTGAGAAGCAGGCCGCTAGGTTCCTCGGCGTATCTTCGTATGCTTCCTATAAAGAACTTGTGCCGCTACCTGTCCAGTAAAAGTGGAGGTGTAGAAAGAATGCTTCCGATATTGCGGTATAAAGATTCGTCTCAAAAGGTTGCGTCGAAGTTTTCTTATCTTCATTTGTATCGTCCTGAATGATACAAATGAAGATCATTAGATGATACAAGTGGAGGGTTGCGTCCGCTAGTGTGGTGTATCTGTAACCCGTGGTAAGCCTCGTGCCGGTGCATAATAAGGCGACCATCACGGGTACCTTTCGAATCAACTTCTACTTATCTTCGAAAGGAATGTAACTGCGATGGCTGCTAATCCCCATCATATCGATCCCACTGCGTATCTGGAAGAATTGCTGACCCAAGCCTCCCCAGACTTGATGCGCCAGATGCTTACAGACTTCATTAAGCAGATACTTTCAGCCCAGGCTGACACGGTCTGCGGCGCTGATTACGCCACGGCACCGCGTTTGAACTATTCGGAGTAGTTGGAAATGGTGGTAGATTACCTTTCTTTTCAAGCCAACCGGGCTGGATGTCAGGCGTCCACCAAACGGGGATCGGGCCCAAGGTCCTTAGTATGGAGAGTTAAGACAGGAAGTCGTCAGAGTATTGCCGAATAACCGAATCGAAATCTTGGTCGCGCTCGAATCCTAATTTTTCCATTCGCTTTACGTCGAAGTTTCCGGGCCAGCTAGTAACAATGGAAGCTACACGTTCATTGGGCACATCAGAAGTTAAGGCTCTTGCTTCAGAACCCCCTACTCGTTCTAAGGATGCGAGCATTTCGCCTACAGTGACGCTGATTCCAGGAAGGTTCATGATCCGCCAGGAACCGAGGCGTGAGCTTTCAATGACTATTGCCCGTGCAATATTACGGATCGCAACTTGCGGTGAAGAGAGCCACATTAGCGTGTCATGTGGAACGGGAACTTCGGATGGAATCCCGTTGAGTGGTTCTCGGATAATGCCGCTGGCAAATGAGCTTGCCGCGGAGTTTGGCTTTCCAGGCCGTACGGAGATTGTCGGTAGGCGACAGATGCGTGCATCAATAAACCCTTTACGGCTGTATTCGTTGACCAGGATCTCGCAAATGGCCTTGGTCGCACCGTAAGTTGAGGCGGGCTGTGTGGCCCAGTATTCCGGCATTGTTTGAGGAAGCTCTCCGCCGAAAACAGCGAGCGAACTCGTGAAGATGAAGCGAGGTACAGGAGTTTTTTCCAATTCACGAACGGACCGTGCCGCTTCAAGGAGTGTACGAGTTCCGTCAATATTGACGTGCGTAGCAGAATCGAAGTCTAACTCCGATCCTCCCGAAAGAACAGAGGCCAAGTGGACGATAGTGTCAGTATTTTCGGTAACTGCTTGGCTGACGGCGTCTTTATCCGTGATTTCTCCTGTTATTGATCGCACCCGCGGGTCCGTGACGCTAGTGGGGATAAGATCGAAAGAAATTACCGAATCCAGTTTTATTTTTCCAGCGTCAGCTTCGGAGAGGAGATGTTGAATTAGCAGGGTGCCGAGGAACCCGGCTCCCCCGGTAATGACGATGTTCATAGTGGCTCCTTCGAGGACTGAAAAGTGGCAGGTTTGAGAAAAGGATAAATGCTGGGCATGCTCCAGTCGAGGCTTAAAGCGTATTTAATTATCGGGGTCGTACTAGCTGGGAAGTCGAAGTTTGCTGGTAAGGGCGTTGGAGACACACCGGGTTTCAGTGCCTGAAAGCAACGGTCAGCATTAAAGCAAAGGTTTCTTTTGGATGGGTTTCCTTTTAGTTACTTTTCCGTAAGAAGTGATGTAAGAGCTATCAGATCCAACATGTTATTGACTTCACAGCGGGCACCCCTTAGGGTAACAAACATCTGATTGAAGAAACATATCGGGTGTTTTATCCGTTTTATAATGCCCCCTCGGAAGCCATGAGGATCTTTAATGTCTCCAACTTTTCTTGTGACACTTGGTGTTGTCGCTGTAGCCCTCATCCTTGTCCTCATTATTAAAGCCAAGGTGCATCCATTTCTGGCTTTGCTTTTTGTGTCCATCGCGCTTGCGTTAACAGCGCGCGTGCCAATTTCGGAAGTCGTTCCTCTATTAAAAGATGGTATGGGCGGCACCCTTGGCGGAGTTGCACTCATAGTGACGCTTGGTGCTATGTTGGGTCGAATTGTTGAGGTGTCTGGCGGTGCAGATGTACTCGCTCGAGCCCTCGAGAAAAACTTTGGTGAGAAGCGTGCGCCTTGGGCATTGGGTGTTGCCTCCTTCATCTTTGGTATTCCTGTGTTCGTGGATGTGGCGACGATTGTGTTGGTTCCAATTGCCATCGCTGTCGCTCGGCGAATGATTGGCAAAGTCAACATGCTTGCTTTTGCACTTCCGGTCGTTTCTGCTCTGCTTGCTGTCCATGTGGTTCTGCCCCCTCATCCCGGCATTGTTGGTGCTTCGGAATTGATGCAAGCAGATGTGGGATTAGTGCTTCTTATCGGATTTATTCCCGTAATCGTGATGTGGTTTGTGGGACAGGTTTTGTCCGGATATGTGGCAGGAAAAGTGTTTTCACCAGTTCCTGTACTTGGTACTCAAGCGGCTGGTACAGCTGTGAGCGAGGAAAATGACACGGAACGTGAGCAAGCTCCGTCTGTCGGACTTGTCTTGGCTGCGATTATCCTTCCTCTTGCGCTGATTATGGGAGGCACAGTTTCTAAATTGGTGCTACCTGAAGGAAACTCCATTCGAGATTTTCTTGGATTCATTGGAGATTCCCCTATCGCCCTGTTCATCGGTGTAATTTTCGCTATCGCAACGCTAGGGATTGCTCGTGGATGGGGTAAAGAAAAGATCGAGGACGTCGTAGCATCTGCTCTTCCAGCCACTGCGGCCGTGATTCTTATTACTGGTGCTGGTGGAATGTTTGCCAAAGTTCTTACTGAGACCGGGGTGGCTGATGCCGTCGCAGATCTACTGGTTTCCACAGGCTTGCCAGTTCTGGTGCTGGCGTGGATGCTCGCTGCATTTCTCCGTGCCGCTCAAGGATCTGCGACTGTGGCAGCCCTCACCACCGCACCACTCGTGGCACCTATGACAGCATCGTTAGACCTCAACAGTCTGCAAATTGCTCTACTGACGGTAACCGTTGGTATCGGATCTATGGCATTCAGTCATGTCAACGACTCGCTTTTTTGGGTTTGGAGCCGTTACTTCCAAGTGGACACTGCGTCTGCATTGAAGTCTTATACAGTGACAACGACGATTATGTCGGTTACAGGTTTTGCCGTGGCAGGAGTCTTGTGGGGAGTTTTGGGGGCATTTGCATAAATAATGAAAATATTTTCAGAAATTGAAAGCTTGGAGGCTAATATGCGCCGAATTTTGGTCCTTGACGATGACCCTACCGGTTCCCAATGTGTGTCAGGAGTTGACGTCGCATTCGATACGGATCCATCGATTGCTGCGGATGTACTCAAAGAGCCCGGATCTACATGTTTCGTTTTAACTAATACTCGTGCTCTCGATGAGGACGCTGCAGTGAAGATGAACCATGAAATTGTGGCTGGTGTACTGAACGAATTAAGCCACCGGGATGGATTGCACGTGGTGTCTCGTTCCGACTCGACGTTGCGGGGGCATGTAATTGAGGAACCTAATGCAATCGCCGACGTGCTTTTGGAACATGGCTTAGAAGTGGATGCATTCCTTTTCTGTCCAGCGATGATTGAGGCAGGACGCTTCACAAAAGATGACGTGCATTTCGCAAAGGTTGATGGTGTTGAAAAGCGGGTAGAAGATACGGATTTTGCGAAGGATGCGACATTCGGATATTCCCATTCCAACCTTGCAGAATTCCTAGAGGAGCGTTCAGGGAGAGAAATTCAAGCCAAGGATTGTCTCTCGATTGGGCTTACTGATATCCGCGAAGGTGGCGTGCAGCGAGTGAAATCCCTGCTCCAGCAGGCTAAAAATCGCCGATGGGTGATTGTAAACGCTACGGAATATTCTGACATGGACGTGGTAGCGAAAGCTGTGGGGGAGCTTGAATCCCAAGGTCGAGTTTTCGTGTCTCGCTGTGGTCCTTCCTTTGTTCGTTCTCTTGCAGGGCAGCACCGTGCTCGAGTCCTCACGGAAGATGCACTACAAATCGATTCATCAAGATCATCACACGGACTGGTCGTAGTAGGTTCCCATGTGGGCCTAACAAGTCAGCAGCTTGCAGAGCTGCAAAGCCGCGGCGGCCATCTAGAATTTGAGCTTCAGGTTCCGAAACTTTTAGATTCTGCGACGCGTGAGAGCCATATCAACGAGATTTCTTCGAACATAATCAATCAATTAGCTAGTTCTGATTGTGTTGTGTACACCAGTCGCGAACTGATTAGTACAGATTCGAAAGCTGAATCACTCGAAATTGCGCGCCAAGTATCTGACGCAGTCGTCGCGGTCGTAAGGGCAGTCTGCAAAGCTCATCCAGCTTGGATTGTGGCCAAGGGAGGTATCACTTCCCATGAAGTCGCAGCATCAGGGTTGGGGATTCGCAGGGCGAAGGTGGAAGGCCAGTTTTATGAGGGGCAGATTAGTTTATTCACCGCTACTGATGCTCCAGATGACGTTCGTGGTGTTCCTTACGTGGTTTTTCCAGGGAATGTAGGAGGAACAGGCGCCTTGGCGGAGGTGGTTCAAAGACTACGCAACGCTTCGGAAAATGTTTGATTGGTAGATTTGGCACTGGGACAACGCGGCATACTGGAGCCCTTTTTAGCCAGTTAAAGACTCTGGTAACAAGAGTGATTCCCATATCGCATACAGGGTGATGCTGCCGCATATTTTGGCCATTTTAATTCTAAGTTCTGATCCAAAGGAGTAACTTTAATGACTACGACACCTAAAATTGCCTGGATTGGCCTAGGTGCTATGGGGGCACCAATGGCTCTTGCCACCGCTGAGGCAGGCATGAGTGTGACCGCATACGATGTATCTCCGGATTCGCTGAAAGCAGTTGAGTCTCACCTCTCTGTAGCTTCCAATGCTCGCGAGGCTGTCACTGGAGCTGATGTTGTAGCGATTATGGTCGCTACGGGCGCTCAGCTGGACTCCGTGCTTTTCGGGGACGATGGGGTTGCCTCGGAACTGAAGCAGGATACTGTTGTTTTGGTTATGGCAACCGTCGGGCCTCAAGCAATTGAAAGTGCTGCAGCAAGGCTTGAGGACGTGAATGTTCGAGTCGTTGATGCGCCAGTATCTGGTGGTGTCGCTCGAGCTAAGACTGGAGACTTGCTCATCATGGTTGGCGGCGAATCTTCTGATGTCTCCGTAGTACAGCCACTTCTCAACGCCATGGCAGCCAAATCTCCCGTCGTCGGTCCAAAACCGGGAGATGGACAGCGCTTCAAAATTGTAAATCAGTTGCTATGCGGCGTGCATATTGCTGCCGCCGCTGAAGCACTTGCACTGGCAGATTCTATGGGTCTTGACCTAACACAGGTCCACGACGTACTTGGGACCGGTGCTGCTGCGAGCTTTATGTTTAGCGACCGAGGACAGCGAATGATCGATGAAAACTTCGATGACGTTCGTAGCGCTCTAGATATTTTTGTTAAAGACATGGGCCTCGTGAGTGAAGCAGCGCGGGAAGTGCATCAACAGGTACCGCTCTCGTCGACGGCCGAGCAGCTTTATGTTCGGGGGCACCGTGAAGGCCTAGGACGCAAAGATGATTCAATAACTTTCAAGCTACTTCGAGGCGACAGTGATTAGCTTTAACAGCTAGATTAATATCCTTGTTCCTTGCAGCTTGTCTCAAATTACTGAACGATATAGAACATTGTCGGTGCAAGGTAAGGCTAGTGAATGATACAAGTTATTTGCGCGCCCTTGGGTGAGCGGCCAATCGGTCGTGCCAAGTTGTTTGTGTGTGGAGTGGGGTATAAGTATTAGCCCTACCCCGCGATGTGCCCACCAAGTCCAAGTGGGATCACGGCGTAAAACGTGGTTACCCTCTTTAGGCTGAAGAGATCACCAACCTTTTTCGATGATTTCCTCTTGGATGTACCTGAATATCTCGTCTGCGAGAGCATCGCTATGGTACTTCGAAAACATCGTCGTGCCCTTTCGCATTTGGCCGAGCGCCAATTCACGAGCAGCAAGGAGGATGGAATCTTCCATCAAAAGCTCATCGATTGCGAAGTCTCCGGGATACAGGATTGTCTTAACAGGGCCTGCTGAACGATAACTACTTCTGAACGTGTAGCCGCGCATATACGCCGGCGGCTCGTAGGTATCAGCAATATTTAATGTCGTGCAGGGCCTCCAAGTTCCGCCTTTGGAATTGCGACTAATTCTTAGGAAGAGCATTTCCACGTTGTTAATGCTCAAAGTGGCCACGCGGCGATCGATAGCGGACCTGTTCGTAGAGGGCATCGCCGTGACGGTCCAGATCTTCTTCTCCGTCAGATGTGGATAGGGGATGACATATGCCACGTAAGCGGACAGCGACCTTAAAATGTCTTCCCATCCAGGCTGCTTTCTAAGCTCCTCGAACTTTTTATTTGAAAGGTTTCGCTTTTTAGCGGTAACGGCTCGGTCGCCGATTTCGACCTCTCCTTCATCGGTAGCTTCTACGTCGAGCCATTTAGCTTGGACCTGCTGATCTATGAGCGCATCGAGTGGGGAATCGCCCAAAGGCTGTGCGAGGAGCGTCTTATTGCGCAGTAGGATTCCTGCTTTTCGGCGGCGTTGAATCTCGCCATATTCTGCCATGTTGAGCTCCCTTGCAGGAACCGGACAGAAATTGATGGCAACGATGTCAGGGTAGGTTCGCCGGTGGTCGGCTAAGCGCGAGGGAAAATTTACCGATTGGCCTACGTACTGCTCGCCATCGGAAAACTCAAGCACATAAATGCCACACGGATTTTTCAGTGTCAAGACTGCCGAGGGCGCCACATCGGAGGTGTAGTCCCATCTTTTGAATCGGAGATTACTCATTGCATTCCCACTTTATTCGTCTGGTTCAAGTTAATCAGGCTGTGGTCGTGACTTCCTCGTAAAAGCGTGGAAACACTTGCGCGTGACTCCGGTTCTCTTACTGAAAGCAGAATCTCCACCATGCATTTCCGGAAACGAGGACTAACGTTGCCGGTATGAAGATCATTGCTCGGCTGCTCTCCGTCCCGCTTGCGCTTGTCGCTTTCCTCGCGCTGTGGCTTGCGGTGGCACCATTTACGCCGCATATTCCGTATTGGGGTGCCGGCGCGCTCATCGGCCCGCAGTATATCGGGCCGGTGATTCTCTTTTCCCTTATTCTCCTAGTCCTTGCGGCGATTGGAAGGCTCGGCTCCCGCAGCTTTTACGTGCCAGGCGCGTTCGCGGCGGTTGCGCTCATTGCAGGCATTTCGCTTTTTGGGACGCAGATTCATGCTGCGAAGGAGCAGGGGACCGACGTAGATATTCGCGCCGCGTTGAGTTGGGCTGGTGTGGAAAGCACCGACGAGGGCCCTGATCATACGGTGGCCTACGATTCCTTCCATGGCGAGGACCTAGACATGGATATTTATACGCCCAATGATGGCGGCACCCACCCGGTGATGATGTATGTCCACGGCGGCGGCTGGGATCAGATGAACAAGCACTCTCAGGCGTTCAACATGCGTCAGATGGCGCAGCGCGGCTACCTCGTATTATCCATCGATTACACGCTATCCAGCTGGGACCAGCCCACGTGGAAGGTGGCAGCGGGGCATGTGGGGTGCGCGATGAATTGGGTCAATGCCCATGCAGCGGATTATGACGGCGACCCAGGGCGTTTCTTTACATACGGCGAATCTGCCGGTGGCCAGTTGGTGCTGAATGCGACTGCCGATGCCGCCGCGCACCCCAACCACCTACCTTCCGCCGATTGTCCCGGCACGCCGGCCGTTCCCCGCGCCGTGTATGCGGACTCACCGGCCCTCGATGTCCGCCACATCTATGATTCTGACGATCCTTATGCCGCGCAGGGTTCCCGCGATACCGTGCAGAAATACCTGGGTGGAACGCCCGAGGAATATCCCGACCGTGCAGATTTCGTCACCTCAGCTACGCATCTCACCACGGATATGCCACCCATCAAGATTGTCCGAAGCGACAACGATCGTCTCGTTCCGCCGGAAAGCTACGACGATTTTCGCCGCATAGCCCAAGAAAAGAATATCGACCTGAGCGAATACGTGCGCCCACACGCCGACCACGCATCCGCCCTTAGCGCTCATGGAGTCTGGAACCAGCACCTGCTCCAGGCGATGCCCCAATTCTTCGCCGAGCACGATCCACAAGGTTCTTAACCTGCCGAAACCCCTGGATCTATGCGTGGCTCATTTGGCTGACCTTGAAATGCTCCGAAGCAGTTTTGATGGCTCCGAAGGCTGCCCAAGTGACATGGAGGAGGAGCAGAACCAGCAGGGCGGCGCTCACGGTATCCATCCAGCCCAGGCCCCATGCCAGCGCCGCGGGCTGCGTGGATAGGGTATGGGTGCCCAGGCAGCAGGTGCCCACGGGGAAGGTGCTGGCCCACCAGCTGGGGTTATAGGACATTGGGGTATTTCCCAGGGCGGCGCCCCAATGCTTGGCGATGGCATAGACCGACAGCGGCACGCCCAAGCTCAGCATCGCTACGCCGTAGACCATGGCGCGGAAATGCCACTGGTCACTGGCGAGAAGCTGTGCCGCGGCGGTGGACTGGCCGACCAAGCCCATTGGGATCCAAGCGGTGGCAGCGAAGTTTATGGGAACCTTGGGAAAGGTACGCCGGTAAATAAAGGTAAATATCGGCATTCCCGTCACCAAAGCCACTACGAAGCAGAAAACGCCAACGCCGTGGACAAGCGAGCTCCACTCACCGACCTGCGTTGCCAGCTGCGCCGAAGAGGTTGCGGAAACCATCGGTGCCACCAGCGGCAGACCCAATGCAAAGGCTGGATCAGTGGGGTGGTTGAAGAAAAGATACTTTAAATACTTGATGCAGGTCATGAGGCTGAGGACGGTACCCACGGCCCAACACACAGTGTGAATCAACCAGGTATCAAGGATGAGGGAGTAGGCGCTACCCAATGCGAGGATGCCCATGGAGACCATGCCCCATGCGGGCATATCGTCGGAATGAAACCCAGGATTCCGGTACTTAATGAATCCCGCCGAGAGCGCCAAGAAGACAAGAGTTGCCACGCCGAGCATGATTTCAGCTGGAAGGTGCCCCAACACCGGACTCAGGTGGGCATCAATAAGGGATGAGGAGATCGATAGTCCCATGAGCGCTCCCGCCCAGGCAGGTCCTAGCGGCGGAATTTTCATGTCATTCCGAACTTTTAACATTTCAGGTTATGTGCTTCCTCATGCGTGCGGGGAGTGTGTAATCCGAACAGGATTCCAATGAATAAATATACTCTCACATGAGATGATGATAGAGATCGGGCCTCTCCCATGCGGTAATGGAAACCGTACGGAAAGTCGATGTGTTGGATTCTGGCGAAGAAGCTTAGTTACTACTTTTCCTTGAAGCTCTTTATTCCTCTCAGTACACTTACGGTAACGTAACTTGGCTCTGGTGGGAGAAAGAAATATCGCTGTGGCTCGGATACATGCTGAAGGAACTCAAGAGACGGGGGAGCATCCCTTGAAAGAAGGCTTGGTGCAGCGCACCTATTGGATGGCCGATCGCGGCGAGCGGCCGCTGACCCGTGGCTGGGGACATGCGTTGGCGGCGTTGCTCTCTGTCATTGCTTCTACCGTGCTCATTACGTATGCGTGGATGACGCTGCACTGGTGGCAGGGCCTAGGCGTTACCGTTTATGGCCTAGGCTTGGTGGGGCTTTTTGGCGTCTCGGCGCTCTATCACCGCTACCCGTGGGCTAGCCCCCGGGCGGTGCGGTGGTGGCGGCGGGCAGACCATGCCACGATTGCGGTATTCATTGCCGCCACATACACCCCGCTGTGTTTGATTGCGTTATCCCCGGCGCAGGCAGCATGGATGCTGGCCATTGCGTGGGCGGGCGCGATCTTGGGCGTTATTTTGAACCTAGTGTGGATTGAGCACCCGCGGTGGCTCGACGTCGTGGTGTACCTGGCGCTGGGCTGGTTGGTGCTGCCGCTGTTGCCTACGCTGTGGAGCGATGCCGGCGCAGCAGTGGTTTGGCTGTTGCTGGCCGGCGGGGTGGTTTACTCCGTAGGTGCGCTGGTCTATGGCTTTAAGTGGCCTGGGCGCAATGCGCGCTACTACGGCTACCACGAGCACTTCCACACCGCGACCATTGCGGCGGCAGTGGTCCACCTCGTGGCGGTATGGCAAGTGGTCGTTGGCGCTGCCTAATCCGCAATTGTCCTGTTATTGAACTGGGCGGCATGAGCCAGGATGATCAATCCTTGCTGCAAACCCGTCTGGTTAACGATCAGCGAGAATCCGGAAAGTCTCCCACCAGTCCTGTTCGATTGCCTTGGCCTGTGGTGTGGCTAAAACTTCATCCACATCCCCGTCGAGGTCAACATTAGGCAAAAGAACTTCTGCTGGTTGTAGCGGAGGTCGCGGGGTGGGAGTGCCAGAGATCATCGCCTGGGAGAACTCTTGGAGGACCTCGTTCCAGGCGAGGCCGTGGCTCAAATCAGAAAGCTTGGTTGATTTAACTCCGCCGTAAAATGCGATGATGCTATCTACGACTTCGCGTTCGTATGTGCTGAGATTGTCGGACTGACCACCGGGAACATAGGGGACTGGCCAGGGCTCTTTGGTCCCTACTACCTGCCAGGTTTGAGCGCGCAGCTCGCTGGAAACAGGGCCGTGCCGCCACGCTTGAAACTCCGCCTGGAATAATGGGCGACCCGTCCACGCCAGATGCCAGCCTTGGGAGAAGTAGCACAGCTTGTACAGCTTGAGCTTGTCCACGTTGGGAATGCGCTCAGTGATGTACTGTCCAACGTCGAAAATGTCTGCCATGCTCTCCTCCTTTCAGCGTCGCGCTAAAGTATACGGCCTTATCCTGCAGGAGAAAAGAGCTTCTGTGCATCCGTTCCCGTGGCAACCGCGGCTGCGAGCAGTATGCGGGCCTGGGGTGCACGGAGGTTGCCGGAGGGGATAACTCCGGCATCGGCAAGCGTGGCACCGCCACCGGCGCCGCCGTAGATACCCTCGACGGGTCCGTGATCCACGCGGGTAGTGAGCACGACGGGAACGGACTTGGCGGCTTCCATGGCGGCATTAGCCAGATCGGGGCCGATATTCCCTGAACCCATGCCCTCAATGACGATGGCCTGCGCGCCCTTGGCCAAGGATTGTTCAATGAGATCCGCTGGGGCGCCGGGGTAGGCGGCGATGATGTCCACGCGGACATCGCCAAGCGGAGCGTACTTCAGCGGCTCGGGGCGTTCTGGGAATTTCTCCTGGCTATTGGTAGCAAAGCCATCGGCCTTTTCCGTATCAGATTTGAACGCGCCGCGGGCGGGGATAACTTTACCGTCAAAGGCGATGAATGTGCCATGGCCGGCATAGTCCGGGTTGGTGACGGTCTCTACCGCGGTAGCGAGGTTTTCTGGCCCATCCGGGTTGGAATCATCGAAGGGGCGCATCGCGCCGGTGAGTACAACCGGCTTGTCGCTGTCGTGGAAGGTGTCGAGCGCAATGGCGGTTTCTTCCATGGAGTCCGTGCCGTGGGTGACGATGACACCATCGACGTCCTCGCGCTGCAGCTGCTCGTGGACGGCGGTGACGATCTTATCGGTATCAGCCAGGGTCATCGCGGAGGAATCCAGGTTCGCAATGTCCTTGACCTCGAGGTCCAGCTTGTCTTTATCGAATTCGTCATACAGTGGCTCTACCAGGTCAGAGCCGGTGACGGTGGGAACCACCGCGCCCTTGTCATCATGGGTGCTGGCGATGGTGCCGCCGGTGGAAAGAACCACGACGTGGCCTTCAATGGCGGAGCGCTCCTTGGCCGCTGCGCCAGCCGCCTTGGAGGAGGTGGCGCTGCTGGAGCTCGAACTCGTAGCAGAGCTGCTGGCGCTACTGGAGCTGGTAGCGGAACTAGAACTCGATGCCGTGGAAGATGCTTCTGAGGTCTTTTCCGCGGAGGTAGAAGAAGAGGTGGTCGTCGGTGTAGCCGAAGCCTCATCTTTATCCTCCTGATTGGCCGGGTTCTGGCAGGAGGCCAGCAGCAGCGCCGAGGCAACTAATGCGGCGGAGTATTGCACCCTGCGGCGCAGGCGTGGGTTAGACATGTCAACTCGTTTCTCTAGCGTGGTTTCTGTTACCTATTTAATACCACGCTAGGGCAGAAGCGCCGCGTACCAGAAAATGTGCTGAAAATTTAATCCACGTGTTGGTAGTGCGGCGCCACGATGAGCGGCTTGGGGGAGTATTCGCCGCGCAGCTCGCGCAAGATATTGGCGTGCTCGGCCAGGCGGATATCTTCTTCCGTCTGTGGGGTAAAGGTGCGCGCGGTCAGCGGCTGCCCGTCTCGGTCCAGGCCAATATAGGCCACGGTGGCGTGAATGGCGGTGTTGAGGTTACCGCGGCCGCCGCGGGGATCGCCGGAGCGGACGTGGATGGACATCTGCATGGAGCGGCGGTCCGTGCGCATCATGCGGGCATCGACCTCAATGAGATCGCCGATGGAAATGGGCTTATAAAAGCGGATGCCACCGGCATAGACGGCGACGGTGCGCTCGCCGGACCACTCCATGGTGCAGGCGGTGCCGGCCTCATCGATCCACTGCATCGCGGTGCCGCCGTGCACCTTGCCGCCCCAGTTGACGTCGGTGGGCTTGGCTAGGAAGCGGTTGACCATGCGTGGGGCATCGGAAGGCCCATCGTAGGTTTGCTTGTCCATCTCCAGCTCGATGGCCTTGCGCAGCTCGATGCGGGATTTCGCGGCCTCGGCCACGCGCAGGTGCTCATCGGTATCCGGCACGAAGGTGGGAACCGGGGTGGTCTTATCGCTTTCGGGGTCCTTGGCCACGAAGATGACCAGGCAATCGCAGGCGCGGGTGAAAATGCCCTCGCGGGGATCAGCAGACAGCACCTCGTTGATGATGTGCATGGAGGACCGGCCGGTCATCGCGATGCGCGAGCGCACCTCCACGATGTGCCCGGAGGGAATGGGCCGGGTGAAGTGGATATGGCCCACATAGGCGGTCACGCAGTACTGCCCGGACCACTGCACGGCGCAGGCGTAGGCGGCCTTATCGATCCATTCCAGCACGCGCCCGCCATTGATGCCGGGGTCGCCGGCCATGGTGACATCGGTTGGCGATGCCATAAAGCGCAGCGTCAGGGTAGGGGACTTCTGGGTTTCCGCAGCAGCGTCAGTAGGTGACATAAACAATAAGATAACAGTAGCTATGCTGTGGCTATGCCTAAACCCGTAGATCCCGCCGCCACGCGCGCGGCCATCATCGCCATCAAGGATTGGATTCAGGACCCGGACGGGCAACAAAAGCCAGGCAGGGCCTTGCTTGCCGATGCCGTCCGTCGCACCGCCCGCACTCTCGAGGCCGACGCGCCGGGGCACTCGGTGGAGCTGCGCGTACCCCCATTTGTTGCGGTGCAGTGCATTGAAGGCCCCCGCCACACGCGCGGCACCCCACCCAATGTGGTGGAAATGGATGCGGAGAACTGGCTGCGTTTGGCCACCGGTGTCACGGACTGGGACGAGGTCAAAAACACAGGTCGCGTCGATGCTTCCGGGTCGCGTTCAGGGGAGATTGCACAGTGGCTTCCCATCATTCCGTTAGTTTTCGACGGCCCAACGCGCTAATATAAACGCCGTGGTAGAAGTACATACTCCTAGTATCACTGACCTTGACGATCATAACGAGGAGGAACCCCGCGAAGAGTGTGGCGTCTTTGGCGTCTGGGCTCCCGGGGAGGAAGTCTCCAAACTTACCTACTTTGGCCTTTTTGCTCTCCAGCACCGCGGCCAAGAAGCCGCCGGCATTGCGGTGGGCGATGATGACCGCATCGTCGTCTTTAAAGACATGGGCCTGGTGGCCAATATTTTCGATGAATCGACCCTTTCTGCCTTGACCGGCAACGTGGCGGTGGGCCACACGCGCTATTCCACGGCCGGCGGCAAGGAATGGTCCAATGTGCAGCCAATGTTTTCCACCTCTTCGACGGGCGTGGACATTGCCTTGGGCCACAACGGCAACCTGGTCAATTACCTCGAGCTGCGCGCAGAGGCCGTCGAGCGCGGCCTGATTAAGCCGCACGAGGAATCGGTTTCTGACTCGATGTGCTTGTCCATGCTGCTTGCCGATGGCGTCGATGAGACCACCTCCGTCTTCGACTCCGCCCGTGAGCTCCTGCCGCGGGTCAAGGGCGCATTCTGCTTGACCTTTACCGATGGCCACACCATGTACGCCGCGCGCGACCCGCAGGGCGTGCGCCCGCTGGTGCTGGGCCGGCTGGCCAAGGGCTGGGTCGTTGCTTCCGAAACCTGCGCGCTGGATATCTGCGGCGCGCAATTTATTCGCGAGATCGAGCCGGGCGAGCTCGTCGCCATCGATGAGGCCGGCATCCGCTCTGAAAACTTCGCGCCCGCCAAGCGCAGCGGCTGCGTTTTCGAGTACGTGTACTTGGCCCGCCCGGATAGCGATATCAAGGGCCGTTCCGTCAACGCCTCCCGCGTGGAGATCGGCCGCCGCCTAGCTCGCGAATACCCGGTTGAGGATGCAGACCTGGTCATCCCCGTGCCGGAATCCGGCAACCCAGCCGCGGTGGGCTACGCCCGCGAATCCGGCCTCACCTTCGCCCACGGTTTGGTGAAAAATGCGTATGTGGGACGCACTTTTATTCAGCCCACGCAGACGCTGCGTCAGCTGGGCATCCGGTTAAAGCTCAACCCGCTGCGCGAGGTCATCGATGGTAAAAAGCTCGTTGTAGTGGATGATTCCATCGTGCGCGGCAATACCCAGCACGCGCTCATCCGCATGTTGCGCGAGGCTGGCGCCGCCGAGGTCCACGTGCGCATCGCCTCCCCGCCGGTAAAGTGGCCGTGTTTTTATGGCATCGACTTTGCCTCGCCCGGCGAGCTCATTGCCAACGCCAGCCCGTCCGATGATCCGGACGAGATTTGCTCCACCATCTGTGAGACCATCGGCGCTGACTCTTTGGGGTTTGTCTCCATCGATGAAATGGTCGCCGCCACCGAGCAGCCCCGCTCTGAGCTGTGCACCGCCTGCTTCTCCGGCGAATACCCCCTTGGCCTTCCCGCCGGAAACCCCAATGCCGATGCCGTGCGCACCCTGCTCGGAACCCAATAAAAACTTCTAAGGAACTTCCAAGAACATGAGTGACAACACCTACGCCGCAGCCGGCGTCAATATCGAAGAGGGCGACCGCGCGGTCAGCCTGTTTGCCCCACACGCCAAGCGCGCCACCCGCCCGGAGGTCATGGGCGGCCTCGGCGGCTTTGCGGGGCTATTCAAACTGGGCGATTACAAGGAGCCCATCCTCGCGGCTGGCTCCGATGGTGTGGGCACCAAGCTCGCCGTGGCACAGGCCATGGATAAGCACGACACCATCGGCATCGATCTGGTGGCCATGTGCGTCGATGATCTAGTCGTCTGCGGCGCCGAGCCGCTATTCCTGCAGGATTACATCGCCGTGGGCAAGGTCGTGCCGGAAAAGGTGGCCGAGGTAGTCAAGGGCATCGCCGAGGGCTGCGTGCAGGCAGGTGCTGCGCTGCTCGGCGGCGAGACGGCCGAACACCCAGGCATGATGGGGGAGAATGAATACGATGTCTCCGCCACCGCCGTCGGCGTGGTCGAGGCCGATGGCGTGTTGGGCCCAGACAACGTGCGCGAGGGCGATGTGCTCATCGCTATGGGCTCGTCCGGGCTGCACTCCAACGGGTACTCGCTCGCGCGCCACGTCCTGCTGGAGCAGGCGGGCATGCCGCTAGATGGTTATGTGGAAGAGCTCGGCCGCCCGCTAGGCGAGGAGCTCTTGGAACCCACCCGCATCTACGCCAAGGAATGCTTGGCGCTGGCGCAGGAATGCTCCGTATCCACCTTCTGCCACGTCACGGGCGGCGGGCTGGCCGGCAACCTGGAGCGCGTCATTCCAGAGGGCCTGAGCGCTGAGGTTAACCGCTCCACGTGGAATCCAGGCCAGATCTTCAAGCTCATCTCCTCCATGGGCAAGGTCGAACTGGCGGAGATGGAAAAGACCTTCAACATGGGCGTGGGCATGATTGCCGTGGTTAACCCAGAGGACCGCGACCGCGCCTTGGCCATGCTCACCGCCCGCCACATCGACGCGTGGGAGCTAGGCAGCGTCCGCGAGGCGGACGGCGAAGAACCGCGCGTTATCATGCACGGCGAGCACTCAAACTTCTAGGTACAAGAGGAAGGCCTTAGGTCAATAACCTAAGGCCTTTTTTCGGATTTAGCCGGCGAGCGGAAGATTAGCGCTCGTCGTCTGCGTCCTCATCCCATTCGTCGACATACTCGGCGTAGGGATCATCCTCTTCGTAGTCGTGGGAGTCACCCTCCTGCTGAGCAGCGAGTTCCCGCTGAAGGGACTCGATATCCATCTCGGGTGAGTTGTACTTGAGCTGGCGTGCAACTTTGGTCTGCTTTGCCTTAGCGCGTCCGCGTCCCATGTGCATGACCCCCTTGGGCTAGTAGGGCGCTCCAGGGATTCTTGGGCGCCCCATCGGCTTGTCAATTGTGTATCTTCCTGTAAGACACAATAGCGCGTGTGACGAAAAAATTCCGCACCGGCCCCCCGATGAGTGGAAAATCTACCGCCCGCGCAGCCGGTTTACCGCCTCGCGCCCGGCCTTTGGGCCCTCATCTTCGGGGATGGAGGACTGATCGATCGACGCCGCGGTATCGCCGATATCCAATGTGCCTGCATCTAGCGCAGAACGCTTGACTAGACCTAAGGCGATGGGGCCGAAATCGCAGTCATCCACGATGGTGCCGATGCGACCTACCTTACGTCCATTAAATGAAATGTCATCGCCCACATTCGGCCTCTCCGGCGCGGATCCGTCGAGGTGGAGGAGCACCAAAAGGCGGGGAGAGCGGCCCAGGTTTTCCACGCGCGCCACGGTTTCCTGGCCGCGGTAGCAGCCCTTATTTAGGTGCACGTGGGCGGGGTCAGCATCGCTGCGGCTAATCCACTGCGGAACCTCGTGCGGGATGGATTTCTTATCCAAGTCGGCGGCAAGCTCCGGCTCGCGGGCGCGCACGCGCTCGGCGGTAAAGGCCATGAGCCCCGCCAGCCGCGCGCCCTCTGCCTCTAGGGCGGCCATGGATTCCACCAACTTTTCGCGCGGAATGGCCAGGTCAACGCGCTTGATTCCCGGCCATTGCACCTCGCGGGAAAAAACCACGGTGGGTGGGGTAGGAATATCGGCCTCACCCAGCAATGTCACGATGGCGATATCGGCTTCCTCGACCGTGACCTCGGACCAGAAGACCATCTTGGTCAAAAAGTCCTGGGCGGATTCGAACTGCGCGGCGGGCAGATCGAGGTAGAAGTCCTCGCCCGCGCGGGTGATATCCATGTGGTGCAAAATGTGGCCCTGGATATCTAGGTCGAGGGCGCCGGCGGAGAAGCCGGAGGGGGCATCGTCAAGCTTCTGCGTGAGCAGGTTATTAAGAAAACCCGGCGCATCCGCACCGCTGACGCGCAGCACGCGGCGCTGCGAGCGGTCGATGGCGATGGTCCCGGTCTCGGCCGCACGCTGTTCCCCGAGGGGATTGCCATAGTGCCAGGCCACACCTTGGGCATCGAGTACAGTCGCGTCCTGGTGCTCGGCGGCACCGGCGCGTTGAAGAAGTGGCGAAGAATAACTCACATCTACCGATGGTAGGGCATAATCGAGTCTATGAAACCCTCCCCGCGAAAAGAGCCGGTCATCTACGTCGTGGAACCCTTTGGTGGGTCGGTGCGCAAGCATTCGCCCTCCCTGCCGCTGGTTTATGCTGATGATGCCGCCGTGACCCGCGGCGATGGCATCTTTGAATCGCTTCTGGTCCGCGGCGGCAAGGCGGCTAACCTCGCCCGCCACGCCCAGCGCTTTCGCGATTCGGCGCGGGCGCTCGATTTGCCGGAACCGCCGATGCACAAGTGGGAGGAGGCGACCCGGCTGGCGATCGCGGATTATTGCGGTACCGATGCCGATCATCCCGATGCCAAATGCACCTGGACGTATACCCGCGGCCGGGCTTCGACCGGCGTGCCCACCGCGTGGGTGACGGTGCAGCCGCTTGGCGATGTCCCTCTTCACCAACGCACCACCGGCGTCACCGTCCTGACGAGCCCGCGCCTGTGGCACGTGGCCGAAGAGCTACCGGCCAAGACGCTGAACTACGCCGCGACGATGGCGATGCTGCGCATGGCCAAGGACAAGGGCTACGACGATCTCATCCTGACGGATCCAGATACCGGCGAAATCTTAGAGGGCGCTACCTCTACCGTGGTGGCGGTGCGGGGAAAGAAGCTGCGCACCGCCGTCGGCCGCGGTATTTTGCCCGGCACCACGCAGGCAGCGCTCTTTGACTATGCCCAGGACCGTGGCTACCGATGCAAGGCCAAGCCGTTGACCGTGGAGTACTTAGAAAAGTCCGACTCGGTGTGGCTGGTCTCTTCCGTGCGCGTGGCGGTGCGGGTGACCAAGCTGAATGAAAAAACGTTAAAAGCCCCGGATAACGAGGAAGAAATCCGGGGGCTTATCGATGCCGCGCTAGGGGCCTAGCCAGTCTTAGCCGGCTCTAGCCGGCGATGCGGGTGAGCTCGGCGGACATGTAGGGGCGCATTTCGCCATCGACCATGCGCTCATCTACCCAGCCCAGGTTGTTATTGGGCATGAGGCCGTACATGCGCTTGCCGGGGCCCAGGTTCTTCGGGCCGGTCTCGGTGACCATGGTGGAGGCGGATTCGAGCTGCCAAGCGCGCTCGTTGAAGGGCTCGCCGTAGAAGATTTCCACGATGCCGGTAGAAGAGGTGTAGGTGACCTCGATTTCATCCTTGGCGGAGATGCGCCAGAAACCGGTCTCGCGGGTAGACGGGCCCTGCGGCTTGCCTTCGGTATCGATCTTCCAGGTGCGCGAGCTAAAGGTCAGGTAATTCTCGCCGTCGTGGGCGACGACCAGCTGCTGGCCAAAGGTGTATTCGCTGCCATCGGTGTCGTGGGCCTGGCCCTCGCCCTGCCAGACGCCTACGAGGGGGAGGAGCCCCAGCAGGCCATCGTGTAGCGACGGGCCCTGGCGCAGGTTGGCGGTATCGGCGGGAACAGGGACATCGCCAAGCTCAATGGCGGGGATATTGTGGCTGGCCGCGTCCTTCCACTGCTCGGCGGCTTGGTTGACCGCGTCATTGCCATTGAGCGCGCCGGAGGTGTTTTCCGGGTGGGACGCGGCGGCGGTCTCGACGTTCGGGGTATTGGTGTTCTCGGTATTTTCGCTCATGGGCGTCCAGCCTAGTCGTGCCGGGGCCGCTTTAACTACTAGACTGGTCCGTTGTGCATGCGCTGATGATTTCCAATCCCAATTCGACCTCGCAATCCAACGGGCTCTTTCGCCAAATCGTGCCCGCCCTGCGGGCCGTAGAAGGCATGCACCTATTGGTCAAATTCACCCATTACCCCGGGCATGCAGAAGACATCGTTCGGGGGCTTACCAGGGATGATTATGATGTCATCATTGCCGTGGGCGGCGATGGCACCGTCAATGAGATTGTCAACGGCCTGCTGGGACCGGCCGATGAAGATATCCCCAGCCCAAACGAGGTGCCGGCGCTCGCCGTCATTCCCACCGGATCCGCGAACGTCTTCGTCCGCGCCCTCGGCTTTCCCAATACGCCGGTTGAGGCCACCCACGTTCTGGCCCGCATGCTCGAGCGCGATCTGCGCCGCACCATTTACCTGGGCACTTGGAACGAACGCTGGTTTGCCGTCAACGCCGGCTTTGGCATGGATGCGGACGTCCTCGCACGCGTGGACCGCGCCCGCGAACAAGGCTTTTCCGCCACGCCGCTGCGCTACTTGAACGTGGCCATTCGGGCCTGGCTACGCGCGCGCCGCAACCCGCCGCAGATTACGGTGCACGCGGAATCGCGCTTGGGGCAGACGCTCCATAAGAAGGACTTCCCGCTCCTGTTTACCTCTAATACCAACCCCTGGACCTTCTTGGGGCCCTTGCCGGTGGTGACCAACCCGCGCAATTCTTTCGATGAGGGCCTGGCCCTTTTCGGTCTGGAAAAACTCAGCGGTGTGCGTGGGGTCATCGGCCTGCTGCACCTCTTTGGCGCCGATAAGCACGGCTGGCTCAAGCGGCTGGTGAAGGAAAAGACCCTGGGCTTTGATGACGCCAAGCGCGTTGAGCTCGATTGCCACACCCCGCAGCGCTTCCAAGCCGATGGCGAATCCGAGGGGACCTTCCGCCACGTGACGCTGACCTCTGTGGCCGATGCCATCGAGGTCTACGCCCCGCAAGACAGGCGGCAGGTGGCCCAGCGCTCCGTGCAGGAAGTGCTGCGGGACTTTATTCGCCTCCGCTAGGATTCACCCTCTTTCGGTGCGGGGCCTACCTTATTGGCGGTATCGGCCGCCTTCTTTTCGGCCTCTTCCACGGCTCGTTGCTCAGATCCCTCGATTTCCAGCGGGGATAGCTGGGCCATCTGGACCTTGATATTGCGGCGCTGGACCTCAAAGTAAATGGTGCCGCCCTGCAGCCTTACCATGGTGGCCTGCGCCGGCAGCGGGAGCTCGCGTGTATCGAAGTTGAGGGAAAACGCCTCCTTGAGGCGCGGATCATCGGTTCCGTAGACCTCCATGCGGAACTCCGGGCCCACCAGGCGCAGTGTGACCATAGCGGTGGATTTTTCCTTATCGCCGGGCAGGGTGCCGGTAAGCTCCGCCTCGGCAGAAACGCCGCCGGAGGGAGAAATATCATCCGGGTTAGCAATGGAGAGATCGGTAATGCCCAAAAGGCGGCCTAACGCCACGCCGTCGAGGGAAATTCCGCGCGAATACGTGGATACGGGTGCGCCTTCAATATCGCCGCTTACTACCTGCTCAGGGGTGACGGTAATATCGCGCAGCACGGTCGAGGCATTGACCATGCCCAGCTTGGGAACCTCCACATCGAGCGCCTTGACCTGCAGATAAGGAATTTCCTTGGAGCCTGCCGCCAACAGGTACGGGGTGCCGCCGATATACACCTGGGGCGAGTTTTCCAGCCTGGAGTTCTCCTTAACCTCCTGGGCAATCTTGTGCTCAGAATGCATGGCCACGCAGGCATCGGCCACCCATGCGGCAATGACCACGCCCACCACGATGAGGACGTGCACAATGCGCCGGTCGACTTTGACTACACTCACGCCTTCAAATTTAGCCTACGTATTATGGGCACCATGAATATCACCGAAGAAAACCTCCCCGCCTCCCCAGAGCTGGCGGGCACCCTGGAAGAACTAGCAGCGCACGCTGAAAAGACCGACGGCATCGCCCCGCTGTCGGAGCAATTCCTCAATGGCCTGCGCGATGAGCGCCTGCACCACAAGCACTTGGTGGCTTGGCTGGATGGCGAGCCCATTGGCGTATCCAGCCGAGAGGATTCCACCGCAGAGCTTTTTATCGCCCCAGATTATCGCGGCAAGGGCTATGGCACCGCGCTTTACGATGCCACTGCTGCCGCCACCACCAATCTCGAGACCTGGGCGCATGGCAACGTCAAGCCAGCACAGGCCCTGGCCAGCTCCCGTGACCTAAACGTCACCCGCACCCTCGTGGTCATGGGCATCGATGGCAGCGATCTGGATAGCGCAGCACAAGTAGGCGAGCTGCCGTTGCAGGCCGGCAATTACAGCGAGGCGGTGGACAAGTGGGGCAAGGACACGGTGGAAAAGGAATGGCTGCGCGTTAATAATGAGGCCTTTAATTGGCACCCAGAGCAAGGCGGCTGGGATTTAGAGCGCCTACACCGTGGCATGGAAGCCGAATGGTTCGATCCTAAGGACGTTTTGTTTTTCTGGGACGAAAAAGAGCAGGGGCACCCGACCCTGGCTGGTTTCCACTGGACCAAGTGGCACGAGGAA
This sequence comes from Corynebacterium sp. KPL1986, assembly GCF_000477975.1. Taxonomy (NCBI): domain Bacteria; kingdom Bacillati; phylum Actinomycetota; class Actinomycetes; order Mycobacteriales; family Corynebacteriaceae; genus Corynebacterium; species Corynebacterium sp. KPL1986. Next base: position 1,345,754 of record NZ_KI515719.1, on the reverse strand, counting down.
GAAGATCCCGGCTTTGGTGAGGTCTACGTGGTGGGCCTTGCTGAGGCGTACCGCGGCCAAAAATTGGGCGGTCCATTGCTGCAGATTGGCCTGCGCCGCATGGTAGAAAAGGGAGCTCAGCGGGTTATTTTGTACGTGGAAGCGGATAATGAACCGGCGCTGAAGGCCTACAAGCGGCTGGGCTTTTCCGTTGATGAAGAGCACGTTGTCTGGGGCTAGTGCGATTAAGGTCATGTCAGCTTCTTGGCATGTTCATTAAGTGTTTACCTCACGTCACCCTGCTGGTTAATTCCGCCGGTTAGCTTTACTGATTGTGAGAAAGCCGCACCTGCGCGCCTGCACCCCGCTCCTGGAAAGCGGAGCTGGGATGTAGGTAGCTGCCGCCCGGCAGCACATCCCCTGTGACGGGGATGCGGTTTCCTCGGACAATCAATCTCTGATCTGCACCGGAAAGGGTTTTCCCGTGATTCGCAACTTCAAGCGCTCTGCCGCTATCTTCGGCCTTGTGGCCGCTACCTCTACCGCTCTCGTAGCGTGCTCTGAGGACACGTCCTCCTCCTCTGACTCCTCGGGCTCTTCCGACGGCAGCGGTGTCGCTGGCGAGCTTGTTGGTGAGGGCGCATCCTCCCAGCAGAACGCAATGTCCTACTTCGGTACCGTCTTCGCAGAGGACAACCCAGACGCTAACCTGTCCTATACCGCTTCCGGCTCCGGTAAGGGTGTTGAGGCATTCCTGAACGGTCAGGCAGACTTCGCTGGTTCTGACTCCCCGCTGAAGGAAGACGACGGCCAGATTGAGGCTGCCAAGGAGCGTTGTGATGGCAACGATGCATGGCACCTGCCTTCCACCATCGGCCCAGTTGCCATCGCTTATAACTTGGGCGACCAGGAGATCAACCTCTCCACCGATACCATTGCCAAGATATTCAAGGGCGAGATCAAGAAGTGGAATGACGAGGCCATTGCCGCTGATAACGAGGGCGCAGACCTGCCGGACACCGACATCCACGTCATCTTCCGTTCTGACGAGTCCGGTACCTCCGATAACTTCCAGAAGTTCCTGACCGCTTCCACCGGTAACTGGGACGGCGAAGGCAAGCAGTTCCCTGACTCCGTTGGTGAGGGCGCAAACGGCTCCTCCGGCGTTGCTGACCAGGTTGCAAACATCGAGGGTGCCATCACCTACGTTGAGGCCGGCTTCGCTGACCAGAAGGAAGCTGACGGCGTCAAGAAGGCCAAGATTGACTTTGGCAACGGCCCGGTTGAGCTGAATGACGATACCGTCAACAAGGCGCTGGAGAACCTGGAGTTCAAGGACACCGCTTCCGAGAACGACATGGTCGTTGACTCCAAGGCCCTCTTCGCTTCCGATGCAGAGGGCGCATACTCGCTCATCCTGACCACCTACAACATCGTCTGCTCCGCTGGCTACGATGACGAGACCGCTGAACTGGTCAAGACCTTCTTCAACGACGTTCTGGACCACCAGGATGACCAGTTGGCAGAGCAGGGCTTCATCCCAGTTAAGGGTGACCACCTTGACCGCCTGAAGAGCGCCGTTGACGCACTGCAGTAAGGCGTAAACTGCGCTTTACCTCGCGAAATAACGCTCCGCCCGCCCCCACTGCCGCCCTCGAGACGCGCTTTGGGGGCGCAGGCATGTAACGCATGACCCTTTGTTCCACTTTAAATAAGGATTAGTACGTCTCATGGCAGACAATAATCTCACCAAGGCATCGACCTCGGAGACCCTTCCCGTCTCTGGCGTTGAACAGCCTCATACCCGTGGCGATAACGAGAATGACTTGGCTACCTCTAGCTCCGGTAGCTCCGTCAAGCGCCCCGGTGACCGCATTTTCGAATTCCTCTCCACGGCCTCTGCCACGCTGATTACCGTGATGATCGCGGCGATTGCTGCCTTCCTCATCTGGCGCGCCGTGCCGGCGCTCAGCGTGAACGAGAATGGCCTGCTGGGCTTTTTCACCCACGGTGAGCGGTGGGAGACCACCGATACCTCCGCGATGAAGTTCGGTATCCCGACCATGTTCGGCACCACCGTCCTCATCTCGGTCTTCGCCCTGATCTTGGCCATGCCAGTGGCGCTTGCGATTGCCATCTTCTTGTCCAACTACGCCCCGGCACGCCTGGTTAAGCCGCTGGGTTTCTTGGTGGACATGCTGGCCGCCGTGCCGTCCATCGTCTACGGCCTGTGGGGTTGGCAGGTCCTCGGTCCGGCCCTGTCCGGCTTCTACACCTGGTTGGAATCCTGGGCCGGCGGGTTCTTCCTGTTTACCCATTACGATAATTCGCCCGCCTTTGCTACCGGCCGCAACCTCTTTACCGGTGGCATCGTGCTCGCCGTGATGATCCTGCCGATTATCGCCGCCACCGCCCGCGAGGTCTTCGTGCAAACCCCTCCCGGCCAGATCGAGTCCGCCCTGGCACTGGGCGCTACGCGCTGGGAAGTCATCCGCATGACCGTCCTGCCCTTCGGCATGTCCGGCTACGTTGCCGGCTCCATGCTGGGCTTGGGCCGCGCTTTGGGTGAGACCATGGCGCTGTACATGGTGGTCTCACCGCTGGTGGACTTCCGCTTCTCGCTTTTCGATGGCGGTACTACCTTCGCCACGGCCATCGCCCTCGCCGCCGCCGAGTTCGGTAACGAGACGCGCGCCGGTGCGTATATCGCTGCCGGTTTGATGCTGTTCTTGCTGACGTTCGTGGTCAACGCCATTGCCCGCGCCATCGTGAAGAGCAAGTAAGGAAGGACAACAATGACTACTACGACAAATAACAAGCCCGCCTCCGCCGGTGGGGCAACCTTCCTGGAAATCTCCGGTTCCCGCAAGGCGGCCAATAGTATTGCCACCGTCGTTGTATGGGCCGCTATGGCCTTGGCGATGGTCCCTTTGATCTGGGTCCTCTGGGAGCTGATCTCGCGCGGTAGCGGCGTGATTTTCTCCGCTGACTGGTGGACGCTGTCCCAGCGCGGCGTGATGAATAGCGCCGAAGGCGGCGGTGCCGCCCACGCCATCGTCGGTACCTTTGTCCAGACCGCCCTAGCATCCATCTTATCCATCCCGATCGGCATCTTTACCGCCATCTACCTGGTGGAATACTCCAAGGGTGGCTGGCTGGGCCGCACCACCACCTTCATGGTGGACATCCTGTCGGGCGTGCCCTCCATCGTGGCGGCGCTGTTCATCTTCGCCATGTGGATTACGCTCTTTGGCTTTGGCCGCTCCGGCTTTGCCGTCGCCCTGTCCTTGGTCCTGTTGATGATTCCCATCGTGGTGCGCAATACCGAAGAGATGCTGCGCGTGGTTCCCATGGACCTGCGCGAGGCTTCCTATGCGCTCGGCGTGCCCAAGTGGAAAACCATCGCACGCATCGTGCTGCCAACCGCCCTGTCCGGCATTGTGACCGGCATCATGCTGGCCATTGCCCGCGTGATGGGTGAATCCTCCCCAGTGCTGGTCTTGGTTGGTTCCTCCTCGGTCATCAACTGGGACGCGTTTAAGGGCTCGCAGTCTTCGCTGCCGCTGATGATGCTTGATATGTACAAGGCCGGCGCGCAGCCTGCCGTGCTGGATAAGCTGTGGGGCGCAGCGCTGACGCTGGTTATCCTCATCGCCATCCTCAATATTGCGGCGCGCGTAATTTCCGCGAAGTTCTCGGTCAAGAAATAGCCGCACTCGATTCCGCCACTTATACACCCCTTAAGAGGAGAAACCTCCACAATGTCTAAGCTCGAGCTCAATGACGTCGATATTTTCTACGGCGATTTTCACGCCGTACAGAACGTAAATATGCAGATCCCGGCGCAGGCCGTGACCGCCTTCATCGGCCCCTCCGGCTGCGGTAAGTCCACCGTGTTGCGCACCTTGAACCGCATGCACGAGGTCATCCCTGGCGCATCCGTCAAGGGCGAGATCCTGCTCGATGGCACCAATATCTACGGCCCCAAGGTGGACCCCGTATCCGTGCGCAATACCATCGGCATGGTCTTCCAGAAGGCCAACCCATTTCCCACCATGTCCATCGAGGACAACGTGGTTGCCGGCCTGAAGCTATCCGGTGAAAAGAATAAGAAGAAGCTCAAGGAAGTCGCCGAACAGTCCCTGCGCGGCGCAAACCTCTGGGACGAGGTCAAGGACCGCCTGGATAAGCCGGGCGGCGGCCTTTCTGGTGGTCAGCAGCAGCGCCTGTGTATCGCCCGCGCGATTGCCGTGGAGCCAGAAGTCCTGCTGATGGACGAGCCCTGCTCCGCACTGGACCCAATTTCTACCTTGGCCGTGGAGGATCTTATCCACGAGCTGAAGGAAAACTTCACCATCGTCATCGTGACCCACAACATGCAGCAGGCCGCCCGCGTGTCCGATAAGACCGGCTTCTTCTCCTTGGAAGCTACCGGTAAGCCGGGCCACCTGGTGGAATTCGATGAAACCACCCGCATCTTTGAGAACCCTTCCCAGAAGGAGACCGAAGACTACATTTCCGGCCGCTTCGGCTAATACGTAGCCCCTGATTGTCCGACAAGGGCGGTACCTCCAGCGCAGGGAGGTACCGCCCTTGTGGCAGTTTTAGGTCTATGGTCCTAGCGGCGGAATTGGCGTTCCAATTCGCTCATGCGGGCCTCGAACTCGGCGTCCTTTTGATCCTCTTGGAGTTTTCTTTCAAACTCTTCCGGCAATAGGCCGGTGGCGAAGTAAATGATGTGCCCAGCCACGGAAACGCAGTGATCGGCGTAGCGCTCGTAGTAGCGGGTAATCTGTGCCGTCTCTACGGCCTGGCGCACCGTCCCTTCCCATTCGCGCTGGGTGAGGATGCGCAGCAGGTGGTGGTTAATATCGTCCACGGCATCATCATCGGAACGCAGGTTAACGGAGAGCTCGGCATCCGGGGTGACCAAAATATCGTGCACCACCGAACCCATTTCCTGGGTCAGGCGGAACATTTCTTCCATGAACCCGAGGTATTCAGCGGGCACGACGGCCTCTGGGTGGCGGCGGCGCGCGGCATCGGCAATGTGCTGGGCTAGCTGTCCCATGCGGAAGAGGTCTTCGACGATGTAAATGGAAGATACCACCTGGCGCAGATCCTGGGCCATGGGATTTTCCAACGCCAGGAGCTTTACCGCGCGTTCGGAGCAGCGCGAGCGAATCTCATCGAGTTCTTCGGTGAGGCTAAGCGCTTCCTCCGCGGGTTCCAGGGCGCGATCGAGCAGCGCCTGGGAGGCCTTATCCATGATGGTGCGGACGGTATCGCACATGACGATGAGGTCGTGCGAGAAGTTGTCCAGATGCTCACGGTAGGCAGTACGCATGCAGGAAATGATAGCTCACAAACCGCGCAAATGCTTGCTGAGTCACACCAGTGTGGGTTTAGCCGCCGGAGTTGTAAATATCGGCGCCAACCGGAACGAATTCGTCCTCGGGGTCATCAAGCCAGCCATCGGGAAGCGCGACCTGGGAGGGCGAGCCCTGGCGCCCGCGCGCACCATCGGCATCGGCAGCCAAAGCATCAGAATCCGCCCAGGGCTCGAGCAATTCGCGCAGGCTCTCTAAGGAATCCACCTTGGCCAAGCCGGCGCGGACCTGCCCGCCGACGGGGAAGCCGCGCAGGTACCAGCCAATGTGCTTGCGGATGTCCCTGGATGCGTGATCCTCGCCCTCGTGCTGAGCGAGTAGCTCTGCGTGGCGGAGGATGACCTGGGTGACCTCGCCCAAGGTGGGCTCGGCGGGGATGGACTCGCCGCGCAGGGCAGCGCCCAGCTCCGCGAAGAGCCACGGCCGGCCCAGGCAACCGCGGCCGACCTGCACGCCATCGCAGCCCGTGGCCTCCATCATGCGGCGGGCATCATCGGCGCGGAAAATATCGCCATTGCCCAATACCGGAACGCCGGTATCCGCCAGGTGCTCCTTGAGCCGGGCGATCTCATCCCACCGGGCATCGCCGGAATAGCGCTGCGCGGCCGTGCGCCCGTGCAAGGTCACGGCGGCGGCGCCGGAATCCACGGCGATCCGCCCGGCATCGAGGTGCGTGTGGTGCTCGTCGTCGATGCCCACGCGCATCTTCACCGTGACGGGGATATTCGTGCCCTCGGTGGCCTTGACGGCGGCAGAGACGATATTGCCAAACAGGCGGCGCTTATAGGGCAGAGCAGAGCCGCCGCCACGCCTGGTCACCTTGGGGACGGGGCAACCGAAATTCATGTCGATATGATCGGCCAAGTTCTCATCCACGATGATCTTGGCGGCCTTATAGGTGTATTCCGGGTCCACCGTATAAATCTGCAGGGAACGCGGATCTTCATCCGGGGCAAAGGTGGTCATGTGCATGGTTTTCTCGTTGCGCCCCACCAGGGCGCGGGCGGTGACCATCTCGCAGACATACAAGCCCGATACCGTCCCGGTGCGGGCCAGCTCCTGCTCCCGGCACAACGTGCGGAAGGCGACGTTGGTTACCCCCGCCATGGGGGCGAGGATGACGGGGGAGGAGAGGTCATAGTTTCCAATGCGCAAATTCACGCCCTAATTGTGCTCGTTAACGGCGGAATTTAGCAACTAACAGCAAGGTGGTGGTTACCGAGGATTCCCATGATTGGGGTGAAGATTACACAATGATGGTGGCAAAAACGTTAATTTTCGCTACTGTGGTCTGTGTAACTAAATTGGGTTGGCCGTAACCCCGGTCTACTCGCAGATAAAGGAGGATGACAGTTGTCCGATAGAATCGCATACGCCCCGTTTGAGAAGCTCGTAGTTTCTGCAGAGGAGGCTGCGAAGCACGTCAACAATGGTGACCGCGTAGGCATCTCCGGCTTCACCGGCGCCGGTTACCCTAAGGGTCTGCCTACCGCCATTGCAGATAAGGCGAAGGCGCTGCATGACAAGGGCGAAGAGTTCAAGATTGACCTCTTCTCCGGTGCTTCTACCGCCCCGGACTGCGACGGTGTTTTGGCAGAGGCGGAAGCCATTAACTTCCGCTCCCCGTACAACTCTGACCCACTGCTGCGTAAGCAGTTCAACGATGGCACCGCGCTCTACCAGGACATTCACCTGTCCCACCTGGGCCAGCAGGTAGAAGAGGGCTTCTACGGTGACTTCCAGGTAGCCATCATCGAGGCCGTACGCATTACCGAGGAAGGCCATATCGTGCCCTCCTCCGCAGTGGGCAATAACCTCGAGTTCGTCGAGGCTGCAGACAAGATCATCATCGAGATCAACGAGTGGCAGTCCGAGAACCTCGAGGGCATGCACGACATCTACCGCATCGACAAGCTGCCTAACCGCCAGCCCATCCCGATTAACAAGCCGGGCGACCGCATCGGTACCACCTACATGGAGATCCCAGAGGAGAAGGTCGTTGCAGTTGTTAAGACCAACTCCCCAGACCGCAACGCTCCATTCCGCGAGCCGGACGAGACCTCTGAGAAGATCGCCGCTAACTTCATCGAGTTCCTGGAGGGCGAGGTAGCCGCAGGCCGCCTTGAGTACGACAAGTTCATCATGCAGTCCGGCGTGGGTAACGTGCCGAACGCCGTGATGGCAGGCCTGTTGGACTCCAAGTTCGAAAACATCCAGGCATACACCGAGGTCATCCAGGACGGCATGCTGGACCTTATCGATGCCGGCAAGATGACCGTGGCTTCTGCAACCTCCTTCGCATTGTCGCCAGAGTACGCAGAAAAGATGAACGCGGAGGCAGACCGCTACCGCAACCACATCATCCTGCGCCCGCAGCAGATTTCCAACCACCCTGAGGTCATCCGCCGCGTCGGCCTGATTTCTTCCAACGGCATGATCGAGGGAGATATCTACGGCAACATCAACTCCACCAACGTGTCCGGTTCCCGCATCATGAACGGCACCGGTGGCTCTGGTGACTTCACCCGTAACGCGTACATCTCCACCTTCGTGTCCCCGTCCATCGCGAAGGATGGCGCCATCTCCGCTCTGGTTCCGTTTGTATCCCACACGGACCACACCGAGCACGACACCATGGTCATCATCACCGAATACGGTGTGGCTGACCTGCGTGGCCTGGCTCCAAAGCAGCGCGTAGAGAAGATTATCGCCGTGGCTCACCCGGACTACCGTCCGCTGTTGGAGGAGTACTACGAGCGTGCGAAGGAAAACAAGTTCCAGCACACCCCGCACGACCTGAAGTCCGCCTTCGACTTCCAGGTTAACTTCATGGAAAAGGGTGACATGCGCGGTTAATCTCCACCGCCATGGCAAAGGAGGGCCTCCCGGTTGGGAAGCCCTCCTTTTGCTGTGTGTGGATACTCTCAGGCGAGGGGTGAATTAGGAGATCTAAAAGTCAACACGCTAATATAGAGCGACGTTGGGCCTTTAGCTCAGTTGGTAGAGCTACGGACTTTTAATCCGCAGGTCGTGGGTTCGATCCCCACAGGGCCCACATCAGGAGCCGCCTTCGGGCGGCTCCTTTTCTAGTTTTTCACGAGCTTCTTAATGGCGTGCATAGCCTCCGCTAGCTTCTCCTTAGCCACCTCGCCGTCCTCGGCCGCCGCACCGGCCACGCAGTGCTCTATATGGTCCTCTAAGAGCGCCAGAGAGACGTTCTCTAGTGCGGAGGTCACCGCGGAGATTTGGGTGATGATATCGATGCAGTACTGGTCCTCATCGACCATGCGGTGAATCCCGCGCGCCTGGCCTTCGATGCGTTTCAGGCGCGCCAGATAACGCGCTTTGCTCTTGCTATCGGCGTTGTATCCGTGTACATCCGGCTCGTGGCAGGAACAAGTTTTCTGCTGCTCAGACATGGTAAAAACTCCTTCTGGGGGAGCGATTTTGTTTCTTGGTGATGTCTCCAGTATATTTCTAGAAGTCGCCAAGAAGCGACTGGCCCCCATCGTCTAGCGGCCTAGGACACTGCCCTTTCACGGCAGCGGCACGGGTTCGAATCCCGTTGGGGGTACCAACACTTTCGTGTTGGTTCTAAATAATTTCTCATTTGGCCTTGTGGCGCAGTTGGTTAGCGCGCCGCCCTGTCACGGCGGAGGTCGCGGGTTCAAGTCCCGTCAAGGTCGCATTCTGAACAGTACACGCTTCGGCGGGTGCTGTTCTTTTTTGGTTTTAGGCCGCTGTGTGGTGGTGTCACCTTGATGCAGGGGCATCGGCAAGCGCGGGAAAACCGCCTTTGTAGTGCTGATTTGTGTTGTTTCGAGGCGTCTGTGTAAAGTAACTACCCGTGCCCAAGGGGCACACAAAACTGAAAATGGCCTTGTGGCGCAGTTGGTTAGCGCGCCGCCCTGTCACGGCGGAGGTCGCGGGTTCAAGTCCCGTCAAGGTCGCGGAAACCTTCGGGTTTCTGGCCAGATAGCTCAGTCGGTAGAGCACACGCCTGAAAAGTGTGGGGTCGCCAGTTCGATCCTGGCTCTGGCCACAACTATGGTCCCTTCTTATTATCAAGGAGGGGCCATTTTTGGTTTAATGGGGGACATGGAAAAAGCAATTTCTCATCAGTCCGATTTGTCCCGTTTCGTGCTCACCGTTGATGGTGTGGAGGCAGGAATCTGCGAGTACGTAGATTCCGGTGATACCCGCGAATTTAATCACACGGTCATCGGGGATGACTTCCGCGGCCAGGGCTTGTCCTCGCCGTTGATTAAGGCGGCCCTCGATGAAACCCGGGAGGCCGGCATGAAGGTCATCGCCACCTGTTCCGCAGTGGCGCACTTTATGGACAAGAACTCCGAATACCAGGATCTGCTGCGCGGTTAAGCACAGCAAAAAGCGGCCCACATAAGCCTGTAGGCTGCTTTTAGTCTATTTAGATGTAGTAGTCCGGATCCACGAGTTTGACCCGCTCATGCCTATTTGAAGGCCGGTTTTGGGCGGGGATGCCCACGGCGATGTGGTCGGCCGGGACGTCTTTCGTCACCACGGCATTGGCGCCGATGGCGGAACCAGCCCCGATGGTGATGGGGCCTAAGACCTTGGCGCCTGCGCCGATGGTGACGTTATCTTCCACCGTGGGGTGGCGCTTGGTCTGGGTGAGCACCTGACCGCCGAGCGTCACGCCGTGGTAGAGCATGACGCCATCGCCAATTTCCGCGGTTTCGCCGATGACAATGCCCATCCCGTGGTCGATAAAGAAGCGGCGCCCGATGGTGGCGCCTGGGTGGATCTCAATGCCGGTAAAAAAGCGGTTAATTTGGGCCAGGATGCGCGCAGGGCCCCGCAGGCCGCGCTTCCATAGCCAGTGGGAGACGCGGTGAGACCAGATGGCGTGCAGGCCGGAATAGACGATCGCATTTTCAACGTCGCCGCGGGCGGCAGGGTCGTGGTCGCGGGCATTGGCTAAATCTTCGCGGATATATTTAATAATGCTCATGGGGACTATAGTACTGGTCACAAAAAGGCACCCGCCAAGCTTGACGGGTGCCTTTTATTCACGGACTAGGTGGCGGGGCTAATTATGCCTCGCGGATGTCCTCAAAAAGAACGGTGGAAACGTAGCGCTCACCAAAGTCCGGCAGGACAACGACGATGGTCTTGCCCTCGAACTCGGGGCGCTCGGCCAGCTTCAGTGCGGCGGAGAGGTTTGCGCCGGCGGAAATACCAACCAGCAGGCCTTCCTCGGTGGCAAGAGCGCGGGAAAGCTTGATGGACTCCTCGAGGGAAGCGGTCAGTACCTCATCCAGCTGCTCGCGGTTGAGCACGTCCGGCACGAAGTTGGCACCCAGGCCCTGGATCTTGTGCGGGCCTGCCTGGCCTTCAGACAGGACAGGGGAGTCAGCCGGCTCAACGGCTGCGAGGTAGACGTCTGGGTTCTTGGACTTCAGGTAGCGGCCTGCACCGGTGATGGTGCCGCCGGTGCCGACGCCAGCGACGAAGGCATCGACATTGCCCTCGGCGTCTTCCCAGATCTCCGGGCCGGTGGTGGCCTCGTGGATCTTGGGGTTGGCCTCGTTAGCGAACTGGGAAGCCAGGATGGCGTTGCCGCGCTCGGCGACGACCTCGTTGGCCTTGTCAACCGCACCCTGCATGCCGGCGGCGCCGGGGGTCAGGATGATTTCTGCACCGTATGCGCGCAGCAGCACCTTGCGCTCATTGGACATGGTCTCTGGCATGGTGAGGACGACGTCATAGCCCAAGGTTGCGCCGGCCAGTGCCAGGGCAATACCGGTGTTACCGGAGGTAGCCTCAACGATGGTGCCGCCCGGCTTCAGGTCGCCGGACTCCTCGGCGGCCTTGATGATGGCCAGACCGATGCGGTCCTTCACGGAGTTACCAGGGTTAAAGGACTCTACCTTGGCCAGCACGGTGGCGCCCTTGCCCTCTGCTAGGCGGTTGATGCGGATGAGCGGGGTACCGCCGATGGTCTCCAGGACATTGTTATAAATAGCCATTTATTAAGACTCCTTTGGGAATCAGATTCGCGGTCAAATCAGGTACAAGCGTAAGGATACACTATTTAAGTAGACAGAGTGGTATATTTATTGCAGACAGCCTATTCGGGCATGGAATGTGGGATTCACCGCTGGGGAAACAAAGAGGCGATTTCGAATTACCCCCACTTGCTGTCTATAATTCCACGTAGTTACCCGCTGGTCCCCAAGTTTTCGGGGATATCGGGTGCACCTGCTTGGTTACCCCCGACGAGGAAAGAGTCTCATGGAGTCGCATCGCCTCAAAGATGATGAAGAATCCGTACGCGCGGCACTGTCGTCCCTCAAAACCGCCACCGGAATCCCGGTGACGATGTACGCGACATTATTGGCGGATAACCGCCTGCAAATTACCCAGTGGGTGGGCCTGCGTACGCCGGCGCTGCAGAATCTGCTTATCGATGCCGGCGTGGGCGTCGGCGGGCGCGTGATTACCACCCGCCGCGCGGTGGGCGTATCGGACTACACGCGGGCTACCACCATTTCCCACGAGAACGACAGCGTCATTCAAGACGAAGGCCTGCACTCGATCGTGGCCGTGCCCGTTACTGTGCAGCGTGAAATCCGCGGAGTGCTCTACGTTGGCGTGCACTCCCCGGTGCGCTTGGGAGATAAGGTCATCGAGGAAGTAACGATGACGGCCCGGACCCTGGAGCAAGACCTTGCGGTCAATTCCGCGATGCGCCGCGCCGATGGCGGAAAGGGAGGCGCTTCCCGCGGTCACGCCATGAACGGTGCGGAATGGGAACAGGTTCGTTCCACCCACTCCAAGCTGCGCATGCTAGCCAACCGCGTCGAGGACGAGGAATTGCGCAAGGAACTTGAGGCACTCTGCGATCAGATGGTTTCTCCCGTGCGTGTGAAGCAATCGACCAAGCTGTCCGCCCGCGAGCTCGATGTCCTTTCCTGCGTGGCGCTCGGCCACACCAACGTCGAAGCGGCAGAGGAAATGGGAATTGGCGCCGAAACCGTGAAATCCTACTTGCGCTCCGTGATGCGCAAGTTGGGGGCGCATACTCGCTACGAAGCCGTCAATGCAGCCCGCCGGATCGGCGCGTTGCCCTGATTACCGGTAGCGTAGAAACCTGTGAAAGATCAGTTTATTGTTTCCGGCGGTGCCCGCCTTGCAGGCACCGTCAAGGTAGATGGCGCGAAAAACAGCGTCCTTAAGCTCATGGCCGCCGCATTGCTGGCGGAGGGGACGACGACGCTGACCAATTGCCCAGAGATTCTGGACGTACCTTTGATGAAGAAGGTGCTCGAAGGCTTGGGCTGCGAGGTGACAATCGATGGCAGTACCGTTCGCATCACCACCCCCGCGAAGCCGCAATCGAACGCGGACTTTGATGCGGTCCGCCAATTCAGGGCATCGGTATGCGTCCTAGGCCCACTGACCTCGCGCTGCGGGCATGCCAAGGTAGCGCTGCCCGGCGGTGACGCCATTGGCTCCCGCCCGCTCGATATGCACCAGACCGGCTTGGAAAAGCTCGGCGCTACCACGCGCATTGAACACGGCGCCGTGGTGGCTGAGGCCTCCGAGCTTCGCGGCTCCACCATCCGCTTGGACTTTCCTTCCGTTGGTGCGACGGAAAACATTTTGACCGCCGCCGTCTTGGCTGAAGGCACCACCGTCCTCCACAATGCCGCCCGCGAGCCAGAGATCGTGGACCTGTGCGAGATGTTGAAATCCATGGGTGCCAATATTGAGGGCGAGGGCACCTCTGAGGTCACCATCCACGGAGTCGAGCGGCTCAATCCCACGGAGCACGAGGTCATCGGTGACCGCATCGTGGCCGGCACTTGGGCTTATGCCGCCGCCATGACGCAAGGCGATATCACCGTCGGCGGCATTGCCCCGCGCCACCTGCACCTTCCGCTGGAAAAGCTGAAGTCCGCCGGTGCGGATATTGAAACCTATGAAAACGGCTTCCGCGTGCGCATGGAAAAGCGCCCCACCGCGGTGGATTACCAGACGTTGCCTTTCCCAGGCTTTCCGACGGACCTCCAACCCATGGCCATCGGCATTTCCGCCATCGCCGAAGGAACCACCGTGATCACGGAGAACGTCTTTGAATCCCGGTTCCGCTTCGTTGACGAGATGCTGCGCCTGGGTGCCGATGCCCAAGTAGATGGCCACCACGTGGTGGTACGCGGTAAGGAACATCTTTCTTCTACGCACGTGTGGAGCTCCGATATTCGCGCCGGAGCCGGCCTGGTCCTCTCCGCGCTGTGCGCAGACGAAGCCACGACCGTTCACGATGTCTTCCATATTGACCGCGGCTATCCCCACTTTGTGGAGAACCTTTCGCGGCTTGGAGCCACCATCGAAAGGACGCAGGAAGAAGAAATCTTCTAAATTAACCTCTCCCCAGTACGCATTTTTACGGTGTGTGCTGGGGATTTGTGTGTTTTTCGGGGTTGGGTGTAACTTTATCGAAGTCGCCGAGAGGTAGCCGGTTGGTTACTTTTGAGTGACTTTTTGTACTGGCTTGGCTCGGGGATTTGACTTGGTTTAGGTTGTTGGGTAAGTTGGTAAGAGCCGCCGATGAGAGGTTAACGTTTGGTTAACTTTCTTGTGGTGTGTGGATGTTGTTTGAGAACTCAATAGTGTGCCAATGTACTTATTTTTATTTTTGTGTGCATGGTTGTGTGTTGATTGGTCTGTTGGCCGGCGAACCTAATGGTGGTTTGTTGGTTGGTGTGTGCCGGTAAGGTGTTGGAATACGCATCTTTTTGAATACTGTTTAGTGTTTCGGCTGCATTGATGGATTGGTTGGCATGTGATTGTGTTCAACTTTTTGTCTCCCTTTTTTGTGCCCCGTCGGGTTGGGGGAGGCAGTTTATTTTTTCTTTGTAGTAATTTTTGGACGCCAGCATGGGCCTGCTTTTGTGGGTTTGTGGTGGTTTGTTCTTTTGGTTAGGTTTGGGCTTTTCACGGCCTTTTCAGTGTTGTGCTGAAATTCTTTTTGTGGAGAGTTTGATCCTGGCTCAGGACGAACGCTGGCGGCGTGCTTAACACATGCAAGTCGAACGGAAAGGCCCTGCTTGCAGGGTACTCGAGTGGCGAACGGGTGAGTAACACGTGGGTGATCTGCCCTGCACTTCGGGATAAGCTTGGGAAACTGGGTCTAATACCGGATAGGAACCATCTTTAGTGTGGTGGTTGGAAAGTTTTTTCGGTGTAGGATGAGCTCGCGGCCTATCAGCTTGTTGGTGGGGTAATGGCCTACCAAGGCGGCGACGGGTAGCCGGCCTGAGAGGGTGTACGGCCACATTGGGACTGAGATACGGCCCAGACTCCTACGGGAGGCAGCAGTGGGGAATATTGCACAATGGGCGCAAGCCTGATGCAGCGACGCCGCGTGGGGGATGAAGGCCTTCGGGTTGTAAACTCCTTTCGCTAGGGACGAAGCTTTTTGTGACGGTACCTAGATAAGAAGCACCGGCTAACTACGTGCCAGCAGCCGCGGTAATACGTAGGGTGCGAGCGTTGTCCGGAATTACTGGGCGTAAAGGGCTCGTAGGTGGTTTGTCGCGTCGTCTGTGAAATTCTGGGGCTTAACTCCGGGCGTGCAGGCGATACGGGCATAACTTGAGTGCTGTAGGGGTAACTGGAATTCCTGGTGTAGCGGTGAAATGCGCAGATATCAGGAGGAACACCGATGGCGAAGGCAGGTTACTGGGCAGTTACTGACGCTGAGGAGCGAAAGCATGGGTAGCGAACAGGATTAGATACCCTGGTAGTCCATGCCGTAAACGGTGGGCGCTAGGTGTGAGGGTCTTTCTACGACTTTCGTGCCGTAGCTAACGCATTAAGCGCCCCGCCTGGGGAGTACGGCCGCAAGGCTAAAACTCAAAGGAATTGACGGGGGCCCGCACAAGCGGCGGAGCATGTGGATTAATTCGATGCAACGCGAAGAACCTTACCTGGGCTTGACATACACCAGATTGGGCTAGAGATAGTTCGTCCCTTTGTGGTTGGTGTACAGGTGGTGCATGGTTGTCGTCAGCTCGTGTCGTGAGATGTTGGGTTAAGTCCCGCAACGAGCGCAACCCTTGTCTTATGTTGCCAGCATTTGGTTGGGGACTCATGAGAGACTGCCGGGGTTAACTCGGAGGAAGGTGGGGATGACGTCAAATCATCATGCCCCTTATGTCCAGGGCTTCACACATGCTACAATGGTCGGTACAACGCGCTGCGACACTGTGAGGTGGAGCGAATCGCTGAAAGTCGGCCTTAGTTCGGATTGGGGTCTGCAACTCGACCCCATGAAGTCGGAGTCGCTAGTAATCGCAGATCAGCAATGCTGCGGTGAATACGTTCCCGGGCCTTGTACACACCGCCCGTCACGTCATGAAAGTTGGTAACACCCGAAGCCGGTGGCCTAAACGTGTTAGGGAGCCGTCGAAGGTGGGATCGGCGATTGGGACGAAGTCGTAACAAGGTACCCGTACCGGAAGGTGCGGGTGGATCACCTCCTTTCTAAGGAGCTTTTACTAGGCTGCAGTTGCAGCTAGGACCCATTGTTTGTGGGTTGCCCACAGTGTTGTGTGGGTTGGTGGTTGAGTAGGCGAGTGTTCTGCTGCCACCGTTGTGTGGAAATTCCGGGTAGGACATACACCTTAATCGACAGGACTAAGTGTTTGAATGGTGCTTTGTGACATGCGTAAAAGTGTCCATGTATACGAAAATGAGTGTTGATTGTACGTTGGTGCATTGTTGGGTGTCTGGGGCATTATCCCCCTTTTTTGTGTGCCTGACTGGTTGATGGATGCCATTCATTGTGGTGGTGTTTGTTGCTGGTTCGGGGTGTTGTGTGAGAACTGTATAGTGGACGCGAGCATCTCACGTGATGCCATCTGCTTGTGTGTGGGTGGTGTTGTGTGTGTGATGTGATTTTTCTTTTTGTTTATTTTGTCAAGTTCACTTGTTGCCACTGCATACGGATTGTGTGACCTTTTGTTGGTTGTGTGGTTTGTGTGTGGTGGTTGGTGTGTTCGTTATTGAGGGCGCATGGTGGATGCCTTGGCATGCTGAGCCGATGAAGGACGTGTAAGGCTGCGTTAAGCCTCGGGGAGTTGTCAATAAAGCGTTGATCCGAGGATGTCCGAATGGGGAAACCTGGCCCTGGTTATGTGGGGTTACCCTTCAGTGAATTCATAGCTGTTGTGGGGGTTACGCGGGGAAGTGAAACATCTCAGTACCCGTAGGAGGAGAAAATAATAATGATTCTGCTAGTAGTGGCGAACGAACGTGGATGAGGCTAAACCGTGTGCATGTGATACCTGGTAGGGGTTGTGTGTGCGGTGTTGTGGGGCCTGATTTTGTGTCATCTACCAGTGGCACGCCCTTTTTGCATTGTTGTTAGGTGAAGTGGTTTGGAATGATCTGCCGGAGTAGGTGAGAGTCCTGTAGCTGAAGATGATGATGTGGGGGTTGTTGGGTTCCCGAGTAGCAACGGGCTCGTGGAATCTGTTGTGAATCTGCCGGGACCACCCGGTAAGCCTAAATACTCAGTGTGACCGATAGTGGATAGTACCGTGAGGGAATGGTGAAAAGTACCCCGGGAGGGGAGTGAAATAGTTCCTGAAACCATGTGCTTACAATCCGTCAGAGCACCTGTTTGTGTGTGATGGCGTGCCTTTTGAAGAATGAGCCTGCGAGTCAGCGGCATGTCGCGAGGTTAACCCGTGTGGGGTAGCCGTAGGGAAACCGAATCCTAATGGGGTGATAAGTGGCATGTCCTGGACCCGAAGCGGGGTGATCTACCCATGGCCAGTGTGAAGCAGCTGTAAGAGGTTGTGGAGGCGCGAACCCACGTAGGTTGAAAACTGCGGGGATGAGCTGTGGGTAGGGGTGAAAGGCCAATCAAACTCCGTGATAGCTGGTTCTCCCCGAAATGCATTTAGGTGCAGCGTCGCATTTAGCTTGGTGGAGGTAGAGCGACTGGTTGGTTGAGCGGGACTACAATCTTAGCAATGTCAGCCAAACTCCGAATGCCATCAATTGTGTTGTGCGGCAGTGAGACTGTGGGGGATAAGCTTCATAGTCGAGAGGGAAACAGCCCAGATCGCCGGTTAAGGCCCCTAAGGGTGTACTAAGTGGAAAAGGATGTGGGATCGCGAAGACAGCCAGGAGGTTGGCTTAGAAGCAGCCATCCTTGAAAGAGTGCGTAATAGCTCACTGGTCGAGTGGTTCTGCGCCGACAATGTAGTGGGGCTCAAGTACACCGCCGAAGCCGCGGCAAGCAACATTTTTTTGTTGTTTGGGTAGGGGAGCGTCGTGCATGGGTGGAAGCGTTACCGTGAGGAGGCGTGGACTGTGTGCGAGTGAGAATGCAGGCATGAGTAACGAATTGTAAGGTGAGAATCCTTACCGCCGGATGACTAAGGGTTCCTGGGTCAAGTTCGTCTTCCCAGGGTGAGTCGGGACCTAAGGCGAGGCCGACAGGCGTAGTCGATGGATAACCAGTTGATATTCTGGTACCCGTACATGTGCGCCCATGATAAAGCACGGATACTAACCACTGCGGATACGCTACCTTTGCACTTTTTTGAGTGTTGGTGGTGTTGATGTCGTGGGGCCTGATGTGTGGTTCAAGTGATGGGGTGACGCAGTGAGGTAGCCGCGCCACTTAGTGGATTGGTGGTGTAAGCGTGTAGGCCGTGTGGTAGGTAAATCCGCCACACATAGAGGTTGAGGCGTGATGCGTAGACCCTAAGCGGGTTGATGGTGGTGATCCTGTACTGTCGAGAAAAGCCTCTAGCGAGTGTGTGTATGGCCCGTACCCTAAACCGACACAGGTGGTCAGGTTGAAGATACTAAGGCGTTCGGGTGAACTGTGGTTAAGGAATTCGGCAAAATGCCCCCGTAACTTCGGGAGAAGGGGGGCCCTGTGACGTGAAGACCCTGTGCGGTTGGAGTGTTGTGGGGTCGCAGAGAATAGAGGGAAGCGACTGTTTATCAAAAACACAGGTCCATGCGAAGACGTTAAGTTGATGTATATGGACTGACGCCTGCCCGGTGCTGGAAGGTTAAGAGGACCGGTTAGTTAACGTTTGTTAGCGAAGCTGAGAATTTAAGCCCCAGTAAACGGCGGTGGTAACTATAACCATCCTAAGGTAGCGAAATTCCTTGTCGGGTAAGTTCCGACCTGCACGAATGGCGTAACGACTTCTCTGCTGTCTCGACCACAGGCCCGGTGAAATTGCATTACGAGTAAAGATGCTCGTTACGCGCGGCAGGACGAAAAGACCCCGGGACCTTCACTATAGCTTGGTATTGGTGTTTGGTTCGGTTTGTGTAGGATAGGTGGGAGACTGTGAAACCGTCACGCTAGTGGTGGTGGAGTCGTTGTTGAAATACCACTCTGATCGGATTGAGCATCTAACCTTGGCCCATGATCTGGGTTGGGGACAGTGCCTGGTGGGTAGTTTAACTGGGGCGGTTGCCTCCCAAAATGTAACGGAGGCGCCCAAAGGTTCCCTCAGCCTGGTTGGCAATCAGGTGGTGAGTGTAAGTGCACAAGGGAGCTTGACTGTGAGACAGACATGTCGAGCAGGGACGAAAGTCGGGACTAGTGATCCGGCACCTACTTGTGGATGTGGTGTCGCTCAACGGATAAAAGGTACCCCGGGGATAACAGGCTGATCTTCCCCAAGAGTCCATATCGACGGGATGGTTTGGCACCTCGATGTCGGCTCGTCGCATCCTGGGGCTGGAGTAGGTCCCAAGGGTTGGGCTGTTCGCCCATTAAAGCGGCACGCGAGCTGGGTTCAGAACGTCGTGAGACAGTTCGGTCTCTATCCGCCGCGCGCGTTGAAACTTGAAGAAGGCTGTCCCTAGTACGAGAGGACCGGGACGGACGTACCTCTAGTGTGCCAGTTATCCCGCCAGGGGTATCGCTGGTTGGCTACGTACGGAAGGGATAACCGCTGAAAGCATCTAAGCGGGAAGCCTGTTTTAAGATGAGGTTTCTTTTGAGGTCCCCTAAAGACTATGGGGTAGATAGGCCAGACTTGGAAGCACTGTAAGGTGTGAAGGCTACTGGTACTAATTGACCAAAACAAACACACCACAACAACCCAAACACCACGTGTGGGGATGATTGTTGGGTGAACTTGTGAAGCGAGTAAACAAACAAAAATACACATTATCGTGTGTGTCGCGTCCACTATGCAGTATCTGACACAACACCCACACAATTGTGGTGGGTAGTGTTCTGATAGGTTTGTCGGTGGTTCATAGCTACAGGGAAACGCCCGGTCCCATTCCGAACCCGGAAGCTAAGCCTGTACGCGCTGATGGTACTGCAACCGGGAGGTTGTGGGAGAGTAAGTCACCGCCGACACCAAACAACAAAACAACAAAATAGTGATTCTGGTAGTCCCCGAAAGACCACCACCCCGAATAATTCTGGGTGGTTGGTGTTTCGGGGACTACTTGGTGTTTTACCCCCGTTGGTATTTGCGACGTGTACCCTGTCGAGCTGGGGGAATGCGTGGTAGGTGTCGTGGTTTTACCCCCTAGTGTCAGGTGTGGTGGATAGGGTGAATCCCTGTTAGGCGAAAACACATTCGACACTTTTGAGGGTGTAGTACTCCCCGGGGGATACGACCACGATGACAACTAACACACCACCACCTACCACGACAGACCACGAGCCAGTAGGCGACACCACGCCGGGGAATACCCGTAAAGCCGGCGAGCCACTGGACTACGACACCAACACTGATCCTGATTACGACTCTGATGGTGAGGCTGAGAGGGAGGTACCGGTAGTCTTTTATGCCACCAACACGCCAGACAATCCTATTGCCGCAGCTGGAGCACACGCCCGGAAGAACTCCTGGTTTTTCTACCAGTCACTCCTTCCAGACCTCGACGACGACGTGGACTTGACACTGACCAGCCTGGCTAAAGATTTAGGCCTAACCTACAGCACCCTGTCGGGGATTATCAGGGCACATTTCCGCATGCAAGAACTACCGCTAGTGGCAGCCACGAATTCTGAGCAGTGGATCCTGGATACACCACGCCTGAGGGTTATCGACAGGGAAATAGAACGTATAGGCGACAACCACGACCACATAGGCCTCGTGGATGCCGCCCTGGCAGACTTTCTCACCCCGACAGCACCGTGCCAGCATGTACCCACGGTGGCGGATATCCGCCGGTTTATCCGCGACTTCATCGACACCCACAATCTGGCAGACGATGACACCGACAAGGTCGAGCCCACCCTTAACGTGTCAGTGCATAACAACCGCGCCACCATGAGCCTCACGTGTGATAAAGCTACGGCCGCTATTATCGCCCGCCACATCGATTCCCAAGCCGACAATAATCAGTGCGGTGCCGGTGAGGCGCTTATCCAACTCATCCTGGATGACACGCATACGGGCCTGATCCCCGGAAAGTAGACACGACGGGGGTTAACTATGCGACTTTAGCCAGTGTAGCTGAAGTCTCGGCTTCAAAGACATCAGGAGCTACGAGGTTGCACCAAGAGTGGCGCCTGCGGGTGTTGTAGCGCATGCACAACCGGAAGACTTCCTGCCGGCAGGTGATCGGATCCTCAAAGACTTTCCGATCACGCATCACTTCCCGCTTTAAAGTAGCGTTAAACGATTCTGCTAGGGCGCCTATCCGCACTCGTTCCTACCGCTCCCATGGACTGGCGTACACCCAGCGACGAGCAGTAGTTTCTGAACGCTTGTGAGGTGTACACGCTGCCGTGATCGGAATGAAAAATAGCCCCGTCAAGACTGAAGCGTCCTGGGTTTAGTTCCTACCTCAGCTAAGGAAGGATTGAACTATGCCTAGAAAGTATTCCGTCGAGTTCAAGGAGAAGGCGGTCCATCAGATCATCGAAATGGTCCGCCTGGAGTCTTGCTCACTGCAACGCGCCTACACGGAGGTCGGTGAGCTGCTTGGAGTATCTCACCACACGTTGCGGGCTTGGTACCGTGACAGCGCTTCAGTACGTGATGACTCTGACGCTTCAGGCGGCGAAACAATGGAAGAAGAGCTCAAGCGTCTGCGCCGAGAAAACCGCGAACTGAAACGAGCAAACGGGATTCTTAAGACTGCTTCGGCTTTTTTCGCAGCGGAACTCGACCGACCCTAAGACCAAATGATCTCCTACATCGACGCGTATAAGGATCAGTTTGGGGCCCGGGGACATCTGCCGAGTCCTTAAACAAGCAGATCGTGGATTCATCACCTCACGCGGTTACCGCAAAGCCACCACACGCGTTCCCAGTGCAAGAACCTTAAGCGATAGCCTGCTCATCCCAGAGATACAGCGTGTGCATGCGCAGAATTTCTCGGTCTACGGCATCCGCAAAATGTGGCACGCCATGAACCGTGAAGGCTATCATATCGGCCGCGACAAGACCGCACGTCTGATGAAACTCGCAGGTGTTTCCGGCCGCCGACGTGGACGAACCCCTGTGACAACGATTAGCCCGAAGGCACCGGATCATCGCCCAGACCTTGTACAGCGAGACTTCCGTGCGCAGGCGCCAGGCAGGTTGTGGGTTGCCGACATTACCTACGTTCGCACCCTGTCAGGATTCGCCTACACCGCATTTGTCGTGGATGTATTCAGCCGAAAAATTGTTGGTGTCGTTACACGATCGACAATGCGCACCGACGCGCTGCCGATGGAGGCTTTGGAGCATGCGTTAACGACTGCAGGGCGAATTCATGGAAACCAGTTAATTCACCATAGCGATCGGGGCAGCCAGTACGTGTCGTGGAAGTATTCCACCGCGCTAGCTGAGTCAGGAATCCGCCCGAGTGTGGGAACAGTCGGCGATTCTTACGACAATGCACTAGCCGAAACAGTCAACGGTCTCTACAAGGCTGAACTGATTCATGCCCAAGGCCCGTGGACGTCGGTCGGAGAAGTCGAACTGGCCACCTTGCGGTGGGTGCATTGGTGGAACACCAAGCGGCTTCATGAAGCTTTGGACTACGCCACCCCACAGGAAGTAGAAACCGAGTACTATCTCACCCAGCCCATCAACACAGGGCCGTAAAAGAAGCGGAACTAAACCCAGGACGCTTCATGCGAAAGACACCACAGATCCACGCGCGGATTTAATGCTAGGCATTTTAGGTTCGTTTGCGGAGTTTGAGCGGGCCATTATCCGCGAACGCCAAGCAGAGGGGATTGCGCTGGCGAAAAAGGCAGGAAAGTACAAAGGCCGCAAACCCGCCCTTAGCCCACAACAGGTAGCGGAGATTAAGAGGCGCGTGCTGGCGGGGGAGCCAAAGGCAGAGCTAGCACGGGAGTTTGGGGTCACTCGCCCTACTGTGTATCGGGCGTTGAAGAACGCATAGATGCGGCGATGGGGGCGGGTGAATATACGCCCCACGGCGCTTGCCACATGGCAGGACATTTACGGTTCCAGGCACGCCTACAGGTAGCCTTACGCACATTTCCCCTCGTGGGCGGCTTTTACAAGGGCTGGCGAAGGCACGCCCCCAGGTCTCGCTAGCGTGTGGTTTTACCTGCACTTTCTCCGCCTGGGCAACGTTCACCGAATAAAGAGAAAGGGCGCCCCCACCTTGAAGAATCGGAGCTGTCGACGCCGATGATAATCGGAGCTGGACCGGTGAGAAATGTCAAGTCAGGTTCCTTCCTAAAAGGTCATGTGGTGGGCGGACGAGGTATCAGCTTGGGCGGAGACTGCAGGATGTGGTTCCCTATCAGAGGTGGACGAGTTCGATGCCTGCAAGTGCGATGCCTGTGACGAGAATGGTTGAGGCTGCGGCCAGGATGAAGGGTCGGGCTCCGACCCGGATGAGGTTGCGGATCTTCACCCCACATCCCAGTCCAAACATTGCGGCGGACAACAAAGCCGTTTGCGCGAGGCTTCCTGCGTGGATGAGGCCCTCGGGCAGGTCCAGTGTGGAACGGAGCACGATCATGACCAGGAAGCCAATGATGAACAGTGGGACGATCGCAGGACGCTTTTCATCGGGTTTGACGTTTCCTGACCGGCGTTGGCGAATGCTCAAAATCGCGACGATCGGGGCGAGCAGCAGGACGCGGGCGAGTTTGACGATGACGGCGACAGCCAGCGCCCCGCCGCCGATTATTCCTCCGGCGGCGACAACCTGAGCGATCTCGTGGATGGAGCCACCGGCCCACATGCCGTTGAGTTCAGGCTCCATGCCCAGCAGCTGGCCGAGCAAGGGAATCGCCGGAATCATGAGTGTGCCGAAGATGACCACCAAGGCCACGGCGGTGACCACGTCCTCTTCGTCTGAGTCGGTGACCCCTTCGACTCCGGCCACAGCGGCGGCGCCGCAAATAGAGAAACCACATGCTATGAGCAGAACCTGGGCGGAACGCATCTTCATCAGCCGCCCGATCAGGATGGTTCCGAAAATGCCTCCGGCCACGATGCACACGATGACCACGAGCATGGGCGCACCGAGGGAGACAATGTCTGAGAGCACCAGTTGCAGGCCCAGGAAGACGATTCCCAATCGGAGCAGCTTCTTGGAAGCCAGCGTCAGTCCCGGTGCCGTGGACTCGGGTAGGCGAACCACGTTGGTCAGGGCGATGCCGAGCACGATCGCGACGATCAGTGGGCTGACACCGGGAAGGAAGACGTTAACGGTCATCGCGATTGCCACAGCGACCGCACACAAAAGCAACCCGGGGGAATATTTTTTCAGTGCGTAGGAGCCGCGGCGGGCTGTTATGGGATCTATCTGTTGTATTTGCGTTGACATACTTCCATACTTCACTGATCCCCGTCAGCCCGCTAGACGGCAATTTCGCATCATGGTATATGCTTTTGATATGAGCGAAGCTTGGCCGAACCTTCAAGTACTGGAACTCTTCGTTGCCGTGGTGGACGAAGGCAGCGTGGGGGCAGGCGCACGGAAAGTGGGGATGGCGCAGCCCAACGCAAGCCGAGCCATCGCGGAGCTGGAGACGGGGATGAAAACGGCTTTGCTTGAGCGCAGCCCCCGCGGTTCGGAACCGACGGCACTGGGGTTGTTGCTGGCTGTTCAAGCCCGTGAACTACTTGATGCTGGGCAACGCTTCAACGATTGGTCACGGTCTAGCCGCAGCAACGAAACGTTGGAACTTCGTGTGGGGGCCAGCATGACCATCGCAGAAACCCTGCTACCGGTCTGGCTGACAGAGTTGAAACGTCGATTGCCGCCGGTCCGCATCGAGGTGCAGGTGCTGAATTCGGCGCAGGTTCTCCAAGAAGTGCAAAGGGGCATTCTTCAACTGGGTTTCGTTGAGACCCCGAACGTTCCCATGCGGTTGAATGCCCGGGTCGTCCAAGAGGATGAGTTGCTGGTAGTTGTCGCTCCCAACCATGAATGGGCGAACCGTACGAGCAGGATCGGTTTGCAAGAGCTGGCGGAAACCCCCTTGGTTGTCAGGGAGCCTGGCTCAGGTACCCGCGAGGCGCTGCAAGAGGTGTTGGCTGGGGCCGTCACTGTCGAGCCGATGCAGGTGCTTGCCAGCAACGCCGCGGTGCGCGTTGCTGTTGCTTCCGGGGCGGGTCCTGCTGTCCTGAGCGAACTCGCCCTTCGTAGCCAGCTCGAGAGCGGGGACCTGTTGCGCGTTCCCTTTGAGGGTCAAGGGATCAGCCGCCCCCTGACGGCCGTCTGGTCAGGACCTCGACGATTGACAGGAGTCGCGGCCGAACTGGTCGCTGTGGCCGCTGCCAAACCGTAGCCGGTGGCAGCAAGTCCCGTCTTCGAAGAAGTCATCAGCATCCGTACAAGATGCTCCCCCTGTAGTCCCGAGCCCCAAGCAGTGCCCGTGCCTTGGGCGGTCTGACATGCCAACCCTTCCGGCTCAACATCGTCCGCCTCTTACCCGCAAGCCATGAATTAAATACGGGGTAGAGAGTTGTAAATAACCCGGACCGGCTGAGAATTCGGCAAGGCAGCACCTTCTTGAATCCGCATGGTTCCTCGGCCATGTGCTTTACTCTCGTCTGAGCACGAGTTTGCCTCGAGCCCTCCGGGTCTGTACTTTCGCCAGGGCAGCCAGGGCATCTGCAAACGGATAAACCTGCTCAAGCTCCAAATGAATCTCCCCTGCGGCGATCTGCTCCATGAGTTGCACCAAATCATCGAGAACGTCCATTTGATAGGGGACCCCGTTATGTGTATGCCACGTTCGGAGATGTGTGCATCTCCGGAGATCGACACCAATGTTCCACCGTCCTTCACGACGGGCAAACTTTCCGCCGAGGTGCCCGGTTGCACCGCCAAGACAGCGTCGACGCCATTGGGCATCCACTCCAGGATCTGCTCGCGCCAATGGGGGTTGCCGTAGTCAACTACCTTGTGCGCGCCGAGCGAAAGCATGTAGTCGTGATTGGGTTTCGACGCGGATGCGGCAACGTGCCATCCGCGTTGGCGTGCAAGTTGGATGGCGACCGTGCCGATCGCCCCCGAGCCACCAGCAATGAAGAGCGACCCGTCAACGGGCGCTGAACTGCAGGTTTGGCTTCCAAACGAAAAGGACGCCCCACCCGCCAAAATTGAACTGGCCCCCGAATCAGCCCATGGGATGATGGGACACTGCGACCAGGCGGGTTACTATGTAGAAAGGTAATTTCCCATTTACAAGGAGAACACGCTTTATGACTGATGCCGCGGCACGCGCCGTTGAATTGTTTAAGCAATACGGAAGCGATGACACGGCCGTTATCGCCCTTGATCACGTTTCCATTGAGTTTGGAAAGAACCAATTCACGGCCATTATGGGCCCTTCGGGTTCGGGCAAGTCCACGTTGATGCACACGATGGCAGGGTTGGACTCTGCTACCTCTGGCTCGGCGTTTATCGGAGATACCGATATGTCCCACCTCAATGACAAGGAAATTACGGCGCTGCGCCGAGACCGTCTGGGATTCATCTTCCAGTCCTTCAACTTGGTTCCCACCTTGACGGCTGCGGAAAACATCACGCTGCCGACCGATATTGCGGGCAAGGACGTCGATAAGCAGTGGTTCGGAGAAGTCACGCGTCGCCTGGGGCTGGCGGAGCGCTTGGAGCACCGTCCGGCGGAGCTGTCTGGTGGTCAGCAGCAGCGTGTG
Source organism: Corynebacterium sp. KPL1986 (assembly GCF_000477975.1). Taxonomy (NCBI): domain Bacteria; kingdom Bacillati; phylum Actinomycetota; class Actinomycetes; order Mycobacteriales; family Corynebacteriaceae; genus Corynebacterium; species Corynebacterium sp. KPL1986. Next base: position 1,319,239 of record NZ_KI515719.1, on the reverse strand, counting down.
GCCTGTGCTCGCGCCTTAGTGTCGCGGCCGGAGATTATTTTTGGCGATGAGCCTACGGGTAACTTGGATTCCAATTCTTCGGCCGAGGTATTGGATATTCTGCGCACTGCGGTGGACCAGGATAACCAGACTGTGGTCATTGTGACGCACGATGCTAAGGCGGCGTCGTACGCCGATCGCGTTGTTTTCCTTGCTGATGGCAAGCTCGTTAACGAACTGCAGGATCCAACGATGGAGGCCATTCACAATGTAATGGCAGAGATTGAGGGTTAAATGGCACGCGGAAACGCAATGCGCAGGGTATCCGTGCGCAATATTTTGGCGCATAAATTGCGCCTTGGCCTGACAATTTTGGCGGTGGTTTTGGGCGCCGCCTTTATTGCTGGCTCTTTCATGTTCACTAACTCATTGAAGGCCACTTTTGATTCTGCGGTGGATAACCAATTCCGCGGGGTAGACGCGGTGGTCAGTGAGAACGATGACAGCGACCAGAAGCTGGATGAAGGGCTGCGCAAGCAGCTGCTTGATGATGACGACGTTAAAAACATCAACGTCGCTGACTCGCAGACTGTGGTTGTTGCCGATGAAAACTCGGAGGCCTTCCAAACCCAAAGCGGTACTGCGAGCCTCGTGCCGTACTATTCCGCGGATAAAACCGTCGGTGGCGCGAGCGAACTCACGGAAGGCGATGAGCCAAAGGCCAAAGATGAGGTAACGATCAATTCGTCCGCTGCGGAGAAATACGATATCTCCGTTGGTCAGAAGCTTTTGGTGGTTCATCCGGATAGCCAGGATGAGGTTAAGGTTACGGGCATCGTGGAGCCGCCGGTGGAGCAGGGCGATAGCATCGAGCTGCGCATGGATGAGTCGGATTACCTGGAGCGCTTTGGTGATCCCTCCCAGCTGAAGGTCTCTGCCGCCGATGGTGTGGATGCGAATGCGCTTGTCGATGACCTCAATGACAAGTTCGACATCAAAGCCGAGTCAGGTGAGCGCCTTGCAGAGCAGACCAGTGAGGCAATGACCGAGGCATTGAAGTTTGTGAACTACTTCCTCGTTGCCTTTGGTCTAATCGCCTTGTTGGTGGGCACCTTTATTATTGCCAATACGTTCTCCATGATCGTGGCCCAGCGCATCAAGGAGTTCGCGCTCTTGCGTGCTTTGGGCGCGTCGCGCCGCCAGATCACCAATTCCGTTGTGGTGGAATCCGTCATCGTGGGCGTTCTGGGATCCATCGTCGGTGTCGTTGCCGGCGTGGGATTGGTCGCCGTGATCAAGGCGGTTATGGGCGCCAACGGTATGGACATTGGCGGTGGCCTGGGCCTGAGCGTTTCCGCCGTGGTAGTTCCGATCATTTTGGGCACGATTGTCACTGTGGTCTCCGCATGGGCTCCGGCGCGGCGCGCGGGTGCCGTGGAGCCGGTTGAAGCGATGCGCACGACGGAGTCGGCCTCCGGTTCTTCGCTGAAGGTCCGCACGATTTTCGGTGCGATCCTCATGATTGGCGGCATTATTGCGGCGTTTGCGGGCGTGCTTAGCGATGCCGAAACGAACGTCCGCGCCATCCTCGTCGGCCTCGGCGCCGTCGGGGTGATTATCGGCTTCTTCTTGGCAGGACCGGCGCTCTCTTTGCCGCTAGTACCAACGCTGGGCAAGGCTATTGGGGCGCCTTTCAGGTCCATCGGCAAGCTGGCCGCTACCAACTCTCGGCGTAACCCGCGCCGCACTGCCGCCACGGCCTTTGCCCTGACCTTGGGCGTGGCATTGGTCACGAGCATCGGCATGCTGGGCCAGACAATGAAGGCCTCCATCTCTGATACCGTGGACCAAAATATTACGTCGGACTATATTTTGTCCGGCCCGAGCTCCGGAAACTTCCCGACGCCGAAGGAAACCGGCGAGCGTGCCGCAGAGGCAGACGGTGTGGATAAGGTCATTACCGTTGGCTCGGCCCCGGTTGCCGTGGACGGTCAGGCCTCCTTGGACTTTGGCGCCGGCGGGTTGTTCACCGTGACGGTGGATGCTGACCCCACCTCGATGCTGGCGATGAACATGGTGGAAGGCGATGCCAATATTGAAGGCGGCTTTGCCGCCACGGAAGACTTCGCCAAAGAAAATGGCTGGAAGGTAGGAGAGACCTACGAGGTCACCGGCAGCAAGCCGGGCAAGACTGCGGAAGCCAAACTGGTCGGCACCTTTGAGCCCATCGAGGCCATTCAAAATATGGTGGTTTCGCAGGACGTGGCAGAAGAAGTCGCCGCTGACGGAGAATTCTCTGTGCAGATGGTGGGTGTATTAGGTCAAGAAGGCTATGACAAGGAAGAGCTGCGCCAGAACCTCGAGGATGCCGTCAAGGACCTCGTGGTGGTGCAGGTCAATACTGGTAAGGAATACGCGGGTCAGGCCGCTGGCGCCATCGACCGGATGCTGGCTATCCTCTATGGTCTTCTCGCACTCGCCGTGATCATTGCCGTGCTGGGCATTGTCAACACCTTGACCTTGGGTGTTATCGAGCGCCGCCAGGAGATTGGCATGTTGCGTGCGGTGGGTACGCAGCGCCGCCAAATCCGCCGGATGATTACGCTGGAGTCGGTGCAGATTTCGCTCTTTGGCGCGATCATGGGCATCCTCATCGGCCTCGGCTTGGGCTGGTCCTTCATTGAGATTCTGAATGACCAAGGCCTTGGGGGTGCCGAGGTTCCGTGGGGCATGCTGGTGATCATGCTGCTGGGATCCGCCATTGTGGGCGTCATCGCAGCGGTATGGCCTTCGCAACGCGCGGCTAAGACGCCGCCGCTGGAGGCGATTGCGGATTAATGCTTGGACATCCAGGCCTTGACCGCATCCGTGGTCTTGAGGTCTGGAAGGTAGGCGTGCACGGTCGCTAGACCGATATTAGGAAGTTTCAGCTCGTCGTCGTAGCACAGGAACCAAGGGTGCTCTTCGGGCTGGAACTTCTTTTTGCTTGCTGCCAGGCTTTGGAATCCATATAAGGGCTCTACTTCTTTGCCTAGCCGGTGCAGGAGGTTATCGAGCCACGTTGGCGCTGCGGCTTCGCCGGCGAGGGGAGCGCCGGATAAAGAAATCCAGGCGCAGCCCTCGGAGTGGGCGATGAGCATGGCTTCTGAAATAAGTAGTTCCATGACACCTTTGAATCCATGTTCATTGCGGCGCATGACGTCGAGCGTGTATCCCGCTATGCAACCTTTTTCAAAGACCGGCATCCAACTGGTCAGGCCGTGGAGCGTACCGTCTTGGTCTTCGGCTACAAGGAGGCGGGTGCCGGGGACTTTCATCTCTTCTAGTCCGCCGAGGGTAAAACCCATTTCGGGGAGGGCCTTGTCTGCCACCCATTCCTCACTCAGCGCGGTTATCTTGGCAATGGTGGCAAGATCAATGTCATTCCAGCAGGTCCAGCGGGTGTGAATTCCTTCTTTTACGGCCTTATTGCGGGGGGTGCGGATGTTTTGGAATTTTTTGCCCTTAAACTCCACGGTGCGGCAGGGTAAAACGGCTTCTTCCGCAACCTGGACGTTCTTGAGCTCGGGATGGGACGCGGCGAAGTCCGCCCCCACGGAATACCACGCCACGTCCCAGCCTTGATCGGAGGCAAAGGCGGAAAATTCGGCGCTGATGTCGTTGCCAATAGGAGAGCCCAGGGTTAAGGCGATTCCGTTGGATACGCGGTAGGCAACGTAGGAATCTTCGTGGAAGAAATAACGATTAGATTTCCATAGCGTCATAAAAGATAAATGGTCCCCGGTGCCGGACTCGAGGAGGCGTCGCGCGGTGCGGAGATCCTCCTCGTGCGCGGGGTCAGTGGGCCGGGAAAAGCCGCGGTAGAGGCGGAAGGCGACAAAGATCCAGAAGGCATTGCCTATCCATTCATAGACGAACCACGATATGGAGGAAGCCGGGATGACGTAGTGGGACAGGATCATGGCCACGATGGTGGGCAGGAAGCGTAACGGGGTTTCAGCGAGCACGCGGGGAAGTGGGTCGTGCAGCAGCGCGATACCAATCCACAATCCGGCCCCAACCAGCGCAATGAGGGTGCTCAGCAGTACCGTTTCTAGGAGATACGTACGGTTTTCATGGGTGCGGAATAACCTGCGGTTAGCTAGCAAGATTCCGAGGACGCACAACCATGGCAGCGTAACGGGGATGAGGCTGGGGATAGAAGGGTTAGTGTTCCATAGCTGGTAGGTGAGCAGTGCTAGGGCTATGACCTGGGAGGCTACTGCGAGCCGCCACGCGGTGATGCGCCCGCGCACTAGGCCGAAACAAAAAACGAGCTGCAGGATGAGCGGAAGTAGGTTAGCCACCATCGGGCCGATGCCATGGGCGCGGGCGAGGTCCAGGGTGTCTGAGTTGGGCTCCCATAGCAGTCGCGTGACCTCGGAGAAGGGCCCTTGCGCCAGCGGGTCCAAAACGATGAAGGCTGGGCCTATCGCCACGCAGGCCACGCACACGGCGATGAGCACGCGCCGCTCGCGGATCGACGGAGTATCAGGGGCAGGCTTCATGAGCAGTTGGCCGGCGGTGATGGAGATTACGGCGGTGATGATGCCGAGGGCATCGGAAAGCGTGCCGGAATACAGCACGTATGTCGCGGTCAAGGAGACGATGGTGATGCGGAAGCGGCGGCGCCACAAGCGCGGCATGAACGCGGAGGCAAACCCAGCAGCCCCGACGATGAAACCAATCGGGCTAAGGTACGCGGTGCTATCGGGCCACTGCTTGGCGATGCCCAGCGTTAACGGCACCCCAATCGCCGTCGCCGCAAGGCCGGCTAGGAGCGTGTAGGCGGAGCCGAGTCGCCACTCGGCAGGGGCGAGCCAGATGACGATGAGCACGGTCAAGATGATGGAGGCGCCTGGATGCGCCGTAGTCAGCGTGAGCCACGGCTTCAAAGGGAAATCAACGAGGTGCAGCGACCACATCACCGCCAGCAGGCCGATGGATACGGGAAACTTTCTAAGAACGAACATCATTTTCTCCAATTCCATCGAAGGGATCGCGGTCTACCTGTAGGCCGCCGCGGGTTGCCGCCCACGCAAAGGACTCGCGCAAGGCGGGGCGCCAGACCTGGAAGGAATGGCCGCCCGGGCGGGTGCCGTAGTAGGTCTTCATTCCAGCGGCGCGGGCTTTATCCGCAAGCGAGCGCAAGGCGGTGACGGACTGAGCATCATCGTCCCCGGCAATGAAAATGGCCTGCAGGTTGTCATAGCGCTTGCGTTCCAATAGGTGAGCGGGGTCTTGATTGTTATAGGCAGCTTCATCACCGTGGAAGAATTTGTGCACCGTGGCGGAATGGTTGCCGATGGTAGGTTCCGCCTCACCGGAGATATCGATTACCGAGCCAAAGGCAGCGGGGTGAGTGGTGGCTATCTGCAGCGAGCAGGTTCCGCCATAGCTAAGACCACCGACTGTCCAGGTGTGCTGGTCGGGATTGACCTGGAACTTCTTTTTAATGGCGTGGGGAACATCCTGGGTAAGATAGGTCATGACTTGGGCAACATCGCTATCGGCGCAGATGGGGTTCGCGGTTTCAGAGCCAGTGGCATCAACGGAGACGACGATGGGGCTGCGCCCGCCATTGGCCGCTTGGAATTGATCGGCGGTTTCGGCCGCCTCCCCCGAACCGAACCACTGATCCGGGCCGCCGGGGTTTCCATGGAGGAGCATGAGGACTGGGAGATTGTGATCCGTCCAATAAGCAGGTGGAATATACGCCGTGGCGGTGCGCGGGGAGAAATGGGAGGCGGTGCCGGGGAGATCGACGTGGACGATGGCGGCGCCTGAATGGGTGGAGGTGAATTCGTTGTAGTTCATTTCCTTCGCCACTGGGCGAGGATCCAAGGAACCGACATCCGGATAGGTCTGGTATTCCATATTGACCAAGCCGACGGTGGCGAGGATCGAAAAGATACCCGCCACCACCGTGACCACCTTGGGCTTGCGAAGGAGCGCGGCCAAGGGGACTACGGAGGCTAGGTAGATGTGCCAGGGGACTTCCCAGTGGCGGAGGAAGAACCAGGCGATGCCGCAGGCAATAACGGCTATGGCTAGTGGCCACACCTTCTTTTGGGCAATAACGATAATCGCCGCAATGACGAGGATGAGGAGGAATATGACTCCGTTGACGGGCTCGGCCAACGGCAAGTTCATAAAGAAGTTCACACCGGAAATGGTAGGCCTGTGCTGGGGAAATGTGTTTAGCAGAAAGCTGGGAGTTGCCTACCTAAATCCCGTGATAGATAAGGCCGGCCCACATTACTCCGCGCCAGGCGAGGACCACGCCGATCCCGATGGTCCAGAATAGATATTTGCACAGCGGCCACCAGTGCCGCTGCTTGACCATTTCTCCTAGCTCTTTTGCCATGGTGGACCAGGTGGACAGGCCACCGGCGAGGCCGAGGGCGAAGAGGGGATGGGCGAAGGGGGCATCGGCAAGCTGCGCAAAGCCCACCGCCAGGCCGAAGACCAAGGAACCCAGGATATTGGATGCGAAGGTGCAATACGGCGAGGGCAGCAGGCGGGTAAAGCCGTAGCGCGCCGCGCCGCCGAAAAAGCCGCCGATAAGGACGAAGAGCAGGTTCATCGCAGCTTATCCCCAGCAAGGTAGGCGGCGGTGCAGCCCACGAGCGTGGCCGCGACATAGGCCAGGGCGATGCTCCAGTGGGACTCCGCGGTGAAGAAAGCAAAGCTGGCGAAGCTGGTAAACCCACCCAAGAATCCGGTTCCCCAGAAGGGGCCGGGGCGGGTATATCCCATCAGCGCGCTGCCGACGATATTAAGGATGAGGAGCGGGAGCATTCCGCCGCCGAGAGCGATGGTTAAGAGGTAGCGGGCACCGGCGCCGAGTGCGGCACCGGAACCGACGATGAGGGAGTGCGGCATGGGGTACATCATAGTGGGCGAAGTCTCAGGAAAAGCACAGGGGTTTGTATCCGAAAAGGGGAGGTTAAACGCTAAACTAATCGGCGTGAATAACGCGTTTGATGTGGTGAGCTTTATCGCCCGCTTTGGCATGGCCGTGGTGTGGATCATCGCCGGTGTAGAAAAGATGGCGCACCCGCTGGATACCATGCAATCCATCAAGGCCTATGAGATTTTCACGCCGGAATGGTCTGGGTATCTGGCCCAGCTCATTGGGCCGCTGGAGCTAGTGGGTGGAATGCTGCTCTTGCTGGGGATTTTCCTTCGCGAGTCTTCCAAGGTAGCGGCCGTGGTCATGGTGCTTTTCATGGTCGGCATCCTGCAGGCATGGCTGCGTGGGCTGGATATCGATTGCGGGTGCTTTGGTGCTGGTGACGCTACTGCGGAGCCGGGCATGAACTATGGGCTGACGCTGCTTCGCGATGCCGCCTTCCTCGCCCTTACCGCATGGACCATCAAACGCCCGTTCACGAAATTTGCGCTCCACCCGTAGCGGTGGGCACAGTAGGTTGCAAGAGTCCGAAAGTATCAACAGGCAAGGTTTAAATGAGCAAAGTAAGTGACCCGAATGCCAAGTCTGGCAATGGTTTCATCTGGGGCGTCGGCGTCCTACTCGTCATTATCGCCGTGGTCATTGGCTACATCGTGTGGAATGGCAAGCAGGCCAATGAAATCGAGGTGCAAGACGTCAACATGTCCATGGACTATAAGGACAACGCGATTACCCTGAAGTCCGATGCGGCCGATGACGATACTCCAGAGGTAGACCTGTACGAAGACTTCTCCTGCCCCCACTGCGCGGACCTGGCGAAAAGCACCGATGAGGAGATGAAGCAGGCAATTGAGGATGGCAAGCTGGTCGTCCACGTGCGTACGCTGAACTTCTTGGACGGTAAGGATGTTGAAAACCAGGATGGTTACTCAACTAAGGCCGCCGCAGCCATATCAGAATTGGCAAAGTCCGGCGATGTGAAGACCTACTGGAATTTGCGTGACTACATGATGCAAAACCAGCAGAGCGTTGTCCCCCAGTGGGGCATCGAGGACATCGCTGACCAAGCAAAGGAACTTGGCGCCGAGGATGACGTGGTTGATTCCATCAAGAACGTGGATATCAAGCAAGGTAATAAGATGGCAAAGGCCAACTACGACAAGCTGAATAAGGAAACCGGTTCCGTTTCCTCGCCGCGCGTTGTCCAAAACGGCAAGGATATTCCGGATAAAGATTCTGGTCAGTCTTTGAATGACTGGGTAGACGTCGCCACCAAGTAGCAGGCGATTTGGTGAGTTAAATACTTGCCATGTATATTCATACGAGTTGCGGCCCACAGGGTTGCACCTCGTATATGGGGCTATGGCGCAGCTGGTAGCGCACCACACTGGCAGTGTGGGGGTCACGGGTTCGAATCCCGTTAGCTCCACAAATTAAGAGTCTCGAGAGGCTAGATAGCTTCTCGAGACTCTTTTTCCTTACTTCAGCGAGTGGCCGATGAGTTCGCCCAGCGCGTGGGTGCCGTTGGCGTTGAGGTGCAGCGGCAGGTTACCTGGTGCCGGTGGCAGCGGGTCTACTAGGTTGACCCACCAGCGGTCAGGAGAGCAGTTATCGTGGCCCGTGGAAATCGGGTGAGCGTCCAAGAAGGAAGCGCCGTTCTGCTCGGCTACCTCGCGCAGGGTGTTTTGCAGGCGCTCTTCGGTAGAAGCAACCCTGCTAGCCGGAATCGGGATGGTGGCAGAGGTCAGGCACGCGGAGTTGTTATTGGAGACCCGCGGGTATCCCACGATGGTTACCTTCGCATTCGGCGCAAAGTGGTGGGCGACATCGATGGCGCTGCGCATGCCGGTGCGCAGGAAGTGCTCGGAAGCCGCGATATTGTCCTTGTGCGGGTAAGTGTCATTTGCGCCGGCGTGGATGACAACATTCCTAGTCTCGGGGTTGAGATCCCCGTTGCGGGCGGCCGTGCGCAGGGTGTCATCGATGTGCTGGCCGCCGGTGCCAAAGGATGCGCCGGCGCACTGGTATTGATCCACATGCGCACCGGATACCCGCGTCATTTCGTTGGCGATGGAGTTATCGGTAATGCAACCGACCTTGGTGTTTGCTTTTATACCGGCGCGGTTTTGCGCGTAATCAAGGAAATTAGGGTTGGCGACGACGCTATCGCCAGTCAGGACCGTATTGCCAGGCACGGCCGCGGTAGCGACGGTGCTGCCTCCCACGAGTGCGGCAGTGCAAGCGGCAATCGCGGCAAGTTTACTGAAGTTTTTCATGGTGTACCTCAAGGCTTCCGCAGGGACGGAAACCACACTGATAGGGGATGATTAAGGCCACGATGATCCTAAAGGTTTTCTGGGACAAGCAAAAATGGAGTAGCGAAAATCGTTATGCTGGCGGGTATGCAGACTTTCTCGAAGCGAGTACGCGATGAAGATCAAGCAGGCGCCGAAGCCGCCGGATTGCGGTGGCTGGCGGAAGCCACGGATGCGGTAGTCACCGTCGTGCGCGCGGACGGGAAGGAAATCGTAACCAAGCGCATTGACGAGGTAGCGCCCACCCCAGAGGCCGCGCGGAAGTTTGGTGCGGAGCTCGCGCGCATGCACCGCGCCGGGGCCGCGGCTTTTGGCAGCGCGCCGGAGGGATGGGAAGGCAAAAACTTCATCGGCACCATTGAACAGGAGTGCACGCCCACCGATAACTGGGGTGAATTTTATACCCAGCAGCGCGTGCTGCCCTTTGCGGAGCCGGCCGGAATCAGCACCGCGCAGCGGGACCTGGTCAAGCGGGCCTGCGATGCCATTGCCGCCCGCAGCTGGGACGTGGCGCCCGCGCGCATCCACGGTGACCTGTGGGCGGGCAACCTGCTTTTCGATGCCCAGGGTGGCATCATGATCGATCCCGCCGCCCACGGCGGGCACCCGCACACTGACTTGGGCATGCTGGCGCTATTCGGCGCGCCCTATATAGAAGAAATCTTCCGCGGCTATGGGGCGCCGAAAGATATTGAAACCTGGATTCCCATGCACCAACTGCACCCGCTGGCCGTGCACGCGCTGACCCACGGCTCGGCGTATAACCGGCCGCTGGAGCGCGCGGCTCTTGCCACGCTGGAGGCGCTGGCCTAGGCGGTTGGCCCCTGGGGCATTTGGCGCTTGTGGATGCCGCGGTGCCACAGGGTCTCGATGCGCTCGCGGGCGGCATCGGGAACCGCCTTGCCCTCTAAGTAGTCATCGATGTGGGCGTAGGTAACGCCGAGCGCCTCTTCATCGGGAAGCTGCGGCTTATCGTCTTCCAAATCCGCGGTAGGGACCTTGGACCAGGTGGACTCCGGCGCGCCCAGGTGCTTGAGCAAAGCCGCGCCTTGGCGCTTATTCAGCCCGGCCAGAGGGAGTAGGTCTGCCGCGCCATCGCCCCACTTGGTGTAGAACGCGGTGACGTTTTCGGCGGCGTGGTCCGTGCCCACAACGAGCGCGCCCACCTCGCCGGCGATGGCATATTGCGCGGTCATGCGCAGGCGCGCCTTGGCATTGCCGCGGTTGAAATCGTTCAAGGAATCTTGGCCTACCGCACGGGCGACCTCGTGGCTTAGCGCCGCGGTGGCCGGTTGAATATCAACGGTGAGCCGGTGATCGGGCTGGATGAAATCGAGGGCGATTTGGGCATCATCCTCATCCGCCTGCGTGCCGTGGGGCAGGCGCACGGCCCAAAATTCGGCGCTTTCTACCCGCTCTACCGCTAGCTGGGTGAGTTTTCCCGCCAAGGTGGAATCCTGGCCGCCGGAAATGCCTAGCACGTAGCCTTTGGCATGGGTCATTTTCAAGTATTCCACGAGGAAATCCACGCGACGGGCAATTTCCTCTTCTGGATCGATAAAGGGGCGTACATCCAGCTGTTTTATGATGGATTGTTGCAAGTTTTCGGCATCGGGTGACATGACGTTCATCGTAGTCTCCTGACACAATTGCGTGCTGTGAATAAAGAAAGTTATGTCAAGGTAGTTGCAGGAATTGCCGCCCTTGGCGGTTTATTATTTGGATACGACACCGGCGTGATGTCCGGTGCTTTGCTGTATATCACCCCGGAATTTAATATGACCGCCCACCAAGAGGGCTGGGTGACCTCCATGCTGCTGGTGGGTGCCGCGGTGGGTGCCCTGACCGCAGGCCGCATCGCGGACCGGTTTGGCCGCCGCTTTACGCTGATTGCCGGCGGCATCATTTTCGTTTTGGGCTCCATCTGGTGCGCGCTGGCTGGATCGGTGACCATGCTGGCCACGGCCCGTACCTTCCTGGGCTTTGCCGTTGGTGCGGTATCCATTGTCTCGCCCATGTATATCTCAGAGATGGTGCCGGCCAAGATTCGCGGGCGCATGGTCTCCCTGAATACCCTGCTGATCGTGGTAGGCCAGCTCTTGGCCTACCTTGTAAATTCTGCCCTCGCGCCCACGGAAAGCTGGGAATGGATGCTGGGGCTTGCGGCCGTACCGGGCGCGGCCCTCGCCGTGGGCATGCTCTTCTTGCCAGAGACCCCAGTCTGGCTGGCCACGCACGACAAGATGTCGCGGGCCCGTGAGGTTGCAGGCCGCGCCGGGATGGATCTGGCAGAGCTTACCTCCCAAGAAACGGCGCGCCGTTCCAGCGGCTCCGAGTGGAAGGCACTGAAGGCCAATCGCTGGATGCAGGTGACGGTATTGCTCGCCATGCTGATGGGCCTGACCCAGCAGATTACCGGCGTTAATGCCATCGTCTACTTCGCGCCCACCATGATGAGCCAGGTGGGGATTTCTACCACCAACTCGGTCTATACCTCGATTGTCATTGGTGTGGTCTCCGTCATCGCCTGCTGGGTGGGCCTCAAGGTGGTCGACCGCATCGGCCGCAAGCGCCTGCTGCTTATCGGCCTGACCGGCAACGTGATTTCGCTCTTCATCTTGTCCGTGGCGTACTCGCACGCCGCCGATTCCACCACGATGGCGATGGTCTCGCTGGTCTTTATGGCCTCGTTCATTGCCTTCCAGCAAGCAGCGGTCTCGCCGACGACCTGGTTGCTTATCTCTGAGCTCGTACCCCTGCAGGTGCGTGGCCTCGGCATGGGCATCGCTGGGCTCTCGCTGTGGGCCACCAACTGGGCCGTGGCCCAGTACTTCCTGCCGCTGGTGGAGTGGCTCACCGGCCCGGTGGCCTTTGGCGTCTTCGGCGTGCTGGGGCTCATCGCCATCGGCTACACCCGCATTTTGGTACCAGAGACCATGGGACGTAGCCTGGATGAGGTAGGCGAGGAGATGAAATCCCGCTACTCGCGGGAATCCGCACCCCATTAAGCCCTAGTGTTTTGGTCTTAATGGCCGCGTGAGGTAAAATTATTCCTCGTGTCATGGCTGGGGATTCCCAGTCCGTGCTTTATTTACTCAACCGCATGTAGATTGCGCATAACGAAAGGAGCGCCCGATGAAGGTCCGTAAGTCCCTTCGGTCGCTGAAGAAGAAGCCGGGCGCCCAGGTTATTCGCCGCCACGGTAAGGTCTTCGTGATCAACAAGAAGGATCCCCGTTTCAAGGCTCGTCAGGGCTAATTGAAACTTAAGGAAGTCCGCCTCCTCCGAGCGTTCGGAGCGGGGCGGATTTTTCGTTTCTACGCCTCGACGCCGGAATGTGAACTTTGCCACATGTTTAGGTGAATAGAAGGTAAACCCGCAGGAATGTCAGGCGTGTAGTTTCACGGTTGGGTGCCGGGGTGGTCAACATGTGGGGTCTCGCCCCTGGCCCTCCTGGGAATATCATGGGTGTAACTACTATATGTTGTGTTAGTTGCGGTCAATCCCCCCAAAGTATAGTGTCGTTGGTGTCGCTCAGAGCGGTGCAGGAAGTGGCCCGAAAAGGGGTCAGAACCTCCGCTTTCTACGAGCAAAAGCTATCTCGCAAAAGGATTTTAGGGAGTTATTATGTCTATCACCGTCTACACCAAGCCCGCTTGCGTTCAGTGCAACGCCACCAAGAAGGCCCTTGATCGCGCGGGTCTGGATTACAACGTGGTAGATGTCACCGTGGACGATGAAGCCCGTGACTACATTATGGCTTTGGGCTACGTCCAGGCACCCGTCGTGGAAGCCAACGGCGAGCACTGGTCCGGCTTCCGCCCTGACCGCATCAAGAACCTTGCCGCGCTAGCCGCCTCTGCGTAAGTAGCCGAGGAGGGAGGTGCCGTCATGTTGGTCGTGTATTTTTCCTCTACTACGGAAAATACGCACCGGTTCGTGCAGAAGCTAGGTTTTCCTAGCGCGCGAATCCCTTTGCGCCGCACCGATGAGCCGCTAGTGGTCAACGAGCCTTTCGTCTTGGTGTGCCCCACCTACGGCGGGGGAGCCTCCATTAGCCACCAAAACTCCCGGCCCGTACCGGTGCAGGTAATTAGATTCCTTAATAATGAGCACAACCGCAGTTTTATTCGGGCGGTTATCGCCGGAGGAAATAGCAACTTCGGCGCCGATTTTGGCAAGGCTGGTGACGTCATCAGCGCCAAATGTAAGGTGCCCTATGTATATCGTTTCGAGTTGCTCGGAAACGATGAAGATATAAAAATTTGTCGCGAAGGCCTGCTGGCTAATGCTTCCCAGTTGGGACTGGATGAGGCAGCCTAGCCGCGGTGCGACACACCTAATAGAATCCTGATTTTAAGAAAGGCCGCGTCAGCTGTGAGTACGCAATTGGGAAAGACCGTAGCAGAGCCAGTATCGCAGGAAGAGCAGCTGGATTACCACGCGCTCAACGCCATGCTGAATCTCTACGACGGAGACGGCAAGATTCAATTTGATAAGGACCGCGAGGCCGCCAATCAGTTCTTCTTGCAGCACGTTAATCAGAACACGGTCTACTTCCACGACTTGGAAGAAAAGATCGATTACCTGGTGCGCAATAAGTACTATGACCCAGCGGTCATTGAGGCTTATGACTTCGAGTTCATCAAGTCCCTATTCAAGCGCGCCTACTCTTATAAGTTCCGCTTCAAGTCCTTCCTTGGCGCCTATAAGTACTACACCAGCTACACGCTGAAGACCTTCGACGGCCGCCGGTACTTGGAGCGCTTCGAGGACCGGGTTTCCATGACCGCGCTTTTCCTTGGCGATGGCGATGCCGAACTAGCAGAGCATCTCGTCGATGAAATCATGACTGGCCGCTTCCAGCCCGCCACGCCGACCTTCCTAAATGCCGGCAAGCAGCAGCGCGGCGAATTGGTTTCCTGCTTCCTGCTCCGCATCGAAGACAATATGGAATCCATCGGCCGTTCCATCAACTCCGCGCTGCAGCTGTCCAAGCGCGGCGGCGGCGTGGCCCTGCTGCTGTCCAATATCCGCGAATCCGGCGCGCCGATCAAGCACATCGAGAACCAGTCTTCCGGCGTCATCCCAGTGATGAAGATGCTGGAGGATGCATTCTCCTACGCCAACCAGCTCGGTGCGCGCCAGGGCGCGGGCGCGGTCTACCTCAACGCCCACCACCCGGACATCATGAACTTCCTCGACACCAAGCGCGAGAACGCGGATGAAAAGATCCGCATTAAGACCCTGTCCTTGGGCGTGGTGATCCCGGATATCACCTTCGAGCTAGCCAAGAACAACGACGATATGTACCTGTTCTCGCCGTACGACGTCGAGCGCGTCTACGGCAAGGCCTTCGGCGATATCTCCGTTACCGAGCACTACGAAGAAATGGTCGAGGACCCGCGCATCCGGAAGAAGAAGATCAACGCGCGCCACTTCTTCCAAACCGTGGCAGAACTGCAGTTCGAGTCCGGCTACCCGTACATCATGTATGAAGATACGGTAAACCGCGCCAATCCGGTCAAGACCTCCCGCATTAATATGTCCAACCTGTGCTCGGAGATTTTGCAGGTCAACTCCGCTTCCGAGCTCAATGCGGATCTTTCTTATGACCAGGTGGGCAACGATATTTCCTGCAACCTGGGTTCGCTGAATATCGCCATGACCATGGACTCGCCGGACTTCTCCCAAACGGTGGAGACCGCGATTCGCGGGCTGACCTCGGTGGCGGATAAGACCTCCATCGATTCCGTTCCATCCGTGCGCAAGGGCAACGATGACTCGCACGCCATCGGCCTGGGCCAGATGAACCTGCACGGCTACTTGGGCCGCGAGCACATCGAGTACGGCTCCGAGGAGGGCTTGGACTTCACCAACGCCTACTTCGCGGCCATCATGTACGCCGCCCTGCGCGCCTCCAATAAGATCGCCCGCGAGCGCGGCACGACCTTTACCGAGTTCCCCGAATCCGACTACGCCAGCGGCGAGTTCTTCGACTCCTACGATCCGGCGGAGTTCCAGCCGCGCACGGAAAAGGTCAAGGCTCTTTTCGATGCCTCCTCCATCTACACCCCCACCGCAGAGGACTGGGCGGAGCTGAAGGAGGACGTCGCCAAGCACGGCCTCTACAACCGCAACCTGCAGGCGGTGCCGCCGACGGGCTCGATTTCCTATATCAACAATTCCACCTCGTCCATCCACCCGATCGCCTCCAAGATTGAAATCCGCAAGGAGGGCAAGATCGGCCGCGTGTACTACCCGGCAGCGCATATGGATAACGACAACTTGGAGTACTTCAAGGACTCGTACGAGATTGGCTACGAGAAGATCGTTGATACCTACGCTGAGGCCACCAAGTACGTGGACCAGGGGTTATCGCTGACGCTGTTCTTTAAGGACACCGCCACCACCCGCGATGTGAATAAGGCGCAGATTTACGCTTGGCGCAAGGGCATTAAGACCTTGTACTACATCCGCGTGCGCCAGATGGCCCTGGAAGGCACCGAGATCGAGGGCTGCGTTTCCTGCATGCTCTAAGCGCGGGCGCGGTCCAGGATAGCGCGGGAGGTACGCTCGGCGGCTTCGGCTTCGCCCGCGTCAATCTCCCGCGCTAAATCCATATGTAGCTGCGTCGTGCCGCGAATCGGATCCCGCTTGCGGGAACCAAAGACGGACTTGCCCTTCAAGATGGCCAGCAAGGCTGGCGCCAGCGCGGCGATCATCTCATTGCCGGAGGCCTCCAGGATGAGGGTATGGAATTGCAGGTCGGTTTCGAGTTCTTCGCCCACCCGTGGGGAAGGGGTGGTCTCGAGCTCGCTGAGCCTTCCTGCTAGCCGCAGCAATTCGCGGCGCTGCTGTGGGCTGGCATTGCGCGCGGCAAGCTGCGCCGCCACCGGTTCGATGCCAAGGCGCAGCTCGTTGAGGCGCGCGACCTGTTCCACGCGCGTTCTATCGTGGCCCAGCCGCCACGAAATAACGGCGGGATCATAGACCGCCCAGCTACCGCGCGGCAGCACCTTGAGGCCCACCCGGCGCCCAGAGGAAACCATCCCTAGATGCTCGAGGGTGCGCATGGCCTCGCGCGCCACGGTGCGGGAGATGCCAAAACGCTTTTCGATGTCCCCAAGGCGAAACCGCGTGCCTTCCGCCATGTCTCCGCTGACTATATCCGTGCCCAGTTGGTCTACTACAGGGCCTAAAAGGGGAGTGGTTTCTGCCATGGTGAGGGCGTCCTTTCCTGGCTGTGCACTGCGCTTTTAATATAGGCGCGGTGCGGCGGGCTGAGGCGGGGCGGCATTGGGTATGCTGGGACTCGAAATTCTACACAGTGAAGCATTGGAGTGACATCGCGTGTCGCACGAATACGATGACTACGTTGCTAGTCATGACAGCCCGGTAAAAGCTATCAACTGGAATACCATCCCCGATGACAAAGACCTCGAGGTATGGGAGCGGTTGACCGGTAATTTCTGGCTCCCGGAAAAGGTCCCAGTCTCTAATGACCTCCCCAGCTGGAAGACGCTGACGGAAAAAGAAAAAGAAACCACCATGCGGGTCTTCACCGGCCTGACGCTGCTGGATACCATCCAGGGCACGGTGGGCGCGATCTCCCTGCTGCCGGATTCGCAGACCCTGCACGAGGAAGCGGTATATACCAATATTGCCTTCATGGAGTCGGTGCACGCCAAGTCCTATTCCAATATCTTTATGACCTTGGCCTCCACGCCGATGATCAATGACGCCTTCCGCTGGTCCGAGGAGAACGAGAACCTGCAGAAGAAGGCGAAGATCATCTTGTCCTACTACAACGGCGATGATCCGTTGAAGAAGAAGGTGGCCTCCACGCTGCTGGAGTCCTTCTTGTTCTACTCCGGCTTCTATCTGCCGATGTACTTCTCTTCCCGCGCGAAGCTGACCAATACCGCCGATATCATCCGGCTGATCATCCGCGATGAGGCCGTGCACGGCTACTACATTGGCTATAAATTCCAGCAGGAATACAAGAAGCTGGATGAAAAGCGCCAGGAAGAATTGAAGGACTACACCTTCGACCTGGCCTTCGAGCTCTATGACAACGAGATCGACTACACCGAGGATCTCTACGACGAGCTGGGCTGGACCGAAGACGTCAAGCGCTTCCTGCGCTACAACGCCAATAAGGCCCTGAATAACTTGGGCTTTGAGGGCCTCTTCCCGGCCGATGAGACCCGCGTCTCGCCGGCCATCTTGTCTTCTCTTTCGCCCAATGCCGATGAGAACCATGACTTCTTCTCCGGTTCGGGTTCGTCCTATGTCATCGGCAAGGCCGAGGACACCACGGATGACGACTGGGACTTCTAACCTTTCCCGCGCACCCTCGCTTTAACCTCAACCGAAAGGTTGATAACGAGCGGGGGTGCGTTTTTCGGTTTTTGACCTGCGTATCTGGCGCACGCTGTGACATGCGACACCACAACCTGGGTGAGAGAACGTAGGCCTTAAATGATGCCCGCCCCACGTGCAGGGGCTATGTGACGGTTGTGGTTATTGAGGGAATACCCCCAAGCTGGCAGACCTTTAAGGGAAGCTGGCAAGAACAGGGGAAAATGTCCTAATATAATCGAGGTAAACCTAGGTGTAGGTGGACCCAGTCCGCTGACACTTTGTTATTCAGGAGGATTCTATGACCGCTGTGGCGCCACGGGTCGACGATTACGTCGCTCCCACACGTCCAGAGCCAACCGGTAGGGAAAAGACCGGTTCAAAGGCTTGGGTATTTTTAACCACCACCGACCACAAGCAGCTGGGCATCATGTACTTGATCATGGCCTTCAGCTTCTTCTTCCTCGGTGGCTTTATGGCATTGCTGATCCGTGCGGAGCTTTTCACCCCGGGTCTGCAGTTCCTGTCCAATGAGCAGTTCAACCAGCTGTTCACCATGCACGGCACTGTGATGCTGCTGCTGTTTGCTACGCCAGTTGTCTGGGGCTTTGGTAACTACATCCTGCCTCTCCAGATCGGCGCGCCGGACGTGGCCTTCCCGCGTCTGAACGCCTTTGGTTTCTGGGTTACCCTGCTCGGCGGTGTCGTCATGCTGCTGGGCTTTATCACCCCTGGTGGTGCGGCTGACTTCGGCTGGACCATGTACATGCCGCTTGCCGATGGCGTACATACCCCCGGTATCGGCGCCGATATGTGGATCGTCGGTGTGGGTGCTACCGGTGTCGGTACCATTGCCTCCGCCATCAACATGATCACCACCATCCTGACCCTGCGCGCACCGGGCATGACCATGTTCCGCATGCCGGTCTTCTGCTGGGGTATCTTCACCGCTTCCGCCATCGTGCTGATGATCTTCCCGCTGCTGACCGCAGCCGCCTTGGGCGTGCTGTATGACCGCAAGCTGGGCGGCCACATCTACGATTCCGCTAACGGCGGTGCCATCCTGTGGCAGCACCTGTTCTGGTTCTTCGGCCACCCTGAGGTCTACGTCCTCGCGCTGCCGTTCTTCGGCGTTGTCTCCGAGATCGTCCCGGTCTTCTCCCGCAAGCCGGTCTTCGGTTACATCGGCTTGGTCTTCGCCATCCTGGCCATCGGCTCGCTGTCCATGGCCGTCTGGGCACACCACCTGTTCGTCACCGGCGCCATCCTGCTGCCGTTCTTCTCGTTCATGACGTTCCTGATTGCAGTGCCTACCGGTGTGAAGTTCTT
The DNA here is from genome assembly GCF_000477975.1 of Corynebacterium sp. KPL1986. NCBI lineage: Bacteria > Bacillati > Actinomycetota > Actinomycetes > Mycobacteriales > Corynebacteriaceae > Corynebacterium > Corynebacterium sp. KPL1986. The sequence goes on along the minus strand of NZ_KI515719.1, from coordinate 1,300,297 downwards.
CAACTGGGTCGGCACCATGTGGAAGGGCCACATCACCTGGGATACCCCGATGATTTGGGCCATGGGCTTCATGGCTACCTTCCTCTTCGGCGGTATGACCGGTGTCATGCTCGCCGCTCCGGCGCTGGACTTCCACTTGGCTGAGTCCTACTTCCTGATTGCGCACTTCCACTACACCCTGTTCGGTACGGTTGTGTTCTCCGCATTCGGTGGCCTGTACTTCTGGTTCCCGAAGATGACCGGCCGCATGCTGGACGAGCGCCTGGGCAAGATTCACTTCTGGTTGACCTTCATCGGCTTCCACGGCACCTTCCTGATTCAGCACTGGGTCGGCAACATGGGTATGCCGCGTCGCTACGCCGACTACCTCGAGTCTGATGGCTTCACGGTCTTCAACCAGATTTCCACCATCTTCTCCTTCGTCCTCGGCGCTTCCGTTATCCCGCTGGTCTGGAACGTCTTCAAGTCCTGGCGCTACGGTGAGGTCGTTACCGTGGATGACCCATGGGGCTACGGTAACTCCCTGGAGTGGGCAACCTCCTGCCCGCCTCCGGGCCACAACTTCACCTCCCTGCCACGTATCCGCTCTGAGCGTCCGGCATTCGAGCTGCACTACCCGCACATGGTTGAGCGCATGCGCGAGGAAGCTCACGTGGGCAAGCACTAAGCCCGCACTTTAACTCCTGACTACAGCCGCCTTCCCCAGCCTCTCAGAGGTAGGGAGGGCGGCTTTGGCGTTTGTGGGATAATGGCCGGTGTGAATATTCAAGCTGAAACCACGACCATTACTAGCTTCGGACCGGACGAGCCTGGGGCGGCCGCCGCTTTCTTTACCGCGTTGGCTGATTTCTCTGCCCCGCTTGCCGATGTCCACCTCGCCACCCCCTCCAATCACCTCGCCCTCACCGCGCAGTGCGGTAACGCTGCCCTAGAAGAACGAGTGCGCGAGGCCATGGCGCCCTTCGGACACGAGGTGTCCGTTGCGCCAAGCTATGCCGTCGCGATCATCGGCGCGGAGATTACCGCCGAGGACATTAGCGCGGTGCAGGAGACCGTGAAAGGGGAGACGTTTCGCATGCGCCGGATAGCATTGGATTCCCTTTCCGCGGTGGAACTTACTGTGTCGCTCGAAGACGCGGACTCGGCGCGGCGGGCGCTGAGGGAGGTGGGTAAGGACCGCGGCATTGATTTCTCCCTCGAGAGCTTGGCCAATCGCGGCAAGCGCTTGGTGTGCTTCGACTGCGATTCGACGCTGATTGAAGGCGAGGTTATCGAGATGCTCGCCGCCCACGCGGGCAAGGAAGCAGAGGTGGCCGCGGTGACCGAGCGCGCCATGCGTGGCGAATTGGACTTCGAGGAGTCCCTGCGCGAGCGCGTCGCGGTGCTGGAGGGCCTAGATGCCTCCATCATCGATGAGGTCGCCCGCGATATCGAGCTCACGCCCGGTGCTAGGGAAGCGATCGGAACCCTCCACCGTTTGGGCCACCGCACCGCCGTGGTCTCGGGCGGCTTTATTCAGGTACTCGAGGGCCTGGCCACAGACCTTCAGCTCGACTACGTGCGGGCTAATACCTTCGAAATCCGCGATGGGAAGCTGACCGGCAAGGTGATTGGGCAGGTGGTCGACCGCCAGGCCAAGGAGGAATTCTTGCGCGAATTCGCCGCCGATTCCGGAATCGGCATGGAGTCTACCGTTGCTGTGGGCGATGGCGCCAATGACATCGCCATGGTCACCGCTGCCGGGCTGGGTATTGCCTTTGACGCGAAGCCTGCGCTGCGCGAGGCCGCTGATGCCTGCATCACCCCGCGCCGCCTCGACGCCGTCCTACCGATGCTGGGGATTGCCAATGTCTAAATTCGAAATAGCGCACCAACGCCTCGTTGCCGCCTGCGCCGCCCGGGATTCTCACGAGGACCCCGCGGATCCGTCCACCGTGCAAGCGATGCAGATCGCGCTCCACCTGCCCAAGCAGGATCCGCCGGCGCGCAGCGAGGTGCTCGCCGCGGCCGCTCGCGCCGTGGTGGCCACCTGTCTGGATGACCGCGCCGGTGAGGACGGTGCCTTCGCCGCGGCGCTCGCGCAGTGGTACGGCCACCGCATCCGCAAGATCGCCCGCCGCGCGCGCAATAAGGCGTGGCGCGATGTGCAGCTACTGCCTGGCGTGACCGTCGATGACCGCGCGCGTGCTTTTGCACCCTCGGCGGTGGGGGAGGTGGACCCGCTAATCAGCAAGCTACAGATTGGTCATACGGATCTCGCGATGGACGAGCCAGGGCCTCCGCTTGCCGATGCCCCCATTATCTACGTCGACCGCAGCCTCGCCATGACCGCGGGCAAGGCCGCCGCCCAAGTGGGCCATGGCTCGATGATGCTCGCCGCCGCCATGAGCCAAGAGGAAGCCGCCGCCTGGGCAGCAGAAGGTTTCCCGCTTTCCGTCCGCGAGGTGGACGCGGAGGTATTTCGCACCGCCTGCGCGCAGGAGGACGCGGTGGTCATCATCGACGCTGGGTTTACCGAGATCGCCCCGGACTCGGCTACCGTGTGTGCGCTGCGGCGACCAATCGCTTAAGCGCCCCGCGCACCGTCTCTGGGTTCGTGGTTTGCCAGAACCGCGGCATGGACGCCTTGAGGAATGCGCCGTAGCGCTTGTATTCCAGCCGGTTATCCAACACGGCGACGACCCCGCGGTCCGTTACGTGGCGCAAGAGCCGCCCGGATCCCTGCGCCATGAGGAGGGCCGCGTGATTGGCGGAGACCTCCATGAACCCGGAGCGGCCGGCGGCATCGGCTGCCTGGGATCGGGCCTGCAGCAGCGGGTTATCGGGCCGCGGAAAGGGGATGCGGTCAATGAGGACCAGCGAACACGACGGCCCCGGCACGTCCACGCCCTGCCAGAGGGTTAAAGTGCCAAACAGGCAGGAGTTTTCCTTCGTGGAGAACTTGTCCACCAGCGTGCCGATGGCATCTTCCCCCTGCACATAGAGGTCAAACGGCAACCGCGGCGCGAGCGCCTCCGCGGCTTCTTCCGCCGCCCGGCGCGAGGAGAATAGCCCCAGCGTGCGCCCGCCGGCGGCCATGATGAGCTCGTATATTTCCTCCAGGGTTTCGGCGGACAGGCCATCGCGCCCCGGTGCCGGGAGGTGTTTGGCGGTATATAAGATGCCGGATTTCGCCGGGTCAAAGGGCGTTCCCGCATCGAGCGTGTCATACGTGCCGGAAGGCAGGCCCCATTGTGCCGCCATAGCGTCGAATCGCCTGCCTAGGGCCAGCGTGGCCGAGGTGAGCACGACCGTTTGCTCCCCAAATAGGTTCTCGCGCAGCATATGCGCGATAGACAGCGGCGCGACGGCGAGTGTATCGGTACCCTCCAACCACACGACATCGTCCTGCGCGGCAGGATCATCGGTGGCGAAGACCTCCAAGATCCTCCCGATCGCCTCGGCCAGGTCCGTGAGGTGATTGCTTAAGTTTTGGCGCTCGGCATTCTTTTCTGGGTCATCGTTGGCCTCGCCTTCTGGGGCGCGGGAGATGAGGGATTTGACGCGCAGGAACTCGTCGGCAAGCGCGCGCAAATGTGCCTGCGACGTCTCATCCAAATCCGTCCACCTGCCGGGCTCCTGCACGCGCAGCAGATCATCGAATTCATCCGCCAACTCCGCCAGGTTGCCGGCATTGCCCAGTGACTTTGCCCGGTTCGCCGCCATCTTAATGGCGCGGGAAGTAATCTCCGCCGTGGACACGGAGGTAATGCGCCCATCGAGCTCGTGGGCCTCATCGATGATCGCCACATCGTGCTCGGGCAGGATATTGGCCTCAGAGATGGCGTCGATGGCGAGCATGGCGTGGTTGGTGACGATGATATCGACATCGGCAGCCGCCCGGCGGGCCTCTTCGGCGAAGCAATCCGCACCGTGCGGGCAGCGCCCAGCCCCCAAGCACTCATTCGAGGTCACCGATACCGCCCGCCACACCAAATCCGGCACGCCGAAGTCTAAATCGTCCCGGTCACCGGTTTCGGTCTCCTGCGCCCAGTCGTGGATGCGGCGCACGGCCTTGCCGCGGTAGGAGATATCGGACTCATCGATAAGAGCCTCCGGATCATCCGGGGTGGCCGCGATCTTATTCAGGCATACGTAATTATTGCGGCCCTTCATGATGGCGAAGGTGGGGGTGCGCTCCATGACATTGGCTAGCGCCTCCGCCAGCCGCGGGAGGTCACGCTCCACCAATTGGCGCTGCAGGGCCAGCGTGGCGGTGGAGACGACGACGGTGGAAGCCGAGTTCATCGCATGCCGGATGGCCGGAACCAGGTAGGCCAGGGATTTACCCGTACCCGTGCCCGCCTGGACGGCGAGGTGGCGCTCGGATTCCAAGGCCTTGGATACCGCGTTGGCCATGCGAACCTGGCCCTCGCGGCGGGAGCCGCCGAGCGCATCCACCGCCGCGCCTAGCAGCGTTTCCGTGTCGTGGTTTAGGGGCTCATCTGCGGGGTCACTCACCCCACACAGTCTAGCGACCTAGTCCTTAAAGCCCACCATTCGCGTGGGCACAGCGGCATCGTCGCGCGAGAGCGCCAGTCCCTCCCACGGCAGGGTCTTGCGGGCCTCATTCAAGTAGGTGCGGGAGGCCTCCAAATCGGGCAGATCCTCCACGATGTGCCCATCGCGCATCAAGGGGATGGTCAACTCGCGGGTGGTGAGCTGGCCCGTATCCGGCGCCTGCGCGGCGAAGGGGTACACGACCTCTTCTACCGCCACGCCGGAAGACCGGTAGGTGCGCAGCGCGCGCTTTGCCCCGCCCACCGATTGCTTGGACGACGAGCGCTTGGCCACCGGCACGCCGTCAACCTCGACGACCTTGTAGACCATGCCCGCGGTTGGGGCACCAGAGCCGGTGACCACGGAGGTACCCACGCCGTAGACATCGACGGGATCGCCGCGCAGACCCGCAATGGCGAACTCGTCCAAATCGGAGGAAACAACGATATTGGTATTGTGATTGCCCAGCTCATCGAGCTGCTTGCGCACGCGCCGGGTCACCGCACCCAAGTCACCGGAATCGATGCGCACCCCGCCAAGCTCCGGCCCGCCGACCTTGACGGCGGTCTCGACGCCCTTGGTGATGTCATAGGTATCCACCAGCAGGGTGGTATCGATGCCCAGGGTATCGATTTGCGCGCGGAAGGCCGCCTCCTCATTGCTCGTGCCATCCGGGTTCGTGTGCGCCAAGGTCCAGGCGTGGGCGGCGGTGCCAGATACTGGGATGCCATAGCGGAAGCCTGCCTCCAGGTTGGAGGTGGCGGTAAACCCGGCGAGGTAGGCGGCGCGGGCGGCGGTTACGGCCGCGTACTCGTGGGTGCGGCGGCTGCCCATCTCCAGAATGGGGCGGCCATCGGCGGCAGTGACCATGCGGGATGCGGCAGAGGCGACGGCGGAATCGGCATTCAAGATGGACAGCACGATGGTTTCTAGCACCACGCACTCGCCAAAGGTGCCGCGCACGGTCAAGATGGGTGAGTTGGGAAAATACAGCTCGCCCTCGCGGTAGCCGTCGATCTGCCCGGAAAAGCGCCAGTCGCGCAGGTACTGTCGGGTATCTTCATCCAGGAAATCCATCTGTTCCAGCTGCTCGGGGGAGAAGCGGAAGTCCTCTACCGCGCGCAACACGCGGTCGGTGCCGGCGACGACGCCGTAGCGACGCTCATTGGGCAGGCGGCGGGAAAAGACCTCGCAGGTCACGTTGCGGTGGGCGGTGCCATCGCGAAGCGCAGCCTGCAGCATGGTGAGCTCGTATTTATCCGTGAGCAAAGCGGTGGAGCGATCGATAGAGCGTGCTATGTCATTCATGAGCCTGATACTACTCACAGGTTAAGAAGCTTTCAGCATACCCGGGCCACCACCCTGGTGAGCTGCGGGGAGACCCAATGCCCAAAATGCCAGCGAAAAATGATTAGGCTATAAGGCATGAAGCCGCAACACCCCGAAGTCCGTATGAGCTCTCCCATGGCCACGCCCGACTTGGATGAAGGAATCGAAGTTGATGTGGCCGCGAGCGAGAATCTGCCGTGGATGTGCATCGTATGGGACGATCCCGTCAATTTGATGAGCTACGTGTCCTACGTATTCCAAACCGTTTTGGGGTACGACAAAAAGCGGGCCAACGAGCTGATGATGCAGGTCCACACGGAAGGCAAGGCCGCCGTGTCCAGCGGCGAAAAGGACAAGGTTGAGGCGGACGTGAAAAAGCTCCAGATCGCGGGTCTGTGGGCGACGATGCAACAGGCAGGGTAGATAGATGCAACCGTGGAAAAAGAAGAAATCGCTGATGCGCGGGCCCAAAATCACGGCGGTATTCGAGCCCATGGAGCGCGAGGTCATCGGCAACCTCACCGCCACCGTCTCTGAGGCGATCATCGGCCGCGCCCAGTCCGCGCCGAAAGACGAGCTCGCGGAAATGCTGGACATGCCCACCGGCCATACCGAGGCTCCAGAAGATCCTTCCCTGGCGCGGCTGTTCCCGGACTTCCAAAAGCCCGGCGATGAGGAATACGACGGCGATGCCTCCCTCTTGCGCTCGCTGCACGAAAATGACATCGCACGGGCGAAGCTGCAGAACCTGCAGGTCATCGGCAATGCGCTCGGCCCCACCGGCGGGGTAGAGGTCTCCATTTCGGAGCAGGAAGCCCAAGCCTTCGTGGCCGGCCTCAATGACCTGCGCTTATACGTCGCGGCCGGGGACGTGACCGACGAAAACCTCATGACGGACCGCGATACCTTGGTGGAATGGCTGGCCTATTGCCAGGACTCCCTGCTGGAAGTGTTGATGGATTAATGATCGACGGAATTAGCATTGGCCATTTTTCCGGCGAAGATACCGGCGCCACCGTGCTCTACTGCGGCCCGAAGGGCGCGCTAGCCAGCGTGGATGTGCGCGGCGGCGGGCCCGGTACGCGCGAGACCGATCTCTTGCAACCGCACAATACCGTTGAGCGCGTCCACGCCATCGTGCTCGCGGGCGGGTCCGCCTTCGGCTTGGCGGCCGCTGACGGCGTCATGCGCGAATTGGAAGCCCACGGGGTGGGTTTCCCCGTCTTTGGCGAGGACAAGCCCGGCCCACGTGTGCCCATCGTGCCGGCGGCGGTGATTTTCGATCTGCTGGTCGGCCCCTCCCGCCCGGGACCGGAGGATGGGGCGGCGGCGCTGCGGGCGGCCATGGCCGGCCACGACGAGACGGTGGGCACTGTCGGCGCGGGCGTCGGCGCCACGGCGGGCAAGCTGCGCGGCGGCTTCGGCCTGGCCACCCGCAAGGTGGGAAACTACGAGGTCAGCGCCGCGATGGTGGCCAATCCCGTGGGCGAGGTCATCGACCCGCGCTCCGGCCACCTCTACGGCGCGCCGGGCCGCACGCCGGTCAACGCGGACGCCTACCGCGAGCTGCCGCACCCCGCGGCGAAGCTGAATACGACGATTGGGGCCGTGCTTACCGATGCCCCCGTCACCACCGCCCAAGCCCAACGCCTCGCCATGACGGCCCACGACGGGATTGCGCGCGCCGTTCGCCCCGCGCATTCGCCGCTGGACGGAGATACCATTTTCGCCCTGTCCACAGCGCAGGAACCCGCCGAGGTGGATATGGTCCAGCTGTGCGCCGCGGCGGCCGACGTAGTGGAGGAGGCCATCGTCACCGCGGTCACCGCCGCACGCCCTGGCCTGGGGCTTCGCGCGTATCGCGACTTGCTCGGCTAAGATATTGCCCATTATGACTATGGGTGGAACTTCGCGAAATCAGCCGGCGCCGACTAACACGACCAACCGCGGCCGCGGCCGCATCAGCACCGGCCTATCCCTGGCATTGGGCTTCCTCGCGGTGGAGTGGTCGGTCCACTTGATTAACGCCGTCGTCTTCGGCGGCGGGCTGTCTAACTACGGCATCCGCCCGCTCGACGTGGATGGCCTGTGGGGCATCATCACGGCGCCGCTCTTGCACGGCAGCCTGGAGCACTTGATGTCCAACTCGTTGCCGGGTGCCCTGTTTTGCTTCCTCATCGGCTTGTCCGGGCGCCGGGTGTGGTGGGAGGTCACCTTGATCACCACCGTGGTAGCGGGCCTTGGAACGTGGTTCTTGGGCGGGGCCGGTACCTCGCATATCGGCGCGTCCGGGCTGGTCTATGGTTGGCTGGCCTACCTCGTGGTGCGCGGCATCTTCAATCGCTCCCTGCTGCAGATCATTTTGGGCATCATCCTGGGCTTTTCCTATTCCGGGCTGATTTGGGGCGTGCTGCCCGTTGCCGAGGGCATTAGCTGGCAAGGCCACCTCTTCGGCGCCCTGGGCGGTGTAGCGGCCGGCATGTTCATCACTTCCGATAACCCCGCAAAGGCAGGGAGGAAATAATGCCCAACGCGTCGTCTCCCATCGGCATCTTTGACTCGGGCGTCGGCGGGCTGACCGTGGCCCGCGCGGTAATGGAGCAGCTGCCGCAAGAATCCGTTATCTATAAGGGTGATACCGCCCACGGCCCCTACGGCCCGCGGCCCATCTCGCAGGTGCGGGCCTTTTCCCAGGATATCGCCGATGAGCTGGTAGAACGCGGCTGCAAGATGCTGGTCATCGCCTGCAATACCGCCACCGCGGCCTTCCTGCACGATGCCCGCGAGCGCTATGATATCCCCATCCTGGAGGTCATCCGCCCGGCCGTGCGCCGCGCCATGTCCACCACGCGCAATGGCAAGATCGGCGTCATCGGCACTGAGGGCACCATCAAATCCGGCGCGTACCAGGACCTGTTCGCGGTCAACCCCAATGTCGAGGTGGTAGCCGCGGCCTGCCCGGACTTCGTTCCCTTTGTCGAGCGCGGGATTACCGCGGGCCGCCAGATCCTCGGCGTCGCCGAGGGCTACCTTGCGCCCCTGCAGGCCCAGGGCGTGGACACCTTGGTCCTGGGATGCACGCACTACCCGCTGCTTACCGGCATCATCCAGCTCGCCATGGGCGAAAACGTGTCCCTGGTGACCTCCTCAGAGGAAACCACCAAGGACGTCATGCGCCTGCTCACGGAAACGGACATGCTCGCCCCCGAGGGCAACCAGCCGGTCCATTCCTTCGAATCCACCGGTGATCCAGAGGTCTTCGCCCAGCTGGCCACGCGCTTTTTGGGCCCGCAGATCGGCTAAGGAAGCTGAAATTCCTTCCCCCCTTTTTGCGCGCGGTACCAGCATTTGGGCCGGATTCATGGAACTATTGGTTCCATGAAGCTGACCATCCTAGGCTGCTCCGGTAGCGTACCCACCGCAGACAATCCTGCCTCCGGCTATGTCGTGTCCTTCGACAATGCACCGTCCATCATCCTGGATATGGGCTCGGGCACGCTGGGCCAGCTAGCTCAACTGCAGGATCCGTGCGATGCTCACGTGGCCTTTAGCCACCTGCACGCGGATCACTGCGCGGATTTTCCCTCCCTCATGGTGTGGCGCCGCTTCCATCCCACCGCCCCGGCGGCCTCGCGTAACTTCTGCTTCGGCCCCTCCGCCACGCCGACGCACCTAGGCCGCCTGTCCTCTGACGAGGTAAATGGGATCGACGATATGTCCGATACCTTGGCGTTTAGCCCGTGGGTGGCGGGGGAGCGCCAGCTTGTCGATGACGTCTTTATCACCCCCTTCCCCGTCAATCACCCGGTTGAGGCCTATGCGCTGCGCATCGAGCACGCCAAGACCGGCAAGACCATTACCTATTCCGGCGATACGTCTTATACGCCCGCGCTTGTCGATGCCGCCCGGGGCGCCGATCTCTTCCTCTGCGAGGCCACCTGGGGTGCTTCCTCCGAGGGCATGGCACCCGGCATGCACATGTCGGGCGCGGAAGCGGGGCGCGCGGCGCGGGAAGCGGGCGTTGGCACGCTGGTACTAATCCACATCCAGCCCTGGGGCGATGCTGAGGCCACCGTGGCGGCGGCACGAGAGGAATTCGACGGCGAAATCGTGCTGGGTACTGCGGGCATGCAGTTCTAAGTTACGCTGGAGGGCATGACTGAATTTACTCGTGCCGATGGGCGCGCGCTCGACCAAATGCGCAGCGTCCGCATTACCCGCAATTTCACCACCAACCCGGCTGGATCCGTCTTGGTGGAATTTGGCAATACCCGCGTGATGTGCACCGCCTCCGTCGAACTCGGGGTGCCGCGTTTCAAGCGCGATTCCGGCGAGGGCTGGCTGACCGCCGAGTACGCCATGCTGCCATCCGCCACCCACGACCGTATGCCGCGCGAGTCCATGCGCGGCAAGGTCAAGGGCCGCACCCATGAGATTTCCCGCCTGGTCGGTCGCTCCCTGCGTGCCGCCGTGGACTTGGAGGAGCTGGGAGAAAACACCATCCAGCTCGATTGCGACGTGCTGCAGGCCGATGGCGGCACCCGCACCGCCTCTATCACGGGCGCCTACGTCGCGCTTGCCGATGCCATCGCCCACCTCAAATCCGAAGGCGTTGTCCCCGGCGAGCCGCTCCTCGATCCCATCGCCGCGGTCTCCGTGGGCATCATCGACGGCGAAATCTGCTTGGATTTGCCCTATGAGGAAGATTCCCGCGCCGAGGTAGACCTTAACGTGGTGATGCAGGAATCCGGCGACTTCGTAGAAATCCAGGGCACCGGTGAGCACGGCCTCTTCGGCCGCGAGCAGCTCAACGGGATGCTGGATGTGGCCCAGAAGGGCTGCAGCGAGCTCATCGCGGCGCAGAAAGCGGCGCTGGGATGGTAATCCTCGTCGCCTCCGGCAATCCGAAGAAGCTGGCCGAGCTCGATCGTATCTTGTCCGAGGCGGGCATCGAGGGCGTGGAACTGCGCCTGCTTTCTGAGGTCGAAGCCTACCCAGAGCCCATCGAAGACGGCCGCACCTTTGCCGATAACGCGCTCATCAAGGCCCGCGCCGGCGCCGCCGCCACGGGCCTGGTGACCATCGCGGATGATTCCGGGCTGGCCATCGAGGAGCTCAACGGCATGCCCGGCGTGCTTTCCGCTCGGTGGTCCGGCCAGCACGGCAATGACCATGCCAATAATGACCTGGTCTTGGCGCAGATGGCGGATGTACCGGATGACCGGCGCGCCGCCGCCTTTGTCTCCGTGTGCGCCCTCGTGACCCCCGAAGGCACAGAGCGCGTGGCCGAGGGCCGCTGGGAAGGCAAGCTGCTGCGCGAGCCGCGCGGCGCCAATGGTTTTGGATACGACCCGCTCTTCCAGCCAGAGGGCGAGTCGCGTTCTGCGGCGGAAATGTCGCCCGCAGAAAAGAACGCGGTCTCGCACCGCGGCCGCGCCCTTTCCCAGCTGGTCCCGCTTATCGCAGAGCTGGCCAGCTAATTAAGCGTTGAGCTGGAATTGCTCCTCGATTTCCTTGCGGCGCTTGTGCTCCATCCAGAAGGACAGGAAGGGCACCACGCCGGCGAGCGCGGTGGTAATCAGCTTGCCGGCGGGCCACAGCGCACGCGGGCCCAGAATCAGGATGGACAGCAGATAGATCATGTACGCGATGCCGTGCACGATGGCGATGTAGGTCGCCCATTCCGGGATTTCTGCGCCCATGACGTACTGGAAGAACATGCGGATGACCAGGATGATCAGGAAGATACCGGTCACCGTGGCCGCGATGGAAAAGAACTTCAGCGGGCCACGGATGCGCGCCTTGCGGTCTGGGTGTACCTGGTTTGTCATGATTTATTTTCTCCTTTTATCTGTCGGGCCTTCGCCGCGCCCCTCTGCGGGGGAGCCGCGGCGGCGCCGAGGCTGATTCAACGCATTAAACTCTTCCACATTCAGCTGCGGGCGCTGCGGCAAGAAATCCTCATCGATGGCGGTCTTCTCCGCCGACCCGCGGCCCATCGAGCTACCGGCCTCCGAACCAGCTGCCGAATCTCCGCCTATCGAACCAGATTCTGAGCCGACATTTTCAGAGGCGTTTTTTGAGGCCTGCAGCGAATCCATCTCGCGGGCTTCGTTTTCCGCGGCAAGGCGCTCATTTTCATAGCGCAGGGTGGTGCGATAAGCATAGACCACGAATACCGCAAAAAGAGGCCACTGAAAGGCATAGCCCAAGTTTTGGAAAGTGCCCGAGCCGGAGCGGAAGCGCGTCCACTGCCAATAGGCGAGGAAGAGGAAAAGCACCACGAAAAATATGACGAGGGCGATGTGCCACCACCGCACCTTCACGCGCCGTTTCTTCTGATCCTCGTGCATACTCACCTCACCCAGCCTACCTATCCGCCGCCGCAATACGGAATGCCCCTGGTTTCTTGTTTATCAGCCCGCCGTGTACACTATTCAACGTTGCTCGCGCCCGTGGCGGAATTGGCAGACGCGCTAGATTTAGGTTCTAGTGTCTTATGACGTGTGAGTTCAAGTCTCACCGGGCGCACAAGAAAAGCACCGCAGTACTTGCTTGAAGAACTGCGGTGCTTTTGCGGATCCTAATCTACCTCGGTGAACTTGCGGTCCCAGGAGGAGCGGACGGGGTTGGCATCGGCAAGCAGGATATCGAAGCGGTCATTGGCGATCTCGACGATTTCGCTGAGAGCAATGCGATATTCCTGCGCATCGGAATTGGCCAGGCGCCGCACGCCGGCATCGATGACGCGCTCCACCGTGTCATTGGTATCGAGGTATGCGACAAAGGGCATGCCAAAGCGCTCGCGGTAGGCGGCGGACAGCTCGGTAATGCGCTCGGTTTGCACGTCATCGAGATCGCTGAGCCCCAGCGAGCCGCGGTCGGCGGAAATATTCGCCGCCTCATCGGCCGAGGCCAAAAGCAGCTCGTCCATCGCGGGGTAGTCGTGGATGAGCGCATCGCGGCGTTCAGCATCCGCGGTCAGCACGGCAACCTGGATGGCGGCGCGCAGCTCGTTGACATCGCTAAACGGCCGGGACTGCCAGGCCAGATCCAGCGGCCAGGTCTCATTATTAAAGAGCGGGCGCAGCGCGGCGGTGAACTCCTCCCGCGAGGCCTCGTTCAGCTCGTTCAGGCTCACGCCCTTGCCATCGGCGCGCGAGACCTGCGTGCTCGCGCTGCCGGTGTGGAAGAACAACAAGTTGAGCAGAATGGCGGTAATCGCGCCGATGGACATGCCAGAAGAAACGAAGGTCTGCGCCCACTCCGGGAAGGCAGTGGCAACCTCCGGCTTGAAGGTCACCAGCATGGCCAGGCCCAGCGCGGAGGTGACGATGACGGAGTTGCGGCCATCGCTGAGATCCGACTTTGCGATGGTCTGCAGGCCTACCCACGCCACGTTGGCAAAAAGCGCGAGCGATGCGCCGCCGAGCACCGGCGACGGAATCGCGGCAACCACCGCGCCGGCCTTCGGCAACAGGCCCAGCACGATCATGAACCCCGCGGCCGCCACGGCCACCCAGCGCGATTTCACATTGGTCAGGCGCACCAGGCCCACGTTTTGCGCAAAGCAGGTATAGGGGAAGGAATTCATGACGCCGCCCACCAGGGTGGAAACGCCATCGGCGCGGATGGCGCGCACCACATCATCGCGGCGGATGCGCTTTTTGACGATTTCGCCGGTGGCAAATACATCGCCGGTCGTTTCCACCATCGTGATGATCATGACGATAATCAGCGAGAAGATCGCCACGAGGTCGAATTTCGGCATGCCGAAATAAAACGGCGTCGTAATGCCGAGGGCGGGGGAGGAGGAGACTTCGCTAAAGGAGGCATCGCCAAGCGCGAGCGCCACGCCCGTGCCCAGGACCAAGCCGATGAGCACCGCCAACGTGCCCACGAAGCCGGAGGAAAAACGCTGCACCATAATGATGACCGCCAGCGTGCCAAAGCCATAGAGCAAATCGCGCGTGGCCGGCACGCCCTCGGCATAATTGACAAAGTCATTGGCCGATACCGCCAGCAGTGAGGTACCCATCACCAGCAGCACCGAACCGGTAACCACCGGCGGGAAGAAGCGCAGCACCTTGCCAAAGACCGGCGCGGCGAAGAAGGTAAAAAGGCCCGCGACGATGATGGCGCCGTAAATCGTGGGCAGCGATGCCACCCCGCCCTCGCCGTCGGTGGCGCCCAGGCCAATCGCGATGATGGGCGATACCGCCGTCGTGGTCACGCCCTGCACGATGGGCAGGCGCACGCCAATATGCTTGCCGATGCCCACCGACTGAATGATCGTCGCAATGCCGCAGGTTAAAAGGTCGGCATTGATGAGGTGGATGGTAGTTTCCGCGTCCAGGTTCAACGAGCTGGCGATGAGCAGCGGGACGATGACCGCCCCGGCATAAAACGCGAGGACGTGCTGCAGCCCAAGGGCGGCGAGTTTCGGCGCGGGGGGAACGATGTCTACGGGGTGCTTGGGCTGGGACGCCACGAAGTCCTCCTTGTTACGGAAGCGAAGCTGACCGCCTTAACAGTAGAGGTACACGCAGGTCGGCGCCAAAGTGTACGTGAGCAAAGCCACGATCGGGGCTAGATTGCCCCCGAACAAAAACGTACGGGTGGTTTATATGAATCGGGCTACCAGCAAAGTATGATGACCGGTTTATAACTGGTGCTCACGGCGATGTTTATGGTTGTTAATTTCGCGAATCGGGCCGACAATGGAGAGGTGACGGGGCTTGATGCTGCGGGAAGAAAAGGCGGCATGTGCCCCGGGAAATTTGACCCAGAAGAAGGGAATTATGACTACCGCAACTAAGCCCCAGCAGTATCAAGGGTGGGAAGGTTTTGCGCCCGGCCCTTGGACCGAGGGCATCAACGTCCGCGATTTCATCCAGCGCAACTACACGCCTTATGACGGCGATTCCAGCTTCCTCGCTGGCCCCACCGATAAGACGCTGCGCGTGTGGGACACCCTGGAAAAGGACTACCTGTCAGTCGAGCGCGAAAAGCGCATTTACGATGTCGATACGCACACCCCGACCGATATCGATGCCTTCCCGGCCGGCTACATCTCAGAAGACGATGACGTCATCGTCGGCCTACAAACCGATACGCCGCTCAAGCGCGCCATGATGCCGTTCGGTGGCTGGCGCATGGTTAAGCAGGCCATCGGCGAGGCAGGTAAAGAGGTAGACCCCGAGGTGGAGAAGATCTTCACCCGCTACCGCAAGACCCACAACGATGCGGTCTTCGATATCTACACCCCGCGCATCCGCGCCGCCCGTTCATCACACATCATCACCGGCCTGCCCGATGCCTATGGCCGCGGCCGCATCATCGGCGATTACCGCCGCGTGGCGCTGTACGGCGTGGACTTCCTCATCCAAGAAAAGATTGAGGCCCGCGATGCCATTGCCGATGCCGGCTTTTCCGAGCACTGGGCCCGCTACCGCGAGGAGCACTCCGAGCAGATCAAGGCCCTGAAGAAGCTCAAGGCGATGGCCGAGTCCTACGGTTTTGACATCTCCGAGCCGGCGCGCACCGCACACGAGGCCGTGCAGTGGACCTACTTTGGCTACCTCGCCTCCATCAAGTCCCAGGATGGTGCCGCCATGTCCATCGGCCGCCTGTCTGCGTTCTTCGACTGCTACTTCGAGCGCGACCTAGCCGCTGGCATCATCACCGAGGAGCAGGCACAGGAAATCATCGACGCGCTCGTGCTGAAGCTGCGCATCGTCCGCTTCCTGCGCACCATCGACTATGACCAGATTTTCTCCGGCGACCCGTACTGGGCCACCTGGTCCGATGCCGGCTTCGGCAGCGATGGCCGCCACATGGTCACCAAGACTTCCTTCCGCCTCCTGCAGACCCTGATCAACTTGGGGCCATCACCGGAGCCGAATATCACCATTTTCTGGGATCCGGAGCTGCCCGCAGGCTACAAGGAATTCTGCGCGCACATCTCCATTGAAACCTCCTCCATCCAGTACGAGTCTGATCGCCAGATTCGCGACGAGTGGGGCGATGACGCGGCGATTGCCTGCTGCGTGTCCCCGATGGAAGTGGGCAAGCAGATGCAGTTCTTCGGCGCCCGCGTCAATGCCGCCAAGGCCCTGCTCTATGCTATGAACGGCGGCCGGGATGAGGTCTCCGGCAAGCAAATCGTCGAAGGCTACGAGCCGATTCAAGGCGATGGCCCGTTGGATTTCGACGAGGTCTGGCAAAAGTACGAGGAGATGCTGGACTGGGTGGTTGGCACCTACGTCGAGGCACTGAACATCATCCACTACTCGCACGATAAGTACGCCTACGAGGCCGTGGAAATGGCGCTGCATGATTCCAATATCATCCGCTCCATGGGCTGCGGCATCGCGGGGCTTTCCATCGTCGCCGATTCGCTATCCGCCATCAAGTACGCCAAGGTCACCCCGGTCCGGGATGAGACCGGCCTGATTACGGATTACATCACCGAAGGCGAATTCCCGTTCTACGGCAACGACGATGACCGCGCCGATGATATCGCCGCCACCATCGTGCACACCGTGATGGAAAAGATTAAGGCCATCCCGATGTACCGCAACGCCATCCCCACCCAGTCCGTGCTGACCATTACCTCCAACGTTGTCTACGGCAAGGCAACAGGCTCCTTCCCGTCGGGCCACAAGGCTGGCACCCCCTTCTCTCCGGGTGCTAACCCGGAAAACGGCGCGGATAACCACGGCATGGTCGCCTCCATGCTGTCGGTGGGCAAGCTGGATTACAAGGATGCCTTGGACGGCATCTCTCTGACCAATACCATCACCCCGTCCGGATTGGGCCGCACCCCAGAAGAGCGCATCACCAACCTGGTGGGCGTGCTGGATGCCGGCTTCATCATGGAACAATAAGAATCACGACAAGGAGAACCATCATGGCAACCCCAACCTATGCAGAACGCCTTTCAGACATGAAGGCCAGCCGCGACGAGCACAAGATGAACTCTGGCCTGTACCACGCCAACATCAACGTGCTGGACAAGTCCACGCTGGAAGATGCCGTCGAGCACCCAGAGAAGTACCCGAACCTCACCGTTCGCGTCTCTGGCTACGCGGTCAACTTCGTCAAGCTCACCAAGGAGCAGCAGCTTGACGTCATTTCCCGCACCTTCCACCAGGGTTCATAATCATGGCTGATGGCATTACTGGTGTGGTCACCCTGTCGCCGGAATCCGGCGAGCGCGTTCGCGGTGTTGCCGCGGGCCTGGGAACCGACCACGAACTCGATGAGATTACCCGCCCCGAGCTCATGGAGGCGCGCCGCACCGGCGATATCGCCCTCGTGCACTCTTGGGAGCTGGTAACCGCCGTCGACGGCCCGGGCACCCGCATGACCATGTTCATGTCCGGCTGCCCCCTGCGCTGCCAGTATTGCCATAACCCGGACACCATGGAGATGAAGACCGGCACCTTGGAGCGGGTAGACGATGTGGTCAAGCGCATCAAGCGCTACAAGCCCATCTTCCAGGCTTCCGGTGGCGGCCTGACCATCTCCGGTGGTGAGCCCCTCTTCCAGATTGCGTTTACCCGCCGCGTGCTTAAGGAGGTCCACGACGCCGGCATCCACACCACCATCGATACCTCAGGCTTCTTAGGCTCGCGCCTGCGCGATGAGGACCTGGACAATATCGATCTTGTGCTGCTGGACGTGAAGTCGGGCGACGAGGAAACCTATCAGCGCGTAACGAGGCGCCAGCTGCAGCCCACGCTCGATTTTGGTGACCGCCTCAACGCGATAGGCAAGCCGGTGTGGATTCGCTTCGTCGTCGTGCCGGGCCTGACGGATTCGGCCGAGAACGTCGAAAACGTCGCCTCCATTGTGGCGCGGTGGAAGTCCAATGTGGAGCGCGTCGAGGTCTTGCCCTTCCACAATATGGGCAAGGACAAGTGGGAGGGGCTCGATATGACCTACCACTTGGCAGATACCAAGCCGCCGAAACCGGAGGACGTGGAAAAAGTCCGCGACGTTTTCCGCGCAAAGGGCCTGGAGGTCTACTAACCTGGGTGGGCATGACTCACTACCGCCGCTTCGGCCACGATATTATTGAACACACCCTTGAAGTCCCGTGGGATTATGACAATCCGCGCGGGACTTTTGATCTCTATGCCCGCGAAATCATCCCGCCAGGAGGCGAGGACCTGCCGGCGCTTTTGTACCTGCAGGGCGGCCCGGGATTTCCGGCGCCGCGGCCGGTCAAGCCGACGGGGCTTATCGGCAAGGCGCTCGAGCGCTATCGCGTCATCCTCCTCGACCAGCGCGGCACGGGGCGTTCGCACCGCATCGATAGGCTGAACCCCGCAGAAGAGCGCAGCGCCGAACACCTGGCCTTGCTGCGCCAAGACAATATCGTGCGCGATGCCGAGCGCCTGCGCGAGCACCTGGGGCTTGAGACTTGGTCCCTGTTCGGCCAGTCCTTTGGCGGCTTTTGCATCACCGCGTACCTATCCCAAGCTCCAGAGTCGGTCAAGCACGCGTTTTTCACCGGCGGTATCCCCACGCTGCAGGGCGCAGATCACCTCTACCGCGCGACCTTTAGCAAGCTCAAGGCCCGCCAGGAGCGCTTCTACCGCGAATTCCCCTGGGTGCAGCGCCGCATCGAGGAAATCATCGACCACCTCGATAATTCAGATGAGCGCCTGCATACCGGCGAGCGGCTGTCCTCGCTGCGTTTTCGCACCATTGGCACCGATTTGGGGCGGGGCACCGGCTTCGACGGCCTGGCCTACCTCCTGGAAGAGCCCTTCCGCACCGTGCGGGGAGAGAAGGTGCTGCGGGATGATTTCCTGTGGGGCATCGGCGAGCGCGTGAGCTTTGCGGAGGCCCCGCTTTATGCGGCGATCCACGAGTCCATTTATGCCGGCAGCGGCGGGCAGGCGGCGACGCAGTGGTCGGCACACCGCGTGCGCGAGGAGTTCCCGGAGTTTGCCGAGTCCGGTACCTGGCTGACCGGCGAGCATATTTTCCCGTGGCAGTTCGACGAGGACCCGGCGCTGCAAGCATTCAAGGAGGGTGCGCACGGCTTGGCGGAGCGGGAATTTACTGCGCCTTATGCGCTTGCCGATGCCCCCACCACCGCCGCCGCCATCTACCTCGACGATATCTTCGTTCCCCTGGAAGAATCCCTGGCCACCGCCGCGCACTTGGGCGATCTGCGCCCGTGGGTGACGAATGAGTACCAGCACAATGGCATCGGTGAGAACGGTGCGGAGGTGATGGGCAAGCTCTTTGCGCTTATCGATGACCACTAGCGCTCCCTTTCTGCCTGTGCGAAAATTAATTTCACACACGTAGTTAGGGAGAGGAAATGTTGAGCTTAATCATCATCGGCGTCATCATCTTGCTGATTCTCGGCACCGTATTCGATGGGTACTACATCGTGCGTACCCGCGAGGCGGCCATCTTGGAACGGTTGGGTAAATTCCAGACGGTCGCCCACGCGGGCTTGCACTTCAAGATGCCCTGGATCGACCGCGTGCGCGATAAGATTTCGCTGCAGGTACGCCAGCTGGACGTGATGGTAGAAACCAAGACGAAGGATAATGTCTTCGTCCAAATTCCGGTCGCGGTGCAGTACGAGGTCGTAGAGGGCCGCGAGCGCGAGGCCTTTTATATGCTGTCCAACCACGAGCAGCAGATCGTGGCCTATGTGCAAGATAATGTGCGCTCGTCGGTGGCGAATATGGGCTTGGATGAGTCCTTTTCCTCCAAGGACACCATCGCGCAGAACGTGGCGGCCTCGCTGCGGGATAATATGGCCGAATACGGCTGGAACTTCGTCAATACGCTGGTAACCGATATCCGCCCGGATTCCCGCGTGCGTGAATCCATGAACTCCATTAACGCGGCGCAGCGCGAGCGCGAGGCGGCCATCGCCCAGGCGGAGGCGGAAAAGATTCGCGTGGTCAAAGAAGCCGAGGGTGCCGCGGAGGCAAAGAAGCTGCAGGGTAGGGGCGTTGCCGAGCAGCGCAAGGAGATTGTAGAGGGCATCGCCCAGCAATACGAGCTACTGCGCGATGCCGGGGTCCAGGAATCCCCCGAGGTCCTCATGCTGGTATCGCAGTACCTCGATGCGATGGTCGATGTCTCGAATAACGGCCAAGCCTCCGTGCTCTACATGCCGTCCAATCCGCAGGGCATGGGCGACCTATTCAGCGGCATGCGCGACGTGCTGATGGCCGACCGCGCGCTCGACGAGTCCGCCGGGCGATAGGAACCTACCTGCGCCGCAGGAGGAGCACCAGCCCCAGGATGACGGGGACGCCGCCCATGATGAGAAGGTAGGTCGTTTCGGCGGACGCCGAGGTGGGATCGTATAGCTGCGACATCGAACCGGCCAGCGAGGTGCCGATGGCCATCGTGAGGAAGTACAGCGCGGAAAAGCGGGTGGCATAGGCCCGTGGCGCGTGGGCGGCGGATGCGGCCATGCCCACTGGGCCGATGAAGAGCTCGCCGAGCGACATCAAAAAGATGGTGCCCGCTAGCACGAGGAACGGCGTGGAATTTTCCCCGCCGCTGACAAAGGGCAGCAGGAGGAACATGCCTGCACCGGCGAAGATGATGCCGCAGCCCATGAGCGCGCGCCGCGAGTTGGCCCAGCGCGTCATGCCCGCCGCCAACGGCAGCGAGAGCAGCAGGATAAATAGCGGGTTGAGTGATTGCGTCCAAGCCGGTGGGATCTCGACCCCGCCGATGGTTCGGTTGAGGCGCTGATCCGAATAGACCGCGAGCACGCCGTATATTTGCGGCTGCAGAGTCCAGTAGGCCGTCGAGCAGGCGAAGAGCGGAATGAAGTCCAGGATGCGGCGCCGCTCATCCGCGGTGACCTGCGGGGATCGCAGCATGCTGGCAAAAAGCCCCGCTGCGGCCGCTACCGTGGCGATAAGAAGCAGCACGGTCAGCGTGCCTGGGGAGACGGTGATGACGAGCAGCACGCCGGCTACAAGCGCCGCCAGCGCGATCAGCCCCGCCTTACCCGGGGCCTGGGTGGGGTGTGGTGGGCGCGACGGAACGTTTATCTTTTTCCGCAGTGCGCCGTAGGTGGCGCAGCCGCAGCACATGAGCACCGCTGCGGCGAAGAATCCGGCGTGGTAGCCGTATTCCTCCGCCAGCCACCCAGTGAGCATGGGGCCAAAGAGCGCGCCGACATTGATGCCGAGGTAGAAAATCTGGAAGGCCCCGTCGCGCGCGCCGGCCTCGGCGGGAAAAGCGGCGCCCAGAATCGTAATCGCGGCGGTCTTGAGCAGCCCCGAGCCGAGAGCGAGCGGCAAAAGCCCGATGATGAGCCCCGCCGTGCCGGGGACGAGCGAGAGGGCAAAGTGCCCGCACACCAACAGCCCGGCGCCGGTAAGCAGGGTGCGCTCGGCGCCCAAGAGCCGGTCGCTGACCCAGCCACCCACAAACGTGAAAAGATAGAGCAGGCTGCCGTACGCGCCGACGAGCGCGGTGGCCTGCGTTTGCTCCATACCGAGCCCACCGGAGGTGGAGTAGAGGTAGTACGCGAGGATGGCTTGCATGCCATAAAAGCTGAAGCGCTCCCACATCTCGATGCCCGCAACCGCCGGCAAAACCACGGGTACGCGGCGAATTGAACGCCGTTCAAGAACTTTCATAAAAAGGACTATAGCGGCCGAGAGTGTGTGCTAGATCTAATTTGGTGGATATTTCTACTAACGACATAGCGACAATCGATGCCCACTACATCTGGCACCCCTACGCCGAGCCCGGCGCGCCCACGCGCGTCGTGGAGTCGGCCGCGGGCGTCCACCTCACGCTTGCCGATGGCACCCAGCTCATCGACGCCATGTCCTCCTGGTGGGCCGCCGCCCATGGGCACAGTCACCCGCGGCTCACCGCTGCCGCCAAGGAACAAATCGACCGCATGAGCCACGTGATGTTCGGCGGGCTCACGCACGAGCCGGCGGCGCGGCTGACGGTCAATCTCATGGAGCTCACGCGCCACGACTTCGCGCAGGTCTTTTATGCGGACTCGGGATCGGTTTCGGTGGAGGTAGCAATCAAGATGGCCCTGCAATATCAGCAGGGGATTGGCCACCCGGAGCGCACCAAGATGCTGACCTGGCGCTCGGGTTATCACGGCGATACTTTCGCCGCGATGAGCGTGTGTGATCCCGATGGCGGCATGCACTCGATGTGGACCGGCACCCTGGCGCAGCAGGTTTTCGCCCCGGCACCGCCGACGCGCGGGGCGAGCGAGAAGGCGCGCGAGGACTACCTGCGCGAATTGGAGGGCTGCATTACCGACGAGGTCGCGGCCCTGATCATCGAGCCCGTCGTCCAAGGCGCCGGCGGCATGCGCTTCCACGATCACGAGTTGGTGCGCGGGGCGCGCGAAATCTGCGACCGCCACGGAATCGTGCTGATCGCGGATGAAATCGCCACGGGGTTTGGGCGCACCGGGGACCTCTTTACCACCCAGGCGGCGGGAGTGGTGCCAGATATCATGTGCGTGGGCAAGGCGATGACCGGTGGTTTCATGACGATGGCCGCCACGCTTGCCACCGCCCGGGTAGCCGAGGGTATGCACCCCCGCGCGCTTATGCACGGCCCGACCTTTATGGCCAACCCGCTGGCTTGCGCGGTATCTGCCGAGGCGACCTCCATGATCCTGGAGGGAACGTGGCGGGGGCAGGTTGCGGGCATCGAGAAGCAGCTGCGCGCCGGGCTTTCCGGGCTAGAGGACGAGCCGGGCGTGGCGGACGTGCGGGTGCTGGGCGCTATCGGCGTGGTGGAGATGGAGCGCGACGTCGATATGGCAGGCGCCACGGATGCGGCGGTGGACCAGGGTGTGTGGCTGCGCCCGTTCGGCCGCCTCATCTACACCATGCCGCCGTTTATTAGCACCGAGGACGAGGTCGCGCAGATTTGCCGCGGGGTGCGCGCTGCGGTGGCAGGAGGAAAGCGATGATTATCTTTGTCACCGGCACCAATACCGACGTGGGAAAGACGGTGGCCACGGCGGCGCTCGCCAGCGCCTTTGCCCAGAGCGGGCGCGAGGTCGTCTATGCCAAGCCCCTGCAGACCGGCGAGCCGGACAATAGCGGCGATGCGGCGACGGTGCGGGCCCTGGCCGGGGTCGAGGTCACGGAGATGGCGCGCTTTCCCGAACCGCTAGCACCGAACCTCTCGGCGCGCCGGGCGGGCATGACTCCGCCGAGCAAAGAGGAGCTCCGGGACTGGATCGCAGGGTTGGACGCACCAGGCCGTGTGGTGCTGGTGGAAGGCGCCGGCGGTCTGCTGGTGCGTTTGGCAGACGACTACACGCTTGCCGATGTCGCTACCAACCTCCTCATCGTCACCTCCCTCGGCCTCGGCAGCCTCAACGCCGCCGAGCTCACCGTCCGCGAGGCGCAGCGGCGCGGGATTAACGCGATGGGGCTTATCGGCGGCAGTTTGCCCGCGAGGCCGGATCTGGCGACGCGGCTGAACGTGGACGAGCTGCCGGCGGTCACGGGCTGCCGGTTGTGGGGCAGAGTGCCAGAGGGGGCCGGAGCGCTGGGCCGGGAAGACTTCGCCCGGATGGCCAGAGAGCTCTTTCCCGGTGATGTGTGCGCGCAGTTGCTTGCGCACGCCGAGTAGCGCTACCTCGGTGAGGCAGCGCTAGCGGACCCAGCGGACCTTGCCGTTTACCCGGGCAAGGCGGCCGCGCAAGGGCGGGGCGTTCGGATCGTCTTGGTTTACCCCGTTGTGGTACGGGCAGCACACGGTGAGGTTCTCCGCGTTGGTCATCCCGCCATGCTTCCACGCCTGCAGGTGGTGGATCTGAGACTTATCCGCCGGGTGATTGCACGGCGGCCACGGGCAGGTGGGGTTTTCGGCGGCGGCCATCAGCCGCTGCTTTTCCGAGGCAAAGCGCGAGGTCCGATACAGGTTGACCGGGCCCTTTACCGGGTGGATTAGCGTGGCTAGCCCGTGCTCGCTGAAGGTGCGCTCGACGAGCTGCGCGCCGGTGATGGTCGAGCCGTTGGTCAGCCGAAGCATGACCTCGTCGCCATCGCCTTCCAGTATTTGATCCAGCGCGTTGAGCGGAATAAGCACGTTCGTCGTGGTCTGCACCGTGGCAGCGCCCTCGCCGCGGAGGAGTTCGCGGAAGGATGCGAGTGGGTTTTCGGGGTCGAGGGCGGAATCGAGATCCGCGAGGAAGGACGAGGGCGCGGTAATGCGCATCGTCCACGGTCCTTCCGGGCGGCGCAGGAGTTGTACGCCCTCGCGCGGCGGCCGGCGGCGCGGGCGCCATTCGCGCAGGCGCTTTTTAGCAAGCCGGGCGATCTCAGAAGCCGGTCCGTGCTGCCGGCACAGCTCTACACGCAGGTTCCACGCGGCGCGCTTGGTGGCCGCGCGGGTGGCGTACTTCTCGATGAGCTTGAGCGTCATCAAATCGTGGTGGCGCGCGCCTGCGGCGGCAAGGCGCTGCTTGCGGCTAAAGGAAGTGGTGCCGAAATAAACCTCCGCTAGGGCAAGCAGCTCGCGGGCCTCGACATCCGGTAGGCCGAGCTCAACGAGGTCGCGTTCAGGCATGCCGTGGGCCTCGGCGAGGATATCCATCGCCGAGGAAATCTGGGTGGCATAGGCCTGCAGTGCGTTCATGCCTGCAAATCTAGGCGCGCGCTACCGCGGCGCCAATCGCGCCCAGCGCCGGCCTGTGGATAACTTGTATAAACGTCTACAAACTTATCCCGCGGCAACCGCGAAGAGATACGAAATCAGCATGCGCTTTAGCTCCATGACCACGGAATCGAACTTGTCTGGATCGCCCGAAATGGCGTAATTGAGCAGCGAGACTACGGTGTGGATAAGGAAGCGCGCCAGTTCAATGCGTTGCGCATCGCTGTGCTCGGTGGCCAGCGGGCGGAGGATCTCGGAGAGTGGCTCCAAGAGCTGCAGCTCGGTATCGGCGGCTGTGGCCCGCGTCGCCGGGGTGGATTGGATGGCGTGCCAAACAGCGCGCCGGGAAGGGTCCTCGCGCCACATCCGCGCGAGGTGGTCGATGAATTCATCCAAGACATCCGGCCACTGCGGGGCTGGAACGAGGCGCGAAAAGCGCTCGATTTCGGCTAGGCTGGTGGCGGTATCTTGCCGGTCGAGCTCGCAGATGAGCACGTATTTATTGGCAAAGAACTGATACAGCGTGCCGATGGGAACCTCGGCGCGGTGGGCGACTTCATCGAAGGTGAAGGATTCGAAGCCGACATCGACAAGCACGGCGCGCGCCGCCTGCACAATGCGAGAAAAGCGCTCCCGGCTGCGCGCCTGCGCTGGCCGACGCCGCGGGACGAGGATCTCCTCCACCGGCTTACTCGAGGCCCTTCATCACGCGCGCGACGTGTCCAGTGGCCTTCACATTGTAGTGGGTCTGGCCGATGGTGCCATCCGGCTCCACGAGGAAAGTGGAACGGATAACGCCCTGGACCACCTTGCCGTAGTTCTTCTTCTCCCCGAAGGCGCCATACGCGGTCATGACGGACTTATCCGGATCAGAAAGCAGCGGGAAGTTGAGATCGTGGTCATCGCGGAACTTCGCCAGCGCCTCGGGCTTATCGGGGGAGATGCCTACCACCGCGATATTGAGGGCATTGAGCTCTGCTAAGGAATCGCGAAAATCGCAGGCTTCCTTGGTGCAGCCCGGCGTATTGGCGCGCGGGTAGAAGTACACTAACACGCGCTGGCCTGCGTAATCGGAAAGGGAAATGGTGTTGCCGGTGGCATCGGCAAGCGCAAAAGCTGGGGCAGTATCTCCTACGTTCAAACGAGTTTCAGTCATGGGACCTACTTTACGTGCTCCCCGGCCTGCGCGGGGGAGGCCCTGCACGGTAAGATAAGCTCGTTAAGAGCGAAACTTAAGCTAAGAGGAGAATTCCGTGGCACGCAATATTGAAGATATTCAACGCGATATCGAACGCACCCGGCGCCAGCTGGCTAGCACCCTGGATGAAATTGCGGATCGCAGCAAGCCGCAAAACCTCGTCGATGACGCCAAGAACGCCGCCACCGAAAAGTTGCAGGACCGCAACGTGCAGTTGGTGCTCGGTGGCGTCGGCGCGGCCGTTGCTGGGCTGATTGCCTATTCCGTGTTCCGCTCGCGCCGCCGCAAGAGCGACCTGAAGGAATTGCAGCGCTTGCTGTCTGAGCGCCACTAATTTTCCCTGCCTTACCCCCACGCGCGCCGTGGGGGCTTTTTTCGTATGCTAAGTTGCGATGAAAACTCCAATTCCTTTTTATTTGCAGGAAATTTTGACCCAGGTGCGAGGAAACCGCAGCGGCGCGGTGGCGGACTATATTCCCGAGCTCGCGAAGGCGGAACCGGACTACCTCGGCGTGGCCATCTGCACCACGACGGGGCACGTATATTCCGCTGGCGATGCAGAGGTGGAATTTACCTTGCAGTCCGTGTCGAAGCCCTTTGCGTATGCTCTAGCGCTGCAGGAGCTCGGCTTGGATGCGGTGCGTGAGATCGTTGGTATGGAGCCATCTGGCGAGGCCTTCAACGAACTTTCGCTGAACCGCTATGACCACCGGCCGGTGAACCCGATGATCAATGCGGGCGCGATTGCGGTAACGCAGCTGATTAACGGCGTGGATTCGGATCCGGCCGAGCGCGTAGAACAGTTGCGCAGCTACTTTTCGCGGCTGGCGGGCCGCGAGTTGAAGATTGATGAAAAGGTGCGCGATTCCGAGCTGCAGGTCTCCGATAGGAACCTGTCTTTGGCGCATATGCTGCGCAATTACGACATCATCCAGGACGAGGCCCACGATGCGGTCTCGACCTATGTGGAGCAGTGCTCGATTAAGGTCACGGTGCGCGACCTCGCCGTGATGTCTGCCACCCTGGCCAATGGTGGCACGCAGCCGGTGACGGGGGAGAAGATCCTCGATGCCGATGTCTGCCGCCTGACGCTTTCTGTCATGAGCTCTGCGGGCATGTACGACGGCGCTGGGCGATGGATGGCCGAGGTCGGAATCCCAGCGAAGTCCGGCGTTTCGGGTGGCCTGCTGGGCACCCTGCCCGGCCAATTGGGGGTCGCGACCTTCTCGCCGCGGCTTAATAAGGAGGGCAATTCCGTCCGCGGAGTGGATGCCTTGACCTTGCTTTCGAAGGATATGGGGCTGCACTTGATGTCCACGGATGAGCGCTACGGCGTGCACCCGGTGCGCAGGATGGAAACCGAGGACGACCTCACGGTGATCTTCCTGCAGGGGCTTATCAATTTCAACGCAGCGGAGACCATCTTGCATCAGCTCACCGAATGCGAATTCGGCGAGGGCACGGTGGTGCTGGAGCTATCTCATATCACCGGATCCAACCGGATGGGCCGGCGCATGCTGAAGGAAGGCCTCCGGCGCATCCGCGAGGCCGGCTTCGATATCGCCATCGTGGATCCGGATGGCGAATTGGAAGATCGCACCATGGCGGACGGCACCGAGGTGCCCAAGGGCGAGCCGGAAGATTATGCCCTCAGCGAGGAAGCCGTTTAGGTTTGAGCCACCTTACTTGGTTAGGTTAGGATAAGCTCGCACGTGTCCTCGTATCGAGGATTCCGACCGACCAAGGATTTAAAATGGCATATAGATTTCCCAAGGTAATCGCCGTAGTGGCGGCCTCCGCCGCTGCATTGGCAGGCTGCAGCACCGCCGAAGAAACGACTAATAGCAGTGGCAGCGACGATGCTGCCCTGTCCTTCACCGACCTCGCGGGCCGCGACGTAGAACTCGACAAGGCCCCCGAGCGCGTTCTATTGGGCGAGGGCCGCTCCATCTTCGCCACCGGCATTCTCAACACTGAAGACCCGCTGGATAAAGTCGTGGGCATTGGATCCGATCTGAAGAAAAACGTGCCGGACTACTACAACGTCTTGGAAGAAAAGCTGCCCAAGGTCACTGAACTGCCGGAAGTTGGTGCTATCTCCAAGGGCGATGTCACCGTGGAAAACCTGGTGAGCCTGGACCCAGACCTCATCGTGCTGTCCAAGGACCAGTATGACGCCTCACAAGAGGCGGGCCTGACCGAAAAGATGGACCAGGCGGGCCTTAAGTACGCCGTGACCGATTTCCGCGCCAAGCCGCTGGAAAACACCACCAAGTCCATGGAAATCTTCGGCGAGATCTTCGGCAAAGAAGAGCGCGCCGAGGAATTCAACAAAGAGTGGCAAAAGACCGTGGACCTGGTTAAGGAGCGCGCGGACAAGGTAAAGGATAAGCCCAAGACCTTCGTCTGGCGCGCGGCCGGCGTCATGGACTGCTGTGGCTCTTGGAATGACTCCAATATCGCGCAGTTGGTGAACGAAGCCGGCGGTGAGAACGTAGCCGATGGCATCATTCCGGGCGAGGTTGGAGCCATCACCCCAGAAAAGGTCCTCGAGGCGGACCCAGACATGGTGATTGCGACCGGCGGCGACTGGTCCGAGAAGAAGGACGATGAGGGCAACCCCGTCGGCTACGCCGCGGTGGGCTATGGCATCGGCGAAGATGAGGCAGAGGCGAGCATCGCCAAGCTGCCGAGCAACCAGCCAGGATTCGAGAACCTGCGTGCGGTCAAGGAGCACAAGCTGCATGGCATGTGGCACCAGTTCTACAACTCGCCGTTCAACTACCTAGCGCTGCTGCAGATCGCGAAGTGGATCAACCCGGAGGCGTATGAGGATATGGACGTCGACAAGGAGTGGATGCAAGCGCAAGAAAAGTACTCGCCGGTTGCTGGCGAGGGAACCTTCTTTAGCACGAATTAATGGTAAGCGGGGAGGTAGCTGCCCTTACGCAGCAACACAAAAAGCTCACCTGGCAGCGCATTAGCATCGTCGCGGGCCTGTGCCTCATCGCGGCGGTGGCGTTTGTGGTCAGCAACTTCGTCGGCGCCATCGACATCAGCCCCGGCGAGGTCATCAGAGGCATCGTCAATCCTTCGAGCCTGGATGACCAGACGCATACGGTGCTGTGGAAGCTGCGCTTGCCGATGGCCGTCATGGCCCTGCTCATCGGCGTCAGCCTCTCGCTGGCCGGCGCGGAGATGCAGACCATCTTGAATAACCCGCTGGCGGAGCCGTTTACGCTCGGCATTTCCGCCGCAGCGGCTTTCGGTGGTGCTAGTTCCATCGTGCTGAAGTGGCAGCTGCTGACCCAGCCGCAGTTCAACCTGGCGCTGGTGGCGTGGCTGTCGGCGGCGGTGGCGACGGCGATCATCGTCGTGGCGGCCATCATCCGCGGCGCGAAGGCAGAAACCATGGTGCTGCTGGGCATTGGTTTGGTCTTTTTCTTCCAGGCCATGCTCGCGCTTATCCAATACCAGTCTTCGGCCGAGGCGCTGCAGCAGATCGTCTTTTGGTCCATGGGTTCGCTCACGCGCGCCAACTGGGTTGCCAACGGCGTGCTTGCGGGCGTGCTGCTGGTTGCCCTGCCCATTTTGTGGGCGCTGTCGTGGCGGCTTACGGCCTTGCGGCTTGGCGATGCCCGCGCTGCCGCCATGGGCATTAATACCGCCCGGCTGCGCGTGGTGGTGCTCATCGTGGTTTCCCTCGTGGCGGCAACGACGGTGGCCTTCGCCGGCATCATCGGCTTCATCGGTCTGGTAGGTCCGCACATCGCCCGCATGCTGGTGGGCGAGGACCAGCGCTATTTCGTGCCCGCCTCCATGGCCGCAGGTGCGGCCGTGATGTGCGCGGCGCACGCGGCGAGCTTGATGATTAAGCCGGGTCTGGCCATCCCGATTGGTATCGTGACCTCGCTTTTGGGTGTGCCGTTCTTTATCGCCATCGTGATGACTCGAAGGAGGGCGCTGTGGACGTAGAACTTACCCTGCGCGGCATAAGCGCGGCCTACGGCAAGCACACCGTGCTCGAAGCGGTCGACGTGGATACGCTGCAAGGCGGCCAGTTGGTTGGCCTGCTAGGGCCCAACGCCTCCGGCAAGACCACGCTGATCAAGTCCCTTGCCGGCGTGCATCGCGGGTACAAGGGCGAGGTGGATTTTCTGGTGGATGGCGAAAGCCCGCGGGGCAAGCGCCGCCGCCAACTCATCGGCTACGTCCCGCAGGACCTGCCCAGCACCGCGGCGCTGCGGGCGTTTGAGACGGTGCTTATCGCGGCGCGTCGGGAAGCATGCGAGGATCCCATCACCCGCAGCGCCGAGGTGCTGCACGCGATGGGGCTGGATGCCATTGCCTCGCGCTACCTCAACGAGCTATCTGGCGGCCAGCGCCAGCTCGTGGCCGTGGCGCAGATGCTGGTGGGCAACCCGGGCCTGATGCTCTTGGACGAGCCGACGTCCGCGCTCGACCTGCATCGCCAGTTCTTCGTCCTCGAGGAGGTGCGCGAGAAGGCTAGGCGGGAAGGCAGCCTGGGGCTGGTGGCCATTCACGACATCAATCTGGCCGCGCGCATGTGTGACCAGCTGGTGGTGCTGAAATCGGGCCATATTCGCGCCCAGGGCGCGCCTGGAGACGTGCTCACGTGCGAGCTGGTGGAAAGCGTCTATGGGGTAGAGGCAGACATCGTGGAGCACCGCGGTGTTCCCGTCGTCGCGCCCCAGCGCGTGAATAAGCAGTAAAACAAGCAAAGGCCGAGCGAGATGCTCGGCCTTTTTGCTAGCTTTGAAAGCGAACTTTGAAAACGAAAAAATCGCGAGGCATATACCTCGCGATTTCGCTGTTGTGCGCCATCAGGGAATCGAACCCCGAACCCACTGATTAAGAGTCAGTTGCTCTGCCAATTGAGCTAATGGCGCAGTGTTGACGTCCTGCCGTGCGGCTCTCTGTGCAACGAGTAGAAACTTTAGCACCCCGGTTGAAAAACTGTAAAATCGACTGGTCATAGCGTGTTTTCGGGGGAGTATAACAGTTTGGACAATGGTGCGCTTGTTTCTGGTATTTGGGGTGGCAAGGCGATAATCTGGATTGGTCTTGAAAGAACTACTGTGTTTCTAAGGTCTACTTAGTGATTAACTCCCTCTCTAATTCCCGCCGCATTGCTGCTGCGAGCATTGCGTGCATTTCCCTGGTAGTAGCCTCGTGCTCCGTTGATTCCGCCGCTGAAAACCGCCCGGAGGATAAGGAAACTACCTCGAGCTCAGCAGAGAAATCTGAGCAGAAAGAAAAGTCGAAGCTTTCGGCTTCCGTGAAGGATGGGGCAGAAGACGTCGATCCATCCAAGCCCGTCACCGTGGAATCCACCACCGAGCTCAAGAGCGTGACCATGACCAATGAGCTGGGCGTGGAAGTTGAAGAAAAGCTTTCTGAGGACGGCAAGAAGTGGACTACGGCCGAGGATCTTGGCTATAACCACACCTATTCCATCGTTGCCTCCGATAAGGACGGCAATAAGAAGAACCTGAGCTTTTCTACGTCTCAGGCGGCGGGCGTCGCCCAGGTGGCGATGACGCCTATCCCGGGCTCCGAGGTGGGCGTGGGCCAGGTCATCGGCGTCAATTTCGGTACCTATATCACCGATCGCAAGGCGGCAGAGGACACGATTACGGTTAAGACCAACCCAGAGGTAGAAGGCGCGTTCTACTGGGTGAATAACCAAGAGGTGCGCTGGCGACCCAAGGAGTATTGGGAGCCGGGCACCAAGGTTGAGGTCAAGGTCGATCAGTACGGCAAGGACCTCGGTGGCGGAATCTACGGCGGGGAAAATACGGGGACGGATTTCACCATTGGGGATCGCACCGTCGCGCTGGTGGATAACGCCACCAAGACCATGAAGGTCTACAAGAATAAGGAGCTCCTGCGCACCATTCCGGTTTCGCTGGGCCGCGACTACCAATACGACACCCCGAACGGGCGCTATGTCATTGGAGATCAGCACCAGTCGCTCTTGATGGATTCTGAGACCTTCGGGTTGCCGCACGATGCGGGCGGGTATAGCACCGAGGTGGACTGGGCTACCCAGATGTCTTATTCGGGCATTTACGTGCACTCTGCGCCGTGGTCCGTGTGGGCGCAGGGTAACTCCAATACCTCCCACGGCTGCATCAACGTCACGCCAGAGGCAGCGCAGTGGTTCCAGAACACCGTCAAGCGCGGCGATATCGTCCGCGTATTCAATACCTATGGCGAGACGCTCAATCCCATGGATGGCTTGGGCGACTGGAACCTGTCCTGGGAGGAATGGTCCAAGGGCAACGCGGACGCTAATCAATAATCCGCACAACCTTTAGGCGCATGGCTACAGTGGTGGCCATGCGCTTTTCTATTTTGGACCGCGGGGCGGCGGGCACGCTCGATGGGATAGCCGAGCATGCGCAGCATGTGGAGCGGCTGGGGTTTCGCAGGTTTTTCCTGGCCGAGCACCACGGCGTGCCGGGCATCCCAGCGGGCCAGCCGGGCATGTTGGCCGCGCACGTAGCGGCGCGCACGCAGCGCATTCGCGTGGGGACCGCAGGCATCATGCTGCTCAACCACCCGCCGTTTCTTGTCGCGGAACAAATCAACCTTCTGGAGGCGCTGTACCCGGGCAGGATCGATATCGGACTGGGCTCCTCGGTGGGCTTTACGGCGCCGGTGCGCAAGGCCCTGCGCCAGGGCGATCCGCTGGAGCTCAAGCAGCAGTTCGAGAACGAGGTGGAGGCCCTATTGGGGTACCTGCGCGGCGAGGAGGCGGTCACGGTGAGGCCCGAGTACTCGGGCACGCCCCTCTATATCCTCGCCGGATTCCGGTCAGTTGCGGTGGCGGCGCGGCTGGGATTGGGCGTCATCCTGGGTGGGCCTGTTGAGATGCAGGAAAAGGCGGCACGGCTCTACCGCGAGCATGCGCTTGCCGATGCCCCACCTATCATTTCCTCCCTCAATATCGCCGTCGCCGATACCGCGGACCAAGCGCGCGACCTTTTGCTGCCGGAGTCCTATGCAAAGGTCATGGCCCAGTCCACCGGGGAATTCGCGCCGCTGCGCCCGGCCCGCGAATTGGACCTGGAGGGGCTAACGAGCCAGCAACAGCGCCGTATCGACGAGTCCCTGGGCCACGACGTCTGGGGGACGGTGGGGGAAGTGGGGGAGGAACTAAGGGGCATCGGCAAGCGGCTGGGTGTCGATGAGTTCCTGATTACCGGAGACATGCCGGATCTCGCGGGGAGGGCCCGCTCGGAGGAAATGGTGGTGGAGATATAAAAAATCCCGAGCGCGGGGCTCGGGAGATTGGGGTGGCTGACGGGACTCGAACCCGCGACAACCAGGATCACAACCTGGTGCTCTACCAGCTGAACTACAACCACCATCGTTGCGCGAAAGCAACGAGATATAGGTTAACTCACGCCGCGTAAATTACAAAAACGCCTGGTAATCGGCGGTTGTTTCGGCCTTGAGGGTCTCGGCTTCGGCAGAAGTTGGGCCCTCATCGGTGCGAAAGACGCTGCGGCGATAGAAATCCAGCTCGCGGATGGACTCTATGATGTCCTGCAGTGCGCGGTGGGCCATGCCCTTATCGGGCTGGTTGTAGTAGGCCCGCGGGTGCCAGCGCCGGGCGAGCTCCTTGATGGTGGAGACGTCGATCATGCGGTAGTGCAGCGCCTCATCCAGCCGCGGCATGTAGGCGCGGATGAAAGTGCGGTCGGTGGCGATGGAATTGCCGGCCAGGGGAGCGGGGTGTTCGCAGTGCTCGTTGATGAGCGCCAGCACCGCGTCCTCGGCCTCGCGGATGGTGGTGGCGGACTGGCGGATTTCCTTATCGAGGCCGGAGCTCGCGTGCATCTCGGTGACGAAGGAATCCATCTGGGATAGTTCCTCTTCGGTGGCGTGGACGACGAGATCGATGCCCTTGCCAAGGATGTTGAGGTTGCCATCCGTGATGACGGCGGCTACCTCGACGATGACGTGGCGCTCTGGGTCGAGGCCGGTCATTTCCAGGTCGATCCACACGAGGCGATCATATTTTGCGGCGATTTCGGGAGAAGACATGCGTTCCATTCTAGCCCCGGCCGGCGGGGCCCTCCGCGTGCCCCGATCCGCACCCCGCAAAACAAAAAGAAAAATTTACCTATCGTTTTACCGACACTGGGAAGTGATTTACGGCATACTTTCTATATCGTGCTTCACAAGGGAGGTGCGAATGACTAAGGAGTTTCTCGATGGCAAACTTTCTCGATGCCCTCAATTCCATAATTTGGTCGCCCGCCCTCGTGTTTTTGTGCTTGGGTGCGGGTGTTTATTTCACCGTGGTAACGCGGGGCCTGCAGGTCCGCTGCCTGCCGGATATGCTGCGGCAAATTTCTAAGGGCGAAAAATCCGATGACGGTGTTTCTTCCTTCCAATCGCTGATGGTCTCGCTATCTGGCCGTGTGGGCGTGGGTAATATCGCCGGCGTGTCCACGGCCATTGCTTTCGGTGGCCCGGGTGCGGTGTTCTGGATGTGGGCGGTGGCGCTTTTGGGCTCGTCCACCTCTTTCATCGAGTGCACCCTGGCGCAGATTTATAAAGAAAAGGACCAGGACACCGGCGAATACCGCGGTGGCCCGGCCTACTACATCGAAAAGGCGTATAAGCACACCAAGGCCGCGCCGTTCATGATGGTCTATGGCATCCTCTTTGCCATCGCCATGATTTTGGCCACCAGCTACTTCCTGCCGGGCATTCAGGCCAATGCTGTGGCCGCAGCGGCCGATACCGCGTGGGGTGTTAACTCCACCTGGGCCGCGGTGGTCCTGGCCGGCATTTTGGCCATCATCATTATCGGTGGCGTCAAGCGCATCGCTAACTTCGCCACCCTGGTCGTGCCGTTTATGGCCGTGATTTACATCGGCATCTCCATCGTCGTGATGCTCATCAACTACTCGCAGATTCCAGATGTCTTTGGCCTTATCTTTAAGTCTGCCTTCAACCTCGAGGCCGGGTTCTCCGGCATGCTGGGTGTGGCCATCATGTGGGGTGTCAAGCGCGGTATTTACTCCAACGAGGCTGGCCAGGGTACCGGCCCGCAGTCCGCTGCCGCCGCGGAGGTCTCCCACCCGGCTAAGCAGGGCTTCGTGCAGTCCTTCGCCGTGTACATCGACACCCTCTTCGTGTGCTCCGCTACGGCGTTTATGATCATCTCCACGGATATGTACACCGTCTTCCGCGGCGAATCCGAGGACGGCGAGGTTGTCTACCAGGGCTCGCTTCCCGATGACGTCGCGGTCGGCCCCGGCTTCGTCCAATCCGGCCTCGATAGCGTCTTTGCCGGCTGGGGCCCGACGTTTATCGCCGTGTCCATTGCTTTCTTCGCCTTTACCACCGTGCTGGCGTACTACTACATGTCCGAGGTCAACCTGACCTACTTCAACCGTTGGGTCAAGTCTCGCCCGATTCGCCGCGGCCTGGTGTGGGCGCTGCGCATCCTGATTATCGTCTCGGTCATCGTGGGTGCTACCACGACTCCGGGCTCGGCCTGGGCGCTGGGCGATATCGGCGTGGGCACCACCGCATGGCTAAATATCATCGCCATCCTCTTCCTGCAGGCGCCGGCGATCAAGGTCCTGAAGGACTACGAGAAGCAAAAGAAGGCGGGCAAGGATCCGGAATTCGACCCAGAAGCGGTGGGCATCAAGAACGCCGATTTCTGGGTGGACCGCAAAAACGCCCGCGCGGCGGCACAAGCCGCCAGCAAGCAAGCCGCCGGCGAGAATGCGGAAAGCTAGCCCATCTGGGAATAAAACCGCCCAATGAGCGGCGCGATGACTGGGGTCGGCAGCACCTTGCTGACCACGTTCATCGCCTTTGACAAGGGGCCAGGGACCACGCGTCGCTGGCCTTTTTGCATGGCCGCGATGGTCTCTTTGGAGCAGGACTCATATGTGGTCCACAACGCATCGGGCACGACCTTATCCACGATGGTCTGGTCCTCTTCGGCGATGGTCGCTTCGCGCACCGGCCCAGGAGCAAGCAATGTGCAGCTGATGCCAGAGCCCTTGAGCTCATAGTGCAGCGCCTCCGTAAACGCATTCACCCCGGCCTTGGTAAAGACGTAGGTCGCGTTATTGGGGATGGGGATATTGCCGGCCGTTGAGCCCACATTGCAGATGGCGCCCGCACGCCGCGGGAGCATATGTTCCAGCGCGGCGCGGGTCAGGCGGTGCACGGCGGTGCCATTTAAGGCGAATTGGGAGGTCTCGTAGCCCAAGTCCTGGTCCATGAAGGGCCCGAAGCTGGCGATGCCGGCGGAATTGACCAGGATAGAGACTTCCTTGGAGGAGATGGCGTCAATGACTACCTCGACCCCTTCATCGGTGGCCAAATCCGCGGGCAGGGCACTGGCCTCAATGTGGTGGCGGCGCTCAAGTTCTGCGGCTATGTCTTCCAAGATTTCGCCGCGCCGGGCAACGAGGATGACGTTATAGCCCATCGCCGCAAAATCGTGGGCCATCGCCTTGCCGATGCCCTGACTAGCGCCCGTAACCAGGGCATAGGAGGTACGAGATGGTGCCGGAAGTGACATTGTCGAGCCTTTCGAAGGAGCCGTTTGCTAAAGACCCCAGCGTAGACAAAAAGCCGGCATGCTGCGAAAAAGTCTCGAGGCATCACAGGCATATAGAGCTTCGAGGGGCCTCCTAATAGGCCATCAGGCGGCCATTCAGCTCCCCGTGACTGCTACGCTCCGGAGAAATATCGGGAGTGTGACTGGCGGAGGTTTTCCTCACTCGCGCTAGCAACCGCCACAATTTCCATATCCGGGTCATTATTGGATCGGTCTAAACGCAATCGTTCACGCGTAGCTGCGGAGAGTGAATCGAACTTTTCACATCGGACAGTGCCCTTTTTGCGATGGTATTCAATCAAGAATGCTGGCATGGAGCTTGTCACTTTCCTTTCTGTGCGATGTCTGACCGTACTTTAACTAATTCCGAAAGTCTATCTTCGAGTATGCCAAAAGCACGGCTCCTCAGCTGACGAATTTGCCGAGGTCAAGCCCGGGGTCAAGTCCGGTGGGCAAATCCTAGAGTGCTTCAGATGATATTTGGACACTCGAGCGTAACCATCACGAAGGAGACAGATACGGTCATCTTTATCCGGAAGATTTAAGCGCGTTCACTTCCGGTTGCGATACGTTATTTTCAAAGGATTGTGCCCATTGTGTGCCCAAAGGCCACTTTCTTCGCGGTGTTAATTCGTCAGAAAGTGGCCTTGAGCTGCGGTGCCCCCAGCAGTGTCTGAGTTCACGACATATTTGACACCCTGTTCCTGCGAAGGCAGTCCTGATGCTTGACAGGTGAGTCGGGACAAACTTGACACTTAGCCCACCCTTACCGTGTCAGGTGATGTTTTACAGGTGAGTCGGGACATGTTTGACACTATGAACAGTCCCAACCGTAACCTCGCCATCGTCAAAGCAGTCCGCGGGCAAAAGCGCAGCCCATCACAAGTAGCCAAGCAATTCGGTATCTCTCGCCAACGCGTTTACCAAATCCTTCATGCCTTCGATGCCGGTGGCACAGACGCCATCGCGCCGAAATCCCGCGCCCCACGCACTCACCCCCAAGCCGTGCCAGACACCGTGTGCAAAGACATCATCACAATCCGTAAACAGCTCACCCGTCACGGACTCGACGCAGGTCCAGAAACCATTGCCTACCACCTACAACAAGACGGCAAACGCGTCCCTTCAACCTCGACAATCCGCCGCATCCTAAGAAAAGAAGGACTCATCACCCCAGCACCAAAAAAGAAGCCCAAAAGCTCCTTCATCCGCTTCGAAGCAGCCATGCCCAACGAATGCTGGCAGGCTGACATCACCCACCTGTACCTAGCGGACACCACCCGCATCGAAGTCCTTGACTTCCTCGACGATCACTCCCGCTACCTGCTATCAATCACCGCAGCCGCAGCCTTTAGCGGCACACAAGTCGCCGAGGAACTATCACGCCTGATAGCAGAATACGGACCACCAGCATCCACACTCACCGACAACGGCCTCGTCTTCACCGCCCGCCTAGCAGGACGCAAAGGCGGACGAAACGCCTTTGAAAAAGTCCTCAACGCCAACAAAATCCAACAGAAAAACGGCCGACCAGGCCATCCCCAAACCCAAGGAAAAATCGAGCGATTCCACCAAACCCTCAAAAAATGGATCAACGCCCGACCACCCGCTAAAACCGTAGCTGACCTGCAGACACTCCTCAATGAATTCCGCGACTACTACAACACCACACGCCCCCACAAAGCACTAGGCCGACGCACCCCACACCAGGCCTACACCACCGGCACCAAAGCCAACCCAGCCCACAACCCGACACAAGAATGGCGCACAAGAAACGACGTCGTCTGGGACAACGGCAAAACCACCGTGCGCTACGCCGGCAAAATCTTCCACCTAGGCATAGGCCGCAAATGGAAAAGACAGAAAATCCTCATGGTCATCGCCGACAACCACGTCATCACATCACTAGCCGAAACCGGAGAAGTCATCACCGAGCACTACATCGACACCAGCCGCAACTACCAAAAGCCCTACTGGAAACAAGGAGACCCACCCCTAGGCCCAGAATAAGAAGAAACCGGCATCCCAGAACAAAAAGAAACTGAGATGCCGGTTTGTCAACGATGTCGCGACTCACCTGTCAAGCATGTCGCGACTCATGACAGCGGTGCCCCCAGCAGGACTCGAACCCGCGACACATGGGGTAGAAACCCACTGCTCTAATCCGCTGAGCTATGGGGGCTGGACAGCACACTCATATTAGCCCACAGCCACGGCGATTCCTAAGCCAGGGGGCGGGCGGAATCGTGCGAGCGCAAAATGTCGACCAATTCTTGGGCGGCCGGGGTAAGTTCGCGGTCGGAGCGATAGGCCAAGATGGCATGGAAGCGCGGAAGATCCTCTTTGACCGTTAGTTTAGCGATGCCCTGCGGATGCAGCGCGGGGGCGCACCGGGGCATGAAGCTGATGCCAAAGCCACTGGAAATCATCGGGATGGCGGCATGCAGCGATGCGACGTCTTGAATGTGATCCGGCTTGTAGGAGGGGTGGTTCTCCCACAGGTCATCGTAAAGCTCCGCCATGCCTGGAAGCTCGCGGCAGTGGGGAGGCACCAGCCAGGTTTCCTCGCGCAAGTCCTGCAAGGAGACAGGGGAAGGAAGGTCTGCCATGGCCTCTGGCACCGCGAGGGAGTAGTCGAATTCGGCGACGTCGTGGATGGTGAGCTCGGGAGAGTAGCGGCGGATGAAGGCTTTGGGGTCGGACGTCGGCAAGAGCGCGAGGTCCACCTGGCCTTCCAAGAGCCGCTTGATGGCGGTGGCGGCGGTGGAATCATCCAGGCTGATGCGAGCTGAGGGGTGGATTTCGGTGAGCTCGGAGAGGACGGAAGGGGTAAATTCCCAGTTTAAGATGGGGCACGACGTCAGGGACACGGTATTGGCGTTATCGCCGGTGATTTCGCTGATGTGGCGTTGGGCATCGGCAAGCAGGGCATCGACCTTGAGGGCGGTGTCATAGACATAATCACCCGCCTCCGTGGTGGTTACGCCCGAGCGCCCGCGGGAGAGCAGCTGGGTATTGAGCTCCTTTTCCAATTTGCGGATGGAAAGGCTCAGGGAAGGCTGGGTCATTTCAAGGGCTGCGGCGGCATGGGTGAAGGACCCATTGTCTACAACGGCACGGAAATAAAGAAGTTGACGGGTGTCCATAGGCTCTATCATGGCACATCCGGGGGCAAAATATGCGTTCGCTTTGGATTAGGGTGGCCCTATAGAATGCGAGCTATGGTCAATACGCTGGTCAAAAGCACGCCGTCTGGAACGCAAAAACCCCGTCCTTCCTGGGGAATTTTTATTGCAGCAATGCTTTTTGCTGGCTTGGTCGCCGGGTTCATTTCCCTATTCTTATTGGCGGGTTCCTTGGCCGCCTTGGGCATTCCGGACCCAGGGCGGATTACCACCTTCGGCTTGCCGCTTTTCCGCGGTCTGGCGTGGCTGCTGATGGCGCTATCCGTGGGATCCTTTTTGGCCTCGTCGTTTCTCATCGCCCCGCGCGGGGACAACGATTCCCTCATCGAGGCGCCTTTATCGGTCGACGGCCATATCGCCGCCCGCACTGGCACGTGGTCGGCCTTCGGCGTTGCGGCCGTGGGGCTGGTAGAAATCCCGATGATCATGTCGGACCTGACCGGCACGCCATTTTTTAAGGTCTTCAACCTGACCATTTTGAAAATGGCCTTTACGGAGATTTCCTCCACCATCGTGTGGGGAATCGCGGTGCTTATCGCCCTTACCGTGGGAATTATTGGCAGCTTCAGCCGCACCTGGGCCATGCAGCCGGTCCTGCTTTTGCTGTCCATCCTGCAGGTGGTTCCCATCGGCCTTGAGGGCCACTCCGCGACCGGCGGCGACCACGACTACGGCACGAACTCGCTGCTGTGGCACCTGGTATTTGTGATGCTGTGGGTGGGCGGCCTCATGGCGCTCATCGCGCATGGACGGCGCCTGGGCCCGAACCTCGCCTTCGCCGTCAAGCGCTATTCCGCCATCGCATTCATGGCTATCGTCGTGTTGGCCGTGTCTGGCCTGGTCAATACGCTCATCCGGATGGATATTTCGGACCTACCGCAATCGCCCTACGGCATCATCCTGATCACCAAATTCGTGCTCACCATCCTGCTGGGCATTATGGGGCTTATCCACCGTGAACTCACCATTCCGCAGTTAGATAAAAACCCGCGCCTCTTTATCCGCATCGCCATCGTGGAGCTCGCGGTCATGGCGGGCACGATTGGCGTAGCCATCACCTTGGGGCGCACCGTGCCGCCGCCACCGCGGGATCCGAACTTGAGCTCCATGCAGATCCTCATGGGCTATAACCTGCATGAGGCGCCCACGGTATTCAATATCTGGACGATGTTCCGCTTTGACATCATGTTTGGCACGATTGGCCTGCTCTTGGCCGCGGCATATGGCTACTGCGTTTACCGCGTGCACAAGCGCGGATTGAGCTGGGACAAGGGGCGCACCGCGTGGTTTATGGTCGGTTCGCTGGGCCTTACGCTCGTCATGTCCACTGGCCTAGGCCTGTACATGCCAGCAATGTATTCCATCCACATGCTGGTGCACATGATTTTGTCCATGACCATTCCGCTGCTCATGGTGCTAGGCGCGCCCTTCACCTTGGTCATGGAGGCCTACGAACCGGGTCCGAAGGGCCAACCCAGCCCGCACGATTATGCCTTGGCGCTGACCCAATCTAAGTTCGTGCGGGTCATTACCAATCCCTTCGTGAACTTGGCGCAGTACCTCTTTTTCCTCTACGTGCTCTATCTTTTCCCGAGCCTGTACGAATTCGCCATTTCGGAGCACGCCGGCCACCTCATCATGAACTACGTGTTCCTCATTTCCGGCTACTTCTACTTCTGGGAGGTCATTGGCCCAGATCCCTTGCCTAGGCGCCATTCCACGCCTTTCCGGCTTGGCATGCTTTTCTTGTCGATGCCCTTTCACCTCTTCGCCGGCGTGTACCTGATGCAGCTGCAGACGGTGCTTGGCCTCGACTTCTATCAGTACCTCGAGCTGCCTTGGGATCAAGACTTGCTGCAGGACCAGCGCGTGGGCGGGGGCATTGCCTGGGGCTTTGGCCAATTCCCCTTGGTCATTGTCTTTGGCAAGCTCTTTTTGGATTGGCTGCGCGATGACCGCGCGACGGCGCGGCGCCACGATGTGCAGGCGGAGGCGGACGATGACGCTGAGCTCGCCTGCTATAACGCGATGCTGGAGGATATGAGCCACGGCGATGAAAGCGGATTCCGCGGGCACTAATTTATTGCCCACCTGTGGATAACCCACCCGAAAGTGACCATCCTGGCACCACTTTGTTGAAGGGGACAACAAGTTATCCACAGCGCTGGGTGGTACGGCATGGTGCAGGTTGCGTTTCGGCAGCAGGATGTGAAGGCGAGCGAGGGACATACCACTCGCGAACTCACAACCTAGTAAAGGAATTTCAGCACCATGTCTCAATACCCAGTGATGCTCACCGGCCGCCTTACCCAAGATCCCATCTTGACCAAGACCTCGACCGGCGCATATAAAACCAAGCTGCGCATCGCATCCTCCCGGCGCGTTCCTGATCGCCCCGCCGATACCGGCACCGACGCCGATAACCAACGCGGCCAGCAGCAGTGGCGCGATGTAGACCACCTCTTTATTGACGTGGAAATGTGGAACCAATTTGCCATCAACGTCAAAAAATCCCTGGCCAAGGGCATGCCGCTGCTCGTCTGCGGTTCGATCGTCTCCGACCAGTGGCGCGATGATGAAGGCAAGGACCACTACCGCACCTTTATCAAGGCCCAGTATGTGGGCCTGGACCTAAACCGCCACGTCATCGGAGCAAAGCGCTTGGCGCCGCAGTATAACCAGGAAAACATCGCCATCCCAGAGCTTGGTGAAAACGAAGTTGTGCCCGACGTGGATAACTCCGCGCCGGGCGATACCGCCGCTGATACCGCTGCAGACCGCATCCAAGCGGGAAATAGCGCGGCAGCCCAGGACGGCGAGGAAGTAGCAACGCAAGAGGAGGAGGCCGCCGAAACCGTGCATGCATAACGCCAGCCATCCGCCTCGGGTTCGCCCGACCCGAGGCACCTAGGCGCGCATTCTGATGTAGTGTTTGTGTAGATAAATACGTCTCCCAAATTTTTGCAAAGGGGTAAAAAGTGGGCGAATTCATCTACACGATGAAAAACGTGCGCAAGGCAATTGGCGATAAGGTCATCCTTGATGATGTCACGATGGCGTTCTACCCGGGCGCCAAGATTGGTGTGGTCGGCCCCAACGGTGCCGGTAAGTCCTCCATTCTGAAGATCATGGCCGGCTTGGATCAGCCTTCCAATGGTGAGGCATTCCTCGATCCGGGTGCTACCGTGGGCATCTTGCAGCAGGAGCCGCCGCTGAATGAAGAAAAGACCGTGCGCGGCAACGTCGAGGAGGGCCTCGGCGATATCTTTGAAAAGAAGCAGCGCTTCGAGGAAATCGCCGAAGAAATGGCGACCAATTACAGCGATGAGCTCATGGCAGAAATGGGCAAGCTGCAAGAGGACTTGGATGCCGCCGATGCATGGGAGGTTGATTCCAAGATCGAGCAGGCAATGGAAGCATTGCGCTGCCCGCCTTCCGATGCCCCAGTGACCAACCTCTCCGGTGGTGAGCGCCGCCGCGTGGCCCTGGCCAAGCTCCTGTTGACGGAGCCGGACCTGCTGCTTTTGGACGAGCCCACCAACCACTTGGACGCCGAGTCCGTGGAGTGGCTGGAAAAGCACTTGGCGGATTACCCAGGTGCCGTCCTAGCTGTCACCCACGACCGTTACTTCCTGGACCACGTCGCGGGCTGGATCTGTGAGGTGGATCGCGGCAAGCTGTACCCGTACGAGGGCAACTACTCCACCTACCTGGATAAGAAGCAAGAGCGCCTCCAGGTCGCCGGTAAGAAGGACGCCAAGCTGCGCAAGCGCTTGAAGGACGAGCTGGAATGGGTACGCTCCGGTGCCAAGGCTCGCCAGGCCAAGAACAAGGCTCGTTTGGAGCGCTACGAAGAGATGGCTGCAGAGGCGGAGAAGTACAAGAAGCTGGACTTCGAGGAAATCCAGATTCCTACGCCGCCGCGCTTGGGCAATAAGGTCGTCGAGGCAAAGAACCTGGTCAAGGGCTTCGATGATCGCACCCTGATTAAGGACTTGTCCTTCACCCTGCCGCGCAACGGCATCGTCGGTGTCATCGGCCCGAACGGTGTGGGTAAGACGACGCTGTTTAAGACCATCGTCGGCTTGGAAGAGCCGGATG
Source organism: Corynebacterium sp. KPL1986 (assembly GCF_000477975.1). NCBI lineage: Bacteria > Bacillati > Actinomycetota > Actinomycetes > Mycobacteriales > Corynebacteriaceae > Corynebacterium > Corynebacterium sp. KPL1986. The sequence goes on along the minus strand of NZ_KI515719.1, from coordinate 1,256,658 downwards.
ATGGCTCGGTTGAGGTCGGCGAGACCGTCAAACTGTCCTACGTGGACCAGAACCGCGAGAATATCGACCCAGAGGCTACGGTGTGGGAGGTCGTCTCCGGCGGACTGGATTATATTCACGTTGGCCAAAATGAGATGCCATCGCGCGCATACCTGTCCGCGTTCGGCTTCAAGGGCCCGGATCAGCAAAAGCCGTCGAAGGTGCTCTCCGGTGGTGAGCGCAACCGCCTGAACTTGGCGCTGACCTTGAAAGAGGGCGGCAACCTTATCCTTCTTGATGAGCCAACCAACGACTTGGACGTCGAAACCCTGGGTTCGCTAGAAAACGCCTTGGAGAAATTCCCTGGCTGCGCCGTTGTTATTTCCCACGACCGCTGGTTCTTGGACCGCACCTGTACCCATATTCTGGCGTGGGAAGGCAACGTTGCCGAGGGGCAATGGTTCTGGTTTGAGGGTAACTTTGGTGATTATGAGAAGAACAAGGTGGAGCGTCTGGGAGAAGACGCCGCCCGTCCTTCTCGCGTCACTCACCGCAAGCTCACCCGATAATCCCTGAGGAGAATGATGGCGACCGATAACGCGCATACCCACCAAGTGCCCACCCGCTGGGGCGATTTCGATATGTACGGCCACATGATGAACGCCAACTATATCGAGGTTGCCCAGGAGGCACGCTTGGCTTTTGCCAAGGAGAATATCTATGCCAAGGGCATCGATTTCATGGCCTTGGTGCGCCATCTCGACGTGGACTATATGCGCCCCATTCCCTTTGAGGGCAATGCCCACGTCATCGTGGAAACCACCGTTTCCCACATCGGCTCGTCGTCCTTTACCACTTCCCAGCAGGTCAAGACCGCTGCTGGAGAGGTAGCGGCCACGGTGAACTGTGTGCAGGTAGTCATTGACAAGAAGAAGCACACCCCGCGCCCGCTTACGGATGAGGAAAAAGATATTCTGCAGATGAGCGCCTCTTAAACGGCGCACAGTGCACATATAGAAAGGTAGGGCCCGCACGCCATGGTCACCGAGTCGCTTGAAATTCGCAGCGGAGGACCTGGCTTGCGGGCCCTTCTTGCGCGCGCAGTTGGGGTAGACGCGACTGCGTCGGTGCGCCTGCGCCAGCTTGCCGATGACGTCGTTGACGCCTTCGTCACCACCCCCTTCGAGGTCGTAGCCTCCCGGCGGGTGCAGGGGAAAGTCTCCCGCGATGGGGCAGTGGTCTCCGCGTCGACGCTGGAGCAACAGCTCGCGAAAAACGATGGCACCGGCGTTATGGAACTCGGCCCGTCCCGCGATGCGTCGTGGCCGGGCGCATTGCCCCCGGCGACCGGCTTTAGCGTGGTAGATACCCTGCCGGTGACGGTGGTGCGCGAGCTTTCGGACCAAGGCCAGAAGCTGACCCGGGAGTTTTCTGGCCCCATGGGCCCGCCACCCAGCCTGCTTAATCAGACCGTGGTCACGGTTGAGGGCAATGGGCAGACGGTGGAAATCCCGATGCGGATGATCTTTGCCTGCACCAACCTGGGCCTAATCCCGGGGTTCTCTGCCTCTATGGATATACCCCGGCACCTGCGCGTATCGAGCCTTGGCCGGTGGGTGCGCCTTGATGCGCCGTTTGGCAGCATCTACCGTTCCACGCGGCTATCCGTGCTGTAAAACTCCCCGAATCTGGTATTCCGCCGCCCAAAACGGAAAGTGATTAATACCTATAACCCACTAGTCGGGGGTGGTGGGCCTTCCCGGTGCTCGCCTTTTTAACCCTATACACTGCAGTATCGGGGAAATCATGATTATTGTAGTCACCCCCGTTCGTGAAATACGCACAAACTAATATCCTCCTTCGTATTCTGCGTTAACCTGACAGCGAGAAGTAAATTTTCGCCTCTGTAACCAACACATGAAGGAGAACCTCCGTGCGCATTTCTGTACCCAAAGAAATCATCAATAATGAAAGCCGCGTCGCCCTCACCCCAACCGAGGTGCGGACCTTGGTTACTGATGGGCACGAGCTATTCATCGAATCGGGCGCGGGCGTAGGCGCGTCCTTTCCCGATGAGGAATACGTAGAGGCTGGCGCTACCATCGTTGATTCTGCGGACGAGACGTGGGCCAAGGCCGAGCTTCTGCTGAAGGTAAAGGAGCCGCTCGAGTCCGAGTACCAGTACCTGCGCTCTGATCTCACCGTCTTTACCTACCTCCACTTGGCGGCGGATCGCCCGTTGACGGAGGCGCTGACGGAAGCGAAGACAACCTCCATTGCCTATGAAACCGTGACGGACCGCCGCGGCACCCTGCCGCTTTTGACCCCCATGTCCCAGGTCGCCGGGCGCTTGGCTGTCATCGAGGGCTCGCACCACCTGCTGTCCACTCAGGGCGGCCGTGGCCTCCTGGTTTCTGGCATCCCGGGCACCCAGCCTGCGCGCGTGGTGGTCATCGGCGGCGGCCAGGTAGGCGCGTCCGCCGTGGCTATGGCGCACGGCCTGCGCGCGGAGGTTACGGTCTTGGACGTGGATCCACACGTTTTGCAGCGCTTTGATGACCAGTACGCCGGCGGCGTGCGGACCCTGATTTCTGACCCATCCACGCTGGATAAGGAGCTGGAGGAGGCCGATCTCGTCATTGGCGCCGTCCTGATTCCAGGCGCTGCGGCACCGAAGCTGGTGCGCGAGGAAACCGTGAAGAAGATGAAGGAGGGCGCGGTGCTTGTCGATGTCGCCATCGACCAAGGCGGCTGCTTCGAGAACTCGCGCAAGACCTCCCACGACGAGCCGACCTTCAAGGTGCACGACACCCTCTTCTACTGCGTGGCCAATATGCCCGGTGCGGTGGCCAATACCTCGGCCCGCGCCTTGGCCTCGGCGACGCTGCCGTATATCCGCGCGGTGGCCAACGACAACCTGGATGCCGCGATCGAGCGCTTCCCAGGCTTGCGCTCCGGCGTGATGACCCGCGGCGGCAAGCTGATATCTGAGCCGGTACGCCAGGCTTTCGACTGGAAAGACTAAGCATCCGGCAGCGCTAACTTGGCGCTAGCGCACAGTAAAAGAGGCCCGCGCACTTACCTAATGTAGAAGTGCGCGGGCCTCTTTGTACAGCCTGTAACGCCTTGCACAGGCAGCGCTACAAGCAGGTGAAACTTAAGGCGCTCTATTGATGAGCATGGCGGCGACGCGCTGCATGTGGTCCCAAATCATGGTGCTATACGCCGGCGGGATGGTGTCTTCCTCGATACTATCGAGGGATTTTCCCATCAGCTCGAGCCAGCGGTCGTGAGCTTCCATATCAATGGGAAAGGTTGCATGCCGCATGCGCAGGCGCGGGTGGCCGCGGTTTTCGGAGAAGTGTTGGGGACCGCCCCAGTACTGAATCAGGAACCAGGTAAGGCGCTGTTCCGCGCCTTCCCAATCCTGATCCGGGTACATGGGGCCAATCACGTCATCTTCTTTGACCTGGTCATAAAAGCCATGCACGAGACGCTCAAAGGTAGGGGTCCCACCGATGGCTTCATAGACGGAATTCATTTAGGCATCGTCTCCCTTATGCGGATTGGCAATGCCGATGCCGTGTGGGTAAGGGGTGCTGATGCCCTCTGCGTGCATGACGTTGAGGACGCGGGACTGGACAAAGCGCTGGACATCCCACTGGCGGCCCGGCAGCGTCTTGGTGGACACGCGGAAGGAGACGTAGTCCGGCTCGAACTTGGACATGCCGTCGATGCGCGGGGTGCTGAGCACCATCTTGCGGATCTTTTCGTCCTTGACGGCATCCTTGACGGCCTTGTCGATGACCTCCCCGGCAACCTCTGGGTCGTTGGATAGCCCGACGGGGATTTGGATGCGGGCAACGGAGTACTCATCGGAGTGGTTAGCCACCTGCAGGATTTCGCCGTTGCGGACGTACCAAAGGGCACCGTCGATATCGCGGACGGTGGTAATGCGCAGGGAAATGGACTCGACGTCGCCAAAGACGCCGTTGCCCAGGTCAATGACATCGCCAATGCCGTATTGATCCTCAATGAGCATGAAGATACCGGAGAGGAAGTCTCGGACCAGTTCTTGTGCACCGAAGCCGAGGGCAACACCGATAACACCGGCAGAAGCGATCAGCGGGGCAACGTTGACTTCCAATTCATCCAGGATGGCAATGCCAGCCGAAACCCAGACCACGATGGCAACCGCCGATCGCCCCACGCCGGCGAGGGTCTTAATCCTCGAGGCGCGGCGCGCCTCCCTGGTTTCTCGCAGGGTGTCATCTGGCTGGCTATCCTCCCCAGGCCTGCTGCGGGTGCGGCTGGGCTTTTTGAGGGTGGAGGCCTTAATGCTGTTTTTCGCCAGCCGGTTGATGAGGTGGCGCAGCGCCCAGTGCGCAATGAAGGCCAAAATGATAATGAGGCCGATGCGGATGGGCCGCTCGATAAGCCAAAGTTGAACGTTCTCGTCGTTCCAGAAGCTCGATACGGACTCTACTGCATCGTCTTTTTTCTCTGCAGCTCCCTGAGCCATGGTAAATAGGTTCGTACTCATCATTCTTTCTTGATCGTGGACACAAACTAACCGCACCCATTCTAGAGGAGAATCCTGAAATCTCACTGACGGCGCCGAATCGGCAATGCGTGGAGAGGGCAGAATATAAATTGCCGAATGGCCGGTGTGGATGAACCGCTTAGTCTACGATTGGGAGGCATGACTGAACACAGCGCGCATAACTTGGCAAAAGGATTTTCATCCCGTTCCATTCACGCTGGATATCACCCGGATCCGCACATGGGATCCATCAACGTGCCGATCTACGCCTCGACTACGTTCGCCCAGGATGGCCTCGCGCAGCTGCGCGGCGGCTTTGAATACGGGCGCGTGGCCAACCCGACGGTTCGCTCGCTTGAAAAGACCTTGGCTGCATTGGAGGGCGCGGATTACTCCCGCGTCTTTGCCACCGGCATGGCAGCCGCCGATACGATGGTGCGCATCTTGGTGCGCCCCGGCGACCACGTCATCTTGGGCAATGACTCCTACGGCGGTTCCTACCGCCTGCTTAATGATTTCACGGAGTGGGGCGTGGAGATGTCCATCGTTAATACCTGCGATGTGGATGCCGTCGCCGCCGCGGTGAAGGACAATACCAAGCTCATCTGGCTGGAAACCCCGACCAACCCGGCGCTGAATATCACCGATATTGCGGCGGTGGCCAAGGTCAAGGGCAATGCGCAGGTGTTGGTGGATAATACCTTCGCCACGCCGTACCTGCAGAACCCGCTCGCGCTCGGCGCAGACCACGTCCTGCACTCCACCACGAAGTACTTAGGCGGGCATTCCGATGTCCTCGGTGGCGCCGTAGTTACCAATGACCCCGAGGTGGATGAGCAGCTGCTGTACTTCCAGGGCAACGTGGGCGCGGTCGCCTCTCCCTTCGATGCCTACCTGACTGCGCGTGGCATTAAGACCCTCGGCGTGCGCATGGATCGCCACTGCGCCAATGCGCAAAAGGTGGCGGAATTCTTACAGGCCCGCCCAGAGGTCAAACAGGTGCGCTACCCGGGATTGGCAGAGCACCCAGGTCACGAGCTGGCGGCACAGCAGATGCGTGGGTTCGGCGGCATGATGTCCGTGCGCTTCCACGACCCAGAGTACGCCAAGCAGATTTGTTTGAATACGCGCCTTATTTGCCTGGCGGAATCGCTGGGCGGGGTGGAATCGCTCATCGAGCACCCGCAGAATATGACCCACGTATCGGCCGAAGGCTCCGAATTGGTGCCGCCGGAGGACATGGTGCGCATCTCCATCGGCATCGAGGACATCGATGACCTTCTGGAGGATCTGCAGCAGGCGCTCGACGCCCTCTAAGTCGCGCTCACAGCGCAACCGCGAACTTACCGGCCGCCGACAACCTTGAGCAGGGAGCCGGCGGTCTTATCGGTTTCCTGCAGCATGAGCGGATCCGTGCCCGGCATAGGGGAGATCGTTGTATCCGGCCACTGCGCATAGGTGGGAATGCCCACGATATGCAGGCGCTCATCCAGGCTGCCATCTGGGTGGACGGAGCGCCGCGTGGCACCATCGGTTTCGGGGGAGCCGGTGTCCTGCCCGTGATCGGCAAACGGGCGCACCCGTCCACCCACGATCAATCCGCGGGTGAGCGGGTCGCCGGCGACGCGGATATCGGGCTTGTGCATAAAGGCATCGACAAGCGTGGGCGCCGATGCCGAGCGCGGGCCAGAAGTCAGGGTGTAATGGTCTGACTCGATCGCGAGGGTGGGGTGATCGCCGAGGAAGTGGACCAGGTGGGCATCGACAAGCGCGAGCAATTGGCGCACGCGGAAAAGCGGAGGTCCCGAGCCCACCATCTGCCCAAAGGACATGAATTGCGCGTAGCGGCCTGTGCGGGACTCGCGGGTATAGCGGCCTTCTGCGCCGAGGATGGAGGCGGGCTTGCGCGACTGGGACAGCGACCACAGCGCGGCCTTCATGGGCGAATCGTGGCCGGCGGCCGCCTCCTGGATATCACCCGCCAGGGAATCCGCAATGTGGGCGGTGAGCGCCGAAATATCGTCGGTAAAACCAGCAACTTGGTACATCAGCTCGGTCATATCCCACGGCTGGGTGACCAGGGGAGCAAGGGCGGTGCCGAGATCATCCGGCGCGGTGGAATCGATGACCGCGAGGATCTCTTCGCGCGGGCGGAGCAGCGCCGCCGGATTCACCCGTTCCAGCGTGGTGATATACGCCTCGTAGCTATCGCGGGCGATGGCGGGCCAAACCTGGGTGTCAAAGTCGATGTCCTCAGTGCCCTGGAGCTTGTCGATGACCTCATGCAACCGCCGCCGCGACATCGTGGGCGGCAGCTCGTTGTACTCGGACTTGGGATGGAAGGGATAACCGCGGCCGGATGAGACGATGAAATGTGGTTCCTTCCCGCTCGCCTCGTAGCGCAGGCCGGAGCGGGTGGTGGCATCCTCGACGAACCTGCCGCCGCGCTCGATGGTGGTCAGCGCCATGATGTCATAAAAGCCCATGCCAAGCCCGCGCACCAGCACGTCTTCGCTGGCGGGAATGGCTTCGTAGTCTTGTTCCACGGGGTTGCCTGGCGCGATCCAGCGCAGCCCAGACTCCGCCAAGCGCTGCTCCTCATCATTAAAGCGCGGCGCCATCCAGCCATAGGCTAGGACCGTGGCATCGGCGCGCACCTGCGAGCCATCGTCCAAGTGCAGGATATCGGCCGCGCCGTCCGCGGTAATGGTCTCCACGCGGTGGTGATGGCTGACCGTAGAAATGCTCTCCGGCAGGCGAGCCAGCACCACATCATAGACCCAGCGCAGGTACTCGCCGTATAAAGCGCGCGTGGGGTTGGACTCCGGGCGGGTTGCGGCCAACTCCGCGCGGTACTCGGCCGCAATGTGCGGGGCGGGAGGGTGTTGTGCACAAAGCTCGCGCTTGGCAGGAGCTACCTTATCGCCCTCGCCGCGCAGCAGTTGGATCCACTCGTATTGCGTCGGCCCCTCGAGCACGGGGGCATCCACCGTCGCGCCGGGCTCGGTAAAAAGCGTGACAGCCCCCGCGCGCGTATTCATGCACAGGGTTTTGGTTTGGTCGGTTTCCCAGACGCGGCCGGCGCCGTGCTGGGCCTCATCGATGAGGTGAATGGTAACGGGGGAGCTGGAATCATCCATGCGGGCGGTGAGGCGTTCCAAGATGGAAATGCCGCGCGGGCCCATGCCGACGATCGCGATTGCAGGAGTAGCCATAACCCCTATCGTTCCACATCGCGGAACGGGGACGGACGCCGCGCACCGCTAGCATCCATTTTCCCTATGATGGGGTGGCATGACTGATACCACGAATGTGCCAGAGAAAATCGCCGTCGTTACCGGTGCCACCGGTGGCATGGGGCGCGAGATTATCAAGGATCTCGCCCGCGACTACCACGTTTATGCGCTGGGCCGCAGCGCCGATGAGCTGCCAGAGGCCGCGAATATCACGCCGGTTGCCAGCGACTTGGTCGCCGGTTTGGACGAGGGCATGCAGCTGCCCGAGCTAGAGCGGGTCGATGTCCTCGTGCACGGCGCGGCGCGCGCCACGAAGTTTTCGGTGGAAGAGGCCACCCCGCACGATTGGCGCGCCCACATGGACTTAAACGTCCACGCGCCAGCAGAGGTCACCCGCGCGCTCTTGCCGCAGCTGCGCAAGGCAGAGGGCACCGTCGTCTTCATCAACTCTGGGGCGGGGCGCAAAAGTTACGGCGATAACGTGGTCTATGCAGCAACGAAGCACGCGCTGTATGCGCTTGCCGATGCCCTGCGTATCTCCGAGCCCGGTATCCGCGTCTCCACCGTGGCGCCAGGCCCCACCGATACCCCGATGCTGGAGGGCCTGCAGGACTACAACCCGAGCGAGGTTATTGCGCCCGTGGAGGTGGCGCGCGCCATCCGCACCGTCGTGGAGGCAGGGCCCACCACCCAGCTCACGGAGATCCAGGTGCGCCCGCGCATCGAGCTGAACCTCCGCAAGAAATAGTCACCTAGTTGGCGTCGAGCTCGCGGTTGCGCAGGGCGCGGGCCACGCGGTCGCGCTGCTCGGTAATCGCGCGGCGCAGGCCGCCAGCCAGATCCTTCTGCAGGAAGGCATCGGCGCGATCGAGGCCGTCTTGGGTGATATCCCAGGACGGGAATAGCCCGGTGACGGTGGTCAGGCCCACCTCGGAGGACTGGGAATCCCAGATCTTTTCGGCCACCTCGAAGAATTCCGCGGTGGGCAAGAGATCATCGGAGTGCGGGTAATTTAGCCCTTCCAGCTTGGAGGTGAGCTCGCGGTTGGTGAGATCCCCGGCGACGATCTCTTCCCATACCGCGCGCTTATTATCTGCGGTGGCAATCGCGGCGCGGGCGCGCAGGGAAGAGTAGTGGCCGGTAGCGGAGTTATCGCGCTTGAGCTGGGCGGCGATGGCGGCCTCGGCATCGGCAAGCGCGCCCGCGGCAGCAAGCGCTGCGACGGCGGACCAGCGCAGCCCGGCATCATCGGAATCCGCGAGGAGATCGTGCAGGTAGTCGCGGGCAGGCTGGTGCAGCCGAATCCGAGACAGCGCCTGCGTGCAGATGATGGAACGCTGCGCATCGGTGCTCCGGGCGCCATCGACAAGCGCCTGCGCCAAAACCGTGCTGTCTTTCGCCCACGCCGGATCCGCGTAGTTTTTCAGCGCGGTAGACGCCTGCGAGACGATGCGCTCGAGGACGGCGAGCTCGGTTTCCGCCTTCATGCCGCGGGCCACCAAGCGGATGAAGTCGCGGGCGCGCATGGTGCCGGCGCGGGTCATCTCCCAGGCGGTGGACCAGCAGAGGGTGCGCGCCATAGGGTCATCGAATTTCTCGATATTATCCAGCAGGAATTGCAGGGATCCTGCATCCAAATCGATGAGGCAGTAGGTCAGATCGTCATCGTTGGGCAGGATGAAATCGATGTCATTGAGGTTGCGCCCGACCAACTCTGGGATCTCGGTGGCCTCGCCCTCCACGTCCATCTCGAGGCGCTCGGTGCGCACGACCTTGCCGTCCTGCGTACCATACAGGCCCACTGCAACGCGGTGGGTGCGCAGGGTATCGCCGCGCTGGGTAAGGTGCGCCTGGGTGATGGTGCCATCATCGTCGGCCGCCGTTGCAACCGCCAGGGTATTAATACCAGTGGTCTTGAGCCACTGCTGTGCCCAGAAGGAGAGATCGCGCCCGGATGCCTCCTCGAGGTGGCGGAGCAGATCATCGAAGGTGGCGTTACCCCACGCGTGGGCGGCGAAGTGGCGGCGCACGCCAGCGAGGAAGTTCTCGCGGCCAACGTAGGCCTGCAGCTGCTTGAGCACCGAGGCGCCCTTGGCGTAGGTGATGCCGTCGAAGTTTTGCTCCACGGTTTCGATATCGCTGGCATCGGTGGAAATGGGGTGGGTGGTAGGCAGCTGATCCTGCTGGTAGGCCCAGGACTTTTCCACGTTTGCGAAGGTGACCCAGGCGGTATCGTATTCGGTTTCTTCCGCCTGCGAGATGGCAGCGGACCAGGTGGCGAAGGACTCGTTGAGCCACAAGTCATTCCACCACTGCATGGTCACGAGGTCACCGAACCACATGTGGGCGAGCTCGTGGAGGACCGTATCGGCGCGGCGCTCGTACTTGTAGTGCGTGGCCTGCGAGCTAAAGACATATTCATCGCGGAGGGTCACGCAACCGGCGTTTTCCATCGCGCCGGCGTTGAACTCGGGGACGAAAATCTGGTCGTACTTGTAAAAGGGGTAGGGGAAGCCGAAGTTGCGGTGGTAGAAGTCGAAGCCCTGCTTGGTCTCAGTAAAGAGGCGTTCGGCATCGAGGGAATCTGCCAGCGAAGCGCGGCAATAAATACCGAGTGGAACCTCGAGCTTTTGCGCCGGCTTGCCCTCGGGGTGCTCGGTCAGCTCGCCGTGCCAGGTATCGGTGACCTCGTGGTAGGGGCCGGCGCACAGGGCAACCAGGTAGGTCGACAGCGGATAGTCGATCTCAGAATGGGAGGTATCTCCCTCGCGGGTGACCGGGCCATTGGTGATAATGGTCCACTCCTCTGGGGCCTTAAAGTGCAGGGAGTAGGTGGCCTTCAGATCCGGCTGGTCGAAGCAGGCAAAGACGCGCTTGGCATCGGCAGTTTCAAACTGGGTGTAGAGGTAGACCTCGTTATCGGCGGGATCCACGAAGCGGTGCAGGCCCTCGCCGGTACGGGAGAAGGGGATTTCCGCGGTGACCTCGAGCGTGTAGTCCGCTACCTGCAGCCCGGAGAGGGGAATGCCGTAGGTGGGGTCATAGGACTGCGTGGGCAGCGGGTTTCCGTTCAGGCGTACCTCGTGCAGCTTGTCCGCGCGCAGATCGATGAAGGTAGAACCGGCCTCCTGGGTGCTAAAGCGCACCGTGGTGGTGGACAGGAAGTGGGTATCGGAATGCTTAAGGTCTAAAGCGACATCGTAATGGTCAACCTTGAGCATCTGGGAGCGATTTTTTGCTTCCTCCCACGTGAGGTTTACAGAGGTCATTGCCTAGATTCTCCTTTGCTAACGAAAATAGTGATGCATCAAGGTTAGCAGCGCGTTTACAGTGGTGGGGCAAACTGCACTTATTTCAAGGAGGAATAATGACTACCCCAGTTAAGTTTTGGTTCGACGCTTCCTGCCCGTTTGCATGGGCAACGTCCCGCTGGATCAAAGAGGTAGAAAAGGTCCGCGATATTGCCGTGGAATTCGAGCCGATGTCCCTGTCGGTGCTTAATGATGGCCGCGATCTTGATCCCGAATACATGGAAATGATGGAGGCCAACTGGGGCCCTGCCCGCGTATTCGCCAAGGTTAAGACCGAGCAGCCAGAAAAGGTTGATGAGCTTTATACCGCCATGGGCACCCTGATCCACGCCAAGGGCAACGGCGGAAAGAAGGGCGATGGCGGCTATGACGAGATCATCGCCCAGGCATTAGAGCAGGTTGGCCTCCCCGCAGACTTTGCGGAGGTGGCACACACCGAGGAATACGACGAGAAGCTGCGCGAGTACCACCACAACGGCATTTCTTCCGTGGGCGATGAGGTAGGAACCCCGGTTATTAAGCTGGGCGATACCGCCTTCTTTGGCCCGGTTATTACCCGCGTTCCCAAGGGTGAGGAAGCCGGCGAGCTTTTCGATGCCTCCGTGCGCCTAGCCCAGTTCCCTTACTTCTTCGAGCTCAAGCGCTCCCGCACGGAGATGCCGCAGGTCGAAAACTAGCCAACAACCTGCACTTTCACGCCCTGGTCTATTGCCTCGTCGGGGCGCACTCGCGCCCCGATCCCGCAATGATCCCGCAAAAAATCAACCCCTACCGAAGCCGCCTCGCGGGTCAACTCTTCGCTACCCGGCCAGAAATGAACATATGTCTCCATCGTCGTTGTAGGGTTCGCATGACCAAGCGCCGACTGGACCACATTCACCGGAGCGCCGCCTGCAATCAGGACCGTCGCGTAATAGTGCCGGAAATCGTGAAAAGACTTCTTCCGCAACCCATGGAGCGACTGCAATCGACGCAAAGCAGTGCCAGCCGAATTCTTCGAATGCAGCCGCTCAACACCATCTGTAACGCGATAGAACACCGTCTGCCCTGGCTCCCTAGGAAAATCGTGCAAATACCGCTCGAGCACCTCAAAAACCGAATCCGGCACCGGAACCGAACGACGAGCGCTATCTGATTTCAACGCGACCAATCCCGTGCCATCATTATTGGACTGCTGCCTTACATGGATCTGACCCCGCAGAAAATCCACATTCTCGACCTTCAACCCGCCAAGCTCTGACACACGCAATCCGGAACCAGCTGCCACCGCAATCATCGTTGCCAACCATGGGCGGGCAGGGGAATTAAAGTGGTCTTCGCCAGCTCGAAGAATAAGCGCTTCAACCTCTTTCGTAGTGAGGATATCCGCCCGCTGTAGTGAGCTTCGCGCACTTTTTCGCATAGTAAATTTCGGCGCGGAACGAATCATTTTGTCGTCGACCGCTCGGGCAAAAAGGCCAGAAAGCATTCCCGCTAGATTTGCTGCGGTATTGGCTGAAAGCGTTTTGCCGCTTTTCCAGCTTCTCCCATGAATTAGCTCTGCATGCCATGCGCTCACATCGCTTGACCGCACTTTGTTAATGGGCATGTCTTTAAGCGGGCCGAGGTTGCGAGCCAAAGCCTCGCGGTTGGCTTTCGTGTTATCGCGGGCAGGCTGATCCGCCCACTCGTGCGCAAGCTTGCCCACAGTAACGGCGCCGATTTCCGGCGCAATCCATTCACCTTGTCGAATCTCGGACTGAACGCGCTCTTCCCACGCCTTAGCCTCGCGGCGAGTGTTAAAGCTTTTGGACCGTTCCTTTCTATTATCGTCTCGAATACGGGCCACCCAACGAGTAGTTCCGCTTTTGGTTACACGTTTTTGCACAGCCATGGCTGATACACTTCTTTCGTGGTCATGCCCCTTGTGGGGTGTGGTCTGATAAATGCCGCCTTGGTGCTCGAAGATGTAGGAGTTGGAGAGCGCTGGGGCGGTCTTTGTTTTACTGGTACGGGTCGTTGGCCCGGCAATACTCCGCCGTGTTCGTGGCGGTGCAATCGGACCACCACGACTGAATTTCGGAATTACTGGGGTTCGGGTTGCCGTTCTCGTCGTGGCCGTACCCGCATTTATAGGCGGGGCACGTACCGCCGTCAGCGTAGGGGATGGTTGCCGGGTCCGGGCCGGGGCCGAGCACGGACGCTTCATCGGCGGGAAGCGCACAATCCGGCCACTCGACCACGCTCATATCGGATAGCTGTGCGTAGCCGTTTTCCCAGCAGGAAACGAAAGTTGGTTGTGCGCCGGCCGGCGGGGCCTCCGTGTTAGCTGATGCGATGGTTGGAGACTGGGCGTTGATGGACGGCTCAGTAGTGGTCTGCACGGTTGGCGGCGCCGTGCTGGAAGTCGAGCTCGAGGCAGACGCCGAGGAAGACGTCGACGTCGTGGTCGATGATGTATCGGCCGTACTCGATGTGGAAGGGGCGGCGTTGTCGGTACCGCTACAGGCGGTCAAAGCGAGAGGAATAGTGAGAATTATGGGCATGACCCTTTTCATGCTGCGGTCCTTTCATAGAGAGTAATCCAAGTCTTAAGGACTTTGACTGTCACTCCGAGTTCGTGGGCTATGAGTGAGAGCTGTGGCCCGTAGAGGGCTTCAGCCGCGGCGTATTCGGCGGGGGAGACCAGGAGACGGGCGGCGAAGCGATCGGCGCGGAGCTCGTGTGCACCGTGGTGGCCAGGCGGGTCGCCGTAGTGCGCGTGGCCCAGCTCGTGTGCCAAGGCGCAGAGAGTGGTCGCATCGTCCATGCCGACACGCACGGTCACGATGTTCCGCGTAGGTATCCATGCGGCCTTGGGTCCGCCACGGTGCCACCGCACGTTAAAGCCGCGGGCCTCGGCTTCGGCAATGAGGGCATCAATCAATCGGATCCTCACCTCTTTCTTCACGAATCTTCTGCTCATCGGGGGATGAGTCTGCCGCGTACTCGGACTCGTCATAGTCGAACTCGCGGACGGTGCCGTCATCGTAATCGGAGGGGTCGACACGAGCTTTTTGGATGTCGAACACGGCGGCTCCTCCGGCATCATCGATATCTACGACCTCGCTGTCCCCGTCGGCGCCGAAGAGATAGCGGGCTTCGGGGTCGGAGCGTCGCATGATTTCGTTGAGGAGCTGTTCGTTCGTGGCGTCGTGGAGCGCGATGGCGAGGTCTACGCCTTCGACTTCGTATTCATTGATGTAGCCGGTCTCGACTAGGCCTTGCACGGGGGAGCGGTCGTAAGCGCGGCAGAGGGCAATGACCATCTCGGGGGACAGGTGCCCGCGGGATAGCTGGCGGCTAATCGTCGTCTGGGCGTAGTCCGTGCGCTGTGCTGCGGTGCGCATGGAGTCGCCGCCAATGAGGTCCTGCAGCCAAGTTTCGTGTTCGTTGCTGTTCATATGGCTAACAGTATTGCAGATTGCCGCCACCCGCAATATTAGCAGGTTAAACCGTGTAACGGGGGTGATCTACGGGTGTAGTGTACTGTGGGTGTAGTTGCGAGTGGCCGCCGTTGGCTGCAAAATGTAATCACCGGCGCAGGAAACACCCTCACCGGCACAGACTTACAGCCCCGTAATTACAAGCAGGAGGTGAAACGACATGGCCACCAATAAGGAAACCCCCAGCGCTGCAACGCCAGGGGAAACCACCGTCAACCTCCGCGGTGAAAGGTCTTACACGCCGGAGGAAGTCGACTCACTACTCAGAGAGGTCACCCGAGGGCTCGGCAATATTCAACTCAAGCCCACGGGCAAGAGCCTCAACACGAGCCACCGCGATTGCAGACTCATTCGCCCAGCTCAAAGCAAGGGTAATCAGCCGCTCCGTGCTTACCGGACCTTCACCAAGGTTATCGACATCATCAGCAAACTTGGAAAAAAGATCAGCAGAGATCGGTAGGTCAGAAGCAAAAGCGTCAGCCTTTTCCCGCCACGAATCAGAACGAGAAATGGTCACAATAATCACCTCCTTTCCGGCGCTGGTTGCGCCCAATAAAGGAGATTACCGCCCCCAGAAAGGAGGCCACATGGAACCGCCACGCTACCGCTTCCGCCCCGGCGCACTCGACCACATCATGCGCACCCGACACCTCGACACGGACGAACAGCTCGCGGCCGCTATCGGCGTGAAGCCCGAAGACCTGCCGCGACTGCGTGCCGGCGCAATGGTCACAGCGCGCCTGGCGCTCAAGGTCGCAGCCCTACAAGGAGACGCCAGCTATCTCTCCGGCTACTTTGACCCGGTATTCGACCACGCCGCCGCATAAGAAAAGCCCCTTGCGGGAACAAGGGGCGAAATTAACTACTCATATTGGAGTTTACATCATGAACGAATTAATCCCGATTCACAATAACGAAGGTACTCAAGCCGTTATGGGCCGAGACCTACACGCTTTCCTTGAGGTGCGTGACAGCTATACCGACTGGATGAAGCGGATGATTGGCTACGGGTTTTCCGCAGGTCAGGATTTCTCGGAATTTTCCGATAAACCCAACGGCGCTGGCCGCCCGCGAATTGACCACATCGTCTCGTTGGACATGGCGAAGGAAATCTCCATGATTCAGCGCACCGACAAGGGCAAGCAGGCTCGCGCATATTTCCTTGAGTGTGAGCGTCGCGCTAAGGAGCCTGCCGAGTTGTCGCCGGAAGAAATCATGGCCCGCGCCATCAAAGTCGCCGACCACACGATTAAGGAATTGGAAGCTAAGACTGCGGACCAGGCCCTCGCCTTGGAGGCCGCTAAGCCAAAAGTGGAGTACTACGACCATTGCGTTTCTATCGATTCGGACGTGATGACTGTAAAAGATTGGGGCGCACATTTTGGGTTGACTGAGCCGCAGGTGCGTCAGAAATTACTGGACGCGAAGATGATTTACCGCAAGACCCAAACGCGGGAATGGTCATCGCGCAAAGGTGATGTGGTTGACCGTAATGAGTACCGCGCCTATGCCGCTTACCGGAATCTTTTCGATATTAGGGCACAACACAATGCTCCCCGCTACCACAACGGCCAAGTACGGCAAACGCTGTACGTGCGTGCTGGTTGGGCAATCGCCGTCGCGAAGAATGCGGGCATCCAGGTTGACCAGTCCATCTACGACGCACTGCCAGGGTCGGTGTAGTGCGATGTCTAAAACATTTTTGTGTCTGGCTGCTGTGGTTATTGTGGTTGGTTTGGCCATCCTGGCCGGCCGCCGGGACGGTCTACGCCATGAGGACGAGCCTTCCAGTAACCAAGGGGTGCCTTTGTCGGAGTTTCCTCAAGTTTCAGATACGACCATCTTCTTAGACGAGTACGGAGGGACAACCGGAGTGGTGTCCACCAGTAGTACTTCCACTCTTCGACACGATTATGTTGCCCCGAATGGTAGCGGACGCGAAGAGCCTGAGACTGAAGACCTTTCCCAGAGCGACGAGGAACGAACCATGTCACAAGAACTTCGTCAGGGTACTGCTCAAGGCCAGGGGCCTCTAGTGCATCTCCAGATTCAAATTTTGGGGATTCGTGCAGTAGTTGATGTTTCTCGCCGTTCTTTACCCAGACAGAAAAGCGATGGAGAGGGGAAATCCCGTTGTGCTTGACGAGTAGGTCCAGCTGTTCTGACTGCCGCAATTCGATGCTTATTGAGTAAGAAGTTTCTTTCACTTTCTCGAGCTTTATCTGCTTTCGTGCAAGCCACACCGTTATTGGAGCAAATCCCAAACTGAGTGAAGCAACAAAGAGATTCCAATCCATCCCTGAATTTTAGCCCGACTAGCAGGCGGGGGAGTGCGAGCCTCCCTGCGGGCACTGGGTACTTGTGTGTCCCAAATTTTCGTCAAGGTGACTTAATCCCTGAGGGGTTAAGCCTAGGCGAAAAACGTTGTATCGAGAACTGAAAAGTGAATTGTCCTGATAGAAGATACCGGGCCAAGAACCACGTCGACATGTCCGTGAAGCATTGGCCAAGCCGACAGGCAGGAACCCCGCCATAAGCGGGAGGGAACCACCAAGGACGTAAATACCAGCCGCGTTAGCTCAATTGGTAGAGGAGTGGGAAGAAGCCCACATGGACCCTGGTTCGATTCCAGGACGCGGCACCAGGGGTGTCAAAGGGCTATCCATCATGCGGACACTACGCGGCCCAAAGGTATTAACCCGGCCATTCGTTCGCGGCCTTGGCCTTCCAGCAGGGCCGCGCCGGGCACTGATTAGCCTGCACCCCCACACGAAAAGGACCCCGCGGCCTACCAAGCACGTGCGGGGTCCCAATTCTCGATTCTCGAAAGGAGAACACCATGAATCCTAACAAACAGGCCCGAACGTACTCCGTGGCCGAAACCTCCGAAATCCTCGGAGTAAGTACTCGTTCGCTTTATCGCCATGTGAAAAGCGGTGCAGCTGCGCACTTGCGACCTATCACCGTTGGCGACCGGGTCGTGTTCCCGCGTCGGGTCATCGATGCCCTGGTGGAACCGGCAGGTGCCGCATGAACTGGCTCAAGAAACTCCTCCGCCGCGGCAAACACCGCCGCAACTATGCAATGAGGTGGCGCTAATGCACGAAATCCCACTAGCTGAGGTCATCGCACAGTTGAAAGAAATCGAGGGCCGTTATCAGGCCCTGTACCGCTACACACGCGCCCCGGAAAATATTCGCCGCCGCCTCAAGGACGGAGCCGCGCACGCCCACCATATTGCTTCACTCACCAGTGCTTATGAAAGGAAGATTCGCAATGCCAACCCAGAACACACCTAAGCGCCCACCACGCCGCGATACCAGCAGTGACTACCGCAAAATTGCCCGACTTGAAGACCAACTCGCCAAGCGTATGCGCTTCGCCTGGGCGATGCTCATCGCCGGCATCCTCATCGGCATCGTCTTCATGGCCGTTATCGCAGTCCCTCCACTCTGGTTGGGAGCACTCTAATGCCAGTATTCGGGTACGAATCCATCACCCCCTCGCGAGAAGCGAAGAAAGTCGCCCTAGCCCGCCTCGAAGGCGAAGTGCTCGACTGGGCCCGTGACCACGGAGATGCCTTCCCCACCCTGCGGGATTTGTGCCACCAGATTGAGGTGGAAATCGAGAAAGAACGAGAGCAGCTATGAGCGCTAAGCCCAGTGACCTGCCAGCACACAGTCTCGCAGCAGCCCATGAAGCAACTGTACGCCACGAAGTAGTGCTTTCCGCCCTAGCCAAAGACGCCATCTACCTCATGCACCTTTTCACCAGCCGCGGCTTTGACTACGACACCGCAATAGAACTCACCGACATCACACTCGGACGCTTCGACCATTCCAAGGAAACCGAATGAACACCTACATCCTCTCTTTGCTACGCCGCTGGGCAGCAGGAAAAACCATCAACAAAGCCCAGCTCAACGAACTCATCACCGACGGCTATATCTACACCACCGACGATGGCCGGCACCTTGCCACCCGCCGCGGCATCGAACTCATGAACACCAGAAAGGACCGCCACTAATGACTTGGATGACCAAAGACCTTACCCTCGACCTGCTGGCTATCGGCCAGGATTTCCTGCGCCGCTGCGCCGAAGCAATCAACAACCAGACCGAACAAACGCAGCCGGAGACTTCGGAGATTTCGGAGACTTCGGACAACCGTCACCCCGCAGACACCGTGCCAGAGACACCACAGCCGCAGCCACAGTCAGAAGCAACAGCACCCACAAACGAAGACCTCCTCCCCAAAGCACAGACCCTGCTTCGCAGCATAGTCCAGGCCGAAGGCCCCGACTGGGTCACCGGAACCCTATTCCCACACTTCAACGTCCAGTCCCTCACCGACGTTCCAGCCGACAAGCTCACGGAGCTCATCACCATGGCCCAAAAACACCACAAGGGGGACTAAACAATGACAGATGTCTACGTCCCCCTACTCGATGCCACCAGCATCGACTTCACCAACGACGATGAGCGCGCCAGGGTAGAAAAGACCATCACCCAAGCAGGGATTACTCACATTGAAGATGACCGGGGCGATATTCGGAAAATCTTCGGCAGGCTGAACAAAAAGACTGTACCGCTCAACAATGGTGGTGACGGACCGCAGCGCCTTACTTTCGACAAAGTACGAACATTCGGCATGCTGGAAGAATCGAAAGACAAGGCAGCGGGCGAGGTGAAGCACACCGGGCGGGCGCACGCCATATTGTCTGCTTCTAGCTCCCACAGGTGGCTCAACTGCACCCCCGCGCCACGACTTGAAGCCCAATACCCAGATAGTGAGTCCGACGCCGCGACGGAAGGCACCGCCGCCCATGAGCTCGCGGAGCACAAACTACGCCTCCTCAACGGAGACGAATCCATCCTCGTAGGGGACTCCAACTGGATAAACGAGGAAATGGACGCCCACACCGACGACTACGCCGATAACGTCATGGCAGAACTCGCGCGCGCCCAGGAGACCAGCCCAGCTGCGTTCCTCACCATTGAACAACGCCTCGACTTCTCCCACATCGTGCCCGGCGGCTTCGGTACTGGCGACGCACTCATTGTCGGAGATGGCACCATGACCGTTATCGACCTGAAATATGGCAAAGGTGTAGAGGTCAGCGCGGTGGGTAATCCGCAGATGCGACTGTACGCGCTTGGCGCCCTAGCCCAATTCGGCATGATTTACAACATCGACCGAGTACGCATGGTGATTTTTCAACCCCGCCTAAATAACGTGAGCGTCGATGAAATCAGCGTCGACGAACTGACTACGTGGGCTAGGGAAGTGGTCGCCCCGCGCGCGCAGCTCGCAATCCAAGGTGAGGGGGAGCTCAACGCCGGGGATTGGTGCCGCTTCTGCCGGCATGCTCCACAATGCCCAGCACTCGCGGCCCAATACCTCGAACCGCTGCCGAAAGAATCAGATGAGGCTACACCGGCAGCACCTGCCCCGGAAACACTCACCGACGCCCAGGTAGCCAACATCGTGGCCTGGTCTGGGGAGATTAAGAAGTGGCTTTCGAAAGTGGAGAAATTCGCCCTGGACGAGGCCAACAACGGCCGTTGTTACCCCGGGCTGAAGCTCGTGGAAGGCCGCAGCGTGCGCAAATACTCGGACGAGGAGAAAGTTGCCGCCGCGGTCGAAAAGACCGGACATGACCCCTACGAGAAGAAGCTACTAGGCGTCACTGCGATGACGAAGCTGCTCGGCAAGAAGCAGTTCCAAGATGTGCTCGGAGACTTAGTACACAAGCCCGCCGGGAAGCCAACCCTCGTCCCGGAGTCCGACAAACGGCCAGCGCTACAAGCAGCCACCCCAGAAACCGTATTCCAACCAATAGGAGGAGACAACAATGACTGACCAAGAAACCAAGTACGCACAGATTCAGAACTTATTCAACCCCACAGGGGAGAAGTTCGAAGATGCCACTGGCCCGGAGCCGGACTACCCGGACGCCGCCTAACCCCATGTTCGCCGCTGGTCGACGAGATTCACCGGCACCTTTGAACCAACAATAACCACCCACCTAATGTTCCAAGGAGGAACCACACCATGGCAATCACAAACCGCGACGTCACCTTCCCAGCTCGGCTGAGCTTCAACGACCTGTTCACCCCACGCGCAGCCCAAGAAGGCCAAGACCCCAAATACCAAGCAGTTCTCCTCGTCCCCAAGACCGACGAGAAAACCATCACCGCCATCAACACCGCCATCGACGCCGCCATCAAGGACGCGGTTTCCCGCGGCACCATCAAACAGCCCATCGACCCCACCATGACCCAGTACCCGCCACTGCGTGACGGCGACCGACCGAAGAACGACGGCACCAGCCGCGGCGACGCCTACCAGGGCCACTGGTTCATCAGCGCGAAAGCCACCCAGGCACGCAAGCCGTTTGTTGTTGACCAGAACGTTCAGCCGCTTATTGACCAGTCCGAGGTCTACTCCGGCATGTACGTTAACGCCGCCGTACAGTTCTACGTCTACTCCAACTCCGGAAACGTCGGCGTCGCCGCGTCCCTGACCGGCATCCAGAAGGTCCGCGATGGTGAGCACCTGGGCGCCGAACCAACCGCAGTAGAGGACGTGTTCTCCGCCATCGGCACCCAGCCGGGCGTGAATGCGCCGTCGGCCAACCTCGGCTTCTAACCACACAGTTCAGTGTTGTAGCGGCTAACACCCCCAGCCAGCCCGTGCTGGTTAGGGGACAAGTCACCACAAACCCGAACCGCCCTTCTGAAAGGACCGCTCATGCAACGCCTTACCCAGCCCATGTTCCTCGTCAGATCCTACATACGCGAGGACGGAACCCGCCGCTGGGCCATCTACAAAAGCGCCGTGCTCATAGTCGTGCCTTACGGATTCCCCTTCTCTCGAACCTTCAACAACCGGTCCGAAGCCCTTCACGCTGCAAACCACCTCGCCCTCAACAACGACCCATACCTGAAAGGACTCGAATGCCAACCACCTTTCCGAGCCTCATCGACCGGCTAGTCACCCGCGCCGAACAAGGCCACCTCACCGAAGCTCAACACGCCATCGTAGGCCGCGCCTGCGCCCGCCAACTCGCAGCCATCCCAACCCACCAGCACGCCCAGCGCGAAACAGCACCACGCCCCGTATTCCGCTACCGCTAAAGGAACCTCCTCATGGAACTTCCAAAAATCACCATCAGCCCTAACGCCTTCCGCGTCAACGGCCAGGACCTCATCGTGATGCACAACCCAGAGCCGACGATCCGCCACATCGGCAGCAACATCTACGGCTTAACCGTGACCATCCCCTCGGACGACATCGGCCTCGACGCCGATGCCCGCTACCGCTACAAAATCAAGTACGCGGAAACCGACTCAGAAAGCGCCGACGACGTCGAGCCGCTTGACTCCCCAGCCGGGACCCCATTCCTCGCCAGCGTATGCGGCGGCCTCCCACAACTCGTCGTCCGCACCCATAGCGTCATCGACCTGGAAGCCTGGTGGTTCCTCAACGGCACCCGCTGGCTACGAACCGACGACTGCGACGTTGAAATCATCGCCCCACTCAAAACGGACCAATGACCGCAACCCACACCAACCAACAACGCCACGCCATGCGCCTGCTCCTCGCAGACCATGGCGTTTCTCAATGCAGCACACAACTACTCGACGCACTCATCACACTCTTCACCACCCTCGAAAGGAGGACACGATGAACCGCGAACTCACCATCTCAACCGCCACAAGCCGCACCAGCGGATACTGGAACAACCAACTCACCACCAAACAAGACCTCACCGCCCGCATCTACGACCCCATAGCGTTAGACATGACGCAGGCCGAATACCAAGCACTACCCAAGGCCGAGCGCGACAAAGCCAAAGACCACGGCGGCTACGTCCTCGGACACCTCAAACAAGGACGCCGCCGCAAAGGCCACGTCCACAACCGCTCCGCCATCACCCTCGACATCGACAACCTCCCAAAAGACACAGACCTCCCACAGGTGTTGCAGGACAACCTCGACGCAGCATGGCTCGCACACACCACCACCAGCCACACCCCAGACCAGCCCCGCTGGCGCGTCATCATCTGGCTAGGCCGCAAAGTCACCCCAGACGAATACACCGCACTAGCTAGGCGCGCAGCCCAAGACATCAACCCAGGGTTGGAATGGTTCGACCACACCACCTACCAGCCAGAACGCTTTATGTACTGGCCAGCCGCCACCACCGACGGCGACTACCAAGCACACGTCTCCACTGGCCGCGAAGACCTCAACGTCGACGCCTGGCTAGGCCGCTACACCGACTGGACAGACATCACCACCTGGCCCGGCATGACCCAAGACGACGCTGAACGCGCACAACGCGCCCAGCAGTCCGACGGCAAGTTCCAGGACCCCCGAGAAAAACCCGGCATGATAGGCGCCTTCAACCGCGCATACACAATCACCAAAGCCATCACCACATTCCTCACCGACGTCTACAAACCCGGCACCATGCCCGACCGCTGGACCTACCAAGGCGGCACCTCCACCAACGGCCTCATCATCTACGACAACGACACCATCGCCTACTCCCAGCACGCCACAGACCCCGCCTGCGAACAACGCTGCACCGCCTTCGACCTCGTCCGCATCCACAAGTTCGGGCACCTTGACGAGGAAGCAGTAGCCGGCACGCCGGTCAACAAGCTGCCGTCGTATGTCGCCATGACGGAGCTCGCGACCAACGACCGAGCCACCAAGCTCGAAAACGCGAAGGAAACCGTCGAGAAAATCAACGAAGTCTTCGACGTCGTCCCGGACGCCACGGCAGGGGAGAGCGCCGTGGACACTGGCGAGCAACCGGCCGCTGATACTGACACCGACTGGGTCGCCGACCTCGAAATGACAAAAGGCGGAGGAATCAAAGACACCTTCGACAACTTCGTTCAAATCTTCACCCACGACCACCACTACAACCACATCAGCCTCAACGCCCACGCAGGAACCCTCGCAGTCACCGACCCACAAAAACTGCCCTGGAAACAAGTCAAAGAAGGCTGGTCCGAAACCGACATGGCACAGCTCAAACAATCCATCGCAGCCACCTACGGCGGGCTCTACGCACCCACCAAAATGCAAGACGCTCTCAACGCCACCGCTGCCGCCCGCGCATTCCACCCCGTCCGCGACTACTTCCGAATGCTCCCACCCTGGGACGGCATCAACCGACTCGACACCCTCCTCGTCGACTACCTCGGAGCCGACAACACCGACTACGCCCACGCCGTCACCCGCAAAACCCTCGTCGCCGCCGTCCGCCGCACAATGAGACCAGGAACCAAATTCGACCAAGTATTAACGTTGGTCGGCCCCCAAGGCATCGGCAAATCCACTATCTGGTCCAAACTAGCCGGCCAATGGTTCACCGACGACATGGCAATCAGCGACATGAAAGACAAAACCGCCGCCGAAAAACTCGCCGGCAACATCATCGTCGAAATCGCCGAACTAGCCGGCATGCGCAAAACCGAAGCCGAACAAGTCAAATCCTTCATCAGCCGCACCACCGACAAATACCGCCCCGCCTACGGACGCACCATCGAGGTCTACCCACGCGAGTGCATCCTCATCGCAACCACCAACGCCCAAGACGGCTTCCTCCGCGACCCCACAGGCAACCGCCGCTGGTGGACCGTCAACGTCGCCGGCCACGGACACGCCAGCGTCCACACACTCGACCAAGCAACAATCGACCAAATCTGGGCCGAAGCCGTCCACTATGAAAAGAAAGGAGAAACCCTCTACCTCGAAGGAGAACTTGCCGCAGAAGCAGAACAACACCAAGTCGACGCCGCCGAGTCCGACGACCGAACCGGCATCGTCGCCGAATACCTAGAAAAGGTCCTCCCCGGTAACTGGGCAGAGTTACCGCTAGGCATGCGACGCATCCACCTCGACGGCGGCATGCTGCCAGCCGAATGCATCACCTCGAGCATGTGGGACAACGCCGGCCCCCGCGAGACTGTCTCCAAGATTGAAATCTGGGCAGAATGCTTCGGCCGCGACCCAGACACCATGCGCCGCTCCGACTCCTACGATATCGCCGCCATCATGGCCCAAATCGACGGCTGGGAGAACACTGGAGAACGAGAACGGCTCCCAATTTATGGGCGCCAGCGCGTGTACCGAAGAGACCGAATTTTGGCCCAAAACTAGGGCGGGACAACCCCGGGACAAGACGAAAAAAATCACTTGTCCCGGGGTGGACAAGCGGGACAAGCACAATTTGCTTGTCCCGGCCCTTGTCCCAAGAAAAACCCCAGCGCAAGCAAAGAAACAACACACTACAGGGACAAGGGACAAGAAATATACCTAAGGAGAATATAGACATACAGACAACCCTTATGTATGCACAGACACACATAACGCCTAATCCGGACGCGTATATAGGAAAAACCGCCACTTGTCCCCAAAAGGACAAAAACCATGAACGAAAAACACATCGAACAAGCACTCATCAACGCCACCAAACAACGCGGCGGAAAAGCCCTCAAATTCACCAGCCCCGGATGGTCCGGAGCCCCCGACCGACTCATCATCCTCCGCGGCGGGAAAACCGGCTTCGTAGAACTCAAAGCACCCGGCAAGAAACCCCGCCCACTCCAACAACAACGCCTCACATGGCTCCAAAACATGGGCCACTACGCCACCTGGTGCGACAACCCCCACGACATCCCAAGGATCCTCGATGAAATTCAAACCACATGACTACCAACAACACGCAATCAACTTCATCCAAGAACACCCACGGTCCGCCCTCCTCCTCGGCATGGGCATGGGCAAAACCATCACCACACTCACCGCCATCAACAACCTCATCTACAACACCTTCGAAACACGGCAAGCCCTCATCATCGCCCCACTACGCGTAGCCCGCGACACATGGCCAGCCGAAATCCACAAATGGGACCACCTCCACAACCTCACCACCGCAACCTGCATCGGCACACCCACCACCCGACGCAACGCCCTCAACCAAAACGCCGACATCACCATCATCAACCGCGAAAACCTCCCCTGGCTCGTCGAAGAACTCACAAAGCAGGGGAGCACCTGGCCCTACGACATGGTCATCATCGACGAACTCTCATCATTCAAAAACCACAAAGCCAAACGCTTCAAAGCACTCACCAAAGCCCAACCACACATCACCCGCATGGTCGGCCTAACAGGAACACCCGCCCCCAACAGCCTCGAAGACCTCTGGGCGCCGTTCAAGCTGCTTGACGGTGGCCAACGCCTCGGCCGCACCATCACAGGATTCCGCGACCGCTACTTCACCCCTGGCAAGCGCAACGGTCACATCGTCTACCAATGGAACCTCAAACCTGGAGCAGACCAAGAAATCTACAACGCCATCGCCGACATCACCGTCTCCATGCGCACCACCGACTACCTCAACCTCCCACCATGCACCTACACCAACCACACCATCCACCTCACACCACCACAACGCCGCAACTACGACGAACTCCGCAAACAAATGGTCACCACCATCGACGACGACACCATTGACGCCCCCTCAGCCGGAGTACTCGCAGGCAAACTCCAACAACTCGCCAGCGGCGCCATCTACACCGACGACAACAACACCATCACCGTCCACAACGCGAAACTCGACGCCCTGGAAGACATCATCGAAGCAGCAGCCGGCAACACCATCCTCGTCGCCTACTGGTTCAAACACGAAGCCACCCGCATCCTCGAACGCTTCCCCCAAGCCCGACAACTCACCACCGCCCAAGACATGGACGACTGGTGCGCGGGGAACATACCCATCGGACTCATCCACCCCGCCAGCGCCGGCCACGGCCTGAACCTACAATCCGGCGGACACATCCTCGTCTGGCTCACCACACCCTGGTCACTCGAACTCTACGAGCAGACCAACGCCCGCCTCTTCCGACAAGGACAAACTGAGCCCGTCACCATCACACACATCAACGCCGCCGACACCATCGACACCCAGGTATCGGCGGCGTTGGCACGTAAAGACACAACCCAATCCGCACTCATCAACGCCGTCAAAGCACAACTCAAGGAGACCCCATGTCTCAAGTAGATGAACGCGACCTACGAGACCTAGCCCGCACACTCGCCAACCTCTACCAGGAACTCGACAGTCTCAAGTACTCACGCCCCGCACCGCCCGAGGTCCGCACCATGAAACCAGCACCCGGACCACAATCACCCGGCAACTGGCTCTACGTCGCATGCTGGCTCGACCAGTCAGTCAAACTCCGCGAAGTTGCCTTCAACGCACTCGGAGACGTGCACGTGAAGATACGCGACAATGAGACAGGGCCCATCGCCCTTTGCCGCAAGCTTGCTTTCCACGCCCAAGCCATAGCAGAACTCGACTGGGCAAGCGACCTCACCGACGAACTCGAGCACCAGACCAAGGTGATAAGCCGCCACTGCCGACCGCACGACGATGAGGTAGGAACAGTCGACGACGATGGGGAAGTTTGGCTCACCGCGAGAACCATCACCTACAAGTTGAGAGAACAGGGGTATCGAATCACACCCGAACTCCTGCGCAAATGGGCACAACGAAAAAGGATACAGAGTAAAGACGGAGATAGGATTCAATATTCCTTAAGAGAGGTTCTTCAGATCGCTCAAGACTCGTCGATAAATCGAACCTGAAGTACGGTCAACTAGCTCTATACTTCAGAGCATGTCGTCAAGTTTTGCAAAAGTCTATCGGGTAAAAATCGAGCCACCTGTTGAGCCAATGCTCGCAAACCAAAGCTCCGGTCAGCGTGTGGAAAACGCCTTATCTCAAGGCAGTGGAGTCGAACGCTACGGGCGGCTGTGGCGAATTGGAAGAGTCGATAAGATAGATAATGTTGTAATCGGCAAATTAGGTTTTATCAACAGGCCGAAGACTTCTGAAATATGGGATGAAGAAGAACTGGACTTTCAAGAGGTCCAATTCAAGGATGGTTCCTCGGCTACGTTTGCAGTGAACTTGGATAACCTCAGCTTGGCGATTCAGTCAACCCCTAATGTAGGAGTTACTTCAGCGTTGGGAGCTATACGAGCTTTACTTTCACTTGAAGGTGAAAAGTGGACGTTGAGCCCATTGAAACGAGCTGTGAGCTTTGAGCAATGGAAAAATAGCGTTGACAAAATCGTGCGCGCTAAGTACAAACTTCGTAAACCAAATCCTCATTATGGAGAGGCGAAAAGCCTTGAAGAAATTATGGAGGGTGCTGAAGCTGAAGTTGCAACCTTAGAAGTGAGCTCGGACCAAGGTCTCGACTTAGATTCCAGTTTTCTGCAAGAAACCCAACTCCATACGGAGCGAGGTTATGGAGAGGCTGACTTTGTAGGAATTAGGTCGGATGCGACAGGCCAAAATGTAGAGACTAAATATTCTTCAATAGCAGGTTCGGAAGAGGAAGCCGTTGAAATCGAAACGTTAGAAAACGGAGAAGTCTCGAACAATGATATTGCCGAGGTATCGCGGCGAGCAGATTAAAGTGGGTAGGGATGATGGGTAAGAAACCGCGCCGTGACTTAGGCCCAGTGTGGAGTATCGTAGCGTCACCGGACCTCATTCTTGGGGTTCTCGTGGGAGGCGCAGTTGCGATCGTCCCCGCGATTTCGAGTGCTAGTCGAGAAGGCTTGCAGTCAATGTTTATTGGAATCGCGGGTGTCGGCGCAGGGGTAGCTACCCTAATCCTTACGGCTATGGCGGTATTGGTGGGAGTTGTCTCACCGGCTTACGCAAAAATGCTTTCGCAAACGAAGTCAGGGGTCGCTGGTGCTGCTCGGCCTTTTCAGATAGTTGCCCAAGTCGCGGCAGCCGCTTCAGCTGCCGGACTGGTATCGGCGAATGTTATTCCAATTTTGGGTAATAATAGTTGGCTAATGTGGGGAGTTACTGCTGTTCCCTTTATTTTGGTTTTGTGGTCGGTATTTGGTTGTGTGCAAGTTTCCCGTCAATTGGCTTACCACTGGAGCAATGCTTGCAAAGCTGACGAACTCGAGCGCCGTAAGTCAGATGCTAAAGCACGCCGCGGTACTTCCTCGAGCCTGAAAAGCTTAAATTCGGAATAGCCTGTCTTGTCACGCTGTGTGCTATAATCGACGCGACGACAACTTATACCCTCAACACGCGTTGGGGGTTTTCGTCGTTTTAACAAGCCTTGTCGCCTGACTCACCACATTATTCACCAGGAAAAATTCAAACCCCGAGTGCAGGACACCGATTCACGACCGGGACAAGACACAAACAAAAAAGGGAAGGAGCACACATGATGACTAGCTCCACCCAACGTGGCTACGGCCACAACCACCAAACTCGTCGCCAACAACTCCTCTACAACCTCGAAGACGGCACCCCCTGCGACATCTGCGGCCAACCCATGCACCGCGACCCCAAAAACAACCCAGACAAAGCACCACTCGAAGCCGACCACCGCCAAGGCGACAAGACACAGCTGGCTTACCGTCTCCTGCACCGCCGCTGTAACCGCAGCATCGCCAACCACTGGCAAGAACACGGCCCTGGCTGGTACACACACCAGGGCACCAACCCAACAGGCGCAGAAGGACTCGATTGGCCAAAAGGCCGCATCATCACCTGGCCAGCCTAAACAACGGGGTGCCTAAAATCCTGACCGACCAGCTCCTAGACTCCCCCCTCGGCCTGGCTATCGGGCATTTCTTCAGGGTGCCGAAAAATTACGGGTTTATCAGCTAAGAAGAGACGTTGATGAGGTGGGAAATGCCGGAAGATTTTGGGCCTGGTGGCCAGCGGCTTTATGACCAGTTGATGGTTGGAGATTGGGACGTGTCGACGGTGGCATTGATCGTTGAAGCGGCCAGGGCTAAGGACCGTTTGGACTGTTTGGCCAGGATTACGTCGGGTGATGAGGATACGTGGACTCGTATTTTCGCTGGTGAGGGGGAATTGGTGCTGAAGTTGGATACTGCGGTGTCTGAGCAGCGGCAGTTGTTGACGGTTTTTAGGCAGTTGTTGGCGGAGATTCAAAGGAGGCAGGGTGACGGTGTCTCTGATGGTGAGGAAGACGGGCTCGCGGGGCTCTGATTACAATGCGGAGTTTCGGGAGATTATTGAGAGTGAGTTCCCGGGTCTTGAGGGGCGCCAGTCGCCGCAGGAATATGTTCATGTTGATGGTGGGGATTTCACGCACGGCGAGAAGGCTGTGGAGTTGGCGCGGCGTTTTGGCGTAACTTTGATGCCGTGGCAGCGGGAGCAGGTTATGCGGTCTCTGGCTGTTGATTCAAAGGGGCGTTGGCTGCATCAAGATATTGTTTTGTTGTGCCCTCGCCAGAACGGCAAGTCTTTGATTCTTGAGGTCGTTATCCTCTATCGGCTGTTTGTTCTGCATCATCAGATTGTTTTCTCTGCTCATCAGTGGCGCACGGCGAAAGCGATTCGTAATCGTATTTGGAAGAAGATTAAGTCGAAGCCGTGGGCTGCGCGGCGTCTGGTTCGTAATACCGCGAGTGCGGGTGAGGCTGAGATGGAAACCGCCGAGGGTGGCAAACTGCAGTTCTCGACACGCTCGAATGACATGGGCCGTGGTTTCGACGAGATTGACCTTTTGCTCCTGGACGAGGCTTACAACCTTGAGTCTGGCGAGTTGGAGGCTGTCGCGCCGACGCAGTTGGCGGCTGAGGACCCGCAGACTGTGTACACCTCATCGGCCGTCAACAGGTTCAATCACCCGAAGGGTGAGGAATTGTCGAAGATTCGTGACCAAGCTTTGCACGGGGATAACGAGGGCATGCTGTTCGCTGAGTTTGCCGCGCCCGAGGGCATGGGTCGTGATGACCCGTTGACTCATAAGCTGGCTAACCCGTCCTACGGTTTCCCGAAGCTCGTGGACGGCAAGAAGATGCGCTCGATGCGCTCCAAGCTCACTGATAACGGGTTTGACGTTGAGATGTTGGGCTGGGGGTTGTGGTTTGATCTGCGTGGCGCGTCCCAGCATGAGTATGTTTTCCCGCTTGAGCGTTGGCGTGAGCTTGCTGTCACGCGGGATGTGCGCGTGGGGGAGTGCGTGCTTGGCGTGGAGGTATCCCCTGATTCGTCGACTGTGGCGTTTGTAGCTGCTGGGCAGACTCTACGTGGTGTGCATTTGGTGGCTCATTCGGTGGGGAAGTCGTTTGAGGTTACTTCTGCTGTTGAGTTAATTCGTTGGTTTGTTGATAAGTACGACCCGGCGGCGGTGCTGTTGGATAAGGGCGCGCCGGGCGCGGTGATGGTCGCGCAGTTGCTGCAGGCTGGCATTGAGCCGGTGCTTTTAAATGGTGGGCAGGTGTCGTTGGCGTTCCGCGAGCTTCGCCAGGGTGTGGTTGATGGTGTTGTCTCCCATGATGGTTCTGATTTGTGGGAGTCGCAGTTACAGCAGGCGGTGGAGCGGAAGTCTAAGGATGGTAAGTATCCGGCGATTGACCGTTATTCCGGTGATGTTTCTGAGCTTGTTGCGGCGACGTTTGCGGCTTGGGGGCTGGCTACGTGGCTGGCGGGGGTTGAGTCTGGTCAGCGTAAGGCTGTGGAGTCGAAGCCGGTGAATCCGCTTGATTCGTTCCCGATGTTTAAACGTAAGAAGTTGATTGGAGGTGTTCTTGTTGCCTGAGAAGCAGATGGTTTCTGAGGTTGGTCATGCGTCTGTGCCGGCGTGGAGAGTGCGGACGAACGATAATTTGCCGAAGCAGTGGGATACGCGCCAGATGGAATTGCTGGAGATGCGTTCTACGGCAAAGGTTGCCCAGGTCGAGAACGCTATCCGTAAGCCTATTGAGCAGGCTACGTGGAGTATTGACCCGAATGGCGCGCCTAAGCACATTGTTGATCTTGTTTCTGGTGATTTGTCTTTGCCTGTGAAGGGTGAGGAGGGCATTGCTGCGCAGCGTGCTGGGCGTGTGTCTTGGGCGGAGCATCTGCGCGTGGCTTTGGACTCGATTTTTACCGGTGTGGCATTTTTTGAGCAGGTCTACGAGTACGGCCCGGATGGGCTGGTGCACCTGCGTAAGCTTGCCCCGCGTCCGAACCTGTCTATCCGCAAGATTCACGTTGCCACCGACGGCGGCCTTGAAGGAATCACACAGCGCGGTGTGAAGGGCCGGGGTGAGGTGTTTATCCCGGTTGAGCGTCTCGTGGTGTATCGCAGTGGTCGACGTGATGATACGTGGCAAGGCTCGAGTGTGTTTGAACCAGCGCGGGATAATTGGCTTGAGTTGATGAAACTGCAGCGACTCAACAGTCTCGTTTTGCAGCGAAACGGCATGGGCATTGCAAAATACAAGGCGTCGCAGCTTACGGATCGTTCGCAGGTGCAAGAGGAGATTGCGCGCGGCCAGGAGCTTGCCGAGTCTTATGCCGCGGGCGAAGTCGCCGGCTACTCGCTGCCGCCGGGCGCGGATATGCCCGTCGAGGGCGTGTCTGGTTCGTTGCCGGATATTCCGGCGTCGATGGAGTACCACTCCAACCAGATCGCCATTGCCTGCAACGCAACCCATTTGAACCTGACCGGCGCGGGCGGCTCGTACGCCCTGGCAAACGTTCAGCTTGGCGAGTTTATCCAGGGTGAACAGTCACACGTGGAACTGGTGGCCGACGTGGCTACGAAGTACATCGTGGAGCGTTTGGTGGCGTTGAATTTCCCGGAGTATGACGGGACGCTGCCGCTGGTTACCTCAACGCGTATTCAGGTTCAGAAGGACCTGACGCCGGGTGATATTTCCCAGCTGGCGGCTCAGGGCGTGCTGACGAAGGAACCAAACCTTGAGGGTTGGGTTCGCTCAACGTTCCGTATCCCCGCGCCGCGTGACCTTTTTGACGCGCTTAGGGCGAAGAAGAAGCTTCGTGAAGCGGAGGAAGAAATGGGCGTGACCTTAACCCCTGAATCAGAGGGGGAGAGTGAAGCACCGGTTGCTGTTAAAGAGCGCGCTGTTTTCACGAAAAACCAGGTTACGGCGTTGTTGCGCGACATAGCGAAACGGGGTGGGGAAGTTGAATGACATTTTGATGTACGGCGAAGTCGGCTTTGACATTGTCGCCCGCCAAGTCATTGATGAACTCTCACAGGCAGGCGGCGAACCTGTCACCGTACGCCTAAACAGCGGCGGCGGCGACGTGTACGAAGGAATCGCAATCCTCAACGCACTGCGCGGATACGAGGGCGACGTATCAATCTTCATTGAATCTTTGGCAGCGTCTGCCGCGTCGTTCATCGCCGCGGGCGCCGGAGGCCGCGTTGTTGCTCGACCTAACGCGGAAATCATGGTGCACCGGGCGTGGACCATGCAGATGGGCAATTCGACTGACCTATCGAAGACGATTGCTGACCTCGAACGCCAGGACGCAAAGCTCGCAGCGATTTACGCGGAGCGTACCGGCGGCACCACCGAACAGTGGCTTGAGCGTATGGAAGCTGAAACCTGGTTTAGCGCGCAGGAAGCACTTGACGCGGGGCTGGTGGACGCTATCGAGGATGCGAAGTCTAGTACTCCTGCAGCGACGCTTGGGCGTGCGCGGGTAATGGCGTCGTATAAATATTCGTCCCGGTCTGCGGCGCCGCCGCCGACACTTGGTAGCCGGCCGGAATCGGTGCCAGAAACAAATCAAGAGAAAGGGGATACTGTGGGTATTCTTAATCAGCTCGCTAAGGAGCTGGGTAAAACGCCGGAGGATGTGCAGCGCGCACTCTCCGGCTTTTTTAATGAGACCGTAACAGTCTCCGGCGAAGTCGAGGTCACTTACCCGGATGAGACCGCAATCGCACCAACCGAACGAGTAACGGTTGAACCAACCATCGGCGATACGCCGGCTGCAGGTGACGAGGAAGCACCAGCAGCACCGCAGAACGCGGCGATGGACGCTACCGGACTGGGCTTGGCATTCGCGCCGGGCACGGTGCCTGAGGGTTGGGACTTCACTGTTGACGAGGCGACTGGTGTGGTGACAGCTAAGGCACCGGTCGGCGTTGAGGTTGGTGACGTTGTTGAAGCCACCGTGAAGGTTAACGACACGACTGATGTTCCGGTGAGCTTCAAGGTTCGCTCCCTCTCCGACGATGGCGAGGATGAGGGCGAGGCGCCTGCTGGTGATGTTCCGGCGGAAGCACCAGCGAACGCTGTGGTGACTGTGCCTAAGGCTGTCTGGGATGAGTACGTGGCGGACCGTGCAATGTACGCCGCGCAGCTCGAAGCCGACAAGGCACGCGAGCTTGAGGCAAAGATTGACGGACACATCCGCGATGGTCGCTACTCCGCTGCACACCGCGGTGAGGCACTAGCGGCTTACAAGGCAGACCCAGTCGCCGCCGAGCGCCTTTGGGGTGCACTCCCGAAGAATAAGGCTGTGCCGGTGGCTGAGCTTGGCCACTCCGGTGACATGGATAACATGACCACCCTTGAGCGCATGCGCGCTAAGGCAGCGGCCAACCGTAAGAATAAGAAGAAGGAGACGAAGTATGTCTAACCCAACTTTCCGCCAGGGGCCGATCACTTTCCCGATTGCCTCCGAAGTTGAGCAATTCCGACTCGTGACAGTTAACGATGAGGGCAAGATCGCCCACGCCGCTGCTGATGGCGCAATCTTCGGCGCCGTCACTGAGAAGGGCCGCCTGGCCCCAGAAGCAGCCGGCGCACCGGAACTCGCAGTTCACTACGGTGTTGCTGCTGTGAAGCTCGAGACCACCGACACCATCAAGGCCGGCGCCGCAGTGTATGCCGCCGCTGATGGCAAGGTCTCCGCGTCCGGCACCGTGCAGGTAGGCGTCGCTGTTCGCGCCACCGAGAACAACAAGACCCTGACCGTACTCAACGGCCTGCCGCATGCCGCGGCATCGGCCGTAGCAGCCTAAAGGAGGCGCGTTAAATGAGCACTTCTAACTCTTATTTCGATGACCTTGCAGACCTCTCTGTCAAGGACATTCTGACCTCCTCTGAACTCATCGAGGCAGCTATCACTGAGCTGATGGAGGGCGAGCAGTTCTACGACCTGCTGTTCGACCCGTTCAACGTCGGTGAGCTGACCGTCGGCTACAACCTCGATACCGCGGCTGGCCTGGAAGAGGAAGTCCAGAAGGTCGCCGAGTTCGCCGAAATTCCTGTTGGTGACCCGCTGCGCGGAGAGCGTCGCTACACCGACCTCACCCCAGTTGGTATTGGCCTGCGCGTGTCCTACCAGCAGCGCAACTTCGGCACCGGCTCCGCTATCCAGCGCGAGCTCGTGGGCCGTGCTGCGGAAATTCGTCGCCGTAATGGCCGCGAGGCTATCGCCGCACTGGCAGGCGCCAATGTGGAAGAACTGCCGGTCGATGCAAAGTGGAATACCGCTGAGGCTAAGGCCATGGATGACCTCTACGCCGCTGACGACCTCCTCGCTGGCACTGTTGACGACAACGGTAAGCGCTTCGGCTACTCCGGCAAGTACGTGCTGGGTAACCGCCGTACTATCAACGCGTTGAAGCGTAATAAGCAGGTCACTGACCTCTACACGGGAGACATGGCTCACGCTGACCCACGCTTTACCCCGCTGGGCCAGCAGCCCCTCATCGGTGAGCAGTTCAATCTCATCGTTGATGAGGGCATGAAGGACGGCGAAACCTACGTCATCTCCGACACCCTGACCGGTGGCCTGGGCACTCGTTTCCAGACTGGTGAACCGCTGTTCTCTGACTGGTACGAGGAGGGTGGCCAGTCCGGTATCGGTGGCCCACGCCTGTCCTGGCGCTCCGACTATGTTCACTTCCGCAGCCTGGTGGTGCGTGCACCTAAGGCCGCTGTGAAGATCACTGGCGCTATTTAAAGGAGGTGAGCATGCCGCAGGTATTGCTAGCTAAGGCGGCGCGCTATCCCATTGGGTCGACGATCGTTCACCGTTCTGGCGAGACCATCGAGGTTGATGCTGCAGATATGGACAAGCTTCGCGAGATGGGGGTTGTCGCTGACCCGACTCCTGCAGAGACTCCAGCGCCTGCTGCTGTCGAGGTTGAATCAGTAGAGGAGGAAACCCTAGAGCCAGACGCCACGTCTGGTGGGGATTACCCACCTTTGCCAAAGAAGACCGCGCCGACTGCGGAATGGAAGGAATACGCCCGCGTCAACAGCATTAAGTTGACCGGGTTTACCAAGAAGCCGGAAATCGTCGGATTCATCACCAAGGTTGTCAACGCCTAGCCGGGCGAGGAAAGGAGGCCGGAGATGATTACCATCACCACCAACGACGTGGCCGGCATCCTGCCGCGCACACTCACCGACGATGAAACCACCCGCATGGGAAAACTCATCAAACGTGCGGTTGATCTCATCGACATGGAGTTCGGTCGCCGCGGACGAGACCTGGAAGCAGAAATTGCTGCTAAACCGTGGCTTTCCACCGCGGTGAAGCAAGCGGTGCTTGTCATGGTGTCCAAAGCCGTACTCATCGGTGAGGACATCGGGCGTGCGTCCGTATCATCTACGACCGGTCCGCAGTCGGATTCCATCTCATACTCGCAGGGCATTGGCATCCAGTGGGGCGGCGTGGGGATTGATGATGAGATCCTTGCACTTCTTGGCCTGTTAGCCGGCGGTATGCCGATGGGGCGCGGCGGGCAGGTTATCCCGTTCGGGCAACGGCGCCGCGACCACCACCACGGTGCGGAGTTCGCCGAGGGCAGGTGGTACCGATGATGCGACCTGACCAGTCTGGTGAGCCTGTCACTGTGAAAGGTGGCATGGTGGGGCGTGACCATCGTGGACGCCCGCAGTACGCGCCGGGAAAAGTGATTGAGCACTGTGTAGTGTCCCCCGCGGGTGACCAGGTCGTTAAAGGCGATGGTTTTACCCATGGGGATATTACGAAGCTGCAGGTGCTAGCCCCACCGGGCACGGTGGTGGCCGATGGGGATACGGTCACCATTCGTGGCGAGGACTATACGGTGCAGCAGCGCCGCTCGTTTGATTACAGCGTAGGTAGGCGTCCTGTGGTGTCGTGGCACCAGCCGAAGGTTGTATTCATTGTGGAGCGTGGGGAGGTCAGTGACGGTGTCGCTTAACTATCACGAGCTCTTCAAGCAGATGGCTGCCACGCCGCAGGTGAAGGCAGCGCCTCGTAAGAAGGCGGAGCAGGTGAAAAAGTACATTGAACTTCGCTGGCCCGAAGTCAATGAGATGTCCGAGCGTGACCGTGCCTTCCTCGATGATGACAGCGGTGAGGTCGTGAAAATCACCCACGCTACCCGTGGAACGAACCGCCCTACGCAGGTGGTGACGGTACGCCACCCTGGCGCTGTCGCTAAGCAGGCCAAGGACGGTTTCATCACTAAGGCGGTGAAGGATGCTTCCTGATTTCGGGGTAACTCCTGACCCGCCCGCGCTGGTACACAAGCACGTTCTAAGACTCATCCCGGAAGCGGACCATGACATGGTTCATCTTCACTTCCTGCCGGATGGATATAACTGCCACACCGACGGCATGGCCGTCGTGGTTGGTGGGGATACGGCAGAGGTGGACGGGGTGGCGCATTCGCGTGACCTCGTCAAAATTAGCGTGTACGGGCCTGACCACAAGATGGTACGCCGTCTCGGTCGCAACTTGTACACAGCTTTAACCCAAGGAATGACGGGTATCGGGCTGGGTGTGTCCCGGTCCAGCTCGCGTTTTTTCGGGTCTGGTCCGTCGTATCAGCCGACGGGGTTTGTGTCGACGATGTCTTTGTCGGTCGGTATCGCGAAGATGTTTTTCACCCCGTCGGCGCAGTAATCACACATTTTTCCATTGGCCACCTTGTATGGGGTGGTCATAAGTTCTATTTATGTCCTTTTGAAAGGGGATAGTAATGGCTAAGAATCGTAGCGTTGGCCTTGACCTGCGCGTCCTGGAAGACCGCGAAGTTCTCGTCAACTTTTCCGACACTCCAATCATTGACAAGAAGACCGGTGCTTTCGTCGGCGAGTGGGAATCCCTCGGCCTGGAGCCCACCGACTCCCAGCACTCCCACACCCGTGAGGTCTCGTCCAACACCACCAACCTGACCGGTGGACAGTCCTCCACTTCCTACACTTCCGGCGCTATTACCGCCGCGGTGGACGGTATCGCTGGCTCGCCGGTCATGCGCTACATCGAAAACCCGGGCGCGGTTGTGCAGGACGGCACCACCTACGGCAAGCACTCTGACCAGGTAGCAAAGGCATACATCGCTTTCGTGCACAAGTTCACCTCTGGCCTGGTGCGTATTTGGGTGTCTCGTGAAAAGGCTGACCTTGTGGTCAATGAGCGTGCGACCGCTAAGGACCCGCAGGCTCGCCCGGTTCAGATTACGTTCAACAATGGTGACGATGAGCGCTACTACGAGGAGCGTTTCTACATCGTCGGAGAGGATGGCTCCGTGGTTCGCGTGGAGGAAAAGGTCTTTAAGGACGTCGCTGACGTCAAGGAGCAGATTGAGGCCGGTACTGCGTTCCACCCGCAGGCTTCGTCCAGTGGCCTGACCGCAATGGTCGTGGCGGAAGACAAGTCCGACCACGTCAACCTGTACGAGTACAAGGATCCGGAGACGGGTGAGGTCGCTGAGGGCTCTGCTGAGGGTGTTCGCCCGAGCGATGAGCCTCGCGGCCCGGGCGTGGGCTCTGAGGAAGAGGAAGCTGGCGGCTTGCCAGATTCTGAGGAAGAGTCCGGCGACCTCGGCGGCGAGATGTAGCTAGCTGATGGGCCTTGCGTCTTTGTTGTGGTGATTCCGCGCAAGGCCCTAACACAGACTTCCAAGGTCGAGGAATCACCACCACTTTTAAGCCCCGTAAAGTGCGGGGCTTTATTCAATTCCATAGGAGGAATCACCATGGCCACGGCAAAGAAAAACACCACCAAGAAGAACGATGAGGTTGAGGTCCTCGACCCGGCGCCCGAAGTTAAGGGGACCGTCGAAAATCGTATCTACACCGAAAAGGACGTGGAGCTTACCAACGGTGCGCTGGTCGATGTCAGCGTCCTTTTAGATAATGACGACCTGCCTGCGTCTTTTGCTTCTTTGGTTGCTGAAGGCAACGTTGGCGGAATGCTTATGGCGAAATTGCCCGAGAAGACTCGTAAGCTTCTGGATTGGGTTGGCGCGACGCAAAAGGACTTGCGTGAGGTAATCGCCCCAATTGTTCGGCGTGCGGATGAGCTGCCCGAGTCTGAGAAGTATAAGAAGTAATGTCCGCCCGGCTGATTTTGGACGATGAGCCGGGCAGCTGGGTGGAGTTTACGTGCGGTCGCCGGCGCTTTACGGCGCGGCGTGACCCCATGTGGCTCGGCCACGACGACCTACCAGAATTACTGGTTAACCCGCGCCTACTGTGGTGGCTCATGGATGATGACTCGCGGATAAAGTCCATGACCACGGCGATGATTAACGGTGGGGTCGATGACCAGCTTGTCGCGTATCTGGAGGCGGTGGGGCTGAGTATTTTCAAGCTGGCACTGGCCACCCACGCCCTCGAAGATGCTGACCTGCTTGAGGTGGACCTTTTGCGTATTGGGGTGGATATTCGTGACTGGCTTGACCCCGAAGGCCCCCTGTCCACGCGCCGGGTAGTGGCGCTGTATCAAGATTTGCTGGACCGGCCGGAAACACGTGTGGGCGCGAAGCGTTTCGACGTGAAGCCGATTGATAAAGCAGGCCTTGCGGCCGTGCTATTCCACACCAGCTTCATGGACCAGGGGTTTGAGCATTCATTTATTAAGTCGCCTACTGATTTGGAGCAAGAGGCTGAGCAGGCGCGTATCGCCGCGCAGAAGCGTGAGCGCATGACCCAAGACCGCCGGCGTGTGCTGTCTGATGGTAGTGGCCGGTCGTTTGAATCTTCGCAGTCGGAGTCGCTGCGGATGCTGG
This sequence comes from Corynebacterium sp. KPL1986, assembly GCF_000477975.1. Taxonomy (NCBI): domain Bacteria; kingdom Bacillati; phylum Actinomycetota; class Actinomycetes; order Mycobacteriales; family Corynebacteriaceae; genus Corynebacterium; species Corynebacterium sp. KPL1986. The sequence goes on along the minus strand of NZ_KI515719.1, from coordinate 1,217,254 downwards.
AGGAATTAGAGCCCACGTAGGTGGGGGAAATTGAGGTTTTGAAATGGCTGCTGGATTCGTATCCGTCCCCGTCGTGCCAACTTTTCGTGGGATGTCCAAGGAGTTTTCTGAGCGCCTGGAGAAGCCCGCGAAAAAGTCGGGTGAGGCCGCCGGTAAGGCAATCAGTGACGGGCTGGGCAGCAGTGTTGAAAACCTCGAACGGCAGGTGCGGGCATCGTCGTCGAAGCTGCAGGACCTGGACCGCGCCTACGAGAAGTCCGCGTCGAAGCAGGCGGCACAGAAAGAAAAGGTTGAGGCCGCTACCCTGAAGTTGCAGGACGCGGAAGAAAAGTACCAGACTGCTCTGGAAAGCGGCGATAAGGGCCTTTCTGAGCTCGCCAAGGTCAAGGAGGCGAAAGCACGCCTAATTGGTGAGACGGAAAAGCTGGAGCAGGCGGAGATTGATACTCGCGTCGCGGAAGAAAAGCACAAGAACCAGCTTGATGATTTGAATGCAACTTTGGGCAAGCTGGGTGATGCTCAAAAAGAGAACGCTAATGGCGCGAAGGAATCGGCCGGCGCTATGCGTGAGGCTGGTGATGCGGCTGGTGATGCGGCGGCTCAGTCTGAGTTGCTGGAGAATTGGCAGCTTAAGGCAGCAGCTGGGTTCACCGCGTTAGCTGGCGGCGCTGTCGTTGCAGGTAAAGCCCTTTTCGATATGGGCTCTCAATTTGATGACGCATACGATAGTATCCGCGTGGGTACGGGTGCATCTGGTCAAGCTTTCGATGACCTTAAAGAATCAATGCGCAACGTCGCCACGGAATCTATTGGCGTCGGCTCTGATATGGGTGCTATTGGTACCACTCTGGCTGATTTGAATACGCGCCTTGGGCTGACCGGGGAGCCGCTGGAAAAGATGACGTCCCAATTCCTGCAGCTGCAGAATTTGGGTGTCGATGCGGACATTAATGAAGTATCTAAGGCGATGAGCGGTTTCGGTGTTGAAGCTAAGGACATGCCGGACGCTTTGGATGAGCTGTTCCAGATTTCCCAGGCCACGGGGTTGACGATTACTGAGCTGTCGAATTCTGCGGTAAAGGCGGGCCCGTCGCTGCGTGGTTTCGGCTTTTCGATGGCTGATTCTGCGGCCTTGGTTGGTCAGATGGATAAGGCTGGCTTGGATGCGGATAAGACGCTGCAGTCGATGCAGCGTGCTTTGGCGGAGTTTGCGGCTGAGGGCCGTGACGCGCCGGAAGCATTGAAAGAAACTATTGGGTCTATTGAAGATTTCATTAACGCTGGTGATGAAGCAGCGGCCATTGATATGGCTGCGGGTATTTTCGGCACTCGCGGCGCCGCCCAATTTGTGGATGCGGTGAAAACTGGAACCCTGTCCGTAGAGGATTTCATGGGTGCCACGGGTGCCACGTCGGACACTATCGGCGATCTGGCTGAAGAGACCGCCGATTTTGGCGAAAAGTGGGACCAGTTCAAGACCCAGGTTATGGTTGCTTTGGAGCCAGTAGCGACAGAACTATACAAAAGTCTTGGGCCTGCTTTGGACGTCGTCGCGGAAAAATTCGCATCCTTGGCTAAGTGGGTTACCGATAGTCTCATCCCGGCATTTAAAAACTTTGGCGAGTGGGTACAGAAGAACAGTGACTGGCTAACACCTTTGGGTGTCGCTTTGGGCACTTTTGCAGGCTCTATGGCTGCCGCAGTCGTCGCGGTGAAAGCCTGGAATGGGGCGATGAGCCTGTATAAAACGGTGACGAAGCTGGCTACGGCTGAGACGAAGCTCTTTAACAAAGCTTTGAAGGCAAACGCTATTTTCCTAGTGATTTCTGCGATTGCCGCCCTGGTGGCCGGTCTGACGTGGTTTTTCACCAAGACCGAGACCGGTAAGGAAATCTGGTCCCAATTCATGGACGTACTCAAGTCCGGCTGGGACGCGGTCAAGGAGAAGATGTCCGGCTTCTTCGACTGGGCTAAGGGCCTGTGGGATAGCGCGGTCGAGAAATTCGGCGAGGCGCGGGAAGCCATGTCTCCCATCATCGAGACAATCCAGGAAATCGCCCAGGTCATCATCGAAAAAGTCATCTCGGCTTTCACCTGGTGGGCCGAGACCGTCTTTAGCGTATTTACTGCGGTCTGGGACAAAATTTTCGAGTTCCTGGGCTACATCAAGGATAATTTCTGGCCCGTCATGCAGTCCGTGTTCACCATGCTTGGTGAGCTGCTGACTAGCGTCTGGGACGGATTGTCGTGGGCGTGGGATAACATTGTCCGGCCCGTGTTCCAGGCCCTCGTGGACTTTGCCACCAACGTGCTGTGGCCTGGGCTGCAGCAGGTATTTACCTGGATTGGTGACGCCTGGAAGGCCCTGTCGGATACGTTCTCTGCCGTGTGGGGCTGGATTCGCGACAACGTTCTACGCCCCATGGTGGACTTTTTCCAGAATACCCTGTGGCCCGCCATCCAAGATGCGCTTGGTTGGATTGGCGAAAAATGGCAGTGGATGGCGGATACGCTGTCTACTATCGTAAATTGGATTTACGACAACGTAATTATGTTTTACGTTGATGCCCTCAAGATGCTGTGGGATAACGTCCAGCAGGTCATCAACTGGATTGCTGAGAAGTGGCAGTGGATGGCGGACCGGCTGTCCGACGTGTGGAACTGGGTTTACCAGAACGTCATTTTGCGCGCCATCGACGGCTATAAGAATCTCTGGCAGAATTTCTTGGACGTCGTGACGTGGATTGCCGAAAAGTGGGACTGGATGGGAGACCAGCTGCACAAGGGCTGGGTGTGGATTGACCAGAATGTGTTCAGTCCGCTGAAATCCGGTCTGGACACCGTCAAAGATTGGTTTAGGCAGACTGTCGATAATATCGGCCGCATTTGGGACGATATTCGCGACAAGACCCGCAAACCAGTGGAGTTCGTCGTCAACACCGTCTACAACAACGGCATTCGCCGGGCGTGGAACGCAGTTGCCACGCATGTGGGCCTGGACGAGCTGAAAGAAATTAAGTTCGCCTCGGGCGGTATTCTGCCGGGCTACACCCCGGGCCGGGACCCGTACAATTTCGTGGACCCGCGTACGGGAATGCGGATTGGCCTGTCCGGTGGTGAGGCTATTTTGCGACCGGAAGCCACCCGCGCCCTCGGTAAAGACTGGGTCGACAACGTCAACCGCACCGCCCGCCAAGGTGGAGTGAACGGGGTGCGCAAGCGCCTCGAGCATTCGCACTTCGCGAACGGCGGCATCATCGACCTCGGCAACTTCGCCGGGGGAGGATTCACCAACATTGCGGGCGCCCTGTCGCCTGTCCAGGCGGCGCAAGCAAAGTTCGTGTCGAAGTTCTTCCCGGGCCTGTTCACCCTGACGTCGGCGTCTCGTAGTGAGCCAGGGTCGTATCACGATTTCGCGTCGCAAAAGGCAACGGACTGGCAGGCTGGCGATGGCCAGTATGCAACGCAGATGCCGACCCCAGGGTCGAAAGCTTTGGCGCGGGCTATCTACAAGAATTTCCACAATTCTGCCGAGCTCATTCACTACCCGCTGGACGGGTGGCAGAACTTGAGCGACGGCGCGGAAATCAACTTTGGTGCTGGCACCAACGCGGACCACACCAACCACGTGCACTGGGCGACGCACTCGCCAATCCGCTTCGACGGTGACGACATCGTCCTCGATGACGTCCCCGGCGCAGGCGGAGGTGGCTGGAGCCTAATCAGCGTGGTCAAGGGCCTCTGGGATAAGTTCGTCGACAAGATTGGTGATTTCCCCGGAGCCGAGAAATTCGGCGAGTGGGGCAAGCTCCCGGGCGCAATGGCCAAGAAATTGGTTAGCTCGGCGTGGGAGTTCATCACTGGCAAGGCCGGTGAAAAGGAGGTGGAATACAACGGTAGCGCCGGTGTGGAGCAGTGGCGCCCAATGGTGGAATCTGTCCTCAAGGCCAAGGGCCAGCCGGTAAGCCTGGCAGATACGGTGCTTCGCCGCATGGACCAGGAGTCCAACGGTAATCCTCATGCGATTAACGACTGGGATTCTAACGCCATGCGAGGCACGCCATCTAAGGGCCTGATGCAGGTCATTGACCCGACGTTCCAGGCGCATAAGGACCCAGGTTATGACGATATTTATGACCCTGAGGCTAACCTGCGTGCATCGATGAACTACACGATGGCCACTTATGGGTCTTTGCCTAATGGCTATAATCGCGCCGGTGGCTATGCCCTCGGTGGTATCGTCGACCTGCCGAAGCTGTATGACCAGGGTGGCTGGCTGCCGCATGGTGGTATGGCGATGAATCAGTCTGGTCGGCCGGAGCCGGTGTTTACGGCGGCTCAGTGGTCGAGTATCTCGGACATGATTCGCGGCGTGGGTGACCTAGTACCTGCAATTAAGCAGCAAACTGAGGTCATTGCTCGTGCTGTTGATGATGCGCAAGACTGGATGGCTAAGGCCGGGGATTATCACAGTATTGAGGGGATTAATGCCCGTCAGGGTGTGCGTCGTCTATTAGACCTCGGTCTGGACCTGCCGGGCGCGGAGGTAATCACGCAGATTCTCGACGCGGAGGACACGCTGTGGGATTCTCGCGCTCGCGCTGTCGGCCATGTGCAGGACTTGGCCGATAAGGAAAAGGCCTTGCAGGAGGCGCGTAAGGCCGCTGCAGACCTGGCCGACAACCCATCTGGCGTGTCCGAGGACGACCAGAAGCGGATTGACGATGCGCAAAAGGCACTCGATGAGGCAAAGGCTGAAAAGGCTAAGGCCGATTCTGAGGATGCCCGCGCAAAGGCCGCCGATAAGGTCACCGAAGCCGAGAAGAAACTGCAGGAAGTCCGCGAGGAGGTAGATAAGAGCACGGAAGAGAATGCTCAGAAGCACGCCGACGAGGTCACTAAGGCCAATGAGGCCGTGACCCAGGCGGAACAGGAGCTCGTCGAAGCCCGCAAGAAGCAGGCCATGGACCTCGACAACATCGTATTGCTGTCGCAGGGGCAGATTAAGGGCCTGATTCCGCAAGCGGAACAGCTCGCCACACAGCTCATTAACATGGGCGCACCGATGCCGGCGGTTAATGCTGGTTTGCAGCAGGTAGTGGGTGCGATTAGTGCCTTGGCCGGTTTTGCCGGTCCTGCCGGTATCACCCTGGGTATGGCACTCGACCTGCTTAAGGTCGGTATTTCCATCATTACGCAAATTGTCGGCGGGGTGCTGGAGCTTATCGAGAAGATTCGGAAGGCTCGCCTTGATGCGTTGAAGGCTTTGGCTGATGGGTGGGCGATTATCGCGGATTACGCGAAGCTCACCATGGAGCTAGAGACCAATGTGGTCAATTTGCAGCAGGCGCTGGTGCGTGGTGCTAATGCGCAGCGGGAAGCAGAATACAACCTGATGCTTGCTCAGCATGACCGCTATATTGCGGAAGCTGAGGGCGCACTAAAGGTGGCTGAGGCCCGCCTGGCGTTGGATGCGGAGATTAAGCGCGGTGCGACCATCGCGCAGCTGAAGCTGATGGGTCTGCATGAGGACTGGGACTCGTATATGGCATACCAGGCGAAGCAGTCGCAGGGTGTGCTGGAGGAATGGTCTGATGCGGCTATCAGTGCTCTGTACACCTACGAAAAGGCGCGTGCCGAAGCCCTCAAGGGTGAGGTTACTGCTCGCCTGGAGCATATTAAGGCCGAAGCCGCGTTGGCTGCTGCTGCACGCCAAAACGTGCGAAACCAGCAGGATTTGCTGACGGCGCAAGAGCGGCTGATTCGCATGTCCGCGAAAGTCGCCGGCGTCGACCTGGTGGACGCTACCGGTACTGCGCAGGTGGCGAAGATTATGGCTGAAATGGCGGAAGTCAAACAAGCCATGGACAGAAACCTTTTCGGCCGGTGGGGCGCGAAGCTTGGTGCGCGTGGGTCTCATGCAAATGAGTACCGTGGGCAGCAGGCGAAGCTGCAGTCCCTGCAGAACGCTTTGGATGCGGTGGTCAAGGAGACCGGCACGAACATTAATCGTGGCGACCTGGACCGCACTTTGAAGATGATGGCGCGGGCTGCAGCTCGCGGTGGTGACCCCACCGCTGTGCTTCGTGCACAGATGCCGCAGCTGGCGGACGCGGAAACGGCTCTGCGTGTCAATGAGGCGTTGAAGCCGATTTATGATGCGCGTGACCAGAAAAAGCAGCTCGAACGGCAAGTCGAGGACTTTAAGTCCGAGATGGACTTGTACGACAAGTCGAATCCGCTTGAGCGCACCATCCGGGGGCTTGAGTATACGATTAAGTCTCTGGAGCAGTCGGCGAATGCGTTCGCTAAGGGCAATGAGGAATTGCGCGGCGAGTATTTGCGGGCGGCTGAGGCTAATAGTAATGCTGCGGCCGCGGCTGGTGTGGACTGGAAGCTGGACAAGAAGTACGCCACCCAGGGTGTGCGTGACCAAATTCGCCGGGAGACCACGATTCACCTGGACGGGGCGAAGATGTACACCGCGGACCAGATTGACCAATTGCTGGCTGAGGTGACGGCTGGCACGAGTGCGGATTACCGTATCGTGCGCTCGGCTAGTGAGGTGGCTACGGCTCGTCGAAAGGAGCGTGTCTAAACAATGCTGGACGTGATGTTGATTACGCCCTTTGGGGACAAGTGGCGGCTTACCGGCACTGACCGGGAGTCTGAGGTGCTTGCCCCGTACGGCATGCTGGAGGAGCTGAAAGCCAACTCGTCTCGGTCTGACATTGCGGTGCCGGGCGGTGCCGGTGTGTTGCCGGGGGCGCGTCGTTTCGGGCCGATTCAAGCAGAGCTGGAGTTTTATCTGAAAGCTCGTGAGGGTCGTGACCTGGAGGACGTGTACCGGCGTTTGCGCCAAGGGTGGGCGGCGGCAGACTGGGATAATCCGTGCGTGCTCAGTATTGAGTCGGATAATCCACTGTCGCCGCTGACGTTTGAGCTCGTCGTTGACGGGGCATTGCCGGGCGTGCCGGTAGACATGAGGCGGCGTTCCGCTGAAGTGCTGTCGGTGCCGGTGGTGTGCGCGGCCGGGGTTGCGAAATCGTCACTGATGACCGGCACTAATACTGTCACAGTGACGAATCACGGTGATGTCCCAGTATGGCCAAAAATCCGCTACGAGGGCGCCGGCGGGGTGGTCACAACCCCATCGACGGCGACTTTTACGCTTCCGGCTGTGGAGTCGGAAGCAATAGTGGATTTGAATCCGATGAATCTCCGCCTGGACGGCGCTTTTCCCGAAAGCGTGCCGCCGGGCGGCGAGGGCGTGTGGAAGCTACCCGCGGGCGCTCAGCTTGAGTGGACGATTAGTGTGGCTGACCCGTGGAGCTAAAAATGTGGGCCTAAAGAATGTGGAGGTGTGGCCCCGCCTCCCCTTATTTTTCTAACTGAATTCTTTGTGAGGTGTGAGCATGACCGATTGGGACTCGTGGCAAAAGACCGTCAACCACACAGTGCGGACACAGGGCCGCTGGTATGGGATTGGTGATGCTGACGGTGCGCCGCTTTTTACTCTGCCGATGCCGTCGGAGCATGACACGCCGGAGCAGTGGATGGACGCGGCTGATTTGCAGATGACATTCCCTGCACGTGACCAGCATGGGCGCCCCAATCGCGTCACGGAGCTTTTGCTCACGTCGGCGATTGATGATTTCGACCCGTCCGGCCAGCTGCCTACCGCCGAGGGCGATTACATGCTGCTCGCGGCATTCCCCGGCAAGAACGGCACGGTGGTGCGCCGCGGCGGGGCGATTGTGCACGCCGTTGGTAATGACCCCACCAATGATGGCGTGCCCGCAGAAATCACGATTAACGCCCTAAACCTGATGGACGTGTGGCACACCGTACCTGCAGTGTCGTGGCCTGCAGCGTGGTGGAAAGCTGAGCCCTACGAGGCAGAATCCGACGAGTCTGGCCTGGAGTACAAAAAGACCAGGTACATGGCACGCGTGGAGCTGGCAACGAGGCCGATGTTTGTGTGGAAAAACGGGCCTGCTGCTTTCGTCATCCGCCGCCTGGCCCAAGAATCCCTAGACGCGGCGATGCGTACCCAAGCTGACCCCGATGGCACAAAATGGGTCGATGACCCGTACCACGTGGTTGAGGTGCCGGAGTTGGATACGTCGGCAGAAATCAGCCTAGAAGCCCGCGATGGTTTCTTGTGGGAAACGGTGAGTGGGCAGGCTGAGAACGCTGGCGTGATTTTGGGTGCTTATTTGTGGTGGCCTGGTGATGCGCCGGTGCGGTGCTGGAATCAGGCGACATCCGACATGGCGCCGCGGGATGTGGATATTACGCCGTCCGAGGGTGATTCGTCTCGCACTTTGTCGTATCGGAGTTTTGAGCATGCGATGACCGTGATGACGGTCAAGGAGGTGGCTTAGATGCCGGTGCCGTATTTTGTGGCTGATTCCGCCCAAGTGACGGTTTTGCGGTCGCTCGCGTCGACGGCGTTCGGGAAATACAACCTCACGCTGCCTGAGGGCGTGAACCTGGAGGACGTGTACGACGTGGCCGCACCAGGCAATGAGCTCGCCTACGTGTCCAGCCTCGGGCCGCGTAAGCGTGTCGGTGGGATGTTCCGACGGTTCGTGCGCGCTGACGTGGACATTACCGCCAAGGGCGAGGGTGCCACGCCGGCGTCGAACGTGGAACGCGTCCTGGACGAAGCGGCGCAGCGCACCTCGGGTGATTTTTTCCTCGAGTCGGACATCAGCCTGGCTGGTCTCGGGCCGTGGCGGCCTTTTGAGGATTTCGTCGTGGGCGATGTCGCAAATGTAGAGATTTGGGGGCGTGTGGTGCAGCTGCGTGTGACCCGGATTGAGCCGAAGCGCACGGACCACTCGGATACTGATTGGTCTGTGCACGTAGGTGGACAATTGGTGTCTGATGCTGATGCGCGCCTGGCTGAGAATGCGGATATTTATAAGGCTGTGGTGGATGACCGGCGTGATTTGGCTGGTCTGGATGCGAAGATTCAGGCTGAGGCTAGTAGCCGCAAGCAGGCTATTAGTGCTGAGTCGTCGGCGCGTCGGGCTGATGTGGAGTCGGTGCGTGGCGTGTTGACTGGTGGGGGTGAGCACCAGCGGGACTTGCTCGCGTCGTTGGAGGGGTTGAATCGTCAGTTGCGGCGTAATGGTGAGGAGCCCGCCCCTGGCCTTATCCCCGCTTACCTGCAGATGAATACGCAATTGTGGAGGGTGCAGCAGGAAACGAACGAGGCTTTGCGGCGTAGTGACGAGGCGTTGAAGAAGGGCCAAGAGGCGAATACGAATCTGATTGAGACGAATCGCCGTCGCCAGCAGGAAATCCAGGCCAATCAGTCCCGCCTGGAGGACCAGTCGCGGCGTTTGAATAACGTCATCGCGGATGTGCAGCGCCGTCAGCCGCAATTCATCGCGTTTTCGTCTGGTGGGGGTATTAGTTCGCTGGGGGCGATTTCGATTAGCCGCGGCAACATCGTCTTCTCAAAGTCGGGTTCGTGGTCTGGGAATGTGGCTATTTTTGCTTGGGTTGATGCGATTTTGGCTTATCCGATTGCGTCGCAGATTTTCTTGAGCTCGTCGGAACGCGAAAAGGAATTCCGCGTGGGCGCTTTTGAGTCGGTGAAGGCTGGCTTGGCGATTATTGTCCCTGATTAAGGAGGGTTTTTATGCCTACTGTGAGTGGAAATTTATTGTTTGTGTCGTCTCGTGCGGCGCAGGTGTCGGAGGTGTGGCTGCACGCTCGTGAGGTGCGTACCCATACGACTGGTGTGGTGACGACGGGGAATGACCGCTTCCCCGTCCAGGACGGTGAGGTGTCGTTTACGGCCCTGCCTGGCCCCGCCGTGCTCGCTCTGATTAGTCAGGGGCGTGCTGTGGATACGATTCCTATCGTCGTCGGCGAGTCCGACGAGCAGTCTTTGCGGAATGTGGTGCGCGCCGCCCAGGTGGTGGACGAGGCTGCCTCGCGTGAGATTGAGCGCTTGTCTGCGGAGATGATGGAGGCGCTGGACTCAGCGCGGGAGCATGATGAGTCGGCTTCTGGCCATGCTGGTGCAGCGTCTTCGTCTGCTGCGGAGGCTAAGGAGTTTGCTGGTAAGGCTGGTGAGTCTGCGTCTTCTGCGGCGTTATCGTCTGGTGCTGCGGCATACTCGGCTGAATCTGCTGAGGCTGCTGCGGGCAGGGCCGAGGGGGCACGCTCGGAGGCCCGCACGGCGTGGGACGGGGCTAAGGAAGCCCGCGATGCCGCCCAGGGCCACGCAAGCACAGCGGAGGGGCACGCCACTGCTGCCGCATCGTCTGCTGGTGACGCTCAGAGTGCTGCCGGGCGTGCCGATGAATCCGCACAGCAGATACGTGAAATTGCGGAGTCCACCCATTGGGATGGTGACCAGGTCACCGTCAACGGCAGGCAGTCCCCACACCTGACTGGCCCGCAAGGCCAGCGTGGCCCGCAGGGGCCTCCCGGCACTGTGGAAGGTATCGACTTCTCCCAGTACGCCAAGGTAGAGCAGCTATCTGACGTGGTGCGGCGTGGTCAGGACGGCGTGGAGATGGGTAAGCATTTCTCGCTGGTGCATGATGGCTCGGGCAATTTTTCCACGTCCTTGTTTTTGAAGAACGGCCAGCATGAGTATGAGTTTTTCACGAATGCCGCCGGAAAGTTCGGCGCATGGGACAAGACCAACCAGCGCGGTCTTTTCCAGGCTGACCGGAATACTTTCGAGCACCAAACCGCCGTGGACATGCGGAACAACCAACTCCGTGGACTACCTGCCCCTGCTGGTGATAATCACGCCGCGACTAAGCAATACGTGGATAGCGCGGTGGATGGCAAGCAGGATAAGGCCCAGGTGCTTGACCACCTAGCGGAGTACGTGGCAGACGCTGACTTTTTCGGCTCCAAAGGCGTCACCTCGACGATAGGTGACCCTGGAGCGTTCCCCCATAGCAAGCATGTTGTCGTCACGGACGATGATGGCTGGGTAGAGGCCTACGGTGAGCCACAAAAAGCGGAGCACGTCGCCAATAAGAAATACGTAGATGAGCAGGTCAGTAGCGTACGCGACCGCGTAGGAGCGCTGGAATCCGGCGGCGGGGGCGCTAACTTTTGGACAGGCTCAAAAGCCGAGTACGACAGGATAAGCAGCAAAGACCCGAATACGCTCTACATCGTGGGGGTGTAAAAGTGCCTGTTTTTACCGCGATGACACCGGATTCCGTACACCTCGGCGATAAGCACATCGGAGCTCTCCTAGCCGGGGACAAGCTCGTCTATAACCGCGTGGAAGAATGGCGCAAAACCACGCCCGGCACCCTGGGCATGGACGTGCCCGAATGGGCTTCTTTTATGAGCATCTTGATTTCCGGGGGTGGTGCAAGCGGGGCCTACGGTACCGAGAGATCCAGATACGGTTTTGGTGGCGGTGGCCATGGGCAGCTGCGATTACTAACGGTTGACTTGGTATCGAATCCCGGTAGGCGCGCTAGCGTCATCGTAGGTGGGGGAGGGAGCGCCAGAACCAGCCCAGGAGGGGGTGGTAACTCTGGCGGCGTCACGCGGTTCAACGGGTGGGATGCTCAATCAACCTGGACTGCCAGCGGTGGTGAGCCGATACGTGATGTCAGTCAAGCCGATGGCACTGACGATGGCTGGAATAGCTTGCCGGAGCGTGAAGCCCGGTATTTGAACCGTGCACCTGGCTCACGCTACCGCCCCCAAACTGCGGGGCGTGGAGATTCACTAAGCCCCAGCTCTGGGGAAATGGGTGGTGGCGGTGGTGTGCTTAACAGCACTCTTGGTGGCCGTTCATCCGGTGCGGGCGGTGACGGATTCGCAATTATCCACTTTTTTGGCGTTGACCCGACGTTGCCGAAGCTCACTGGGGGGGGGTAGCGTGACGCCGCCGCAACCCGAGCCGGAGCCGCCAACACAAAACGGTAGTGGCAAGGGCAAATTCGAGCTAGGTGTGACCTACCAAGCAGGCGACATTGTGACTATTGGGCGTGGGGAGTATCCCGCGGCCGCAGCGGAGGGCACGTACCGTGCCTTGGTCACGCATGAATCGTCGTTTTATCACTACCCGTGGAATGACCCACGCACGTGGGAACGCATCAATTAAGGAGTATTAATGGAAGATATTAAGAAGCAGATTCAGGCCCTAAACGGCGTTGATTTTGCGGAACTACGCCGCTGGATTTTCGATGACGAGGTACAGCGCCGACAAGCCCAGCCCGCAGTAGAGCAGGCTCAGGCTGAGGTGGTTAAGGAATTGCAGGACGCGGGCAAACTCCCGCTGCCGGATGCTTTGACCGACCCAGAGAAGCTACCGGTGACGATTAGCGACGTGCCGGAATGGGTAAACCCAGGCACGGATCATTCCATGATGTACCGCGAAGGCGATATTGTGCGCTACGGCGACAAGCTCGTGCGCTCCACCCACCCAGGACTGAATCACTGGGAGCCAGGCACCCTAGCCCTTGATGGGCGCATCTGGGAGGGCATCACCCCAAAGACGCCCGAGGAGCCAGAGGCGGAGGCATCGGAGGAAGAAACACAGGCCCCGGAGCCGCCCGTTGAGCAGCCCGAAGCTTTCAAGCAACCAACCGGCGCGCACGATGCCTACGCCAAGGGCGCCAAGGTCACCTACAACGGCGCCGTGTACGAATCCCTCATCGATGCGAATGCATACAGCCCAGACGCCTACCCGGCAGGCTGGAAGAAGCTCGCATGACCACGTGGGAGCCGGGAATTTTTGTAATGCACGGCATGGTGTACGAGCACCAAGGCCGGGCGTACCGCGCCCGCTATGGTCACACCGCCCTCGAGGGCTACCCGCCGGATAAGACGCCAGACCTATTCGACCCCATCAGCCCAAAAGCGGTGGGGTCTTCGCATACCTAAAGGAGGGAAAATTGAAAGATTGGAAGACACTAGAACCAGACAAATACGCTCTGGTCGGCGGGCACCGCTTCACCCCAGGGCGGTCACGCTCCATCGACCGCATCGTAATCCACCACAATGCCGGCGTCCGCCTCACGACGGAAGGATGCCGAGATCTGTGGAACAACAGCCGCGAAGCTTCTGCCCACTATCAAGTCGAAGCCGACGGCACTATCGGCCAGATCGTCAACGACTGGGATACTGCATGGCACGCCGATAACCTTGACATTAATGCCCGTTCTATCGGTATCGAGCACGCCAACATCTCCGGTCCTGACCGCTGGCAAATCTCAGACCAAACCATCGAGGAGGGCGCGCACCTTGTCGCCGCGCTTTGCCATGCCTACGGCCTCGGCCGCCCGAAGTGGGGAGTAAACGTATTCCCTCACTCGCAGTTCACCTCCACCGGCTGCCCGTGGCAGCTCAATGTCGGCGGCGAAGATCACGATACCTTCATGGCCCGCGCTGTCTACTGGTACGACCATCCCGATGGCGACGCAAAGCCAGCCGCTCCGAAGCATGCGGCACCGCAGAAAGGAAGTAGCGGCATGTTAACGACCAAATTCTTTACTGACTGGATTAGCGGCTATTTCGGCCCCCAATTCCAAGCGTTGCAGGACGTGTGGACGCAGCTACGCGGCCCCAAAGGGCAGGGCTGGCCGCAGCTCGGACAGAACCGCCAAGGCCAGAACCTCACCCTCGTTGATGCTATCGCAGCTGTCCGGCATGACTTAGCACGTATCGAGAAAAAGATTGAGGAGAAGTAAAAGCAATGCAGTCTAAGTTGAACCCGGCGGGTTGGGCCCGCCTTATCATCTACGTCATCTCCGGACTCGTTGGCCTGGCCGCAGTTGTAGTCAACGCTCTCGGCATGGGAGACCTTTCCCTACTGCTTGGTACTGTCGCTGGTGCAGGTGCAGCCATCACAGGTGGTACCGCAGCAGCTAATCTGCCCAAGGCCCCGGACCAGTCTCGCACGGGTGGGCTAGAGCTTGAAAAGCTTATGCCTGCGATTCTCGAAATCGCCGGTGCAGCCTCTGCCTACCGCAGCGCTGTAGAGTACCAGCCCAAGCATGAAGCCACCGAGCCGGTGGCCTCCGGTCTGCCGGTCTACACCGGCCCCACCACAAACGAGGCATGATGCGGACGAGGATTGAGACCTGGTTCAAGTCGGATGAAGCCGGACTGGCTATCCTCGCTCTGCTCACTATTATTCGTGGGCTTTCCTATGTGCCGCCTTTGATTAATCCAGAACGCACGCCTGCTCACTATTTGGAGGGGTGGGCAAGCCCTACCTTGTGGGCGAGTATTTGGATTGCTGCCGGTGCATTTTGTCTCGTGGCGACTTTCCTTCCGAAGCTTCTACCGGCAGCGGTGGGGCTTGCTGTGGGGCTTCATGCGGCGTGGGCGATGAGCTTTCTCATGGGCACAATCTTGGGAGAAGCTCCGCGTGCTTGGGTTAGCGCCCTGAATTATCTCGGCGTTGTTTTTCTGGCCTTGTACGCCTACGGCAGAGAGCGAATCCAGATTCCTGAAATGAGGTGACGCATGTCTCTAGCCTCACTTCTCAGCGCCGCTCTTGTCGCTCTCATTACGACCATCGGCACGGTCTATGGGCAAAAGGTAGCGGGCCGCTCACAAAAAGAGACAAAGCAAATTGAGCAATCTGGACCGGACTGGAAAGCTTTCACGGAGGAAATGCGTGCCGACCTGAATAAGCAGGATGAAAAGATTAGCTCGCTTGAATCCCAGGTGGAAACTCTAAGGGAGCGCATTGACCAGCTCAAAAGTCGCTACTGGGTTGCGGTGAACCATATTCGGCAGCTGCATTTGCATTATCCTGATTCTCGCGAGGAAGTGCCCACGCCGGAAGAAATCGCACAGGATATATAAATTGACCCTCACCCTTAGCGGGGTGGGGGTCTTTTTCTGCGTTTAGGGGTGATTGGGAACGGGGGAGCCGGGCCTGGAGTTGTGCCATTGGGCTACCTCATTGGCGTCCCATAGTGGTGTGCGGCCATCGAAGTGGCCGATGGGTTGCGGGGTGCGCCCTTGGGCGACGTAGGTGGTCCAGGTTGATGGTTTTATTCCGCAGTGTGCGGCGCATTCTTTTACTCGCCAGAGTTCTCGCCCGGTGTCGCGGTCTGTGATGATTGGTTTCATGCTGCATTTTCGGGTTGGTAGACGTGGCGTGCGATTGCGGATAGTGCGAGGGCGCCGCCGAGTGCGAGGGTCCATTTGTAGCCGGTGAAGGCGTAGAGCAGGAATGCGCCGATTGTGTAGGTGGCGGCTAACTCGAGTGGTTTCATTGCTGTTTCTTTCTGTGGTGTGGAAGTATGGGGGTAAGCCCCGGTTCAGAATGGTTTGAGCATCCTGAACCGGGGTCTTACTTTTTGCGTTTCTTGGAGCCTTTTATGGTTTCGTACCATTTTCGGGCTTCCGTGCTGATTGCGATTATGGCCGCTGTTATGGCGGTTATTATCTGTGCAATTTCGCTCAACGCTTCACCTCCTCTCTTAAGTTGTATCTTTATTATAGCGCGCTAGAGCGCTATGGGTCAAGCTGGAAATCGGGAACTTTTCGACCCTGACATTCAACCCGTCCTGTTGTGTGTTGGATTGCAGGCCCGATCCCGCAAAGATCCCGCAAACGGGCTGGCAACCCTGCCAGAGGTGGCAAGGGTGGCGAGGGTGGCACACTCTTGACCTGCGGTTATTGCAAACCGAAAGGTCGGGGGATTGCCGGTATTTCTTCGAGCTCAAGCGCTCCCGCACGGAGATGCCTCAGGTAGAAGAGGACTAGTTATAAGCGCTGCTGGTCTTGCTTGCGGCGCACCGCGGCGGCTAGGCAGCACACCGCGATGACCGGCGTGAGTAAAAACGCCGGTACCCCGGCGATATTAATAATGGGCAGGGCCGTTTGCGCTTGGAATTCTGACCAAGCGGCGGCCACCCACGTAGCCCATGAGGCCGCAGTGAGCAGGGATAAAACCCCAATCACCGCGGCTAAACCGCCGAGGTGATTTTTCTTTATCGCCCTCTGGTTCAGCCACCACAGCCCCAGAACAAGGTGGGCGAGTGTGAAAAGTACGGAATGAATAAGCGGCACGAGGTAGTTCTTATCGGTTAAGAAAATATTTGCCGCAAATAACAGCACCGCGATAGCAAGGACGCTGCCGTAGAGTGCGAGGGTGCGAGGGCTCATTTTTATCGCCTTTCAGTGCAGCACGTAGTCTGCGCTTTAGCTTAACAGCGCCGGGCTATGAGCGAAATAGGTTGTGCAAAGTGGTGCCTAGGAGGCAGTGGTGCCGGTACTGTAGGGGTTATGCGCGTATATCTTGGAGCTGACCACGCAGGTTTTGAGACCAAAAACCTGATTTTTGAACACCTCACCAAACAAGGCCATGACGTTATCGACTGCGGTGCTCATACCTATGACGCCGAGGATGACTACCCCGCATTCTGCATTGAAGCGGCCCTATGCACCATCAACGATCCAGGTTCCCTGGGAATCGTGCTGGGCGGATCCGGAAATGGCGAGCAGATTGCTGCCAATAAGGTCAAGGGCGCGCGCTGCGCGCTGGCGTGGTCGCCGGAGACCGCGCGCCTGGCCCGCGAGCACAATAATGCGCAGCTCATCGGCATTGGTGGGCGCATGCACTCGCAAGAAGAGGCCCTAGAAATCGTGGATGCCTTTTTGGATCAAGAATGGTCCCGCGCCGAGCGTCACCAGCGCCGCATCGATATCCTCGCAGAATACGAGCGCACCAATATCCCACCCGAGCTGCCCAAGGACCCGCGCTAAAATCGCCAGGTTCCTTGAATAAACATAAATGAACGCCGCGGGCCTTTTGGGGCACGCGGCGTTTTATATGGTGGTTACACCAAACGCATTAGGCGTCGTTCATGTCATTGGGGTGATGCCCACCGCGGCCGTCTTCGCCTTCCTCCAAAGAGGTAATGGCGGCCATCTCTGCTTCCGTGAGCTCGAAGCCGAAGACATCGAAGTTTTCTGCAATACGCGATGGCGTCGAGGACTTAGGGAAGAGGATGACCCCATTTTGCAGGTGCCAGCGGATAATCGCCTGGGCTGGGGAAACACCGTGCGCCTCGGCGGCTTCAGTCACCTCTGGTGCCTCCAAGATATCGCTCTTGCCCTGACCCAGCGGGCCCCATGCCTCGATGGCGATGCCGTGGGCGCGGCCAGCGTCCAGTTCGCGCCAGCGCTGCAGGTAAGGGTGCAGCTCCACCTGGTTAATCGCGGGGACGACGTCCGTGTGCACTTCCAGCTGATCTAAGTGCTCTGGCTCAAAGTTGGATACGCCAATGGACTTCGCCTTGCCCTCTTTGCGCAGTTCAATGAGCTGCTTCCAAGCCTCCACGTACGTGCCCTTGGCCGGGGTAGGCCAGTGAATGAGGTACAGATCAACGTAATCAAGGCCCAGCTTCTGCAGGGATTCATCCAGTGCGGCAGCGGCATCGGTGTGGCGGTCATTCCACAGCTTGGTGGTAATGAAAAGCTCCTCGCGCGGGATGCCGGAGTTGGCGATGGCCTTGCCCACGCCTTCTTCATTGCCGTAGATGGCTGCGGTATCGATGTGGCGGTAGCCCACGCGCAGCGCTTCGGCTACGTATTCCTCGGTCTTTTCCGGGTCCATCTGGAAGACGCCAAAGCCCAGCTGGGGGATTGTATTGCCATCGTTCAAAGTAATATTAGGTACGGTCATGGACACCAGATTACGCTTTTCTGGCCACCGCCCCAATGTGATGTATTTATAGCCGCGCTTGGCGGGAGATGGGCATCGGCAAGCAGGAGCCTAGCTGCAGATATGGAAAACCCACCATACGGTGGGTTAAAGCGAGGGAATGACGGGAATCGAACCCGCGTCTTCAGCTTGGAAGGCTGAGGTATTAGCCACTATACGACATTCCCACAGCGTTACCTTGAACGCTGTCGGCTACTTTAGCGCATGAGCGCCCCAAAACGAAAATAGGGAACACGCGCAGTGGGTAGGCCGTTAAAATAGGTAGGACCAATTCCAGTAAAGAAAGCGATGATTGTTGTGGAACTCCTACTTCTTGTAGTCGTACTCGGTGGCGGCGCGTGGTATCTATCCTCGCGCAGCTCAACAAAGAACCGGGAGGAGCGAGAGGCGCAGCAGTTAGCGGATGCCCAGGCGGATGCGCGTCGGTGGATTGAGCGCCTGGGCGGGCAGGTCATGCAGATTTCCGGTACGGATACCGCCTCGCAGCAGGCAATGGCGGATGCATCGGAGCGCTTTACCGCGGCCAATTCCGCTATTTCGCGGGCCACTACGGTCAAGCAGGCCAACTTGGCCCGTGAATCGGCGCTTGAGGGCATGCATTACGTCAATGCTGCCCGCGAGATTATGGATATGAATCCGGGGCCGGAATTGCCGCCGCTGGAAGGCCAGCGCGCCGCGGGCAAGGTCACCGAGAAGCGCACGGTGGATGCGAATGGCGAGCAGCTGACTGCGTCTCCGTACGCCTCCGAGGAAACCCCGAACTATTACCCAGGCGGAACCGTAGCCGGCCGCCCCGTTCCGGCCGGTTGGTACTCCCGCCCGTGGTGGGCAGATGCCCTGCAAACGGGCGTGTGGATGATGGGTTATTCCATGATGTTTAACGCCATGTTTGCCGGCATGTCCGGCGTGGGCTATTCCGCAGCCGCCGCACAAAACGGCGACTGGGGCGGCGCCGAGGGTGGCGAAGGAATGGACGGAGCCGACGGCGGCGGAGATGCCGGAGACGCCGGGGGCGCCGGTGATATGGGCGGCGATGCCGGAGGGGGAGACGCCGGTGACGGTGGCGGCTTCTTCGACGGATTATCTGATGGTGATGGCGGCGGATTCTTTGACGGCATGTTTGATTTCGATTTCTAAGTCCAGCTTCCGGAAAATATGCCGTTAACCTGCGGCTACGCCCTTAACAGGGGGCTGATTTAGGAGATTTAAAACCAACACGCTAAACTGGCTCAGGTATGCAACGCAGCCAAGGTAACTTGGTGGCCTACATACGGGGCGTGGCGCAGTTTGGTAGCGCACCTGCTTTGGGAGCAGGGGGTCGCAGGTTCAAATCCTGTCGCCCCGACGTATGGGGGTCTGAAAATGCCCTAATAAGGTTTTTCAGACCCCCTTTAATTTTTATGTACGTAGAAAAACAATGAAGCCAGGGAGATTCACTCGTGAAGACCACCGTAGACAAGCTGAGCGATACCCGCGTTAAGCTCACCGTCAACGTTCCGTTTGCGGAGCTGGACCAGGAAATCGATCAAGCTTACGCGGCAATCGCGCAGCAGGTTTCTATTCCAGGTTTCCGTAAGGGCAAGGCCCCGCGCCAGCTGATCGACGCTCGCTTCGGCCGCGGCCCGATTCTGGAGCAGGTCGTCAATGACATGCTGCCTTCCCGCTACGAGCAGGCTGTTCAGTCGGAAGACCTGAAGGTCATCGGCCAGCCGGACGTAGACATTTCCAAGATCGAGGACAAGGACTTCGTCGAGTTTACCGCCGAGGTTGACGTTCGCCCTGAGTTCGAGGTTCCGGACTTCTCCGAAATCTCCGTCACCGTCCCGGCCATCAAGGCTGGCGAGGAAGACGTGGACAAGGCCCTCGAGGATCTTGCAGAGCGCTTCGGTGAACTGAAGGACACCAAGCGCAAGATGAAGACCGGTGACTACGCCATCATCGACATCACCGCAGAGGTTGACGGTGAGAAGATCGAGGAGGCTTCCACCGAGGGCCTGTCTTACTCCATTGGTGATGACAACCTCATCAAGGGTCTGGACACCGCACTGCGCGGCATGAAGACCGGCGAGGATAACGAGTTCACCTCCACCATCCAGTCTGGCGAGCACAAGGACGAAGAGGCTACCTTTAAGGTCCACGTGCAGCAGACCAAGGAGCGCAAGCTGCCGGACATGGATGATGAGTTTGCCCAGATGGCCTCCGAGTACGACACCATCGAGGAGCTGCGCGAAGCCACCAAGACCGAGGTCGAGGAGTCCAAGAAGGCTGAGCAGGCCGGCCAGATCCGCGATGAGGTTCTGAAGGCTGCGCTTGCCGATGTCGACTTTGAGCTGCCCCAGTCCGTCGTCGACGAGCAGGCTCACGCCCAGCTGCACCAGATCCTGGGTCAGCTGGCACACGATGAGAAGGCGCTGGCACAGTTGCTCGAGGCTCAGGGCACCTCCCGCGAAGAGTTTGATCAGCAGACCCGCGAGCAGGCCGAAGAGTCCGTGCGCACGCAGATCTTCTTGGATGCCGTGGCAGAAAAGGAAGAGCCGGAAGTTTCCCAGCAGGAGCTCTCGGACCACATCCTGTTCACCGCGCAGTCCTACGGCATGGACCCGAACCAGTTCATCCAGCAGCTGCAGTCCAACGGCCAGATTGCCAACCTGTTCTCTGACGTACGCCGCGGCAAGGCACTGGCTGCCGCCATTTGCCGTACCACCGTAAAGGACGAAGAAGGCAACGACGTTGACGTTGAGCAGTACTTCGGTGAAGTAGAAGAAGATGAGAACGAAGCTACCGACGCGGAGTAAATCTTCTCCTTAAAAGCCCAGCTTGGCCCCTCGCACCAGCGAGGAAGTCTGGCTGGGCTTTTCTCATCGCCGGGTCGAAAAAGCAGACAAAGATCGGTGCAAACGCTGATAGCGAACAGACCCCACAATTATCGCCACATTAAGTAGTGTGGTGGCATTAGAGATTAACCGTCCTCAAGGAGACTTTTCGAATGTCTAAGAAATCTGACCAGCTTCAGATGACCACCCCAGCAGGCTCCGGCCTGAACTTGGGTGACAGCGTCTATGAGCGCCTGTTGCACGAGCGCATTATCTTTTTGGGCACCCAGGTAGACGATGAAATTGCCAATAAGCTGTGCGCACAGATCCTGCTGCTTTCCGCAGAGGATCCCACGCGCGATATTTCGCTCTACATCAATTCCCCGGGTGGCTCCGTGACCGCGGGCATGGCCATTTATGACACGATGAAGTACTCGCCCTGCGATATCTCCACCTACGGCATGGGCTTGGCCGCTTCTATGGGCCAGTTCCTGCTCTCTGGTGGTACGAAGGGCAAGCGCTATGCACTGCCGCACGCTCGCATCATGATGCACCAGCCTTCCGCTGGCGTGGGCGGTACCGCTGCCGATATCGCCATCCAGGCGGAGCAGTTCGCCCAGACCAAGCGCGAGATGGCCGAACTTATTGCAGAGCACACCGGCCAAACCTTCGAGCAGATCACCAAGGACTCTGACCGCGACCGCTGGATGACGGCGCAGCAAGCCAAGGAATACGGCATTGTTGACCACGTTATCGAGTCCGTGAACGGCCCACTGAGCAACTAGGGAATAAGGAGAAAATCACTATGAATAAGTCGCAGATGCCAAGTTCCCGTTACGTACTGCCTTCTTTTATTGAGCAGTCCGCTCAGGGGACGAAGGAAACCAACCCGTACTCTAAGCTCTTTGAAGAGCGCATCATCTTCTTGGGCACCCAGGTTGATGACACCTCTGCCAATGACATCATGGCCCAGCTGCTGGTTCTTGAAAGCCAGGATCCGGACCGTGACATCACCATGTACATCAACTCGCCCGGTGGCTCCTTTACTGCCCTGATGGCAATTTATGACACCATGCGCTACGTGCGCCCCGATGTGCAGACTGTGTGCCTGGGCCAGGCAGCTTCTGCTGCCGCAGTGCTTTTGGCCGCTGGTGCTCCGGGCAAGCGCGCGGCGTTGCCGAACTCCCGCGTATTGATCCACCAGCCTGCAACCCAGGGCACCCAGGGCCAGGTCTCGGACTTGGAAATCCAGGCCGCAGAGATCGAGCGTATGCGTACCTTGATGGAAAACACCCTGGCGGAGCACACCGGCCGTACTGCCGAGCAAATCCGCATCGACACCGACCGCGATAAGATCCTCACCGCGGAAGACGCCGTGGAATACGGAATCATCGATACCGTCTTTGAGTACCGCAAGCTCAATTCTTAATACGGTGCTGGTGGGCTAACTCCATCAGCTAACACCCTGCGAGGCCGCTTCGAGAGGAGCCCTCGCAGGGTTTTATTATGTGCATATGAGTGCGCTCGATATATGCCTATGAGGGGCGTAGCAGGGGAGTGGTAGTGCGCGAGCGGCTACCCCAAATGGGGTGAATCTTTCAGAGAAATATCTGCAGGTCGTTAGGCAGATTTTTCAGTGCGATGTTTCACGTATAATGCCCGATTTGTGAATTAGACCTCTGAGTGGTCGTATTATGCTATGACAAATAAGGATCCAGAGGCGGAGGAGCAGACCTCCGCACCCGCTGCTTCGAGCGGGGAGCGCACATTCTTCGGTCACCCGTGGGGGCTGGCTAACCTGTTCGGCGTGGAGATGTGGGAGCGATTCAGCTTCTACGGCATGCAGTCCATCGTGCTGCTGTACATGTACTACGCCACGACCGATGGCGGCCTCGGCCTCGACCGCGGCGATGCAACATCGATCGTCGGCGCGTACGGCGGCTTGGTCTACATGGCCTGCCTGTTGGCATCCTTGGTAGCAGACCGCATCCTCGGTGCGGAGCGCACCCTGTTCTACTCCGCGATCATGGTAATGGCTGGACACCTCGTCTTGGCCTTCATCCCCGCCGTGACGGGTCTTGCCATCGGCCTGATCCTCATCGCCGTTGGTTCCGGTGGCGTGAAGACCACCGCGTCGGTGGTGCTGGGCTCGCTGTATAGCCGCGACGATCCTCGCCGTGACGGCGGCTTCTCCATCTTCTACATGGGCGTTAATATCGGCGCTCTCTTTGGTCCGCTTCTTACCACCGCAATGTGGGGCTGGAAGGGCTTCCACTGGGGCTTCGGCATCGCTGCCGTCGGTATGGCCTTGGGCCTTATTCAGTACACCATCATGCGTAAGACCACCATTAAGGACGCCGGACACGAAATCCCGAACCCGGCGGACTCCAAGCAGCGCATGATGGGCTTGGGCGCGATCGTCGTCGTCATCCTCGTCATGGTCATTGGCCTGGGTACTGGAATCATCAAGGTAGAGTGGCTGTCCAATATCGTCACCGCCGTTGCCCTGATTGCCGCCGTGTACTTCTGGATTCAGATGTACACCTCTGATTTGGTGACCCGGAAAGAAAAGAACCGCCTCTTGGGCTTTATCCCGATGTTCATCTCCGGTGTGCTGTTCTTCGGTATCTTCCAGCAGCAATTTACCGTGATGACCATTTACGCCGATGTGCGCTTGGACCGCCACATCTTCGGCCTCGAGATCCCGCCGTCACTGGTGCAGTCCATTAACCCGATTTTCATCGTTATCTTCTCCGCAATCTTCGCAGCGATGTGGACGAAGCTCGGTGACCGTCAGTGGTCCACTCCGGTGAAGTTCGGCGTGGCCAATATCATCATCGGTGTCTCGCTCTTCTTCTTCCTGCCGTTCTCCGGTTCGGGCGCAAACTCCACGCCAATGTATGTCATTATCTGGATCCTCTTCCTGTTCACCATGGGTGAGCTCATGCTGTCCCCGGTGGGCAACTCGCTGGCCACCAAGGTGGCTCCAGAGGCATTCCCATCGCGCATGATGGCCGTGTGGATGATGGCCGTGGCCATGGGTACCGCGCTTGCCGGCTCGCTGGCTAGCTTCTACAACCCAGAGGATGCGGCTGCGGAAAACACCTTCTTCATTTCCCTGGGTGTCGCTTCCATCGCGCTGGGCATCGTCCTGCTCGTGCTGAGCCGCTGGGTGGTCAAGAAGTTCGCTACCTTCCGTTAAAACGGGAAGTAAACACCCTATATTTCGAGAGGTGCGTTGGCGTTAAGCCGGCGCACCTCTCTTAGTGTTTTATACCACGGTATTAAAGGCTGAAGATAGATTAGATTTTTGAAAAAATACTGGTAGAACGCGGATTTTCGGTATGGGGCTGGTGCCAAGCTGCGCGCGGAAGGTTAACACTAGGCAAAGTGCAGTTTACTTCTTAGAAACGCTATTGGCTCGCCTTATTATTGCGGGGTACGCTGCTCTTGGTGCGCGACGAATGACGGCGTCGCAAATGCACTTTCTCGTCATTTGTTGATTGCTTACAAGGGGCCAATGCTGTGACAGCGACTTTGATTATCTTGGGCATTGTGGTGGTTACCGCCCTAGCCTTCGACTTCACCAATGGTTTTCACGACACCGCCAATGCGATGGCAACCTCCATTGCCACCGGCGCGCTGAAGCCATTTACCGCGGTAGCGATTTCTGCCGCGCTCAACCTCGTCGGCGCATTCCTGTCCGTGAATGTCGCGGCAACGGTGGCTAAGGGCATCGTCAACCTCGATTCTTATGACCTGTCGGGCGCAGCCGCTGATTCCGATGGTCAGGCCCTTTTGATGGTGGTCTTTACCGGCCTTATCGGCGGTATTCTCTGGAACCTGTTCACTTGGTTGCTCGGACTGCCGTCCAGCTCTTCCCACGCCCTTTTCGGTGGCCTTATCGGCGCCGGTTTCGCAGCCATGGGCACTGGGGGAGTGGAGTGGACCTCCATCATGGCCAAGATCATCATTCCGGCTGTGGCCTCCCCGATTATCGCCGCCTTGGTATCTGCCTGCGCCACCTTCCTCGTGTATTGGGTAACCAACACCATTCCAAATAAGGAAAAGAACGAGCACTTCCGTCACGGCCAGATTGTGACCGCTTGCTTGGTATCGCTGGCGCACGGTGCCGGCGACGCTCAGAAGACCATGGGCGTTATCTTCCTCGCCCTCGTGGCCTCAGGCCATGCGGTTGCCGATGCCCGCATTCCCACCTGGGTCATTGTTGCCTGTGCGATTGCCATTGCGGCCGGTACGCTGTCCGGCGGCTGGCGCGTTATCCGCACCTTGGGCAAGGGGCTCGTGGAGATCGAATCCCCGCAAGGTATGGCAGCCGAGGCAACGTCTGCGGCCATCATCTTGACCTCCGCTACCGGCGGCATGGCGCTTTCTACGACTCACGTATCCACCGGTTCCATCCTTGGTACCGGTTTGGGCCGCCGCGGCGCGGAAGTTCGCTGGGGCGTGGCGATGCGCATGGTGGCTGCTTGGCTCATTACGCTGCCCTGTGCTGCTTTCGTTGGCTTCGCATCGTGGTGGCTGGCGCACGGCGTTTCCTCTGTCACGACGGTAGCTACCGGTGCCATCGTGGACTTCGTCCTGCTCCTGGCCATGACCGCGCTCATCGTTATCCGCTCCCGCATGAACCCGGTCGATGCCTCCAACGTCAATAATGACTGGGATGACAACGCTGAGTCCGTGGATTCCTCCTTGGAGCCACGCGTTGGCGCGAAAGAGTCCGTCGCAGCCGCAGGGGGTATGACCCCGGTAGCGGCCGTCGACGGGAGCACGAACCCCACCTCATCTACTCCGAACGAGGAGCGCTAGAACATGACTGCTGCAGAAATCTTCGAATCTATTCTTCGCGTCGCTGGATTGGCCCTCGTCTTCGGCGCCGGCATTCCCTTGCTCTTCGCCCTGGGCATGCGTTCCATGACGGGCGATCCCATTCGGGATGATAACGGCGTGGTGGTAGGAGATACTCCCGCGAGCCGGCAAATGAAGGTGCTGGGTTGGACCGTTTATGCCGTACTAGGTGCCATCATTGTGGTGGCAATCGCGTGGATTGCGCGCGATACCCTGAACCATTACTTCGGCTTCGCCCCGTTCGGCGACCTTTAAGAGTCACCCGCGGGCCGAGGGAACGAGCCCGTGACCATGTAATACGCCTCACAGCCACTTAAAGTTAACAAAAGGTTAACTTTAAGTGGCTTAGGGGTTGCTTAGTGGGTAAGTACCAAGTATATTCAACCCTATCAACAGTGCAACATTGAGAGGTGAGAGAGATGAACACGATGCGGACCTTCTTTGGTGGCATTAGCGATATGTTCAAGGACTCCACCACGGGTACGGGTTTGGATACGGTGTCGCAGACGCCGGTTTCTGCCCGCGTAGCGGAAAATCTCGTTGACGCGGGGCTGACCCCCGCGACGACCAAGGACGTCGCTGAGTCCTTCGCATTCGTTGCCGGCCACGCGCCAGATGAGTTGGAAATGCTCGATGTCGAGGCATTCTTGCTCGAATTCGGCTGGCTGCAATAAAAGCCGCACTAGATAACCCCGCCAGGCACCATCCTCGGTGTCGGCGGGGTTATCTGCGTTATAGGGCTGGGCATCGGCAAGCGCTAGCGCGGCGGCAGGATGGCCTCCGGGGTTTCGGGCAGGAGCTGGCCGCCATCAATAATGAGCGTTTGGCCGGTGATATATCCGGCCTCGGTGGAGGCGAGGAAGGCCGCGGCATTGCCAATATCGCGGGGGCTGCCAAGCCGGTGCAGCGGGATGGAGCGCGTCATTTCATCGAGGTAGTCCTGGCCCTGCGCTTCGAGGCCTTCGGTGAGGATATTTCCGGGCAAAACGCCATTGATGGTGATGCCATCGCGGGCGATTTCTAGGGCAGCGGAGCGGATAAAGCCCTGTTGGGCCGCCTTGGAGGCGCCGTAATGTGCCCAACCGGGAAAGCCGGTGTGCGAGCCGGTAATGGAGGTGGTGATAACGATGCGCCCGTAGCCGCGCTCCTTCATATACGGCAGGGCTTCTTGCACGACCTTGAACGTGCCGTGGGTGTTGATTTCAAACATTGTCTCCCACTGTTTATCGGTCATCTCTTCCAGCGGGCAGTTGGGAAAGATCCCGGCATTGGAACAGACGATGTCGATCGCCCCGTGTGCGGCGTGGACCTTGGCAAACATTTCTTTGATGGAGGCCCTATCGGTGACATCGACGGGGTAGGCGGTGGCACCGAGCTCTGCGGCGGTGGCTTCGGCCTTGTCGGTATCAATATCGGCGATGATGACGTTGGCGCCGGCTTCGCGCAGGGAGGCAACGATGCCCTTGCCGATGCCCGCAGCCCCGCCCGTGACAATCGCGGTACGGTTGGTGAGGTCAAACATGAAATGGCTCCTTCGGCGGTGGTGGAGGAAGTAGAGGATCCAATCTCAAGTTTAGTGGTGTGGGCGGATAAAGATCTGCGAATTTCGCCACGCGGAGGGAATGAATAGGAGCCGTGTCGGGTTGATTTACTAAGGTAGATTTTTGAACAACCAACCGCGGGGACGGAAGTGAGCGAGCCTTCCTACCCACCTTTAAAAGCGGTAAAAAAGAGCGAGTGTGAAAGTACTGAATGGCACGTATGCAAGAAAGCGCTGATCTCCTGAAGTGTTCCTTCTGCGGAAAGAGCCAAAAGCAGGTGAAAAAGCTCATTGCCGGTGGCGGGGTCTACATCTGCGATGAGTGCATCGAGCTCTGCAATGAGATTATTGAAGAAGAGCTCGGCCACGAGCAGGCCGAGGAGTCTTCCGAGGCGGAGGTGCGCCTGCCCAAGCCTTCGCAGATTTCTTCCTTTTTGGATAAGTACGTCATTGGCCAGGACAAGGCCAAGCGCGTGCTGTCGGTAGCGGTGTATAACCACTACAAGCGCATTAAGGCTGAAGAATCCGCCGCGTTGGATGCGCGCCGGAAGAAGGCCGAGGGCGAAGAGGTAGAGATCTCTAAGTCCAATATTTTGATGCTGGGGCCTACCGGTTCCGGTAAGACCTACCTGGCGCAGACCTTGGCGCGCCTGCTGGATGTGCCTTTCGCCATCGCGGATGCCACCAGCTTGACCGAGGCCGGTTATGTGGGCGAAGACGTAGAAAATATCCTCTTGAAGCTGCTGCAGGCAGCGGACTTTGACGTGGAGCGTGCCCAGCGCGGCATCATCTACGTCGACGAGGTGGATAAGATTTCCCGCAAGTCTGAAAACCCCTCCATTACCCGCGATGTCTCCGGCGAGGGCGTGCAGCAGGCGCTGCTGAAGATCCTGGAGGGAACCGTGGCCGCCATCCCGCCACAGGGCGGGCGCAAGCACCCGAACCAGGAATTTATCCAGCTAGATACCTCCAATATCCTCTTCATTGTTGCTGGCGCGTTTGCGGGCCTCGACCAGGTGATCGCGGATCGCGTGGGCAAGAAGGGCGTTGGCTTTGGCGCGAAGCTGGGCACCGAAGACGAGCGGGAAAAGGTGGACCTATTCTCCCAGGTGCGCCCGGAAGACCTCGTGAAGTTCGGCTTGATCCCAGAATTTATCGGCCGCCTGCCCGTGGTGGCGACGGTGGATAACTTGGACCGCGAGGCCCTGGTCAAGGTGCTTACTGAGCCCAAGAACTCGCTACTCAAGCAGTACAGCCGCCTATTTGAGATGGATGACTGCGAGCTGCACATGGAGGACGGGGCGCTGGATGCTATCGCTGAGCTCGCCCTCGAGCGCAAAACCGGCGCGCGCGGCCTGCGCGCGATCCTGGAAGAGCTGCTCGTTCCAGTGATGTTTGAGCTGCCAGACAGAGAAGATATTTCCGCCGTGCACATCACCGCAGACTGCGTCACCCAGGGCGCAGAGCCCGAATTCACCTACAAGGATGAGGCGAAGGAATCGGCTTAGTGAGAAGGGGGCACCGGCAAGCAGCCGGTGCCCCTACTTTTATGCCTCGCCGTAGATATCTTGCGGGGAGGCTTCATCGCCCTCGTCGGCATCAGAAGGCACCAAATAAGACTCGTGGCCGGAATCGGGGATATTGGCGGTGAGGAATGCCAGCACGGCATCGACGGTAAGCCGGTGCATGCCGTCGGTATTTGCCTGGCTGGACATATCCACGCCCAACAGGTTGTCCATCATCGCCCGGTTGGTCACGCGGTACGAGGTGAGCGAGGCGATGATGGTGAAAATATCGTTGGTGGAAATGCCCGGGCGGAAGGCGCCGGCGTCCTGGCCCAGCATGAGCAGGCGATCGAGGTGAAGGGCGACGCCGCTAAAATCCGCCACGGGATTGGTGGAAGAGCCCACGATGGACTGGGCGGTTTCCCAGGTCATCATGCGGATGGCCTCGGGGTGGTTGACGTACTGCCAGAAGATCCAGTCCACCAGCTTGCGCACGCCCTCGACTGGGACCGCGGAATCGAGTTCCAGGTCTTCTTCGTCAGGGCGGAGGCGCTCGGCGGCGGTGCTTAGAGCGCTTAAATACAGGCCCTGCTTATCGCCAAAGTGGTAGTGAATCATGCGCTTGGACATGCCGGATTCCGCGGCGATGGTATCCAGCTTGGTTTCAGAAAAACCCCACGCGGAAAACTGGGAAATGGCGATATCCACCACGGCATCGGTGCTGATGGAATCCGCAGCGTGAGTGTCGGAGTCCTCCGCCTGCTCCGCAGCGTGCAGCGGTTCGGTGTGCTCAGTGCTCATAGCATGTGTCCTATCTCTGCTTCGCGGCGCCGATGTGGCGATGGTGGGTAGTGTCTCGGGAACTGCACGGCCGGCCTCATGCTGGTTTGATGCGGCAGTGGTTGGCCACCGTGCAGCCGCC
This sequence comes from Corynebacterium sp. KPL1986, assembly GCF_000477975.1. Taxonomy (NCBI): domain Bacteria; kingdom Bacillati; phylum Actinomycetota; class Actinomycetes; order Mycobacteriales; family Corynebacteriaceae; genus Corynebacterium; species Corynebacterium sp. KPL1986. Next base: position 1,187,910 of record NZ_KI515719.1, on the reverse strand, counting down.
CACAGGCAGTGAATGCATCCCTGCAAGCGCGCTCCCCAGTGGGGTCTGTGCCGCTTCCATCATGCCCGATTAGCCCCACCCCGCGGGAGGTATGTGCCCATTGGGGGCGTTAATTTGGAGGTAAACGGGGGTAATATCCGGAAATTTGGCGGCGTTTTCCCTCCGAAAGAGGGGGATTTATTTCACAACACGCTACCTCCGTATAGCGCTAAGCTCGGGGGTAGATACATCCCGTGGAGGGTGGCGTGCATGAGGGACGCTTACAACTCCACGACATATGAGGAGGAATGAGCATGACCCAGCCAGTAAAAGTAACCGTTACCGGCGCCGCCGGAAATATCGCCTACTCCCTGCTGTGGCGGATTGCCGCAGGCGACGTATTTGGCAAGGACACCCCGGTAGACCTTGCCCTCTTGGAAATCCCCGCGGTAGTAGAAAAGGCCGAGGGCGTGGCCATGGAGCTGCGCGATTCCGCCCTGCCGCTGGTGAATTCGATTGCGGTGACAGATGACCTCAAGGTCGCCTTCGAGGATGCCTCCGCCGCATTCCTCGTCGGCTCCCGCCCGCGCAGCAAGGGCATGGAGCGCGCGGACCTGCTCGAGGCCAACGGCGCCATCTTTAATGAGCAGGGCAAGGCCATCAATGACTACGCGGCGCGCGATGTTCGCGTGCTGGTGGTGGGCAATCCCGCCAATACTAACGCGCTGATTGCCGCGCATAGCGCGCCGGATTTGGATAACTCCCAGTTCAACGCGCTCATGCGCCTGGACCATAACCGCACCTTGGGCCAGCTGGCGGCCAAGACGGGCAAGGCCACCAAGGACTTTTCCAAGATTGCGGTCTGGGGCAACCACTCCGCCACCCAGTTCCCGGATATCGCTTTCTCCAACGCGGAGGTAGATGAGCAGTGGTACCGCGAGGAGATGATCCCCAAGGTGGCCAAGCGCGGCGCGGAGATCATCGAGGTGCGCGGCAGCTCGTCCGCGGCGTCGGCTGCATCTGCGGCCGTGGACCACATGCACGATTGGGTCCACGGCACCGAGGATTGGCGCACCGCCGCCGTGCCTTCGGATGGCTCCTACGGTGTCGATGAGGGCCTCATCTGCGGCTTTCCCACCATCTGCCGCGACGGCAAGTGGGAAATCGTCCAAGGCCTGGAGCTCAGCGATTTCCAGAAGGAGCGCATCGAGGCCTCCGTGCAGGAGCTGCGTGAGGAGCGCGAGGCCGTAGCCCACCTGCTGAAAGGTTAAGCCTCCAGCACCAAGTTATCGATGAGCCGCACCGGCCCCACATGCGCTGCTACCAGCGCCAAGGCGGGCCGGTGTTGTGCATCTACGGGCTCGAGCGTGGCCGGGTCCACCACGGTGAGGTAATCCACCGTCACGCCGGGGGAGGAAGCGAGCTGGGCCTCAGCTTCTTCACGTGAGGCGCCATCCTGCAGCGCGAAGAGTGCCTGGGATAAGGCGACCGCCTGCTCACGCTCGGCGGCACTGAGGCGCGCATTGCGGCTGGACTCGGCCACGCCGTCCGTTGCGCGCACGATGGGCACGCTGATGATGTCCAGCGGCAGGTCGAGGTCCGCCACCAGGCGGCGGATGATCGCTACTTGCTGCGCATCCTTTTGCCCAAAATAAGCGCGGTCTGGTGTGACAAGGTGAAACAGCTTGCTCACCACGGTGGCCACGCCGTCAAAGTGGCCGGGGCGCGAGGCACCTTCCAAGACCGAGCCCATCTCACCCGTGCGCACCCACACCCGCGGGGTGCCACCCGGGTACATTTCCTCCACGCTGGGGGCGAAGACCGCATCGACTCCCAACGAGTCCAGCAGTGCGGCATCCGCGTCGAGGGTGCGCGGGTAGGCGCGGTAGTCTTCGCAGTCGCCCAGGTCCGTGAACTGGAGGGGATTGACAAAGACCGAGCACACCACGGTGTCGTTGTCTTCGCGGGCGCGGCGAATGAGGGAAGCGTGGCCGTCGTGAAGCGCGCCCATCGTGGGCACCAAACCCACGGAACCGGACGCTGCCGCGCGGAAGGCACGGAGTTCGGATTTAGTTGTGAGGATCTGCATGGCTTAAGACCTTAGTCCTCGAAAGACTCCTCGGCGTTGGGGAAGGAACGTTCACCCACATCTGCGACATAGTCCTTCGCTCCTTCCAGCAGCGCGCCGCGCAGATTCGCGTAGCGGCGCACAAAACGCGGCGCCTTGGGACCTCCCAGGCCGAAGGCATCGGTCCACACCAGAATCTGACCGTCGGTCTGCGCGCCGGCGCCGATGCCGATGGTGGGGATGGGCAGCTCCTTGGTCACCTGCTCAGCAAGGGCTGCCGGGACCATCTCCAGAACCACGGCGAAGGCGCCGGCCTCGGCGAGGGCGCGGGCGTCGTCGTGAAGCTTCTCCGCACCGGCACCCCGGCCTTGGACCACGAAGCCGCCCAAGGCGTGGACCTGCTGGGGTGTAAAGCCAATGTGGGCGCAGACCGGGATGCCGGCGGCGACAAGCGCGGCAACAATGGGAGCGCGCTCCGCACCGCCCTCCAGCTTCACGGCCTGCGCGCCGGTTTCCTTCATGACGCGCACCGCGGTCTCCAGCGCCTGGGAGGGGCCGTCCTCATAGGAGCCGAAGGGAAGGTCCACCACCACGAAGGCGCGGGAGGTCGAAGCAACCACCGCGGTGGCCAGCGGGATCATCTCATCGAGGGTGAGCGAGAGCGTGGTTTCGCGGCCCAGCACCACGTTGGCCAGGGAATCGCCGACGAGCAGGAGATCGACCCCGGCTTCATCGAAGATTTCGGCGGTCAAGCAGTCGTAGCTCGTCAGGCACGCGAAGGCCTGAGAGTTGTCTTTGGCTTGGGTGAAGTAACGGGTGCGGAGGCGGGCGCGGTGGCCAGGGTTGTGAGACATGCCCTTACTCTAGACAGGCCGGTGGTGCCAGTTGACGCACAGGGTAGAGTTGGCCAGGTGACTGATCAGAATAAAGAGCAACTCGTTGGCACCAACCGCGCGGACCAGCTTCCCAAGTCCTGGGAGCCGCAGGCAGTAGAAAAAGACCTCTACGAAGGCTGGGTAAGCGCCGGTTACTTCACCCCGGATGCATCCTCGGAGGCGGAGCCCTATTCCATCGTGCTGCCGCCGCCGAACGTCACCGGCCAGCTGCACATGGGCCACGCCTTGGACCACACTCTGATCGACTCCATCATTCGCCGCAAGCGCATGCAGGGCTATGCCACCCTGTGGCTGCCGGGCGCTGACCACGCAGGCATCGCCACCCAGACCAAGGTGGAGGCCCGTCTGCGTGAGCAGGAGGGAAAGAAGCGCTGGGACTATGAGCGCGAGGAATTCATCAACAAGGTCTGGGAATGGAAGGAAGAATTCGGTGGCACCATCCAGAACCAGATGCGCGCCATCGGTGACTCCGTGGACTGGACCCGCGAGCGCTTTACCCTGGATGAGGGCCTGTCGCGTGCGGTACAGACCATCTTTAAGAACCTCTACGATGAGGGCATGATTTACCGGGCCAACCGCCTGGTCAACTGGTCACCGGTGCTAGAGACCGCCGTTTCTGATATCGAGGTCGTCTACAAGGACGTCGAGGGCGAGCTGGTCTCCATCCGCTATGGCTCGCTCAATGACGATGAGCCGCACCTCATTGTTGCCACCACGCGTGTGGAAACCATGCTTGGCGATGTCGCCATTGCCGTCCACCCCGACGATGAGCGCTACGCCCACCTCGTGGGCCAAGAATTGGATCACCCCTTCCGCGATGACTTGAAGCTGAAGATCATCGCCGATGATTATGTGGACATGGAGTTTGGTACCGGTGCGGTAAAGATCACCCCAGCTCACGATCCCAATGACTACGCCATGGGCACCCGCCATAACTTGGATATGCCGACGGTCATGGATACCACCGGCCACATCGCGCATACCGGCACCCGCTTTGATGGCATGACGCGCGAAGAAGCGCGCGTGGAAATCCGGGAGGCGCTGCGGGAGCAGGGGCGCATCGTCAAAGAAATCCGCCCCTATGTCCACTCCGTGGGCCACTCGGAGCGCTCCGGCGAGCCCATCGAGCCGCGCCTATCGCTGCAGTGGTTCGTCGATGTCGCGCAGATGGCGAAGGCCTCTGGCGATGCCGTGCGCGAGGGCGATACCGTCTTGCACCCGCAGTCGCTGGAGCCGCGCTATTTCGAGTGGGTCGATGACATGCACGATTGGTGCATTTCCCGCCAGCTGTGGTGGGGCCACCGCATCCCCATTTGGTACGGCCCGGAGCGCACGAACGAGTCCGGCGAGGTCGAACGCGACATCGTGTGCGTCGGCCCCGATGAGGAGCCGCCGGCAGGCTACGAGCAGGATCCGGATGTCCTTGATACCTGGTTCTCTTCGGCGCTGTGGCCATTTTCCACCCTGGGCTGGCCCGATAAGACCCCGGATCTGGAGAAGTTCTATCCCACCAACGTGCTCGTTACGGCCTATGACATCTTGTTCTTCTGGGTCGCGCGCATGATGATGTTCGGCACCTTCGCCGGCACCAAGACCCCAGAGCTTTTGGGTGAGGGCACCGATGGCTGCCCGCAGATTCCTTTCAAGGACCTCTACCTGCACGGCCTTGTGCGCGATGAGCAGGGCCGCAAGATGTCCAAGTCCCTGGGCAATGGCATTGACCCGATGGACTGGGTGCGCGATTACGGCGCCGATGCGCTGCGCTTTACCCTTGCCCGCGGCGCCAACCCGGGCGTGGATTTGCCGCTGGGCTCTGATGCCGCCGCGGCATCGCGTAACTTTGCCACCAAGCTCTTTAATGCCACCAAGTTCGCGCTGATGAACGGCGCCGGCGTGGCACCGCTGCCAAAACGCACGGAGCTTTCCGATGCCGACCGCTGGATCCTCGACCGCGCCGAAGAGGTGCGCACTCAGGTCGATGCCTACTTGGACGATTATCAATTTGCCAAGGCCAACGAGCTGCTTTACCACTTCACCTGGGATGAGCTCTGTGACTGGTACCTGGAGATTGCCAAGACGCAGATCCCGCGTGATGGCGAAACGGTAGAAGGCCGCAATACCCAGATCGTTTTGGGCCGCGTCATCGACGTGGTGCTGCGCCTATTGCACCCCACCATGCCGTATGTGACCGAGGTGCTGTGGAAGGCATTGACCGGCGGGGAATCCATCGTCATCGCCCCATGGCCCACGGTGGCCGATACCAACGGCGGCGCCACCAAGGACGCGGTGGCCGCCCGCCGCATTGACGATGCCGATAAGCTCATCACCGAGCTGCGCCGCTTCCGCTCCGATCAGGGCGTCAAGCCATCGCAGAAGGTACCGGGCCGCCTCGACTTCGCCGCGGCAGACCTGCAGGACCAAGAGGAATTGGTCCGCAACCTGGCCAATACCACCGCGCCGGACGAGGACTTTAACCCCTCGGCCTCCATTGAGGTGCGTCTGTCCCAGGCCACCGTGGAGGTCACGCTGGATACCCACGGTGCGGTCGACGTTGAAGCCGAGCGCAAGCGCCTGGAAAAGGATCTGGCCAAGGCCAATAAGGAACTGGAACAGACAGGCAAAAAGCTGGGCAATGAGAACTTCCTGGCCAAGGCGCCGGAAGACGTGGTCAATAAGATTCGGGCGCGCCAAGACATCGCGCGCGAGGAAGTCGAGCGCATTACCAGCCGTTTGGAGGGCCTTAAGTAGTGTCAGATCAGCGCTTCAATCACGACGCCAACGGCAATGGCGAGGCCGCCGGGGGAGAGGACGATTTTGAGATCGTCGACGCCCTCAAGGAGGGTACCGATGGCACCCCGGTGGAGATCACGGAATCGGGCCTGACCCTGAACCTGGGCATGGGCGAGGACGAAGAATATAATGACGCCGCGCCCCAAGAGGTATCCCCGGAGGAGCTGCAGGCGCTCGGTGAGGTGGAAGACGAGCTCAACCAGCGCTGGCCGGAGACCAAGATCGAGCCCACCCTGGAGCGCATCGAGATGCTCATGGATTTGCTCGGCCACCCCGAGCAATCCTTTGATGTCATCCACATCGCGGGCACCAACGGCAAGTCTTCTACCGCGCGCATGGTCGATTCGCTGCTGCGTTCCTTCCACCGCCGCGTGGGCCTGGTCACCAGCCCGCACCTGCAGCGGGTCACCGAGCGCATCGGCATCGATGGCCGGCCCATCCACCCGCGCGACTACGTGCGCCTGTGGCACGAAATCAAGCCGTATGTGGAGATGGTGGATGCGCGTTCCGATGTCCCCATGTCCAAGTTCGAGGTCCTGGTGGGCCTGTCCTATGCAGCGTTTGCCGATGCCCCCGTTGACGTCGCCGTCGTCGAGGTTGGCCTCGGCGGGCTGTGGGATGCCACGAACGTGGTCAATGCAGACGTCTCCGTAATCACCCCGGTGGGTCTTGACCACACGGATTACCTGGGCAGCGATATTCGGGAGATTGCGGGGGAGAAGGCGGGCATCATCAAGCGCCGCGCCGATGCCGAAGACCCGCTGACCCCGAACGAAAACATCGCCATTATTGCCGAGCAAGTCCCCGAGGCCATGCAGGTCATTCTGCAGCGCGCGGTGGATATGGATGCGGGCGTGGCGCGCTCCGGCGCAGAGTTCGCGGCCCTAGAATCCCGCATCGCGGTCGGTGGCCAGCAGGTCAATATCCAGGGCCTCGGCGGCATGTATGAGGATATTTTCTTGCCGCTGCACGGCGAGCACCAGGCCAAGAACGCGGCCGTTGCCCTTGCGGCGGTGGAAGCCTTCTTCGGTGCCGCTTCCGGGCATCCTCTGGATATTGCCTCTGTGCGCAATGGTTTTGCCAAGACGATTTCGCCCGGCCGCCTTGAGCGCGTGCGCACCTCGCCCACGACGTTTATCGATGCCGCCCATAACCCCCACGGCGCCAAGGCGCTCGGCGCGGCGCTCGACCGCGATTTCGACTTCGCGCGGCTTATCGGCGTAGTCTCCATCTTTGCCGATAAGGACGCCCAGGGAATCCTCGCCGCGCTGGAGCCGTATTTGAGCGAGGTAGTCATTTCCCAGAATTCCTCGCCGCGCGCGCTCGATGCCTATGAACTAGCGGAAACGGCCCGCGATATTTATGGCGAAGAGCGCGTCTATGTGGCCGATGATCTGCCCGGTGCCTACGCGCAAGCCGTGGAGCTGGCCGAGGAATCCGAGGTGCAATCCGGCTCCGGTATTGTCATTACCGGTTCGGTGGTCACCGCAGGTGAAGCCCGCGCGATGTTTGGAAAGGAGCCCGCATGACCAGCCCTGATCCCCGGTCCCGCCCGTCTCGTCCGCCTCGTCCGCCGCGCCGCGGCGATGAAGTCGCGGATAATGAAATCGGCCCATTGGGCTTGGGGCAGGACCCCGTCAAGGATCCGCTCAAGAGCTTTAATGGCATGGTCATCGCCAGCTCGCTCATCATGGAGTCGATCACGCTCGTTTTAGCCCTGCCGCTGTTGTACAAGCTGTATGACGGCACGCTGTGGACGCCGTTTAACTACGGTGTGGTCGTAGGTGCCCTGATATTCCACCTGGGCATGATCGCGTTTATGAATAAGAAGTGGGCGCTGACCGTCATCGTCTGGGCGCAGCTATTGGGGCTTATCCTGGGGTTTATGGCGCACTGGTCCATCGCCGCGATCTTCATCATCTTCGGCATGGAGTGGCTGCTCGCGGCGTATTTGCGCAGTAACTTAATCGCCCGCATGAAGCGCGGTTACTTAACTACCCAGCACCTCAACCAGAAGTAGGGGCCATGCGCACCGTCTATCTCGTCCTCGCGGCCCTGGCCTGCATTGCCGCGGTCGCTGCCCGCGCGGCCACGGGTGCGCCGTGGTTGCCGCTGGTAGCGCTCATCATTGCCGCCGTATTTTTGGCCCTTGCCCTGCGCGCTAATTTTCAGCGGGCAGAAGAAGCCACCATTGATGATTTGGATAAAGAGCAGCGCGCGGAAATTAAGCGTTTGCTGAGTAACGGCCAGTTCGGTACGGCGGTCAACCAAGTGCGCCTGTGGTTTCGGGGTACCTCGCACGAGCGCGCGACGGAGATAGTCCAGCAGCTTACTTAATGCCGCCCTATTGTGCTGCCCCCGCTTATAGCCCTCGGTCGTGGACGAGTTGTGGGTATTCGGTACAGTATGGGGCATGACTGAACGTACATTGATCCTCATTAAGCCGGACGGCGTAAAGAACGGCCACGTGGGCGAGATCATCGCCCGCATCGAGCGCAAGGGCCTCAAGCTGGCCGAGCTGGACCTGCGCGTGGCTGACCGCGAGACCGCAGAAAAGCACTACGAAGAGCACAAGGACAAGCCATTCTTCGGCGAGCTGGTGGACTTCATCACCTCCGCACCGCTGATTGCCGGCGTTGTTGAAGGCGAGCGCGCCATCGAGGCATGGCGCCAGCTGGCCGGTGGCACCGACCCAGTCTCCAAGGCCGCACCGGGTTCCATCCGCGGTGACTTCGCACTCAGCGTGGGCGAGAACATCGTGCACGGCTCCGACTCCCCAGAGTCCGCAGAGCGCGAGATTGGAATTTGGTTCCCGAATCTCTAAGTACTGAAGCTAGCTAGATTTCAAGGAAGCCCGAGCGTTAAGCTCGGGCCTTTTCCTTTATAAAGGGATTTATTAAGGGTCTAAAAACGTTGATTGGCTCACAGAATTGCGGGCATATTAGCTCAAAGTTTTATAGTTAGTGGCTCTTTAATCGAAGGAGAGTAACTTGCACAGTGCGGTGAAAGCTTGTTTTTGCACTTCATGGGTGACGGTGCGGCCAGTTTGCCGTTTGGCTAAGAGGCCAGCATCCCGCAATTTTGCAAGATGGTGAGACACCGTCGGCTGGCTGAGACCGGATAATGTGGTCAGTTCGGAAACGCTCATCGGGCCGCAGCCTTCATCGCACAAGATGGATAAAAGACGAAGTCGGGCGGGATCTGCAAGTACCTTGAATTGCTGGGCAAGATGCACGGAATCGGCCTGGTCTATGGGGCCGTTGCTGAGTGAACAACATTCGTTGATGTGGGGATTTTTGGTCGTGCCGTGCGAAGAAACCATGCCTTTAGTATATGGGCGTTTGCCTCATCTATTCATATTGACGAGCATCGATATGAACGGTTACAGTAGTGCAGAATACAGTGCTACTTGGGTCAATAGAGGAGACGGTTATGGCTACATCACAGCAGCCGCGTTTGGCTTTTCTCGATCGCTTTCTTCCCGTGTGGATCATCATAGCTATGGTTCTTGGCCTGCTTATAGGTCATTTTCTTCCGGGAATTGGAAAGGCGCTCTCAGCTTGGGAAGTTGGAGGTATATCCCTTCCAATTGCTTTAGGGCTGCTGGTGATGATGTATCCACCGCTTGCTAAAGTGCGCTATGAAAAGACCCGGGAGATTGCAACAGATCGGCGGTTGATGACCGTGTCGATCGTCTTGAATTGGCTTGTAGGGCCAGCATTCATGTTCGTACTGGCCTGGATATTCTTGGCGGATCAACCGGAGCTGCGTACGGGTCTTATTATTGTCGGTCTTGCCCGCTGCATCGCCATGGTCTTGGTGTGGTCAGATTTATCCTGTGGGGACCGGGAAGCCACGGCAGTACTCGTGGCAATTAACTCTGTCTTCCAAGTTGCGATGTTCGGTGTCCTGGGGTGGTTCTACCTGCAGATACTGCCGGGATGGCTGGGCCTTGATACCACCTCTGTCGAATTTTCTTTCTGGTCCATTGTTACTTCGGTGCTCGTATTCTTAGGCATCCCGCTTTTGCTCGGGGTTATCTCCCGAGTATGGGCAGAGAAAACTAAAGGGCGTGAGTGGTTCGAAAACCGTTACCTTCCTGCGGTGTCTCCTTTGGCAATGATCGGTTTGCTGTACACAATCGTCTTACTGTTCTCCCTGCAGGGAGAACAGCTCGTGGAGCAGCCGATAGCGGTGGTTAGGGTAGCGGTGCCTCTGATGCTGTACTTTGTCGGGATGTTCTTTCTGGCTTTGGGCGTAGCTAAAGCTGCCGGAATGAATTATGCACAGTCTGCCTCAGTGGCCTTTACCGCAGCGGGAAATAATTTTGAGTTAGCCATCGCGGTGTCCATCGGTACCTTTGGTGCCACCTCTGCTCAAGCGTTAGCCGGTACTATCGGACCCCTCGTGGAAATTCCGGTTTTGGTTGGCCTGGTATACGTCATGCTCTGGATTGGCCCAAAGTTGTTTCCTGGAGACCAAAGTTTGCCAAGTTAGCGTTTGCCAATTTGATAGAGGCAGCGCACGCCAGTAGGGGTGAGGCTGATGCGCCAGCTTTCTATTTTCGAGCGCAGGCCAATATTTTCTACCTTCACTAGCCCATGCTTTTTTAGTTCCTGGAGCGCATCGGACAGGGGATCTAGCTCCACCTGCATCAGGCGGGACAAAGCCTTAGTGGTGGTCGTATTGCCCTGGACGGCCCCGGCGGTGACGAGGGCGGTGAGGATATCGAGGTGGGCATCGGCAAGCTGCATGGCATGATCTGTGACCCCTTCTAAGGGATCTTCAGCCACGATGCGCTGCATGCGGCGGCGGCCAATGCGGAAGGACTGGGAAAACATGGCCCACAAGCCCAGCGGGAGTGCGAACGCCGACACCGCGCCGGTTAAGATACCTTCCACGGGTGGGGCCAGGGAAATGTCCGGCAACCAGCCAGCCGCGGATAGCGGGGCCATGGCTAGCGGTAGAGCAATTGGAATTACTGGCGCCCAATAAGCAATGGCGGGGTAATCGCCCTCGAGGTAGATATCCTGGCTAGCCCCAATGGAGCGGGGATAGTGGCGGATGAGGGGCGCTAATCCGATGACTGCAAAGACCGCAAAAACAGCGGCGCCTATCAGCATGTAGCTGGCCCCCGTTTGAGCAAAACCGAGGGCAAAGCCGGCCGGAACGCCGCATAAGCACGCCTCTTTCGGCGTAATCTCATTGCGCTGCCGGTACTGCGATAATGTTCGGGCGGGACGTGGTGCCAGTTCTGCCATAAGTTCAAACGTATCATCGCCCACAGCCTGCTCGCCCCGCCAAGATTCTGTGACACAATGGAACTCACGCGCAGCGCGCGCATAATTTCATAATCCTACAAGCTTTAACGCAGTGCGTTTATCGTGGCTATTCGTGCGGCAGCGGCGCGGTCCTTTTTGGGGCTGTGCCTGCGCCCGAGTGGCCGACGCACCATACAATCGAAGTACAGGAGTAAGCCCAACTAATGGCGGCACAGAACTCTCAAGAAACAACTGAAAACCTCCAGGCAGCCGCGGCTTTGGCCCAGCGCATAGACCCGAGCGAGCTCAAAGATAAAACCCGCGTGTATGCCTTGGCCAAAAAGCTCGGCTTATCGTCACGCCAGCTGGTGGCCCAGCTTAAGGACATGGGCCTGAACAAGACCGCGCAGAGCTCCATTACCCGCGCGGAAGCAGGCGACCTTTTTGCTGCTCTAGCCCGCCATGAAGGGGGCTCGGATGCGGAGCAGCCTGCAATCGCGGACGAGAGCCCGGCAGAAGCAAAGCCTGAGAGCAAGGCCAAGACCACCAAGCGGGCTCGGCGCACCCGCAAGGCCACGAAGAAGTCCGCGCCCGCGGCAAAGAAAAAACCAGCGCAGGCAGATGCCGCGGAGGCAGATAGCGCCCCGGCTGACAACACCGCAGCCGATGCGGAAGAGGAAAAGAACCTGCGCTATCGCGTGCGCAAGAACGTGGATAATGAAATCTCCCAGATTGAGGAAAAGGTCGATGCATCGCTGGTAAAAAGCGCATTGCCGGATGTAAAGCAGGCGCCGGACCGTCTGCCGGATCCTGAGCCGGCGAACGCGTCTGCGCGCGCTGAAGATGATGCCGACGCTAATGCCACCGACGCTGCCGCTGCTGGTGCTGGCGAAACGACCGGGACCGTGGATCCCGCCAAGCTGCATGAGGTGTTGGCAGAGGCCGGCGAGGACTTCGACGATGATTACTATGCCCCGCGCATAGTCCCGCGCGCGGAGACGGATGACGATTCCGCTGCGTATGACTTCGCGCCGCTGTTTATGCCACCGCAGCAGGACGCCGCCGAGCTTGGTGAGGATGAGGCCGCAGACATGGCGGCGATCGCTGAAGCCGCTGATGCGGCGGAGCCTAGCGACGACGCGGAACCCGACGAGGCCGAGGCAGGCAATAAGGCAGCGCGCGGGGGTTCTGACAAGCGCCGCCGCGGCCGCCGCGGTACCTCCCGCGGGCGCGGCGGGAACGAGAGCTCCAAGAAGGAGGCGGCGGATAAGGAGCCGGAGCTTATCGATGAGCCCAAGGCTATCCGCGGCTCCACCCGCATCGAGGCGCAGAAGCGACGCCGCGCAGAATTGCGCGAGAAGGGCCGCGAGCGCCAGCACATCGTCTCCCAGGCGGAATTTTTGGCGCGGCGCGAGGCCGTGGAGCGCACCATGGTGGTGCGCGATAAGCAGCGCGAGGACGGCGCGGGCGTCGTCACGCAGGTTGGCGTGCTTGAAGATGACCTCTTGGTCGAGCACTTCGTTACCACCGAGTCCCAGGCCTCCCTCATTGGCAATATTTACTTAGGCCGCGTGCAAAACGTCTTGCCGTCTATGGAGGCGGCATTCGTGGACATCGGCCAAGGCCGCAATGGTGTGCTCTATGCCGGCGAGATTGATTGGCGCAAGACCAAATTGCATGGGCGCTCCCGGAAGGTAGAAAATACCCTGAAATCCGGCGACCAGATTTTGGTGCAGGTGGCAAAGGACCCGATTGGCCACAAGGGTGCGCGACTGACCACCCGGATTTCCTTGGCCGGGCGCTACCTCGTCTACGTTCCAGGCGGGCGCAGCGCCGGAATCTCGCGCAAGCTGCCGGCACCGGAGCGCAAGCGCCTGAAGGACATCTTGGGCCGCGTCGTGCCAGGCGATGGCGGCGCCATCATCCGCACCGCTGCCGAAAACGTTCCCGAAGAGGCCATCGCAACAGATGTGCAGCGCCTGCATAACCGGTGGGAAGATATTTCTGCCCAGGCCAAGAAGGAAAAATCCTCCAAGGGCGCTAAGCCGGTCACGCTCTATGAAGAGCCGAATATGCTCATCAAGGTTGTCCGTGACCTCTTCAACGAAGATTTCCACCGCCTGATCGTGGATGGGAAGCGTTCCTTTAATACGGTCAATGCCTACGTGGAATCCATGGCCCCGGACCTTGCGGACCGCGTGGTGCGCTATAAGCCGAAGGACCACGGCGGCCAGGACGCCTTTGCCGCCTACCGCATTGATGAGCAGCTGCATAAGGCGCTCTCGCGCAAGGTGTGGCTGCCCTCTGGCGGCACCTTGGTCATCGACCGCACCGAGGCCATGACTGTCATCGACGTCAACACCGGCAAGTTCACCGGCTCCGGCGGCAACCTGGAAGAGACCGTGACCCGCAATAACCTGGAGGCTGCCGAGGAAATCGTGCGCCAAATGCGCCTGCGCGATCTGGGCGGCATGATTGTGGTGGACTTTATTGACATGGTGCTGCCGGAAAACCAGGATCTGGTTTTGCGGCGCCTGAAGGAGGCCTTGGGCCGTGACCGCACGCGCCACCAGGTGTCCGAGGTTACTTCCCTGGGCTTGGTGCAAATGACGCGCAAGCGTTTGGGCACCGGCCTGGTAGAGACCTTTTCCACCGAATGCGAGCACTGCCATGGCCGCGGCATCATCATCCACGAGTACCCGGTCGATGAAGCAGAAGACAACCACTCCGGCCACCACTCGCACGGTTCCTCCAAGGCTCACAAGAAGCCTGAGCACGATCCCCAGCAGCATCCGGCTGCCGTGGTCATGCACGAGCACGACGATGAGGACGAGCGCGCGGAGAAGAAGGGGCAGAAGGGCCGCAAGGGCCGCAGGAATGCCACCTCCCATCCGCAGAAGTACCAGAAGACGGACGCACCGCTCTACGGCAACGAGGACGAGCAGTCACCGTCGCTGGAAGAGCTGGTGGCCAATGTCGTCGTAGACGATGAGTCCGCCGACTCCACGCACAAGGAGCCACAAAAGGGCGCCGAAAATTCCCGTAGAAACCGAAACGAGCGCGGCAGCGGCGAGCGCAAGCAGAAGAAGCGTCGACGGGCCCAGAAGAAATCGGAGGTCTCTGAAATTGAGGCCATCGCCTATGCCGCGGCGGACAACGCCGCCGAAAGCGATGAGGTACAGGAATTTAATTCCTATGTGCCCGATGGCCGAGAAGCACCGGCGAAGGAGAAGAAGCGCACCCAGCGGGGCAAGAAGCCGCGCCGGGCAACGCGGACCTCGCCTGCGACCCGTCGCGCGCAGGAGCAGCCGAACAAGCGCCAGCAGGCCGCTGAAGGAAAGGCTGAGGAAAAGAAGGCAGAAGTTGCCGATGCGCCGGAGAAGACCTACGAGGAGGCAGTAGCCGAGTTTGAGGCCTCTCCGCGCCGCAAGCGCCGCACACGCGGGAATTCGCGTTCCGATAATCGCCCGCGCCCAGAGGATTTTGCCCAGCCACAACAGGCGGAATCCGCGAGTTCCTCCGATAAGGCCCGCGGTGACGATGTGGCCCAGCAGGAAGGCGAGCAGCAGCAGTCCCAGGGCAAGGCACGCGGGCGCGGCCGGCGCCGCAGTGTTCGCACCCAGCCGAACTCTCGCCGGGCTACCGTGCAGGCTTCGCACCGGGCCAACGCCCAGGAGGCGCAGCACGGCGATAAGGGCGAGGACTCCTCGCGGACGGCGGAGCAGCGCCACGAAAATATCAGTGGCGGGAAGAAGAATTCCCCGGCACAGGGAGGCCGTCGCGGCAAGCGCCGCGTGGTGCGTACCAACCCGAGGGATAAAGCCACCTCGCACAACGCGGGTACGCCTTCGGCTACACCTGTTCAAGGGGAGAAGGATTCCCAGAAGGCTAGCGCCCCGCAGACCGAGACCAAGGTGATTCGCCGTGGGAAGAAGCGCGCGGTGAAAAAGACGGGGGCGCCGGCAGCAGCTGCGCGACAGGAACGTGCTGGGGAAAAGGCGTCTACTAACGCGCCGGAGACCCCGCAGACTGGCGCTAAGGATGCGGGCCGGCGGCGGCGCCGCGTAGCACGGCGGGCTACGTCCTAGCGCACCGCCACGCGGGTACGAAGTGCGTGGTTTGTATTTTGTACCCGCGGCGGGGTAGTCTTTGACAGTCGCTGTTTAGAACTCTCGGCGCTGGATCAGCCCACAATTGCCGCCCGGTAATTGCGGACATGTTCGCGCGAGGTCTGAACGCAATATGTAAGTGTCCATTCGGATGACGGCCTGGATGCCGTGTCCGAGCGAGTTTAGATAAGGGGTAACCCTCTATGTACGCGATCGTCAAGACCGGCGGCAAGCAGTACAAGGTTGCTGAAGGTGACCTCGTCAAGGTCGAGAAGATCGAGGGTGAGCCAGGCTCTGCCGTGGCTCTCACCCCGGTTCTGCTCGTCGATGGCGCCGCTGTGAAGTCCAAGGCTTCCGACTTGGAGAAGGTTTCTGTTTCCGCGGAAATCGTTGAACAGGGTAAAGGTCCAAAGATTGATATCCTGAAGTACAAGAACAAGACTGGTTACAAGAGGCGCCTAGGTCACCGCCAGCCTCTGACCACCTTGAAGATCACCGGTATCAAGTAAGCCTTAACCGGGCTGCAATTCATCCCCGAAGGAGGGAAACGACATGGCACACAAGAAGGGTGCTTCCAGCTCCAACAACGGTCGCGATTCCGAGTCCAAGCGCCTCGGCGTCAAGCGTTTCGGTGGTCAGCAGGTTAACGCCGGCGAGATCATCGTGCGTCAGCGCGGTACCAGGTTCCACCCAGGTGAGAACGTTGGCCGTGGCGGCGACGACACCTTGTTCGCACTTGCTGCTGGCTCTGTAAAGTTTGGCATCAAGCGTGGCCGCCGCATGGTCAACATCATTCCGGCTGAAGAGGTTGCTGCAGAAGCTACTGCTTAAGCACAGCCGCAGCGGTCAATCCTCGGGCAGCCTTCACTACGGGTGAGGGTAGCCCGAGGATTTTCTCGTTTTATCTCTCAATGCGTTGAAAAGGCTTGGGTTGGAGTCCGCGCTTGGCTACGCATTACACTGGCTAAGATAATAGATATAACTAAGAAGGGTGTGGCACATCATGGCACGTTTTATTGACCGCGTTGTCTTGCACTTGCAGGCTGGCGACGGTGGGCATGGCTGCGTGTCAGTCCACCGTGAGAAGTTTAAGCCATTGGGCGGGCCGGATGGCGGCAATGGTGGCCATGGTGGCGATATCATCTTGGAGGTCTCAGAGCAGATCCATACCTTGATGGACTTTCACTATCGCCCGCATATTAAGGCCGAGCGCGGTGGCAATGGCGCTGGCGATATGCGCAACGGCGCCCGTGGGCAGGACTTGATTCTGGAGGTACCCGCAGGCACCGTCGTCCGCACGGAAAAGAGTGAGACCCTGGCGGATCTCACCGTGCCGGGCACGCGTTTCGTCGCGGCTGAGGGCGGATTCGGCGGCTTGGGCAACGCGGCGCTGGCCTCCAAAAACCGCAAGGCGCCGGGCTTTGCGTTGCAGGGCGAGCCGGGCCAGGCTCACGATCTCGTCTTGGAGCTGAAATCCATGGCGGATGTGGGGCTTGTGGGCTTTCCTTCGGCAGGTAAGTCTTCGTTGATTTCGGTGCTTTCTGCCGCGAAGCCGAAGATTGGTGACTACCCGTTTACCACCTTGCAGCCCAACTTGGGCGTGGTGGATATGGGCGATAGCTCCTTTACCATCGCCGATGTTCCGGGGCTTATCCCTGGCGCCGCCGATGGTAAGGGGCTGGGCTTGGATTTCCTGCGCCACATCGAGCGCACGGCCGTGCTGGCACACGTGGTTGATACCGCATCCATCGAGCCCGGCCGCGATCCGGAATCCGATATTGAGGCTTTGGAAAATGAGTTGGCCAAGTACCAGGACGCGCTGGAAAGCGATACCGGCTTGGGGGATTTGCGCGAGCGCCCGCGCATTATCATCTTGAATAAGGCCGATGTTCCGGAGGCGGAAGAGTTGGCAGAGTTCGTCAAAGACGACTTAGAGGAAAAATTCGGCTGGCCCGTTTTCATCATTTCCGCTGCTGCGCGCAAGGGCCTCGAGCCGCTGAAGTTTAAGTTGATGGAGATGGTTACCGAGCACCAAAAGGCGCAACCTAAGCCCAAGCGCGATCCTTCCCATACGGTGATCCACCCCAAGGCGCAGGCGCATAAGAAACACACCGGCAGCTTCGCTGACTTTAATGTGCACCCGGATCCAGAGGTGCAGGGCGGATTCATCGTGGAAGGCGAAAAGATCGAACGCTGGATTACCCAGACCGACTTTGAAAACGATGAAGCCGTGGGCTACCTGGCGGACCGC
The DNA here is from genome assembly GCF_000477975.1 of Corynebacterium sp. KPL1986. Taxonomy (NCBI): domain Bacteria; kingdom Bacillati; phylum Actinomycetota; class Actinomycetes; order Mycobacteriales; family Corynebacteriaceae; genus Corynebacterium; species Corynebacterium sp. KPL1986. The sequence continues at coordinate 1,170,556 of NZ_KI515719.1, read as the reverse complement.
CTGGCCAAGGCCGGCGTGGAAGACGAGCTGCACAAGCAAGGCGCGGTGGAAGGCTGCCCCGTGACCATTGGCGGGATTACCTTCGAGTGGGAGCCGATGACCGGCGGCGATCCCACCATGGCCAGCCGCGGCGAGGATGCCCGCCTGAAGGGCACCAACCGCGTCTCCGCGGCGGAGCGCAAGCGCGCCTCCCAGGCCCGGCGTGGCTTGGTCGATGAATTCGACTACGGAGACGAGGAAGAGGTCACCCGCGAGGGCGCCAACCGCGACCGCTGGCAGGGTTAGCCACCGCGCGAGTGGGGAAGTGGGGCCTCGTCCGCTGGGGCGAGTGCCCCCACCCCGGGCATAATGTGCTGCGCACATGGGGGAAATACGCCCCAATGAAGGGGACTCGTGCCGGAAGCTTTGTACACTATTGAGTTATGTCTTCTGATCAACAGAAAGAGCCCATTCTTCCGCTCCCCGTAGAGCCTTTTGATGGCCCTACCGCTGATACCCCGTTCCCTGAAGCCCTTGATGAAAACCCGATAGCCTCCGGGTTTGAATCCGAATTGCGCAACTCCATCGCTGAGGCCAAGCGCGTCGTTGTCAAGATTGGTTCCTCGTCGCTCACGGATGATAACTTCCGCGTCTCGCAGGAAAAGATCGATCACATCGTGGATGCCGTCCACGCGCGCATGGGGCGCTCCGATGTCATCATCGTTTCCTCCGGTGCGGTTGCCGCCGGCATGGGCCCGCTCGGCCTGCACCAGCGCCCCACCGACCTGGCTACCAAGCAGGCCTCGGCGTCTGTGGGCCAGGTGCACCTGGCCTATGAGTGGGGCCGCTCCTTTGCGCGTTACCAGCGCACCATCGGTCAGGTGCTGCTCACGGCTTCCGATGCCGGGCACCGCGACCGCGCCCGCAACGCGCAGCGCACCATTGATCGCCTGCGCCAGCTGCGCACCATTCCCATCGTGAACGAAAACGACGCCGTGGCTACCTCTGAGATGCACTTTGGCGATAACGACCGCCTGTCGGCCTTGGTCGCCAACTTGGTGGGCGCGGACGCGCTCTTCTTGTTCTCTGACGTCGATGGCCTCTATGACAAGAACCCGGCCGAGCCGGATGCGAAGTTCATCGATGAGGTGCGCACCGGTAAGGATCTCAAGGGCGTTGTTGCCGGCGATGGCGGCAAGGTCGGCACCGGCGGCATGGCCACGAAGGTCTCCGCCGCCCGCCTGGCTACCCGCGGCGGCATTCCAGTGCTGCTCACCTCTACCGATAATATTGGGCCCGCGCTTTCCGATGCCTCCGTGGGCACCGTCTTCCACACCCGCGAGGAACGCCAGCTTTCGGCCTGGAAGTTCTGGGCACTCTACTGCGCCGATACCGGCGGAGCCGTCCGCTTGGACGAGGGCGCCAAGGAAGCAGTGACCAAGGGCGGCACCTCCTTGCTCGCGGTGGGTATTACCGATGTCCGCGGTGAATTCAACAAGGGCGAAATCATCGATATCTTGGGCCCGAAGGGCGAGGTTATCGGCCGCGGCGAGGTCCGCTTCGATTCTGAGGAATTGAACGCCATCAAGGGCATGCAGATGAGCGAGCTGCCAGAAGATAAGCGCCGCTCGGTCGTGCACGCGGATTACCTGTCTAACTTCGCCTCGCGCATCTAGCCGCGTGCCGTACGCTGGTTCCCATGAAGTATTTTATGGGACCAGAAACCTGGCAGCCGATGGTCGATGACTTAAGCGCTGCCGGCCACGAACGCGTAGAAAACCTCGAAGATGCCGAGGTTTATGTCAATAACACGCCCAGCCCGCGCCGCATCCCGGAGATGCCGGACAATATCGGCTGGGTGCAGCATTGTTTTACCGGCGTCAACCAACTCATCGATGCCGGATTGATTACCCCTGAGGGATTGCCGTGGTGCAATTCCGCCGGCGCCTTTGCTAAGCCTGTGGCCGAATGCGCCCTGGGCCTGCTGCTCTCCCAGGCGCACCAGCACAAGGCCTTTGCGCAGGCCGGCACGTGGTCGGTGGCCAAGGAGCTGGATGAGGCGCAGGAGTGGATTTATGACCAGCAGGGGCCGAAAAAGGTGGCGATTTTGGGCGCTGGGGGCATCGGCAAGCAGCTCATTGCCTTGCTCAAGCCCTTTGGGGTCCACATTACCGCCGTGAATCGCTCCGGCCGCCCGGTGGAGGGCGCCGATGAGGTGGTGGCCATGGATGATGCCGCGCACGTGTGGGGCGAGGCCGATGTCATTTTCTGCATCCTCCCCGCTACGGCAGAAACGGAGGGGCTTATCGATGCCGCAAAGTTCCGCGCCATGAAGCCGTCCGCGCTGTTTATCAACGTCGGCCGCGGCAGCACCGTGGTCACGGATGATTTGGTGGATGCCTTGCGCGAGGGCGAGATTGCCGGCGCCGGCTTGGAGGTCGTGGACCCAGAGCCGCTTCCCGATGACCACCCGCTGCTCTCCCTGCCCAATTGCACTATGACCCCGCATATCGGGGCGACAAAGCACGTGGCGCAGTATCACATGGGCGATATTTTCAACGCCAACGCCGCCGCGTGGGAGAAGGGCGAGCCCATGCCCACCCAGGTGGACCCAGAGGCGGGATACTAGAAAAATCAAAAGCCACGGACAGCGATGGCTGGGTGCGTCGTGTGTGTACCGAAGAAAGGACGTACCGCCCACTGTCCGTGGCAAGTGAAAATAAAAGTTCAACTCGTTGAACTACTGCTAAACTAACACTAATCCAAGGACGACGCAAGCACGATTATGAAGATGGTGGATATGCACCTAGAAGAACTGCCTACCCGCAGCCAGGACTACCTGAAAGTTCTGTGGGACTTATCGGAGCACTCCGGTGGCGCCCCGGTTGCGCTGAAGGATGTGGCGGGGCGCCTGGAGCAAAAGGTGCCCACCGCCTCCGAGGCGATTAAGAAGCTCGCCGCCCAAGGGCTGGTGGAGCACGAGCGCTATCAGGGCGTCTCATTGAGCCCTGAGGGCCGTGAGCTGGCGATGCAGATGGTGCGCCGCCACCGGCTATTAGAAACCTTCTTGGTAGAGACCCTGGACTATTCCTGGGACGAGGTGCACGAGGATGCTGACCGCCTCGAGCACGCCTGCTCCGATCGCTTTATCGGCCGCATCGATGCGCTGCTGGGATCCCCCGACCGCGACCCGCACGGCGATCCCATTCCCGATATTGGCGGCGGGATCGAGGATCTTGGCACGCTCACGCTCGCCAGCGCCCCGCTCGATGCGCCCGTGACCGTGGAGCGCGTCTGCGATGAGGATCCAGGCCTGCTGCGCTACCTCGACCGCTTTGGGGTGGAGCTGGGCAACGAGCTGCGCGTAAGCGATAGCGTTGCCGGCTTATTGACGGTGCAGACCGAAGCTGGCGAGATGTCGCTGGCGGAGGTGGCCGCCCGCGAGATCACAGTCCGCCTGGCCTCGAACAATTAACGCGGCGCAGCACTGCGTTGCTGCGTCGCGCCGTGCGACGCCATGCTGCGCCGCACGTTAGGAGACCGCCTTATAGGCCGTCATGCTGGCGAGGTAAAACACGCCGGCCACAATGGCGATGGTGCCGCCGGCCGAAAGGCTCAAGTGTGCGGCGATAAAAAGCCCGGCGACCGCGATGGTGATGCCAATGATGCCCGCCCCGATAAGGAGCGCCTCCGGGCGCGATACCCACGGGCGCAGGCCCGCGGCCGGGGCCACGAGCAGGGCAATGGACAAGATGGTGCCGACGGCGGGGATGACGGCGGCCATCGTCAAGCAGATAAGGCCGAGCGTCAGGGCATCGTAAAGCCCGCTATGCGGAGACGTGGTGGGGTCGAAATACGCCTGGAAGAGGCGGCGCCGGCAGGCTAGTACCGCCAGCAAGCAGATAATGACCAAGCCGGCCGCGACGGCGACATCGCGGTGGTTGACCGTGGTGAGCGAGCCCACCAGGAAGCTATCGACGTGCAGCGGCAGCGGTTGGAACCAGCGCAGCAACAAGATACCCAGCGCAAAGCCCAGAGTCAGCGTGGTGCCCGCCGCAGCGGTGGAGGAGACGCCGTGCACCTTGCCCAGGTAATGCATGAAAATCGCCAGCGGAATGCAGACCGCCACGGAGCCGAGCATGAGCCCATCGCTCAAGTTGGCGCCCAGCGCATTGGCCACGACGACGCCGAGGACCGCGCCGGGAAAGGTGCCGTGGGAGAGGCTTTCGGCAAAAAAGACGCGATTGCCCAGTACCATGAGCGTACCCACCAGCCCGGAGAGGCAGCCCACCGCGATGGCCTCGAGGAATGGCAATGTTAAGACACCCATATGCGCCTGCCTAAAAGTGCGAGCGGAACGGTCAGGGACAGCGACAGCGCGACGATGGCCTGCGGGGAAATCTGGTGGGAGGTTACCGAAAGCATCAGCCACAAGCCCACGCATACGGCGATTACCGCGCCCAGCAGCGCCCATAGGAGCATCTGCAGTGGGGTGCTAGCCAGGACGCGCCCGACCAGGCCAGGTACCACCACGAAACCCAGAACGAGCAATACACCAATGGCGGAGCTCGCGGCGACTACGATTAGGCCCACCGCTACGTTGGCAGTGACATCGATTACCCCCACGCGGATGCCGGTGGCGCGCGCGGATTCGCGGTCAAAGGCGACGGCTACTTGCGAGCGCCAGGTGGCCAGGATGAGCAGGGCGGCAACCACGCACAAGATGATCGAGGGGATCATGCGGTCAGTGGTGATATCGAGCAAGCGGCCAAACATAAGGGCCTCCAGCTGGCCGGAGCGATCCCCCACGGCGAGGCTGATGACCACGCCGATGCCATACATCAAGGTCAGTACCACCGCGGTACCGGATTCATGATCGTGGCCATCGCTGCCGGAATTCAGGCGCGCCAAAATGAGCACGGCGACACCCGCGGCGACGGCGGCACCGGGCAAGATGCCGGGAAAGCCCGCCACGGCCAGGCCGATGACGATGCCCGGGAATACCGAGTGGACCAGCGCCTCGACGCTAAATTCCATGCGGCGCAGGTTAACCATCACGCTGACCACTGCGCCGGTCAAGGCCACGCACAACAAGAACAGGGCGGCGCGCTGCATATAGGGAGCAGTAAGCAGAAGCGTCACATGTCCCCCTGCAATACCGACGTGGCCTCCAGGTAGCGCTCGACTGCATCCTCGGTATCGAGGACCTCGCTGTGGCCGTCCACGATGAGCATTCCAGCATCGCAAGCGCGCTGCGCCAAAATGGGATCGTGGGTAGAAATGAGCAGGGCAACCCCGCTTTCCTTAAGCTTGGCGATGATCCCTAAAAGCACCTGCCTGCTGTCTTGGTCCAGGCCATTGAAGGGCTCGTCCATGAGCACCAAGTCCGGGTGCGCGGCGAGCGCGCGGGCGATAAAAATGCGTTGGCGCTGCCCGCCCGAGAGCTTATCCCAGCGGGTCTTCGCCTTATCCGCCATGCCGACGAGCTCGAGGGCCTGCGTAATCTGCGGGCGCAGACGGCGCATGCTGCCCATGCGCTCCCACCACGAGGCCTTATTGAGCAGGCCCATTTCCACGACCCGGCCGGCGGTGACGGGAAAGGTGGGATCGCAGGTGTGGTGCTGGGGAACATACCCCAGCGTCGCCGTGCGCTGATGCTCGCCGCGCAGCGTAGCAAGGCCCGCGATGGCCTTTAAAAGCGTGGATTTACCAGCGCCATTAGCCCCCAGCAGCGCGATGGCCTCACCTTCGTGGATGGTCAAGGAGACATCGTCCACGATGGTGGTGGTGCCATAGCCACAGGAGGCATGGGAAAGCTTTAGAAGCGGTGCACTCATCGTGCGTTATCCAGGCTTTCGGGCAGATCGGCTGCTTCACCGTCCCAGGCTTCTACCAGGGTGGTGACGTTGTGGATGATGGAGCCGATGTAGGTGGCGCCGTCACTATTGGGCACGCCCAAGGAGTCGCCGTACAGGGCGTCATCATCCATAATGGCCTTGACGCCTGCGGCGCGGGCGATGGCCTCGATGGACTTAGAGTTATTGGAGTTTTCCGCGAAGATGGCCTTGGCGCCGGAATCGCGGACCTCCTTGGCGGCATCCTCGATGTGCGAGGAGGTGGCGTCCTGCTGGTTATTGAAGTCCGTGAGCGCGGAGCCGATGAACTTCACGTCATAGTCATTGGAGAAATAGCCGAAGGCATCGTGCGAGGTAAACAGCACGCGGTCTTGCTCGGGGACGGTCTCTAGGGACTCGGTGACCCACTTATCTAGCTCGTCGAGCTGCTTGGTGTACTTTTCGCCGACCTCCTTCACGGATGGCTCCTTATCGGCCAAGGCATCCACGATGTTTTCTACCTGGATCTTGGCGTTCTTGGGGGAGGTCCATACGTGCGGGTCGTGGGTGAATTCTGGTTCCTCGCCGTCCTCACCGGGGAAAGGCCACTCGCGCAGGTCTACCTTGTGCTTGGAGTTGTCATCGCCGGCGGTGACGATGGTCTCGCCGTCAAAGCCGGAAGACTCCACGGCGTTATCGAGGAAGTGCTCGAGATCGACGCCGTTTTTAAAGAGGAAGTCCGCATCCGCCATGGCACTCATCTGCTGCGGGGTCATCTCGTGCTCGTGCGCGCTGGCATTCGGCGCCAACAGGCAGGTGAGATCGAGGGTGGTATCGCCATCGCCCTCGGTGGTTTCCTTGCCGCTGGAATCCACCTTGTGGAGCGTCATGCCACCCTGGGCAATCTGGGTGAGGTAATCGCAGATCTGCGTGGTGGTGGCAACGGCCTTGATGGTCTGATCGTCGCCCGAACCGGAGCCCGCGTCGGAACCGTTGCCGCCGTCGTTCGTGCTGCAGGCGGCGAGGGCGACCCCGCTCAGGGTCAGCATCAGGCCCAGCTTGGCCACGTTCTTTTTCATGAGTGCTCCTTTTGTGCAGTGAAACCTATCAAGCAAAGAATAAACATACCCAAGTAACTATTTCAAGGAATTGAACAATTGGATTTGTAGTTGTGAGCTTTACCGCACTCTCGGGTGCGGGTAGAGGGGGTGGTTTTCTCTGCGTGGCCTGCCTAATTTAGGCAAAGCGTGAGGTACACGGCGGGCGGCTGAAAAACTCGGGCGGGTACGTTACTCTGGTATGACATGAGCAACACTGAACGCGACGAAGTTCTGTCCAAAGCCCGTGCTGCAAAGGACGTTGCGCCCGTCGTGGCGCAGCTGTCCACGCCGCGCAAGAATGAAATCTTGCAGCGCGCAGCCGAAAATCTCATTACCCACACCGATGACATCCTTGCTGCCAACCAGCAGGATATTGAGGCCGGCCGCGAACGCGGCATGTCCGATTCCCTGATTGACCGCCTGACCTTGGACGCCGCCCGCGTTGAGGGCATTGCCGATGGCCTGCGCCAGGTCGCTGGCCTGCAGGACCCGGTAGGCGAGATCCTGCAGGGCCGCACCATGGATAACGGCATCCAGATGAAGCAGGTGCGCGTCCCGCTCGGCGTGATGGGCATGGTATACGAGGCCCGCCCGAACGTCACGGTCGATGCCTTTGGCCTGGCGCTGAAGTCCGGCAATGTGCCGCTGTTGCGCGGTTCCAAGTCCGCGCGCAACTCCAATACCAAGCTGGTGGAACTCCTGCAGGATACCCTCGCGGAGTTCGATCTGCCGCGCGAGGTGGTCCAGCTCCTGCCGTGCGAGACCCACGATTCCGTCCAGGACTTGATTACCGCGCGTGGCCTGGTGGATCTGGTTATCCCCCGCGGCGGCGCCAAGCTCATCGAGGCTGTGGTTACCGGCGCTACCGTTCCGGCCATTGAGACCGGTACCGGCAACTGCCACTTCTACATCGATGCCTCGGCCGATATGGACAAGGCCATCGACATGGTCATCAACGGCAAAACCCGCCGCACCTCGGTCTGCAACTCTACGGAGTGCGTGCTTATCGATGCCGCGCTTGATGATGCCACCAAGCTGCGCATCGTCCGCGCCCTTCAGGATGCAGACGTCACCGTCCACGGCGACGTGGACGAGCTTGAGGGCTTCGGCGCCACGGACGTCGTCCAAGCCACCGAGGAGGACTGGCGTGAAGAGTCGCTGTCCATGGATATCTGCGCCAAGGTAGTGGACGGCGTCGACGGTGCCATCGCGCACATCGCGGAATTTACCACCGGCCACACCGAGGGCATTGCGGCCCAGGATGCGGACGTTTTGGTCAAGTTCGGCAACGAGGTCGATGCCGCGGCCGTCATGCTGAACGCTTCCACCGCCTTTACCGATGGCGAGGTTTACGGCATGGGTGCAGAGATCGGCATTTCCACCCAGAAGCTGCATGCCCGCGGCCCAATGGCCCTGCCGGAGCTGACCTCTTCCAAGTGGGTCCTCCAAGGCACCGGCCACGTGCGCCCATAAGAACGTGCGCCTTTTAACTCGCTTTCGCGCCGCCGCTGGTGTCGTCACCATTGCCGCCACGGCGGCGCTTGGCGCGTCTATGATCACCCCTGTTGCGGCGGCGGGGGAGAACCACCCGCAGGCCGAGACCTGCCCCGATTACGTCTTCCTTGCCGCGCGCGGCTCGGACCAAAACGAGGAGCACGGCGAGTACTTCGGACCGCAGCGCTACTCGGAACAGGGCGCGGAATCCAATGGCTATGAAGGCCCCAACCTTGCCGCGCTTTTCCACTTGGTAGAACAACGCCACCCCGGTGCGATGGATAATGCCTACGTGCTGGCGCTGGATGCGGATGCGTATCCAGCCTCGATGAACCTGCCACCGCTGGCTCAAGAAGGCGAAAACCTGCGCCCGCTGCAGCTGATGCGCCGCCTTGGTGGGGTGTTGCTGGAACACCCCTTGCACGAGCTGGTCTATCAGGTCACCGTCGGGTTTGTGCAGAGCCTGCGCAGCGGCATGAACAACGCGCCGCGCGTGGTGGAGAAGTACGAAGAAGAAACGGGATGCAGCCCGCGCTATATCACCGCCGGCTATTCGCAAGGGGCCATCATCGCCACCAGCGCGGAGCGCTACCTCGCGTCCCAGGACAAGCTCGCCGGGGCGATCTACCTGGGCAATCCCCTGCGGCGTCCAGGCGGCATGGCCGGGCCGATTCCGCGATACCTCATTCCTCATAGTGCCGCACTGCCAGCTGACCGCCGCATCGATTACTGCCTTGCCGGCGACTTCGTCTGCGATCTCAGCCTGCGCAACGCCAAAGATGCCTTGGCCACCAAGGCCGCCCACCACGCTTCGTATTTCCGCGATAGCAAGGGCGATGCGGCAGTGGAACAGGACAATGCCCGCGTGGCCGATACCGTGGCTGGCTGGCTTAACTCCCCAGCAGGGTAGCGGCTATACTCTCCAGCCATGACCAATTCCCAGCGCATTGGGATCATGGGCGGCACCTTTGATCCAATCCACAATGGCCACCTGGTCGCCGCTAGCGAGGCGGCGCACCGCTTTGCCCTCGATACCGTAGTCTTCGTTCCCACCGGCCAGCCGTGGCAGAAATCCTCCCGCGAGGTCACCGCCGCGGAGCACCGGTATTTGATGACGATGGTTGCCACGGCTTCCAACCCGCGCTTTACCGTCTCCCGCGTGGATATCGACCGCAAAGGCCCTACCTATACCATCGATACCCTGCGCGATCTGCGCGAGCTTTTCCCGGGCGCCGAGTTCTACTTCATTACCGGTGCGGATTCCCTACAATCCATCATGAGCTGGCATAACTGGGAAGAGATGCTGGACATGGCGCACTTCGTAGGCGTCACGCGGCCGGGCTACGAGCTGAGTACGGACATGCTGCCGGCCGGCTCGCGGGAGGATATCAACCTTATCGATATCCCCGCCATGGCCATTTCTTCCACGGATTGCCGCGAGCGCGCCGCCCAAAACCGCCCGGTGTGGTACCTGGTTCCAGATGGGGTGGTGCAATACATCACCAAAAATAATCTCTACTCGGCGCAGCCGGATAAACCTTTATAGTTCAAGTTTGGGCACAATCGCGCCGAACGTGCAAGAATAGACAGCTAAAAGACACTTCCTCACCAGACGCGAAAAGGGAATTTTTATACATTGTCTATTTCTGATCTCGCCCGCCGTATGGCGGCAACCGCGGCGCATGCCGCACAGGACAAGCTAGCTAGCAATATCGCGGCAATCGATGTCTCCGATGTCCTCGCCATCACCGAGGTTTTCGTGCTGGCTTCTGCCGATAATGAGCGCCAGGTCGGCTCCATCGTGGATGAGGTGGAGGACCAGATGACGGCCCAGGGCTTCGAGCCGCAGCGCCGCGAGGGCAACCGCGAAAACCGTTGGGTGCTTCTGGATTATGGCAATATCGTCATCCACGTGCAGCGCACGGACCAGCGCGAGCACTACGGGCTCGACCGCCTCTACCACGATTGCCCGTTGGTGGACATCGAGGGCATTGAGCCGCCCGAGCGCCCCGGCGATTGGACCAATGGCGTTAACCCGCGCACCGTGGATTCCATTGATGAGCTGCCATTGGCGCAAAAGGCCCCTGGCGAGGACGAGGAGCTTTAACCCCACCATGAGCCGCCGCCTGATTCTGATCCGCCACGGACAAACTACCTACAATGCCTCCGGCCGCATGCAGGGCCACTTGGACACTGAGCTTTCCGATGTCGGCTATGAACAGGCCCGCGCCGCCGCGCGCCTGCTCCGGGGTCAGGGCGTGGTAAAAATCGTCGCCTCCGATTTGCAGCGCGCGCGAGAAACCGCGCGGGTGGTGGCAGAATCTCTCGGCTTGGACTTTTCTACGGATCCCCGCCTGCGCGAGACCAATTTGGGGCAGTGGCAGGGCAAAAGCTCTGCCGAAGTGGATGCGGAATTTCCCGGCGCCCGCGCCATCTGGCGCCATGACCCCACCTGGGCCCCGCCGGAGGGCGAGTCCCGCGTGGACGTGGCGCGGCGGGCTCGTCCGGTCATCGACGAGCTCATGCAGGACTTTTCCGGCTGGGATGACGGCGCCGTGCTCATCGTCGCCCACGGGGGCGCAATTTCCGCTCTCACCTGCCACCTGTTGGGCTTGGATCACGGCCAGTACGGCATTTTATCCGGCCTGAAAAATACCCACTGGTCGCAGCTGACCGCCCGCCCGGATTTCAACCCGGAAACCCCCGTGACCTCCCTGGAATTCACGCCGGAGACGGTGGCGAGCGCACAGTGGTACTTCGACGGGTGGAATATGGGTGGCGAGGTCACCGGTGATGGAGGGGCAGATACCTAGTGACCGTTCGCGTCATTACTGACTCCGCGGCCAGCCTGCCCCCAGAGATTGCTGCAGAACTCGATATCACCGTCATTGACCTGCACGTGATGGATAGCGAGGACAAGGGCGGAAAACTGCGCACCACCTCGGGCCTGTCCTCCCTCGAATTGGCCGCGGCCTACGGCCGGGAAATGGAAAAGGCACAGGATGATGGCGTGATCGCCATCCACCTGTCCAAGGAGCTTTCATCTACGTGGTCGGCGGCGGTGGCTGCGGCAGGGGTTTTTCCTGATACGGTGCGCGTTATCGATTCCGGCTCGGCCGGCATGGTCATGGGCGCGGCGGCGATGGCGGCTGCTACCAAGGCGGCACAGGGCGCGGCGCTGGAAGAATGCCACGCGGCGGCGCTCGACAGCATCGAACGCGCGGCTACCTGGGCGTACCTGCATTCCATGGAGGACATGCGCCGCTCAGGCCGCATGTCTGCCGCCACCGCCATGTTGTCCACCGCGCTTTTAGCCACCAAGCCGATCATGTCCATCGTGGACGGCAAGCTGGAATTGGTGGGGAAAACCCGCACGCAGACCAAGGCCTTTACCAAGGTAGTAGAGATCATCGCCGCCCGCGCCGCCGGGGAGCCCGCCTTCATCGCCATTCAGCACAACCAGGCCGGCGAGGCGGCGGACAAGCTGCAGGGCCTCTTGCGCGACGCCCTGCCAGAGGGCACGTCCTTTATCACCACGCCCTTAACCGAGGTACTCGCCGTGCACGCTGGTCCCTCCGCCATCGGGGTTTCTGCGGTATTTAGCTCCTAGTCCCTCGCACGCACGCGCGAAGCTGGCCGGCCTGTGCGCCCCAGATTGTGGATAACCGCCCCGCCTCAGCCCGTTTGGTTGCGTCCCGCAACGACTTATCCACAGCGCCTCCGCCCACATCCCCGCACCGCACGCGGGGGCTTCCTAGCCTGTGAGCTATGGCGTCTCCCAAAATCAGCGAACGACTCCGCGAATTTACCCAACCCACCGGCGAGGAAGAACTCCTCCGCGTCGATTACCCGCGCCCGCGCGTGCGCATCAGCCGCTGGCAGGCGTGCGCGGTAGCCATCATGGTGGTGGTGGGCGTCATTATTTGGCTGGGACTGAGCTCCCGTAATTCGGATGAGTCCGGCATGCCCGAGCCCGCAGCGATGGGCAGTACCACCGCCGAGCCCAGCGCGGAGGCGAGCGAAATCGTCGTATCCGTCGTCGGCGAGGTTGCAGCGCCCGGCCTGAAGACCCTCGAGCCCGGCGCCCGCGTCGCCGATGCCCTCGCCGCAGCCACACCCCTGCCGGAGGCGGAGACCATGACGCTCAACCAAGCGCAGCGGCTTGCCGATGGCCAGCAGCTCCACGTCCTGCCCCAAGGCGCCCCGCCCGACCCCGCGCTTGCCGATGCCCCCACCGCCGCACCCGCCGGCGGCGATAAAGTCAGCCTTAATTCCGCGACCGCCGCCGATCTCATGGATCTCAACGGGGTAGGGGAGGTCACCGCGGAAGCCATCGTCTCCTTCCGCGAAGAGCGCGGGGGATTTAAGGACGTCGAGGAACTCCTCGAGGTCAGCGGGATTGGGCCTGCCAAGTTTGCCAAGCTCAAAGATGACGTGCAGCTGTAGGCAGAAGAGGCCACGCCGCGATGAAAGAACTCCGTCTGCTGCCCGGCGCCCTGACCGCATGGGTGGCGGTCATCGCGGTGCTGGTTTTCGGGCAGGGGTGGGCCGTGGCGTGCATCGGCAGTGTCGTAGGAATATGCCTGCTCGCTCGGCACTGGGGCCAAGCTATTTTTTGCGGCGTGCTCGCCAGCGCCGCCGCCTTCGTTGCAGCGGTGCGGCAGGCGCGAGCGGCCGCCTTCGATTTCGGCCGCGAGATTACCGGCCGCGTGGTCACCGCGCCGACCCAAACGAGCACCGGCGGTTGGTTCATCCGGCTCGATGTCCCAGGCTACCCCGCGCAGCTTCCGGTATTTAGCCCCGAACCACTGAGCGCACCCGCCGGAACGCAGGTCACGGCCGCGGTACAGCTTTCCGAGTCCGACCAACCCGGAGTGGGAACCGTGATAGCCAACGCCTCCCGCCTGCGTATCGATGCGCCGCCTTCGGGCCTGGCCGGCTGGGCCGCGCGGGTGGCCGATAACTTCCGCGCGGTCGTACTAGAGGCGGTAGGCCCGAGCAGCCAGGGGCTTATCCCAGGCATGGTGCTTGGCGATACCTCCCTGCAAAGCCCCGCCGAGCGCGATCTCTACATCGATACCGGGCTATCGCACCTCAGCGCAGTGTCTGGTGCCAATGTGGCCATCGTCTGTTCCTTCGCCGCCATCGTTTGCGCCGCGTGTGCCGCCGGACCGCGCACTAGGGTGGCGGTGTCCTTGGCCGCGCTAGCCACCTATGTCGTCTTGGTAGGACTTGAACCGTCGGTGCAGCGCGCAGCCGTCGCCGGGGTAGTAGGCCTGCTCGCGGTGCTGCACTCTTCCACCATGGAACCCATCCACGCGCTCAGCCTCGGCATCCTCACCCTCCTTTTCGTGGATTCGGACCTCGCGGTGCATTTTGGCTTCGCGCTATCGTGCGCGGCGACCTTCGGCATCGTCATGCTAAGCCCGCTTATTTATTCCCATCTAGCGGTCACCGGCTGGCCCGCCATCTTTCTGCGCGCTATCGCGGTGGCGATTGCCGCCGATATCCTCACTCTGCCGCTTATCGCCCTCATGTCCGGCGAGGTATCCGTCGTCTCGGTCCTCGCCAATGTCCTAGTAGCGCCCGCCACCGCACCCATTACCGTGGTAGGGCTGCTCGCGGCCATCGCCGCGCAGCTAGGACCCTTGAGCATTATCGCCGCGGGATTATTAAAACTCATCGAACCCGCAGCGTGGTGGATCAATACCATCGCCCACGGCGTGGCCAGCCTGCCCGTGGTCACCATCACCGCCCACCCGCTATTTACGCTTCTCGCATATGGATGGGTCATCGCCGGGCTGCTCTATCACCGGCCATGGCTGACCTTGGCGGGGGTTATCGCTTGTCTGGGTCTGCTTGCCGCCTAGCGCTAAAATGATGGACATGCCTCCCGTACACCTCATTCTCGGCGACGATGAATTCCTCACCGAACGCGCCCGCCACACCATCCACAAGGCTGCGGCCGAAGGCGAGGCCTCCCGCCCCGAATTGATGACGCTCAAGGCCTCCGAGGTATCCGAGGGCGAAATCTTAGAGGCCACCAGCCCATCGCTGTTTGGCGATAACCGCGTCATCGTCATCACGGACTGCGAACGCGCCGGGAAAGAGGTAGTCGATATCATCCTGCGCGCCTGCGTCAATCCCGCGCCGGGCATGACCATGGTGGTGGTCTATTCCGTGGCCGCGAAGACGCTGAAGAAAAAGAAGAAGGCGCCCGAGCTGGTGGCGAAGCTGCGCAAGATTGCGGAGGTGCACGAGGTCTTTTCGCTCTACCCCAATGAGCTAGGCCAGTGGGCCACCCGCGAGTTCGCCTCCCACGGCGTTCGCCCCACCCCGGATGTCGTGCACGCGGTTCTCGACGGCGTCGGCTCCGACCTCCGCGAGCTTGCCTCCGCCATCTCTCAGCTCGTGGCCGATACGGGCGGCAACGTCACGCAGGAAGCGGTGCGCAATTATTACGTCGGCGTGGCCGAGGTCGCCAACTGGGACATTGCCGATGCCGCCGTCGCCGGCCGCGTCGAAGCCGCCGTCTCCACCTGCAGGCGCGCCCTCCAGCTCGGTGCTAGCCCCGTGGCCATCGCCGCGGCCTTGGCCAATAAGGTAGGCGCCATCGCGCGCCTATATTCCGCCCGCGGGGACCAGTACACACTTTCCAGCCAAACCGGGCTTGCCCCGTATGTGGTGAAAATGACCCAGCCGGTGGCTAGGCGCTGGACTGCCGATGACATCACCGCCGCCGTCATCCTCGTCTCCGAACTGGACGCCGCCGTTAAAGGCCAAGGTGGTGAGCCCGAATTCGCCGTTGAGGCGGCCGTAAAACGAATCGCGGAATTGGCACGTTAAGCTAGAGTCCATGTCTGAGGAACAAGTGCAAGAATTCGCCGGTCGGCTCTTTGACATGGCGCGGGAGGGAAACCCGGATCTCCTGAATTACATTGACCAGGGCGTCAATATCAATCTGGTCAACCAAGACGGCCAGTCTTTTCTCATGCTTGCCGCCTACCACGGCCACGCAGATCTCGTTGCCGCGCTAGCAGAGGCCGGTGCCGACGTGAACTTGCTCAATGATCGCGGCCAATCACCCCTGGCAGGGGCGATCTTCAAAAAAGAAGACGCGGTTATTGATGCCCTCCTAAACGCCGGCGCCTCCGCTACCGCCGGGCAACCAACCGCCATCGATTCAGCCCGCATGTTTGGCCGAGAGGATCTCCTCGGACGCTTGGAAGGCGAGTCCGCGCAGTGAGCTGGACTTCCTTTTTCACCATTCTCCTGATGAACCTGGTGGGCGTGGCCTCGCCAGGCCCAGATATCATCCTGGTCACCCGCTATGCCACCAAGTCGCGCCGCCATGCCATCGCCGCGGCCGCAGGCATTCAAATCGGCGTGTTGTTCTGGTGCGGTGCCACCGTCTTTGGCGCGGCCGCCCTCCTGACCGCCTTCCCCGGGATCTTAGGCGCGGTCCAGGCCATTGGCGGCAGCTTCCTCGTCTTCATGGGATGGCGGGCGCTGCGAAGCGGCCTCGAACAGCGCACCAACCCGCCCGTTGATTTGGAGGATGCCGAGGCCAAGCTGGGCCGGCTGCGCCACTCCTTCAAGATGGGGCTGGCAACGAACCTGTCGAACCCGAAGATCGTGCTCTTCCTCGCCGCCATGATCGCTCCGCAGCTGCCGGCATCCCCACCGCTGTGGCTGGCCATCGCGCTGACCCTGGCGCTGGCGCTCTCGGCCTTCGCTTTCTTCCTCGTGGTGGCCATGGTGATTTCTACGAATGCGGTGCGCCGCAAGCTCATCGCCGCGGGCCCGTGGATCGATATCGGATCGGGCCTGTTCTTCATCATCGCCGGCCTCGCGCTCGTGGTCGCTGGTGTACAGCAGCTCGTGGCTTAAAGCCCGGGCAGGGTTTCAGGTTCGCCCTCTGCCACCACATCCAGCGCCCACTGGATCCACCGCGCAACCGTCGAGGCCCGCCGCCTCGCCGTGCCAGCGCCCAAGCCGAGTCCTTCTATCGCCGCCGCAATCTCGTGCGCCTCGGCCACCTTCCCACGCCGCAGGCTCACCTCTAGCGCCTGCCGGAATACCTGCCGCGCCGCCAACGCGCGCAGTAGGGCAGCGTTGCGCCCATCGCGCCGCGGCTGTGCGATGGCCTTTTCGCCGCGAGGGGTGAGCTGATAGTGGCCATCGGCAAGCGCCAGCAGCCCGAGGTAGCAGGCCGCATTGGCGTAATAGTCCGCCTGGCGCAGATGGAAATCGTACTGCTCGGCGATGTCCTCCTTGCTCATCGGCTGCTGCGCGATGAGCTCCACCAGGTTGACCACGCGCTCAAAACTATTGGCCTGCGGGAAGGGAATCCCCGCCGGCTCCGGCTCGGCATCGACGGAGCCAATGATGCCCAGCGCATCCTCCACGCTGAGGTGCGAAGCGCTCAGGGCGTAGCGGGCGTGATCTACCAGCGCGATGCTGCGAAAATCCGCGGGATCGCTGAAGTCATACCGATACAGGTGGAAAATCCCATTCGAGTAGACCAAAAAGACCGGCACCACGGCCTTGGATAGCCATTGCTGGAAGCGCCGGTACGGAAAATACAATTGCCGGATATTGAAGTCTTCGGAGAGGTGATTTTTCGCCTCCACCAGCACCAAATGCTCGAGCGATTCGAAGCCGCCGTCGATTTCCATCTGCGCGCGGTCGACCTTGACTTCCAGCCCCACATCCGGCACCGGAATGGTCATCTCCAGCGACGACATGCGCCCGGCGACGGTGGCCTGCAATGGTTCGCACCCCAAGAAGTGCTCGAGCATGCCGCTTGCCGATGCCACATTTAACGCCATCGATTCCGAGTTCACGCTTTCGATATCGAGGGTGTCAAGGCCCGCGGGCATGTCCAACGTGCGCACGGAACCCGCCCCGGCGTGGGTCGGGTCCGGGAACCGTTCGTACAGGTCCAACGGACCGACAAAGTACTCGCTGCGGCTAACCGGAAGGATCCCAAGCCCCAATTCCTTGAAAATCCACGGCCGCGAGGTAGAAAAATCGTGCTTGGCCATCAGCCGCGGCTCCCGGCCGGAAAGCTCTTTTAGCTCTTTGGCCGTGAGATAGAAGTATCCTTTTTCTTCCAGCTGATCGCCACACCCCGAGGCCACGATGCGCAGCCAGCCCCAATCATCGAGGCCAAGCTTTTCGCCTTCTGGGACACCGAACAGCGTGCGAAGCTCCCGCTGTTCTTGTGCGCCCGGTGCTTTACTCATGGCCCACCTCGTAGTTGCGCACGAGCACTTCATCTACTTTGCCGCGGCGCGATCCCACGGAGTTGATGGCGCGGGTGGCCGCAACGGTGTCGATGGAAAAATCTACGTAGAGGTCGCGGATAAACTCCGTGGCGGAATTGGAGAGGAGAAACTTCACCCCGCGGGCATCGAGGTCATCGCATACCGCCTTCAGGCGTTCTTGCTCGGCGCGGTCAAAACCGCCCTTTTGATAGCCGGTAAAGGAGCTGGTGACGTTGACCGGGTCATAGGGCGGATCGAAATAGACAAAGTCTCCTTCACCAGCACCTGCTACCGCCGCAGCGAAATCGCCCTGTGTGAAGGTGACGTCATTGTCCCGAAAATACTGGTGGACCCCGCGCAGCGTATCCGCATCACAGATCGCAGGGTTCTTATAGCGGCCAAAGGGCGCATTGAATTGCCCGGCAGAATTTACCCGGTACAGGCCGTTATAGCAGGTCTTATTCAGATACAGCGTCCGCGCGGCGCGCTCTGTAGCAGAAAGCGCGGCAAATCGTTGCGCATCGCGGTCTACCGCGCGCAGCTGATAGAAAAAATCCGCGTCGTTCGGGTAGGTCGATACCAGGCTGATGAGCTCTTCGACGCCTTCACGTACTACCTCATATAAATTAATAAGCTCCGAGTTGAGGTCATTGACCCGCGCGCAGGCTGGGGTGAGCGAGAATAAAACCGCGCCGCCGCCGATGAAGGGTTCATAATAACGCCGCGGAGTCCCATCGGGCAGGGCGGCGTGAATATGCGGTAAGAGCTGGCGTTTCCCGCCGGCCCATTTCACCAGAGGCTTGACGTTGTTCATTGGTGACTTATCTTAGCCGCCCCCGCAGACACGAACACCATCGCCCTTTCGAACATACTGGCCCATAAAATTCCAATTTGGCGCGCTGAAGAGAATCGGCCTGCATGGGGAGCGCTGCCTGGGCCCTGCTTCCCGCGCTAGCACCCGCGCGGGAGACCTCAGCGCTTTGCGGTGGTTAGGGAAGCCTAGCAAGGGTCGGTTTTTCTTGGCGGGGAGAAAGACTATAAGGTGAAGAAAAATCCCATGTTTAAGGGGATTGAATAGTTGGGTTTCCCACGGGGTCGTGGGAAAGAGGGGAGAGAGTATGCCGCGCATTTCAGAAATCCGCGTCGCAGCACTGCGGCTCGTCATTGACCACGGGTATGACGGGTTCACCATGGAAACGCTTGCACAAGACGTAGGGATATCGCGGCGCACCCTTTTTAACTACGTCAAGGATAAGGAATCGGCGGTTCTGGGCCCGGAGGTTTCGGAAAAGTTCGACCAGCAATTGCAGAACTTTGCCGCTGGCCTGCCCACGGGTAGCCTGCGGGAGGATTCTGCGATCATGGCGAATGCGGAATTTGATCACGCCGTGGGCAACGATCATTTCCCAGAGATTTCCCAATTGACCGCCCAGGCGCTTTCCCAAGACGGGAAGTTATTGTCCATGTATTGGCGCCGAAACGAGCGCGTCATGATGCACATCCGCCGGGCATTGCAAGCGCGCGAAGGGTGGAAGGCCTCGGATCCTAGGCTCATTCCGACGGTCAATATCATCCACACGCAGTTTCAAACCGCCATCCAGACTTTCGTGGAAACCCATGGCCGGACATCCTTGTCGGTGGCCTACGCGGATGCGGGTAAAATTTTCGAGGCTTACTTCGACGATGACCTAGCCTAGGTCTATCCGACGCAACAAAACCGGCGCAATAAAAATCCCCCGAACAAGCCGCTGCACACAGGCAGCGCTTTGCTCGGGGGAGACAAGAAGGCTAGTTACTAGTCCATCTTGTTGAAGGCGGTGGCCAAACCGGACTTCTTGTTGGCAGCAGCGTTGCGGTGGAAGACGCCCTTGGAAACGGACTTATCCAGCGCACGGGAAGCAACGCGCAGCTGCTTTTCTGCTGCAGCCTTGTCGCCAGCCTCTACGGCCGCACGGAACTTGCGGATCTCGGTGCGAACCGCGGAACGCACGCTCTTATTGCGCTGACGAGACTTCTCGTTGGTCAGAACGCGCTTCTGCTTGGACTTGATATTAGCCATGAAAATACCTCTTGATAATCGAAGATGATTGATTCAGAAACAAACCTGCCGGACGTGTCCCGCGAATCCCCTCGCTAAGAACGAGGGAAGCGCTCGGCGCTGGTATTCGAAGAGCGAACCCAAGGTCCTGCCCGCCCCGACCAACGCGCCCGGAAAGTAAGTAACTTGCACATAGTAGCAGCGCAACCGCGCATCGGCCAAGTTTGCGGGCGCCGCGCCGCAGAACTACGCCCAGTGATAGCGCGAGCGCAAGCGGTTCGCAATCCTTTCAAACCTGCGTTCTGGAAAAAGGATGCCCTGTCGGCGCACCTGCTCCTCGGAAACCTCCAATAAACGATCCAAGCGCACCCAGCAATTGCGCCCAGAGGCGTCCCATTCGCCGCAGCCGATTTCGAGCCAGGCATCGTCAAGCGCATGCTCCGGGTTGGCGGAAATGAGCAGGCCCGTCACCGTGGTGCGGGTGCGCCCGACCACCAAGATGGCGCGCTCGCGGGGAGGGGACTGCTTGCCTTCCGAAGGCGTCCACACCCACACCACCTCGCCGGAATCGGCCTGGCCATCCATATCGGGGGAGAAGAAGATGGAGCGGGGGTGCGCCGCGGTGGCCTCGACCTGGATGGAGGCGGCCTTGCGCGGCTCGTGGCTCTGGGTGGACCTGTCCAGCCCTAACTGGGAGTTGATGCGGTTGAGGCCGGAGTCCACGGGCTCGCGCTCGCTGATTCCGAGCGCCTCGCGCAGACGGGTGAGCATGCCGGAATTCATGTCGACTATTGTAGACGTATGTCTGAAAACTTTGCGGCCACGACGTTTACGGATCCCTCCCGGATCCGTAACTTCTGCATTATTGCTCACATCGACCACGGAAAGTCGACGCTGGCAGACCGCATCCTGCAGCTATCCAAGGTGGTTGCGGAGCGCGATATGCGTGACCAGTTCCTCGATAACATGGATATCGAGCGCGAACGCGGCATTACTATTAAGGCGCAGAACGTGCGCCTGCCGTGGGTGCCGCAATCGGGGGCATCGGCAGGCGAGCAGATCGTCATGCAAATGATCGATACTCCCGGCCACGTGGACTTTACCTACGAGGTCTCCCGCGCGCTCGAGGCGTGTGAGGGAGCCATCCTGCTTGTCGATGCCGCCCAGGGCATCGAAGCCCAAACCCTCGCCAACCTGTACTTGGCGATGGAAAATGACCTGGAAATCATCCCGGTGCTCAATAAGATCGACCTTCCCGCGGCGGACCCAGATAAGTACGCGCTGGAAATCGCCAATATCATCGGCTGCGAGCCCGAGGAAGTGCTGAAGGTATCGGGCAAGACCGGTGAAGGCGTGGTTGAGCTGCTCGATAAGGTCTGCGAGTTGGTGCCGCCGCCGTCCTCGGAGTACGAGCCCGATGCGCCCGCGCGCGCGATGATTTTTGACTCCGTCTATGACACTTACCGCGGCGTGGTGACCTATATCCGCATGGTGGATGGCAAGCTCACCCCGCGCCAGAAGGTGACGATGATGTCCACCAACGTCAACCACGAGCTGCTGGAAATCGGCATCGTCTCGCCCACGATGCAAAAGTGCGATGGCCTGGGCCCCGGCGAGGTGGGCTACCTCATTACTGGCGTGAAGGACGTGCGCGAGACCAAGGTGGGCGATACCGTTACCTGGTCCCACGGCGGCGCCGAGACCCCACTCAAGGGCTACAAGGACCTTGAACCGATGGTCTATTCCGGGCTTTTCCCCATCTCCCAGGCCGATTTCCCCGACCTGCGCGATGCGCTGGAAAAGCTGCAGCTTAACGATGCCTCCTTGACCTTCGAGCCCGAGACCTCCGTCGCCCTTGGCTTCGGCTTCCGCTGTGGTTTCTTGGGCCTGCTGCACATGGAGATCACCCGCGACCGTCTGGAACGCGAGTTCGGCCTCGACCTGATTTCTACCGCCCCGTCCGTGACCTACCGCGTGGTGGCAGAAGACGGCGAGGAAAGCTGGGTTCACAACCCTTCGGACTGGCCGGAAGGCAAGCTCAATGAGGTCTACGAGCCCATTGTTTCCATGACCGTCATCGTGCCCGAGCAGTTCGTCGGCCCGACCATGGAGCTATGCCAATCCAAGCGCGGCCAGATGGGTGGGATGGATTACCTGTCCGAAGACCGCGTGGAGCTGCGCTACACCATGCCCTTGGGTGAGATCATCTTCGACTTCTTCGACATGTTGAAATCCCGCACCAAGGGTTACGCCTCGCTCAACTACGAGGAGGCCGGCGAGCAGCAATCTGACCTGGTCAAGGTGGATATCCTCCTCAACGGCGACCCGGTCGATGCCTTCTCTGCCATCATCCACCGCGATTCCGCCCAGTGGTACGGCAATAAGATGACCAAGAAGCTAAAGGAATTGATTCCACGCCAGCAATTCGAGGTCCCCGTCCAGGCGGCCATTGGTACCAAGGTTATCGCCCGCGAAAACATCCGCGCCATGCGCAAGGACGTGCTGGCCAAGTGCTACGGCGGCGATATCTCGCGTAAGCGCAAGCTGCTGGAAAAGCAGAAGGCGGGTAAAAAGCGCATGAAGACCTTGGGCTCCGTGTCGGTGCCGCAGGAGGCCTTCGTGGCGGCGCTGTCGACCGATGGGGACGACTAGGCACTGGAAAGCGCAGCGTAATAGTACCTTAACTTTCAGTTAACAATCTCCGCGGCGGCCGCCGCCTAAAAGCGAGGCTGAGCTGCACCTATAGGGCATTCCTGAGACTAGGAATGCCCTTTTTGAGTATTTGCGGTTTATAGGTGGGCGGCGTTTAATTTCGAGTCGAAAGCGACCGATGACTCTTCGGCGAGCCACAGCCACTTTCTCCCTCTTTGTTTCACTCGACTTAAGGCGGAAAATAAGATGAAGCTTCGCTCTCGCGCTGTGGCAGTGTGCGCCGCAGCCGCTGCCACAACTTCCTTGGTCCCCGGTATCGCACAGGCCGAAACCAAGACCCCCATCGATCACGTCGTGGTCATTTACTCCGAAAACATTTCCTTCGACCACTACTTCGGCACCTACCCACACGCCGCAAATAACGACGACGAGAAACTCCAGGGCAGCGAGAAGCCCGCCCCCAAATTCACCGCCAAGGACGATACCCCGCGGGCAGAAAACCTCGAAAATACTGACCTGCTGGGGGAGAAGAACCCCAACTCCATCAAGCCTTTCCGCATCGCTCCCGAACACGCCGTAACCACGGACCAGAACCACCATTACGCCGATGAGCAGGAAGCCTACAACGGCGGCAAGATGGACAAGTTCCCGGAGACGGTGTCCACGGACATCGATAAGTATGGCGAAGGCTCGTACGCCACCCCCCGGCATGACCATGGGATACTACGACGGCAATACCGTGACCGGCATGTGGAACTACGCGCAGAACTTCGCGCTGAATGACAACAGCTTTTCCACCATCTTCGGCCCCTCCACCCCGGGAGCGCTGAACCTGGTTTCCGGCACCGTTGCGGATGCCACCATGCACGACCCAGCCACGGGCGACCAGCAGAAAATCGAGGATGGCAAGAACCACGCCCTAGCCGGCGTATCCGAGGACGGCAGCACCGCCACCGTGGTGGGCGACCCGGACCCGCTTTTCGATGACTGCTCCAATAAGTCCTCCGCCGGTACCAACCAAGTCACCGCGATGCACTCCAAGAACATCGGTGACCAGCTCAACGATAAGGACGTCACCTGGGGCTGGTTCCAAGGCGGATTCCGCCCCACCGATGAGGCGACGAAGGACTCCCGCGCCCGCTGCGGTTCTTCGCACACCACGCTGACCGGCCAGAATCAGACGGACTACAACCCGCACCACGAGCCGTTCCAGTACTATGCCTCTACCGCCAACCCGCACCACCTGGCCCCGTCCAGCGATGACATGATTGGCAAGACCGACCAGGCGAACCACCAGTACGACCTCGCGGACTTCGATACCGCCATCGAGCAGGGCAACCTGCCCTCCGTGTCCTTCCTCAAGGCCGCCAACTACCAGGATGGCCACGCCGGCTACTCCAACCCGTTGGATGAGCAGGCGTTTATCACCCACTACATCAACGAGCTGCAGAACTCCCCGGAGTGGGATTCCACCGCAGTCGTCATCGCCTACGACGATTCCGATGGCTGGTACGACCACAAGGCGCCGGAAATCCTTAATGGTTCCGACGACCCGCACCAGGATAAGGAAATCTGCACCGCCGCTGCCGCAAAGGTAGGCATCAAGGGCGATAAGAACGGCCAGTGCGGACCCGGCACCCGCCAGCCGCTGCTGGTTGTATCTCCCTACGCCAAGACCAACCACATCGATTCCACCTATACCGAGCAGACCTCGGTGACCAAGTTCATCCAGGACAACTGGGGCCTCGGCCGCTTGGGCGGCGATTCCTTCGATGATCGCGCGGGTGAGCTCACCGGCATGTTCGACTTCGCCGCCGCGGAGAAGGCCCCGAAGCTCTTCCTCAATGAAACCGATGGCACGGTGGCGGAGGATTACAGCTCCGTCGAGCGCGTCGACGACACCTCGCGCGCTGGCACCAATCTGAAGCCGGTTGTCGATGGCATGAATGACACCAAGGTCACCGAGCAGGGCGTTCCTGCCGTGACCACGCTGGATAAGGCCCAGCAGCCGGACACCAACCACGCCGCATCCGGGTCCTCCAAGGCAGGCATCATCGGCATCCTCGCCGCACTGGGTATCGCCGCCGGCATCATCGGCTGGTTCATGAGCGGCCACCCCGGCCTTGATTTGAAGAACCTGCCGTTCTAAGTTATGAAGATTTCCCGTTTCGCCACCGCATTCGCGCTCGCCGTTGGGCTTTCCATCCCGCAAACTGCTGCCCAGGCGAGGCTCGCCGGGCACAGCGACGAGCAACCCACGCGCGAGCTCGCCGTGCGCGATGTGTATTCCTGCCCGGCGCCAGAGGACGTGCAGGGTGAGGCGAAATGGAAGATCAATAACACCACCGGGCTTGCCCTCACGGTCTACGTTTCCGATGATAAGGGCAATGCCTACCAGGTTCTCGAGCGCGTCGGCACCCCTGCCGTGCGCGAGTGGAATCCGCAGCTGGAGGATGGAACCTACCACCTGACCTGCGTATTTCACAACGACTCCGCCGTGGAGTCGGACGCCTTCACGGTAACGGGGTCCACGGTGAGCAACGCGCCCAAGATGGTTCCCATTACGGATCACGAGATCGCCGCGGTGTCCATCAAGCAGGCAGAAAACCAGAAAAAGCGCGTGTCGGAGCTGCAAAAGCGCGCGCATGCGCTTGCCGATGCCACCTCCTCCTCCCGCTCCGCCGCCCAAGCCGCCTACCTCGACTACCTGGAGTATTACCGTTCCTTCGACGATTCCAGCGCGGAGTGGCCGGGCCCGGATTTGGAGGGTTACGAAGACATCGAGCGCATCCTGTGGTCCAACCGCCCGCCTAGCGATGCCACCCTGCCCGCCACCGCGCTTGCCGATGCCACCGACAAAACCGCCCACGCCCTCGATACCGCCCATTTCGCCATCCCCGCCCCGGATTATGGGCTGCGCGCGCATGAGGTGATGGAGGAGTTCGAGCGCTTTGACCTGCGCGGCGAGCGCGATTTCGGCGCCCATGCCCTGCCTGCCGCCTTGCGCGGGGTTATTACATCGACGCGGATGACGCTGGATCCCGTGCGCTCTTTGGTCGAGGATCGCGGTTTAGACACCGCTCCCATCTACGACCAGCTCGCGGACTTGGACGCCCTTGCTGAGGAATTCGACGATAAATACGGTGGTGCGTCTAGCGTCGCTTTTGCGGACTGGCCGCAGGAGGACCGCTTGCGCTTACAGGCGGGCGTCGCCAAGGCGAATGAGCTGCTCGCCCCGGTTGCCACCATGACCGTTATCCGGAGGATGAACTAGTGCCGTGCCCGTTTAACTTTTCCCGCCGCTCCTTTTTGTCTGGCCTCGCCGCCTCCGCGGCCGCCGGCGCAGCCCCGAGAGCAGGAGCCGAGCCCACCTCGCTTCCGCTCGAAACCACCGACTCCTTGGATCAGCCGGGCGCGCTGGATTTTCACGGCGAACACCAGCAAGGCATCATCAATCCCCCGCAGAAATACTCGGAAATAGTGGCGCTGGACGTGCAGGTGAAGTCAAAAGCCCGTTTGGACAAGCTCCTGCGCACGCTAAGTGAAAGGGCGCGCATCTTAACCGCTGGTGGCACGCCCGCGCCCGATGGAATCGCCTATCCGGCGATGGATTCGGGCGAGTTGGGCCCAGAGCTGCCGGCCGATCACTTATCCATCACCCTCGCAGTGGGCGATTCGCTTTTCGATGACCGCTTCGGCCTTGCCGCCCACAAGCCCGCCCACCTGCGCGCGATGGAAGCATTTGCCGATGACTCCCTGCAAGAAGAAATGTGCCACGGTGACTTAGCCTTGCAGATTTGCGCCGATGAACGCGATACCGTTCTCCACGCGCTGCGCGATATCTTGCGACATACGCGCGGCGATGTGGCGGTGCGCTGGCGGCAAAATGGTTATATGAATTCCCCGCGGCCATCGGGCACGCAGCGCAATCACCTGGGGTTTAAGGATGGCATCGTCAATCCTGGGCCCGATGATTATGATTCGCTCGTGTGGGCAGGTTCGGATGAACCCGACTGGGCCGCGGGCGGCAGCTATATGGCGGTGCGGCTTATCGCGATGTACACCGAGTTTTGGGATCGCATTTCCATTGCCGAGCAGGAGCAAATCTTCGGTCGCGACCGCACTACTGGCGGCCCGTTGTCGGGCGGCGATGAGCACGCCGAACCAGATTACCTCGATGATGCCACCGGCGATGTCATTCCCACCGATGCCCACATCCGCCTGGCCAACCCCCGCACCCCAGAAACCGCTGACCAACTTATGCTGCGCCGCGCTTATAATTACGACAACGGCGTGCGCGATAATGGCACCCTCGACGTGGGGCTGGTCTTCATCTCCTTCCAGCAGGACCTGGAACGACAGTTCATTACGGTGCAAAAACGCCTCGAAGGCGAACCGCTGGCTGACTATATCCGCCCCTACGGCGGCGGCTACTTCTATGCGCTTCCCGGCATCACCGATGAATCCGATTATTTCGGCCGCAGCCTCCTCGAAGCCTAAAACCTCCTACCCAGCTAGCCACTGGTCGCTCGTGAACATCTATCACCGCGCCAAGGCCCTGACTTAGCACCCAGCGATGGAGGCACACCACAACGCACCGTCGGCACAGGGTCTCCCGGTGCACCGTTCTCCCGGCACAAAGATCCCACGGCGCCCGGATCCCAGGGCGCCCTGTCTTCTGGCACACGGTTCCCACGACGCACGAGCCTTACGGCGCACGGGTCTCACAGCATACGGGCCGCAGGGTAGATGGCTTATGGCATGCCAAACCGGCAACCGCTAAACCAGCGGTTGTTATCGGCGGCAATGAGAAGAGCAACGGTAGGAAAAGGCGCCACTTACTTAGGAACCCCAGAACTGCTCGGGGCCGGCTCATTCGAATCAAGTAAAGGCGGCACCTAGCCGGGCGGCGAGGCCCAGGGCGGAAGCCATTCGATGCGGCCGCGGTGTCGATGCAGGCGGCCGCGCACCGGCGGGGCGTGCGGGTCATCGTCGTTGACGCCGTTGTGATAGGGGCAAGCAATGGTCAGGTTGTCCATATTCGTCTCGCCGCCGTGCTTCCACGCCTGGAGATGGTGGACTTGGCATTTATCGGCCGGATAATTGCACTCCGCCCACGGGCAGGAGGGGTTTTCGGCAGCGGCCATCAGCCGCTGCTTTTCAGAGGCGAACCGCGAGGTCCTATAGAGGTTGACCGGGCCCTCGAAGGGATGGATGAGGGTGACAAGTCCAACCTCGGCAAGCTTTTTCTCCACCAACTTGGCCCCGGAAATTTCGGCACCGTTGGTCATCTGCAGCGTGACCTCTTCGCCGCCACCATTTAATATCTCATCCAGCTCATCGAGGTGGATGACGATATTGGTGCTAGCCACCGGGCGCGTGGCACCACCGCGGAAGAAGATGCGGTCGACGGCCTCGAGCGGGGAATCCTCCCCAATGGTGGAGTGCAGGTCGGCGATGAAATCGGAATCGCCGGTAATAGACAGCGTGGAGGGCCCGCCCTTGCGCCGGGTCATGCGCACCCCGCGCTGGGGCTGGCGGGGAGGATACATTTCCTTGAGCCGAGTGCGCGCCAGCTTGTCGATGTTCCCCGAAGTTCCACACAACTCTGCCCGCAGCGCCCACGCATCCCGCTTCGTCTTGGTGCGGGAGACGTATTTTTCAATCAACTTGAGCGTGGTTAAGCAGTGCTTCGTCGCCCGGCACGTGCGCTGGCGGCGGGTAAAGGAGGTGGGGCCGAAGTAGGCATCGGCAAGCAGCAGCAATTCGCGCGATTCCTGCCGGGAAATGCCAAGCCGCCGCAGGTCCGCCTCGGCAAGGCCG
The DNA here is from genome assembly GCF_000477975.1 of Corynebacterium sp. KPL1986. Classification (NCBI taxonomy): domain Bacteria; kingdom Bacillati; phylum Actinomycetota; class Actinomycetes; order Mycobacteriales; family Corynebacteriaceae; genus Corynebacterium; species Corynebacterium sp. KPL1986. The sequence continues at coordinate 1,142,367 of NZ_KI515719.1, read as the reverse complement.
AAGACCTCGCCGAGAAGCTCCATCGGCGAGGTTAATTGGCGGGCGTAGTCTTGCAAGCGGGTCATGCCTGCGAGGTTAAGCCACCGTCCACCCGCGGGAAAGCCTGCGTCGCCCCGCCTGTGGATAACTCGCCCCACGCGTCACACCTGACGCCTCGACGCCCATTCACCCTGTGGATAACCTGCGGTATTGTCGAATACGACAGCGAGTAAAGGAGCCCACATGACTGATCCCACGAAAATTGTCCGCCCCAACCACCCCGGCCGTAAGTCCGTCCCGCGCCAAGCGCAGGAGCTGCCGCCGCTGCCGGTGACGCGGGCGCGCATTGGCAAGCAGCCGGCCACGGAGATTTTTCAGGACATGGGCGAATCCATGGTGGAGGACCTGCAAGACATTCGGCGCGATTTGCACCGCCACCCGGAAATCGGGCTGCATCTGCCGCGCACCCAGAAAAAGGTCCTTGAGGCGCTTGAAGGCCTGCCGCTAGAGATCCATGTGGGGCAGGACCTTACCTCCGTGGTGGCGGTCCTGCGCGGCGGCAAGCGCGGCGAGCGGCCGGTATCGGTGCTGCTGCGCGCGGACATGGATGCGCTGGAGGTACATGAGCAAACCGGCAGCCCCTTTGCATCGATTAACGAATTTATGCACGCCTGCGGCCATGACCTGCATACAGCGGGCCTGATTGGGGCGGCGCGTATGCTGTGCGAGCACCGGGAGGAGCTGCATGGTGATGTCACGTTTATGTTCCAGCCCGGCGAAGAAGGCCCTGGCGGTGCGCAGCCGATGATTGAAGAAGGCGTGCTCGATGCCGCCGGCCGGCGCCCGATTGCCGCCTACGGCCTGCACGTGGGCCCGCAGGACCGGGGAACGTTCCATTATGTCCCAGGGCCGATGATGGCGAGCTCGTCCAACCTGACTATTACGGTGCTAGGTAAGGGCGGACACGGGTCGCGCCCGCACGATGCCATTGATCCTGTCGCGGCGCTGGCAGAAATCCAGATGGCGCTGCAGACCGCGCTGACGCGCCGCTTTGACGCGCTGGAGCCCATCGTTATCACCGTGACCAACCTTTGGGCCGGCAATGGTGCGTATAACGCCATTCCGGATCGCGCAGCCCTGGGGGCTACAGTGCGCGTGCTTCGCGATGAAAAGATCGACGCCGTCCGCCAAATGATCACCGAGGTCTCCAGCTCGGTGGCTGCCTCGCACCGGTGTACCGCGCAGGTGGATTTCGAGGTATTGTATCCCACGACGAAGACGAACCCGCGGGAGAATCAATTCGCCGCCACGCTGTGGGGGCAGATGTTTGGCGCAGAAAACATGCAGCCCTTCGAGGCCCCGATGATGGCTTCTGAGGACTTCGGCTATGTCCTTTCCCAAGTGCCGGGCACGTTTATGTGGATGGGCACGGCCAACCCTTCGACGCCCGAAAACCAGCGCGAGTGGAATCACTCGCCGATGATGCGTTTTGATGACTCCGTGCTCGGCATGCAAGCGGCGGCGCTCGCCGCCGTGGCTTTCGAGCGACTGGCCACCGAAAACGAGCACCCTTCCGCGCAGACCAAGGCCATGCGCGAGGCCGCCGGCGTGCAGAAATAATGTTAATGTCGGCGGATAACGGCAGAGCCGAGGCCGATGAGCGCGATGGCGCCGACAATGATGGAGGCTACCGGCCAGTACTGCGGGAAGTACTTGAGCGTATAGCCGAAGACCTGGCCGTCATCGAAGCGCCGCGCCAAGGCGAAGGGCATCCACCACAGCTTGCTTACTGCGAGCACCGCGCCCAGTACACCGGCGATGATCCGCCCGCGCCCGCGTAGAAATAAACTGGCAGCCACGAGTACGATGCCGACGATGGTGAGTGCGAAGAGCAGGGGAGTGTTCGTGCTAAGCGGCGATCCGCGCAATAAGAATTCGTGGTCAATCTCGTGCTGCTCTATGAGGGTGTAGCCGTCGAGGACGACGTCGCTGGGAAGACCCATTACTTCTCCTCCTCTGGGTCGTAGCCATCGGACCATTCGCCGGTTTCGAAGTCATAATCGACGTTTCGACCTTCTTCGTCCGTGCGCTGGTACCACTCAGTGTAGCGGTCTGCGGCGGAATCGAAGTCATGGCCGGCCCCGCGGCCGTCTTCGGCGTGCTGGACGGAGAACTCGAATTCATCGCCATGCTCTGCGATGCCGCGCATGACCGCATTGTCCATCGCCGAACGAGCATAGGTGCGGCGGATAAACATCGGATCAGAGCGCAGATCCTTGATGAACGCCACCATCATGGTCAACAGCACGAGGCAGAAGGGCAGCGCTGCCAGGATGGTGAGGTTTTGCAGGCCCGTGAGCACGTCTTCGCCGCCGGTCAACAGCATGACGATGGCAATTCCCATCATGCACAGGCCCCAAAAGATGACGATGAGCTTATTCGGGGTTGGATCGCCCTTGGAGGACATGGTGCCCATGACCACGGATGCGGAGTCAGCCGAGGTGACAAAGAAGACCGCGAGGATGACCAAAAGGATAAAGGGGGTGATGGTGCCAAGGGGAAGATCCTGGAACATCGAAAAGAGCACCTGTTCATTGGAGGATTCACCGTCGATGCCCTCTACGCCATCTCGGCTGAAGGTAATGGCGGTGCCGCCAAAGATGGTAAAAGCCAGCGCCAAAATGGCGGTGGGGGCGAAAATGGTCACGGCGGCGAATTCGCGAATGGTGCGGCCGCGGGAGATGCGGGCGACGAACATGCCAACAAACGGCGTCCACGCAATCCACCAGGCCCAGTAAAACGCCGTCCAGTAAGACTGGAATTCTATGGTCTCATCGCCCCAGGACAGCCCCTTGGCCATCATGGGCAGGAATTGATCGATATAGGTCACGATGCCCGAAGGAATCAGGTTCAGCAGCAATAGGGTGGGCCCGACCAAGAAGACGAAGGCAATAAGTCCCAAGGTCAAGGTGATATTGAAATTGGACAGATAGCGCACGCCGCGCGCGACGCCGGAGACCGCGGAGATAATAAACGCGCAGCCTAACACGGCGATGACGATGATGAGCGCGGAATTGGTCATGGGGCCCGCGCCGCGAATGATACTGACACCCTGGCCGATTTGAATAGCAGAAAGCCCCAAGGTAGCGGCGGTGCCGAAGAGGGTGGCGATAAGCGCCATGACATCGATAAGCTTGCCCAGCGGGCCGTCCGTGGCACGGGAGCCGAAGAGCGGCTGGAAGATGGAAGAAATGAGGGGAACGCGCCCGCGCCGGTAGGAGGAATAGGCAATGGCCGCGCCGACTAAGGCGTAGGCCGCCCATGGGGAAATGCCCCAGTGGAAGTGCGACTGGGCCATTGCCTGGTGCAGTGCCTCGACGGAGCTGCCATTATCCACGGTGTGCGGGGGAGGGCTGAGGTAGTGCGATAGCGGCTCGGATGGGCCGTAGAAGAAGATGCCGACGCCGATGCCGGCGCCAAACATCATCGCTACCCAGCTGAAGTAGCTGAATTCGGGCGTTTCCGTATCCGTGCCAAGCTTGATGCGGCCGAGGCGGGAGAACCCGATATAAGCCATGGTCACGGTGGCTAGCAGCATGGTGATATTCAGCAGCCATCCGGTATTGGTGATGGCCCAGTTAAAGGCGGTGGAGGAGGCGGCGGCCAGGTTATCGGGCATGGTAATGCCCCAAATGATGAAGGCCACGATGAGGACGGCGGTGATGGAAAATAGCGATTTATCCAGGCCGAAGCGGTTGCGTTGGTCCTCAACGCTGATGCCGGGCACCAGCCCAGGGTGCATATTGTGCGGGTAGAGCCCGACGGCGCTGCCCTTATCGTGCGGTTCGAGGGAGCGCTTGTAGGCGCGGGAGGAAGAAGTCACGGTGTCCTTAGCTCGGCGAGGGGTAGTGGCTCCAATTGTTCAGTACCGCAACGCATTCCACAAGCTAGCGCGGTTGGGCATGCGCGGCGTGAATCTGCTTGATGATGCCGTCCAGTTCCTCCCAGCTCGCATTCCTGAACGGGTGCGTGGAGCAATAGTCGAGCAAGAAATAGCCCGCGTGCTGGATGGCGATGTGCCGTGGCCACAATTCGCGGGCCGTGGCGGGGTTATCGGCGGCGAGGGATTGGATGGCGCGGCGCTCGGATAGCAGCTCGTATTGCAGGTCGCGGCGGCTGGCCAGGACCTCTTCGGGAGTATTGATAAAAAGCAGCCCGAGCAGGGTGGACATGGATTCCATGGCGCGGGTTTGCAGGCGGTGCTGGTTGCGGACGGGCGCGGAGCGCTGCCAGAACCACAGTACGATGGTGGCCACGATGATGGAGATGAGGACCTCGCTGATGCGCGCCTGGATAGTGGGCCAGAGGGGGCGCTGGGCGGAATTGCCCATCAGCAGTGCGAGCGGGGTGGAGAAGATGACGCAGATGGCATAGTTCTTGGCCACGAAAATCTCTGCGCAGAATTGGCAGGCGGCGAGGGCCAAAAGCAAGCTCCACCCGGACACGCCGAAGTAGTGAAAGACCGAAAACAGCATGACGCCAACGATGGAGCCGAGCATGCGGTGGATGCCGCGGACGGTGCCGGCGACATGGTCTGGTCCCCACTGCAGCATGAGGAAGGCGGAGACCACGCCCCAGTCCGGGCGGTCAAAACCTAAGGACAGGCTGACCACCGTGGTGATGGCGGCGGACAGCACGATCTTTTGCGTGGTCACCATGGCATGCGAATCCCGCACCGCGGCGCGGTAGATGCGGTAGCGGCCAGTCGGGCGGGTGTGCGGGATGGCGGTGCGGTGTGGATCTACATCGGTGGCGTAATCAGTCAGCAGGTCCGAAGAGAATTTTAAATCCAGCGCGCGGTTATGCGCGACGATGCGCCCTTGGGCTTGTAAGGTGCGATCCACCAAGCCCGCAGCGGCGGTATTGATGATGCGGCCGCCGCGGATGACGCCGGCATCGGCAAGCGCTTGCCAGGCTGTTGAGAGCGCCGTTTGGGCTTGGTGGTGGCGGGCGAGGGAATCATCTTCGCCGGAGACGAACGCAGCGGTGGCCTTCTCTAAGGCAGCGACGGCGCGGCGTTCGGGGCCGTGAACATCAATAAGCGCGGGCGCCATGCCCAAAATCAGGCTGGCCAGCACGCCGGTTAGGGACCAGAAGAAGAGCTGGCCGACGCTCGTATCCGTCCGCGCCAGCATCACCGAACCGCCGCCGACCAAGACGAGGAAGAAGGCGCCCGGCGGCGGCAGGCGCAGCGCGTTTTGGGTAAAGCCGCAGAGCGCGGCGAGCAGGAGGGAATAGAGGCCGGCGAGCAGCAGCCACCAGTGCCCGTGCCCGGGGACGAAAATCAGGTGGCCGACCAGCACGCCCACGGTGGCCACGGTGGTCAGGGCTAGGCCGGCAATGAGGATGACGCGGGGCCGGGTGCGAAAGGGATGGCCCTCGCCGAAAATCACGGCGAAGGCACCAGTGGCCAGCAGCAGGATGGCGTAGTCGTGGCCAGTAAGCAGGGCACAAGCGCCGGGAATAAGGATTGCCAGCCCGGCGCGTAGCGCGCCGGGCCACCGCACGGAGGCGGTATTAAAAGCGGTCAACAGTTGGGTGGTGCTGGGGCGTTGCGGGATGGGGTGGTCGGTGCTCACGAGCCTGTTGGACTCCTTTCGCTAGAAACTTCTACCGCAACCACCCTACGCCGTGGGTAAAATCGCTCGAGCCGCCCTACTGCCCTGCGGTGGCGATGAGACGGCGGGTGTAGTCACTGGTGGGCGCGGACCACACGCGCTCGGTGGGACCTTGTTCGACCAATTCGCCCCGGTTGAGCACGGCGACTCTATCGCAGAGGCCGCGCACCACGGAGAGATCATGGGTGACAAACAGCAGGGTTAGCCCGCGGTCCTCGATGAGGTGGGCGAGTAGTTCCAGCACCTGGGCTTGCACGGACATGTCGAGGGCGGAGACGGCTTCATCGGCAAGCAGGATATCCGGTTCACCACACAGCGCACGGGCGATGGAGATGCGTTGGCGCTGACCACCGGAAAACTCGTGGGGGTAGCGGTCGAGCGCCTTGCCGGAAATGCCTACCTCTTCCAGCGCGGCGGCGGCGCGCTCGCGCTGCTCGGATTTGGGCAGGCGGCCGGGCATGGCCTCGGCGATGGATTTCCAGATCTTTAGCCGCGGGTTCAGCGAACCTTGCGGGTCTTGGAAGACCATCTGCACGCGCCCGTCCACGGTGCTGGTTCCAGAGGTGGGGGCATCGAGCCCAGAGACGATTTTTAGCAGGCTGGTTTTGCCGGAACCGGAACCGCCGACGATGCCGAGCCGCTCGCCGCGACGCACGCGGAGATCGATCCCTGCCAGCGCGGCCTGGGAGCCATGCTGCTTGCCGATGCCCTCCAATACCACCGCGTCCTTCTCCCCACCCGCCGGGGCAAGGGCGAAGTCGGGCGGCTGCGAGGCCGAGACTAGCTCTTGGGTGTAGGCGTGGTGCGGCTGCGTGAGCACGCGTTCGGTGCGGCCTTCCTCCACGGTGTAGCCATCGCGCATGACCAGCACCCGCGGACACATGCGCTGGATGACCTTGAGGTCGTGAGTGATAAAAAGCAGTGCGGTGCCGCGTTGTTCGGTAACGCGCTCGATGACGCGGAGGACACCGTCTTGCGTGGTGGCATCGAGGGCGGTGGTGGGCTCATCGCAGATGAGCACGTCAGGGCTTCCCGCCATGGCCATGGCCAGGAGCACGCGTTGGCGCTGCCCGCCGGATAGCTGGTGGGGAAAGCGGGAGGAGAGATCGGCATCGAGGTCGACTTCTTCCAAGGCAGCGGCGATATCGTGCGCACCGGCGTGGGTGAGCTGGGCGCTAATGCGCATCAAGGGATCCAGTGCGCTCATGGGTTCTTGAAAGACCATGGCCATGGTCTTTCCCCGCAGTGGGCGGATGGCGGAATCCCGCGCGCCGATGATCTGGTGATCGGCTACGGTGATCTCGCCGGTGGCGGAAATGCCCGTGGGTAGCAGGCCCATGATGGATAACGCGGTCAGTGATTTACCGGAGCCGGATTCGCCGATGATCCCGAGCTTTTCGCCAGCCTCGAGCTCGAAGCTAAGCGGGCCGACGAGGGAGGATTCAGAGGCGCTGAGGCTGAGATCGCGCACGCTTAAAAGGCTCATCGCGTGGCTCCTTTCATGCGGGGGTCGAGGGCATCACGGAGGGCATCGCCAAGCAGGTTAAAGCCCAAGACCGTGGCGGCGATGGCAAGTCCTGGCCAGAGGGCTTGGAGGGGATCGGTGCTCAGCAGCGATTGGGAATCCTGCAGCATGCGGCCCCACGATGCGGCTGGGGGAGGAGTGCCTAGGCCCAGGTAGGACAGGCCTGCCTCGGCCAAGATGGCGAGGGCGAAGTATATGGAGGCTTGGACGATGATAAGGCCTGCGATATTCGGCAGCACGTGGCGCACCGCAACCTTCCATCCAGGTACGGCAGAGATGCGGGCGGAGGCGATATAGTCCTGCGTGATTACCTGCAGCGTGCCAGAACGCGCCACGCGGGCAAAGGACGGGATGCCGGAGATGCCGATGGCAATCATGGCCGTTAACGTCGATGGGCCCCAGACTGCGCCGGCGATAATAGCGAGCAAGAGCGCCGGGAAGGCGATCACCACGTCGGCGCCGCGCATGATGAGCGCTTCTACCCAGGTGCCGCGGCGCATGCCGGCCATAATGCCGAGCGGGATGCCGATAAGACCGGCGATGCCGACGGCGATAAGCCCTACGAAGACCGTGATTTTCGCGCCTGCCATGATGCGCGAGGCGGTATCGCGCCCGTAGCGATCCGTGCCTAGGACGTGATCCGCGGTGGGGCCGGATAGGCGGCTGCCCGGCTGGGCGAGGGTGGGATCGTACGGCGTCCACACCAGCGATACGAGGGCGATTACCACGACCGCGCCGACGAGCACGGCGCCTAGCCAACCAGAAAAACGCATTTTCATCGCGCGTCACCTGCCTTGATTCGGGGGTCGATGAGGCGGTAGGCGACATCGGTAAGCATGTTGACTGCCAGCGCGAAGGTGACCAGCAGCATGACGAGGGTCTGCACCGTGGTCAGATCGCGCACGGAGACAGCATCGAGCAGCATGGAACCCACGCCGGGGATGACGAAGACGGATTCAATGACCACGGCGCCTACCACCATCGAGGTCAATTGCAGGCCAGACACCGTCAGCACCGGCAGCGCGGCATTGCGCAGCCCGTGGCGGTGCAGGGCCTCCCGCGGGGAATCGCCCAGGGCGCGCGCGGTGCGGATATAGTCCTGGTCCATAACGTCGAGCACCGAGGAGCGCATATAGCGCGTGAGCATGGCGCCCTGGACCAGGGCCAGCGCGATGACCGGCAGGATCAGGTGGCGCAGGAAATCGCCCACGCCGCGGTTGGGCGGCACCCAACCATTGGCCGGCAGCCAGCCCAGGTGGACCGCAAAGATGGCCACCAAGATGATACCGACCAAGAAGCTTGGCACGGCGATGCCCAACTGCGTTCCCGCGGAGACCAGGCCGGCAACCCGCGAATTGCGGTTATGCGCCAGCCACATGCCGATGGGAATCGCGCAGGCCAGCGCCAAGGCCATGGCCAGGCCGATGAGGATGAGCGTGACCTGCAGGCGGTCCACAACCAGAGGGGTGATGTCCTGCTGCGAGGACAGCGACTTGCCAAAATCACCGGTAGCGAGGCCCTTCATCCACTCGCCGTATTGCGCGATGAGCGGCCGGTCGAGGCCGAGATCTGCGCTGAGCTCGGCGATGGCGTCCTCAGTGGCATTAACGCCCAACGCGACGCGCGCCGGGTTGCCGGGCACGGCGCGCATGAGCGCGAAGATAATGAGGGAGGCGAGAAAAAGCGTGAGCACAAAGCGCAGCAGCGGCCGGATTATGGCCTGGGCCCGAGAGGTACTCATTGGTCCTCCTTGTCGTCGGTGAGATCGCGCAATACGATGGCGTCGGTGACCTGATCGGTGTGCAAGCCGCTAATGCCGTGGCGCGTTAGAACGACATTCGGCATATTCATCACGGTCAGCGCGCCGGCATCGGCCATGATTTGGTCCACGACCTGCGTCATGCGGCGGGGATAGTCTTCAGGTTTCGCGGTATCGGCCTTTTCGAGCAGCTCGCGCGTGCGGGCGGAATCATAATTCAGGTAATAATCCGGGTTGCCAAAAAGCGCCGGAACATCGCGGGCCTCCACGTGGGAGATAAGCGACATCTGATAGTCCTTAGCGCCGTGGACCTGGCCCAGCCACACGGCAGGGAACTCGGCGGTTTCGAGGGTGACGTCGAATCCGACATCGGAAAGCTGCGAGTACAGCAGCTCGGAGATGGCCTGGGCATAGTAGAGCGTAGGCACGGTGATGGTGAGCGGGGTGCCTTGGGCGCCGGCATCGGCAAGCAGCGAGCGGGCCTTATCCGGGTTGAAGTCGTAGTAATTCTTGCCTTCGAACCACGGATCGGTAGGTGGGATGGGCGCGCCGCCGGTATCGGTGGCCATGCCAGACCAGACGATGTCATTGGCCGCCTTGCGGTCGACGGCGTAGGCCACGGCCTGCCGCACCCGCGGATCGTCGAAGGGGGCGCGGTCATTATTCATCGATAGCAGGACCTCACCATTGGTGGTGCCTACGTTGGTATCGATGGAATCATCCAGGGAATCGAGGATTTCCGGGTTACCCACGCCCCAGACGACGTCCACGCCGCCCGAGCGCAGCGCGGTGACCGAGGAAATGGCATCGGGGAAGTAGCGCACCGTGACATCGTGCGCAGACGGCGTGCCCCAGTAATCCTCGCGCTTGTGCAAGGAGACGAATTCCGAGGGCGAGAATCCCGCCACCTCGTAGGGGCCGGTGCCAATGGGCTGGGCCGCGAGATCGTCCATGCCCTTAGGCGACATCATCGCGCCGATGGTGGTGCCCATGGACCACAGCCAGCCGTTGGAGGGCTTAGCCAGGCGCACTTTGAGGGTGTGGTCATCGACCGCGGTGGCGCTGTCGACCGGGTCCATGGCGGAGGAAATGCCGTTGGCCCAGTCATTTTTGACGTAATTAATGGAAAAGGCGGCGGTCTGCGCGGTGAAGGGATCGCCGTTGGAAAAAGTCACGTCATCGCGCAGGTGGAAGGTGTAGGTCTTCGCATCCTCGCTGATGTCCCAGTCCTTGGCCAAGCCTGGGGTGATGGATCCGTCTTCATCGATGCGCACCAAGGTCTCATAGACGTTATCCATCAGCACCGAGGGCGCGGCGGCCCCACTCGTGGTGGTGAAGTCGAGCGAGGTGGCTCCCGAGCTGGACGCCACCGTCAGGGCGGCTTCGTTCCCGGAGGTATCTACCACCGCCGTATGGCCCGCTGAACAAGCTGTTACCGTGCCCAGCGCTGTCGCCACCGCGAGACAGCCCAGCGCTGAGCGCGCACGCAAAATTTTCATAGATGAAGAATAACTTGTGTGTTACTCAACACATAAATGCCCCAAAACCATTCGGGGGGAGGCATATATTGCCATAAATTAGGGCAATCCCAGCGGATTGTTGTGCGGCGGATTCGGTGGCACCGCGCGGCCAGCGTTGAGACCGAGGGCAGCCCAACGCGACGCTGTGTAGCGCAGCGAGGCGGGGTTTAGCGCGGGGTGCCCGCCACGTTGGCGGGATCGAGCTGCCAGCCCTCGGCCAATACGTGCATGTTCTTGATGACGTTCTCGTGCGAGCTGGACTGCAGGGAAATCATGAGCTCATCGGCCTTGGCGTGCTCTTGGAACTTCTCCAGGTATTCGGTGACTTCCTTGGTGGTGCCAACCGCGGAGTAGCGCAGCATGTCCAGGATTTGCTGGCCTTGGTAGGACTCGATGATCTGCTCTACCTGCTGGTCGGTCAAGTACTTGCCGCGGCCGGCGAAAGACTTCACGCGGTTAAAGCACACGCGCTCGTACTCAGCTTCTGCCTCTTGCATAGTATCGGCGGCGGTGACGTTGACACCGGCGATGACGTAGGGCTTGCTAAACCGCTCGGAAGGCTGGAAGTTCTCCCGGTAGTAGGTCGTTGCTTCCTCGAGGTGCTGCGGGGCGAAGTGGGAGGCAAAGGCGTAGGGCAGGCCGAGCTTTGCCGCGAGCGAAGCGCCGAACATGGACGAGCCCAGAATATAGATAGGAACGTTCGTATTGGCACCGGGAACCGCGCTGACCCCAGGAATATAGGCCTTGCCCTCCAGATAAGCGTTGAGCTCTTTGACGTCTTCTGGAAAACGCTCGGCGGATTGACCATCGCGGCGCAGCGCACGGCCCAAGGTATTCATGTCCGTGCCGGGGGCACGGCCGACACCTAGGTCGATGCGCTCTGGGTACATCTCCTCCAATGTGCCGAATTGCTCGGCGATGACATACGGCGAGTGGTTAGGTAGCATCACGCCGCCGGAGCCCAACCGGATGCGCTCCGTCTTAGCGCCGATGTGCGCGATGAGGACGGCGGGCGCGGAGGACATAATGGACTTCATATTGTGGTGCTCGGTGTACCACATGCGGGAATACCCCAGCTTTTCGGCTTCCTGGGCCAATTCCACCGACCGGTTAATGGATTGGGCAGGGGTTTCACCGTCATAGATGGTGCAAAAGTCCAATACGGAAAGTGGCGCGTGATCAGTCATGGGAAAATAATCCTTTTTCTCGCGGGGATAGTACCTATAGTGCAACGGTGCGCGGGGCGGCGCTATTCCGTGCTTCTTGTGCGTGGAGTGCGCCCGCAAACAGAAACCCCGCCGTGGAACCCGGGGAATGCGGGTCGACGGCGGGGCAGAGAAGGAGAGGGGGGAGCTTAGCTCTTAGGCGATGCCGCTGCATCGAGCGGGGAATCGACGACGGCATCGTCGTCGGCATCGGCCGCCGCTGTCACGGAGTTGGAGTGCTTCTCGCCGGCCTTGGTAGAGATATCGACAATCAGGCTAATGATTGCCGCGATGGCGGTAGGCACAATCCAGCCGAGATCAACGGCTTGGCCGGGCGCCAGCGACAAGATGGGATCCAGGACGTCGGTTGCCCAACCCTGCGCGGAAATGACGGTCAGGGCGGACCAGATGACCGATACCCACAGGGCAAGGCGGTAGGTCCAGTAGAACACGACGGACTTCTTTACCGCCGGCTGGATGAGCGTGAGCAGGATGAGGGAGATGGCCGGTGGGTACAGGAAGGTGATGAACGGAACCGCAATGGACAACACGGTGTCGAGGCCCTGGAAGGCGAAGAGGATGGACATCGCGGTAAAGATGCAGGCCCACAGGTGGTAGGTCGTCTTAGGCACCAGCATCTCGAAGAACGCGGAGGTCGCGGTGATAAGGCCCACCGCGGTGGTCAGGCAGGCGAGGACGACGATGGCGGAGAAGAGGGCCTGGCCGAAGGTGCCCATGGTGAGATTGGCGGCCTCGGCAAGCAGCGGCGCACCTGAATCATAGGACTGGCCATCGGGCAAGGTCTGGCCCACCCAAGCCAGCCCCAAGTAGATAGCGGCAAGCAGGGCGCCGGCGACGAGCGCCGCGGTGATGGTGCCCTTCACCAAGGATTTTTGGGTCTTAAAGCCCTTAGAGCGCAGGGAACCCACGATGACGATGGAAAAGGCGAGGCCGGCGATGGCGTCCATGGTGTTGTAGCCCTCGAAAAGGCCGGTGACCATGGGGGAAGAGGTGTAATCCTCGGTGGGCATCTGGGGATCGCGCGGGTTATTCAGTGCCGCCAAGGTAATGAGGACCACTAGCAGCGCAACCAGGGCCGGGGTGAGGAATTTGCCCAGCGTATCGATGATGGAATTGGGCTTCCACGCCAGGCCTAACGCGATGAGGAAGAAGACGGTATTGAATAAACCGCTGGCCAGGGTGCCTTTCCAACCCAAAAGGGGAGTGATCGCCGTTTCCATGGAGACCGCGCCGGTGCGCGGGAGCGCGTAGAAAGCGCCGATAGACAGGTAGGCCATGGCGGAAAAGACGACGCCGAAGATAGCGCCGCCATTCGCGCCCAGGTCGCGCACGGAGCGGCCGGAAATGGCGACCGCGATGATGGCCAGGACGGGCAAGAGTACGCCGGCGGCGAGGAAGCCCAGCACGGCGGGCCAGAAGTTGGTGCCGGCGGAAACGCCCACCATCGGTGGGAAAATGAGGTTGCCGGCGCCGAAGAACATCGAAAAGAGCATCAGCGAGGCAATTACAACAGTGGCCTTGCTCTTGGCAGTGGTGGGGGTAGCCATCTTGGCTCCTTAATATTGCGTACTAAAACCATCTGCCGCACCGGCGCCGTGGTGGCGGGGGCGCGAACGAGAATGTGAATTCTGTAGCCCTATAGGGGCTATTCGTGTAATGAGATATTACTGCCCACCTGTTGAGAAATCAAAGCATGGTGAAAATACAATAAAAGCCCCAGTGCGTGCGCAATGGGGCGGGATGGCTGGGAACTAATCGAGCTCGGCGAAGGCCTTTTCCATGCGGTCGAGTGCCTCACCTAGGATTTCGCGAGAGGTGGCGAAGTTTAACCGCGCGTGGCCGGGGCCGCCGGTGCCAAAGGTATCGCCCTCGTTGAGCGCGACGCGGGCATTCTCGCGGAGCCACTTAGCAGGCTGGGGATTGCCGGCGATAGCGGTATCGGAAAAGTCTAGCCACAGCAGGTAGGTGGCCTGCGGCTGCAAGGTCTTCAGTCCGGGGATGCGCTGCGGCAGTTCTTCTACCAGCCAGTCGCGGGTCTCGCGTAGGTATTCAATTTCCTCGTCCAGGAAGTCCCCACCGTGGCGGTAGGCGGCCTCGGCTGCAAGCACACCTAAGGTGCCGGTACCGTCTTTGGCCACGCCGGTAAGTCCGTTCCATTTCTGGGCATCGGCAGCATTGGAAAAGATGATCTGCGCGCACTTGAGGCCCGCAGTATTAAAGGCCTTGGAGGTGGCGGTGACGGTGATGGTGCGCTGCGCTGCTTCCTCGCTAAGCGATGCCACCGGGATATGCTTTCCTTCATACACCAGCGGGGCATGGATCTCATCGGCCAAGATCCGGGCATCGTATTTCTCCGCCAACTCCACCAACCCGCGGAGGTAATCTTCCGAAAAGACGTGGCCGTGCGGGTTATAGGGATTGGCCAAGAGAATGGAACCGGCGCCGTCCTTGAAAGCCTGCTCGATCTCATCTAACTCGAGGCTGGTCTCGATTTTTTCCCGCCCCGCCGTGCGGGGAAGTTCCAGCAGTGGTGGGTAGGAAGGCACGGGCACGATGACAGGGGAATCATCGCGGGTAAAGTACTGCACGCTGAGTAAGAGCCCGCGGACGACATCGCCTATCCAGAAGATGTGATCGGCGTTGGGGCGCCAGTCATAGCGCTCCGCATAGAAATCCGCGACCGCCTCGCGCAGCCCCGAGGCCTTGGGGGAGGGGGTATAGCCGAAGGTTTCATTGTCCACCATCTCCTGCACCGCCTTTTTGACGGCGGGAGCGGTGGGGAAATCGGACTCCGCGATCCACAGCGGAAGGACCTCCTCATCGAAGACGGTCCATTTGCGGGTACCGCGGGCTTGCAACTCTTCTAGGCTAGGAAACTGCATGCACACAAGCTTAACGCTTTAAACGCAGCAGTCCCAGTGGATTTATTCACTTTATTTTTCGTGCTCGCTGTGGGAATTGGTGCCGGTGACAAAGCCGTACTTTTTGAGTCGACGGCGGTCCGCGGCGGAGCTGGATTGAGTGAGTTTGAGTAGTTCGGCATAAATGCCGCCGGATTGCGCGAGCTCGGCGGGCGAGCCCATTTCCTCAATCCGCCCTGCCTCTAGGGTGATGATGGTATCCACATCCGCGATGGTGGACAGGCGGTGCGCGATGATCAGCGTGGTCCGGTTCTTCATCAGCTCATCCAGTCCGGCTTGGACGGCGCGTTCCGCCTTGGTATCAAGGGCGGAGGTGGCCTCATCGAGCACCAAGATAGGGGCGTCTTTAAGCATGGCGCGGGCGACTGAAACGCGCTGCTTCTGCCCGCCGGATAGCTTCAAGCCGCGCTCGCCGATGACCGTGTCATATCCATCCGGGAAGGCTTGGATGAAGTCGTGTGCATTTGCGCGCTTGGCAACGTCCTCGACCTCCTCCTGCGTGGCGCCGGGTTTTCCGTAGGCGATGTTTTCACGAATGGTGCCAGAAAATAGGTAAGACTCCTGGAATACTACGCCCACCGAGGCGCGCAGCCGGGACGCGCTGAGATCATCGATGCGGTGGCCCAAGACCACTAGATCGCCATCCGATGGATGATAGAGGCCGAGCAATAGGTTGACCAAGGTAGATTTACCGCCGCCGGATTCGCCGACTAGGGCAACCTTGTGGCCCTCATGCGCAGT
Source organism: Corynebacterium sp. KPL1986 (assembly GCF_000477975.1). Classification (NCBI taxonomy): domain Bacteria; kingdom Bacillati; phylum Actinomycetota; class Actinomycetes; order Mycobacteriales; family Corynebacteriaceae; genus Corynebacterium; species Corynebacterium sp. KPL1986. The sequence goes on along the minus strand of NZ_KI515719.1, from coordinate 1,127,018 downwards.
GAAAGAGATGTCTTCTACTACGGGTTTTCCTTCTTCGTAGGAAAACGACACGTCATTAAAGGCAAAGACCGGCGCGCCGGGGGTGGCCTCCAGCGGGGCTATCGGGGTGAGATCCAGCTCTGGGGTGCCAGAACCGGTGGTGGCAGCAACGAGCTCGCGTGGGGCAGTGGGCTCGATTTCTTCCTCCATGACATGGAAATAGTCGCGGGAGCCCGCGATGGCGCGCTGGGCGGTATCGACGATCCAACTCATCATGAATACCGGCTGCTTGGTTCCGGCCACCATCTGCAGCAGCATCACCATGTCACCGATGGAAAAATATCCCTCGAGCGTGCGCCAGAAGATGACGGCGTAGATGCCCAAAAAGATGACCGCCATGGCCAACCCGCGGAAGGTATCCATGGTGTGCCACCAGCGCGATTGTGGCTTAGTGGTCTCGACCACGCCGCCGTAGTGCTGGGCAAAATGGTTGAGTTCCCGCGATTCGCTGACGAAAGATTTGGTGACCTTGACCTGGCCGATGACCTCTGCAAAGCGGCCGTTGGCGAGGTCAATGTGTTCGTTTTTAATAGCCTCGAATTCCTGCCACCGCTTAGATGTCAGGGCGGTAAGCCACATATACACGGGAAATAGCAGCGCAAGCAGGATAGTCAGCGGCCAATAAAACCACGCGGTAATGGCCAATACGGCGATGGTCTGGATGATCATCGTGAAGAAGTTATTGGCAAAGGACTGAATAAACTGCGTGATATTGGCGATAGAACGGTCGAGCCGGGCAATGATGGTGCCGGTGATCTGGTCATCGTAATAGCCCTGCGGCAGCGCCAAGAGCTTGGCAAAGTACCGATTGGATAAAATTTGACGTAGCCGGGAGACCATGACATCGCCGATATAGCCGCCGATATTATTGAACAGGGCCTTCGTGGCATCGGCAATAAACAAGGCTAAGGCTAAAAGCAGCACTGTGCGCAGGGCGCCTGCGGTATCGCCGCCAGACTGTACGGTCTCGACGATGACATCGGTGGCCTCCCTCGTTAAAAACGGTGCCACCAGCGAGACGAGGGCGGTGATAGTCGCGGTAAGCAGGACGCCGAGATAAAAGGGCCACAGGGCAGAAGCGCTGCGGACGATGCGCACTAGGGAAGACATAGGAAAATACTCGATTCAAATACGCGAAAGAAAGCAGCTAGGGAAGAGTGAAGCAACGGACAAGTATGCCACACGCCACGGCGCGCAGCCCAGATGCATACCTTGGGCGGGCTTTCGGCTAAGGTATCTGTGCAGAAATAAAGTTATCTTCGCGTGCAAAGGATCCATCCACGGTGAAAATTTCTCACACTTTAGGCGCAGGCGTGGTCAGCCTTCTCGCCGTGACCCTGGCCGGATGCAGCATTCTCCAGCCGGAAGAGACCGGGTTGGGGGACAATATCACCGTCTCCAGCTCGGAAGAAGCGCCTTATCAAGCGGAAGACACCGACGATAAGGAAGTTACTTCCAACCTGGCGAGCCCGGTAAAGGATGCCGGCCTCGGCGTTAGCTGGGAGCTGCAAGGAGTATATGCGGATAGTAATTCCGGCGGGTCCGTGGTGACCATTTTGCTCAAGAATGAAAACGAAATGGCCCTGCCCACTGATGCCTTCGACGACCCTGTCCTCGAACGCGCCGACGGCAATGGTGGCTGGTCTAAGGTGCAATCCCTGCCTTATGACCAAAACTCCGCGCCCGGGGTGGAACCACCGGGGCTTGATCACCCGCTGGGTGCGGGCGCCTCGGTCAACCTGCAATATCGCTACGATGTCGCGCCGGGCAACCTATGGAATGCCCGCCTGCATATTGGAAACGTCACCTGGGTGGGTGACCTGAACCTATGACGGAACGGGTAGTCCTGGCGGGTGCCGATGGAAAGGCCATTGGCACTGCCCTCAAATCCGAGGTGCATACCACCGACACCGCCTTGCACTTTGCCTTTTCCGCGTGGGTTACCTGCCACGGAAAAGTACTCATCACCCGCCGGGCGCTGAGCAAGAAAACCTGGCCCGGCGTGTGGACCAATTCTTTCTGTGGCCATCCTGGCCCGGGAGAGCCAACTGCCGATGCCGTCATTCGCCGCGCTGAATTCGAGCTAGGGATTCCTGCAGACGCGCTTTCTAACCTGCACGTGGTGCTGCCCACCTTTTCTTACCGTGCGGTGGATTCCTCCGGCCTGGTAGAAAATGAAATCTGCCCCGTCTATTGCGTAGAGCTTGATTCCCAAGCGCAGTGGCAGCCGAACCCGGACGAGGTCGACTCTTGGGAATGGGTCGATCCCGCCCGCCTCATCGCCGCGGCCGATGCGGTTCCAGCGGCATTTAGCCCATGGATGTGCGAGGAACTGGCAGAAGCCGAATTGCGCGCGGCGCTTCAGGCGCGATAGCTGGCCAACTAGTCTTCTTCATAAAACGCCGCCGCCACGTAATCCAGGGTGGCATAGGCAATGCGCCGATCCCCGGTATCCAAATCAAATTCGAGGACGCGGTGGTCGCTGCCATAGCGGGGAAAACCCGGCTCGCCGGTGGTAGCGAAGTGGCAGAGCCATTCGTTCAGCTCACAGTCGGTGCCGAATAGCGGATAGAGCTCATCGCAGTGCAGCGCTGGCTTGAGATTCCTCGTAAATTCCATCATCCAGGTCGGCCCCGGTGCGCCGCTGGCAACTTGCGCCGTCCAGCGGCGAACGAGGGAGTCGCCGATCATCCGGCCCATGAGACGGTCTGGGTCAACGTACTGCGCCAGCTGGCGCCATTGCGTGTAGCGGCCGTGCGGGAAGCCGAAGCGCTGGGAAAGATAATTGCAAATAAATTTGCCAAGGGCCATGTTATCGATGCGCTTGCCGGCCGGATGATCGTAAAACTCATCGCGAGTGGAGCTGACCACTATGGGAATATCAGCTAATTCGGATGCCCGCAGCGGTGCCGGGCCCAGGGCCAAGTCATAGCGGTGCTTCTTGCGGAACTTTTTGTAGCCCTTTTCTAAAGACTCGGGCGAAAGCGACTCCAGAGCGTTGCGTTCGATGGGTACCGAGAGGTACCTGTGCAATCCCGCCACGCGGTGCTCAAAGGTATCGCGGGGGTAGGCAGGCGATAGCGCGAGGACGCGCCGAAAAGCGCCGCGGTAGTGATCGCGCCGGGCAAGCCACAGGCTAATAGCCGCGCCGGCGGATTGGCCCACCAAGGTGATATTCGTTTTATCCCCGCCAAAGGATTCGATATTGTCTTGCAGCCACTCTAAAGCCAGCACGCAGTCATCGATCCCGCGGTAGCGGTCTGCTTCATCCTCAGCAAAGCGGGCAAATCCGGCTAGGCCCACGCGGTATCCCACCCGCACATGGATGATGCCCTTGCGGGCCGTTACCGTGCCTGGCACCCGCTCGTCCTCATGAGAGCCGCCTTCAAAACTTCCACCGTGGATATAGACCACCACGGGGCAATCCGCCGCGTTATCGGGGGCGGTGATGCTGAGAGCTACCTCATCCGGCTGCGGTGTGCGCGCATCCTGGTCGAGGGGCGTATCCAATGCCCGCGCCGGGGAAAAGCGGCTAGGGATTTCGCAAAAGCGCAGCGAATGAAAATAACAAAGGCCATCGCGGCTAAAACCGGTGATGCGGCCAGATGGGCTGGCAATGGTGACGGGTATCTGTGCGCTCGACATACCTGCCAGATTACCGTGGGCAGTAATATAAAGACCCATGGAGTGGTTGACTGACGTGAGCAGCGCATTTTCGCAGTTCTTGGTGCAGGCGCCTGTGTGGGTACAGATGATCATCGTGGTCATCGTCGTGGTTCCCATTATGATTGGGCTGGCCTGGTGCCTGATGTGGGCCGTGGACCGCAGCGCCGCCCTAATTTCCCAGTTTCACAAGCGCGGCACTACAGTAAAAGACCATGGCTGAACAACATTCGGAGGGCGCGGGCGATAACGCCGCGAGCGGCGACGTGCCCAGCGCCAGCTCGGATAGGATCCAGCCGGTCGATCCCCGCGAGGGCCTGTGGGATCCAGAGCGAAAAAAGGATGAGCGAGCTGCAACCACACCAGTTGCCGGCACCTCCCAGCCTGTTCGCCGCAAGCGCTCCCTGCCCAAATCCCGGGTCTCGCTCACGCTGTGGTCGATGATTGCGCTAGTTCTTATCGTTGCGCTCATCGGCAGCCTGTGGCCTTAGCGTGGGCCGGTGGTCTGCACCAATAAATGAGTCACCCTGATGTTATAAGCCCTGAGTGATTACAGCTTCGATCGTGGGTAAAACGCGTTGATAAGCCATCTGGTTGGTACAGTAGGCAGAGATTATTATTAGCTGTGCGAAAGGATATCGCGTGACCCTGCAACAAGTGCACACCCCGGCGGAATTTACCATTGAGCCGGGGGAGACCTGCCTCACCGCCCTGATGGATACCGCGAAGAAGCGCCCGCACGGCGTCATGTTTACCCGCCCAGCTAATTATGAGTGGGTCAATGTCACCGGTAAAGAGTTTATCGATGAGGTCTTTGAAGTAGCCCAAGGCTTAATCGCGCTAGGCGTGGAGCAGGGAGATCGCATCGCCCTGATTTCTGCTACCCGTTACGAATGGTCCCTGCTGGACTATGCCATCTGGGCCGCCGGTGCGGCATCGGTTCCGGTTTATCCTTCCTCGTCCGCCTCCCAGGTGCGCTGGATTATCGAGGATTCCGGGGCGGTGCTGGCGATTACCGAAACCCGCGAGCACTCCGAATTGGTAGAAAACTTGGTCCTGCAAGACGATGGGGAACCGAATCTGAAGGGCTCACCATCGCAGCTGCGGCGCGTATTAGAGATTAATTCCTCCGCCATCGATACCTTGAAATTCGAAGGCCGCAGCGTTGGCACCGACGAGGTGTCTGCCCGCATCGCCGCCACCAATACCGATGACCTGGCCTCCTTGGTTTATACCTCCGGCACCACCGGCCGCCCGAAGGGCTGCATCCTGACGCACCGGAACTGGCTCTCGGAAGCTAGGGCTCTGACCACCAATCCCATCGGCGTCTTCGCCGTGCCGGGCAGCCATACGCTGACATTTTTGCCCTTGGCCCACGTCTTTTCCCGCGCCGTATCGATTGCCGTGGCCATTCGCGGTGCCTCGCAGAACCACTGGTCCGATTTTTCCACCATCTCCATCGAGTTCGCCCGCTCTCGCCCCAACGTGATTTTGGGCGTGCCGCGCGTATTTGAAAAGGTCCGCAACTCCGCGGCATCGAAGGCGGCGGATTCTGGCATCAAGAGCTTCCTTTTTGAACAATCCGAAAAAATCGCCATCGAATACTCCAAGGCCCTCGATACGCCGGACGGCCCAGACCGCCTGCTGAAAATTAAGCACAAGCTCTTTGACAAGCTGGTGTATTCCACCATTCGCCAGGGCGTGGGTGGCAATGTTCGATACTGCATTACCGGTGGTTCCGCGATGGGCCACGATTTGTTGCACTGGTTCCGCGGCATCGGCATTCCCATTTTTGAAGGCTATGGTCTGACCGAGACCGCTGCGGCCGCGGCCGTGGACTACCTAGACCAGTCCATTGGTACCGTAGGCCCACCGCTGGGCGGAGTTACCTTGCGGATCAACGATGACGGCGAAGTCTGCATCAAGGGCGGCATGGTATTCGAGGGATATTGGAATAACCCCGAAGCCACAGAGGAAGCCTTTGAGGATGGCTGGTACAACACCGGTGACTTAGGAGAAATCGACGATGATGGCAAGCTCACCATCACCGGCCGCAAAAAGGACCTGATTGTTACCGCAGGTGGCAAGAATGTCTCGCCTGGTCCGATGGAGGATATTTTGCGCGGCCACCCGCTGATCTCGCAGGCCATGGTGGTAGGCGATGGCAAGCCGTTCGTGGGAGCCCTCATCACGTTGGACCCGGACATCCTCAAGCGGTGGAAGCTGGACCACAATATCCCAGAAAACCGCTCCATGAGCGATATTGCTACCGACGCCACCTTGCGCGCCGAGGTGCAAGACGCCGTCAACAAGGTGAACTCCACAGTTTCCCACGCGGAAGGCATTAAGAAGTTCTACATCCTAGAAAGTGACCTTACTGAGGATGAAAATGAGCTCACGCCAACGATGAAGGTCAAGCGCAACGTGGTGGCGCAACGCTATGCCAGCGCCATCGAGCACATTTACAAGCGTTAGAAAGAAACGAAACGGGTACACCCGGGGATTCTAATCCTCGGGTGTTTACTTTCTTGCAGGTCAATTAGGGCGCAACCGCGAACCTGCCATAAACCTGTGAAACGCTTCGGAGTGTCGCGCTCCCGCGGTGGCTGATCTGGCATAGAGTCATGAGTCGTCGCCGAAAACCTCAACCTCTACTAGAGGTTAGAAAATGAAAACTGCGGAAGGAGTGGCTCGAAGCCTATGCAGAAGATCGCCGCCGAGCTGCGTCACCGCGAGCTCACCCAGGAGATTTACAATATCGGCGACGAAGTCGCGGAATACCTCGAACACCTCATTGAAGCCATTGAGGATTGGGATGAGGAACTGTCCATGGACTGCTTGGCAGAGCTCGGCGATATCGTCGACGATGCTCGCGTGGACTCGGGGCGCTGCGTGGGTGAGCTGATTGGGCTTCGCCAAGCACTCGTGTCTGGTGTGCGATCTGGGACCATTTCTGCCGCTCCTTCTGGTGCGAATGATGCGGAGGAGCCAGAGCAGCTCACCCCGCGCCTGTTGGATGAGCGTTATCCCATTGCCAAGCCCATCGTCGTGCATGAATTGGCAGAAGCTCTGCGCCAGCGCACGCAGGCGGTAGCAGATTACCTGCGTGAAGTCGTGGACTACGTGCTGGCGCAAACCGATGCCGTCGCTCGCAACCTCGACATGGTCTCCCTGCCGCACCTGTACAAATGCACCGGAGAATCCGCACTCATTGCCGTACAGGCATGGAAGCACACCGTGCTCGATACGCACCCAGCGTACGTGCGCTCAATGCGTGGACATAACCCGCCGCAGTTCCTAGAAGAGCGCGCCCGCATTGCTGCGGTCGTAGAAAAAGTTCGCGCCAAGCGTGAGGCAGCCCGCAGGGCCACAACCGCATAGATTTTTAGACTTCCTTGCTTTAAGCAAGGGGATTTTAGCGGCCACCGAGATTCCCTCTCTCGGTGGCCGGTGTAGTTTTACCTCCTTTTAGGGGCGCTTAAGGGGACGAGCGTTAGGTAACCCTGAAAAAGTTTTTGGCTAACGGTGGACTAATTAATTTTCCGTTATTCCATGTGGGCGTGGAAAACCAATAAAGAACCATGATTAGCACCTTGAGGAAAACTGAAAAACTAACTGGAAAAGATTGTCATTACTGTGTAATGTTTCCGCCGTCTACATCTTTGTTGGCGGCGATGCCGTTCTCAGCGACGGAGTAGACATGAAAATCCGTATATTGCACAACACAAGGAGATTTCCGATGGGAGCACGCCGTTCTTCTCGCCTAATTGCCAGCGCAGTGGCTATCGCCACGTTCTCTGCTGTCACCGCCGTTCCGTCTTCCTTTGCCGCGGAAGATAACACCACCTTCGTCGAGGAAAAGACCACCGACAATACCGTTGACGTCAACGGTATTGAGTTTGATGAAGACGGCCACTTGCTTGAGGAAAGTAACGCTGGCGATGAAGCATTGGACGAGCTCGAAGCAGAAACCGATGAGTCTGCGGCCGATGTTGAAGATGCAGAATCCACCAAGCCTTCCTCCCTTGCTGAGCTCAAGCAGTCCGCAGCGTCCAATGAGGACGTCAACATCAAGGTGCTCCAGGACGAAAAGAAGGGCAAGCTTGTTTGCGAGGTAACCGATGCTCCTGGCAAGGAAGGAAACCTGCTCGACCTCAAGCTTGCCCTGGCCAAGTCTTTCTATGATGGCGGCGAGCAGATCCTAGAAACGGTGTGGGAGCTTCTTCCCGTCGTTGGGGACGTTGTCCCGGCGGAGTTTATGGAGAAGATTTCCGGTTTGACCTGGGAGGGAATCGAAAAGCTTGTGCGTAAAGGCGAGCAGGACAAGACCGTGACCTGGGATCTTTCTCGCGCACAAGGCATGGCCATTGGGCGGATTGACAACGCTGATGCGGATGTCGATCTAAAGGACCCTGAGGCGGCAAAGCGCACCGTATCTGGCCTCATTAAGTTCGCGGACGGGGTATTTGGCAGCGGCGCGAAGACCGTTCTTCAGCTCTTCAACGTAGCCGTGACCGTTGCGGGCTTGGTCCCTGGAGCGGGTGCGGCAAACCACCTGAAGCTCAGTGCGCAACAACAAAAAGCCATCGCGGATTCTTTGGGTACCATTTCTGAGCGGGCTTCCGACCTGGCTGCGGTGAACGCTCCGGCCGGTCAAATGTGCTCGGATATGTTGAACGGTAAGGAAGTTTCTGTTCAGTCCACCAGCGACGACACCGCGGAGTCCGCCGCAGCTTCTGCTGCATCCACCGCCACCGCCGCAGCATCGGCTGATGAGGAAAGCGAATCTAGCTCATCAACCAGCGAGAGTACGCCTGAAGAGCTTTCCGAAGAAGAGCCTGCTTCCCAGGGGACCGCCGAAGCCTCCGAGCCGAAGAATGAGGACGAGGATGCGCAAGAGGCTACCGACGAAGCAGAGTCAACTGCACAGGCTGAAGATGACGAGGCCAGTATCGAGGCGGATGAGGACGATTCTGACGCTGACGACGCAGACGCAGATGATGGAAAGAAGGAAGAAAGCCAAGCCCACAAGGCTTCTAAGGCCCCTTCCGCGAACGGGTTTTCCTTGGTCTCTGCTCTGGTAGGTGGCGGCACGGTACTGGGCCTGCTTTCTGTGGGCGATTACCTTTACAAGCATGGTTACCTGTCCAAGAACAGTCTTCCTTGGAACAAGTAGCCTCAACGATCGGCGCTACTAGACCTTAAGGGCGCGTTGCAAAGTTCCCGCGTTTTCTACCAAAGCGCGGGACTTTCGCGGTTTTCAGACCAATTAAGTCGCAGCGTTATTGCGATTGCGTTGCGACCGGAGGGAGTTTTGCCGTGCTGAAATGACCGAGGTGACCGCAGAGACAAAGCGCTGGGGGTGTTCTACAAGCCGGTGTGGGCAGTAGCGAAGCACCGTATAGCCGGCTGCGCGTAACCGGTTTTCCCGTAGGTGGTGGGCGGCGGTAGCGGGTGTGGAGAACTCTGTGTCGGTGATATGGGAGCTTTGTTCGCAGGAACAGGCCTCGACCTCAATGATGTAGGTGTTATTAATACACAAGGCGACCACTATTCCGGCAACGGCGGTATAGCGTGCTTGAAAGAACAGCGGCCATGGAAACTCCGCTTGGATAAGGAGCGCTCGGGCAAAGGATTCATAGGGCGACCGGGATAGCTCCGAGCAGTGGTGGATAACCTCGCGCACGGTGGAGCTATTGCGAACCCTGCCCATGCGGGCGTGTTCCTGTGTCATGTCCTCTTTTGTTATACCTGCTCGTAGCGCAGAATCAGCGGCGACAAGGCCGTTGCGGAAACCATGGTAGCGAGCGACATCGATAACCGCGCGCGCCTTGCTTACCGTCCGGGCACCGTCGACAGTGTCTGGGGCGGGAATAGTGGCCTTGCGGTAAATGCGATCCGGATGGCGGCGGTCTTTGTGCGGCAAGGAATTGCAAGGAAGGGCCATTTCCACTTTCTCTTCGGTGGAGGCAAGCACCCATAGCCCATGGACGCGAGCGGCTGATTTGGAAATGAGTACTGCGGTATAAGCACTGCGGGCGGCGGCAATGGCACGCAGACGCAGCTGGGCAGGCAGGGGTAGGCTGCGGTAATGATCACGGTGCACCGCGATGCGGGGTGCGAGTTTTAGGTAGGTGCCGTTATCGAGGTCGTGCCAAAAGGTGGGATGGTTCTGCCGGATGGAAGGAATATTGGTTAGTGCCTGGTTCATGCCACCGAGCACATACGAAGGGCAGGCTGCCCGCCAGGAGAATGCGCGCAGGCTGTGGAATTCTTATTGAATCTTCACTAAGTGTGAACTGTGATGCTCTAGTGGTGCCACGAACTTAAGTTATCCACACTGGTGGCATGTTTGGGTTGCGTGACTGAGCTTGATTAGTGCGGATCGATTACCAAACTAGCGGCATGCTCGCGCAAGTAATCTCGAAGATAGGGCAGGGCAAAATCTACTTGGCCACTGGAGGGTGTTTCGATTAGCTCCGAGTCAAGCAAGCGGCGCCGATAATTGGATGCATATTGCGAGCTTTTCCCTAGGCGGCCCGTGATGTCACTCATGGATGAGGGGCCATCGTCTTGAGCCATGTGGAGCAGGAACGTCCGATCGATGGGAGAGAGCTCCGCTAGGGCCGGCTCACGGACTAGCTGCCCCAGCTTTCGGCGCGCTTTGGAAATTCCTTCCTTCGCAGCCTCGGGCGAAATCGTATTATTTGTTCGGAAGCGGAAAGCCCATAGGCCAACGAGCTGAATCATGAAGGGGTATCCCTGGCAAGCGGACACGGCTGAATTCAGTGCGCCCGAGTCCCAATTAACCTCTGTTTCTTCTACCGGAGCCTCGAGTGCTTTCCGGACGTCTGTATCCGCCACGCGGTCTAATTCAATACGGTTCGCACGACGAAGAAAAGTGACAGGGTTAGAGCCATCTTGGCTGGCCAAAAGCGTTTTAATCGAGGAGGGAATCCCCGCCATGACGACGGCGATATTTTCCCCTTCTCGCACGAGGTGCTGGATAGTAGCGCCAAAATCAATTACTTCATTGCTGCGCTGGTGGTGCATTTCATCCAAAGTAATGAGCACCCCGGTGGGATCGCTGTGGGAAATGCGGTCAAGTTTGCGCTGCGCATGGAGGAGGTCTTTCAAAGCCTTCCTTAAGGGATAGGCTTCCGCGGATAATGTTTTTGGATCCCACTGCATTCCGATGCCCAATTGAAAAAGGTGCAGGTTGAAGCCTTTTAGTGCTGTGCGGTTGAGATGAAGGGTATTAATAATTTCAGCACGGAGCCGTTCCGCAAAACCGGCAGATGCCGTGTCATTAAGGATGCGCCAACCGCGATCTGACGCGGTGTCTTCGAAAGCATTGAGCAATACCGTCTTGCCGATACCGCGTGGACCCACGACGAGGGAAATGCGTTCATGGGATCCGGGGCCATCGTCCAAGGCATAAGCGAACTCCTCAATGGAGTCTTTACGGCCAGCTAGGTAGGGAGGCGTGGCTCCAAGCGTGGCGGTAAACGGATTCTTCCGGTGGGTCACAGTCCAAGTGTAAAACACCGCACTTGTGTACGTTTGTTTATCTTTTGAATTTTGTTTATAAAACTATTGGGAGCCGAAACCAACGGGTGGTTGGTTTCGATGAGGACGCTATACCGCTGGGGGAGGGGTGACCTTGTCCAGCTGCTCGGTAATCTGCGGCCACAGCTGGCCCATGATGTCATCCCAGGTAAGGATCCACACGGCCTTGTCCTTATCCGCCTTGCCCACGACGACGAGCTGCTCATTGCGGGCGCGCATGTGATCGAGCGTCTTTTGCACGGTGGTGGCAGAAGAGACGGAGATCGGGGCGCGGGAGAATTCGAGGACTGGGGTATCGGGATCCGCCATGAGGGTATCGCGTACGTGAACCACGCGGGGGACGCGGGAATCCTTGGGGAAGACGAGCACGCGCATAATGTTTTTGCGCAGGACAAGCTCTTGGAGCTGTTCCACCGTGGCATCGGAAGGCAGGGGCACTACCTCGGAGCCGTGGGCGCGCGCCATGGAGCCCACCGTGGAGTTCTCCAGCTCGATGACATCGGAAATCTGATTGGCGGAATTATCGTCGAGGGCGCCCGTTTCACGGGAGTGCTCGACCAAGGTGCGCAGCGTTTCGGCGTCGTAGCCGGCGGCACCGGCGCGATCCACCGGTTCCTCGCCCGTCATGGCCACCAATTTATTGGCCATTGTGTTAATCCACTTCAGCAGTGGACGGAAAACCCACACGAAACCGCGGGCGGGAATGGCAATGACCTGCAGGGCGGATTCTGGGTGGGCGATGGCCCACGATTTGGGCGCCATTTCACCCAGCACCAAGTGCAGGAAGGTGACGATGAACAGGGCGAGGATGAAGCTGGCGACATCGGCAATGCCCAGCGGCAGGCCAAGGGCCTCCAGCGGGGTCATCAAAAGGTGGTGCACCCAAGGCTTGGTCACGGCACCGAGGACGAAGGTGGCGGCGGTGATGCCTAATTGCGCGCCCGCCAGCATGATGGTCAGCTCATTAAGCGAGCGCAGCCCGGCACGGGCGGTGCGCGAGGTCTCTGCGTTTTCTTCGAGCCGGTTGCGGCGCGAGCCCATGAGGGAAAACTCGATGACCACGAAGAAGCCGGATGCGGCAACGATAAGCAGCGTGACGATGAGGTTGAACCACCATGTATCGGTCATTATGCCTCCTCCTCTTCGTCGTTGGCATGAACGTAATCTTCAATGAGCTCGATGGCGAGGGAGGAAGGCACGTGGCGGTCCACGTCGTCCACACGCATGCGAATGGAGCGGGTGGGCGCTTCATCCTGATCCACCCAGTCGTCCGGCTCTGCCTCCAAGGCGATGGTGTGGACCTCGCCTACCTCTGGTAGGGCGCCGGCGTGCGCAATAAGTAGTCCAGCGATGGTTTCAAAGTCACCCTCTGGAAGATCGTGGCCAATGGCGCGCTCGATCTCATCCAGCGGCGTATCGCCATCGACCAGCCAGTGAGATTCGTCCTGCTCGGTGATTTCTTCGGTTTCCTCGATATCGTGTTCATCGGTGACATCGCCCAAGATCTCTTCGGCCAAGTCTTCCATGGTGACGATGCCAACGAATCCACCGTACTCATCGATGACGCAGGCCAGCTTTTGTTCCTCGCCGCGCAGCTCATCGACGACATCGGGAAGCGGCATGAGTTCCGGAACCACCAAGGGCTCGCGCATGATGGTGGTTGCGCTGGTGGCGGGAGGAAGATCAGAGCCCAAGACATCGAAAAGATGCACCACGCCGATGGGATTGTGCTCATCATCGATGACGGGGTAGCGCGTGTGGTTTTCGGACATCAATTCGCGCACTTCGCCCAAGGTGGTGCCGGGGTCAATCACATCCACGCGGGAACGGGGAATCATGGCGTGCTCGACGTCGTGTTCGGGAAAGTCGAGCAAACGGTCCAAAACCATGTAAGTATCCTCATCCAAAACGCCGGTTTCGTGCGAGGAATCGACGATGGATTCGAGATCGTCAGCAGTAGCGGAAGAATCGACGTCTTCTACCGGCTCGATACGGAATAGCTTCAAAATCGCATTGGAGGAGTATTCGAAAAAGCGGATGAGCCAGCCGAAAATGCGCAGGTACCACTGCGTGGAGGCGGCTAGGCGCAGCGCCGTTTTCATGGGCGCGGCGATGGTGTAGTTCTTGGGGAAAAGCTCCGCAAAGAGCATCGTGGCGATGGTAGAAATGAAAAGCGCCGCGATGGTGCCGATAGCCACGGATACGCCGGTGGGAATGCCCACGCCGCCGAGCAGCACGCCCAGGCCCTGACCCACCAAGGGCTCTGCCACATAACCAATGAGCAGGCCGGTAATGGTGATGCCGAGCTGCGCACCGGAGAGCATGAAAGAGGTGCGCTTGGTGATGTCGAGCGCGCGCTGGGCGGATTTATCCCCTTCAGCAGCCATGGACCGCAATTGGGTGCGGTCCACGGACATGAATGAAAACTCTTGCGCCACGAAGTAAGCATTCGCGACGATGATGAGCCCGATGACGACAAAGCCTGCCAGGATCATCGCAATAGCCGATAACATGATTTACTCCCCACCGCCTATAAGGTGGCGGGGACATCGACTGGGAGGCTCCACTGAAGGTACCTTTCTATACGCGGGAAGTTGGCAATATACTACATGTTTAACACCCATTTCGGCCATTTTGTTCCCCTCCTATTAGGGTTTGATTCATGACTGAACCATTCGGGCTGTATATCCACGTTCCCTTTTGCGCCACCCGCTGCGGTTATTGCGATTTCAATACCTATACCCCCGGCGAGTTGGGCAGCCCGCGCGATCTCACCGGTCCGTACCTCGACGCCCTGGACAAAGAGCTGGAGATGGCCGCTGGCCGCGTGGGGCGCACCGCGGATACGGTCTTCATCGGTGGCGGCACGCCCTCGCTCCTGGGCGGTCAGGGCCTGAGCCGCATCCTGGATACGGTGCGTTCTACCTTTGGGCTTAGCCCAGGTGCCGAGGTCACCACCGAGTCCAACCCGGAGTCCACCTCGCCGGAGTACTTTGCCGCGCTTGCCGATGCCGGCTTTAACCGCATCAGCCTCGGCATGCAGTCCGCCTCGCACAGCGTGCTCCAGGTGCTCGAGCGGGCCCACACCCCCGGACGCGCCTTCGCCGCCGCGCGTGAGGCCCGGGAGGCAGGCTTCCAGCACGTCAACCTCGACATGATTTACGGTACGCCCACCGAAACCGACGATAACGTCCGCGAGACCTTGGACCGCGTGCTCGAGACCGGCGTCGACCACGTCAGCGCGTACTCGCTTATCGTGGAAGACGGCACTCGCATGGCCCGCAAGGTGAACAAGGGATTGCTGCCCGCCCCGGATGAAGACGTGCTGGCCCGGCGCTATGAAATGATTTCTTCCACCCTCGAAGACGCCGGCTTCGAGTGGTACGAGGTCTCCAATTGGTCGCTGCCCGGCGGCGAATGCGAGCACAACCGCATCTACTGGGTGGACGGCAACTGGTGGGGTGCAGGGCCCGGTGCGCACTCCCACCTAGGCGACGAGCGCTTTAATAACGTCAAGCACCCTAACCGCTATATCCAAACGCTAGGAAACGGCGAGCTGCCCATCAAAGATAGTGAAACCCTAACGGGTGCCGATCGTCACATGGAGAAGGTGATGCTCGGCCTGCGCCTGCGCGAGGGCATCCCAGAATCCTGGCTCGATGCCCACGCTGCCCCGGCATTGGAGGGCTTCATCGACCGCGGCCTGCTCGAGCGCGCCGGCCAGCGCGTGCGAGTGACCAAGCCTGGGCGCCTGCTTGCCGATGGCATCGTCTCAGATCTCCTCATCGCCGAAGAGTCCTAGCCGCCGTCAGAAAGTTCTTATATTCCCCTCTGAACCACCAAAACCCCTTATTCGGGCTTATTCTTGTTAGGCTTTTAAGATCGGCACTGGATTTACGCTGTATTTATAGAGAGACGCCGGCACATCGACGGAAACTAACCCGCAGAGAATAGGAGCACTCGAAGTGTCCACCTCAACTGATGCCCGCCGCAAGGAGGTCCTGCGGGCCATCGTTGCGGATTACATTGCCTCCCAGGAGCCTGTCGGTTCCAAAACGCTGGTAGAGCGCTACCGGCTGGGCGTTTCTTCCGCGACCATCCGCAATGACATGGCCGTGCTGGAATCGCAGGGGCTGATTTCGCAGCAGCATGCTAGTTCTGGGCGCGTTCCCACGCAGCAGGGCTACCGGCAGTTCGTTGATTCTCTGCACGAGGTCAAGCCGCTTTCTACCCCTGAGCGCAAGGCGATGCTGAACTTCCTGGAAGGCGGGGTAGACCTCGAAGATGTGCTGCGCCGCTCCGTGCAGCTTTTGGCTCAGGTCACTGAGCAGGCGGCCGTGGTGCAGTTGCCCAATTTGAAGGTCTCGCGCGTTAAGCACTGTGAGGTGGTCACGCTATCTCCGGTGCGGGTGCTGCTGGTGTTGATTACGGATAATGGCCGCGTGGATCAGCGCAACGTGGAACTGGATGAGGTCATTGACCAAGACCAGACGTATCGCCTGCGGGACATCGTCAATAATGCACTGGTGGGCAAGACGCTTACTGATGCCTCCGTGGAGCTCGCCCACCTCGTCGATGACGCCCCGCTGGATATTCGCCGCCACGTGCTCAAGGTGGCGACCACGCTCATTGAAACCTTGGTGGAGCAGCCTTCCGATCGCTTGATTTTGGCGGGGACTTCGAATCTCACCCGCGTCGCGCGCGAATTCCCGGAAGGACTGCCCAAAATTATCGAGGCCTTGGAAGAGCAAGTCGTCGTGTTGAAATTGCTGGCACGCGTACCGGACCTGGGCAATGTTTCCGTGGTGATCGGCGACGAAAATGAAGAGGATCAACTGCGCGATGCCTCCGTCGTTGCCGCCGGGTATGGTTTTGGAACCGGGGGACAGGCGGCTACGCTTGGCGGCCTTGGCGTGGTGGGGCCGACCTTTATGGACTATTCGGGAACAATCTCTAAGGTCTCTGCTGTTGCACAATACGTGAGTGAAATTTTGGCCGGCGAGTAGTGCGAGTAGACTAGCCGGTCGCTACATAAATTTTTGCAAGGTAATACCAACAAGACGATCGAGTAAGGAATATCTCTAACAGTGGCTCGTGACTATTACGGCATCCTCGGTGTTGATAAGGACGCAACGGACCAGGAAATTAAGAAGGCGTACCGCAAACTGGCCCGCAAGTATCACCCGGATGTGAACCCGGATGATGAGGCAGCGGCGGAGAAATTTCGCGAGGCCTCGGTTGCCCAGGAAGTTTTGTTGGATCCGCAAAAGCGCCAGATCGTCGATATGGGCGGCGATCCCATGGAGCAAGGCGGCGGTGGCGCTGGTGCCGGTGCCGGCGGATTTAGCGGCTTCGGCGGCGGTGGCTTAGGTGATATCTTCGCCGAGTTCTTCGGCGGTGGCGCCGGCGGCGGATCCCGCGGGCCTAAGTCGCGCGTGCAGCCCGGCAACGATGCCCTCCTGCGCACCCGAATTACCCTGGAAGAGGCTTATACCGGCCTGAAGAAGAAGGTCACCGTCGATACCGCGGTGCTGTGTGATTCCTGCGGCGGCACCGGCTCGAACTCCAAGTCCAAGCCCGTCACCTGCGATAACTGCAACGGCATGGGTGAGATCCAGGAGATGCAGCGCAGCTTCTTGGGCAACGTGATGACCACCCGCCCGTGCCCGAAGTGCCAGGGCTTTGGCGAAATCATTGAGGATCCCTGCAACCAGTGCGCCGGCGACGGACGCGTGAAAAAGCGCCGCGACCTTACGGTCTCTATCCCGGCCGGCATCAACGATGGCATGCGCATCCGCATGGCCTCCCAGGGCGAGGTCGGCCACGGTGGCGGGCCTGCAGGTGACCTCTACGTGGAGGTGCACACGCAGGAACACGAGGTCTTCCAGCGCAATGCGGATGACCTGAACGTTACCGTGCATGTGCCGATGATCGATGCTGCCCTGGGCACCAACTTCACCATCGACCAGCTCAACGGCGAAGAGCTCACCATCGATATCGAGCCGGGCACCCAGCCGGGCGAGTCCATCAAGATCGAAGGCGCGGGTATGCCACGCCTGCGCACCGATGGTTACGGTAGCCTCTTTGCCCACGTAGACGTGGTGGTTCCTAAGGATTTGGACCGCAAGAGTCGCGAGGCTCTGGAAAAAATCCGCAATACCCGCGATGAGGGCGCCCGCGTGCGTACCGCTAGCGACGGGCAGGAAGACTCCTTTTTTACCCGCCTGCGCGATAAGTTCCGCCGCTAATGTCGCTGCCCGTCTTCATCCACCCAGATCTCGGCGCCGTCGCGGCCGGAGACAGCATTTCGTTGTCGGGGCCTGAGGCGCGCCACGCCGTAACGGTCAAGCGGATGCAGCAGGGGGAGAAGCTGGCGCTTATCGATGGCACCGGTATCCGCCTTACCCTTACTGTCACCGAGACCTCGGGCAAGGACCACTTAACCGGTACCGTCGACTCTGTCACCCACCTTCCGGAGCCGCATCCGCGGGTCACTGTGGTGCAGGCGATTCCTAAATCAGAGCGCGCCGAGTTGGCCGTTGACCTGGCTACCCAAGCCGGGGCGGATGAGATCATCGCTTGGCAGGCGGATCGCTGCGTGGCCAAGTGGGACGGGAAGAAGGCTCCGAAGGCCGTGGCCAAATGGCAGGCCGCCGCCGAATCGGCCGCAAAGCAATCGCGGCGAGACCGCATCCCGCAGATTCGCGGTCCTCTGACTACCCGCCAATTGGTTGCGGAACTGACAGAACGCGCAGGATCAGCGAGCGTGCTAGTCCTGCACGAGGAAGCCACCGAGTCTATCCGCACGGTGGACTTGCGCGGTGAGGTCTTCCTTTTGGTTGGCCCTGAGGGCGGAATTGGGGAAGAAGAGCTGGCAACACTGCGCGAGGCAGGTGCCGTTCCCATCAAATTGGGCCCAGAGGTTTTGCGCACCGCCAGCGCGGCGATGGTGGCCTTGGCGGCTATCGGCATGCGGACTGAGCGCTGGTAGCCTATTAGACGTGCCTATCATCACCAAGAAATGTGAGATCGATTCCGCGTATGTCAGCAGCGTATTGGGCAGCGCGGACGATAACCTACGCGTGCTCAATGACCGCCTCGATGCGGACCTTTTTGCCCGCGGCAATATTGTCACCGTCACCGGCCCCGATTACGAGGTAGCCCGCGCGGCGAAGATCCTCGATGAGCTCGAGGTCATCGCTAGGCGCGGCCATGCCGTATCTACCGATACGGTCAAGCACACCATGGACATGGTCGCTGTAGAGGCGCCGCAGTCGGTGGCAGCGGCGATGGCGGCGGACATCGTCAAGCGCCGCGGCAAGTCCATCCGCCCCAAAACCGTGGGGCAATCCGAATATGTGCAGGCCATCGATAATAATACGGTGGTCTTTGGCATTGGCCCGGCCGGTTCCGGCAAGACCTATCTGGCAGTGGCGAAGGCCGTGCAGGCCCTGCAAAATAAGCAGGTCTCGCGCATTATCCTGACCCGTCCGGCAGTCGAAGCGGGCGAAAATCTAGGCTTTTTGCCGGGTACGCTCAATGACAAGATCGACCCGTACCTGCGCCCGCTCTATGACGCGCTGCGGGACATGTTGGATCCGGAGATGATTCCCAAGCTGATGGATGCCGGCATCATCGAGGTCGCCCCGCTGGCGTATATGCGCGGGCGCACGCTCAATGATGCTTTTGTCATCCTCGATGAGGCGCAAAACACTACACCGGCGCAGATGAAGATGTTTTTGACCCGCCTGGGCTTTGGTTCCACCATAGTGGTCACCGGCGATATCTCTCAGGTGGATCTCCCGCGCGGCCAGGTTTCCGGCCTGCGCATTGTGCGGCGGATTCTCAATAACGTGGACGATATCCACTTTGCGGATCTCAGCGCCCAAGACGTGGTGCGCCACCAGCTGGTGGGCCGCATCGTGGATGCTTATGATTCCTTTGATAATAAAAACGCCGCGGAAAACGAGGGGGAATAAGTGAGTATCGAATTTCTCAATGAGTCGGGTTTTGATGGCGTCAACGAGGAGATGCTTATCGATGTCGCCTCTTATACCTTCGGCGCCATGGACATCAATCCCGCTGCGGAATGCACCATTACCTGCGTGGACCTGAAATCCATCGAGGATCTGCACATCCGCTGGATGGATCTAGAGGGCCCTACCGATGTGATGAGTTTTCCCATGGATGAACTTACCCCCGGCGCCACTTCTGGTGGTGGGCGCCCCGATGCCGCCGATCCGGGCCCTGCCATGCTTGGCGATATCGTATTGTGCCCCGAGTTTGCCCTGCGCCAGGCCGATGCCGCCGGGCATTCGCTCGGGCACGAGCTCGCGCTGTTGACGGTGCACGGTTGCCTGCACTTGCTGGGCTACGATCACGCCACCGCGGCGGAGGAAAAGGAAATGTTTGCCCGGCAGAATGAGCTGCTGGCGGATTGGTACGATGACCTCGCTGCTCGCGGGAAGAGCTACCAGCCAAAGCCATCGGGCCCGAAGGCCTTTCCGGATGCTGCCGAGCGCGCACGCCTTGATGAGCAGGTGCCTGGTGGCGGAATTCCTGCCATCGGGGAACCACGCGACGAGGAACCCCAAGAATAATTTCGCCCATTCCTTTGTCTCTGTGCACAGTCAGTAGCACAATGGATAGCTATGACTATCCTTTCCATCCAGTCTCATGTCACCTACGGCCATGTGGGAAATTCCGCGGCCGTCTTTCCCCTCCAGCGCGCCGGCCACGAGGTGTGGCCCGTGCACACGGTGAATTTTTCCAACCACACCGGATACGGTGACTGGGGCGGGCCGATGATTCCGGCCAGTGATGTCACGTCGATCATCGATGGCATCGAAAAGCGCGGTGCTTTTGAAGGCATCGACGCCATCCTTTCCGGATACCAGGGTGGTGCCGACATTGCCGATGCCATCGTGGACACCGTCCGCCGCATAAAGGCCGTCAACCCCAAGGCTCTCTACGCCTGCGACCCCGTGATGGGTAATGCGAAGTCGGGCTGCTTCGTTTCCGATGACATTCCGCCGCTGCTGCGCGACCGCGTGGTGCCGGTTGCCGATATCATCACTCCAAACCAATTTGAGCTGGGCTATCTGACCGATACCGAGGTCAGCACCTTGGACCAGACCTTGGCGGCGGTGAAGAAGGCGCAGGAAATGGGGCCGAAGACGGTACTGGTTACCTCCGTAAAGCGCCCGGAAACCCCTGCGGATCAGATTGAGATGCTCGCCGTCGACGGTGAGCGCGCTTTCTTGCTCTCGACCCCGCTGTTGCCGTTTAAGCGCAACGGCTCCGGCGACGTGACCGCCGCGCTGTTTACCGGCCACTACGTTGAAACCCATGACGTTAAAGAAGCGCTGCGCCGCACCGCATCTTCCGTCTACGAGCTTCTGCGCACCACGTATGAAGCCGAATCCACCGAGCTGCAGCTCATTCAGGCCCAAGACGCTTTCGCCCACCCGAGCATGCAATTCCAGGCCGAGGAGCTCTAAAGCTGTCTCCCAGAGGGGATGCGTCTGCAATCTGAGACAAGAGCGTCGTTTTTCTAGTGGATACGTGATGTTCGCCATATAGAGTGATAGGTGTAACTTAATCGACGACGTGATTGGAGTCCCGTCTTGTCCAGCACCGGAAGCATCAGCGCATCCCCCGACGGCCTGTTGATGGCCCTTATCCAATACCCAGTTCCCGTAGTCAATACCCCAGAAGACGTTCAGGCAAACGTCGATGAAATCTGCCGCATGGTGGCCTCGACCAAGGCCGGCTACCCAGACTTGGATCTCATCGTCTTTCCGGAATACTCCTCGTCGGGACTGAACACCAAGATTTGGTCCTACGATGAATTCCTCATCGGGCTCGATGATCCCAAGGTGGACCAGTACAAGCAGGCTTGTAAGGATAACGACGTCTGGGGCGTCTTCTCCATCATGGAACCCAACCATGAGAAAGGAAAGCCCCCGTTCAACACGGCGATTATCATCAACTCCGACGGTGAGATTGCACTGCACTACCGCAAGCTGCAGCCATGGACCCCCATCGAGCCGTGGTACCCAGGCGACTTGGGCATGCCGGTATGCGATGGCCCCAAGGGCTCCAAGCTCGCGGTCAATATCTGTCACGATGGCATGTTCCCTGAGCTCGCCCGCGAAGCGGCGTATAAGGGTGCCAATGTCTACATCCGCATCTCGGGCTATTCCACCCAGACCCAAGACCAGTGGGTGATGACCAACAAGACCAACGCCTTCCAGAACCTGATGTACACGGCATCGGTGAACTTGGCGGGCTATGACCAGGTCTTCTACTACTTCGGTGAGGGCAATGTCTGCAACTACGATGGCCACATGATTTCTGAGGGCCACCGCAACCCGGGCGAAATCGTCACTGCAGAGGTATTTCCAGCGCTGGCTGATAAGGCGCGCATCAACTGGGGCCTCGAAAACAACATCTTCAACCTAGGCAACCGCGGCTACGTCGGTTACCCAGGCGGAAAGACCGAGAATTACCTCACCTGGGTAGAAGACCTAGCCAAGGGCGAGTACAAACTGCCGTGGTCCGATGATGTTCGCATCAAGGACGGCTGGAAGTACTACCCGGACGGACCGCAGCTTGGTCCGCTCCCGGATGAATTCAAGAACTAGACACTCGGCTAAATCTCTTAGCTATTGAAGGCCCCGCACCCTCATTTATTTTGAGGGAGCGGGGCCTTCAGGCTGGTGTTGACCTGATAGCAGCATCAAAAGGTCAATGTCCTCAGGTATATCTGAGCGAGATTTGCTACATTTCAGGTGCGAATATGCTCAGTTGTTGCAGTGGACCTATAGCATCTGCGAAAAGGTCGACGCGGTATAGCTTCGAGGCACCGCTCTAGAGTCTTTCCCCTTGTGTTTCCAAGGGCGTTTCCGCAAGAGAATCTTCGTCATAGAGTTCTGGCGAGGCTCCACCCTGCGGTGGTCCGGAATATGGAGCGCCGCCGTTGCAAAGTTCTGGCCACTCGTCTGGATAAAGCAAGTGTCCATTAAGGCCACCGCATACCCGTTCCGCGCGCATGGAACGCTGGAGCGCAGGGGTATTGCACAGTTCGGTTTGGTGCGAAGAGCCATCAGAAAATCTCCCGAATGCGCCAAGGCCGATTTCGCAGTACAGCAGCTCAGGCTCAGCGGCTGCCGCTTGTGGTTGTGCGCCTGACTCCTCAGTTACTACTTGGGCTTCTGGTTCTGCTGGGGTTTCGGTAGTGGGCTCTTGCGTGGTGGATCGTGCAACGCTGCTCGAAGAGGACGCACTAGATGAGCTGGATGATGAACTGGAAGAAGTACTGGTGGATTCCTCTTCGGCAGGCGAAGGGGCGGCATCAGGGGATGAACACGCACTGATGAAAATGGTGAGAAGAGTTCCTAGCAGAAGTAGGGGAGACTTGGTTGGCATGGTGGGCTGCCTTTCAGGAAGCGGTTAGAAATACACCTTGGAGGAGAGAACTGTCTTAGCTTAGCCTGCAGATTTGTTGTGACGTGAAACAATCGGAGATTTTGGTGCAGTGGGCTATCATTGCAGGTAATGAGTTCTGATATTGATGCACAGTTTGATGCGGCATTCGAGGGCCTGCCAGATGGCCCCGATGATGCTGCTCCGGAAGTCGCCGGGGAGAAGGCCGCTCCGCTAGATTATTCGCAATACACGGATACCCCAGAAGGATTCCGCTCTGGATTCGTTTCCTTTGTGGGCCGCCCGAATACGGGTAAATCCACGCTGACTAATGCGCTGGTAGGTCAAAAGATTGCCATTACCGCGGACCAACCGGAAACAACCCGTCACACCATCCGCGGTTTGGTTCACCGCGAGGATGCACAGGTGGTCGTGGTGGATACGCCGGGTCTGCACCGCCCCCGCACCTTGTTGGGCGAGCGGCTGAATGAAGTGGTCAAAGAAACGTATGCGGATGTGGATGTTATCGGATTGACCATTCCGGCAGATGAAAAGATCGGCCCGGGTGACCGGTGGATCTTGGATAATGTGCGCTCGATTGCGCCGAAGACCCCCATCATCGGCATCGTGACCAAGCTGGATAAAGCCTCCAAGGACCAAGTGGGCGCGCAGCTTTTGGCCTTGCACGAGCTCTTGGCGCAAGAAGATCCAGAGGCAGTGGTGATTCCGGTTTCTAGTAAAAAGGGCGTGCAGCTGGATGACTTGGTGCAGGTCATCGTGGATCACTTGCCGGAGGGCCCGAAGTTCTATCCGGATGATCACATCACGGATGAGCGGCAAGAAAAGCGCATCGAGGAGCTTATCCGTGAAGCCGCGCTATCTGGCTTGAAAGCGGAGCTGCCGCACTCAGTTGCGGTGCAAATCGATGAAATGCTGCCCTCGCGCACGCGTGAGGGAGTGCTGGATATTCACGCCATCATGTACTTGGAGCGTCAAGGGCAAAAGCGCATCATTGAAGGTAAAGATGGCCTGCGTTTCCGCCGCATCGTGGGCAATGCCCGCAAGGAAATCATGGAGCTACTGGGCCAGAACGTGTACCTGGACCTGCGCATCAAGGTGCTGAAAAACTGGCAATCGGATGCCAAGTCGCTGGGCAGGCTCGGGTTCTAAAAGGCCATGCGCGAAAACTATCGCGACCGCGCCGTGGTCATTCGCTCCTATGATTTTGGGGAAGCAGACCGCGTTATCGTTCTTCTCACCCAAAACCATGGGTTGGTGCGTGCGGTGGCCAAGGGCGTGCGCCGAGCAAAATCCCGCTTTGGTTCGCGGCTGCAGCTCTTCGTCAATTTGGACGTCCAGCTGTATGTGGGGAAGAACCTGGCCACGATTTCCCAAGCGGATACGGTGAATTATTTTGGTGCGCGTCTCATCGAAGACTACGAACGCTATACGGCCGCGTGCGCGGTCTTGGAGTCGGCCGAGCGGCTCATCTACGCGGATGGCGACGGCGACCCGTATCTCTACAACGCGGTGGTGGCGACGCTAGAGCATCTGCAAACCGAGGAGCCGACGCAAACGCTCGATGCGTTCTTATTGCAGGCCATGGCGCATGCCGGGTGGGCACCGAGCCTTTTTGATTGCGCCCAGTGCCAGCGCCCCGGCCCGCACCACGCCTTTCACCCGGCCGTCGGCGGCGCCGCCTGCCACGAATGCCGGCCACCAGGTGCTGCAGAGGTGGATCCGGAAACCCTGCACCACTTGTGGCTTTTGGCACATGGCTACCCGACGGACCCGACGAATGCGCAGCGGCAGGAGGGGCATCGGCTAGCGCGGGCGCACCTGCAGTGGCACATGGAGCGAAATGTGTCCGCATTACAGGTGATGGAACAGTAAACTGTAGTCCGTGATTACCCCAGATCCTTCTCGTCGCCTGACCCCGCCGAATATCCCGGATGAGCTGCTGCCGCGCCATATTGCGTTGGTGATGGATGGCAATGGCCGCTGGGCCCAGGAAAAGGGCATGAAACGCACGGAAGGCCACCGCAGGGGAGAGGCGGTGCTTCTCGATGTCGTCGATGCCTGCCTCGCCGCCGGTGTCCCGTACCTTTCGGCCTATGCGTTTTCTACTGAAAATTGGCGGCGCAGCCCAGAAGAGGTGCGCTTTTTGATGAGCTTTAACCGCGACGTGCTGCGCCGGCAGCGCGAGTGGCTCAATGAGCGCGGCGTGAGCGTGGTGTGGGTGGGAAGGCGCCCGCGCCTGTGGCGTTCGGTGATTAAAGAGCTCGAGGCCGCCGAAGAATTGACCAAAAATAATACAAAAATGACGCTGGCCATGTGCGTCAATTACGGCGGCCGGGCGGAAATGGTCGATGGCGTGCGCCAGATTGCGGAAAAGGTCGCCGCCGGTGAGATCCGCCCGCGCGATATTAAAGAAAGCACCATCGCAGAGAATCTCTATGATCCCGGTATGCCGGACGTGGATCTATTCTTACGGCCGTCTGGCGAGAAGCGCACCTCGAACTTTCTGTTGTGGCAGTCCGCCTACGCCGAGATGATTTATCAGGACAAGCTTTTCCCGGATTTCACCCCGGAGGATCTCTTTGCCGCTATTGAGGAATATGCCCGCCGCGATCGCCGCTTCGGTGCCGTGAAGTAGGGAAATAGGGGATTAAAAACAACGCGCGTGATTACTGTGCGGCGGCGCACTGCGAGCAGACGCCGAAAATCTCCGCGTCGTGGCCGGTAAGTTCGAAGTTGTGCTCGGCGGCTACG
This sequence comes from Corynebacterium sp. KPL1986, assembly GCF_000477975.1. Classification (NCBI taxonomy): domain Bacteria; kingdom Bacillati; phylum Actinomycetota; class Actinomycetes; order Mycobacteriales; family Corynebacteriaceae; genus Corynebacterium; species Corynebacterium sp. KPL1986. Next base: position 1,101,548 of record NZ_KI515719.1, on the reverse strand, counting down.
GCCGAAGCCCACTTTTCAATGGGGCCACCATCGATTTCTTCGGTGCGGCCGCATTTGGTGCATACCAAGTGGTGGTGGTGCGCGTCGGTTTCGCAATGGCGGTACAGGGTCTCGCCATTGGGCATGTGTAGCGCATCTACGGCATCAATATCAGAAAGAGACTGCAGGGTGCGGTAGACGGTGGTGAGGCCGACCTTTTCCTGCCGCTCTTGGAGCTGGTGATAAATCTCCTTGGCGGAGGCGAACTTGTCGATGTCCCGCAGGACCTCGACCACCGCGGTGCGCTGTTTAGTATTGCGCGAGCCGAGCTTGGGGATACTCTCATGAATGGACATGCCATCCATATTATCAACTCTTTTTCAACAAGCGCTATAATAAATCGTCTTTATATGCAGACTAGTGATTAAGAGGCGATTTTCGCGGCGTCTTCCAAAAGGGTTAAAACCTCCGGCGCAACTAGGGAATAGGTCACCTCGCGGCCATTGCGCTCAGAGCTGACAATCCCTGCCTGCTTAAGTACCCGCAGGTGCTGGCTAATCAGCGGCTGGGACTTGCCGGTGGCTTTTACCAGCTCGTGCACGTAGTGGTCGCGTTCCGCCAGCCGGGTAATGATGGAAATGCGCAGCGGAGAATCGAGGGCCGCGATAACGCTTGCGGCCGCAGAGTTATTAAATGCTAATTGAACGGTCGTCATAGGGAGTGGGCACCTTCAATACGGTATCTATTATCTGTCGACCACTACTATATTACCTCAAGTTGGTCATTACCTGTACATTAACCGAATTAAATTTGCACCCCCTGATCCCACTACTGATGGGGGATAAGGGTTAGACTGAATGAGATTGTCACGACTGTCCCCTACCAGAGGAGTCCTTTACAACCATGGCATCCCTTATCGATACCGTTGTTAATCTGTGTAAACGCCGCGGCTTGGTCTACCAGGCGGGTGAGATTTACGGCGGTTCCCGCTCCGCATGGGACTATGGTCCTCTTGGTGTGGAGTTGAAGGAAAACATCAAGCGTCAGTGGTGGCGCCACATGGTCCAATCCCGCCCCGATGTCGTGGGTGTGGATACCTCCGTCATCCAGCCGCGCCAGGTGTGGGTCTCCTCCGGCCACGTGGAGGTCTTTACTGATCCCCTGGTGGAATCCCGCCACACAGGTAAGCGCTACCGCGCCGACCACCTGATCGAGGCCTACGAGGAAAAGCACGGCCACGAGCCAGAAAACGGCCTAGCGGATATCAATGACCCGGAAACCGGCCAGCCAGGTGACTGGACCGAGCCGAAGGCCTTTTCTGGCCTGCTGAAGACCTTCCTGGGGCCAGTCGATGATGAGCAGGGCCTGCACTACCTGCGTCCCGAGACCGCACAGGGCATCTTCATCAACTTCAAGAACGTGATGACCTCCTCGCGCATGAAGCCGCCATTTGGCATTGCCAATATTGGTAAGTCCTTCCGCAACGAGATCACCCCGGGTAACTTCATCTTCCGCACCCGCGAGTTTGAGCAGATGGAGATGGAGTTCTTCGTCAAGCCGGGCGAGGACGAAGAGTGGCACCAGTACTGGATCGACGACCGCTACAAGTGGTACACCGATCTGGGCATCAAGGAAGAAAACCTGCGCCTGTACGAGCACCCCAAGGAAAAGCTCTCGCACTACTCCAAGCGCACCGTGGACGTGGAGTACGCCTTCGGCTTCAAGGGCTCCAAGTGGGGCGAGCTGGAAGGTGTGGCCAACCGCACCAACTATGACCTCTCCGTTCACGACAAGGGCTCTGGCGAGGACCTGTCCTACTATGACCAGGCCAATGATGAGCGCTGGATTCCGTACGTCATCGAGCCGGCCGCCGGCTTGGGCCGTTCCATGATGGCCTTCTTGGTAGATGCCTACGACGAGGAAGAGGCCCCGAACGCTAAGGGCGGCACCGACAAGCGCGTGGTTCTGCGCCTGGACCGCCGCTTGGCACCCATCAAGGTCGCCGTCCTCCCATTGTCCAAGAAAGAGGAGCTCTCCACCCCGGCCCGCGAGCTGGCGGATAAGCTGCGCGCTTACTGGAACGTGGACTTTGACGTCTCCGGTGCCATCGGCCGCCGCTACCGCCGCCAGGACGAGGTCGGTACGCCATTCTGCGTCACCTTCGACTTCGATTCGCTCGAGGATAACGCCGTGACCGTGCGTGAGCGCGACACCATGGAGCAAGAGCGCGTAAAGATTGAGGATCTTGAGTCCTACCTCGCCGCGCGCCTGATTGGATGCTAAGCAGATGCACTACACCAGCTGGGATCGCTCCGAGCGCGAAAAGCCCGTCCTCCTCGTTGAGGAGGGACCGGAGCGCCTAGGCGTCTTCGCGGAGCATTCCGCCGAGGTAGACGGCAATTTTTGGCGCGTCGAGGTCAGCGATCTGGGCGCTTCGGCCACGCTTGACGATGGCTCCGTCTACCGCCTCGCCGGCCGCCTCGGCCGCGACAAGCGCCTGGAGGCCTCTCTCAATGGCCGCACTTTTCATTACGTCAATGAAAATAGCGGCGATTGGATCATCGATGACGTCGATGACAACAAGGTGGCACAGTTTTCCGCCAAGAATTCTGGTGTGCGCAAGGCCATCTTGGAATTCGAAGACAATGCGACAGGCTTAAGCACCGCCGAGATCGCCGGTCTGAGTTGGTTTACCCGCGCGATTTTGGAAAAGAACACCAAAAATTCCGCGTGGGTATGGATCATCACGTTGGTGTTAGCCTCCATCGTCGCCCTGCTGGCGGTGTTCATCTTCTAATGGCGGGAACGATGCCGTGGCAGTGGACAGGTACTACTCTGCGCGACGTACGCGGCACCGACATCGCCTGGGTGCGAGACGGGGTACTGACCATTGCCGGCGCGCTCTCTGGGGATCCCGCACAGCCGGATGTGCTTTTTGATGTGGAGACCTCGCTAGACGGGACAACCGCCTCCCCGCGTTTCTTCCTGCGGGCTAGGCCGCGTGCCAGCCGCAGCGCGGGCTCCGAGGCAGCGAAGCAGTGTGAAGTTTCGCAGGCGGGTTTGACCGTCACGCGCCTGCGCGCGACCTGCGGAGATGCACACTACCTTTTGGAGCGCTCCGCCATCTTTGGCAAGCAGCGCCGCATACTGGCCCTCGACAGCCAAGATGGCAGCGCGGAGGGCACCGAAGTTGCGCGCCTTACCCCGCGGGGCAATGGCTTGGAAGTAGCGGCCGCTGATAACAATGGCCTTCCGGACTTAGACGCGGTAGTGCTGAGCTATAGCTGCCTGCTTGTTGATGCCACACCGCGCATCGTACGCGGCTAAGCGCCAACAAAGCAGGCCTTCTGAGCCGGGCTTAGAAGGAGCCGCCGCGGAAACCGCCTCCGCCACCGCCGCCGGAGAATCCTCCGCCGCCACCGAAGTTGCCGCCGCCTCCGCTGAAACCGCCGCCGAAGCCGCGGCCACCGCCGCCCAAGATTTGGCCTAGGACCATACCGGTGATGATATTGCCGGCCGTGGAGCTCGTCTGCTGGCGTTGTTGCTGGCGGCGGTACTCATCGGAATCATCCTTGGCCCGCTGCAGGGCAGTCTGTGCTGCGGCAACGGCTTCGCGGGAGGATTGCAGTGCGCCGCGGATATCGCTGCGCTGGGTGTGCAGGGCTTGGGCGTGGAGACGCTTGGCATCGGCAAGCGCGGTGCGGGCGCCGGAACCAACGATGCGCCCGCGCGAGGAAATGAGATCCTCGGCGGCCTGAATATTGGATTCTGCCACCGACATTTGCTGGTGGAAAAGCTCGAGCTGGCGCGCGTGGGTGGAGGTCTTTTCCCGCACGCGGTCGAGGCGCTCATCAAGCTCGGTATCGATGCTCATAAGGGCGGTGTGCTGGCCCAAGGGATCCGTATCGCCCTGTTGCTTGGCGTCAGTGATCGCGGCAGAGGCGCGCTCAAGCAGCTCCTCGAGGGCCTCCCAATCCGCCTGGGTTCCCTGGGACTTGCCTTGGCGCTCCAGCTCTCGGGCTTCCTCGATTTCGCCCTCGACCTCGGTAATGAGCGCGCCCAGATTGCGGCGCGCGGAGGAAATTTTCTCCTCGGCGTGCTCCACACCGGTCAGGAGCCTATCGGTAACCTCCGTGGCATGCTCGATATCGCGGATAAGCCCCACGAGTGAACCCTGCTTCCCGGCAGGCTGGCCCTGCACCTCGCGGGCTTGGTCCAGGAGCTTTTCCGCCTCATCGAGGGAAGCGCTGGCCAATTCTGGGTTATCCGCAATGGAGGATAAGACCTCTGCGGAGTAGTCCTCTTGGAGCTTTGTGAGGGTACCTTCGGCGCCCGGCAGGCGGGTCCGCAGCCCGACGATGCGCTGGGTGAGCTCGTCCAACTTGGAGTCGCTTTGCAGCAGCAGGTCGCGCATCCGGGCAAACTCTTCTGCCTGGCTATCCAGTGCGTCATCGGCTTGGCCGCAGGTAGAGACGATTTCTACCAGCATCTGCCGGCGCTCGGCCTGGGACTCCGGTACCGCATCATCGAGGCGCTGGCGAATCTTGAACGCCTTTTGCAGGGTAGAGGTGGAGTGATTCATCGCCTTGGTAAACGGGCGGGTGCGCTCCGGCCCGAATTCAGATAGGGCGATATTGAGCTCTTCCTTGCCGCGGCGGATGGATTCATCCGTGGAGACCAGTTCCTCCTGGGCCAACTTATCCAGGGTATCTAGCGGCAGCCGGTTTAATTGATCGGTATCTTCTGGCGCAATCCCGCGGGCGGACTCTAAGGTCTTCGCCTGACTCTTCTTTGTGCTGCGGCGCGAGTAGTACCAAATGCCACCGCCGGCAGCGACGATGGCGGCGGCGCCACCGCCCAGCCAGGCCATGCCGGAAGAATCGGAGGAGCTGGAGGAGCCAAGGGCGGCATCGGCAAGCGCGATCGCAGAAGCGCCGTATTCCTCGGCGGAGAGCTTGCTATAGGCGGCATCGTACATCTGATCCAGGCGGCCTTCCGGCCATTGATCGCCGGTCTGCACGCCCACCTGGCGCTCGTTCACACCAACGACATAGGCCGCGGAATTCGGGCCCTTCTCGTTGACGATGTTGCGCGCATAGCTTTCTGGATCAGTGCCAAGATCGTTTGCGAAGACAACGAAGATGATGAGCGACTGGTCTTTTTGCAGCTGGGTGATCTTCTCATTGATCTCCCTAATTTCCTCGGTGCTTAAGACCCCTGCCTCGTCGTTTACCCTATCCGTCACCGCCGCCGTATCCGGGGCTTGGGCGATGGTAGTGGTCTCCGCGGCTAAGGCCTGGCCTGCGCCAATGGAGGTGCAGCCGAGCAAAAATGCCGCGATGGTAGCGCGGCCGATTCGTGCACTAAGATTCATGCCCACAACTCTACCTGCCCGAACGCCCAATCCGGAGAACCTCCTCTGCAGGCAGTAGGGTGGGAAGCATTGTGAAATACGTCGTTGTTTTAGGCACCGCGCAATACGATGGCCGCCCCTCCCGCATCCTGGCCGGGCGTCTGCGCCATGCCGGGGAGCTGGCCACCTCCCGCGGCCTGCCCGTCATAACCGTCGGCGGCCAGCTGCCCGGGGATCGGGTTACCGAGGCCGGGGTCGCGCGCGATTACCTGCGCGAGCACTTCCCTGAGCTGCAGGTATCCGCCGTGGAGGAAGGCCTCGACACGCGTGAGTCCTTAGCTGCGGTTATCGATGCCCACGGCCTTGCCGATGCCATCATCGTCACCGATCCCTTGCACAGGTTGCGCACGTGGGTCATCGCCAAGCAGGAAGGGCTCAATGCCTCGGTTTCGGGCACGCCTTATTATCCCGCCCGGCGCTTTTCCAAGCCCTGGTGGCGCTACCTCGCGCACGAATGCGGCGGGCTGTTTTATATTGGGCTCGCCAGCATCGTTTCTCCCCAGTGCGCGCGTGCCTGGAAAAGGCGCCTGTACCGCATCGAGCTGATGCTGCGGCCGAATCAGAAGCTGCGGCACGAAACGATGCAAAATAAAGACGCAGACCGCACGCAGGGGGAATAGACTAAAACGCCGTGTCTTACTCTTATGCTGCAGCTGATTTTGCCCGGCTGGCCGAAGAACGGCCCAAGGGATCCACGATTAGCGATATCGAAGAACACCGCGGGGTATTCTCCCGCGACCGCGCCCGCGTCTTGCACTCGGCTGCGCTGCGGCGATTGGCGGATAAAACCCAGGTCGTAGGCCCACGTGATGGCGATACCCCGCGCACCCGGCTTACCCACTCGCTCGAGGTTGGCCAGATTGCCCGCGGCATCGGCGCCGGCCTCGGTCTCGATCCGGATCTCTGTGACATGGCGGGGCTCACCCACGATATCGGCCACCCGCCCTATGGGCACAATGGCGAAAATGCGCTCAATGAGGTTGCTCAAGGCGGTTTCGAGGGAAATGCGCAAACCCTGCGCATCCTGACTCGCCTCGAGCCCAAAGTCCTAGTCGAGGACGCCGATGGCACCGCCCACAGCTTTGGCCTCAACCTCACCCGCGCCGCGCTCGATGGCGCGTGCAAATATCCTTGGACCAAGACCAATCCGGATGGCACCATCAACCGCAAATACGGCGCTTATGATGAGGACGCAGACCTTTTAGCGTGGCTGCGCGAAGGCCATAGCGATAAGCGAAAGTGCATCGAGGCCCAGGTCATGGACTGGTCCGATGATATTGCCTATTCCGTGCATGACGTGGAAGACGGCATCATCTCCCAGCGCATTTCCTTGAACGTGTTGTGGGATTTGGTGGAGCTGGCCCACCTTGCAGAAAAGGGCGCCGAGGCCTTTGGCGGAACCGCCGATGAACTCTTGGAAGCCGCCGATAGCCTGCGCAACCTCGATGTCATCAACGCCCTTGGCAATTTCGACTACACCCTGCGCGATTATGCCAAGCTGAAAAAGATGACCTCTGAGCTGGTGGGACGCTATGTGGGTGTCACTATTGGCGCGACCTCGGAGGCGAATGCCGAACTCATCAGCGCCAATACGCTCGGCCGCATGCACGGTGACCTCCGCGTTCCGCCCTTGGCGCAGGCAGAGGTTAAGCTCTTAAAAACGATTGCCGTGCTTTACGTGATGGATGAACCAGCGCATCTAGCCCGCCAAGACCGCCAGCGCGAGCGCATCTACCGCGTCTACGACTACCTCGTCGCAGGTGCGCCCGGTTCGCTCGATGCCACCTTCCGCCTGTGGTGGGAGCAGGCCGATACTGATGCCGCCCGCGACCGCGCCATCATCGACCAGATCGCCTCCATGACCGAATCCCGCCTGGAGCGGCTGGCCCGGCGCAGCGCTGACCTTTCGGGGTTCTTGGACTAGTAGCTATGCAGGCTTGGTTGCCCTTTTTGAGGGGCTTGGCCGCGGTATTTCTCTAAAAGTGCAGCCTCCGCTGCTATTTTTGAGGCGGAAAAGTCATATCTGAGGGCGCGCAATGCTCAGTTATAGCAGAGGACCTATAGCATCGCGGCGCACCCATTAACGTGCGAGCCTAACGCCTTCGTCTTGGGCGATGGCCGCGATGGCCGCGAAGTCATCCAATTCCATTTCCATGTTGGCAGCCACGATGGTGGAGACCTCATTCTCGCGCAAGAATTTAGCTAGATCCTCTAGGCTGCGCGGGCCACAATCCACGCAGCCATGGGTGCGGCCTAAGGCATTGAAGAAATCCGTACGGGTACGGATGGGTTCCGTAATTAAAATGCGGTGCACTATTAATCCTCTGCGTCCGGGATAGAACAGAATGTTTGGTAATGGTCGTCGGTGTAGTACCACACATCGGGGTCGGTTTCGGTGCCGCCGCCGGTGACGATGCGCCTCGAACCGCGATGGTTACTGCCAGGGGTTTCTACCGTGTACTCGCGGTAATAGTCCTGCGCCTGCTGGGGGAGGACGCCTTCATAATTGCCAAAATGGGAATTGTCTTTGTCGGGGTAGTCATAAGGGCCGCCGCCCAGAATATCGTCTGCGGTTTCTTCGGCCTCGCTGGGAAGGGAAGGAATTGCGCAGGTCTCATCCGTCGACGTTGAATCCTCATCACCGCCGAGGTCGAAGCCGAAATAACTAGCGCCTGCGACGATGGCGAGTCCACCAAGGGCCACTGGAAGCGATTTCTTAGACGCTTTGGACTTGGACATGCTCTCTATTGTTGCAGGAACTATCTCGAAAACATAAATATCCACCGCGTCAAGAGCAATATCCAAAATTGCCCCGTCCCGGGGGTGGGAATACCTGGCGAAAGGCTGCCCCACATGTGGGTAAAACACGGTGATTCTGTGTACTTGTTGATCGGGACAACCTAATGCGACCATCCTGGCTTTGGCGGTTGAGCATTCGATAAATGGGCGGGGTAGTCTGTAGCCATGGCAAAGGGCAGAATTCCGGACAGTGATATCCAAGCTATCCGTGAACGCGCGCCTTTAGAAGAAATCGTGGGCGAATATGTGCAGCTCAAACCTGCTGGGCACGATTCTTTGAAGGGATTGAGCCCTTTCAAGGATGAAAAGACGCCGTCCTTCCACGTCCGCCCGCAGCGCGGTTATTATCACTGCTTTTCCACCGGTAAAGGCGGCGATGTATTCAGCTTCCTGATGGAGATGGAACAGGTCTCTTTTCCTGAGGCCGTGGAAGCCGTGGCGCAGAAGATTGGCTACCACATTAATTACCAGGGCGGATCGACCGGTGCCCGCAATGAGAAGCCGGGTACTAGGCAGCGGCTCATCGCGGCGAATAAGGCGGTGCACGAGTTCTACCGGAAGCAGCTGGAAACCCCAGAGGCAGCAACGGCGCGTAATTTTTTGCTGGACCGCGGGTTTAGCCGCGAGGTTATTTATGATTTCGAGTGTGGCTACGCCCCAGAAGGCTGGGATACCGCCACCAAGCATCTTTTGCGCATGGGTTTTTCCTTTGAGGAGTTAGAGGCGGCCGGTATTTCCAAGATGGGCAAACGCGGTCCCATTGACCGTTTTCACCGCCGGTTGTTGTGGCCCATTAAGGATCTTTCCGGCAACGTCATTGGCTTTGGTGCGCGCAAGCTCTTTGATGATGACAAGCTGGGCAAGTACATGAATACGCCCGAGACCATGCTGTATCACAAGTCCAAGGTGCTCTTTGGTCTGGATTTGGCCAAGCGCAATATCGCAGAAGGCCACCAGGCCGTGGTGGTGGAAGGCTATACGGATGTGATGGCCATGTACGCGGCAGGCATTAAGACTGCCGTGGCTTCGTGCGGTACGGCCTTTGGTGGGGAGCACCTGCAGGTGCTGCGCCGACTCATGCTGGATGATTCCTATTTCCACGGCGAGCTCATCTACACCTTTGACGGTGATGAGGCGGGGCAGAAGGCCGCGATGCGTGCCTTTGACGGCGAGCAGAAATTTACCGGACAATCTTTTGTTTCCGTGGCCCCAGACGGCATGGACCCGTGTGATCTGCGCTTGGAAAAGGGCGATGCCGCGGTGCGCGATCTGGTGGCAGACCGCATCCCCATGTTTGAGTTCGTCATTCAATCAGTCATTGCTGATTTCCGGATCGATACTGCTGAGGGCCGCTTGCAGGCTTTGCGGCGGGCGGTGCCCATCGTTGCGCAGATCCGGGACCAGCCCCTACAGCGCGAATACGCCCGCCGGCTTGCCGGCTGGGTGGGCTGGAACGATCCGGAAGAGGTGCTGCGCCAAGTGCGCGCGGAGGCAAAGAAGCCGAAGAAGGCAGACAAGCCGACGATTCGCCGCTTTGATAATGCCCAGCCACAGCCGGCGCAGCAAGACGTGCCGATGATCCATCCGCCAAGCCCGAAGGAGACCCATCTGTGGCCACAGCGGGAGGCGCTGAAATTGGCCTTGCAGATGCCGGAGGTCGTTGGCTCGTATTTTGATGGCATTACTGCCGATGCCTATACCAACGACGCCTACCGCATCGTCCGGCAGGCGATTTCCGCCGTGGGCGGGGCAGAAAAAGGTGCCACCATGTCCGGGGTGGACTGGATTGCCGCCGTTGCCGGGGAAATGCAGGATCTGACAGGAAGGAATTTCGTTTCCGAGCTGGCAGTCGAGGCCATCCTGCCCACGGACGTGGGCGCAGAAAAATATGCGGACTCCGTACTCTCGCGGCTGCAGGAAACCGTCGTGGGCGATCAGATTGCGCAGCTGAAAGCCCAATTGGGCCGGATGCGGCCTACCGATGATGAGGCCGGCTATAACTCCCTGTTCGCGGACCTGATTGCCTTGGAACAGGCCCGCCGCGAGCTCAATGACCGCGCCTTTCGCGGCACCCCGGGGATATAAAATCCCCGGGCAGGCACTCGGACGCTAGTTCAGGTGCTGCGCGGGGAGGGGTTAGCGCGGAAGAGCTTTAATCCTCATCCGGCTCATAGATGCGATCGGCTTGCGGAGTTTGGTCGCCCCGAATTTTTCCTTTTCCACGGCGCTTTTCAGAAAGGTCGTGGATTTCGCGCATGCGTGGCTCTGGATCCAGGCGGTTGGCTACCATCTTGCGCGCGGAGCGCACCGCGGACTTGGTGGCGGGGGAGTTGACGGTCTTTTGGTAGGCGCTTTTCATCTGGTGGTAGCGCTTGCGGCCCGCCTTGGTGCCAAATACGTACCCTGCGGCGGCGCCGAAGACGAATTGGATCATTATTGACTAAGTCCCCTTAAAATCATGCGAGCAAAGTTCCATTCCAGCTTACAGCGAAGTGCGGTGTCGTTGTCGGGTTATCCACCGCACCCCTCATCTACCCCTTATTCTCTTTTTCCTTCCCCCTAACCTTCATTCGCGCTACGTTAAGGAAATGAAGTATTCCAAGCGGGCAGGTAGGGACTCGGCCATGGCCTCAGCTGCGGCTTCGGCCGTGGCCCTAGCCGCGCTGGTTACTGCCAGCATCGCGGCGGGCGAGCCCAACGCGGATGGCGCCTTGGTGCAGCGCCCGGTGGGGGATTACGGCAGCAGCGAATAGCGCTTGTGGAGGCTAGACCGCCTCAACGATGGTGGCAAGGCCCTGGCCGCCGCCGATGCACATGGTAACTAGCGCGCGCTTGCCGCCGGTGCGGCGCAGGTGGTGTGCGGCGGTAACCACGATGCGGGCACCGGTCGCGCCCACCGGGTGGCCCAGTGAGATGCCGGATCCGTTGGGGTTGAAGCGGGGGTCTTCGGGCGAGATCCCCCACTGATCGAGTACCGCGAGGGCTTGGGCGGCAAATGCCTCATTGAGCTCGATGAGGTCGAGGTCATCGAAGGTGAGATCGAGGCGGTCCATGACCTTGCGGGTTGCCTCAACCGGTGCGATGCCCATGCGCTCTGGTTCCACGCCGGCAAGCGCCCAGCCCTTCAATACCACCATCGGCTCGAGACCGAGCTCGTCGGCCTTTTCGCGGGTGGTAACGAGTACGGCGGCGGCGCCGTCGTTTTGGCCGGAGGCGTTACCTGCGGTCACCGTGGCCTCGTCATCCTGCTTGCCCATTACCGGGCGCAGCTTGGATAGCTTTTCCACGCTGGAATCGGCGCGCACGTGCTCATCCTTGTCCACGATGATGGGATCCCCCTTGCGCTGGGGGACGGAGACGGGGACGATTTCGGCATCGAAAAGCGCCTGCTCCTGCGCGTGGGCGGCGTTGTGGTGGGAGCGCACCGCAAGCTCGTCTTGGTCCTCGCGCGACAGGGAACGCTCGCGGCGGAGGTTCTCGGCGGTTTCGATCATGCCGCTGGGGATGGGGTGGTTTTTGCCACCGGCGGTTTCGCGGGCCTCCTGGAGGCGATCGCGAAAGACCATGTTTCCGCCCTTCGCGCCCCAGCGAATATCGCCGTCCACGGTGTACTCGGTGCGCGACATGGATTCGGCGCCGCCGGCGATGACCACCTCGGCCACGCCGGTGGCGACGTGGGCGGCGGCGGTGACGATGGCTTGCAGGCCGGAGCCGCAGCGGCGGTCGAGCTGCATGCCGGTCACGGAGACGGGCAGGCCGGCATCGAGGGCGGCGACGCGACCCAAGGCAGGCGCAGCGCCGTTCGGGGAGGCCTGGCCGAGGATGATGTCATCGATGACGTTTGGATCGATGCCGGATTCTTCCACGATGGTGGACACCACCAGGCTGGCCAGATCCTGGACGGGGACGGATTTCAGCGCGCCGCCGTAGCGGCCGACTGGGGTGCGCTTGGGGTAGCACAGGACGACGTCTTGAGTATGCATGGATTCTCCTTAGGAAATTTCGGTGGTGGTGAGATCGTGGGAAATGGCCGCGCACGTGGTGAGGAGCTCCGGGAGGATCTGCGCGGTGAGATCTTGGGTGGAATACACGGAGGTCTGGGTGGAAATATTGATGGCCGCCACCGCGCGCCCGGTGCGATCCCGGATGGGAACGGCGATGGAGCGCAGGCCGATTTCTAGCTCTTGATCTACGATGACCCAGCCGCGCCGCCGGACCTCGCCGAGGCGGGCTCGCAGCGCGTCCTGGGATACCAAGGTGTGCGGGGTGACCTGCTCGAGCGGAGCGGTGGTGGCGAAATACTCATCCAGCTCTGCCGGCGTTAAATCAGCGAGCAGTACTTGGCCCATGGACGTGGCGTGCGCCGGGAAGCGCGTGCCGATGGTGATATTGGTGGACATAATGCGGTGTGCTGCGGCACGAGCGATATAGACCACGGTGTCGCGGTCGAGCACGCTCACGGAGCAGGACTCATCGAGTTTCGTAGATAACTCCCTCAAATGGGGCTGGGCAATATCCGGCAGTCCCAAGCTAGATAGGTAGGAGTAGCCCAGTTCCAAAACGCGCGGGGTGAGCCAAAAATCCGAGCCATCGGTGCGGGCGTAACCTTCCGCGACAAGCGTGTGTAAAAAGCGGCGTGCGGTGGCGCGCGCTAGGCCTGTGACCTCGGCAACCTGGGCCAGTGTTTGCCGCGGGCGTTCGCCATTAAACGAGTGAATGACGTTGAGTCCGCGGGCTAATGATTGCACTACGGGGGTATCTGCCACGGTGTGTCCTCCAAGCTATTTTTAGGGTTAAGTGGCCCAGGTCTCTTCAGTGTACCCGATCGTGTTCGCATTCTGAACCCTTGTGCTGTCTGTGAACCGCACGTAGTCTAAGGCCCATGTTGAATAAAGTCATAGCCTCAGTAGAGGAGGCCGTCGCGGATATCCCGGACGGTTCCTCCATCGCGGTGGGCGGATTCGGCCTTGTGGGTATTCCAGCGCAACTCATTGCCGCGCTGCGCTCCCAGGGTGCGAGCGAGCTCACCATCATTTCCAATAACCTTGGTACGGACGATTTTGGTCTGGGCCTGCTGCTCAAGGATCACCGCATCGCCCGCTCCATTGGTTCCTACCTGGGAACCAATAAGGAATACGCGCGCCAGTACCTCGAGGGCGAGCTTACCGTCGAATTTACCCCGCAGGGCACCCTGGCAGAGCGCATGCGCGCCGGTGGCGCGGGCATTCCGGCCTTCTACACCAAGGCTGGCGTGGGCACGCCGCTTGCCGATGGCGATATCCCCACCCGCTACAACCCCGACGGCACCATCGCGGAGACCTCCGCACCGAAGGAAACCCGCGAGTTCAACGGCGAGCTCTACGTCATGGAAGAAGCTCTTACCCCGGACTTCGCCTTCGTCCATGCCGCCCGCGCGGATCGCTTTGGCAACCTTGCCTTTAATAAAACCGCCCAGAACTTCAACCCCGATGCAGCCAAATCCGCCGATATCACCATCGTGCAAGCAGAACAGTTGGTAGAAGCCGTTCCGCCGGCAGAGGTGGATGTGCCCGGAATCTACGTGGACCGCGTAGTGGAAGTGGGCAAACAAGAAACCGGAATCGAATTCAGGACGGTGAGCAAGTAATGACCTGGTCACGCGAAGAAATGGCGGCACGCGCCGCACAAGAACTGGACAATGGTGACTACGTCAACCTGGGCATCGGCATGCCGACGCTCATCCCGGGCTACCTGCCGGAGGGCCGTGAGGTGGTCCTGCACTCTGAGAACGGAATCCTAGGCGTTGGTGCCTACCCTGAAGAAGACAAGGTGGATCCGGAGCTCATCAACGCCGGTAAAGAAACCATTACCGAAGCCCCCGGTGCATCCTTCTTCTCCTCGTCCGAGTCCTTTGCCATGATCCGCTCCCGCGCCATCGACGTCGCGGTGCTCGGTGCAATGGAGGTATCCCAATTCGGCGACCTAGCCAACTGGATGATCCCCGGCAAGATGGTCAAGGGCATGGGCGGTGCGATGGACCTAGTGCACGGTGCCAAGCGCATCGTGGTGATGATGCAGCACGTATCTAAGCACGGCGATTCCAAGATCCTGGCGGAGTGCCAGCTGCCGCTGACCGGCGCGCGGTGTGTGGATCTCATCATCACCGACCGCGCCGTATTCACTGTGGACGAGCTGGAGGGCCTGACGCTTATCGAGGTCGCCGAGGGCGAAACCGAGGAGTCCATCCGCGAGGTCACGGACGCACCCTTTAAAGTAGCGCTCGACTAATTAGTTATGGACGTGAAAAATCGCCGCTTCCCGAGAAAGACTGGGAAGCGGCGATTTAGTGTTTCGCGGGTGGATTAGACATCGCGCAGGTCCACGCGCTTGGTTTCAGGCAGGATGTACATGCTGACAAGCGTGAGTATGCACAGTGCGACGACGTAGAAGCCAGAAGCCCAAGTAAGGCCGTGGGCTACGAACCACTGGTAAATATACGGTGCGGTACCGCCAAAGACGGCGACGGACAGCGAGTAGGCCAGGCCGATGCTGCGGGTGCGCTGAGCGGTGGGGAAGACCTCGGACATGATGGAGGACAACAGGGCGCCGCCGGCGGCGACGATGACCACGCCGACGGTGGAGGCCACCAGCAGGGTCCAGGGGCGATCATCGATGAAGTTCATCAGTGGAATCTGCAGAACGGCTAGACCAATGGCGCAGATATAAATGACGGGCTTGCGGCCGATTTTATCGGACAGGCTGCCCCATAGCGGTAGGGCAATGAGACCGGCGGTCTGTGCGGCCACGGTGACCCAATATGCGCCCTGGGTGGACATGCCTTCGTGGCTAATGGCGTAGGTGGAAACATAGGAGGTCCATGTGTAGTGCGCGGCCGTAACACCGGAGACCATACCCACGACGAGCAAGATATTCTGCCATGCCGGGCGAACAACCGAGGCAGGCTTTTGCGAATTCACGGACTTCTTGGGGCGCTTCGGGGCCTCAACGGTGGGCTCGGCGCTATCGATTTCCTGGAAGTGATCGGATTCCTTCATGTGGCGGCGCAGGTACAACGCGATCAGCGCAGCTACGGCACCCAAGAGGAACGGAATGCGCCAGCCCCAAGCACCAATCTGCTCGTCCGTCAGGACCAGCGAAATGCCGCCGCCCAAGACGTAGGCGATGACCGAGCCGCCGAAGATGGAGACATAGACCATAGAACCCCAGCGGCCGCGGTGGGCGTTCGGGGCGATCTCAGGGATGTAGCTATTGGCGGCTGCGGATTCACCACCGTGTGCAAAGCCTTGCAGCACGCGGATGAAGAGCAGGCCGACAGAAGCCCAGATGCCAATGGATTCGTAGGTGGGCAGCAAACCGATGAGGACCGAGGCGCTAGCCATCATGATGATGGTGGTCATCAAGACGGTTTTGCGGCCGCGCTGGTCGGCGATGCGGCCAAAGATGATGCCGCCCAGCGGGCGGACCAAGAAGCCGACGGCGAAGACACCGAAGGTGGCAAGCAGTGCGGAGGCGGTATCGCCCTTGTCGAACATCGCCGCGGCGATGAACGGGGCGAAGACCGCATAGGAGCTCCACTCGTACCATTCCAGGACCTGGCCGGTCAGGCTGGCTGCGAGGGATTTGCGGTCCGTTTTTGTTGCGCCCGATGACTTAGTGGGCGTGGGGCTCGGCGGGGCGGTAGAAGTCATTGTTCCTCCTAGGTATGGGTCCGAAATATTGAGGAAGATATTACGCACATCACACTTCGCTTAGGCCGCGATGTAAGCCACGAGAAGCGCAGCGCGGCTGGGGCAGATTTAGTTACTGGCTAGAAACTGCATGTCGTCCACCACTTTTCGGGGGAAAGGTCCATAAAAATTCGCTGTTCGCTAGGTGAACTATAGTGCGCACTGTGACCCCGTATAGGGGTATTTGTATAAATTCTTTGCCGTAACGAGCTTGGAATTCGCAGGAAAAGGTCATTTTTGGCCAGAATTCCGGCGCTGAAAATTTAGGTGTGGTGTAGCGTGTGAGCCACGACACGGAAGGTTTTCGAAGAGTCTTGAACCACCAAAGTGACCCGTCACTGTGAACCAACCGAGTCTTTCCGGAGCCACACCCTAAGGAGGGATTTATGACTGCTCTTAGTCCCGAGGAACTAAGCACAGAAGGCCTCGCCGAAATCATGGCCGCGGGCGGACGCCCGGCCGATAGCGAGCGCAAGATCAACATCATCGATACCACCCTGCGTGATGCGCACCAGAGTATCTGGGCCACCCGCATGACCACGAGCCACATCCTGTCGCTGTTGGATGACATCACCAACGCTGGCTTCGAGCACGTGGACTTGGTCGCGCCCATCCAGTTCGACGTATCCGTGCGCTACCTCAAGGAAGACCCGTGGGAGCGCGTTCGCCTCGTCCACGAGAACGCCGCGCCGGGCACCAAGTTCCGCGCCCTGATTCGCTCCAAGAACCTGGCTTCCTTCGACTTCCTGCCGGATGATGCCATCTTGAACTGGACCGAGCGACTCTACGCCAATGGCTTCCGTGTGATCGGCTCCTTCGATGGCTTGAATGACATCGACAACATCGACCAGGGCCTCAAGCTGGCCAAGGAACTCGGAGCTGAAACCTTCGGCGCATTGTCCTACTGCTTGAGCCCGGTGCACACCGATGACTTGTACAAGCGGAAGGCCACGGAGCTGCTCGAGCGCACCGATGTGGACCGCATCATGCTAAAGGACGCCGGCGGCCTGCTTACTCCGGACCGTTTGAAGACCCTCATCCCGGCGATCCGCAGCTCCATCGGTGACGTACCGCTCGAGGTACACACCCACTCGCTGACCGGACTGTCCCCGCTGACCTACCTCTACGCAGCGGAATTGGGCGTGGATTCTATCCACACCTCCATCGCCCCGCTGGCCAATGGCCCGGGACAACCAGCCACCCAGGCCGTGGTGCGCGACCTTCGCGCACTGGGCTACACGGTGGACGTTGACGATGAGCGCATCGATTCCGCCAGCGAGCGCATTCAGGAAATCGCCGATACGGAAGATAAGCCGGTAGGCGTTCCGCGCGCATTCGATGGCCTGCACTACATGCACCAGCTGCCAGGCGGCATGCTTACCAACTTCGAATCCCAGCTGGAAACCGCTGGGTTGGGTGACCGCTTCGAAGAGCTGCTGTACGAGGTCGCACGCGTGCGCGAAGAGCTCGCATACCCCATCATGATTACGCCGTTCGCCCAGTTCGTGGGCACCCAGGCCGTCATGAACGTGATGACCGGTGACCGTTACTCCGTGGTCCCGAACGAGATTAAGAAGTACGCCTTGGGCTACTACGGCGAGCCACTCGCCCCGCTGGACCCAGACGTGCTGGAGAAGATCATGGCCAACGGTTCCTCCGAAATCACGGAGGAAATCCCAGAGCTCAAGCCGGTCCTGCCGGACCTGAAGAAGGCTCACCCGGACGAGGATATCGACACCTTGTTGCTGCGCGTGATGTTCGCCGGCAGCCAGGTCGATGAAATGAAGCGCTTCGTGGCTGAAGGCCGCGGCGGCGAGGGCGAAGGCGTCAAGGGCGGCGTCCTTACCTCCCTGGTACAGCAAATCTACGACTCTTCCGATACCACCGACTTCCACCTCAAGACTTCCGATTTGGAAATCAACCTCATCAAAGGAGAAAAGTAACCATGACTGATTCCACCAACTTGCACGACCTGAAGTCCCTGCTGAAGTGGGCCAACCTTTCTGATGACATTCAAGAGCTGCAGATTAAGTACGGTGACGTCGAGCTCGCGATGTCCCGCACCCCAGGTGGCCTGAACCACCCGGCACCGGCTCCGGAAGCCGCTCCGGCTGCAGCTCCAGCTACCGCACCAGCACAGGAGGCCGCACCGGCTTCCGCTCCGGCCGCTGAGCCTGAGTCCAATCCTGCTCCAGCTCAAGAAGAAGCTCCGAAGGAAGAGCCAAAGGCTTCCGGTTCCGGTGAGCCGTCTGCAGAGGGCGAGATCGTGAAGGCTCCTATGGTCGGTACCTTCTACGCCGCTCCGAAGCCGGGCGCAGATCCCTTCGTCAAGGTCGGCGACGAGGTTGAGGTTGGCCAGGTGCTGTGCATCGTTGAGGTTATGAAGCTGATGAACAACATCGAGTCCAAGGTTGCCGGCACCGTGAAGGAAATCCTCGTTGATAATGAGGACGCCGTGGAGCACGGCCAGCCCATCATGGTCATCCAGCCGAAGTAATCGATCTGGAGGAAAACATGTCAGATCTATTAGGTAGCGTGCTCATTGCTAACCGCGGTGAGATTGCGCTTCGCATCATTCGCGCCTGCAAGGAATTGGGTATCAAGTCCATCCTTACTTATTCCGAAGGCGATAAGGACTCCTTGCCAGTAAAGCTCGCCGATCAAGCAGTATGCATCGGCCCGGCGAATGTTTCCAAGAGCTACAACAGCCCCGAGCTGGTCATCTCCGCAGCCATGGCGTACAAGGCGGATGCCATTCACCCGGGCTACGGCTTCTTGTCCGAAAAGCCGGACTTTGTCCGCATGGTGGAAGAAGAAGAGATCGGCTTTGTTGGCCCTTCGGCCGAGCACATCGGCTTGATGGGTGACAAGATCGCGGCCAAGCGCATCGCTAAGTCCGCCGGTGTTCCCACCGTGCCGGGCTCCGACGGCGTGGTCACCGAGTTCGACGAGGCCCTGGAGGTTGCCCATAACACCGGCTTCCCGCTGCTGATTAAGGCTGCCGCCGGTGGTGGTGGTCGCGGTATGCGCGTCGTGGAATCCGAGGACACGCTGGAAAAGGATCTCAACGAGATCATGAACGAGGCAGAGTCCGCGTTCAATGACCCGTCGGTCTACATCGAGCGCTTCTTGACGGATATCCGCCACATTGAGATCCAGGTGCTGGCCGATGGCGAAAATGCCGTCGCCCTGGGCGAGCGCGACTGCACCTCGCAGCGCCGCAACCAGAAGCTCATTGAGGAAGGCCCTTCGCCGGTGCTGACCGATGAGCTGCGCCAGGAGATGCAGGAAGCCGCGATTAACCTGTGTAAAGAGGTGAAGTACAAGAATGCCGGAACCATCGAGTTCGTCTTCGATAACACCGAAGACAAGTTCTACTTCATCGAGATGAACACCCGCATCCAGGTGGAGCACCCCGTTACGGAGATGATCACCGGTGTGGACCTCATCAAGGAGCAGCTGCGCATTGCCTCCGGGCAGAAGCTCTCCATCACCCAGGATGATGTGGAGATTCGTGGCCACGCCATCGAGTGCCGCATCAACGCCGAGGATCCGAACCAGAACTTCGCTCCGCGGCCGGGCAAGATCGAGCACTACCGCGTGCCAGGTGGCTTCGGGGTGCGCATGGATACCCACATCGAAACGGGCTACACCATCCCGCCGTTCTATGACTCCATGGTGGGCAAGCTCATCGTGTGGGCAGAAGACCGCGATGAGGCCATAACCCGCATGCTGCGCGCCATCGACGAGCTGCAGGTAGAAGGCGTTGTCACCACGGCGCCATTCCAGGCCATGCTGCTTGATAGCGAGAAGTTCCGCAGTGGCGAGTTCAACACTGGCTACGTTGCCAAGCTGCTGGAAGGTACCGACTCCATCCCTACGGATGACTAAAGCCGGCTCCTTCTAGCGAGAGAGTGCAGGTTCCGCTTTTGCCGGCCTGCACTCTTTTGCATTTTAAGGCTCTACAATTACATCTCTATGTCACGCCTGGTTCCAGGCTTTGCTTAGTCCCATACGTGTGGGGAAGGAAAAACAATGTTGGTTATTGCCGCCATGCTGGTCGGCGCCATCGTGCCGGCGCAAACGGCCATTAATACTCGTCTGCGCGAGTCCGTGGGCTCGCCCATCGCCGCCGGGTTCTTCTCCTTCATTATCGGCTTTGCTGTCTCCGCCATCCTCGCGCTGATAGTCACCGGTGACGCGATACCGGACCTGGCGCTGGCGGCCGCGCAACCGTGGTGGGTGTGGCTCGGCGGCTTTATGGGCGTGGCCTTCATCGTGGGAAATATCCTGCTCTTCCCGCGCATCGGCAGCGTAGAAACCGTCATCCTGCCCATCCTGGGACAGGTGACGATGGGCCTTATTTATGATCTGACCGGCCTTTTTGAATCCCCCTTGGTTCCCGTCGGCCCGCTGCGCATCCTCGGCGCCCTCATCGTGGTGGGCGGCATCGCCTTGGTGCTAGAAATCGGCCGGGGCGCTGCCACCACGCGCGCGCAAGCCACCGGGCTTTCGCTGTGGCTGTGGCGGGTTTTCGGCGTGCTCATTGGCATGGGCTCCGCCACCCAAACCGCCGTCAACGGCTACCTGGGAGGCGCGTTGCACAGCCCCATGCCCGCCAGCGTCATTTCCCTGGGCGTCGGCGTGATCCTGTTGGCCCTGCTCACCGTAGGCTGGAAGGCACCCCGCCGCGCCCTTCTAAGCGGTATCGCCCCAGGTCCCTGGTGGATGTGGCTCGGCGGTGTGCTCGGCGCGCTCTTTGTGGTGGGCGGCGCGACGCTTTCGCCCATGATCGGCACTGGCACGACGGTCATCGGCTCGCTGGTGGGCTCAATCATTTGTGGCCAGGTCATTGAATCGCTGGGCTGGGGCAATGCCAAGCGCGGCCTGCCGCCGGTCCACCGCATCATCGGCTTGGTCTTGGTCATCATTGGCGTGATTATGGTGCGCGCCCTTTAGAGCTGTGCCGCGCTTGCCGATGCCCCCTTCTTTCCCCCTTCGCTCCCACTCCCGGCCAGGGTGGGGGAGCGAAGGGTTATTGCCGCCAGCGCTCTAAGGTGAGCTTGGGGCTTAGTGCGCGGGAGACGCATGGCGCGAAGGCGCCCTCGGCATACATTTGCGCGTCATAGACGGAATCGCGGTGATCTGGTTCGCCCTCGACCACGCGCATCAGGCAGGTGCTGCACGTGCCTTCCAGGCAGCGCGATTTTACGGGCAGATCGAGATCCTCGAGGACCTCTAGGACCGTCTTATTTTCTGGGATTTCTACCGTCTCGCCGCAAAATTCCACCTCGAACGGACCGTCGCCGGCCCCGGCGTTTTTCTCACCGGATAGCGCTTGGAGATCGGGGTGGAAGTTCTCCCAGTGAAAGGCATGCTCGGGCAGGTAGTCGAGCGCGATTTCTTTGGCGGAATCCATAAATCCTTGCGGGCCGCAGACATAAAAGGCCGTCTCCTTTGGCGCCTGGCCCAGCAGGTGCCGGTAGATATCCGCCTGTTTGTCGCGCGGGCGGCCGAAGACCTCAATGAGCTTATCGCCGCAGGTCTCGCGCAATTGCTCGAGCAGTACCGCGTGGTGCCTATCGCGCGCGAAAAAGAGCACGAGATACGGCTTGTTCTCGCGCTCGAGGGATTGGGCCATAGAGAGCATGGGGGTAATGCCCACTCCGGCCCCAACTAGGACGTAGTAGCCGGCGTCTGCCACGAGCTCGAAGTTATTGAATGCCTGCGAAATCTTAAAGCTATCCCCGCGGCGCAGTTTGAGCATCGCAATCGAGCCACCCGTGGAGTTTTTCTCCCGCTTTACCGCGACTCCATACGTTGGCCGTTCCTGTTGGCCAGCAGCAGGGGAAGAGGCACCGGCCATCTCAAAAACCGAGTACTGGCGGGTAAGCATCTCACCGTTAGCTCCCGGGAGGGTGATATCGACGTGGCAGCCGGGGGAGTAATCCGTGAGCTGCGCATCACCGTCCAGTGAAAACTCGATGACCGCAAGGTCTTCCGCTACAGCGGTGATATTGTGCACCGTGGCGGTGGTGGAGGGGGCATCGGCAAGCTGGGGCGCGGGTTGAGAAGGAGAACTTGGCATAGGGGTGAATAGACCTCACTTTCGTGACTGTAGTTCAGTGCCAATCCACTGTATGTAATGCACGTCATGGTACAGCCTGTAGCGAGATCCAGGTTACAAACGCGTTCGCATAGCGGACGGATGTGCGCCTAGTACACCTATATGGGGTGAGTAGGCAGAAGGCTTGCAAAATCTGCCAAGATGGCCATTTTTGGTATTTGTGCAGGAGGGGATAGGTGCTGTGAAGGCGGGCGTAGTAGCGGCGTTGGCGGCCAGAACTTTCCCAGAAAATTGGATTCAAAATTCATTGCAGTTGCGAGCAAAGTCTCTATAGGCTTACGGGCACAGCTAAATGGTGAACTACACCACATAAACAGGAAATGTGTGTGGTGCGGCACCAAGATTGGAAAGGTTGTTTACTCCCCATGACTGCTCCTACTGATACTCGGACGGAACCAAAGGTTCTGCCCATGTCCGATAATCCCTATGAGGATTTCCGTTACTTCTATCGCGATGGCATGGACCTGCGCCCGGCGCCGAAGCGCCGCGTGGACAAGCCCGGCTGGTCCACCCTGCGCCACAATATTTTTGACCACTGGCACACCGTTCATGATGAGTGGGAAGGCTACGACACCCAGCAGACTCGTTTGCTCGATGATCACATGTGGCAAACCGATGAACTGGGTGCCGCGTTGGCAGAATCCTTCCGCCGCGATGGCGCGAAGGAATCGCGCGCAAAGTTCGAGCAGGCGCTGAATGAAGGAATCGAGACCGTCGAGGATCCATCGCCTGAATTGGTTGCCTTCTTCGAGCAGGTCGATAACATCCCAGACTGGATCGACCTTGAAGCCGCCGAGCGCGGGCGCGTTGCCTACTACAACGCCACCCCGAGCGCGGATCTTCTCACCTTCAACTTTGGCTACTGGGCCACCACCATGGAAGACCGCACCTCTGCGGCCACCGGTGAGACGGGCATGTTTGAGTTCAAGGCCATGCAGCGCGCGCTGGAGACCTCCAAGTTCTTCGTGGACCTGGGCAAACAAGACGTCTTTGACCGCTTTGGCGAAGGCCGCAAGGCCGCAGTCCACGTCCGCTTGCTGCACGCCCAGGCCAACCGCGGGCTGGAAAAGCTTTGGGGCAAGGAGCACTACAACGAATTCGGTCGGCCGATTGGCTCCAGCTTCTTGGTCTCCGGTGAGGGTTGGTTCGCGCTCATGCCACTGGCCATCGACGAGCTTTTCGGGCGCCCGCACTCTGGCCAGGACTGGGACGATGTCGCCCAATACTGGGCATATGTGCTGTACATGATGGGCGGCGAAGAACGCATCATCCCCAAGACCGGCGATGAAATGCGCAAGATGACCGATTTCATTTACGCAAACGGCGGGCGTTCTTCCTCGTACCACCAGCGGGTGGCCACGGCACTGATGTCCATCGTGGAGCAGATGAACCCGGACCTTCCGCTGGAAATGTTGGGTTCGCTGGCCACGCTAGTGGGAGAAGAAGACACCAAGTTTATGGTGGAAGGAACCCGCTGGGCCGATATGGACTTTTCCCAGGCAGCCAAAGACTTTGAAGCCAAGGCGCGCGCAGAGGCAGAGGAAGCCCGCGAAGCCGATGAAAAGCCGGGCGCGGAGGAATACAAAAAGCACAACGCCGCGCAAGGTCGCCCGCTGTGGATCAATGCCTTGGAGGAAGTGCAAGAGCACATCAACAACCATGAGCCAGACGTCAAGGCCGAGTGGACCCTGCACGATGACTCCAAGGAAGCCCGCCGGAACTAGCTGCTGCACCCCCAGCTAGTTACCAAGGTTTAATAATAAGGAAAGGAATAAAGCACAATGACTGCTCCCACAGATACCTCTGATGCTGCCAACACGTCGCAGGTGGAACCGCAGGTCCTGCCCATGTCGGACAATCCCTATGAGGATTTCCGCTACTTCTACCGCGATGGCATGGACCTGCGCCCAGCGCCAAAGCGCCGTACCGCAGCCCCAGGCTGGTCTGAGCTGCGGCACAACATCTTTGACTCTTGGCACACGGTAGAAGATGAGTGGGCAGGTTACGATAGCCTGCAAACAAAGCTTCTCGATGACCACATGTGGCAGACCGACGAGACCGGTGAAAAACTAGCGCAGGCCTTCCGCCGCGACGGTGCCAAGGAATCGCGCGCCAAGTTCGAGCAGGCGCTCAACCACGGCATCGAGACGGTAGAAGACCCCGCCCCGGAGCTAGTGGACTTCTTTAAAGAGGTAGACCGCATTCCGGAGTGGCTGGATCTCGAGGCCGCTGAGCGCGGCCGTGTGGCTTACTACAACGTCACGCGCACCTCTGAGGTTCTGGCCATTGCCTTCGCGTACTGGGCCACCACGATGGAAGACCGCACTTCTGCGGCTACGGGTGAGACCGGCATGTTCGAGTTCAAGGCCATGCAGCGCTCTATTGAAACAGCGCAATTCTTCACCGACTTGGGCAAGAAGGACGTCTTTGACCGCTTCGGTGAAGGCCGCAAGGCAGCCGTGCGCGTGCGCCTGCTGCACTCCCAGGCCAATCGTGGCCTAGAAAAGATGTGGGGTAAGGAGCACTACAACGAATTCGGCCGGCCAATTGGCTCCAGCTTCCTGGTCTCCGGTGAGGGCTGGTTCGGGATGATGCCGCTGGCCATCGACGAGCGCTTTGGCCGCCCGCACTCCGGCCAGGATTGGGACGATGTGGCCCAGTACTGGGGATATATCCTGTATATGATGGGCGCCGAAGAGCGCCTCATCCCCAAAAACGGCGATGAAATGCGCAAGATGACGGATTATATCTACGCCAATGGCGGATATTCCTCCACCTACCACGAGCGCGTGGCCAACGCCCTGATGAGCATTCTAGAAACCATCCACCCGCTGGTCCCCAAGCTGGCGCTGGGTGCTTTGACCACCATCTGCGGCGTGGAAGACACCAAGTTCATGGTCAAAGGCACGCGCTGGGAAAAGGTGAACTACAAGCCGTGGGCCATCCTGTACCGAGGCGCCGCGCGCGCAGAAGCCAAGGTTGCCCGCCTGCGGGACAAGCTGCCGGGTGCGCAAAAGGCAAAGATTAAGCGCGCCAATAAGAATAAGCCGCCATGGTCCGATGTCACCGCGGTGATTAAGGCGCACATCGCGAAAAACGAGCCCGAGACCAAGTCCGATTACACGCTGCACGATGACTCTAAAGAAGCTCGCAGCTAACCCATCCCCATAACATTCCCTGAGGAGAACACCATGACTACCACTATGTCCCTAGGTACCGTCGGCGAGTGGCCTGCCGGCCGCGGCGATAAGGACGAATTCATCGCCACCTTCGGCCAAGAGCGCGCAGACCGCTACCATGAGGCTTTCTGGAAGATGGATCCAGTAGCAGATGCGCTGTTTACCAGCGGCCACACCGTCAAGGAAATCATGCCTAACCTGCGCGATGCCCTCGCGCGCGGTACCGCCAACGAGGACACCTTCCCAGAGGTTGCCGCCCTTATTGAGGACATGACCAAGGCACTTGACGGCATCGACGCCGAAAAGCTGGAGCGCGGCCGCCGCGTCTACCTGTCCATCCCGCCGCTCAGCCACGGCCTGGCGCTGGGCCCGGGCTCGCTGGTCCACACCTATTCCACCCCGGCGATCGCGGACCTGCTGGTCAACACCGGTGAGCTTACCGATGGTGCCGTCAAGCGCCTTGCCTACACCACCAACTGGACCTATTCGCTCTACCTGCCGGATGCGCTGCAGCCCGGCGGCGAAGGCTTCATCCATACCGGTATGGTGCGCGCCATCCACGCCCACGTGCGGCGTGTGCACACCCGCAAGGAGCTGGACTACTCCCACTTCGGCGCGCCGATCAGCGAGTTTGACATGCTGCGCACCTGGTTTGACTTCACCTACATTCCGTACGCTGGCCTGCGCAACATGGGCTGGAAGCTTACCGCAGAAGAAGAAAAAGACGCGTTCTACTTGTGGAAGATTGCCGGGCGCATGCTGGGCATTTCCGCGGACCTTTTCGAAGGTGAAGATGGGGTAGAGGCCTCCCAGGAGACCATGGATGCCATCCACACCGTCGACGGCGAGATCAACGAATCGGCCCGCAAGCTTGTCGATGCCCTCATGGATGGCTTCGTCGTCAACGCCAAGGAGCTCACGGGCATGCCCGATGACACCCTAGCGGACTGGACCGCCGCGCACGTGCGCATCATTCACGGCGATGAGGTCGCCGATGCCTGCGGCGTGGCCGACTCCGTCATGCGTCCCATCCTGCAAATGGAGGCGCCACTGGTGCAGGAGCGCTTTGACCTCCTCCGCCAAGACTCGGAGGCGCTCGAGGCGGAAATCCAGAAGAACGAGGAGGCGGTGCGCCAGATGCTCACTCGCGATGCCACCTATATGAAGCAGGATGAGGGCATCAAGATGAAGGATGGCTCGGTCGTCGCGGCTTCCTAAACGAATTACCCACATTCGTGGGTGACGCAGTTAATAGAACTTAAGTACTCTTGTGGCAGGCGAACACAGAGTGTGCTCGCCGCCACATTAGTTCCAAGAATCCAATTAGAAAGGGAACAATAATGTCCAAGGATTATGCAGTAACTAACCCCGCTACCAATGAAGTAGTAGAGAAGTTCGACACCTTTAGCGATGAGCAGATTCAAGAGGTACTGGCTAAGTCCAACGAGGCTTTTCAGACCTGGCGCGAGACCTCCATTGAGGAGCGCGCAAAGATCGTTTCCCGCGCAGCCGAGCTGCTCAAGGAGCGCAAGGGCGAGCTGGCCAAGATTGCCGCAGAGGAGATGGGTAAGTCCACCCCAGAAGGCGAGTGGGAAATTAACTTCTCCGGCGATATCCTGCAGTTCTACGCAGACAACGCCCCAGAGCACAACAAGGATCAACCGGTTGACGTGCCAGGCGGTAAGGCCACCCTCCGCCGTCTGCCCATTGGTACCCTGCTGGGCATCATGCCGTGGAACTACCCCTTCTACCAGGTCGCCCGCTTCGCCGGACCGAACCTGATGAACGGCAACTGCATCATCTTGAAGCACGCCGAAATTACCCCGAAGTCCGCTGCAGTCATCGAGGAGATCTTCCGCGAGGCTGGCCTGCCAGAGGGCGTGTACATCAACGTATACGCCGACCACAAGCAGATTGAAGAGATCATCGGGGACAAGCGCGTCCAGGGCGTATCCCTGACCGGTTCCGAGCGCGCCGGTGCCGCTGTGGCTGAGATCGCCGGCCGCAACCTGAAGAAGGTTGTGCTGGAGCTTGGCAGCACCGACCCCTACATCATCCTGGATGCAGCCGATATCACCAAGGCTGCCGAGGAAGCTTGGGTCAAGCGCATCGAGAACGTTGGCCAGGCTTGCACCTCCAACAAGCGCATCATCGTCATGGAAGACATCTACGATGAGTTCGTCGATGAAATGGTCCGCATTGCAGAGGGCATGAAGCAGGCTGACCCAACCCAGCCGGGCGAGAACCAGTACTACCCAATGTCCTCCCGCGAAGCCGCAGAGAACTTGGATAAGCAGGTCAAGACCGCTGTGGACAACGGCGCTAAGATCCGCACCGGCGGCAACCTGCACGAGACCGCTGCGTACTACGAGCCGACCGTGCTTACCGATGTCCCAGTCGGTTCCGACTCCTACTACGAAGAGTTCTTCGGCCCAGTAGCAGAGATCTACAAGGTTTCCTCCGAGAAGGAAGCCGTAGAGCTGGCCAACAACTCCAACTACGGCCTGGGCGGTGCCGTCTTCTCCGATGACACCGAGCGTGCCACCAAGGTTGCTGACCAGATCGAGGCCGGCATGATTCACGTCAACCTGGGCCAGTACTTCTCCCCAGTACTGCCGTTCGGTGGCGTCAAGAACTCCGGCTTCGGCCGCGAGCTCTCCGTCTTCGCGCTGGACGAGTTCGTGAACAAGCAGTACCTCTACATCAACGACTAATTACTCGTTGAGGCTCGCTCAGCGCTCCCTGAGCCTGCAGCGAGCGCATAGAGTGCAATAGGAAGGGGCCTAGTCTTGATTGGCTAGGCCCCTTTTCCTGTCCCCGTTGTGCTTAACCCCGACTTTCGGAACCCGGTCTGAATTCAAGGCTGTGTGGTGCATGCGAAAAATCCCGCTCAGCGCGATGCTGGGCGGGATGTAGTCTGCTCCTCCAACTGGGCTCGAACCAGTGACCCTTCGATTAACAGTCGAATGCTCTGCCAACTGAGCTATGGAGGAATATCCATGTTGTACTTCGAACGTGCCGTTCTCTGTGCAACGAGAATTAACTATATAGGCTAACGCCGTTTTTGCACAAATCGCCTGGTTAGTCCGGAAAAATTAGGGGCTCAACGCGGGGTGGGGCGGGAGGCATCGGAAAGCGCATGGCCTGTGTAATCCGGTTTGGAAAGCGTCGCCTGGAGCCTGGTCGAGGCTGGCTAATTTTCTCTTTTCCTGAACACCGTTCAATACGTCCGGTACCCTCAGGCTATGACTTATTTCTCAGTGCGAATGCGGTCGGATTCCGCAGGCCAGCACATTTCGGGCGCAGAGCGAATTGTCAGGGAACACGAAGTTCCGGCGGTCTGTGCGGCGCTATCCGAGCGTGCTTTGGCACACCCGAAGGGAATGGCGGAAAATACCTTCATCACCGTGGAGGCTTTGGCCGAGTCCGATATTCTGCACGTCCCTTCCGTAGACGTCAAAGAAAAGGCGGTGCAAGCGCCTTCGCAAGCTAGGGACGTCATCGAGGAACTATTGCACCCAATGACCGCTCATTCCCAAATAGTCATTGAAGAGACGTTTACTGCCAGGAATATGCGCGGCGCAATGCTCATTGCAGCCGATACAGGTAACCGCTGCGAGCCGGACGCGCAGCGCGGCGTCCGCGTGAGCCACATGGACGCGCACAACGCTCAAGACGCGGATTTCAAGGGTAAGGACGCGGCCCGTGAAGCCATCGTTTTGGCGAGCAAGGTTGCCGCGCATCCCGATGTCCTAGCGGAGGTCTGTGTGTCTGATGATCCGGCCTATACCACCGGTTACGTCTGCATAGATGACATGTACCACCGCCTTCCGCACATTAAAGAACTTGGATCGGATGAGGGGGCGCGGGCCTTCATTATCAAACCAGGCGCCGATATCGAAGCGTTGATTGATTATTTGGAAAACCGCGCCCTACTCGTGGATTTTGAGGCAGAACAGTGAACGAGAGCCTAGAACAAGTTGCATCTGCGCGCCGGGAAAAGTGGAGAGAAGACGGCCTCTGGCGCAGCCCTTCGGTCTTTGTAAGTGGACAAGTGCCGGAAAGCTCCCTGCGGACGGCCGCTGGGAAGACAGTCCAAGACGCGGTGCTCTTTAGCTCGTCGAATTACCTAGGCCTGGCAGAGCATCCGGAGATTAAAAGCGCCGTAAAGGAAAGCGTTGATAACTACGGCGCCGGTTCAGGCGGATCGCGGTTGACCACCGGAACGTCTGAATTACACGTTGCGGTAGAAGCGGCTGCGGCCCGCCTGACTGGTTATCCAGACTCGGTATTTTTTGCCACCGGGTACCAAGCCAATCTATCGACGTTGCAGGCCTTGGCCTCGCCCGAGCTCACCATTACTTCCGATGCGCGCAACCACGCCAGCATCATCGATGGCTGCCGGCTCGCAAAGGCGAGTGGTGCCTGCCTCGTCGTCACGGCGCACCGCGATACCCGGGCTGTGGAAGATGCCTTGGCCACCAGGACCACCAAGTATGCCCTGGTGGTTACCGATGGCCTCTTTTCCATGGACGGGGTGCTCGCGCCCTTGCCTGAGTTATCGCGGGTGGCACGCGAATACGGCGCATGGCTTATGGTCGATGATGCTCATTCGTTTGGCACCGTCGGCGACCGCGGCCTTGGCCTCCCAGAATATTTCGGTGTCCAGCCCGATATCCAAATTATTACCGCTAGTAAGGCGCTTGGTGCTGAAGGTGGGCTCGTTGCAACGAGTAAGCCGGTGGCTCAGCTATTGCGGCAACAAGCCCGGTCCTTTGTATTTTCGACCTCGCCCACGCCAGCAACATCGGCCGCCGTGCTCGCCGCGTTTAAGCTCATTGAGTCTGATCCCAGTCTGGTTAGCCAACTGCAGGACAATATCGCCTATTGGCACAACACACGCGGTACTACGCCACAGCAAGGGCCCATTATTCCCGTGCATGTGGGTGATGAGGCCGCCGCAATGGACGCTAGCGCTGCACTGCTAGACCAAGGATTTGTCGTCCCTGCAATCCGGTGGCCAACTGTTGCACGTGGCGCTGCGATACTCCGCGTTACCCTCATGGCAACCCATACGCGGGCGCAGATCGATGCTCTCTGCGCAGAACTTGATCAGCTGGGTTTATAACCAAAACGCTCGGTGAGTGCGTTCAAGAACGAGGTTCTCCTCGCTTAGACTGGCAGGCATTATGAGCAGCTTCATCATTGACTATTCTTGGATCCACGAGCTGGTGTTGTACGGGCGTGACGCCGAGCTATCCGCAGCAATTACTGGCAACTGGGACATTATTGAAGCCGTGTGGGACTTGGAGGAAAAGCACGCTATAGAAGATGGCTCCAGTTTCTTTGGCGGCGATAATTGGACCGCGCGCTTTGTGGCTGGCCTCGATGATGGCGGCCCGCTGGATATGGAGCTATTGGACGAAGAAGATACCTCAGTGATACTCGAGCTCTCCGTTACCGGTGACGATGAAGAGACAATGGAGCAAGCGCTAGTTGATGCCACCGAGACCATCACCTGGCATTTCTCTGACTGGGGCTTCGAGGACATAGAGTGGACCGCGATACAATGAGAGATGGAGACGCCGCCGCAAGGTTTTACTAGTTGAGGGGGCTCAACAAGTAATCTAACTCGCGTTCGTCTTGCTGCTGCGGAGGAAGAAGGATACGGGAACAACTAGCAGAGGTTCTAGTTCGAAAGCTTAGAACCTAGCGTTGAAACGTAGATTGAATCGCGTCATTGGCATGCGCGAACGGAATCCGTTCCTGTTCGATGCGTAGCTTGCCCTCGGTGAAGAGGAGGCGGTAGGCACGCTGTTCTTCGGTGGTGAGGTGGCTAAGTATGGCGGAGCCGTCACCGGGATCGGGGACCGCGAGGTGGCGGAACGCGGTGACGGTGGCGGTATCCATGAGGAGAGATTCCGTGTGGGGAAAGTGGGCGCGCACGCCGTTGAGGATGCTGAAGCCGGCGGCGTCGAGATCGCCCCAGTAGGTGATTTCGGTGTGGTGGAGCCAGGCGATGGCGTGAAGTTGGCGGGCGGCATTGCCGGAACCGAGGATGGCGATGGTAGGTGGGGCGGCATCGGAAAGCAGGGGTAGGGCTAGGAAGGTCTGTTTGTTTTCTACGATGAGAACGCGCGGAGGCGCGGTGGGAAAGAGCTGTGCCGCCTGGGAGAGGGGAACCTCGATATCGGACAACGCGGGGGCGTGATTGAGGTAGCGCAGGCGCAGGCGGGCGTCGGTGCGGCGCAGCCCCAAATCCGTTATGCCAAAAGGCGAAAGCAGAGCGAGCAGCAGGCGGCGGTGGGTGCCTATCCATTTGCCGTCTACTCCTTCGACCGGAACGGCGCGCTCCCACTCGCCGGAATTCGGATGGGCGCGCAGCCAGATCAAGCATGGCTTTAAGCAGCGCAGATCGTATGCGCATAGGTCCTTCCACTGGGCATAGGTGCGGTACACGGCGTCGGCGAATGCAGGGGAGTCGGGGAAGATCGCGGCGATGTCGTGCGCGCGCTTGTGCGCGCGGGAGTATTCGGCGCTGAGGCCTGCAGCCGCGGCGATGCGGGGCGCACCGGTAAGGGCTGCGCGGGTAGGCACGGAATTGGTGCCGAGTCCCGTGCGGGACCAATTGCGCGGTTCGTAGTGGATCTCTTCTTGGTGCGGCCAGCGCTGCCAGGCGCGGATAAACTCCTGGGTGGCGGCGACATTGCGCGCAGCAGCGGCGGCCGTAGGCGGATGCAGCGGCCAGTCGATGCTCAGCGAATCCGGGGCGGCTAGTGCCTCAGCAAAGTGGTTGTGCAGGTATTTTGCCGCATGGGTGTGCAAGTCACTAGGCATCCGCATCGGTGGACTCCGGGGACTTGTGGGGGTAGGTGGTGGCATCGATAAGCGAATAGCCCGTACGCGCCTGCGGGCGTCCCTGGATAATGGGCTCGTCGTAGTTGACCACGATGGTGCCATCCACGTACGGCGATAGCGTCTGGATGAGCTTGAACGGCGTTGCCAAAATCATGTGGAAACCAAAGGACGCAAACACGGACATGGCGGTGCGCGTGAAGGCAGGGTCGGCGCGATCGAAGGCCTCATCCAAAATGATGGAACCGTAGGTGGGAACGTCCTGATCCGGCTCCGCCAGGCGGAAGCGCAGCGCCGCAGCCAAGCAGAAGAACACCAGCTTTTGGGCCTGGCCGCCGGAGAGGGATGCGGAATCTTGATAAGTATTGGCGGTCGTGCCATCGGGGTAGCACTCGCGGCCGATGAAGCTGACATGCTTGCGGGTATCGAGGACCAGGTTGCGCCACCGAATATCCTCTGGCTCAGACGAGCCCAAGCGGCTGAGAATCTTGTCCAGGGCGTGGTAGCGCGCTACCGCAGCTTCAGGATCATCGGCGCTAATCTCCGCCAGGCTATGGGACGTTGCGGCATCAAGATCCCGCTGGAAGTCTTGCACCACCTGGCCCCGGGCATCCTTCACATCAATGCGCAGGGTGCGGTCCCCATTGAAGGGCGTGCGCTCCAGTGACTTATTAATAAACTCCATGCGCTGTTCGATATCGCTACGGGCATGGCGAAGTGAGGAGGCGAGGTGCGATAAGTTCTGCACCGTCGTGCCATTGAGCAGCTCCAAGAACTTAGCGCGAAAATCCGCCAAGCGGTCCGCGCGCAGGAATTTCAGCTTCTCCATGCCTTCGCCGGCGAAGCTCGCCTGTGGCTCCAAATCCGCCGCTTCCGCCGGCCACTGCGATAGGTACTTGTGCAGGACGGAGACAATCTTGGCATTCGTCTCCTCGATGCGGCGTGCGGCCCTACGCGCGGTTTCTTGCAGGCTGGCCTGCACCTCATCGCGCCGGGCATCGATGTCATCGATGGTGAGTTTTCTCCTGCCCTTGTGCAGGGCTTCTTCGACCGCCTTGGCGATGCCCTGATCCGCCACCGTGGGCACTGTTCCGATGCTTTGGCGCCGCTGGGTGGAGCGGTTCAGCTCGCCTTCCACGTTGCCGAGGTGTTTTTGTGCTTCGTTCAGTTGGGCGCGGGCGGCGGTGAGTTTTTCCTTTGCCTGTTCGTGTGCTGTGGCTAAGGCCTGCGCTTCTGGGGAGGAAGCTAAAGAATCATACTGTTCTTGCAAATCGCGTTTGCGCGCCTCAGCGGAAGCGGTATCAATATCCTGGAATTTAGTCTCCAGTACGCGCTGCGCTTTATCGCGCTGCGTGCGCAGGATATCCATCTTCCGGTTGAGCTCGTGGACCTGTTTGGCCATGGCACGAGCAGTGGCTTTCGCTTCATTCAATTGGGAACGCAGGAGCTCAATCTTGGCGGTATTGGTGGAACCTACTCGGTACCACCGCGTGCCTTTATAACGCGTGCGATCATCCTTGATAAAACGCGTCGAGCCATCTTTATCCTTGGGCCGGCTTTCCAAGCCATCGCGCGTGACGGCCGGGGTCTTGGTTACTTGTTCGAGTGCGGCCACCGAGCTGACGCATTCGTAGTTAAAACGGCTCGAAATATGGTGGCGCACCCACGGCGTCATGGGGTGATCCTGGAACTCCAATTTGTGGATGAGCTGTTGCGGGCTGCGCGCGGGCGCGGGCGCCGGTGCAAACTCCGGGATAGTGCGGTACTCGAGCCGGGTGCCCACATTGCGAGAATTGACCCACTGGTTAATGGCTTCCCGCGCGGTTTCCGGAACGAGCAGGGTGGCGGCGAATCCGTGTAACAATTTTTGGATCACCGGCTCCCACTCCGCCTGCTGCGGGGCAATATCCAGTAGCTCGCCAGCGAAGGGAAGCTCCGATTCGGCGTAGCCAGTATCTTGCGCGAGTTGGGTGCGCAGCTCTACGAGGGCCTTATCAATATTGGTGCGCCGCGAGCTAAATGAGTGCAGCTCACTTTCTAAGGACGCGGATGCTGTCGCGGCATCGCGGGCGGCCACGCCGGCTTCTTGCTGCTGCTCAGTAAGCTGGGCCGAGTCAGCCTCGAAGTCCGCGATGCGCAGGCGGGCATTTGCTTGCAGCTCGGCGAAGCCGTGCGGGCTGAGCTCAAAGTGATCGGTCCACTGGTCGGCGGCAGCGGCAAGGTGGTGGAACTCCTTGGAGCGGTGCTCAATTTCCTTCTCCGCGGTTTCAATTTTGGCTTCTAGGGCGGCCAGCTCGCCGGCACTGAGTTGGGAGACGGCTACGGCGGCGCGGCGCTCGGCATCGTCAAGGTGCGTGACCTCCGCTTCGAGCGCCTCGGCCGCAGAGTGCGCCTCTGCCTGCTGGGCGGTCAGCACGCGGATGCGATAGTCCAGTTCTTCTGCCACCAAGCGGGCGCGCACCGCCGGCAGCGCCTCATTCATCGCCTCGGCCTTGTGCTTATCAGCCTCTGCGGTGGTGCGTTGGGAGTGCAATTGGGGCAGGGGTGCCAGCGTCTCAATCTGGGCCTTGACGTCCTCTACCCGCAGGTATGCCTGGCGCAAATCTTCGAATTGCTCCACCGACTCCTCCGCCCGCTCGAAGGTAGACGGCGTATCCAGCATATAGTCCCGGAAGAGCTGGTCCAGGCTGGAGAGAGACTTGGCAGACTGCGTGCGGTGCAGCAGAACCTGCCCCTGCTCGCTCTTGATGCCCAGGCGTTTGCGGAAGCGATCCGCAAACGTGGTGTACGTCGGCGTAAATGACGCTCCCGGCCCCTTGTACATGGCCTTAATCTTGCGGGTATCCAGGCTGCGGGTGAGTAGGGGGCTGAGCTTATCGATGTCCTCATCTCCCTGCACCACCCCATAGAGCCTTTTAATCTGGCTCACCGAATTTTCACCGCCGTTGAGGCGGAAGATGGCGATGAGGGTGTGCTGCGTGCCAGTACCATTATCGTAGGTCAACGCCACCACCGAGTTTGTTGCGCCCTCACGCAAATACTCCGGGGCGATTTCACCCGTGTGCGCATTTTCTTGCTGCCGCCACGCCCCGCGAATATAGGAGACGAGGTTGCGCCCATTATGCCGACCGAGGTCCTGCTGCGATGCCGCGTTGAACTTGAGGTCCTTCTGCGGCACCAATACTGCCGACATCGCATCAAGCAGCGTGGACTTGCCCGAACCGGATCCGCCGGTGATGAGGAAGCCCTTGCGGGCTACCGGGATGGAAAAATAGCCGTGAAAAGTACCCCAGTTAATGAGCTGGATACGGCTGATGCGGAATTGGCCTGGATACAGGTTAGTCATCGGAAGCCTCCTCCTGGTCGCTCTCGGCTTCTGCGAGGCGGGCGTATTCATCCCGGATGGCGGTGACCGTGGCGGCATCGAAAAGCTGGCGCAAGACGGGTGATACCTCGTAGCGCCCCTCTGTCTCGGTGGCACTCAGCAGCGAGTATTCATTGCGGATGCGTTTAATCGCCGCATTGAAGCGGTTATTGAACCCGGCTTCATCGCGGTTATCAACCGCGCGGACGTAACCAATTCCCTCCCGGAGGTCTTCTACATCCACAATCACGCGTTCACCGGGCAGCGCTAAACCAAGTTCCTGGCGCAGGTTCAGCAGGATGGCGGTATCGATGTGCTTGAGCTTATCCGTGCGCAGCACCTGCGGAATGGGCAGCGTTTCCTCTTCTACCATCCGGGTAAACGCAAACCCTTCTGCTTCATCGACGACCAGCTCGAGGAATACCTCATGCAGGCGGGCGCGCAGGTTGTCTTCGTCCGAGATGATGGCGGACCATAAGACAGGTTCCTTGTGCGCACGCACGAGCGGCCCCTTCAACAGCTGCACCAACGCGCGGCGCGAGTTATAGGTCAGCGATCCTTTATCGCTTTCCCACAGCGGGGGCTCATGCGCCGAATCGACGCGGTGATTATCAGTAGCGCTCACTACAACTCCTCAACGGTGGTGCTATCGAAATACATAGTAGGGATATACGCCGCGCGAATGGTCCCATCTTCTTCGGTCCAGGTGATCTTCTCGTGCGCATCATGCAGCGCCGGTAGTGGGTGCTGGTCCGCAATGTGTACCAATCCCACGACGCTGGCCAGGCCCTGCGTGGGCGGGTACGCCTGCAATACTTGGCCAATCGTGCACGGACCCGCCTTGCCGACGGCCCCGCGAATCGCCCCATGCAATTCCTCAAAATCAATTTCTGATTCGCGCACCAGCTCATACAACGCCTCCGCATTCTCCTGTCCCGGCTGGAAGGCTTCCGGTGCTTCCTCCACGACCTCCCGACCCGGGTTGGCCAAGTGGATGCGCGATACGGAATGAATGCACATGCCGATGCGCTGCAGGGGTGTTTCCATGCGGTGAAAGGCTTTCAGCTCCGATGCCTGCGCTGCATCAATGGCCATGCCCCGCGCCTCGCGCAGTAGCTCAATCATGCGCCGGTCTTCTGCGAATTGTTCTGAGGAGACATAGTTGCGCAAGCTGCGTGCCAAGCCAGTCATAGTTTGATTGACCTCGAAGCTCGTTTCTTCCATATCGCGGAAGAGATTCCGCAGCTGCCGCCGGTTTTCTGGCGCTAGCTCTTGGCCAACGTCGCTTTCTAGAACCTGCTTAATCCACTGGTCCAGCCACGCGCTGCGTTCTCTATCCATGAGGTAGGAATAGAATCCGCGGAAGCTGCGCCCCGCGTCCGATTCCGCGATGTGGTCTACACCGCTAAAGATTTCCTCGAGCACTTCGCCGCGGTAACCTTCTGGATCCAAAAGCTGTCGGCGCAATCGGTGGTTGAGGGCTTCAAGTTCGTGGCGAACCCTGGCGAAATCGCTTGGCACTGCCATAGCCATGTTCAGCACGTCTTGGACGCGTTCCTGTGTCTCTGCCGCAGTCAGCCTTTCAAACTGCCCTAAATGTGCCTTTTCAATTTCGCGGTCAATGCGGTCTCGCTCCGCCTCTAAGCTGGCGACGCGGCTCGAAATATCCTCATTTGTATCTCGCGCCAAGCGTTGTAGCGCCGAGCCGATAGATTCCACGCGCGATGCGGTGACCGTAGTAACCGGCGTTTCCCAACGTTCAACAGCCTCGAGCGCGGACAGTGCTTCCTCGCTCGGTTCCAACGTTTCCCCGCGCGAGCTCTTGCCAGATTTACGGACTAGCCAACCAGCTTTCACCCAGTCATTGCAATAACTTTGCGGTGTGCGCGGCATTGAGAATTCACTGGCAAGCACCTCAAAATCGGTGACCATCAGCTCATATACTTCTGCCGCCGGCCGCGCGCGAGTGCCGCGGGGAAAATACTCAGCAATCAGCGCCAAAATCACCGGGGCATTATCGGCCGCCAGCAGCCGCACTGCCGCGGAATCATGTAATAATCGCCGCAGTGAAAGGGCGCGAGCTTCAACAGACATGATTCGATTTTGCCAGCTACGCCGGACACGTGCAGCGTAGTTTGACTCACTTATTCGAATCGATGGATCCGCCCGTGCATGGTGGCCCTTGCGGGCCGAGGAGTAAGAAACTGTATTAGTCCTTCTTAGTCCTGCGCAACGGTGACGTTGACGTCAATATTGCCGCGGGTGGCATTGGAGTAGGGGCAGACCTGGTGGGCGGCATCGGCAAGCTCTTGTGCCTTGTCGTGTTCCTGGGCGGGGATAATGACCTCGAGCTCAACGGCGAGCTTGAAGCCTTCGCCCTCCTTGCCAATGGACACGCGGGCGCCCACGGAGGAATCGCCCAACTCAGTCTTCTCGCTGCGAGCTACCGCCTGCAGGGCAGAGTGGAAGCACGCGGCATAACCAGCGGCGAACAGCTGCTCTGGGTTGGCGCCGTTGCTATCGCCGCCCATTTCCTTCGGAGTGGCCATCTTGAAGTCAAGGTCAGAATTTTGCACTACGGCGCGGCCGTCGCGGCCTTCTCCGGTAGCGAGTGCTTCAGTGGCGTAAAGGGCGTCCATGATTACTCCTTTTCTAAAGTCATTTTCGTACTAGTAGTGAGTACAGTCGCCGATTGTACTCAGAATTGCTAACGGTGTTTTTCCAGGTCAACGACCTAAGAAGTGAAAGGGCACGCTAGGACAAGGTGGAACGTCTCAAGTGTGCGCCGCAGGCCTACTCAACCCGTGCCGGAGGAGTGGGTGCTCCTTCCGGGGGAAGTACCTTGGGGTAGCGCTTGGATTGGCTGGATTTCCCAGCACTCTCGGCGGTACCGCCAGTGGTGGGCGCGGTGGCACCGACTACGTCGGCCGTCTTTGCCGGAGAAGGTCGATGGGGTGCCGGATCCCAGTGGGTATCGACAAGCTTGCGCTGGCATACCCAACCCACCGCGAGGATGACCAAGCCAATCACTGCGATGAAGATACCGCTCCATGCACCGCCGGCCTGGATGGACCAGCCGAGAAGCAGGCCAAGCCAGCCAAAATCGGCGTCGCCAAAGGTGGTGTGGGCGTCGCCGAAAGATCCCAGCACGCTAAGCAGGAAGGCGGGCAGGAAAGTAATGAGCAAGCCATTGGCAAAGGAACCCAAAGCCGCTCCACGGCGCCCGCCGGTGGCATTGCCGTACACGCCGGCCGCACCACCAGTGAAAAAGTGGGGCACGAGGCCCGGCAAAATGAGGGCGACGCCAAAAGCTGGGTTGAGCCATAGCGATAGCACAGCTAAGCCGACGAGCCCGCCGGTGAAGGAGAAAATGAACCCAATAAGTACGGCATTTTGAGCGTAAGGGAAGACAATCGGGGCATCGAGCGCTGGGATCGCGCCGGGAACTACTCTTGCCGCGATCCCTTGGAAGGCGGGGACAAGCTCACCCAAAATGGTGCGGACACCGAAAAGAATGACAGCAACGGCCACGCCAAACTGTAGGCCCTGCGTTATGGATTGCATGAGGTAATTGCCCACATCGGTGGCGCCATCCGGGAAGGCCGTGAAAGCCTCATCGGAGCCTGCGCGCGCAATAAATAATACGGCGAGCACGAGGTACATCAGTGCCATGGAAAGGGCCGTCGCCACCATCGAATCGCGCAGGAAGCGCAAGCCCTCCGGGAGCTTGAGATCCTCCGACGAAGGCGACATCTTGTCGCCCTTACCGCCTACGGCCTTGCCGACGCCACCTGCGACCAAGTACCCAGCCGTGCCAAAATGCCCAATTGCCACGGAATCATCGCCGGTAATGCGGCGGGTAAAGGGGTGGGCTATAGCGGGCAAAGACACCATCAAAATGCCAAGCAGTCCCGCACCAAAGGCAATGATGACCCACGAAGGATATCCAGTGGCAACGAGCACCATCGTCAGCAACGTGGCCATGAAAAGTACGTGGTGGCCAGTGAGGAAGACATAACTAAGCGGTGTAATACGGGCCAAGATGAGGGAGACAACAAACCCCAAAATCATGATCCAGGCGACTTGGCTGCCGAAGCTATCTTGGGCGATACCGACAATGGCTTCATTAGTCGGCACCACTCCCTGTGCACCCGTCGCGCCGGTGATCATGGCACCCAGCGGTTCTAGCGAATCGGATACTAGGCCAGCACCGGCGCCGATAAGGAGGAAACCCAGCGTGGCTTTAATCGCGCCGCCGATGGTCTTGCCGGCGCCGCGCCCCATGGCACCTAAGCCGACGGCGGTGATGATGCCGATGAGAAAAGCAGGTACAGCGAGGATTTCGTTGACGAGAAAGTTGGCTATGGCCAGAAGAATATCCATGCGTTATTCCTTAAATGTCATAGAGCTCGCGAAGAGCCGCATCAAGTTCGGAAGTGGAAGTGAAATTTTGGATGACGTACACGGGAACGCCGACATCGCCCAGCGTGGCAGCGATTTCACCCGAGGTGAGCAAAAAGTCGGCTTCGCTAGCGCGGCCCTTCGCCGAAATGGTGTCTGTCGCCTCTACGTTGAGGTAGGGACCCCAGCCCCATTCATCCAAGACCTGCTCCAATGTATTTTTGAGAAAAAGCGAGGTTCCCAGCCCGTTGCCACATACGGTTAGAATCTTTCCTTTGGATGCCACGGAGTCCTCTGCGGTTTCGTGGGTGGTTCCTG
The DNA here is from genome assembly GCF_000477975.1 of Corynebacterium sp. KPL1986. Lineage (NCBI taxonomy): Bacteria > Bacillati > Actinomycetota > Actinomycetes > Mycobacteriales > Corynebacteriaceae > Corynebacterium > Corynebacterium sp. KPL1986. The sequence continues at coordinate 1,061,386 of NZ_KI515719.1, read as the reverse complement.
AAGAGGCTGTCGCCGCGGAAGTAGTACCACTTGGAGCAGAGGAAGGTTTTTGAGTTGGGGTATCTGAAGTGATGACCTTCCGTAGCTGTTCTTCAGTCTCTGCGCGGTCAAGATCTTCGCGTTTAGTCGCCAAAAGCCTAGCTAGCTGTTTCATCGCTTCCACATGCTCCGAGGAGCTCTTGGCCGCGCACCCAACTACTAGATGTACGGGATCGTTGGAAGCATGGTGAAATTCCACTGGCTCTGAAAGCCGTACCCACGACAGTGAGGTTTCTTTTACCGCCTCTGATGGGCGCGCGTGTGCGAAAGCGAGCCCGGGCGCGACTACGATATAGGGCCCATTGTCCTCGACAGATTGGATCATGGATTCCGTGTAATCAGAAGTTACTGTGCCAGCCTTTTCCAAAAGTCTGCCCGACAGTCGGATTGCCTCCCTCCAGTCACTGGCAGCGCCGTGAAGATCCACAGCACCCGGCACCAGCAAAGAGTCCACTGTAGCCATTTATTTCTCCCGTCACATAGTTAGGGGTTATGAAGAAAAATCACTCTTTATTTTAAAGCGCGGGAGAAGGAAGGTAAATGGAAATGCCTACTTCTTGTCAGAAGAGTCCAGCTCAAACTTTTGGCGGCCATTTTCGCTTTGGCCAAAATTGTCTGTAGCTACAAGCTCTACTGGGGTGGCTTCATCATCGAGTTCGTAGGCGACTGCGCCTGAAGCGGTACCGCCTTGCTTGATCTTCTCAAGTAGGGAATCGGTGAGATCTGGATCGTATCCAGTAGATCGAGCGATTCTTGCCATTATCAAACGTCCATTCCACAGTGATGACGCCATCAGCAATGCTGGCTCCATCCAGCCATCTTCGGAAGCGCTGTCCTCCTGCTTCCATGTACCGATCACGGATTGGGATTGCGATTCAGCGGGTTCAGCCTGCTGGCCTTGTTGTGCTGCGTCTTTGTCATCATCAGGACTCGAGCACGCTGTGAGGACGAGGACAGACGTAAGAACGAGAGAAGGCAATAGCTTTCGCATATAAAAGTTTTACCCTAAGGGGGTGAAGAGGGGGTCAGAGCGGGAGAGATGAGGGAATTGGTCTTTCGCGAGCTATTGACTAATCTTTTGGGAGCGGAGTGTCGTATTGTACGACATGGCATCCGTGTGGGGCTATAGCTCAGTCGGTTAGAGCTCCGGACTCATAATCCGTCGGTCCCGGGTTCGAGCCCCGGTGGCCCCACGGTAGAAGGAGGCGTCGGCAAGCAATGCTGGCGCTTCCTTTTTAGTATTCGGTGCGCACGCGCTCGGAGAAAATCGGCCTGGCGGTCAGCTCGATGCGGGTGCCGATATTCTCGTCTTCTTGGGACCTGCAATGGACGGATTTTTGATTCGTGGCCATGATGCAGTGGAGATCGTAGCTCTCACCAGAGCTCGGGTTCTTTACAGTAATGTCGCTCTGCCAGGCTTCAGTAACGGTTGGATCAGGGGTTTCGAGCCTGTATGTGGCATCCATTGCGTGCTTATAAATGTCCAGGGCAAAGGCGCAATCGGTGGCATCGTCGGCGATGATTTGTGCGTAGTCGCGGATGCCGCACATGCCGCCTACCTGCGCAGCGAGTGCGGAATCATTGTCTTTCTCCGCTTTCTGCTGCTTGGAAGGCTTGGAAGGCGCGGAATCAGTATCGGCGTCGGCATCGGCAAGCGCACCGCTGTCTGAACTGGTGCTGTGCGGGCTGGTATCGGTGAAGCTGGGCTCGTCGTCAGCGGGGGTGGACGAGCACCCAACCAGCAGGAGCGCCGGCAAGAGCGAGAGAATCTTTTTCATGCGGAATATCGGCAGAGATAGAAGGGGCATTAGAACAGGAAAAGTGTAGCACCGCAGCGCATGTGGGCAGGCGAATTGCGCGCGGGTGAGCAGTGCAGTCTAATAAACGGCATGACAGAAGTAGATCCGCTCATTGAATCCCTCTATCGCTGGTCCGATGTCAGCGGTGTATTGCTGATGGGAATTATCGGCGGCACCATTGCGCGCAAGCGCGGGTACGACATCATCGGGTTTTTCTTCATCGCGATGTTTTCTTCCCTGGGCGGGGGCATGGTGCGCGATGTACTTATTAATCGCGGCACCGTGGCGGCGATGAGCGAGCCGGAGTACCTGTACCTGGCGTTTACTGGCGCGTTGATTGCGCGCTTTGTCTACTTTAAGGGCAAGACCTGGGATTATATCCAGGCGCATGGCGATGCCGTGGTTTCCGGCCTATGGGCCGGCACCGGCGCCGTGAAGGCCATTACCTATGGGCTTCCGCCGATTCCGTGCATCATGATGGGTGTGTTTACCGCTACTGGCGGTTCCATGATTCGTGATATTGCTATGGGGCGCGAGCCCGCGGTCTTTGGCGATAATCAGCCGACGGTAATTCCGGCCATCGCTTGTGCGGTGATCGTGCTGGTGGGAAACCACTTCGATATGTTGGCCGTCGGCATGATTGTGGGCCCGTTGGTCTCTATTTTCTTGGCGCTGCTGGGCATTTGGGCCGGTTGGCGCGTGCCCGCGAACCAGGAGTGGGCGCCGATTAATGATACGGCCGCACAGGTCAAGGTGCTGGCGAAGAAGGCAGAAAACAAGAGCCGGGCGGTTGGGCGCAAGCTGGAGCCACACCGCGTGCGCTCCTGGCGCCACCGGCAGATGGAGGAGGCGCTGCAGCGGCGCATCGAAAAGGAAGTGCGTTCCGGCAAGCGCCGCCAGGATGCGGCGGAAGAGGCCAGCGAGTTTTTGCAGTCTTTCGAATCAGACGTCGATCAGTTCAGCACGGCGCCAGCGGAGTCCGAGGACATGGACTTTGGCGTGGACTTTAGCGGCGATTCCTATGAGGAAGAGGAGCAGACCTCTAGCGAGGAATCCCAGCGCCTGCTCGATACGATTTTGGAAGATGACAAGCTTACTGATGAGCTGATTGATCGCCTGATGGACCGCTACCAATCGCGCGACTAGCCTCCCAGGCCTCTGCTTGCCGATGCCCCCATCTTCCCACTCCCGCCTTCTTACTTCTGGCAGAAAACTGGCATCAATTTCTCAGCTAGGTGCCATATCCTCGAACCATGAACTTGAGGTATTTCTTTTTTGAGCTGTGGGGCCTCATCGTTGACCACGGCTTGCCGCTCATCGCATTCGTGATTATCGGCATTCTTTTGCCCCGCATGGGGCGCCTAGCCATCCGGATTATTGAACATAATTTGGATGAGCAAGAAGAATCCACGAAGGCGCGGCTGGCGCTGACCGGGGCCTTGGTCTACATCGTCCAAGCGGTTGCGTACTTCCTATTGGTCGCGGCCGCGCTGACTAATCTCGGCGTTCCGGCGCTGGGCGCTGCGGTGCCTGCGACGATAGTGTCTGCCGCGGTTGGTTTTGGCGCCCAGTCCGTGATTTCGGATTTCCTTTCTGGATTTTTCATCCTCACGGAAAAGCAATTCGGCGTGGGTGACTACGTCTCCTTTGCCGGCATTCCCGGGGTGGAAGGCGATGTGGTGACGCTGACCCTGCGCACCACGAAGGTGCGCACCCCTAGCGGTGAGTTGGTGACCATCCCCAATAGCTCCGCCGGCGTGGTGACCAACTATTCCAAGGAATGGTCCCGCGCGGTGGTCAATATCAATGTCCCAGTGCATGAGGGCGAGTCCCTGCCGGAGATTACGAGCCGCGTCAAAGAGATTTCGCAGCACGCCATTAAAGCCCCAGAGATCTCCGTCGACGTCGCCGGCGAGCTCACGGTCCTTCCCGCCACGCAATTGGTCAGCCCGCAGGTGGCCGGCCAGCCGTGGCAGGTGGGCTACCGCATCATGGTGACGGTGAATCCCGCCCGCCAGTGGTCCGTGGAGCGCGCCATCCGCTCGGCGCTGCTCTCGGAATTCTGGGACCACTACGGCTCCGCCATCGACTTTGATGAGCTGCAGGAACAGAAAAAGAAGAAACCTGCGGACCCAAAGCATGCCGCGGCGCAGTCGGCCAAAGACGCCTTGGATGCCGGGGAAGGTTCTCGCCCCAATACGCCTGCGGATGACCCCAATGAGGAAGAGGAACTGGTCCCAGAAGAAGTCGAACTTGCAGAGACCAAGGTCGATGAACAAGCAGCCACGGATGAAGCCGGCGAAGAGGCTGCGGAAGAAGATGAGAAATCGCGCCGGAAGATCTGGCGAACCATCCAGACCAGTACCCAATTCCAAAAGGTTTCCACCATCGGCGGGCGCGTGCGCGCCTCCACCACAGGCCTCGTGGCGGCCCTTCTTGTCGTTGGCTTGCTCATCCTCGCGGCAAGCAACCCAGAGGAAGGGGAAGCCGGCTGGCTGTCGCCGGACTATTGGAAGGATCGCGATACGCAATCTTCCTCCGAAACACCATCGGAATCTGAAGAGCCTGTGCCTACAGAAGATCCTCTAACTACCGGTACCCCAACGGAACCGACGGACGCAGATTCAACACCAACGACCACCAATACGCCGACCGTTCCTAGCTATCCCAGCCAGGCGCCCAACTCCACGCCTAATTCCGGGGACGGGCACGGGAGCGGTCAGGATGGGCCCGCTGACTCAAACGGCGATGCTGGCGATGGCCAAGGGAATGGCGACGGAGACTCCGGCGCAGACGGAAATAGCGGGGCGGCGAATAGCCAGCAGACCGCGATTCCTTCAGAACCCCACTAAGCATCCCTACTAGGAGCTCATAGACACCGCCTCATAGTCCGAGGCGGTGTCTTTTTCCTTGACCTTTAACGGGTGCGGTGACCTCTAGTTTCTTTATTATTTCTATCGCAGGTGGGGCAACAACAGAATAAAAGGTGGAACAAATTTCAACCGCGGACTGTTTCAGTAGACATGACATCATTATTTACACCTTTGGAACTTGGCCGTTATACGTTGAATAACCGCGTGACCATGGCGCCGCTGACCCGTCAGCGTGCAGGTCACAGCGGTGTGCCTAGCGAGCTGCACAAAAAGTATTATTCCCAGCGCGCTAGCGCCGGTCTCGTCGTGACGGAGGGAACCTTCCCCGCATGGACCAACCGCGCATTCCCTGGCCAGGCTGGCATCGTCGATGACGAGCAGGCGGCCGGTTGGCGCGAGGTAGCCAACGAAGTGCACGACAACGGCGGTGTCTTGTTCATGCAGATCATGCACGGCGGCCGTACCAGCCACCCAGATCTCATTGATGGCGCCCAGGCAGAGGCCCCGAGCGCGCTGGATTGGGACGGCCAGGTTCGCGGCTTTGCCGGCAAGATGGATGCACCGGTACCGCGCGCACTAGAAGCCGATGAGCTGCCGCGCATCGTTGCGGAATTCCGCGCCGCTGCACGCCGAGCCGTCGACGCGGGCGTTGATGGTGTAGAGATCCACAATGCGAATGGCTATCTGCTGCACGAATTCATGGCACCGTCCGCTAACCAGCGCGACGATGAATTTGGCGGCAGCCCCGAAAACCGGTGGCGCTTGCCAGAGATGGTGATCCGTGCCGTCGTGGATGAAATCGGTGCAGACCGCGTAGGTGTTCGTTTTTCTCCGGCCCACGTCGTACAGGGCATTGTCGAAGACGATGAGACAGACATGTTGGCCACCTACGGCGGCCTGCTGGACGCCATCGCCCCGCTGAACCTGGCTTATGTCTCCTTCTTGCACGCAGAGCCGGAAGGCGAGCTCATCTCGGCCTTGGCACAGAAGGCCCGCGCCAATGGCGAAACCAAGGTTTTGATGAATGACGGTTTTGGCACCGTGACCACTAAGGAAGATGCACAGCGCGAGCTGGACCTCGACTATGTGGATGCCATTGTGGTGGGCCGCCAGCTCATTGCTAACCCGGACTTGGTGCGCCGGTGGGAAGAGAACCTGGAGCTCAATGAGCCTGACCAGGCAACGTTCTACGTCGGCGGCGAGCGCGGCTACATTGATTACAAGACTGCCGCGGACCAGTAAATAGTCCGCGGCAGTTGTAGGGAGAGAGGAGGGGGAAGTAGAGAACGCGAGTGATAGGGAAGGGGCGAAATATCCTTGAAAAAGGACCTTTCACTTTTTATATCGATCGTGCAGGCATGGATCGTTAACAGTCACCCGCTAATTCTTTAAAAACTACTTCCTTCTTCTCCCACCGCAGCCATGCCCATGCTTGGTCCCAGTAGGCTAGTGGGCATGAGCGAGTTAGAACTTTTACGCCAGTGGCCCGTAGACAATGTCGCCGCCGCGTTATTGAAACGCGGCGATGTTCTCGATGAAATAGGAGATGTTTCCCGGGAGTTTCCGGTGGCATCAGTAACCAAGCTCGTCTCCGCCTACGCCATTATGTTGGCGGTTGAAGAAGGCGCGGTGGAAATAGAACAACCAGCTGGGCCAGAAGGCGCGACGCTAGAGCACTTGCTCGCGCACGCTTCAGGTGTGAAATTCGATTCGCGCGAGCAACAAAAGCCGGTAGGCGAGCGGCGCATCTATTCCTCTGCCGGTTATGAATGGGCCGCAGAGATTGTTGAAAAGGCCACCGGCATCGAGTTTGCGGAGTACCTGCGCGAAGGCGTGTGCGAGCCGCTTGGAATGTCCTCCACGCGCTTAGAGGGCTCGGCTGGGCATGGCCTTATTTCTACCGTGCAGGACCTTGCGGCATTTGCGGCCGAGGTCCAGGACCCGCAGCTCCTGCACCCTAGCACCGTGGCGGATATGCGCCGCGTTCATTTCGGTGGCTTGCGCGGCATCGTGCCCGGCTACGGGAGCTTTAAGGATTGCACCTGGGGCCTTGGCTTTGAGATCCGCGGCGAGAAGGACCACTGGATGGGGGCCCTGCCTGCCGATGCCACCGGGCACTTCGGCATGTCCGGTACCTACCTCTGGCTGGCCGGCGACTACGCCATGGTCGCATTGACGGACCGAGAGTTTGGCGATTGGGCTAAACCGCTGTGGAATGAAACCAATACGAAGATCTGGCAGGCGCTGTAAGAGGCTCCTTCGAAGATTTCCCTTAATAGGAAAACGGGAAAAGCTCCCCACTCCAATGGAGTGGGGAGCTTAAGTTGTTCTATTTAGAACAGGGTCAGACCCGTGATCTGCTCGATGATCATAGCGCCGTAGGAGAGGACGCTGGAAACGACGGACAGGAGACCGAGACCGAGATCGGTCAAAGAGGACAGACCAGACATGGTTGTACCTTTCTTTTTGGGGATGGGTTCAAACCGGATTGTTTGAATTTATCTCAGTATAGGCATAGCTCAGGAATCGTGTCAAACTATTTCTTACCCTAAATTAAATTTATATTAACTGCCTGTTCGCGGGTGACGATCTGCTCCTGGAGAGGGTGAGATGCGGGTGTGGGTATATGGCGGCTGGCTACCCCCACAGGGGTCTTTGCGGGCAGGATTTTTCGGAGCTCTTCGTTCCTAGAGGGGTGGGGCGCGATTTTCTTCTGTAAGTGTTGAATGTGGGCATTAAGGTCACTGTTTCTGCTGGTAGCTGCCCCGTGCGTAATTCTTGTCAAGAAGTCGCTTCAGAAAAACAGTTCAAGCGAGAAAACCTCACAAATTTCACTGTTGTAACTCCATTTTCTTTGGACACTTTAGTCACAGTCTGGACTTTGGGTTGAGGTTTAGAACTTGGGGGTTGAAGTGAAAGTTGAGGGTTGTAGAGGGTGGTGTGGCGCAGGAAAATTGGGTGCAGACGCAAAAGACAGTTCGTTGGGGAAGACGAAGCTCGTCTTGCACTGCGCCGTACGCTACGCGTGTGGATCGCAGTGGTGATTTGTCGAGGGAGATATCGGCTATGAATACTTGCGTCAATACAGTGCCGGTTGATCAACCGGCCTCCAACTACACGTGGCCCAGCCGCAATGGTGCGGCCGTCGTGGTCACTGGTGTGCTGAAAATTTCTGGGATGCCGCGTGCGCTGCGCCCAGAAGTAGAGCGTGCCATGGATCGGTGCATTCGCACCGAATCGGAGTTCATCGTCCCAGGCGATGACCCGCTGACCGCCCAGTGGTGCACTCGGTGGTACCGCGATGAGATCTCTATGGAGGCGCTCGTGCGCGGTGAGGCTACGGGCCCGGGAATGGATTCTGGCGTCGGTATCGGCTGCCACCAGGTGCTCACCGGAACCGAAGCGGAGCTTGCCGCGCTCGAAAGCGCGGTGTGCTACCTTGCGCAGCGCTATGGTTTTAGCGCCACGGTGCGCTTTAGCTAAGGCGCTCGAGCGAATCGGCTCGAGCGCGGCCAAGTATGCCGAGCCGCACGAGCTAGGTCGCGCGGCGGGGAACCGTTTAGGATACCTCCTCGGCGAAGGGATCCATGATCTTATCGGGAATATCTGCAACCGACTTAAACACGGCGGTCGGGCGGTAAGGGTAGCGGGAGATTTCGCGGTCATCGGAAATGCCGGAGCGCACCAAAATGGAGCGCATGCCGGCCTCGAGGCCCGCCTTGACGTCGGTATCCATGCGGTCACCGATCATGACGGTGTTTTCAGAGTGTGCGCCGATGTGGTTAAGCGCCGAACGCATCATGACCGGGTTGGGCTTTCCCACGTAGTAGGGCTCGCGGTGGGTTGCGGCGGTGATCAATGCGGCTACAGCGCCGGTTGCAGGAAGCACGCCCTCGGGAGCGGGACCCGTAACATCAGGGTTGGTGGCGATGAAGCGGGCGCCATTGCGGATGAGGTTGATGGCGGTGGTAATCGCCTCAAAGGAGTAGGTGCGGGTTTCACCGAGGACCACGAAGTCTGCGTCATCATTTGTGAGGATCCAGCCAGCTTCGTGCAGGGCGGTGGTCAGGCCGGATTCTCCCACGACGTAGGCCTTGCTGGAGCTAGCTTGGGTGGCCAAGAAGTTTGCCGTCGCCGTAGCGGAGGTCCAAATGCGTTCGGCCGGAATATCCAGGCCGGTATTGCGCAGCCGCGCCGCCAAGTCGCGCGGGGTGGACATGGAGTTATTGGTCAGCACCATGTACTCAATGTCATTATCTTTTAGCGCCTGAATGAATTTATCGGCGCCGGGGATCATCTCCCCTTCCTTGATGAGTACGCCGTCCATATCGGATAGGTAAGAAATCATTGGTGGTCCTCCAAATAGTCAGCGATATCGCCGATGGTCTCGCAATTAAGCATTGTTTCCTCAGTAAGCCGCACCTTAAAGAGCTCTTCTGCACGCACGGTGAGCTCTATAAGCTCGAGGGATTCCACGCCGACATCGGAAAGCGCGGTGTCCCTGCCAAGATCGGCCTCGGTTCCGGTGACTTTGATGATGAGGGCGATGAGCTCGCCCAGCGTATCCCGATCCGGGTCGTGGTCCTTATCTGGGTCAGAACCCTGAAACTTTGCCTGCAATTGGGCACTGAGGTCATTTGCCATAGTGCCCAGTGTAGTAGCGATTGGAGCGTGGCATTGGAGAAATAGGCGCACGCGGTACTGGGTAGGGGGAATAGGGCAAAAATAATAAAGGCGCTCCCAGCACAAAGCCGGAAGCGCCTGAATTAAAAGCCCGTTGTGAAGGCGGGGGCGAAATTACTCGCCGCTATTAGGTGCAGTTGGGTCATCCAACTTCAGCTCGGAGGCTGCCTTTTCCACAACGGAGCGCTCAATCTTGCCATCGCGGGCAAGGCCATCGAGCACTGCGACGACGATGGATTCCGCGTCGTTATTGAAGAAGCGGCGGGCACCCTCGCGCGTATCGGAGAAGCCGAAGCCGTCTGCGCCCAAGGTGATGTAGGTACCTGGGACGTAGGGGCGGATCTGCTCCTGCAGCTCGGTGGTGAAGTCCGAGACGCCCACGAATGGACCCTCGAAGTCCTTGAGCTGGGAGGTAGCGAATGCCTCGGAAGGCTCCTCGCCCTTGCGCAGCGCTTCCTTATTGCGGCGAGCGCCGTCGCGGGCCAGCTCATTCCAGGAGGTCACGGAGAACAGCGATGCCTTGACATCGTAGTCCTCAGCCAGCATCTCCTGTGCGCGAAGAGCCTCGTGCACGCCGACGCCCGAAGCCAGGATATTGGCCGGGGTGGAACCCTTCTCGGCGGTATTGAAGTGGTAGATGCCCTTGTGTAGGCCTTCCACATCCAAGTTCTCCGGTTCGGCCGGCTGGTGGACCGGCTCGTTGTACACGGTGAGGTAGTACATGACCGGCTCGTTGTCCTCGCCGTACATGCGCTCGATACCGCGGGCTACCAGGTGGGCAACCTCGAAGCCGAAGGCCGGGTCATAAGAAATGACCGCAGGGTTGGTGGCTGCCAAGACAGGGGAGTGGCCATCCATGTGCTGCAGGCCCTCACCGGTCAGGGTGGTGCGGCCTGCGGTAGCACCGATGATGAAGCCGCGGCCCATCTGGTCGCCGGCGGCCCAGAAGGCATCGCCAGTGCGCTGGAAGCCGAACATCGAGTAGAAGATGTACAGCGGGATCATGGCCTCGCCCTGGGTGGCATACGAGGTAGCGGCGGCGGTAAAGGATGCTGCCGCACCGGCCTCAGAAATGCCCTCGTGCATGATTTGGCCATCGGTGGCCTCGCGGTAGGACAACATCAGGTCGTGGTCCACCGGCACGTAGTTCTGGCCGCGCGGGTTCCAGATCTTCATGGTGGGGAACCAGGAGTCCATGCCGAAGGTACGAGCCTCATCCGGGATGATGGGCACGATGCGCTTGCCCAGTTCCTTATTGCGCATGACCTCCTTGAAGGTGCGCACCAAGGCCATGGTGGTAGCCACTTCCTGCTTGCCAGAGCCCTTGCGCACGGAGCGCAGCTTGTCCAAGGAAGGTGCTTCCAATGGGGTGAAGTCCGTGCGACGCTCAGGCAGGAAGCCGCCGAGTTCTTTACGGCGCTCCAGCATGTACTTGATCTCCGGGGAGTCCTTGCCCGGGTGGTAGTACGGCGGCAGGTAGGGATCCTTTTCCAGCTCTTCATCGGAGAAGGGGATTTCCTGTTTATCGCGGAAGTTCTTGAGATCCTCCAGCGTCAGCTTCTTCATCTGGTGGGTAGCGTTGCGGCCCTCGAAGTTGTGGCCCAAGCCGTAGCCCTTAATGGTGTGGGCTAAGATGACGGTCGGCTTGCCGGAACCCTTGTTCTCCAGGGCGCGGGCATACGCTGCGTAGACCTTGCGGTAGTCGTGGCCGCCGCGGCGCAGTGCCCAGATTTCGTCATCGGAGAGGTCTTCTACCAGCTTTGCGGTGCGCTCATCGCGGCCGAAGAAGTGCTCGCGCACATAAGCGCCGTCATTAGCCTTGAAGGTCTGGTAGTCACCGTCAGAGGTGGTGTTCATGACGTTGACGAGGGCACCTTCGGTGTCCTTGTCCAGCAGCTTGTCCCAGCCGCGGCCCCAAATGACCTTGATGACGTCCCAGCCGGCACCGCGGAAGAAGGACTCCAGCTCCTGGATGATCTGGGTATTACCGCGCACTGGGCCGTCGAGGCGCTGCAGGTTGCAGTTAATCACGAAGGTGAGGTTATCCAGCTCGTACAGCGCAGCGGTTTGCAGCAGGCCGCGGGACTCTGGCTCGTCCATTTCGCCATCGCCCAAGAATGCCCAGACGTGCTGCTTGGAGGTGTCCTTGATGCCGCGGGTTTCCAGGTACTTATTAAAGCGTGCCTGGTAAATGGCGTTCATCGGGCCAATGCCCATGGACACGGTGGGGAACTCCCAGAACCATGGCATCAGGCGCGGGTGCGGGTAGGAGGGCAGACCCTTGCCTTCACCGAGGGAGACTTCCTGGCGGAAGCCGTCGAGGTCTTCCTCAGAGAGGCGACCTTCCATGTATGCGCGGGCGTACATGCCCGGGGAGGCGTGACCTTGGAAGAAGACCTGGTCGCCGCCTGAAGGATCGTCCTTGCCCTTGAAGAAGTGGTTGAGTCCAACCTCGTACAGCGGGGCGGCACCCGCGTAGGTGGAGATGTGGCCGCCGACGCCAATGCCGGGGCGCTGCGCGCGGTGCACCATGATGGCAGCGTTCCAGCGGATCCAGCGGCGGTAGCGCTTTTCTAGTTCTTCATCGCCAGGAAATTCTGGCTCCATGTTGGTGGGGATGGTGTTGACGAAGTCCGTCGACGTCAGCGAGGGAAGCTCCACGCGCTTTGCGGTGGCGCGCTCCAGAAGGCGCAGCATCAGGTAGCGTGCGCGCTCTTGGTCAGAATGGTCCAGCAGACCATCGAGGGAATCCATCCACTCGCGAGTTTCTTCTGGGTCGCTGTCGTGAAGGTACGATGCAACACCATCGCGGATAAGCGGGAAGTTGGAATCGCCCTTGGCGGGGTCCTTCTCGGCCATGTAAACCTCCTAATTAAGGGTCTGCAGAGTTTATCTCCTACGATACGCGTTCCCAGATCGCGAGTGGGAGTCTATCCCGGATAAAACGCCGCGCTTGCCGATGCACCCCCTACCACCTGCGGTTTGCTTTCCTCACCCGGTGTGCAAACGTGGGTAGTAGGCCCCTAAACGGCGCTAGTTCTCCCACAAAACAGGCGCCGGTGTGAGCAGAAAAGGGCCTGCAAATTGGGGGAAAGGGGTGCTATAGCAAGTAAAAGACGGCCTGGGACGTTAAACTACATGTAATAACACACGCCCTCTGTGCCAATCATGGGCCGGGCGTGAGTAAGAATTCACCGGATAAGGAAGGAAATGCATAGTGGCTGACGCTGCAGTCAAGCTCGGAATCAAGGAAGGGCAAATCGCTCTAGAGCTTGGTTGGGACGAGGATTGTGACAACACAATCTCTGAATCGATCGAAGCCGTACTCGGTGAGGATTTCCTCGAAGAGGAAAATGATGAGCTGTGCGATGTAGTCCTTCTCTGGTGGCGCGAGGAAGACGGCGACCTCGTGGACGGCCTGGTGGATGCCAGCCGCCCCCTCGCGGACAACGGTTCCGTCTGGTTGTTGACTCCGGGTGCCGGCAAGCCGGGCACCGTCGAGCCTGGTCTCATCTCCGAATCGGCGCAGCTAGCCGGCTTGGTGCAGACCAAAGCTGAGCGCTTTGGCGAGTGGCAGGGTTCCTGCCTGGTACAGCGCGGCTACACCAAAAAATAGCCTTCACCAGCTGATTTGTGTAGCTTCACACTCCTGCGCTACTGTACATAACAGCGCAAGGGCGCATGCGGCTTTAGCTCAGCTGGAAGAGCAATTGGTTTACACCCAATAGGTCGGGGGTTCGATCCCCTCAGGCCGCACCATTTTCAAGTCTCGAGACATCGTTTTTAGAACGGTGACTCGAGACTTTTTGCATGCGTGGCCGAAAGTAGGCCCGAGACGGGCCCATAGCCAGCCAACGAAGACGGCTAGTAGCGCTCGCGGCGGCGCTTTTTCAGCTTGGCGTAGTGGTCCGGCTTGGAATCGCCGTAGCGAGAGCGGTTGCGCAGCTCGGTGGCGAGAGGTGCGGGATCGGTGTTGGCATCGGTAGCGCCAGTGGCATCGGCATCGGCATCGGCAGCCGTGCCAGGTTCGCCGTTGGAGGCGGGGGCATCGGCAAGCGATTCCGCATCCGCATCGAGGGCCTGCATGGCGGCTTCTTCTTCGCGCAGGCGGCGGCGCTCGCGAATCTCGGACCAAATAAAGTAGCCCAATCCCAGCGGGGCCATGATGCCAAAGGCAATCCACTGGTAGCCGTAAGAAAGGTGGTTGCCGCGGTCGAGCTGCGGGATGGGCATGGCGTTGAGGACGCCCGGCTGGTCCTCGGAGAGCTGGATATAGTCTTGGCCTAAGTCAGCACCGATAAGCGAGCCCACCTGCTCGGTGTGGATGGAATAGACCTGCTGGTAGCCCTCCTGCGTGATGGGGGCGGTTTTGTGCTCGGCCTCATTCGAGCGCACCATGCCAGTAATCGTTACCTCCTCGGAGGGGGCGGGCGGAATATCCGGCACCGCATTGCCCTCCTCGGCGCTGACCCAACCGCGGTTAATCAGCATGGTCAGGCCCGCATCGGTGCGGAAAGGAACCAAGGATTGATAGGACGGGCCGGAACCGGCGGGGCGCAGGCGGAGTAGCACCTCATCCTCGGGCAGGTAGTGGCCCTTCAGAGTGGTGCGGGACCATTCATCGCCAGAGATGGCCCCATCATCGTCTACGACCTGGTCAATCGGCTGCGGATCGGCCTCGTAGGCGTGGGTGATGTTTTCATTGCGCTCCACAATGTCATCGTCCTTTCCCAATTGCCACGGGGCAAGGACACTAAAGGCCAGGTAGGAAAATGCCACCACGAAAAGCAGCATGAGTACCCAGCCAGGCTTGAGGAACGTCTTTAGCATGCCCCCAAGTCTAGTCGTGGTTTTCGCGAATCCAATCCAGCAGGCCGGGGACGGCGGCTTCGATATTCTTGCGCGCGGTTTCGAAGTCTTCTTCGCTGCCGTAGTAGGGGTCTGCGACCTCGGCGCCCTCCGGGGAATTGGGATCGAAGCTGCGCATCAGGCGGACCTTGTCAGAGTCGATGCCCAGATCGATGAGCGAATCATAGTGCCCGGAATCCATCGCGATGAAGAGATCGGCATTCATGTGCTCTTCGCCCAATTTGGATGCGCGGTGGGATGCCCCATCGTGCCCGGCGCGGCGCAGTTCTGCCACGGCCCGCTCATCCGCGCCTTGCCCCACGTGCCAGCCGCCGAGCCCGCAGGAATCCACGGTAGCGAGGAGATCGAGCATGTCGTCTTCCATTTCATCGCGAACGATGATTTCGGCCATGGGCGAGCGGCAAATATTGCCGGTGCACACAAAGACGAGGTAGAGACCCGAGTGAGAAGAAGATTCAGTCATGCGAAAACCCTTTGCGCAGATAGTACTGTAGTGCGGGAGACAGGATATAGCACTAGCGTAATTTACAAGAATCGAGCATAAAGGAGTATCCCCATGTCTGCTGTGCGAGTGGGCGATGTGCGCCGCGTTTTGGATCAGGCCTATCCGCCCCATTTGGCCGAAAAGTGGGATGCCGTAGGCCTTATTTGCGGCGATCCCGCAGACGAGGTGCGCACCGTTGCCTTTGCTTTGGACTGCACCCAAGAGGTCGCGGACCGCGCGGTTGAGCTCGGCGCGGATATGTTGGTAGTCCACCACCCGCTGCTCCTGCGCGGCGTGGAATCAGTGGCGGCCGATACGCCCAAGGGCAAGGTCGTACACACCCTAATTAAAAATGGCGTGGCGCTTTTTGCCGCCCATACCAATGCCGATAAGGCCCGGCCAGGAGTTAACGATAAACTCGCGGAACTCGTGGGCATTACTCCGGGCCGGCCCATCGTGCCGGAGGCCCCAGAGACCATCGATAAGTGGGGAGTGCATATCCCTGTAGGCAGTGCGGAGCAGGTAAAGCAGGCGCTTTTCGATGCCGGCGCGGGCCACATCGGCGCCTATTCTCACTGCTCCTTCGATATCGCGGGCAAAGGCCAATTCCAGCCGGAAGAGGGGGCGGACCCGGTAGAAGGGGACATCGGCAAGCTGCACCGCGGCGACGAGGCACGGGTGGAATTTGTGGCTCCCTCCTCGCTGCGGTCCACGCTGATTGCGGAGCTGCACGAGGCGCACCCGTATGAGGTGCCCGCCTATGACATCGTGGAAACGGCCGGAAGCGGCGACCTTGATACCGCGCTGGGCCTGGGGCGCGTGGGCGAACTGCCCCGCGAGATGACCCTGCGGGCGTTTACACAGCAGGTGGCCAATGCCCTGCCGGAGACCGCATGGGGCATCCGGGCCGCCGGCGACCCAGAGCAAAAGGTGCGCACCGTGGCGGTATCGTCCGGTGCCGGGGATTCCTTCCTGGGGGCTGCGGCGAAGTTAGGCGTCGATGTCTATGTCACCTCCGATCTGCGCCACCACCCGGTGGACGAGCATTTGCGCGCCGGGGGACCAGCCGTCATCGATACGGCCCACTGGGCCAGCGAGTTTCCCTGGACGGCGCAAGCAAGCGATATCGTAGAAGCAGCATTAGAACTAGATACGGAAATTATTAGCCTGCGCACTGATCCGTGGACTATCTCCGCGCACCCAAAGGAGTCATAAGTGAAACTATCGCAAGAACTACAGCCGGTACTGCTGGAATTGGCCAACCTGGAACGCTCGCAAGGCATTGGCGGGGAAAAAGAGCTGCCAGAAAAGGTCGAATACGACAAGGCGCAGCAGGAACACAAGCGCTTGCTCGATGCCTCCGGTTCCGCGCAGATGGCAGTCGATGACATGGAAAATGAAATCCTGCGCATCCAGGCCGATGAGCGCAAGCTGCGCCGGCGCGAGCGCGATGACAAGGGCCAGCTCGGTGCCGAATTGGATACCGAAAAGCGCAAGGATATCGAGCACGATCTCTACGCCACCAAGTCCCGCATCGCGGATCTGATGAGTGAGCTACAAGAAGCCCACAATGAGATCCACGCGCTGCGCTCCAACTTGGACGTCCACGGCGCGCGCGTCTCGGATTCCGAGCGCAAGCTGGACATGCTGCGCCGCGCCGCCGACGCCGCCCAAGAGGCCGCGGATAACCAGCCCGATCCCGCCGTGCGCATCGCGGATTTGCGCGAACAGCTGCCTTCCGATGTCCTCGAGGAATACGACGCGCAGCGGCAAGAAAACGGCGTTGGCGCCGCGCAGTTTAAGGCCAACCGGGCCTGCGGTGGCTGCTTTATCGTCTTGCCGCCCGCCGATAAAAACGCCGTGCGCAATGCGCCTGCCGATGAGCTGCCACAGTGCAGCGACTGCGGTTCCTACCTGGTGCGCCTGGCATCATGAAGGTCATCATCTACGCCGATGGCGGCTCGCGCGGAAATCCCGGAATCGCAGGTTCTGGCACCGTCGTCTACGCCGCCGATGGTGAGACGGTGTTGCGCGAAATCGTCTATGTCGTCGGCAAGAAAGCCAGCAACAACGTCGCCGAATATCACGGGCTGTTGCGCGGGCTGGAAGCTGCAGTCGAGCTGGGCGCGGATGACGTCGACTTTTATATGGACTCCCGGCTGGTCGTCGAGCAGATGAACGGCCGCTGGAAGATCAAACACCCAGACATGAAGCAGCTGGGTGTACAGGCGCAGAAGCTCATGCAGCAGCTCGGAAGGGTGAACCTGAGCTGGGTGCGGCGAAACGACAACAAAGTAGCCGATGCACTGTCGAATGAGGCTATGGATGCTGCTGCCGCCGGCCACGCGCCGGGTGTGGTGGACCGCGGCGATGATTCTGGCGATGATTCTGACACTGGTGATACTGCCGCTGGCGCTGATGAACAGGCCGTGTCCGATACTTTTTCGGATGCTGGCGCTGCGAAAATTAGCACCGGCTCGCATGCCTCGTGGACGGGCGCGACCTGCCAGCCGACCACGTTGATTCTGGTGCGGCACGGGCAAACGACCTACTCCGCTGAGCACCGGTACTGCGGGCACAGCGATATTGAGCTGACCGAGACCGGCATGCAGCAAGCAGAAGCTTCGGCTGCCGCCGTGGCCGAACGCGGCGAGATTGATCTGGTGGTGTCCTCGCCACTGCAGCGCTGCCAGGTGACGGCGAAAAAGATCGCGGAAAAAACCGGTGCCCAGGTAGAAACGCACGACGCGTTGATCGAGGCAGATTTTGGCGACTGGGAGGGGCTGACCTTCCAACAGGCCCAGGATGACGATGCCGCGCTGCACGATGCCTGGATTACCGATGCGTCGCTAGCACCGCCAGCTGGGGAATCACTCGCACAGGTGCACCGCCGCGTACGGGAATTCCGAAAAGAACTCGTCGCCAAGCACCCCGGTAAAACGATCGCTGTGGTCAGTCACGTTAATCCGATTAAATCGTTGACCCGCCAGGCGTTGAATGCTGGGCCAGCGACGTTTAGTCACCTGTTTTTGGATCTTGCCAGCATTGGCGTCGTCAAGTTTTATGACGAGAACTCGCCGGTGGCATCGGCGGTACTCAGCGTGAACGAAACCGCGCACCTGCGCTGACGGTGATGTGAGCTTAGTTTTTACGCAGCTAGTACCGGGAACTCGATAAGCAGCGGCTACAGTTTTTGCCGCTGCCTTTCTTTCGCTTACTGCCTCCACCGTGCGCACCGTGTTCGGCTTGTACTAACCCCTCGTTGGTGAGCCTTATAAGCCGCCGAGGGCGTTAGGTGCAGCCACTCTTGATGGCAGGACAGGTGCGCAGCGAAATGAAAACAATACCCAATAAGTGATTTGCTTCACATTTTATTATTTTGTTTCTATACTGAAATTCGGCAGTTTGCTCATTAACCAGAGCTCATTGCTTGAGCTCACCAATCAGAGGAGGAGAAGCAATGACTACACCAACCAGAACCGCACAGTCCACACAACCACCGAAGGAATTCACGGCAGCAGTCGTGGAAGAATTCGGCCCTAATGTCACCGTCCGTGCAGAAAAACTCCCAGAACCCGGCGAGCACCAAGCACTCGTGAAACTCGAGGCATCCGGGATTTGTCACACCGACCTGCACGCTGCAGAAGGTGACTGGCCCGTAAAACCAGAACCACCGTTTATCCCCGGACACGAGGGAGTAGGGCGCGTCGTCAAGCTTGGGCCGGGTGAACAGTTCGTGAACGAAGGCGACCTTGTCGGCAACGCCTGGCTCTGGTCGACGTGCGGCGAATGTGAATCCTGCTTAACTGGCTGGGAAACCCGCTGCGTGAAAGCAGAGTACGGCGGCTATACCGTCGACGGAAGCTTCGGCGAATATATGCTCGTTGACACACGCTACTGCGCACGCATCCCGGAAGGTAGCGACCCGGTAGAAGTCGCACCGATCCTATGTGCAGGCGTGACCGTATACAAAGGTCTGAAAATGACCGAGACCAAGCCCGGTCAATATGTCGTCATCTCCGGTATCGGCGGCCTGGGGCACCTGGCGGTGCAATACGCCGACGCGATGGGCATGCGGGTTATCGCCGTTGATATTTCCGATTCCAAGCTGGAGCTGGCCAAGCGCCACGGCGCAGAATTTACCGTGAACGCCAGCGAAGTTGACCCGGTACAGGCGGTGCAGGACTTTACTGACGGTGGCAGCCACGGAGTGCTGGTGACTGCGGTGCACCCGGATGCTTTCGGGCAAGCCATCGAGATGGCTAAACGCGGCGGAACCATCGTGTTCAATGGCCTGCCATCAGGGGAATTCCCGGCGTCCATCTTCGACATCGTGCTGAAGGGGCTGACAATTCGTGGCTCGCTCGTCGGCACGCGTCAAGACCTGGCCGAGGCCATTGATTTTTATGCGCGCGGCAAGGTGAAACCAGATGTCACCGAATGCAGCATTCACGATGTCAACGACGTGTTCAAACAGCTGCACGACGGCAGCATCGATGGACGAAAAGTCATCCGTTACGACTAAGCGCCTTGCAGAGTGTTCCAGCAGATTTGCACAGGTGCGCGGCTATCGACGAAGATGGAGCGGGTGAATGAGCCGGCCGGGCGATCGCGGCTGACAAACTGTGCTGACAGCTGGTGGGCGCAAGTGAAAGTCGAGGAAAGTCCGGACTCCACAGAGCACGGTGGTTGCTAACGGCAACCCGGGGTGACCCGCGGGCAAGTGCAACAGAAAGTAGACCGCCTTGTGCCTCCACTTGCGTTTCGGCTCAAGTTGGGGACACAAGGTAAGGGTGAAACGGTGCGTTAAGAGCGCACCAGCATCGTCAGTGATGGCGGTGGCTGGGTAAACCCCACCGGGAGCAAGGCATCACGGCCCTGCCACGTTGCAGGGCCCGATCAGGCGTTTTAAGGCTGCTCGCCCGAGCCTGAAGGTAGCTGCTGGAACCAACTGGCAACGGTTGGTCTAGATGGATGTTCGCCGCGCGGCGTTCCGCTTAATGGGGCGCTGCGGTTAGACAGAATCCGGCTTATAGGCCGGCTCATTCGCCCTTAATCTTCTACTTTGGCGGGCTCGCCTGCGGCCAGCTTCACCAGTAGGAAGCCATCGTCTGCCAAATCCGCCGCGAAGTTTTCCGCGCGGTTGCTGGGGACATAAGCAATAACGGCTCCAGATAGCCCCGCGTGCGCCGAGCGCGCGGCCACCGCGCCGCGGACCGTGACCAGTTCCGCGAGCTTTTCTGCGGAATCGAAGCCATAGATATTGGTCAGCGAGGCCTGCGACTGCAACACAATGGGGAAAAGCTCGTTGCGGCGGTGCGAGCGCAGGTAGCGCACGAAGTGCTCCACGCGGGAGGTCTCTTCCTCATAAAATGCCATCCACTCAGTAGCCGCATTGATGCTGGGGCGGCCCTCCTCGCCGTAGACCTTGTGCACCGCCTTGAGCCACTCCACCACGCGCTGTTGAGCATCGGGCAATAAGCGCAGCGACTCTGTGCCGAAGGAATGGCAAGCATCATCGATAAACTGCTGGCGCTGGCGGATGGCGTCAATTGCCTGTGACTGTTCTTCCGCAGTGTTCCCGGGCACCGCCACGGCGAAGGCCACCACGTCTTGGTCCACGACGTGGGGCGCGTGGGTGACCGAGCCATCGGCATAGTCGATGATGCACACACCGTCGCCACTGCTGCGCAGCGCGGCGGTGTGGCGCGCGCGAAGGGCGGGCTTATGGGCAAAGGTGGTCACCGCCTGGGTGCAGACATCCGCAACGCGCACGCGCAAGGGCGCGTCGAGGTTATCGGTTGGGCCCATTAAGGCAAGCGCTACGGCAACATCCGCCGCCGATGCGGCGCCTAAGCCGATATCGTTGGGGATATCGCTCACGATGGTGATATCCGCTCCAGCCGTCTCCCTGGACAGTAACTGGCGGTTGACCATGGTATGCACGATGCCGCCGATGCGCGCGGCCAGCCCACCTTCTGGTGCGGGCGGGATGACCGGTTGCCCCTCTGAGTCCGTCGTGGGTTGTTGCGCCGCAGCGAGCGCCGCCACCTCTTGAAGGCCAATGGAATCGTGCGCAGGCTCCCCGATTGCCGGCACGTAGTGGACGGAAACGATGCCATCCTTGCGCGAACTGACGGCCGCCGCCGCGCGGAGATCCGACAGGCTTGCGGCGACGATGCCCCCATAATGATCGATATGCTCACCAATGAGCGGCCAGGTCGCGGGCGCGCTGGCGACATGGGTGGGCTCCGTTTCCACGATAGAGGCGTGTTGTTGTGCAACGCGCTCAGCAATAGGGGACTTAGGCGTCGACCACAGTGGCATGAAGGCAAAAGCTCCTTTTCCAATTCGGCGGATAAAAATCACGCGGCTACGTGGCGCGGGCTAGCGCCATGGACAAAGTAGCCGATAAAGCGGCTCCCTTGCTCTGCTTGACGGTGCAAGGGAGGCATGAAAAGAAATACTGCCCTCATATTCTAGCGGGCGCGTGTTTTCATGCATGGGTAGTGTGGGCACCAACCACAGGCGGGCGGCGCACACGTGCTGTCCAAAGTATATAGACGAAAGGGACTACCGTGGCGACTACAGCAGATGAGAAGTGGTATTACGACCCTTCCACCAAGGAAGTCAGCAAGGGCAAAGTATTCGGCTGGGAAAACCGCATGGGCCCCTATGACACCCGCGAAGAGGCCGAGCACGCCATAGAAATTGCGCGCGCTCGCACCAAAGCCGCCGATGCCGCAGATAAAGAAGATGATGGCTGGGACTAGTTTAATTCCCAACCATCACCTGGCAGCTACCAATGCGGCCTAACGCGCCACAACTGGTGCCACGGCCCGCTACTTCTTCAGCTTTTTGCGCAGCGGCTTAAATGCGGCCTTGATGTCCTTGAAAGACTCGTTGTAATCATCCAAGGCGGCCAGGCCGATGGCGCGTTCGCGCTGGTACAGCAGGCCGTAACCAAAGGTATCTTCCCCGCGGCGGTGCGCGTTCTGGGATAGCTCGAGCAATTTATCCCGGGAGGTAACCGAGTCTTGGAAATCTCCCAAGACCGATTGCATCTTTTTGCAGGCCTTGTACAGACGCTTGGTCTTTAGCTTCGTTGCGGAACCGGCTGCCTCTGCTGCGTAACGCAGTTTCTTGGCCGCCTTGCGCATATCGTGGAAATAATCCTCGCGCTCGTGCAGTGAAAGCTCCGCGTTATCCCAGTTGTCTACTGCCTTCTTATGGCGCTTGACCAACTTTTTGTAGGTCTTTTCCAAGTGGCGTGCCATCACGGCATCGACGTCCTCGGCCTCCGCATCGCCGGCGTTGGGGGACTTTTCCGTCTTCTTTTCAGCGGTCGGTTCTTCCTCTGCGGGGTGCGTTTCCGCGGATTCTTCGGCAGAATTTTCGGCTGCATCCTCAGACGTATCCCCGTCAGCGTCCACGGTAGCGGAATCGTCTTCGCTGTCGGCATCTTCTGCAGACTGGGCACCGGCCGTCGGGGGATCCGCCAATAGGCGGTCAAGGGACTCGAGCAATTCGAGGTATTCTTCAGAATTTAGCGCGGCGATAACCCTGCGGTGCGCCCGCCGGTAGGCCGTTCCCATATCGCGGGAGATGTGTTCGCGGGTGGCGGCATCCAAGGTATCGGAGTCCTCGGACTCCAAGAGCTCTTGCCAGCGCTCTTCCACAACCTCTGCATCGCGGGCTACGCCCAAAATGCCGGCGAGTTCTTTGAGATCGGCTTCGATCTTCTCAATCTGTGGGCCGACGACAATGCCGTGAAAAGTCTGCAGGTGGCTGCGCAGCTCGCGGGTGGCCACGCGCATCTGGTGCACCGAGTCCCACTCATCGCGGCGAACGCGCGGATCGTAATCAATGAGCTTGTCCCGGTTGGCTTGCAGCGCTGTAATCACTGCGGCTGCTGGGGAATCCTCATCAACGTCTGGGGTAATGAGCGCGGGCGGTAGGGGAGCATTGTTGTAGGAATCTCCCAGGGCTGACTTCAACTTAGACGGGGACGAAGAAACGCGCGCCCCAGCGCCGATGAGAAGTGAAGTGGCGCGGCGGATGAACTGGCTTCCCGCTTCGGTGCCTGGAAGCTCACCGGCAAGCTCTACCTCCCATTCACGCCAGGATTGCTGCTGCCCGCCGGGCAGGAAGGAAAAGGCGGTGACGTGGTCATCGCAGAATTCCGCGACCGGATTATTGTGCTCATCCGCAAGCAGCATCTCGGTGCGGTTATTATCCACCTGCGCGATGGGGTTTAACTCGTTGTGGCGAACGATGGAACGCACCTGCCGTACCAGCTCTTGGGGTACCTCGTACTTGCCGTCTACCGGTTCTCCCAGCTCGGCATGGATCTCGGTCCGGCCACCCTCGCTGGGGATCTTGATGTGCCAGCCATCGTCATTGCCGCCGGTGCGGCGGCGCAAGGTGATTTTGGCGTGCGTTAGGCGCAAATCTTCCGTGTCGTAATAAATGGCGGATAGAGCGTGGCGGCGCGTTTCTGCTATATGGTCAACGGATTCGAGTCGAGTGAGTTCAGGTAGTTGAGTCGATTCTGCTACGGCGAATTTCGCTTCTACTTCCAGGAAAGTCTGTGTTGACATTCACATACCCTTAAGCTTTTACAACAATTAATTTCACCTGTGATCCTACCCGTGACGCGCAGCGATCGCCTGAAAAATTTCGCAGCGTTTGCTGTGCGCACAGGTAGAAATGCGCAGCCGACACCATGGGCTGAAAGCGGGCAGAAGAAGCCGCGGGGTGAGGGGGCCGCCGGTATTAAGAATCGATGCCAGTGGCAGGCCCACCCAAGTGAGACTTATCCGCGGCCGTGATGCCATCAGTGATGCCATGCAGACTATTCATAGATAGCGAGGATGTGGTCAGGTTGGGAAATAGGCGGTCGCGGGTTTCCTCGGCATGATCGGTGCGGGCCTGCAGTGCAGGTAGCGTCTGGGTGGCGATGAGCTCCGCGTGGTGGCTGCAATAGGGAGACTCATCGAGTTTTTCTTCGATGCCGTATTCATTGGCCAGCTCCAGCAGTTCCCCGATCCGGGCGGCATAGGAAAGCCGAAAGCTCCGGCGATAGGCTGCGGTGGTCTGTGTTGCGCGTGCAAACTCGGCACCCTCGCTATTGCGCATGTACCAATCGCATTGGCGGTTCAGCGAGGAGAATAGATCGGCGCAGTGGGCGGCGTCTTCGGGCGCGCCGATGATGCAGGCAAGGCCCTTTTCATGGATGAGGAGGGTGGTGCACCCATTGGCATTGGCGATGGTGCCTAACAAGGTGACCTGGTGTTTGATATATGGCGGGTGAACGTGCACGCGGTGGGAAATGAGGCGGGGCTGGTCCACGGTCAAGAGATCTTCGATGCGGTATTTCTGCTGCAGCGACTGGGCCTTAGAAATAAGCACCTCTGCCTCTTCTGCAAAGGACGTGGACTCGGCCTTGCGCAATAGCCCCAAAATCTTGTGGCGGATTTTATCCTGCTTATCGCTAGAGTCACCAGCCTGGCTCAACTCGCCGCCTGCTAAAAGTTCGGTATCGCGCAAACGCGGCAGGTGCACCAGCTCTTTCATGATGGCGCGCATTTTATCGGGGGGAATGAAACTTTCTTGCGGTGCTTCTAATTGCAGCCACGCTTTGCGCAGCGCGGGTGAGGTGATGCGGGCAGGTACGTGCGGGCTAGCGCGGTAGATGAGGGGATAGGAATAAGCGCCCAGGACGTGGCGTAAATCGTCCGGGGACCACCCGTATTGGGCGGCAGTAACTATGGCATCGATAACGCTGGCAGAAAGTTCATCAACGTGGGAGGTCATACTAGTTTCTTCCTTTAGAAAGGTTGTACAGGTGTTCGCTTGCCCCACTAGCAAAGCACGTGCGCGCAGCCGTACCTGCTCCTATAACCCCCGCTAGCTACCCCCTGAATACTCTGGCGACCTGCGAATCTGACCATGTGGAAATTGACTAATGAACTGCACACTGCCTAGCGGTGAGCCGGTAAGGTTTAGGGCATGAATAGCCAACACGAATTCGTCTTACGCACCGTTGAGGAACGCGATATCCGCTTTATCCGCTTGTGGTTTACGGATATCATGGGCGCCCTCAAATCCGTAGTGATGAGCCCCTCCGAACTCGAATCAGCCTTTGAGGAGGGGATTGGCTTTGATGGCTCGTCGGTAGAGGGGTTTTCCCGCATCTCGGAATCAGACACCATTGCGCTGCCGGATCCCTCCACCTTCCAAATCCTGCCCTTTGATGACAACGAGCCGGACCTGCAAACGGCGCGCATGTTCTGCGATATTGCGCAGCCAGACGGCCAGCCCTCCGTGGTAGATCCGCGCCATATCCTGCGCCGCCAGGTCACCGAGGCCGCCAATGATGGATTTACCTGCATGGCCTCACCAGAAATCGAGTTCTACCTGCTGGAACACAGCAAGGAACTGACAGACTTGGTCCCCACCGATAATGGCGGGTATTTCGACCAAGCGACGCACGATACCGCGCCGCTATTCCGGCGCCGCGCCATGCTGGCACTGGAATCACTCGGCATCGCCACCGAATTTAGCCACCACGAAACCGCGCCGGGCCAGCAGGAAATCGATCTCCGCCACGCCGATGTGCTGACCATGGCGGATAATATTATGACCTTCCGGCGCGTTATTAAGCAGGTGGCCACGGATTCCAATGTGCGGGCAACGTTTATGCCCAAGCCCTTTGAGGATCTCCCGGGCTCCGGAATGCACACGCACTTTAGCCTGTTTGAAGGCCAGTCCAATGCTTTCCACGATCCGGACGATGAATTTTCGCTCTCGCGCACCGCTAAGCAATTCATCGCCGGGATTTTGGAGCACTCTACTGAGATGAGCCCCATTATCAACCAGTGGCCCAACTCCTATAAGCGGCTGATGTTTGGCAATGAGGCGCCGGGCTCGGCCACATGGGGCGTGCAGAACCGTTCCGCTTTGGTGCGCGTGCCGACGTACCGCTTGACCAAGGAAGAATCGCGCCGGGTGGAAATCCGCTCCATCGATGCCTCCATGAACCCATACCTGGGCTATGCGGTCATCCTCGCAGCCGGGCTGCGCGGCATCCGGGAAGGATACGAATTAGACGATCCCGCTGAAGACGATGTCCACCAGCTCACCCACCGGGAACGCCGCGCCATGGGGTATAAGGATCTTCCCTCCAGCATGGACCAAGCCCTGCGCGAGTTTGAAAAGTCCGAATTTATGGCAGAGGTCTTGGGCGAGCACGTCTTCGAGTTCTTCTTGCGCGCCAAATGGGAAGAATGGCGCGATTACCAGCGCCAAATTACGACAGTCGAGCTGCGCAACAACCTGAACTTCTAGGAGAATAATGCGTCCTGCCACGGTGCCTTCGCCGGCGTCGCTGGGCCTTAGCCGGTCCCATGCCGCACAAGACTTAGAACAACTGGGATGGAATAACCCGGAGTCCGTTGACCTTTTATGGACGCTGGCTGCGGTCGGTGATCCAGATTTGGCGCTTAATAACCTCGTGCGCATTTACGAGCAGGCCCCGGAGCTCGATGCGGAAATCCGCAGCAATGAGCAGGTGCGGGTGCGCCTTCTCGCGCTCTTGGGGGCGTCGACGGCGTTTGGGGATCACCTCGCCGCGCACCCGGAGCTGTGGGAGGAGCTGAAAAAGCCCCTCCCAGAGCCAGAAGAGATGCTGACTAGCCTGCTTGAAACGGTGGGGGCGCAGCCGGCAACGTTCGCTGCAGAGCTCGATGCTCCTGATCCAGCGAGGGACGATCTCAGTGCGCCGGGTACGTACCGCGCGAGCGAGGGCGAGCATAAAAAAGAGATGCGGACCCAGTACCGCACGCTGATGATGCGGCTTGCCGCGCACGATGTGGCGGGTACCTTCCACTCCCGCAAAGGGCAATCTCGCCCGCAGCCGGAGGTAAGCTTCCGGCAGGTCACCACGCTGACGACTGCGCTTGCCGATGCCGCCCTTACCGCCTCCCTTGCCGTTGCGGTGCGCAAGATCTACGGCGACGAACCGCTCGATGCGCAGCTTGCGGTCATGGCGATGGGCAAGTGCGGTGCCAGCGAGCTCAACTACATTTCCGATGTGGACGTTATCTTCGTCGGCAGCGAGGCAACGCCCAAGGCCACCAGGCTAGCCGCGGAGTTTAACCGGATTGGTTCCACGACATTTTTTGATGTCGATGCGAACCTGCGGCCGGAGGGCAAGTCTGGGGCGCTGGTGCGCACGCTGGATTCGCACGTGACCTACTACCGCCGGTGGGCAGAGACCTGGGAATTCCAGGCGCTGCTCAAGGCGCGGGCGATGACCGGTTACCTGCCGCTGGGGCAGGACTATCTGGAACAGATTCGGCCGATGGTGTGGACGGCCTCGCAGCGCGATTCCTTCGTGGAAGACGTCCAAGCCATGCGCCGGCGTGTATTGGATAATGTGCCGGATGAGCTCAAACACCGCGAGCTCAAGCTGGGCGTCGGCGGGCTGCGCGATATCGAATTCGCGGTGCAATTGCTGCAATTGGTGCACGGTCGCTCCGATGAATCCCTGCGCGCGTTGTCGACGGTAGATGCCCTCGACGCGCTTATTTCCGCCGGTTACGTGGGCCGCGAGGATGGCACGCAGCTCATTGAGGCCTATGAATTCTTGCGCCTTTTAGAACACCGCCTGCAATTGGAGCGCTTCCGCCGCACGCACACCCTGCCGGCAGACGATGATGAAGCGGGCCTGAACTGGCTCGCGGTGATTTCGGGGTTCTCCCCGCAGGGCACTAAGTCTGCGGTGCAGGGCATGCTCGCGCATTTGCGCCGCATCAGGATGCGCATTTCCGAGTTGCACTCGCGCCTGTTTTATCGCCCACTTCTCAATTCCGTGGTGACCATGTCCGCCGATGAGCTCAAACTTTCGCCCGAGGCGGCAAAGCTACAGCTTGCGGCATTGGGCTATAGCTCGCCGGATCGCGCCTTCGAGCACCTGACCTCCCTGGCGTCCGGGACGTCGCGCAAGGCACGCATTCAAGCCATCTTGTTGCCCCCCTTGATGGAGTGGTTGGCAGACACCGCGGACCCGGATATGGGGTTGCTCAATTACCGCAAGCTCTCAGAGGCCGCCCGGGATAAGTCGTGGTTCCTGCGGATTTTGCGGGATGAGGGGATCGTCGGCCAGCGCTTAATGCATATCCTAGGAACCTCGCCATTTACCGCGGACCTTATCATCAGCGCCCCGGATTCGGTAAAGCAGCTTTCCGATGGCGCGACCGGCCCCAAGTTGCTCGAAACCAAGCCTGAGCAGGTATCTAAGGCGCTGGTTAATTCCAGCAAACGCCATGCGCACCCGGATAAGGCGGTGGCGGTCGCGCGCTCGCTGCGCAGGGTGGAGCTGGCGCGCATCGCCAGCGGCGATCTCTTAGGGATCATCCCCGTTGAGCAGGTGTGCCAAGAGCTGTCGACTATCTGGAACGCCGTTCTGGAAGCCGCCCTGCGCGCGGAGGTGCGGGCATGGCGGAACGACCACGAGGATGCGGAACCGCCGGCGCGCATTGCGGTGATTGGCATGGGCCGACTCGGCGGCCGTGAGCTTGGGTTCGGTTCCGATGCGGATGTCCTTTTCGTGGCAGAGCCTGACGCAGCAGACGATGAGGGCGAGGCCATGCGGTGGGCCATCGGGATCGTCGATAAGCTGCGCCGCCGCCTTGCCAAGCCCTCTGGGGATCCTCCCTTGGACGTTGACTTGGGCCTGCGCCCGGAGGGGCGTTCGGGTGCTGTGGTGCGCAGCATTGCCTCCTACAAGCGCTATTACCGCGAGTGGGGCGAGGCCTGGGAAATGCAGGCGCTGCTGCGCGCGGCCTTCATCGCCGGGGATAAGGAAGTGGGCGAGCGCTTTATGGAGATGATCGATGAATACCGCTACCCGGATAGCGGCGCGAGCCAATCCACCATTCGCGCCATCCGGCGCATGAAGGCTCGCGTGGATAATGAGCGCCTGCCGCGGGGAGCTGATCGCACCACCCACACGAAGCTGGGGCGCGGGGCGCTGACCGATATTGAGTGGACGGTGCAGCTGCTGATTATGATGCACGGGCACGAGCATCCAGAGCTGCGCCAACCAGGGACCCTGCCGGTGCTCGATGCGCTGGAAGAAAGCGGCGTCTTAAGCGCCGCGCAAACCAGCGACCTGCGAGATGCGTGGTTGATGGCAACGGATGCCCGCAACGCATTGGTGCTGGTGCGCGGCAAGCGGGTGGATCAATTGCCAGGTCCTGGCCCACAATTGGCCCAGGTAGCTGGCGCGGCCGGGTGGACGCCGGAGAATAACCAGGATTTCTTGGATACGTACCTGAAATTGACCCGGCACGCGCGCAAGGTGGTCGATGAAGTCTTTTGGGGAGAGGAGGAATCCTTCGAGCATTCTTAAAGTTGCCGCATAACTTGGTCTATACAGCGCTAATTCCCTTAACTTTTGAAGTATCGGGCCCTAAAGTAGGAACAAGTTAGAGAAAGGATCTTTGGTATGTCATTTCAGCTGCAGCTCGATGTGGACTCCGCCACCGTGGGAGAATTGGCCGCCTTGCTTTCCGCCGCTCGCGCGGCAGGGGTCCGCGATGATGACGTCCTAAAATTAGATGGCTCCACCTTGACCATTGCGGTCTCGGCCCCACACACGGGCGCGTCCCGCGGCGGGCAGAACCTCGATGCGTTGCATCGCCAAGACGACCTTGATCGTGAGGGCGGTGCGGACTCCCGCTCGCGCGGGCGCGGCGACGGCATTGGGGAGGCCACGATTCGCTCGCTCATTGATATTTTGAATGAACGCGGCACTGGCAATTCCTCGCGCGGTAATGGTTATGGCTTCTTCGGAGGAAATTCGGATTAACATGGCTAAATCTTCGGGAGCCCACCGCAGGAAGCTTATCTACCTCTGGGGTTGTATCGCCGTGGCGGCCATTATCGCCGTCGTCGTTGGCACGTGGGCAACCAGCCGCCATCAGCCGCCTAAAGGGACGATGACCGTGGGCGATGCCGTAGCCGGGGGAGTGGTACAGGAAGAAGCGCCCGCTCAGGTTAATGGTGCGGTAGGAGGCGATGCGTCTTCGGAGGCCAATCGCGTGATGTCGCTGGCGAAGGCATTGGGCATTCCCCTGGAATCGGTGCCGCGCGATATTACCCAGAATAAATCCGGAAAGTCTGATGTCCGGCAGTATCTCGAGCGCGAATTAAAGAGCGCCGTGGCCTCTGGTGAGTTGGATGAAGACGATGAAAAGGCCATCATCGGGGCCTTCGAAAAGGGGATTGTCATCCCCGCCAGCGATGGCATCGTGGCCGAAAGTGCCCCGGCGAATTAGGCCAGGCCGTGGCCACGGATTGCCTGCGAACGGCCCCAAGAAGTTTCAGGAAACCGGCAGACTGACGGCATGGCCTTAACAGCTCGTCTCCCTAGAGTTATCCCATAACGAAACGGTAACGAATAATGGTGTGCGTTACCGAGGGACTGGAGGAGACGATGACAATAAGCAATAGATTATCTACAACCTTGGCGGTGGCCGCAGCCATAGTATTTCCTATTAGCGGGGGATTGGCGATTGCCTTTGCGGTGAATACGGTGCCAGCAGAGACCATTGCCCAAGCAGCAACAGGGGATCCATTAATCCTGCACCTCAAGTCCGCACTCGAGGTAGCAACAGCGCTAGCGAAGAGATAGCGTGCATTACCCTATCTGTGCACCGCCGCTGCTGCTAAAGTTCCAGGCATGTTGGTTGATGCCATTCGCCTGAAATCCATGCCGCGGGATTATCGCCGCAGCCTGCCTGCCTTCGATTACCTAGCGGATTTAAGGCGCTTTTCCTTTACCCGCCCGGTGACGATTTTCGTCGGCGATAACGGCATAGGAAAATCCAGCCTCTTGGCCGCCATGGCAACGGATCTTGGGTGCTCTCCCAAGGGCGGCCGGATGGGGGATCCGGAAGCAATCTTGCCAGTAAGCCCGGTGGCTTGTGAGTGCACGGAGCTTATCCAGCGCGCCTACTTCCTGCGGGCGGAAACCCATGAATACCTGCTATCGCGCGAGCAATCCCCCGAGGAAACCGGCGGGCGTTCCACCCTGCCCACCCAGGTGGATGTGCAGGCCCGCTCGCACGGCGAGTCCGTCTTCGATGTGCTCTATGAGCGAGTTGACGGCGCTGGGGTCTATATTCTGGATGAACCAGAATCGGGATTGTCCGTCGTCCGGCAATTGGCATTGATAGCGGAAATCGCCCAGGCCGTTGACCGCGGTGCGCAGGTATTTATCGCCACGCATTCACCCATCCTATTAGGCTGCCCCAATGCCGATATCGTGGAATTAAATGACACCGGCTTTCAGCGCATTTCCTTTGACGAGGCCGAGGCCGTGGCCGCTACCAGGGAGTTCCTCGAAGACCCTGAGGGGACCATCAACTTTATCTTGGACCCAGACGCAGAAGATGCAGAGGCGGAGGATGCAGAGGCGGCCGACACCACGGTGGACGGGGCCGAAAGACCCGAATAGACCGCTAGGTTACTTCCACGATCCGCACGGATGGCCCCGCGTAGCCGCCGCGCCGGCGCAGGATGTGGGTGATGATGACACCAGCCATGCCGCACAGCCATACGGCGAGGACGGCGAGGGCGGCGGAGGTGAAATCGGGCATAGAGTAATTGGGGGCATCGGCAGAGTGATCCAAGACCATGCCGAATAATTGCGCGCCCAACATGCCGGAGGTAAACCCGCCCATATTACCCAAGCCGGTGGCGGTAGCCACGACAGAGCGGTCCATGTTCTCGCGGATGATGTCGAAGCCATAATTCGACGTCGGCGTGCACAGCGCCAAGATAAAGGAGACCACGGTGATGGCCGCCAGACCCCCGCCGGTGCCGAAGGCGAAGAATAGTACCCAGGTCAGCACGTGCAGGCACACGAACCCGAGCGCGACCCATGGGCGGATATTCTGCGCGCGGGAGGAAATCCGGCCGTGTAAGGGCCCGACCAGAACCAAAAATACGGCCAAGAGGGTCAGCACGAGGCTGGCCTTGCCCTTGGATAGTTCCATGCCTTGGGTCATCATGGGCATGCCCCACAGCATGACAAAGACAATCAGCGGCAACATGCCGCTGTAGTGAATAAAGTATGCTTGCCAGGCGATGGGCGAGGTAAAGACCGCCTTTAAGCGGGCACCGATGCTGCTGCCCTGGGAATTGGGCGGTTCTTTTTCTAAAGGGATAACCCCGAGCTTCTCTGGGGAGTCAGCGACCGCGACGGCGGCGGCAATGGCAACGAGGATGCCTACTGCGCCCAAGGTCACGAACGCCGCGGTCCATCCCGCAGTTCCTAGCAACCAGAGGAAGGGGACGGCGGAAATGAATTGGCCCATCTGGCCAATGGAGGAGGTCACCTGGGTAAACATCGGTGTGCGGTGCAGCGGGAACCAGTAAGGCAGGATGCGCATCACCGATAAGAAGCCCGTGGCATCGCCGGCGCCGATGAGCACGCGTGCGAAGATAGCTACCCCGTAATTGCTGGTAAAGCCGAGTATGACCTGGCCAACGCCCATAATGACCGCGCCCACCACGAGCAGGATGCGGGGGCCAAATTTATCGATCAGCATGCCGGTGGGGATCTGCGCGATGGCATAAACGCCCAATTGCACGGAGGTAAATACCGCGATGCGCCCGGCATCGACGTCGAAGCGCTCGATGGCATCAAGGCCGGCGACGCCGAAGGAAGACCGCCCGGTAATGGCTACGAGGTAGACCGCCATTGCCGCGATCCAAATCATTAACGCCTGGGTTGTGATAACTTCTCTGGGATTTGGCTGCGACATGGCTGATACCTTACGCGTTAACTACTAGGATTCATCTTGTGAAGTATATTTCGACCCGTGATACCACCGGCCAGCCCGCATCCTTTACGGATATCCTTTTAGGAGGGCTCGCGCCCGATGGCGGCCTTTACCTGCCTGAAACCTACCCGCAACTAGATTCCGCCACGTTGGATGCGTGGCGCGATGTGGTGAAAACCAACGGCTATGCCGCCCTTGCGGCCGAGGTCATCAAGCTGTTTATCGATGATATTCCAGACGAGGATCTGGATAAAATCGCAGCCCGGGCATATACCAACCCGAAGTTTGCCTCCCCAGAGATCGTGCCGGTCACTGAGCTTGGCGATGCCCTCTTTATCGGCCACCTGTCCGAGGGCCCCACCGCTGCATTTAAAGATATGGCCATGCAGCTTTTGGGCGAGCTTTTTGAATACGAGCTTGCCCGCCGCGGGGAGACGCTGAATATTTTGGGCGCTACCTCTGGCGATACCGGCTCTTCTGCTGAGTACGCCATGCGCGGGCGCGACGGCATCCGCGTTTTCATGTTGACCCCAGCCGGGCGCATGACCGCCTTCCAGCAGGCCCAAATGTTTGGCCTGGATGATCCGAATATCTTCAATATCGCCCTCGACGGTGTCTTTGATGATTGCCAGGACGTGGTAAAGGCCGTCTCCAGCGATGCGGAATTTAAGGCCAACTACCGCATCGGCGCGGTCAACTCCATTAACTGGGCGCGCCTGCTAGCCCAGGTGGTTTACTATATTTCCTGCTGGATCAAGGTCACCGATACTAACGAGCAGAAGGTATCCTTTAGCGTTCCTACCGGTAACTTCGGCGATATCTGCGCTGGTCACATCGCGCGCAGCATGGGCCTTCCCATCGATCGCCTCATCGTGGCGACGAATGAGAATGACGTCTTGGATGAGTTCTTCCGCACCGGCAACTACCGCCCGCGTCCGGCCGCGGAAACCATGGCCACCTCGTCGCCGTCTATGGATATTTCCCGCGCCTCGAACTTCGAGCGCTTCGCCTTCGATCTTTTAGGCCGCGATGCTGCCCGCGTTGCGGATCTCTTTGGCACCAAGGTCAAAGAAGGCGGGTTTAACCTGGAAGAAGAGCTCATCACGGCCGCGCGTGAAGACTACGGTTTCTTTTCCGGTTCCTCCACCCACGATGATCGGCTCGCCACCATCAAGGACGTCCACGAGCGCTATGGTTACCTGGCGGATCCGCACACGGCCGATGGCATCAAGGTGGCGCGTGCGGCCCAAAAAGAGGGCGTGACGACGCCCATTATCTGCCTGGAAACGGCACTGCCGGTAAAATTCAGCGAAACCATTACCGAGGCCATCGGGAGCGCGCCGCAGCCACCGGAGCGTTTCGCTGACATCCTAGATGCGGAGCGCCACGTGGCGGATCTGCCCAACGATGCCGCAGCGGTCAAGGACTTTATTACCTCGAGCATCAAGAACACGGAGGTGTAGCAACCACATGGCATTAGAAAACTTCGCCGGGCCGGAGCACTATACCGAATTCGATCCGGAAAAATTCATCCGCGACTTAAAAGCACAAGCAGAGGCGGATAAGGAAGAACAGGACAAGGACTCTGCAGGTGACGCGGGTACGAATAGCCAGTAGCCTGCTGGCAGTAGTAGGGCTCTTTACGGTGGCATCGTGTAGCACCGATGCCACCCAGCAGCAGGATGGGGTGGTTGCGCAATCCACTGACACGCCACCGCCGGCGCCGCCGAACGAGTTTTATGAGCCCGCGGTGGTGCCGGTGCCCCCAGGCGCCGCGCTGAACTTAACCACGAGTGACCCGCAGCCGGGCGAGTACTTTAACTTCCAGTCCTGCACCGCGGCGTGGTCCTTCGCGCTTGCCGATGGCCGCACCATCGCCGTGACAGCCTCCCATTGCGGCAAACCTGGCGATAAGGTCTGGGCCGGAACCCAAGAGGGCGATTTCGCCTACCCAGCCGATCCAGTAGGCGAGGTGATCTATTCGGACTTCTTTGCCGAGGAGACCAATCACTTAGACGTTGCCTTCATCGAGCTGTACCGCGATGCGCAGTACTTCACCCCAGGCGAGGTAGCCACCACCGTAGCCACGCAGCTGGACAAGCTGCCGGACGCGGTATGCAAGCTGGGCAGTTCTACCATCGTGACCTGCGGGAACGTGAAAAACGCGGTGGATTCCACACAACTGAATTACCAGGGCCTAGAACACGATTCCAACGCCGCCCTGGCGGAGATGTGCAGCGCGGTCGGGGATTCCGGCGGGCCCGTTTACGGCGATGTGGATGGCCGGCAGACCATCGTGGGGCTGGTCTCTGGAATCACCGAGCCTTTGGACGAGGGGCATAGCTGCGAAGACACGCAACAAAACATCGACGTGGCCTTTACCACCGCACCGGATATCCAGGAATTGGCACTGAAGGTCCTCGGCCCCGTGGCATAGGATCAGGCACAATTGGCTACGCTAGGTGGTATGCCAACGCCTGATTATATTGTGAAGCTGCGCGAATCCATCGGCCACGATCAGATCTTCGTCCCCGCGTGCAGCGCCATCATTCTCCGCGATGTACCAACCGGTGCGGCCCTGTGGGAGGTGCCGTCCGTACTGCTAGTCAAGCGTGCCGATAATGCCGTGTGGACCCCGGTCGAAGGCATCTGCGAGCCGGGCGAGGAGATTACCACCACCGCCTTGCGCGAGGTCAAGGAAGAGGTGGGCCTCGATGCCAAGGTGGAAGCGCTCCTCGGTGTTGGCCAATCCGGTCCGGTGACCTATCCCAATGGCGATGAATGCATGTTCATGAGCACCGCGCTGCGCCTATCTGTCGCCGACGGCGCCGAGCCCGTCATCAGCGATGAAGAAAATACCGAAGCGCAGTGGTTCTCGGTGGCCCACCTCCCGGATAGCGTGTCGCGGCGCCATCGCCTGATGATCGCGGATGCCGTGGCGCACCTCAAGCACCCGCAAGGCTTTTCTCCCCGCATGGGCTGGATGAAGCGCAGCGAGCAGCCCGGGCTCTAGCGCGTTTCCTCCGCGCCTATGAGCAGTCGCTTTAACTCCTGCGCGTTGTTCGCTACGACCAGCTCTTGGGCGATGCACTCCCTGGCCTCTTCCACGTCTTCGTCGTAACCGCAGCAAATGACCGTGGCATCGATAGTCATCAGCAGCTTGCTGCGGCGCGCCAGCTCAAAAAATAGCTCGCTATCGTCTGGCCCCCATTCCCAGGCGGTGCCATAGAAATCCTGGGCGCCATCGCCAAGCCAGGAGGTTTCAAGCGCTAGGCTTGCTCGGAATAAAAAGACCCCGTCGCGCCGCAAGCCGGCGAGCACCTCCCGCACCCCGGCAAGGTCCGCAGCATC
Organism: Corynebacterium sp. KPL1986; assembly: GCF_000477975.1. NCBI lineage: Bacteria > Bacillati > Actinomycetota > Actinomycetes > Mycobacteriales > Corynebacteriaceae > Corynebacterium > Corynebacterium sp. KPL1986. The sequence goes on along the minus strand of NZ_KI515719.1, from coordinate 1,025,433 downwards.
CCAGGCAATGAAGGTAATAGGCGAAGAGCTCATGGCCCGATGATAGACGAGGGAAGACATCACCTAGTGAGTCAGTTCTTTGCGTGTGCGGCCCTCCCAGAGCCAGCCTAAGAAGCGCGCTGAGCACAGGCACCAGTGAGCGATAAGCAGCAGGGGAATGCTCAGCGCGATAACGTCAAGCCATTCTGAACCATTGACCAATGCGGTCTGGTGCCCGCCCATGCTCACGGTGCCAGGCGGAAAGGTGCACGCCCACCACGCAGGGGAATAGGGAACCCAGCGGGCTGCTTGCGGATAAAAGTTCACCATCGCATACAGCGATAACGGGATGGCGATGGCGAGCGCGATAAGCCCGTAGTACACGGAGACACTGCCGGGGTAGAGGATCTGCATTGCGGTAGTAGATTGCCCAACCACGCCCAGTGGCACCCACGCGGTGGCGGATTTTCCACCGCTAAAATCCACTTTGCCGTGCCACGCCGCCCAGTAGACGTAGACAAATACCGGGACTGCCGTCAGCAAAGACATAGCGAAGAGCGCGGTACCCATGATGTGGTAAATCTGCCCGTAATCGCGGGCCAACCACCCGGCTACCGATGCCGAAATCATTGGCCCTACCAAGGGGAGACCCCAGGTAAAGCGCGGATCTCCATCGAAGCGAGTGAGCTGAATGCCCCACGTGATGACGGTGACGGGACCACCTACCCAAAAGCCGACGAGGCGGAATATTCCAATGTCCGTCAAACCGGATAATGCCGCCCCAAGCGCGAGGACGCCGATGAAAAACATGGACCATTCCGCCATGGTGGTCCGCTCAAACCGCGGACTGCGATAGCGCGCGTAACCGGCAGTCAGCACGACGAAGATGGCGCATGCAAGTGCGGCAAATACACCAGCGGCAACAAACATGTCTTCTTCAACCAACATGCGCGAGACGATGGAGGTGCCCATGAGGCTGCCGGCCCATGCAGGCCCAGGAGGGGGAAGTTGGTGGATTTTATCAGTCACTACCCAGATTCTAATTTCACCCGAATCCGCATACTAAGACTGAGCCGCTTTTTACCTGGTGAAAACCCTCATGTGTGCTGCAGAGAGCGTCCAGCCTCAAAGTGGGCGACGACTATGACGAAGCTCTCGGGCAGCCCAGCGGTACCGCCGTAAGCAAAAGAAGGCAGCCACCTAAGCATTGGTTAGGTGGCTGCCTTCTATCCGGAGCTAGCTGAGAACTAGCGTCTCTTTAGCAGTCGAAGTAGAGCTCGAACTCCTGCGGGGTGGGACGCAGGCGCACGGGGTTGATCTCGTTTTCGTACTTGTAGTTGATGTAGGTCTCGAGGAGGTCCTCGGTAAAGACATCGCCCTCGGTCAGGAAGTCCATGTCTTCCTTCAGAGCCTCTAGGGAGGCCTCCAGGGAGGTCGGTGCCTGTGGGATGGACTCGGCCTCTGCTGGCGGAAGCTCGTAGAGGTCCTTATCCACTGGGGCGTGTGGCTCGATGCGGTTCTTTACGCCATCCACACCGGCCATCATCATGGCGGCAAAGGCCAGGTATGGGTTGCTGGATGGGTCCGGGGCGCGGAACTCGATGCGCTTAGCCTTCGGGTTGGAACCGGTGATCGGGATGCGGATCGCAGCCGAACGGTTGCGCTGGGAGTACACCAGGTTGATCGGTGCCTCGAAGCCAGGAACCAAGCGGTGATAGGAGTTCAGCGTTGGGTTGGTAAAGGCGAGCACGGCACCGGCGTGGTGGAGGATGCCGCCGATGAAGTAGCGGGCGATATCGGAAAGCCCGGCGTAGCCAGCCTCATCGTGGAAGAGGGGCTCGCCATCCTTCCACAGGGACATGTGGGCGTGCATGCCGGAACCATTATCGCCGGCTAGTGGTTTAGGCATGAAGGTCGCGGTCTTGCCCCACTCCTGGGCGGTGCGCTTGACCACGTACTTGAAGGTCTGGATGTCATCGCCGGCGTGCAGCAAGGAGTTGAAGCGGTAGTTGATCTCGTTTTGTGCCGCGCCCACCTCGTGGTGGAAACGCTCGATCTCAAATCCGACCTCTTGCAGGTTGGCCACGATGTCATCGCGGACCTCGCTGTGCTTATCGTACGGCGGGGTGGGGAAGTAGCCACCCTTTACGCGGGTCTTGTAACCGGTATTGGGGGTGCCGTCCAGGTTGGTCTCGTTATCGCGGTTCCACCAGCCTTCATCGGAGTCCACCTCATAGAAACCGTGCTGCATATCGGTGCCATAGCGCACGGAATCGAAGAGGTAGAACTCGGCCTCGGCGCCGAAGTTGCAGGTATCGGCGATGCCCGTGGACTGCAGGTATTCCTCGGCCTTGCGGGCGATATTGCGCGAGTCACGGGTAAAGGGCTCAAAGGTAAAAGGATCATGGACGAAGAACTTGATATTCAGGGTCTTCGCCGAACGGAAGGGATCGATATGCGCGGTGGCCGGATCCGGCAGCAGCGTCATATCGGATTCCTCAATGGTGGTAAACCCACGAATGGAAGAACCATCAAAGGCCAAGCCATTTTCGGCATCTTCTTCAGTAAATTCGCTGGCAGGGATGGAAAAGTGGTGCTCGGTGCCGGGGACGTCCGTAAAGCGGACATCTACGAACTTTACGTCCTCATCCTGAATATATTGGACGATGTCCTGCACTGTCTCGAAAGACAAGATTGCCTCCTGTTTGTTGGCCGATGAATTATCTGCCTATAGCCTACTAGTTTTATCCGGCCGGCATGGCCAATAGCCTCGTTTCACTTCTGAGTGAGGGGCAACTAAATTGGTGAGCATGGCAGACAAGCGCACGTGGCTCGATGGGCCCAATATTCCGGGCGAATATGACGATGCAGGAACCCCCGGACGGTGGCCCGGTGAAAACCTGGGCCTGCCGGAATCCGGACCCGGATCCATGGCGTCGGTAGGCCGCCGCGCAGGCGCCGTGGCCATTGACTGGATCATTTGCATGCTCTTGGCCAACGTCATCCACATGGTCACCACGCAGCTTGGCGGCGTGTCCTTTTTGGGCTACGCGCTCTGGGCATTAATGGGCATCGTATGTGGCTGGCTATTCGCACGCACTCCCGGAATGCTCATCCTTGGTATGGGCGTGGCCCGCCTGGATGTGCCTGGCGCGCAGGTGGGGCTCTGGCGCGCGGCAGTGCGCACGCTGCTGACCGGCGTCATCTTCCCAGCCGCCATGGTGGATGCGGACGGGCGCGGCATGCACGACCGTGCGACGGGCACCATCGTTATTAACTCTTAGCGGCGCGCGGGGATAAGTCCCGCGCACCGTATAGCCACGAAAACCACGACAGTCCCTGCAACCTTTCCCAATCGGGTGGTTGCAGGGACTGTTTGTGTTGTAGAGCAAGGCGAGAGCCGAAAGCCTAGCCAAGGCGAAGGGCTAACGGTGTGTTTAGCCCTTGCCCTTGCGTTGTTGCGCGCGGCGCATGCGGCGGTTCATGCCGGACATGTTCTGTGCCTGCTGCGGCATTGGGCCCTTGGGCATGCCCGGCATCGTCCCAGGCATCGAGTCCATGGCCTCAATGCGGCGGATATTGTCGTAGGTGGCGTTCTTATTGTAGTTGCGCGGCAGCTTCATGAGGTGGTTGCGCAGCTTGGATACCGGCACCTCGTCTTCGCCGGTGCCGACGTAGACTTCATAGACCGGCACGCCGCCGGCAATCTTGTCCACGCGCTTTTTCAGCTGGTTAAGGGTGGGGCGAAGGCGGTTCTTATTGCCCTCGCACACGAAGATGACGCCCGCATTGCCGATGACCCGGTGGATAAGGTCCTGCTGGCGGGTGGCGGCGATGCCGGACTTTACGGACCACACGATGCCGACGGTATTGCGCAGCTGCTGCTCCAAGGCCCAACCGGCGGCGCCGGGCTGGTCTTCGACGCGCTTGTACATATCGCGTTCCAAGCGGCGGGTAAACAGGAACATCGCCAAAAGCGCGCCCAAACCCAAGCCGATAATCAGCATGAACCACTGGCCATTAAAGAGCGTGCCAATGAGGAAGAATAATAGGCCGACGCCGAGGAAGGCGGCCAGCATGATAGGGATGAGCGCCTTATCCTGCTTGCGCTGCAAATTGAATGCCTGCCACAACTGTGACCAGGTTTGCTTACGCTTTTGGCGCTTGGCCGCGCGTTCTTGCTTCTTGGCAGCTTTCAGGGCTGCTTTGTCATCTTTCGCCATGGTTCCTACTTTAAAGGTCAGGTGACATAAATGTTAAACGGCCCCCGCAGATGGCGAGGGCCGAATAAGAATATTCCGAGGTTTAGCGCACGGTTGCCGCGACCGAATTAGCATTGGCCGGAGTCTTGGCCATGCGGGTGGTCACCGGGGTTTCCTTGGAGGGGCCGTACTTATCCAGCAAAGTGGATGCCTCCTGGGCGGTAGCGCCCTGGGACGTTTCCTTCAGGTGCTGGAGGTTTTCCGGCAATTCCAGGCCGCGCTTTTCCATGGCCTGCACGTACAGGCGGCCGGCGCGGTAGGAGGAGCGAACCAGCGGGCCGGACATGACGCCGCCGAAGCCCAGTTCCTTGGCCAGCTTGGAGTGGGCCACGAATTCCTCCGGGCGCACCCAGCGCTCGATGGGGTGGAAGCGCGGGCCGGGGCGCAGGTACTGGGTGATGGTGATGATGTCACAGCCAGCCTCGCGCAGGTCGCGCAGTGCTTCCTCGACCTCGTCCTCGGTCTCGCCCATGCCCAAAATCAGGTTGGACTTGGTAATAAGGCCGTAGTCGTGGGCCTGGCGGATGACATCGAGGGAGCGCTCGTAGCGGAAGGCCGGGCGGATGCGCTTGAAGATGCGCGGCACGGTCTCCAGGTTGTGCGCGAAGACCTCCGGTTGTGCCTCAAAGACCTCTTCGAGCAGGTCCGGCTTGCCAGAGAAATCCGGGGTGAGGTTCTCCACGCCGGTGTGCGGGTTGAGCTCGTGGATCTTGCGCACGATCTCCGCATACAGCCACGCGCCCTCATCCGGAAGGTCATCGCGGGTCACACCGGTAATGGTGGTGTAGTTGAGGTCCATTTCCTGGATGTTTTCGGCCACGCGGCGCGGCTCGTCGCGGTCGAGCGGCTCCGGCTTGCCGGTAGCGATATCGCAGAAGTCGCAACGGCGGGTGCACTTATCGCCGCCGATGAGGAAGGTTGCCTCGCGGGATTCCCAGCATTCGTGGATATTCGGACAACCGGCTTCTTGGCAGACGGTGTGCAGGGAAGCGCCGGCCACGCGGGACTTCATGTCCTCATAGCCCGGTCCGGTGCGTACCTGGTTGCGGATCCACCGCGGCTTTTGTTCGATGGGCGACTCCGCATTTTTCTTCTCAATGCGGAGCATCTTGCGTCCTTCAGGCTTTACAGTCACAAATACTCACTTTATCGATCAAAGATGGTGATGGCTAATAGCTCTTCTAGGTTCAAGGCGCGCGGGCGCACAACTATTCCACGCTAGCCCCAAACTAGGGCCACCGGGCTCAAGCCTGCGCTTGCCGACGCCGCTCCCGCGCCTTCTCATTCGCAATCTTCGTGGGATCGGGCGCGGAACCGAAACTGTGATCGGCGACGATGAGTCGGCCCGAGAGGGCATCATCAAGCGCCCGCAAAAGCGGCTTAGCGGCTTCCTCCATCGTGACCTCGCGGCCGAGTTCTAGCGACAGCGTGGTGATATCTGCATCATCGATGCCACAGGCCACGATGTGGTCGTAATACTCCAGCGTATTGCTGCAATTGAGCGCCAGGCCGTGCATGGTCACCCCGCGGGTAATGCGGATCCCCAGCGCGGCAATCTTGCGATCGCGTTGCGAGGCGGAAGGATCCTTGGCCTGGGTGGTAGAGGGAACCCACACCCCAGAGCGGCCGTCGATGCGGCCTGCGGTAGTCACGCCCATCTCGCGCACCGCCTGGATCGTGGCCTCCTCGAGGCGGCGGACATAATCGACGACATCGACAGGCTCCGCCAGCTTGATGATGGGGTAGAGCACCAACTGCCCTTCGCCGTGCCAGGTGATGCGCCCGCCGCGGTCCACGGTGATAACCGGCAGATCGTTATCCGGCATATCCTCCGGCTGGGTGCGCTTGCCCGCGGTATAAATATTGGGGTGTTCGACCACTAAGATCACATCGTCCTGCGTGCCCTGCGCGCGCGCAGCCGCCACCTCTGCCTGATAATCCCACGCTTCTTGGTAATCCATACGGCCCAAGTGGCGTATTTCAAGCGGCTTGTCCGAGGCGCGAATGGAGCGTTCAGCGGGAAAGAAAGGATCGCGTGGTGCAGTCATAATCTCCAGTGTCGTCTTCTTTGGTGGGGAAAAGCAAAGCGAGGAAAGCAAAGCGGGAGAATGCCGTGGCATCCTCCCGCATCATTTTATGTTCGAGTGGGTCGAACGAACCGCCTTTTAGTCGAGGCCGTTCGCGGAGGCGTATTCGTCAGCCTCCATCAGCTCGCCTGCTTCATCCACCTCGACCTCGAAGAGCCAGCCCTCACCGAAGGGGTCGTTGTTGATGACGGCGTAGTCATCGTGCACGGCATCGTTGACGGCCTTCACGGTGCCGGTGACCGGGGAGAACAGGTCAGATACGGACTTGGTGGATTCGACCTCGCCACAGGAATCGCCGGCGGTGACGGTATCGCCAACCTCAGGCAGTTCTGCGAAGACGACCTCACCCAGGCGGTCTGCGGCCACGGAGGTGATACCGATGCGAACGGTCTTGCCTTCCACGGCGTCCTTGGCGGCGTTTACCCATTCGTGGTCTTCGGAGTAGGAAAAGTCTTGGGGCAGGTTAGACATGATATGGAGTCCTTTCGGGCTGAGATTTTAGGGTATTGGGGTGTCTTACTTATCGCGCTTGTAGAACGGCAACGCGGTTACCTCAAAAGGATAACGCTTGCCGCGGATTTCTACCTCGACTGCGGTGCCCGGTTTGAGCTCCGCGCTGGTATCGAGCAGCGCAATGGCCACCGGGTGGCCGAGCGTGGGGGAGGGCTGACCAGAGGTGACGGTGCCGACCTTGGTGTCATTGAGGAAAACCTCGGCGCCGGCGCGCGCGGCGCGGCGCTGATCCGAGGTGAGCCCGGAGATAACGACCTGAGGGCCTTCCTCGGCGCGCTTGCGGATGACCTCTGCACCGACGAAGTCCGCTTCCTTCTTAGCAAAGGCGCGCGACATGCCCGCCTCTACCGGGGTGATATCGCGGGAGAGCTCGTTGCCGTAGAGCGGCATGCCGGCCTCCAGGCGCAGCGAATCGCGCGCCGCTAGGCCGCACGGCTTGATGTCATATTCCGCGCCCGCCTTGAGCAATTCATCCCACAGCTGAGGGGCATCGGAGTTGTAGACGATGAGCTCGAAGCCATCCTCACCGGTATAACCGGTGCGCGCGATGATGGCGAAGGTGCGCGCCACCTTGCCCATCGTGGCGGCGTAGTAGCCCAGCTCGTAGACGGCCTCTTGCTTATTGTCCTCTACCAGCGGGACGAGGATCTCTGCGGCCTTGGGGCCCTGCACGGCGATCATGGCAACATCGCGGGACTCGTTCTTGAGCTCAACGTCAAAACCCTCGGCGCGCTTATTGAGCTCGTCCCAGACGATATCGGCATTGCCGGCATTGGGCACAACGAGGAACTTTTCTTCCTCGAAGCGATAGGAAATCAGGTCATCGATGATGCCGCCGTCTTCAGCGGTGATCATGGAGTACTTGGCCTTGCCCACCTTCAGCGAATCCAGGTTCGAGATGAAGGAGTAGGACAAGAACTTGCCGGCATCGGGCCCATTGACCCAGATTTCTCCCATGTGGGAGAGGTCAAACAGGCCGGCGCTGGTACGAACGGCGCGGTGTTCTTCCAGCTCGCTGTTGTACTTCAGCGGCATATTCCACGGCCCAAAGGCCGTGAAGGTAGCGCCGAGTTCCTCGTGCTTGGCATTGAGCGGGGAGGTTAGAAGTTCGGTCATTGTTACTCCTCGGAATCGTCGATCTCGAATGCTTCTGGCGGCGGGCAGCTGCACACCAGGTTGCGGTCGCCGTAAGCCTCATCGAGGCGGCGAACCGGTGGGAAATACTTGTAGCTATGCAATAGGGACTTCACCGGCCACGCGGCCTTGTCGCGGCCGAAGGAGTACTCCCAGTTATCGGTAGCCACCGACTCAGCCGTAAACGGTGCGTGGTGGATGACGGAGTCCTCATAGGCCACCTCACCGTCGATGATCTCCTGGATTTCGGCGCGGATGGTGCGCATGGCTTCGACGAAGCGATCCAGCTCGCCCTTGTCTTCAGACTCGGTGGGCTCAATCATCAAGGTGCCGGCCACGGGGAAGGCCAGGGTGGGGGCATGGAAGCCGAAGTCGATGAGGCGCTTGGCCACATCGGCGGCGGTGACCCCGGAGGCATCGGTAAGCTCGCGCAAATCGATGATGCACTCGTGCGCCACCAAGCCCTCGTTGCCGGTGTAGAGGACAGGGAAGTACTCGTTGAGCGAGGCCGCCAGGTAGTTTGCGCCCAATACGGCGTGGCCGGATGCGGCGGCAAGGCCCTCGGCACCGGTCATGGCCAGGTAAGCCCACGAAATGGGCAGGACGCCGGCGGAGCCGTACTTGCTGCCGGTAATGGGAACACCCTGGCCTACCGGGGTTTCCGCGGTGGCGTCCAGCTCAGGGGACGCGGCATCGCTGGGCAGGAACGGGATGAGGTGCTCTGCCACCGCTACCGGGCCAACGCCCGGGCCGCCGCCACCGTGGGGAATGGTGAAGGTCTTGTGCAGGTTGAGGTGGGAAACATCGCCGCCGAAATCGCCCGGGCGAGCCCAGCCGGTCAGCGCGTTCATGTTGGCGCCATCGATGTAGACCTGGCCGCCGACCGCGTGCACCTTATCGCACACATCGCGCACCTCGGGGTCGAAGACGCCGTGAGTGGAGGGGTAGGTGACCATGATGCCGGCGATGTGGTTGCCGTGCTTTTCGATCTTTTCTTCCAAGTCCGCGACGTCAATGGAGCCGTCCTCGGCGGTCTTGACCACGGCGACGCGCAGGTTTGCCAGGGTCGCAGAGGCGGCGTTGGTGCCGTGCGCGGAGGCCGGAATGAGCACGACATCGCGCTCATTATCGCCATTGGCCACGTGGTAGCGGCGAATGGCCAATAGACCCGCCAACTCGCCCTGGGATCCGGCATTGGGCTGGATGGAGACCTTGGCATAGCCGGTAAGCTCGGCGAGCCAGCCTTCGATCTCTTCCACCAATGCGCGCCAGCCCGTCGTGGTCTCTTCCGGGGCATACGGGTGGATGCCGGCGAATTCTGGCCAGGAGATCGGCTCCATGGCCGCGGTGGGGTTGAGCTTCATGGTGCACGAACCCAGCGGAATCATGGAGCGGTCCAGCGCCAAGTCCTTGTCCGCGAGCTTGCGCAGGTAGCGCAGCATCTGGGTCTCTGAATGAATGGAGTGGAAAATCTCGTGCTCCAGCGGCTCCTCGGCGCGCTGCAGGTTCTCCGGCAGCTCAAAGTTCGCCTCAGCCGGGCTGGCGCCGAAGGCCTCTGCTAGGTGCGCGACATCGCGGGCCGTAGCGGATTCACCGAAGGATACGGATACCTTGTCGGTGCCAATTGCGCGCACCAAGTAGCCCGCATCCTGCAGGTCGGCCTTAATCTTCTGCGCGTCGACACCGGCGACGGTGACGGTATCGAAGAAGTCCCGTGTCGTAATCTCCAGTCCGGCATCCACGATGGACTGAGCGAAGGAGGAGGCCAAGCCGTGCACACGCTCGGCGATGTCCTTCAGGCCCTTCGGCCCGTGGTAGACGGCGTACATCGAGGCCACATTGGCCAAAAGGGCCTGAGCGGTACAGATATTGGAGGTCGCGCGCTCGCGGCGGATGTGCTGCTCGCGGGTCTGCAGCGCCAAGCGGTAGGCCGGGCGGCCATCTGCATCCTTGGAGACGCCGACGATGCGGCCTGGCATCTGGCGCTTGAGCTTATCCGTTACCGCCATGTAGGCAGCGTGCGGGCCGCCGAAGAAGAGGGGAACACCAAAGCGCTGGGACGAGCCCAAGACGATATCGGCACCCAAGTTGCCGGGGCCTTCCAGAAGCAGCAGGGACAGCGGGTCAGTGACCACGGAGGCCAACGCGCCGCGGGTGTGCAGCTCTTCAATCAGGGCAGAGGGATCGAAAATTTCGCCTTCGGTGCCGGTGTAGGCGATGACGGCACCGATGAGGTCTTCACCCACCAAGCCCTCGCGCACGTCCACGATCTCTACTTCGAGGTCAATGGCGCGGGCGCGCTCAGCGGCAACGGTAAGCACCTGCGGGTGGAGGCGGGAGTCCAGCACGACGCGGCGGCCCTTCTTTACCGCGCGCGACATCAGACCGACGGCCTCGGCTGTAGCGGAAGCCTCATCCAACAAGGAAGCATTCGCGATGGGCAGCCCCGTCAAAGACTCGATCATGGTCTGGAAGTTGAGCAAGGCCTCCAAGCGGCCCTGGGAAATCTCGGGCTGGTACGGGGTGTACGCGGTATACCAGCCGGCATCCTCAAGCAGGCCGCGGCGGATGACGGCCGGGGTCAGGGTATCCGAGTAGCCCTGGCCATAGAAGGGCTTCAGCACCGTGTTTTGATTGGCGAACTCCCGCAAAGCGGCCTGTGCCCCGTCTTCAGAGAGCGCTTCTGGCAGGTGGGGAAGTTCCTTAGCGCGGATCTTGGGTGGAATGGCGGCATCGACAAGCGCTTGCACGCTGTCGTAGCCCACCGTCCCGAGCATGGCGGACTGCTCGGCAGAATCCGGCCCTAGGTGGCGGGAGATGTAATCCATCTGTGAGGTCTCCTTCATCGGGTGCAATGGTCTTAACCGCCCCTAAGTATATGTTTAATAACCGGTAAAAACAGCGCCCTTGACAAACTTTTATGCAGTAACTCACCGATGAAAATGTGTTGTAGCCCGCTTACCTCCCACTTAGTGAAATATGTCCTGTAGTGCCGGGATAAAACTCCTCTGATATTTGTGCCGGAAGTTCTCCCGCTACACCCCCGCGGAGTACCCCAGGCATGACAAAACCTCCCGCCCCCTTCGCGTTGAAGGAGTGGGAGGTATGCCAGTTAGCTAACTGCTTTTAGATATCGAGGTCAGCCTCGAAGTCTGCAGTCTCCAGGCGGTCCTTGATGGTGGTGATGAAGCGACCAGCGTCTGCACCATCGATGACCTGGTGGTCGTAGGTGAATGGCAGGAAGCACATCTGGCGGATGGCGATGGCGTCCTGGCCGTTCTCGTTGACCACGACGGCGCGCTTCTGGATAGCCGCGGTACCCAGGATTCCGGCCTGTGGCGGAACCAGGATCGGGGTATCGAGCAGGGCGCCCTCGGAACCGATATTGGTCACGGTGAAGGTCGCACCGGTCAGGTCATTCGGCTTCAGCTTGTTATTGCGGGCCTTATCAGCCAGCTCTGCAATCTGCTGCGCGATTTCCGGCAAGGACAGGTCCTGTGCCTTGTGGATGACCGGGGTGAGCAGACCCTTCGGGGTGTCTACGGCAATGGCGACGTTGACATCCTCGTGGTAGGTCATCTCCTTGGTCTCTGGGTCATAGGAGGCGTTCACGTTCGGGTGGGAAACCAGAGCCTCCGTGGTGGCCTTCACAATGAACGGCAGGAAGGACAGGTTGGCGCCGTACTTATCAATGAACGCCTGCTTGCTCTTCTTGCGCATATCCCAGATAGGAGTCATGTCGACTTCCTGCACGTGGGTAAGCTGTGCGGAAATCTGCAGCGCTTCCACCATCTTGGTAGCGGTGATTTCGCGGATACGGTTGACCTTCTTGGTGGTGCCGATAAGCTCCTGCTTTTCCGGATCCACGGACTTGGTGGACCAGCGTGCGCGTGGGGAGTCAGCAGTCTTCTTATCGTCGCCTGCCGATGCCTTCGCATCGCCCTCGCCAGCAGCGGCCAGGACGTCTTGCTTGCGGATGCGTCCGCCTACGCCGGTGCCCTCAATGGAGTTGAGGTCCACGCCGTGCTTATCAGCCAGCTTGCGCACCAACGGGGTGACGTATGGAACGTTATCGCCGTTGTTGACCTTGGCGGAGGTGTTCAGGGAAGAATCCTGCTTCGGCTCTTCCTTCTTCTCCTCCTTGGCAGGCTCGCCCTTGTCTTCCTTCTTCTCGTCAGACTTGGACTCTTCCTTCTTGTCCTCGGACTTGGTTTCTTCCTTGTCTTCGGACTTGTCGTCGTCGGAGTCGTCGGAGGATGGTGCGGCGTTTTCGTCGCCGACGCGGGCGATTGCTTCGCCGACCTCGATGGTTTCGTCTTCTTCGGCGAGGATTTCTACCAGGGTGCCGGCAACGGGGGAAGGAATTTCGGTGTCGACCTTGTCGGTGGAGACCTCGAGTAGTGGTTCGTCTACCTCGACGGTGTCGCCGACGGACTTGAGCCACTGGGTGATGGTGCCCTCGGTGACGGATTCGCCGAGCTCGGGCATTTCGACATCGGTGGTCTCACCGGAGGACTTAGCGGAGGAGTCAGACTTGGACTCTTCCTTCTTGTCCTCGGACTTGGTTTCTTCCTTGTCTTCGGACTTGTCGTCGTCGGAGTCGTCGGAGGATGGTGCGGCGTTTTCGTCGCCGACGCGGGCGATTGCTTCGCCGACCTCGATGGTTTCGTCTTCTTCGGCGAGGATTTCTACCAGGGTGCCGGCAACCGGGGACGGAATTTCAGTGTCGACCTTGTCGGTGGAGACCTCGAGTAGTGGTTCGTCTACCTCGACGGTGTCGCCGACGGACTTGAGCCACTGGGTAATGGTGCCCTCGGTGACGGATTCGCCGAGTTCTGGCATCTCCACATCGGTGGCCTCGCCAGAAGCCTTGGAGCTAGAGCCAGACTTCTTCTCGTCCTTGTCTTCCTTCTCCTCGGACGTGGATTCTTCCTTGTCCTCAGACTTGTCGTCGTCGGAGTCATCAGAGTCATCGGACGAGGAGCCAGCCTCGTCTTCATCACCGATGACGGCGATCACCTCGCCGACCTCGATGGTGTCGTCTTCTTCGGCCTTGATTTCTAGGATGGTGCCTGCAACGGGGGAGGGGATTTCGGTGTCGACCTTGTCGGTGGAGACCTCGAGCAAAGGCTCGTCCACCTCGACGGTGTCGCCGACGGACTTAAGCCACTGGGTAATGGTGCCTTCGGTTACGGACTCGCCCAGCTCGGGCATCTCAACGGAGTTCGCCATGAGTTTTAAGACTCCTCGAAAAGTTGGAAGTATTCTATCGCTACCGCACAATCTTACAGCGTGATGCCCGTCATCGTGCAGTAGTGGGGTTAGTAATACCCTCCATGCGGGTAAACTAGTGGGTTATGTTCAACCTCTTCCGCCGCAATAAGTCCCGATCGCCACTGCGACCGCCCCGCGGTCCGGGAGAAACTATCCGCCCAGAAGATGAACAAGAGCTCAAAATGTGGGCCGCCGATAAGGCATTTATTGAGGCATTTATCGAGCCAGAGACCGTGGTCAATGAAATGTCCGTGGTCGTTGTGGATGAAAAGGGTGAGTTTATTCGCCGGCGCATCGGCGGGCCGAAGGGGATTGACGCGGTAGGAAAACTGTTGCAATGCGACGTTTTTGATGTCGAAGAAACCGGGTACCCCCAACGCATGCGCGAGCGCATGGAACGCCAACGCATCTTGCGTAAAAGGGAAGAACAGCGCCTTCGCCGCGCCCGCTTTGAGCGCGGCGAAAACCCTGATTCGGGGCAGGACTTAAGTTAATCGGCCTAGACGATGGTGGCGCCGGCCTTTCCTAACTTCGCTAGGGCGGCATCCCCGCGATCTGGATCAACAGGAGAGCAATACTCGCTTAAGACGCGGACGGAAAAGCCTTCCTTTAAAGCATCCGCCGCGGTTGCCTGCACGCAGTGATCCGTGGCAATGCCGACGATATCCACCGCGTCGATATCGTGCTCGCGCAGCCACTCCGCCAGCAATACGCCGTGTGCTGCGCCCTCAAAGCCGGAGTACGCGGCGGTGTATTCGCCCTTGCGGAAATATGCTTGCGCAGGCCCGATGGCCTCGTGCATCTGGGCGCCATAGGAATCGGCGACGCAGTGCACCGGCCAGGAATCGACAAAATCCGGGTCCTCAGCAAAGTGGGAACCCGGATCGATGTGCCAGTCCTGCGTGGCAACGACGGTGTCATACTCGGTCTGCAAAGAAGAGATCTTCTCTGCAACCTCGTTGCCGCGATCGGTGCCAAGCGCGCCGCCTGGGCAAAAGTCGTGTTGGACGTCAACGATGATTAAAGCAGTGTTCATAACTCCGCTATTTTATGCCCAGGCGGCTGTGCGGGGTATTACTTTGATTCAGCAATCTCGCGCAGAGCAGCGATGACGGTGCGGGTAGGAACGCCCGTACCCATCTTTGGCGTATATCCATAGGCGCCGGTGGTATTGAAGGAAGGCCCGGCGACATCGATATGTGCCCATTCGATGCCCTCGCCCACGAAGTGCTTCAGGTAAGTACCGGCGTATTCCATGCCGCCTTCGCGCTTGGCGTTGATATTGCGGATATCGGCGCTGGCGGATTTCACGGATTCATCGTGCTCTTCCAATAGTGGCATGGCCCACGCATTTTCGCCCACTTCACGGCCGATGCCAGCCATGCGGTCGCGGAAGTCCTCCGAACCCATGACGCCGGCGGTGCGCCCGCCCAAGGCGACCATCTGGGCGCCGGTTAGCGTGGCGGTTTCGATGAGGAAGTCGGGCTTATCCTCGCTGGCGCGCGCGATGGCATCGGCAAGCACGAGGCGGCCCTCCGCATCAGTATTGAGAACCTCAGAGGTAATGCCGCCGTAGTGGGTGATGACATCGCCCGGGCGGGTGGCGTTATCGCCCGGCATGTTTTCTGCCAGCGGCAGGGTAGCGGTGATCTTCACCGGCAGGTTGAGCTTGGCCGCAGCGATGATGGAGGCGGCCATGGCGGCGGAACCGCCCATATCGGAAATCATGTCCCACATGCCAGAACCCGGCTTCAAGGAAATGCCGCCGGTATCGAAGGTGATGCCCTTGCCCACGAGCGCCACGTGCTTCTTCGCCTTCTTCGGGTTCCAGCTCAGGCGCACCAGGCGCGGCGGGCGAGCGGAACCGCGGCCAACGGCGGTAATGCCGCCAAAGCCCTGCTTCTGCAGCGCCTTTTCATCCAGGATTTCCACCTCGAGGCCAACTTCTTTAGCCTGGGCGGAGAGGAAGTCTGCATAAGACTCCGGGTACAGCAGGTTGGACGGGGTATTGACCAGGTCGCGGGCAATCACCACGGACTCCGCGGTGATCTTGGCCGCCTCGAACTCCTCGCGGGCGGACTTTTCTGCCACCACGGTAAAGGCGGCTGGCTGCTCGGAATCCTTGCCAGGCTTAGAGCGCAGCCCCTGGAATTTGTAGCCGCCCAAGATGAGGCCTTCTACCGTGGGAGCGATTCCGAAATCGCCCAAGGAAGTGGCTACCTCTTCCACCTTGGAAATCGAGCGTGCGGCGCTGCCGGCGGCGCGGCGCAAGGTTTCTGCATCGAGGTCCTCGGCATCGCCAAGGCCGACGGCGATGATGGAATCGACCTCTGCCTTCTTAGGCGCTGGGATGCGGGTGACCTCATTGGCCTTGCCGGTTGCTCCCACGGCGATAAGGGACTCGTATGCTTCGCGCAGCGCGGCCGACTTGAGCAGCGAGGTGCCCGGAAGCTCAATGCCCTCCTCGCCCTTAAATGCGGCGATGAGTAGGGCCTGCGCGTTCTTCGGGGCCTTCTTTTCTAGCTTAAGCTCCGGAAATGCCCCACGTGCGGGTCCAGTGTGCTGAGACATAAAGTCCTCCTTTTTAATTGGTACTAATGAAACTTCTGCCCATGATACCGCGCTAGAGTGAACATATTCCTACCCGGCTATAGATAAAAGGAGTAGATTGTGGGCATGCTTGATTACACGATCACCCGTACGAATCAACCAACGGCGGCAGCAGATTTAGATAAAATCCTGGCCAATCCCGGCTTTGGCCAGCACTTTACGGACCACATGGTTACCATCGATTGGTCCACGGACAAGGGCTGGCACGACGCGCAGGTCCGCCCCTACGGCCCGCTGACGATGGATCCAGCGAGCAACGTCTTCCACTACGGCCAGGCCGTCTTCGAGGGCATTAAGGCCTACCGGCAGCCCGATGATTCCATCGTTACCTTCCGCCCCGAGCAAAACGCGCAGCGTTTTATCAATTCGGCGCAGCGCTTGGCGATGCCCGAGCTACCGCAAGAAGAGTTCATCGAGGCGCTGCGCCAGCTGGTGGACATCGATAAGAGCTGGGTTCCAGAGGCAGGCGGGGAAGCATCGCTCTACCTGCGACCCTTTATGATTTCGACCGAGGTATCGCTGGGCGTGCACCCGGCCAATGCGTATCGCTTCATCCTCTTGGCCTCGCCCGCCGGTGCGTATTTCAGCGGCGGCATCAAGCCTGTTTCGGTGTGGTTATCTACCGACTTTGTCCGCTCCGCGCCGGGCGGAACCGGTGCCGCGAAATTCGCCGGCAATTACGCCGGTTCCTTGTTAGCGCAAGCACAAGCCGAAGAAAAGGGCTGCGATCAAGTGGTCTGGCTGGATGCCATCGAACGCCGGTATATCGAGGAAATGGGCGGGATGAACCTCATGTTCGTCTACGGCACCGGCAGCGACGCCGAGATTGTCACCCCAGCCCTTTCCGGATCTCTGCTGCCCGGCATTACCCGCCAATCCCTGCTGCAGGTCGCCGAAGACATGGGCTACAAGGTAACCGAGCGGCGCATCACCGCCGAAGAATGGCAGCGCGATGTGGAATCGGGCGAGATGACCGAGGCCTTTGCCTGCGGTACCGCCGCCGTCATCACGCCGGTGGGACGCGTGCTTGGTGAGGACACCGATTTCAGCGTCAATAATAATGAGGCCGGCGAGGTTTCCATGGCTTTGCGCGAGCGCCTAACCGGTATCCAGCGCGGCGCCGTGGATGATGCCCACGGCTGGTTGCACACTTTGGTCTAGCACGCCACAGTGAAACGCGGCGTGAGGCGGACCTGCGCCGCGCAGTTAGGCCTCTGCCTGCGTTGTGTCCGCAGTAACTTCTACGCCTAGCAATAATAGGGGTAGGGCAGCCAAGGCGCCGAGTGCCGGTACCGGTTCCATCTGTAAATCCAGCAGGGGCTCTAGCCGCAGCTTCTTTAAAGCCAGCCGGTGAGCCGGCTGCGGCGCGATATTGGTGGCAAGAAGCCAGTCGTGGATCCGCGTGTCGGTAGCGGCGCATGCGGCGGCGGTGGCGGTCAAGGGGGCATCGACAAGCAGGGGCGTGCGACGCCTAGCCGCCTGGGATATAAATCCCACCAGCGCGGCCAATACGGGGGAGCCACAGGCCTTTATGAGCTCCCGCCCAGTCAGGCCGCGCATCCGAAACATGGAATCGCGAATGGCCGCAACCTCGGCCTTCCAGTCCTCGACGCTCGGCTGCTTGCCGACGACCACCACCGGCTCCTCCTGCGCCATCACCCCCATGGCGGCCGCGGCAACCTGCGTGGTGTCGATGCCGCCCGGAATGAGCAGATCCGCACCGCCATCGATTTCCGCATCCGCCGCCTGCACGCCTAAGTCATAGGCCGTGGAGCAATCCGTCACCGTGACAGAAATAATGCTGGCCCCGACCCGCCGCGCCGCGGTCTCCGTGGCCTGGGGGATCCCTTCACCGTCCTCGGCGAAAATTACGGCCCGCACCCGCTGTGGCTCGGAAGCGGGGGATCGATCTTGGCAGGCGGCGAGCCACTGTGCGGCATCGCTTAGCCTGCCGTAGGGATAAAGCTGCGGGGAATCAGCCATGAGCGTGCTTCCTTAAACGTCGGCACCGCGCTCGACGCGCGGGCGAGGAATGCGCCACTTGCGGGGCTGGCTGGCGCGGGAAAATGCGTAGAATCCCAGTCCAAAGCCGGTGGCGGTGGTGCCGGGGAACTTCTTGCGAACCGCATTATTAGCACGGCGGCCCAGCCAGATGCCGTCGATGGCGAAGATGAGGATGACCACCATAGCAATCGCATTGATGAGGCCGGCGATGCTGGGGGCCGCATAAGTCACAAAGACCACGACGATAAGGGCAAGCGCCATCGGCATTACCCATTCCGAAAGCGTGCGGCGGGCATCGATCCAATCGCGCACGTAGGCGCGCTCTTCGCCCTGATCGCGGGCTGGGAGGAAGCGCGGATCGCCTTCGGCCATGCGCTCCTGGCTTTCGCGATTGCGCTGGTTGCGCTCCTTGCGCTCCTGTTTTTTATATTCTTTCCACTCGTCCTTGCTCATGGACTTTTTGAGTTCCTTGCGGCGCTTATAGCGCTGCGCATCGGATACCCCATGTGGATCGCGCTTCACGCCGCGCGCGATTTCTTGTTCCTGGCGCTTTGGCGTGGGACGACCCTTCGGCGGGGTATACCCCTTGCGGTGGGTTTCTTCCTGAACTTCTTCCTGCACGGGAGCGGGTTCAGGGGAGGTCTTGTCATCTTTTTGCCACGGAAGTTTCACGCTGATCAGACTACAAGGTTTCGACCCCAAGAGGGGAATAGGCCCGCCCACGGCGTTGTTATTACTATGGGCTACCTTTTCCCTCCTTGTAGATGCGGGTAGGGTAGTGGCTACGCAACCAAGACACATTTGAGGAGAAGTGATGACCGCTCCAGTTTCCGAAACCGGCGTCATTCTGACCGAGGCCGCAGCCGCAAAGGCAAAGGGCCTGCTTGATCAGGAAGGCCGCGACGATCTCTCCCTGCGCATCGCAGTACAGCCCGGCGGCTGCGCTGGCCTGCGCTACCAGCTCTACTTCGATGACCGCAGCCTTGATGGCGACAAGGTCGACGAGGTGGGTGGCATCAAGCTCGTCGTGGACAAGATGTCCGTGCCGTACCTTACCGGCGCCAAGATCGACTTTGCTGACACCATCGAGTCCCAGGGATTTACCATCGATAACCCGAATGCCACCGGCTCCTGCGCGTGTGGCGATTCCTTCAACTAAACAGAAGGATAAAGAAAAAGGGTGAGTGCTTCGCGGCGCTCACCCTCTTTTTATGTCTTTAAAGCTCTGCGTGGAGCTTTACCCAGTGCGGCTTAAAGCTTGACCGGGTACTCGCGCTGCTCGATCTGCGGGTCGATGCGCTTTTCCACAAAGATACCGTGCCAGATCATAAAGGACAGCACGGTCCACAGGCGGCGAGAGTGATCGGAAACGCCATCGCGGTGCTCCTTGAGCATCTCCAGAACTTCCTTCTTATTGAAGATGTCCTCCGTCTGGGAATCGTTGATGGTGTCTTGTGCCCAGCCGTAGAGCTCGTCGCCAGCCAGCCAGTGGCGCATGGGTACAGGAAAGCCCAGCTTCTTGCGGTTGAGGACGTGCGCGGGAACGATCTGCTCCATGGCCTTACGCAGGGCATACTTGGTGGTGCCGTGGGAAATCTTCAGATCGTGCGGAATGGATTCTGCGACCTTGAATACTTCCTTATCCAGGAATGGCACGCGCAGCTCCAAGGAGTTGGCCATGTTGATCTTATCGGCTTTGACCAAAATGTCACCGCGCATCCAGGTAAACAGATCAAGGTGCTGCATGCGGGCTACCGGGTCAAAGTCTTCCGATTGCGCATAGATGGGTGCGGTGACCTCGCGGTGATCCCATTCGCGCTTGGCCCATGGGATAACGCGCTGCATCTGCTCAAAGTTAAAGGACCGCGCATTGCCGTAGTATCGCTCCTCCATGGTCATGGAGCCGCGGTTAAGTAGGGACTTGCCCTTCATGCCATCAGGCAGTACGCGGGAGAGCTTGCCCAGGCCCTGGCGCAGGGGAGAGGGGATCTTCTCAAATGGCGCGAGGGACAGCGGTTCCTTATAGATGGTGTAGCCGCCGAAGAGCTCGTCGGCGCCCTCACCGGAGAGGACCACCTTGACGTGCTTGCGGGCCTCTTGGGCCACGAAGAAGAGCGGTACGAGGGAAGGATCGGCCACCGGATTATCCAGGTACCACATGATCTTAGGGATCGACTCAGCATATTCTTCCGGCGAGACGATCTTGACGATGTGCTCTACGCCGATAGCTGCCGCCGATTCTGCGGCCACGTCCACCTCGGAATAGCCTTCGCGCTCGAAACCAGTGGTAAACGTCAGCAGATCCGGGTTATGGCGCTTGGCCAGGGTAGCGATGGCGGTGGAGTCGATGCCGCCAGACAGGAAGGAACCCACGGTGACATCGGCACGCATGTGCTTAGCGACGGAATCCTCCAGCGCTTCTGCAATCCGGTCAAAGAGCTGTTGTTCTTCGCCTTCTGGAACCTGCTGGACCGGAAAACGCGGCATGAAGTAGCGCTCGGATACGACCTCGTCACCCGGCTTCAAGGTCACCGTGCAGCCGGATTCCACGCGGCGAATATTGGCGTGCAAAGATTCCGGTTCCGGCACGTATTGCAGGTCGACGTAGTGCTCGATGGCGCGGCGGTCAAGGTTGAGTTCTAGACCAATGTCCTCGGCCATGTCCAGGATGCACTTCATCTCGGAGGCAAAGACCGTGCCGGCGTCCGTAGTGGCATAGTAAAGCGGCTTGATGCCAAACTGGTCGCGCGCGGCAAACATGGTCTTGGTCTTGGTATCCCAAATGACGATGCCAAACATGCCGCGGAGGTGCTCGACGACATCCTTGCCCCAGTGGTGGTAGCCCACCGCAATGGGTTCGCCATCGCCTTCCGTATAGAAGGTATAGCCCAAGGCCTTGAGTTCTTCGCGGAGCTCAACGTAGTTGTAGATCTCGCCGTTAAAGGTAAGGGCATACCGCTCTGGTTCATCCTCAGGGCCCCAGCGCAGGGGCTGGTGGGAATGTTCCAGGTCGATAATGGACAGGCGGTTAAAGCCGAAGGCGGCGTCGCCATCATGCCAAGTACCGGCTGCGTCCGGTCCGCGGTGGTGCATGCAAGGAAGCGACCGCTCCAGCGCGTCGACATATTTGTCCACGTCACCGGTGGCCGCGAGCATGCCAAGAAGTCCGCACATGTAAAGATAGCTCCTTTTAATTAAGCGACTAGTGCTCGGTGTCCTACTTTACGGTGCATGGGGTGGAAACCAGAAAGCGCCACGGCTTGGAAGAAGCTGCGGAAAAGCTTAAATTCAGCTTCCCCGTAAGGGTGCGAACTTTCGGATGATGGCCGGAATTGTTCCCTGTGAGTTAAGGCACATGGCAAAGGTGCAGACTGGGGGTACGGTTGGAACATTGTGCAGGTGGGGCGGTAACCTACTGATTCGTGGATATAAATTGAGCGCCCTGGGTCTCCTTTTAAGCTTCAAAAAGGCTGGGAACCAAGCATTTATCCATTATTCTGATTGGGTAAGGGTGCTCTGTGAGTATTCGAGAAGTTTGTGTGGACAGAAAGGCAGAACACACGTGGGACAGCGTAATAAGCGCACCTTCGCCCGTAAGGCGGGCGTAGCTGGCGCACTTGCCCTAGGCGGTCTCGCCCTGGCTGGTTGTGACGTTCAGGCGCCAACTGCTGTAGAGAACCTCCTGGGATTCGGTTGGCCAAAGGGTGTTACCCCTGAGGCAGAAGCAATGTATAACTTCTGGATCTGGGTCTGGGTTGCAGCTTGGATCGTCGGCTTCGTAATGTGGGGCCTTTTCCTTACTGCGATCTTCCGCTGGAGCGCGAAGAAGGCAAAGCGCGATGGCAAGGGTGAATTCCCGCGCCAGACGCAGTACAACGTGCCATTGGAGATGGTGCTGACCATCGTTCCAATCCTGATCATCATGACCTTGTTCTTCTTCACGGTGCAGACCCAGCAGAAGGTCACCGCATTGGATAAGGATCCAAAGGTCACCGTTGACGTCACAGCATTCCAGTGGAACTGGAAGTTCGGCTACGCCGAGAACCGCGTCAACGGTGAGAACTACAACGGTGCGGACGAAGCGCGTCAGGCTGAAGCAGAAAAGACCGCCCATGACCCTGAGGGTGTGGACAACCCCAACCCAATTCACGGTAAGTCCAAGGGTGACCTTTCCTACCTCAACTACAACAAGATTGAGACCGTAGGCTCCACCGAAGAGGTTCCGGTTCTGGTACTTCCTTCCGATACCGCCATCGAGTTCCGTCTGGCTTCCGCTGACGTTTCTCACGCGTTCTGGGTACCGGAGTTCTTGTTCAAGCGCGACGTATACGCGCACCCTGAGGCCAACGCCCAGGAGCGCAGCTTCCAGATCGAATCGATTGATAAGCAAGGTGCCTTTGTTGGCCGCTGTGCTGAGATGTGCGGTACCTACCACTCCATGATGAACTTCGAGATTCGCGTTGTGTCCCCAGAGGACTTCAATGCCTACATGGACTTCCGCGAGAAGAACCCGAACGCCACCAACGCCGAGGCGTTGAAGGAAATCGGCCAGGATCCGTACGCAGTTACCACCCACCCGTTCTCCGGCGAGCGCGACACCGCCGATGGTGACAACTACGTTAAGACCGCGGCATAAGAGATAAGGACATTACACAATGCGTGCTACATCGAAAGTCTTTTACTCAATCGCGACCTACCTTTTCGTCTCGCTGATTGTTTATATCTTTGGCGTCACCCTCGTGAAGGATGATGGTTACCTCTACGGTGCCGAGTGGGTTGGCATCGTGGGCATGTTCCTCTCCGTCGTGCTCTGCCTCATGCTGGGCGGCTACCTGCACTTCACCGATAACCGCAGCGACGTTCTGCCGGAAGACTGGGAAGAAGCAGAGACCGAAGACTCCGCTGGTATCTTGGGCTTCTTCTCTCCAAGCTCCATCTGGCCGCTGGCCATGGCCGGTGCCATCGGCTTCTTGGGCCTGGGCGTCATCTTCCTGTACTACTGGCTCATCGCCTTGGGCGCCGTGTGCTTGATTGCTGCCTGCACCGGCCTGTCCTTGCAATACGGTCTGCCTAAGGAAAAGCACTAGAAACTATCTAGTCGCAGCCACTGCCTAAACTTCTCAGCCCTCCTCACCATTCCTCGGTGGGGAGGGCTTTGGCGATCTGCGTCGGAAATCGACGGGTAAAGTTCCCGCGGTTCCTAAATTTTTTTGAGAAGGGGGAGAGGGGTT
Organism: Corynebacterium sp. KPL1986; assembly: GCF_000477975.1. Lineage (NCBI taxonomy): Bacteria > Bacillati > Actinomycetota > Actinomycetes > Mycobacteriales > Corynebacteriaceae > Corynebacterium > Corynebacterium sp. KPL1986. Next base: position 1,002,339 of record NZ_KI515719.1, on the reverse strand, counting down.
GCGTCCAGGTTTTAAGTGGGCAGCAAAAGCGCATCCCAGCACGTAAACGGCTATTTCTGCGGGGGTCAACCGAAAGTTGCAAATGGGCCATTTTCCCCGAAAACCACCGTGTGATTTATCTCTCTAAGAAACTTGCCGAAACCGGTTGCGGACGAAGGCTAGATCATCGTGCATCGGCTAGGTCGAGTCGGAGGAATTGCGGCTATAGCCGGAGTTTAAGTGTGTCACCTGCGTTGATGTCTCGTCGGATAAGAATACAAAAAGTTCCCAGCTATTTATTGTTGACGGATCTCGTTCGTTTCCTTATTGGTAGCTGGCAATTTGGTGAAATCCGAATAGAGAAAGCGGGGGGAATTGAAGTGACTTTAGGATCCAGAACGGCCATAATTACCATTGTGACGAGCGTAGTTTCTAACCAAGGTATGACAGCACCACGTGTTGCCTCGCTGAACCGACCCAATATGGTCAGCGTGGGCACCATCGTGTTCCTGTCTCAGGAATTGATGTTCTTTGCCGGACTGTTCGCGATGTGGTTCACCTCGCGAGCGAACGGCCAGGAAGGCGATTGGGCAGAGCACACTGCCCATATCAACCTGCCAATGGGCTTTCTCATTACTGCAGTGTTGATTTCTTCCTCCGTGACCTCGCAGTTCGGCGTGTTTGCCGCAGAAAGGGGTGACGTTTACAAGCTTCGACTCTGGTACACCATCACGCTGGTATTGGGTGTTGTCTTCCTGGGCATCATGGCGTTTGAGTGGGCTGAGTTGATTCACGCAGGCGTGACGGTACAGTCCAGCGTCTTTGGTTCGGTGTTCTACATCATCACCGGCTTCCACGCTGCGCACGTAACCGCCGGTTTGATTTCTTTTGCAATCATCCTGGCGCGTATCGCTAAGTCTAAATTCACGCCGGCACAGGCTACCGCCGCGATGGCAGTGTCCTACTACTGGCACTTCGTTGACGTTGTGTGGATCGGTGTGTTCACCGTTATCTACTTGATTCAGTAGTGTCGGCGACCCTCTCCCCAAAACAGTCCTCCCGTGTTCGAGTTATCTAAAGGAAAATGATGGATAACAATTCGCAGTCCGCGGCAGTGGAGCAGACCACTGCCTCGGCTAAGAAGACCCGCCGTCGCCGCAAGGCGAAGCGCACCCTTGCAGGTGGCTTTGCTTTGGCCATCGGTTTGACCGGCGCTGGCGTCTTGGCCTCTGCCTTGACGCCTGACGCTCAGGTCGCTACGGCGGAAAAAGATGATCAAGCCCTCGTGCAAGAGGGTAAGGACATCTACGACACCGCTTGTATCACCTGCCACGGTGCCAATCTGCAGGGCATCGAAGGCCGTGGCCCCTCTCTCGTAGGTATCGGCGCCGGCTCTGTGTACTTCCAGGTTCACTCCGGCCGCATGCCGATGATGTCCAACGACGCACAGGCAGAGCGCAAGGCTCCTCGTTACACCGAGCAGCAGACCTTGGCGCTGGCCGCTTATGTCGCTGCTAACGGTGGCGGCGCAGACATTGTCTACAACGACGATGGAAGCATCGCCCAAGAATCCCTTCGCGGCGCCAACTACAACGGCCAAATTCAGGCCGAAGACGTTGCCAAGGGCTCTGAGCTTTTCCGCATGAACTGCGCATCCTGCCACAACTTCACCGGTCAGGGTGGCGCGCTGTCCTCCGGTAAGTACGCCCCGGAGCTGGCACCTGCTAACGAGCAGGAAATCTACCAGGCAATGTTGACCGGTCCGCAGAACATGCCAAAGTTCTCTGACCGTCAGCTGACTGCAGATGAAAAGAAGGACATCATCGCCTACTTGAAGTCTGCAGAAGAGACTCCGTCTCCTGCCGGTTGGGACCTTGGCGGTCTCGGCCCAGTGGCTGAAGGCCTGGCAATGTGGATTATTGGTATCAGCGCACTGTGCGCCGCTGCTATGTGGATTGGATCGCGCTCATGAGCAATGTGAAAAAGAATTACACTGACGCAGAGCTCGATAAGATGAGCAATGATGAACTTGCTGCACTTGGTACCGAGCTCGATGATGTCACCGTAGCGTTCCGCAAGGAGCGTTTCCCGGTTGAAGGTGACCCCGCGGAAAAGCGTGCGGGTCGCAATGTCGCCATTTGGCTGGCACTCTCCGTTATCGGCGGATTGGCTTTCTTGGGCGTCTACCTCTTCTGGCCTTGGCAGTACAAGCAGCTAGGGGAGGACGGCCTCGTCTGGCACACTCTCTACACCCCGCTGCTTGGTATTACCGCTGCATTGTCCATCTTCGGACTCGGCTTTGCCATCGTTCAGTACGTGAAGAAGATCCTGCCGGAAGAAATCTCCGTGCAGCGTCGCCACGATGGTCCTTCCGAAGAAGTTGACCGCCGTACTCTTACCGCTCTCTTGAACGATTCTTGGAAGACCTCCACTCTCGGCCGCCGCAAGACCATCCAAGGTCTGCTCGGTGGTGCAGGCGTTCTCTTCGGCTTGACTGTTATCGCCCCGCTTGGCGGCGCAATCCGCAATCCATGGAAGGTTCGCCACGAGGTGAACTACGCCGGTGATGGCACGCTGTGGACCTCCGGCTGGACGATGCACGAGAAAGGCGTAAAGCTTTACCTCGCTCGTGACACCGGCACCATCGCTGAGAAGCACTCCGGCGAGTCCGGCGAACACTACACCACCGAAGGCGTTACCCGCCTGGTGCGCGTTCGCCCCGAGGACTTGGCTGCCGGCGGCATGGAAACCGTCTTCCCGCTTGCGGAAGAAGACGTCAACGACGGTGACCAGTACGACGCTAAGCGCGACGTATACGAGCACCACATGCACTCCATCCACGGCAACCGCAACGCGGTGATGTTGATTCGTCTGCGCCACTCCGATGCGCAGAAGGCGATCGAACGTGAGGGTCAGGAAAACTTCCACCACGGCGATTACTACGCCTACTCCAAGATTTGTACTCACATTGGTTGCCCAACGTCGTTGTACGAGGCACAGACCAACCGAATCCTGTGCCCCTGCCACCAGTCGCAGTTCGACGCATTGCACTACGGTAAGCCGGTCTTCGGCCCGGCCGCCCGTGCTCTGCCACAGCTGCCCATCACGGTGGACGATGAGGGCTACCTTGTTGCAGAAGGCAACTTCATTGAGCCTGTCGGTCCGGCATTCTGGGAGCGTAAGTCATAATGAGCAATAAACTCGCCCAAATGGGCAACAACATGGACGAGCGCTACAGCGCCGCCGGCGTGCTAAGGACGCAGCTGAACAAGGTCTTTCCGACCCACTGGTCCTTCATGCTCGGTGAGATGGCGCTGTACAGCTTCATCATTCTTCTACTAACCGGTACATACCTGGCGCTATTCTTTGACCCTTCCATTACGAAGGTCATCTACGACGGCACCTACGCACCGCTGAACGGCGTTGAGATGTCGCGCGCCTATGCAACCGCACTCGATATTTCCTTCGAGGTCCGTGGTGGCCTCTTCGTTCGCCAGATGCACCACTGGGCAGCACTGCTGTTCATGATGTCGATGGTTGCGCACATGCTGCGCATCTTCTTCACCGGTGCATTCCGTCGTCCCCGCGAAGCTAACTGGATTATTGGTTGCACCCTTATCCTGTTGGGCATGATCGAGGGCTTCCTCGGTTACTCCCTGCCGGACGACCTGCTTTCCGGTGTTGGTCTGCGCATTATGTCCGCCATCATCCTGGGTCTGCCGATCATTGGTACCTGGCTGCACTGGGCCATCTTCAACGGCGACTTCCCGTCCGACTTGATGCTGGACCGCTTCTACATCCTGCACGTTCTGGTCATCCCTGGCATCATCCTGGGCCTCATCGCGGCCCACCTGATCATGGTGTGGTTCCAGAAGCACACCCAGTTCCCTGGACCGGGTCGCGCAGAGAACAACGTGGTTGGCGTCCGTATTATGCCGGTCTTCGCCACCAAGGCGATTGGTATGGGCATGATGGTCGCTGGCGTGCTGGCTTTGATGTCCGGTGTGCTGACCATCAACGCCATCTGGCTGCTTGGTCCGTACAACCCGTCACAGGTGTCTGCGGGTTCCCAGCCCGATATCTACATGCTCTGGACTGACGGTGTGGCGCGTGTCATGCCCGCTTGGGAGCTGTACCTGGGTAACTACACGATTCCTTCCGCCTTCTGGGTTGCGCTGTTGTGTGGCCTGATGGTTGTACTGCTTATCACCTACCCGTTCCTGGAGAAGAAGTTCACTGGTGACGATGCGCACCACAACCTTCTGCAGCGTCCACGTGACGTTCCTACGCGTTCCGCGATCGGTGCCGCAGCAATCGTGTTCTTCCTCCTGGTTACTCTCTCCGGTGGTAACGACCACGTTGCGCACTTCTTCCAGATTTCGTTGAATGCGATGACCTGGGTCGGACGCATCGGCCTGATTGTCCTGCCGCCGATTGCTTACTTCATGACCTACCGCATTTGCGTTGGTCTCCAGCGCTCTGACCGCGAGGTGCTCGAGCACGGTATCGCTACCGGTGTCATCAAGCAGCTGCCTAACGGTGCCTTCATTGAGGTTCACCAGCCGCTCGGCCCGGTTGATGAGCACGGCCACGCAGTACCGCTTGAGTACGCAGGCGCTCAGGTGCCGAAGCAACTTAACCACCTCGGTTACGCTGACTCCGAGATTCAGGGCACCTTCAGCCCGGACGATCCGGAACTCATGCGCCGCGTTCACGAGATTCACGAGGAGAACCACGAAGAGGAAGCGGAGATGTTCCGCCGCCTCAACGAGGCCAACCGCCGTGATGACGAGGAAAACGGTCGCATCTAACCTTTCCTTGGGTTAGCTCGATACACGCTCACTAAACGAGCCCGCTAAGCCACCAATACCTGGTGGTAAGCGGGCTCGTTTCAGTTTTGGGACCGTTGCTTTCTTAAGGAGTCCCGGGTTACTTTTGCTGGGCTATTGAGTGAGGAGTCGGCACATAATACAGGCAACCTGGGACCGTCTCTTTTAGGCGAAAATCGAATAATTGCCTAAGTCTTAGCAGAGCGCCTCGCACACGCCAGCGGTCTACCGAGGCAGTAAGAAGCTCGTCGCCCTCCGTATACAGGAATGGAAGTACCGACAAACGCCGGCTCACGCGGGAACGCCTTGTCTAGCGGTGGGGAATAGCGCCAGCCTTGTTAGTTAGCAATAGGGTAGCCGTCCTAGGAGCATGAGGTTGCCACTAAACCTGGGAGGGACGTTTTCCGCGATATGAGGATTTGAGTGAGTCCCATAGCCGGGATTTGTCTTTAAGCGTGGTCTACAGGGCTTCGGAATAGCTATCGCACACCCTCCAGCCCTAATATGTTCTTTTCCCTTTGCTTCACTTTCTTGGACACAGTTAGCACAGTTCTTAATTGCAGCTTTTCTGCTGTAGTCATCACCACTAGAATCGTGAGCCTCACTTGGGGCCGTCGTCGCAGCTTTCCACTAATGCTAGAACTCTTCGAATGTATCGTCTCCAAGAGCAGTCGCAGGATCCACGTCCGTATCCTCTTCGCCAGTTCGCCTGGGTTAATTGAAGGGCGCTGTGCTTTGTGCAGACATTGGTTTGGGAATGACCCAATCCGACAACGAGAGCGTTCCTCGAGGCGCGAGATATAGGCGTTATTCTCTGCCCTCTTAGATACTGCAGTGAGGTACACGTCTTTGCCAGGCCTTTAAGCAAGTATTGCCGGCCTCTGCAGAGACTAGGCGGACCAAGGCCTTTCTATAGGGACTCACGCCGTAAAGCGAGGAACTGGGGTGGACTAAACCTTACTCGCCCGGTGGGTACTGGAAGCGGCGTTACCTAACCGGCCCCAGTGCCTGGCAACAAGCCACGAGGTGGCCCCTTGGGCTCAGCACGCAATTGGCTCGCGGGCTCAGTAAAACCCGGAGCGATAACGCTGGATAGGGCGGCCGGTTTTACGCGATCCGAAGGCGCTCAAGGACGAGGCTGATGGTACGAAAGTGATTGTTACACATAGTATGTGTCGAAAGTCACAAATAATAATTTTTGAACTTGTTGAAGCGCTTGTTTGTGGAAGAGCTAACTGCCGGAGGTGGGCTAAGCCTTGGCGATTGTCCCAGTGTATGGCCCTTAAAAATCAGTAATAGCTTTATTGAATCTTCGATATGTCGGGTTTGTCTCGGCTTGGTCAAAATAAGATAACGAACGTGTAACAAAGCTAGATCCGGGGTAGTGAATGGACATTGATTGTGATGATTTCGTAACCTATTCGAGACATTGAGTTACCGCCCGAAAAGGTGCTCAATACGAAATGAAAATTTATAGCGTCGCATCTGGCTCCTCCTAGTGAGGGGCCGAGTGGAGGAAGGCCTAAAGGAACGGCCCTCCAATGAACACTAGGCCCCAGGGTCAGAGCTTTTCTACAAGGGAAAGTAGACGCGTAGGAAGATTTGGAGTTTTTCTCGTGGCAAAGCACCGTCGTCAGGGCACTGTAAATACCCGTCGTATCGCATCTACTGCAGCTATCGCTGCAACCGCAGCTGTCGCCGCCCCAGGCGTCGCTCAGGCTGCTGAGGTCGTTGTTCCTAATACCGACTACCGTTTCGAGGTTGCCGGTCTGGAAAACGTTCCGAACATTGACCAGGTACCGAACATTGACAAGTACGTCCCGTCCTTGGGTCAGGTTTCCAACCAGGGTGGCGACAACTTCGTTGCCGCTGCTGAGCAGCAGGCTGCTCCGGCACCGTCCACCGTTGGTCAGAAGGCTCTGGAAGCTGCACGCTCCGTCCTTGGCTCGCCGTACGTTTACGGCGCTGCCGGCCCGAGCGCATTCGACTGCTCCGGCCTGACCAGCTGGGCATACTCCCAGGCTGGCGTTCAGATTCCGCGTACCTCCCAGGCTCAGGCTGCTGGCGGTACCCCGGTTTCCCTGGATCAGCTGCAGCCTGGTGACATCATTTCTTACTACGGTGGCGCTTCCCACGTCGGTATCTACACCGGCAACGGCACCATCATTGACGCGCTTAACTCCGGCACCCCTGTGCAGGAGCGCGACTTGAACTACATGCCGATCCACAACGCTGTCCGTTTCTAATTGGCAGTGAAATGACTTGCCCTTCCCTTTGCAAAAAAGGGGAGGGTTTTGTTGTGCAACAGCGGCTAAAACCCGCTATAGTAAATTCGATTTTTGAAAATTTTGAGTTGAAGGTCTTCTCGTGTCTAAACGTGTGCTCCCAGCCGCTGCACTAACTGCAGTCCTCGCTGTCACTACTCTTTCTGGTCTCCCTCAAGTTATCGCGCAAGAGGCGGAACCGAACCAAGAATCTGCCACTGAAAATGTTGATGAGCTGGTGGATCGCGTCGGCGAGGTCGCCCGCAAGGTCTCTGCTAAGAACGAGGAAGTCAAAGAGCTAGAAGATAAGCTCGCGGCCAAGGAAGAAGAGGTCGCTCAAGCAGAAGAGGACGCCGCTCAGGCACAAGAGCGCGTACGCGACGCGCAGGGCGATGTCTTCACGCAGCAAGGCCGCGTGGACGATCTGGCACAGTCTCGCTACCGGGGAGACTCCCGTTCTGCCGTCTCGGGCGCTTTGGCAGCAGAAGACGCCGCAGACGCCGTAGAGCGCATGGGCTACTTGGGCGCGCTCTCGCGTAAGGCGCAGCGCACCCTCGATGCCAAGGCTGATGCCGCCTCGACGGCCGAAGCGGTTCAGCAGGAAGCCGCTGAGGCTGCGAAAAAGGTCCGAAAGGAAAAGAAGGATCTCGAAAAGCAGCGCGATGAGCTGGTAAAGCAAAAGGATGCGCTGGAAGAGCAGCAGGCCGATATCGAGGCGCAGGTGGATGCGCTCAGCGATGAGCAGCGCGAGGCCTGGGTAGGACAATTCGGCGGCACGGATAAGCTGGACATCGACTTGGGTGAGATTGCCGATGGCGCTAGCTCTGCGGCCCTGTCCAAGCTGGGCTCGCCCTATGGTTGGGGCTCTGCCGGCCCGAATCAGTTCGACTGCTCCGGCCTGATGTACTGGGCCTACCAGCAGATTGGAAAGACCATTCCGCGCACCTCGCAGGCGCAAATCGCTGGTGGCACGTCCGTGCCGGTTGACCAGCTGCAGCCTGGCGATATCGTGGGCTACTACCCAGGAGTTACCCACGTTGGAATGTACATTGGCAACGGCCAGGTAGTACACGCCTCGACCTATGGTGTGCCGGTTCAGGTCGTGCCGCTTAACTCGATGCCGATTTCGGGGACTGCACGGTTCTAAGTGGCCCGCATACTGCTGGTAACGAATGACTTTCCTCCCAAAGTTGGAGGAATCCAGTCCTACCTGCGGGACTACCTAGAAGCGCTCGACCCAGACGATGTCGTAGTATTCGCTTCGACCCAAGAGCCGCCGGAGGACTATGACGCCTCGGTTGCCTACAAGGTCATTCGGTGGCCACACCGCGTGATGCTGCCCACCCCGGCCACCATCCGCCGCATGCAGGAGATCATCCGGCAAGAGGCCATTGAGGTCGTGTGGTTCGGTGCGGCGGCACCGCTGGCGCTGATGGGAAATGCTGCGCGGCAAGCGGGGGCGCGCCGCGTGGTGGCAACGACGCATGGCCACGAGGTGGGCTGGTCCATGGTTCCGCTGGCCCGCCAGTGCCTGCGGTTGATTGGCAATAACGCCGATGTCATTACCTATATTTCGGACTACACTCAGCGTCGCCTGCGTGGAGCGTTTGGCCCGCGCCCCGAGTGGGCGCACCTGCCTTCCGGCGTCAGCCTAGATTCACTTTCCCCCGCAACCCCTGCCCAGCGCGCTGCGGCAAAGGCGGAGTTTGGGGTAAATGGGCCAACCATCGTCTGCATTTCCCGGTTGGTCCCGCGCAAGGGGCAAGACCAATTATTGCGGGCGATGCCACAGATCAGGGAAGAATTCCCCAATGCGCAGCTAATGTTGATTGGTCGCGGGCGCTACCACGACGTACTGCAAGAATTGGCAGAGATATACTGCCCCGATGCGGTGATTCAGCCGGCCCCCAGCATTGAGACCGCCCTCCACGCCGCCGATGTTTTTGCCATGCCGGCCCGCACCCGGGGCGGCGGCTTGGACGTGGAAGGCCTGGGCATCGTCTATCTGGAAGCACAAGCCTGCGGGCTGCCGGTCGTTGCCGGTGATTCTGGGGGAGCACCGGAGACCATTACGGGGGAGACGGGGATCGTCGTCAAGGGCGCGTCCGTCGATGAGCTCGTGGAGGCCTTGAAGGCGCTCTTGCGCTCGCCAGAAATGCGTGATCGTATGGGGCAGGCGGGGCGCAGACATGTTGAACAGCACTGGAGCTGGGAGATCATGGGGCAGCGGCTGAGAAAGCTTATGGCTTGATGTGACCCTGGCCCGGTTGTCGGTATATTCTGATATCCATGCTTGAAAACAACTCCGCCGATCTTACTATCGGCTTCGATGTCGGTGGCACCAATGTGCGCGGTGGAGTAATTACTCGAGACGGGGAAATCCTTGCGAGTCGCACCATGCCAACCTCGAGCGACCCGCGGCAACTTGATGATGACCTGGTAGCAATCGTCGAGGAGCTGCGCGCAGAGTATCCCGTGGGTGCGGTGGGCCTTGCCGTCGCAGGATTTTTGGATCCAGAGTGTGAGACCGTCCGCTTTGCCCCGCACCTGCCGTGGCGGAATGCTCCCGTCCGGAGAAACCTCGCGGAGCGCTTGGGGCTGCACGTCCGGCTGGAGCACGATGCCAACTCCGCTGCCTGGGGTGAATGGCGCTTTGGCGCGGGGCGCGGCGCGAAGGATTGGGTATTTTTTGCCGTCGGCACCGGCATCGGCGCGACCTTGATGACCCATGACACCATCTACCGCGGCGCGTTTGGAACGGCCCCGGAATTCGGCCATATCGTGGTGGTGCCGAATGGCAGGCAGTGCTCGTGCGGCAAGCGAGGGTGCCTAGAGCGCTACGCCTCTGGCACGGCGCTGCCGGATACCGCGCGAGAGCTGCGGCCAGACTATGAGACTACCTTGCCGCCTTACCCCACCGGTGAGCAGGTCGCACGCGCGGCCCGTGGGGGAGACCCACTCGGCATTGCGGTAATGGAGAACTTCGGTCAGTGGTTGGGCCAAGGCCTATCCATCGTCGCCGATGTGCTCGATCCGGAGCTCATCGTGATCGGCGGCGGGGTGTCCCAAGACGCGGATATGTACTTGGAGGAAGCCACCGCTGCCATGGGCCGGGATATCGTCGGCGCTGGGCATCGCCCCCTTGCTCGCGTTGCAACCGCGGAATTGGGCTCGGCAGCAGGTATGATTGGCGTAGCTGACTTGGCCCGCCGCGGCCACTAGAACGAGCGAAGGACGAGCTGGAGATGAAAAACAAGTGGTACTGGGCGTTTAAGCATATCTTTTTCGGTCCCGCCCTGCGTGTATGGAACCGCCCTTGGTCAGAAGGAATGGAAAAAATCCCTGCTGAGGGCCCCGCGATTTTGGCATCCAACCACCAAGCGGTGATGGATTCCTTCTTCTTCCCCTTGCTGTGCCCGCGCCAAATTACGTTCTTAGCCAAGGCCGAGTACTTCACCACCCCTGGGCTCGTGGGCGGCATGCAGAAGTGGTTCTTTAGCTCCGTCGGGCAGGTCCCCATTGAGCGCGATCATGAATCAGCCAGCCAAGCCATGCTCGAAACCGCGCGGAAGATTTTGGGGCGCGATGATCTCTTTGGCATCTATCCAGAGGGCACACGTTCCCCAGATGGGCGTGTGTATAAGGGTCGTACCGGAATGGCGCGCATCGCGATGGAGACCAATCAGCCGGTCTATCCCATCGCCATGATCAATTCCCGCAAGGCCAACCCGATCGGATCGTGGATTGTCCGCCCCGCCAAGGTGGGCGTGCGCGTGGGAGACCCCATTTACCCACACGATTGGGCGCGCGAACACGGCATGGATCCACAGGAGCACGAGACCATCCGTGCTTTTACGGATATGGTCATGAAGACCTTAGCCGAGCTCTCCGGCAATCCCTATGTGGATGTCTATGCGGCTGATGTGAAGGAATCATTAAAGGCCGGCCACGGGTACCCCGCCGGTGCGGAGATTAAAGGGAGGTAATTACAATTCCTCAGGCCCGCTTAGCGTGGCCGGATACCGCAAAAGGAATTTCTATCATCGGCGTGGTGCTCCTACACATCACGCTGAAGGTGCCAGGAGCCGAACAAACGTGGCTTGCAACTCTCAATACCTTTCTCGATCCCCTGCGCCTTCCCCTGTTCTTTCTGGTCTCCGGCTACTTCTCTTATAAAGTCTTTCGTTACAATTTCGCGGAGTTATTCACCCGCCGCCTCTGGTTCTTCCTCATCCCTTATCTGGTGTGGATGTCCGTAGAGCACTTGACCAAACAGCTGGAGTACCAGTGGGTTTTCGGTGACTCTTCCTGGGGCATGACCGACATGGTGTATAACCTCTTGCTCGGCCATACCATGGCGTGGTTTATCCATGCGCTCATTTTGTTCAACCTATTTCTGTGGTGCGTGCGCAAATTGCCTGCGTGGGCGGGCATCGGGCTGAGCTTTACCCCCGTTATATTTATTGCATGGCAGGAACAGTTTCAGTTTATTAGCAAGGCCATCATGTTCCTGCCCATCTTCGTCGGTGCAGCCTACCTGCGGGAGCCGATTACCCGTTTTGCCGCCGCGGCAGAAGAGGTATTCCACGGCTCGTGGACGGCGCGCAGCGTTGGGGCATATGCCGCGGCCATCGGCACGTACTGTGTTGGCCTGGCATTGCGCCACGCGTGGGACGGCAACGAAGAAGACATTGCTTTTAACTGGCCCCTATTGGGCGCGGACTTTTTGGAATGGGGAGATATCAACCTGTTAGTGCGCTTCGCGGAACAGGTGCTAGAGGTACCCGCGGGAATCGTTGGGGCCGTGCTCATTAGCCACATTCCGTGGATTGCAGAAGGCGTGAAGTTCGTCGGCCGGCACACGCTGCCGATTTATCTCTCGCACCCCATCGGCCTGACCGTGGGCTATGGGTACTACATGGCGCATCATGACTATGTCGTTTCTTTGGCCGGGTCGTGGCCGCTGGAAAACACGTGGTTCTGGATCGCTATTTGTTTTATCTTTACGGCCATTTCCTCCCTGGCGCTGTGGGCGCTGGGGAAAGTCCCTATCCTTGGCTGGACGCTGGTTCCGCCGCGGATCGATCGGCGCCGCCCCGCCGTAGAGCCAATGGTAGCGAACAAGCAACCAACAGCACGGTGATGATGACGTAGTCATTGCCAACGATGTGCTGCCACCCCGTCCAATCCAGCTCCTGGTCCTCGGTATGTGGAACCTGCCAGTGGCCGCGGGCGAAAAGCGCCAGCCAGGTGAGAGCGGCGAGGACCCAGCGGCGGCTGGCCACCAGGTAGATGCCCGCTAATACCAGCCAGGTAAAGTGGTGCGACCACGATACGGGGGAGCACAGCAGCGATACGGAGGCTGCCAGCAGCATGAGCACAACCTGGTTACCGCGGGACAGGCGCTCCATGGCAAACCACACGATCGCGATGACGACGATGACGCCAACGAGCCACAAGGTTTCTGCGTTATTGGGGCTTAAGCGGGTAAATAGCCCGCGCAAGGATTGGTTGGCGCTATAGGCTAGGCCGCCGATGCGCTCGGAATCGCGCAGGGTAGAGGTCCAATACTCAATCGAGCTGTGCGGATTGGCGGCAAAGGCGATAAGGCCGGCAGCCACGAAGGAGCCTAGCGTGGTAAAGAAGGCCTTCCACTCGCGGCGGACGAAGAAGACAGCCAAAAAGACCGCCGGGGTGAGCTTGATGGCAATGGCGATGCCGGTCAGGATGCCGCGGGCCTTTTTCACCCACAGCAAATCAATGACCACGAGTGCGGTGAGCAGGATATTGATCTGGCCAAAGCTAAAGGTCTGCGTAATTGGCTCGGCCAGCATGGCGGCAAAAAGCCCCCAGGCCGCCCATTGTTGGCAATTGAGGGTGCGCAATACCAGCGCAATGCAGACCCACAAGGCGAGCACGGAGAGGACCGTGATCACCACGGCGGCAGCGGTGAGGGGGATCCACTGGAGCGGGGCGAAGAGCAGGGCCGCAAACGGTGGGTAGGTAAAAGGGAGAGACACGTTGCGGTCGGTGCCTACGAAATAGTCGCGGTTATAAAGGTCGCTGCCGAATCCGGCCCCACCTTCGCGGTACACATCGAGGTCAATGTGGTAAAAGGCGCGAAAATCGCCGGCGAATAAGGCAGGAATATCGATAATCCACCACAGGGCGGCAAGCGCTGACAGGATTAGGGGGAGGGCGGTGGTCCACAGGGATTTATTATCGGTTCGGCTCACCTGCAAAATTTTACAGTGGCGCGATCGTGGGGCCAATTTCCCGCGCCCGTCGCCGCAGCGCTAGGCTTGTACAACGTGCGTTACTTCTATGACACCGAATTTATCGAGGATGGCAAGACCATTGAATTGGTCTCCATCGGCATCGTCGGTGAGAACGGAAGTGAATATTATGCCGTATCCACGGATTTTGACCCGTCCAAGGCCAACTCTTGGGTCAAGGAAAACGTCTTGGCCAAACTGCCCAGTCCCCAGGATTCCGCATGGAAGCCAGCGAGCACCATCCGCACGGAAATCCTGGAGTTTTTAACGCGCAGCTCTACGCCTATTGAACTATGGGCGTGGGTTGGCGCGTATGACCACGTGGTATTGGCGCAGCTGTGGGGCGATATGGCGAGCTTGCCCAAGCGCCTGCCGCGCTATACTCGCGAGCTAAAGCAGCTGTGGGAGTTCGCCGGGCGTCCTAGCTTGCCGGCCGTTCCTAAGGGCAATCACGATGCGCTTGTCGATGCCCGCCATAACCTCGCCAAATTCCGCGCCTGCACCGAGGTCTTGCCCTTGTCCAAGGGTAATAGAATCAATTTCTAGCAGTTAACTACCAAGCGACAGGCATTAAATGGTTAAATGGAAGAGTGAGTTGGACAGTAGATATTCCCCAAAGTGTTCTGCCTGATCTTCCGCCCTTGCCTGAGGGCATCGAGGAGGTCTTCCAGGACGTCATCAAGCGCGATGCGAAGCAACAGCCCAGTTGGGATCCCACCCAAGCCGATAACGTGCGCAAGATTCTCGAGTCGGTGCCGCCCATCGTGGTTGCCCCAGAGATTGAGAAGCTCAAGCGGCAGCTTGCCGATGTCGCACTAGGCAACGCCTTCCTGCTGCAAGGCGGCGATTGCGCCGAGACCTTTGAATCAAATACCGAGCCGCATATTCGCGGCAACGTTAAGACCCTGCTGCAGATGGCCGTCGTTTTGACCTATGGCGCGTCTGTTCCAGTGGTGAAGCTGGGGCGCATTGCTGGGCAGTATGCCAAGCCGCGTTCCTCGGATACGGATGCGAATGGCCTATTAAATTACCGCGGGGACATCGTCAATGGCGTGGACCCCACCGATGAGGATCGCCGCCACGATCCTGCCCGCATGATCCGTGCTTACGCTAACTCTTCTGCCGCCATGAATTTGGTGCGCTCGCTGACCTCCTCCGGCACCGCGGATCTCTACCGCCTGCATGAATGGAACCGCGAGTTCGTCCGCAAATCGCGCGCGGGTGCCCGCTACCAGGACTTGGCCCGCGAGATTGAGAATGGCCTGAAGTTCATGAATGCGTGCGGCGTGCAGGATTCCACCCTGCACTCGGCGGATATTTACTGCTCGCACGAGGCGCTGCTCAAGGATTATGAGCGTTCCATGCTGCGCTTGGGCCAAGACGATAATGGCGATACCAAGCTCTATGACCTCTCTGCGCACCAGGTGTGGATTGGTGAGCGCACCCGTGGGCTGGATGACTTCCACGTTAATTTCGCCGCGATGATCGGCAATCCGGTGGGCATCAAGCTCGGACCGGGCGCCACGCCTGAGCAGGCCGTGGAATACGCCGAAAAGCTAGATCCCAACCGCGAGCCCGGCCGCTTGACCATCATCTCCCGCATGGGTCACGACAAGGTTCGCAGCGTCTTGCCACCCATCATTAAGGCCGTCGAAGACTCCGGGCACACCGTGGTATGGCAGTCCGACCCCATGCACGGTAATACCTTTACCTCGTCCAACGGGTACAAGACCCGCCACTTCGACAAGATCGTCGACGAGGTGCAGGGCTTTTTCGAGGTACACCGCGATTTGGGCACACACCCGGGCGGCGTGCACCTCGAGTTCACTGGGGAAGACGTGACGGAATGCTTGGGTGGCGCCGAGGACATCACCGATCTGGACCTGCCGGGCCGCTATGAATCCGCCGTGGACCCGCGCCTGAATACGCAGCAGTCCCTCGAGCTCTCGTTCCTCATCGCGGAGATGCTTCGGAACTAGGGCGCCACCTAGACCCAGAGGGAAGGGGTTCCTTCGTAATAGGAGGAACCAAACCACCACCCGCTGATAGCGACCGCGCCGGTTGCCACCGCCACTGCGAGGAGAAAAACCAGCAGTGAGGCGGGATGGCGATTGGTCAGGGGCCGCTCGGCGGGTTCTTCTTCTGCCGCCTGTGCCGGCGGCTGCGCGGGAGAATGCGCCGCCGCACCCGCTCCAGCCTCCATGGCAGAACCAGGGGCCGGCACTGGGGCCGGGGACGGTGCTGGAGCAGGTGCCAGCGGCGGCTCGGGGGAATCGTCAGGGGGCGCCTGGGGGACATCGAGGCGCGTTTCAAAGTCTGGCTGCGGCGGATCCGGCTCGGGCTCAGGGGGAATGACCTCGGTGGGCCCGCCGTCTAAATGCTCGGTAGCGCCTTGCGGGATGGTCCGCGTGGGCTCAAATACATCCGTAGCGCCGATGCCGGAATAATCCGTCGGCGTTTGTGCGGTGCGCGCGGCGGCCGCATTGCGGGGAACCGGGATGGTCACCGTGGGCAGATCCAATTCCCGGCAAATATCCTCGATGGCATCCAAAAACTCCCCGGCATCGGCAAAGCGCTCGCGGGGATCGCGGGCGGTGGCGGTGGCCACGAGGGCATCGACAAGCTTGGGCACGCCCTCAGCGCGCGTGGATGGGGCGGGAACGTCGTCGTATAGGCGCGCGGTGGCGTGCGCGATCGGAGTATCCCCGGAAAATGGCACGGTTCCGGTCAGGAGCTCAAAGAGCACGATGCCGGCCGAATACACGTCGGTAGCGGGGGTTATATCCTCGCCGGTGACCTGTTCCGGTGCCAAGTACGAGACGGTGCCGACGATCATATTTGAGGTGGCTTGCGCATTCGTCGCACGTACCAAGCCGAAATCGCCCAATTTCACCCGGTGATGAGAGGTAATGAGCACGTTATCGGGCTTAATATCGCGGTGGATAAGCCCCGTGGAGTGCACCTCGGTCAAGCCCTGGAGCACGCTGCGCAGCGTCGATAAAGCGGCAGGGACGGTAAGGGGGCCGCCTTCGGCAAGCAGCTCGCGCAAGGTGCCGCCATCGATGAGCTCCATGATGAGGTAAACGGGCTCGCCGTCAGCGGAAAAATCATGAATGGCCACGAGGTTGGGGTGCTGCAACCGCGCCATCGCGCGGGCCTCGCGGGAAAAGCGCTTGATAAAAATCGGGTCATCGTCATAGCGCTCATCCATGACCTTTGCGGCCACTTGGCGGCCCAAGCGCATATCCACGCAGCGATAGACGGTAGACATACCGCCGCGGGCGATGGGGCGATCGATGCGGTAACGGTCTTCCAACACGTCACCAATTTCCAACCTAGTCATACCTCCCAGTATGGCCGATCCCCTAGGTCGCGTTAAAGTAGGTGGCGTGACTAACGCAGAAAACTCCCTGAATTCCTTATTGGCCGGCGAAGAGCTGCTCAGCATGCAGCAGGTGGCAGACAAGCTGGGCCTTCCCATCACCCGCGCCTATGACTTGCTCCAGGACCGCAAATTCATTGTCTGGGACTCGCCCGAAGGCAAGCGCGTGCCGCTGGCATTCTTCAATGACAAGGGGAGCATTGCCAAGCACGTCACGGGCGTTATCACCGTGCTTACCGATGGCGGCTATGACGACGAAGAGATCCTGCGCCACCTATTTACCGCAGATGACTCCCTGCCTGGCCGGCCCATCGACGCCCTGCACGGGCACCTGGCGCGCGAGGTTATTCGGCGGGCGCAGGCGTCTGCTTTTTAACCCAGCGCTTGGGGAGTTGAGGGCCTTTTTGGCTCACGCCATCGAACATCCATTGCGTTGCGGACCAGGACACAACGATGAGGCCAATGACCCAGAACCAGTTATAGAGCTGGTGGTTGCCGTCGCCGGAAAAGCTCAAGCTGATAAATAGCGCTACGCCGGAGGTAAACTTCAGCAGCCACAACGGCGGGCGGAAGGTGCCCATGAGCGTGAAGATGGAGGCGTAGTACCACGGCAGGGTCACCGAGTTGAAGACGAAGGCAACCTGGTAGGCCGCCGCGGTGCCCATAATGGCATCGCGGGCCGTGTGCCGGCTTAGCCACCACACGATGACCAACCCGATGAGCATGCACACCATCGCGATTGTGCGCAGGACGCCCAGGATGGCGTTATAGGATGCCTCCGGGTCAAAAATGTGGACCGCCGGGACGATGATGTCCGCGGCCAATGTCGGGCCCGCCAAGGGGTTAATCACCTTAGAATTGCCGCTGACCTGGGATAGCCAGCCCCATGAGGTGCCGGAGGCCCAGGTGATAAGCGCCACGGACGCGATGATTTCCACGGCAGCGATGAGCCCTGAGCAGACGAAAACCACCGCGGTGCGCGCCGCGGTAGAACCCTTGGGCGCGTAGCGGTGCAGCATCAGCCAGACGATGAAGGGGGCGGCAAAAATCGCGGTAGCCTTCATCGCCACCGCCGTGCCGACTAGCAGCAGCGCGGCGTGGAAGCGCTGGTGCAGCGCGGCCAAAAGCCCCAACGACACCAGGCCGACCATGAGGGATTCATTGTGCATGCCACCGATAAGGTGCAAGATGATGACTGGGTTGGCAACGCCGATCCACAGCGCGACCGCCGGATCCGCGCCGAGCTTTCGGGCGATCCGCGGGACCGTCCACGCAATAAGGACAAAGCCTGATAGCGAAAGCAGCTTATAGGTGATGATGCCGACGGTGACATTATCGCCCACGACGGTGGTGACGATTTTGCCAATCCACAGGTGCAGCGGTCCATACGGGGTGGTGGTATTGCGCCAGTCTTGTGAGACCTCGAGCAGGAAGGGCCCGGGGTTGACGGCGGCGCCCTCGGTATAGGGGTCGAATCCATCGCGGACCATGGCGCCCTGCATGAGGTAGGAATACACGTCCCTGGAAGCCATAGGGCCGGCGAATAGCAGTGGGGTGACCCATGCGATAAGGATGCGTTGTAACTCGCGTACCCCTCCCTCCGGGCGCGGGTGTTTAAGCTGCTTGCGAATAATCATGCGCCCGGCAAGCACCCAGGCGGCGGCGAGGAGGAAAATGCCCACCCAATACAGCACCAACCCGAGGTTGCGCCCGTGACCATACGATAAGAATCCGATATTGAGCGCTTCGAGCACGCCGCCGCGGTTGCGGGTTGAGCCGCCAGAAAAAGACGAGAAAAGGAGCACGCACGAGGCCACGAGGCCCAGCGGGAGTGCGCGGGGGACTGGCAAGGAGTAGGTTTTGGCCACGGTGATACCTACTTTTGGCGCGTCGTCGCCTGAATGGCTAGGTGTTCTAGCGTTTCGGTGATCTGCGGATCCACATTCGCCGCACGCAGATGGGCCAACCCGGATTCCGTCAACGCGGTAATGCGGCGCTCAATCTCATCAGGGGCGCCGGAATCCGCAATGATTTGGGACAGGCGCAGCAAGTCCTGCGTATCGGAGGTGCGGCCGATGAATTTCCGCAGAGTAGCGGCGGCGCTGGGGTCGCGTTCATCGGCGCGCTGTAGCGCTAAGGCAAGAAGCTCCGTGCGCTTGCCCTCTCGCAGATCGTCGCCGGCGGGCTTGCCCGTAATTTCGGGATCCCCAAAGACCCCCAGTTGGTCATCGCGGAGCTGATACGCGATGCCGATATCGTGCCCATAGCCGCGGAAAGCCGAGATTAGTTCATCGCTTGCCCCCGCGATGGCAGCGCCCAAATGCAGGGGCCGTTCGATGGTATAGGCGGCGGTTTTATAGCGGTTGACGGAATTGCTCAGCGCCACCGATTCCGAACCGGCTGCCTCGAGGGAAATATCGAGCAATTGGCCGCCCAAGACCTCGGTGCGCATTCCCCGCCAGGGATCGCGCGCACGCTGCAAAGCCTCTGGGCTGAGCCCAGAATCCTGAAACATATCCTCGGCGTAGACCAGCGCAAAATCGCCCACCAAGATGGCCACGGACGTGCCAAAGAATTCCGGATCCCCTAAGAAATCGGATTCCCGGTGAAGGCGCTCTGCTTCCCGATGCACCGTCGGTTTCCCACGCCTCGTATTCGACGCGTCAATGATGTCATCGTGGATAAGCGCGCAGGCTTGGATGAACTCCAGCGAGGATGCCGCGCGCAGCATCGCCTCTGGGGATTCCGAACCACGGCCGGCGGCGAGGTAGCCCGCCCACGCATACATGGGGCGCACCCTTTTCCCGCCATCGAGGACGAATGATTCCAAAAAGCTCATAGCGGTACTGACCGGGGCGCCGATTTCTGCCACGTGATCCCGGCGCTGGTCCAAGAAGATGGCCAGTTTTTCGCGCACCGCGCCGGGGATATCCGCAAGCTCAGGAATATTCGTCATAGTCACACCTCCACACGATACCGCCTTGGGCCGAGAAGAAATAACACAGGTTTATAGCGGCAGGACCACTCCCAAAATGGCAAAGGGTCGGGGATCCGCGGGGTAGCGATGGTGGCGCACGACATCAAAGAAGCCCACAGACCGGTAGAGGCGAAAAGCCCCGTTGGCTTCCTGTGGTGCTTCCGGCGTTGACAATAAGGCAAATCGGGCAGGGATATTCCATAAGAGCCCTTCGAGTAGCTGCTTACCTAAACCGTGGCCTTGAAAAGACGGCAGCACGTGCACTTCAGCCACCTCAAAATAGCTGCGCAGCATGCCCCATTCGGACTCAGTTGGCCCGCCGTTGCGGCGCAGGGCGCGGTGCAGCTCGGAATCCCACCAAGTATCTGGTGAGCCCAAAAATCCATAGGCCACTCCCACGACGCCGTTGTCATGCGCAGCAATAAGCGCTGTAAACCCGGGCCGCATGGAATCCGCCCGCCAATTGTCCACGCTGCGCGAAAACGTGACCGGGTCATATCCCATGGCCTCGATGTAGATCTCCACGAGTTGGGGAGCCAGCATAGAGAACTCTTGCGGGGTTAAGCGGCGGATTTCGAAACTCACGGTATCTATCACACCAGATACGCATGTCCACCGGCGGACAAGGGTGGGGGGCGGGGTTATTCCATCGAGCCCTAAGGGATTTCGAACTGTGTTCGATTTGTAGGCAGTTATGACTGGTAAAACTCTTGAGTAATTCGAACAGGTGAACTAGACTAGGGGGTGGATGTCCGGTTGGCTGCTTAAAGTGAGCGGCAATCGAACACGGTTAGTTATTAGCGCAGTACAGGAGAAAAACAATGGCACAGATTATTTCGGCAACGCAGTCCCGCTCTACCGGTCGCTTTGCTGGCAAGCAGGGCGCGAAGCGGGCCCACTTTCTTTTCCAGGCTCGCGAGCTTCTGGATCGGGCGAGGGGATATGCGGCGGATGGTCGCTTTGACCAGGCGCTGGAGGTGGCTTATCAGTCCGCATTGCGTACGGCGGGTGCGCGAGTAGCTGTATCGGTGGTCTCTCGCCGCCGGCGTCTGCCAACGAGCGCGTGGGACCGCTTGGCTTTGGTGGGGGCCGAGGAAAAGCAGTGGGCCGAGGCTTTTAAGTCCTACTCTCGTACCCGTGCCCGGGTGGCGTCTGGCTTGGATGCAACGCCGGATGAGGAATATGTCTACGGGTTAATGCAGCAGGCGGCGCAATTTTTAGATGAGAGTGAAGCCGAGACGATTCTGGGATCCTTTGCGGCATAGCAGCAGCATAGCGGCGCCATAATCACTGTTGAGGGGAATAACTACCTTTTGGGGAACATACTGGTTACTCTGGACGTTAGTATTGGTAGAAGATATATCGGCCGAAGCCCAGTCCCTAGTTGGAGGAAAAGTGTCTCTTTCTGAGCAGGAGCAACGCACGCTCCGTGAAATAGAGGAATCGTTATTAGCGGACGATCCTAAATTTGGCGCTTCTGTGTCTGAATCTACCTCGATCGGCGGTTCCGGCGGCGCAGTTACGCTGCGTGGGATTGCGCTCATCGTGGTTGGTCTGTGCATGCTTGTTGGCGGCGTGGCCTTGGCGCAGCAAAGCTTGTGGTTTATTGCGCTGTCCATCGCCGGGTTCTTAGTCATGTTCGCTTCCGGCGTGTGGATGCTCCGCGGCGACCAGCCTGCTGGTAGCGGAAAGAAAAAGTCCACCAATGGGCGGTCAAAGAAGGCAGCCTCGTCTCGTAATAGTGGAGTAGGCAGCAAGCTGGAAGAAAACTTCCGTCGGCGCTTTGAGGAAAGCTAGCCGCGAACTTTCCATTTCCCCAGTCACTAGGAAGGGTGGCTGGGGATTTTTTATGCCTTACCAAAATTCCCCACTTTGCCCCACCGTCTGACCAAAACCGCGGCGCGGTGGGGGATTGTGGGTGGCAGAGGGTGGTAGCGGCTCCAATATGCAGGCATTGCGCTGTAGGTGGTGTATGAGGTGGGGTGATCTTGATGTTGTAAGTGGGGCTAAAGGGGTGGATTTTCGGGGTTGTCAAGGTGGGGCGCGGGATTTCTCCCCACCGGAAAAACACCCTTTTAACTGCGCATACTTTTTGTGTTGCTGAGAATATGGCGATTTAAGTGGGGCATGTGGGGGAAAGTGGGGTAGAGTGGGGCGCAGCGGAGGAATGGGGTTGAAAAACTCTCTTCTGACGTGAGGGAATCCGGAGTTGTCGAGTGAGGAAGGTGGACGCCGGGATGTTTCTCGGAACCTACACTCCGAAACTTGATGACAAAGGGCGCTTAACGCTTCCTGCAAAATTTCGCGACGAGCTCGCCGGTGGCCTGATGGTTACCAAGGGGCAGGACCATTCTTTGGCCGTGTACCCGCGCGAAGAGTTCGCCGAACGCGCACGGAAGGCTGCGGCGGTTTCTCGAACCAATCCGGAAGCGCGCGCTTTCATTCGTAACTTGGCTGCAAGTGCGGACGAACAGCGGCCCGACGGGCATGGTCGCATCACCTTGTCCGCAGGCCACCGTGAGTACGCGGGTTTGTCCAAAGAGTGCGTGGTGGTTGGCTCGGTAGATTTCCTCGAAATTTGGGATGCAGCCGCGTGGGCTGAGTATCAATCGCAAACTGAAGATGCTTATTCGGCAGCAGATGCCGATGACGTACTTGCGGGCTTGCTGTAAGCGCCCGCATCTCGAGTGCGTGTAAGGACTCTGTCCGAGGCGGATGATTCTGGTGTACTTCCCCGATATCAGAAACCTGCCTCGGACAGGGCCCTATATGCACTCGTCGTGCTTTCCACGATAGGAAGTCCTGCACAGCGGAAATAAGAAAGGGGGACGCGGGGAGACATGGCTACAACTAACCTTAATTACGATGTGGCGGATAACCACGGCCATGTGCCGGTCATGCGCGAGCGCATGGCGGAGCTCCTGCGCCCCGGGGTAGAGGCTGCGGGCTCGCAGGCTGTGCTTGTCGATGCCACCTTAGGTGCCGGCGGCCACAGCGAGTACTTCCTCCAGACCTTTCCGCAGGCACGCGTTATCGGTGTGGACCGCGATGAGCAGGCATTGCAGAATGCTTCGGCGAGGCTAGAGCCCTTCAGCCCGCGTTTTTGCGCGGTCAATGCACGCTTCGATGAGCTGGGTACCGCCATTGCCCAGGGCGAGGGCGATATCTTTGATGCTGCCCGCGCCCACGGTATTGCGGGAGCCCTCTTCGATTTGGGCGTTTCTTCCATGCAGCTGGATCAGGCAGAGCGCGGCTTTGCCTATAAGACGGATGCACCGCTGGATATGCGTATGGATCCGAGCCATGGACTTACCGCCGCTGACGTGCTCAATACGTATTCGCACGGGGACTTGGCGCGGATTCTCAAGACCTATGGTGACGAGCGCTTTGCGGGAAAGATTGCCTCCGCCGTGCTCAAGGAGCGCGAGAAGGAACCGTTTAGCACCTCGGGCCGGCTGGTCGAGCTGCTTTACGCGACCATTCCGGCGGCAACGCGCCGCACGGGCGGGCACCCGGCAAAGCGCACGTTCCAGGCGCTGCGGGTAGAGGTCAACCGCGAGTTGGAGGCCATTGAAAATGTGCTTCCCGTAATCACCAGTGCGCTTTCCATTGGGGCGCGCGCGGTCTTTATGAGCTACCAGTCCTTAGAAGACCGCCTCGTAAAGGCAGCATTCAAGGAGCTATCTACGTCCACCACGCCTGCCGGTCTACCGATGGATTTGCCGGGCACCGCACCGGAATTCGCCACGGTCACCCGCGGGGCCGAAAAGGCATCGCAGGCGGAGGTAGAAGAAAATTCCCGCGCCGCGTCGGTGCGCGTGCGCGCCCTTGAACGGCTTGAAGGCACGCCAGAATTTTTACCACCGGGAGGCAAGAAATGAGCACCATCCCACGCCGAAACCAGCACTTGACGGACAGCCGCGACAGAGAGGCCACTCGCAGCATGGGCGCCAGCCGAGACTTCACCACCGGAATCGACACCGGAGCGCCTACCGCTGTGCGCGAGCGCACAGCCACTAGGGCTACCGGGAAAGCGGCGCGCCGGACGGCGCCTAGCCGTACCCGGGTGCCGCACCGCGGGGCGAAGCGGCTTGGTTCGAAGCAGGTCGTCAGCTTCCGCGGCCGGCGGGTGCAACAGCAGACGAAGCAGAATAATGCTTTTACCCGCGTTGCAGTCTTGGCCGTTACCTTGGTCATCGGCGGGGTAGCGCTGGCCATGTGGCTATCTGGTTTGTCAACCTCGCAGACGTTTAAAATTCAGCAGCTGACGGTGCAGGAATCGCAGTTGGATAACCAGATCGAGTCGCTCAACCGAGACGCAGAAAACTTAAGCTCCTCGGCGGATATTGCCCGCCGCGCGGATGAATTGGGCATGGCCGTGCCCAAGCAGCCCGGCGTGACTGAGGTCGGCGGGGATGGAGAGATCATCGCCAAGCGCGAAGGCACCCCGGATACGGAAAAGCTTATCGATGTCAACGGTGAACCCATCCGCCCGGGCCAAGCCTCGAGCGACCCGAAGGATACGGAGGGAATGTCTGATTCCCTGAACGCCGTGCCGCGCGGGCAGCAGCAACATGCCCACGGCAATGATGCGGACGAGAACCGGGATGAGAACCGCGACAGCGATGAGGCCGATAACCGTGAAAACGCCGGCGATAATCGTCCCAACCTTCCCGCCCGCGCGCCGTACACCAGCCAGGCTGATTAAACGGACAGAATAAGTGGTGAAATTCTCTGTGCTCGCGCGTGGTAGCGCGGGCATTGCCCATCTTGTAGGGCACAATCGATACACGCAAGAACCTGTGGCGGCGAAGGGAAGGTGACTGAGCACCGTGACTGCACCGAATAATGGTGGCAACCGTGGGTACCGTCCGCGGCCGCGCCGCGCTGCTAGTTCTGTTGTGCCCCAAAAAGCGATCATGCGCCAGCGCCTGCGCATCATTTTGACCTGTGTTGTCGTCGCCACCGTCGCCTTGGGCGGGCGCCTTGCTTGGGTCCAATTAGTCTGGGGCCCGGACCTTGCGGCGAAGGCCGTCACCCAGCGCGAACGCGTCTATATTGATCCTGCCCGCAGGGGAGAGATCCTGGACCGGGATGGCCAGCGTTTGGCCTATACAATGAAGTCTCGTTCCTTGACTGTCTCTCCCACGCGCCTGCGCGATGAGCTCAAAGAGCAGGCGAAGATGGAAGCCACGTCCGAGGGGAAACTCGAGGGCATGGATGAGAGCAAAAAAGATGAGTACCTCACCAAACAAATGGAGGACAAACTCAAGGAGATGGCTGAGGGCATTCCGAAGATGATTGAGGATTCGGGTGCTTCTGCCTCCAAGGTCGATGCGAACGATATTAAAAACAAGCTCAAGGCCGATACGCAGTACGAGGTCTTGGTCCGCAATGTGGATCCGGATGTCGCTGTAGAGATTTCCAATAAGTACCACGGTGTGGCGGCTGACCGGCAAGACATCCGCCAGTACCCGAACGGGGCGATTGCAGAAAACGTCGTGGGCAAGGTCTCTATGGATGGCCACGGCCAATTCGGCTTTGAGGCGGCCCGCGATACCGAATTGACCGGCATCGATGGGCAGTCCACGGAGGATGTGTCCACCGATGGGCAGGTCATTCCCGGCACCCTGCGCGATGTCGTGGATGCCGTCGATGGCCGCGATGTCACCCTCACCCTGGATTTGGATCTGCAGACCTACGTCCAGCAAAAGCTGGAAAAGGCCAAGGCCAATTCCCAGGCGGAGGGTGCCGAGGCCGTGGTGCTTGATGCCGCGACCGGCCAGGTGCTCGCCATGGCTAATACCGATACGGTGGATCCGAATAAGAATATCGAAGACCAGCTCAAGGAGGGCAAGGACTTCGAGAACCGCAGCATCTCCCACCCCTATGAGCCGGGTTCCGTTGCCAAGATAGTGACGGCGGCGGCAGCTCTGCAGGAGGGTATTACCACTCCGGATGAGGTGCACCAGGTTCCAGGCTCCATCGACATGGCCGGCGTGACCGTCAACGATGCCTGGCCTCACGGTACCGAGCCGTATACCACCACCGGCATCTTTGGTAAGTCCTCCAACGTGGGCACCTTGATGATCGCGGATAAGCTTGGGCCCGAGAAGTATGCGGAGTACTTGAAGAAGTTCGGCTTGGGCGCGACCACGGGCGTTGAGTTGCCCAATGAATCCGCCGGCACGGTGCCAGATCAAGAGCAGTGGTCGGGTGGTACCTTTGCCAACCTGCCCATCGGCCAGGGCCAGGCGTGGACGACGCTGCAGATGGCGAGCGTGTACCAAGCATTGGCCAACGGCGGCGAGCGCATCGAACCGCGCATCATCGACGAGATCAAAGACCCCGACGGCGAGACGGAAAAGCTACCCGAGCCAAAGAAGACCCAGGTAGTGGACAAGGAAACCGCCAAGACTGCGGTGGATATGTTCCGCGCCGTCTTCCAAGATGACGATGCCGGCGTGCAAAACGGTACGGCCGCCAACGCCCAATTGGACGGTTACCAGCTCTCCGGCAAGACCGGCACCGCCCAAAAGGTGGACCCGAATTCCGGGGCGTATTCTAATTCCGCCTACTGGATCACCTTTGCGGGCATTGCGCCTGCCGATGACCCACGATTCGTCGTCGCAGTCATGCTCGATGAGCCTAAGTCCGGCGTGGAAGACAATGGCGGCGGCGGCCAGTCCGCGGCGCCTATCTTCCGGGATATCTCTTCCTGGCTGCTCAATCGCGATAATATTCCCACCTCGAAACCAGCGCCGCGGATGACCCTGCGGGAACAATAGGAGCTTGAAATGTCTGTTTCCTTAGAAAAACTTGCGCAGCTTTCGCACGGACGCGTCATCGGTGATGGCACCGTAGAGGTCAGCGCGTGCGGCTTAGATTCCGCGAGCCTTCCCGAAGGCGCGTTATTTGCGGCCCTTCCCGGCACGCGGGTGCACGGCGCGCAGTTCGCCGGGGATACCAAGGCGGGCGCGGTGCTTACCGATGCCCCCGGTCTCGACCACCTCCGCCAAGCTAACGAAACCCGCCCGATCATCGTGGTAGACGATATCCGCGTCGTCCTAGGCCCGATTGCGGCAGAAATTTATGGACACCCCACCCGCGATCTCACGGTCTTGGGGATTACCGGAACCTCCGGCAAGACCACGACTAGCTACCTCCTCGAAGCCGGTCTATTGCAGGCCGGCCACTCCGTGGGCCTAATCGGCACCACCGGTACCCGCATCAATCGCACGCCGGTGCCCACCTCTTTGACCACGCCGGAAGCGCCACGGCTGCAAGAGCTTTTCGCTCGCATGAGGGATGAGGGCGTGACCCACGTGGTCATGGAGGTCTCCTCCCATGCTTTGGAGCTCGGCCGCGTGCGCGGAACCAACTTTGCCGTCGCTGGATTCAGCAACCTTAGCCAGGACCACTTGGATTTCCATCCCACGATGGAGGAGTACTTTTCGGCCAAGTCCCGGCTATTCCTAGGGGAGCAGGCGGCCCAGCGCGCGGTCATCTGCGTTGATGACGAGTGGGGCGAGCGCCTGCGCGGAATGGTGAAAGATGCGGGTGCCCCGGTGATGACGGTGGCAACGCGTACAGGCGATGCCACGATCACCGCCCGCCAGACGGCTACCGAGGCGACCGGTGCACAGGAGGTTGACCTCAACCTAGACGGCACCGACTATTCCTTCCGGCTGCCGCTGCCCGGCGAATTCAATATCGCCAATGCCTCGCTCGCCCTGGGCATGGCCACTGCCGTGGGCGAAGATCCACAGGTCTTTTTGACCGGCGTGGAAAACGTCGCCGTTCCCGGGCGCATGGAAAGGATCGACCGCGGACAAGACTTCGTGGCCGTGGTGGATTATGCCCACAAGCCCGCAGCCATCGCGGCGGTGCTCGATACCCTGCGCCTGCAATTGGAGGGCACCTCCGGGCGCGTGGGCGTCGTCGTGGGCGCCGGCGGTGATCGCGATAGCACCAAGCGCCCGATTATGGGAGAGGCTGCGGCCACCCGGGCGGATCTTACGGTGGTGACCGATGATAATCCGCGCACCGAGGACCCAGCCGCAATCCGCGCGGCGGTCATTGAAGGCGCTCGCCGGGCTGCGCCGGATGCCGATATTCGGGAGCAGGGCTCGCGCGCACGCGCCATCGATGAAGTGGTGGATTGGGCGCAGCCGGGCGATGCCATCATCGTCGTCGGCAAGGGCCATGAGGTAGGCCAGCTCGTGGGCGAGCGCACCCTGCACTTTGATGACCGAGAGGAAATGGCGCGCGCCATTGAGGAAAAGCTGGCGGGAACGGCGCATCGCGATACTCTTAGGGATACGAAGGAGTAGTAATGATTCCACTTTCTATTGGAGATATCGCCGCGATAACCGGCGGTAGCCTGGATAGCGTTGATGATCCCGATGAGCGCGTGACCGGCTTCGTGGAGTTTGATTCGCGCAAGGTCACCAGCGGCAGCTTGTTCGTAGCCCTACCCGGTGCCCGCGTCGATGGCCATGATTTTGCCGAAAAAGCCATAGAGCAGGGCGCCGTAGCCGTGCTGGCCGCTCGGCCGGTGGGGGTACCGGCGATCATCGTCAAGCCCCAAGGCCGCGTGACCGGTAACGCCGCCAATGCCGATATTTATGCCAACGATGAGGATGGCTCCGCCGCCGCTGTGATTGGGGCATTATCCGATCTCGCGCGCGAGGTGACCTCCCGCCTCGCCGCGGAACAGGGCCTGGATATCGTCGGCGTTACCGGCTCCGCGGGCAAGACCTCTACCAAGGATTTGCTGGCTACCATCTTCCGCGCCGAGGGCGAAACCGTCGCCCCGCCCGGCTCCTTCAATAACGAGGTGGGCCTTCCCTATACCGCCCTGCGCTGCGATGAGCATACGCGCTTCCTCGTGGCGGAAATGTCCGCGCGCGGCATCGGCCATATTCGCCACCTGACTGAGATCACGGCCCCGACGGTGGGCGTGGTGCTCAACGTGGGCACCGCGCACCTGGGTGAGTTTGGCTCACGCGAGAATATCGCCCAGGCCAAGGGCGAGCTTATCGAGGCCCTGCCCGCTGCGGCAGACGGCGGGGTAGCGGTCCTGAATGCGGACGATCCCTTCGTCGCCTCGATGGCACCGCGCACGCAGGCCAAGGTGGTCTATTATTCCGCCAATCGCCCGCAGGCCGCGGATGCGCAGTACTATGCCACAGACATTGAGCTTGACGATGTCGCCCGCCCGTCCTTTACCTTCCACGCCCCCGGCGTCGAGCCGATGAGCATTAAGCTGCAGGTCTTTGGCAAGCACCAGGTCTCTAATGCCCTGGCCGCGGCCGCGGCAGCCATCGAATCGGGCGTGGAACCCGCCGTTGCCGCGCGTGCGCTCAGCGGACATCAGACGAGCTCGGCGCACCGCATGGACGTGCGCACCCGCTGCGATGGCGTCACCGTCATCGATGACTCCTATAATGCCAACCCGGATTCGATGCACGCGGCGATTGCCGCTTTGGCCTATACCTCCGCGGCCCGCCCGGATGCCCGCTCCATCGCGGTGCTGGGGGAGATGGGCGAGCTCGGCGGCGAGGCCGTCGAAGCCCACCGCATCCTAGGATCGGTGCTCTCTAAGTACCACGTGGATCACCTCGTTGCGGTAGGAGAGGGAGCGCATACCGTAGCCATGGTGGAGGCCGCGCACGGGCACGGCATCCAGACCGAACTCTGCCCCGATATTGAGGCCGCGACGGCGGCCGTAGAAAATATCCTGCGGGTAGCCCCTGCCGGGGTGGAGGACTGGTCCGCGCGCGCGGCCAAGGACGTCGTCCTCGTGAAATCTTCGAATGCCCAGCGCCTGTGGCGCGTGGCAGAACAGCTCAATCGCCGTTAGTCCCTATCTCAAGGAGAAAGATCTCTAGCAATGACTCAGATCATTATCGCGGGCGTCGTTAGTTTCCTCGTCGCGATTTTTACCACCCCAGTTTTGGTTCGGTATTTTTCTGGCGTCGGAAAAGGCCAAGAAATCCGCGAAGACGGCCCGCAGCTCCACCTGCGCAAGCGGGGCACCCCGACGATGGGCGGTCTGGCGATCTTGCTGGCCATCACGGTGGCCTACCTCATCGTGGGAATCTATGCCCGCGCAACCGGCAACGGTGGATTTAGCCCCTCGGGGTTATTGGTCTACTTCTTGACCATGGGACTCGGCGGCCTGGGTTTTGCCGATGACTTCATCAAGCTGTTCAAAAAGCGCAACCTCGGCCTCAATAAAACCGCCAAGCTGGTGGGCCAGCTGGCCATCGCGCTCATCTTCGGCATCCTCGCCCTACAATTCCCGGATTCCAATGGGCTAACCCCTGCCTCGACCAACCTGTCCTTCGTCCGCGATTTCGACACCTTTGATATTGCCGTCGGCGGCGCCGTTATCGGCACCATCATTTTCTTGGTCTTTTTGTACCTGCTCATCGCCGCGTGGTCGAATGCGGTCAACCTGACCGATGGCCTGGATGGCCTCGCCGCAGGCACTACCGCCATGGTGATGGGGGCTTATACGCTCATTAGCTTCTGGCAGTTCCGCAACTCGTGCTCGATTTCCCCGGCCGCCGGCTGCTACGAGGTCCGCGATCCTCTTGACCTCGCGGTTCTCGCGGCCGCGGGCCTAGGCGGTTGCCTCGGCTTCCTGTGGTGGAATGCCGCACCGGCGAAAATCTTCATGGGCGATACCGGTTCGCTCGCGCTCGGCGGCCTCGTCGCCGGCCTTTCTGTGACCACCCGCACCGAGCTGCTGATGATCATCATCGGCGCCATCTTCGTCATCGAGACGGTCTCCGTGGTCATCCAGATCGTGGTCTTCCGTACGACGGGCAAGCGCTTTTTCCGCATGGCGCCCATCCACCATCACTTTGAAAATGGTGGCTGGGCAGAGACTGCGGTTGTCACGCGTTTCTGGCTATTAAGCGCGATGGCCGCGATGGCGGGCATCTGCATCTTCTACGGCGATTGGCTCTCTGCAGTCAGCTTCGGAAACCTGCAATAAAGTTTTGGCACTAGATACTTAAGGATTGAGGCACTCATCATGGCTGAGCTACCACCTTTTCTGCGCGGGCGTGTCCTCGTCGCAGGAGCCGGCGTCTCTGGCCGCGGGTGCGTGGCGATGCTCGCGCGCCTCGGCGTGGGTACCACCGTCGCAGATTCCAATGCCGCGGCCCTAGCGGCCTTGGCGGAAGAGTTTGGCGTGGCTACGGTATCGACCGACGCTCCAGCACCGGGTGAGTATGACCTGGTGGTGACCTCGCCGGGATGGCGGCCCGATTCCGCCCTCTTAGATTCCTTCCAGGCCACCGGCGTGGAGGTCATCGGCGATGTCGAGCTGGCCTACCGCCTCGACCGCGCCGAGGTCTTCGGACCGCAGCGAACCTGGCTCGTTGTCACCGGCACGAACGGCAAGACCACCACCACGGGAATGCTGACCAAAATCATGCAGGCCGATACCGCTCGCACCGGGCTGCGCGCGCAAGCCGTGGGCAATATTGGCGTCTCGCTTTTTGATGCCCTGACCGCCTCCCCGCGGGTCGACATCCTGTGCGCCGAGCTTTCGTCCTTCCAATTGCACTGGTCCAGCGAGCTTCGCCCCGATGTCGGCGTGCTGCTCAACGTGGCCGAAGACCACCTAGATTGGCACGGTTCCTTTGATGCCTATGCGAGCGCCAAAGCCAAGGCCCTGCACGGCACCCGCGCCGTGGTGGGCAAAGACGATGCTGCCGCGGGCCGCTATGCCGCTGGAATCGACGGCGTATACGGCTTTACCGCCGGCGAACCGGCCACTGGTGAGGTAGGGGTGAGCGCCGGGCGCTTGGTCTCCAGGCTGGAAGGCGAGGACGCCTTAGATCTTGCCTCCGCCGAGGGCATCGAGCCGGCGGGCCTTGCGGGTGTCCTCGACGCGGCGGCGGCCGCGAGCGTGGCCCGCTTGGCAGGCGCTAGCCCCGCCGCCATCCAGGAGGGCCTGGCCGCCTATGCGGTGGCCGGCCACCGCGGCGCCGTGGTCCACGAGCACGGCGGGGTGGCCTATATCGATAACTCCAAGGCCACCAACCCACATGCGGCCGATGCCGCCCTAGAAGGCTTCGATTCGGTGGTCTGGGTCGCCGGCGGCCAGCTCAAGGGCGCGGATGTAGATGAGCTCATCGCCACCCACGCCGCGCGGTTGAAGGCGGCGGTGCTGGTGGGCATCGACAAGAGCATCATCGCCGAAGCCCTGGCCCGCCGCGCCCCGCAAACCCCGGTTGAGCTCATCGAGGATACCGATCCGCAGGCGGCAATGAATGCTGCCGTGGGCGCCGCCGAGCAACACGCCGAGGCTGGCGATACCGTCCTCTTGGCGCCGGCTGCGGCATCGTTGGATATGTACACCGGAATGGCCCAACGTGGCGATCTTTTTGCCGCGGCGGCGCGGGATATCGCCCGCGCGCATTAGACCTTTTTCATAATTAGGAGACTTCATGACGGCCACCTCCCCGCAGCGCCCCCGCGCAAAGAGCACGCGCGAGCGGATTAATGACGTGCGCGAACAAGCCCGCCAGCATCCCGGCCTGGATTATCTGCTTTTGCGCCTGATTATCTTCTCGCTCATTGGCATCGGCGTGGTCATGGTCTTTTCCTCGTCCATGGCCACGTCGCTGACAGAAGATGGCGGCGTGTGGAACCAGGCGCTGCGCCAAACCGCCATGGTCATCATCGGCTTGGGCGCGTTTTGGCTCGGCCTGAAGGTTTCCCCGCATACGCTGCGTAAATTTATCCCGTGGCTATTGGCCCTTTCCATTTTGCTGCTCATCGCGGTGCTCATCCCGGGCGTCGGTACCGGCCGCGAGGAGGTGGGTTCCCAGTCGTGGATCTACATTGGCCCGATTTCCCTGCAGCCCTCCGAGCTGGCACGCATCACGGTGGGCATGTTTGGCGCCTCGGTGCTCGCGGATAAGGAACACCATTCCCTCAAGCTCTCGGACCCGTTCATGATGTACTCGCTCATTGCGGGCCTCATGTTCCTGCTCATCGTGGGGCAGGGCGACTTGGGCATGGCCTTGTCTTTTGCCCTCGTCGTGGTCTTCACGCTCTTTTTCGCCGGCGTTAACAGGCGCGTGCCCATCATCATCGGCATCCTCTGTGCGCTGGGCCTGGTCGCCGTCTTCCTCATCGGTGGCTTCCGCTCCCACCGTTTCCACACCTATTTCGATGCCCTCTTTGGCAATATCTCCGATACCCAGGGCACGGGTTTCCAGTCTTACCAGGGCTTTCTCTCGCTTGCCGATGGCGGCTTCTGGGGCGTTGGCCTCGGCCAATCGCGCGCCAAGTGGTTCTACCTGCCAGAAGCCAAGAATGACTTCATCTTCGCCATCGTGGGCGAGGAGCTCGGCCTGTGGGGCGGCGCGCTGGTGATCCTCCTCTTCGCCGCTTTGGGCTACGTGGGGCTGCGCACCGCCACCCGCGCGCAGAACCAGTATCAATCCCTGCTGGCCGCCACGCTAACCATCGGCGTGGTGACCCAGGCGTTTATCAATATCGCCTATGTCGTCGGCTTGCTGCCGGTGACCGGTATTCAGCTGCCGATGATTTCCGCGGGTGGTACGGCCGCGATTATTACGATCGGCTCGATGGGCATCTTGTGCAACGTGGCCCGCCATGAGCCGATGCAGATTTCTGCCATGCAGAACTTCGGGCGCCCGCTATTTGATCGCCTCTTTTTCATCGGCGAGCCGGAGCCGCCGGCGGCGAAGAAGAAATCGCGGGGCCGTCACTCCCAGCCGCAGGGTGCCCGTCCGCGGGTGCGCGACGAGCGCTACGGCCGGCCGGTGACCGGAAGCGGGCGGAGGTATCCGCGCGCCGAGCACCGCCCGAGGCGGTAGGCGCTGGTAGCCTTTAGGCTATGAATTCCACGCCATTTTCCGTCGTCCTTGCAGGTGGCGGCACTGCAGGACATATTGAACCCGCACTTGCCGTCGGTGAAGCTTTACGCGAGCGCTACGGCGCCCGGATTACGGCATTAGGGACCGAAAAGGGGCTGGAAAGCGATATTATTCCCGCCCGCGGCGTGGACCTGCGCCTGATTACCCCCGTGCCGATTCCCCGCAAGGTGAGCACCAACCTGGCCAAGCTCCCCGTCAAGCTTGCGCGGTCCGTCCGCCAGGCGCGCAAGGTTTTAAAGGATGTCGAGGCCGATGTCGTCTTTGGTACCGGTGGTTATGTCTCCGGGCCGGCCTATATCGCGGCAAAGACCTTAGGCATTCCCTTCTATGTCCTCGAGACCAACGCCCTGGCAGGCATGGCCAATAAGCTGGGCGTCAAGCTCGGCGGCATTGGCCTTAATGCCCACGCCAATTCGGGCATGGAGGGCGAGGTCATCGGCATCCCGGTGCGCCCGAGCCTGGCCGCGTCTGCCGCGGATAAGGACGGGAATACCGCCGCGGATGCCCGCACGAAGTGGGATTTGGCGCAGTTGCCCACCATCCTCATTACCGGCGGTTCCCAGGGGGCGGCCAGCATCAACGGCGCCGTGGCGGGTGCTGCGGAGGACCTCACCAAGGACTTCCAGCTGCTGCACGCCTATGGCAAGAAAAACGATCCGCCTAAGCCGCACCCGAACTACGCCGCATTGCCGTACATCGATGACATGGCCGGTGCGCTCGCTGCGGCGGACCTTGTGGTGTGCCGTTCGGGCGCGATGACGGTGGCAGAGGTTTCCGCCGCGGGCCTTCCCGCCATCTACGTCCCGCTGCCGCACGGCAATGGCGAGCAAGCGCTGAACTCGCGCGAATTGGTAGAAGCCGGCGCTGCGGTGCAGATTGCCGATGCCGAATTGGGCGCCGATCGCCTCATCGAAGAGGTCCGCGCCATCCTCGATGATCCAGAGCGCCTGAAATCCATGACGCAGGCCGCCGCCCAGTCTAAGGCGGGGGATGCGGCGAATATCATCGCTGACCGCATCGCCACCCGCGTGCAGGACGCAGAACTGCAGGCAGGAAAGAAGGATAAGTAAATGACCGATCCCGCACAGTACGATCTCAGCCGCGTCCACCTCATCGGCATTGGTGGTTCCGGCATGTCGGGTCTTGCCCGCATCCTCGCCGCCCGCGGCGCCGTCGTGACCGGCTCCGATGTGAAGGACTCCACCCCGGTGGAGGTATTGCGCTCGATGGGCGCCAAGGTAGCCATCGGCCACGCTGCGGACAACCTCAAGCTTTCTGGCGAGCTGCCCACCACCGTCGTGACCTCCTTCGCGGCGATTCCGCAGGATAACCCGGAGCTCGTCGCAGCGCGGGGTAATAATATCCCGCTCATTCGCCGCTCGGATCTGCTCGCCGCGCTGATGGAGGGCCACACCCAGGTGCTGTTGGCCGGCACGCACGGCAAGACCTCGACAACCTCGATGGCCGTCAGCGCCATGCAGCACGCGGGGCTGGATCCCTCCTTTGCCATCGGCGGCCAGCTCAACCGGGCCGGCACCAACGCGCACGGCGGCACAGGCGAGGCCTTCGTTGCCGAGGCCGATGAGTCCGATGCCTCGCTCTTGCGCTATAGCCCCGATATCGCTGTCATCACCAACGCGGAGCCGGACCACCTCGATTACTTCCACTCCGCGGATGCCTATTTCAAGGTCTTTGCGGACTTCGCGGACCTGGTCACCCCGGATACCGGTTACCTCGTCGTGTGCGCGGAGGACGAGCACGCGGCCGAGATCGGTGAGCAGGCGCTCAGCCGCGGCATCAACGTCATCGGCTATGGCGGCGCGGAAAAAGCCCGCACCACCTCCGTTCCGCTCGCCGCGACGCTGACCGCGGAGGAAACCACCGCCGCCGGCATGGCGTGCACCGTGCAGCTTTCCCTGCCCGGCGTGGAGGAATCCGT
Source organism: Corynebacterium sp. KPL1986 (assembly GCF_000477975.1). Classification (NCBI taxonomy): domain Bacteria; kingdom Bacillati; phylum Actinomycetota; class Actinomycetes; order Mycobacteriales; family Corynebacteriaceae; genus Corynebacterium; species Corynebacterium sp. KPL1986. The sequence goes on along the minus strand of NZ_KI515719.1, from coordinate 966,763 downwards.
GAGCTACCAGCTGCAGATTCCCGGCCACCACATGGTGCTCAACTCCATGGCGGCGCTGATCGCCGGCGTGCTATCGGGTGGCGAGCCCAGTACCATCGCGGAGGGGCTTGCGGATTTCAGCGGCGTGCGCCGCCGCTTTGAGTACCGGGGCAGCGTGGACTGGCAGGGCGGCAGCGTCCGCGTCTTTGACGATTATGCCCACCATCCCACCGAGGTCGCCGCGGTGCTGCGGGCCGCGCGCGCCAAGGTCGCGGCCGAGGGCAATGGCGGGCGCGTCATCGCCTGCTTCCAGCCGCACCTGTACTCGCGCACCATGGAATTCGACGCCGAGTTCGCGCAGGCGCTTGCGCTTGCCGATGCCGCCGTTGTACTCGACATCTACGGCGCCCGCGAGCAACCCGTGGAAGGCATTACCTCCCGCATTATCACCAATAAGATGCCGGAGGAGATGGAGGTTATCTTCGAGCCAGACTTTTCCGCCGCAGCCAAGGACGTGGTCTCCATCGCGCAGCCGGGCGATATCATCTTGACTATTGGCGCCGGTTCCATCACCCTCGTGGCCGCGGAAATCCTCGATGAATTGCGGGCCCACTAGTGCGGGTGTCGAAGAAACTCATTTTCGGCATCATCGGCGGCTTGCTCGCCCTCGTGCTGGTGGTGGGAGCCGCGGTATGGGCACTGCCCATCTTCAAGGTGAAAAACTTTGAGGTGGAGGGCGTGCACCAGCTCGATGCCGCCCAGGTACAGGAGGCCGCGGGCGTGCCCGAGGGCGAAAACCTCTTGCGGGTGGACGCGCACGAGGCCGCCAGTGGCGTTGCGAGCCTGGACTGGGCGGATTCGGTGACGGTCTCGCGCGATCTGCCCTCGACCTTGACCATTTCCGTGCAGGAACACAAGCCCGTCGCCTTCGTGAAGCGAGACGACACCACCTACCTCATCGATGACAAGGGCGAGGAATTTACTTCCGCAGAGCCGCCTGAAGGTGCGGTAGAACTTACCGGGGACATCGACAGTGGCTCCTCCGAGGCCCAAGACGCGGTGGCTGCCATTGCCGCACTTTCCGATGACGTGCGCCACCAAGTCGCCACCCTCGAGGTCACCGATTCCTATTCTCTGCAGTTCACTACCAAGGATGATCGCCGCATTTTCTGGGGTGCGAGCGATAAAAATAACGATGATAAGGCCCGCGCCTTCGCCACCATGCTGAAGATGGAGGGCCGAGAATGGAATATTTCTAACCCCGAATTGGTCACTACCCGCGGATAGGGTAGATACCTCGGTGGAGGCTGAGTCAGACCCGAAAATTTCCCTGCCGCGCCGCGCCCGAAGCGTATGCGCTGCAGGGTCTTTTATTTTCTCTTTTAGGTGGTGTCAATGGTGCGGAAGTGGCGGACAAAACCGCAGGCCAGCAACCCTAAAGTGGTACTTGAGAGTCCCGACACGCGTAAAATGAGCATGAAAATTACAGGTGTGTCGTTAAAGATGGAGGGGAACGCGATTCACGCTCGTGAAGCGCATACAATCCTCGTTTAATGCACGTGCAGACTTAAAGTAGCGAAAGGTGAGACCTGCTCACATGATCTCTTCCAACAACAATCTCGCGGATATCAAGGTCGTCGGCGTCGGCGGCGGCGGCGTCAACGCCGTGAACCGCATGATCGAAGAAGGCCTGAAGGGTGTCCAATTCGTCGCCATCAACACCGACTCCCAGGCGCTGATTTTCTCCGATGCCGATACCAAGCTCGACATCGGCCGCGAGGCCACCCGCGGATTGGGTGCTGGCGCCAACCCTGAGGTGGGCAAGACCTCTGCGGAAGACCACAAGTCCGAAATCGAGGATGCCCTGCAGGGCTCCGATATGGTCTTCGTTACCGCCGGAGAGGGTGGCGGCACTGGTACAGGTGCCGCCCCCGTTGTGGCTTCCATTGCGAAGAAGATGGGCGCGCTGACCGTGGGCGTTGTCACCCGCCCCTTCAAGTTCGAGGGCGCGCGCCGTACCCGCCAGGCCATGGCCGGCATCGAGGAGCTGCGCGAGGTTTGCGATACCCTCATCGTTATTCCAAATGACCGCCTGATGCAGCTCGGTGGGGAAGAGCTTTCCATCGTGGAAGCCTTCCGCGCGGCCGATGAGGTTCTGCACAATGGTGTCCAGGGTATTACCAACCTGATCACCATCCCGGGCATGATCAACGTTGACTTTGCTGACGTTCGCTCCGTCATGTCTGATGCCGGCTCCGCGCTGATGGGCATCGGCTCCGCACGGGGCGATAACCGCGCCATGACCGCCGCTGAGCAGGCCATTAACTCGCCGCTATTGGAATCCACGATGGAAGGCGCCAAAGGCGTGCTGCTGTCCATCGCCGGCGGCTCCGACTTGGGCCTGCACGAGGTCAACTCCGCGGCCTCCATGGTCGAAGAGCGTGCCGACGAAGACGTCAACCTCATCTTCGGCACCATCATCGATGACACCTTGGGCGATGAAATCCGCATCACTATCATCGCTACCGGTTTCGACGCCGAGGCCAATGCCGCCCAGGCCGCATCCGCCCAGCGCGCCCCCGAGCAGCGCAAGCCCGGCTCCCTCTTTGATAACCGTGACCGCGAGTCCGGCAACTCCGCCACCCCCGCACCTGCCCAGCCCGCCGCCGATGACTACGCACCGCGCCACTCCTATGAGCCGCGCGCCGGTCAGGGTGGCGTGGAGGACCGCCGCGCTGATGAGCGCCGCGTAGACGATCGTCGCTACGACGACCGCCGTGTGGAAGAACGCCGCCCCGAGGAGCGCCGCACCGAATCCACCGGCCTGTTTACCAACTCCGATCGCTTCCGCGAGGAGCGCCGCGAAGACTACCGCCTGTCCCGGCCAAGCCAGCGCCGCGATGACGATGGCGACGACGATCTCGATGTGCCGTCCTTCATGCGCTAAGCGCAAACCGCTACGCTGGTGTGCATGCCAGTAAACGAGGAACATCGCACCAGCCGCCCCGTCCGCATGGTTTTTACTAGCCGTGCAGGCGGGGCGTCTGTATATCCCTATGAGTCTTTTAATCTCGGCGGTCACGTCGGCGACGATCCCGCCAACGTCGCGGCCAACCGCGAGCGCCTCTTGCGCGTTACCGGGCTCGAGAACATCGTATGGATGGAACAGCTCCACACCAATACGGTCACCGTCATCGACGGCCCGCACGAGTCACCGGTTCCAGCCACGGATGCGGTGGTGACCATGCAACGCCGGCTTGGCCTTGGCGTCCTCGTCGCCGATTGCACTCCCGTGCTGCTTGTCGATGTCCCCGCCGGCGTCATCGCCGCCGCCCACGCCGGCCGGCTCGGTGCCCGCAACGGCATCGTGGTCAATACCGTGCGCGAGATGCAGAAACTTGGCGCTCAGCCGGAGCGAATCCAGGTGGTCATGGGACCCGCCGCATCCGGGAAAAACTACGAGGTGCCAGAAGAAATGGCCAACGATGTCGAACGGCGCCTTCCCGGCTCGAAGTGTAGGACCGCGAAAGGGACGTGGGGCATCGACGTGCGCGCTGGGCTTATCCGCCAATTGATGGGCCTGGGCATTACCAATATCGATTCGGATCCGCGCTGCACCATTGAGGACACGGATTTCTTTTCTTATCGCCGCGAAGGAACCACCGGCCGCCAGGCCGGTGTGATTTGGTTGGAGGCTAATCATGAGTAACCGGAAACAAGAACTGGCAGATAATCTTGCCGTAACGAAGGAACACATCAGCGCCATTGCTGCCGAGCACGACCGCCCATCACCGCAGCTACTGGTCGTGACCAAGTTCCACCCCGCAGAGGATATCGCCCTTCTAGCGGAGCTCGGGGTGGAAGATGTAGCGGAAAACCGCGAGCAAGAAGCCCGGGCAAAGGCGCAGAAACTAGACCAGCTGCGCTTTCACATGATTGGCCAGATTCAAACCAAGAAGGCCAACCACGTCGCGCGGTGGGCCGCCAGCGTGCATTCGGTGGATTCGGTGAAACTGGCCAACGCGCTTGACCGCGGCGTGAGCCTGGCCAAAGAGCGCGGCCAGCGAGAGTCCAACCTCCCGATATTCATTCAGGTTTCTGCCGATGGCGATACCTCCCGCGGTGGAGTAGTCCGCGAGGAGCTGGATGAGGTCATCGAGGCTGTCGAAGCGGCGGAGCACCTAGAATTCGCCGGGCTCATGGTGGTTCCTCCCCTCGATGCCGATGCGCAGGAGGTATTTTCTACGGTGCGCGCAGACGTGGATCGCCTGTCCGAGCGCCTTGGCCGGCAGCTCAAACTATCGGCTGGGATGAGCGCGGATATGGATGCGGCGATTGCCGCGGGGACGGATATTGTGCGTGTCGGAACCAGCATCATGGGAAAGCGCCCAGTAGGTTAAAAATATCGCAAAAGCGCATTTCACAGCGTAAATCACATGAGTCACATCATTTACATTTGCGCGCTTGAACTTGAACAAATTTAGGTCAGAGGGAGACCCAAAAATGTCATTCATTGATAGGACGAAGAATTTCTTCGGGCTTGGTCCGATGGATTTCGAAGAAGACGACGCCTACTACAACGACGAGCCGCGCTACGCGGGCAACGGAGCTGCCACTTCTGCGGCCTACGCCCCGCGCCGCGCCCCGCAGGCTTACGAGCCGGCCCCAGCGCCAGCGCCCGTCGAGGAAAAGTTCGTTCCGACTATCGTGGCAATCTCCCTGACCTCGTTCAACGACGCCGCCAAGGTGGGCGAGCCCTTCCGCGACGGCGATGCAGTGGTCTTTGAGCTTACCGATGCCGAGCGCGGCACCGCCAAGCGCTTCATCGACTTCGCCGCAGGCCTCTGCTTCGGCCTGGAAGGCCGCATGCTCAACCTGTCGAAGGGCATGGACACCCAGCGCAAGGTATTCGCCGTCGTGCCTAAGTCCGCCGATATTGCCAAGCCTGAACTAGAGCGCGCCGCCGGTCTGCGCTAGGTTCGCGGGCTAGGTACAACGACGCACATCCCATTAACCCCCGTACGGTGCGCAATGCGCACGTGCGGGGGACTATTCGATAGGCTGAGTAATCGTGACTGAAATTGGAATTATTCTCATCTTCTTGGTGAGGGTTTATACATGGGTATTGATCGCCCGGATTATTATCGAGATGATCCAATCCTTCTCGCGGCAATTCAACCCGCCGCGCTGGTTTATGATCATCGCTGAGCCCCTTTTCGCCATCACAGATCCGCCGGTCAAGGCGCTGCGCCGGGTCATTCCTCCGCTGCAGATGGGCGGAATCGCGCTGGATGTTTCCGTCCTAGTGCTGTTTTTCATCCTGTCGTTCCTGACGCTTTTCCTGCAGGTAATTTTCTTGTAGGACGACCCCGCATCACCCCGTAACCTGTGGTAGACATTGAGAGTCAGCGTTACGTCCATTATTGTGGACTTTCGGTTACAATAAAATGCGATAATCCGTATCATGAACCACATATAACTTTGTGGGGAAGGTTTAGATAAACTGGAACCGCAGCTCCTAAGGCCCTGGAACCTCCGGGGTTCTATCAACTCGAAGGGGAAGACAAGTCATGCCACTGTCACCAGCTGATGTACACAACGTCGCGTTCAGCAAGCCGCCAATTGGCAAGCGTGGCTACAACGAGGATGAGGTAGATCAGTTCCTCGACCTCGTTGAGGACGCCCTTGCCCAACTGCAGGATGAGAACGAAGACCTGCAGGCGCAGGTGAGCGATCTTAGCTCCGGCGCCAAGGCCGGCGGAGCAGGGGCTGGTGCCGCAGCCGCCGCAACCTCTGGCGCAGATGAAGAAGCTCTGCGCAAGGAGATTGAGGCCAAGCTGCGTGCTGAGTATGAAACCAAGTTGGCAGATTCCAAGTCCGAGGTCTCTCGCGCTAAGGAAGAAACCAAGAAGGCCCAGGAGCAGGTAAAGGCCGCCCAGGCCGAGGCCGCAAAGGCCAAGGAAAGCGGTGCCGATGCCACCGCAGCTGGCGCCACCGCCGCCGCTAATACCGCTGAGCTCAAGGCCGCTCGCGATGAGGCCGCGAAGGCCAAGAAGGAAGCCGAGGAGGCTCGCGCAGAGGCTAAGCAGGCCAAGGAGAAGTTGGAGTCTTCCCAGCGCGAGAACGAGAGCCTGAAGAAGTCCGCTTCCGCCGCTGGTTCCTCCAACTCGGCTGCCTCCAGCGCCGCAGCGGCCGCTGCCGGTGCTGGTGCGGCACAGGGCGCAGATGGCTTGGCTACCCCGGATACGCACATGCAGGCAGCCCGCGTTCTGGGCTTGGCCCAGGAGATGGCGGACCGCCTGACCTCTGAGGCTCGCGCAGAGTCTGAGTCCATGCTGTCTGAGGCCCGCACGGCGGCAGAAAAGCAGCTTTCCGATGCCGACTCCCGTTCCAAGGCACAGCTTGCCGAGGCGCAGAAGAAGTACGACGCTCAGGTGCAGGATGCAGAAGCCCGCTCCAAGAAGCTGGTTTCTGAGGCAGAGTCCAAGGCTCAGCAGACCGAGTCCGATGCTTCCTCTCGCGCCGAGGCCCAGATTCGTCAGGCAGAGGAGAAGGCCGCATCGCTGCAGGCCGATGCCGAGAAGAAGCACACCGAGGTCATGAACACGGTCAAGCAGCAGCAGACCGCCCTGGAGGCGCGCATCTCCGAGCTGCGCACCTTCGAGCGTGAGTACCGCACCCGCTTGAAGACCCTCCTCGAGTCCCAGCTGGAAGAGCTCGAGACCCGCGGAACCGCCGCACCAAACGGCGATGCCGGCAAGAACTAAGTAGCCGGTTGGCAGTAACTAAGTCAAAATAGTTACCCGTAGCGCCCACGACTCTAGGGGAGTGGGCGCTATTGTGGTTTTATCCACCTCGCTATGATTGTTCCCATAGCTACTTTTAACCCCCTCTGAGAGGAACTGACATGCTCGTTGCTGCCCTCGTCCTTGCCCTTGTGGCCTTCGTGGCTTTGGTGATGTATGTCTTAAACACCGCCGATTGGGCGTTGTACCTCGTTTTTATTGCAGCGGGCTCCGGTATCGTGTTGTTTATTATCGATTGGGCGCGCAAGTACCGTGCGGATAATAACGCCCTTGAAGAAGACCTGTCTCAGGGCTGGAAGCAGAACTAGGCCCAGCGCCGTCCAGGATCGCTCAGCCTTGATCCGGCTGGGTCAGGCTGGGGTAGATTCGGCCATGTTCCGTCAGAAGTATTAGCTCCCGCCATTGCGGCATGCCAAAGTAGGCGCACGGCGGCGCCTCGTCTAGCCGGTGGGGTCCAACGCCAGTGCCAGCCGCACTAACCGCACCACCCCAACTGCCCGCACCGCCCGCAATCATTCGCACCATCTGCGGTTTACCGGATCGCGGTTTCCTAGGATCCCTCGGAACCCGCGTCCGGTTCCTGAATCCCGTTCCTGCGGCGGTCTCCTCCGAGGATCCACCACGAACCACGTATAACCTTTATCTAATCTGGGGGATCCCACCGGATAGTTCCATGCCGGCGGACGAGGTGCCCGCGCAGTGGCGGGGCATTGGGGTCATCATCGTTGACCCCGTTGTGGTAGGCGCAGGCTGTGGATAAGTTACCTATGTTGGTCAATCCACCGTGCAACCACGGCTCCAAATGATGAATCTGACATTCGTCAGCGGGCTTATTGCACCGCGGCCACGGACAGATTGGGTTTTCTGCAGCGGCCATCAGGCGTTGTTTCGCATTGGCAAAGCGCTCCGTGCGGTACAGGTTCACCGCTCCCTCATAGGGGCTAATAAGCGTAATCAACCCGCGATCCTTAAGCGCGCGCTCGAGGTACTCGGTGCCGGTAAGCGTAGCGCCATTGGTCATTTGGAGCTGGATTTCCTCGCCATCGCCGTTGATGATGCGCACGTAGTCATCCAGGCTGACCAGGACATTGGTCATCACCGTGGTCTTCACGGCGGAGCCGCCGCCGAAAAAGGTCTGTTCCACCGCCTCGAGCGGCTCCTTGCTGCTCTCTTTTAGCGCGGCATGAAGGTCTGCAATAAGCGTGGAGCGCGCATCGATGGCCAGGGTCCACGACGCGTTCTTGCGGCGAATGATGCGCACCCCAGGCTTGACCTTCTTCTTTTTCGCAGGTAGCTTAGATTTTGCCAGTTTTTCTAGGTCCGCCGTGCCGGCGTTGGTGGTGCAGAGCTGCTCGCGGAGAAGCCAGGCATCGAAAAGCGTGGGCATCTTGCGGGCATACTTTTCGATGATGGACAACGCCACGATGGAATGACCATTGCGCCGGGCACCGTCCATGGCTCGCCGGCGTCGGCCGGTGAATTTGGTGTTTCCGCAATAAGCCTCTTTGAGCAGGATAAGCTCCCGCGCCGTGTGCTCCGGCGCACCATGCGCCCGCAGATCGTCCTCAGACAGGCCAGCGCACCCGGCGACGATATCCATCCCCGGGGCCATAGCTGCTAAGTAATTCTCGAGCGCGGTCATGCTTCATAATCTATGGCCGCGTGCAACCACGTACAACAGGAAAATTTCTACCTGTGGATAACTTTTGTGCACAGCGTTCTTGTGGCGCTATACTGGCGGGCACATGCGATGATCCGGCCATCACCGGGGGAGCAATTCAGAAGAACGGCCATAAGGCTCAGTAGAACTGAACGGGTGGGACCGTTATCTCCTTCACCGAAACGAAGCGGAGCTTTTAGCTCAAGCAGGGTGGTACCGCGAGCCATTGGCCCGTCCCTGCATCAAGTTACAGCGTGAAGGAAGATAATGGTGAAAAAGATTTACCCCAAGGTCGATATGACCGGCGGCTCGAGCCGTTTCCCGGACATGGAAGAAGAAGTCCAGAAGTACTGGAAGCAGGACGATACGTTCCAGGCTTCTTTGGAAAAGACCAAGGACTGCCCCGAATACATCTTTTATGATGGCCCTCCCTTTGCCAATGGCTTGCCACACTACGGCCACCTGCTGACCGGTTATGTCAAGGATATCGTGCCGCGTTACCGCACGATGGCCGGAAATTACGTCCCCCGCGTCTTCGGCTGGGATACCCACGGCCTGCCGGCGGAGTTGGAAGCGGAAAAGCAGCTCGGTATTACCGATAAAGCCCAGATCGAAGCCATGGGCCTGGATAAGTTCAATGAGTACTGCGCTAAGTCGGTGCTGGAATACACCGATGAGTGGGAAGATTACGTCAACCGCCAGGCGCGTTGGGTGGACTTTGATAATGGCTACAAGACCATGGATATCAACTTCATGGAATCGGTCATGTGGGCCTTCAAGGAGCTGTATGACAAGGGCCTGATCTACAAGGGCTTCCGCGTCCTGCCGTATTCCTGGGCGGAGCATACCTCCTTGTCCAACCAGGAAACGCGCTTGGATGATTCCTATAAGATGCGCCAGGATCCCACCTTGACGGTGACCTTCCCGGTCGCAGGCGCTCGAGAGGGCACCGCGGCGGAGAAGACACTGGCGGATTACCCCGCGCTTGCCGATGCCTCCTTCCTCGCCTGGACCACCACCCCCTGGACCCTGCCGTCCAACGAGGCGCTGGCGGTTCACCCGGAGGTCTCCTATGCACTGTTTAAGGCCACCGACGGCGAATTCGCCGGCCGCACGTTCATCATGGCCGAAAACCTGCTGGGCACCCTGGAAAAGGAACTGGGTGAGGCGGAGGTGCTGGACACCTTTACCGGCGCGCAGCTCGAGGGCTTTAAGTACGAGCCGATCTTCGGCTTCTTCCCAGACCTGCGCAATGCCTACCAGGTGCTGTTGGCGGACTACGTCACCACCGAAGACGGTACGGGTGTTGTCCACCAGGCACCCGCCTTTGGTGAAGACGATATGAATACCACCAATGAATACGACATCGAGTTGGTGGTCCCAGTGAATGAGGACGGCAAGTTCACCTCCCAGGTCCCGCCATACGAGGGCCAACTGGTCTTCGATGCGAATAAGTCCATCATCAAAGACCTCAAGGCCGCTGGGCGAGTGGTGCGCCACGTCACCATCGAGCACTCCTACCCGCACTCCTGGCGCTCGGGCGAGCCGCTTATCTACATGGCTCTGCCCGCATGGTTCGTAAAGGTCACCGAATTCCGCGATCGCATGGTGGAGCTTAACCACAACGAGATCGAGTGGCTGCCGGAGCACATCCGCGATGGCCAATTTGGTAAGTGGCTGGAAGGCGCCCGCGACTGGAATATCTCCCGCACCCGCTACTGGGGCGCGCCCATCCCGGTGTGGATGTCCGATAATGACGAGTACCCGCGCATGGACGTCTACGGCTCTTTGGATGAGCTGGAGAGGGACTTCGGCAAGCGCCCGGAGTCGCTGCACCGCCCGCACATCGATGAGCTGACCCGCCCCAACCCGGACGATCCCACCGGCAAGTCCACCATGCGCCGCGTGCCGGACGTGCTGGACTGCTGGTTCGAGTCCGGCTCCATGCCGTTTGCGCAAAAGCACTACCCGTTTGAAAACAAGGAGTGGTTTGAAACCCACTCGCCGGCGGACTTCATCGTGGAGTACTCCGGGCAAACCCGCGGCTGGTTCTACCTGCTGCACGTGCTGTCCACCGCGCTGTTTGACCGCCCGGCGTTCAAGAAGGTCGTGGCCCACGGCATCGTCTTGGGCAATGACGGGCTCAAGATGTCCAAGTCCAAGGGCAACTACCCGGATGTCAACGAGGTCTTTGACCGCGATGGTTCCGATGCCATGCGTTGGTTCCTGATGTCCTCGCCCATCCTGCGCGGCGGCAACCTCATCGTCACCGAGCAGGGCATCCGCGAGGGCGTGCGCCAGGCGCTGCTTCCCATCTGGAATGCGTACACCTTCCTGCAGCTCTACGCCGAGCAGGAAGCTAAGTTCGATACGAGTTCCACGCACGTGCTTGACCGCTACATCCTGGCCAAGACCCACGATCTTGTGGCCAATGTCGATGCCGCGCTGGCGGGGACCGATATCGCCACCGCTACCGAAGAGGTTCGCCTTTTCGCCGATGTGCTGACCAACTGGTACGTCCGCCGCTCCCGCGATCGCTTCTGGGGCGGCGAGGATGCCAACCCGGAGGCCTTCAATACCCTCTACACCGTGCTGGAGACCACCACGCGCGTGGTTGCCCCGCTGCTGCCGCACGTCGCCGAGGTCATCTACCGTGGCCTGACCGGTGAGCGCTCCGTCCACCTGGCGGATTTTCCCAAGGCCGAGGATTACCCCGCGGATGCGGACCTGGTTTCTGCCATGGACGCTACCCGCGCGGTGGCATCGGCTGCGTCTTCGGTGCGCAAGGCCAATAAGCTGCGCAACCGCCTGCCACTGCCAAAGCTGACCGTAGCCTTCGCTGGCTCCCAGAGCCTGGCGGACTTCGCCGACATCATCCGCGACGAGGTCAATGTCAAAGAGGTTGAGCTTACTGATGATGTCGATTCCGTCGGCACCTTCCAGGTGGTCTGCAACGCTAAGGTTGCCGGCCCGCGCTTGGGCAAGGATGTCCAGCGCGCCATCAAGAACCTTAAGGCGGGCAACTACGAGCGCCGCGGCGATGAGGTAGTGGTAGACGGCGACATCGTCTTGAGCCCTGAGGAATACACCGAGCGTTTGCAGGCTGCGAACCCGGATTCCACGGCCCGCATCGAGGGCTTGGATGGTCTCGTCGTCCTGGATACCGAGGTCACCGAAGAACTCGAGGCCGAAGGGTGGGCCGCCGACGTCATCCGCGGCCTGCAGGATGCCCGCAAGAATTCCGGCTTCGACGTATCTGACCGCATCTCCGTGGTTCTTGCCGTGCCCGAAGACAAGAAGGAGTGGGCGCAGCGCCACGCTGACACCATCGCGGGCGAGGTGCTGGCTACGGAGTTCTCCGTGGTCACCGAACCGCTTGCGGGTGCCCACGATATCCTCACCGGAGTCACCGCTACCGTAGCGAAGAACTAAGAGCGCACAGCGCGTGCTCTAAACGGCCCGGCCGGATGCTTTCTACAGCGTTCGGCCGGGCCGCTTTGTGCACTTGCGAATCAGTGCGTCCAATAGGCGGGGAACGAATACAAAACACGGGAGATGGAAATGCGGACTGTGATGTGGAGCGTGCCATCGAAGTCGACGCAATCGTTGGAACATGTTTAACTAGGACACCATTGGCAACCGTTACATTGTCCACTAGACCCGCGTCTTTTTAGTGATCGCACACACTTTTTCAGTATGGTTCTTTTAGATGGGAAAACAATATGGTTTACTAATCTTGCGTTCAAAAACGTAAATGGCACGACGCGGGTCGTGTTATCCCACTTTCTGCGGTGTACGCTCATGTTTTCCCTTCCTTGAAGGTAAACCGTGACGTATGGAATCCGTAGCTTGTAGTTCCCCTTGGAAGGTTCGTATGAAACTCAATAAGCGCGTTCTCGCTTCTGCAGCATTGTCTGTATCCCTCGCTACTACCGCTGTTGCTCCCGGCGCATGGGCTGATGATGATGCGCCGCATCTACGGTGCAAACAGAACTTCCGCGTGGGAAGTGATTTTGACGCCGATGCAAACGGCAATGTGGCGGAACACTTGATGCGGAACTGCAAAATGACCGCCGAGCAGATTTCCAAGCTCAATATTGAAGACTTGAAGTCGGTGGCTAAAGAGTTGAAGAAAGCGGACGGTTCTTTCGCTATCAGTCCCGAGGAGATTGACCAGTTAACGACCGCGGAGGTCAACTATGAGGCAGAAATTAATGAAGCTGCCGATAAGGCAGAAGAACCGGGCGACAATCCGGGTGCCGGTGACAAAATGCCAAAGCCGCCGGTGCCGGGCAATGAATCTGGAGAGGGCAGCTCTAACTTCGGCAATATTTTTGGCGTAATTTCTGGTCTTGCTGGTTTGGCCACTGTGGTGGCAGGCATTGCTAAAATCTTCAACCAGAACGCAGGCCTGGCCCGTATCTTGCAGCCACTGCGTGACTTCTTGGCACAGTTCAACATCAAGTTCTAATTCCATCTGAGACTGTGCTTCAGATGGGAACTTAACCGGAGCCCTCCTTGCGGAGGTGCTCCGGTTCTTTTTGGTTAAAGGAGGGCAGGGAAGCGGCCTCTGATTGTTTAGCTTTAGGCTCGCGCTACTTGATGTACCGAGTGGACATCCCCATTTAACGGGGTCCACTATCGATAAGCGTTATGCTGCGCTACAGGCATGGCTATTGAGTGATGTCGCACACTTTTTAGCGGGGGAACTATTGAACGGGAAACCAATATGATTTACTAATTCTGCGTTTAAAAACGTCAATGGCACGACATGGGTCGTGTTATCCCACTTTCTGCGGTGTCCGCTCATGCTTTCCTTTCCTTGAAAGTACATTGAGGCGTTTAGGGCCCGTAGCTTGTAGTACCCCTTGGAAGGTTCGTATGAAACTTAATAAGCGTGTTCTCGCTTCTGTGGCGCTCTCTGTGTCCCTCGTAACTACCGCTGTTACTCCAGTCGCTTGGGCTGCTGATGAGCACCTTACCTGTGCGCAGAACTTCCAGGCAGGCATCGATATTGATGCTGCAATCAATGTCAACATTGCGAAACATCTGCAGCGTAACTGCAATTGGAGTGGGGACCAGATCTCTCTGCTAAATGTTGAGGAATTGAGAGAAGTGGCTAAGCAGCTCTTGAGTGCAGACGGTACTCGTCTCCATTCTGAAGAAGCGCTGAATCATGTGCTACCTTCTTGGGTCGCCGGGGTGGTGTATTACAATAATGCTTTATCCGGCGATGGTGGCATGGGCCCTGCGGGTGATGAACAGCAGCCTGGAGCTTCTCTAATGGTAAACGATGCCAAAGTGGGGGATAAGGAAGTTACCGGCTCGCTTTTTGTGCTCCCGGGTCAAATCAAAAAAATTTGGATTGCTTTCCCGAACTTCAAAATTTTAGAGCTTCAACTTCAGGGAAATTCCTCTAAAGGTGAAGTTATCTCCTTTAAATTCGACGTTCCTCAAGGGGTTGAGCTAAAGGCCAACGATGAAATATCCGTTTTCCCAATTTACTATGATTATGGCGTAGATAAACCCGTCAAGGTTGTTGTTAAGTCTGCTGGTAATGTGTTCCTATATAGGTTGTCAACTCCGTGGGTGAGTTTGTTGGGGGTGTGAAGGGCTTCTGCTTTGCCTCGTAGATGTTGTTTTCGGGCACGGTGAGGAGCCGATTGGGCTTTTGCGCAATCGGCTTGAGGTGAGGGTCTGTTGGTTCTAGGCTGCTGCGGCCTCCTGGGCTGTGGAGATATCTCGGTAGAGCTCGCCGTTTCGCATCATGGCGAAGAGAACGTTGAGGCGTCGGCGTGCGAGTGCGACGACTGCGGCGTTGTGTCTTTTGCCTTCTTTGCGTTTTCGTTCATAGAATTGCCGGGAACGCTCGTGGAATCTGATCGATGCAAAAGATGATTGCCATAGGGCGTTCTTTAATTTTTTGTTGCCAGCCCTGTTGGGTGAATTCGACATAATGGACGTTCCCGACTGATTCGTCCGCGGTGATAGGCCTGCATAGGACGCTAGGTGGGCTGCATCGGGGAAGTCGGACATATCGCCAACAGTCATGAGGATCTGCGCGGCGCTACGCGGGCCGATACCAGGCATGGATAAAAGAATCTCGGTCTGCGGAATGTCCTGAATCAGCTTGAGTACCTGCGCTTCGATTTCCTTGCGGTGCTCTAGTTTGGCCAGTGCATCTGTGGCGGACATTGTGACGCCAAGTTCGGCGTATTCTGCGCCGGCAATGGACACGGTCTGTTCGTGGATGGCAGCAAGCATGGCATCGATGACAGGCTCAGGATTGCGTGCCCTGTGTTTGCGTGCAAAGGCTTTCAGGCGTGTTCTACCGATGCGTCGAATCTTGGTGGGGCCACCGTATTTCGCAAGTAGGTGGAGGATCCACTTTCGGTGAATCATCTGTCCGCGCAGGACATGTTCGAATGCAGGATAGGTTCCCACGAGCGCGGATCGCATCTGGTTAATCAGGCGTGTGTAGGCCCGGGCGAGGTCTTCGTCGATACCGTTGAGAACTTTCAGCTGGATAAAGACGTCCTCAACGCGGTCGACACTGCGCAAGGAATCTGGAAGGTTAAGACCGGCATGGGCGATAACGTAGGCGTCGCGCACATCGGTCTTACAGTTGCCGACGTGGATGCGAGAGAGCTGCCGCATGGCAAGTCCTGGTAGATAGCGAACGTCGACGCCCATGTCTTGGGCGACTGCGACGGTTAACCGGCCGATGTTGTTGGGTTGATCGACAATGACAAGGACCGAGGCGTCGTCAGCGAGGAATTGGCCAAAGAGCTTGCGTAGCGAGCCTTCATGCTGGTTGATGCGCCTGGACAGGACTTGTCTGCCTTGGGGATCGAGGACGCAGGCGTGGTGGAAGTATTTGCCGACGTCCACGCCAATGACGAAGTCATAGGCCATGGGTGTATGCCTCCTGGCGATGAATGAGAAGTTGGATTATTTAAGCTTCATCGCTGGGGTTGGTCGGACATACTTCACGCTGGCATCCACATTACTGTGAGACCTCATACCACCTGGGCTGGGTCAGGTTCCTATTAGCAGTTTGGAGTATGTCACTGCCTTCGGCGGCATCACCCCCCGGATCATTGTCAGACAGGGACAGAAATAAGCCATACCGAAGCCAGCGACTAGTTCCATTGCCACAAGGCAGAAGGAACGCAGATAAACATAACCTGCCCCAGCATGGGGCTAGGATTACGAATCCTGGGCTCCTCCGAGCGGAACTGCTAACAACGTAATGGGCACGTACCTGGTACTGCAAGGGTTTTCTTTCATAGTTGATGCGACACCACGATTCGTTGGTGTCGCATCAACTTCTACTTTGAAAGAAGCTCATTGTTGTGGCTAACTTCAAACAGATTCTTACGATATGCCTTGACGGTGCTAGCTATACGCAGATCGCACATACATTGGGGCGGGGCCTAACCCCGACGTGTCCATTTTCCGGGGGTCAGGCCCTCAGTCGTAAGCCGTCTCAACAACGGCCACCGAATCCGCATAGGAGACTTTGACATGCGCAAAGCCACATCCCAATAGGACCGGACAAATAGAGCATAAAGCCGGGCCGACTCATTCGGGCCGCCCCGGTACCAACTACCCAGAACACGGCAGTACCGAGTCCCCAGAACACCGGTACCAAAAACTCGCATCTGACACCTGACCGCCTCTCGGTGGTCCTTTGCGTGCCCAAAGATAAGAAGGAGTGGGCGCAGCGCCACGCTGACACCATCGCCGGCGAGGTATTGGCTGCGGAGTTCTCCTTGGTTGAGATTCCCTGGTAAGGCGTATGACGTTGTCGACAGGATTACCGCCAACGTCGCGAAGAAGTAAGTAAAACTCTCCTCTCATCGTCCGAGTGGCCAGTGAGAGGAGGCTGTGGAATGTCTAAATCCGTATTCTTGAGATTGCGTAGAATGGTGGAAATTATGGCCCCATTCAAGAAAGAAATTTCATGAGCAAGGACACCGAAAGTGAATTCGCTGAGGCTATCCGCAGCGGCTCAGCCTCGCTGGGCGTGGAGCTAGGCTCAACTCGAATTAAAGCTTGTTTGATCAATCAGTCGGGCACGGTTCTAGCTACCGGTTCGCATACCTGGGATAACGACTATATCGAGGGGCACTGGACCTATTCTTTAGAAGATGTCTGGTCCGGGCTGCGTGCCGCCTACTCAGAGGTAAAAGCCACCGTGGAGCAGCAAACGGGGCACAACCTTTCTCGACTCCGCAGCATGGGTGTCTCTGCGATGATGCATGGTTACTTGCCATTTGACGTCGACGGCAAACAGCTCGTTCCATTCCGGACATGGCGGGACACTTATACCGGAGAGGCCGCAGAAGAGCTTTCCGATTTATTTGGCGTCAATATTCCGATGCGCTGGTCGGTGGCCCATTTTTATCAAGCACTACGTGCTGAAGAACCCCACGTAGGAGACATCAAATTCCTCACTACGCTGGCAGGCTATGTTCATTGGCAATTGACCGATAAGAAGGTACTCGGCGTCGGCGATGCTTCAGGCATGTTTCCCATAGATCCTCATACGGGTGAATATGACTCAACAGCCCTAGAGAAGTTTCGAGAAACTACCGGTTATGATATTGCTGCGCTATTGCCGACTCCACTGTCCGCAGGCGCGGAAGCAGGCGTTTTGGAACACCCTGAACTGCTGGATCCAAGTGGTGATCTTCAATCGGGCGTGGCTTTGTGTCCACCCGAAGGTGACGCCGGTACCGGAATGGTGGCGACGAATGCCGTCAGTGTAAATACCGGAAATGTCAGTGTGGGAACTTCAATTTTCGCAATGCTGGTTCACGAAAATCCTTTGAGTCAGGCTTACCCGGAAATTGACCCAGTTACTACTCCAACGGGTATTCCCGTTTCAATGGTCCACTGTAATAACGGTGCACAAGAGATTTCGGACTGGACGTCGCTCTTCAGCGATGTAGCGGTAGCCTTCGGTGCCAAAGGCATTGACAGTATGGACGATGTTTACACCGCCATTTTGACCGAGGCCCTCCGCGGTGAGCCCGACGGTGGTGGGGTAGTAGTGTACCCATTTCGAGCTGGTGAGCCAGTAGCGGGCCTACTTGAAGGCCGCCCCATGGTAGCGCGTACTCCAAATGCCAATTTTACCCTCGCGAATTTGATGCGTGCGAACCTGTACAGTGTGTTCGCCTCCCTCGCCCTGGGCATGCGGTTATTAGAAAAAGAGGGAATTTCGGTCGAGGTTATCCAGGCACACGGTGGGATCTTCCGCACCGTGGGCGTCGCCCAGCGCTTTCTGGCAGCTGCATTAAAGACACCAGTGGCTGTGGCTGAATCAGCCGGTGAAGGGGGAGCATGGGGAATCGCCCTTCTCGCGAGTTATATGGGTTCGGAAAAGGACCTGTCAGATTATTTGAACGAGGAAATTTTTAGCGGCGATGATGCTACGCGAGTACGTCAACCAGATCGACGCGAAATCGACGGCTTTGCTACGTACCTTGACCGTTTCGTCGCCGGACTGGAAATGCAGGAAGCGGCTACAAGAGTGCTGCCAATAGATTCTCAAGAAGACTAAAACAGATTTACCAAAAAGGAGAAGCAATGGTACAACAACTTTCAGATTTTCACTCGGAAGTACAGGCTAAGGTTGCTGAAACTCGTCAGCGCGTAAGCAATCTGCATGCAGAATTGCCGCGATGGGAATTGGTGGTATGGACTGCGGGAAATATCTCAGAACGAATCATCATTGACCCTTCGGGTGAGCCAAGCGAGCAGGACATTTTTGTAATAAAGCCCTCCGGTGTGCGCTATGAAGAGCTGAGCGCCGAGGCGATGGTGGTCTGCGATATTGATGGTGAGCTCATCGATGGAACTCGTGCCCCATCGTCCGATACTGCAGCCCATGCTTATGTGTATAAGCACATGCCAGAAGTTGGCGGTGTTGTCCATACCCATTCGAGTTTTGCGACTGCGTGGGCGGCTCGCGGCGAAGAGATACCGTGTGTTCTGACCATGATGGCAGATGAGTTTGGTGGTCCAGTGCCAGTCGGCCCCTTTGCCATTATCGGCGATGATTCCATTGGCCGGGGCATCGTGGAAACTTTGCGCGAGTCTCGTTCACCAGCGGTGCTAATGCAAAACCATGGACCTTTTACCATCGGTGCAGATGCAGAAAAGGCTGTAAAGGCTGCAGTAATGGTTGAAGAAGTTGCGCGGGCCGTGCACTTGGCCAAAGAACTAGGTGAGCCGAAGCCTATTCCGCAAGACGCTATCGAAAGCCTAAATAACCGTTACCAAAATGTGTATGGGCAATAGTAATACTGAATGAAAAGAGGACGACAGTTCATAGTCCGTCGTCCTCCATGGTGCAACGTGCTGATGTGTAACCTCGCGGTTTGACCGCAAGACACCGTCCAATTATTGAGCAGTAATGAAAATCTTGATGTGTTCTGGGCTCTTCATCGCCTCAAGAGCTTCTTCATACTGATCCACGGGGAAGGTACCAGTGACCAAATCTCCGAGTTTCTCGTGTAATGAAGCCATGCGTTCGGCAGCAGCCGGATACATATTGGCCAAAGACTGGGACCCAATCAGCGAGATTTCCTTTTCGAAGAGATCGATGGGATGGAAGTCAATCGTGGCATCTGGAGATGCGACGCCCATTTGGATGAGGCGTCCGCGTTTACCGAGGATACGAATGGCATCAGCAATCGCGTCCGCGTGCCCAGAAGCATCGAGTGTGAGGTCATAGGAATCACGCTCCAGCTCGGCGGCGGACTCCACAGCTTGCGCCGCTCCCAGCTTCAGGGCTTGTTTGCGACGAGTTGGGTTGGGCTCGACGACAGAAACACTGGTAGCACCTTCATCCAGCGCGACGATAAGTGCCACTAGGCCGATAGAACCTGCACCGAAGATAACCATGTCTTGGTCCCTCCAATCCGGTGCTCGATCGAGCGCATGCAGGACACAGGATAGAGGCTCGGTCAGTGGAGCGACGTGGTGGGGAATATCAGCTGATAACTTATAAACAAACTCTGCAGGCATGGCTACGTACTCTGCGCACGAACCATCTTGGATAATGCCGGCTGGCGAGATTTGTTCACAGAGATTGGTGGCTTCTTGTTTACACCATGTGCATTTACCACACGTGACATTGGGATTTGCTCCCACGTAATCACCAACGGCAATGTCCAAGACATCGTCTCCCACTTTAGTGACGTAGCCAGCCATCTCATGTCCTAGGATTAGAGGGTACTTGCTAGTGACATAATCACCTTTTACTAGATGTAAATCGGTTCCGCAGATCCCTGTTCCTACCGGTTCGATGACCACTTCTGTGGGCTTCGGCTGGGGTACAGGGACGTTTTTGATTTCGATATCGCCATGTCCGGTCGTTACCACAGCGCGCATAGTGTCAGTCATTGGTACTCCTTAGAATTTTCGATTAGTCCAGCTCAGAAAGCAGCATATCTAGCGTAGCTATGGAGCCTTGGGCATGCAGCGATTCAAGAACGCGAGCGTACTCAGCGGTAAAGATAGAGTTCTCGCATAAGTCGCCAAAGATTTCTCGGTCGCGGATGAAGGCTAAAGAATCAGTGCGGTTGCTTTGTGCATTGCGCTGCAGGCGGTCAGCCAGGGGATCGACGATAGTGATCGCGTCACCACTCTCGTCTATGCCCTCAGCGTAGCGTGCCCACGATGCCACGATTGCCGCCGACAGGGTTACCGGCGCGTTGCCAGCGGCCAAATTCTCCCGCACGACAGGCAGTAGCCATTTCGGAATACGATCCGAAGATTCGGCACATAGGCGCGCAACGGTGTCCTTGACGGCCGAATTGCCGAAGCGGTCAATGAGTTCCTTACGGTAGGCATCCAAGTCGACTCCCGGCAGAGGCTGCAAAGACGGAGTGCCTTCCCGCTCCATATAAGCAAGCAGAAAGTCTTGGAAGCGATGATCTGCCATCACATCGTGTACTAGACGGTGACCTGCGAGATAGCCGAAATAGCATAGGCCCTGGTGAGAAGCATTGAGCAGGCGTAGTTTCATGAGCTCATAAGGAACAACATCGTCGACTACTTCTACACCAACATCTTCATAAGGCGGACGATCATTGACGAAATTCTCCTCGAGCACCCACTGCGTGAAGTCCTCGCAGGAAACAGGCCATTCATCAACGTAGCCAAATTTTTCACTAATTTCCGAACGGTCTGCATCGGTTGTTTCCGGGGTAATGCGGTCAACCATGGAATTTGGGAACGAAACATGCCCCTCGATCCACTCCGCTAATTCGGAATCTACAGCGCCTGCGAAGGCTTTGAACATGCGATGCGCCATTTCGCCATTGCCCTGGATATTATCGCAGGACATGACCGTGAATGGAGCAGTTTCTTGGCGCCAGCGAGAAATCAACGCGGCAGTGACTAACCCATAAAAGGTCCGAAGCTGAGAAAAGTCTCCTTTTTGCAAGTCCAAAATATCGGCAGCGACATGTTCATTGTTTAGGTCGAATTCGCCCTTAACGTGGTCGAAATTATAGCCACCTTCCGTCACCGTCAGCGAGACAATGCGGATTTGTGGATCGGCGAGAAGCTTTACCGCAGCTGCTGGGTCATCAGGGGAGTAGACGTAATCGATTATCGATCCCACGACGCGAGATTCTTCCGTACCGTCTGGGGATTTTTCAGTCAGGGTGTAGAGGCAGTCTTGGGAGTGGAGGGCGTCGCGCATCCGGGCGTCGGAAGGCATAACGCCCATTCCAATGATGCCGAAATCCATCGCCTTGCCTTGGCTCATGAGCTTATCTAAGTATAGCGCCTGGTGCGCGCGGTGGAATCCGCCAACGCCAAAGTGGACGATACCTGGGGCGACTTCGCTCCGGTCATAGTCTGGGACCTTTACCTGAGCGGACAGGGCGTTGAGATTATTCGTGGATAGGTGCATGAAAGACTCCTATGGTTTTTGGATTGGGGGAACGTCACCTTGGGCTGCGGCTTCTTCAAAAGTCTCGTCTTCGGCAAGCTCAGGGACACCATCAAAGCCTGGTTGGGTCCCCCGAAGGCTATGCGCCATGAGAGCTGCCAGTGCAAATAAGATGACGAAGATGATTACGAGACCTGTAGCTCCAACTAAGGGGTAAAAGATGGCCACCAACGCAGGGCCGGCAGCGACGGCGCCACCGACACCAAGGTTATACGCAGCCATCGCGGCACCTGGGCGAGAAGGATTTAGCGAGACTGCAAGTGGCGAAAGCGGTACGAATCCGGCCAAGGTGACGCCAAAGAGCGCGCCGCAGGCAAGAGTCAATGCGAACCCGACGCCGTCCGGCAGGCCAATGCTGACTGACATCATGGGCACGAAGTACACCAGTGCCATCATGACTCCGCAGCCGACCGCACCAGCCCATACGACGGTTTTGGACCAGCCGAGCTTATCTCCGAGGTTGCCGAAAAGGAGATTGAACGGCAGGTTCACGGAGTAAATCACGGTGGTCAAGATGAGGAACCATGACAGGGGCCAATTTAGGTCGTCGGTGAAATAGGCTGGGAAAAATACCGCCATTGCGTAGGTAGGAATGGAGTTGATGGTGCGGATATAAGTAACAAACCGCGCCTTGCGATTCCGGATAATCAGCCGGAAGGAAGCACCTAGGGTTTGTGTCACATCATCAGCATCTTCTACCAGCGGCTTGCGACCGATGCGCTCTTTGACTCCGATAAGTGCGCAGGCAGCACCAATGATGACCAGGGTCAGAGAGACCCACAGGGTCTGATAGAAATCCAGGTTGAACCAGGAAATGGAAATTGTAGCGACGAGGGCACCCAAGGTGGGAAGTCCAGCAGAGAAGGAAACATAGAACCAGCCCGTGCCTGTTCCTAGTTTTTTGGCAGGAGATACCGCGGTAATCCAGACCAAAAAAGCGTAGGCGAATAGCGGGTAACCGAAACCGCGTAACCCATACGACAAAAAGATGAGCACTGTATTGCTAGTGGTCAATGCCAGAAGCAGGAAGATGAGTTCGAAAAATATCCAAATAGCGGCACCGAGCATCATGACTTTGCGTGGACCCCACAGGTCGGACAGAGCTGCGGCAAAGAAGGCAGCAATTGCCACGGCGATGCCGTAGACAGTTACGAGGGTGCCCGCAAGGGAGACGCTGAAACCGTGTTCGCTGGAGAGGAAAGGCTCCAAGATGTTGGTCTCAACGCCATCACCAATCATGAAAATTGTTAAGCCGATGAAGCCCCAAACCAGTGGCCTTGGCAAACCAAGGCGGTCCACAAGTGGTTGTTGTGCCATGGGTTCTCCGTTTCTTATTTCAACTCTGCCCGAACTAGTGAGCTGTGGCAGGCAAGAGCGTTTATGTGATCTGTATTTCATAAACTAACATCAAATCCACAAACGTCAACATTTTTAGAGCGATAGTCCTTGGAAATATGGAATTTTACAAACTTAATGATGTTTTATTTGCTCAATCATGTTGAAAATGGGGAAAGTCTGCTAATAATTAGCACATGTAATGTTAATTTTTTCGGTCGCGGAGAGAGGGATTACGTGGAAAAGATGGGTGCCCGTGCGCGGCGCGCTGGAATACTGGACACACTGCGAGTAGAGAAATCAGTTCGCACCGAGAGCTTGGCGGAACGGTTTAATGTGAGTGCGATGACCATCCATCGCGACCTTGCAGAGCTGGAAGCTAGCGGAAAGCTGAGCCGTGTTTGGGGCGGTGCCCGCTCGGTGGATAGTGATTTCATCGAAAGGGATGTCGCCATCAGGCGGACTACCAATAAGGAGATAAAAACAGCGTTGGCTAAGGAAGTCCGCAGTTTAGTTGAGCCTGGGGAGATAATTGCCTTGGATGATTCGACGACTGCAGAAGCCTGCTTGCGTTCTTTGCTGGAAACCAAACCTGCAGGGGTCATAACGCATTCTTTGCATATCATGCACGAAGTAAGCAAAGTAGCGCCGGAGGTGACCTTGACTGGTGTTGGAGGTAGGTATGTCGCCGCTACGGATTCATTTTTGGGAAATTCTTCTGTCCGAGCCTTGAAAAGTCTGAACGCGACGGTATCCATTGTCTCCACAACGTGCATCACGAAAGCAGGACTGTGTCACCCAGATGAGGATGCGGCCGTGACTAAAACGGCCTTCCTCGAGTTGGGCGCGCGCCAGATTTTGGTCAGTGATTCCTCGAAGTTTGCAAACTCAGGGATGCATTTCGTCGCGAAACTGACTGACTTTGACCACATTGTTATGGATATGAATACGACAGAAGAGCAGCGCCAACAGTTAGAATCATCCGGAGCGCAATTACACTGGGTCGAAACTCCCAAGCCAGAGCCTACGGTGCCAACGCCATTTCTTCTGTCCTAAGTAACGAAAGCGAAGCACATGACTTATGTTCTAGGAATTGATTCCTCGACTCAATCTTGCAAGGCATTGCTTGTCGATGCCGTCACGGGCGAAATCGTAGATAGCGGTCGAGCGAGCCATCCTGACGGTACACAGGTGGATCCACAGGCGTGGTTGACTGCAATGGAGGAGGCCACAGCAGGGTTGATCGACCGTGCCGATGCTGTCGCGGTAGGTGGGCAACAACATGGAATGGTGCCGTTGGACGCGAACGGAGAGGTTGTACGCCCAGCGATGTTGTGGAATGATACCTCTTCTGCCAGCGAAGCCGAGGAGCTTATCGACGAGCTCGGCGGAGAGCAAGCATGCGCAGACACAGTGGGTTCGGTACTCGTGGCCTCGCTTACCGGTACAAAATTGAGGTGGTTGCGAAATCATGAACCTGAAAATGCCAGAAAAACTTCGTCCGTGTTATTGCCGCATGATTATTTAACGTGGCATTTGGGCGGTCGGAAAGAGAAAACAACGGATCATGGAGATGCGTCCGGTACGGGATACTATTCGACACGGAATCGGAAAAGCTTGCCGAATCTAGCAGAACAGTATATCGGTCATGCCATAGAACTACCTCGCGTTGCGGAGCCGAATGAAGTGGTGGGCAAGACTAACGGCGGGGCACTTATCGCACCGGGAACAGGCGATAATATGGCCGCAGCACTTGGATTAAACCTCCGGCCCGGCGACGTATGTGTCTCCATTGGCACCTCTGGGGTAGTAAGCGCGGTCAGCAAAGAGAGCGTGCATGACCCTTCTGGGTTGGTTACAGGATTTGCGGATGCGACAGGAAATTACTTACCTCTGGCCTGTACTCTAAATGGGGCCAAGGTTCTCGATTTCGCAGCCATGCTCTTGGGTGTGGATCATGAAGGGCTTTCCCAGTTGGCACTGAGTGGGAAGCCGGGCGCTGGGGGAGTAACGATGCTTCCATATTTTGACGGTGAACGCACCCCGAACCGGCCGGACGCTACCGGCCATTTTGCTGGATTGACGACACGGACTACCCGGGAAGATATAGCTCGCGCTGTTGTCGAAGGGATTCTTTGTTCCTTGCAGGACGCTATCAGCGCGGTCGAAGCGGCGACCGGAAATAAGGCTCAACGCGTCCTTTTAATTGGCGGTGGAGCACGTAGTGAGGCGATGCGACGAATCGCACCAGAGATTTTTGGCGTCGATGTCATCGTGCCGGAACCGGCGGAGTATGTGGCGCTTGGGGCGGCTCGCCAAGCAGCTTGGGCCCTCAATGGTGGAGGGAGTCTTCCGGAATGGGGGTTAGCGAAAGAACAAACCTTTAGCGGCAAACCAACCCCGGAGACGGTGGATAAATATCAACGCCTGCGGGATCTAACCGTTAATTACTAATTTGAGGCGGCGTGGCCGTTAGCGCACTGGGCCCGGCAGGTGGGCGCGCCAGCCGTGAATCACGTTGATGAGGCAGCATGCGGCGAGTAGGGAGCCGATAAGGAATAGCGCGGTGAAGCCTATGTAGGGCGCGAGGGCGCTAAAGGCCATGGGGATAAAGAAGCCGGTATAGGACACGGAATAGAACACGGCGGTAAGGCCGGCGAGGTCATCTTTTCCGGCGATGCGCTGGACCTCGGAAAGGCCGGCGACAAGTGCTAGGCCGTAGCCGGCGCCCATGACGGCGGCGCTGGTGATGCCGAGTGGGAGGGAGAGTGTGCGCGCGGCGATGGCGCCGAAGATGGTGCCGACGGTAATGACGGCCATGGCAACGGCGGAAGCGCGGGCGGAGCGGTGGGTGTCAATGACCTTGCCAAACATTTGGATGCCAACGCCGCAGCCTAGCGTGATGACGGTCATGAGGCCGGAAAAGGCGATGGGGGCATCGCCGGCGGAATCAGAAAGCAGCTGCGGCAAGAGGGCATAGGCTGCGCCCGCGCAGCCGAATACCCAGGGGGCTACGGGCAGCACGATGCGGGAAAAGCGGCGGTGCGCGGCAGATGGAATGTGCAGCATGTGCAGCATATCGCGGATGCTTAAATCCAGGAACGTGTCTTTGACGGTCGCGCCGCGGGGTGGACGGGTTTCGGGGGTTTTCAATAGCCACACCGCGGTAATGACGGTAAGCAGGATGTGTAGGACGTAGGCCAGGTGGGTGGGCCACGGGCCCCATTGGGCCAGCACCGAGGCTAGGGCGGCGCCGATGAGGAAGCCCAGGGTAAGGCACATCGATGCCTTTCGGGGGCCTGCGGCGGGGTCGCCGCCGGAGCGGGTGATGAGCTCGGAAATCCAGGTGGAGCCGACCGCCATGACGATGCCCAGGGCGAGCCCGCACAGCACGCGGCCGGCGGCGATGATGAGGGGTTCTTCGGGAGCGATGGACAGCAGGAAGGACCCGGCCAGGGAGAGCGGTGCGGCGGGCAGCATCGTCGGGCGGCGGCCGATATAGTCCGACAGCGGCCCGGAGATAAGCAGCGCGGGCACGATGCCAATGACGTAGGCCGCCAGGAGGCCGTTGACGGTGACCTGCGAGAAGTGGGATTGCTCGCGGTACATCACGAGCAGGGGAGTAAATTCATTGCCGCCCCAGGCAACGGCCACCATGCTGCCTGCGACGGGTAACCAGTCGCGATTAGTGGTGTCCTGACTCATAGTTGATCCTTCGAATTCTTCAGGTGCGAACGGAGTGCGGAAAGGTAGGCGGGCAGGTTGGCGGTGAGGAGGGCATCGGCAAGCACGCGGTGCTGATCGACGAACGCGCGAGCCCGCGCCACATTGCGCCCGATGGCGGTGGCGGTAAAACGCTGCTGGCGCTCGCGCAGCTGGTGGCCCACGTTGGCCAGCAGGCTATTGCCGGCGCTATCCATGATGATTTGGTGGAATTGGGCATCCAGGCGCGTGTATTCGCGGAGATCCTCGGCATCCAGGGCGGCGTCTTGGGCCGCAATGTTTTCTTGCAGGCGCTTGGCGATGCCCCCACGTTCCGCCTCACCCAGCTCGCAGATCTTTTCGGCACTGTGGGCATCGACAAGCAGGCGCGCCTCGTAGACCTCGCGGATTTCTTGGGGGCTAATCGGCACGACCAGCGCGCCGCGCTTGGGATAAAGCTGCAAAAAGCCCTCGAGCTCCAGGCGCAGGAAAGCCTCGTGGGCAGGGGTCCGGCTGACCCCAACCTCGGCCGCGAGTGCGGCTTCTGACAGCATCTGCGAGGAATCGATGGTGCCGTCGATGATCCTTTCTTTGACCAATTCATAAACCCGCTCCGCGGCAGGCTGCATGCTTGTATCGCTCATGCATACATCTTGCATACAAGTTAGTTTAAGCGTCAACCTATTCCCAATTCTGGGGTTGGCGTGGCTTAGACTGGAGGGCATGCAACGTTGGGTCTTACACATCGATATGGATGCGTTTTTCGCCTCCGTCGAGCAATTGACCCGACCGACTTTGCAGGGCCGGCCGGTGCTCGTCGGTGGGGTCGGCGGCCGCGGGGTTGTTGCCGGTGCGTCCTATGAGGCGCGCGAGTACGGCGCGCACTCGGCGATGCCGATGTATCGCGCCCAGCAATTGGTGGGCCTGCACGCGGTGGTGGTCAGTCCGCGCCGGGCGGTCTATTCGGCGGCCTCGCGCCGGGTATTTGAGATCATCTCCCAGCACGTGGAGGTGATCGAGCAGCTATCCATCGATGAGGCCTTTATGGAGCCAGAGGCGTTGGTGGGTGCGACAGCGGACGAGGTGCACCAGTGGGCGGACGACCTGCGCGCGCTCATCCGGGAGGAAACGGGCCTGCCGTGTTCCATCGGCGCGGGCTCCGGCAAGCAATTTGCCAAGATTGGCTCCGGCGAAGCCAAGCCCGATGGCACCTATGTCATCCCAGCGGATAAGCAGCTGGAGATGCTGCATCCGCTCCCGGTGGGAAAGCTGTGGGGCGTCGGTCCGGTTACGGAGGCCAAGCTCAAGGGCATCGGGGTGGAGACCATCGGCGCGCTGGCCGCCATGACCCAAAAGGAGGTGGAAATCTCCATCGGCAGCGTCGTTGGGCTGCAGTTGTGGCAGCTGGCGCAGGGCATCGACGATAGGGAAGTTGCCCCGCGCGCGATTTCCAAGCAGATTTCTACGGAGCATACCTATCCCAAGGACCTGCTGACGGTACCGGATGTGGACGCGGCGATTACCCGCGCGGCCGAGGGTGCGCACCGCCGCCTGCTTAAAGATGGCCGCGGCGCGCGCACGGTGACGGTAAAGCTGCGAATGGCGGATTTCCACATCGAATCGCGATCGACCACCCTGGCCTATGCCACCGATGACCTGGAGGTATTGACCGCCGCCGCCTTCAAGCTGGCGCGCTACCCGGATGAGCTGGGCCCCATCCGCCTGGTGGGGGTGAGCTATTCCGGGCTGGAAGCCGCGCGCCAAGACGTACTATTTCCTGAGCTCGACCGCGAAATCGTGCGGCCTGTGCTGCCGGATAGCGACTATGAAACGGGCGTGAGCGATGACTCCCCGCCACCGGCGCCGACCACCGTGGTAGTCGAAGACGATGTGGAGGATCAGTGGCACGCCACCCAGGACGTCTACCACCCGGAATTTGGCCACGGTTGGATCCAGGGCACCGGGCACGGGGTGGTCAGCGTGCGTTTTGAAACCCGCGCCACCGGACCCGGCCGCACGAAATCCTTTGCCGCCAGCGACCGGGATTTGGTGCCGGCGGATCCGCTCGATTCCTTAGATTGGCAAGACTGGCTGGAAACCCAAGACTAGGCTTCGCGGTAGCGCTTGGGGTCAGGGCTTTGCCGGAATACCTCGGCAGGGTCCGTGCCGGTGGCCAGCACCGCGGCCAAAAGAATACGCGCCTGGCTGGGGCGGAAGGCACCCGCGTTGATCGCGCCCAAGCTATGCAGGCTCGCCCCGCCGCCATCGCCGCCATAGGACAACGCGGTCGCGCCGTACGGGGTGCGGGTGGAAATAACGACGGGGAGGCCATCGCGGAGGGCATCGGCAAGCGCGCGGCCCATATCCCCACTCATATTGCCCGCGCCCATGGCCTCGATGACGAGGCCGGCGGCGGAAGTGCGGGCGGCATCGACAAGCACGCGCCCCGCGCCGGGGTAGGCAGGGATGATTTCTACCGGGTGCGGCGCCAAGGGCTGCGGCTGCAGCCGCGGGGTGGCATCCGGGACCCGCAGGGACTCAAAAGCGCGCAGGTCAGAGGTGTGCTGCTTGCGGGCCCCGCGCGCAGGGATGGTCATGCCGCCAAAGCGGATGAAGACGCCGGGCTGCCCGCTAAGAGCGAGCTCGCGCGCATCGCGGAGATTGCGCGGGCCGTCCGGGTGCGGGTGATCGTAGGAGCGCTGCGCGCCGGTGAGCACAATGGGCGTATCGCCGGCGCAAAAAATCTCCAGCGCCATCGCCGTCTCTTCCATCGAATCGGTGCCATGGGTGATGATGACGCCGTCGATGTCCGCGCGGGCGGTTTGCTCATTGACCACCCCAATGAGCTCGTCGAGGTCCGCGAGCGTAATAGAAGAGGAATCGAGCTGGCGAAATTCCACCACTTCGGCGTCGATATCGGCCGCGAGCTGCGCGCCGGTGACGGTAGGGACGAGGGAACCATCCCGTACAGTGGTGCAGGCAATCGTGCCGCCGGTGGCGATGAGGGCGAGGTTAGTCATGCCTTCCAGAATAAAAGAAGACGCGCCGAGGCGGCAGGCGCGGACCAGAAAAGCTGGTGCAAATGTAAACTGATGGGAGTTTATAACCCAGACGTGAGGAGTGAGAAGTGAAATTCCGCAAATTTGGTGCCGCGTGCCTCGCATTGAGCGCGGCGGCCGCCCTGTCCGCCTGCTCTTCTGATGACGAGCAAGAAGACACCACCAAGAACAGCGAATCCAGCGAATCCGCGTCCGCCGACGGCGACTCCGCGGCCCCCGCACTGCCAACCGCCGCCGATTTGAACGCCATCCTGGCAAAGGCCACGGATCCGGAGGCATCGCAGGAAGAAAAGACCGCCACCGTGGAAGGCGGCGAATCCGCCCCAGAGATCTTTGACACCATGGCGCGCTCCAAGGAAGAATCCGGTGCGGAGTTCGCGGTCGTGGATCCGGTTTTGCCTGGCTATGATCCGCAATCCGTGCTGACCACGGTCAATTTCTCCACGGCCGATGGCCAAGAGCAGACCGCGGACCAGGTGGAGTTTATTTATGAGGACGGCACCTGGAAACTATCGAAGACTTGGGCCTGCACGCTGATTCAAAACACTGTGCCGCCTGAGCAGGTACCGGAGATGTGTGCCGATACCGGTGCGGGTGCGCTGCCGGCCGATGAGGGCAACGGAGCACCTGCGCAGGGCGATGCCCCCGCAGAAGGCGCAGAGCAGGCGCCTGCCGAGGCCCCCGTAGAAGCCCCCGCTGAGTAACTCGCCTCCCCGCTACTCGGAAAACGCTAGCTCCGTCAGGCTTGATTGCACGACGCGCAGATCTGAATCGGCGGTGCCGTAGGTTACCTTCGTATCGAAGGACACGTCACCGTCCACGGGGAGCGGTTTCGTCAGGTCTACCGTGATGCTTCCCGAGGAGTTGGTGGAAGAATCCAGCACGTCGAGTTCCTTATCCTTTAACTCCGTGCCCTCGGCTTGGCCCTCGAAGGATAAAGCACCCAGGGTGGGGCGTTGTTCCACCTCGACGGATAGCGTGACGCGGTCACCATCGATGGACTCGACCTTATAGCGGGTCGTCTGCAAGAGCGTGGATTCGCCGGTCACGCGCGAATCTACCGTCCACGTCGCGCCGGTGCCGACCTCTTCTTCCGGGAAGACGATGGGCAGCGCGGTCAGCTTCATGATCGCCTGTTCGACGGTGCCGCGCGCCTCATCGCTCGCATCCTGCGGGGCGGCCAAGCGCAGGGAATTCATCTGGCCGTTGTCTTGGCCGCGCCAGCCAAATTGGAACCCGGACGCAGAAGAGACATCGGTATCGCCGGAGTATTCCGGATCCCCTGCGGTGACAAACGCGTTGCGCGAGGCCGGCAATTGATCCTCGACGTCCTCGGTGGCCTTATCCACCGATGCCGAAAGCGGCAGGGTAGTGGTCACCTTATCTACGTCCGCGGCTTGGAAGTCGGCGGCGGCGGATTTATTCAGCAGGTCCTGCGAAAATCCCTCCGTGGCGCGGTAGGTTACCTCCTGCGAGGAGTCGATGTCGTGATATTCCAGCAGTTTCTTCTCCCCGGTTCCGGCCTCTTCGACGGTCAGGCGCGGGGCATCGATAGTCAGGCCGACTGGCTGCTCCACGGCGGGGCCGGGGGTCTCATAAGAACAGGCGCTTAGCGCTACGGCGACGGCGGAAAGGGCTGTAAAAACTTTGACTCGAAACACGCTTACCAAAATACCGGACGCTCCTGATTAGAATGGTGTGGGTGAGCCAAAAACGAAGGAGTCAGACAGGTCTTATCGCCGCGGTGGTCATCGCCGTGGCGGTTGTGGATCAAGCCGTAAAACAACTCATGCTTACCGTCCTGACGGAGGGTGTGCCGCACTATGTCATCGGGGACTGGTTCAGGTTTACCCTGCTCTTTAACCCGGGCGCGGCGTTTTCCATCGGTGGCGAGGGATCGACCTGGCTGTTTACCACCATTCAATTGGCGTTCGTCTTAGGCGTTGCCATCGCCGCCCCGCGCATCCACAACACCGGCCAGGCGCTGGGGCTGGCGCTCATTGCCGGTGGGGCATTGGGCAATTTTGCAGATCGCATCTTCCGCGACCCGGGCTTCTGGTTCGGGCACGTCGTGGACTATATCTCGGTCGGCTCGTTCGCGGTCTTTAATATCGCAGATGCGGCCATTACCTGCGGCGTTGTCATCTTTATCGGCGCCATGCTGCTCGCGGAACGGAGGGCGGAAAATGAATAGGCAATTGCGCAGTTTTCCCATTCCAGAAGGCTTGGAGGGCATGCGTGCCGATGCCGCGCTTGCCAAGCTCCTCGGCCTCTCCCGCTCGGCCACTGCCCAGCTGTGCGCAGAAGGCGGGGTCACCGTGGATTCGCAGGAACTCGGTAAATCCGAGCGCCTGGCGTCCGGCCAGGTGGTCTCGGTGCTGCTCCCAGAGCCGGAAAAGCCCCTGCTGCCGCGCGAAGAGCTGGTAGAGGGCATGGACGTTTTATATAGCGACGCCGATATCATCTGCGTGCACAAACCCGTGGGCGTCGCCGCGCACCCGAGCGTGGGCTGGGATGGGCCGACGGTCATCGGCGGGCTGCGCGCGGCGGGGTATAACGTGGCCTCGCTTGGCCCCACCGAGCGCCAGGGCATCGTCCACCGCCTGGACGTGGGCACCTCCGGGGTCATGGTCGTGGCCTCCTCCGGGCGCGCCTATTCCGCACTCAAGCATGCGTTTAAGCACCGGACCGTGAAAAAGACCTATCACGCGGTGGTCCAGGGCCTGCCCGATCCGATTGAAGGCACCATCGATGCGCCCATCGGCAGGCACCCGAAGTCGGGCTGGAAATTCGCCGTGCTTGACGATGGCAAGGCCGCTGTCACCCATTACCGCCTCATCGAGGCCTTTCGCGAGGCCAGCCTCATCGAGGTGCACCTGGAAACCGGCCGCACCCACCAAATCCGCGTCCACATGTCCGCCACCGGGCATCCCTGCGTCGGCGATCCCATGTACGGCTCGAACCCGCAGCTTTCCGCCCGCCTAGGACTCGAGCGCCAGTGGCTGCATGCGGTGCAGCTGGGCTTTACCCACCCCGGCACCGGGAAGTGGTTCGAGGCCCGCGCGCCGTACCCCGATGACCTGCAACAGGCCCTGGAGCGCCTGCAGGGATGAGGAAGTTTTATTGGCGGCGTCGGCTAGCGGCACTGGCCCTGGTGCTGGTGGCGGTCGTGGTGGTCCTGGTGCTTTTTGGCACGCTGGGCACGCAAGCATCCACGCGCGTGCAAGGCGATCAGCTAGGCCCGGATGGGGAGTCCCGCGCGGAGTATATTGAGCGCGTTAATTCCATGGACATCGACCCGGATGCCGCCACGTATGCGCTGGTTACCTTCGATACCGAGCTGCCGCCTGTCGCCGTCGCTGCCGCGTTGACTGACGTTCCGCGCATGGATGCCATCCTTATGGGCTCGACCGCGCCCATTGCGGTACCGGAGCCGGTCGCCGGCGAGGATCGCGCTGCGGTGATTAACCGCACCTTCGACCGCATCGGTGCCTCCTACGGCCAGCGCCCCAGCGCGGTCAGCGCCGCCGTGGTGTGGGGCACGGGCACCCAGCTTGCCGATGTCGCCTCCCTCCCCGCCGTCGCCGCCGTCGAGCCCGCGCCTGCCGATGCCGCCTGGGGCAGCTTCGCCGTGCGCCCACCCAGCTAAAATTGCCATCCTGAACGCTTCGCCGCGCGGGGTGTGGGGTGGCGGCTTAGCATCGGGAGCATGGAACACATTCGGGCATATATTGCGGCTTTAAACTCGGCGATGGATATCCTCGCCGAGGCCGCCGATATGCCCGCCTCCGAGCTGACCGCCGCCGGAATGCCGGATGCCGCCGCCGCGTCGATAGCCCACCTTTCCCAGATCTATTTCGGGCCGACCAGCTTTACGCGCCGCCAGCGTCGCGCGGTCGAGGGGGCGCGCCGCAATGGGCATTCGCTGCCGACGCTGGAGGTCATCGAAAAGCACGCCCGCCGCGCGCCCACCCAAGCCCGGGCCTGGGCCCTGCGCGCGGAGCTTGCCCAGGTATCGGCCGATACTCAGGCGATGGACAAGCTCGCCCGCAAGAAGGTGCGCGCGCTGCGCCCGCCGCGCGAGCCCAAACCCGGGGTGCGGCTGCGCCGCCGAGCCGCCGGCAAACCGTGGACGCTGACGATTACGGGCAGCTCCAGCCTCGTCGCGGAGCTGCATAACCAAGCAGGCACGCTTGCCGATGTCGCCGCCCTCTTCCATTCCGGCGCCTCCACCTCCACCGTGCGCACCAACGTGGTAATCCCGCTGGATAAGCTAAGCGCCGTTGTGCAGGGCGATAAAGACGTCACGGTCACCATGACCAACGGAGCGCAAATTAGCGGCGCCGAGCTGGCCCAGCGCGCAATGGCGGAGGAAGGTTTTATCACTCTTCTCCACCCCGTGGAGGGGCCGGTGAACCTGTACCGCATGCGGCGCGGGGCAACGTGGAAGCAATTTATGATGGCCGCCGCCGAAAACCCCATCTGCCCGGCACGCGGGTGCCACCGCCCAGCCGATGAGTGCCAAGTCCACCACATCTATAGCTGGGCCGGCGGCGGCTGGACCAATGCCAAGAACCTCACCGTAGCGTGCCCGCACCACAACGGCCGCAATGACGACGACCGCGCGGCCCGTCCCCGCAATGGCCGGTTCGAGCGCGTGCACGGCGGCGTGCGGTGGATTAAACCCTGGCAACCGCCACCGCCGGACCTCGTTGATACCGGGCCCAGATAGCCACAGCTTTGAGCCCAAGGCCCGCCCTCCCAGCGGCGACCATTACGCGCCGTTTTCCCGCGCCGCACACTCTCGCGAACCCCTTTTCACGCAGGACATTCCTGCGTACCGTTTTCCTGCGCACGCAACCATTTCGCATTCCCCCCTCGCCGCGGACTCTTGCGTGCCGCTTACCCGCGCCGCGCACTCTTGCGCGTAGCGCTCTAACACCCTACTCACCGTGCCGGGGACTCCTTTCGGCCGCTTACCCGCGCCGCGCACTCTTGCGCGGCGCGCTTTGGCGAACGCGAATGAGATCCGCAATGTAGATGCTGACCGCCACGCCGATGATGGCGAAGCCAATCCACCGGTGCGCGGAAAAGTGCTCTTGGGTGACAAAGAGCGCCCATAGCATCTGCATGATGGGGGTGAGGTATTGGAGCATGCCGATCGTCGACAAGCGCAGCGTCCGCGCGCCCTGGGCGAAGCACAATAGTGGCAGCGCGGTAATCAGGCCGGCGCTGATTAAGAGCAGCATGTGCGGCGTACCTTCCGAAGTGAACGTGCCGTGGCCGGCTTTCTCGATCCACACGATATAGGCGATGGCAACGGGGGAGACCACCAAAGCCTCTGCCGCGACCGAGACCGCTGCCGAAACCCGCACCTGCTTCTTGATAAGCCCGTAGATGCCAAACGATGCCGCCAATAGCAGCGAGATATACGGCGCCTGGCCGGTAAAGAAGGTCAGATACAGCACCGCGATCGCCGCCACGGCGACGGCGGTCGCCTGCCATGGGCGCAGCTGCTCCTTTAAGAAGATCATGCCGAGCGCCACCGATACCAGGGGATTGATGAAATAGCCTAAAGCGGCATCGGCCACGTGATCAGTATTAATCGCCAGCACATAGGTGCCCCAGTTGACCGTGATAAATACGCCCCCGGCGGCAAGCCAGCCCCACGTGCGCTTGTCCATGCGCACCAATTCGCGCCAGCCGCCGCTGAATATTAAAAACGCCGTGACGATAACCGCGGTCCACAACACGCGGTGGGCGAGGATTTCCAGCGGCGTGGCCGGCAGCAGGAGCGGGAAGAACGCGGGGAAGAACCCCCACATGATGTATGCGGCGAGCGTGTAGATCATCACCGCATAATATCGTCATCTTGACCGCCCCGCTAAGATGACCGCATGGCCAAAAACTCCTCCTTCGTCCACCTGCATAACCATACCGAGTTCTCCATGCTGGACGGCATGGCCAAGGTCGATATGTTGGCTGATGAGGTGGTCAAGCAAAACATGCCCGCCGTGGGCATGACAGACCACGGCAATATGTATGGATCCGACGCCTTTTACAAGCGCATGACCAGCGCCGGGGTCAAACCCATCATCGGCATCGAGGCCTACATGGCCCCGGAATCGCGCTTTAATAAAAAGCGTGTGTTGTGGGGCACCCCGGACCAAAAGCGCGACGATGTCTCCGCCTCGGGCGCGTATTTGCACCAGACGATGATCGCGGAAAACGCGACCGGGCTGCGCAACCTGTTCACCTTGTCTTCGCTCGCCTCCTACGAAGGCCAGCTGGGCAAGTGGCCGCGCATGGATGCAGAGCTCATCGCCGAGCATGCCGATGGCATCATCGCCACGACC
Organism: Corynebacterium sp. KPL1986; assembly: GCF_000477975.1. Classification (NCBI taxonomy): domain Bacteria; kingdom Bacillati; phylum Actinomycetota; class Actinomycetes; order Mycobacteriales; family Corynebacteriaceae; genus Corynebacterium; species Corynebacterium sp. KPL1986. The sequence continues at coordinate 930,890 of NZ_KI515719.1, read as the reverse complement.
GGCTGCCCATCCGGCGATGTGCAGACCCGCCTGCGCCTCGGCCAATTCAACGAGGCCCTCGAGGCTGCGGCGATGTGGCAAGACATCTATGGCAAGGACAACTTCTTCTTGGAGTTGATGGACCATGGGCTGGACATCGAAAAGCGCACGCGCGATGGGCTGCTCGAAATCGGCCGGAAGCTGGACCTGCCGCCGCTGGTGACCAATGACTGCCACTACGTGCTGGAATCCCAGGCTCCGGCGCACGAGGCCATGCTGTGCGTGCAGACCGGCAAGACGTTCATGGACCCGGACCGCTTCAAGTTCGGCGGTACCGGCTACTACATCAAGTCCGCCGCGCAGATGCGCGATACCTGGGATGACCTGATTCCGGATGGCTGCGATAACACCCTGTGGATTGCCGAGCGCGTGCAAGACTACAGCGAGGTGTGGGAGGAACACCCCCACGACCGCATGCCCATTGCCGATGTCCCCGAGGGCCACACCCCCACCTCCTGGCTGACCCACGAGGTGATGGAGGGGCTGCAGCAGCGGTTCCCCGGGCGCGATGTGCCGGAGGAGTATATCGAGCGCGCCAAGTACGAGATTTCCGTGATTGAGATGAAGGGCTACCCGTCCTACTTCCTCATCGTGGCGGAGCTTATTAAGTATGCGCGTTCGGTGGGCATCCGCGTGGGGCCCGGCCGTGGTTCCGCGGCGGGCGCGCTCGTGGCCTACGCGCTGACCATTACCAATATTGATCCGCTAGAACATGATCTGCTCTTCGAGCGCTTTTTGAACCCCGAGCGCCCATCTGCGCCCGATATCGATATCGACTTCGACGATCGCCGCCGCGGCGAGATGATTACCTACGCCGCCGAGCGCTGGGGCGAGGACAAGGTTGCCCAGGTCATTACATTCGGTACGGTGAAAACCAAGCAGGCCATTAAGGACTCCGCCAAGGTACACTTTGGCCAGCCCGGCTTCCAGATGGCCGACCGTATCAACGGCGCGCTGCCGCCGGCGATTATGGCGAAGGATATTCCGCTGCGGGGCATTACTGACCCCGACCACGAGCGCTATTCCGAGGCCGCCGAGGTCCGCCAGATGGTGGAAACTGACCCGGATGTGAAAAAGATTTATGACACCGCGCGCGGCTTGGAGGGTGTTGTTCGCCAGGCTGGCGTGCACGCCTGCGCGGTGATTATGGCCTCGGTGCGGTTGATGGACCACATCCCGATGTGGAAGCGGCCTGCCGATGGCGCCTATATCACCGGCTGGGATTACCCCGCCTGCGAGGCCATTGGCCTGTTGAAGATGGACTTTCTGGGCCTGCGCAACCTCACCGTTATTGGCGATGCCATCGAAAACATCAAGCGCAACCGCGGCGAAGAAGTGCAGCTCGAGCAGCTGCATGCCGATGACCCCAAGGTCTCCAAGGTCTATGACCTGCTCTCGCGCGGGGATACCTTGGGCGTGTTCCAGCTGGACTCCGGCGGAATGCAGGAGCTGCTCAAGCGCATGAAGCCTACCGGATTCAAAGACATCGTGGCCTCCTTGGCCCTGTACCGCCCTGGCCCGATGGGTGTCAATGCCCACTGGGATTACGCCGACCGCAAGAACGGGCGTAAGGAAATCACCCCGATTCACCCTGAGCTCGAGGAGCCGCTGAAGGAAATCCTGGATGAGACGTATGGTCTTATCGTCTACCAGGAGCAGATCATGCGTATCTCACAGAAGGTTGCGAACTACACCGCCGGCGAGGCAGATGGCTTCCGTAAGGCGATGGGTAAGAAAAAGCCCGAGGTCCTGGCCCAGCAATACGATAAATTCTGGGGCGGCATGCAAGAAAATGGGTACTCCAAATCCGCCATGGATGCGCTGTGGGGGACCATCGAGCCCTTCGCGTCGTACGCGTTTAACAAGTCTCACGCCGCGGGCTACGGGTTGGTCTCGTTCTGGACTGCCTACCTCAAGGCCTACTACGCGCCGGAATACATGGCAGCGCTGTTGACCTCTGTGGGCGATAAGAAGGATAAGTCCGCCATCTACTTGTCGGACTGCCGCCACTTGGGCATTAACGTCTTGCCGCCTTCGGTCAATGAGTCCGAGGAGGACTTCCAAGCTGTGGGCGAGGATATTCGCTTCGGCATGGGCGCTATCCGCAACGTGGGCTCTGAAGTGGTCGAATCCATCATTGCCTCGCGCAAGGCAAAGGGGGCGTTTACGTCCTTTAGCGATTACCTCGACAAGATCGACCTTGCGGCGTGTTCCAAGCGCGTGACCGAGGCGCTGATTAAGGCCGGCGCCTTTGATGATTTCCAGCAGCCGCGCAAGGGCCTCATGTTGATTCACGAGGACGCCGTCGATGCCGTGCAGACCACCAAGAAGGCGGCGGATAAGGGGCAATTCGACCTCTTTGCCGGCTTCGGCGGTGGTGACGATGCCTCTTCGGAGGGCGCCTTTGCCATTGATGTGCCGGACGACTCGTGGGATCGCAAGCACGAGTTGGCACTTGAGCGAGAGATGCTGGGCCTCTACGTTTCTGGCCACCCACTCGATGGTTTCGAAGAGGCCCTAGCTGCGCAGACCAATACTCCGCTGACCAAGATCCTCAACGATGAGGTACACAATGGCCAAGAACTCATCATCGGCGGCATCATTTCCGGCGTGGACCGGCGCTTTTCTAAGCGCGATGGTTCCCCGTGGGCGATTGTCACGGTAGAAGACCACAACGGCGCGCAGGTAGAGATCTTGGTATTCAATAAGGTCTATTCGCTGGCAGCGCCGCATATCGTGGAAGACAACATCATCTTGGCGCGCGTCAACGTCAAGGTGCGCGATGAGCGCCGGTCGCTGTTTTGTTCCGATATTCGCGTCCCCGAGCTGGGACCCGGCGGTGGCGCGAGCCTGCCGCTGCGCCTGACCATGCGCACGGACCAGTGCACGATGGAAAATATCGCCCGACTCAAGCAAGTCTTGGTCAAAAACCACGGTGATTCCGATGTTTACCTTGAGCTTGTCGAAGGCGATCAAACCACCACGATGGTCCTAGGCGAGCACCTCCGCGTGCAACGATCCGGCAACCTCATGGGGGATCTGAAGGCCACCATGGGCGCTGGCATTTTGGGCTAGTAGAATTTGCCCGCCTCGTCCCTGCGCTCCCTCTTTCTGAGGCGAACAGGGATTGAGGTGGCGACGGGCCTAGGGCGAAGCCGCCAGGCCGCCTGCGCGAAAAGCTGGGCATAAAGAAATGGCCGCCGTGCACATGCAACGGCGGCCATTTTTTGGGAAATCGGAGATTAGTACTTAATTCCCAAGCGGTCAAGCGCAGCCTTCAGCGGTTCGAGAACTGCCGGGTTGAACTTGGCGATGGCGGCGTAGGTCTGCAGAATCGCAGCGACGGCGCCGGCGATGACGGCGGTCCACTGCGAGACCTTCAGGAACTTTTCTGCAGTTTCCTCGGAGGAGCCAAGCTTGGTCAAGCTATCGAGCTGCTGTTGCTGTGCCTCTTTAGTCACGCAATCTGGCTGCTTCGGCATGCCGGCGGTGCCGTAGCCATTGAGCAAGCCCTCGAGGAACTTATTTGGGTTGGACAGGTTGACTCCGCCCTTGCCCTCTTCGATGTTCTTGAGGTGCTCTTGCTTGGCAGCTTCTACTTGGGCCTTGCATTCAGCGCTGAGCCCCTTGCCGGTCTCATCTGCGGAAGCAACAGCCGGGGTGACAAGGCCCGCCGCCACAGCGGTGGCAGCGACGAGAGAGGTGCTGAGTCGTTTACGCATAGGGAAAGGCTCCTTAAAGTTCAGATTTTAGCTTGTTAAAACGTAGCAGCTTTAAGGCTAAAAATCTATGGAAGTAATTGCCGGATGGGTTCAGGAAGCATCTTATAAAATTGATCCGCCACCTGCGGCATGAAGTGCAACACCCCGCTCAACATGGCACCGAGGGCAATGACACCGGCGATAATCCCGATACCTTTCCCGATGAAGCTGCTGCCGGAACCGTCATCAGGCAGCGACGCCCCGGGAGTATCGTCGCCATTTTCATCGGAGTCGGCGTCGTCGCCTTCAGCCTGGGCGCCGCCCACGAGATCGGCGACGGAGAAGACCGTGGTAGTGCCGGATACCTCGTTGCCGGCGATAAGGAGGGCATCGGCAGTAGGCGAGTCTTCCTTGCTAACGAACGTCAATCCCTCTGGGCCCAAGTCGCCGGCCAAGCTGGTGGCGGCGACATTATCTTCGTCGTAGTCCACGGTGAAATCGCGGTTATTGGTATAGGTGACGAACTCGGCTTGAGCGGGGTCGGTGACGTCATAGACAAAGATGCCGCCCACACGCTCCATGCCGATGAAGGCATAGGTGCGATCTCCAACTGATCCAATCGTCAGGGCTTCCGGTTCGGGGCCTTTATTATTGGAGCGATCGTCGAAGTCGGGGTCTTCGTTATCGGCATTGAAGTTAAGTCCCTCGATGTCTTTGGTGATTTCCTCGAAGTCGGAACCGGAATCGAAGACGACGTTGCCCTCGGCATCGTAAATGCTAAAGGAGCGGGACCCGAAGGAATACAGGCCATCGAAGCAGCCCTTTTCCTCATTCCACCCAGAGGCATTGCTTAACTTGAGGTTACCGGCGTATTTCTTGTCCTCGATGCCTTCTGGCAGGTCGACGGAATCACAAACCTGGCCCTCTTCAACGAGCTCTTTCAGTTTGACCTCATCGGTGTAGCCGCCCCAGTCGCGGGCATCGCCCTCATTGGCGGTTGCGAAGTAGGTCTGGCCGTTGGTCTGGAAGGCGCCGATCGAATCCGGCATGGATAGCCCATGCACAGGGATCGTGCGCAGCTTTGCCTCGCCGTCCTTATTGGAGGGATCGAGGGGGACAACGGAGTGATCCGCGATGTGGGCGGGCAGCACCTTTTCTACGGTGGCGGAGGCGATATCGATCACGCCGATGGCGTTGTTTTCTTGCAAGGTGACATAGGCCTTGCCATCGGCGGAGGAAATATACTCCGGCTCGAAGTCGAGCGAAGGTTTGTTGTGGTGGTTTTCTGGGCCGAAGACGCGAATGGACGGGTCAAGTTCTGCATCAGGGCCGTCGAAAGCGCGGAAATCGGCGGTGCGAACATCGGCAACAGAGGGCGCCGCGACACCATCAGGCAGGGAAATCACGGATACGGTGCCTTCTGGGTCTTTTGCGTATTCGGTGCCGTCGGCGGTGAGCTCATCGGAGGGCTCGCCCTCATTCGCGGTCAAGGCATAGGCGCCGTCTTTAGTGATGTGCACGTTATCTGGCAGCGCGCCGAGCGGCACGCGGCCGAGCTCGTCGCCGGAGGCGGCATCGAAAAGCAGGGCCTCGCCGTTTTCGGTTTTGTCTGCCTGCTGCACGGCGGCGATGGCGAGGCCATCGGGGCGCACGGTCACGGAGTTGATTTCCTTATCGCCGCCGGCAGATACCGAGGCAACCTTATTGGGGTTGGTGGGATCGGAGGCATCCAGGATATCCACCTTGCCCGATTGCGCGTTCACCGTGAGAATGCGCTGGGAGGCGGCGTGGTAGGCCACGATTTCCGCTGCTGATTTGCCCATGACCCCAGCTTCATAGGAGCCAATGGGGCTGAGCTTTACCGCAGCATCGTCGGCGGAGCGTTCCAAAACATTATCGACGATATGCGCGTTGGCGGCCGGGGCGCAGCTGAGCGCAAGGCAGGCAGCCACGCCGATGGATGTGCGCTTAAACATAGAGAGAGTCCTTTCTTGTTGAGCGCTCCATTGTCTCGGGCCCACGTAACAGGCGCGCTACACCGGAATGAAATCTAGGTGAATCGGTCGAACACTAGGTAGGGCGAGTAGACTCTGCAATCATGACTGAATCGACCATCCACGCATCCGATATCCAGCAGGCACAGGCACGCATCAGCTCTGAAATCGCGCCGACGCCGCTGCAGTATTGCCCCCGGCTTTCTGCGGAAACGGGCTGTGAGGTCTATTTAAAGCGCGAGGATCTCCAGGACGTGCGCTCGTATAAGATACGCGGCGCGCTCAATAGCATCTCCAGCCTGTCGCAGGAGGAGCGGGAGAGGGGCATCGTGACGGCATCGGCAGGCAACCATGCCCAGGGCGTGGCGTATGCGTGCCGCACCATGGGGATTCCGGGCAAGATTTTCGTCCCGGAGCCCACGCCCATGCAAAAGCGCGACCGCATCCACGTGCACGGCGGCGATCAGGTGGAACTCGTAGTAGTGGGTGGCAACTTTGACGAGGCCGCGGCCGCCGCGCATGCCGATGCCGCCGAGCGCCACGCCACCTTCATCGAGCCCTTCGATGCCCGCGATACGATCATTGGCCAGGGCACCGTGGCGGCGGAGGTCTTGGCGCAGCTTTCGGCAAAGGGCGCCTCGGTCGATACCATCGTCGTTCCCGTCGGCGGCGGCGGGCTGATTTCTGGCATCACCTCTTACATGGCGGATATGGCGCCGCACGCGAAGGTGGTGGGGGTGGAGCCGGAAGGGGCGGCATCGCTAAGAGCAGCCTTCCGCAACGGCGGGCCGGTGGCACTAGAGAGCGTGGATCCGTTCGTCGATGGCGCGGCGGTCAAGCGCCTGGGCGCGCTGCCGTATGAGATTTTGGAGGCCAACCAATCGCGCCTGCACTGGGACACGGTCTCTGAGGGGGCGGTGTGCACGGACCTGCTCAACCTGTACCAGAATGAGGGCATTATCGCCGAGCCCGCCGGTGCGCTGTCCGTGGCTGGGCTGCAGCGTGTGCCGCTGGAGCCGGGTTCGACGGTGGTCTGCGTGATTTCTGGGGGAAATAATGACGTGTTGCGCTACGCCGAAATCATGGAGCGCTCGCTGGTGCACCGCGGCCTGAAGCACTACTTCTTGGTCAATTTCCCGCAGGAACCAGGCCAGCTGCGCCACTTCCTGTCTGAAATCCTGGGGCCTAGCGATGACATCACTCTATTCGAGTACCTCAAGCGCAATAACCGCGAGACCGGTGCCGCGCTGGTGGGCATCCAGCTAAGCCGCGCCGAAGACCTGGCAGGGCTGAAGGAGCGGATGGCCGAGTCCAAGATCTCGGTGCAGCACCTGCAGCCGAATACCCCCGAGTACGATTTCCTGGTGGCCTAATGCGCGATACCTATCGGCGCCCCACCGGCCAGGTAGAACACGAAATTGAGATCAAGCGCTCGCGGTTTATCACCCTGATCGGCCGGGTCACAAACGAGGAAGAAGCACGGGCGTTTATCGATGCCGCCCGCCAGCGCTTTCCCGATGCCCGCCACCATTGCTCCGCCTATGTCTACCACGTCGACGACGCGAACCCAGTGGAGCGTTCCTCCGATGATGGCGAGCCTTCCGGGACCGCTGGAAAGCCCATGTTGGATGTGGTGAACGGCTCTGGAATGCTCGATATTTGCGCGGTGGTCGTGCGCTACTTCGGTGGCATCAAGCTGGGTGCGGGCGGGCTTGTGCATGCCTATGGCGGGGCGGTCAGCGAGGCCATGGAAAAGGTCGAGGCGGTCACCCGGGCGCGCCGGGAGCTTTATACCGTGGAATGCCCGCACGCCACGGCCGGGCGCCTCGAGGCGGATTTGCGCGGGCGCGGCATCGATATCACCGATACCGAGTACGGTGCAGCCGTAACCTTTACCGTCGCCGTGCGCCCGGGTGGGCTCGATGAGCTCCAGGCGATGCTCGCCGCGCTTTCCCAAGGCGAAATCAGCGCGCGCGAAGCAGGCTCTGCCTGGGTTGAGGTAGGATCTGGGTCATGACTATGCAGCAGCGACCGAATAACCCCATTGCGCAGCGCAAGCAGCAGGTGCGCAAGCACTCCCGCAACGCCGTTATTTCCGTTGCCGGTGGCCTCGGCGCAGGAGTTGTTTTAGGTGTGCTTTCTGCTAATTTGGCCGCTTGGATGGTTTTGGGCCTTATCATCGCCGTGGTGGGTGGCGGATATAACTGGTTGAAGATTCGCAAAATCGTCAACGAGAACCACAATAATTATTAATGCCTACCCCGGAGCCAAGCGGCCGCCCCGTCCGCATTGATGCTTGGGTATGGGCGGTGCGCATGTTCAAAACCCGATCCGCCGCGGCCACCGCAGTGCGCGCCGGGCACGTGAAAATCAACGGTGAAGCGGTCAAACCCGCGCAACAAGTCGTGCCAGGCGATAGGGTGCGCGTGTGGCGCAACCACCACGAGCACGATTTGGAAGTGCTGGCTACCGTCGCCAAGCGCGTGGGCGCGCCGGTGGCGCGCACCTGCTATACCGATCACGCGCCCCCGCCGCCGCCCAAGGAGTTCATGCCATCCGTACCGGTGCGCCCCCGCGGCGCGGGCCGGCCGACGAAGAAGGAGCGCCGTGATATGGAAAAATTCCGCGGCGGGTTCCGCTAGGAGTTGGCGCGCAGCGCCTTAAGGCGCGCGTTCAGGCGGCGCCGGCGGCCGGCGCGGTCGCCGGATTCAGCGGTTGCCTCGATGTGCTGCTTGCCAAACTTATTGAGCAGCAGGTCATCGATAAGGCGCACTTGGCCGGGCCGAAAGCGATAGCGCATGGTGTCGTGGACGTGGGCAATGGCGTCATCGTCAAGCAGCTGCTCCAGCTGGTCCAAGGACCGGATATCGTTTTCCTCCAAGATTTCCGCGAGGAAGCGGTAGTGCTCCGAACGCGAAAGCGGGAAGCGATTGCCCAAAATGATGGCCAGGACGCCAGGCAGGGTTTCCGGAGTAAGCTCCACATCCGTGTCCGCCTCCGTGCGCGGGGCCTTGAGCGCGGCGATTTCATCGAATTGCTGATCGGCAAGTTCGATGAGGCCGGCGGCCAGCGTAAATAGGCGGTCGACCTCGGGCGAGGGCGGGGTAGGGCCCTGCTTATAGCGGATATCGTGCTCGAATTCCGCCCACGCGTGCTGCAGCACGGTGCGGATTTGCACCTCAAAGGTCCAACCCACAAAATCGGCGAGCTCCTCCATGGCCGCCGCGCTATCATCCGTCACGGTGAGCACCAGGTGGTGGGAACCGTAGCCAAAGCCACCGGAAATGCGGGTCTCGGCCGCCTTATCCACAGAGCGCACGACCTTGAAAGATTCGCCCAGCACGTCTAGCGCATTGGGAATGGTGGTGGAGTGGTACAAGGTGACGCGCACGCCCATGACATCGTGGATATCGTCCCACGGGGTGGGGTAGATGAAATCGCCGCCCTCGCCCCGCTTCTTGGCCTTGCGCTTGAGTGAAGACCAGGCCTTGACGCGCGTCGATACCCGGTCAAAGATGATGCCGGCGTCATTGAGCAGGTCCTCGATGGCGGTGCGAAAATCCTCCGCCGCCGTGGGGTGGCTGCGGGTCCAGGCGTGGTACTGATTGCTCAGCCGCGACATCCTGCTTTCCGCCATGGTGCTCCTCTCATAATTCGCGGGGAAATCCGTTAGACCATACTAGCGGGCGCGAATGTAAAACGGTGCGATGGCCTGGAAGTTGTTCGGCGGCGGCGCGGGCGAGGTCGCGAGCATATTCATCGGGTAAGTGGGCGAAGACAAAAACCGTCGCGGAATCCGGCACCAGGTAGGTCAAAGAATGCGAGCGCATGAGGCGGCGCATGTGCTTATCCAGCACGGTAAAGGTTTCTGGGTGGGCCAACCAGGAGGAAATCGGGGCGCCGTGGGAGCGAACTTGCAGGCCGCCATAGGGCGCTGCGGCAGGCAGGGCGCAGCGAGCTGGGCGCGTCCAAAAGCGCAGGCCCTGCGAGTCGAGCGCGGCGCGCTGCAGGTTCAGCGAGGCACAATTCCACGCCTGGCGGGTCGAGACATCCAGGTCCGCAAGGCCGCGGTGGCTGAGCCGGCGAAAGGTGCGCTGCCCGGGAAAGACTAGCGCCATCGACAGGTTGGGGGAGAGCTGGATGGTGGCGAGGGAGTCGCAAAAGCCGTCATCGGAAAGCCGCTGGTGCTTAATCCACGACCGCGCGAATAGCGCCGGCAGCAAATTAGTGGTGGTGGGGCGGGGTGCATCGAGCGTCAAGGTCATGGCGATTTCTCCAGGGTCGTGAGTATCCGCCCTTATTGGACTGGAGAAATAGCCGGGTGGTTCCCTGCGGGTTTAAAAAGGCGGCTCGGCGTCGAGCTCCAGCTCAGAAAAGAGCTGGGCACCGGACCACATGGTGATGTCCTGGCCCTTTTCCTGCAGCTCTTCGGCGCGCTTTTCCTTGGAGGTCTTCTTTGCCCATTCGCCGACGACAAGCAGCGTGGTCTTCTTGGTGACGTTTTTGCCCACTTGCCCGCCGCGCTTGGCGATGCCCTGCCACAGCAGTCCCTTATCGTACGGCTCGAAATCGCCGGTCAGGGTGACGTGTTGGCCGTAGAGTGCGCCTTGAGGATCGGCGTCGGGATTGGGATCCGGGATGGTATCCGGGGTGGCCACGGCCTGCCACGGCGCCCGGCCGGAAGACGCGGGCTTCTTGTTGGTTCCGGCGGACCGGGTGGAATCGCGGAAATCGGTGCCGGCGCCCAGATCGTCGCCGGAGGTGGGCGCGGTATGCGCGCGCAGAACCGGCAGGATGGCCGAGGATTCGAGCCTGCCGAGGCTAAACTCCCGGCTGGTAAAGAGATCGGTGATGCTTCCGGTATGCCCAAAGCGCTGGGCTAGCCCGGTGATGATGGTGCCGGCGGCGCGGGCGTCCTCGGTGGCATCGTGGTGGGTAAAAGAGGCGCCGCCAAGGTGGCTTACGACGGTAGGAAGCTTGTGGTTGGCCACCGAGATAACACCTTGCCTTGAGGCATCGCGAGACAAAGCGAGTGAGCAGGCCAGCGGGACGGTGGGGACATCGGCGCCGGCGGCCAGCAATCCGGAGCGCAGCGCTGAGGAGTCAAACTGGACATTGTGCGCGACGATGACATCGCTGCCGATGAAATCAAACAGCTCTGCGGCCGCTGTGGCAAAGGGCATTGCTCCTTCGACATCGGCGGCGGTAATACCGTGGATGGAGATATTGACTTCGGCAAAGTGCTCCAAGCCTGGGGGAGGGGTGCACAGCCACGACTGGGACGCGGTTTCCCCGCCATCGCGGTAACGCACGGCGCCGATCTGGCAGATGGAACCCCAATTATCATTGGCGGTTTCTACATCAACCGCGACGAAATCAAGCCCCGGGTTGCCCACGGAGGATTCTTCGCTAGAGGATGGGGCTGCGGCTTCCGCGGGTGCGTCGCCCTGCTGCGCCGCCTTAATGGCGCGCGCCACGCTGTGGGGGTCTTGGTGCGGGGCGAAGGCAATGCTGCCGGCGCTGCCTAAGGACAAGGAACCAAAACCGGTGGCGGTGGGTTCGTGGGCGCGCAGGTCATCGATGGCATCAAGGGCGATTTCTGCGGTGGCAGGCGCGCCCAAGCTGCGCGAGAGCAGGCTGCGGTGAAGCACGACTTTTTCCGCAGTGACATCGATCAATACGCCATGCGCGGGATACGACACGAAAATGGCCTTTCTTCTGAGGTGACTATCTAGGAGGGCTGCTGCACAGAGATCGTACTCGCTTGTGCTTGGCGGAAATCCGCCGCGGGGGTGAAGCGTTTTAATCCGCCTCGCTGTGCTGCAATCCGGCATTGATAATCCGCACGCCACGCACCAAATCGGCGCGGTAGTCCGCCGCGGTGGTCCCGCCGGTGGTTTCTAGCAGCTGGCGCTGGGATTGCTCGAGCAGCGTGGCGCCCAGGACGAGGTGCACGGCGGAAAGGGCAGCGGCCTTGCGTGCGGCGGCATCGAAATCGGGGCAGGTGGCGGAGCTAAACTGCGCGACGAGGTGATCCCAGGCCTGGGAATCCGGCTGCGAGAGGCCGGCGATGGCTACCTCCGCGCCATCGCGCCGGGCCAGGAGCAATTCGCGCAGGTGCAGGCTAATCTCTTCCAGCGTGGATCCGGCGACGGGGGCGATAATATCTTCAGCAAGAGCGGCAATGAGCGCCTGCTTATTGGCGATGTGCCAATACAGCGCCCCCGGGGCAACGCCGAGGGAGGAGGCGACGCGGCGCATGGTGACATCGGCAAGCCCATACGTATTCAATAGGGTCGTGGCGGCGTCGATGATGGCCTCGCGATGTAGTTGCACAGTGGAAATTGTACGTGTTTCGCCGCGCTAAGGAATAGCTCACAGGTACTTTTCAGACTGCAATAATGTCCCTTGCAAACTTGCATTGTTAGGATTGCGGGGACATAAGAACCCGTCGTGAGGCGGCTTCGCATTCGAAAGATTGATTCAGGAGCTCTCCCTTGTCCTTTTTGACCCCTGCTAAGAAGTCCCTTTTTGCGGTCGCTATGGTTGCCCCGCTTGCCTTAGCTGCATGCAGCTCAGATGACGAGGACGATTCGACGAAGACCGCGTCGTCTTCGTCCGCCTCCTCGTCTACTGAGACCTCCGCAAAGGAATCGGCGAAGAAGTCTGAGGACAAAGACGCCGACAAGGATAAGAAGGAAAAGGAAGAAAAGGATAAGAAGAAGGCCGCCGAGGACCCTAAGGACAAGGGCGAAGAAGGCGGCAATGAGGGCGCTAATACGAACCCCATGCACAACGGGGACGATCCCTTCGCCAACGCCCAGGACATTAAGCCCATTGAAGGCGGACAAGAAGCCAACGATGGCGATAAGCAGGCCATTGAGCAGTTGGTGCGCGGGCAGCATGAGATTGACAACGTCAAGGAATACTTTGGCTACATGCCAGCCCACGCCTGCCGGGCCGTGCGCGAAGGCGAGTCCGGGGATTTCCAGCAGTACCTCAACTACGTTGACAGCCTGCCCAACCAGTCCTTTTCCGAATACGCAAACTCCATGCGCCAGCAAGGCCAGGGCAATCCCCAGATCAACGAATTTGCCAACCAGCTAGAGGCCATTCCTACCTCCACCAAGCTGGAATCGGTCAATGACGTTGTGGTCAACGGCGATGACGCCTCCGCCACCGTGAGCGTGTCAAACTCGGAAGGTACCGATACCTCCACCGTTCGTTTCCGCCGCGAGGACGGCGACTGGACCTTCTGTAACTAAAGTGTCTTCCCGCCAAGCTCGCTTGCCCCGCACTCTCGGTTTTGGTGCGGGGCTCCTCGCGTGTTCCCTGCTCGTTTTCGGCATCTGCGGCGCGCTCTGGGGTTTTATGCGCCCCACGATGACCGGCCGCGCTGTCGACGGTGGCGGCTATGCCATTGAAGCGGTGGGCAACGCGCAATTCGTTGCGTTTATGACCTTTGCGCTCGTTACGGGTTTCTTGGGGCTGTGCCTGGGGCTAGCCGCATTTGTCCAGCGCCGCGGGCGCGGTCTCGCGATGTTGCTGTGGGTGGGGGCATGCGCCTTCGCCGGTGCCGTGTCCTTCTACGTCTTTGGCGGCATCACCGCGACGCACCCGCCGGAGAACCCAGGCGATGTCGTGGAGTTTGCGCCGAACTTTTCTCCCGCCGTGGCCTGGGCGGTAGCGCCATTTTTGGCCATGTTTTCCTACTGGTGCACCGCGTTTATTAGCTCCGACGCGGACTGGGAAGTTGTGGGGCGAGAGGCTGCGGATGAGCCGCAACGGGAAGTTACGCCCACTTAACCGGGGAGCTGCCGCAAAATTCCCGCGCGATTTCATCGATAGCGTGCAGGATCGCATCGAGGCTCTGGCTTAAAACCCGCTGCAACTGGTCTTGGCTTAGACCCGCCCCAATAAGCGTCGGCACGTCGACGTGGACGTGGAGGCCGTCGTCGCTGGCGCGGCAGTAAGCCGTGGCGCTGTGGCTTATCAAGTTCCAGTCATTGCAGATCAAAAACAAACGGGTGAACTCGTCCTCATCCGCATTGAGAGTCCACCGGCCGGTAATGATGAGGCTTGGCCCAGAGTCGAGGGTGAAGGTGCAGGCGATGGAATTGACCAGGGCAAATAGGCAGATGTCACCATCGCTATGGAAGCTGTCGATCCCTATCTGCGGCAGAGTGGCGGCGAGGAAATCCAGGGTGACTGCGGGCGGGGAAGCAGCATCGTCTTGAGCTAGCAACAGCTCTGGTTCTTGGGCAAGGGCCGGAAATTCGCGCGTCGCCACGCTCATGAGCACCTCTGCGCCGCGGAGCGCGGCGGGCACAAACGCGGCTAGTTGATCGTGCGTTGGTGCAGCCCCAGTGGTGAAATGGCTCTGCCCACACAGCACCAGCGAGCCCGCCTCGTCATAGTCCAGCAGGGCGGTGGGGTAGAGGCAATCGGCATTCCACGTGGTGATGAAGCGGGACAGCTCGGCGGCATCGCCCAGCGCAACCGCACCCCGCGGAGTGGTGTGCAGGTGGATTACCACACCGTCGGCCTGCGACACAGACACCAAGGTGGAGCCCTCCTGCCCATGGGAGATGACGAGTTCTCCAGTAGGTAGCGCCCAATAGGAAAAATCATTCTCGCGGACGATGGCGCGCAGGTGCCGCTCAAGACTGGTGGATTCAAATTCGATCATCATGCACCGCACACTCGCCCTCGCTGGAATTTGCTTTGAGTCTATCGCCCAAGAGGGTGTTCCCGCGGCGCTTTGGGCGATAGTATATTGGTTTGTCTACAGATATAGCCCACGGTGATCAACCAGAAAGTGAGCCAGGAATGCTTCGAACCATCGATCTCCGCGGTCAACAGCTCCGCCCCGCTACGCTGCGCCGCGTCCTTCCGCGCGGCGGCACCGATGTGAATTCCGTCATGGGGACCGTCGTGCCGATGGTCAATAAGGTGCGCGATGAGGGCGCCCAGGCGGCGCTGGATTATGGGGAGCAATTCGATGGAGTGCGCCCGCCGTCCCTGCGCGTGCCTGAGGCGGAACTGCAGCGGGCCGCCGACGAGCTTGATCCCCTGGTGCGCGCGGCCATCGAGGCCTCCATCGAGCGGGTGCGCCGCGTGCATGCGGACCAAAAGCCGGAGTCGCACACCACGCAGCTGGCCCCCGGCGCCACCGTGACCGAGGTATTCCGCCCCATCGAGCGCGTTGGCCTCTATGTTCCCGGCGGCAAGGCGGTCTACCCGTCCTCTGTCATCATGAATACCGTGCCCGCGCAAGAAGCCGGTGCCTCCAGCCTGGTGGTTGCCTCCCCACCGCAAAAGGAGGACGGCGGCCTGCCGCACCCCACGGTCTTGGCCACGTGCCACATGCTGGGCGTGGAGGAAGTATGGGCCGTCGGCGGGGGCCAGGCGGTAGCTCTTTTGGCCTACGGCGATGCGGACGAAGACGTAGAGCCCGTGGACATGATTACCGGGCCGGGCAATATCTTTGTCGCCGCAGCCAAAAGGGCGGTGCGCGGGGTGGTAGGCACCGATGCGGAGGCCGGCCCGACCGAAATCGCCATCTTGGCGGATGAGACCGCGAACCCCGTCTACGTGGCCTACGATCTCATCTCCCAGGCAGAGCATGATCCGATGGCGGCAAGCGTGTTAATTACGGCATCGGAAAGCGTGGCCCAGCAGGTGCAGCAGGAGGTCGAGCGCCGCTATACGGCAACGGAGAACTCCGCCCGGGCAGCCGAGGCCTTAACCGGCGAACAATCCGGCATCGTCCTGGTGGATTCCCTGGAGGCGGGAATCGCCGTGGCGAATGCGTATGCCGCCGAGCACCTAGAAATCCACACCGCGGATGCGCGCGCCGTGGCAGAGCGCATCAACCACGCCGGCGCCATTTTCGTCGGCGCGTATTCCCCCGTGCCCTTGGGGGACTATTCGGCCGGTTCCAACCACGTGCTGCCCACCTCGGGCACGGCGCGGTTTTCCGCGGGGCTTTCCACCCACACCTTCCTCCGGCCGGTCAACCTCATCGATTATGACCGCGGCGCCCTGGAAGAAATCGCCCCCAACGTCATCGCCTTTGCCAATGCTGAGCGCCTTCCCGCCCACGGGGAGGCCATCCGCGCCCGATTCGAGGAGAAATAAATGGCCCAGCTACATGACCTACCGCTGCGCGAGGAATTGCGCGGCGAGACCGCCTATGGCGCCCCGCAGCTGCGGGTGGCCTACCAGCTCAATACCAACGAAAATCCTTTCCCGCCTTCGCCCGCGCTTGTCGATGCCCTCGTGGACGAGGTCCGCCGCTGCGCCAGCTCGCTCAACCGCTACCCAGAGCGCGATGCGGTCGAACTGCGCACCGAGCTAGCCCGCTACGTTTCGCAGCAAACCGGCGTGGATGTCACCTACGAGCAGGTCTGGGCCGCCAACGGCTCCAATGAGATCCTGCAGCAGCTGTTGCAGGCCTTCGGCGGGCCCGGGCGCAGCGTGCTGGGATTTACACCGTCGTATTCCATGCACCCGATACTGTCTGCCGGAACCCACACCCGGTTTATCGAGTGCCCGCGCGATGAGAACTTCGCCATCGATATGGACCGCGCCCTGGCAGCGGTGGCCGAGCACCAGCCCGACGTCATCTTTATTACCACCCCGAATAACCCCACCGGCGGGGTAACCAGCTTGGACGATATTGCCGCGCTTGTCGATGCCGCTCCCGGCATCGTCATCGTCGACGAAGCCTACGCAGAGTTTTCTGACTCGCCGTCCGCGACGAGCCTGTTGGAAAAATACCCCACCAAGCTCGTGGTCTCCCGCACGATGTCGAAGGCTTTCGACTTTGCCGGCGGGCGCCTGGGTTATTTCGTGGCGGACCCGGCCTTCGTGGAGGCCATCATGCTGGTGCGCCTGCCGTATCACCTCTCCGTCTTATCCCAGGCCGCGGCCACCGTGGCCCTGCGCCACAGCGCGGATACCCTCGCCACTGTGGAAACCATCGCCGCCGAACGCGACATGGTGGCCGGGCGCCTGCGCGAGATGGGCTATACCGTCATGCCGAGCGAATCGAATTTCCTTTTCTTTGGCAATTTCGCGGACCAACACCGCGTGTGGGAGCAGTTCTTGGATGAAGAGGTGCTCATCCGCGATGTAGGGATCGACGGGTACTTGCGCGTGACCATTGGCCTGCCAGAAGAAAATGCGGCCTTTCTGGCTGCGGCAGAAAAACTAGCGACTACAGTAGGAGCGGATACTTCAAAGGAGTGATTTATGACAAACCGTGTGGGGCGTGCCCAAAGAGCTACATCGGAATCGGACATCGCCGTTTCCATCGACCTTGACGGCACTGGGAAAAGCGACATTTCCACTGGGCTGCCGTTCTTTGACCATATGCTTACCGCATTTGCCACACACGGGCTCTTTGAACTGCAGGTTAAGGCCACCGGTGACGTGGAGGTAGACGCCCACCACACCGTGGAAGATACCGCCATCGTATTAGGCCAGGCCCTGCGCGAAGCAGTGGGGGATAAGGCCGGGATCCGCCGCTTCGGCTCCCAATTACTACCCATGGATGAGGCGCTGGTAGAGGCGGTCGTGGATTTTTCGGGCCGCGCCTATTTCGTGATGAATGGCGAGCCGGAGCACCTGCAATGGCAGGTCATCGGCGGGCACTATGCCACGGTGATTAACCGCCACTTCTTCGAATCCTTGGCCACGCACGCAGCCATTACCCTGCACGTCAACGTGCGCTACGGCCGCGATCCGCACCACGTGACCGAGGCGGAATACAAGGCGGTAGCCCGCGCGCTGCGCGCTGCCGTGGACCACGATCCGCGCCAGACCGGCATCCCTTCGACGAAGGGAGCCCTGTAGCCCGTGCAGTTTATGATCCTCATCCTGTTTCTGGTGGCAGGCCTCTTGGTAGGAGGGGCCTGGTCCGCGTATCAGCAGGGCTCGAAGTTTTTTACGGTTGTCGCCGCGCTTTTAGCCGTTATCACCGCGGCCGCGGCCATTGCCTGGATGGTTGGAGGCTTTAGTAAATGAGCGAATCTCAAGAGACCAATATTTGGAAGGTGCCCGGCTATACGCCGACGATGGTAGCCATCGCCGCCGCCTTTGGCGCTTGGTCCATCCTGCTTCCCGTGGTGCCGCTGGCCGTCATTGACTCCGGCGGTTCCGCGACCCTGGCGGGTGGATCCACCGGTATCTTCATGGCCTTTACGGTTGCCACGCAGATCATATCGCCGTGGCTGTTGCGCCGCTGGGGCTACAGGCGCGTGATGGCGCTGTCCGCCTTTACCTTGGGCGTGCCGGCCTTCGGCCACCTGTTGGGTACCGAGGCCTGGATCGTCTTGCTATTTTCCGCCATGCGCGGGGTGGGCTTCGGCGCCCTCACCGTGTCCGAATCCGCGCTGATTGCAGAGCTCTCCCCGGTGCGTCTGCTGGGCAAGGCCACCGGCATGATTGGTGTATTTACAGGCTTGGGGCAGATGATCTTCTTGCCGCTCGGCCTGTTCATGGCGGATTCCTTAGGCTACGCCTCGACCTATATCACCGCCGGCCTCATTGGCTTCTTGGGCTTTGCCATGTGCCTGCGCATCCCCAAGATCAAGGTCACCTTGGCCGAGGATAATGATGAAGAAGTCAATATCATTCGGGTTCCTACCTGGAAGCTGGTTGCGGTTCCGGCCTTGGCCTTGACCACCTTCTCCATGAGCTACGGTGCCATTTCCTCGTTCTTGTCCCCTGCGATGCAGGAGCTCGATGCCGCAAGGGGCGCCAGCCTCGCCGGCATCATGCTGTCCATCGTGGGCGGCGCGGCGATGATCTTCCGGTACTTCGCCGGCGTGGTGGCAGACCGCACTGGGGCCCCAGGCAGCCTGTACATTCCAAGCCAGATCATGGCGATCATCGGCGTCGGGACGATTTCGCTGACCCTATTTATGGAAAGCTCCATCTGGTGGCTGGTGCTCGGCGCGGTTCTATTCGGTGGCGCCTTCGGTATCGCGCAAAACGAGGCCTTGCTATCCATGTTTGACCGGCTGCCCCGCGAGCGGGTCTCGGAGGCCTCGGCGATTTGGAATATTTTCTACGATAGCGGCACCGGTCTAGGCTCGACCTTGCTCGGTGCCATGGTGGCAGGCTACGGCTACGACGGCGCCTTCGGAGCGGGAGTTGCGATCCTGATCGCCGGTTTGCTGCTTACCACGGCGGACTTCATCCTGGGCCGGACTCGTATCAGCGAGACCAACGATATCCGCACTCGTTTGCGTCGAATGCGTAAGGTATAGCCCATGACAAAATCGGTGGTGTTATTGGACTACGGCGCGGGCAATATTCGCTCTGCCCAGCGTGCCCTCGAGCGCGTCGGGGCGGAGGTCACCGTCACGGCGGATCCTTATCAGGCCCTCGAGGCAGACGGGCTGCTGGTTCCCGGCGTGGGCGCGTTCGATGCCTGCATGACAGGGCTTAAGGCGGTGAATGGGCCGAGGGTCATCGGCCAGCGGCTGGCAGGAGAGCGGCCGGTCATGGGCATTTGTGTGGGTATGCAGGTGCTTTTCGATGCCGGCGTCGAGCACGGCATCCACTCCACAGGCTGCGGCGAATGGCCGGGTACGGTCGAGCGCCTGCAATCCGACGTGTTGCCGCATATGGGCTGGAATACCGTCGAGATGCCAGATGGCAGCGCCATGTTTGCCGGGCTTAACGTCGATGAACGTTTTTATTTCGTGCATTCCTACGGCGTACGCCGCTGGGAATTGGAAACCGTCATTACCCGCCCGCCGCTGGTGAGCTGGTCCACGCACGCTGGCGATTCTTTCGTGGCGTCGGTGGAAAATGGCGCGCTCTGGGCCACGCAATTCCACCCCGAAAAATCCGGGGATGCGGGCGCGCAGCTATTGGAAAACTGGATGCACACGCTCTAGGTAGGATGAGACCATGACTTTTACGCTTTTGCCCGCAGTCGATGTCGCCGGCGGCAAGGCCGTGCGTTTGGATCAGGGAGAGGCCGGCACCGAAAAGGTCTACGGTGCCCCGCGGGATGCAGCCCTTGAATGGCAGCGCCAAGGCGCCCAGTGGCTACACTTTGTTGACCTCGATGCCGCCTTTAATCGCGGTTCCAACCACGAGCAGATGGCGGGGATTACCCAAGAACTCGGCATTAATGTCGAGCTTACCGGTGGCATCCGCGATGATGCCGGGGTAGAGCGCGCGCTGGCTACCGGCGCGAACCGCATCAATATTGGCACCGCCGCCTTAGAGAACCCAGAGTGGGTAGAAAAGATTCTTGGGCACTATGGCGAAAAGGTCGCCGTGGATTTGGCGGTGCGCTTAGAAGATGGCGAATGGCGCACGAAGGGCAATGGCTGGGTCTCCGATGGCGGGGATCTCTGGGAGGTGCTCGAGCGCCTCGATGCCGCAGGATGCCAACGCTTCGTGGTCACGGATGTGTCCAAGGACGGGACGCTTTCTGGGCCCAATGTGGAATTATTGCGCGAGGTAGCAATGGCAACCGATGCCAAGGTCACCGCCTCCGGTGGCATTTCCTCCCTGGCGGATGTTAGCGAGCTGGCCCGGTATGAAAATGAGGGCATCGATTCGGCGATCATCGGCAAGGCGCTGTATGAGGGAAACTTCAGCCTGGAGGAGGCGCTAGCGGCGGTGGCAGAGGTAGAGCCGCTGCCCGCAGAGGTGCCCATCGATCCTTATGACCCCGAGGAAGAGTAAGCGATGATGGATCCGCGCGAATTGGTGGCCTTTGCGGAGGCGGCCGTTGACCAGGTTGAGCCCATCTTTCGATCCGGCATCGGGGCGCCACCGGCCCACTTTAAAAGCAGGGGCGATTTTGCCACAGAGGTGGACTTGGCCATCGAAAAGCAGCTGCGCGATATCTTGCAGCAGATGACCGGTATCCCGGTCTATGGGGAGGAATCCGGCGGAAGCATCCACGACACCGTGTGGGTGGTCGATCCAATCGATGGGACCGCGAATTATTCCGCGGGCAACCCCATGGCGGGTATCTTGGTGGCTTTGGTTCACGAGGGCCAGACTGTCGCGGCCATCTCAGATTTTCCCCTCTTGGGCAGGCGCTTGGTGGCCAGCGACGGCTCGCCGCTGCGTTCTGCCGGTGGGCCGTCCGGCGGTTTCGGTGGCGGGGAAGAGTCCCCAGAATTCGATGATGCCCGTGGGCACGTGGGATGTTTTTCCAACCTTCCCACTGCGGCATTCCACGAGCTGCGCGAATCCGGCTTGCGGCCGCGCATCACGGGCTCGGTGGGACTAGATAATGCCTTCGTGGCCCAGGGCGTATTTGACGGTGCCGTGAATTTCTCGCCGCACCCGTGGGATAACGCGGCGGGAGCGCTCCTTATTAAGGCCGCTGGGGGCATCATCACGGATCCGGAGGGCAATCCGTGGACCGTGCAGTCGCGGGGTATGGTCTCCGGTACGCCGCAGGTGCACGAGACAATCCTGAAAATCCTATCTCACCACTCAGATTAACCCTGACTAACTTGTGAAGGAGTAAGCCCCGCATGGCTGTAGCCGTACGCATTATCCCGTGCCTTGATGTGGATCAAGGCCGCGTAGTCAAGGGCGTGAATTTTGCTCACCTGCGCGATGCAGGAGACCCCGTGGAATTAGCCGCGCGCTATGAGGAATTGGGCGCGGACGAACTGACATTTCTCGATGTCTCCGCGTCCAAGCACGGCCGGTCCACCATGCTCGATGTGGTACGCCGCACCGCCGATCAGGTCTTTATCCCTCTCACCGTGGGCGGGGGAGTGCGCAGCGTTGACGATGTCCGCGAGCTCCTGCGCACCGGTGCGGATAAGGTATCGGTCAATACCGCGGCGATTGGCAATCCAGACCTGCTGCGCGAATTGGCAGAGGTCTTTGGCTCGCAGTGCATCGTCTTATCCGTGGACGCGCGGCGCACCGACGCGGCGCACGCACCGTCGGGGTTTGAAGTCACGACTCACGGCGGGACGACATCGGCTGGCATCGATGCAGTGGAATGGGCCCGCACCGGCGCCGAACTGGGCGTGGGGGAGATCCTTTTAAACTCCATGGACGCCGATGGCACGAAGGCCGGATTCGACCTCGAGCTTCTGCGCGCGGTGCGCGAAACGGTGAATATTCCCGTCATCGCCTCCGGTGGGGCGGGTGCGGCAGCGGATTTTCCACCCGCCGTTGAAGCCGGTGCCGATGCCGTGCTGGCAGCCAGCATCTTCCACTTTGGGGAGGTAGAAATAGGCGAGGTCAAAAAGGCGCTGGCAGACTCCGGATACGAGGTGCGCCGGTGAACACTCCCGCAGATTATGAGCTAGACCCGCAGATAGCTGCGCTGCTCAAGCGCAATGAGCAAGGGCTCGTGCCGGCGGTTGCCCAATCCGATTCCGGCGAAGTGCTGATGCTTGCCTGGATGGATGACCATGCGCTTGCCCACACGCTGGCAACGCGCAAGGGCACCTACTTTTCGCGCTCGCGCGGCGAGTATTGGATTAAGGGCGAGACCTCCGGGCATACGCAGGACGTGCTCGGTGTGCGCCTTGATTGCGATGGCGATACCATCTTGCTGACCGTGCGGCAGCGCGGCGCGGCGTGCCACACTGGAGACCGGACCTGCTTCGATGCGAGAGTTCTTTTAGGGGATGATTCCTGATGACGAGGCGACTTGGCCCGCTCCTTATCGCGGTGGGCACGGCGGTGCTGTGGTTTTCTTCCCGCAGCACCTGGGTAAAAGCGGTAAGCGAGGACGATAAATCGGGCTCGGCAACCAATGAGATCGTGGGCTCGTCGTGGTCCTTAGAGCTTATGGCATTAACACTGGTCCTCCTGGCCGGGGTGCTCGCTGGCCTGGCCCTGCGCCGAATGGGGCGGCGCATCGTGGCCATTGTGTGCGCCCTTGCCGCGGCAGGTGCGGCGTGGAGCCCCATTAGCCTGCTGACCAGCGGTGCTGACGCCCAGCGCGCGCAAAAAATATTGCAGGGCGCGTCCGCGAATGAGAACGCGGTGGATTCTGCCGCAATCTCCGAGTGGGCCACCGTCATCTCGGTGGAGGTCACCAAACTTGGCCCCATCGTGGCCATTATTGGTGCGGCCCTAGCGTTCTTTGGCGCCGTCCTCCTCGCCCAGAACCCAGGCAAGGACAAGGCCAAGGCATCGAGCAAGTACGAAACCCCCGCCGCCCGCCAAGAAAAGCTGGCGGAAGATTTGGAGACCTCATCCGATTCCGGCCGCGTGATGTGGGACGCGCTCGATAGCGATATCGACCCGACCGATGTGGGCCGCAAATAGCCCCGTTCGCGCAGCGCAATTTCCGGAAACGCCTCGCATAGCGTTAATCTAAGTGTGATCTTAATCGCGCTTGGAGGGAGGTGCTCATGCCCACACCCATAGCCGTCGATCACCTGGTCGCTGGGGTGCTTGAGGATGTCGCCGCGCGCGAAGCACGCGTTTCCTTCCAAGACATCAAGGCGCGCTCCCGGGACATGGAGCCTCCCCGCGATGCCCGCGCGGCGCTTTTAAAACCAGGGTGTTCGGTCATTACTGAGCTCAAGCGCGCTGTTCCTTATACCGGGGAAATTGCCCACGTGGGCTCGGCCGAGCAGATGGCCGAATGGGCGCGCACCTTTGAAAACTGCGGCGTGCATCTGATGGCCTGCCAAACGGATACGCGGCGCTTTAACGGTTCGCTTGAGGATATGGCGGCCGCGCGCGCTGCTATCGATATCCCGATGATGGCGCGCGACCTCATCGTGGATCCGTACCAGATTCATGAGGCTCGTTGTTTTGGCGCCGATGCAATCCCGCTGCAGGTCGAGCTTTTAGAACAAGCTCGATTGGAAGCCCTTTTGGACCGGGCGGAATCGTTAGGGATGACCGCCATCGTGGAGGTGCGAACCTGCGGGGAGGTCAACCGTGCCATCAAGGCCGGCAGCAGTGTCATCGCGATCAATGCGTGGTCCCTTGCCTCTGATGAGATCAACCGGGAGGCCTTCAACGATATTGCCCCGGGCCTGCCGGAATCCCTCCTGCGCATCGCCGTGGGTGGGGTGAATAATGCTCGCAACCTCTTCCACTATGCCTCCCGCGGGGCGGATGCGGTATTGGTCGGCGAATCCGTCATGGCGGCCCAGGATCCCACCGCCTTAGCACGCTCCCTGGTGGCCGCGGGCCAGCACCCGGCGTGTCCGTCGCGTAAAAGTTCCTAGGAAAAGTGACCCCAAACTAGCTCACGGGCACGCCAATAAGGCACACTATCTACGTGCATACTCAGAATCTTGCAAATATCCCCTCCCCGCCGCAGGGCGTGGTGTGGCATCTTGGCTCCATTCCAATCCATGCGTATGCGCTGTGCATCATCGCCGGCATCCTCGTGGGCATGTGGATGACGCTGCGGCGATACACAGCCCGGGGCGGCAATCCCGATACCGTGTGGGATGCGACCATCGTCGTCATCCCCGCTGGCATCGTGGGCGGGCGGCTCTACCACGTCATCACGGATAATCAGAAGTACTTCTGTGAGACCTGCAACCCAGTCGACGCCCTCAAGGTCACCAATGGCGGCCTTGGCATCTGGGGTGCGGTTGCCTTAAGCGCCGTAGCGCTCTGGGTAATGTTTCGAATCAAAAAGATCCCGCTTGCACCATTCGCGGACGCGGTAGCGCCTGGCCTCATCCTTGCCCAGGGCATCGGCCGGTTGGGCAACTGGTTCAATCAGGAGCTCTACGGCCGGCCGACCGACGTTCCGTGGGCGCTGGATATTTACTACCGCGTCGATGAGGCGGGGGAGTACGCCCCAGTTTCCGGGCATTCTACCGGCGAGGTCATCGCTTCGGTGCACCCGACGTTTTTGTATGAGCTCATTTGGAACGTGCTGGTGTGCCTGTTCCTTCTGTGGGCGCACAAGGCATGGAAGCTGGGCCGCGGACGAGTATTCGCCCTCTACGTCGTGGGCTACACTCTGGGCCGCTTCTTTATCGAAGGCATGCGCTCTGATGAAGCCACCGAAATCTTTGGTGTCCGCGTAAACCTCATTGTTTCCGCCGTTGTCTTTATCGCAGTTCTCATCGTCTTTTTCTTGCTGGACAGGCAACGCAAGGGCCCCGAAACTCCAGAGGAAGTTGACCCGCGATACTACCGCGAGCAGGCGGAAAACGGCGGCGAGGACGACGAGAAACGCGTGGCAGCCACGCATGCTAACCGCACCTCGGGCGCTGCAACCGGCCGGAAATGACCGGTTATGTGTGATCGTGTCCGATTGCCGTAGTTAAGGCGCCAAAAAATTGTGGCCTAGCCGCGCGCGAGGGAGTAGGTTGGGGGTTGTTCAATTTCCCCGATGGAATAGGCCAATAATGCTGGATAGAAGAACCAAAATTGTCTGTACTCTCGGCCCCGCGGTAGCTAGCGGGGACGGAATTTTGCGCCTTGTAGAAGACGGCATGAACGTCGCGCGCCTCAACATGTCGCACGGTGAGCATGCGGACCACGAAGCCAATTACAAGTGGGTCCGCGAAGCCACCGAAAAGACCGGCCGGAACGTAGGTATCCTGGCCGATCTTCAGGGCCCCAAGATCCGCCTTGGCCGGTTTAAGAACGGCGAAGAGCAGTGGGATAACGGCGAGATCGTCCGCATCACCGTGGACGATGTCGAAGGCACCCACGACCGCGTATCCACCACCTACAAGGGCTTGGCACAAGACGCGAAGCCCGGCGATCGCTTGCTTATCGATGACGGCAAGGTCGCCGTCGTCTGCAAGGAAGTAGACGGCAATGACGTGGTGTGTGAGGTAACCGAGGGTGGTCCCGTATCCAATAACAAGGGCGTCTCCCTGCCCGGCATGAGCATTTCTGTGCCAGCCCTGTCTGAGAAGGACATCGAGGATCTACGCTTTGCCCTGCAGCTCGGCGTGGACTACATCGCGCTGTCCTTCGTGCGTTCGCCTGCCGATGTCGACAAGGTCCACGAGATCATGGACGAGGAAGGCCGCCGCGTGCCGGTCATCGCCAAGCTGGAAAAGCCCGAGGCTGTCGATGCCCTCGAGTCCATCATCTTGGCCTTCGATGCCGTGATGATTGCCCGCGGTGACTTGGGCGTTGAGGTTCCGCTGGAAGAGGTGCCACTGTTCCAGAAGCGCGCTATCCAGATTTCCCGCGAGAACGCCAAGCCGGTCATCGTGGCCACCCAGATGCTGGATTCCATGATCGAGAACTCCCGCCCCACCCGCGCGGAGGCTTCCGACGTGGCCAACGCCGTGCTCGACGGCGCCGATGCGGTGATGCTGTCTGGCGAGACCTCCGTGGGCGCGGATCCACACAACGTGGTGCGGACCATGTCGCGCATCGTCAAGCGCTCCGAGACTGATGGCCAGGTCCCGCCGCTGGCGCACGTTCCGCGCACCAAGCGCGGCGTGATGTCCTATTCCGCCCGCGATATTGCAGAGCGCCTGAACGCGAAGGCTATCGTTGCCTTCACCTCCTCCGGTGATACCGCAAAGCGCGTCGCCCGCCTGCACTCTGACCTGCCGCTTTTGGTATTTACCCCGGACCAGGACGTGCGCGCCCAGCTGGCGCTGACCTGGGGTGCAGAGACCTTCTTGAGCCCCGACGTCAAGTCCACGGATGAGATGATGGAGGCCATCGATAAGTACCTGCTGGACTTGGACGAGTACGACGAGAATGACTTGGTCGTCGTTGTTGCAGGTACCCCTCCGGGAATCTCCGGCAATACCAACATGATTCAGTGCCACATTTTGGGAGAGACCATCAAGGACTAGCGCACTGAAAAGCCGCCGCGCCCCACACTCCATTGAGAGAGTGGACGCGGCGGATTTTTTATGGTGAGTTAAGCGCCCAGGTACGCCAGCACCGCCGCATGGGCGGCTTGGGTGGAGGCCTTGACCGTCGGCTCGTAATCCGGCAGGAAGTTGGCCTGGTGGTTGACCGGGGGATCGGCTAGCTCAGATTCCGGGGTGCACCCTACGTGCCAAAAGACGTACGGCACGCCCCAGGCCTGGGGGAGGTAACAAAAGTCTTCGGAAGCGGTCGAGGGGGAGGCGGTAACGGATTCTTCCCCGAACGTGGCCGTAAAGACCTCGTCGATGGGCGAATACGCGGCGGCATCATTATCGGTGACCTCGCCGTGCGCGTAGTACTCGAAGGTGGGGTCCTTCTCGCAGCCGGAGGCCACGCATTCTGCCTTCACCATGCGCTCTAAGGAGGCATAGACCTTCTCCGCCAGGGCTGGATCATAAAAGCGCGTATTGAGCACGAGCTCGGCGGAATCCGGGATGATGTTGTTTTTATCGCCGGAGTGCAGCTCGCCCACGGAGATGACGAAGAACTCGTGCGGTGCTACCTCGCGGCCCACGATGGCCTGGAGCCGGGTAACGATCATCGCCGCGGTATAGGTCGGGTCGATGGAGTTATGCGGCATGGAGGCGTGGGCGGATTTACCAAAGATGCGGATGCGTAGGGAATCGCAGCCGGCCATGATGGGGCCGGCGGTGTGGCGGACGGTGCCGGCGCGGCCGGGCATGATGTGCTGGCCTAAGCAAATATCGGGGCGTGGCACGCGCTCGGTGAGGTTATCGGCGATCATGTATTTCGCGCCCATGGATGATTCCTCCGCCGGCTGGAACAGAGCGAGGAAGGTGCCGGACCAGGTGTCGTGGGAGGCATCGAGAAGCGCACAGGCACCGAGTAGGGCCGTGGTGTGCATGTCGTGCCCGCAGGCGTGCATGTAGTCATTGGTCGAGGAATACTCCGCGCCGGTGGCCTCCTTGACCGGCAGGGCATCAAAATCGGCGCGCATGAGGGCGGTGGGGCCATCGCCATTGCGGAAAATGGCGACCATGCCGTGCCCGCCAATGTTTTCTTCTACTTCGCAGTCGGATTCGGCCAACTTGGCGCGGATGCGCGCCGCGGTGCGTTCCTCCTCGTGGGAAAGCTCGGGGTGCCGGTGCAGATCTTCGTAAAAATCCCGCTGCCACGCCAGGTCAGTATCCGCAGAGTGGACCACGGAAGCGATGTTTGTGGAATAAGACATAGTTTTCATCCCTTTGGTTAGGGTAGGGTCAGCTATATGCCGACTATTCAATTCGATGTATTGGTTCCAGATGAGCAAGCGGACCGCGTGGAGGAGATTTTTACCACTGCCACCGATAAGCTGGTAGCGGGCGGATCGCTTACCTCCGCCGAGGTTACTCGCCCGGCAGATCCCCAGTTCCCTGAGGGCTTGGAGGAACAACTGCAGCAAAATTACCGCGATGAACACGAAGAGCGCGACTTAGAAGGTGCGCACGCCCACCGCTATAACATCGCGGTGGCGGGAGCGACCGGCTCCGTGAACCAGCTGGCCATGGTGCTGTCGCGTTTGCTCACGCCGCACGCCGTATTGCCCAAGGATCACGTGCTGCTGGAGGATGAGTTGGCGCATGAGCGCCCCGCCATCTTTCCCTGGACGGTCGAGATTCGCCCTTAGCCCAGCTGCTTGACGATGTCCCGGGCAGCCCTAGCCAGCTGCTCCGGCATCCCACCTTCTTGATCTAGCTCTGCGGTGACGTGCTTGGTGTCCTGGTTGATGGCCCCGGCAACGATGCCGACGGGGGTAGAGGACTCCGCCGCAAGGTCCGCGACGGTGCCGACGACCTTGCCGGTTAAGGATTGCTCATCAAAGGCGCCTTCGCCGGTGATGACGAGGTCCGCCTGAGAAATGGCATCCGCGAGACCAAGGGCCTTCGCCACGTGGGCCCCGCCAGAGACGACGCGGGCGTGCTCATCGGTGCCCCACAGGGTGCGCGAAAGCCAGGTAAGGCCGATGGGAATGCCACCGGCGGCACCGGTAAATTCCGTTTCCGGATCCGTGCCGGTGACCTTGCACAATTGGAGCAGTGCCCCGGCAAGCAGGGCTATTTGTTCGCCCTCTGCGCCTTTTTGTGGCCCGTACATGGTGGCAGCCTGCATGGCCTTAGCCCGGGTATCGGCCAGGAGTGTGAAATCAACCATGCCCGCTTTGATGTTTAATTGCGCGGTATCGATGGAATCGAGCTGCACTAGCGGGGCGCCGCCCTTGGGCAGGGCATAGCCGCGTGCATCGTGGGCGGCAGCGCCGAGGGCAGCAAGGATTCCCATGCCACCGTCGATGCTGGCCGTGCCACCGAGGCCGAGCACGATGGAGGTGGCGCCGCGGGATTGGGCATCGGCAAGCAGCACGCCCGTGCCATAAGAATCCGCGTGAAGGGGATCGAGTGCGTCGCGGACCGCGGGCAGCCCCGTGGCGGCGGCGACGTCGATGAAGGCCGTGCGTCCAGCGAGGAAATACTGGGCCTCGGTCAAACGCCCCACCGCATCAGTTGTGGGAAGGGTAATGGTCTGGGTTTCTTGCCCGCCCGCCGCGGCGGCCTGGGCCAGCACCTGGGCGGTGCCTTCGCCGCCATCGGCCATGGGCAAGGTGGTAACGGTGGCGGTGGGGTAGTGCTGGCGGATTCCGTTGGCGATTCCGGCTGCGGCTTCCGTGGCAGAAGCGGTACCTTTAAAAGAGTCAGGCGCGACAACAATATGCATGCCCGTGATTATAAGGCCCACGACTCGTGCGGCGGCTTTTTGCCAGAAATCCGAACGTTCGACAGAAAATATTTACCTTTATCATCGCAGGTAAAAGCCGGTAAGCGGGGGAGTGAGAAATAATTGCACTTGCATTATCGGTAGATTGATAGGAAACTGGTTTCTGCTAGTCAAACTCCACGAGAATGGGATTTATACACTATGTCTGTTGATAGCCAGATTTCTGAGTACTACGACAAGCTACTCAAGCGTAACGCCGGCGAGCCGGAATTCCACCAGGCGGTGTCCGAGGTGCTGGATTCGCTCAAGATCGTCCTGGATAAGGACCCACACTACGCAGACTACGGTCTGGTTGAGCGCCTGTGCGAGCCGGAGCGCCAGCTCATCTTCCGCGTCCCATGGATTGATGACAACGGCGAGGTGCAGGTCAACCGCGGCTTCCGTGTGCAGTTCAACTCCGCGCTCGGCCCGTACAAGGGTGGCCTGCGTTTCCACCCCTCGGTAAACCTGGGCATTATTAAGTTCTTGGGCTTCGAGCAGATCTTTAAAAACTCCCTGACCGGCCTGCCCATCGGTGGCGGCAAGGGTGGCTCCGACTTTGACCCGAAGGGCAAGTCTGAGCAGGAAGTTATGCGCTTCTGCCAGTCCTTTATGACCGAGCTGCACCGCCACATCGGCGAGTACCGCGACGTTCCTGCCGGCGATATCGGCGTTGGCGGCCGCGAAATCGGCTTCCTCTTCGGCCAATTCCGCCGCCTGACCACCCAGCACGAGTCCGGCGTCCTGACCGGTAAGGGCCTGACCTGGGGCGGTTCCTTGGTACGTACCGAGGCCACCGGTTTCGGTGCCGTCTACATCACCGAAGAAATGATGAAGACCCACGGCGAGTCCTTCGATGGTGCCAAGGTCATCGTCTCCGGTTCCGGTAACGTTGCCATCTACGCCGCCGCAAAGGCACAGGAACTGGGCGCTACCGTCGTCGCAATGTCTGACTCCTCCGGCTACATCACCACCCCGAATGGCGTGGACGTTGACCTGCTTCGCGATGTCAAGGAAGTCCGCCGTGAGCGTATCTCCACCTACGCCAAGGAAGCTGGCAACGGCGTGGAGTTTCACGAGGGCGGCAATATCTGGGATGTCCAGGCTGATGTTGCACTGCCGTGTGCAACCCAGAACGAACTCGATGGCGAGTCCGCCAAGAAGCTCGTCGAGGGTGGCGTGCGCTACGTTGCAGAGGGCGCTAACATGCCGTCTACCCCGGATGCGGTACACGTATTCCAGGACTCCAAGATCAACTTCGCGCCCGGCAAGGCTGCCAACGCCGGTGGCGTGGCAACCTCCGCACTGGAGATGCAGCAGAACGCATCCCGCGACTCCTGGTCCTTCGAGTACACCGATGACCGCCTGCGCGGCATCATGAGCAACATCTTCAAGAACATCGACAACACGGCCAAGGAATACGACCGTGAAGGCGACTACGTGGCTGGCTCCAATATCGCCGGCTTCAAGAAGGTGGCTGACGCCATGCTGGCACAGGGCGTTATCTAAACTCCCCTTAATCCACGGCTCCCCATTTCTCCGCACCCGCGGGAGGTGGGGAGCTTCTGCATTGGTATGGCATGTGCCGATCCCCGTTGGTAGCCGGTGGCCAACTGCGCCAGTGCCGCGGGTATGTGGAGGGAAAATGGGTTACTCGCACACGGGATGCGAATCGAATTCGGAGAGCTTGAGCCCTCGCTGCACCGGCCTGAGGATTCAAGGCGCGCCCTCCACACAATGCGGGGTGCTGCGTTGTAGAATTCCCAGCATGTACCGTGTCTTTGAATCCCTTGATGAATTAGTTCAGCATTTGGAGCAGGCTTCTGGCTTTCCCATGACCTCCAATTGCTTGGTCCCCCGCCATGAGATGCTGGCGCTTCTCGATGACCTGCGTAACGCGCTGCCCGTAGAAATCGACGATGCGCAGGACGTTTTAGACAAGCAAGACGAGATTATCCGCGGCGCCGAAGAGCGTGCGGATAACACCATTAATGAGGCGAATGCGCAGGCCACCGATATGGTCAACCAGGCGCGCCAAGAGGCCGATACCACGATCGCGCAGGCAGAAGAACATGCCCAGCGGCTGATGGCTGATGCCGAGGCGCGCGCCCAGTCCACTGTTGAGCAAGCCCGCGCAGATGCAGACCGCACCATTGCTCAGGCCAACGAGGAATACGAGCGCTCGGTGGCCGAAGGCCGCCAGGAACAAGAACGTTTGGTTTCCGAATCTGAAGTTGTCCGCCGCGCCAACGAAGAAGCCAACCGGATCGTGGAGACCGCATACACCGAATCCAACCGGCTGCGCACGGAGTGCGACGACTTTGTAGATAGCAAGCTCAGCGAATTTGAAAGCTCCCTCAGCGGCCTCTTGCGCACCGTTAATTCCGATCGCTCCGCCTTGCGCGGTGGGGCCGGCGTGCGCTCTCGCGGCGGCGACTACCTGCCGTCCACCAACGCTGGTTCCTCTCGCGGTGGTGCTAGCGCCCCGCGCTATGGCGACGATGACGGTTACGAGCGCCGTTATACCGAGCGCTAAACGCTTAAACTACAAGGCACGACGCTTAAAAAGTCCTGCTGCACGGGGTACATCGCGAAAATCGCGGCACCGTGTAGCAGGACTTATTGTGCCTGTGGGAGTCTAGACCGAGCTGCGCGAGTTGGAGTGGTGCGGCGTGGGGGATGAGGGGGCATCGGCAAGCGAGGCGTCAACAGCATGTGCAGTGGGGTGTGGGCGCTGGCTCTGGACCGCCACGAAGGCCACGATTCCCGCGCTGACCAGGCCAGGGAAGAGGAAGGTGACCAAGGCCGTGGTGAAGTAGGACGAGAGCGAGGTCATCGAGCCGCTCATAAAGTCTTGGGGGAAGAACATCGCGCTGAGGCTAATGACCGCGCCTGCGGTAAGGAACATGGTGCCGACGCTAAGCAGCGCGCAGGCAAGGGCTTCGCGCGAAAGCCACGTGATGGCGGCGGCGCTGGCGGAAAATACTAGGGCACCGGTAAGTACTGTGAGGTCGAGTCCGGAAGGGATGACCAAAATCGCGCCGGCGATAAGCCCCGCGCACAAGCTGAGGATGAGGGCGGAGGAAAGGCGCAGGCCTCTGTCGCCGTAGATGCCGGAGTGGTCGGCCTTGGGCAGGCGATGGAGGACTGTCCCAGAGATGACCAAGAAGGTGGCGGGAAGGCAGCACAACACTCCGAATCTAGGAGCGATAGCGCTCAAATCTCCTGAGGTCGCGGCCAAGTGGTAAGTCATGCCTTTAGGCTAAGGCGGCTGCGGCCTGCAGGAAAGGGAAAACCGGCAAGCCATAGCGCTTTATGCCCAAACCTTCAGTTTCTTGCCAGAAAAAGCGGCCGTGCCAGCAACTACGCGGAGTTTGCGAGGCAGGGTAGACTACCAACTGTTATGACATCTCCATTGAAGTTCGATGTGGGCGAATTATTAAACGCCCAAGGCGCTGACGCAATGCCGGAACAACGCACCCAGACGGGACCTGCACCGGAAAGGATTGGCGTGGAAATGATCGCCATCCCTAAGGGTGAAGATCTCACCGTTGCCGCGATCCTGACCCCCCTGGGGTCAGGCGTTCTGGTTGATGCGGATATCTCGGGCGTTCTCACGGGCGAGTGTGCGCGCTGCTTAAAAGAGCTCCACCCACAGCTGGATTTGCACGTGACCCAGGTCTTTGCCGCCGATGAATCTTTTGTCAGCGGCGATGACGCCGATTCTGATGATGCCGGCTCGGGCGATGAAATCCCAGAAATCGAAGACGATGAGCTGGATCTGCTCCAGGCGGTCATCGATGAAGCAGGCCTGAACCTCCCGTTCGCCCCCGTCTGCGAAGACGGTTGCGATATTCAGACCCCAGAGGGTGTGACCACCGGAATTTCTGGGGAAGAAGAGGAAGAGGAGAAGGTAGACCCGCGCTGGGCAGGTCTGGAGAAGTTCCTATGAGCCGCAAGAAGAAGCTAACCGGGCACGAGGCATGGGAGGCCGCCTTTGCGGCGGTGGACCACAGCCCGCTCTTGGAATCGCTCGGCGTTGCCTTGGAGCCGGAAAACCTGCGCTTGGCGCTTACGCACCGTTCCTTTGCCAATGAAAACGGGCACCTGCCCAATAATGAGCGCCTCGAGTTCTTGGGCGATGCCGTCTTGGGGCTCTCGGTGGCCGCGAAGCTATACGTGACGTATCCATCGCGCCCGGAATCCGATATCTCTAAGATGCGCGCGTCCATTGTCTCGCGCTATGGGCTTTCCGATATCGCGCGTGAGATTAACCTGGGCCCGCATATCTTATTGGGCAAGGGCGAGCAGTCCACCGGTGGGCGCGATAAGGATTCCATCCTTGCGGATACCACCGAGGCGATTTTCGGCGCCATTTACCGCGAGCACGGCTTTGAAACCGCCCGCGATGTCATCCTGCGCCTCTTCGCGGAAAAGATCGATAATGCCTCTGTCAGCGGGCGCCACTTGGACTGGAAGACCACCTTGCAAGAGCTGTGCGCTGAGCTAAAGGCACCGATGCCGGTCTATTCGGCTACCGCCACCGGCCCAGAACACGATCAAACCTTCAGCGCGGTTGCCACCGTCGCTGGGCTGAGCGTGGGAAATGGGCAGGGGCACAATAAGAAATTAGCGGAGCAGCAGGCCGCGCAAGAAGCATGCCAAACCCTGCGCGAAACCCCGTTGCTGGTGCAAGGGACCGCTCATAAAGAAGGCTAAATAATGCCAGAGCTGCCCGAAGTGGAATCGGTGCGCCGCGGGGTGGAAACCTACGTCGTGGGTAAAGAAATTACATCGGTAGACATTGCGCACCCGCGGGCGAACCGCGGCCAAGATGAACCCCTGGCGGGTCTTGTCGTGGGCAAGGAAATCGCCGCGGTGGCCCGCCGCGGCAAATTCATGTGGCTGGAATTCGTGGGGGAGGACCCGATGGATAGCCACCGCGACGTGCTTTTTATTCACTTGGGCATGTCGGGGCAGCTGCGCATCGGCCACACTGATTCGCCGCACCGCCGCATCACGGTAGTACTTAGCGATGCCACCGAGCTGCACTTCGTGGATCAGCGCACCTTTGGGTACTGGCTGTATGCGCCCTGGTCCGCGATCTCGCATATTGGTTTAGATCCCCTGGAACCCGATTTTGATATCGCCAGCGCCGCGCGCCGCCTGCGGAAGAAGAAAACCGCGGTAAAGACGGCGCTATTGGATCAAACGCTGGTATCTGGAATTGGCAATATCTACGCCGATGAAGCGCTGTGGGCAGCGCGCATTTCACCGCGCAAGAAGGCTTCGGCGCTGCGGCAGAAAGATGCCGTGGCGCTATTGAGCGCGGCACAGACCGTGATGTCTGCCGCCCTCAAAGCGGGGGGAACGAGCTTTGATTCTTTGTACGTCAACGTCAACGGTGAATCCGGCTATTTTGCGCGCTCGCTTGCGGCCTATGGCCGTGTTGGCCAGCCATGTTCCCGTTGCGGCACGCCCATAAAGCGGTGCGTTTTAGGGGGCCGCTCGAGCCATTATTGCCCCCACTGCCAATAAGCCTGCACCCGTGAGGTTCACGTTGTGCACCTTTAGGCAGTAAATTAATTCGCATGGAATTTCTCGAAAATGTCGTCACGACATTTAACGATGGCGTGTGGACATACATCCTGCCTTGGCTACTCATTGGTGCAGGCCTGTTATTCGGTGCGCGCACCGCAGTGGTGCAGATCCGCAAGGTGCCGGATATGCTGCGCGCCGTCGTCGAGCGGCCCCAAAGCGATGATGAGGATGAGGGCGCAGGAAGCGGAGGTATCTCCGCATTTAAGGCGTTTACCATTTCTGCGGCATCGCGCGTGGGTACCGGCAATGTGGCCGGTGTGGCAGTGGCCATTTCCGTAGGTGGACCTGGCGCCGTCTTCTGGATGTGGATCATCGCCCTTCTCGGCGGCGCGACCGCCTTCGTGGAATCCACACTGGCGCAGCTGTGGAAGGTCCGCAATGGCGATACGTACCGCGGCGGGCCGGCTTATTATATGAAGCGCGGCCTGGGCTGGGGCCCGCTCGGCGTTCTTTTCTCTATCGCCATCGTCTTTACCTTCGGCTTGGTCTATAACTCCTTCCAGACCAACGCCATCGCAGAGGCCGTGGCCTTTTCCTTCGGCCGCGAAGACGATGCCACCTTTGGCTCCATCATTGGCATCATCATCGCGATTGCCGCGGGCCTCATCATTTTTGGCGGCGTAAAGCGCATTGCCAATATCACCCAGGTGGTCGTTCCGTTTATGGCCCTGGCGTACCTGCTCATCGGCGGCTTCGTGGTCATTACGAACTTTGACAAGGTCCCGGGCATGCTGGGCGATATCATCGGCCACGCGCTCGGCTTTAAGGAAATCGCCGGCGCGGGCATCGGCGCCGCGATGATGAAGGGCATCCAGCGCGGCCTGTTTTCCAATGAGGCCGGCGAGGGGTCTGCCCCTAACGCCGCGGCTACCGCCACCGTCTCCCACCCGGTAAAGCAGGGCTTGGTGCAGACCTTGGGCGTGTACTTCGACACCATCGTGGTCTGTACCATTACCGCCTTCCTGATCCTGCTCGGCCCGGAAGTTGCCTACGGCGAAGAGGCCGAGGGCGTTTCCCTTACCCAGGCGGCCTTGTCCGCCGAGGTTGGCCACTGGGGCATTCACTTCGTCAGCTTCATCTTGTTCTTCCTGGCCTTTTCTTCCATCTTGGGCAATTACTACTTGGCAGAAGCCAACCTGGAATACCTCACCACCAATAAAACGGTGCTCAATATCTTCCGCCTCGTGGTGCTGTTCTTCGTCTGGTTCGGCGCAGTCGGATCCCTGCCATTGGTCTTCGCCCTGGCAGATACCGGTGCGGCGACGATGGTGATTCTGAATATCATCGCCATTGTTCCGCTATCCGGCGTGGCCATTCAATTGTTAAAGAACTTCAACGAGCAGCGCAGTAAGGGCATCGATCCGGTCTTCCACCGCGATATGCTTCCCGATGTCCCCGGTGTGGAGTGCTGGGACGGTTCTGACCCCGTGACCCGCCGCAGCGATGCGGACCGCAAAATCTTGCGCGATCGCGGCGAGGCCGATCGCTACTAATAAGGAAGGTGCAGTGACATGGAAAGAATGACTGCCTTTGTGCACGGCAACGTGCAGGGCGTGGGCTTTCGCTGGTGGATGCGGTCGCGCGCACTGGAATTAGGCCTTTCTGGGCATGCGACCAACCTGGCAGATGGTCGCGTGCAGGTTGTTGCTGAGGGCCCGCGCAAAGACTGCGAGAAGCTCTTGGAACTATTGCAGGAGCAACCGAGCACCACCCGTCGCCCCGGCAGCGTCGATCTCGTGGTCGAGCAGTGGGCCGCTGCAAGGGGCGAAAGCGGCTTTGTCGAGCGCTAATAGCCAACCCAATGCTGGCTGCAACTCGTGTCTTAAAGGCTTGCTACACTATCCCAAATGCACCTGAAATCGCTGACGCTCAAAGGCTTTAAGTCATTCGCGTCGGCGACGTCTCTCAAATTTGAGCCGGGCACCTGTGCTGTTGTCGGCCCGAATGGTTCCGGCAAATCCAACGTGGTCGATGCCCTTGCCTGGGTCATGGGAGAGGCCAGCGCGAAAACCCTGCGCGGTGGCAAGATGCAAGACGTCATCTTCGCCGGGGCAGGCGACCGCAAGCAATTAGGCCGGGCTGAGGTCACGCTCACCATCGATAATGCCGATGGTGCGCTGCCCATCGAGTACTCCGAGGTATCCGTTACCCGCCGCATGTTCCGCGATGGCGCGAGCGAATACGAAATCAACGGGGCAAAGGCCCGGTTGATGGATATCCAGGAGCTGCTTTCTGATTCCGGCATTGGCCGGGAAATGCACATCATCGTGGGGCAGGGCAAGCTTTCTGAAATCCTGGAATCGCGCCCCGAGGATCGCCGCTCCTATATCGAGGAGGCTGCAGGCGTCCTCAAACACCGCCGCCGCAAAGAAAAGGCCCAGCGCAAGCTGACGGGCATGCAGGCCAATTTGGACCGCCTGCAGGATTTGACCGATGAGCTGGGAAAACAGCTCAAGCCCTTGGCGCGGCAGGCAGAAGCCGCCCAGCGCGCGGCAACAGTGCAGGCGGATGTGCGCGATGCGCGCCTGCGCCTGGCCGGAGATCGCATCGTCGGCCTGCGGCAGAAGCTTTCCGCTGCCGAGCAGACCGCGACGGCCCTATCCACCCAGGTGGAAGAGACCACGGCGCAGCTCGAAGCGGCGACCGAGCACCAAATGGAGCTGGAAACCCAGCTAGAGGAGGTCAATCCGCAAGCGGAAGCCGCCCAAAAACTGTGGTTTGATCTCTCCACCTTGTCCGAGCGCATTGCGGCGACCCAGCGCATCGCAGAGGAGCGGGCGGATAACGCCGGGTCCCAGGTCGCCTATGCCGGCCAGGATCCGGATGATTTAGAGGCCAAGGCGGCGCGCGCGGACGAGGAGCACGAGGAGCTCGTGGTAGCGGCGGAAGAAGCCGCGGAGCGGTTAGAAAGCATCCGGGAGGAAGTGTCGGAGCGTCGGCAAGCATTCGAGGCCGCCGAGCACGAACATATGGCACAGGTGCGCGCTATTGCGGATCGCCGCGAGGGCGTGGTGCGCCTTTTTGCCGCCGAGGAAAAGGCGGCGGGGCAGGTAGCCAGCGCGGAAGAGGAGTTGGCGCGGCAGGAAGAGGCCGTGGCTTCGCTGCAGCGCCGCACCCAGAATGCGCAGGCAGAAGCTGCTGAGGTAGCGCAGAAGCTGGATAATTATGCCGCGGAGCGCCAGCCTTTGGAGGAGGCGCATACGCGGGCTGCCAGCGAGTCCGGTGCTGCCGATAAGCGCTTGGATCAGCTCCGCGATGCCCAGCGCGAGCGCGAGCGCACTGTCTATACGCTGCGGTCCCGCATCGATACGCTGTCCCAGACCATTCCCGAGTCGGTCGAGGTGGGCGAAGAATTCCAGCCATTGGCCGCGTATATTTCCACCACCTATGAATCGGCGGTTGCGGCCGCGTTGGGCACCTTTGCGGAGGCGCAGGCAGGGCAGTTGACCGAGGGCTTGATTGCGGATTTGGAGAAGGGCCCGCGCTCAGCGCTGCTGGATGCGGCGGCGGCAGCGCCTGCGAGCTCGTGGCGCGTCGATGCTGATCTGCCGCCGCAGACCTCCTGGTTGCTGGATCACATAACGGTCCAACCTGCGGTGTCGGCGGCGTTACACAGGCTGCTTGCCGATGTCGTCCTCGTCCCCGATATTGCCCACGGCCGGCGCCTCGTCTCCGAGGATCCGCGCCTGCGCGCCGTGACCGCCTCCGGCGTTGTCATCGGCGAAGGCTGGGTCGAGGTCGGCACCGGTTCCTCGTCTACCGTGGAGGTCACCGCCCGCATCGCGGAGGCTGAAGAAGAACTAGAGCAGGCAAATCAAGCCCTGCACGAGCTTTCCGGGACTTTGGAGGGGGCAAAGATTGCCGCCGAAGATGCCCGTGTGACGGCCGCGTCCGCCAAGGCCGCGTTGCGGGAGCACGATACCGAAGTCGATGCCTGGAAGCGCGATCATCACCGCCTGGAGAAGCAGTACGAGGCGAATAAGGCGGAGCTGGAAAAATCCGCGCAGCGCGCCACTGAGATCGAGGTGCGTCTGCAGAAAGCCAACCAGGAGCTTGCCGATGCCCGCGATAGGCTCGCCCGCGTCGATGCCGACGATCAACCAGACGAGCCCTCGTCCGCCGACAGGGACGCCGCCTCGGCCGCGCTGGAAGAGGTAAAGTCCATGGAAATGGAGGCCCAAGTCGCGGCCCGCTCGGCGCAAGAGCGTGTGGGCCAAGTTGCCGGCAAGGCCGATAGCTTGCGGCGCCAGGCCCAACACGAACGCCAGGCGAAGGCCCGCCATGAACAGGCCATGGCTCGCCGCAAGGCGCAGGGGCAATTGGCATCGGCAGTGGCGCGACACGCACAGGATTTGGCCGCGCGGGCGAACCAGCTTTTAAGCCGCGCCACCTCCGAGCGCGATGAGTTTGTACACGAGCGCAACTCCTTAAATTCCCAATTGCAGCAAGCCAAGCAGGCGGTATCGGCCGCACGCCAAAATAGCGACCGGCTAACCGCGCGGGCGCATGAAGCAGAACTGGCCCGCTCGCAGGCGCAGGTGCGCCTGGATGAAGCCGAGAAAAAGATTGGCGAACAGCTGGGCATCGCCATCGCAGACCTCTTGCGCGATTTCACCCCGGGCGAAGACTTCGATCGCAGTGCCGAAAAGTCGCGGCTGCAGCAGGCAGAAAAGGATCTGAACTCGCTGGGCAAGGTCAACCCCTTGGCCTTGGAGGAATATAAGGCGCTGGAAGAGCGATACAGCTACCTGTCCACGCAGCTCGATGACGTCATCCAAGCCCGCAAGGACCTCGCCGGGGTAATTTCGGACGTGGATAAGCAGATCCTGCAGCTGTTTACCGATGCCTGGCGGGATGTGGAAGCGGAATTTCCCAAGGTATTCAACACCCTTTTCCCGGGTGGGGAGGGCCGGTTGATCCTTACCGAGCCCGAAGACATGCTCACCACCGGCATTGAGGTCGAAGCCCGCCCGCCAGGCAAGAAGGTCAAGCGCCTATCGCTGCTTTCCGGCGGCGAAAAATCCCTTACCGCACTGGCCATGCTCGTGGCGATCTTCCGCGCGCGCCCCAGCCCGTTCTACGTCATGGATGAGGTCGAGGCAGCGCTTGATGATGTCAACCTGCGCCGGCTCATCGCCCTATTTGAGGAATTGCGGAAGGATTCCCAGCTCATCGTCATCACGCACCAAAAGCCCACCATGGATGTGGCCAATGTCCTCTATGGCGTAACCATGCGCGGCGATGGCATCACCCGGGTCATCTCCCAGCGCATGAATCCAGCCGGGCTCGCGCCGGGAGCCGAGCAAGCAAGCCGGGATGCGACGCGGCTTGGGGTTGATGCGCCGCACTCAGGTGGTACGCCGCAGTCAACGGAATAGAAGTTTTCGCCGCCTTTATGTGCCGCAAGCCCGAAAGGCTGGCACTATAGAGGCATGAATTCTTTATGGTTATGGATCGGCATAGCAATCGTTGTCATTGTGCTGATTGTCGTCTTTATTGCAATTGGCAAAAAGCGCGGTGAATCCAAGAAGGTTTCTTTTGAGAAACCCACGGAAGAAGAGCCCAAGCAGCTAACGCAGGAGCAAAAGTCCGGCAATTACCAGGCCAAGTCTGGCTTCAACTTTGCCCCAGCGGGATCCAAGGAACCCGAGAAGGTAGCCCAAGAAAAGCCACAGCAGGCCCAACCGCAGCAAGCTAAGCAGGAACAGCAGCCGGAGTCCTCGGAGAAATCGGAGCAATCGGAGCCGAGCGCTACCGATATCGCCAATGCGCAGCTCAACGGCGAAGAGCCACCGGCGGCCAAGCGGCCTGAACCGGCTAAGGACAAGAACGCTGCACCCGAAAAGGCAGCCAAGCAGGAAGAGCCGCAGCGTCAAGAACCTGCAGCTGACGAGCAGCCGAAGAAGTCCGCAGAGCCCGCGGAATCCAAGAAACCTGCAGAAGACGGCGACGTACCCAAGCAGGATAAGGACACAGGAAAAGCCGACGTCGCTGGCGATGAGGCTAAGTCCGAGTCCAAATCCGAGTCTGCTTCCACTTCGGAAGCGGAGTCCAAGCCTGCCGCGGATAAGCCTGCGGCGGATAAGACTGAAGGTAAGGGCACTGCCGGTACGGCCGCTGCCGCTGCGGCCGCAGCTGGGGGAGTCGGCTCCGCCGCTTCTGCAGCCTCTGGTGACCGCCAGGAATCCGCCGCAGATGATGCGGATAAGGAACCTGCAGATCAGGTAACTGACCAATCTGATAAGCCGGATTCCGCGCAGGCTTCCACACCTGCTTCCGGTGAGGCGGAAGCAGAGGATAAAGAAGCAAAGGGCAGCGAGCAATCCGCCCCAGCTGCAGCCGAGAAACCCGCAGCAGAAGGCACAGACGATCGGCACCGCGGCGAGCCGGACCATGAAGAAAAAGACCCAGAAGACGTTGTATCCGTCGAGGCCGCCGAGGTAGAAGACGAATCGCCGGTCTTCGATGCGGTGGTAGATGATAAAGACGCTGACCACATTGAAGAACGCGTTGATAACCGCGAGGAAGCCGAAGAAGCTGCGGCTGCCGCCGATGCACAAACGGATGCTGCAGAAGCCGCCAAGGAACAAACCCCTGTGCCTGATGGCGAACCTGCTGCGGCGGGCCAGCCCACCGAAGACATCGCTCCGGCAGGAGGCCGTCTCGGCCGGCTGCGCGGTCGCCTCTCTCGTTCCCAGAACGCCATCGGCCAAGGCCTGATGGGAATCCTCTCCGCCGGCGATCTGGACGAAGACGCTTGGGAAGAAATCGAAGATACCCTCATCATGGCGGATCTGGGCACCAAGTCCACGATGAAGGTCACCGATTCTTTGCGTGACAAGATCGCTGAGCGTGGCGTGTCGAGCGAGGAAGAGGCCCGCGCCATGCTGCGTGAATGCCTCATCGAGGCCTGCCACCCAGAAATGGATCGCTCGATTCGCGCGATGCCCAATGACGGAAAGCCCGCCATTGTCATGGTCGTGGGTGTCAACGGCACCGGTAAGACCACCACCACCGGTAAGCTCGCCCGCGTCCTCGTATCGATGGACCACAGCGTCCTGTTGGGTGCGGCAGATACCTTCCGTGCTGCGGCTGCAGACCAGCTAGAAACGTGGGGACGCCGCGTGGGCGCCGAAACCGTGCGTGGCAAGGAAGGCGCAGACCCAGCCTCCGTGGCCTTTGATGCCGTGGCCACCGGCGTGGAACAGCAGGTCGACGTCGTCTTGGTCGATACGGCCGGCCGCCTGCACACCTCGACCGACCTGATGGATCAGCTGGGCAAGGTCAAGCGCGTCGTAGAAAAGAAGACCGAGGTTGATGAGGTCCTCTTGGTCCTCGATGCCACGGTGGGCCAAAACGGCCTGGCACAGGCCCGCATTTTCCGCGAGGTCGTGGATATTTCCGGCGTGGTGCTCACCAAGTTGGATGGCACGGCGAAGGGCGGCATCGTCTTCCAAGTGCAAGAGGAATTGGGCGTTCCAGTCAAGCTTGTGGGCTTGGGCGAGGGCGCCGATGACCTTGCGCCATTCGAAGTTGAAGGATTCGTCGATGCCTTGCTAGGCGAGAAATAGGGTCTTCTCCCTTAATCGTTTTAGATAACTCCCCAGTACCCGGCTGCTTACAAAAGCGAGAGAGCCGCGGGTGCTGGGGAGTTTTTCGGGCCTATGTGCCTTGCAGGTATGTCCTGCGAGCATGGGGAGCCGTGGATTGCTGTGATCTGCATTGAGTTGGTGAGCAATGGTAATCTGGTAGGGCTGTATTTAGTGATTCGGTGCGAAATTCGCACCAATCCAAGACCAAGGTTCGTGAGGCAAGTA
The DNA here is from genome assembly GCF_000477975.1 of Corynebacterium sp. KPL1986. Lineage (NCBI taxonomy): Bacteria > Bacillati > Actinomycetota > Actinomycetes > Mycobacteriales > Corynebacteriaceae > Corynebacterium > Corynebacterium sp. KPL1986. The sequence continues at coordinate 888,143 of NZ_KI515719.1, read as the reverse complement.
TTTCGTGACGCTACTTTTTGCTGTCCTCCTCGCAGCATTGGCAGTGATCTTGGCACCGGTGACCGTAAAGGTCATGGACCGACAGGCGGGCTATCCACTAGCCGTCCTCTTTCTCATCGCAGCGGTGCTCATTGCTAAGGATTTTTCTGCCATTGCAGCGGGGGAGGAACTCAGTTTCCAAACCACCTGGGTACGCGATTTTATTGCACCGGGGGTTGATGTAAGTTTCGCTCTGCGCGGAGATGCTTTGAGCATCTTCTTCGCCATGTTGGCTCTTGTCATTGGCGCTGTCGTGTTGACCTACTCGGCAGCGTATCTCCCGAAAAATGAGGGAAATACGAGCTTTTATACATTGATGACGGCGTTTACGCTGTCCATCTTGTTGCTGGTTCTGGCCAATGACGTTGTTGTCCTATTCCTCGCCTGGGAGCTTGTCTCCTTGGCTTCTTTCATGCTCATTGCGCGTTCTGGCTCCGGGGGAGAGGCGGGTTCACAGCGCACCTTAATCCTGACTTTTATCGGTGGCCTTACGCTATTGACGGCATTGGGCATCGCCGCAGTGACCACCGGTTCGACCACCATTTCTGAGATCCTCGCATCCTCGGTATGGGATGAACGCCCCGGCGTGACCGCGAGCGTTGCCGTGCTCATCGCGGCTTCTGCCTTTACCAAGTCCGCTCAATTCCCATTCCACTTCTGGCTGCCAGAAGCCATGGCCGCCGCTACGCCTGTCTCGGCGTTCCTGCACGCCGCAGCCGTGGTCAAGGCGGGCATCTACTTGCTTATTCGCTTCTCCACGATCTTCTACGATGTCGCCGTGTGGAACTGGGTGCTCATCGTCGTCGGTATGGGCACGGCTGTTATGTCCGCGGTATTCGCGGTGCAAAAGACGGACCTGAAGAAGCTGACCGCTTATTCCACCGTGTCTCACCTGGGTTGGATTGTGGCCACCATCGGTGTCGGTACCCCGTTCGCTATTGGGGCAGCACTGGTGCACACCCTGGCACACGCGCTCTTTAAGTCCTCGCTCTTCATGCTCATCGGCGTCATTGACCATGAAGCGGGTTCGCGCGATATCCGTCGCCTTGGCCCGCTGTGGAATAAGATGCCGTGGACGTTTGGCTCTGTCGTCATCGGCGCCGCCTCCATGGCTGCGGTTCCTCCGCTGCTGGGCTTCGTGTCCAAGGAAGGCATGCTTACCGCCTTTGAGGATGCCCCCATTGGCGGCGCAGGCCAAGCAATCTTGCTTGCCGTGGCAGGTATCGGTGCGTTCTTTACCTTCACCTACTCGGCAAAGATCGTCTTCGGTGCATTCTTCGATGGGCCGCGCTCTATGGACGATGTCCACGAAGCCCCAGTTGCCCTGTGGCTTCCTGCTGCGCTACCGGGCTTTATGTCCCTGCCGCTCGTCTTCGTCCTGGGTATTTTCGATGAGCCTTTGGAGCATGCCGTTGCCGCTGTGGGCATGGAAACGCATTCTCACCTTGCGGTATGGCATGGAATCAACGTGCCATTCATCATCTCGATTCTCGTGCTGGTGGCCGGTATCGCTGGTCTCTTTGCCCGCAAGAAGATGTGGCCGGCTTTCGAGGGCCGGAACTTCATGCCGCGCAGCGGCAACGAGCTCCTGCAAAGCCTGCAGGATGGCTGCGCCAAGCTCGGCCAGGTATTGGGCAAGATGTCCGATTCCCACAACCCGTCCCGGCACATCCTGCCGATTGTCATCGTGATTATCGTCCTCGCCGGTACTACCTTGTTTGGTGAGGGCGTCGACGGCGTACCGCTGCAACCGCGCGTCGATGGTCTCGATAACCCGTGGGACCTGCTGCCGTTGGGCATCATTGCCTTGTCCGTATTCGGGCTGGTTCGTACCAAGAACCGCCTCACCGGCGCCGTCATGATCGGCATCGCAGGTACCGGCGTTACCTTGCAGATGTTCCTCTTGGGTGCACCGGACGTGGCACTTACCCAGTTCATGGTGGAAGCCCTGTCCGTGGTCGTCATGATGATGGTGCTGCGTTACCTGCCGGAGACCTTCCAGCCGGTTACTGATAAATCCCGCAGGGTAGGCTCCATCGTTATCGCCGTGTTGGCCGGTATCGCTGCCTTCCTCGGCGTGTGGGGCCTGATGGGCCGCCACGAACGTTCGGACTTGGCGCTGTGGTACCTCGATGAGGCACCGGATATCACGGGTGGCGATAACGTCGTGGCCACCATCATCGTGGAATTCCGTGCACTCGATACTTTGGGCGAGCTGTCCGTGTTGGGCATGGCCGCCGTCGTTATCGCAGCCATTACCACGACGCTGCCGCGCTTCCCGTTCAGCTCGGGTACGCGCCCAGCGCCATTCGGTCAGTCGCAGCTGAACTCCGTGCCGCTGCGCAAGGGAATCAATATTGTCATTCCTTTGCTCATCATCATGTCCGTCATCGTGTTCTTCCGCGGGCACAATTCCTCCGGCGGTGGATTCCCAGCGGCGCTCATCATGGGTGCGGCTATTGGCTTGACCTACCTGTCCCGCGGCTCCGATGAAATTGTCTTCGGCCGGATGACCCCAGTTCACCTCACCGGAATTGGCATCATAACGGCGCTATTGGCAGGCTTTATTGGCTACTGGCACGACGGCTTTGGCAATGGTGGTTTCCTCACCGCCCTGCACGGCGAAGCCTTTGGCCAGCACTGGACGACGTCCCTCATCTTCGACCTCGGTATTTACCTGGCCGTGTTGGGCATGCTCACGATGGCCATCAACGCCTTGGGCGGCTACCTCAGGCCAGGTACCGAGCGGGACTTCCTGCCGTGGATTCATGACGATGACTCGGCCCTGCCGGCCACGCCGCGCATTGCCGTTGAGGATGCGGACGATCCGTATCCAGACCCAATCAACCCGTCGACGGATCCGCTCGCTTTGCTGAGCCCCAAAGAGGCAAAGACAAAGACAAAGCAACGTCGCCGTTCTAACGCCAACCGAGGAGGGGAGAAGTAATGATTCTCGCGTTAACTATCGCCATCCTCATCGGTGGCGCCGTCTATCTCATTCAGCAACGCGGCTTGGTCCGCATTGTCTTGGGCATGATGGCATTCGGCCACGGTGCCAACCTGACCTTGTTGGCCACTGGCGTGTACTCCTACCGAGGCGAAGCCTTTCCCTCAGAGGTACCCCACGATCAAATGGCTGATCCGCTACCGCAGGCATTCGTTCTGACGGCCGTTGTTATCTCCATGGCAACCTCGACCATCCTGTTGACCATGGCCGCGATGGGTAAAAACGATGACACCGATGTGGTGGAACCCGTCGACGACAACACCATTGACCACGCATTTTCTACCTTGGGCCGTGATGCCCAGAACCGTGCGATTTTGGAAGAATCCGCGAATGAGCTCGATCGCATTGGCCGGGTAGACCACGACACTCCCGTGGCTGAGCGCGGGGTAAATAGGAAGAAGGAGGATGAAAAATAATGGCTGATGTTGTAGCCCAACTTCTTCCACTTTTCCCGGGCATTCCGCTCATTGCCGCGGCTCTTGCCTTGCTGGCGCCGTGGCGCGCCGTCCGCGATGCGATCATGCTCATCGTCCCTGGGGTCGGTGTCTTCGCCGGCCTGGGACTGTTGATCTACACCATGAACAATGGGGTAGTGGCGCATACCGTGGGCCTCTACGTAGGCAATGTGGGTATTCCGCTCGTTGCGGACGCCTTCTCCGCGCTGATGATCATCACCACGATGATCGTGGCCTTTGGTGCTAACTGGTTCGCCATCGTGGGCGGGGAGACGAAATCCCGTTATTACCCTTCGCTCACGCTGATTCTTATCACCGGTGTATGCGGTGCGTTGCTAACCGCTGACCTCTTTAACTTCTTCGTGTTCATTGAGGTCATGCTGCTGCCGTCGTACGGCCTTATCACCATGTCGGGCACGTGGTCGCGCTTGGCGGCAGGACGCGCGTTCGTCCTCGTTAACCTTTTTGCCTCCACGCTGCTGGTGGTTGGTGTCGGTTATATCTATTCCGTCACCGGCTCGGTTAACCTGGCTGCCCTGCAGGGGGCCGCCGCTGGCAACGGTCCGGTGACCGTCGCTGCGGGCATTATCCTTATTGCGATTACCGCCAAGGCCGGTGTCTTCCCGGTGCAGTCTTGGCTGCCGCGTACCTACCCCGGCACGTCGGCCGCGGTGATGGGCCTTTTCTCCGGCCTGCACACGAAGGTCGCCGTCTACATGCTCTACCGGCTGTACGTGCAGCTTTTCGATCTTGAGCAGCGGTGGAACGTCCTTATCATCGTCCTCATGCTGATCTCGATGATGATCGGTGCCTTTGGTGGTCTGACCGAAAAGACCATTCGCCGCGTGCTGGGTTACCAGATGCTCAACGGTATGCCGTTCATCTTGGTCATGCTGGCCTTTACCTCGGAAGACCCAAGCCGCGCTCTGGCCGCCGGTATCATGTACACGATTCACCACATGGTGACCGTTGGCTCGTTGATCCTGGCGTCCGGTGCCATCGAAGAGACCTACGGTACGGGTGACTTGACCAAGCTATCCGGCCTCGCGCGCCGCGATACCATCATCGCCTGGATTTTTGCCGCCGGTGCCTTCTCCGTGGTGGGCTTCCCACCATTCTCCGGCATGTGGGGCAAGCTCATGATCGTCTTCGAGGTCGCCCGCAACGGCGGCGCTTGGGCCTGGATTGCTATTGCCGCCATCATCATCGCTTCCTTCGCCGCATTCTTGGCGATGTTGCGCGTCTGGCGCGAAGCCTTCTGGGGACACGATTTGCCCTCGGACAAGGTTCCAGATGAGCTCATCATCCGCAAGAAGCTGATGGCGCCTTCCGCAGCGCTCATCTTGGTCTCGCTGGGCATGTTCATTTTCTCCGGCGTGGTTATTGATGCGGTGGAAACCGCAGCCGAGCAACTGCTGGACACGACGGCTTATACTGACACCATCTTGGGCGATGATTCAGCCGCACTACCTAATATCGATGACATTCAGGAGGGCCGATAAATGCATGCCGTAGCTTATGCACTCTGGCTCATCAAGGAAATTTTCGTTGCTGGGTTCACCCTGGCGATGTCAGCATTTAAGCCCGATAACGAATACCACCCGGTCATCATCCGGTATCCACTGCGCGTAACCAGCGCCTGGGAGATTTTCTGGTTCACCTCTTCCATTACCGCAACCCCTGGCACGCTGTCGTTGGGACTGCGCGAACCACCGCGCAAGGGCCTGCCCCGCATCGTGCTAGTACAAGCGGTACAGGGTTCCGATCCTGCGGCAATCGTGGCTGACTTGGCCGATATGGAAGAGCACTTGGCACCGCGCGTGAAGAGCATCGACTATGGCGTTCCTGGGCAAGGGGATACTACGGAGCTTGATGAGGCTTTCTACGAATTCCCCTTGGATACCCTGGGTCGCTATATGCGCTCGCCGGACCTCGCGCGGGCGGAGGACACTCCGCTTTCGGAGAGCCAGGCGGACGTCGAAAAGCCCAAGCACCTCGCCCGGAAAATTCAACGCAGGAAGGAGACCGACCGATGATTGATTTTGCAACATTGTCCCCATTCGGTTGGGTTGTACTAGTGTGCGTGTTCATCATGGGCGGGGCCGCTTGGTGCGGGGTGCTATTAGCGCTGCGCACCCGCGATGAACTCACCCGCGCGGTGATGTCAGACATCGTCTTTTACGGCATGATCTGCATGTACCTCGGCTGGTCAATGATCAACAATGCCCCCTTGGCCTATGACATTGCCCTGATTGGCGCCATCGCGGCCGGTATTTTGCCGACCTTGTCTATGGCACGCATTATTTCGAAAGGTCGGCGATAAGTCATGGCTGTTTACGAGATTATTGCTTCGATCTTGCTCATTGTCGCCACCATCCTCGTGGTGGCAACCGTGGTCTCCTTGTGGCGCGCGCCGGATGCCTTGACCCGTGCCAACCTGATGGGCCCGACCGTGGGTTTGGCGGTGCCGCTTATTATCGTCGCCAAGCTCGTGGTGGATTTTGGCCAAGATGGCTTTTCTTTGGGCCTTCTTATCAAAGGCCTCATCGCCTGCTTCGGCGTGTGGATTATCGGCTCGGTGGGCTCGTTCTACCTGGGCCGTTCCATCTATGGCGTTGCGGTTACTGACGTCAAGCACGCCAAACACAATAATGAGAAAATCCAGACCGTCTATGCAGATGAAGACGAAATCTAGGGTTATTCTTTCCTCATGAGTAACGCGGGTGCGTACCTTCTCCAAGGAGGGGTGCGGCCCGCGCTTCTTTTGCGCTGCCGCGGTGCTTAGCGCAGCGGGGAGCCAGCCGTAATTTGCCGATTGCCACCGTAATTCGGGCACATTCGGAAGTTGGGCGGGGCTAGACTGGAATGCAGCATATCCGCGCCAGGTTTGGCCGCTGAATTTTACTTTTCTTCAGGAGGATTAAATGAAACTTATTACCGCCATTGTGAAGCCGTTTACTCTGCCGGATATCCGGGAGGCATTAAAACAGCAGGATGTCCACGGCCTTACCGTGACCGAAAGCCAGGGCTTTGGGCAGCAGAGCGGGCACAGCGAGGTCTACCGCGGTGCGGAGTACGCCACGGACTTTGTGCCCAAGGTGAAGCTGGAGGTTTTGACCGCTGATGACCAGGTGGAAGACCTCATTGACGCCATCGTGGATGCCGCTTATACCGGCAAGATTGGCGATGGCAAGATTTGGATTACCCCGGTAGAAGACGTCATCCGCATCCGCACCGGGGAGCGCGGCGAGACCGCTCTGTAATTACAGATGGTGGCAGCATCCGCTCTTCGCAGCGAGGCTTATGCAGCGGCGGTGCGCATACTCCAGGGTTTGGACCTGCCGCCGCACACGGCGCTAGCAGCAACCGGCTCTGTGGCCCGGCAGGAGATGACTCCCTATTCCGATATTGATGTCATCCTGATTTTCCCGGAGGACCACGAGCCAGACCCCAGCCAGGTAGAAAAATTGTGGTACCCGGTGTGGGATGCCAAGTATCGGTTGGACTTTGCCCTGCGTACCCCGCAGGAGTGCGCGGAGATTGCCCTGCAGGATGCCTCGGCTGGCTTCGCTCAATTGGATCTGACGTATATCGCAGGCGATAAGCCGCTTGTCGATGACGCCCGTCAGCGCCTCCTGCACGCGTGGCGGCGGCAGCTGCAGCGGGGCTTTGATAGCTTCGTCGATATCGCCATTGCCCGGTGGAACCGCTCCGGCGCCGTCGCCACCATGACCAACCCAGACTTAAAAAACGGGCGTGGGGGATTGCGCGATATTCAGCTCCTGCGCGCTTTAGCCCTGGGCAACCTATGTGATCTGCCCGCGCTGGAGGAAGAGCGGCGGCTGCTACTCGATGCCCGGACCCTGCTGCACGTCAAGGCTCGCCGCCACCGCGATATTTTGGATCCGGACTTTGCCGCAGATGTTGCTGATGAATTGGGCTTTAGCAGCCGCTATGAGCTCACCGCGGCGTTGGTTACTGCGGCCTCTGCGGTCGACGAGGCGGTAGAGCGTAGCTTGGCCACAGCCCGCGGCGTTTTGGGTAGCCGCAGCGCTGGTCCGGCGCAGGGGCGAGACCGCGTGCGACGTCCCCTCGACGTGGACGTCGTGGCCGATGGCGCCGTTATCTCCCTGGCCCGCACACCCAATTGTGAAGATCCATGGTTATTGACCCGCGTTGCGGCGGCCGCGGCGCGGACGGGCTATTCCGTCTCGGCGGCGACGTGGCGAGCACTGCAAGAGCTGCCGCCCCTGCCGGAGCGATGGCCGCGGGCGGCCGTCGATGACTTTTTCGCCATCTTGTCCTCGCCGGCCCATACCCCACGGGTGATTGCAGAATTGGATCGCTATGGGCTGTGGGAGCGTTTAGTCCCCGAATGGGGCCATGTGCGCGGATTACTGCCCAGAGAACGCAGCCACATGCATTCCGTTGATTATCACTTGGTTGCCACCGTGACGCGCTGCGCCGAGGTGCGCACATCGGTGGCCCGCCCAGATCTCCTCCTCTTGGCTGCGTTGTATCACGATTTGGGCAAGGGTCATGACCGCCCGCACGAGCAGGTAGGGGCAGAGCTGGTGGCGCGGCAGGCCGCGCGCATGCGGTTTAATCTTGCAGATATTTCCCGCGTGCAAACCGTGGTGGCAGAGCATACGAGCCTGGCGCGATTGGCGGCCACGATGGATCCGCGCTCGGATGCCGCGCGCGATGCCCTATTAAACGCCTGCCATTATGACCAATTGACCATTTCGCTGCTTGCGACCTTGTCCAAGGCGGATGCCTTATCGACGGGCCCTGGGGTCTGGTCCGCCCGCACCGCGCAGGCGCAGGGCCTTATCGTGGCCCGCGCTTTGGAAGCGAATAAGCCTCGCATAGTCACCCGCCCTTTAGTTCGCGTTCCCCAGGACGATTACGGGGTAGGCCTGGCGGTCGATTGGCAAGAGGAAGTGGTCACCGTAACTTGGTCCGGCGCCAATAAGGCAGAGTTTAAGCGCATTTTTGCGCTGATTTCCGCCTTGGGGTGGACGATTGTGCGGGCCAATTTCGTACAAGGTGATGCTGGTAGCTATCAGGCGGAGTTTGTCATCCGTACCGTGCAAAAGACGCTCACAGAGGCCGCGGAACCGGATAGGTTTATCCAGTCCTATAATTCGCGTACGTACACAGAGCTTCCCGATATCGTAGGTGAGCCCACGACGGCGGCGTTTAACGTGGGCGGAATCTTAGAGATTCGCACCGTGGAGAGAATAGGTGCATTGGGTTATTTGGTGGAGTCATTGCCGGAGTTTATGTGGCTGCGCCATGAGATCCTGGGTGCCACGATGATTGTGCACGTTTTCTTTGGCGCTTCGGTTTCTCGCGCCCAGTTGGTGGGGAATGTGACCAGGGCCCTGGCTAGGGACTAAGATTGAATAATTGAACTTTAGATCGATCTAATTTAAGGGAGCGCATCCGTAGTGTTTGACTCACTATCAGACCGCCTACAGTCAGCCCTGGCGGGCCTGCGCGGCAAGGGCAAATTAACTGAGGCGGATATCAACGCCACGACTCGTGAGATTCGTTTGGCATTGCTGGAAGCTGACGTTTCTCTGACGGTGGTGCGCGGGTTTATCAAGCGCATCAAGGAACGCGCCCGCGGCGCGGAAGTCTCTGAGGCGCTCAACCCCGCCCAACAGGTGGTCAAGATCGTCAATGAGGAACTCATTGAGATCCTTGGCGGCGAAACCCGCCGGTTGAACCTGGCCAAGAATCCTCCGACCGTCATCATGCTGGCCGGTCTGCAGGGTGCTGGTAAAACCACCCTGGCCGGTAAATTGGCCAAGCACCTCACGAAGCAGGGGCACACCCCCATGCTCGTGGCCTGTGACTTGCAGCGCCCAGGCGCTGTGCAGCAGCTGCAGATCGTCGGCGAGCGCGCGGAGGTCCCGACCTTCGCCCCGGACCCAGGTACCTCCCTGGATTCCAATGACCACGAGATGGGTACCTCGCACGGGGACCCGGTGGACGTCGCCAAGCGCGGTATTGCTGAGGCAAAGCAGAAGCAGCACGATGTGGTCATCATCGATACCGCCGGCCGGCTGGGCATCGATGAAACCCTGATGACGCAGGCGCGCAATATCCGCGATGCCGTCAACCCGGATGAAGTCCTCTTCGTCATCGATTCCATGATTGGTCAAGACGCCGTGCAAACGGCGGAGGCCTTCCGCGATGGCGTGGACTTTACCGGCGTGGTTCTCACGAAGCTGGATGGTGACGCCCGCGGTGGTGCAGCGCTGTCCATTCGTGAGGTGACCGGCAAACCAATTTTGTATGCCTCTACCGGTGAGAAGCTCGATGATTTCGATGTCTTCCACCCAGAGCGCATGTCCAGCCGCATCCTGGGCATGGGTGACCTGCTCTCCCTGATTGAGCAGGCGGAAGCCACCTTGGACCACCAGAAGGCCGAGGAAGCAGCCTCCAAGCTGGGCTCCGGCGAGCTCACGCTGAATGACTTCCTTGATCAGATGCTGATGATCCGCAAGATGGGTCCGATTGGCAACCTGCTGAAGATGATGCCTGGCGGCAAGCAGATGAATGAGATGGCCGCCATGGTGGATGAAAAGCAGCTGGACCGCATCCAGGCGATCATCCGCGGTATGACCCCAGAAGAACGCGAGAACCCAAAGATTCTGAACGCGTCGCGCCGCAAGCGCATCGCCAATGGTTCTGGTGTGAGCGTGTCCGAGGTCAACCAGCTCATCGAGCGCTTCAACCAGGCCAAGAAGATGATGTCCAAGATGGCCGGGCAATTTGGCATGGGCGGTGGCGGTCGCTCTGCCACCAAGAAGAAGCCCAAGGGCCGCAAGGGCAAAAACGGCAAGCGCAAGAAGGGCAAGGGCGGCGGTGGCAACCGCGGCCCCAAGATGCCGGGCGGTATGCCGGGCATGGGCGGCGGGATGCCGTCGATGGAAGAGCTACAGCAGCTGCAGCAGCAAATGGGCGGCGCCGGCGGTGCCGGTGGCCTCGGCGGTGGAAAGATCCCCGGCATGCCCAAGATGCCGAAAGGCATGGAGAATATCGACCTCGATAACCTCAACTTTGGCAAGGGCAAAAAGTAGCCGCGCAGAGTCATAAATAAAAGGTGGCCCATTACTTCGCAGGTAATGGGCCACCTTTGTGCGTGCCATCGCGCGGGAGCGTTTACACCGGATCGTTTTCCGGGGTATTGGGATACGGCACTGGGTTGGCGCGCCGCGTGCCACCGGTGGTGGGGGCAGCCGGCGATTCCTCTAGTGCTGCCTCCGCCTCTTCGGGGGAGATTTCCGGTGCCTCTTGCTGGACCTTTTCGCCGTTCAAGAAGGGCGTAAGGGCTTCTCGGATCATCGGTATCGCGGAATCCGCGAAGGCATTGGTGATGTGGTGCATATCGCGGTAGACCATGGTGTTGCCAATGACCACCGGGCAATCGCCGTTAGCATCGCAGAACCACGGCGCGGTATCGAGGGACAGCATGTTCTCGTACTGCGATAGGACTACAGCGCCTGGATCATAAGGTTGATAGACCTGCTCGAATCGCATGCCACAGCCCACAGCATCCTCGTTGGCTACATAGCACTCATCGAATTCGCGCGGCTCCCCGTCTTCATCGAATCCCCACGGGTTATCGCGGAAGCCCAGGAAGGGGATATCGCGCTTGGACAGCTCATCCCAGAAGGCTTGGTAGCCGGCGGGGACCGCATCGGGGCCATGCCCATATTCGTTTTGCGGGCGGGTGGTATTGGAGATAACCAGCGCTGGGTGGGCCTCGGCAATGCGGTCCATGACCAGCTCGCCCCACTCGGCGCACTCGGGGCTGACCGTGACGTCATCGCCAAGCTCGATGGGGCAGCCTTGGCGCAGGAGGGGGACCAGCTTGAAGCCCATCTCGCGGCCCAAGTGGTCGAGGGCAGAGGAGTATTGCTCCGCGTGGGATCCTCCCACCAAATAGACTTCTTTTTCGGAATTGGTATCGCCGAAAATGCACGGCGTCTTGCCGTCCCTGCGCGTTTCAAAGAAGAAATCGGCGGGCTGGCTATCGGGAACAAAGCACCAGTTTGCGGCGACCGGCGGCTGGATGCCCCCGGCCACGATGGGATCAGGTTTGATCTCTACGCCATCTGGTGGGGTGATGTCATTAATGAACGTGGTGGCACCCGGATATTGCTTGGGGTTGAGAATCTCCGCATCGGCGATATTCAGCGTGCGCAGCCACAGCGGCTGAATGAGAAGCAGTGCGGTGACACAGCTGGCGACCACGACACCGCCGATGGCCCGACCGGCCCCAGCACGGGTGGATAGGCCGGAGAGAGCCTTGTGGGCTGGAAGGTCCTCTGCCAAGGGGCGCTTGCGGTGCTGGCGCAAGGGGCGCTCGATGAAGCGGTGCGTGGCATCGGCAAGCAGCAGGGAGATGGCAATGATAATGATGCCCAGCCACCACGGCGGGGTTTGCTGACCCAAGTACGAGGTGGACAAAATGAGCAGCGGCCAGTGCCAGAGGTATAGCGGATAGGCGACATCGCCTAGCCAACGCGCCTTTCCAGAAGCCATGGCCTTGGAGATCTTGCCGCCACCGCCCAAGATGATGAGCACGGCGCCGCCCAGAGGCAACAGCGATAGCGGACCTGGATAGGCGGTGGTCTCTGCGATGATGGCGCCGGTAAAGACCAACATGAAAAGGCCGAGGCCGGTAAATAGGTCATAAAAACGGGCCGGAATCTTCCAGGCGGAGCCGTAAATAGCAAGTACCGCGCCGAGGGTCAGCTCCCAGGCGCGCGACCACGTGGAGTAGTAGTTCTCCGGCGTTCCGTGCAGCCCATGGCGCGAGGCATAGGCAAAGGAAGCGATGGTCACCACGATGAGAATGGGACCGGCAATCTGGTTGACCGTGGGGAAGCGGCTGGTGCGCAACGAGGACTCCTGCGGGCGCAGTTTCATTATCGCGGCCAGAATGAGGGCGAAAGCAATGCCCATCAGGTAAAACTGGCCCTGCACGGACATCGACCACATATGCTGCAGCGGGGAAGTATCGGCGGCGGCCGCGGTGTAGTCGGCGTTTTGGCGGGCCAGCTCCCAGTTCTGGTAGTACAGCATGGTTGCCGTGATTTGCTGGGTAAATTCAGTGCGCATGAGCTGCGGGGTGAAAAGGCGCACCAAGATATACGTCACACCGATGACCAAAACGAGGCTTGGCACCAAGCGGCGCAACGTGCGCCAGATTGGCCACCAGGGGTTCAAAGATGCGTTGGGCTTGCCGGCATAGCGCAGCTGGGAGCCTAAGAAGAAGTAACCGGAAAGCAGTAAGAAGACATCCACGCCGCCAGAGACACGACCGACAAAGACGTGGTAGATAACTACGAGGCCAATTGCGATACCGCGCAGACCGTCGAGGTCATAGCGATATCGAAAGTTGCGTGGGGAATCTGTTGTCATAAAACGTCATTTCGTGCGCTTGTCCGTGGGAGGCACAAACGCGGCGTACTTTTAAGCCTTCAGGGTCAAAGGATTGCATTCGGCTCATAAGGGTACTCTTTAAAGGTCTCGGAAGCATAACGAGCCCAGGCTAAGCGTAGGGAAGCGGAGATTTTAAAATACTGCCTGCACACGCTAAAATGGTTCAGGTTATCGCAGCGGTGCGAATTGCTGCTGATAATGAGACGTTTCATTCTGCGTAACACCGTTCCCGTCTACGGTCGGCCGGTACGTCACGCGCAGATAAAATCCAAGGGTTGAACCGGCGCGCTAAAAGGCGCGTGTCTGAACTGCCCAGTGACTAGAAAAGGAGCCATCATGGCTGTCAAAATTAAACTGCAGCGCGTAGGTAAGATCCGCGCCGCTGAATACCGCGTAGTTATCGCTGATGCTCGTACCCGCCGCAGCGGCAAGGTCATCGAGAACATCGGCATCTACCACCCGAAGGAAGAGCCTTCCCTCATCAAGATCGACTCCGAGCGCGCACAGCACTGGTTGTCCGTTGGTGCACAGCCCACCGAGCCGGTCTTGGCACTGCTGAAGGTCACCGGTGACTGGCAGAAGCACAAGGGCCTGCCGGGCGCAGAGGGCACCCTGAAGGTTGCTGAGGAGAAGAAGTCCAAGCTGGACCTCTTCAACGAGGCATTGGCTGAGGCTAATAACGGCCCAACCATCGAGGCCATCACCGAAAAGAAGAAGGCCAAGGAAGAAGCAAAGAAGAAGAAGGAAGCTGAAGAGGCTGCTGCAGCTGAGGCTGCCGCTGCTGCTGCCGGCGAAGCAGACGCTGAAGCAGAAGCTTCTGAGGAGTCCGCAGAGTAATCTGCTCGGGTTTCTAGCGCCCTCTACCAATAAGAGGGCGCTTGCATAAACTTCATCCCCCACCTGCCATCGTTGCATTGACATACGGTGGCGAGTGGGGGACTTTGCGCGCTTGGCCAGCGCGCGGCCGCCGCAGGCTAGTGCCTAATGCTCCCCATCGTGTGGGCGCAACTGGGGGTAATTGCCATATACATCGTCCGGATCTTCAAAGTCCATTCCGCGCAGGCTGCCTGCGACGACGGGCTTGAAAAGCTTATAGATTTCTTCCCGCGGCAGCTTGGACAGGGGGCCGTCAATGGCAAGCACGGTAAACCCGTGGACGGCGGACCAGGACAGCAAGCTATTGTGCAGGAAGTATTCTTTCTTGGGCGTTTGGCCTAGGGCCTGCGCATGGCGCGCCAAGAGATCGAAGTAGCGCTGAATCAGGTTCAGGTGTTCGCTTTTTGGATCATCGGGGGTTGACGGGTCCACGCCGAGCATAAAGCGCAGCGCCTTCCACTCCAGCATGCAGCGGAAGAAATTCGTTTCATCCAGGGCGAAGTCGAGGTAGGCAAAACCTATCTGCACGAGGTGATCGGGGAAGGCAAGGTCACCAGCTTCATTGGTGGTGCGGTGCAGGCGGCGCACGAGCTCATCGGTGGCGAGTTCGGCTACCTTATCGTGTAGCTCTTCCTGGTCCTTAAAATGCCGGTAAGCGGACGTAGGGGGCACTCCTGCCGCGCGGGTGACGGCGCGGATGGTGATAGCCTCGGGGCCTTTTTCTTTGCCTAATTGCACGGCGATGCGGAGCAGCTCGTCGTGGAGGTTTCCGTGGTGATAAGGCTTGTTATGAGACTGCGTTGTATCCAAAATCTGTCCTAACCGTGTGTGTATTTCAATTAGCCCGTAAGCATCGTTAAAAGCATCAGTGCAGGCTGCGCGTCCGCCTGTTGTGCGGGCGAATCCGAATCCATCTCCGGCAGGGGCGCGGCAACGCTATGTACTGTATAAGCCGGCAAGTGCACCATATTACCCGGGGATAGGGTGACCGTTTTCTCCCCACAGGTGAAATTCACTTCACCGCGTATTGCCTGCACGATAATCGGGTGGGCGGCCTTGTGATCCGGCAAGGTTTGACCAGGGGCAAAACTAAAAAGGATGAGGTTGGCGCGCTCACCGTTTAAGACCCGCTTGACCCCTGGGCGCTTGCGTTCAGGATCGGTGGGCGGTGCCAAGGCCACCAGATCAAGGTCAATCAAGGGCGAGTGTGACGCCTCCTGGTGCGCACTGCTTTGTTCGGAAGAAGGGTTAGGTGAGTCGTTCATGACTCAAGCCTAATGCTTGGCGGCGGGATTGTGGGGAACGTGGCAGGAGATAAAGGCAACGGGGTGCATGCGGTAAACTCTGCGCCATGGAATTGATGATTGGGCGCGTCATTAAGTCGCACGGTATCAAGGGAGAAGTGGTGGTAGAGCCCACCACCGATGAGCCCGAGGTGCGCTTTGCGGTGGGAGAAAAACTGCAGGGCAGACAGGGCCGCAAGGAGCACGAATTGACCATCTCTGCGGTGCGCAGCCACAAGGGCAGGCTTTTGGTGACGTGCAAGGAAATTGCCGATCGCACCCAAGCGGATAGCCTGCGCGGCACCCAATTTTTCGCCGCCCCATTAGAAGATGATGACGAGGGCTTTTATGATCACGAGCTCGAAGGCCTGCGCGTTATCCGCGACGGGGAAGATATCGGAGCTGTGGTTTCCGTCGTGCACGGGCCTAGCCAAGACCTCTTGGAGGTTGAGCTGGCTTCGGGCAGCTCCGCCTTGGTTCCCTTTGTCCATGCCATCGTCCCAGAGGTCGATGTGGAAGCCGGCACGTGCACCATCGAACCCCCGGAAGGGCTGTTGGACCTATGAGGCTCGATGTCGTGACCATCTTTCCGGAATACCTGCAGCCGCTGCGCCACGCCCTTTTGGGCAAGGCCATCGAGCAGGGCCGCCTTGAGGTGGGCGTGCACGATCTGCGGCAGTGGGCCACGGATGCGCATAAATCGGTCGATGACTCGCCCTTTGGCGGCGGCCCAGGAATGGTTATGAAGCCTGAGGTATGGGGCCCTGCGCTTGACGATGTCGCACTCGGGACCACCGCGCCCACCCTCGAGTCCTCGCTACCGCACCTCAACCGCCCGCGCCACGATGAAGTAGAAGGCGTCGAAGCTCGGGCCTATGGCGCCGATGCGGCGCACGAGGAGCACGAGGACGCCAGTGAGGATGGCGATCTCCCGCTGCTGCTGGTGCCCACCCCGGCTGGGGCGCCGTTTACCCAAGCGGATGCGCGGGCATGGTCTACCGAGGAGCATATTGTTTTTGCCTGTGGGCGTTACGAGGGCATCGACCAGCGCGTGGTTGAAGATGCAAAGAAGCGCTACCGCGTTCGGGAGGTATCCATCGGGGACTATGTGCTCATCGGCGGGGAGGTCGCCGTATTGGTGATTGCAGAAGCCGTCGTCCGCCTTATCCCCGGGGTATTGGGCAATAAGCGCTCGCATGAGGAGGATTCCTTTTCTGATGGCCTGTTAGAGGGACCGAGCTATACCAAGCCGCGGGAGTGGCGCGGGCTTGCGGTGCCGGAGGTTTTGACGTCTGGAAACCATGGGCTGGTAGATAGGTGGCGCAGGGAACAAGCATTAGAGCGCACGTGGCAGCGTCGCCCGGAGTTATTGGACCAGGTGGAGTTGAGCAAGGCGGATAAAGCGTATGTAGCGAACTTGCGCGCACGCGAATCTGAAGGCAAGGGGAAATAATGCAGGTGAGCGTGGATCTTTCTGTGCTGATGACCCAGGAAGAATGGGAAGGATGCCAGGAAGATATGCCGCAGAAATTACGCGATGCAGGTCTTACGCCGGTAAATATTTTTGCCACTGTGGTTGCCCCATCGGCGCCGAAAGATAGCCCATTGGCTCAAGAATATGCCTTCAGCAATGGAACCGCGGCGGAAGGAACGCCGCTGTGGCGGGTCATCGTCAATGGCGATACCGCAGCAGCCCTGCCTTCCGTCGCGCCGGTGGTTGCTGAGTGCCTACCGCCCACCGCGGCGTGGTTGGGGAGCACGGAAATCGGCCATACCGAATTCGCGTGGTCGGCCGAGCCCGTATGGAGCGCAGAATCCTCCGAAGAAATTTAAGAAAAGCTCTCTAGAAAAACGTGTATCGATGCTGGGTAGTGCTACTGTAAGTGCAGCATTTACTCGCATTTTTTACTTGCTCTCCAAGGATTCTCTCGCATGACTTCTCCCAATGGAAATGACTTTGGTGGATACAACCAACAGCCGCAGTACAACCAGTACCCTGCGTATTCTCAGCCGCAACAGAGTCGCGGCGGGAATGGGGCCATGATTGCGGCGATCATTTTGGGAGTTGTGGCGCTATTGGCCGTTGCTGCTGCCGCATTCTTTTTCGTGCAGGGAAATGGCAATAAGTCCAGCGCCACCGCGCAGGAAAGCCAATTCCAGCAAAAGGTTGACTCCACCAAGGTCGATGCCAAGGACGACGGGAAGTCTGGCAGTGAAGCTACCGTGACCAAGACCGAACAGGCCCCCGCGCCCGCCCCAGCACAGGCGGCTGCAAGCAGCGGCAATGGGCACTCGTGGGGCGATTACACGAGCTATTACGCGGCCACGAGCAAAACCTCAGAGGCCTTTGCCAAAAACGTCTACAACACCTTCATGAATAACTGGGTGGCCGGTGGCGGAACGGATGCCACCTTGAGCGTTTATTCTCCTACTACCGGTGGTACCTATACGATGTACTGCTCCGGCAGCTCCTCGCGGGTAAGCTGCACCGGCGGCGATCGGGCCGAGGTAGTCATCCACTAAATCGGGGCGTCTTTTACTCCTCTTCTTCCTGCTTGTAGCGTGCGGGAGGGAGAGGATTTTTGTGTGTCCGGCGGTGGCAGGCCGGGGCGGTGGACAAGGCATGCGGTAGATTGGGTGGGTCCCGTACCAAGCTTTGAAATAGAAGTGTGAGGAATCTACGTGAATATTGCGGCCACCATCGCGGCGGAGATCGGCGCTCAAGAAACCCAGGTTTCGACGGCGCTGAAACTCCTTGCGGAGGGAAATACCGTGCCTTTCATTGCGCGCTATCGCAAGGAGGTCACGGGTGGTTTGGATGACGCGCAACTGCGCACCATCGAAGAGCGGGCCACCTACCTGCGCGAGCTAGAAGAGCGCAAAGAGACGGTCCTTGCCGCCATTGATGAGCAGGGCAAGCTTAGCGATGACCTGCGCGGCCAGATCCTTGCCTGCGATACCAAGGCGCGGCTTGAGGATTTGTACCTGCCGTATAAAAAGCGGCGAAAGACAAAGGCGGATATCGCGCGCGAAGCCGGCTTGGAAGAGCTGACCGATACATTGATCGCGCAGCCGCAGGCCCAGCCGGAGGAACTGGCGCAGGACTATCTCACGGAAGGTTTTCCCGATACCAAGAAGGCGCTCGAGGGTGCGCGCTCCATCCTCATTGATCGCTTCGCACTCGATGCAGACTTGGTCGGTGGCGTGCGCGAGCGCATGTTTAACCAGGGTGCCATGCAGGCGCAGGTGGTAGAGGGGAAGGAAGCCGAGGGCGCGAAGTTCAAGGATTACTTCGACTTCAACGAGCCTTTTTCTTCGCTTCCTTCCCACCGCATTCTGGCGCTCCTGCGCGGGGAGAACGAGGGAGTGCTGCAGCTGCACCTGGATGCCGGTGACGATGCCGACTACGAGGACCTCATTGCGGATCGCTTCGGTCTGGATCGCAGCTCCGCGTGGCTGGATAACGCTGTGCACTGGGGATGGCGCACCAAATTGTATGTTTCCTCCAGCCTGGATGTGCGCATGCGCTTGAAAGAAGTAGCAGAAGAAGGCGCCCTCAAGGTCTTTGCCACGAACCTGCGCGACGTGCTGCTTGCTGCCCCTGCGGGCCAGCGCGCGACGATCGGCCTCGATCCGGGCTACCGCAACGGCACCAAGTGTGCCGTGGTGGATAAAACGGGCAAGGTGCTCGATACCACCATTGTCTATCCTCACCAGCCGCAAAACCAGTGGTCGCAGGCGGTGCAGACCCTGTCCACGCTGTGCGCGCGGCACTCGGTTGACCTTATGGCCATCGGCAATGGCACTGCGTCTAGGGAAACGGAAAAACTTGCACACGAGATTGCTGACCTGCTCAAGCAGGCTGGCGGCCAGCGTCCGACGCCCGTCGTGGTCTCCGAATCCGGGGCATCGGTCTACTCCGCATCGCAGTTGGCGGCGGAGGAATTTCCCGATATGGACGTCTCGCTGCGGGGGGCGGTCTCCATCGCCCGGCGCCTGCAGGATCCGCTGGCAGAGCTGGTGAAGATCGATCCTAAGGCCATCGGCGTGGGCCAGTATCAGCACGATGTAAACCAGACGTCGCTGGCGCGCACGCTGGATGGCGTGGTGGAAAGCACCGTCAATGGCGTTGGCGTTGACCTCAATACGGCCTCGGCGCCGCTATTGGAGCGCGTGGCGGGTATTAACCCCACCATTGCCGCCAATATCGTGGCCTACCGCAATGACAACGGTTCTTTTGCCACCCGCAAGGAACTGAAGAAGGTGCCGCGCCTGGGGCCGAAGGCCTTTGAACAGTCCGCCGGCTTCCTGCGCATTAATGGGGGAGCGGACCCGCTCGATGCGTCCGCGGTTCACCCGGAGGCCTATCCCATCGTGACGCGGATAGCGGAGCAGACGGGGCTGGGCATCGGCGAGCTCATTGGCAATACCCGCGTGCTAGACAAGCTGGATCCCGCCAATTTCGCCGATGAAACCTTCGGTATCCCAACTGTGAGCGATATCATCGCCGAGCTGGATAAGCCCGGCCGCGATCCGCGCCCTGAGTTTAAGACCGCCACCTTTAAAGAAGGCGTGCATAAGGTCTCTGACCTTACCCCAGGCATGGTGCTGGAGGGCACGGTCACCAACGTCGCGGCCTTCGGCGCGTTTGTGGATGTCGGCGTGCACCAAGACGGCCTCGTCCATGTCTCTGCCATGAGCCATCAGTTTGTTTCTGATCCCCATGAGGTCGTGCGCTCCGGCCAGGTGGTCAAGGTCAAGGTGATGGAGGTCGATGTCGATCGCCAGCGCATCGGCCTATCGCTGCGGCTGGATGATGAGCCGGGCCAGCCCGCGCCGAAGCGCCGCGGCGGCGACTCGCAGCGCGGATCCGGCAAGCGCGGCGGTCAAAAGCCTTCGCGCGCAGCGGGGAAGAAGGGCGGACGCAACTCCGATCGTGGAGGCTCCCGCGGGCGCCCGGCAGCCAAGGGGACCATGGCCGATGCCCTGAAGAAGGCCGGCTTCTAGCTTCTCTGTGCAGCGGCCTACCAGCACCGCAGGGTGGGCCGCTGCTTGAGGCCGCGGTGGGGAAAATATCCCCGCCAACCGCGGACGACCCGAAAAATATGACCGCCACATTACAATCGATGCGGACTCCCGCGTCCAATAATGGTAAGTTTGGCAAAACTAAGTAAATGGCGTCCTTCTTCTCCTGCTTCAGCGAGGTGCTCCTGGGCAGATGGGGGCAAGGGGGACGCTGAACTACTGCCATAAGGAGACAACTATGAGTCGTGCGGCCGATAGCGGTCACGGTGCCGAGGACACCGCAGCGATGGCCTCGATAAGCGGCGAGGAACACAAGAGCCGGGGAGTGCTGGGCTGGCACCGCCTCCTGGACTGGCGCCCACGCAGCGCTTTGTCGCGGGTGCTTATCGTATTCTTCCTCGTTGCGCCCATCATCGTGGCCGGAACCATGATGTGGGCCATGTGGGATCCATCCAAGTACATGCGCAATATTGACCTCGCAGTGGTCAATGAAGACGCCGGCGTGGACAAGCAGGGCAAGCACACCAACTATGGCGACCAAGTGGTCGAGGGCCTGCTAGAGACCGATTACCTCAAATTCTCTGAGGTCAATAAGGAAGAAGGTGATGAGGGTCTGGTCAAGGGCAAGTACTTGATGGTGGTGACTATCCCGAAGAACTTTTCTGAGCAGGCCGTGACCATCATCAGCGATAAGCCCGAAAAACCGGAGATCAACTTCGCTACGAATGACTATTACGGCACGAATGGCTCGGTGATTTCCTCCAGCCTTATTCCGCAGGTACAAACGAGCGTGGAAAACGCCATTTCCAAAAAGTACGCCGACCAGGTTATTGAGGGGCTTACTAAGCTGAGCGACGGCCTGGGCAATGCCGCGGATGGCGCGGGGCGCCTCGATGAGGGCGCTGGAAAGCTGCAAGAGGGCGGCGGGCGCGCGGTTGAGGGTATCAACAAGCTCGACAACGGTGCGGGCAAGCTCAATAACGGCACGGCCGAGCTCCTCAACGGAACGACGCGGCTCAATGACGGCGTCGGGCGGTTGAATGATGGTGCAGGCAAGCTGAGTGATGGCGCGGCGCGCCTCGATGACGGTGCCTCCCGGCTTGCCGATGGCTCCGATAAGCTCCTTGCCGGTACCGGCCGCCTTGCCGATGGTGCGGGCCAGATCGATGCCGGGGTCAATCAACTCACCGGCATGCTCATCCCCGTGCTGAAGCAAGCCCAAGCCGTGGTACCTGGCCTTACCCAGCTGGTAGATATCTTGCGCGGGCTCGGTATGACCCAGCAAGCGGATCAGCTCTACTCGTTGGTATCCAGGCTCGATCCCGCCTCTAGTGGAAATATGGTGGGACAGCTGGAGAAGCTTTCCGCAGGCACCGGGCAGCTGCACTACAACCTGTCCGACCCGCAATCGGAATACCTCGGCGGGCTGACCACACTGAACGGCGGTGCACACCGCCTGTCCGATGGCATCAAGGAGCTGCGCGGCGGAGTTGGCAGGCTTAGCGACGGTACCTCGCAGCTGCAGGACGGTGCGACCCGCTTGCAGGATGGTGCCTCCCGCCTCCACGATGGCACGGGCGCGCTCAAGGAGGGCACCGGCCGCCTGGCTGAAGGCGGAGCCGAGCTCAAGGGCGGCTTGGACCGCCTCAAGGAAGGCTCTGGCGAGCTATCCACAAAGCTTGCCGAAGGCGCCGCCAAGGCACCTACCATTTCCCGCCCAGAGGATTCCGCGCAAAATATAGCGGTTCCCATTAACTTCACCGCATCCAATGTCCACCCCGTGCAGACGGTGGTCAACCCAGCGGACCCGACCGAAAAGAATATTACCGGCGGCGCCTCCATGCTCTTCGTGCTCGTATTCGGCTTCCTCGTCATGCTGCTCTTGGCGATGACGCTGCCGTACTACATGGCGCGCCGGGGAGCCCGCGTCACCAGCCCGGCCCGCAGCGTATTCGGTGCCTTTGCCGCGCTGACCGGCCTGAACTTCCTCATACTGGCGTTTATGGCCCTGATGTCTTCCACCCTGGGGTGGCAGCCGGCAAGCTGGTCCATGATCGCGCTCGTGCTCGCCGCGATTTCCGCCGTGGGTGCGGCGACCTACCAGTTCTTCCTGATTACCTTCGGGCGCAAGATCGGTTCGATCTTTGCCGCCGGCGCGTTCGCCCTGGGCGTGATGGTCTTTGGCGGTGTCTGGCCGGTCCTGGCGATTCCGCGCGCGCTCAGCCTGCTGCACCCTTTCCACCCGATGTCCTACGCCAAGGACGCGTTCACCCGCGCTACCGACGGCATTCATGATGGCACATTCTGGAGCAGCATCATTATCCTCTTTAGCATCACGGTGGGTGCCGTGGTGGCGTCGTACTTGGTCTTCCGGGCGCGATACCTGGGCACGGCAAAGATCCTCGATGAGCACCACTCCATCCTCCGCTCGCCCATGCCTGCCTAAGGCGTGCTGCGCGCCCGGCTCGCCCCAGGTAGGGTAGTAAATCCGCGAAATAGAGGAATTTGGAATTGGCCGGTTCCTATGGAAAGATAATCCATCGTTCTATGTAACGGGCACGAACCGGTCAGGCCTCCGGCCGCCAGGGTCCTCTGTCCCAAACTGAAAAGGAATATTGGCATGACCAACATTATCGACAAGGTCGATGCAGCGCAGCTGCGCGACGACATCCCGTCCTTCCGCCCCGGCGATACCCTCGACGTCAACGTCAAGGTTATTGAGGGTAACAACGAGCGTGCACAGCTCTTCAAGGGCATCTGCATCCGCCGCCAGGGCTCCGGTATCCGCGAGACCTTCACCGTGCGTAAGGTTTCCTTCGGTATCGGCGTAGAGCGTACCTTCCCGGTTCACTCCCCGAACCTCGAGTCCATCAAGGTCTCCCGCCGCGGCCGCGTTCGCCGTGCGAAGCTGTACTACCTGCGCGATCTGCGCGGCAAGAAGGCTCGCATCAAGGAGCGTCGCTAGTTCTAACGCCCGCCCTGGGCAGCGCCTATCTCCCTTCCTTTCCCGCATGCACAGTGCCGGAAAGGGAGGGAGATTTTTATTGTGCACTCCTCGAATCATTTCGATTTCCTGTGAATCGCCCCGCAGTCACGGGAGCCAATCCAGATTGCGGGCACGCAGTTGCTAGGATCTGACGGGTGAATAACGAAAGCATCTCGCAGGGCAAAGAAGCGGCCGCGGAGGAAGCGACCACGGAGAAAAAACAAATGCCGTGGTGGCTGGAGACTCTCGTAGTCGTCGTCTCCGTGCTGGTGGTCGTGGGGCTATTCCAAAACTTCATCGGCCGCCAATACGTGATTCCCTCAGGATCCATGGAGCCGACGCTGCATGGCTGTGAGGGATGCACGAATGACCGCATCTTTACAGAAAAGGTCTCTTACTACGGCGATAAGAGCCCAGAGCCAGGCGATGTCGTGGTCTTTAAGGGCACCGACGATTGGAACGGGAGTTACGTCTCCCCGCGCTCATCCAATGCCGTCATTCACGGCATTCAGGATGCGCTGAGCTTTATCTCCTTGGCGCCACCAGATGAAAATACCCTGGTCAAGCGCGTTATCGCCACCGGCGGGCAGACGGTGTCTTGCCAGGAAGGCGATCCCGCCGTCATGGTGGATGGCAAGCCCATCAAGCAGGATTACGTGCAGGATCCGCCGACCTATCCGGTGGATGAATCGACTGGATCGGAAGCCTGCGGTGGCCCGTATTTCGGCCCAGTGAAGGTGCCTGAGGATAATATCTGGGTCATGGGGGATAACCGCACCGCGTCTGCCGATTCGCGCTACCACATGGGCGATAACTTCCACGGCACGATCCCCGTAGATAACGTGCGCGGAAAGGTGCAGTTCGTATTCTGGCCGTTCAACCGCATTGGTGGGGTCGATGACCCAGACATCCAAAGCTAAACCACAGCAACAGCGCCTGCGCACCCGCGATTTCCTCGCACCGGTCATCGGCGGCTTCGTGTTCTTAGTCCTACTGCAGGCATTCGTCGGCCGGATGTATGTCATTCCCTCCGCGTCGATGGAACCTACGCTGCATGGCTGTACCGGCTGCGATAATGACCGCATCGCGGTGCAAAAGATGAGCTATTACTTCCACGACCCAGCCCCAGGCGATGTCGTGGTATTTGAAGGACCTGAGTCCTGGAATACGGAATTTGAGGTGCAGCGCTCCGATAACGTGCTGGTGCGCGGTGCCCAAAACGCCTTGGCGTCGGTGGGGCTTTTGCCCAATGGGGAAAATATCCTGGTCAAGCGCGTTATCGCCACCGAGGGCCAGACGGTCAAGTGTGAGGAGGGCGATTCCGCGGTGATGGTGGATGGTGCACCGATAGACCAGAGCTTCACGTTGGATCCGCCCGAGATCCCGGTTGATCCCGGCTCCGGCTCGCAGGCCTGCGGCGGCCAATACTTCGGTCCCGTGACCGTTCCAGAAGGCAATATGTGGGTCATGGGGGATAACCGCACCAATTCCCTGGATTCTCGTGCGCACATCGGCGATCACCTGCAAGGCACCGTGCCGGTGGACAACGTGCGCGGCAAGGTAGAGGCCGTGGTCCTGCCCGTATCGCGCTTTGGCGGCATTGACGATCCGGATATCCAGGATGCGGCGGCTTAAACAGCAACGCACCTTTGAAGTGGCGTTGGCCAAGGCAGGGCTCGGCCCCGTCGCCGGGGTGGATGAGGCCGGCCGCGGTGCGTGCTGCGGCCCCATCACCATCGCCGCCTGCATCCTGCCCGAGCGCATCGTGGGCGAGTTGGATACCTTAACCGATTCCAAAAAGCTCACGCCCCGCCAGCGCGAAAAACTCTTTCCCATCATCAAAGACAAGGCTGTGGACTGGTCAGTGGTGCATATTGGTGCGGGGGACATCGACAAGCGTGGCATCCAACACGCCAATACCTCAGGCATGCGCCGGGCAGTAGCGCGCCTGGAACAGCGCCCAGGCTATGTGCTTTCCGATGCCCTCTTTATCCCCGGCCTCACCCAACCCCACCTGCCCATCGTTGGTGGGGACGCGGCGGCGCGGTGCATTGCGGCGGCGAGCGTGCTGGCCAAGGTAAGCCGAGATCGCCTCATGCGGGATCTAGACGAGCGCTTTCCGGGTTATGGATTGGCTGGGCATAAGGGCTATGGAACCAAGGCGCACGAGGCCGCGATTGCCGCTTTGGGGGCGAGTCCAGAACACCGCATGAGCTACAGCAATGTGCAGCGCGCGCATGCCCAATTCACTGCGCGTGCCTAGCGAAAATTGTCGTTTCTGCGCGCTAAGCTAGGGCGAGCTATCCCATATTTTGGAGGTCCACAGTGAGTGCAGAGGAACTCGAAAACTACGAGGCAGAGGTAGAGCTGTCCCTTTACCGCGAATATCGCGATGTCGTCAGCCAGTTTTCTTATGTCGTAGAAACCGAACGACGTTTCTACCTGGCCAATGCCGTAGAACTGATTCCCCATACCGCCGGGCCCGATGTGTACTACGAGGTGCGCATGTCCGATGCCTGGGTGTGGGATATGTACCGTTCCGCCCGATTCGTGCGCTATGTCCGCGTCATTACCTACAAGGACGTCAATATCGAGGAACTGGACAAGCCGGATTTCATCATGCCGGACTAGGGCACTGGGCGCCTGTCAACTCGGCGCCCGCTCCATCCCGCCGCAGCTGTGGATAACTCTTCGTGATGCCGAAGTTATTCACATCCGCGGCGGTTTTCTGGTTTTCGGGCTTGTATCCGGCCCGCATCCTGCGGTGTTCTGTGCGTGCAGCACAAACAGCACGAAAGAAAAGGACGCCGCACATGCAATTTGCATCCGATAAACACCTCGCTACGAAGCACCCCCGGCACAGGCAAGAACTGGGAAAGCGGGGAGAATCATTCGCCGCGCGCTACCTCCGCGAGCGCGGTTCCGACATCATTGCCGCCAACGTCTCCTACCGAGTGGGAGAAATCGACCTTATTGCCCGCGAGCCCGATGGCACGATCGTCTTCGTAGAGGTAAAAACCCGCTCTACCGCGAGCTTTGGCACAGCCGAGGCGGTGACCCCACACAAGCTTGCCCGCATGCGCAGGGCCGCCGTCCAGTGGCTAGACGGCAAGCCGCTGGCTACCGTACGCTTCGATGTCATTGCTCTCGTGGTCAATGGCGAGGGTTTTGAATTAGAGCACTTTACGGGGGTCGACGATGGCTCTCGGTAAATGCCTAGCAGTCTCCCTACACGGCGTGCTCGCCCGCGTCATCAACGTCGAAGCCAACGTAGGGCATGGCCTGCCCGGAATCCATGTGGTGGGGCATGCGGATACCGCGATATCTGAATCCCGCGACCGCATCAAGACCGCCGCCGCGAATTCCCGCCTGCCATGGCCGAAAACCAAGGTCATCGTCTCCATGTCGCCGGCCTCTCTACCAAAATCAGGCTCCCACTTTGACCTGCCCATGGCCCTTGCGATTCTCGCCGCCCACGTAGAACAGCACGGCGCTGACTACGCGCGCTCCGTGCAGTCACCCAACCGGGTCCTTGAAGAAACTCTGGTGCTCGGGGAACTGGGCCTGGACGGCACGGTTAGGGCAGTCCCTGGCATTATCCCTGCGCTTCTCGCCGCCCGCGAGGAGGGCATTTCTACGCTGGTTATTCCGCCAGGAAATGCGGCCGAGGCCACCCTCGTTCCCGATTTGAATGTGCTGGTTGCAGCCACGCTCTTTGATGCTTTTGCGTGGGCGCTAGGAGAGCGCGACCTGCCCCGCGCGGCCGAGTGCTGCTCTGACCAGCCTGCAGCGGCGCCCGCACAGGAGCGGCTAGATTTTTGCGATATAGCCGGGCAACACCATGCCAAGTGGGCGGCGGAAGTCGCTGCCGCCGGTGGGCACCACCTGTTGATGATCGGCCCACCGGGCTCAGGAAAATCCATGATCGCCTCGCGCCTGCCCAGCATTCTTCCGGCGCTAAGCCCGGACCAGATGGTAGAAACCACTGCGGTTCACTCGCTTACGGGAACCCCTGGTGAAGTGGTGTCCCACGCACCCTTCATCGCACCGCACTCTTCGGTTACCCGCGCAGCGCTCCTTGGTGGAGGAAGCGGTCATCCTCGCCCAGGGGCGGTAAGCCTGGCCCATAATGGGGTGCTCTTCCTCGATGAGGTCAGCGAGGTAAGCGCCCCAGTCCTTGACGGCATGCGCGCGCCTTTAGAAGAAGGCCATGTCCGCCTGGCACGCGCGCAGCAAGAGATTGACTACCCGGCGCGATTCCAACTGATTATGGCCGCCAACCCCTGTCGGTGCGCCGCCGAGGATCCCTCTCAATGCACGTGCATTCCGCATGACCGGCTTCATTATCTATCGAATCTCTCCGGGCCGTTGCGCGACCGCTTGGACATGGTGGTCACCCTCTCCGGACAGTCAGCCACCATCAATGCTGAGGGCGAAGAATCCTCTGCCGCCATTGCCGAGCGGGTCGCCGCAGCCCGCGACCGTGCCCGGGCGCGCTGGGCGGCCGACGGCATTCCCGCCCGCGTCAACGGCGCCGTGCCCTCGTCCTATTTGCGCCGGCACCGCCCCGCATCTGAGTCCGCGATGATCATGTTGTCTGCCTACCTTGCCGAGGGCGAGATTTCGCAGCGCGGCATCGACCGCGTCCTGCGCGTGTCGTGGACCTTGGCCGACTTGCACGGCAGTTCCACACCCGATCTTGCGGAAGTGGGTCAAGCCCTCGACCTTCGTTCGAGCCAAACGGTAGGGAGGATTTCGGCATGAGCGATCTTGATTTATCGACTCCACTTGCCACATGGGTATACCTCAATCGCGTGGTGGAAGGCCCGTCCGCCTCCTTGCAGGCCTTGCTGGAACATCATTCGGCCGAAGAGATTGCCCACGGGATTTATCACCGAGCCGATTGGATCGGGCCTCTCTTAGCGCGCACCGCCTCACGGTTTGATTGGGTGCGGCAAAAAGAAGACCTCGCCGCCGCAGAGCGCGTGGGGGCGCGATTGATCACTGCCGATAGCCCCGAGTGGCCAGCCGAGGCATTTTCTTCTGCCTTCGGTTTCTACCAGA
Source organism: Corynebacterium sp. KPL1986 (assembly GCF_000477975.1). Classification (NCBI taxonomy): domain Bacteria; kingdom Bacillati; phylum Actinomycetota; class Actinomycetes; order Mycobacteriales; family Corynebacteriaceae; genus Corynebacterium; species Corynebacterium sp. KPL1986. The sequence goes on along the minus strand of NZ_KI515719.1, from coordinate 859,943 downwards.
ATGGCGCGGACGCGCCGGCCACATTCGATGAGCAAGCAGTACCGCCGCATAGCTTGTGGGTACGCGGCTCAGCGCTTAAACCCGAGGTAGGGCAGGCCGTGGGAATCGTGGGCACGCGCGCCATTTCGCGCTACGGGTGGCAGGCAACCCAAAGTGTGGTCTCAGGCCTAGTGAACCATCAGTGGACTATCGTCTCCGGCGGGGCTTTGGGAGTAGATACCGTGGCGCATGAGACCGCCTTGCACAATGCGGGGCGCACCATTGCTGTCGCCGCGTGCGGAATCGACAAGAATTACCCGGCCCGCAATGGTGGACTCTTCGATCAGATTGCCGATAATGGCTGCATCGTCTCCGAATTCGCTCCCGAGACAGCACCCAAGCGGCATCGCTTCCTCATTCGCAACCGCCTTGTTGCGGCGCTAAGCCAAGGAATCGTGGTCATGGAAGCGGCATATCGCTCGGGTGCTCTTAATACCCTCAACTGGGCAGAAGCCTTGGGGCGCGTTGCCATGGCCGTGCCGGGACCAATTACGACGAGCGGTTCGCTCGGGTGCCACCAGCGCATCCAGGATGGACGAGCCCAGTTGGTCGCCAGTGCTGACGAAGTCCGCGCCCTGGTGGGCCGCGCCGGGACGGTTGATCCGGAGGCGCAATATGAAATGAATTTTGCGGCGTCTTTAACGCAGCGACTATCGCGGAATGAGCTGCGGGTCTTTGACGCGACCCCTCCACCAGGAAGCCCTCCGGCTACTGCAGAAGATATTGCGCGGGACGCGGGATTCCGCCTGCCCCTTACTATCCACTTATTGCTTGCCCTAGAGAAAATGTGTGTGATCGTGCGGGAGGGAAATAACTGGGTTCGCTTAGAGATGGGCTGAAAAGCAAGTAAACTCGTGGGGTATGAGTGATAAACGGAAGGCCGCAGAAAGTCGTGGCCCGGTCGGGCAAATGGACGAGGCCATCGAGGACTTTGCGGACTTCCAACTCTGCGTCAAGGGCCGTGCGGAGGCCACGGTGCGTGGCTACCGCGCGGACCTAAAAAACCTGGCCCAAGACATCGATACCTTTGCGGACTTTAACCTCAATAACCTGCGGCAGTGGCTGGGCAACGCGGTCGCAGAAGGAAAGGCGCGCGCAACGCTGGCACGCAGGACTGCCTCAGTTAAAGCCTTTTCTACCTGGGCGGAAAGGGAAGGCTACCTCACCCGCGATGTTGCGGCACGATTGGTAACACCGAAGGTGGGCCAGCATCTCCCAACAGTCATGGCACCGCAGCAGGCGGGCGAACTTGTGGGCAACGCCGTTTCTGTCGATGAAGCACATTTTCAGCGCGATAGTGCCATTTTGGAGCTGCTTTATGCCACCGGAATGCGCGTGGCGGAATTGGTCCGCCTCGATATAGAAGACGTGGACTTTACGCGGTCCACCGCACGGGTAACCGGTAAGGGAAATAAGCAACGGGTCGTGCCCTTTGGTGCCGCCGCAACCGATGCCCTGCAGCAGTGGATAGACGGCGGGCGCAAAGAAATGGCGCGGGGAGAAACCCAGGCCATCTTTGTAGGCAGCAGGGGAGCGCGCATTGACCAGCGCCAGGTGCGGCGCATCGTAGACAAAGCCGCCACGGTTACCGGCACAAGCGGCCTAACGCCGCACGGGGTGCGACACCTTGCGGCTACACATCTTTTAGAAGGCGGCGCGGACCTGCGCGTGGTCCAAGAGTTATTGGGACACTCGTCTTTGAGTACCACGCAAATCTATACGCATGTTTCCGCAAAGCGGCTAAAGCAGGTCTATTCCCAGGCCCACCCGCGGGCCTGAGTGATTCTTATAAAGGCTTGAGGCGGATAACCGGCATATCCAGCAGGCTTAATGGGTCAATGTAGCTGTCCTTGGCAATCCGCGCGCCCCAATGCAGTCCTGGTGTGCCGTCTACTGGGTGGCCGAGTTTTCCTACGGTTTGGCCCTCGCGCACTTCTTGGCCTTGGGTGACGCTCGCGTGCACGGGTTGATACGTGGTACGAATGCCATCTGCATGGTCTATCGAAATGACCGGGGTTCCAGCGACGGTGCCGACAAAAGCGACGGTGCCGGATTCGGCGGCGACGACGCGGCCGCCAATTCTTAGGTCCATATCGACGCCGCGGTGGCCAGCGCTCCACTTATGCTCGGGCTTATCAAAGCCGCGCAGCACCCGAACCGGGCGCGGTTTACCCGAGGCGGGATCGACGTATGCGGCAGCGGGTGCCGCGCACAGTAGCACGAGCGCACCAGTGAGGGTGGTGGCGAGGGTGGGGATAAGGGGGCATCTGCAAGCGGCATTGTTGCGTGGTCGTGGAAAAAGGTTCATGGGGCACAGTGTGTAGCGCCAGGGCAAATGATGTCCTGCGAAGCGTGGGCTGGCTGTGGATAAACTGGCAGCGGTGGGGCGGAAGAAACCCGAGTGACAATCGAGGCGAAACGTCCAAAGAAACTTGTGGAAAAGTGCTTGTTCGGTTTGGAAAATCTAGCTGGCTGGGATTATTGTCTTTCATAGCAGTGTGTCCGCTGGGAGTTAACCCTCACGGAGGCATTGACTACGCGCGACGAAGTTGTTGCATCCTGCGTTAAGGGTGTGGCGGCCCGGCAGCTGACGTGGTCCTTGGAAACAAGGTGTTGGCAGGGCCTTCGTTGCTAGGGTGCGGAATAAAACACCGCACATTTGGAAAACCGAAAGACAATTAAAAGAAAGCGAGCGAATCATGGCAGTTGTAACCATGCGCGAGCTCCTCGACGCTGGTGTGCACTTTGGCCACCAGACCCGTCGCTGGAACCCGAAGATGCGTCGTTTCATCTTCACCGACCGTAACGGCATCTACATCATCGACCTGCAGCAGACGCTGACCTACATCGATGAGGCATACGAGTTCGTTAAGGAAACCGTCGCTCACGGTGGCACCATCCTTTTCGTTGGCACCAAGAAGCAGGCGCAGGAAGCAGTTGCTGAAGAAGCAACCCGCGTCGGTATGCCTTATGTCAACCACCGCTGGTTGGGCGGCATGCTCACCAACTTCCAGACCGTGTCCAAGCGTCTGAAGCGCATGAAGGAGCTTCAGGCAATGGATGAGCGCGAGGACGGCTACAAGGGCCGCACCAAGAAGGAAGTTCTGATGCTCAACCGCGAGCGCGCCAAGCTTGAGCGCGTTCTGGGCGGCATCTCTGAGATGGCCAAGACCCCGTCCGCACTGTGGATTGTTGACACCAACAAGGAGCACATCGCGGTTAAGGAAGCCCACAAGCTGAACATCCCGGTTGTTGCCATCCTGGACACCAACTGCGACCCGGATGACGTTGACTTCCCGATCCCAGGCAACGATGACGCAATCCGTTCCACCAAGCTGCTGTCCGGCATCGTGGCTTCCGCCGTCGAAGAGGGCAAGAAGGCTCGCGAGGAGCGCCAGCTTGCAGCCGCTAAGGAAGCTGCCGGCGATTCCGCAGAGAAGGAACAGCGCGATGCTGAGGCTGCTGCAGCCGCATCCGATCCTGCTTCTGCAGAAAAGGCTGAGGAAGCCCCCGCAGACAAGCCTGCACAGTAGGCCTGCCTCTTGTGAGGATTCTTTCTTAACTGCACTTAATTGAATACCCCACGCACATCTTGGTGTGGGGCAGCTAGGGAATAATTCCTGTACAAGGCTGTTTACCTAACCCCTACCACCGTGTGCTACGGCGGTGGGGGTTACTTTTATCTATGCTGGAGGCGGCTAAAACTAGCCTCCGTACAATCGCATTGATGAAGGAAACTGGGGTAGATACCCCCACCCAAAGACGGCGCGAGACCGTTTCTTCGGCTACGCTGTTTCAACGAACACTGACTGATTTTCAAGGAGGATCGCCCTAACTATGGCGAACTACACTGCTGCAGACGTGAAGGCACTGCGCGAAGCAACTGGCTCCGGCATGCTCGATTGCAAGAAGGCCCTGGAAGAAAACGGCGGCGACTACGACAAGGCCGTTGAATTCCTGCGCATCAAGGGTGCGAAGAACGTGTCCAAGCGCGCTGACCGCGAGGCTACCGAGGGCCTCGTTGCCGTATCCGGCAACACCATGGTTGAGATCAATTGCGAGACCGACTTCGTGGCAAAGAACGAGGGCTTCCAGTCCTTCGCCAAGAAGATTGTTGAAGCTGCAGCCGCAGCCAAGGCTAACTCCCCGGAAGAACTCAACAACGTAGAGATCGAGGGCCAGAAGGTCTCCGAGTTCGTTGACCAGGAGTCCGCAAAGACCGGTGAGAAGCTGCAGGCACGTCGTGCAGTCACCGTTGATGGCGACAATGTTGCTGTTTACCTGCACCAGCGCTCCGCTGACCTGCCTCCTGCAGTCGGTGTCTTGGTTTCCTACGAAGGCAACAAGGAAGGCGCACACGCTGCCGCTCTGCAGATTGCAGCTATGAACGCTGAGTACCTGAAGCGCGAAGACGTTCCTGCAGAGATCGTCGAGAAGGAGCGCTCAATCGCTGAGGCCACCACTCGCGAGGAGGGCAAGCCTGAGGCTGCGCTTCCAAAGATCGTGGAAGGCCGCCTGAACGGCTTCTACAAGTCCGTTGTTCTGCTGGAGCAGGCTTCCTTGTCCGATAACAAGAAGACCGTTAAGCAGGTTGCAGAAGAGGCCGGCACCACCATCACCGGCTTCGTCCGCTACGAGGTTGGCGCTTAAGCCTCAGCCGCTTTTTAGCCTTTAAAGCCCACGGGAGGTACACCCTCTCGGTGGGCTTTTCTGCTGTCTAGAGGCGATGGGGAAGGGGCGGCTGCCGGGCTGCGGTGCGGTGTGGGGAAGCGGGGGCAGTGTAGGTAAGATGGAAAAGAAATAAATCAGCCCGCGCAAAAGGAGACGATGAAGGCGTGACTTCTGCAGACGAGAAGCGAACCGGATACAAACGAGTAATGCTGAAACTCGGCGGCGAAATGTTTGGCGGCGGCAAGGTTGGCATCGACCCAGACGTTGTCGATAACGTTGCTCGCCAAATCGCTGAAGTGGCCGAGCAGGGCATCGAAATTGCCGTGGTGATCGGCGGCGGCAACTTCTTCCGCGGTGCAGAGCTTTCACAGCGCGGCATGGACCGCGCCCGCTCTGACTACATGGGAATGCTGGGTACGGTCATGAACTCGTTGGCCCTGCAGGACTTCTTGAAGCAAAAGGGCGTTGATTGCCGCGTGCAAACCTCTATCAACATGGCGCAAATCGCCGAGCCGTACCTGCCACTGCGCGCTGACCGCCACCTTGAGAAGGGCCGCGTCGTTATCTTCGGTGCCGGCATGGGCATGCCGTACTTTTCCACGGATACCACCGCCGCGCAGCGCGCCCTGGAAATCGGCGCCGATGTCCTCTTCCTGGCCAAGGGTGTTGATGGCGTGTACTCCGACGACCCACGCACGAACCCCGATGCGGAGCTCTACACCCGAATCACTCCGCGCGAGGTTATTGAAAAGGGACTCAAGGTAGCCGATGCAACCGCCTTTAGCCTGTGCATGGACAATGACATGCCGATCTTGGTCTTCAACCTCTTGGAAGAGGGGAATATTGCCCGCGCCGCAAGCGGCCAGGTTATCGGCACGCTGGTGCAGTCCTAATTCTAAAACGGCACAGAACCTGCTACCTTTTATACAGCTACCCCTCAACGTTGAAGGATGATTCAGCCTCATGATCGATGACATTCAGCTCGAAGCCGAAGAACACATGACCGCTTCCGTCGAGCACACCCGCGAGCAGCTGGTGACCATTCGCACCGGCCGCGCGAACCCGGCGATGTTCAACGGACTCATCGCGGAATACTACGGTGCGCCGACCCCGATTACTCAGATGGCTACCATCTCCGTGCCAGAGCCGCGCATGTTGCTCATCAAGCCCTACGAGCAGTCCATGATCCAAGAGATTGAAAACTCCATCCGCAACTCGGATTTGGGTGTTAACCCCACCAACGATGGCCACGTTTTGCGCGTGACCGTTCCGCAGTTGACCGAGGAACGCCGTAAGGAAATGGTCAAGCTGGCCAAGAGCAAGGGCGAAGACGGCAAGATTGCCATCCGTAATATCCGCCGCAAGGCCATGGAACAGCTGAAGAAGCTTCAAAAGGATGGCGAAGAAGGCGAGGATGAGGTCCTTGCCGCAGAAAAGGAAATGGAAAAGATTACCGCTGGCTATGTCGAGCAGGTTGACAAGCTGGTGGAAAACAAGGAATCCGAATTGATGGAGGTCTAGGTCTTTTCCACTGCCGCCGCGCCCACCTCGGCCGGCGGCGCTTTTCTGTACGTAGTATTTTTGTATAGGAAATAGATAAGCCCCGCGACGCGCATACAACGTCAAGTGAAAGGAGCCGGTCACGGTGAGTGACGCCTTGAACCGCCGATTGCCGCAGCCGAAAAATGGCCCAGGCCGTGACTTGCCGGCGGCTATTGGAGTAGGCGTGGGGCTCGGCGCCCTCGTTGTCCTCGCCGTGTGGGCTGGCCCCTTGGCCTGGTATGCGGTGGTTGCCGTCGCCGTCGGCGGGGCCATGTGGGAAGTTCTTACCCGCTTGCGGGAGAATTCATACTATATCCCGCGCACGCTGTTAATCATCTTGGGCCAGGCCATGGTGTGGATTTCCTGGCCGCTTGGCGCGCCCGGCCTCGTGGCCGTCTACGTCACCGCCGTACTCATTTTGATGTTCGGCAGGCTTTTCCATAACGGGCGGCATCGCCCTCCCATCAATTACCTGCGGGACATGTCCGTCGGCATTTTCGTGCTGACGTGGATTCCGCTTTTCGCGACTTTTGCAGCGATGCTGTCGTTGATTTCTACCCCGGTGGCCAGCGGTGCCGCTTCCATCGTGGTCTTTATGCTGTGCGTTGTCGCCTCCGATACGGGCGGCTATATCGTCGGCGTGATGTTTGGCTCCCACCCCATGGCACCGGCCGTGAGCCCGAAGAAATCCTGGGAGGGCTTTTGCGGCTCCATTGGCTTCGGCGTCATCGTTGGTGCGGTGTCCGTCCATTTCCTCTTGCACCATTCGGCGTGGATCGGCGCCTTGATGGGGCTCGGCCTTGTTATTTGCGCCTCATTGGGTGACTTGGTGGAATCGCAATTTAAGCGAGAGCTGGGCATTAAAGATATGTCCCACATCCTCCCCGGGCATGGTGGTTTGATGGACCGCCTTGATGGCATGCTTCCCTCTGCCATGGTTACCTGGGTGGCCATGAGCCTCATGGCAAACTTCGCGGTCTAAACCGGGTTGCAGCCACCGCGTATAAGGGTGCTGCGCATAAACCGCCCGCTTCCCGCTTCGCCACCGAAAAATCTCGGAGCAGGGAGGAGGGCGGCAGTAGAGCTCTTTTAGCCTTCGGCCTGCTTGCGCAATTGGCGGCGCAATTCAAGCATGCGCCACACACCTACTAGCGCCATGATGAGCGCGCCGCCGATGGTAAACATCAGGTAGGCAATGCCCGCTGGGAACTGCCCCGACCAGCCCAGGAAGTTCATCGGCACTTCTTGCTGGTTTTGCATGATGAAGATGATCAACACGATTAGCAAGAGGAAACCGACAATGAGCGCTGCCCAGGTGCTAGCGGCGAACGAACCTTGGGCTTTTTGTGGTGCGGCAGCGGGCTCGGTGGTGCCGGCACCGGCATCGGTGGAGACTTCCTTGCTTCCGGTTTCGGCCAAAGCGGCATTATCGCTTGCCGCGGTGGCCTCATCATCGGAAGCGGAAAAGTCATCTTCGGGGTATTTCGGAGTGGTCATATGTCCATTATTTCTGTAAACCCTTCCAAAATTCCACTTGGCTATAAATTGAGGCCTTCCCAATTGGAAAAGTACCGGTAAACCGTGGAAAGATGGGCGTTATTATGGCTCAACCAGTAAAACTTAACTTCTCCGCGCCGCGGCGCGGTCTGCCGCCCAAGCACTTTGCGGATCTCTCTGAAAGCGAGCGCATCGATAAGCTCGCAGAAATTGGCCTACCTAAATTCCGTGCTAAGCAAATTGCCAAGCACTACTACGAGCATCTCACCGACGACGTCGAAGAGATGACAGATATCCCCGCCGGCAAGCGCGAGGAGGTCAAGGAGGCCTTCTTCCCTGAGCTCATGAAGCCTATTCGTACGACTTCTACCGACGATGGGGAAACCACCAAGTCCTTGTGGCGCTTGCACGACGGCACCTTATTGGAGTCCGTACTGATGCGCTATCCCGGCCGCGCTACCTTGTGCATTTCTTCCCAGGCCGGCTGCGGAATGGCCTGCCCGTTCTGTGCTACCGGCCAGGGCGGACTAGACCGCAACCTTTCTACCGGCGAAATCGTCGAGCAGTTCCGCCATGCAGCCGCGGCGATGGCGGCCGAAGGCGGACGCTTGTCCAATGTGGTCTTCATGGGCATGGGCGAGCCGCTGGCAAACTACAAGCGCGTGGTCCAGGCGGTGCGCCAGATTACCGGCCAAGATGGAACGGGCTTTGGGCTCTCACAGCGCAATGTGACCGTATCCACCGTGGGCTTGGCACCTGCCATCCGCAAGCTCGCGGACGAAGACCTTGCCTGCACACTTGCGGTTTCGCTGCACACCCCGGATGATGAGCTGCGCGATAGCCTGGTTCCGGTAAATAACCGCTGGTCCGTCGATGAGGTCCTCGACGCAGCACGATACTACGCCGATAAATCCGCCCGCCGCGTGTCTATCGAGTACGCACTTATTCGGGATAAGAATGACCAAGATTTCCGCGCCGATATGCTGGGCCGCAAGCTGCACCAGAAGCTCGGCTCCAAGGTGCACGTCAACGTGATCCCGCTCAACCCGACGCCGGGCTCGGAATGGGATGCAGCCCCCAAGGCGCGGCTTAATGAATTCGTGCGCCGCGTCCAGGCACAGGGAGTGCCGTGCACCGTGCGCGATACCAAGGGCGATGAAATCGCGGCAGCCTGTGGCCAGCTTGCCGCCGATGAACGAGAAGACATGTCGGCCTAAGAGCCCGTTGTCACAGCCACCTAAGCATTTTTGGACAACTGCTTAGGTGGTTTTCTCGTTGGTGCACGCCGCGTTTACGCACCCGCTAAAACCACGAAACCGCCGAGCCCCTCGCAATAAGGAGGCTCGGCGGTTTTCCGTAGCTAGGATTACAGCGCGTGCTTGCCGGAGCTTACCTCGGCAGCGTCGGACGCGGAGTCAACGCGCAGGTGGGCTACGCGGGAAGGCTCGATATTCAACGCGCGCAGCTGGGAGTCGGTCAACTCGGTGTAGGCGCCAGAAACGGTCTTCTGGTCATAAATCCAGTCGCGCTCCAGGTGGTCGGCCGGCTTGTTATTAGAGGTGATGGTGCGGACCTGGTTGAGCTTCGGCTCGAAGGTGAAGATGAGCAGGCCCACAACCAACAGGACGGTCAGGGCGACGAGCCAGACGGTCTCCACGTGGCCCTTGTGGTTACCAAAGTTGAAACCAATCATGAAGATCACGGAGATCCAACCCGCGATTTGCACACCAGAGCGGCTGATGCGGGACCAACCGAAGCCTGCGGATGGAACATCTTCGGTAGAAACACCGTCATAAACCTGCGGTACCGGCTTGTGGGAAGACACTTGCTCTCCTTCGCTATCGCGTGTGTCCATTAATCGAGGGGGCACACCAATGCCATTTGACTGACACCTATTTTAAAACATCGTGGCTGTAAAGGCGATTAAACACCCCCGCCTGCTTGACCGGTTCCACCCCATAGCAGGGCGCGGTAAATGACCGCTAGGGTAGAGGGGTGACTACTCAGCGAATCCTTATCCTTGGCTCCACCGGCTCTATTGGCACGCAAGCATTAGAAGTAATTGCGGATAACCCCGATAAATTCGAGGTCGTGGGCATTGCCGCGGGCGGCTCTAACCCGCAGCAGATCATTGAGCAGGCCCGAAGCTTCCACCTTTCGTTTGACCACATTGCCGTTGCCCAGCCTGCCGCGGCTGCGGAGGTTTCTGCGGCTTTAGGCGGCACGGTACTTTCTGGTGATGGTGCTGCAGAAGAGCTGGTGCGCTCGGTTCCCGCCGATACCGTGCTCAATGCCCTAGTGGGATCCCTCGGGCTTAAGGCCACTTTAGCCACGCTGGACATGGGCGAGTACCTTGCGCTAGCGAATAAGGAGTCCTTGGTTGCTGGCGGCACGCTGGTCACGAAATCCGCGCGGACAGGCCAGATCATCCCCGTGGATTCGGAGCACTCTGCGATGGCGCAATGCCTGCGCGCGGGCGAAGAGGGCGAGCTGGCCAAGCTCGTTCTCACGGCCTCGGGCGGTCCCTTCCGCGGCCAAACGCGTGAGCAGATGTGGGACGTTACCCCGCAGCAAGCCGCGCAGCACCCCACGTGGTCCATGGGGCAGATGAATACGCTGAATTCCGCCACCTTGATCAATAAGGGGCTCGAGCTCATTGAGGCGACGCTGCTTTTTGATATTGAGCCAGAGCGCATCGATGTCACGGTTCACCCGCAGTCGGTCATTCACTCGATGGCCACCTTTAAAGATGGCTGCACCATCGCCCAGGCCTCGCCGCCGTCGATGAAGCTGCCCATCTCCCTGGCGCTGAATTGGCCCCAGCGTGTGCCAGGCGCGCAGCCGGCACTTGATTTTTCCCAAGCGCATACGTGGAATTTTGAGCCGCTTGATGATGTCTCTTTTCCCGCCGTATCCCTCGCCCGCGAGGCCGCGGCGCAGGGCACTGGCGTGATTTATAACGCTGCCAATGAAGAGGCCGCGGCGGCCTTCTTGTCTGGTCGCATCCACTTCCCAGAGATTGTTGATGTTGTAGGCGAGATCCTCGGGGAGTCTTCCCAGTTTGCTGGTGTAGTCTCTACCCTCGATGAAATCCTCGCCGTAGAAGGCGAGGCTCGCAGGCGCGCGAATGCGCGCATTGACCGTTTAGCTGACTAGAAAGCTTTCTTTAATGGCAAATTTGCTGGGCATAGTGTTTTTCGCCCTTGGCATCGGGCTGACCGTGGCACTCCATGAGGCGGGGCATATGTTTACTGCCCGCGCCTTTGGCATGCGGGTGCGCCGGTATTTCATTGGCTTTGGCCCGCGCGTTTTCTCCTTCCGCAAGGGGCATACCGAATACGGCCTTGCCGCGTTCCCGGTGGGTGGATTTTGCGATATCGCCGGGATGACCGCGCAGGATGAATTCCTCACGGAGGAAGAAAAGCCCTATGCGATGTATAAAAAGCCATGGTGGCAGCGCATCATCGTCCTTGTAGGCGGTATTGGCGTCAACCTGATCCTCGGCTTTGTCATCTTGTATTTTGTGGCGATGACTGCGGGACTTCCCAACCCAGATGCCGATGTGCGCCCGCGGGTGGGGGAGGTAACCTGCACCGCTGACCAAAAAGAAAACCAGGAGCTGGAATCGTGCACCGGGAACGGGCCCGCTGGTAAGGCCGGTGTCCAGGAGGGCGATATCATTCTCGCGCTCGATGGCGAGCACCTAGATTCCTTTACGCAATTGCGCGATGAGGTCATGCAGCGCCCTGGCGAGACCGTGACGCTTACCGTAGAGCGCGGCGGTGAGGAAAAAGACTTCTCCATCGAACTAGAAACGGTCAAGCGCCTGAATCAACAGGGCGAATTGGTCGATGCCGGTTCGATCGGGCTGAGCAATGAGGTCCTCGACATCGTCGAGAAGCATTCAGCAACGGAAGCGTTGCCTGCAACGTGGCATTTCACCACGTATTCGCTCGAGGCCACGGTGGAAGGAATCAAACAATTCCCCGCTAAGGTACCGGGAGTGGTGGCCTCCATCTTTGGCCACGAGCGGGATGTCAATGGGCCGATGTCTGTCGTCGGTGCATCGCGGGTTGGTGGCGAACTCGTGGAGCGCTCCCTGTGGGCATCGTTCTTCATGATGCTGGCGACGCTGAACTTCTTCCTCGCCCTGTTTAACCTCATTCCGCTGCCGCCCTTTGACGGCGGCCATATCGCGGTCATCTTGTACGAGAAGATCCGCGATGGCATCCGCAAGCTGATGGGCAAGCAGCCGCTGGGTCCTGCAGATTACACCAGGCTAATGCCCATCACCTATGTGATGGCGGCCCTGCTCATGGGGCTTGGCGTCGTTATCATCATCGCGGATGTGGTTAACCCGATCAGGCTATTTGGCTAGGTTTGCCCTTCCCGTGCCCGCCGCGGGGAGTGGGTGGAGAGCTCAACGTATAGTGCACATTTGCAGCGCGAGCGGGAACTTTAGCGCTTAACCATCTAGTGCTAGAGTGGGGACGTTCAACACTTATTGTGCAATAACGTTTAGCAACGAGCCACGAGCTAGAAATAAGGAGCATTCATGTCTAGTCCTATCGGTCTAGGAATTCCTGACGGGCCTCCGCCAGTATTGCACCCGCGCCGGAAGACGCGGCAATTGCACGTAGGCCCGGTGGGCGTTGGTTCTGACTACCCAATTTCGGTGCAGTCGATGACCAATACCAAGACCCATGACATCAACGGCACCCTGCAGCAAATCGCACAGCTTACTGCCTCTGGCTGCGATATCGTGCGCGTGGCCTGCCCTAAGCCGGTGGATGCGGAGGCTCTGCCGACCATCGCCAAGAAGTCCCCGATCCCGGTCATCGCGGATATCCACTTCCAGCCCAAGTACATCTTTCAAGCCATCGATGCTGGATGCGCGGCGATTCGCGTCAACCCAGGCAATATCCGTGAGTTCGATGGGCGCGTTAAGGAAGTAGCCAAGGCCGCGGGTGATGCGGGGATCCCCATCCGCATCGGCGTTAACGGCGGTTCGCTGGATAAGCGCTTGCTGGAAAAGTACGGCAAGGCCACCCCAGAGGCACTCGTTGAGTCCGCTATGTGGGAAGCTAGCCTGTTTGAGGAGCACGGCTTTGGCGATATCGCCATTTCCGTCAAGCACTCTGACCCCGTGCTGATGGTGGAGGCCTACCGCCAGCTGGCCGCGCAGACTGATTACCCGCTGCACTTGGGCGTGACGGAAGCCGGCCCGAAGTTCATGGGCACCATTAAGTCCTCCGTCGCCTTTGGCGCCCTTTTGGCAGAAGGCATCGGCGATACGATTCGCGTTTCGCTCTCCGCCCCGCCGGAAGAAGAGGTCAAGGTGGGAGACCAGATTCTGCAGTCCTTCAACTTGCGCCCGCGCAAGCTGGAAATCGTCTCCTGCCCGTCGTGTGGCCGCGCGCAGGTGGACGTGTACAAGCTGGCGGAAGAAGTTACCGCAGGCCTCGAGGGCATGGAATTTCCCATCCGCGTTGCCGTCATGGGCTGCGTCGTTAACGGACCGGGCGAGGCCCGCGACGCAGACTTGGGCGTGGCATCCGGTAACGGCAAGGGTCAGATCTTCGTCAAGGGCGAAGTGGTGCGCACCGTGCCGGAGGACAAGATCGTGGAAACCCTCATTGAAGAGGCAATGCGCATTGCGGATGAGGAAGGCCTCGAAGCTGTGGACGGCGCTAAGGCCGATGTCCGCGTGACGCAGTAAGCTGCGCGCCTCTACGCAAATTATTAATAGACTGCCCTGCACCTCGGTGTGGGGCAGTCCTTTTTGCTGCGTGCGCTGCTAATGTGCCAAGGCATGAAGAAGTTATTCGCACTGGTTGCTACGGTCTCGCTTAGCGCAACTAGTGTGGTTGCTTGCACCCCAAAGCCCGTCTCCGCCGAGCCGGTGGCAGAAGAGTTCATTGAAGGCATGGAGAGCCGAAATAACGAGGGCTTGGCGGAGCTTACGGATTCCCCCGATGACGCCACGCAAGCCCTCGATGCTACGTACTCGGGCTTGCAGGCAGAGGGCCTCGATATTGAGCTCGAGGGGGTAAAACAGGACGAAACCGTGGCCACGGCGGATTATAAAGTCACCTGGGATTTGCCCAAGGATCGCAGCTTGAGCTATACCACGCAGATGACCTTGACCAAGGCCGAAGACGAGTGGACGGTGCGGTGGAAGCCCAGCATTATTCACCCGGACCTGGGCGCGCACCAGCATTTGGAGCTGCGCGCCTTGGAAGCCACGCGCGCCAGCGTCGTTTCCTCCAACGGGGTGGAGCTGATGAGCCCCGGGCTGAATTACCGCGTCATCGTGGATACGAGCTCGCTTTCCGATGTCCGCCCCACGGCCTCCAAGGTCAGCAGCGCCCTGGCTGCGGCGCACCGCGAGGACGACTCGATCGCGGAGGTAGACGCCAAGGGGCTCGCCGAAAAGTTGGAGAAGGCAGAGTCTGCCTATTCGGTGGGGCTTTATACAGAAGAGCAGGAGTCCGTCATCCGCGCCAAGCTGGAGGGGATGGACGGCGTCCGTATTAATGAAGAGCCCGCGCTGGTGACCCGGGACCGTGGTCTTGCGCCCGATCTCTTATCGCGCGTGCGCTCGGCCGTCAATGACGAGCTCGACGGCGAGACCGGCTGGTCCATCGCCGTCGTCAATGAGAATGGTGCGGCGCTTTCCGATGTCGAAAAGCATGCGCCCGAGGCCGCCCCCTCCATCAAGGTTGGCTTGGATTATGACGTCCAACGCGCGGCCCAAGAAGCGGTGAATCAGCGCTCGGACGCCCAGGCCATGCTGGTTGCCATCCGGCCTTCCAACGGTGATATCCTGGCCGTAGCGCAGACCGAAAAGGCGGACGAGGACGGCGACGTCGCCTTGCAAGGCCAATACCCACCCGGCTCGGTTTTTAAGATCCTTACCGCCGCTGCGGGTGTAGAAAAACAAAACCTGACCACGGATACCATCGTTCCGTGCCCTGGCACGATGGATATTTATGGCCGCGTGGTGACCAACTACAACGCGTTTTCGCTCGGCAATGTGCCGCTAAGCCAGGCCTTCGCCCAATCGTGCAACACCACCTTCGCGGATATTTCCACCAAGCTGGCACCCGGTGAGTTGAAGGAAACCGGCAAGAAGTTTGGCTTCGGGGTGGATTATGAAATCCCCGGGCTGACCACCACGACCGGCTCGATTCCGGAGGGCAAGGAAGTTTTGGAGCGCACCGAGGCCGGCTACGGCCAGGGCTACGACCTTGCCAGCCCGTTCGGCATGGCTATGGTTTCGGCCTCTGTGGCAGCGGGAAAGACCCCAACGCCCACCCTTATTGAGGGCCGCGAGACCAAGGCCTCGGATAAGTCGAGGCCGATTCCAGACCACGTGCTGAATAACGTGCGCGGCATGATGCGCCAGGTGGTCACCAGCGGTACCGCCCGCGGGATGCAGGCTGGCGGAACGATTTACGGCAAGACCGGTGAGGCCGAGATCAATGAAGGCTCGCACGCGTGGTTTACCGGCTACCGGGAAGAAGACGATATCGCCTTTGCCACGCTCATCGTATTGGGCGGCGGCTCCGAATCCTCGGTAGCTATTACCGATAACTTCCTGCGGAAGCTGGATGATTACCGCTCGCGCCCCAATGATGGCCCGGCCCCCAAGGTCGATTAAGCAGCGGACACTGACTGGCCACCCCGATACTGCGTGAGCCGGAATGAGGACTACCATGGGCAATTATGAGTACTCGTGGAAAATTGAAGCCAGGTAAACCAACCCCCATCCGGCCGGTGCCAGAAGATATCGAGCGCCCGGAATATGTGTGGAAAGACGAGGTACAAGAGGCCATCGGTGAGCCTTTTGTGCAGTCCCCCGAAGTGATTGAGAAGATGCGGGAGGCCTGCAAGATCGCGGCCAACGCGCTGAAGGAAGCCGGCAAGGCCGTAAAGCCTGGCGTGACGACGGATGAGGTCGACCGCGTGGCGCACGAGTATATGTGTGACCACGGTGCGTACCCATCTACCTTGGGATACCGGGGATTTCCCAAAGGCAGCTGCGTTTCGCTGAATGAAATTGTCTGCCACGGCATTCCGGATACCACCGTGATTGAAGAAGGTGACATCGTCAATATCGATGTCACCGCTTATAAAAACGGCGTGCACGGCGATAATAACGCCACCTTCTTGGCAGGTGACGTATCAGAGGAGCACCGCCTTTTAGTAGAGCGCACCAAAGAAGCCACGATGCGCGGCATTAAGGCCGCAAAGCCTGGCCGCGAGATCAACGTTATCGGCCGCGTTATCGAGTCATATGCCAAGCGCTTTGGTTATAACGTCGTGCGCGATTTCACCGGCCACGGCGTAGGACCCACCTTCCACAATGGGTTGGTGGTCTTGCACCACGATTCCACCACGTACCGCGATATCTTGGAACCGGGCATGACCTTGACGGTAGAGCCGATGATTAACCTGGGTTCGCTGGATTACGATATTTGGGACGATGACTGGACCGTGCAGAACCGTGATGGCAAGTTCACCGCCCAGTTCGAGCACACCTTGGTCATCACCGATGATGGCAATGAAATCCTGACCATCCCAGATGAGGATTAATCGCTAGGGCCCTTCTTCAAGGCCTAGGAACGGCGAAAGCCGCCTCCTTAACCACTGCGCACGAATCTTAGCGCGTGGCCCGGGGAGGCGGCTTTTGTTATGGAGCCTTAGATATGTGCCTTAGTCCCATTCGAGGCCCAAGAGGGCGTTTTCTACGACCTCTGGCAGGGCTGGGTGGATCCAGTACTGCTTGCGGGCAAAGTCGCGCAGGTCGATCTCGTAGGCCATCACCGTAATCAGCTGCTGGATCAGGGTGGAGGCCTGCGGGCCCATTAGGTGGGCGCCCAAGAGCTGGCCCGTCTTGCGGTCCGCAATCAGCTTGCAAATACCGGTGGTATCTTCCATGGCCCAGCCGTAGGCCACGTCGCCGAAGTTTTGAATCTTCACGGTGATATCGAAGCCCTGCTCCCGCGCTTCTTCTTCCTTCAAGCCCACAGAGGCGATCTGCGGGTGGGTGAAGATGGCGGCAGGAACGTTGTCGTGCGGAAGCTCCTGCAGATCCTCCGGGTGGAGCAGGTTGTGCTGGATGGTGCGGGCTTCGGCGTTGGCGACGTGCTTGAGCATGTAGGGCGAAGAGACATCGCCAAGCGCCCAGACGCCTTCTGCATCCGTGAGGCCATGCGCATCGGTGGAAATGCGGCCATTGTCCAGCAGCTTGATGCCGGCCTTGTCCACATCCATGAGATCGCCATTTGGCTTGCGGCCGGTGGCTACCAGGATGGCGTCTGCTTCGAGGCTCTCGCCATTATCGAGCTCCAGCTTTACGCCCTTGTCGGTTTCTTCCAGCTTGGTGCCGTTAGCAATTCGCACATCGAAACGCTCGCGGGCAATTTCGTTGAAGCGCGAGGAGATATCGGAATCGAGGTGGCGCAGCAGGGTCTCGCTGCGGTTGACCACGGTGACCTTGGTGCCGAGGCCATCGAAGACGTGGGCAAATTCCATAGCGATATAGCCGCCGCCGACGATGATCAGGCTTTCTGGTTGGCGATCCATCCGCATGATGTCTTCGTTGGTGTAGTACTTCACACCGGAATTGGCGTAGACCTCAGGGATTACCGGGCGGGAGCCAGTAGCAACAACGATCTGATCGGCGCTGATGACGTGGTCGCCGGTCTGGATGCTCTTAGGACCGACGAAGCGAGCGTGCTCGTCGTAGACGGTGATATTCGGGGTCTTGTCGCCGCGACGGTAGTCCTCGCCGCTTTGGGCGATCTGGTCAATGCGGTTGTGGAAGACGCGCTCCACAATGGAGTTCCACTCCACGTCGTTGACCTGGGCATCAATGCCAAGGCGCTCGCCTTCGCGGGCGGCGAGGGCGACATCGGCTGCGTAGACGTACATCTTGGTGGGGATGCAGCCAACATTCAGGCAGGTGCCACCGAAGCGGCCCTTTTCAATAATGGCAATTTTCTTATCGTGAAAATCGCGGTTGGCAATGGAGTTGCCGGAACCGGTGCCGATGATGATGAGGTCGTAGTGTTCCTCAGCGGCCGGAGTATTTGCTGTATCAATTGTGGTCATATCAATACCTTAATCCATGTGTCCAATTCGGGTATTTATGCTGGTGTGGGCGCTTCCACGATGGTGGGAAGCCAGGCATCGCACGCTGCGAACGCCTCCGCTAGGGGGCCGGAGAGGGATAAAAAGACATCGTGGCGCGCACCTTCGATGGAACGCAGCGTGTAGTGCGCATTGAGCTCTTTTGCCCACCGTCGGGTCTGTGCGACATCGATGATGCAATCGGCATGATTGACCGCATCGCAGTAGGGCGTTCCCAATAGCGAGCGGGTAGATTGCAGCGTCAATACGGGGACCCCGGCATTAATGCGGCCGCTGTGAATGGCGTCGAAACCGTGGAAGACGGCGGCCAGCCAGCCTATATATTTCTTATGCCCGGCTAATGGTTTCAGGCTGAGGTTGTAGTCCCACTCGCCGTAGAAGTCACTGTGCACCGATTCGCCATAGGCGGTGAGGTTGCCGCCAGGCAAGGCGATCTTGGGTGCGATCTTGGCGGTGGAATATATCGCCGGCTTCAGCGCTGATACGGCCCAGCCGGGAACGCCCATCATGTCCAGCCAGGGGCTATTGAGGATGAGGCCTTTCAGGCGGGAGAAGCGCTCCGCGTCATGGCGGCGTAGAAAGTCCATCCACAGCGGCGCAATCAGGCCACCGGTGGAGTGGGCGATAACGATTACTTCGTCGTTTGTAATGGCATCGAGGGCTGCGGAAAGATCCGCGTTATATAAGGACAAGTCCGAAACGTAGTGCCAGGCTTGGCCCGGGCGGTGCGAGCGGCCGCATTTGCGGAGATCGACCGCGTAAAAGTCATAGCCTTGTGCCGCGAAGTGCTGTGCGACGTGCGTGTGGAAGAAGTAGTCAGTCATCCCGTGCAGCCATACCAAGGCCGGGCGGGAAGTGGCAGAAGGTGAAGAAGAATCGGCGGGGCCCGAATCCGTGGAGCCTGCAGCCGAGCCTGGTGCATAGCGGACGAGGGTGGTGACAACGTCGCCCTCGCCATCAGGATCGGGGCCGAGGTTGAGGGTGGCTGATTGAAAATCGGGGCCGAGGATATCGGGCCCCCATGACGGAGTTGCTGTAGCCATGACACGAGTCTAGTCAACAGTTGGTCGTCGCTACGGTAGCTGCGTGACCTGCCATTATTTCAGTGAAATGTGAAGTGTATAACAGGTCGCCCCATATTGTGGTGACCAGGGTGGGGGAGAAAAACCAATCGAGAAAAGAAAAGCGTAAGGTAAGGCGTTAATGCGTGACACATCGGCAGGTTGGCTGTGCACAACAGTCGCGGTGTGGGGCGCAAAGCGCTTAAAATATATGGTGCAGAATGCGCCGATGTATATAAATTTTCAATTCGAAGAGGTTATAACACAGTGTCCTCAGCAAAGAAGACAGCACAAGTTGTAGATGAGGTCGATGTCGCACTGGTCGGTGCCGGCATCATGAGCGCCACCCTGGGCGCTATGCTCCGCGAGTTGGAGCCGAGCTGGACCCAGATGATCTTTGAGCGCCTTGATGGCCCCGCCCTGGAATCCTCCTCTCCGTGGAATAACGCCGGTACCGGTCACTCTGCTCTGTGTGAGCTCAACTACACGCCAGAGAAGAACGGCCGCATCGATATCTCTAAGGCGATTGCCACCAACGAGAAGTTCCAGAAGTCGCGCCAATTCTGGTCCCACCAGCTCAACAACGGCATCCTGACTGAACCTAGCGAGTTCATCAACCCAGTCCCACACGTGTCCTTCGCTCAAGGTGAAATCCAGGCGGACTACCTGAAGCGCCGCTACGAGGTGTTGAGTGAAAAGCACATGTTCCCCGGCATGCAGTTCTCTGATGATGAATCCACCTTTGCGGAGAAGCTGCCGCTCATGGCGGACGGCCGCGACTTTTCCAATAAGGTCGCTATCTCTTGGACCGAAGTCGGCACCGACGTGAACTTCGGCGCCCTGGCCAAGCAATTCCTGACCGCTGCGCGCGCATCTGGTACGGAGATCCGTTACGGCCACGAGGTCTTCGATATCGACCGCGACGGAAATGACTGGAAGGTCTATTCCAAAAATAAGCACACCGGCGATATCACCGTGGTGAAGGCGAAGTTCGTCTTCGTCGGTGCCGGCGGCTACGCCCTAGACTTGCTCCGCAAGGCAAAGGTGAAAGAAGTGGCAGGCTACGCCGGATTCCCCATTTCCGGTCTCTGGTTGCGTGCCAAGAACCCGGAGCTCATTGAGCAGCACCAGGCCAAGGTTTACGGTAAGGCAGCAGTCGGTGCTCCTCCGATGTCCGTGCCGCACCTGGATACCCGCGTTATCGACGGCGAGAAGGGCCTGCTGTTTGGCCCGTACGGCGGCTGGAGCCCGAAGTTCTTGAAGAAGGGTTCCTACCTGGATCTCTTCAAGTCCATCCGCCCGGATAATATCACCTCCTACCTGGGTGTTGCGGTACAGGAATTCGGCCTGACCAAGTACCTCATTGATGAGGTGCGCAAGGACTTCTCTGACCGCGTTGATTCCCTCCGCGAATACGTCCCGAATGCGAAGGAAAGCGACTGGGAGACCGTGATTGCCGGCCAGCGCGTACAGGTCATCAAGCCTGCTGGTGCACCGCGCTTTGGCTCCCTCGAGTTCGGAACCGCATTGGTCAATAACCAGGAAGGCAATATTGCCGGCCTGCTCGGCGCTTCCCCGGGTGCTTCCATCGCCCCAGCCGTCATGCTGGAGCTGCTGGAGCGTTGCTTTGGCGAGCGCATGATTGACTGGAGCGATAAGATTCGCGAGATGGTCCCGTCCTACGGCATGAAGCTGGCCAATGATGAGGACTTCTACAACGAGATGTGGGAATACACCCAGAAGACGCTGAAGCTGGAGCGCTAAACGCCTTCGGCTTGGGGCTAAGTCCTCGGCCACAGCCCCTCCGTGCAGAACACACCGCGCGGAGGGCTTTGTGCTGCCCAACCCCGAAAATTAGGTACCGCAGTAGGTGAGAAAACCTGCAAGCCCATTCGGGTCGGGTTGTTCGTAGGACGGATGCGGCTGCCACGGGTGGGTCACGGCGTGGAGCAGCTCAGTAAAGGGCTTAATATCGCCGGCCTCGGCGGCGCGCAGCGCGGCTTCGACGGCCATGTTGCGGGGAATGACCCGGGGCATGGCAGCATCCACGGCAGCCGGGGCGGGGTGAGTGGCTAGGTAGCTATCTAGGAAGTCTGAATCTGGGAAGAGCTCTTGGGCAGGAAGGGTGTGGCCGCGGGCGGCATCGGCAAGCGCGCGGTGCGCCAACGTGATATCCGGCCGGGATAGCTGCATCGCAGTAAGGTAGGCCGAGGCGACCTCGGTGGTGGTATCGAGGGCCGCGGCTATATCGCTGCGGCGCTGGGTGGCGAATTTCTCCTGGAACCCATTGATGGTCTCTTGCGCGAAGTCGACCCCGGCATTGATATCGGCATCGAAAAGCGGCACGAGCGATTCCGTGAGCCGGGCGAGGTTCCAGCCCAGGATGGCTGGTTGATTGCCAAAGGCATAGCGTCCCTGCTGGTCAATGCTGGAAAATACCGTATCGGGAGAGTATGACTCCATAAAGGCGCACGGGCCATAATCAATGGTTTCGCCGGAGATGGTGGTGTTATCCGTATTCATCACCCCGTGGATAAAGCCCAAGCGCATCCATGAAGACACGGTGGCTATCTGGCGGTCCATAACGCCCTGGAAGAACTCCCGGTAGTCTGCCCCAGGATAGTGGCGCGCGATGGCGTAGTCCGCGAGAGCCTGGAGGTGCCCGGACTGCGCGGCATAGTGAAAAGTACCGACCCGGATGTGGCTGGCCGCCACGCGGACCAGGACACCCGCCGGCTGCACGTGGCCGCGCTGGATGGGCCGGCCGGTGGAAATCACGGCGAGGGAGCGCGTGGTGGGCACGCCGAGGGCATGCATGGCCTCAGAAACCAAGTATTCGCGCAGCATGGATGAAAGGGTGCCGCGGCCATCAGCACCCAGGCGGGAATAGGGGGTAAGCCCCGTGCCCTTGGCGTGGAGATCCCACAGTTTTCCGTCTTTTTCCACCTCGCCCAAGAGCATGGCCCGGCCATCGCCCATCTGTGGGTTGAAGGAACCGAATTGGAAGCCGGAATAGGCCATGGCATGCCCGCCGTCGCGGCCCAAGAGGAAATCCAGGCCCTCTGCGGAGCGCAGCCAGTCAGTATCCAGGCCCAGCTGCACTGCTAGCTCCTCATTGAGGACCACGAGCTGTGGATCCGGCTGCTCTTCGCCGTGCGTTGCCGACACTAAGTCCGGCAGGTGCTTTGCATAGTCGTGGTGTAGGTGCATTTTAGACCTCCAATTGTCCTTGCACGCGGATGTGGACGCGGCCGCCGACCCAAATATCGGTGCCGTCATCGTGAATAAAGACCTCGCCGTCTCTTCCCAGTTGGCTGCCCTGGCAGGCGGTGTAGCGGGCGGGGACGAGGCCTCGCGAGCGCATGAATTGCGCGGCACCGCCGTTGAAGGAACCGGTGACAGGATCCTCGAATTCTGCGGTAAATGCGCGCACTTCATAGGCAGCGGAATCCCTACCCGCGGTGGTATCCAGCATGCCCACCACGCCCACCTTGGGGCGAGTGGCGGCGGGCTGAACCGCGCGCACGGCCGCGGCATCGCGCAGCTGTATAAGCCGCCAACCAGGCCCATTGTCCACCCAAGCGGAATCGATGACATCTTCTTCTGCGATATTCAATCCCGCGCAGGCCTCTGCCAGTTCGGCACTGCTTAATGGCCCGCCCGCGCGCAGCGGAGGGGTGGCAAAAGAATAAATACCTGCGTTCTCGCGCACGGAGACCAACCCCACCCCGCATTCCTGCACTATGGTGCCCTCCTTCTGCGGTTCATTGCCGAGCGCCCGCCAGACGGCGGCGCTGCCCAAAGTGGGGTGGCCGGCGAAGTCGAATTCCTCGTGCGGGGTAAAAATGCGCACGCGATAGTCCGCCGCGGGATCGGTGGGCTGGAGCAAGAACGTGGTTTCAGAAAAGTTGGTCCAGTGCGCGATGGCCTGCATCTGCTGTCTCGAGAGCCCATCGGCATGGGCCACGACGGCGAGCGGGTTACCGGAAAACGCCGAGGTGGCAAAGACATCGACTTCAAAGAACTGGAGGTGCATGCCCGCCAGTGTAGTCAGCCCTGGGGATGAGGCCGGCCGACTGGCTTCTGCGCTAGCCTTGCCCTTATGACTAAGCTTTGGCCGGATCGTCTGCGCGACTGGATTGGCCCGCCGTGGCGAATCATCATCCCCGTGTTCTTCGGCGTGCTGCTGCCCAATGCCGCGAACTTCTTGCACACCGATTCGCCCTTCCAGGCCATTGTCGCGGTCTTGTACACCGTAGGCATCCCGCTGGCGCTGTGGCTGCATCCCAAGCTGCAAGAAAAGTCCATTTTCTTCATCGCCGGCACCATGACGCTGTGCATCTTCACGCCCTTGGCCTCCCTGGAGAACTTCCACGCCCCGATTTTCGCCTACACGGCTTTTCTCATCGGCACGCACTCGCGCAAGCGCTTGCGCTATATCTGGCTTGCCTGGATTGCCCTGGGCTCGCTGGCGGGAACCACCGCAAGCCTATTTGGGGAAAAGGTCTTCGCGGGCAGCGATATCGGCTTGGGCGATGCGACCATGAGCCCGCTGCTTGTCTATGCTGGCACGGTCCTGCTCGGCTGGCCGGTCCTCGGCTTTTTCTACCTGCTCGGCACCAATAACCGGAAGCGCCGGGAGGGCCAACAGCTGCTCATCGAGCGCGCGGAGATGGCCGGCGCCGTGGAGCGCAATCGCATCGCCCGCGAGATGCATGACATCGTCGCCCACAATCTCGCCGGCGTCATCGCGCTTGCCGATGGCGCCCGGTTCGCCGCCGCCAAAGACCCCAAGGTAGCAACGGAGGCACTCGATACCATCGCCTCTACTTCCCGCGAATCCTTAAAACAGATGCGCAGCCTGCTTTCCGTCTTGCGCGAAGAAGACGCGCGCGGGGAAACCAAGGCCCCAGGCACCTCAGACATCGCAGGTCTGTTTTCGGAAGCCCGGCGCGCCGGCTTCGATATCACCGTCTACGGCATGGAAAAGCTACCCGCCGATAGCGATGAGCTCTATCAATTCACCATCTACCGCATCGTGCAGGAGATGCTGACCAATATGCTCAAATACTCCAGCCAAAATAGGGGAACCCTGCGCTTTCGCAGCGATAGGTCGGCGCTTGTTATCGAGGGGCACAACCCCATGGCGCAGCCGGACGAGGACCACAGCCCAGGCTATGGGCTCATCGGGATGAAAGAGCGCGTGAAGGCCTATGGTGGCAGTGTGTCCACCAAGGCCGAGGATGGAACGTTTGCAATCATCGTGGAGGTACCGCATGTCTAATCCGGAACAGGAATCTGAGCCCATTCGCATTGCGCTTGTCGATGACCAACCGCTCCTGCGCGCCGGGTTCGCCATGCTGATCGGCTCGCAGGAGGATATGAGCGTGGTCTGGCAGGCCTCCGATGGCGATGAGGTACTGGACCTTGCGCGGCAAAAGCCCGTCGATATCATCCTCATGGACGTGCAAATGGCGCGGGTCAACGGCATTGCGGCCACGGAGGAAGTTCTCCCTGAATTCCCGGAGACCAAGGTCATCATGTTGACCACCTTTGATGATCACAACTTTGTCCACAGTGCAATCTCTGCCGGGGCATCCGGATTTTTGCTCAAAGACGTCGAGCCCGAGGAGCTGCTCTCAGCCATTCGCACCGTGCACTCGGGTGAGGCCGTGCTTTCGCCGCGCATTACCGCCCAGGTGCTCCAACAAGTCCGCAGCGAGGAGGGTGGGGACAGTAGGAAGGCGCACTCGGCTTCGCACACCGCCGCGGCTGCACAGCCAGGCGCCACCACCGCTACGGCCCCGCCGTCCGCGGAACTTACCCCGCGCGAGATGGATATTTTAAGGCTCATGGCGCTGGGGTATTCGAATACCGAAATATCCGAAGAGGAGTTTGTCTCCATGGCCACGGTCAAGACCCACGTGCGCCACGTGCTGACCAAGACTGGGTCCCGCGACCGCGTCCAGGCCGTGCTGTATGCCTATACCCATGGCGTGGTCACCGTGGAAGAACTGCTTTCTCATCCCCAGGGATGAACGGCTAAATCCGCCTCGAGGATGGTTACTTCGCGCCGGGAAAGCGCCAGGATAAAACCATGCTCACAGTCACACAGCTTTCCAAGAAATACGGTTCCTTTACAGCAGTAGATAGCCTTTCCTTCGAGGTTCCCGATGGCCAAGTCACCGGGTTCTTAGGGCCCAATGGTTCCGGCAAATCCACCACAATGCGCATGTGCGTCGGTCTAGAAAATCCCACCTCCGGCACCGCCACATTCGATGGCACCCCATTTCGCGAACTACCCGATCCCGCCTCCACAGTAGGCACCTTGCTTGATGCCAACTGGTTCCACCCCGGCCGCAGTGCTCGCGCGCACCTGGGCTATATGGCAGCACTCCAGGGAGTATCGATGAACCACGTCGATGACACCCTGGAACGAGTCGGGCTCGGAAAGGTGGCGAAAAAGCGCATCGGGGGCTATTCGCTTGGCATGAAGCAGCGCCTGGGCCTCGCCTGCGCCATGATGGGACAGCCCAAGCACTTGCTTCTCGATGAACCCGTCAACGGCCTGGACCCTGAAGGCGTGCACTGGATGCGCGACCGCATCCGGGAATTCGCCGCCGGGGGATGCGCCGTGCTGGTGTCGTCCCACCTGCTCTCAGAAATGCAGCTGACGGCGGACCGCCTAGTGGTCATCGGCAAGGGCAAGCTCGTTGGTGAAGGAACGGTAGAAGAATTCGTCAATGCCTCCGGTGCCTCCACCGTGGAGGTCGTCGTGGACCAACCTGAAGAGCTGGCCCGTCTGCTGCACGATTCGCAGGCAGAGACCTCCTTTGATGGGGAGGTTCTGCGCATTACCGGCCTAGACCGCGACGAGGTCGGCCAATTGTGCTTTGACCACCGCATCCGTATCAGCAGCCTTGAGGTCAAGCATCCCTCCTTAGAAGATGCCTTCCTCGGCGCTACCGCAGACCACCTGGATTACCGCTCCGCATAACCCTCGTTATCCGTTATCGAAAGGCAGAGTACGAGCCATGAACACCATCGTTTCTGAATCCCGCAAGATATTTTCCCTGCGCTCAACGTGGGTCTACCTCGCTATCATCACCGTTGGCCTAACCGCCGCGAACGTGCTGATGGGAGCTATCCGCAGTGACGCCAGCGACTTTCAATCTTCCGACGTGGCCATCGGCGCCATCTTCGCCGTGGTCATCATGATCTTTTCCTCGGCCACGCTCGTCGGCGGCGACCTCCAAAAAGGCACCGTCGCCTGGAGCTACCTATCTACCAACCGGCGCATGCGGGTGTTCTCGAGCCAAATCCTCGTCATCACCGTGGCCAACGTGGCGGCCGCGGCACTTGCCGGCATACTCGGCATGCTAATTAACGTCGCACTCGGCGGAACTTATGACTTCTCCAGCTTCGTCCATTACCCAGATAACGCCGTGTTCCTATTTACCTTTGTGGAATACATCGTCTACACCCTGCTTGCTACCGGCCTGGCATATATCCTGCGCAGCGGCACCTTTGCGGCCATGCTGCTGATAATCGAGTACTTCGTCATCGAAAGCGTACTGACCTCGCTGAACATGGGCTGGGCCAAATACATCTTGCAGATTCTGCCCGATGCCAACCTGCGCACGTTCTTCCAAGGCCAAGACACCTTCGGCCTCATGGCCCCGCAATGGGCATCCGGCGTCATCGTCTTGGCCATGGTGGTGGCGGTCCTCGGCGGGGCCGCAGCCGTTCAGCGCCGCCGTGCCGTAGTTTAGGCTCCCCGCAGGCGCTCGCGCGTTACGGGGATACGACGAGGGTAAGTTCCCGTGAGCCGTGCGGTGGTTCCTCTACCGTCATGCCGGCCGCGCGGGCGATAGCGGCGACATCGGCGGCGCTGAAGGCATCGGCAGGCGAAAGCGCCAGCTCCCGGGCCAGCAGGCCCTTGTAGTGCTTGTTAAAGTGGCTGACCACCTTGCGCGAGCCATCTGGTTGCACGCTTTCTACCCGCACCGTCACCGCCGAAGGCAGCCGGCCCAATTGCTGGTAGGTGCCCGAGCGGAGATCCACAACCAGCTCGTCGATGTTTTCTAGCGCCTGCGTTATCTGCTTGCCCCAAAAAGACTTCATGGTGCGACCTCCCAGCTTGGAACCGCCCGATAAGCGGTAATGAGGGATGGGGTCGTCCGCGCGCAGGAGGCCGAAGAGGGCATCGCCAATAGCAAGGCGGCTCCACGAGGGAAGGGTGGACGCCGAAAGTGCATCAAAAAGCACGCCAGTATAGCGCTCCACCGCTGGCATGGTGGGGGTGGTAAAAAGCTGACTATTGGATTCGGCCTCACCGCGCAGCTTCTCCGAGAGCTTCAGCGCCACCATCGCCTCATCAACGGGAAGAGACTGCAGCTCAGCGGCTATTTCGCGCCGCGTATCGGTAAGTTCTGGAAAAGATAGGTTGGCAAAATCAAGCGGCTTTCCGGTGCCGCCATGGGCCTTGGTTTCTGAAGGAGGGAGGACAATGAGCATATAGCTAGGGTAGCGATGTATATTTTGACCATGATTACCCGCCTTTCTGAACTATTTCTCCGCACCCTTCGTGAGGACCCAGCCGATGCCGAGGTCCCCAGCCACAAGCTGCTGGTGCGTGCCGGTTATGTGCGCCGCGTCGCGCCGGGCATCTACACCTGGCTGCCGTTGGGTCTGCGCACCCTGCGCAAGATCGAAGACGTAGTACGCCAAGAAATGGATGCCATTGGCGGGCAAGAAATGCTTTTCCCGGCCCTGCTGCCGCGCGAGCCCTATGAAAAGACCAACCGGTGGGTGGAATACGGCCCCAACCTATTCCGCCTGCAGGACCGCAAGAATGCCGACTTGCTGCTCGGGCCAACACACGAGGAAATGTTCGCCAACGCCGTAAAGGACATGTACTCCTCGTACAAGGATTTCCCAGTCACCTTGTATCAGATTCAGACGAAGTACCGCGATGAGGAACGACCCCGCGCCGGGGTGCTGCGCGGGCGCGAGTTCGTGATGAAGGATTCCTACTCCTTCGATATGAACGATGAGGGGCTTGATTCCTCCTATGCCCGCCACCGCAAGGCATATCAGAATGTTTTTGACCGCTTGGAAATCGATTATGCCATTTGTAAGGCCACCTCTGGCGCGATGGGCGGGTCCGCCTCCGAGGAGTTCTTGGCGCTTTCTGAGGTGGGCGAAGACCTCTTCGTGCGCTCCACCGAGGGCGATTATGCGGCCAATGTAGAGGCGGTCGTGACCCAAGCGTCCCCAGAAAAAGATATTGCGGGCCAGCCCGCGGCGAAGGAATACCGTACCCCGGATGCCGCCACCATTGAAGCGCTTGTGCACTGGGCGAAGACCGAGGACATCGCCGTCGACGGCCATGAGGTCCGAGCCGCCGATATCCTTAAATGCGTCATGGTGGAGGTAACCCACCCAGCGCTAGAGGAATCTGCAGAGAAGAAGGAATTGGCGGCCGTGTTGATTCCGGGCGACCGCGAATTGGATCCCAAGCGCCTCGAGGCGGCCTTGGAACCGGCAGAGTTCACCCTGGCCAGCGATAAGATTTTTGCGCAATACGATTTCTTGGAGCAGGGCTTTGTGGGCCCGCGCGCGCTGAACTCCAATGGCGTGAAGGTCTTTGCCGATCCCCGCGTGGTCAAGGGCTCTTCCTGGATCACCGGCGCGGATGCGCAAAACTGCTACGTCGTGGGCTGCGTGGCCGGCCGCGATTTCCACGTCGATGAGTTCGTGGAAGCAGCAGAGGTGAAAGAGGGCGATCCCGCACCGGATAACCAGGGCACCTTGGCCTTGCAGCGCGGCATCGAACTGGGTCATATCTTCCAGTTGGGCCGCAAGTACACCGAGGCCTTTGACGTGCAAATCCTCGATGAAAACGGCAAGCGCGCCATCCCCACGATGGGCTCTTATGGCATCGGCATCTCCCGCATGCTGGCCGTGCTGGCAGAACAACGCCACGATGATAAGGGCCTGAATTGGCCGGTGGCGGTGGCGCCGTATCAGGTGCACGTCGCGGTGGCGAATAAGGATGCCGCGGCCATGGAGGCCGGCGATAAGCTGGTAGAAGAGCTATCCCAGGCGGGCCTTGAGGTGCTTTTCGATGACCGCCCCAAGGTCTCCCCGGGCGTGAAGTTCAAGGACGCAGAGCTACTCGGCATGCCGTTTGTGGCCATCGTGGGCCGCGCCTTCAAAGACGGCATCATCGAGCTGCGCATCCGCGGCCAAGAAACGCTGGAGGTACCTGCGGATGAGATCGTGGACAAACTCCTCGAGTTGGTGCGGGCCTAGCTTAAATCACCGCGCTAAAGCCCGGCGCCTATAAGCACCGGCAGGGTAGCGTGGGAAGCATGAGACTTAATAAAAACGTGCTCCCCACAGCCCTTATCACGATGGGCACGCTGCATTTCCTGCGCGCCAAAACCTTCGAATCCATTGTGCCGCCACAGCTGCCGGGCTCGCCGCGGTTGTATAACTTCGCCTCCGGCGCCTGGGAGATAGCTACCGGTTATTTGCTCACCGATCGCGCCACCCGCGAATCCGGCGGCGCGTCCGCCGCGGCGCTATTTCTTGCCGTGTGGCCGGCGAATATGTACCACGCCTGGATCGAGCGCGATGCGCGATGGCCGAAGAAGCTGTATCACATCATTCGCCTGCCGCTGCAGATTCCGTTGATTCGCTACGCATGGAAGATCGCGCAGGGTAGGGCATAAAACCTAAAAAGAACCGACTCCCCAATTTTCCCGGGAAATAGATCCCAAGTGGAAAATGGGGGAGTCGGTTGCTTGCGTGATGCCGCGCTCAAGGCGGCATCACGCTACCGCTGTATAAGGAAGCCGATTAGCCGGCCACGGGGCCGCCGCAATTAGGCCATGCGCCAGCTCCCTGGGTGGCAAGGACGTTTTCAGCGATTTCAATCTGCTGTTCCTTGGTGGCTTGGTCCGCGGTGGGCGCGTACTGGGTGCCGCCGCTACCGGCCCAGGTTTGCTGCGAGAACTGCAGTCCGCCGTGGTAGCCGTTGCCGGTGTTGATGTGCCAGTCACCGCCGGATTCGCACGCGGCGACCTGGTCCCACGCGCTTTCCGGGGCGGCGTTGGCGGCAGGGGCGGCAATGCCCGCGATGCCCAACGTAGCTGCTGCCATAGTGAGCAAGGTCTTCTTAGTACGCATTGAGAAAGCACTCCTTCTCATTGTTTTGGCTCGTGGAATCTCCAACAAGCACGTAATCCACCAAATTACGTAGGGCCTGGAGGCATTAGCAATGAATATCGGCCTATAACTCGCTGATTTTTCACTGCCCGCCGGCCAGTGAATCTTCAGGCTGGGGATGTAAGGCAACGCTGGGCGCTATGCTGCCTGGGATTCGGCGGCGATGCCGATAAGCCAGTTCAGCCACTCCTGGTTTGGACTTTCCTGTTGCGCTGCGGCCACTGCGGCCGCGTGCCACTTATCCGCGTCCTGCTCCATCATGGTATCCAGGAATGCGGCAGCGGAATCCGCATCGCTGGGAAGCGTTGTTCCACCGGAGGAATAGGCAGGCTCTGGCTGTGGAACCTCGCCGTTTTGGCTAATCGCCTCCTGCAGCTGGTCGATGCGGTGGTGATGGAGGCTTAAGAGCTTATCGATGCGCCCCTCGGCAGCAGGATCGCTATAGGCCCGCGCGAAATCCAGCCCAAAGACCTGCTCGTATTCCCACTGCAGCAAATCGGTGGCGCTTTCGCGCTGGGGTTGGGAGAGCGTGGGGATATCGGGGGCATCGCCAGGCAGCCAGGCATTGAGCGTAATGGCCTGTTGGGTAACTATCGGCCGCGACTCAGAACTGACCTCATCGGCGGCTTCCGTGGTGGCCGAGGCGGCCTCCTCTAGCACCTGGGAGGAATCTGTGGCAGGAGGTGCCTGCGTGGGCCGGTCCACCTCACAGCTGTGCGGGACATTGCCTTGGTCATCGGTGCCGCAGAGGCGCGCAATTTCCGCAAACAGCGCATCGGCCTGGGAGCTGCGCATATCCGCGGCTTCATCGTCGACACCTTGGAGGGCGAGTCCATCGCTCGCGGCGGCCACGGCGAGGCGCTCGAGTGCGTCTTCTGGGCGCGGGCCAAAATAGTCGACGACGGAATCGACTGCGGAACAACCCGCAAGCGCGGGCAGGGTGGCAGTCGAGGCTACACAGGTTAAAGCAATACGTCGGCGGTTCACCCAAAAGACTGTACCTCGAAGGACGTAGGCTAGTGGGCATGGCTTTCCCAGATGCACAACAATTAACTGATTTGCTCCAACCTCGCCTTGCAGCCCGCGGGCTCGACGTGGAGGATATTAAAACCACCAAGGCGGGAAAGAAATCACAGGTCATCATCCGCATCGATGGTGATAAGCGGCCTAGCTCCGATGTCTTGGAAGAGGTCTCCGACGATATTTCGGCCTTCTTCGATGAGAAAGAGGAAACGGGTGAGCTGAATTTTGGCGCCGGATATACCTTGGAGGTCTCCACCCCAGGCGTGGATCTGCCGCTGACCTCACCGCGTCACTGGCGCCGCAATCAGGGGCGGAAGGTGACCTTTAATCGCGGCGACGACAAGAGCCATACCGCGCGCATCGGTGCGCTCAACGCGGCCGAAGATGCCGTTGTCCTTATCACCTCTGAGAAAAACGAGGTGCATACAGAAGTGGAGCGATTGGAAAACATTGCCCACGCAGTGGTAGAAATTGAATTTGCACAGCCATCACAGCGTGAGCTAGACGCCGTGCACCAGCCATTTGCAGAAGCCGAGAGCTAACCGGCAATCGAGAGGACAGACAAGTGAATATTGATCTTGAGGCACTTCGCACTATCGAATCCGAACGACAGGTCCCCGTCAATGATCTGTTGGAGGCGATTGCGAGTGCCTTGTTGTATTCCTACCTGGATTACCGCGAATCCACCGCGGAGGGTAAGGCCGAAGGCACCAAGTCCCGGGTAGACATCGATACCACCACCGGTGCCGTCAGCGTCATCGTTACTGAGCGCGACCCCGAAACCGGGGAAGTAACCAGTGAATACGATGACACCCCGGATAACTTTGGCCGCGTGGGTGCACGCGCCGTACGCGAAGCGATTTTGCGCAAGCTGCGCGAGGCCGAAGCCGAGCGCACCTTTGATTCCTATTCGGAGCTTAGCGGGCGCGTTGTCAGTGGCATCGTCCAGCGCGATGCGCATGCCAATGCCCGCGGCATCGTCGTGGTCCAGCTCGGCTCTGAACTGGAATCGCAGGACGGCATCCTGCTTCCCGCAGAACAAATCCCCGGGGAAAAGCTGCAGCACGGTGACCGCATCAAGGCTTATGTGGTGGGGGTAAACCGCAATGGCGCCAATGTGCAGATCAACTTGTCCAGGACCCACCCGGAGCTGGTGCGCGGTCTTTTTGAACTGGAAGTTCCGGAAGTTGCGGATGGCAGCGTGGAAATGATCGCCATTGCCCGCGAAGCTGGGCACCGCTCGAAGGTCGCCGTCATCGGTCACGCGAAGGGCCTGAACGCCAAGGGTGCGTGCATCGGCCCGCGCGGCCAGCGCGTGAATAACATCATGCGCCAGCTGGGTGGGGAAAAGATCGACATCATCGATTACAGCGAGGATCCCACCGTGTATGTGGGCAATGCTTTGGCCCCCTCGAAGGTGATCAAGGTGACCGTGCTCGATAGCGAGGAGCAGGTGGCGCGCGTCATCGTCCCTGACTACCAGCTGTCCCTTGCCATTGGTAAGGAAGGCCAGAACGCGCGGCTCGCCGCCCGTTTGACCGGATGGAAGATCGATATTCATTCAGATGCGGACGCGAATTAAGGAATTGCGGATATATAGCGTAGGCTAGTAAACGGCCCAGATGCAGAAAGGGACATGAAGACGCAGCGAAAGTTAAGGAGTTCGATGTCGCAGACTCAACGGCTTCGTACTTGCATCGCTACGCGTCAACGCATGCCCGATACGGAGTTGCTGCGGGTGGTCATTGATGCCAATGATCCCCACGGCAGCCGTGCGGTGGCGGATCCATTCCGGCGGCTTCCCGGCCGCGGCGCATGGATTAGCCCCACGCTTTCTGCACTCGAGCTAGCTGAGCGCAAACATGCTTTCAAGCGCGCGCTCCGCACGTCCGCATCCGTGGACACAGGTCAGGTACGTAGGTACTTGGAAGCACAGTGCGAAAATGTACAGGGCGAAAAAGTACCGTGTGCGGAACAACCTGCACAAGATTCGTACACACCAGAGTTAAAAAGGAAGACCGAACACTGATGAGCGCACAACGATGAAGCATCAGCGATGAAAGTCCAGAACGTTTAACTAGGAGTCAGGCCAGTTTTTCGCGGCCTTGGCTCCTAGGCGATACCAAGAGGAGACAAGTGCCCGGAAAGCTACGTGTTCACGAGTTGGCAAAACAGCTCGGAGTAACCAGCAAGGAACTGCTCGCCACCCTGAAGGAACAAGGCGAGTTCGTTAAAACCGCATCCTCGACCATCGAACCACCGGTGGTCAAGAAGATGCGTGCTCACTATGAAGCACAGTCCGGTGGCGATGCCACCGAAGCTAAGGCAGACAAGACTGAGAAGGCTGCCAAGCCCGCTAAGCCCGGCCAGGGCAACGCCAAGAAGTCGGCATCGCCTGCGCCGAAGCCAGGTCAAGGTGCACAGGGCGGCGCGAAATCCGCTGCGCCGAAGCCCGGCGCCCCTAAGCCAGGTGCACAGGCACCGAAGCCATCCGACGCTGCACCGAAGCCAGGCGCAGGGTCCGCTAAGGCTGCCCCCAAGCCAGGTCAGGCAGCACCAAAGCCAGGCGCTGCCGCTGGCAAGCCGGCGCCGAAGCCCGGCCAAGGTGCACCGAAGCCAGGCCAGAACGCAGGTCAAGGCGATGCCAAGAAGTCGGGCGAGCGCCCGACCCCAGGCAACGCCATGCCGCGACCGATGCCTAAGCCCGGCGGATCCCGCCGCGTGGCCAATAACCCATTTTCCACGGGTGGCGGAGACAACCGCCCAGGCCCACGCCCCGGTGGCTCCAAGGGCCAGCGCGGTGGCAACCGCCCCGGCGATAACCGTGGTGGAAAGCGCGGCGGCCGCAACGAAGGCGGTAATAACCGTCAGGGCCAGGATCAGAACCAAGGCCAGGGTGGCGGCGGTGGACGTCGTCCATCGCCTGCCATGATGCCTTCGCATCCGAACCCAGCCTCGATGCCGTCCAAGGCACCGAGCGGTGGCGGACGCGGTGGCCGCGGTCGCGGTGGCCACGGCGGACCTGGTGGTCCAGGTGGCCCAGGTGGCGGTCGTCCCGGCGGCTTCCGCGGTGGACGCGGTGGGCGTCGCGGCGGTACCGCCGGTGCATTCGGCCGTCCCGGTGGCGCACCACGCAAGGGCAAGAAGTCGAAGCGGCAAAAGCGCCATGAGTTTGAAGAGCAGCAGAAGCACGTCGTAGGCGGCGTCCGCTTGCCAGATGGCAAGGGGCAGACCGTCCGCCTGCGCCGCGGCGCTTCGCTGTCTGACTTCGCGGAGAAGATCGGTGCCGATCCAGCAGCATTGGTGCAGGCACTGTTCAACCTGGGTGAGATGGTCACCGCAACCGCATCCGTATCGGAAGATACGCTGCAGCTGCTCGGTGACGAGATCAACTACAAGGTAGAGGTCGTCTCCCCAGAAGACGAGGACCGCGAGCTGCTCGAGTCCTTCGACCTGCAATTCGGCGAGGACGAAGGCGGCGAAGAGGCCCTCGAACATCGCCCTCCAGTCGTCTCCGTCATGGGCCACGTTGACCACGGTAAGACCCGCCTGTTGGATACCATCCGTAAGACCAATGAGGCAGCCGGCGAGGCCGGCGGTATTACCCAGGGAATCGGTGCTTACCAGACCACGGTTGACGTGGATGGCGAGCGCACCATTACCTTCCTGGATACCCCTGGTCACGAGGCCTTTACCGCCATGCGTGCCCGCGGTGCGAAGTCCACCGACTTGGCCATCTTGGTTGTCGCCGCCGATGACGGCGTCATGCCACAGACGGTTGAGGCCATCAACCACGCCAAGGCTGCCGATATCCCGGTTGTCGTGGCCGTGAACAAGGTGGATAAGCCGGAGGCCCAGCCGGAAAAGATCCGTGGCCAGCTCACGGAGTATGGCTTGGTGCCTGAAGAGTACGGCGGCGACACGATGTTCGTGGATATCTCTGCTAAGCAGGGCCAGAACATCGACCAGCTGCTGGAGTCTGTCATCCTGACTGCCGATGCCGCCCTCGAGCTCACGGCTAACCCAGAGATGGATGCCCAGGGCGTGGCCATCGAGGCCCACTTGGACCGCGGTCGCGGCCCGGTGGCTACGGTCATCGTCCAGCGCGGTACGCTGCACGTCGGCGATTCCATCGTGGTAGGCGATGCGCATGGTCGCGTGCGCCGCATGCTCGATGAGTTTGGCGAGGACGTTAAGGAAGCCGGTCCTTCCCGCCCGGTACAGGTACAAGGCCTGTCCGGCGTGCCGGGTGCTGGCGATAACCTGCTCGTGGTCGATGATGACCGCGTGGCCCGCCAGATTGCCAACCAGCGCGATGCTCGTAAGCGTTCTGCTTTGCAGGCAAAGCAGCGCAAGCGCGTGTCCCTGGAGGATCTGGACAAGGTATTGCAGGAGACTTCGACCCTCAACCTCATCCTCAAGGGCGACAACGCCGGCTCCGTCGAGGCGCTGGAAGATGCCCTGCTGGATATCAAGACCGAGGACGAAGTCGAGCTCAACATCATCGACCGCGGTGTTGGTGCCGTAACGGAGACCAATATTTCCTTGGCCGCCGCTTCCGATGCCGTCATCATTGCCTTCAACGTTCGCGCGGAGGGCAAGGCCACGGAAATCGCCACCCAAGAGGGTGTGGATATCCGCTACTACACGGTTATCTACAAGGCCATCGAGGAAGTCGAGGCCGCTCTCAAGGGTATGCTCAAGCCGATTTACGAGGAACGCGACACCGGTGCGGCCGAAATCCGCGCCCTGTTCAAGTCCTCCTCGGTGGGTACCATCGCAGGCTGTATGGTCACCGATGGCAAGGTTGTCCGCAACGGCAAGGTTCGCTTGCTCCGCGATAACAACGTCATTACTACCGATGCCAAGATTGAGTCCCTGCGTCACGAGAAGGACGACGCGACCGAGATCAAGGCCGGCTATGAGTGCGGTATGGTGCTGTCCTACCCGGATATCCAGGTAGGCGATATCATCCAGGCTTATGAAGAAGTCGAGGTACCGCGCGACTAGTCGCTGCTAGTTACGGCCCGCTGTACGTGCCCGCCTTGAGGGCCTTTCTCCACGGAGTTTGGCCATTAGGTGAGGCAGGTATCACGGGCCGTTTCGCGTTTTCGCGTGCGGGATTTTCAAGCGGTTTCCATTGGGTGCGGTGAGTTACTAAACTGGTAGTTTCTGATACCGCGACACGGTAATTTAGGAATAAATTTTTCCCCTTTAGCTTGGAGGTTCTTATGGTCGATCACGCACGTGCGGCGCGGCTAGCAAAACGAATTCAGGAAATCGTGGCTAGCGCGATTGAGCTGCAGATTAAGGATCGCCGCCTGGAGATGGTCACCGTGACCGATGCCCGCGTCACCGGTGATTTGCACGACGCTACCGTCTTTTACACGGTGCGCGGCCACGATATCGAGGCAGAACCCGATTATGACCAGGCTGAGGAAGCACTCAAGCGCGCGAAGGGGCAGTTGCGCAAGATCGTTGGCGATCAGCTCTCCGTGCGCTTTACCCCAACCCTGACGTTTGAGCTCGATACCGTCCCAGAGGCCTCCGCGCACATGGAAGAGCTTTTGGCGCGCGCTCGGGCCCGCGATGAAGAGCTAGCGAAGCTGAAGGAAAATGCCCAGCCCGCGGGTGAGGCCAACCCATATAAGACCTCCGATGAAGACGAGGCTTAAGTGACCCGCAAGGAATATCAGGACGCAGTCGATGCCATCTCCGGCGCGCAAAGCATCTGTATTATCACCCACTTGCGCCCGGATGCCGATGCCATTGGTTCGGCCACGGCACTGCTCTTAGCCATGCAGCAAAGCGGGAAGGATGCCTGCGCGGTCATCGGCCAGGATAAGGACTTTGCGCCTAACCTTTACTCCATTCCAGGAGCGGATCAGGTCAAGGTCACCCGAGAGCTACCGCAGGGCTATGACGTTTATGTCACCGTGGATTGCGGGTCGATCGACCGCACCGGCCTATTTTCCGCAGACATCGCCGAGCTGGCGGCGGCAGGGCGCGTGTTGTGCATCGATCACCACTCATCCAATCCTGGATTTGGCTCCGTGAACTTGGTTGATTCAGAGTGCGAGTCCACCACGGTGGCCATCTTGACCATCCTGGACATGCTGTCGGTGCAGATAGAAAACACCATCGCGCATTGCCTGTACGCCGGCCTTTTGACCGATACGGGTAGTTTCCGGTGGGGCAGGCCCGCCATGCACGATGTGGCCACC
The DNA here is from genome assembly GCF_000477975.1 of Corynebacterium sp. KPL1986. NCBI lineage: Bacteria > Bacillati > Actinomycetota > Actinomycetes > Mycobacteriales > Corynebacteriaceae > Corynebacterium > Corynebacterium sp. KPL1986. The sequence continues at coordinate 822,493 of NZ_KI515719.1, read as the reverse complement.
CGTTTGATGCACTATGGCCTGGACACCAAGCAGATCGCCACGGATTTACTCGATGCCACGACCCCTGATGATCTGCAGATGGTCGGCCGCGTGCTCGCGGGACTGCGCATTGAACATGCCGGTGAGCTGGGCATAGGTATCCTCATCGCGGGCCTAGCCGATATCGAAGGTCATTCGGACTCCGCAGTGGAATCCCTGGTGGATTTCGTGCGCGCCCTTGAGGGCACGCAGTTGGGCGTGGTCTTTAAGGAGCAGTCGGCCGGGATTTGGGCGGTATCGCTGCGTTCGACGGCGATCAATTGCGCAGAACTTGCAGCTCAATTTGGCGGCGGCGGGCATGTTCCGGCTGCCGGGTACATGACACAGGGAAGCGAAGAAGCCATCGTTGCGGAGCTGGTGAGTGCCATCGATGAGCACTAGGCAGTCAACCCCCACGACAGTAAGCGCACGCGAGGTCTTTGGCCTCGCGTTTCCTGCGCTTGGCGTCCTGGCCGCGATGCCGCTCTACCTCCTGCTCGATACCGCAGTGGTGGGGCGCTTGGGTGCCCAGGAACTGGCTTCGCTCGCCGCGGCAACCACGATCCATACCGTGGTGACCACGCAGCTGACCTTCTTGTCCTACGGCACCACGGCCCGCTCGTCCCGCCTGTTTGGCGCTGGAAAGCGCGCCGAGGCTGTAGCGGAAGGCGTGCAAGCTACCTATGTGGCTTTAGGCGTCGGCGGGCTTTTGGCCATTATTATGTGGATCTTCGGCGGCGTATTTGCCCAGTGGCTTACCGGAGATCCCACTACGGCGGCCGGCACCGCGCTGTGGCTGCGGATCGCCGCGCTGGCCATTCCCGTAACACTGGTGGAAATGGCCGGAAATGGCTGGATGCGCGGCGTACAAAATACCAAGAAGCCGCTCTATTTCACCCTCGCCGGAATGATTCCCGGTGCCATTGCCGTGCCTGCATTCGTGTACTGGTGGGGCCTTGCCGGTTCTGCCATCGCCACCGTAATGGGAATGAGCATTATCGCGAGCCTCTTCGTGCGCGAGCTGTATAAACAGCACGAAGGCTCGTGGGCATTTCGTTGGCACATCGTGCGCGAACAGCTCATCTTGGGCCGCGATCTGATCTTGCGCTCCGCCAGCTTCCAGGTGGCCTTTCTTACCGCCACGGCCGTGGTGTCCCGCGTGGGCACTGCGGCCTTGGGTGGCCACCAAATCATGATGCAGCTGTGGAATTTCATGTCGCTGATTTTGGACTCCCTGGCTATTGCCGCCCAGGCCTTGACCGGCGCAGCTTTGGGCGCTGGTTCGGCGCGCCACGCGCGCAGCGTGGGAAGCAAGGTAGTGATGTATTCCACCATCTTTTCCGCCTTCCTCGCACTGGTTTTCGCCGCCGGGGCCGGGGTCATCCCGCGCGTGTTTACCTCCTCGCAGGAGGTCATTGATGCCATGAGCCAACCGTGGTGGATCCTCGTTGGCATGGTCATCGCCGGCGGCGTGGTCTTTGCCCTCGACGGTGTTTTGCTGGGAGCAGGGGACGCGGCATTCCTGCGCAGCCTGACCATTGCCTCGGTGCTTTTGGGATTTTTGCCTGGGGTGCTCCTCGCGCATGCCATGGGCACGGGCCTTACCGGTGTGTGGTGCGGCTTGGCCGCGTTCATTTCCTTCCGCCTGATTGGCGTGGTCTACCGCTTCTATTCCATGAAATGGGCTGTAATAGCAGAGTAGTACCTGCGCTACAGTGGCTGTAGCGAGTAATAACAGCACTTTAGAATATGAATGAGGAAGGCGGGTGGGAGCGGCAATGCCAACGTTATGGGCAGTAGCAGACCTGCACGGCGCAATCAGTGATAACTTTGCGCGCATTGCAGAGCTAGCCCCACCAGATCCCGCAGATTGGCTCATTGTGGCAGGCGATGTTGCAGAGCGCAGCGAGCTTATCGTGCGCATCTTGCGGGACTTGGCCGCACGCTATGACACCGTCATTTGGGCACCGGGCAATCACGAGTTATTTTCCCGTTCCCAAGACCAGTACAAGGGGCGCGAAAAATACGATCACCTGGTTGCCGCCTGCCGGGCGATCGGCGTTATCACCCCGGAGGACCCTTACCCGGTTTTTAATGGGATAACGATCGTGCCACTTTTTACCCTGTATGACTACAGTTTCCGCCCACCGGGGACCTCGGTGGAAGAAGCGGTGCAGCAGGCGCGTGCCAAAAAGCTCGTCATGACCGATGAGGTAGCTATCGCGCCCTTCGTAGATGTGCGCGCGTGGTGTTGGGACCGCTTGGCGTATTCCATTAAGCGTTTATCCCGAGTGCAGGGCCCCACCATCTTGGTCAACCACTGGCCATTGGTGCAGGAGCCCACGATGGTGCTGCGCTTCCCGGAAATCGCCCTGTGGAGCGGCTCGCGCCATACGCGTTCGTGGCCGCGACGATACAAGGCAGAGGCAGTCATTTACGGCCACCTGCACACGCCCTCAAAGATGAATGTGGATGGGGTAGACCATATCGAAGTCTCCCTAGGTTACCCGCGCGAATGGCGTAACCAGCCGCACCGTATTGCCTGGCCATACCCAGTTACCTCAACCTTTGGGGAGGTGAATTAATGCTTTATCCCGACCTATTCCCAGAAACTACCCGTTATTGCTATGTGCGTACGGATGCCCGCGAGTCCGACCTGCTCAACTATGAGCATCTTGACCCTAAAGAACAGTCCATAGTCTCGCACGCGGTTGGTATCCGGAAATCCGAATTTGGCGATGCCCGCTGGTGTGCGCACCAGGCCCTGCGCGAGCTGGGCTTTACAGGCTCGAACCCGATCCTGCGCGGGGAGCGGGGCATGCCGCTGTGGCCCGAAGGATTCATTGGATCTATGACGCATACGGAGGGCCTGCGCGCAGCGGTGGTGGCCTCCACCACGGATTTTCGCTCCATTGGCCTTGATGCGGAGCCGGCGCAGCGCCTGCCCGATCACGTCTTGACCATGATCGCTCGGGCCGGGGAAATGCCGCAGCTGCCCCGCCTAGAAAAGGCTGGGGTGCACTGCCCAGACCGCCTGCTGTTTTGCGCCAAGGAGGCCACCTATAAGGCGTGGTTTCCCATGACGCATCGGTGGCTGGATTTCGATCAAGCAGAGATCGATATCCGCGAGGATGGCACCTTCATTTCCTATATCCTAGCCCGCCCCACGCCAGTGCCGTTTATCACCGGGAAGTGGATTCTAGAGGGCGGTTATGTCGTGGTTTCTACGCTGGTTCCGGCCCTTGATTTTTCAGCCTGAACAGAAACCCGCTCAGATCTCCTCGAGCAATCCCTCAGCCACCGACTTAGAGGGTGGACGGCCGCGCCACAAAGACCGTGGCCAGCCTTTTGCCCTTCTCCTTAATGAGCGCGATGGCCTGGCCATTGGGGGCTACCGCCGCATGAACCCCGGACAGCCCGCGCGGCTCTAACCATTTGCCCATCGCTAAAGCGGCGGCCTCGTCCTCGGTGACGGGCAGGACGGGGAAACTGCGCTTGAGCGCCTCATCGAGGCTCAAGGATAGGCTGGGGTTTTCGGCAAGATCGTTGAGGAGGTGGGCATCGGCAAGCGCAAAGGGCCCCACCGTAGTGCGGCGCAGGGCGGTTAAATGCCCGCCGACGCCCAGGGCCTCGCCCATATCGCGCGCCAAGGAGCGGATATAGGTGCCGGAGGAACACTCCACGGATACATCGAGGTCAATAAAATCGCCCTCGGCGCGCAGGTCATGAATATCAAAGCTGTGGACGGTGACCGGGCGGGCCGGGATATCTACCTCTTTGCCCTCCCGCACCAATTCATGCGCCCTTTTGCCTTTGATCTTGATGGCGGACACCGCGGCGGGCTTTTGCATAATCTCGCCGGTCAATGCGGCAACTTCGGCCTCGATGGCGGAACGGTGCAGTGCGGCCGCAGGCTTGCCCCAGCGAAATTCGCCCTCGGCATCATCGGTGGTGGTAGAAGCGCCGAGGCGGATGGTAGCTGAATAAGACTTGGTGGAGGCGACCATGTGCGCGAGGAATTTGGTGCCGCGTTCGATGCCGAGGACCAGCACCCCTGTCGCCATGGGATCCAGGGTGCCGGCATGGCCGACCTTTTTAGTGTGAAAATACCTGCGTAGGCGGTTAACAACATCGTGAGAGGTCATGCCGGCAGGCTTATCAACAATGACAAGTCCGGAATGTGCGAGCGCATCAGTCATAGGGTACAAGTCTATGCTCTACGATGGATTCCGTGGATATTTGTTACGGAATCGATGACATCCCCGCGGATGTGGGGCCGACCTCGGTAACCATTGGCGTCTTCGATGGCTTGCACCGCGGCCATCAGCAGCTCGTTTCTGCCTGCGTGGAGCATGCGCGGGCGAATAATCAGGTCCCCGTCATGGTGACCTTTGACCCGCACCCGGTCTCGGTTTTCTTGCCGGAGCGCGCCCCGGTGTCCGTGGTGAGCTTCGAGCGCAGGCTGGAGCTCGCGGAAGAAATGGGCATCGAGATGGTGCTTGTCATTGACTTCACCAAGGAGCTTGAGGGGGTGGAGCCGCGCCCCTATGTGCGCGACCTTTTGGTGGGCAAACTCCATGCGCAGCACGTGGTGGTGGGGGAGAACTTCACCTTCGGCGCTGGGGCCAGCGGCACCGCGGAAGCCATGCGGCAGCTGGGCGAGGAGTTTGGATTCAGCGTCGATATCATCCCGCTGCTGGATGAAGACGGCGTTCAGATTTGTTCCACCTATATTCGCCAGAGCCTGTCCCGGGGCGCAATAGAATCGGCGAATTGGGCGCTTGGCCGGCACTTTACGGTGACCGGTCCCGTGGTGCGCGGCGCGGGGCGCGGCGGCAAGGAGCTGGGCTTTCCCACGGCCAACCAGTATTTCCCAGATACCGTAGCCATTCCCGCGGATGGGGTGTATGCGGGATGGTTCATTGTCCATTCCGAATCGCCCCTCGACGGGGACATGCAGCCCGAAGTGGCCTATGCCGCTGCGATTTCCGTGGGCACGAATCCCACCTTTGGTGATGAAGAGCGCTCCGTGGAGTCTTTCGTCTTGGACCGCGATGCCGATCTTTATGGCTATGAGGCAACCGTGAAATTCGTGGGCCACCTGCGCGATATGGTGAAGTTCCATTCCGTCGATGAGCTTTTGGAAGCCATGGCCCAAGACGTCGCTGCCGCCCGCACGGTGCTGGCTGCCGATGCCCGCGCGCAAGGCTGCAATAGCGAAGACTATTTCTTAAAGGAGAAGTAAATGAAGGCGATCCTCGATCTTGATACCGGCATTGATGATGCCCTGGCCCTGGCCTATGCCTTGGCCCACCCCGATCTTGAGCTCATCGGAGTGACGTGCACCTATGGCAATGTCACCGTTCCGCTGGCGGTGCGCAATACCCTGGCCCTGCTGGAATTGCTAGATAGGCCCGATATCCCGGTCTTTGCCGGCCCCAGCCCGGACGGTTTCCAGCCCAGCGAGATTTCCTCGTTCATTCACGGCCAGAATGGCGTGGGCGAGGTCGCGCTTACCTCGTCCGATAAGACCGAGGACGCCCAGTCGGCCACGGAGTTCCTCTTGCAGGCCGTGCGCGATTACGGCGATGAACTGGTCATTATCCCCACCGGTCCGTCGACGACCATCGCCCAGGCCATGCTTGCCGATGCCACCTTTGCCACCAACGCCCACATCGTCATGATGGGCGGGGCGCTGACCGTTCCCGGCAACGTATCCGCGTGGGCTGAGGCCAATATTTCCCAGGACCCGGATGCTACGGATTACCTCTTCCGCCACAGCAGCGATGTCACCATGGTGGGCCTTGATGTCACCCTGCGCACCCTCTTGACGGAAAAGGAAACCGCGAGGTGGCGGGCAACAGGAACGGCCGCGGGCGAGATTTTCGCCGATATGGTGGATTACTATATCCGCGCTTATGCCACCACGGCGCCTCACTTGGGCGGCTGCGGCCTGCACGATCCGCTGGCCGTGGCGGTAGCCGCCGATCCGTCGTTGGTGGAGGTCGTCGAGACCAATATGAAAACCGATACCGAAGGCCCCACCCGCGGGCGCACCATCGCGGACGAAACTAGGCTGAGCCAGGAACCGACCGCGAAGGTCGCCGTGGGCGTGGACAACGAGCGGTTTGTCAGTGAATTTGTAGACCGCCTCGAAGAACTTTTCCGCACGGTGGGCGCCAAGTAGTGCAGCGTTTTGATTTGCCACGCTAATTGGCTGTAAGATGACCAGTTGGCTTAGCGACTGTGGTTCACGACAGTTGCGGCACGCGGAGTTCGCCACGGCGGCGCTGCGCGTTGAAGAATAGTGTGGACTGAAATAAAGGAGAAATACTCATGGCATTGACCACTGAGAAGAAGGCCGAAATCCTCAAGGAGTACGGCCTGCACGAGACCGACACCGGTTCCCCCGAGGCACAGGTTGCCCTGCTGACCTCCCGCATCAACACTTTGACGGAGCACCTGAAGTTCCACAAGCACGATCACCACTCCCGTCGTGGTCTGCTGCTGATGGTTGGTCGTCGTCGTGGCCTGCTGAAGTACTTGGCAGAAAACAACGTGGATCGTTACCGTGATCTGATTTCCCGCCTGGGCCTGCGCCGCTAATTGCGACGCGGCTGCGGCCGAATTTTTCCCCTTGCCCTGCGGCAAGGGGAATTAGTGGTTTTATACCCTCTTAATCCTTGTAGGGAGCAGGGGCGTTTGTAATTGCCGTAGCTCAAAAGTGCGGAATCTCTGTTAGAATTTTCACCGTTGTCAAAAACAATGTGGAAAAGGCGGCACCGACGATCGCCTAAAACATTCAAGGAGAATTACTAGATGAGCGTTCAGAACTCCGTAGAGTTCAATATCGATGAAGAATTCGGTATTACCGAAGCTATCGCTGTCCTCGACAACGGGGACTTTGGCACCCGCACGGTACGTTTCGAAACCGGCCAGTTGGCCCGCCAGGCAGATGGTTCCGTAACTACGTACCTCGATGATGACACGATGCTGCTGGCCACCACGACTGCCTCGAACCAGCCGCGCGAGAACTTTGACTTCTTCCCACTTACCGTGGACGTGGAAGAGCGCATGTACGCAGCCGGCAAGATCCCCGGCTCCTTCTTCCGCCGCGAGGGGCGTCCCTCCACCGAGGCCATCTTGGCCTGCCGCCTCATCGACCGCCCGCTGCGCCCCACCTTTGTCAAGGGCCTGCGCAACGAAGTGCAGGTGGTCATCACCGTCCTGTCGCAGGACCCAGAAGAGTACTACGACGTCGTAGCCATCAACGGCGCGTCCGCAGCAACCCAGCTTTCCGGCCTGCCGGTCTCCGGCGCCGTCGGCGGCGTGCGCATGGCGCTCATCGCTGATGACAAGCACCCAGAAGGCCAGTGGGTGGCGTTCCCGAACCACGAGCAGCACGAGCGCGCGCTGTTTGAAATGGTGGTCGCAGGCCGCATCGTTACTAAGGGCCGTAAAGAAGACGTCGCCATCATGATGGTGGAAGCTGGCGCCGGCACCAACGTTGCTGAGCGCATTGCCGATGGCGCCCCGGCACCGCAAGAAGCCGCCGTCGCCGAGGGCCTCGAGGCAGCCAAGCCGTTCATCAAGACCCTGTGTGAGGCCCAGAACGGCCTGGCAGAGCGCACCGCCAAGGAGACCCAGGAGTTCCCGCTCTTCCCAGCGTATGAAGACGATGTCTTCGCCGCCGTGGAAAAGGCCGCTTCCAAGAAGCTGGAGAGCTTGCTGACGATCCCGGGCAAGCAGGAGCGCGACGAGGCCACGAACGAACACATGGAGCAGGTCGAACAAGACCTGCTGCCGCAGTTTGCTGACCTGGAAGAGGCAGTGGCCTCCAAGCAGATTCGCGCTGCTTATAACGAGGTCATGAAGAAGATCGTGCGCCGCAAGATCTTGACCGATGGCTTCCGCATCGATGGCCGCGGGCTAACCGATATCCGCGACCTGTCCGTTGAAGTTGACTTGGTACCACGCGCGCACGGTTCTTCCTTGTTCGAGCGCGGTGAGACGCAGATCCTCGGTGTCACCACCCTGGATATGTTGAAGATGGAGCAGCAGATCGACTCGCTTACTCCTATCGAGTCCAAGCGTTACATGCACCACTACAACTTCCCGCCATTTTCTACCGGTGAGACCGGCCGCGTGGGCTCACCCAAGCGCCGCGAAATCGGCCACGGTGCGCTCGCCGAGCGCGCCCTGCTTCCGGTCATCCCGTCGCGCGAGGATTTCCCGTATGCCATCCGCCAGGTCTCTGAGGCACTCGGCTCCAATGGTTCCACCTCCATGGGTTCAGTCTGCGCATCCACCCTGTCCCTCTACAACGCGGGTGTTCCGCTCAAGGCGCCGGTAGCCGGCATCGCCATGGGCTTGGTCTCCGGTGAGGTCAAGGGCAAGGAAAAGTTCGTGGCACTGACCGATATCCTCGGCGCCGAAGATGCCTTCGGCGACATGGACTTCAAGGTTGCAGGTACCTCCGAATTCATCACTGCGTTGCAGCTGGACACGAAGCTGGACGGCATTCCTTCTAAGGTCTTGGCCCAGGCGCTCGAACAGGCCCGCGATGCCCGCGCAACCATTCTGGAAACCATGGCTGAGGTCATCGATTCCCCAGATGAGATGTCTGGCCTAGCCCCGAAGATCACCTCGGTGAAAATTCCGGTCAACAAGATCGGTGAGCTCATCGGCCCTAAGGGCAAGACCATCAACCAGATCACCGAAGATACCGGTGCTGATGTCTCGATTGAGGACGACGGCACGGTCTACATCTCTGCAGTTACCGGCGAGGCCGCAGACGCTGCGATCGAAAAGGTTAACTCCATTGCCAACCCGCAGTTGCCCAAAGTGGGCGAGCGTTTCCTCGGCACGGTAGTCAAGACCGTTCCATTCGGCGCTTTCGTATCCTTGACCCCAGGCCGCGATGGATTGATCCACATCTCCAACCTGGGTGGGGACGAGCGCATCGAGAAGGTCGAAGATGTCGTAAACGTTGGCGATAAGGTACAGGTAGAAATCGCGGATATTGATAACCGCGGCAAGATCTCCTTGGTGCCAGTAGAGGACTAATCCCTCAGACGCTCTTTAGAGCAGTGGCCCTGTTTCCCGGATATGGTGGGAAACAGGGCCATTTTCTATGCCTGCGCCGTGATCACTTAGTTTTGGAAATCAAGCACGAGGCGTTTGGGGTTCTGCAAGAAGGTCACGGAATAAGGCGTTTGCTTCTTTAGCCCGATGACCAACTGCGTTTGCGCCTCGAAGGTGGTGGTGTAGTTGATCTCTTGCACAACACCGGCACCTGGGGTGATGCCAGAATCCATGAACCTTTGCTCTAACTCTGGTGTTGATGGCCACGGGGTGCCCTCGATACCAAGATTGAGGAATGTAGCGCCTTTGACCTCGACCGGAAGTCCCGAGGCCTGGTGGGCGGGCTGATCAGTATAAGTGGTAAACCACCCGGCTTCGCCGTCACCTTCGAGGTCAATCACCACGCGGGTAAAAGAATCATGCGCGGCTACCCGAATCCCAGTGGGAACGAGGCCACCCAGGCCAGGAGGAAGGTGGCGCTGATCCTCGAGGGAGGGCGTGCCCATGCCGCCAAAAGCAGGTTTTGGATCATTGCCCTGCGCGTGTTGCTGATGGTGGCTTAACGGGGCGGTGTCTTCTACCGTTTTGGTTGGGTCATCGGCAGTGGTTGTGGTAGAAGGCTCCGATTTCTCTGCCGCAGACGTGGTCGATTCCGCCGTGGAACTGGTTGATTCCTGCTGCGTGGCAAATGAGGCATCGGCGGCCTCGTCATCGCTGGGGCTAGCGCAAGCAGCCAGCGAGAGCATGCAGCTCATGCCGGCGCCAGCAGCGATAACGCGGGTGAGAGTAGATCGAGACATTGTGACCACTTCCTAGGTTGTCTACCTTGTTGTCTCTTTCAATTCTACCGGTACACAAGTGGCCCAACTGGGGAAGTGATGCAATTGTTGTACAAGGGAAAGTAGCGAAGGCGTGGGCCTAACGCTTCAATTGGACGAGCTGGATGAGATTACCCACGGTATCGTCAAAGACTGCGATAATGGAGGGGCCAACGTCGGTGGGCTCCATGGTAAAGTCCACGCCCTTGTCCTTGAGTTCGGCGTATTCTTTCTCCACATCCTGCGATAAGAATTGGGTGACCGGGATATTATCCGCCTTCAGCGCCTCGGTGTACGTCTTAGCGGCAGGGTGGCCCTTGGGCTCAAGGAGCAGTTCAACGCTGCCATCGCCGTCCGCGTTGGTGACCGTAAGCCACCGGAAATCGCCGTGTGTGACGTCATCTTTTACCCGGAAACCTAGGACATCGACATAAAAATCGTGGGCGCGAGCAACGTCATCTACTGGAACGGACGCAATATAAATCTGCATGACGCCCAGTCTAGCAGTGGTATTTTTGCCGTTCGGACGCCCGCCCGCCGCGGATGGGCGAGCGCGATAGGATGGGAAAGAAACAAAGGTTTAACTCAAAGTTGTTAAGAAAGTGAGGCCCGCAATGGCGATCAAAGTAGGAGTCTTGGGAGCGCAAGGGCGCGTCGGCAAGGCGATTGTTGAAGGCGTTAATGCCGAAGATGACTTAGAGCTCGTAGCGGAAATTAGCCGCGGGGATGACCTGCAGCAATTGGTTGATAATCACGCAGAGGTCATCGTAGATTTCACCCAGCCTGATTCAGTGATGGGGAACCTGGAGTTTTGCATCGCAAACGGCATTCACTGCGTGGTGGGCACCACTGGCTTTGATAAAGAGCGCTTGGACCAGGTGGAGCAGTGGACCCGCCAAGAGAGTGCTGGAAACGTGCTGATCGCACCGAATTTCGCCATCTCTGCCGTGATGACCATGGTGCTTGCCAAGCAGGCGGCGAAGTTCTTCGAGACCGCAGAGGTCGTGGAATTTCACCACCCCACCAAGCTGGATGCGCCTTCCGGTACCGCCATCCACACCGCAGAGGCCATTGCTCAGGCGCGCCGCGATGCCGAATTGGGCGAGATGCCGGATGCGACGGAAAAGTCCCTCGAGGGCGCGCGTGGTGCGAATGTAGACGGAATCCCAGTACATGCCGTGCGTACCCGCGGCATGGTGGCCCACGAAGAGGTTATTTTCGGTGCGCAGGGGCAATCCCTGACCATCCGCCAGGATTCCTACGACCGTTCCTCCTTTACTCCTGGCGTTTTGGTCGGTGTGCGCGAGATTGCGCAGCACCCGGGATTGGTCGTCGGGCTAGACAAGTACCTGGGGCTGTAACGGTATGGCCACTGCGAGTGAGCTAAATATCCAGCTCATTGCCGCCACCGAGTTTCACCCGCCACAGGGAACGCAGTGGCGTGCCGATGAGACGGCGACCGATGGCGAGGCCCTCGTCGAATTCGCGGGACGGGCGTGTTATGAGTCTTTTGACAAACCCAACCCGCGCACCGCGACGAACTCCGCCTACCTGCACCACATCATGGAGGTAGGCCATACGGCGCTTCTGGAACACGCTACGGCCACGATGTACATTACGGGGCTCTCGCGCTCAGCCAGCCATGAATTGGTGCGCCACCGGCACTTTTCCTTTTCGCAGCTATCCCAGCGCTTTGTGCATCCCAATGAGATGCACGTAGCGCTGCCCAAGCTGGTGGAAGAAGATGAACAATTGCGCCGGTTGGTCATGCAGGCCGTGGATGACACCCGTTTTGTCTACGATGAGCTGCTCGAGGCCTTGGAAGAAAAGCTGGATGAGCCGAATGCGCTGCTGCGAAAGAAGCAGGCGCGGCAGGCGGCGCGCGCGGTATTGCCCAATGCGACGGAAACGAGGCTCGTCGTTACCGGTAATTACCGCGCGTGGCGCCACTTCATTGGGGCGCGGGCGGCCGAGCACGCTGATACGGAATTGCGCGAAGTGGCCGTGGAGTGCTTGAAGCATTTGCAAGACCAAGCACCGGCGCTTTTCGATGACTTCCATATCACCACGTTGGCCGATGGAACGCAGATGGCCGCAAGCCCTTACGCTTAACACGCGCCACCCCGATGCGGCCAAAAGGTGCCCTAGCGGGTAACCTTGACGGCTATGAGCACAGGTATGACAGCAAAGACTGGCGTTGACACCTTCGGTCGCATTGGCGTCGCCATGGTCACTCCGTTTGATCGTGACGGTGCGCTGGACGTAGAAGCGGGTCGCCGCCTGGCAGCTCATCTCGTAGACAACGGCGTGGATTCACTCATCTTGGGTGGAACGACGGGCGAGTCTCCTACCACGTCCTTGGACGAAAAGTTGGAGCTGCTCAAGGCCGTAAAAGAGGAAGTAGGAGACCGCGTCCGGATCTGTGCGGGCGCCGGAACGAATAACACCGCAACCTCGATCGAGGTTGCCCAAGCTTCCGCCGCCGCAGGAGCCGATAGCCTGCTCGTGGTGACTCCGTATTACTCCAAGCCCTCCCAAAAGGGCGTCTATGAGCATTTTGCCGCAGTTGCTGATTCTACGGATCTGCCGATTTGCGTCTATGACATCCCTGGCCGCTCGGGCATCCCAGTGGCGTCGGATACGCTCCGCCGCCTTGCGGAATTGCCGACTATCCAAGCCGTGAAAGACGCCAAGGGCGATCTTTCCGCGGCCGCAGAACTCATCCAAGAAACCGACTTGGCGTGGTACTCCGGTGACGATCCGATTAACCTGCCGTGGCTATCCCTCGGCGCTTCGGGTTTCATCTCCGTCATCGGCCACGCTGCACCGCGTGCCTTGGTAGAACTCTATGAAGCTTTCGATGCGGGCGATTTGGCCCGCGCGCAAGAAATAAATTACTCAACGCTTCTTCCACTGACCCGCGCTCAGGCGCGGTTGGGCGGAGCGACATTTGCAAAGGAAGCTCTGCGCCTGCAGGGCTTTGAAGTTGGCGATCCCCGCCTTCCTGTTACCGCCGCGAGCGAGGAGGAACGCGAGGTACTTCGCCGTGATTTGGAACAATCTGGAGTCCTTTAAGAATGACTGAACCCCGTAACCGTTCCCGCAAGGTCACCCGCAAGGCGGGTCCACCTTCGGAAACTGAGACCGCCTCCAATGAGGCGGCTTCGCCCGTATTTCAGGCCCCTGCCAATAACGCCGGCACTGCCGGAAATGAGGAGCAGGGCAACTCTGGCAAGAATAACTCTGCCGATAGCAAGAACGACGGCGATAACAACGGCCGCCGCTCGCGTTCCCGTGGCGGCCGCAGCCGTGGTCGTGGCGGAAACGGCAATAATGGCAATGGCCAAGGTGGCAATAACCACGGTGGCAATGGCCAAGGTGGCAATAACCACGGCGGCAATAACAAGAACAACAACGGTGGCAACGGAAAGAACGGCAACGGCAACGGCAAGGGCCGTGGCCGCAATAATAATAACCGCGGCCGCCGCAACGTGCCGAAGTCGATGCAGGGCGCTGATTTGACCAAGCGCCTGCCGGAACCGCCAAAGCAGGCGAAGGATACCCTGCGCATCTACGCCTTGGGCGGTATCTCCGAAATCGGCCGCAACATGACCGTCTTTGAGTACGGCGATGAGCTGCTCATCATTGACTGCGGCGTGCTGTTCCCATCGTCTGGCGAGCCTGGCGTGGACCTCATCCTGCCGGACTTCGGGCCGATTGAAAAAAATATCGACAAGGTCAAGGCCCTCGTGGTCACCCACGCCCACGAAGACCACATCGGTGCCATCCCGTGGCTGCTGAAGCTGCGCCCGGATATCCCCATCGTGGCCTCCCGTTTCACTATCGCGCTCATTGCGGCCAAGTGTAAGGAACACCGCCAGAAGCCGAAGTTCGTTGAGGTCAACGAAAAGTCCGATGTGACCTACGGCTGCTTCCGCGTTCGCTTCTGGGCGGTTAACCACTCCGTGCCGGATGCGCTCGGCATCATGCTGGGCACCCCGGCCGGGAATATCATCCACACTGGTGATATCAAGCTGGACCAAACCCCGTTGGATAATCGCCCGACCGACCTTCCGGCGCTGTCTCGTTACGGCGACGAGGGCGTCGACCTCATGCTGTGCGATTCCACCAACGCCACCGTGCCGGGCGTATCCGCCTCCGAGGGCGATATCCCAGCCAACTTCAAACGCTTGGTGGCTAATGCGAAGCAGCGCGTCATCTTGGCTTCCTTCGCCTCGAACGTCTACCGCGTGCAGGCTGCCATCGATGCTGCCGTGGCCAATGGCCGCAAGGTGGCCTTCAATGGCCGCTCGATGATGCGCAATATGGAGATCGCGGAAAAGATGGGCTTTTTGAAGGTCCCTCGCGGCACCATCATCCCCATCGATGAGGCCGCGAAGATGGCCCCGCATAAGACCATGCTCATTACCACCGGTACGCAAGGTGAGCCAATGGCTGCGCTGTCCCGCATGGCCCGCCGCGAGCACCGCCAGATTACGGTGCGCGATGGCGATACCATCATCTTCTCTTCCTCGCTCATCCCGGGCAACGAAGAGGCCGTCTTCGGCGTTATCAATATGCTGTCCCAGATTGGTGCCAACGTCATCACCAACCAGGACGTCAAGGTCCACGCATCTGGCCACGGCTACTCCGGCGAGCTGCTCTTCCTGTACAACGCGGCGCGCCCGCGCAATGCCATGCCGGTCCACGGCGAGTGGCGCCACCTGCGCGCCAATAAGGAATTGGCGATTTCCACCGGCGTGGCCCGCGACCGGACGGTCTTGGCGCAAAACGGCGTTGTGGTGGATCTGCGTAAGGGCCGCGCGGAGGTCGTCGGCCAGCTGCAGGTTGGCCACCTCTACGTCGATGGCGTGTCCATGGGCGATGTCGATGCCGATACCTTGGCAGACCGCACCAACTTGGGCGCCGGCGGCGTGGTATCCATTACCTGCGTGATTGATAACCGCACCTCCCGCCTGCTCGAGCACCCAACCGTGGCAACCACCGGTTTCTCCGATGATGACCGGGGTGTTGTGCCCGAGGTTGCGGAGATGGTGGAAAACACCATGAATGATCTCGCCGCAGAGGGCGAGAATGACACCTACCGGATGGTGCAAAAGCTGCGCCGCAAGGTCTCCAAGCTCATGGATTCCAAGTACAAGCGCGAGCCGGTTATTTTGCCCACCATCGTGCCGACGAATTCAGGCACGCTGCTTGCCGATGACGCCGATGTCGACGCCAGCCGCGAGTCCCTGTAGGTTCTGCTACAAAAGGATTTAATTCCGGCATAGTTTCTGTGCCCCAGCATTTCGATGTCCTCGGTATGCTGGGGCACATGTCGTTTTCATCTTCCGAACGCGCCAAGATGGTCGCGCTTTTTCATCAGCTAGGTCCAGACGCCCCCACGCTGTGTGAGGGTTGGACCACGCGTGACTTAGTTGCCCACCTGTGGGTGCGGGAAAACCGTCCCGATGCCGCAGCGGGCATGTTCCTTTCGGTCCTGCAGCCCCACTTGGAAAAGGAATCCGCCAAGGTTGCCCGCCGCGATTTCGATGAGCTTGTCGATGCCTGGGGGAGGGGGCCGGCAAAGTTTAACCCCGCACGTTTTCTCGATGCCCAGCAAAATTTGGGCGAACATTTCATCCACCACGAGGATATTCGCCGCGCCAATGGCCAGACCGAACCCCGCGATTTTTCTGTGGCCGTGCAGAAGAAGCTGCACCGTTTTTTGAAGATCTGGGCCAAATTGAGCCTGCGTAAATCCACCCAGCCGGTGATCCTGCAGCCGGACGGGATGCAGCGCATCGTCGTGGCAGATAAGCACGGGGTAGCCGATCGCGGCGATCGCGTGGTCCGCGTAAGCGGGGAGGTTGGCGAACTCCTCCTGTGGGCATACGGGCGCGATGTCGTACAAGTCACCATCAATGGCGACGAGTCAGCCATCAAGATGTCAACCCTGTAGGCTAGAAAAAGCCGCTTTTGTGGCCCGTGCTGCACCTTTTTAGCCCGAACTCGGGACATTTCTCGGTTAACTAGCTCTGCCACGCGTGTGGCGTATGTGATTTGTGGGGTTTTCCGGTTAAGGTAAATGACATGTCTGTCAAAAATGCCTCCTCTCGCGGATCGCGCCGGAACCAGACGCGAGCATCGAAAAGCGCGCCTGGCCGGAAAGCGAACCGGTCGCGGCCGTCTGGCCGCAGCCAGTCCAGCGCCGGTGTGCCAGAGACGCTGGAGATGACCTCGTCTGGGCGCGCGGCAGGAACGACGCAAGAGCGTACGGGGAGTGCATTTAGGGCCGTCGGCAAGGGGCTTGGCTCTGCATTTGGTGCCACCGCGCGCGGAATGGGCAATGTTGCCCGCGGCCTAGGCAATGGCCTTGCGGGCTTAAAACCGAGCCAAGATGCACTTGCAGATGGCACGGAGGATTTCGAGAGAACAAGGGAGCCACAGGAAATTTCTGATAGCGCCGGGAAAAAGAAGAAAAGTAAGGTAACTCGCGCGCGCGATATCGCAGCAGAGGAGGAAGCACAGGCTGCCGAGGAGGCGGCGACTCCTTCTCAGGGCGGGTTGCGAGTCAATAATCCGGATGCGGTTGCCTTAGTGCTCATTGGCGTAGCCATCGTCCTCGCCGCCACCGTATGGTTCGGCGTCGCCGGCCAGGTGGGCGCCTGGGTGGGAAACCTGGTGCGCTACGTCATTGGCGCCGGCGCGTGGGTGCTTCCCATTGCGCTCGTCGCCCTGGCCATCTCGCTCATGATGGAAATGGACGGTCCATCCGGTCGCATCAATCCGCGCATTGCGGGTGGCACGTCGATCATCGTGCTGGCGATGCTGAGCCTCATCCACATCTTTGCCGGTAATCCGCCGCTCGGCTTTACCACCGATACCGCGGGCGGGGCCGGCGGTGTTGTTGGCTTTGCCATTGGCGGGATCCTCGATGCTGCGTTTACCTCCTATGTTGCGGTGCCGCTGCTTTTCCTCGTCATCATTTACGGCGCGCTGCTGGTTACGGGAATCACCATCCGCGAGGCCTACGAGCTCGTGGCGGATTCGCTGCGCTCGGCCTTCTCCCGCTTTGGCGGCAGCGATGAGGACTACGACGAGGCTGACGATGATGATCTTTACGGCCACGTGTCTGGCGATATCGACGATATTGCGCACGGCCGCGAGCGCTCCGAGCGTCCTGCGCCGAAGCGTCGCGGCACGTCCGCCCTGCGCAAGACCGGCAGCTCCTATCCGGTGCAGTCGCTTGACGATGCCCCCGCAGACGACCACACCGTCGCCTTCAACACCCCAGTCCGTGCGGGTTATGAGCCCGTAGACCGCAGCGACGAAGAACTGGGCTATGGTGCAGATTCCCGCATGGGGGATACCGATGCCTTCCCGGCAGTAGACGATGCTGACTACGCTGACGACGCGGAATCCGCCCAACCTGCGCTGCCAGAAAGCGAGCCCACCCGCGTCTTGGGTTCTGCCACTGGCGGGTCTTCTACCGGCCGCAAGTCGCGGGCTGGCCGAGCGGCTGGTGCTGGGGCCGCTGGAGTCGCTGGGCCTGCTGGCGCCGGTGCTGCCGCTGCTTCTGGTGTGGCTGGTGCCGCAGGTGCAGCCGCCAAGGCCAAGGGCGCTGCTGCTGGAGCTGCCGCTGGTGCAGCTGCCGCTGGTGCCGCCAAGGCCGGCTCCGATGCCGTGTCTTCGGCGCACGAGGAAGCCCGGCGCCTATTCCGCGAGCGCTCTGGGCGCGATGCGGCCACCGGCGCAAAGGTGGAATCCACCGCGGTGGCGGAACAGCCTGCCACACAGCCCCAAGCGCCCGCGCCTGCGCAATTTGGCAACGACAACTATGCGGTGCCCTCTACCGATCTGCTAACCCCAGGTACGCCTGCGAAGGAACGCACCGAGATCAATGACCGCATCATCGAGGCCATTACCGATGTCTTCGAAGAGTTCAACGTCAATGCTCAGGTAACTGGCTTTAGCCGTGGCCCCACGGTGACCCGCTATGAGATTGAGCTTGGACCAGGCGTTAAGGTTTCGAAGATTACGAACCTGCAATCCAACCTGGCCTATGCCGTGGCTACCGATAACCTGCGCTTGCTCACCCCGATTCCGGGCAAGTCCGCAGTGGGTATTGAGGTTCCTAACCCAGACCGCGAAATGGTCCACCTGCGCGAGGTCTTGGACGCGCCCAGCATGACGTCTTCCCCGGACCCAATGTTGATTGGCCTGGGCAAGGATATTGAGGGCGAATACACGTCCTTTTCCGTGCAGAAGATGCCGCACCTGCTGGTTGCCGGCGCTACCGGTTCCGGTAAGTCCGCGTTCGTGAACTCCATGCTGGTCTCGCTGCTTACCCGCGCCACCCCGGAGCAGGTACGCCTGATCCTCGTCGATCCAAAGATGGTCGAGCTCACGCCGTATGAGGGCATCCCGCACCTGATTACGCCCATTATTACCCAGCCGAAGAAGGCCGCCGCGGCCCTCCAATGGCTGGTGGAGGAGATGGAGCAGCGGTACATGGATATGAAGGCCGCGCGCGTGCGCAAGATCGAGGACTATAACCGCAAGGTAGTCTCCGGCGAATACCAGGCCCCGGCAGGTTCCGAGCGCGAGGTTCGGCCGTACCCTTATATCGTCTGCGTGGTAGACGAGCTGGCGGACTTGATGATGACCGCCCCGAAGGAGATCGAGGACTCCATCGTCCGCATCACCCAGAAGGCCCGCGCTGCCGGCATTCACTTGGTGCTGGCCACCCAGCGCCCGTCCGTCGATGTGGTCACCGGCCTCATCAAGACCAACGTGCCTTCCCGCTTGGCCTTTGCCACCTCGTCCTTGACCGACTCCCGTGTCATCTTGGACCAAGGCGGTGCGGAAAAGCTCATCGGCATGGGCGATGGTCTATTTATCCCGCAGGGCAAGCGCCCAGTGCGCATGCAGGGTGCATTCGTTTCCGATGACGAGGTCATGGATGTCGTCGAGGCCGCTAAATCCCAGGCCGCCCCGAACTACACCGAGGGCGTGACCGAGGAAAAGCAGTCTGAGGCGAAGAAGGAGATCGACGATGATATCGGCAAGGACATGGATGACCTCCTCGAGGCCGTCGAGCTTGTGGTGACGGCCCAGCTGGGTTCCACCTCGATGCTGCAGCGCAAGCTACGCATCGGCTTTGCCAAGGCCGGCCGCCTGATGGACCTGATGGAATCGCGCGGCGTTGTCGGGCCATCGGAAGGCTCCAAGGCGCGCGAGGTGCTGGTCAAGCCCGAAGAACTCGACACCATCCTGTGGATGATTAAGGGCGCCGACCCTGCCGATGCCCCCAAGGAAATCCAGGACGAGTTGAACCAGGAAGAAGACGATGATGCCGGTGATTCCGCAGATTCCGCTCTTTCCGATGCCCCCGATGCGCCCGATTCCGATACGCGGACGGTGCAAGCGACCTATAACCCATCGTCCGGGGCCTTCTAAGTAGTGTAAGATGGTCACGGTCTTGGAGGGGAGTACCCCACATTCGGCATAGATCGTCAACACGGTAGCTGTGCGCTCCCGGTCGTGTCGGCCCAGCGAGGAATATCCGCTGGGCGGGGGAGACCTCCGGTCACTTTCTTAAAGTAAATTCGACCGGAGGGATCTCGCGATGAACGTCCCATTGTGGGTGTGGCTGGTCACCGGTGCGGTGATTTTAGCCTTTTTTATATTCGACTTTTATTCTCACGTGCGCAGTCCACATGAGCCTACCCTGAAAGAGTCGGGCCTGTGGACCTTGTTCTACATTGCCGTCGCCCTAGTTTTTGGCGGCGTCGTGTGGGCCGTGTGGGGCCACGAGCACGGCATCCAGTTCTTTACCGGTTATGTCACAGAGCAGGCGCTTTCCGTGGATAACCTCTTCGTATTTGCGCTTATCATGGGATCCTTTAAAATCCCGCGCAAGTACCAGCAAAAGGTGCTGCTCATCGGCATCATCATCGCCCTCGTCTTCCGCCTCGTATTCATCCTGTTGGGCGCGGCGGTTATCGCGGCGTGGTCCGATATCTTCTACCTCTTCGCCATCTTCCTGCTCTACACCGCCATCAAGTTGGTCATTGATGAGATTCGGGACGCGCCGGAGACCAACCCGAACGATATGGCCATCATCAAGCTCGTGCGCAAGGCGGTAGATGTTACCCCGCAGTACCACGGGGATAAGCTCACCCACCGCGTGGACGATGGCTCTAAGAAGGGCAAGTTCGCCTTCACGCCGCTATTCGTCGCGCTGGTATCCATTGGGCTTATCGATGTCATGTTTGCCTTCGACTCCATCCCGGCAATCTACGGCATTACCTCAGAGGCGTTTTTGGTCTTTACCACCAACGCATTCGCGCTGATGGGCCTGCGTCAAATGTACTTTCTTATCGATGGCCTCTTGGACCGCCTCGTCTACCTGCCTTACGGTTTGGGCATCATCTTGGGCTTCATCGGCGTCAAGCTGCTCTTCCACGCGTTGCACGAGAATAACCTGCCGTTTATCAATGGCGGCGACAACATTGAATCCGTGCCAGAAATCTCCACGATCGGCTCGCTGGTGGTTATCGTTGGAGTCTTGGTCATCACGGTTCTTGCATCGGTTATCAAGAACATGCGCGATAAAACCCAAGGCGTAGTGGCTGTATCCCACAACCACTACGACTGGGACGAGGAAGGAAATAAGATCGTGCGCAATACGCGCGGCGATTACCTGGGCAGGGCCGAGGATCTGTCCAAGGAAGACCTACCCAACTAGGGGAGAGAGCCTAGAAGCGGGCTTTAACCGGATTCCACTCGCGGAAGCTGCGGCCCTGGAGGCAGCCTTCTTGATAGAAGGGATCATCGTTCATCAGCTGGATGACATCGGCTACCTCGGTGTCATCATCGTTAAAGCGCACAATGATGAGCGCGCCTCCTTGGGAATCCGTGAACGGTCCCGAGGCCACGATGGTGCCCTTATCAAATAGTTTCCCGGTGAACTCGCGGTGGGCCGGGCGGACCTTCGCTATCTCTGGGTTGGCCGGGTTGTATTCATAATTGACTGCAAAATATTTCATACCGGACAGTATAAATTCTCGGGGGAGTGTGCCGCGAGACCATAACCCAAGCGGGTAGTATGTATAGGGTGAATCAACCCGGAGCACAGTCAGCGCAGTCCTCGGAAGTGAATCCGCAGGTCTCTAATTGGAATCTGCCAAATTTCCTCACCTGCCTGCGTATCGTTTTCATTCCGGTCTTTGCATGGCTGGTCATCGGCGGCCATCAGTGGTGGTCTTTTGGCGTCTTCGCCGCCTTAATGCTCACGGATAAGCTCGATGGCGATATTGCCCGCGCCCGCGGGTTGATTACCGATTTTGGCAAGATTGCCGACCCCATTGCTGATAAAGCGCTCATGACCACAGCGCTTGTCTGCCTCAATATCGTCGATCAGCTTTCGGTCTGGGTCACCGTCATTATTTTGATTCGCGAATTCGGCATCACCATCTGGCGCATGGCCCTGTTGCGCCGCGGAAAGGTCGTCCCAGCCTCTAAAGGCGGCAAGCTAAAGACCGTCCTGCAGTCCTTCGCCGTGGGTCTATATTTGTGGCCGCTTCCCTCGTGGATGGATATTCCTACCTCCTTCATCATGTGGATGGCCGTCGTGGTAACGGTCATTACCGGCGTGCAGTATCTCATCGATGGACAGAAGCAAAATAGCTAAACGCAATGACCTTTACAGAATCTGACCTCGTTGCCTTATTAACAGAGCGCCGCGAGACCGTGGCCTTGTGCGAATCGCTGACTGCCGGCTTAGCCAGCGCTACTATCGCTTCGGTGCCAGGCGCGTCTGCCGTCTTGCGCGGTGGCCTTATCACCTATGCCACCGAGGTGAAATCTCACTTTCTGGACAAACCAGTCTCAGAGATCGAGCGCGTAGGCGTCGTCTCTGGCGAAACTGCAGTTGATATGGCTCGCGCCGCTGCTGCGGAAACCGGGGCGGATTGGGGTTTAGGGCTTACCGGCGTCGCTGGGCCCGATAAACAAGAAGGAAAAGAACCCGGCACGGTATTTTTAGGAATCTATTCCGCCGGGCGCATAGCGCAGTCTTTTTGCTTGCGTGACTTGGGCACTGAACGAAACCAAATTAGAAAGGCCACGGTAGGAGTTGCGATCGCCCAACTTGGTGCGATCATCAAAAAATTTCCTACCAGTGGGGAACAAATTTCATCGAAGGAGCGTTAAAACTTACGATGAACATTTCTACAGCAGTCCTCGACCACTCGGCGCAGACTGCCGCGGAACCTGCGGCAGCGGCACCATCGGCGCCACAACCTGCCCGTGCCCCCGAGCCACTATTGCGTGAAGCATTGGGCTTGACTCTGCGCGCATTCCGCGCGGATAAGTCAGTTACCCTGCGCGAATTGGCTAGCGTCGCCCGCGTGTCACCGGGCTACTTGTCGGAGCTCGAGCGAGGCCGCAAGGAAGTTTCTTCTGAGCTATTGGCCTCCGTGTGCCATGCGCTCGACGCGTCTGTGTCTGACGTCTTGATCGAGGCTGCCGGTTATATGACGCTGCCGTCGATGGATGAAGAGCTCGCGCATACCGCGCCGGCTGCTTCTGAGCTTTAACGCGTGCGGGATTCTGAAAAGAATAGCCGCGGTGGATACCTGCGATTAGTAGCGGCAGAGCCCTAGGCGTTGGGTTACTATGAACACGACAACGCGACGCATTACCACATTCCCTAGAAAGGTCTAGAGCATAATGGCGAATCCATTTGTTAAGGGGTGGAAGTACCTCATGGCACTGTTCGATAATAAAATCGAAGAGAATGCCGATCCGAAAATCCAGATTGAGCAGGCCATCGAAGATGCCCAACGTCAGCATCAAGAGCTATCGCAGCAAGCCGCGGCGGTTATTGGCAATCAACGCCAGCTGGAGATGCAACTTAACCGTCGCCTAGCCGAGGTCGAAAAGCTGCAGGGCAATACCCGCCAAGCGCTCGAGCTTGCCGATAAGGCACGCGCCAACGGCGATGAGAGCAAGGCCGTGGAGTATGAGAACGCCGCCGAGGCCTTTGCCGCTCAGCTGGTGACCGCAGAAGAGTCTGTCGAGGACACGAAGAAGCTCCATGACCAGGCATTGCAACAGGCTGAGCAGGCCAAGCGCGCCGTAGAACGCAATAATGCCGCCCTGCGCCAGAAGGTTGATGAGCGTTCGAAGCTGCTATCGCAGCTGGAGCAGGCAAAGATGCAGGAGAAGGTTTCCGAGTCTTTGAACTCCATGAACGAGCTCTCGGCCGGCGGCAACACGCCTTCGCTCGATGCCGTGCGCGATAAGATTGAGCGCCGTTACTCTAAGGCTCTGGGGCAGGCGGAGCTGGCGGAAAATTCCGTCGAAAACCGTATGGCCGAGGTGCAGCAGGCGGGTATCCAGATGGCCGGCCACTCCCGCTTGGAGCAGATCCGTAGCGAGATGAACTCCACGAAGTCCGTAGAAGCTAACCGCACTCAGGCCATCGAGGGCAATAAGGCCTCTGGTTCCGCTGCGGATCAGGCAGCGCAGCCGACCGCGAATGATGACGCCGTCCAGGCTCGCCTGCGCGAGCTGCGCGGAGAGTAACTTCGTCATCCCGGGCTTGCCATAGCGCAAACTGCACACTAGCCTCCGATCTTTCCTTTCCCGTTTCGAGCGGTGGGGGAAGGCGGAGGCTTTTTGGTGCTAGTTGGGCATGTGCCTAAGTTTCCTTAGTCACCGACGCCGCGGGCCTGAAGGGCTTCGCCAATGGCGCGAGCGCGCCGAATGGAGCGGATGATGACGGGCGTGACAAAGGCCGAGGGGGAAAAGCCAGCGCCGCGCGCCTTGCGGGCATCGAGAACCTCGTAGACCGTTTCGAACATGAGGGGGATGAGGCGGATTGTCAGGGACATCGCCAAGCTGATGTTTTCTACTGGGACGCCGAAACGATTCAGCGGCTGGAGGGATTCTTCCAGGGATTCCATGATCGCGTCGACCGTCGAGGTAAGCGTTAATAAGAAGGCCAAAATCATGGCGGCCAAGATGTTAAGGAACATCACGGCGGCGTAGTCAAAATCCTTCGCCCACCACTGGAATCCAGCTAGGGGAATGAGGATTATTAGGGGTGGCCAGAGCTGGCTCCAGGCAATCCGTGGGGGAATGCGGGCGATGAAATACGTCAATGCTGCAGCGATCACCGCGCCGCCGGCCCACGGCAAAGAGTTGAAAAAGATGCTGGTAACCAGGATAAATACCAGCAAAATGAGTATCTTCCAGCTGGGCTTCATCCGGTGGATTACGGTCGTGCCCGGAACATATACGGATAGCGGAATATTGGTTCTGCGTCGGGTCATTGGAGGTGGCTTTCTAGAGTGGCCGCTGCGCCATGAGATCTCTGTAAAAAACGATGACCTCCTGGGGAGCGCCATCGGCAGCAACTTTGTGGTCATCGATGCAGATGACACGGTCGAAATCCGTGAGGAATTCCAGATCGTGAGTAACGACGATGAGCTGCTGGTCAAGCTGCGCGAACTCGCGCTTGATGCGGTCGCGATTGCGGAGATCAAGCAGCGTCGTTGGTTCATCGGCGATGATGAGAACCGGGTCGATGACCAACACTGCGGCTAAGGCGAGCAATTGCTTTTGTCCACCAGAAAGCGTGTGCGGGGAGCGCTCGGCAAATTCTAAGAGCCCGAACCGTTCCAGGGCGGCATCGACTCGCGCAGTACGCTCGGCCTTAGGCAGCTTGAAGCGGCGCAGGGAAAAAGCGATGTCATCTCGCACATTGGGCATAACGATCTGATTTTCGGCATCGGAAAAGACGAACCCCACCTTTTCGCGCACCTTCTTGCCCTGCTCGCTGGGATTTATGCCGTCGACGGTGACGGTACCCGCGGTGGGCTCACCCAGGCCATTGATAAGCCGAGTCAGCGTGGACTTTCCGCCGCCATTTTGACCGATGACGCCGATCCGTTGCTCGCTTAAAGTGAGGTTGATGTCATCGAGGACCACCGTCTCATCGAAGGCTACCGTGACCGAGGAAAAGTCGATGGTGGGCACTAGGAGGCCTTCCTACCCATCAGGTCGGGGAATGCGGAGTGAACACCAACGGCGATGATAACGGCCACGATGAGCTTTGCGGTGTCAACGAGGACGAATGGGCCTTGCGCCGCGATGGCCGGGCCTACCTCCAACCCGGAGCGAAGCATCAAGCCGATCGCGCCACAGGTGTATTGCACCAGAAGGCCTACGATGGCGGCGATAGCGAAAACCACGGTCATGCCGCCCTTTCCGCGCGGGGCGCGATAAGCGATGGCGCCGGCTGCGATGGGGGAGAGTACGTAACCGATGATGTATCCCACGGTGGGGCCGGCAAGCGCGCGGAGCGTGGTGCCACCGCCTGCCAATACGGGCAATGCCAAACCGATAAAGAGGAATAGCAAGCCAACGTAGCCGCCGCGTTTTCCGCCCAAGATGAGGCCGGACAAAATGAGGGCGGCGTTTTGCAAGACGATGGGGACGCCGGCGGTGCCTACGGGGATAGAAACGAAGGCTAAAACGATAACGAGGGCGGTAAATACCGCTACATAGGCAATGGTGGTTGCCACGGAGTTCTTTTGCATGGACAAAGATTAGCACCTTGGAGAAAAACGCTGTAGACACACCAATTTGAACGTCGTTCAAGGAGGCTAATTCTGGGGTCCTGGTAAAAGTTTTGGAAATATTTCCGTGGTGGTGGGTAGGATTGCGCGCATGCGATTGACGGAGTACCACCAATTGGTTGTGGATGAATTTGGCGAATCAAAAGGGGCGTGGATTAGCCATTCGCATGTTTTATCAGAGCTTAATGGAACGCCGGATGAGCTTATCGAACGTGGCGTCGATCCCCGCCGTGTCTGGATAGGGCTGTGCAATGACTTCGATGTTCCCCAAGAGCGCCGTCTCGGCGTAGATTACCCATCCTTATAGGCCCAAGAGAGCCTGAAAAGGCGTGTCCATTTTCGATATTCGAACAGATGTATGTACTCTAGTTGGGGTGTCGGTGTGGGCGACTACAGTGGGATTGCGTTGAGGGCGGAACCATTTAGGGTTCTGCAGCAGTCTAATTAAGTGTTCACGCAGCGTCGTACGAGATAAGGATTTATAACAATGGCAACGAAAAAGAAATCATCCTCCGCCGCAACCAAGGGAGATGACCGCCAGAAGGCGCTAGATGCAGCGATGGCCATGATCGAAAAGGATTATGGCAAGGGCGCCGTTATGCGCTTGGGTGATGATGACCGCCCTCCCATCAAGGCCATTTCTTCCGGCAACACGGCAATCGACGTGGCGCTGGGCATCGGTGGCTTCCCGCGCGGGCGAATTGTGGAAATCTATGGCCCAGAGTCTTCCGGTAAGACGACGGTGGCGTTGCATGCCATCGCCTCGGCACAAAAAGATGGCGGCATTGCAGCGTTTATCGATGCCGAGCACGCCCTCGACCCCCAATATGCACGCCTGCTAGGCGTCGACACCGATAACCTCCTCGTGTCCCAGCCAGATACCGGTGAGCAGGCCCTAGAAATCGCGGACATGCTGGTGCGCTCCGGCGCCATCGACATTATCGTCGTGGACTCCGTGGCAGCTCTGACCCCTAAGGCGGAAATCGAAGGCGAGATGGGCGATAGCCACGTCGGCCTGCAAGCCCGCCTGATGTCCCAGGCCTTGCGCAAGATGACCGGTGCGCTATACAACTCCGGCACCACCGCAATCTTCATCAACCAGCTGCGCGAAAAGATCGGCGTGATGTTCGGTTCCCCGGAGACCACCACCGGTGGTAAGGCGCTGAAGTTCTATTCCTCCGTGCGCTGCGATATCCGCCGTATCCAGACGCTGAAGGATGGCCAGGACGCCATTGGCAACCGCACGAAGCTCAAGGTGGTAAAGAATAAGGTGTCCCCACCATTCAAGATCGCCGAGTTCGACATCATGTACGGCGAGGGCATTTCTCGCGAGTCCTCCATCATCGATCTCGGCGTAGAAAACGGTTTCATCCGCAAGTCCGGCTCCTGGTTTACCTATGAGGGCGACCAGCTGGGTCAAGGTAAGGAGAAGGCTCGTTCCTTCTTGAAGGATAACCCTGACCTTGCCAATGAGATCGAAAAGAAGATCTTCCAAAAACTCGGCATTGGGGAAGAGGCGGCAAATGGTGAAGAAGCTACCGCCATGGATGTCCCCGGTTCCGATGACCCATTGACGGATGAATCCGTAGATTTGGTCCCGAACGTCGACTTCGATGACGATTAAGCCTGTCCACCAACACTCCCACCGCTTAACACCCGCGCTATGAATCAACCCGCCCCTGAAAAGCTAGAGCAACTCCGCCAGGCCCTTGAAGCCTATGAAAAAGGAGAAGCCGAGGGCGGGCTTTTTGATCGGGAGGCCGAAGAGGCAAAGTCAAAGGTTCGGTCCCGCGCATTGGGCTTGCTTGACCAGCGTTCGCGGTCCCGCCAGGAATTGTATGACCGTTTGGTTCAGGCCGAATTCGCCCCTGAGGTGGTTGATGAGGTCCTCGATGACTTGGCCCATGCGGGCCTCATTGACGACGCCGCCTTCGCCGCCGAATGGGTGCGGCAGCGGCATAAGCGGCGAGGAAAATCGCGCAGCGTCCTCGACCGCGAGCTTCGGGAAAAGGGCGTAAGCCAAGAAGACATAGACGAAGCCCTTGCCCAAATTGACTCCGCCGATGAAGAGGCGATGGCCCGCGCCTTGGCGGAAAAGAAGGCGCGCAGCGTGAAATCCGTTCCTGCGGATAGGAAGGAACGGGAAAAGGCCTTGCGCAGGATCGTGGGAGTATTGGCGCGCCGTGGATTCAACGAGGGGATGTCTTTGAACATTGCCATTAGCGCCCTCGAGGAACGGTGCGAGGAGCTGTCTTCTCCTTAAATCCGGCGGATGGGGCTTAGTGCCTTGTTGGCTCCAACCTTGTGACTCGCACACGCGCCCCACCCACCGCGGGCCCGCGCCCCGACGCGCCGCACTATGCGCCCATTCTGGCCCACTTGCTGTCACGGGCGCCGAGCAGCGACGGTTATGAGTTGTTCTGGGTGATGGCTAGACTATGCCGACGTGGAGCAGACAATTCCTGAAACCCGTACCTATGAAGTCCGAACCTTCGGCTGCCAGATGAATGTGCACGATTCCGAGCGCATTTCCGGCCTGCTGGAGGAAGCTGGCTACGCGGCCGCAGACGAGGCCACGGAGCCGGATCTCATCGTCTTTAACACGTGCGCAGTCCGCGAAAACGCCGACAAGCGCCTCTACGGCACGCTGGGCGCATTGAAGAAGACGAAGGAGAACCATCCCGGCATGCAAATCGCTGTGGGCGGTTGCCTTGCACAAAAGGATAAGGACACCGTCCTCGACAATGCGCCGTGGGTTGATGCCGTCTTCGGAACCCACAATATGGCAGCGTTGCCCACCCTCCTCGAGCGCGCCCGCCATAACGAGGAAGCTCAGGTAGAAATCGTCGATTCGCTAGAGGCATTCCCCTCGGTATTGCCCGCTAAGCGCGAATCCGCCTACGCGGGTTGGGTATCGGTGTCCGTGGGCTGCAATAACACCTGCACCTTCTGCATCGTTCCCTCCCTGCGCGGTAAGGAAGAGGACCGCCGGCCGGGCGATATTCTGGCCGAGGTACAGGCGCTGGTGGATCAGGGAGTTTCTGAGGTCACTCTCTTGGGCCAAAACGTCAACGCCTATGGCGTGAATTTCGCCGATCCAGAAATGCCGCGCGATCGCTTTGCTTTCTCGAAGCTGCTGCGCGAAGTGGGCAAGATCGACGGCCTCGAGCGCCTGCGGTTTACCTCCCCGCACCCGGCGGAATTTACCTCGGATGTCATCGACGCCATGGCGGAAACCCCGGCGGTGTGCCCGCAGTTGCACATGCCGCTGCAGTCCGGCTCGGATAAGGTCTTGAAGGACATGCGCCGTTCCTACCGCACGAAGAAGTTCCTGCGCATCCTCGATGAGGTCCGCGAGAAGATTCCGAATGCTGCGATTACCACCGATATTATCGTCGGTTTCCCGGGCGAGACCGAAGAGGATTTCCAGGACACCATGGACTTGGTCCGCCGCGCCCGCTTTGCCTCGGCATTTACCTTCCAGTATTCCCCGCGCCCGGGCACCCCTGCGGCGGAGATGGAAAACCAGGTCCCCAAGGAAGTCGTCCAGGACCGCTTCGAGCGGCTCGTTGCGCTGCAAGATAGCATCCAGGCAGAAGAGAACCAGAAGCTCGTGGGCACTGAGGTGGAGCTCTTGGTCCAGGCTGAGGGCGGACGCAAGAACGATGAGACCCACCGCATGTCGGGTCGAGCTCGGGATGGGCGCCTCGTGCACTTTAGCCCCATTGATGCCAACGGCGCGGATATCTCGGCCGAGATTCGCCCCGGCGACGTCGTGCGCACCAAGGTCACGGGTGCAGGCTCGTTCTTCTTGCTTGCCGATGCCGCAGTAGCCACCCACACCCGCACCAAGGCCGGCGACATGTCGGCTTCGGGCCAAACCCCCACTACCGCTCCGATTGGGGTGGGCTTGGGGCTGCCGGGCATCGGCAAGCCTGCTGGCGCTGCCGCAGCGGATTCTTGCGGCTGCTAACCGGGGAGTAGGCTAGGGTGCCATGAGAGAGCGAAATACCACCACCGCCGCCCAGGAGGCGGCACAGGCGGAGCGCCGAGCAGCACAAACCATGGATCTGCGTGGGCAGAAAGTGACGCTGTGGATCGCTGTGGCGGCCTATATTGTCTACCTCATCGTTCCTTATGCCGGCTCTGCCCACGGGTGGCAGGCCTTAAGCTTTGGCACCACCGACGACGGGGTAAAGATCTCGCTGATGGAAACCGTCTCCGCGTGGCTCGCGCTACTCGGCGTGGGCGTGCTGACGACGGCAACCCTGCTGACCCGCCGCGCCACCCTCGGGCTGATTGCGTGGATGATGGTGACGGTTTCTTTCTTCGTTAACCTGTGGGGCTTTTGGTACCGCGGCTCCACCGCGGACGGCCCGGCCATTGGCATGTGGGTGGGCATGCTGGCGACCTTCCTGGCCTTCTTGGGTTTTAGCCTCGTCGCCCTGCGCCGCAGCCCGGAGCAACGCGCGGCTGAGGAGAAGGTTCGCGCCTCGGCGGGCCAGCTGGATGAGGTAGGCAAATTCCAGTCCGATATTGCGTCCCCGCAGCCGCAGGAGATGCTTGTCGATGACCGCCGGAAAAAGGCCGCCGAGCGCCACCGCCACCAGCACGAGGGCTAAAGGTGGAGCTCCCAGGCAGAAGACTGGGAGATTACCCGCGCCCCGAGCCGCGCATACAGCGCGTTCATGGCGGCGTCGCCGGCTGCGACGGAACAATAGCAGCGGCGCACCTGCGGCCACGCTTGGTTGACCTCGTGCAGGGCGGTGAGTTTTGCTAATTGTGCTAAGCCTTGCCGGCGGTGGTCGCGGTCGGTGACGGTGAGGGTCCATTCGCAGACCTCCGGATCCGCGGCCTCGTGCCGCGCCAGCTCGGTAAGCGCCACGATGTCCCCAGCATTATCGATGAGCGCCACGAGCAGCGTATGCCCGCGCCGCGAGCGCAGGCGTTGGTGCGCTTCTTCCAACCGCTGCCGGGACCACACGATGGGCTCGGTGGATAAGGTGCCGGTATCGGCATCCGCCGAGGCGACCGTTAAAAGGCGCATGACATCGTCGATATGTGCCTCCGGAATGGCATAGTCCTGCCAAACCGCGGCCGAAAGCCCGGGCGGAAAGAGGGCGGCAGCCGGGTGCTCTGGAATATCGATGGCCAATTGCCGCTCGCTATGGCGCCGCGTAAAGCCCAGGGATTGGTAGACCGCCGCCATCGCGTCGTACTCCGGCGAAGTCTCCGGCGGGTGCAGCAGGCCTACGTGCGCGACGCTGCGTCCGAGCTGTTGGGTGATTTTTAAGGCGGTATCTCCCATCCAGGTAGCCACCTTGTGCCCCTCGGCATCAAGGGGGTCACCGGGCAGCGGCAGATCGCACAGGACGCACTCGATTTCCGCGGCATTGCGCTCTTCTAAAAGTGGCAGGCTGATGTGGATAAATCCCACGTAGTCCAGCTCGGGGCTCGGTGCGGTAGCGGGAATTTGGGGCAGACCGAGCTCGGAGACGGGCCCGAGCGTCGCCGGGCCATCGACCACCGCGAAAAGGTAAGTCTGCGATTCGCCCGAACCCTGCAGGCGGTGCACCACGCGGCTAGGCGAGGTCGAGGCCGCCGCATCCCCGCTTGCTTCCTGCGCCGCCAGGTTTGCCCAGAAAACAAAGGAACGGATACAATCCGCCGGTTCAGCCTCGGCTACCTGGGTCGGGCGCGCAATCTGAACGAGGTGCACTATTTATCGTTGACGGCATTGGCAGCGGCATCGGCAAATTCCTGCCATTGCTCCGCCTGCGCGCGCAGCTCCGCGGCCTTCTTCTCCTTGCCCTTAGCCTCCGCAGCCGCGGACTGGGCCTTGAAGTCTTCCACCTTGGCCTGGAATTGGGCCACGCGAGCCTGCGCTTCAGGGTCGGTGCGCCGCCATTCGGATTCTTCCGCTTGGGTGACGCGCTTTTCTAGCTGCTCAATTTTGGATTCGTACTCGCGCACCTGGTTGCGGGGCACGAAGCCGATTTCCTCCCACTTTTCCTGCAGTTCGCGCAGCTTAGCCTTGGCCTTGTCCATGCTTTGCGATGGGTCAATCAGGCTGTCGTATTCCGCAAGCAGCGCGTCCTTTGCCTTGGCGTTTTCGGCGAACTCGCGGTCCCGCTCGTCGTTGACCGCATTGCGGGCATCAAAGAAGCGGTCCTGTGCCGCGCGGAACTTCGCCCACAGCTGGTCATCGACCTCGCGCGGGGCGCGGCCGGCCGCCTTCCACTCCGCCATCAGATCGCGGTAGGCGCGGGCGGTAGGGCCCCAATCGGTGGAGTCCTGGATGGCCTCGGCGCGCTCGACGAGTTCTTCTTTCTTCTTTCGCGCGGCCGCGCGGGCGCGATCGAGATCCGCAAAGTGCGAACCGCGGCGCCGATTAAAGGAATCGCGGGCGCGCGAATAGCGCTTCCACAGGCCGTCATCGGTCTTCTTATCGATGCCCTTAATCTGCTTCCACTCTTCCAAAATGGCGCGGATGCGGTCGCCGGCGGCCTTCCACTCGGTGGAATTCTCGGCAATCTCTTCGGCCTCGGCGGCAAGCTTTTCCTTCGCCGCAATCGCGTCCTGCCGGCGCTTTTCCCGCTCCGCCTGCGCCTGTTCCCCGGCCACAACGGAGTGATCAATAACCGCCGCGAGGCGGCGATCCAGCGCCGCGATATCGCCAATGACCGCAGCGGTAGGCAGGGTCTCGCGGAGTTCGGCGGCGGTCTGCTTGATTCCTGCGGTTTCGCTGGGGTTGGCGCGCAGGCGAGCTTCCAAAAGCTCAATCTCGGTGGCTAGATCGTCATAGCGGGCGCCGAAGTGCTCGAGGCCTTCCTGCGCAGAGCCTGCCTGCCATTCCCCAATCTTGCGCTCGCCCTCGGGGGCGGACACGAAGATGGACCCATCGGCATCGACGCGCCCCCACTTGGCCGGGTCGTTTTTGCTCGGTGATTGCACGGGCACGGGCTTGGCTGTGGGGCGGGGGCCCTTCTTGGGCATGGAACCTGGGGTAGGGGTGGGAGACATGGAAAGCCCTCCTAGACATATATCGCCGCGCGTCACGGCTGCCGGATGAAATCACTGGTTACATTACCGCGAAAAATCGCTGTGTGCCTAGAATCTATTTAATTACCTCCTCTTGGGTAGATAGTATGGAGGAATAATGTTCAATCTCATGGTTATGCCCGCCTCGCCGGCGCTGGCAGTCGAGCTAGCTCCCAACGATGCCGCCTCGCGGGCGCTGCTGGCAGCGGCGCGCATGCTGGCGGTCGAAGCCGCTGCCGCCGGCATTAACGAGGCAGAAATTATCGGATCCCGCTCCTCGCGGTGGCATACCCGCCACACGGGAAGCCTGCGCGCCTGGGGAGCCCACCAGGTACACGTGGGCGCGGGAGACTACCTGCCAGAAATCATGGCCCACTACGTCCTGTCTACGGTCCCACAGATAACGGTGCGCGATAGCCGCGACCGCCTAGGCACGCCAGACCCAAAGGTACTTAGCATCGTGGTTGCGGACGGCAGCGCGGGGCTTACTGAGAGGGCACCGCTGGCCCTTATCCCCGGCGCGCAGGAGGCGCACCGGTGGTGCGAGGAGGTGTTGATAGGGGCAGCGGCAAGCAGCGAGGCTGAGTGGCTGAAGCAACGCGGCGTGGAAGAGCCGGCGCTCTGGCTCGAGCTTGCCGGCTGCACGCCCAAGCGCGCGCAGGTCCGGGCGACGGACGCCACCCTCGGGGTAGGCCGCTACGTGGCAGGTTGGGAGGCAGCATGCGACCCATCGCAGTAGTTGGCCCCACCGCATCCGGCAAATCCGCGCTCGGGCTGGCCCTTGCCCATGAACTGGGTGGGGAAGTGGTCAATGTCGATTCCATGCAGCTATACCGCGGCATGGATATCGGGACCGCGAAGCTTTCCCCCGCAGAGCGCGAGGGCATCCCGCATCACCAGCTCGATGTCTGGGACGTGACGGAGACTGCTTCCGTGGCGCGCTATCAGCAGGCGGCCTTGCGCGATATCGAGGACATCATGTCCCGCGGCAAGACTCCGATCCTCGTCGGCGGATCCATGCTCTATGCCCAGGCGTTGGTGGATGATTGGCAATTCCCGCCGACCGATCCGCAGGTACGGGCCAAATACGAGGCCCGCCGCGCCGATATCGGAACCGACGCGCTCCACGCGGAGCTCGCGCGCGTCGATCCGGCAGCCGCCGCTATCATCGAGGATAAAGACCCCCGCCGCACCGTCCGGGCGCTCGAGGTCATCGAGCTGACCGGCAAGCCCTTTAAGGCCAGCCAGCCGCCGAAGAACGGCCCGCCCCGGTGGGGGACCAAGTTGCTGGGGCTGCGCACGGATAGCGAGTGGTTGAACCCGCGCATCGAAAAGCGCACGCGCCTCATGTTTGAGCAAGGCCTCGTCGAGGAAGTCGAGCACCTGCAGGATAAGGGGCTTGTGGCCGATTCCACCGCGGGCCGCGCGATTGGCTATGCGCAGGTTCTACAAGCCCAGCGCGGCGAGCTGACGTGGGAAGATGCGGTAGAACGCACGATTACTGGCACCCGCCGGTACGTGCGCCGCCAGCGCTCCTGGTTTAACCGCGATAAGCGCATTACCTGGCTCGATGCCGCGGGCGATACCACCGCCCAAGCTTTGTACGCGCTTGGGCGCTAGGGTAGAGGCTATGAAATTTGCCAAAGGCCATGGAACCGAAAATGACTTCGTCATCGTAGAAGACTTCGACGCCGAGGCGCCGCTCTCACCAGAGCGCGTGGCGGCGCTGTGTGACCGCCGGGCGGGCATCGGCGGCGATGGCCTATTGCGCGTTGTGCGCGCCGGCGCCCTCGTGGACGCGGGCGAGTTGGCGGCACTTCCGGACGGGGTGGATTCCGCCGACTGGTTTATGGATTACCGCAACGCCGATGGGTCCGTGGCGGAAATGTGCGGCAATGGCACCCGCGTCTTTGCCCACTGGCTGCGCTCGCACGACTTGGTGGGCGAGGACGCATTCACCATCGGCACTCGGGCGGGTGCCAAGCAGGTGACGGTGCATTCCTGTAACGCTACCGCCGCGAGCGTCACCGTGGAGATGGGCCCCGCGCGCGTGACCGGAGTATCTACCGCGTCCGTGGGCGGTGAGTCCTACGCCGGCCTCGGGGTGGATATGGGTAACCCGCACCTCGCGGCCGTCATCCCAGGCCTGGAACCGGAAGCTTTGGCCGCCAAGGAACTCACGGCGCCGGTCTACGACGAGTCCTTCTTTCCCGGCGGGGTGAATTTTGAGCTGGTGACCCCGCTGCGGGAGGGGCACGTGCATATGCGCGTCTTCGAGCGCGGGGTTGGGGAGACGCAGTCGTGCGGTACGGGCACGGTCGCGGCAGCTACCGCCGCGCTTGCCGATGCCGCCCAAGCCCTCGGCACCGTCCACATCCACGTTCCCGGCGGCGAGGTCACCGTCGAGGTCTATGACGGCGGCACGCGCTTGACGGGCCCGTCCGCCATCGTCGCGACGGGCGAAACGAGCCTGTAAGGGCCTTAGTTTTCGTCGTCGATCTGCCGCGTGCGGTAATCCGGGCCGAGCCGGAAGGCCGCGCGGCGGGCGGCGAGCCAGGATTCTTTCAGCTCGCGGGCGCGCTCATCGGTGACGCGGAGGAGGGCTTCCAAGTCCTGTGTGCGCATGCCGTGGGCGTGGATGCGGATATTGAGCCGGCGGAGGAAGCGGCGCGCCCCAGCCAATTCGTAGTGGAATGCATCGATGGCGGGGTGGGAGCAGTCGAGGTCCAGCAGTGCTGGCCGGTACAGCGTGCGATCCGCCAGCGACTCGGCCTCCGTGGAGGTTTCGAATTCTTCGAATTCGGCGATGACGTCCTGGATATCGTCCGCCGAAAGCGAAATGGAGCTGCGCAGGGCCTTTCTTTCCGCGGTATCGGGGCGCGTGCGCAGCATGAACCAGCCCGCGCCCACCAGCATGGCGGCGATGATGAGTCCGGGCAGTTTTAGCGTTACAACGATCGCGATCGCGCAAAGGACCAGGAGGATAAAGACAAGTGTCCTCCGGTTTTGTGGATCGCTAAGGAAAGGCATGGCCTAAAAAATCTAGTGCCCGCCGCAGCCGCAACCGCCGGATCCACAACCGCATCCGCCATCGCCGCAGCCGCCGGACGGCATGTCAATAGCGGCGGTGAGCAGGGCCGTACCGGAGATCACGGAATCCTTGGCCGGCAATTCGCCACGGTCCGCAGGCAGGCAGAGATCGAAGGGGAAAAGCCCGTCCATGACGAGGTGCGCGAATTTCTCGCCGGTGAGTTCATTGGTGCGCCACTCGGCTTCCATCACCCGGGCGGCAAAGGTAGCCGCCGGCGTGGGGGCCTGTGCGCCGGAGCCAGAGGCGATGACGCGGGCGCCCTCGGATTCAAAGAGGGCGGGGTATTCGCCGTGTTCGGCCTCGTAGGCAGCCGGGGACTCGTAGGTAGTGATATCAAGGCCCATGGCGGTCAGCGATACCTGCTGCCATTCCTGCCGTGGTTCTTCTGCCAACAGTGGCCCCTGCGCGAGGTTCGCCGTGACCTGGGCCAGCGGCGTGCCGAACGGATCGATGATGTCCATGATCGCTAGAACGTCATTGAACATCTCCACGTGGGCAAAACCCTGCGTGACCGCATCGAAGCCGATAAAGGTGGCGTAGGGCTCTACCGCCAAGATATTAAGCTGGGCGCCCGAGGGGTCGCCGTATTGAATGAGCTGGCCACCGCGGACCTCGCCGGTAACGGCAAGGCGGTCCGTGGCGATGGCTGCCTCGACCGCGTCCTGCCAGCGTTCGAAATCCAGGCCGATCGCCTGCATTTCGGTATTCTTCTTCTGGGTAGTAGTCGTTGGCCTAGGCTGCGTCGTTTCCATAGCCACCATTGTATCGCTTTGTCCAGTAAGCCCGGAAACCGCAATTCCCGTTTTGCGGCCTAACGTGCCAAAATAGATAGCAATATGAACAAATTTTCCCCGCAGAATTCTGATAGCTCGGCGAGCAAGGACGAACTTCTCGCCCAGGCCTTCCGCGACCACGCGGACACCCCGCAGGAAACCACGCCCACCAGCGGCGATCTAGATTTGGCCGAGCGCAACGCCTTCCGCCGCGTTACCCGCGAGACCTCCATCCGCGCCGAGGACACCACCGATGGCTACGAGGTGGAATACCGAAAACTGCGCCTCGAGCGCGTCATCCTCGTGGGCGTGTGGACCGAAGGCACCGTAGCGGAGGTTGAGGCCACGATGGATGAGCTGGCCGCCCTGACCGAGACCGCCGGTGCCGACGTAGTCGAAATGATTTACCAAAAGCGCGATAAACCGGATCCTGGTACTTTCATCGGCTCGGGCAAGGTAAAAGAGCTCCACGATATCGTCGAGGCCACCGGGGCCGATACCGTCGTGTGCGATGGTGAGCTGAACCCCGGCCAGCTCACAGCATTAGAGCGCGCGCTCAATACCAAGGTCATCGACCGCACCATGCTCATCTTGGACATCTTTGCCCAACACGCAAAGTCCAAGGAGGGCAAGGCGCAGGTCTCGCTGGCGCAGCTGGAATACCTCTATACCCACACCCGCGGTTGGGGCGGCAACCTTTCGCGCCAGGCCGGCGGCCGCGCCGGTTCCAATGGCGGCGTCGGCCTGCGCGGTCCCGGTGAAACCAAGATCGAGACCGACCGCCGGCGCATCCGCACCGAAATGGCGCGCCTGCGCAAGGAACTGCGCGGGATGAAAACCGCCCGCGAGGTCAAGCGCTCCAGGCGCCAGTCCTCCACGATCGCCCAGATCGCCATCGCCGGCTACACCAACGCCGGCAAATCTTCGCTCATTAATGCCATGACGAACGCGGGCGTGCTTGTGGAAGACGCACTTTTTGCCACCTTGGATCCCACCACGCGCCGCGCCTCGCTTGCCGATGGCCGCCTGGTCGTCTTCACCGATACCGTCGGCTTCGTTCGCCACCTGCCTACCCAGCTGGTGGAGGCCTTCAAGTCCACCCTGGAAGAGGTGCTCGCCGCCGATATCATGCTGCATGTCGTGGACGGATCGGACCCGTTCCCGCTCAAGCAAATCGAGGCGGTCAATAAGGTCATCTACGATATCGTCAGCGAGACTGGTGAGCAGGCCCCGCCGGAAATCATCGTGATCAATAAGATCGACCAGGCCGATCCGCTTGTGCTCGCGGAGCTGCGCCACGTCCTGGATCATGAGGACGTCGTCTATGTTTCGGCGCGCACGGGGGAGGGCATCGACGAGCTGAGCGCGCGCGTGGAGCTCTTCCTCAACTCCCGCGATAGCCACGTTAATCTGCAGGTTCCCTTCACCCGCGGCGATGTCGTCTCGCGCGTGCACGCCGAGGGCACGGTGCGCAGCGAGGAATACACCGAGGACGGCACGCTTGTTGATGTCCGCCTGCCCGCCACCACCGCCCGCGAGCTCGCCGAATTCATCGTGGAGGAAGATTCCTAAAATTCGTGCTCCATGGGCCATAATGGTGGTTCGTGAGCATACTAGGTTGGACCGTCCACGGCGACGGTAAGAAGATTGCACCAGGCGCCGTGGTCGCGCCCGAGGAACGACTAAGTTGGGGCCGAACCATTGGCATCGGCATGCAGCACGTGGTGGCGATGTTCGGTGCTACGCTGCTGGTGCCCACCCTGACCGGCTTTCCGGTCAATACCACGCTGCTATTTTCCGGCATCGGCACCATCCTCTTCCTGCTGATTACGCGCAATCGCCTGCCGTCCTACCTGGGGTCGTCGTTCGCCTTCATCGCCCCGCTGACCGCCTCGCAGCAATACGGGATTGCGGCGCAGGCCGGATCCATTCTGGTGACCGGTTTGGTGCTGGTGGCGGTCGGATTCGTGGTCAAGGCTGCCGGCAGGCGGGTGCTCGATGCGGTGATGCCGCCGGCGGTTACCGGCGCCATCGTCGCGCTCATCGGGCTTAATTTGGCGCCGAATGCGGCCGAGAACTTCGCCAGCCAGCCCTTGGTCGCAGGCATCACGCTGCTGGTTATTCTCCTAGCCACCGTCGCCGGGCGCGGCATGGTTTCGCGCCTGTCCATCCTCATCGGTGTGGTCGTCGGCTGGGTTTTCGCTGCCCTGACCGGTAATTTGGGCGAGGATGCCAAGGCTGCCATCGATGCCGCACCGTGGGTAGGCCTGCCCGAATTCCACGCCCCAGAGTTCCATCTTTCCGCGATCGCCGTGGCCTTGCCGGTGCTCGTGGTGCTGATTGCGGAAAACGTCGGCCACGTCAAAGCCGTCTCCGAGATGACCAACCGCGACTTGGACGACCTCGCCGGCGATGCCCTGATTGCCGATGGCCTCGCCTCCTCCCTCGCCGGTGGCTTCGGCGGCTCCGGTACCACGACCTATGCCGAGAATATCGGTGTCATGGCCGCCACGCGCGTCTATTCCACCGCCGCGTATTGGGTTGCGGCCCTAACCGCCATCCTATTGGCCTTCGTCCCGAAGTTCGGCGCGCTGATTTTCACCATCCCCACCGGCGTGCTCGGCGGGGCCACCCTCGTGCTCTATGGTCTTATCGGCATGCTGGGCGTGCGCATCTGGATGGATAATGAGGTGAACTTCAATAACCCGGTGAACCTGACGGCGGCTGCGGTGGCTTTGATCGCGGGCATCGGCAACCTGACCCTGAACGTGGGCGGGGTGAGCCTGGAGGGCATCGCCTGGGGCTCTGTCGGCATCATCGTTGCCTATCCCATCATGCGGCGCCTGTACGAAACCGTGGGCGAAGGCCACGATGCTAAATACTAAATTCTGTGGATAACTTTGTTGACCCTGCCGCGAAATAGCGCCGTGGCGGCAAGGTTTACCGCGTAATCCACAGGCCTTCGTGCGTGCGGTCGCCTTTGCACCGGGTTGTGCGCTGTACTAGGCGGCATGAACGCACTCGACCGTTATTTAACCGCGCTGGGCCAAGGGATGGACATCATCGCCGCCGCCCAGGGCTTAAGCGAGCGCGATTTGGTGCAGCGCGGCGCCAGCGACGTCGCCGCGCGCGAGGTGGTGCATCTTTGCGATGTCTACTTTGGCCGCTGTGCCTTTAGCGCCAAGCAACGCACGGCCCGCTCGACGACGCACCCGCTCGACGTGCTCAGCCTCATCGAAAAGTTCGCGCTGCGCGCTCGCACCCAGCGCGATGCCTGGGCCGTACGCTCCGAGTTATGCCAGTTCCGCGGAAGCGCCACTGCCTTGCGCAAGCGGGCGCGCGCCCTCTTGCGTGAGCTGCAACCGCCCCGCACTCCCAAGAAAGGCGTGCGGATCACCCGCCGGCCGCGCGGACCGTGGTCGTTGACCATCACCGGGGAATCCGCCGACGTCGCAGATATGCACTCTGCCCTCGATAACGAGCGCCCATTGGAATCGGTCAAGTCCATCTTCTTCGGCGGGAAGTCGGGGGCGCGCACCACTGCGACCACGCAGGTGGTCATCACCTTGGACGAGCTCGACCGCATCGTCGATGGCGATGGCGAGGAAATAACCCTGCAGCTCACCAACGGCTCGCGCATCAGCGGTGCCGACCTCGCGAGCCGGGTTTTAAGCGATCACGGATACATCACGCTTGTGCATCCCGTTGAGGGTCCGGTCAATTTGTACCGCACGTCCCGGTTTGCCAATGCGAAGCAGCGCTTGATGGCGGCCGCCGTCAATCCTGTATGCCCCTGGGAAAAGTGCAATTATCCTGCCGATGAGTGCCAGATCCACCACCTAGACAGCTGGCAGCACGGTGGCAATACCAATGCCGCTAACCTCGCGACCTGCTGCCCGTACCATAACGGCGTCAACGATGATGACCCGCAGGCCCCGCCGCGGCGCGGGCGATTGGCCCGAATACAAGGAAAGGTCCGCTGGCTTCCGCCGTGGGCCACGAACCCCGGCAGCCCGAACGAAAACGACCGGCCGCCATCCTAAGAATCCGGGCCAAGAGAATTAGCGCAAAAGGATCCGCGCGCCCGCACCGATCCACCGGCTCAGGACCAAAAATCTAAGCGACCGCGCAAATGCGCCGCGCGACCTGAATAGCCGGCGCAATGGGCACTGGGAAACGGCCTATGGATCGCAAAAGCTCCCCGCCAACAAGGCGAGGAGCATACTAGGCGTGCTTAGGCACTACTAGCGAGCAGCAGCGCTTAGGAAGCGTCGAGATCCTGCTCGATGAGGCCGGCGATCTTCTCAACGGCTTCTTCGTTATCAGAGGTAACGGTGACCTCGTCGCCCTGCTCGGCACCGAGGGCCATGATCATCAGGGAAGAAGCGGCGTCGGTCTCGTTATCGTCATCTTCTTCACCAACGAGGCTCAGGAAGATGTCCTCGTCGTATTCGCCAGCGGCGTCAGCGATGATGGAGGCAGGACGTGCGTGCAGTCCTACAGAGGAGCCAACCTTTACAGTCTTGGAAGCCATGGAAATTATCCTTTCTGTAGTTAATTTATCGTGATCCAGTGTACGAGCGTTTGGTTTATGCCGCCACGTTCTGGGAAGCGGTTTTGGACCCTGGAGCGGCCTTTTGGGCAGCTTCCTGGACGGTCTTATTAGGCCAGAATTGCTTCATGGCCAAGACCGCGACGGTAGATACCGCCACGCCGGCAAGGATGGCTACCAGGTAGGCCCAGAATGGGTCGATAGCAAAGGCAACGAAGATACCACCGTGTGGGGCGCGCGACTCGACCGACAGCGCCATGGAGATAGCACCCGTCACGGCGCCACCGGCCATCATGGAAGGGATGACGCGGAACGGATCGGCTGCGGCGAAGGGGATGGCGCCTTCGGAGACGAAGGACAAGCCAAGCAACCAAGCGGACTTACCGTTTTCCTGCTCGGCAGGGGTAAATAGCGACTTGCGGATGAAGGTTGCCAAGGACAGCGCGATGGGCGGCACCATGCCGGCGGCCATAACAGCGGCCATGATTTGCATGGAGGCTGCGTCGCCGGTGGACAACCCGGCGGTGGCAAAGAGGTATGCGGCCTTGTTGACCGGGCCACCCAAGTCGACGCACATCATCAGGCCCAAGATGATGCCGAGCACTACGGCAGAAGAGCCAGACATGGAAGACAGCCAATCTTGCAGGCCCTCCATCAGCGCGGCCAGTGGGGCGCCCAGTAGCAGGTACATCGACAGGCCAACGACGAGGGAGGTCAGCAGCGGAATGATGACCACCGGCATGAGGGAGCCGAGCCAGCGCGGGACCTTCCAATTGCCAATCCACAGGGCGATAAAGCCGGCCAACAAACCGGTCACCAGGCCACCGATAAAGCCCGCGTCGAGGGTCACGGCGATAGCACCGCCGACAAAGCCCGGCGCAATACCAGGGCGCCCGGCCAGGGCGTAGGCGATGTAGCCAGATAACGCGGCAACAATAAAGCCCATCGCGGCCTGGCCAATGGCAAAGAGCACTGCGCCTATATAGAGCCCGAATCCGGAGTTCTCGAACGACATGGTCTCGCCGTCGACGGTAATCTCATTGCCCGGCAGGTTGGACAGGGAGTAATCCGTGGAAAGCGCCTGCCAGCCATTGGCCATATCGGCGCCGCCGAAGAGGAATCCGAGGGCCAAGAGAAGGCCACCGGCGGCAACGAACGGCACCATGTAGGACACGCCGGTCATAATCGCCTGCTGGATGCGCTTGCCCCAACCCAGCGATTTTCCTTCCTCTTCGGCGGAGGAGGAAGAGGCGGTGCCAGAGACCTTTCGGGCATTCGGGTTCTTCGCCGCCGCGATGGCTTCATCGAGCATCTTGCCGGGTTCGTTGATGGCGCGCTTGACGCCGGATTCGATGACGGGTTTGCCCGCGAAGCGCTCGCGGTCGCGCACTCCGACGTCCGTGGCGAAGATGACCGCATCGGCAGCGTCGATGGTGGACTGCGAGACCGATTCATTATTGGACGAGCCCTGGGTCTCGACGGTGAGATCGACGTCGTCGCGCTCGCCGGCGGTTTGGGTGAGGGCATCGGCAGCCATGTAGGTGTGTGCGATGCCGGTTGGGCAGGCGGTGATGGCAACGATGCGGGTAGCTTGTGCCGAAGCACCTGCGCTTGCCGATGCCCCTTCCGCAGCCCCAGCTGCAGCCTCCGCGGTGTCCTGCTTTTTGTTCTTCGGCTTTTCCGCGTTGACGACAGCGAGGATTTCCTTGACAATTTCTTCCTTCGTCGACGCGGTGCGCAGGGCCTCTAAAAAGTCCTTGCGCACGAGGGCGCGGGCAAGCTTGGAAAGAATCTGCAGGTGGGCCTTGCCACCGCCGGCCGGTGCGGCGATGAGGAAGACCAACTGGGCGTCGCCGTCTGGGCCGGAAAAATCCACGCCGCGGGAAAGGCGGGCGAAAGCTAGGGTCGGTTCGGTGACGACCTCGGAACGGCAGTGGGGGATGGCCACGCCGCCTGGCACGCCGGTGCCGGCCTTGGCTTCGCGGTCGATGGCGGGCTGGGCGAGGCCTGCGACCTCGGTCGCGCGCCCGGTATCGTGCACCAAGGTGGCGAGGTTGGTGATAACGGAGTCGACGCTATCGCCAAAGTCGGCGTCAAGCGCGACAAGTTCTGTGGTGATGAGATCGGATGCCATGATGGAAGGCTCCTTTAGCTATAGAGCGGAGATGGAGGTATGGGCGGTATCGAGTTCTTCGGGACGGGGGAATTGGGTGCCGGGCTTTGCGGCCGCAGCGGTGCCATAAGCCACCGAGAGCGCGAGGGAGTCTGCTGGTCCGTGCCCCTGCGTGCGCCCCAGGAGGTATCCGGCCAATGCGGCATCACCCGCGCCAACCGTGGATTTCACCGTGGCGGGAGGCGGGGTGGCGGCCCATGCGCCGTCTGCGTTTACTAGCACGGCACCGGCGCCGCCGAGGGTGACAAGGACTTCCTTGATGCCGCGACCCACGACATCCCTTGCAGCCTCCACGACCGGGCTATAATCCCCGGCCGCAGCGGCG
The DNA here is from genome assembly GCF_000477975.1 of Corynebacterium sp. KPL1986. Classification (NCBI taxonomy): domain Bacteria; kingdom Bacillati; phylum Actinomycetota; class Actinomycetes; order Mycobacteriales; family Corynebacteriaceae; genus Corynebacterium; species Corynebacterium sp. KPL1986. The sequence continues at coordinate 778,965 of NZ_KI515719.1, read as the reverse complement.
CGCTCGAGGGCGAGGCCGTCCTGGCCGGTCAGCTGCCCCAGTTCGAAACCGTTGGGTTTGATGAGATCCGGGGCGGCGGTAGCGAGCTGCTTGGCGATGGCCTTCATCGGAGCATCAGAGGTATCCACGGCGATGCGCGCCTGCGGGGCGGCAGTGCGGATCTCCTTGATGAGGTCGGTATACCAGCCGGCGTCAACACCCTTGGGCAGCGATCCGGCAAGGGCTACCCAATCGGCGGATTGGGCGTGGTGAGTAAGGGTGGAAATGAGGTGGTTTTGGGTGGCATCGGAAAGCAGCGGGCCAGGGCCGTTGACCTTGGTGGTTGTGCCATCTGGCTCGGTGATGGTGGTATTGACGCGGACGCCACCGTCCATGTCCACGTGGGCGTAGGGGAGGTGGACCTCCTGGATGAGGTTCATGAACGGATCGGCCGCGCGGGAGGGGAAGAGGGCCAGGGTTTCTTTCCCGGCGAGGTGCACGGCGTGGGCGACGTTGACGCCTTTGCCGCCGGCGACCTGGGTAACACTGGCGGCGCGGTGGACATCGCCTGAGGTCAGTTGCTGATTGAGCGCCAGGGTGGCGTCAATGCTTGGGTTTGGGGTGAGCGTGAGGATCATCGAGAACTTATCCCTTTCGCAGAGTGCGTATATTGGGGGCCACACGCAGTCGGTCCGGTTGAAACTCGCGCTTAAGCCCGCCGTAAATGTTTATTCTTGCCCGATTGTGTTGGAAAGTCAATAGAAACCGTGTGGCATACATTGCATTTCTGTTGGATTTGTGATGATCTGGAAATAAATAAGCCGCTATCTTCGAAGGAAGTATCGCCATGGAAAATACGCTTCAGTCCACTGTTAAAGGAACCGGCGTTGTCGCTGGAGTTGCCTATGCAGAAGCCGTATGGGTGCGCCCCCGCCCGGACCTGCCCACTGAAGGAAGTATTGACCAAGAGGCCAGCAGCGAAGCCGAATACGATCGCTTCCTCGAGGCAGTCGATGTCGTCGCCAGCCGCTTGGAAAACCGCGCCGCAGCCGCCGAGGGCCAAGCCTCGGAAGTGCTGACCGCAACCGCCGGCATGGTCAAGGACCGCGGGTGGCACAAGGCCGTGCGCAAGAATATTCGCTCGGGCAAGAATGCCGAGTTCGCCACGGTGGGAGCCACGGATAAGTTCGTCACCATGTTTGAGGCGGCCGGCGGCGTCATGGCCGAGCGCACCACCGATCTGAAGGACGTGCGCGACCGCGTCATCGCCCAGCTGCGCGGCGAGCAGGAGCCTGGTTTGCCCATGGTGGAGGGCCAAGCGGTGCTTTTTGCCGATGACCTCGCGCCCGCCGATACCGCCACCCTGGATACCGCGCATATTCGCGCGCTCGTTACCGAGCTGGGCGGGCCCACCAGCCACACCGCGATCATCGCCCGCCAGCTCGATATTCCGTGCATCGTCGCCGTGGGAAATAAGCTGCGGGAGATTGAAAGCGGCACGCTGGTCTTCGTCGACGGTGCGCTTGGAACCGTGACGCTGGGTGCGGACGAGGAAGAATCCACCAAGGCGGTCGCGGAATACCGCGAGCGCGCCGCCCGCGTTGCCGAATGGACTGGACCAGCGCAAACCAAGGACGGCCACCGCGTGCAGCTTTTGGCCAACGTGGCCGACGGCAACGCCGCCCGCATTGCCTCCGACTCGCAGGCAGAGGGCATTGGCCTCTACCGCACGGAGTTGTCGTTCCTGTCCGCGAGCGAGGAGCCTTCCGTTGACGAGCAGGCAAAAATCTACAAGAAGGTCTTTAACGCCTACCCCAATTCCAAGGTCGTGGTGCGCACCTTGGATGCTGGCTCCGATAAGCCGATTTCTTATGCCACGTTGTCATCTGAAGAGAACCCGGCGTTGGGTGTGCGCGGTCTGCGCATTGCCCGCGATAACGAGTCCCTGTTGACGCGCCAGTTGGACGCCATCGCCCAGGCCGCGGAGTCCCGCGGCGACGATGCCGAAACCTGGGTCATGGCACCGATGGTGGCGACGTCGAAGGAAGCCCAGTGGTTTGCGGAGCTGTGCCGGGAGCGCGGCCTGACCGCGGGCGCGATGATTGAGGTGCCCGCAGCAGCGCTGATGGCAGATAAGATCATGCCGCATCTGGACTTCGTATCCATCGGCACCAATGACCTCACCCAGTACACGATGGCCGCTGACCGCCTGTCACCGCAGCTTGCGTACCTCACCGACCCCTGGCAGCCGGCCGTGCTGCGGCTTATCCAGCACACCTGCATTGCGGGGCACGAATACAACGTACCGGTTGGCGTGTGCGGCGAGGCCGCGGCCGATCCGCTATTGGCCTGCGTATTGACCGGCCTAGGCGTCAACTCCTTGTCTGCTGCATCGACCGCAGTCGCCGGCGTTGGTGCCCAATTGGCCGAGCTGACCTTTGACCAGTGCCAGCAGCTTGCCGATGCCGCCCTCAACTCCGAAGGCCCCTCCGCCGCCCGCGCCGCAGCGATGGAGCAGATAGAAAAGTTCAACTAACGGCAAAAGGTCTCGCCCTCCCTGCCTCGGTGAGAAATGGCACCGGGGTAGGGAGGGCGAAGTCGTGCGCATGCTGGAGCTATTCGCTGGCGAGCACGACATCGATCTCTCGCTCGCGCAGGGCATCGACGAAGGATTCCGGCGCGCCGGAATCGGTGATGACGACATCGATATCTGCAATGGAGGCGAAGCTCACCAGGTAGTCGTTGCCCAATTTGCTGGAATCACACATGACCACGACCTTGTGGGCATTCGTGACGAAGGCGGATTTGATGGCTGCTTCTTGGGAATCGGCTGTCGACAAGCCGTGATCGAGGGTCAACGCATTGGTACCGATGAAGGCGACATCGGCGCGCATGAGCGCCATGGTGCGCAGGGCGGTATCGCCGACGACGGCCTGGGTGATAGCGCGTACGGTCCCGCCGAGGAGCTGGACATCGGGAACGCCGCTATTGGCTAGCGACAGTGCGATGGGCAGGCTATTGGAGACGATATTGAACTGCGCCTGCGGGTATTGCTGGCTAATGAGCTCGGCAAAGGTATTAATCGTGGTGCCGGCGTCCAGGAATATGCTGCCGCCGCCAGGGGGAAGGAAGTCGAGCGCGGCGTGCGCGATGGCGGCCTTGGCCCCAGATGCGGAACGCTGGCGGGTATCGAGGGTGAGCTCCGCGGTCTGGAAGGCTTGGGAAGCCACGGCGCCGCCGTGCACGCGGTGGACAACGCCCTCACGATCCAGTACGGCTAGGTCGCGCCGAATGGTTTCAGCAGTCACCTCGAAACGCTCTGATAAATCGGTTACGTTAACGCGACCCTCAACTGCAGTTTGGGACGCGATCTGGCGGCGTCGCTCCTCTGCGTACACGGACCCTCCTTGCTCCTCGCCTTCGGCCGGGCGGTTACTCCATCTGCGAATGCAGGCGCTCGGTGAAAGCTAACTGATGTGGGATTTCTCCCTCCATTGTGTCAAAATTCGGCGGTAATCGGACGAAAACAAAAATTAAGGTGTGCGCTGTTGTCTGGTTTGGGATAAAAGCGCAGGTCAGTCAGCTTTATTTGCCCTAGTTGAAAGCCAACCCTAGTAGCGCTTAACTTACGGATCCGTTATTTCGGGGGTGCTTTCTCAATAAACCCCGCGCGCTTAAGTTGGCTTTTTGGGGCGCGATTGCGAGGCAGAAAGGCGTGGAATGCGTTAAAACTCGTATGGCCCTGCTCCCTATGCGGGGAACAGGGCAGCGTACGAAGTGCAAAGAGCGGGTTTCAAGAAAGCGGGCGCAGAGTGTCGGCGGCGACAACAACCGCAGGCGAACACCCGCGTGCGGCTTGGTTAAAGTAGCTGGCCGGGGCCTAGAGTTTGCGGAAGACGGATACTACCTTGCCCATAATTTCCGCATCATCGCCGTTGATGGGCGGATAGGCATCGTTGTGCGGAAGGAGCCATACGCCAGAGGAATCGCGGTGGAATTCCTTGACGGTGGCCTCGGAGCCATCGAGAAGCGCGGCGACAAACTCGCCTTCCTCAGCCACCGATTGCGACCGGATGATGACCCAGTCGCCGTTGAGGATGCCGGCATCCTGCATGGAATCGCCCACGACCTGCAGCATATAAAGCTCTCCTCCGCCGACGACCTCGTCTGGCATGGGGAAATACGTGTCGATATTTTCCTCTGCAGTGATTGGTGCACCGGCGGCGATGCGGCCAACGACGGGAATATAAGCTACGGCGGCAGACTCTTCAGGGCCGCGGGCAGAGGTATCGGGGACGTCCTTAGCCTTGCGGCCCGGCTTCTTTTCGGCGTCGTCAGTGTTGAGGTGGCGTACGTCGACCGCGCGGGGTTTATTGGGATCGCGGCGCAAGAAGCCCTTTTCCTCCAGTTGCTTGAGCTGATAGGCCACGGACGAGGTGGATTGCAGGCCGGCGGCGTCACCAATTTCGCGGATGCTGGGCGGGTAACCGCGGAGCATCACTGCATCGCTGATGACGTTAAGGATGCGGCGTTGCCTTTCGGAAAGGGAGGCGTAATCGTTCTTTGCGGTGCTTGCTTTCTTGCGGCCCATGTGCGGCTCCTAGCTAAGGGGTCTGAGGTTCTGCGTTCATAGCTTGAAAAGGGACTGGGTGACACCTGCGTGCCATAACTCATTTGTAGCACGAAAAGTACAAGCGTTCGAGATTTACGCGAAAAACTGGACAGGTTTTCGAAGTGGTGCTATAAATCGAACATAGAAACAATCTCGAACACAGGAGCGACATTGAGCTCTTGTTGTGTCAAGGGGCCGCTTTAGACTTACGGCGGTCGTCGAAAGGAAAGCAATGTCTCAACTACTTCACTCTCGCAATAACATGGTCAAACAGCGCGCGGCACGTCCACAGATCGTCCCTTCAGCCGCTATTTGGGATATTGATGATCAAAGCTGGGGCGTGCAGCATTCTCCTTCCGAAAAGGGGGAAATCAGGACTTTAAATTCCGTATATCGAACGAACCGTGAAGGTTATTCGAATACGTGGACTGATGAACGTTCCTTACCTGATTTCGCGAACAGGCCGATGGAAGAAGACGATGCGCATAGTTCGCGCAAGAATTACCTCCTCGGTGCAGTATTTGGTGCTGCCGTATTTTTCGGCACGGTTGCCGGCGGGCTGATGGGTACGAGCGCTGAAACGCCGACTGATCCTGGCGCTTCGGTACAGCAAGTAGAAGCAGCGATCGGACAGTAGTGCTGCGTGTACAAAAGCAGGCACTTCGGGGGTTTAAGGCTTAGAGCCTTTTAGGCAGCAGCTTGTCTTCCCGGCCGCAGATAAGGCCCGCTTGCTTCACGGAGACAGGCACTCGAGTAGGAGGAGTCTGGCGCAATGGTGTCAGGTTTTTGGCTTGGCCGTGGGAGGTAAACTAAACCGAGAAGCTAAATTAGCGAAAGGACTAGTGTGTACTGCCCGTTTTGCCATAACGAACAATCCCGCGTTATTGACTCGCGCGTGGTTGATGCCGGCGCATCGATACGGCGCCGGCGGGAGTGTGCTTCCTGTAAGGGACGCTTCACCACTGTGGAAAAGGCCGTACTGCTGGTTGTTAAGAGAAATGGCCTCGCTGAGCCATTTAGCCGGGATAAACTCATTCGGGGGGTTAGGCGCGCATGCCAGGGTCGCGACGTTAGCGATGATGCCTTAAAAAAGTTGGCCCAAGAGGTTGAGGAAACGGTGCGGGGGCACGGGTCCTCGCAGGTAAACGCCAACGAAATCGGGCTAGCGATTCTCGAGCCACTGCGTGACCTAGACGAGGTCGCATATCTGCGCTTCGCCTCGGTGTATAAATCATTCGAGAGCGCGGATGACTTTGAATCGGAGATTCGTTTGATGCGGCGCCGCGATCGCGGGGACCTTTAAACTGCGCAGTGTAGGACGATTTCTCAGCAGTTATACAACCGTTCTTGCGCAGGATCGAAGCAGCCTTAACTGGCATTTTGTGCGCATGATTTCGCTAGGGCCAGCCCAATGTTCACGCCGCCGGCGGCCGAGTAAGCAGATTTTTAGCTTAAGTATGGCCGGCCGGGCGGCGGGAACGTGAGGTTGGGGAGACTAGCGCAGCTTGTCCACCGCTTTTTGAATCCTCCGCAGGGATACTGCGTGGGCTGTGCCGAGGCGTTGGGCAAAGAGCGAGACCCGCAATTCCTCGATCATCCAGTGGATGTCCTTGACCTCGCGTGTCTTTTCGCGACCCGCGGGAAGGTTGCGCAGCCGGTTTGCCAGGTAGGCCTTGGCATTATCGACCTCGGCCTGGCGGTCGGCATCGCGATCCGGATCGAGCGAGAGGTCTTCCAAGCGGATCCGCATTGCCTGGATGTAGCGGGGAAGGTGTCGCAGGTGTGCGGATCCGTGCACGGTGATGGCATTCGGCGGAAGGAGGAAAGCGAATTGCTTTTCCATATCGTCGATGGCGGGACCGTCCCAGTGGGAAAGCTCGGCGCGGAGATTGGAATACTCAGCTAAGCCAGGTGCGATCGAGACTATTGATTGCCGCACGCGGCCGGGGACCTGCGGTTTCACGGAGTCCTTGAGCTCGGTAAACACCTCTGGCGAGCGCACGGGGCCGCCAGCTTCGAGCATGAGGTCGCGGATCGCCGCGACGCGGGCGTCATTGACCAGGCCGTCGGCGCCGCCATGCGGATAAGAATCCACGGCGACGCGCTGCTGCAAGGGAAGCCCCTTGACCATTTGCGCGGTCGAGACGGAAATTTCGCGCATCAAAAGCGTGAGGGTGGTAGTGACCATGGCGGCATCGGCAGCTGCCTTGGTGGGATGAACCTTAAGCTCAACGCCTTCCTTGGTGGCCACCAACGCTGGGTAAGCGGTGACCTCGTGGCCATCGACGGTGGTGGTGATGGTCTCGTCAACGGTGCCGAGGGTATCGTCGGTCCACTCGCTGACCGCGGTGGATTCTGCGGTGCGGCTTACCCGTGAGACGGACGATTTAATGTGGCCGGCCTGGCGCTCGCGCAGGGCGGCAAGGTCCCTATCGGAATCGATGATGGTGCCACTCTTGTCGATGGCCGCGTAGTTCATCCGCAAATGGTCCGGCAGCTTGTCCGGTTGGAAGTCGGAGGCGTTGATGCCGTGCCCGCCGAGCTCGCGCAGGACATCGGCAAGCTGCTGGGTAAGGGGGCCTTCGAAGGGGATGAGGCGTTCCATGGCGCGCTCGGCAAATTCCGGGGCGGGCACGACGGTGCGCCGCAGGGCCTTGGGAAGGGAACGAATAAGCTCGTTGACGAGCTCGAATCGCAGGCCGGGAACGAGCCAATCGAAGCCTTCGATATCGAGGCCGGCAAGCATGGGAACGGGCACCATGACGGTGACGCCATCAAGGGGATCGCCGGGTTCGAATTTATAAGTCAGCTCGTAATCGATGGAGCCTTTGCGCCAGTGATCGGGGAAGGAGACTTCGGTGACGTCGTGGGAGTCATCGACAAGCGTGGCTGGATCGAAATTCAGCAGATCGGGTTCCTGGCGGCGCTTTTTCTTCCACCAGGAATCGAAATGACGGCCCGTGGTGACCTTGGCGGGAATGCGCTGGTCATAGAAATCAAAGAGGGTATCCTCATCCACGATGAGGCCGCGGCGGCGGGCCTTTTCCTCGTATTCGGCCGCCTCATCAAGGGCCTGCGCGTTTGCCTTGAGGAAGTGATGATGCGCATTCCACTCGCCGGCGATAAGCGCATTGCGGATGAACATATCGCGCGCCGCGACGGGGTCCACGCGGTGATATGGCACGGTACGGTCCGCGACGATGGGCACGCCGTAGAGCGTGGACTTCTGGTGCGCGATGGCGGCCGCGCGCTTGCGGGACCACGTGGGATCGGAATAGTTGTGTTTGAGCAGGTCCGCGCCGAGCTCTTCCACCCACGCCGGATCGATGGCGGCAACGTCGCGTGCCCAAAGCCGAGAGGTTTCGACGAGCTCTGCCGCCATGACGAACTCGGGTGGCTTTTTGGCCAAGGCGGAGCCTGGAAAGACAAGGAAGCGGGTATTGCGCGCGCCGTGGAACTCCTTGGAATTGCCGTCGCGGGCGCCGATATTGGACAGCAGGCCAGATAGCAGCGCGATGTGAATATCGTCGGAGCGGCGTTCGGTGCCTTCTTGGTAATCCCACCCCAGCTGCTTGGAGACGTCTTTGAGCTGGCGGACCAGGTCGAACCACTCGCGGATGCGCATGTAGTGGAGGAACTCCTGCTTCATGCGCTTGCGGAACTTATTGCCCGATTGCTCATTGCGGGTTTGTTTGATGTAATCCCATAATTTCAGCATGGACAAAAAGTCAGAGGTCTTGTCCTTAAAGCGCGCGTGCGCCTGATCGGCTTGCGCTTGGTATTCCAGCGGGCGTTCGCGCACGTCTTGGATGGTCATGGCGGCGACGATGACGATGACATCGTGGAGGCAGCCATTGGTATGGGCCTCGATAAGCATGCGCGCCATGCGAGGATCGAGTGGGATGCGGGCTAAATGGCGGCCGGTTTCGGTCAGTGTCGGTTTCTCGTGCTTGTCCTGGAGCGCACCGAGCTCGTGGAGGAGGTTGAGGCCATCGCGAATGGCCTTGAACTCGGGTGGCTGGAGGAAGGGGAATTTTTCAATATCGCCGAGCTTGAGCGAGACCATCTGCAAAATCACGCTGGCCAGGTTGGTGCGCAGGATTTCTGGGTCAGTAAATTCTGGGCGGCTCTGAAAATCTTGCTCGCTATAGAGGCGGATGGCGATGCCATCGGCGACGCGGCCGCACCTACCGGAGCGCTGGTTGGCAGAGGCCTGCGAAATGGGCTCGATGGGCAGGCGCTGCACCTTGGTACGCGTGGAATAGCGCGAGATACGCGCGGTGCCGGTATCCACGACGTAGCGGATTCCGGGTACGGTCAGCGAGGTTTCGGCGATATTGGTGGACAAAACGATGCGCCTTCCGCGGTGATTGCTAAATACGCGGTGCTGTTCCTGGTTGGATAGGCGCCCGAAGAGGGGCGCGACCTCGACGTTTTTCCATTTTTTGGCCTCGATTGTTTCCATGGCATCGCGGATATCGCGCTCGCCTGGGAAAAAACAAAGGATATCGCCGTCGCCTTCTGCCATGAGCTCCTCGATGGCCTCGGTTAAGCCATCGAGCGGGTCCTGATCCACCAGCTTTCCACCGGCCTCGAATTCGAGGGGGCGGTAGCGAATTTCTACCGGGTACGTGCGTCCAGAGACCTCAATGATGGGCGCGGGAGTGCCATCGGGTTGGGCGAAGTGCTCGGCAAAGCTTTCCGGATCGATGGTTGCGGAGGTAATGATCACCTTGAGATCGGGCCGCTTGGGCAGCAGCCGCTTGAGATATCCCAAGAGGAAGTCGATATTCAAAGAGCGCTCGTGTGCTTCATCGATAATGATGGTGTCGTATTTATTAAGGAAGCGATCGCGCTGCATTTCAGCTAGCAGGATGCCGTCCGTCATGAGTTTTACGGCGGTGGTATCAGAAACCTGGTCATCGAAGCGGATGGCGTAGCCTACCGATTCCCCGATATCTTGGTCCAGCTCGGAGGCGATGCGCTCGGCGACGGTCCGCGCGGCGATGCGGCGCGGCTGCGTATGGCCGATAAGGCCGCGGCGGCCCCGGCCGATGTCGAGGCAGATCTTGGGGATCTGCGTGGTCTTACCAGAACCGGTTTCGCCGGCGATGATGACGACCTGGTTTTTTTCAATCGCGGCGGCGATATCGTCCTTGCGGGCGCTGACCGGCAGGGAATCGGGGTAGGTGAGTGGGGGAACGGCGGCATCGACAAGCGCGAGGCGATCTGCGGCAGCCTGGATATCCTGGGCGATTTCGCGCAGGGCCTTGGGGGCGCGTGCCTTCGATAGGCGGCGCCGGAAGCTGCGGGCCTCGGCGATGGTGACGTTGTCTAATGCTGCAAAAAGTTCATCGCGGCTAGGGGCCTGCGACGTCGTGGTTTCATGCTGTGTCATGGCTAATTTATGAGCTTACCCCGGTTACGTGGAGTGGAAAAAGTTGCTAGTATGAAAATACTTGTCAAACGATACTTTTCTCGTTGCGCCCAACCCGGATACAGAAGGAAGGCACCGCTGATGAATGACAATAAATCCGGTGGAAACGACGATTTTCCACGCTATGAACCGACTAACCACCCAGAGGACCAGCCAAGCTACGGCAACCTGCCCTCCTATGGCGGTAGCCACGAGAGCTCTGGCAATCAAGGATATGCGGGCTACCAAGCACAGGACAACACCGTAAACAACGGCGGGTTTACCGGAAAACCCTCGGCCATCGATTCTATTTCGTGGGCCTTTCGTACGGTATTTAAGAATTGGAAATTGTGGATCCTCGGTAGCTTGCTCGTTGGCGTGATTGCCATCGCTTTCTCTATCTTGGGCGCGGCCGTTGCTCCCTCAGAGGGTGCGGAGGCCTTCGGTGGAGGAGCCATTGTGCAGATCGTGTCCTATGTGTTCGTGGCCGTCATTAGCCTGATGGCGCTGCGACTGGCGCTATTCCAAATCGATGATCCGCGCACTGGGTGGAACTATGTGGGCAAGAATGTGCGGTGGTGGCAGCCGCTAGCGATCATGATCATCATCGGCATTATTACCTGGTTAGTAATGTTCATCTTCGTTGGTGGTTCATTCTTCCTTAGCCCTGATATGGGGACCGGTGCCACAGAGGAAGAGGCGTTGGAATCCATGGCAGGCCTTTTCGGAGTTGTGGCTTTATTGACTCTCATCGGCCTGTTTATTCAGCCGCTTTATATGTTGATGCAGTGGTTTGCGGCCGATGGCGACGGAGTTGGCCAAGCCATCAAGAACGGTTTTAAGGCCGGTAAAGGAAACTACGGCCAGCTTTTGCTGCTAACGGTGCTTAACATGCTGATTATAATTGGCGGCTTCATCGTATTCCTTGTTGGGTTGATTGTTGCTGTACCGGTTACCTTACTGTCTACGGCTTATTTGTTCCGCCAGTGTGCAGGGCGCGCAGCCGGCCAACCTGCGTAATGGCTTTGTCATTGTTTAAGGCCACCGAGGCGGTGCTTCGGTGGCCTTAAACTTATGTGGCGGGAGTAATTGAGCCGAGGGGCCGTGGGGAATCGAAGACGCTTAAGTTTTAGCCCTCCAGCGAGCGGGCGAGGGCATTTTCATAAGCGGCGGTAATCAGGGTGCCGAATTCGCGGAACTCTTCACTGCGTGCGGCAGAGGAGCGGAAGACGAGGCCGATTTCGCGCTCAGCGGTGACATCGGGATCGAAGTAGGCGATGCCGAGGTTCTTGCCGTGGCATTCGGTAGCCAATGCGGACTTGGGGATAAGGGTGCAGCCGAGCCCGCCCATCACCAGCTGCATAATGGTGGTCAGTGATGAGGCGCGCGTGACGGAATTGGTTGCCTCTGCCGGGTTGACGTGGGCGTGCCGGCAGAGATCGACGACTTGGTCGCGGAGACAGTGGCCATCGTCAAGCAGCAGCAGGTCCAAGTCCCGCAGCTCTGCAACTTGCACGTCTGTACGCCCGGCAATGGGGTGATCGGGCGGGCTGACGATGGCGAAGTCCTCGGTGTACAGCGAGCTGTCGACCATGCCCGTGGCCTCCGAAGGCAGGGCGAGGATGGCTAAATCGAGGTTGCCGTTGCGCAGGCGCGTGATGAGGTGCTGGGTTTGCTCCTCCACAAAGCGCGGCTCAAGCTCCGGGTAGGTCTCCGTAATCTTCGCCAGCAAGTCCGGGAGGATATACGGGGCGATGGTCGGGATAACGCCAATGGTAAGCGGGCCGGACAGCGTGCCGTGGGCGCCGCGGGCGTGCGCGAGGAAGGTATCGGCGGCCTCAAGCGTGGATTTGGCATAGGGCAGAAGGGTTTCGCCGGCCGAGGTCACAATGACCTTGCGGGTGGAGCGCTCGATGAGCTGCACGCCGAGCCCCTGCTCGAGCGCCACGAGCCCCTGGGAGAGGGAAGGCTGAGAGATCTCCAGCTTGGCGGCAGCGGTGCCGAAGTGCTTGTTTTCTGCCACGGTGACAAACGTGCGCAGCTGGGCAAGTGTTGGTCGATATTCTTTATTATGCATGCCTATCACTCTAACATTTATCTATAGGATTATCTATTGACGTGACCGGAATTAATGGTATTGTCTTTGGTGTTGGGCCGGAGAGGGTCCGGCCCGTGGTCCTCGGCACAGGACTGTCGGAAACTTGAAAAAGATTACCCTTTTAAGAAGGAGTTGAAGAACATGCCTATCATGACCGTTGGCGAAAAGTTCCCAGAATTCGACCTCACCGCCCTGACCGGCGGCGACCTGCACAACGTTAACGCTAGCCAGCCAGAGGACTACTTCGAGCAGGTTTCCTTGGACAAATACGAGGGCAAGTGGAAGGTCGTCTTCTTCTACCCCAAGGACTTCACCTTCGTGTGCCCGACCGAGATCGCTGCCTTTGGCAAGCTGGACGAAGAGTTCCAAGACCGCGATACCCAGGTATTGGGCGGCTCCACCGATAACGAGTTCGCTCACTTCAACTGGCGCGCAACCCACCCGGACCTGAAGGATGTTCCGTTCCCGATGTTTTCCGACGTGCGCCACGACCTGATCCGCGCACTGGGCGTAGAAAACGCTGACGGCGTTGCTGACCGCGCAACCTTCATCATCGACCCAGATGGTGTCATTCAGTTCGTCTCCGTTACCCCGGACGCTGTGGGCCGCAACGTTGACGAGGTCCTGCGTGTCCTCGACGCCCTGCAGTCCGAAGAGGTCTGCGCCTGCAACTGGGAGAAGAACGACCCAACGAAGAACATCGACAAGATGGACGTCGTTCAGTCCCAGCTTTAAGCATTAGTTACGTGTGAGCGCTGTCCCCGCCCCATGAGGCGGGGGAGGGCCGGCACCCAACTTGCAATTTAAGTTACTGAGAAAAGATTTAGAAGGAGAAAGACCGTGTCTATCGAGAACTTGAAGTCAGCACTGCCTGAGTACGCCAAGGATCAGAAACTCAACCTCGGCGCGTTGACCCGCACCACCGAGCTGGATGAAGAGCAGCTGTGGGGCACCCTGTTGGCTTCGGCGGCAGCTACCCGCAATGACACCGTGATTTCTGAAATCGCGGAAGAGGCGCAAGAGCACCTCTCTGAGGAAGCTACCAACGCCGCTTACGGCGCTGCCACCGTGATGGCAATGAACAACGTTGCCTACCGCGCCAAGAGCTGGTTGGGCGATGACTACGCACAGGTCAAGTTCGGCCTGCGGATGAACTTCATCTCCAAGCCTGGCGTGGAAGACGCTAACTTCGAGCTGTGGAATATCGCCGTGTCCGCCATCAACGGCTGCGAGCACTGCTTGGGCGCACACACCCAGAAGCTCAACGATACTGGCGCGACCAAGGAACAGGTCTGGGAGGCCATCAAGGTTGCTTCTGTCATTCAGGCAGTCGCACAGGCCGTCCAGATTGAGGCTGCACGCTAAAAGCGCTGCTTAATTAGCCTTTGGAATAAGCCACCCCCGCGCGCTGCTTCCCTCGGTGTCCCCCATAGGACGCCGGGTACAGCGCAGGGGGTGGCTTTTATCGTTTTAGCTAACCCGCGTGTGATTAATACTCGACGCGCAACTCTGACAGGCGGACTTCGCCGGCTTCATCGGAGGCGTCCAGATCAACCGTGGCGACAAATTGATAGGCGCGATCTCCTGCTGGGTCCTTGATAATTTGCCGCACGGGCCAGCTGCGGGAGCTGGATTCTTCCAACCGGAAGTACTCGGGTCCGCGCGCCTCAGGGCCGGTATCAATGTCGTCGTATTCGTCAAAGTAGTCATCCAAGACGGCGCCAAAATCGGGGACCTCGTCCAGATAATCCAATACCTCGGCCAGGCGGTCTTCTTCCTCCAGCGCGAAGAGCTGCGCGAGGCGGAACATGTAATTGCGCACCATGATGCCAAAGGCGCGTCGGTTAGCGGTAAGGGCTGTTGGGTCTTCGACGCCAAAGGCCAGCTCGCGGTCGAGCGTATCTTGATCGATGGGGGAGTCTTCGCCGGCCATCTGCGCCCATTCATCGACAAGCGAAGAATCCACCTGGCGGATGAGCTCGCCTAACCAGACGATGATGTCTTCAATTTGGGGCGTCGTGTATTCATCGGGGATGGACTGTTTAAGGGTGCGCCAGGCATCGGTGAGATAGCGGAGGATAACGCCCTCAGAGCGGGCTAAGCCGTAAGTGGCCACCAAGTCCGAGAAGGTCATGGCATTTTCCACCATGTCGCGCACCACGGATTTCGGCCGCAGCTCGAATTCCTTTACCCACGCATTGGTTTCCGCAAAGGTATCGTAGGCCTGCTCGAGCAGCTCCTCTAGGGGTTTGGGCCAGGTAATATCCTCCACGATATTCATGCGGTCGGTGTAGTCCACCCCGTCCGCCTTGAGCGCGGCGATTTCTTCCCCGCGCCGCTTCTTCTGCTGGGCCTGCAGCACCTGCCGGGGATCATCGAGGATCGCCTCAAAGATAGAGATTACGTCAAGGTGATAGCTGCCTGCCTCTGGGTCCAACAGGGAGAGCGCGGCCAAGGCAAAGGGCCCGAGGGGCTGGTTTAGGGCAAAGTCTCGCGGCAATTCCCGCACGAGGTGGTAGGGGCGGCCGTAGATATCGAGCCCCTTCGTGGATTTTTGGACCACACCGGAATCTAGCAATCCGCGGAAGAGGTCGAGGGCGGTGAGGATGTCCTTGTTCTGCTTGCTGCGGGGATCGTGATTATCGCGCAAGAGGTGGTGCATATGCGCATAACCATCGCCGTGGCGGGCTAAGACATTGAGCAGCATCGAATTCGAGACCCGGAATTGCGAGGTCAACTGCTCCGGTTCTGCTTCCGTGAGCCGCGCAAAGGTCTTCTCGGACCAGGAGACTTCGCCCTCGCGTGCGGATTTCTTCTTGAGCTTTTTGAGCCGCTTCGGGTCATCGCCAATGCGCCTGCGGGCCTTGGCATTTTCAATCTCGTGCTCTGGGGCCTCGACGACGACGGTGCCTTCCGTGTCATAGCCCGCGCGCCCAGCGCGCCCCGCAATCTGGTGGAATTCGCGGGATTTCAAGATGCGCTGGCGTTGCCCATCAAACTTGGCCAGGCCGGTCATCAATACGGTGCGGATGGGCACGTTGATGCCCACGCCCAAGGTATCGGTGCCGCAAATAACCTTGAGGAGGCCGCGCTGCGCGAGGCGCTCCACGAGCCGTCGGTACTTGGGCAGCATTCCCGCATGGTGAATGCCAATGCCCTTGCGAAGCAACTTTGAGAGGTCCTTACCAAAGGCAGTGGTAAAGCGGAAGCCGCCGATTTCTTCAGCGATGTCCTCTTTTTCCTCTTTGTTAATGATGCCAGACAGCGAGGTCAGGGCTTGGGCCCGCTCGGCGGCCTCGCGCTGGGAAAAGTGCACGACATAAATGGGTGCCTTATTATCGGCGAGCAGCTCTTCGATGGTTTCGTGCACCGCGCTGAAAACATAGGAAAAATCCAGCGGCACCGGGCGGGTGGAGCCGGCCACTAAATTAGTCTCGCGGCCCGTGCGGCGGGTGAGATCTTCCTGCAGCCAGTCGGTATCACCGAGCGTGGCGGACATTAAGAGGAATTGCGCCTTGGGTAGCTCCAAGAGCGGCACCTGCCAGGCCCAGCCGCGATCTGGATCGGAGTAGTAGTGAAATTCGTCCATGACCACTTGGTCGATATTGGCCTCGGCGCCATCGCGAAGCGCGATATTGGCAACGATCTCAGCGGTGGCGGCGATGATGGGGGCGTTGCCGTTTACGGTGGCATCGCCAGTCATCATGCCCACGTTTTCTGCGCCGAAGATTTCACACAGCGCAAAGAACTTCTCGCTAACCAGCGCCTTAATGGGCGCGGTATAAAAACTCCGCTGCCCGCGGGCGAGGGCGATGAAATGCGCGGCGTTGGCCACCATGGACTTTCCGGACCCCGTTGGGGTCGCGAGGATGACGTTATCTCCGGCCAAGATGCCGAGCGAGGCCTCTTCCTGCGCGCGATATAAATCGATTCCCTTGCTGGTGGTCCACGAGTTAAAAGTATCCCAAATGGCCTCATCAATGAGGGACTCGGGGACTTCCGTTAAATCTGGCAGCTGTTGAGATAAGTTCACCCCCACCACCTTAGCGGCGATGGGGGCGGGTTCGTTAGATATCGTCGCCTAAGTCTCTGTCATCGTCATCGTCAGAGTCTTCGCGGTCATCGATATCCGTGTGGATAATCTCCTCGCTATCGGCTTCATCAAGCGAGGCGAGGAAGGCCTCGAACTCCTCGCTGATTTCCTCAGCGCTGGGCACGGCTTCCTCGCCCGGCATGATGGCCTGCGGGTGCTCCTGGCGGTAGCGGTCCATGAAGGCATCGTATTGCTGCTCCAATTGCTGGACCACGCCCTCAATCTCTTCCGAGCCATTGACCTGCTCATCCAGCTGGCCCTCGACGCGGGAAATATCCGCCTCAATGCTGCCCAGCGGAATATTCAGTTGAGCAGCCTTAGCCACGGAGTCAAGGAGCTCCAGGGTGGCCTGTGGGTACGGAGACGCAGCCAGGTAGTGCGGCACGTGAGCGGTATAGCCCGCTACCGTGCGGCCCTTATCCGCCAAGGCCTTTTCGATATACAGCGCCGCGGCGCCAGGAACCATCATGGTCGAATCCATCTTGACCATGCTATCCGTCAGGCGGGAGGCGGTACCGTGCGCGGTGACCACGGTGGGGCGAGTGTGCGGCACGGGCATCGGCGCGGCGTAGAGCATGATGGTGTCTTCAATATCGAATTTCTCCACCAGCTTGACCACCGCCGTGGTAAATGCTTCCCAGCGCATATCCGGCTCTGGGCCAGACAGAAGAAGGAAGGACTTGCCGGAATTATCCCGGAGCACCTTCAAACCCAAATCCATGGGTTCTACCTCGAGGGCCCGGTCATTATCGATGGTGACGGCGGGGCGGCGGGAGCGATAATCGATGAGCTCATCAGAGTTAAAGGAGGCTAGCTGGCGGTTTTCCAGCGCGGCCTTGAGGTGATCGGCGCTCGACTCAACGGCCTGGCCCGCATCGGCATAGCCGTGCATGGCAACAATCATGGTGGGGCCTTTTCCTTCACCGGAATTGTCCTTGACCACCGGAGCGGGGTACTCCAATTCGTACATGCTGCGATCTTCTTCGTGCATGATGTGTTACCTCCTTGGTCTTTTAATCTAGATCAACGACCGCCAGGACCGCACTATTCCCACACGCACTCAGGTCAGTGTTCGCGGAGTAGTTAAATAACCCATTATGCCCTAACGAGGCAACCGGCGCTAGGGCCGGTGCGGTGGGCCTGTGCATAACTGCTTGCCGATGCCCCCTTCCACCCACCTTATCCACAGATTTCGGCCCTCTGCCCGCGATGGGCTTTCGGTACTTGCCGCAGGCCCCGAAGCTAGGAGCCATGAAGATCACAACGCCACAACAGCCCATCCGTACACCCGGCGATATCCTTGCCAATATTCCAGGAATCCTCGGATTCTTCCCAGCAGAATCAATCGTCCTCATCTCCATCGAACCAACCCCAGCAGGCCGCACCATGGGGCCAGTTGCACGCATAGACCTGTCCGATGTCCCCGACGCCCTCCCAGAGATCATGAGCGCCTTTCATTGCGGTAATCCGGAAGTCGTTCTCGGCTTTATCATCTCCCAACGCGAGGAAGTAGAGCTCTGGGAGATGATCGAGGCGCTCTACCACTTCGAAGATGACAAGGGCACCGGAATCGATGCCTGCTGGCTTGTGGAAGAAATCGCTACGTCCACTGCCTACGACCTCGTATTCGGCTTTAGCACCGGCAATGGCAAGGGCCCTATGCACGCTTGGAGCGAAGGAACCATTCCCGCTATTTCCACCAGCTCTTCCATGCGCGCCTGCGTAGAAAACGGTACCTTGCCGGAGCTTTCCCGCGATGAGCTGGTCCAGCAATTTGCCCCGCACAACCCGTACTTTGGGCAAGAAGAAATCGTGTCCATGCAGCGCTGCGCCGAGGAATTGTCCCGGCAAATGCGTGCCGGCCACGGGTATGGCACGACGGATCCAACCCGGGTGGTCCAGCACCTCATTGCAGATGTGCAGTATGTATTAAGCGAGGTAGAGACGCTGGAAGAGACCCTAGACAACGAAGAATTACTCTGCGTGGGGGCGATGTGGATGTCGACGACGTGGATGCGCGACTTGGTCATCCGAGACCTCGTCGAATCCCCGCACGCGGCCGGTACCTTGCTCCTAGCCACGGCGCGCACCTTTGGCGGCACCATCCGCTATAACGCCTTGGCGCTGTTTGCAGCGACCCAGGTGGCGCAGAAATTCGGGCTTTACGCCGGTCCGGCGCTGACCGTCGCCATCGATGAGGCACCGGGCCACAATTTAAGCCAGCTCATCGCTCAGGCCTATCGCAGCGGAATGGGGGAACGCCTCATTACCAGCCTAAGCCGTGGTTGCGACGCGGCGCGGGAAGCAGCGGGGATTGATGCCGATGGCTTTGTGTAGCCCCGCGCTTTAGCGCCGCGCCGAATGCGCCCGGTCGCCCAGCTGGCGCGTGAAATTCCACGCGTCGGTCACGATGGTTTCCAAGTCAGTGCGCTGGGGATTCCAGTCCAGCTCCCGCTTGATCTTGTCTGAGGATGCAATCAGCGTGGCTGGGTCTCCGGCACGACGCGGGGCGATCTCCGCCGGAATCTCGTGGCCGGTGACCTTCCGGCACATCTCGATGACCTGCTTGACGGAGTATCCCTCGCCGGAACCCAAGTTATAGATCCGGTGGGTGCCGGGGGCATTGCTGTGGAGGGCAAGCACGTGGGCATCGGCAAGATCGCGGATATGGATGTAGTCGCGCACCGGCGTTCCATCCGGGGTATCCCAATCCGTGCCAAACATGAAAATCTTATCTCGGTGCCCCAGAGCAACCTGCAGGACAATGGGGATGAGGTGGGTTTCAATCTCGCGGTTTTCGCCGATGGAGCCGTAGGCACCGGCGACGTTGAAATAGCGCAGGGACGTTGCCGCGAGCCCAAAGGCCTGTGCAAAAGAGGTAATCATGTAGTCGATAGCTAATTTGCTAGCGCCATAGGGGTTCGTGGGCTGGGTCGGCATGTCCTCAGTAATAGGGACCTGCTCCGGCTCGCCATAGGTGGCTGCGGTGGAAGAAAAGACGAGGCTTTTCACATCGTTATTGCGCATGGCGTTGAGCAAGCGCAGCGTGGTCACGACGTTGTGCTGCCAGTATTCGTCCGGCTTTTCCACGGATTCACCGACCAGCGAGCGGGCGGCGAAGTGGAGGACTCCCTCAAAGCCGCCTTCGCCCAGTACCTCTGCGGCCTTGTCGGCCACATCGCCTTCTACCACGCGGGCTGCGGGCGGCACGGCATCCCTATTACCCGTGGAAAAGTTATCGATGATGGTGACATCGTGGCCCTGCTCTACGAGGACTGCGGAACACACGCTGCCGACATAGCCGGCACCGCCAGTAACCAAAAGCTTCATGGCCTAGACCTCCACGCGCACGGCGTGTGCGAGATCATCTGCCAAGGTGATGACCTTACCCGAGGGAGTGGTAAGCGAAATCGTGCCGCCATTATTGACCACGGTGACCTCGGTACCGATGCGGATGCCAGCCTCTGCGAGTTCCCTGAATGTGGCCTCATCCACCTGCAGGATCTCGTTAATCTGGATAATCTTTGCGGACTTCTCTTCGCCATCGGGGAGATCGATAGCCCTCGTCCCAATCGATGGCTCGGGGACCTGGAAGCCCAGTTCTGCCAGCGCCGGAATGGGGTTGCCAAAAGGAGAGCGGCTAGGGTCATCGAGGACCGATACCATGCGCTTTTCCACCTCTTCGCTCATCACGTGCTCCCAGCGGCAGGCCTCATCGTGGACCTTGCTGATATCGAGTCCGAGGACATCAGTAAGCAAACGCTCCGCGAGTCGGTGCTTGCGCATCACTGCCGTAGCCAATTCGCGTCCCTTTTCGGTTAGATCCAAGCTCCTGTCCGAACGAACGTGGAGGAGGCCATCGCGTTCCATGCGAGCAACGGTTTGGGATACGGTAGGTCCGGACTGCTCTAGGCGTTCCGCAATCCGGGCGCGCAGGGGAGTGATGCCTTCTTCTTCCAATTCATAAATGGTCCGAAGGTACATCTCAGTAGTATCAACGAGGTCCCTCACGTGGGCATACCTTTCTTTGAAAACAGTAATGCGTGCCGTGCACAAAGCAGACAGCGCTTTTTACATTCTGTATCCAGACTAGCTTAAGTTGCCCTAAGTTTGCTGGAGAGATTTTAAGGAGACGAGTTCGTACTCGCCGCTTGCATAGAGAATGCGACCTCGAAAGTACACTGGAAAAATTCTCGGCGGCACAGTCGAGGTCGCGATTAAATAAGGTTCAGGAGGCGAAAAGTTCTATAGCGCGTACTCGCGCAGGCGGTCGGCGCGGTTGCCATCGCGCAACTTGGCCATGACCTCACGCTCGATTTGGCGTACGCGTTCGCGGGAGAGCCCGAACCGGCGACCAATCTGGTCAAGGGTGCGTGGCACGCCGTCGTCCAAGCCGTAGCGCAGGCGAATAACGTCCTGCTCGCGCTTTTCTAGCGTGTCAATGACGCCGCGGATATCGGAGTGGCGCATGGACGCCACGACGGCGGTCTCAGCGTCGGTGGCCTCAGCATCCTCGATGAAGTCACCCAATGGGGCTTCCTCATCGGTGCCGACGGGCATATCGAGCGAGACGGGATCGCGGGACTGGCGCAGCAGCATCTCGATCTTGTTCTCATCAATGCCGGATTCCTCAGACAGTTCCTCATTGGTCGCCTCGCGGCCCAAGGACTGATACATCTCACGCTTGATGCGGGAAAGCTTATTGACCTGTTCCACCAGGTGGACCGGCAGGCGGATGGTGCGCGATTGGTCGGCCATGCCGCGGGTAATGGCCTGGCGGATCCACCACGTCGCGTAGGTGGAGAACTTAAAGCCCTTGGCGTAATCGAACTTTTCCATGGCGCGGATAAGGCCCAGGTTTCCCTCTTGGATGAGGTCCAAAAGCGGCATTCCGCGGCCGGTGTAGCGCTTGGCCAGGGAGACTACGAGACGAAGGTTCGCCTCCAGCAGGTGGGAGCGGGCCTTCTTGCCTTCGCGAGCCAAGATCTTCAGGTCGCGCTTTTCTGCGCGCGTTAGCTTTTCTGCATTATTGAGCTTGTATTCTGCATACAGGCCTACCTCGATGGTTTGCGCGAGTTCAACCTCGTCCTCGGCGCTGAGCAGGTCGGTCTTACCGATGCCATTGAGGTAGACGCGTACCAAGTCCGCGGAGGGATTGTCATTGGTTTGATTGCGGCGAGACCCGCGGTCTACTTCCTGTTCCTCATCAGTAGTGGCAGTCGAAGTGCCATTGGCGGTGTTGGCAGATGGATTCGTCATCTTTTCAGCCTCCTGAAATTGTCGCCTGTTTCAAAAAGTACAACGGTGTGAGGACGCATTTAGTTCCCGCCCATCCTGAAATGTTTAAAACAGCGACGTGCCGGCCGCTTTGGTCCACCTTTTTGGGGGCGTCGGCAAGCACAGGCGCCACGTGGATGCAGTAAAACCGCTACATCCACGTGGCGGGGTGGTCTTAGCCGCGGACCTGTACGAGGTAGCGATAGACCGTGGGCTCAGATACGCCGAGCCGGGTGGCCGCCGCGGCGATGCCGCCTTTGAGGAGGAAGAAGCCAGCATCCTCGAGGGAAGCGATGACCTCTAGCCGTTCGTGGCGCTGCATCGACTCGACCGGGGTGGAGTGCGTAGAAATCGCGGAATCCAGCATGGAATCCAAGAGGTGCTCGACGTTGGAGCGCAGCGATTCGCTGTAGGGCGCCTCCGGCTCTTTCTGCGCGGGCGCTTCTGGGGCGGGAGTGCGCTGCGGTGCGGTGGTGCCGGGGTAGCCGCCGAAGGCCTTTGCCTTATCGATGGCCGGCTCGGTACCGCCTATCAACGCGTTAGCGGCATCGCGGATCTGGATAAGCTCGGATAATTCCACATTGATACAAAGCATGCCGCGCATATGGCCGGTGGTATCGCGCAGGAAATAGCTCGAGGAGCGGCAGACTTTTCCCTCGCTATTGACCGCGCGGTACCCGGTCATCATAGGAACGGCCGCGGCGTCGCCCTGTTTCATGAACCAGAGCGCAAAGTCTGTGACCGGGCCGCCTAGTTCGCGGCCGGAGATGTGTCCATTGGCAATGGCGATGATGGATTTATCGGGTACATCGAGATCATGGAGCACGATTTCGGTGTTGGGGCCCATGGCCTGACCGAGGAAATCGACGAGTGGTATGTACTGCTCGAGGAAGTTTTCTTCGGGGGCATGGCTGCTAGAAAGATTCATCAGCTGAAGCATGTCCTTATAATTCCTGTCAGATTATTGATAAGGTACCACAAAGTAACGACAAAGAAGGCGAGTACCCGGCCGTGCCCAAGTACTCGCCTCCTTTAAAGGCGCTCTTTCCGGAGCCTAGGTTGCCGGCATTAACCACATACCGGAATGGGCGGGTGCACCGCTAGGGCTAGGCCGCCCTGTGAGGTCTCCCGGTATTTGGCGTTGATGTCCTTACCGGTGTTGTACATGGTCCAGATGACCTCATCGAGGCTGACACACGGCTTGCTTTCGCGGTCCAGAGCCATGCGTGCGCTAGTAATGGCGTCTACCGCAGCTACGGCGTTGCGCTCGATGCAGGGGACTTGCACCTGGCCTAGGACTGGGTCACACGTCAGGCCCAATTTGTGTTCCATACCGATTTCGGCAGCCACGCACACCTGTTCCGGTGTCGCCCCCATCAGTTGGGCCAGCCCGGCTGCTGCCATGGAGCAGGCGACGCCAATTTCTCCTTGGCAGCCAACTTCCGCACCGGAAATGGAGGCGTTCATCTTGTAGAGCGCGGCGATGTGGTTGCAGGCGAAGATATAGTCCGCAAACATGCTCGGGGTAACCGGCTCGACGAATTCATCGAAATAGGCCAGCACCGCAGGCACGACGCCGCATGCGCCGTTGGTGGGTGCGGTGACGACGCGGCCACAGGCGGCATTTTCCTCCGAAATGGCTAGGGCAAACATGTTTACCCAGCTCAAAATGTTGAGGCCATCGTGGGGGTCGGATTGCTCCAGCCTGCGCTTCAGGGCGGCGGCGCGGCGCGGTACGAGCAGGGCGCCGGGGAGCGGGCCATCGGTGGTGGAGCCGCGCTTGATGCCGGTGTACATGACATCGCGGACCTTGCGCAGGTGCTCGTCGATGTCCTCATCGCTGTGCAGCGCCCTTTCATTGGCCCGACCGAGCTCCGGCAGCGTCATATTATTTGTTTCGCACAGCGCCAGTAGTTCTTCCGCGCTGGAATAAGCGAATGGTACATCGACGGTATCTTGGGTGCGCATGGCGAAGTCTTCTTGCTTGACGATGAACCCGCCGCCTACCGAGTAGTAGGTCTTGTGCAGGATGTCTTCCTCGCCGGCAAAGGCGATAAGGCACATGCCGTTTTCGTGCATGGGCAGGTATTCATCGTGGAAGTAGAATCCGCCGTCTTTGGGGAAGCCCACCGTGTGCGTGCCACCGAGCAGGAGCGTTTCGCTCTGGTTGACCTCTTTCATGAAGGCGGAGATGCCGTCGATATCGACGGTTTCTGGTTCTTCGCCGGCCAGGCCCAACAGGATGGCCTTATCGGTGGAGTGGCCCACACCGGTCAAGGAGAGGGAGCCGTAGACGTTGGCCTGGACGCGGGTGACCTTATCCATGAGGCCTTTTTCTTTGAGTTCGTCGACGAAGGCCTTGCCGGCTTTCATTGGCCCAAGCGTGTGTGAGCTTGAGGGGCCGATGCCGATCTTGAACATATCGAAGATACTGATGAACATGGTTTTTCTCCTGGAAAATCCTGAGAAGTGGGTGCTGCTTAGAAAGCCTGCACGATGGAGTAGATGATGGTGGCCAGGGCAACGAGGCCCATGATGAAGACGAAGTAGTTGGAGGCTTTGCCCTTGAAGCGGGCGAGTGCTGGAACCTTGTGGATGGCAATCATCGGGATAAGGAACAGCATGATGGCGATGGTCGGGCCGCAGAGGGTCTCGATCATGCCGAGGA
This sequence comes from Corynebacterium sp. KPL1986, assembly GCF_000477975.1. Taxonomy (NCBI): domain Bacteria; kingdom Bacillati; phylum Actinomycetota; class Actinomycetes; order Mycobacteriales; family Corynebacteriaceae; genus Corynebacterium; species Corynebacterium sp. KPL1986. Next base: position 754,822 of record NZ_KI515719.1, on the reverse strand, counting down.
TGGAAGGATCCGCCCAGGCAACGAGCCACGCGGTTACCAGCATGAAGACAAGCGTGATGGTGTCGAGCTTGTGGCTGGATTCTGCATCATCTTTATTGGCATTTTTGCTGCCTTTGACCAGGAGGCCTTCAAAGCCTTCTGCAGCGCCGAGGTAGTGGCCCAAGAAGGACTTGGCTACGGCAATCATGGCGATGATGGGGGCAATCCACTGGATGAGGGGGTTGTCAAAGTGGTTGGCCAGGTAAGACAGGATGGTGATGTTTTGTTCCTTAGCCTCGGCCATATCTGCAGGAGAAAGGCTGAGCGCGCAGGAGAAGACGAAGAACATCACGACGACGACCATGAGGATTTCCGCGCGGAGCAAGATCTTGCGGGACTTGTATTCCGCGTACTTGCCGTAGGTTTGGCGGCGGTCGACGGCGAAGGAAGAAATCATGGGCGAATGGTTAAAGGAGAAGACCATGACCGGGACCAAGAGCATCAAGGTAATGCCCATGCTGTGGCCGGAGGCTTCGCGCGCGACGCTGAGGTCGAAGCTGTCAAAGAGTGCAGTATTCCACTTGGGGATGAGGTACAGCGAGAGTAGTACCAGGATGCCGATGAATGGGTAGACCAAGTAGGACATGACGTGGACGACCACGTTTTTACCCATGCGCACGACGAGGATGAGGCCGCCGACGAGAACCAGCGAGGTAAGCCAGCGATCTGGAGGGGTGATACCTAGCTGGTGATCCAGGAAGGAGTTCACCGTGTTGGTGATGGTTACCGAGTACACCAAGAGGATGGGGTAGACGGAGAGGAAGTAGAGGATATTCATCAACACGCCGGCTTTAACGCCGAAGTGTTCTTCCACGACGTCGGTGAGATCGCCGTCTGGCTTTGAGCTTGAAAGGACCAGGCGGGTCATGCCGCGGTGGGCCCAGTAGGTCATCGGCAAGGCGACGACGGTCATGATAAGAAGCGGGATGATGCCGCCGATGCCTGCGTTAATGGGAAGGAAGAGTACGCCGGCGCCAATGGCGGTGCCGAACAGGGAGAGCATCCATACGGTGTCTTCCTTATTCCACGCTGGAGCACCTTCTTGGCCCGCAAATGGCGTTTCTATGCCGTCAGCGGGTGGCTTTTCTTCTGCGGGAAGTTGTTCCGGAATTTGCGCGTCGTGTTCCGGGTGTTCGACTTGTCCGTGGCGCAAGAGTTTGTGGGACATTTTCTTTCCTCCTCTGCATGGGGTTGACCGAAGCTTGAGGGCTCCTGTCACCCTGGAGTGAGAAAAGATTTTCTCTTACCAGCGTGCGCGGGAAAGGGACTGAAATTATTTTTTCAGCTTGTATCCAGCCCATTCGCTTCGTTGCACGTTAAGTATAAGCCCGCGATGATGCCACGTGATAATAATTTATTGTATTCCGGGTAGGTTAATTATCACTCTGAAAAAGCTTGCGCGGCACCCAGAGATATGCATTGTTGAACAAAGTTGCCCATTGTGCGATCTAGCTCATAGATAATTCTGGGTGTGAGTGGGCGCTCGCGCAGGTAGACGCCGGATGAAGAGAAAATGCAGGAGAGGAAATTAGGTCTCGACCAAAACCGTAAATGGGCCTTCGTTGACGGAAGACACGCGCATCATAGCCCCGAATTGGCCTGATTCGACCGCGATAGCGCGCTCGCGGAGGCGCTCGATGATGTACTCGATGACCGGCTCGGCCTCTTCTCCCGGGGCAGCATCGGCCCACGATGGGCGCCGCCCCTTGGCGGTGCGGCCATACAGCGTGAACTGGCTGACCACCAAGACTGGGGCTCCGGCATCTGCAACCGATACTTCACCGTCTAGGATGCGCAGCTCCGCTATCTTGCGGGCCATCTTTTCTGCACGCGGTTTCCAATCGGCTAAATCCTCCCGGGAGACACCGACGAGGGCTAAAAGCCCGCCCGTCTCTGGGCAGTCGATGGCGCCGACGGTTTCGCCCGCAACCGTTACCCCGGCTTCAGAGACGCGAGTTAGTACTGCGCGCATGCTTGTATCTTCCTTTCCTGGCTACTTAGTACTCTTCAGTGTTATTCGGTGCTAATCGGCGCTAATCGGTGTAGGCAGCCGGGGTTGTCTCTTCCTCGAGCAGCAGATCGGCGGGGATGAGCAGGCCGTGGCGAACCATATCGATGATGGCGGGAAGCGCGGCCGCGGTCAGTTCTGCCTCATCGAAGCCGTGCGCCACCGCATACAGGCCAACGGTCTCTCCAAGGTTGAGCCCATGGGGAGATAAGCCAGCTACGATTGCTGCCAAGTGTTCATCGACTTCGTGGCTCCACCGGGGCCCATCGGTACGCGTCAAGCGGATAACCGCCCGGTTAAATCCTTGTTTATTATCCGTATCGGCTACGCTGACTTCTTCCTTGGCCACCTGAGGGCGCACCTGGAAGTGCTTGCCCTCCAGCTCACCAGGAACCAAGTCGCGCAACCACGCCACGCGGGCGAAGTATTCTTCCACCTCAGGGCCCAAAGGATCACTAAAGTGCTGCGGCATTTCCTCGGCCAAGATATCGGAGGGCTCATCATCTGCGATTTTTTGGATGGCGACGAACCCAAACCCGATGCCCGTGACATCGTGATGGTGGAAATGATCCAGCCAGGCCTTAGAGCGCGCCTTGCCCTCGTCGCTGCGCACATCCAACGATTCGTCCTTAAGCCACGTGGATACGTAGAGGGAGGGATCGGCGATATCGCGCTGAATGATCCAGGCGGCTATTCCCTTATCCGGTAGCCACGAGGCCACGCGCTGTTGCCAGGTCTGCCCACTGGTATGCACCCAGGCGGCGAGCAAATGCGCGGTTCCGCCCGGGGCGAGGTGGTCAACGGCTTGAGAAACCACCAATTCGCTTGCCCCATCCAAGTTCAGGCCAGAATCGCGGTAGACATGGCCCACCTGGGGAAGGCCAACGACGAACGGGGGATTGGCAACGATGCGGTCAAAGGTGCGCCCCGCAACGGGCTCGAACCACGAGCCCTCTACAAGCTCTACCTCTGTGTTAGCCCCCGCGGCAGCGACGGTGGCGCCGGCCAAATCAAGCGCGCGCCGGTGGACATCTGTCGCGGTAATGCTGTGTGCGCACTTGAGCTGACCAAGCAACTGCACTCCCGAACCTGTGCCCAGATCGAGCACCGTTGATACCGGGCTTACCGGCGTCGATTGCAAAAGCGAGAGGCTTGCCGCCCCGACGCCCAAGACGTGATCCGCGCCGGGGACGTGGTCCACCAGCGAGGCATCGACATCGGAAAAGACGAGGCGGTTGGAGCCGACGATGATATGGGGCCGGATATCGAGGGCAATGTAGATGCTGCCGCGATCATCGGAAAGTGCCACGCCGGCATCCAGGAGCTTGGCGGCAAGGCGGGCCCCGAGGGCATCGGCAAGCAGCGTGGCCGGCAGATGCTCATGCAGCAGGAAGAAGCGGATGAGCGTATCCAGCTGGGAATTACCGGCGGTGCCGCGCGCCACCGCGGCAGGCTCACCGCGGTAGAGGGCCTCCGTAAGCTCCGGACCCAAATGCCCAGCTAAACCATCGGTAGTAAAACTGGCCTGCGAAAAAGCCTCCGCTAGCTCCGGGGCAAGATCGCGCAGCGCGGCGGCATCGAAATGAGGGCCAAAGGACGTCATGCTGGGAGAAGATCCTTTCCAGTCGTGCTGATGATGTGGCTAGTCGGAGGCTGCATCGTCATGGTCAATAACGGAATGCTGAGATTCGATTGCTTTGGAGCCACCGCGGGAAATCTGTTGGTTCTGATACTGCGAATATAGCTGACGATTCATCGCGGGTTTATAGACATTCTTATCCCGCTTGTCCTTCTTCTCACCGCGGCTATTGCCAATGACCACGGCAATCCACGGCAAAGGAAAGGTCACGCCCACGATAATCGCCGCGAGCAACCACCAATGCATGTACAAAAAGACCCCGGCAATGAGCAGGGACGGCACGCGCAGGAATTGGAAAAATCCGTACCACAGCTCCCGGCGCCTGCGATCTTGTGCGGGCGAGAGCTTGGCATCCGTGATGAGAAAACGTTCCTTTTTGCCAAACACTTAAATTACGCACCTCCCTGGAGCGCGGCGCGTAACCCTACAACAGGGGAGAGGAGAGCCGGCATTGGAGTGCGTAGAGTGTGCATGTTCTCCAAGGGTAGACGCATGACTCGCAAAGTTCGATGCTGATGCGGCAAAATGGGGTGCGTGACTACGACTACGAAGACAATTGAACGGCCAGATATTCGTGAAGACACTTCGACGACGGATAATGACACGCCGAAGTTCTTCCACTACGTCAAAAAGGATCAGATTCTCGATTCCGCGGTCAACGGAAAATACGTCGTTGCTCTGTGCGGTGAGACCTTCCCGGTAACCAAACAGGCAAAGCCGGGCTCGCCGGTATGCCCCGATTGCGAACGCGTTTTTAAGGGTCTTCGCCGCAAGTGAGGACGTTTAAGAAGACGAACCTCCGCGCGTGGCAGCAATCAGCCCTCGATAAATTCCTCGCCACCAAGCCACAAGATTTTATGGCCGTGGCGACCCCAGGTGCGGGTAAAACCACCTTTGCTCTGCGCATCGCGACGGAGCTTATGGAAGACCGCACGGTAGAACGCGTCATCGTCGTGGTGCCTACCGAGCACCTGAAGACGCAGTGGTCTGCCGCCGCCGCGCGGGTGGGCTTGGCCTTGGATCCTGCCTTCACGAACTCCTCTGCGGTCAACCCCAGCATGGACGGCATCGTGGTGACCTATGCCCAAGTGGGCATGCACCCCTTCAAGCACCGCGCCGTTGCCTCCGCGCGGCGCACCTTGGTGATCTTGGACGAGATCCACCACGCCGGCGATGCCAAAAGCTGGGGCGATGGCGTCAAGGAAGCCTACGACGACGTCAACCACCGCCTCGCGCTGACCGGTACGCCGTTTCGCTCCGATGAATCGCCCATCCCCTTTGTGCGCTATGAGGACGATGGGGAAGGCCATAAGGTCTCACGCGCCGACCACACCTACGATTACGGCGATGCGCTTGCCGATGGCGTCGTGCGCCCCGTCGTCTTCCTGTCCTACTCCGGCGAGGCGCGCTGGCGGGACTCCGCCGGGGAAGAGCACTCCGCGCGACTGGGTGACATCATGAACGTGGAACAAACCGCGCGCGCCTGGCGCACCGCGCTCGACCCCAAGGGCGAATGGATCCCCGCCGTGCTGCAGGCGGCGCATACCCGCTTGATGCAGATGCGACGCAATATGCCGGATGCCGGCGGGCTCGTGCTCGCTTCCGATACCACCACCGCCCGCGCCTACGCGAAAATCCTCAAGCAACTCTCCAATACCCCAGTCTCGGTTATTTTGTCCGATGACCCAGGTTCCTCGGACCGCATTCAAGAATTTGCGGACTCCACCGATGAATGGATGGTTGCCGTACGCATGGTGTCTGAGGGCGTCGACGTGCCCCGCCTCGCGGTCGGAGTCTACGCCACGTCCGCGTCGACCCCCTTGTTCTTCGCCCAGGCAATCGGCCGCTTTGTGCGCTCCCGCATGCCTGGCGAAACCGCCTCGGTCTTCCTTCCCTCCGTCCCCGTGCTGCTCGGCCTTGCCGAGCACATGGAAAAATCCCGCGACCACGTCTTGGGCAAAGAGAAGACGGAGAAAGAAGGCTGGGACGACGAGCTACTCGAGCAGGCAAACCAGAAAAAGACCGAACCGGACATGCTGGAAAAGTCCTACGAGTCTTTAGGCGCCGAAGCCGAATTTTCTGGCCTGCTCTATAACGGCTCGCAGTTTAATACCGGCGATATGACCTCTGATGAGGAAGCCGATTTCCTCGGCATCCCCGGGCTCCTCGACGCCGACCAGGTCAAAGACCTGCTGCGCAAGAAGCAATCCGAGGAAATGGACCGCCGTGAGGCCGAAGAAAAGGCGCGCCGGGCTGCCGAGGCAGAAGAGGCTCACCGCCGCAAGATCTACGGCATGGGTCATGCGCCTGCCGCGAAGCAGCAAGAGTCCGATGCCGCAGCGGATACCGGCGTGGTGGATGAGCTCGGCGCGCTGCGCAAGGAGCTCAACACGGTGGTCTCCATTGCCGCGCAGAGCTCCGGCCGGCCGCACGGTGCCATCCACACCGAGGTCCGCAAGGCCTGCGGCGGACCGCCCACCGCGTTGTGTAGCGCGGACCAATTGCGCGAGCGCATCAACTACTTGCGCAAGTGGTAGCAAGCCTCCTTATCGCCGGTTGGCTGTCGGCCGGCTTGCTGGCGCTGCGCTTCTTTCGCGACGCCAGCCCCGCAGGAGGGAAAGGCACATAAAAGGCCGCACCACCGTGGTGCGGCCTTAATGCTGTGCGAGGCGGGCGAGTTATCTAGTCGAGGTAATCGCGCAATACCTGCGAACGAGAGGGGTGACGCAGCTTTGACATCGTCTTGGACTCGATCTGACGGATGCGCTCGCGGGTAACTCCGTAGACCTGGCCGATCTCGTCTAAAGTGCGCGGCATGCCATCGGTAAGCCCGAAGCGCAGGCGCACGACGCCAGCTTCGCGCTCGGACAACGTGGTCAGCACGTCCTGGAGCTGGTCCTGCAACAAGGTGAAGGACACGGCATCGACGGCGATGACGGCCTCAGAGTCCTCGATGAAGTCACCCAACTGAGAATCGCCCTCATCACCGATGGTCTGGTCCAGCGAGATGGGCTCACGCGCATACTGCTGAATCTCCATCACCTTTTCTTCGGTGATGTCCATTTCCTTCGCGAGCTCCTGTGGGGTGGGCTCGCGGCCCAAGTCCTGGAGCAGCTCGCGCTGGATGCGGCCCAGCTTGTTGATGACCTCCACCATGTGTACCGGGATGCGGATGGTGCGGGCCTGGTCTGCCATGGCGCGGGTAATGGCCTGGCGGATCCACCACGTGGCATAGGTAGAGAACTTGTAGCCCTTGGTGTAGTCGAACTTTTCTACCGCACGGATAAGGCCCAAGTTGCCTTCCTGGATAAGGTCCAAGAAAGCCATGCCGCGGCCGGTGTAGCGCTTGGCCAAGGAGACCACAAGGCGAAGGTTGGCCTCCAACAGGTGGTTCTTAGCCTTTCGTCCGTCCCTAGCGATGCTGCGCAGATCGCGCTTTTCCATGGGGGAGAGCTTGGCAGCCTTATCGCCCTCCGCGCGAGCCTTTTCCATCTCGTCCATGCGGTGCTGCGCGTACAGGCCGGCCTCAATGCGCTTGGCCAAAGAGACCTCCTGCTCAGCATTCAGCAGGGCAACCTTACCGATCTGCTTGAGGTACGCGCGCACGGAGTCGGCGGAGGCGGTCAGCTGTGCATCCTTGCGCGCCTGGCGCAGGGCGACGGATTCTTCCTCATCCCAGACAGAGGACGTATCTTCTACTTCGTCCTCGTCTTCTTCTTCTTCGCCCAACTCTTCCTGAATATCGTCTTCATCGAGGTCAGTGGGGGCATCGAATTCGTCCTCTTCGATGTCCTCATGAGTTGGGTCGAAGTCGACGTCATCCGCAGGGGCATCTTGCTCAACGGAATCGAGCTGATCCTCTGCGTCCTCTGCCTCCTCCGACGGCGCTTTCTCCGCGGAGTTTGCAGGGGAGTCTTGCGGTTCCGCCGCAGAGGCTCGCACGGTCTTCTTGACAGCTTTCTTGGCTGATTTCTTCGCCGACTTCTTGGCGGTTTTCTTCGCCGTTTTCTTGGCAGTCTTTTTCGCCGTCTTTTTAGCTGTCTTCTTGGCGGTTTTCTTCGCCGTTTTCTTTGCCGTCTTTTTGGCGGTCTTCTTTGCAGGAGTAGATGCCTCGACAGACTTATCGTCCTCGCCGAGTGCCTGGTCTGAAGAATCAGTGGCTGCCACGTACGCCCTTTCGACTTACTACTTGATGGGAATAGCTCACCGCACCCGCACAGGGTGGCAATAGCATTAAGAAATGCTAGCGGGTGTAGGCCTTATGCAGGTCAGACACGCCCGAGAGCCATGCAATTTTGGATCGACCGCCCAGTATAGGCGATTTTTGCACAATGCCGGTAGATAGGGTTAATGCAACGGCGATTTTATGGCTCTAGGCCTTCCAATACCGCCATCGCTGCACCTACAATACCCGCACGATTTTGCAACTGTGCAGGCATAACGGGGGTATCAATGGTTAAGTGGTGTCCCCATTTGTGGAATTTGCGAGATATGCCACCCCCGATCAGGAATGCTTGCGGGTTAAATAATTTCTCGTATTCTTGCAGCACTCGATTGAGCCGAGGCGTCCACTCCTTGTACTTCAGCCCTTCGCGTTCCTTGGCGGCGGAGGACGCGATCGCCTCGGCTTCGTTAGTTTCCACCGTGAGGTGGCCAAGCTCGGTATTGGGGAAGAGCTGCCCGTTGAGGAAGAAGGCCGATCCGATGCCGGTTCCCAGCGTCAAAAAGATGACTGGCCCGGTTTTGGCCAACTCGTTTCCATACGCGACTTCCGCAAGTCCTGCGGCATCGGCATCATTTAAGACCACAAAATCAACGTCTAAATAACGCGAAAACAACTCGGTGGTATCCACGCCTATCCACTCAGGTGAGATATTGGCAGCGGAGTGCACCGTGTGGTTCGACACTACCGAGGGCAAGGTGATGCCGACGGGCTTGTCCCACTCTTTTTCGCGCACAATTTGGGCTACTACCGTGGCTACCTCATCTGGTGTGGACGGCTGTGGGGTAGGGATCTTTAGCCGCGAACCCACGAATTCACCGTTTTTGAGGTCGACTTCTGCGCCCTTAATGCCGGAGCCGCCGATATCGATGCCAAATGAGTGGCCAGTATGAGTAGTCATGCTCGCAAGTGTAGAAGAAGGCACAATGGTTGGCATGGATCATGACATAGATTTTCTGCAGTTGCGAGATTTTGCGGAATCTACCGCGATGCACGCGGCGGAACTTATCCGGACGCGCCGCGCCGACTTGGTCGCTGGAGACGGTATTGCGGCACATACTCAGACGAAATCGAGCGCCGTCGACCCGGTAACGGAGGTCGACACCGCCACTGAGGAGTTTATTACGCGCACGATTAGGGAAAGCCGCCCTGGCGATGGCTTATTAGGTGAGGAAGGCGCGAGCTTCGACGGGACGACCGGCGTGCGGTGGATCGTGGACCCCATCGACGGAACCGTCAATTTCCTTTACGGCATTCCGGACTACGCGGTCTCCATCGGTGCGGAATACGATGGCCGCCTGGTAGCAGGCGCTGTGGTCAACGTGGCGCGGGGGCAGGTGTATTCCGCAGCGGCAGGCGAGGGTGCCACGGTTACCACTGCGGATGGCACGCGGTCCTCGCTGCGATGCGGTGAACAAGATGATCCCGCGCTTTCCTTGGTTGCGACGGGATTTGGTTACGGCGCACAGCGGCGCAAACACCAGGCGGAGCTGCTGACCAAGTTGCTGCCGCAGGTCCGCGATATCCGCCGCATCGGCGCAGCCGCCCTTGATTTGTGCCGCGTGGCCGAGGGGAGCGTAGATGCCTATTTCGAGCACGGCATTAACGCTTGGGATTTTGCCGCCGGTGCTCTCATCGCCCGCGAGGCAGGAGCTAAAGTCCACCATCCAGGGCTGGACAAGGGGTCCGCCGATGGTGAATTAACCTGGGCTGCGGGGGTGAATTTGGCACCCGCATTTGAGGAACTTTTGGCAGCACATGGCGCTAAGGAAGCGATGCGGGGGGTGAAGGATCTAAGAATTTCTTAGCAGCAGGATGACATATCGGTGTTTGTCCTTTACTATGCGCGATCGATAAACAACTATTCCTAAAGCAACTCGACTTATAGGGGCGTGCAGTATGGCCACCGATTATGACGCACCGCGCCGCGGTGCAGAAGACGAACTTGAAACTGACTCTTTAGAGGGACTGAAAGCAGCTGAACCCGAAAGCAATGGCATGGATGACGATGGCGAAATCGTCGAAGCATTCCAGCCGCCATCAGTTGACCTCACCGGCGAGGAACTCAACGTACAGGTCGTTCCCCGCCAAGAAGACGAATTTACCTGCGGATCCTGCTTTTTGGTCCAGTCCAATAAGCGTTACTCGCACGAAGAAGATGGCATGCCCATCTGTAAGGATTGTGCCTAAACAGCCAGTATTGGCCTAGCTAGCCGTTACTGCGCACAACCCAAATAAAGATTCACCCCGCCGCAGTTTGCACAGGCAAACGTGGCGGGGTGTGAAGTTTTCCTTGTTTAGCAGACACCTAATGTGCGCGGGAGCTAACTCCCCGGGGCCTCTACTTTCGGGGGGGTGTTCCTATATAGGTTGTCAACTCCGTGGGTGAGTTTGTTGGGGGTGTGAAGGGCTTCTGCTTTGCCTCGTAGATGTTGTTTTCGGGCACGGTGAGGAGCCGATTGGGCTTTTGCGCAATCGGCTTGAGGTGAGGGTCTGTTGGTTCTAGGCTGCTGCGGCCTCCTGGGCTGTGGAGATATCTCGGTAGAGCTCGCCGTTTCGCATCATGGCGAAGAGAACGTTGAGGCGTCGGCGTGCGAGTGCGACGACTGCGGCGTTGTGTCTTTTGCCTTCTTTGCGTTTTCGTTCATAGAATTGCCGGGAACGCTCGTGGAATCTGATCGATGCAAAAGATGATTGCCATAGGGCGTTCTTTAATTTTTTGTTGCCAGCCCTGTTGGGTGAATTCGACATAATGGACGTTCCCGACTGATTCGTCCGCGGTGATAGGCCTGCATAGGACGCTAGGTGGGCTGCATCGGGGAAGTCGGACATATCGCCAACAGTCATGAGGATCTGCGCGGCGCTACGCGGGCCGATACCAGGCATGGATAAAAGAATCTCGGTCTGCGGAATGTCCTGAATCAGCTTGAGTACCTGCGCTTCGATTTCCTTGCGGTGCTCTAGTTTGGCCAGTGCATCTGTGGCGGACATTGTGACGCCAAGTTCGGCGTATTCTGCGCCGGCAATGGACACGGTCTGTTCGTGGATGGCAGCAAGCATGGCATCGATGACAGGCTCAGGATTGCGTGCCCTGTGTTTGCGTGCAAAGGCTTTCAGGCGTGTTCTACCGATGCGTCGAATCTTGGTGGGGCCACCGTATTTTGCAAGTAGGTGGAGGATCCACTTTCGGTGAATCATCTGTCCGCGCAGGACATGTTCGAATGCAGGATAGGTTCCCACGAGCGCGGATCGCATCTGGTTAATCAGGCGTGTGTAGGCCCGGGCGAGGTCTTCGTCGATACCGTTGAGAACTTTCAGCTGGATAAAGACGTCCTCAACGCGGTCGACACTGCGCAAGGAATCTGGAAGGTTAAGACCGGCATGGGCGATAACGTAGGCGTCGCGCACATCGGTCTTACAGTTGCCGACGTGGATGCGAGAGAGCTGCCGCATGGCAAGTCCTGGTAGATAGCGAACGTCGACGCCCATGTCTTGGGCGACTGCGACGGTTAACCGGCCGATGTTGTTGGGTTGATCGACAATGACAAGGACCGAGGCGTCGTCAGCGAGGAATTGGCCAAAGAGCTTGCGTAGCGAGCCTTCATGCTGGTTGATGCGCCTGGACAGGACTTGTCTGCCTTGGGGATCGAGGACGCAGGCGTGGTGGAAGTATTTGCCGACGTCCACGCCAATGACGAAGTCATAGGCCATGGGTGTATGCCTCCTGGCGATGAATGAGAAGTTGGATTATTTAAGCTTCATCGCTGGGGTTGGTCGGACATACTTCACGCTGGCATCCACATTACTGTGAGACCTCATACCACCTGGGCTGGGTCAGGTTCCTATTAGCAGTTTGGAGTATGTCACTGCCTTCGGCGGCATCACCCCCCGGATCATTGTCAGACAGGGACAGAAATAAGCCATACCGAAGCCAGCGACTAGTTCCATTGCCACAAGGCAGAAGGAACGCAGATAAACATAACCTGCCCCAGCATGGGGCTAGGATTACGAATCCTGGGCTCCTCCGAGCGGAACTGCTAACAACGTAATGGGCAGGCCCCCTCAGTTATCCAGCTATATCTAAGGCTGTTCGTCTTTGCCCTTTTCATCCGGTTCGCTTCCTTGCTTTTGCCGTTTCTCCCATAGGTATCGACGAACCAAGAAGATGGGCAGGACTAGAACGAAGTAAAAAGCCATGTACCTCACTACGTGAAGGACGATGCCGTCAGAGCTCACTTCGCTCCAAGAGACTCCTTCCACGTTGGATGAGGACACTCCCCGCCAACCGGTTACTTGGCTGACATAAAATTCAGCGATGACCATTAGCGGCAGTAGCACAAAGGAAAACCACCAAGGAGGTATCCAGGGTTTCCCATCTTTTTGAGTTCTGCCTAAAGCTCCTCCGAAACCCATTGTGATCTCTTCCTAGTCCAACTTTTCACTGACGGTACAAGAACCCGCGTAAGGTGCGACCGAAAGTCTGCTTTAATGCTGTCATGCGGGCTTGCTCGGGGGGGGATGCAGTAGCACGGAAAACACCAACGGCACTCTCACAGGTGATGCCTTCTAAAAAGCAGCGACCCCTAGAATCTACGAATTTTACGCGTGCTGCTCTGGCAGGAAGGCGCGGAGCAGTTGGTCTGGATCTTTCGAGGCAATGAGCCAATATGGGGTGTCATCTTCCGGATCATTGAGGACCATCATGGCGTGCTCGTCAATCCAGGCATGAGAGACCAAGAATGCGGCCGGATCGAATTGCGGGCCCAGTGCGTTATGGCGCGCAGACTTTGGAACGGTAATCGAACGAGAGACAACCTCATTGGGTAGCTGTGCGTCTTTGACGAGCAGCCACCGCGTGCCATCTTCATCTTGTTCTACTTGCACAACGGTCCCAGACCACGTGATGAGCACCCAGATAGCGATGGCTCCGAGCAGGACCGCGGGAATGATGGTCCACCACACAGAGCGGTTGAGTCCGGCCGTAGCTGAGGTTAAAGCCACAACGATTGCTGCAAAAATCCAGAAGTACCACGGCACCCATTGGCGTTCGCGATACAACACTTTCGGGTCAGCGGGTTGAGGAGCAGGAATATCAGACACGTCTAGGCAGTCTAGTCCACTCCAGGCGCAGAATGAACCGGCTGGGGCAGGTAGGATTGGCTAAGTGACTGATTCGAATTCGCTACCGCAGGAACTAACGCCAGTAGGAGACGTCAAAATTAAGCGCCTCGATAAAGGGCTGCCGATGCCATTTCGGGCCCATCGGGGTGACGCCGGCGCCGATCTTTATGCTGCCGAGGCGCTTACCCTCCAACCTGGCGAACGCGCCCTCGTTGGCACCGGTATAGCCATGGCCTTGCCGCTGGGCACCGTGGGATTAATTCATCCGAGGTCTGGCCTAGCAGCTAAACACGGGCTGTCCATTGTCAATACGCCGGGTACCGTGGATGCTGACTACCGCGGGGAGATCAAGGTGTGCCTGATCAACCACGATTCCCACACCCCGATCGAGATCGAGCGCGGCATGCGCATCGCTCAACTCGTGGTACAGCGTGTAGAACTAATGGATTTTAGCGAAGTAGAAGACTTGGATGAGACCGACCGCGGTACCGGCGGCTACGGATCAACCGGGGTATAGAAAGGTTTAAACACATGGGTATTTGGCCATTTGGCAAAAAGAAAAACGATGACAACCGGAAGGAAGAGCCGGAGGCCTCACGGCAATCGCAGCCGCAAGAGCCTGCCGCTGATTCCGCAGGATCGGCTTCGGCTGAATCGAATTCCTTTGCATCCGTAAAAGATACGGCTGCCGATGCCGCCGCAGCTTCGGGACAGGTGCCAACGGAGTTTGCCCACGACGCCGTAAATGGCGAAACCGGCCCCTTCGATGGCGATTCCGTCAATATCGAAGACTTTGACTTTGCTGATTCTTCCATCGGCATCCTTGACCTTGGCTCGATGCGCATTCCGCTGCCCAAGGATTCCCAGGTCCAGGTAGAAATGGGCGAACAAGGCCCGAAGATGCTGCACATTGTCACCAAGGCGGGCCGTATTACTCCCGTTGCCTTCGCAGCTCCACGCAAGCCTGGCCAGTGGGCTGAATCCGTGGAAGAAATCAAGGAAGGCATGAGCCGCGATGGGCTATCCGTCACCACGGAGCAAGGCCCTTGGGGGCTGGAAATCGTTGGCAAAAATGACAACGGCCAACTGCGCGTCATTGGCGCCGAAGGCCCGCGGTGGATGCTGCGCTTAACTCTTGCAGCACCTACCGGCCTTGAAGAAGATTTAGCGCAGATCGCGCGCGACGTAGCATCGCGCACCTTTGTCTACCGCGGTGAAGATCCCATTTTGGCGGGCAATGCACTGCCGGTCATCATGCCCAAGCAGCTGGTGGAGCAGGTCAAACAAGCCATGGAAAAGCGCCAGCAGGACCAATCAGGCGCAAATTCCCAGGGGCAGGCGGCCCAAGGTCACCCAGAAAACGGAGTAGGCGGCCCCGATCCCGCAGCTGAGGCGGAAGCCGAACAGCAACTGCGCGATTTGGGCGCGCAGCCACCCAAGGGGGACAATGAATCTCCCGCACATGACAAAGACAAGGGGTCTAACCCCGATACCGATAAGTAAGTAAAGCAGAACGCTACGTGAGTAACTCTTTGCCGGAGCCGCAGGCTCCACAGCTAGGCGACGATCAGGACCGCGATAATGAGCCAACTCTGTTGGAACAAATGGGAGGCCTTCCCGGACTGGTTGCGGCCACCTTGCCCATCGTCGTCCTTATTCCAGTTAATAGCCTTTACGGCCTAACCCCGGCGCTCATCTCCGCGCTGGGTGTGGCGGTAGTGATCGCCATATGGCGCATCGTTCGCAAACAGACCATTCAGCCGGCCATCTCTGGCCTTATCGGGGTGGCCATTTGCGCCGCCATCGCCTGGTTTACCGGCGATGCCAAAGGCTACTTCCTATACGGCATTTGGATGTCACTGGCCCTGTTTATCGCCGCGTCGCTATCAATTCTCTTCCGGTGGCCGGCCGTTGGCGTTATCTGGAAGGGCTTGAACGGCGATGATATGGCCTGGCAGAAGGTAAAGCTTGCGCGCAGGGCCTATTCCATTGCCACCGCCGGGTGGGCCGTTATCTTCTTAGCGCGGTTTATTATCCAGCGCGCGATTTATGATGCCGGGGAGACGACCGCCTTGGGCATTACCAGGATCGTCATGGGCTGGCCCTTGACGCTATTGGTGACCGCATTGACCGTGTGGATGGTGCGCCGCGCAGATGCCGCGGTAGAAGCGGCAGAAAATGCCGGGCTTGCCACAAGTTCAGATCGCAGTACACAAGAGTTCGAGGCAGAAAATGAATGAGTCCGCTCTATCTCGCGGAAACACCCTGGAGGTCACCATTGACCGCATGGCCCATGGTGGACTTGGCATCGGCCACGCCTCAGACGGGCGCGTCGTCTTCGTTCCCCGGGCTTTTCCGGGGGACACGGTTCGCGCAACCGCCGGTAAGGTGAAAAAGTCCTTTATCAAGGGCGAACTCGATAGCATCGTCACCGCAGGGGCTCTGCGCGTACCCAGTAGTTGCCCCGCCGCGGAGCTTGGTGCTGGGTGCTGCGATTTTGCAGAGTTGGATCCCGCAGCGGAACTAGACATCAAGATGGACGTTCTCCGCGAACAGCTGCGCCGTAGCGGCATAGAAGGGCTCGAGTCCCTCACTATTGAACAACACGACCTGCCGCCGGTACGGGGCTGGCGGACGAGGGTCAGGTTGGGCGTCGACAAGCAAGGCCGCGCCGGATTGCGGAAGTACCGCTCGAATGAGCTGGTGACTTCTGTCGGTTGTACCCAACTA
This sequence comes from Corynebacterium sp. KPL1986, assembly GCF_000477975.1. Taxonomy (NCBI): domain Bacteria; kingdom Bacillati; phylum Actinomycetota; class Actinomycetes; order Mycobacteriales; family Corynebacteriaceae; genus Corynebacterium; species Corynebacterium sp. KPL1986. The sequence continues at coordinate 739,063 of NZ_KI515719.1, read as the reverse complement.
GCAGATGGCTTGATTGATGGTTTGGTAGGCGACGGCGCGCGGCTTTTTACCCCGGGGGCCGAAATCGTCGCGGTTCTCGATGGCGCGGGTAACCGGCATGTGGTGGAAACGCGCAAGGCACCGCGGGGCAGGCGCGTGGAGACCATTCGCGAGGTCATCGAGGGCTCTGGCACCGTGGTCGAATACGTCAATGGCCGCGAGTTTTCCTTCCCTGCCACGGCCTTTTGGCAAGCGCATGTTGCGGCGCCGGAACTTTATAGCGCTGCGGCGGGGCAGTGGCTGGCCGGCCGGAATTACCAGCAGAAGATTGCCTGGGATTTGTACGGCGGCGTCGGTTTATTCGCGCCCGCGCTATCAGAAGCCACCGGCGGAAAAGTCATTTCCGTGGACTATTCGCCCGCGGCAACGGCGACTACGCAGCCGGGGTTGCGTGATATCGATATTGCAGTCAAATCCGCGAAGGTAGAACAGGTTGCTGCGCAATTGCCCCAACCTGGTGCCGTGGTGCTCGATCCGCCGCGAACCGGGGCGGGCGAGCAGGTTATCCGCGCCGTGGCGGAGGCAAAGCCGCAGGCCGTGGTTCATGTGGGCTGCGATCCCGCAACCTTTGCCCGCGATCTATCCCTGTGGCACAGCGCTGGGTACAAGCCTGAGAAAATGGCGCTAATCAATGCCTTTCCTGGCACCCATCACTTTGAGGTTATCTCTCTTATTACCCCAGATAACGAAGCAGATAAGCCGGCGCAGAGTTCCGTTTAACGCGAAAATACCTCGCCTGAAGTAATGAGCCGATATAAAAGAAAATACGGACCACGGGTACGGTGGATAGGAAGAACTAAGCACAGAAGGAGTTGAAGGCCGCTCCATGACTATCTTGGATACCATAAACTCGCCGCAAGACCTGAAGGCACTGCCTGCAGATAAGTTGGAGGAACTTGCGGCGGATATTCGCCAGCGCCTCATCGATAAGGTATCGGTGACTGGTGGGCACTTGGGGCCCAATTTGGGCGTGGTGGAATTGACCATTGCGCTGCACCGGGTCTTTGATTCCCCGCGCGAGCCCATCATCTTCGATACCTCCCACCAGTCTTATGTGCACAAAATGCTCACTGGCCGCACGGCCCAATTCGATACCCTGCGCCAAAAGGGTGGCCTGTCCGGTTATACGGACCGCGGTGAGTCCGAGCACGACTGGACGGAATCCTCGCATGCTTCCGCCTCGCTATCGACTGTGGATGGACTCTCTAAGGCCTTCAAGATTCGCGGGGAAGGCCACCGCAATGTCATCGGCATCGTCGGCGATGGCGCGCTTACCGGCGGCATGTGCTGGGAAGCGCTCAATAATATCTCTGAAGATAAAAAGCGCAATGCGGTCATCGTGGTCAATGACAACGGTCGCAGCTATTCGCCCACGATTGGCGGCATTTCTGAAAACCTGGGGCGCATTCGTTCCCAGCATGGCTACGACGAGCTCATGGAGCAGGGCAAGCGCCGCTTGAAATCCATGGGGTGGGTAGGCGAGCGCGCCTTTGATGCGCTCCATGCCATGAAAGAAGGCGTCAAGTCCACGGTCTTGCCCACGGAGATTTTCCCTGAGCTGGGGATTAAATATATTGGCCCCATTTACGGCCATGACATCGATGGTTTGGTGCATGCGCTTTCCTATGCCCGCGATTATGAGGGCCCCATTATCGTGCATGTGGTCACGGAAAAGGGCCACGGGTTTGCGCCTGCGGTCAATGAGCCGAAGGATCAGATGCACTCGACGGGCGCTATCGATCCGGTAACCGGCGTAGCGAAGGGCACCAAGCAGCCGGGGTGGACGGCCGCATTTTCTGAAGAATTGATCGCGGCGGCGGAAAAGCGCGATGACATCGTTGCAATCACCGCAGCCATGGCGGGTCCTACGGGGCTGGCTCCCTTCCAGGAGCGTTTCCCAGAGCGGTTCTTTGATGTGGGCATCGCCGAGCAGCACGCGATGGCCTCTGCCTCTGGTTTGGCTTTGGGCGGCATGCACCCCGTGGTGGCTGTGTATTCCACGTTCCTGAATAGGGCTGTGGATCAGGTGATCATGGATATTGCCTTGCTCAAGCTGCCGGTGACCATCGTGCTGGACCGCGCGGGCGTGACGGGATCTGATGGCGCCTCCCACAACGGAATTTGGGATATGTCCTTAATGAGCATTGTCCCTGGCATGCACATCGCTGCCCCGCGCGATGGTGCGCGCCTGCGCGAGCTCTTTCACGAATCTCTGGACATTGATTCTGGGCCTTCAGTCGTCCGGTTCCCCAAGGGAAACTTGCTGCCCGATATGGAAGCCGTGGATACGCTTGCCGATGGCGTCGATATCCTCTACTACGGCGAGGCTGACGCCGGTGAGGATACCCCCGAGGTCCTCATCGTTTCTATCGGTGCGATGTCCGCACGGAGCATTAAGGCCGCGCAAGAGCTGGAGAAGCAGGGGCTCAACGTCACGGTCATTGACCCGCGATGGGTCGCGCCAGTGGCAAGCTCCGTCATCGCTATGGCGGCAGATCACGATCTGGTGGTGACGGTAGAAGACGGCCTCATTCGCGGCGGCATCGGGTCCATGATTGCTGAGGCTCTCGGAGCCGCAGAGGTGGATACCCCGGTGCGGCGCCTTGGCGTTCCTGGCTACTTCCCCAAGCACGGTTCCCGCGGCGAGGTTTTGGAAGAGTTTGGCCTAAGCCCAGAGCTCATTGCTGCATCGATTACCGAGTGGGTAGACAACCTCACCGATTAGTGCGGCTGGGAAAATAGGCTCGCGATCAATGCTGGGGCAACGAGGTTGACCTGCCATGACCGCGCGCCTTCGCTTTCTAGGAAGGCGGGCACGTCTTCAGGCTGGCTGATGGTTCCGCTCCCACCAATCGCCGCCCACACGGCAGCGCGGAGGGTAGCGGGTCGCAGTAGCAGCTCCGATGGTAGCCCGAGCTCTTCGGCGATGTCCCCAACGGCGGCGCGGATTTGCTGATACTCCTCCCACAGTTCTGGATACTCCCTGGACCACACCGATTTGGAGGGAACGGTTCTTTCCTCACGGAGCGAACCCGGGCGCCCCCGCGGTGGAATTTTCTGGGACTGCTGCACCGCCCGCAACCAGCGCTGCGCGGCACCCTTGCGCCGCCGCGGAAACCCCTTGATGCGGGTGAGCTGCGGCTGCGTGCTGGGCAAAACCCGGGCTATCTCTACCAGCACCTTATTGGGCAGTACCCGCCCAGGCGCGGTATCGGTTCGCCGGCTAATATCATCGCGCAGGTTCCACAGTGATTGCGCCGCGGCGCGCTGCTTCCCATTCTTTAAGCTCGATACTCCCTTGATATCGCGCCAGGAGCCCGGCTGTGGGGAGGTGTCATGTGCATGCTTGGCGACGATTGCCGCGCACTCCTCCAGCATCCACTCCAGCTTTTCTTGTTCGGCCAAGATATCGCGCAGCGTCGTAGCTAGTTCCAGCAGGAGCTCGACATCGAGTGCGGCATAAGCGCGCATTTCTTCACTCAACCGCGGGATGGACCAGTCATCGTCGCCGTGGCCCTTTTCTAACTGGACATCGAAAAGCTCCGCGATAATGGCGCCCAAATTGGTGCGGTGAAAGCCAGCAAACCGGGCGGCTAATTCCGTATCGAAAAGGGTGCCGGGGAAAAGCCCGAGCCACCCAAGAGAGGGGAGATCCGAGGGGGCGGCGTGAATGATCCAGTGCTGACCATTGAGCACCGGGGCCAGCACCTGGGTTAACTCCGCGCGGTGGCCTTCTGGAGCAAAAAGCATCGTCCCGGCGCCGCGCCGGCGGATCTGGATGAGAAAGGCGCGGTCATCGTACCGGTAACCTGAGGCGCGTTCGGTATCGATGGCAAAGGGCCCAGTACCCGCTTGCAACCGCGCGGCCGCCTCGGCAAATTCCGCCGGGGTGGATAAGACCTTCGGAATACCCTCTTTCGGACGCTTCCGAAATTCCACCATCTTAGCGGCCGAGCTCAGTAACGCCTTCAGGCGGCAGGCCCGCGACGTTGGCTAATACTTGTGCAAAGGCCTGCACGTGCGGTGCTAAATCTAGTCCCTCCGCGGTCCACGATGCGCGCATTTCAATCTGATAAGCGCGCGGGGGACCGCCGATCTCTCCGAAGCGGACCGAAGCGGTGGAGGTGACGGTGCCGCCGAGGTTGGTAAGCTCCGCGCCCTCTTTTTCTAAGCCTTCATTGAGCCACTGCCAGGCGACGTCCGGCAGCAACGGATCTCCTGCTACCGAATCATCCATATCGGCCTGGATATACGCCACTAGGCGCATCGCGCCCTCCCAGGCCTCTTCCGCGCCTGGGTCATGGAGGAGGATGAGGCGCCCGAAGGCATCGCCATCTGAATCGGTGGCGATAATATCGGGCTCCTCTTCCGTGCCCACCTCAAGGCCAATGGCGTGGCTAAAGGGGGCTAGCCGCTGCGGTGGGCGAATGGACCCGAGGCTAATCTCAGGGCGAAGAGTGGCCGCGTGCATGGACTCTACCGCCTGAGTAAAAGCCGGTGGCGTCGTCGGCTCTTGTGCCTCGTCGTTGCGGCGTAGGGAGGTAAAGGCTGCACCATCTCCGGAGTTGCCTCCGGCATTCTTACCGGCGCTGGGCGTGGTCGATTCGGAATTACTCACCTTGATAAAGCTATAGTTTCGCTACCTTGAGCTGGCGGAGGCGCGCCGATAGTGGGAGGCACACAGGGGAGAGGGATGACAATCGGTGTAACTCCAACTTATGATGGATATGTCCGAATATTCGAATAAGCTTCTGCAAAGGAGAAGGCAATGGCGAAGCTCGATTTCAAGGAACTCAACGAAGTACAGCAGTACTCCCAACACGCCGTTTTTAAGGTGATCCCAGGCGGCCTGGGCACCGAGCGCGAGGAGATTATCTCCCAAGCCCAAGAATTCTTTGCGGAGCTAGAAAAGGACAATAAGGTCACCGTTCGCGGCGTCTACGATCTGACCGCGATGCGCGATTCTGCAGACTTCATGATCTGGTGGCACGCTGAGGAATTTTCCGATATCCAAAAAGCCTTCGGCGATTTCCGCCGGGAGACCACCTTGGGCCAGGTAAGCGAGGTGACCTGGATTGGAAACGCCTTGCACCGGCCGGCCGAGTTCAATAAATCCCACTTGCCTTCCTTCATCATGGGGGAAGAGCCCAAGGAGTGGATTGCCGTCTATCCATTCGTGCGTTCGTATGACTGGTACACGATGGACGAACAAAAGCGCCGCCGCATTTTGATGGAACACGGCATGCAGGCACGCGACTACCCCGACGTGCGCGCCAATACTGTGCCGGCATTCGCGCTTGGGGATTATGAGTGGGTGCTAGCCTTTGAGGCCGACGAGCTGCACCGCATCGTGGACCTGATGTATAAGATGCGCTATACCGAAGCCCGCCACCACGTCCGCGAGGAAATTCCTTTCCACACCGGACGCCGCGTGAAGGACATCGCAGAACTCATTAAGGTTTTGCCTTAAGATGTGAAACAAAAACAGCGCTGGGAGCACCCTTTACTGGAGCGAGCTCCCAGCGCTGTCATTTGATCTCACTGCGCGTGGTAGTGAAATCCTAGTTTTCCTCGATGGGCTTTTCTTCCAGGTTCAAGGAAATAGAGTTGATGCAGTAGCGCAGGTCAGTCGGGGTATCGTAGCCTTCGCCTTCAAAAACGTGGCCCAAGTGGGACTCGCAGTTGGCGCATAGTACCTCGATGCGGCGCATGCCCAAGGAGTTATCTTCCCGCTCGATGATCTTGTCACCGGCTAGCGGGGAGAAGAAGGAAGGCCAACCACAGTGGGAATCGAACTTCTCGGTGGAACGGAATAGCTCCTCGCCGCAGGCCTTGCAGGAGTAGACACCTTCTGTGGTGGTATCGGTGTATTTGCCCACGTGCGGAGGCTCCGTACCAGCTTCGCGCAATACGTAATATTCTTCGGGGCTAAGGCGCTTTTGCCAGTCGGCATCAGCAATGAGCTTAAAATCAGTCATGACTTTAAGTTTAATCCTTTATTTGCGTTGCACGCCACCATCCGGCAACGCAGGCGAAGATGATGACGATGAGCAGGCTCCATCCCACGGTGCCGGAGAAGAAGTTCATCCACCGCCCAGCATCCGGGTGCGCGTGCGATGTCCACGACACAGGCGCCAAGAACAGGAACGCGGCCACCCATGCGCCCACTGAGTGAAAGACGGAGCGCGGCAGGACCACGGTGAATATCAGCGGGAATAGCCACATTGAATAATATTGCTGTCCTAGCGAGGACAAGAAGAAGATCCCCACCATAATCGCGCCACTCGTCGTCAGCGCCCAAAACACCGGTTCGGATTGTCGCCACCGCAATAGCCCAAGCACCGTGCAGCCGATCAAGGCAGCGAAGATTACCCACACCACCCAGTAGAGGACTGGTCCAAATTCCACATAGGCGCGTAATCCCGCCCAGGAGGAATTGGCATAATCGCGGGTCGTGGACAGATAGGGCACAAGCTTGTCCAGGTAACCGCTTGCACCGGGCACCAGGGGCCACGCGAGGAGGTTAAGCACCACTGGAATCCCCAGCCCCGCGAGGAGGTTGCGCCACTGCAGCTTGACTAGGGGCAAGAAGAGGAGGGGCGCGAATTGGGGCTTAATCAAAATGGCTAGCCCAATGGCTATGCCGGAAACCCACGCGAGCTGCGGGGTGCGCTCAGCCTCTAAGAAAGCCCACAGGAAAAGCACCATGCAGAATAAGAGCACACCGTTGATATTGGTAAACGCCAAAGTATTGGTGACAGATTCGGTAGCGAAAGCTAAAGCGATAGAGACCGGAAACACCGGCGAGGTGAGCTTTCTTCCCACCACGTGGGTCAGCAGTGCTAATGCGACAATGATGGCAAGGGCATTGACCACGATGAAAAGCCCGCGCGCTGGGCCAAAATCGAGCCACGCTAAAGGCGATAGGAATAGCGTTGCACCCGGGGTGTAGAGATACAACGGATCCACATGGTTATAGGCCTGCTCATACACCGGAATACCGTCGACCATGCGCCTTAGCGCGCTATAGACCGTGGTGAAATCATCAGTCAGCGTCCCATTGCGCGCGACGATGAAAACGCGCTGAATGACGAGGAGAACGGCAATAGGCCATGCGGCGGCGTTTATTCGAGCAGACACGACCTTTTAGTCTACGGGTTCAGACGCGCGCGAGTATCGCAGAAACACCGTGCTATCAGTATCTGCGGCAATATTTTCTAGGTGCATTCGGCGGTGGGAGTGCGTGCCATGAAAGGTAGCCACGGGCTTTTCCACGCCGGTGGACAGGTGGGGATCCAAGGTGAGATACATCTGGTCGATGGCATCGATATGCACCAGCTGGCCGAGCATTCCTGGCCCACCCTCGCAAAGGATGCGCTGAAATCCCCGCTCCCGCAATACGCGGAGGTAGTCCTGCATGGTGCCTTCACCTGCATCGATTACCTCTGCGCCTGCCGCCTCAAGAGGACCTTTCCTCGCGGACACCTCCGGGTTCTGCAGCGCCGCGTGGGGGACAAGGAAGAGCGGGGCGGTGGTGAAGTGGGTTAAGAATTTCGAGTCCGGCTCAAACTTCAAGCTTTGCGTGGGTACGGCAATGGGAGCGGGAGGCGAATCGGGAGAGTGTTGCTCTACTCCCGAATAATCTTCTGACCTGACCGTTTGCCCACCCACAAAAACAACGTCCGCCCAGCCACGCAGGGCCTGGAAAAGCTTTCCGTCGGTGTCATTGCCCATGGCCTCAGAAAGGTCGTTGATGGTGGCAGACCCGGTGAGGGTAGAAACCATATTGGCCCGGAGGGCGGGTAGGTAAGAGGGCTCGGGCCCTAAAAGCGAAGCGATGTCCATGCTCTGCCAGTGTAATGGTTCTGCCGGGGTGAATCGCCCTGTCAGCTACACCAGCCGAATGAGCACCACACCGGTTAAAAGGAGGGCAATGCCAAGCACCTGGCGGGATTTAATGGGGGCGCCGCTTACGCGGTCAATGATGAGCGAGCCCAGCATCGAGCCAAGCAGGCCGGCAACCACGGTGAGACCGGTACCAATCTGCGGAACGAGGGCGGCGTTGCCGAAGATGAAAAGCGCGCCCAATACACCGCCTATCCACATCCACCACGGGTTGGGTTTTCCTTCCGGGCGCTCGATGCGCGGGCGCCAGCGCAACACGATATTGACGATGACCAGGGCGGTAACGCCGACGGCGAAAGAAACCAGCGCAGCACTGACCGGAGAGCCCGTGACCTGGCCCAGATGTCCGTTGATAGCGGACTGGCTGGCGGTGAAACAGCCAAAGATAAACCCGGCGAGCCGCCAGAGCCACAGGGCGGTCGCGGAATCCTCGCTACTTGTTGCAGCGCTCGGGGTAGCTACCACCGCAATCACGCCGATAAGCACGATAATGGCACCGATGGCGCGCACTGCTGTGAGAGAAGATTGAGGGGACTCGAAGAGCCCGAAGTGGTCAACTATAAGACCCATGATGACTTGCCCCGCGATGGGTAAGACTACGGTCTGCACCGCGCCTAGGTGTGGAAAGAGAAGAATATTTCCGGTCAAAGCGACAACACCTAGCAAACCGCCGAACCAAATCCAGAGTGGCTCGTTAAAAGCCTGGGCAATGCCGTAGTTACCGCCGGTAACGGCGATGGCCACGATGAGCAGGGTTACCGTTCCTACGGCGAAGGAAATCATCGAGGAGGAAAACGGGGTACCGGTGGAGGCGCGAAGGCGAGTATTAACCAGCGTTTGTATCGGTAAAACCAGACCAGCAAGAATTCCCAAAAGTATCCACAACACGGGTGGACACTTTACTCAGATAAGCCAAAAAGCCTACTTGAATGGGAAAAGCCCATCTAAGCAAACGAAATTAAGCTTAGGTGGGCGGTGGTGGTCCTAACTGGGATTGAACCAGTGACCTTTCCGGTGTGAACGGAACGCTCTCCCACTGAGCTATAGGACCTTGCGGGGGATAAATCTACACCCGGTGCATTCCATTTTCCTAATTGGCTGGATGGAGGGCGCGGAAGGTGGGGTTAAAGCGGATATGTCTGGGAAGGTGAGCGCGCGGGTTAAATGACAACCCTGCAATTCACACCGTCGATAAGTGAGTGATTTACGCCGCGCAATAGGTGTGCTGGGCTGGGGATTTGGAAACTAGCAGGGAGCACGATAATGTTTGTTCACGCACCGCAAAGCATTAAGCAGTGCGGCGCGATGCGGATGTAGCGCAGTTGGTAGCGCATCACCTTGCCAAGGTGAGGGTCGCGAGTTCGAGTCTCGTCATCCGCTCCACGCTTTTCTAGAGGGTATTATGCCACCAAGGAAAGTGGAACTAAATGAATAGCGCGCGATTAGCTCAGTGGGAGAGCGCTTCCCTGACACGGAAGAGGTCACTGGTTCAATCCCAGTATCGCGCACAAGGACTTTGTCCTAGAAACCGGGCCTGGTTTCGCATGCGGATGTAGCGCAGTTGGTAGCGCATCACCTTGCCAAGGTGAGGGTCGCGAGTTCGAGTCTCGTCATCCGCTCCAACACTGTATTGTGTGAGGCGGTATCGCCACGGTGGAATGGCCGAGTGGTGAGGCAACGGTCTGCAAAACCGTGCACACGGGTTCGATTCCCGTTTCCACCTCAACGTCTTAATGCCTTCGGGCATTAGGCGCGATTAGCTCAGTGGGAGAGCGCTTCCCTGACACGGAAGAGGTCACTGGTTCAATCCCAGTATCGCGCACGAGGGTCATCTTGTGGCCCTTGGTGAATCTTTTGATTTACCTGCGGATGTAGCGCAGTTGGTAGCGCATCACCTTGCCAAGGTGAGGGTCGCGAGTTCGAGTCTCGTCATCCGCTCCATTCAAGCCGCCTTGTTAGCAAGGCGGCTTTTTGCATGCGGCAATCTCAAAGCTTCTGTAGTGATAGAGATCGCAGACTTTTTCGCTTCGGTGCGGAACTATGGGGATATGGTTCCCGACTATTGATAGAGACACCCTGATGACCACGATTGTCACCAAGGCATTCGGTGGGATTAGGATGTCTTTGCATGTACACGCAAAATTCAGAACTGAAGGAGCTGAAAATGAGCCATCGCGTACCTTGGTTGCGCCGCACGGCAGTGGCAGTGGGAGCTACCGCGCTTATCGCGGGCGGATCCGCACCCGTAGCACTGGCGCACGATTCCGTCGTGGGCGGAACCGTAAAGGAGGGCGACCAGCTCGAGGAGTTTCCTGAGGAAATTACCCTGGAGTTCTCCGGCATCCCTAAAGACCAGTTCAACACCTTTGCGGTAACCAATAAGGACACTGGGGAACAGATCTTTAGCCAGGAGCCGGAGCTCGATGAACGCGATCTGACGATCACAACTCCAGATGATGTGGATCCCGGCCCAGGTAACTACCAGGTGGGCTACAACATCACCTCCTCGGATGGACACGCAACGCGCGGTGGGGTCTCATTTACGGTCACAGGTGGGGATAGCGATGATGCTTCCTCCACCGACGCTGCAGATGCAGATGGAGCTGCAGATTCTTCAAGCGATATGCCCACGTCGGTGAAAATCATCCTGGCAGTGGGCGGTGTGCTGGCCATAGCGGCCGTTCTGGCTTTGCTGATTGCTAAAACCCGTCGAAACGACTCGAAAGGTCACAAATAATGACTAAGAAAATTTCCCACCTGATTGCCGGCGTATCCCTCAGCGCCCTGGTTCTTGCTGGTTGCTCCCCGGATAACGAGAGCGATTCCAGCAACTCGGAGTCGACTTCGGCCGCTTCTTCCACCGCAGAAACCAGTAAATCTACCGCTGCAGCGGATAAGGACCTGACCTTCGAGGACGCCGTCGTCCGCGCCAACGAAGACAAGGACATGACCGCCATCTTCGGTACGTTGGTCAACCACTCGGATAAAGACATCGAGATCACCGGTTTCTCCACGAGCCTGGACGCAGAGATGAACCAGATTCACGAGACCGTCGATGGCCAGATGCGCGAAAAGTCCAGCCCCTTGGTTGTCAAGGCCGGCGAGAGCCACGAGCTTGCTCCTGGCGGTGACCACTTCATGCTGATGGGCATGAAGGAAGGCATCATGCCTGGTGATTCGCTCGAGATGACGGTCACCCTGTCTGACGGCGAGGAGCTTGACCTGGGCACCATCCAGGCCCGCACCATGGGTGCTGGCGATGAGGACTACGGCGACATGGAGGGCATGGACCACGGTCACGCAGGCCACGATCACTCCGATCACGCCGGCCATGACCACTCCGGTCACGATCACTCTGGCCACGACCACTCCGGTCACGACCACTCCAGCAAGGACGACGAGAAAGAAAACCACAAGCACTAATCATGACGGGATTCAGCAGAAGGGGATTTCTCACCGGCGCTGCAGTGTCTACCAGCGCCATTGCGCTGGTGGGATGCAACTCGGATAAATCAACACCACACGCTGAAGCGGAGGAGCAGCCCCCGCTTGCCGATGCCACCGTGGCTTTCGACGGCCCACACCAGGCCGGGATTGACACGCCGGAGCAAGCGCACCTGAACTTGGTGGGCTTTGATCTTAAAGGGGGCATCGGCAAGCAGGGCTTTGCCCGGCTCATGAAGCTGTGGACTGAGGACGCGCGAGCGCTGTGCACGGGCCAGCCGCCGTTGGGGACCTTGGAACCGGAAATGGTGCGCCAGCCTGCGAACCTCACCATTACGTGTGGGCTGGGCGAGCGCATTTTCTCCCTGCTGGGCGTGGATAAGCCGAAGTGGCTTGGCGATGTCCGCGCCTATTCCCGCGACCAATTAGATGACAAGTGGGGCCAAACTGACATCGTCCTGCAGATTTGCAGCGATGACCCGCTGATGAATACCTATGCGCTGCGGCACATGGTGCGCTCTGGCGAGCACTATGCCGAAGTTAGCTGGCTGCAGCAGGGCTTTATCAACGCCTACGGCAGCCACGAAAAGGGCGCGACCGCGCGCAATATGTTTGGCCAAAAAGATGGCACCGTGAACCCGCGCGGCGATGAACAATTCGCTGACCAAGTCTGGATCGAGGATGGCCCGAAGTGGCAGCAGGGTGGTGCGGCCATGGTGGTGCGCCGCATCCGCATGAACCTCGATACCTGGGAAAAGCTGGACCGCTCCTCCCGTGAAAATGCGGTGGGCCGCAAGCTGGAAAACGGGGCACCGCTTACGGGTGATAAGGAATTCGATGAGGCGGACTTTAAGGCCACGGATGAGTATGGCCTGCCGGTCATCGATAAGAACTCCCACATGGCGCGGGCGACTGCGCCGAAGGACCACCCGGAGCAAAAGATCTTGCGCCGGCCCTATAACTACGAATTGCCGCCGGATGGCAAGGATGGCCAACTATCCAATATTGGCCAGATTTTCATCTGTTACCAGCAGGATCCCACCAAGCAATTCGAGCCCATTCAGGCGCGCCTTGATGAGGCGGACCTGCTGAATGAGTGGCTGACCCATATTGGCTCGGCAATGTATTTCTGCCCGCCGGGAACCAAAGGCAGCGATGGCAAAGAAACGTGGTGGGCGGAATCGCTTTGCACACATGCTGGCCTGTAGAATGACGATCCGTAAATTTAACTAGTGGATGCGGCCAGGTATGCCGTATCTGCGCGAGCGCAAAAAGGAGCGCGAATATGGCGGAACTTATTCCCGCAGCACCGGTAAATTACGAATCCTTCACCGTGCCGGCCGGGCAAGCGGTTGGTGCGGCCCTCCGCGAGCTGAACCTTCCCAATAAGGGTCCAGAGGCAGTCGTGGTAGTCCGCGGCGTGGACGGTACCCTGTATGACCTTTCGCACACCCCGGATGAGGAATCGACATTTGTCCCGGTAGCCGCCTGTGAGGAAGATGGCCGCGCCGTCATTCGCCACTCCTGCGCCCACGTCATGGCCCAGGCCGTACAGGCCGAGTTCCCCGGCACCAAGCTGGGCATTGGCCCGTCCATTGAAAACGGCTTCTACTTCGATTTCCAGACCGCTGAGCCCTTCACCCCGGAGGATCTCAAGAACCTGGAAAAGCGGATGAAGAAGATCATCAAGGGAGGCCAGCGCTTCGAGCGCCACACCTATGCGTCTACGGCAGAGGCGGAACAGGCCTTGCAGGATGAGCCCTTCAAGCTGGAGCTTATCCAGGACAAGGGCAACGTGGACCCGGATTCCGATGAGGCCGCTGAGGTGGGTGCCGGCGATCTGACGCACTATGACAACGTGAACCCGCGCACCAACGAGGTGGAATGGTTCGACCTGTGCCGCGGCCCGCACGTTCCCACCACGAAATATATCCCAGCCTTTGCCTTGACTCGGTCGTCCGCCGCCTACTGGCGCGGTGACCAGGCCAACGCCGGCCTGCAGCGCATCTACGGCACCGCCTTTGAGTCCAAGGACGCATTGGCCGCCTACCAGACCATGGTGGAAGAGGCAGAAAAGCGCGACCACCGCCGCTTGGGCCAGGAACTAGATCTCTTCTCCTTCCCGGATGAGATTGGTTCCGGTTTCCCCGTATTCCACCCCAATGGCGCGACCGTGCGCATGGAGATGGAAAACCACTCCCGCAACCGCCACGTGCAGGCGGGATACTCCTTTGTCAATACCCCGCACATCACCAAGGGCGACCTCTTCCGTAAATCCGGCCACCTTGATTTCTACTCCGATGGCATGTTCCCGCCGATGCAGCTCGATGGCGAGTATGACGCCGAGGGAAATGCGGTCAAGGAGCCGCAGGACTACTACGCCAAGCCGATGAACTGCCCGATGCACAACCTGATCTTCGCATCCCGCGGCCGTTCCTACCGTGAGTTGCCGCTGCGCCTTTTCGAATTCGGTACGGTCTACCGCTACGAAAAGTCCGGCGTGGTGCATGGCTTGACGCGTGCGCGCGGTTTTACCCAGGACGATGCCCACATTTACTGCACCGAAGAGCAGCTGGAAGAAGAACTCACCCAGGTTCTAGACTTCATTATCTCGCTGCTTGAGGATTACGGCCTCTCCGATTTCTACTTGGAGCTTTCCACCAAGGATCCCAATAAGTTCGTCGGCTCCGATGAGATTTGGGAGCGCTCGACCGCCATCTTGCAGTCCGTGGCAGAAAAATCCGGGCTCGAGCTCGTTCCTGATCCTGAGGGCGCCGCGTTCTACGGGCCAAAGATTTCCGTCCAGGCCCGCGATGCCATTGGACGTACCTGGCAGATGTCCACGGTGCAGCTGGACTTCAACCTGCCGGAGCGCTTCGAGCTGGAATACACCGCATCCGATGGCACGAAGAAGCGCCCGATCATGATCCACCGTGCCCTCTTCGGCTCCATCGAGCGCTTCTTCGGTGTGCTTCTTGAGCACTACGCGGGCGCATTCCCAGCGTGGTTGGCACCGCACCAGGTCATGGGCATCCCAGTCGCGGATGACTTCGTGCCGCATCTGGAGGGCGTCGCCGCAAAGCTGCGCCGCAAGGGCATTCGCGCGGATGTAGATACCTCCGATGACCGCATGCAGAAGAAGATCCGCAATCACACGACGGGCAAAGTGCCCTTCATGCTGGTCGCCGGCGCCCGCGACGTGGAAGCCGGTGCGGTCTCCTTCCGTTTCCTGGATGGCACGCAGGTCAACGGCGTGCCGGTCGATGAAGCCGTTGAGCTCATCTCCACGTGGGTAGCAGAGCGCACCAACGAGCAGCCGACAGAAGAGCTCATTCGTGCCCGGCGCTAATCCGCAGAAGGGGCAAAGCGAGGAAACATTCGTCGATACCGGTGCCGGTGAGCCGGACCGGTTGGAGCGACTGTGGGCACCGTACCGGATGGCCTATATCGCGCAGCGGTCCGAGGATCCCTTCGTGGAAGCCCCGAAGGGCAGCGATGAGGACGGGCTCATCATCGCGCGGGGTGAAACGGTATATGCGCTGCTCAACTTGTTTCCCTATAACGCCGGCCACCTCATGGTGGTGCCGTACCGCAAGGAATCCGAGCTGGAAAACCTCACCGAGGAAGAATCCCACGAGCTTATGGCCTTTGCCCAAAAGGCGGTGCGGGTACTCAAGCGTGTGTCACGCCCAGAGGCCATTAACGTGGGCTTTAATCTGGGGCGCGCGTCCGGCGGCTCGGTGGGAGACCACCTGCATTTGCATGTGGTGCCAAGGTGGCCCGGGGATAGTAACTTTATGACTGTCCTCGATGGGACTAAGGTATTACCGCAACTACTGCAAGACACTCGTCGTGTGCTGGCAGAGGGTTGGCGTGACATGGAAGAGGAGGACTCGCGTGCTTAGCGTGCATGGGCGAAAGCCCGCCGCCGTGGTGGTGGAACCTATAGCCAAGACCTTTTTAAAGTTGGGATTGACTCCCAACGTGGTCACGGTTGTAGGCACTATTGTGACCATCGCCATTTCGGTGATCCTCATTCCTACCGGCCACCTGTTTATCGCCGCCGTATTATCCGGCCTCTTTGCCGCCTTTGACATGCTCGATGGCACCATGGCGCGCCTGACCGGTAAATCGAGCGCTTTCGGTGCCACGCTGGATGCCAGTTGCGACCGCATTACCGATGGCGCGTTATTCTGCGCCATCGCCTGGTGGCTGGTGTATACCGCAGACGCGTCCAAATGGACCGTGGCGGCCTGCCTCATTACCTTGGTATGCTCCCAGGTCATTTCCTATATCAAGGCTAGGGGAGAGGCCTCCGGTTTCACCATGGTGGGCGGCCTGATTGAGCGCCCGGAGCGCCTCATCTTGGCGCTGGGCGGAATCGGCCTTGAGGGCCTGGGCGTAGAGTACGCCGCGGCGGTATCGCTGTGGATCTTGGCGGTTGGCTCAATCTTTACCGTGTACCAGCGCATTGCCATTGCAGCGCGCCAAGATGCCGGAGTATAACTTAAGCGACCTTGGGCGCAGCGGGGGACTATCGTTCCGGCTAGTTCGTGGATTGCGCACACACTTTTCTGGAGGATCCGGCCACCATGTGGGATAAAGAAGACGTAGCAGCCGCTGGGTATTTGGCGGGCTGGAAGGTAGTTCGCCGGTTGCCCCAGCCGGTAGCGCGCACCATCTTCCGGTGGGTCGCGGATTATGCGAGCGATCGCGGGCGCGGCATGGATGGCCTGCGGCGAAACCTCACCCGCGTGGTAGGGGCAGAAAACGTCACGCGCGAATTGGTGCGCGATTCCATGCGCTCGTATATGCGCTATTGGATGGAGGCGTTTCGCCTTCCCGCGATTCATGCGGTTCCCCAGCTGCACGAGCGCCTCATGGGCGGCCTGGAGGGCCTTGAGCACTTTGATGCCTCCGCGCAATCTGGCCGCGGCGTGATCCTGGCGCTGCCACACTCCGGCAATTGGGATATGGCCGGGGTTTTCCTGGTGGGCCATTACGGGCAATTTACCACCGTGGCAGAGCGGTTAAGGCCGGAGGTGCTTTTTGATGCCTTCGTAGATTACCGCGAGGAATTAGGCTTTGAAGTCCTGCCGCTTACCGGTGGGCCGGCTACGCCCTTTGCGCGGCTGAAGGAGGCCCTTGAGGAGGGTGGAGTGGTCTGCCTATTGGCAGAGCGCGATATCACCCGCAGCGGTATCACAGTAGATTTTATGGGCGAGGAAGCCAATATGGCGGCAGGTCCTGCGCAGCTGGCCATCGAAACCGGTGCGGCACTCCACGTGGTGCATTCCTGGTTTGAAGGCGATGGCTGGGGGTTATCGGTGTCGCCAGAAGTAGAGGTCACCGATATTCAGGAGACCACCCAGCGCATGGCGGATGGGTTTGCGGCCAATATCCGGCGCCACCCCGCAGACTGGCACATGTTGCAGCCGCAATGGAATGAGGATGTGGAACGGCGCCGGCAAGCGCGAAAGGAACGTTCCCGTTAATGCGCATCGGTATCATTTGCCCGTATTCTTTTGACGAACCCGGTGGCGTGCAGGCCCATATCCTTGACCTAGCCACCGTTTTCATAGAACAGGGCCACTTTGTCCAGGTCCTTGGGCCCGCCGCGGAGTCCACGCCGCTGCCGGATTTCGTGGTCAAGGGCGGCCCAGCCTTCCCGATTGCGTATAACGGCTCGGTCGCGCGCTTGTCGGTGGGGCCAAAGGTAACCCGCAAGGTCAAGCGCTTCATCCAGGACGGGGATTTTGACGTTTTGCATATCCACGAGCCCAATTCCCCGAGTTTTTCCATGACCGCCTTGGCCGTGGCACACGGCCCGATGGTGGCGACGTACCACGCCTCGGCGGCCAATTCCCTCATCCTTACCTTGGCTAAGCCGCTGCTCGTGCCCTTTTTGGAAAAGATTCGCGGCGGCATTGCGGTATCGGACATGGCGCGGCGCTGGCAGGTGGAGCAATTGGGCGGCGATCCCGTCCTGATTCCCAACGGCGTCGATACCTCCGTCTATGCGCTTGCGCGCAAGAAAAGCCAGCCCGCGCTTGCCGATGCCCCACTCGAGGTCGTCTTCCTCGGCCGCCTCGACGAGCCACGCAAGGGCCTGGATGTTCTGTTAGCAGCATTGCGCCAGGTCAACAACAATATTCGCGTGACCATTATGGGCGGTGGCCGCGCCCGAGAGGTCGAGGGTGTGGACTTTGTCGGGCGTGTCAGCGATGCAGAAAAGGCACAGATCTTAGGCCGGGCCGATGTTTACGTGGCGCCGAATACGGGCGGGGAGAGCTTTGGCATCGTCCTAGTAGAGGCCATGGCCGCCGGTGCCGCCGTCGTGGCTTCCGATTTGGAGGCCTTTCGCGCGGTGTGCAACGCGGATTCGGATGAACCCGCGGGAGCGCTTTTCCGCACCGGCGATGCCTCCGACTTGGCGCGTGTGCTCAACCAGGTCTTGGATGATGCCGATTACCGGCGGCGTTTGGTGCGCAATGGCGTCCAACGCGCCCAGATGTATGACTGGGACCATGTCGCCGCGGCGGTCATGCAGGTCTATGAAACGGTCCAAGACGGCACGAAGGTGAGGGCGAAGCGATAATGGCGATTGAGATAACCATCGCGCTCGTGATCCTCATCCTTCTAGGATCATGGGCTATTTTTACCGCGCAGCGGCTAAACTTCCTGCACATTCGCACCGATGCCGCACTGGCGCAGCTGCAGGCGGCGCTGGACCGCCGGGCGGCGGTCACGGCGGCCGTGTCCCCGGATCTTGCTGCCTTGGCGCAAAAGGCCGAATCCACGGAGCTTTCGCATGGGCATTTCCAAGCCCGCACCATGGTAGAACGCGAGCTTTCGGCGGCCATCGTGCGCGATTTTCCGGTGGGCCAGCGCCCGGCCGCCTTGGCGGATGCGGAAGGCCGCATCCAGTTGGCGCATCGCTTTTATAACGAGGCGGTCAGCGATACGCGTGCGCTGCGCCTGCGCCCAGCGGTGCGTTTTTTCCACCTCGGCGGAACCGCTAAATTGCCCGAGTACTTCGACTACATGCTGGCGGATTGAAATTTAGCCGCGCGGCACCTGTGTGGTGGCATCGGTGCTCGCGTCAGGGTCGGCGGCGTTGGCATCGGCGTCGGCGGTGTCGGAGCCCGGCACGTTGATTCGCCCGGTATCTGGTGAGGGCGCGGCCTCTGCGGCGGCTTCCTGGGCTTGTTCCAGGCCGCTTGCTGCCACGATGGCCTTTTCTATGCGGCGCGACAGGCTTATCTCAAGGATGAACCAAATGAGCGCGATGAGGACCATGACGAGGATGAGCACGTTGCGGGCAACGAGGACGTAGACCGGAGTAAGGTCTGCGCCCACGTACTTCCACAGGTAGTCATAGTGGAACGGGTAGGCGTAGGTGCCGAGTGCGGCGGCGGCAACCGCGCAGACTGCGAGAAGGCCCTGGCAGATCTTGATGGGGACGAACCCGGCGAAGAGCTGTTGGCGTACGACCACCGCGAATAGCGGGCCGAGCCAGATGATGTACTGGGGCGAAAATACCTTATTGGTGGCAATGAGTAGCAGCACCATGAGGGTAAAGAAGGCAACGGTGGTGCGTGAGGTCCAGCCGCCAGCAATAAAACGGTACAGCGCCCAGCCCAGGGCGAAGACGAGCATTCCGGCCGTCGCGATGGTGCTCCACATGATGGCGGTATCGACTCCTGGGCCAGAAATCTCAAAACTCTTGGACGGCGCATAGCCTAGATGCCACTTGCCCGGGTTGAGGTGGGCTTGCAGGAGCAGGTAGGTCGCTGGAACGGATTCGAGCTGGAGTCCGCGCACCCCCTGATAGTCCAGGGGTGAAAGGAGCCGGTCCATGCCGGAGGTGGTGACCGTCAGCGCAGATAGTGCCGCAACGGAGCCGAAGAAGGACACCAGGCGGAGCCAGGAATTAGCGCTATTAAACCGCCCCACCAGCCCGGCGGCGAGGACTCCTGGCCAGAGCTTCATGGTGGTGGCGAAGCCCAAGAGAGCGGCGCCGGTCTTGGGATGAGAAATTAGGAGCGCGGCGGCACCGGCGACGGCAACCGCAGGGAAGATATCCAGGCGCCACACAAAGACGTGACCTGCGGCCGTACCGAAGAAGACCCAGAACCAGCCGGCGAGGAAAACGCGCTTATTGCGCTGGTGGTGGCGCAGCAGGAGGGCGAGGAAGGTGGCATCGACAAGCAGCGTCATGATGGTAAAGCCGATGTAGAACACGCCGCGGTCCCCACCGGTAAACCAACTTAAGATGATGGTGGGCCACGTTCCCGCATGGGGGTATTCGGTCATCAGCGTGGGATCGTCGCCATAAAGCCCAGCGAAATAATAGGCAACATCGCCGCGTGCACTGTGGTCGAGTTTTAAGAAATAGACCAATACCAAGCGGGCGAGAACCCAGCCCACCCATACTGCAGGAACTGACGCGATTCTTTTCACCCAAAAGATTCTAGGAAAAAATTTGGGCAGTGGGTAGTTCGAATCAGGTTGCTAGCCACTGGGGTTCGACCGGCTAGGGAGTAGGGTGGCAAGGCAGATAAGAACTTACGTGATATAGCGCATAGTAGGCGCACAAGGAAGGATGACTGTGGGCACCATTTCTGAGGTTTTAGCGTTAGAAGGCACCCAAGAAGCGGATGTCTTTTCTGGCCCGGCGATTCCCTCGCAGATTGAGCGCACCTTTGGTGGGCAGGTGGCAGCGCAGGCGCTAGCCGCGGCGCAAAGGACTGTAGATAATAAGCAGGTGCATTCCCTCCACGGCTATTTCGTTGGACCCGGTGATACGAAAAAGCCGCTGGAGCTGCGGGTGGAAAGGCTGCGCGACGGACGTTCTTTTGCCAGCCGGCAGGTTCGGGTCATCCAAGATGGCCGCCTCGTCTTTATTCTGCTGGCTAGTTTCCACCGCGATGGTGATACAGGGCCCGAACACCAGGATGTGGCGCCGCAGGTACTAAGCCCCGATGAAGCCGCGCGCCGCGGTGGCGGGGCACCCTATTCCACCCGAATCATCTTGAAGGAGTGGACTGATTGGGATATCCGTTTGGTCCCCGATGAAGGCCGCGATGATGCCGCCGCGGAGGTAACCGGTGCCGGATACCGCCATATTTGGTTCCGCAATACCGGCGAGCTTGGAAGCGACCCCGCATTCCACCGCGCTGCCTTGACATATATGTCCGATATGACCCTCATTCGGTCGGCGCTCATTCCGCACCAGGGAGAGAAGATCCAATTAGCAAGCCTCGACCACGCGGTGTGGTTTCTCCGCCCCTTCCGCGTGGATGAGTGGCTGCTTTATGAGCAGGTATCGCCTACAGCGTCGCAAGGCACGGCCATCGCGCGCGGTAAATTATTCACTGAACAGGGCGAACTCGTTGCGCTGGTCAATCAGGAGGGCTTGACGCGGTTCCTCGATGAGAACTTGGGTAGCGGTTCCGCCCATGGCAATTGGCATAACGTCTAGAAACGCCTCCGTATCCTGGGGGCGCTTTTCCCAGTTCGTGCAGGGCACGTATAATTGTCAACAGATTTAGAACCCAATTAGAAAGGGACTTAATGTCAGGCCACTCAAAATGGGCAACTACCAAGCACAAGAAGGCTGCCAATGACGCCAAGCGCGGCAAGGAATTTGCCAAGCTCATTAAGAACATTGAAGTGGCGGCGCGAACCGGCGGTGGTGATCCTGCGGCCAACCCAACGCTCGATGACATGATTAAGAAGGCCAAAAAGGCCTCCGTCCCCAATGACAACATCGAACGCGCCCGCAAGCGCGGTTCTGGTGAAGAAGCCGGTGGTGCCGACTGGGAGACCATCATGTACGAGGGTTATGGCCCCAACGGTGTCGCAATGCTGATTGAATGCTTGACCGATAACCGCAACCGCGCTGCTACCGATGTCCGCACCGCAATGACCAAGAATGGCGGCAACCTGGGTGAATCCGGCTCGGTTGCTTATATGTTCTCCCGCACCGGTTACGTCTTGGTGGAAAAGGGCGAGCTGAGCGAGGACGACGTCTTGATGGCGGTCCTCGATGCCGGCGCCGAAGAGGTCAAGGACCAGGGCGAGAAATTCGAGATCATCTGCGCTCCCACGGATGTGCAGGCCGTAAAGGAAGCACTCAAGGAAGCCGATATCGAGGTCGATGACTCCGATAACGATTTCCGCGCCTCCGTCGAGGTACCTCTTGACGCCAATGACGCGAAGAAGATCTTCCGCCTCATCGATGTTTTGGAAGACTCCGACGACGTCCAGAACGTATATACCAATATGGACCTATCCGATGAGGTCCTAGCGGAGCTAAACGCAGAGTAGGGATACTGCTCTTATTAGGCACTAGCTCGGTGGCGGCTCTTCGCGGATGCGGAGATGTCGGCGCCGGGCTTTTTATTGTGCTTTATTGGGGCCCTAGGTTCTCGCCGTGTTGTAGAACATGTGTGTGTAAGACATAATAGGGGAGCAAGATTGGTAACGACGAGGCCGCGGAACGGGGAGTGGGCGGGTGTGAATATCGAAGGCATGCGCGTGATGGGTATCGATCCCGGGCTCACCCGCTGTGGCCTGTCCGTAGTTCAAGCCGGGCGCGGGCGCGCGATCCTTCCCGTCTCCGTGGGAGTGGTGCGGACTCCCAGCGATAAGGATCTGACCGAACGGCTTTTGCGGCTATCCGTGGCGGCCAAGGAATGGATGGACGATTATTCGCCGGATGTGGTGGCCATAGAGCGCGTCTTCGAACGCGGCCAGGTCTCAACCGTCATGCAGACCGCGCACGTCGTAGGGGTTCTGGTACTCGCGGCCGCCGAGCGGGATATTCCGGTGTACATGTACACCCCATCCGAAGTGAAAAAGGCTATTTCTGGCAATGGGCGCGCGGATAAGAAGCAAATGACGACCATGATCACCCGTATCCTGGGGCTTACGGAGCCGCCCAAGCCGGCGGATGCGGCGGATGCATTGGCGCTGGCCGTCTGCCACTGCTGGCGGGCGCCAGCGATCGTGAGAATGGATAGTACCGGTTTAGGGCTCGGCGCAAAGACCAGCGGCGTCCGCGGGCGGGGGAAGGGTGTTCAGCCTTAGCTCGCCACACCCCCACAGGTTAAGTTTGTTCATTATTAGGTCATGTTGAAAGCGCACACAGGTAGGAAGGCACGGTAGAAAATGATTGCGGCATTGCGGGGAGAAGTCCTCCACATTGGTTTAGACCACGGCGTTATTGAATGCGGCGGGGTGGGCTATAAGTTCTTAGCCACCGCAAAGACGTTGGGAACCTTGCGCCGCGGAGAAACCGCTTTTGTGCTCACTACCTTGGTGGTCAAGGAAGACGCATTGACCTTATACGGTTTTACCAGCGACGATGACCGCGAAATGTTCCAAGTGCTGCAATCTGTGTCTGGCTTGGGGCCCAAACTCGCCTTGGCCGCGTTATCCGTCATGGGGGCAGAAGAACTGGCCGCAGCGATTGGCGGGGAGGATGTGAAGGCGCTGCAGTCTATCCCGGGCGTCGGCAAGCGCATGGCCCAACGCCTTACCCTGGAGCTCAAGGATAAGGTAAAGCGCTTTGCTGGAACTCCCGTGCCCGATGCTGCGTCGGAGGCAACAGGTGCCGGTGGCCCAGTTGTCGATAGTGTCACTGAAGCCCTCTTGGGCCTAGGGTTTACTGAGAAGGCGGCTCGCCCCGTGGTGGAGGCGGCATACGCCGAAGCCCCTGCGGCGGATACCTCAACCTTGCTGCGTGCGGCCCTGGCCCAGTTGGGTAAGCAGGGCTAAAAGAATACGACGTCAAGAAGACACAAAGGCTACAGCATGTCCGATATTGAGCGCACCGAGTTCAACCTCCCAGAGGGGATGAGTAAGGCGCACGAATCCCAGCACAATAGTGATGTGGAAGCCACCGCTCACGCCGAAGAACACGATATCGAGCGCTCCCTGCGCCCCAAGTCCCTGACGGAATTCATTGGGCAACCCAAGGTAAGGGAGCAGCTCTCCCTCGTGCTTACCGGCGCGAAGAACCGCGGGGTCACCCCGGATCACGTCCTGTTATCGGGGCCGCCCGGTCTGGGCAAGACCACCATGGCGATGATCATTTCGCAGGAACTCGGCACATCGCTGCGCATGACCTCCGGGCCGGCGCTGGAGAGGGCGGGCGACCTGGCGGCGATGCTCTCCAACCTCATGGAAGGCGACGTGCTGTTCATCGATGAGATCCACCGCATCGCCCGGCCTGCCGAAGAAATGCTTTATATGGCCATGGAGGATTTCCGCATCGATGTGATTGTGGGCAAGGGGCCGGGTGCTACCTCGATTCCCTTGGAGATCCCGCCGTTTACGTTGGTCGGGGCGACAACGCGAGCGGGAATGCTTACCGGTCCGCTGCGGGATCGCTTCGGTTTTACCGCCCAAATGGAGTACTACAGCACCGAGGATCTCACCCGCGTGATCAAGCGTGCGGCGCATATCTTGGACGTTGCCATCGATGACGATGCCGCCGTGGAAATCGGCTCCCGCTCGCGCGGCACCCCGCGCATTGCCAACCGCCTGCTGCGCCGCGTGCGCGATTATGCAGAGGTCAATGGCACCGGACGCATCGATCTGTCCGCAGCACAAGGGGCGCTGGAGGTATTCGACGTCGATGAAATGGGCCTAGACCGACTAGACCGCGCCGTCCTCAATGCCCTGATTAACGGCCACGGCGGCGGGCCGGTGGGTGTGAATACCTTGGCCATCGCCGTGGGCGAGGAACCCTCCACCGTGGAGGAGGTATGTGAGCCGTACTTGGTTCGCGCCGGCATGATTTCGCGCACTGGGCGGGGCAGGGTCGCCACCGCCGCCGCCTGGCAACACCTCGGCCTGACGCCTCCCGATGGCGCGATTGGGCTGTTTTAGGCAAGCGTGGGCACCGCGCTAGCGCGGCCGCAGAGGTGGAACCGACTCATGGTTTTTGTGAACGAAACGGTCTGGCATACTGGAAAGTTATGGAAATCATCTTTCTCATCATCATTGTCATTTTGTTCATCATTCCTTCCTTTATGGCGATGCGTAAGCAACGCCAGCGCCAGAACGATATGCAATCGCTGCAAAACTCCCTGCAGAATGGGGATCGCATCGTCACCGCCGGCGGTGTCCACGGCGTGGTGCGGGGAACCACCGATACCAGCGTGGACCTCGAGGTTTCCCCGGGCGTTACCCTCACCTTTGACAAGATGGCGGTGGTGCGCACCGAAAGCGAGGCCCAGAAGCTTGACCGCGGTGGTGCAAACAATGCCGTAGAGGCGCAGCGCGATAACGGTGAGAACAATAATGATGATGGATTCAACGGCGGGGAAGGTGAGCAGCCCTCTAGCCGTTAAGTCCTCGTTACCGCCCGCGCCCTTTTCCGAGTAGGCCGCGGGCGTATTCTGTGCATAAGCTGGGGGTTCTCTGAACCTGCACTCGGCTTATGAGAAACGTAGAACCTGACACATTTTCGCTGAATCGCGGACCCCGTTAAGGAAAATGTTGTTCCATGACGTACGATTGTGCGTTGTTAACGTGCCCGCGCCGAATCGGGCGGGCCGTATTTATTGTTTAATCACCCTGGTTTGCAGTGCACAGGAGAATATCGTTGTCCGCATCATCTAGAGGCGCTATGAAAAATAGCAACCGCCAATGGCCCAAGCGCGCCCTCGCGCTCTTTGGGCTTATCGTGGTTGTTATCTATGCGCTGGTCTTTTTTACCGGAAACCGCCAAGCCGCCCCGAAGCTAGGCATCGACCTGCAGGGCGGCACCCGCGTTACCTTGGCGCCACAAGGTGAAGACCCCACCCAGGATCAGCTACGGCAAGCGCGCAATATTTTGGAACAGCGCGTTAACGGCATGGGCGTTTCTGGTTCCGAGGTCGTCATTAACGGCAATACCCTCGTCATCACCGTGCCGGGCGAGGATGCGTCCCAAGCCCAGGCGGTGGGGCAGACCTCCCAGCTGTACTTCCGCCCAGTGGCACAACCCTCCGCGCCGGATCTGGACAAGCTCGACAAAGAGCTGGAGGATATGGCTAACCGGTGGGTCAAATACGGCGTCCTAGACAAGGACGAGGCGAATAAGAAGCTGGAAGACGTCACCAATGCCGTGGCCCAGCAAGAAGCGCAGGCGGAAGGCAAGGAGCCGAAGGACGTCAAGGCGCCGAAGGTCTCCGCCAAGCCCTTGGACGAGCCTTCAAACTCCATTGAGCAGACCGAGCGCCGCGACGAAGTCACTGAGATGTTGTTGAAGGACCGCCAATCGGACGATCCGACAACGCAGGCAGCGGCCTCGTCGCTTTTAACCTGCCAAGGCTCCGCCGACCCACTGGCTGGTGCGGACGATCCGTCCAAGCCTTTTGTGACCTGTGATTACGACAGCGGCACCCCCTATGTCTTGGAGCCAGCGCCGTTGCTCAACGGCGTTGAGGATGAAGACGGCACCCGCCTGACGGGTAATGAGATTGATACCAATTCCCCGATTAATGGCGGCCTGAACCCGCAGTCCGGCCAGATGGAGATTAGCTTCTCCTTCAAGACCGGCAATGGCCCGAACGGTTCCCAGACCTGGGCTGACCTCACGCGGGAGCATCTGAACGACCAGATTGCCATCACCCTTGACTCGGCCGTCATTTCGGCGCCGGTTATCCAGGGCGCTACCCCGTACGGCTCTGCTACCTCCATTAACGGTGACTTTAGCCAGGAAGAAGCCAATAACTTGGCCAATAACCTGCGTTATGGTGCACTGCCGCTGTCCTTTGCCGGCGAAAACGGCGAGCCCGGCGGCACGGTAGAGTCCATTCCGCCGACACTGGGTAAGGCAGCGCTCGAGGCCGGCCTGTGGGCAGGCTTGGCAGGTTTGATTTTGGTCATCCTGTACTCGCTGTACTACTTCCGCGCGCTCAGCGGTGTGTCCGTCATCTTCTTGCTTGGCTCCGGCCTGCTGACCTACGGCGCCATCGTCCTGCTGGGGCGTTGGATCGGGTACTCGCTCGACCTGTCCGGTATCGCCGGTCTAGTCATCGGTGTCGGTGCGACCGCGGACTCGTTCGTGGTCTACTACGAACGCATCAAGGATGAGCTCCTAGAGGGTAGAACCTTCAGGTCAGCAACGCAGAAGGCGTGGGAGCGTTCGCGTAGCACCATCGTGACCGGTAACGCGGTGACGCTGATTGGTTCTGTCATCGTCTACTTCCTCGCCATCGGTGAGGTAAAGGGCTTCGCGTTCACCTTGGGCTTGACCACGATCTTCGACCTCGTCGTGTCCTTCCTGGTCATGGCGCCGTTGATGCAGATCATCGGCCGCCGCCCAGCGGCAGCCAAGCCATCGATGAACGGTTTGGGCGGAATTTACGCGCTGATTGAAGAGCGACGCGAACGCGGCTACTACGCGGAGTCCCGCGGCGTTGCTACCGCATCGCAGGCGCGCGCCACTGACAATTCGGCATCCGCTAGCGCCGATTCGTCTGAGAGCTCAGCGCCCTCAGCAGCTGCGGAAGATGAGGAGAAATAATCATGGCCGTATCTACTAAACACAAGATTTCGCGTTTGGATCGTCTCTATGAAGACGAGCGTGGCTATGACTTCATTGGCCACACCAAACGGTGGTACGCGATTACCGCCGCGCTCCTCGTCGGCGCCATCGCCGCCATCTTGATTCGCGGGTTCACCCTCTCCCTCGATTTTGAGGGAGGTACCACCTTGTCCATGCCCGCTGGGGACTTGAAAGAGGACGAGGTAGCTACCGTCTTTGAGGACTCCACCGGCGTTGAACCCGAGCAGGTGCGCATCGTCGGCGCCGGCGATTCTGAGACGCTCGAAATCACCTCTGAGCGCCTGAGCCAAGAAGAGGTAGATAGCGCCCGGTCCGCAATCTATGAGGAATTCCAGCCAAAGGATGAAAACGGGGAGGCCACCCCGGACGCCATTGGTTCCTCCACCGTGTCCGAGTCCTGGGGTTCTTCCATTACCCAGCGCATGATTCTGGCCATGGTCGTATTCCTCGTCGCTGCGACCATCTATGTGGCGGTGCGCTTGCAAAAGATCATGGCGTTTGCTGCCATCTCGGCGCTTATTATCGATGGCATCGTCATCGCCGGTATCTACGCCCTCTTTGGGTTTGAAGTTTCTCCCGCCGTCATCATCGGTTTGCTCACCGTGCTGACCTTCTCCATCTATGACTCCGTCATCGTCTTTGACAAGGTCAATGAAAATACGGCGGGGCTGGAGGGCCAACGTTCTAAGACCTACGGTGAGCTGGCCAACTTGGCGATCAACCAGACGGTCATGCGCTCTATTTCTACGTCCATCATTTCCGCGCTGCCGATTATCGCGTTGTTCGTCATCGCCGTGTGGCTGATGGGCATCGGCACGCTGCGCGATCTGGCGCTGATCCAGCTCATCGGCGTTATCGAGGGCATTTTCTCTTCGATCTTCTTGGCCACCCCGTTGGTGGTGACGTTTGCTAATTGGACCAAGCGCGTCAAACAGCACACGCAGCGTGTGCTGGATTACCGCGCGGGTAAGTCTGAGGATGGTGAACCGGCGCAAGAGCGTTCTGCGAAGCGCAAGGTGGTCACGCCTTCCGATGCCGGGGCCAAGACCCGCAAGGAAGTGGCAGAAGAGCAATCCGATCACGGCAGTAGCGTCTCCGGTCATACCGGTGCTACCTGGCGCCCAGGCCGCTAATCGCCCTGAAGCACGGCATAATCAGGCAGAGTAAAGCTCGGTCTTTGAAGGAGAAAAAGGGGGTTGTGCGTACCGTGGAACGCAGACTAGGCACCACACGGTGGTGGGGTAGCCGTCCCAAAATCACGGCTATTGCGGCGGGGCTTTCCGCCCTTGCGCTGGTAGCGGCCTCGTGCAGCAGCGAGGAATCCGATAGCGGTGACCAGGCAGCGCCCAGCGATCCGGAGTCCTATAACTACACCGGTTATATGGTCAACTCCCAGTTGGCAACGACGAATGCCGGTACCGCCTTCGGCAGCACCACCTCCGCGGCGCAGCTTTCGACGCGCCTTTATCCCGGCCTTTTCGTGCCAGGTCCCTCCGGACAGCTCATTCCCAACGCGGATTTGGTCGAGACCGAAAAGCTTCCGCCCGCAGCAGATAGCGACCAGGAAAGCGTGCGTTTGACGCTTGCCGATGACGCCACATTCTCCGACGGCGCCCCCGTCACCTGCGATGATTACCTGCTTGCCTATACGGCCGGTACGCACCCGGTGGAGTTTGCCTCGCATATGCCGCTGATGAATGACATCGCGGACATCGAGTGCGCACCGCACAGCAAGGCCTTTACGCTGACCTTCTATAAAGACCAGGGCCACCGCTGGCGCCAGATGTTTGGCCCTGGCACGGTCATGCCTGCGCACGCGCTTGCACAGAAGACGGACATGAGCATGGAGGATCTCAACGCGGCCCTGCACGCAGAAGACATGGCGGCGCTGCAGCCAGTGGCTGAGTTGTGGCGCTATGGGTTTTCCACTGCCAAGGATGATTTTGATCCCGAGTTGCAAGTGTCTTATGGCCCCTTCACAGCAGAAAAGGTCGGCGATTCTGGCGAGGTTTTCTTAAAGGCCAATGAGCAGTATCGCGGCGATAAGCCTGCCTTGGACCGGCTCGTCGTGTGGCCGAGTAGCGCCGACGCGCAGGAGCTTGAGGATAAGGGCGTACTCAAGGTGGCAGACTCCGCCACCGCGGCGCCCGGCTGGCTTTCCGGGAACGCGGGTGAGGACGCAGAATCCGCGGAAGGCAAAGAACCAGACCACGACTCCGCTGGGGAGGACTCCGCGGGCGCAGGCAATGACCAGTTTGAGACGACCACCAAGGTGGGCCTGCAAACCGATACGCTGACGCTGTCACAGGCCGGGATCTTCGCAGAGCCTTCTGCAAGGAAGGCATTTGCCGCCTG
The DNA here is from genome assembly GCF_000477975.1 of Corynebacterium sp. KPL1986. Taxonomy (NCBI): domain Bacteria; kingdom Bacillati; phylum Actinomycetota; class Actinomycetes; order Mycobacteriales; family Corynebacteriaceae; genus Corynebacterium; species Corynebacterium sp. KPL1986. The sequence goes on along the minus strand of NZ_KI515719.1, from coordinate 709,752 downwards.
CGTTGATCAAGCGGCGCTGGCACACAAGAGCTCCGAAATATCTGGCGTCGACGTCCCGCCGGCGTATGTCCGCACCGTGTCCGTACAGGATCCGGTGGCCCAAACGCTTGGATCGGTGGCGAAGGACCACGAAGGAACGGACATGGCTGCGGCCGGCCAGTTGAACGGCACCACCATCAAGGTGGGCTACGTTGGCCCGGATAAGCGCTACCAGGCGATGGTCGAGGCGCTGCGCGCCTCGTGCGAACCGGCGGGCATTACCATTGAGGACGCTGCGGACGAACAGCTATCGCAGTTTTATCTCAACCCCAATCCGGAAACAGGTGAGCCCACCATTGATGCCTTCTTGGGCCCGGTCGACCCGCTGACCGAGTACTCTGCGGCAGATTCCAGCATCAAAAACTCCGTGCAGCTCAAGGAACAGGAAGAGCAGCTGTGGGACAGCGTTCCCTCCATTCCTGTTGCTGCGCAGCCGCGCGTGTTCATCGTTCACCGCGACGTGGAGGGTGTCCTGCCGTACACTGGCATCTCGGGCATCGGCTGGAACATGGACCGTTGGCACGTGTCGGCACAAGAACCTGTGGAAAAGGCTTAGCCCTTTTTCCTCTCAAATTATTTCTCGCTATTTATTTCTCAAGGAAGATGATGAGTTCCCAGTACGAATCAGCAGCACAAGCTTTGCACGACAAGGTGCGCCTCGTTCAGGATTTTCCAGAGGAAGGAATCCTCTTTGAAGATCTCACCCCGGTATTGGCCGATCCTGAGGCATTTCAGGCCGTCGTTGATGGCCTAGCGGCCGCCTGCGAGGAGTTGGGCGCGGATCTTATCGGCGGCCTGGATGCCCGCGGATTCCTGCTGGGCTCAGCCGTGGCATACAAGTTGGGCTTGGGCATTTTGGCCATTCGTAAAAAGGGCAAGCTTCCGCCGCCGGTTTATACCGAAGAATACGAGCTGGAGTACGGCTCGGCCGCGTTGGAGATCCCCGCCAGCGGCGTTGATGTGAAGGGCAAGCGCGTGGTGCTTGTCGATGACGTCCTGGCCACCGGTGGCACCCTCCACGGCGCCAAGCTGCTGCTTGAATCTGCCGGCGCCGAGGTTGCGGGTAACGTCGTGGTGCTAGAGGTTAAGGGCCTGAACGGCCGGGAGCGCTTATCGGGCCCGCCGCTTATTGTGCTAGATGACGCTGACTAAGATGGTGTGTCTAAGCTAGATCACACGATCTGGAAAGGCGCCGCAGCCAGCACTATAGGCTGTGGCATTGTGAAGGGCGGTAGAGATGGCCACTGATAAGTCAGCAAAACGCCAGGCTAATAACGGGATGCGGAGCATGTCTGCCCGCCTTGCCCGGTCACTGACCGGCGGGCGGGTCAAGATTAACCCGGTGCTCGATCCCCTCATGTCCATTCACCGGAAATTCCACCCCAAAGCGGATGCGGAATTGCTCAACGCTGCCTATAACACCGCAGAAAGGCTGCATGAGGGAGTATTCCGTAAGTCGGGCGAGCCGTATATTACCCACCCGCTAGCCGTGGCTACGATCGCCGCGGAAATCGGCATGGATACCACCACCATCGTTGCAGCACTCTTGCACGATACGGTGGAGGATACCGAGTACACGCTGGAGGATCTGACTCGCGACTTCGGGCCCGAAGTGGCCCGGCTTGTTGATGGCGTGACCAAGCTGGACAAGGTGGCCCTGGGTGCTGCGGCGGAAGCCGAGACCATCCGGAAGATGATCGTCGCCATGGCCAACGATCCGCGCGTGCTGGTCATCAAGGTCAGCGACCGTCTGCACAATATGCGCACTATGCGCTTTTTGCCGCCGGAAAAGCAGGCCAAGAAGGCGCGCCAGACGCTAGAGGTCATCGCCCCCTTGGCCCACCGGTTGGGCATGGCGAGCGTGAAATGGGAGTTAGAGGATCTGTCTTTTGCCATCCTCTATCCCAAAAAGTACGACGAAATCGTGCGCATGGTGGCAGAGCGCGCGCCCTCGCGCGATCGCGCCTTGAAGGAAATCATCAACCAAGTCAGTGCCGCCTTAAAGGAAAACGGCATCGAGGCCGAGGTAATGGGCCGGCCGAAGCACTACTGGTCCATCTATCAAAAGATGGTCGTGCGCGGCCGCGAGTTCGCGGAGATCTTTGACCTAGTGGGCATCCGCGTACTGGTGGATGACATCAATAGCTGTTACGCCGCCATTGGCGTCGTGCACTCCATTTACCAGGCCTTGCCTGGGCGTTTTAAGGATTATATTTCCTCCCCGCGCTTCGGCGTCTACCAGTCTCTGCACACCACGGTGCTCGCGGACGGCGGAGCAACACTGGAGGTACAGGTCCGCACGCACGAGATGCACTACAACGCCGAATTCGGCGTCGCCGCGCACTGGCGCTATAAGGAAACGAAGGGCAAGAATTCTGGGCACCAAGAAGAGGTGGACCAGATGGCTTGGATGCGTCAGCTGCTGGATTGGCAGAAGGAAGCGGCAGACCCCAATGAGTTCCTCGATTCATTGCGCTATGACCTGACGGCGCGCCAGATCTTCGCCTTTACCCCAAAGGGCGATGTGGTGGATTTGCCGGCGGGTTCCACCCCGGTAGATTTTGCCTACGCCGTGCACACGGAGGTTGGCCACCGCTGCATTGGCGCCAAGGTTAACGGCAAATTGGTGGCGCTAGAATCGCCGCTGAAATCCGGCGACAAGGTAGAAATCTTTACTTCCAAGGATCCCAACGCCGGCCCATCGCGCGATTGGCAGGAATTCTTGGTCTCGCCGCGGGCCAAGGCGAAGGTGCGCCAGTGGTTTGCCAAGGAAAGGCGCGAGGAGCACCTCGAAGCCGGGCGCGATGCCTTGGCCTCTGAGGTGCAGCGCGGCGGCTTGCCGATGCACCGCCTGTTTACCGCCAGCTCCATGAAACAGGTCGCAGAACAGCTGCACTATTCCGATGTCGATGCCCTGTACACAGCTATCGGCGCAGGCCACGTCTCCGCACAGCACGTGGCCAACCAATTGGTGGCCATGTTCGGCGACCGCGATGATGCCGTGGATGCCCTGGCTTCCCGAACCCCACTCTCGGAGCTCGAGCAGTCCCGCGCGCAGCATACCAAGGACTCCGCCTCCGGCACGGGCATCTTGGTGGAGGGAAGCCCCGATGTCATGGCCAAGCTCGCGAAGTGTTGCCAGCCAGTGCCTGGGGACGCCATTTTTGGCTTCGTCACCCGCGGCGGGGGAGTGTCCGTGCACCGTGCGGACTGCGCCAACGCGGAAAAGCTCAAATCTGAGCCGGAGCGCATGCTGAAGGTGGAGTGGTCCTCTGGCACCTCTTCTACCGGTGCGTTTTCTGCCACGCTGCAGCTTGAGGCATTGGACCGTCAGGGCCTGCTGTCTGAGCTAACGCGGGTATTAAGCGATCAGAACATCAATGTGTTGACGATGAATTCGAACCGCGGCGAGGACCAAATTGCCACGATGCGTTTTACCTTCTCCGTATCGGATACCAAACAGCTGGGGTCCTTGATGACGACGTTGCGCAATACCGAGGGCGTCTTTGACGTCTACCGTGTGACTGCCTAACCGCCTTCCCGCGCGGCTACCTCCCTGTGCGGTTGCTTGATAGAGCAACGCGCGGGCTACGCGCACGTGACGATTGTGTGAACTCTTGGCGGAGGAAAGGTAAAAGCCCAGTTCACGGTGGTTGTGCTTCCTGCGGGTTGGTTAAGAAAGCGGTATATATTGTCTGAATGCTTTCTACGACACAGGAGTAATTATGCGGTTCCGTCGCATTGGCCAGTTGGTGGCCGCTACCACCGTTACCGCCGTCGCGCTTTCTGGCACACACGCCCTAGCGCAGGAGGATACGATTACCATCTCGGTCACCAATATCACTGACCTGCACGGCCACTTGGAAGATGGCCTGAGCGACCCTGCTAAGGCGGGCGATGAGATTGGCGTGGCCCGCCTGCAATCGCTTATCAAGCAGGTCAACGAAGGCCAAAAGTTCAACCTCACCTCTTCGGGCGATAACGTGGGCGGTTCTGCATTCGTCTCGGCCATCTCGGATGACAAGTACACTCTGGAGGCGCTCAATGCCATGGGGATGAAGGTCACCGCAGTGGGCAACCACGAATTCGACAAGGGCACCGAGGACCTAACGGACCGTATTGAGCCAGCTTCTGACTATCCCATCCTCGGCGCCAATGTATTAAAAGACGGCAAGCCGCTCTTGGATGCCTCTCATGTGGAAGAAATCGACGGCGTGAAGGTCGGCTACGTCGGCACCGTCACCCAAAACACCAAATTCAAGGTATCTGCGGCAAAGATTCCGGGCGTTACCTTTACCGATCCCGTTGAGGCAACGAACAAGGAAGCCACCCGTTTGAAGGAAAGCGGCGAGGCGGATGTCGTGGTTTCCCTCTTCCACGAGGATGCGGAGGAATATGCGGAAGGCTTCAATAAGGATGTCGATATCCTCTTCGGTGGCGATACCCACCAGACCACCCAGGGCACGGTAGAGCGTGAGGGCGCGCTGCCACTGCAGTGGGCACAAGGCTACGAATACGGCAAGCTGCTTAATGATGCCGATATTACCTACGACAAGGCCGCCCGCAAGGTAAAAAGCATTGAGCTCAAGCAGTACGATGCGACTGCTGCCGCGCAGGTAGAGCCGGATGCTGAGATTGCGGGCATCGTTAAGAAGGCACAGGATGAGGCCGAGGTAGAAGGCTCGAAGACCGCTGGCACAGTCGAAACCGACTTGTTCCGCGGCTCCGATGAGGGGCAAAAGTCAGGTTCCAACCGTGGTGTCGAGTCCACCCTGAATAACTTCATCGCGGAAGGGCAGCGTTATGCCATGAGCAAGCAGGTGGGCGAGGACATCGACCTCGGCGTCATGAATGCCGGCGGCGTGCGCGCCGATTTGCAGGGCGGCGACGTCACCTACAAGGACATCTTTGAGGTCCAGCCATTTGGTAACTCCGTTATTACCGCGAAGGTCTCCGGCAAGGACTTCATCACCGCTTTAGAAAACCAGTGGCAAGAGGGCAGCAGCCGGCCGCGTCTAGCCATGGGCCTGTCCAATAACGTGCAGGTGGTCTATGACTACAAGGCAGCCCAGGGTGAGCGCGTCAAGTCCGTCACCATCAACGGCGAGCCCCTTGACCCGAACAAAGACTATTCCATCGCGCTTTCTTCCTTCCTCGCGTCCAGCGACAGCGAAAAAGGCGGCGATGGCTATTTTGAGGCAGGCTCCATCAAGGACAAGAACGATGTGGGATACATGGACGCCCAAGCCATGATCGATTACATCGCGTCCGGCGAGTCCGAAGTCCGCAAGGGACAGGGCCAAATTGGCGCCCACATCGATGGTGAAATTGTCCCTGGCAAAGAAATCACCGTCGATCTGTCCAGCTTGAACTACACCAGCGAGGGCGAGCCCATGGCCAAGACCGTCACGGTGAAGCTAGGAGATGAGGAAGCAACCGCCGATATCGATAATTCCAAGCAGGAAGGCGATGACCAATATGGCGAGCGCGGCCGCGCGCAGGTAAAGCTGACCGTTCCAGAGGGCCTGACCGGCTCCCAGAACCTGAAAATCACCACCGATGCCGGCACGCAAGCGATCCTGCCCGTGGAAGTGGGTGAAGCCGGCGGTGACGAGGCCGGCTCCCAAGAGGATGGTTCAGAAGATGAAGACTCCCCGAAGCTCCCGCAAGGCTCGTCCTTTGGCGGCGCAGCCCTGGCCATCATCGCGGCGCTCGCGGCAGGGATAGCCTTTATTGGCCTGAATCCTCAGGTGCTTCCGGCACCGCTGCGGGCCATCTTTGACGATCTGCGCAAGACCTTTCACATCTAAATAGGAATCTAATTCCTGCGCGTTGACACTAAGCGCTTTTCCTCCCCTTACCTCGAGGAAAAGCGCTTATTTTTCTGTGCATTCTCTTATAGCCTAGTAATCTCAAATGCCGTGGATATCTTTGAACGGTTTTTACGCGAGGCTACTTTTCAACTAGGAATCGAGCTACATCGAGTTCCTGTGGTCATGTTGTCTACCTTAGGCATCTATCTTGCCTTTATGGTCTTGGTAAAGCTGTTTGGCTCCCGCGTATTGACCTCCATGACGGCCTCTGACGCGATCATCATCATTATGTTCGGTGCCGTTGCCGGGCGTGTGATTATCGGCGTTCCACCCACCTTGGCCGCGGGCGTTATTGGCCTGACAACCCTTATGGCCCTAGAGGCTGCATTCGGTACCATCCGCAAGGTGGTGAAGTGGACGCGGTTTTTAGATCGCCGGCCCGTTCTCATCGTCTTTCAGGGCGAGATGATCGACGATAATCTCACCGTTTCCCACATCACTCGCTCGGACGTATATTCCGCAGTGCGCAAGTCTGGCCTCGGCCGCATGGAAGACGTCCAGGTCATGGTCTTAGAGCCCACCGGCCACATCTCCGTAATTAAGAATGGCCAAGAAATCGACCCAGAGATATTCAATGACCTCGTCGGCTCTGGATACATCAGGCGGGCAAAGGAATCTTAAAGGGTTCTGAGCAGGGGGCGCAGAACCGGTGCGAAGGTCCATCTGGGTAGTGCTCTGGCTGCCCCAGAATATGCGAAACCGCTGTGCCCAGATTTAGGGCACAGCGGTTAAAAGCGCTTAAGAAGCGTGAAAGATTAGAAAGGAAGCTTGAAGTTCTTCATGAAGTCGTCGATGTTGAGGTACTTGTTAGCGAAAGCGAAGAGAGTACCCAATGCGCCGATAGCAGCGGTGAAGACGCCGATCCAGGCCTGGACTTCATTAGCCTTCTCCTGAGAAGTCTTTTCGGGCTGAGGCTTCTTCTTAGGATCCTCGTTGGCGTCACCGGTGCCCTTGCCGTTAGCGTACGGCTGCGTTGCTGCGCCCTTCTCGATGGAGGAGGACAGGGTGGTGGGTACCTCAGCAGCGGTGGCCACTGCGGTGCCAGCGAAGGTGACGGACAGGGCGGTTGCGCCGGCAACGAGAGCCTTGCGGGAGATAAGCTTCATATCTTGCTTCCTAACGAGCTTGTGGTGTTCAAAGACTCCTTAGATATTAGACAGCCGTATTACGGTCTGCAACAGATCGTGCAAACTTTTATTAAAAAAGATTGTCAAAACGTATCGGGCAGTGTGGTAGTTGACGCTTAATGTTAATGGTGTGAATGGCTCGGGGAGATATTAGATCCTTAAGCGCAGGTAGAGGGTTATATTGAGCGGAGAAATGGAGCTGAAAAAATCCCCAACGTTGAGCACCGAAATGATCCGTGCTCCACGCTGGGGAGTTCCCACTAACCCCTAAATGGGGTTAGTAAGTGAGGGGGTGGGAGGCGGTAGGGGGTCTTCCTATATAGTTTGGACCTGACCCCTGTTTGGTGGACACCTGATATCCGGCCCAGTCGGGTTGGGGAGAAAGGTAATCTACCACCATGTCCAGGTACTGAGAACAGTTCAAGCGCGATGCCGTGGCTCTCTATGAGAACAATGAGGACCTCTCGCTGAACTCAGCATCAGCAGAGCGCGGTATTAACCGTGCCTCGCTTCATTCTTGGGTCAAAAAGTACGGCACCGGCAAACGTGCCGGCATAAAAGCCATGCAGGATAAAGCCCAAGCGGCGAATGATTCGTGAGACGGATCCGCCAGTTAGAAAAAGAAAACGCGAAGCTGCGCGAAGAACGTGACATCCTGCGCAAGGCCGCTAAATATTTTGCTTAAAGCAGACTCACGGGAGTTCTGTTTCCAGTGTGTCTATGACCACCGAACCGAGTACTCGGCTTATGCGGATGTGCCACGTTTTAAAGCTGAATCGTTCCTCGTTTTATAAATGGGTCCAAACTCGTAAAAAGCGCAGGATAAGAGATGTATTCTGATGCCGTTATTGGTGCGAGAATCACAACCATCTTTGATGATGAGCACGGGCTTTATGGTGCTAAACGCATCGCTGCGAGCCTTAAGGAGGACTCGGCGTATGTCCCGGTCAATCACAAGAAAGTTGCACGAATTATGAAAGCCATGGGACTTAAAGGCTTTACCAAGCGTCGCCGATGCATCACTACCAGGTGTAAGCCTGGCCACCGTGTCATGCCAGATTTACTAGGCCCGCTTATTCACAGCCAACGAGCCGAATCGCGTTTACGTCGGCGATATTATCTACCTTCCGTGTAAGGGAGGGAAAAACATGTATTTGGCCACAGTCATTGACACTTCATTCACGGAAACTTGCAGGTTATGCACTCGCAGACCACATGCGTGTCTCGTTGGTCATTGATGCTCTATCCCACGCGCATGGTGTGCGTGGCAGTCTGGACGGGGCTATTTTCCATTCCGATCACGGCAGTGTGTACACCTCACAGGCCTTTAGGAGCTATTGCTCGTCGTTGGGTGTGCGCCAGTCTATGGGAGCGGTAGGAACGAGTGCTGATAGAAGCCCTAGCAGAATCGTTTAACGCCACTTTAAAGCGGGAAGTGCTGCGAGAGCGGAAAGTTTTTGACAATCCGATCGCCTGCCGCCGGGAAGTCTTCCGGTGGTGCATGCGTTATAACACGCGCCGGCGGCACTCCTGGTGCAATCTTGTAGCGCCGGATGTCTTTGAAGCCGAGACTTCAGCTACACTGACTAAAGCAGCATAGCTAACCCCCGACGTGTCCACTTTCCGGGGGTAGGCCCGGCTCAACAATTAGGGAGTGGAATGTACATGCTGAAACCCCTGGAAAGCATCACAATTTTTTCGGTCCTCATGGCCCTCACGCTCTATGTATTTATTAGCATTATTGCTGCTTCGAATGACGGCTTTCCGTTTCTTGTTGGCGCATTATTTCTTCTGGCCACCGCTATCGCGGTTGTGCTTATCGGGATAAATATTTCGCTCTGGAGCCATAGGCGAGCGCGGTATTCTACATCCACGATAGGAAAAATCGGCGCGTGGATAGTTACCGCCGGAATTGTTATTGCAGTTGCTGCCGTTATCACTCAGCTGTTTCGTGCCGGTGGTTTTTGGGAACCGTTGTTTAGTGAGCTTTTATGGGTAATAACTGCAGCCACCGGATTACTTTGGCTGGGATTTATTCTTCTTATGGTTTCCGGGAGAACTCGCTAAGCCAAAACGGTGCCCCGCGAGATAAAAACGCCATGAAAAGGGCCGTGTCCGGCACGTAAAGTGCGTGGGCACGGCGTTCATGTAAGCCGCAGCGATGATGGTGCGGCGGAAGGTTTACTTCTTCGCTGCTGCGAAACGCTCTGCAACGTCGTCCCAGTTGAGGACGTTCCAGACGGCCTTGACGTAATCAGGCTTGACGTTCTTGTATTGCAGGTAGAAAGCGTGCTCCCACATATCCAGCATCAGCAGTGGGGTGAAGTTCACGGAGGTGTTGCCCTGCTGGTCGGTCAGCTGCTCAACGAGCAGGCGGCCAGCAATGTGGTCGTAACCCAGCACGGCCCAGCTGGAACCCTGCAGGCCGAGTGCTGCTGCGGAGAAGTGCGCCTTGAACTTCTCAAAGGAACCGAAGTCGCGGTCGATAGCCTCCGCGAGCTCAACGGTTGGCTCGCCGCCACCGTTAGGGCTCAGGTTCTTCCAGAAGATGGAGTGGTTGGTGTGAAGTGCCCTGAGTTTTGTTCCTAGGTATTTGCCTTGATTTCTATTATTCCCTGTTGCGAGTTCTTCTTCCAAAATTCGGTCTCCACCTCGGCCGGGGTTCGGCATCCCAGGCTTTGGTGGAGCCTTACCTCGTTCCACCATGACACCCACGCGAATGTCGCAATTTCTACCTCGACAACATCATTCCACTTGCGAGTATGGATGAGTTCGTTCTTGTAAGAGCCGTTAACGTTTTCAGCTAGAGCATTGTCGTAGGAGTCACTGACAGTCCCTGGAAGTATTTTCCAATGTCCATGCCGATGACATAGTCGTAGGCCATGTCAGACCTCCTAGCGAGTTGAATTAGTATGAGACTTCTTTCATCGCTGGTGGTCGGGCATACTTCACGCTGGCATCCACATTACTTTGAGACCTCACACACTTGATGTGGGTCAGGTTCCTATTAGCAGTTTGGAGTATGTCACTGCCTTCGGCGGCATCACCCCCCGGATCATTGTCAGACAGGGACGAAAATAAGCCATACCGAAGCCAGCGACTAGTTCCATTGCTCCTCAAAAGAAAAGCAAAAGGAACGCAGACAAACATAACCTGCCCCTGCACAGAGGCAGAGTTACGAATTCTGGGCTCCCTTAAGTGGAACTGCTAACAACGTAATGGGGCATCGGCAAGCGCCGATGCCACAGACTAAGCCTTTACCGTAGCCTTTTTAATCTTTACCTCTTCAGCAGGCTTGCCGTCTTCTTGGCCTGGGTGACCGCCCTGATCGCCGGTGTCTACGCCGGCCTCGGCAATCTTGTCCAGGGTCTTCAGGCCTTCTTCGGAGATGGTGCCGAAGTAGGTGTAGTTAGGGGCAAGCTCCGAGTCATCGTAGTTAAGGAAGAACTGGGAGCCGTTGGTATCTGGGCCGCTATTGGCCATGGCGACGGAGCCGCGGGGGTAGACAACGGGGTTCTGTGCGTCCTTGGCATCGGTTTCATCGGCGGGGTATTCATCGTCAAACTTGAAGCCTGGGCCGCCGGAACCGGAACCGGTGGGATCGCCGCACTGGAGCACGTTCAACACGCCAGAGGTCATGCGGTGGCACACGGTGTCATCGTAGAAGCCGGATTCAGCCAGTTCCGAGATGGCGTGGGTGGTGCACGGCGCAGCGGCGCGGTCCAGGTCCATCTCAATCGGGCCCTGGGTGGTATCGAAGGAGACGGTGACGGTGCCCTCGGTGGAAATATCCTTGCCGTCGGGCTTCTTCGCGCCGTGGCCATCCTGGCCATTGTCCTCGTAGTTGCACTGGACGGTGGCTGGCAGGGCTTCCGCGCGCTTGCCGCTCAAGGGTTCAGCCTTGGGGGCTTCCTGCGTGGTCTGTGCCTCAGAGGTATCTTCTGCCTGGATGTCGCCCTCAGAGCCATCGCGGGTGGACAGGAAGTAGATTCCTCCGGCGATGCCAAGGATGACGACGAGCGAGGCTGCGGCGACACCAAAAGGACGAGTCTTTTGCTTGCGGTCACGGGACTTTAGCTCACGATCGAGCTTGTGCAGCGCGTCTTCTCCGCGCTTTTTATTATCTGGCACCGTGGGACAACCTTTCTAGCGATTATCGGTGACGTGTCTCAACTTGGACGATTTTAGCGGCTTTGCGGACACGGGGCTGACTTGGCTCGGGGATTGGGTTGAGCAATAAACGGCGAGCTATAGCGGGGAAGCAAAAGTATCAGTATGCTCGGGGCCATGGCTGAAGTTAAATTTTCTGACGAACCTACCCAAACCGCTGGTGAGCTTCCTGCTGTAGGGGAGTCCATCCCAGAGTTCACCCTCGTTGGCACCGACCTTTCTGAGGTCACCAATAAGGATTTCGAGGGCAAGCGCCTCGTTATCTCGATTTTCCCTTCCATCGATACGGGCGTGTGCCAGCAGCAGCTGCGCACCTTTAATGAAAAGGCCGCGGGCCTGGACAACACCGTTGTCTTGTCCGTTTCCCGCGACCTGCCCTTCGCGCTGGATCGTTTCTGCGCCGCAGAGGGCATTGAAAACGTGGAGACCGCCTCCGATTTCCGCTCCGATTTTGGTGAGAAGTTCGGCGTGACCCTGCAAGGCTCCCCGCTCAAGGGCCTGTTGGCGCGCTCCGTTGTGGTCACCGACGCTGACCACAAGGTCATCTACAACGAATTGGTGCCAGAGGTAACCACCGAGCCGGACTACGAGAAGGCTCTTGCCGCCCTGCAATAAAGCTTGAAGCTAGCAGGTTAAATAAAACCAGCACCCAGCCTTTCCCCATAACCCGCCGTGGCTGTGGGCGCCAAGGCTGGGTGCTTTTTGCATGGTTATGTGGCTTGAATCCAGAGGCCACTGCGTTCAGGGGCGCGATGGGGACGAGCCTCGTTAGACTTAAATTATGGATATTCAAGGATTTACCGCGGGCCCATTTCGCACCAATACCTATATCGCGGCGGAGGGAAAGCGCGCCTTCATCGTGGATCCAGGCATGGATTCCATGTCGCAGGTCCTAGCGCACGACTATGACTATGAAGCCATCGTGCTTACGCACGGCCACATCGACCACACCCGCGAGGCCGGGGACTTGGCGCAGGAGCTCGATATCCCCGTTTATATTCATCCGGCAGATAGGTTCATGTTGGATTCCGGGGAGGGTGTCTCCGCCCAGGCGCAGGAGCTATTCAATGCCTCGAGCATGCTGCCCATTGCCGATCTCCGCGAACTCCACGGTGGGGAGGAACTGGAGCTAATCGGGCATACATTTACCCTCCAGCACGCCCCTGGGCATTCGCCGGGGTGCGTTCTGATCATTTCGGATACTTTTGCCCTTACCGGTGATGTCCTTTTTGCCGGGGGAATGGGGCGGGTCGATCTGCCGGATTCTAATCCGCAGGCCATGCTGGATTCATTGGCGGGCCCGGTGTGGGATTTGGACGATGAGCTGGACATTCTTCCCGGCCACGGCCCAAGCTCAACCATGCGTCAGGAGAGGGCGACCAACCCATTCCTGCGAAAATCCCAATCCCATGGGGTACTCTAGTGACCATGAGTGAAGAGAAGCGGTTCCAGGCACTGTCCGCACCGAAGGGTGTGCCAGATTATTACCCACCAGAGTCTGCGACTTTTTATAAGGTCCGCCAGACCATGGTGGAACAGGCGCATCTTTCCGGTTTTCAGCACATTGAATTGCCCATTTTTGAAGATACCGCGCTCTTTGCCCGCGGCGTGGGTGAATCTACCGACGTGGTCTCTAAGGAGATGTACACCTTTGCAGATCGCGGCGATCGCTCTGTGACCTTGCGCCCGGAGGGAACTGCGGGTGTGATGCGCTCGGTCATTCAACACAATTTGGACCGCGGTCAGCTCCCGGTAAAGCTGAACTACAGCGGCCCGTTCTTCCGCTATGAGCGCCCGCAGGCAGGCCGCTACCGCCAGCTTCAGCAGGTTGGCGTGGAGGCCATTGGCGTCGACGATCCAGCACTGGATGCGGAGGTCATCGCCTTGGCGGATCGCTCCTATAGGACCCTGGGGCTTTCCGGGTTCCGCCTGGAATTGACCAGCTTGGGCGACCGCAATTGCCGGCCCGCCTACCGCGAAAAGCTGCAGGAATTCTTGTTTAAGCTGGACCTTGATGAGGAGACCCGCCGCCGCGCGGAGATCAATCCTTTGCGCGTCTTGGATGATAAGCGCCTGGAAATGCAGGAGCAGCTTGCCGATGCCCCCTTGATGCTCGACTACCTCAACGCCGAGTGCCGCGAGCACTTTGAGACCGTGACGGGCATGCTGGATGATATGGGCGTTGCCTACGAAATTAACCCGCGCATGGTGCGCGGCTTGGACTACTACACCAAGACCTGCTTCGAATTCGTCCACGATGGCCTGGGTGCGCAATCCGGCATTGGCGGCGGTGGCCGCTACGACGGCCTGATGGCGCAGCTGGGCGGACAGGATCTTTCGGGCATCGGCTATGGCTTAGGCGTTGACCGCGCCATCCTCGCCCTAGAGGCGGAGGGAATCACCCTAGAAGGCAGTGATTCTCGCGTGGATGTCTACGGCATTGCCTTAGGTACTGCGGCCAAGCGCCGCATGACCGGGATCATCAATGACCTGCGGAAGGCGGGAATCGCAGCGGACATGTCCTTTGGTGATCGCGGCCTTAAGGGCGCGATGAAGGGTGCCGACCGCGCGGGCGCGCGCTTTGCTTTGGTCTTGGGAGATCAAGAACTAGAAACGGGCACCGTTGCCGTGAAGGACTTGGCCGCCCACGAGCAGCGCGATATTGAGCTATCGCAGCTAGTTGCCCTTCTGGGGCGCGATCTAGAAGGCTAGGCACAGGATTAAAAAGGGGGCACCGAGTAAATTCGGTGCCTCCTTTTTGTATGTGTTCAGCTGATTAGCACTCCACCTGGGAAACGCTAAAGCCCATCGTCTTGGCCAAGCCGCCGAGGGAGGTCTCCTTGTACTTGGAATGCATATCGCGGCCGGTATCCGCCATGGTTTGCACGGCGTTATCCAGGGTGACGTGGTGGGTGCCTTCACCCATCATCGCCATGCGGGCGGCGTTAATGGATTTCACCGCGCCAATGGCATTGCGCTCAATACACGGGATTTGCACGAGGCCGCCGACCGGATCGCAGGTGAGGCCGAGGTTGTGCTCAAGGGCGATTTCGGCCGCATTTTCCACCTGGGCTGGGGTAGCACCGAGGAGTGCCGCCATTCCCGCAGCGGACATGGACGAGGCGGAGCCGACCTCGCCCTGGCAGCCCACCTCGGCGCCGGAAATGGAGGCGTTCTGTTTGATGATCATGCCGATGGCGCCGGCGGTGAGCAGGTAACGGCGTGCGGATTCGCGGCAGAAGCCACCGTGGAAGTCGCGCGCATAGTGCAGCACTGCGGGAATGATGCCGCAGGCGCCGTTGGTGGGCGCGGTAATAACGCGGCCGCCCGCAGCGTTTTGCTCGTTGACCGCTAAGGCGAAGAGATTGACCCATTCCATGGCGGAAAAGCCAGAGTGTGGGTCATTTTTCTGCTCGAGCAGCTGCGCATACATCTTGGGGGCGCGCCGCGGCACGCGGAGGCCACCCGGCAGCAAGCCCTTGGTGGAAATGCCATCGGTCACGCATTCGCGCATGATGTCCCATACGAGGTCCAGATGGCGCAGGACATAATCCGCGCCGCCGTCGTCCTTGTGGAGCACTTCCTCATTGGCAAGGACGATTTCCCAAATGTCCTTGTCGTTGGCCTCGCACAGGTTGAGCAGTTCTTCGCCGGTGGTGAATTCATAGGGCACGGTATCTTCTACGGTTGCTGCGGCAACGCCGGCGGGTACTTCGTGGCTATCGGCCATCTCTGCGTCGAGCTCTTTGCGGGAGAGGATGAAGCCACCGCCGACAGAGAAGTACTGTTCGTCTTCAGCCAGGATATTGCCCTCTGCGTCCCAGGCCTTAAAGATCATGCCATTGGGGTGCTGGGGTAGTGGCTCGTTATCAAAGGTGATTTCGTAGTCGACGGTGCCAGACGGGCCAGAGATGGTGCCTTCGCTGGGGATTGTGCCGCCGGCTTGCGGCTCGGCATCGATGGGAACGGTCAGCGGCTCCCAGCCGGCGAGTCCTAGGATGACGGCGCGGTCGGAGGCGTGGCCGCGCCCGGTGGCGGACAGCGAACCGCGCAGCTCAGCGGACACGCGGGCCGGATGGGTATCAAGGGAATCGAGGAATTGCTTCGCGGCGCGCATCGGCCCAACCGTGTGAGAGGAGGATGGACCAATGCCGATGGCGAAAATGTCAGTAACGCTAATAGTCATGGTGAAAGCCTTAAGAAACCTTTCTTGGTAGCAAGAGAGTTATCGTTCCAAGAGCATGAAAAAGAGATTTTCTCTGGCGCGGGGATTCGGGTCGAAGATTCTAAAATTCAAGCGTAGAGAAATATGTGACATGTATCAATTTTAGAATATGCGATAGGTATTGCGGCGCTAGCGCTTTCCGTCGTATTGGGACAAAATTTCCTCGAAAGGCAGAAACTCTTCGTCCACTCCGATTCCGGTAGGGCGGGAATGGGGACTGGGTTTGGGGGCATCGGCAAGCCCGGCGACCCGATCCGTGGGGCGAATCATCTGATCCGCAAGCTGCGTTGCGGCGCGCTCGATACGGCTGCGAATGCGCGCGCCCTCGGCGGTGCCCAGATCCTCGGTTGCCTGGAAAATGCCGGTCGGAACGACGTGGGCGTGCAGATAATTCAACAGGGGGCGCAGCGCATAGTCCAAGATGAGCGCGTGGCGCGGGGAACCGCCCGTAGCTGCCACGATGGTGGGCAGCTCCTCCAAGGCGTGGGCATCCAGAACATCAAAAAACATCTTGAACAGCCCGGAGTAGCTGCCTTGGAAGGCAGGGGTGACGGCAATAAAGCCATCGGCCGTGGAAAGCAGCTCTTTTGCTTCATCCAATTGGGGCGTTGGAGCCGCCCAATTGGTCATGGCCGTGGCCAATTCAGAAGCAAGGGTGCGCACCTCAATAATGTGGGTGTTTACGCCTTCACCGCGCGCGGAAATCTTCGCCTCGGTGGCTTCTGCAATGGTCTCAGCCAATTGCCGGGTAGATGATGGCTCCGAGAGCCCGGCCGTGAGGACAACTAAAGAGCGCATTGCTTAGTCCTCCTTTCCAGGGCTTACGCGAAAGTGCGGGGAATCTGGGTGCTGCTTGAGCGTGGCATGCGTTGGTGGGTCCGAGGGTACATGCTCTGGTCGTCGCTGCTCAAAGCGCCGACGAAGCTCCGGTACTACTTGTGTGCCAAGAATTTCTATCTGCTTGAGCACCACTTCTTGTGGCAGCCCGGCGTGATCGATGAGGAAGAGCTGGCGTTGGTAATCGCCCACGTAGTCCGCAAATTTCAGGGTGCGCTCAATAACCTGCTCTGCGGTACCCACGGTCAGCGGGGTGTAGTCAGTAAATTCCTCCAGGCTAGGCCCGTGCCCGTACACGGGGGCGTTATCGAAGTACGGGCGGAAGAACCTCTTGGCCTCCTCTTCAGTATCGCCGATGAATACCTGGCCGCCGAGCCCCACGATGGCTTGGTCTGCTTGGCCGTGGCCATAGGAAGCAAAGCGACGCCGGTACATGTTGACCATCTTGGCCGTGTGTTCTTGATTCCAGAAGATATTATTGTGAAAGAACCCGTCGCCGTAATAGGCCGCTTGTTCTGCAATCTGGGTAGAACGAATGGAGCCGTGCCATACAAACGGCGGGACGCCATCGAGGGGCGCCGGGGTAGAGGTAAACGCCTGCAACGGGGTGCGGAATTTGCCCTCCCAGTTGACGCTGTTTTCCCGCCACAGGCGGCGCAGCAAGTGGTAATTTTCCACGGCCAACGGGATGCCTTGGCGGATATCTTTGCCAAACCACGGGTAGACGGGGCCGGTATTGCCGCGCCCCATCATCAGATCCACCCGGCCGCCGGAAAGGTGTTGCAAAAAGGCGTAATCTTCGGCGATCTTTACCGGGTCATTGGTGGTAATCAGCGTCGTGGAGGTAGAAAGCTGCAAGCGCTCGGTCTGCGCTGCGATATAGGCTAGGTGGGTCGTCGGGGAGGACGGAACGAAGGGCGGGTTGTGGTGCTCGCCTGTGGCGAAGACATCGAGGCCCACTTCTTCTGCCTTGAGCGCGATTTCCGTAATATTGCGGATTCGCTCCGCCTCTGATGGGGTTTCGCCCGTCGTTGGATCGGTGGTCACATCTCCGACCGTGAAAATGCCAAATTGCATGGTGTCCCTTTCTACCCTTGCTGCGTACCTGTAATCATTGTACGTGACATGTCAACAATGCGGGCAGAGAGATTATTCCCAGCGGGGTAAAGAGGGGGCCGGGAGTTAGCTGTAGACCCCGCGCCCCAAGGTGTCGCACTCAGCCATCCGGCCGGAATTATAACCAGCAAGGAAAGCTCGCTGGCGTTGCTCGGAAGTACCGTGCGTCCACGCATCGGGTTGGACCTGCCCAGTGGAACGGCGCTGAATATTATCGTCACCCACAGCCTGCGCCGCGGTGACTGCGTCAGCCACCTGCTGTTGGGAAATCGGCTCCAGCAGAGCATCCTCGCCCTTATCCGCGTGGGAAGCCCAAATACCGGCGTAGCAATCTGCCTGGAGCTCGATCTTTACCGCATTGGAATCCGCGCCGGGGTCGTTATAGTCAGATAGCTGCAGCGTGCCCTCGAGCTGCTGAATGTGGTGACCAAACTCGTGGGCAACGATGTACATCTGCGCGAACGGGGCATTGTGCGCGCCGTAGTTGCTCAGCGAATTGAAAAACGTGGTGTCAAAATACGCCGATTGGTCGGCGGGGCAATAAAACGGCCCCGTGGCTGAAGACGCAGTGCCGCAGCCGGAATTGGTGGAGCTATTAAAAATCACCCGGCCAGGGTTGGTGTATTCGATGCCGGCTTGCTCGGGTAGCTCGGCGGTCCAGACATTATCCACGCTCATGGCGGTAAACATGACCCGGCAGTCATCGTATTTATTGCCGTCTTCTGCCGTTTGGCAGTGATCGAAGGCGGAATCATCGGCACCGGTGTGGGTGCCGGATTGGGACTGTTCATTGCCCAACAGGGCACCAATATCGGAGGGGTTTCCTCCTAATAAGAGGTAGAGCCCGACGAGCACGACGGAGCCGATGCCGCCGCCGATAGCGAGGCCGCCACCACCGCCGGAGGTTGCGCGCTGGCCATCAAAATCGGCACCAGATTTAAACGTCATGCCTAAATAGTGTCACACCTTTTCGGCGTCTTCAGTGCGTACCGGCCACATTTATGCGCGGTACTGGCAGCGGCGTCCGGTTCGCACCCATGCCTGGTGCCTTAATTGGACTTAATGGGAGAAGAAACGGCGGTGGGATGTAGAATTGGCCAAGTTCCTAGTCTTGTGCTTGGTTGGGCGCGCGCTGTTTACGCGTGGCTGGACCCGCAAGTTACTCCATTTCAGAAGGGATTGAATTATAGTGCTGCGTACCCATTTAGCCGGTGAGCTCCGCAAAGAACTGGCAGAAGAGACAGTAACCCTAACCGGTTGGGTTTCTCGTCGCCGTGACCACGGCGGCGTGATCTTCATCGACCTGCGCGATCGTTCCGGCATTGCCCAGGTAGTCTTCCGCGAATCCGATGTGGCAGAGCGCGCCCATGACCTGCGTTCGGAATACTGCGTCAAGGTAACCGGCGTAGTGGAACCGCGCCCAGAAGGATCCGAAAACCCGAACCTGCCTTCCGGCGACATCGAGGTCAACGTCACCGACCTGGAGGTGCTCAACAAATCCGCAGCGCTGCCCTTCCAGGTAGATGATCCTTCCTCCTCTGGCGAGGTAGGCGAGGAGACCCGCCTGAAGTACCGCTACTTGGATTTGCGCCGCGAGCGCCAGGCAAAGGCACTGCGTCTGCGCTCCGCTGCCAACCGCGCGGCCCGTAACGTGCTGGATAAGCACGATTTCGCCGAAATCGAAACCCCTACCTTGACCCGTTCCACCCCAGAGGGCGCGCGCGACTTTCTGGTGCCTGCCCGCCTGAAGCCAGGCTCTTGGTACGCGCTGCCGCAGTCGCCGCAGCTGTTCAAGCAGCTGCTGATGGTGGCCGGCATGGAACGCTACTACCAGATCGCGCGGTGCTACCGCGATGAGGACTTCCGCGCCGACCGCCAGCCGGAATTTACCCAATTGGACGTGGAGATGTCCTTCGTGGATCAAGACGATGTCATTGCGCTTGGTGAAGAGATTGTCAAAGAGCTGTGGAAGCTCATCGGCTACGACATTCAGACCCCAATCCCGCGCATGACCTATGCCGATGCCATGAAGTACTACGGCTCCGATAAGCCGGACCTGCGCTTTGACATCAAGATTGTCGAGTGCACGGAGTTCTTCAAGGACACCACCTTCCGCGTCTTCCAGAACGAATACGTCGGTGCCGTGGTCATGGACGGCGGTGCTTCGCAGCCGCGCCGCCAGTTCGATGCATGGCAGGACTGGGCCAAGCAGCGCGGCGCCAAGGGCCTTGCCTACATAACCGTCGCAGAAGATGGCACCCTGGGCGGGCCAGTGGCCAAGAACATCACCGACGCGGAGCGCGAGGGCATCGCCGAGCACGTTGGCGCAAAACCCGGTGACGCCATCTTCTTCGCCGCCGGCGATACCAAGTCTTCCCGCGCGCTGCTGGGTGCAGCCCGCGGCGAAATCGCCAAGAAGCTTGACCTCATCAAGGAAGGCGACTGGGCCTTTACCTGGGTCGTTGACGCCCCGCTCTTTGAGCCTTCTGCCGATGCCACCGCGTCCGGCGACGTTGCCTTGGGCCACTCCAAGTGGACCGCGGTGCACCACGCCTTTACCTCGCCGAAGCCGGAGTGGATCGATTCCTTCGACGAGAACCCGGGCGAGGCCACGGCCTATGCCTACGACATCGTCTGCAACGGCAACGAGATCGGCGGCGGTTCCATCCGTATCCACCAAGAAGATGTGCAAAAGCGCGTCTTTGAGGTCATGGGCATCGGCGATGAGGAAGCACAAGAGAAGTTCGGCTTCTTGCTCGACGCCTTCTCCTACGGCGCACCGCCACACGGCGGCATCGCCTTTGGCTGGGACCGCATCGTGTCCCTCTTGGGCGGCTTTGATTCCATCCGCGACGTGATTGCCTTCCCGAAGTCCGGTGGCGGCGTGGATCCGCTTACCGATGCCCCCGCGCCCATCCCCGCCGCACAGCGCAAGGAGACCGGCGTGGACTTCAAGCCGAAGAAGAAAAAGAACGGCGAAGAGGCTAAGGCCGCGAAATCAGAGCAGGAGAACTAGCTCTTAGGCTCGCTATCACGACACCATTTTTAGGGTAAGCGGGGCGCGCGCCCTCGCCGCAGCGGACACTTGTGCGGCGAGGGTGTAGCCCCCGCTTTGTGTTGGCGGGCATACTGGATAGAACTATGGTTGATACACAGACAGTGCTTTCGGCCGATGAGGTCATTGGCGCCGCATCGGAAATGTTGTCGCGCCGCTTTGGTGGCACGCCGGAAATGTCAGACATTGAGGATTTAGGCGGATCTGGCAATGCCTTAGTCCTGCGCGCGAAGGTTGCCCCTAGCGCATTTTTGCCGCATCGCTCTGTGGTCATCAAATACAATCCGGTCACCGGCTACGGCGTGGATGACGCAGCGATGCTGCGCGAGGTCGTGGCCTACCAATTCACCACCGCCTTAGCAGAAGACGTGCGCCCTGGACCCGTGCTGCTCGCCCACGATTTAGACCGGCGCATCATTGTCCTGACGGATTTGGGTGAAGCCGAGACCCTTGCGGATGTGCTCTTAGAATCCGGCGATGAGGATCGCATTCGGATCCTGCGTTCCTTGGGTACGGCATTGGGGCATATCCACGTGGGCACCGCGGATCATGAGCAGGATTTCGAAACCCTGCTCAACCGCACCTTGCGCCATAACCCGGAATACGCCGATCACCAATCCGTGCGCGATCAGTCCCTGTATCGTTCCATCGGCATTGGTCTCAATCTGCTGGATGAGGCGGGGCTTGAAGCCCCCGAAAGCTTCCGCAGTTTGGCCGATCAAGCCGCGGAATCCCTCGCCTCTGGCAAGGATAGGGCCTTTACTCCCTTCGATCTTTCGCCGGATAACATCATCGTTTCCAAGCGCCTGCACTTCTTGGACTATGAATGGGCGGGCTTTAGGAACGTGGGCTTTGACGTCGCGTGCGTTATCGCTGGCTTCCCGCAGTTCTTGTTTTCTAAGCCAATTACGGATAAGGAAGCAGATATATTTCTTGCCGCATGGTCGCGCGAGGTATCTGAGGTGTGGCCGCGCTTTGCCGATGAAGACGAATTGCACGGGCTTATCGTCGCTTCCCTCATCGGCTGGGCCTTGTCGAGCGTGACCACGATGCACGCCGGGGGAATTGAGGGATTGGTTGCACTTGCTAGCGGGGAAGCGGAGGTTGTCCATGACCCAAAGCGTTCGATCCTGCGCCCACCAGAGAGCGGACCTTTTAATGAGGACGAACTATTGGTGCGCCAAGACCTCTATGAAACCTTTGACGCGCTCGCGCGCTACGCCGCCCAATGCGGGACCGCACCGTGTACGGCCATCGCGGAGTTTGGCAACTTGGTTGCCCGCCGCGTCCACGACGACTAATCACTACACCTTTTTGGGGAGCTAAAACCACATGAGCCAGGATTCTCTCTTCGGCGCCTCTCCCAATGCCGGCGGCAGCATGGGAGGCGATGGCTCGGCATCGTCTTTTCCCACGGCCAATCTCTTTGCCACGCACTCCGGTTCGCCCTTGGCCGCGCGCATGCGCCCGCAGACTTTGGAAGAGGTCGTGGGCCAGGACCACCTCCTTGGCCCCGGCAAGCCGCTGCGCCGCTTGGTCGAAGGATCCGGCGAGGCTTCGGTCATTTTGTATGGGCCGCCCGGTACTGGCAAGACGACGATTGCCTCGCTGATAGCCAGCCAGATGGGCCAAAACTTCGTTGGTCTCTCCGCCCTTGATTCAGGGGTGAAGCAGGTGCGCGAAGTCATTACCCACGCCCGCCAAGAGCTTATCCATGGCCGCCGAACGGTCCTTTTCATCGATGAGGTGCACCGCTTCTCCAAAACCCAGCAGGACGCCTTGCTGGCGGCGGTGGAAAACCGGACGGTTCTGCTCGTTGCAGCGACGACCGAAAACCCGTCATTCTCGGTCGTTTCGCCGTTGCTTTCCCGCTCGCTCCTACTGCAACTGCACTCGCTGAGCGAGGCGGACCTCAAAGGCGTAGCGCGCCGCGCGTTAGACAGCGATCGGGGGCTAGGCGAGCGCGACTTAACCATTACTGATGAGGCATTAAACCAGCTCGTCGTGCTTTCTGGTGGTGATGCCCGGCGCAGCCTGACCTACCTTGAAGCGGCCGCGGAAGCAGTCGACGATGGCGGCGAGATCACCGCGACCACGATTACGGATAACGTGAATCGGGCGGTGGTGCGCTATGACCGCGACGGCGACCAGCACTACGATGTGACCTCCGCCTTCATCAAGTCCATCCGCGGCTCCGATGTCGATGCCGCGCTGCACTACCTAGCGCGCATGGTGGAAGCCGGCGAGGATCCCCGGTTTATCGCCCGCCGCCTGATGGTTCACGCCTCAGAAGATATTGGCATGGCAGATCCCACGGCCTTGCAAGTCGCCGTCGCTGCCGCAGAGGCGGCGCAACTGATCGGCTTGCCGGAAGCGCGCATCCCATTGGCGCAGGCAACGATTCACTTGGCGACGGCGCCGAAATCGCCGTCCGTTATCGCTGCCATTACTAAGGCGCAGGCCGATGTCGCGGCCGGCAAGGTGGGCCACGTGCCGCCGCACCTGCGCGATGGGCACTATGAGGGCGCTAAGCGGTTGGGGAATGCGACGGGCTATTCCTACCCCCACGATGACCCGCGCGGGGTAGTGGAGCAACAATACCTGCCCGATGAGCTCGAGGGCACCGTATATTATGAGCCCACCGAACACGGCGCTGAGAAGCGAATCTTTGACTATATTGGCCGTTTGCGCAGGATACTTCGCGGCAAGCGCCGCTAAGTGCGAACCGGCATGGCCGGTTTTGGCCCCACCGATGGGCACAGCCTGCCCACCAGTAGGTAAAGTTGGGTGGGTTAGAAAGCTTCTTGATGGAAGATAAAAGCTTAGACAGTTAGGATTATTGCTCGTGAAGACTCATGAGATCCGGGAACGGTTTACCCAGCACTTCGTCAATTCTGGTCACGAGGTTGTCCCCAGCGCCTCTTTGATCCTGGATGACCCTAACCTGCTTTTCGTTAACGCGGGCATGGTGCCCTTCAAGCCCTATTTCTTGGGCCAGCAGACCCCACCATTTTCGCAAGGCCTTGCCACCTCTATCCAGAAGTGCGTGCGCACCTTGGATATTGAGGAGGTGGGCATTACCACCCGCCACAACACCTTCTTCCAAATGGCGGGTAACTTCTCCTTTGGCCAGTACTTCAAGGAAGGCGCCATTTCCAATGCATGGAACCTGCTGACCAAAGACGTAGAAGACGGCGGGTTTGGCTTGGACCCAGAGCGCCTATGGGTCACCGTGTACCTCGATGACGATGAGGCAGCGGAAATCTGGCGCGATAAGATCGGCGTGCCAGAACAGCGCATCCAGCGCCTGGGCATGGAAGATAACTACTGGTCCATGGGCGTGCCGGGACCATGTGGGCCCTGCTCGGAAATCTATTACGATCGCGGGTCCGAATACGGCAAGGACGGCGGCCCGATTGCGGATGATAACCGCTACATGGAGATCTGGAACCTCGTGTTCATGCAAAATGAGCGCGGTGAGGGGACCGGAAAGGGCGATTTTGAGATCGTCGGAGAGCTGCCGAAGAAAAACATCGACACCGGCTTAGGCATCGAGCGCGTCGCCTGCCTCTTGCAGGGGGTAGACAACGTTTACGAGACCGACCTGCTGCGCCCGGTCATTGACGTCGCCGAGGAGCTTACCGGTGCCACCTACGGTGAGAAGGCAACGGAGCAAGATAATATCCGCTTCCGCGTGGTGGCTGACCACTCCCGCACCGGCATGATGCTCATCTTGGATGGTGTTACCCCGGGAAATGAGGGCAGGGGCTATATCCTGCGCCGCTTGCTGCGCCGTATCATTCGCTCAGCAAAGCTGCTCGGCGCCGAGGGCCCCACCATGGAGCGCTTCATGAATACCGTCATGGACACCATGACCCCGTCCTATCCCGAGATTGCGGATAACCGCGAGCGCATCCTGCGCGTGGCCATCAACGAGGAAAAGGCGTTTTTGAAGACGCTGGAGTCTGGCACCAAGCTTTTCGATGAAGCAGTGGAGGACCTGCGCTCCACCCACCGCGCCAAGACCCAAAAGGTGCTTTCCGGTGATAAGGCCTTCGAACTGCACGATACCTACGGTTTCCCCATCGACCTCACCCTGGAAATGGCGCAAGAGGCCGGCCTCGACGTGGACATGGACGGCTTTAATGCCGCCATGGGCGAGCAACGCCGCCGCGCCAAGGCCGATAACCAGGCCAAGAAGCACGGTCACACCGACCTCTCCTTGTACCGCGACTGGGTGGATAATAACCCCACCGTATTCACCGGCTATGAGGAACTGGTCTCGGGCGCGAACGTCATCGGCCTGGTCAAAGACGGCCAGAAGGTCAACGAGGTGCACGAGGGCGATGAGGTTGAGGTCATTTTGGACCACTCGCCGCTCTACGCTGAGTCCGGCGGACAGATGGCTGACCGCGGCCGCATTTCTGCGGGCGAATCCCTCCTGGAGGTCAATGACGTCCAGAAGATTGGCAAGAAGCTGTGGGTACACAAGGCTTCCGTTACCGCCGGCGGGCTTGACCTTGGCATGTCCGTTGAGGCTTCCGTAGATGAGAAGTGGCGCCACGGTGCAACCCAGGCCCACTCGGCCACCCACCTCATTCACGCAGCCCTGCGGCAGGTGCTGGGACCCACCGCAGTGCAGGCAGGCTCCCTTAACCGCCCGGGCTACCTGCGCTTCGACTTCAACTACACCGAGCAGTTGAGCCAAGAGCAAATGGAAGAAATCGCCCTGATTACTAATCAGGCGATCGACTCCAATATGGCCGTCAACACCATCGAGACCTCGCTGGAAGAGGCCAAGGCGATGGGTGCCATGGCCCTGTTCGGTGAAAACTACGGCAACCAGGTGCGCGTGGTGGAAATCGGCGGACCATTTTCCATCGAGCTCTGCGGCGGCACCCACGTGGGTTCCTCGGCAGAGATTGGACCCGTGTCCGTGCTTGGCGAATCCTCAGTGGGCTCCGGCGCCCGCCGCATCGAGGCCTACTCCGGCATGGATGCCTTCCGGTACTACTCCAAGGAAACCGCGCTGGTAGAGGGCGTTTCCCGCGAGCTGAAGGTGCAGTCTGAGGAACTGCCAGAGCGCATTTCTCAGCTTTCGGAGCGCCTCAAGGCCGCCGAGAAGGAAATCGAGGTCCTGCGCAAGGCGCAACTGACCGCGCGGGCCTCTGAATTCATCGACTCGGCTACCGATGTCAATGGCATCAAGACCATTACGCTCCAGCTTCCCGATGGCACTTCTGGCGGCGACCTGCGCACCGTGGCCACCGATATCCGTAACCGGATGAAGGATACGGCCGCGGTCATCGTGCTCGGTGCAGTGGATAAGGGTAAGTTCCCGTTCATTGCTGCCGCTACGGGCAAGGCGGTGGACGAGGGCGTGAAAGCAGGGGACATCGTCAAGCGCCTCGGCGAATACGTCAACGGCCGCGGCGGCGGCAAGCCAGACATGGCGCAGGGCTCTGGTACCGCGCCGGAAGGTGCGCAGCGCGGCTTTGAGGCCGTCAAGGATCTGTTGCAGTCGCGATAAGGATTCATTGTGGCAAAGGTTGAACCAGATTCCCCCGGAGTGGATGACCCAGGCGAGGGTCGCCGTTTAGCACTCGACGTGGGCACAGTGCGAATTGGCGTCGCGGCATCCAACCGCGAGGCCACCCTCGCTACCCCTGTGGAAACCGTTCCTAGGAAGACCGGCTTCAAAGACCGCGATCAAGAAGACATTGATCGAATTCTCGAGCTTATTGCGGCATATACCGCGGTAGAAGTCATTGTTGGTTTGCCGCGTGATTTACACGGAAATGGGTCAAAAAGTGTAAAACACGCGAAAGAAATTGCGTTTCGGATTCGACGCCGCTTGAATCAAGATGAAAATATAGATAAAGTTCCACCACCAGTACGCTTGGCTGATGAACGTTTGACGACGGTAGCGGCAACCACCGCGCTGCGCGCGTCCGGCGTGTCCGAAAAGAAGGGCAGAAAAATCATTGACCAAGCTGCAGCGGTGGAAATACTACAGTCCTGGCTGGATGGGCGTGCTAACGCGCTCCGCTCGGATGATGCAGTAGCCCAGCCTTCAAACTCAGGAGACTAAACACGTGAGCCGTAACCAACAACGCCTCGGGCGATCGATGGATGATAAGTACGTCAAGCGGCGCCAGCGCGGCATCGCCGTGGTGGTCGCATCCGTCATCGTTATTCTAGGAGCTCTGATCTACATCGGAGTACGCATCGGCACTTCTTCGGCCGACTACGAAGGGGCCGGTAACGGCACCACGCAATTGGTGGAGGTCCCAGAAGGGTCCTCCATGTCCGAGCTGGGTCCCACGCTCGTGGAAAAGAATGTGGTCAAGACCCAAGAGGCATTCGACTCTGCGGCATCGATGAACCACAGCGCCAGCCAGATTCAACCTGGTTTCTACCGCCTGCAAGAAGAAATGAGTGCGGCGAATGCGGTAGAGGCATTGCTGGATGAAAACAACCGCGTGGACATGCTCGAGGTCCAAGGTGGTGCGACCCTGGAGGATGTCAAGGTCGTCGGTGGTGACGTGCGCTTTGGCATCTACTCTTTGATCTCACAGGTCAGCTGCGATGACGGCAACTGCCTGGAGAAGGAAGAGCTGGAGAAGGCAGCAGCGGAAACCGATCCTAAGGAGCTCGGCGCGCCCGATTGGGCACTGGATGCCATTAAGAAGCGCGGCAATGACCCGAAGCGTATTGAGGGCCTGATTGCCCCTGGTCAGTACGTGCTCGACCCGAATATGAGCGCCAAGGATATCTTGAAGGACCTCATTACCCGCTCTGCCAAGCGCTATGAAGAAACCGACATTGAAAACCGTGCCAAGGCCATTGGTCTTTCGCCGTACGAGCTTTTGACCTCTGCCTCCTTGGTGGAGCGTGAGGCACCCGCCGGCGAATTCGACAAGGTTGCCCGCGTCATCCTGAACCGCTTGGATGAGCCGATGCGCCTGGAGTTCGACTCCACCGTGAACTATGGCCTAGAAGACGTTGAACTTGCCACCACCGATGAGGCGCGTGCGGAGAAGACGCCGTGGAATACCTACGCCAAGGAAGGATTGCCGGATACGCCGATTTCCTCGCCTTCTGATGAGGCAATCCGCGCCATGGAAGAACCGGCCGAAGGTAATTGGAAGTTCTTCGTCACCGTGGATAAGGACGGCACCACCGTGTTCTCTGATACCTACGATGAGCACCTGGACCGCGTGGACGATGCCATCCGCTCCGGCGTCCTCGACTCGCAGCGCGAGGGCGAAGGGGCAGGTGCCGGCAACGGCGATGCCGCCTCAGATCAACCGGCTGAGTAGGCACTAGGCCGCAGCCAGAAAGGTAGTTGCTCTCCCATGCCGCGCGCCGCAGTACTCGGTAGCCCCATCGCACACTCGTTATCGCCTATCCTGCACAACGCGGGGTATGCCGCAGTGGGGCTCAAGGAGTGGTCCTATACCCGCTTTGAGGTCACGGCCGATACCCTTGTCCCATTCTTGGAAGAATGCGGCCCCGAGTACCGCGGCTTTTCCGTCACCATGCCCGGTAAGTTCGCCGCGCTCGAGGTTGCGGAAGAACGAAGCGATAGGGCGCAGCTTATCGGGTCCGCCAATACCTTGGTGCGCACCGAACATGGGTGGCGCGCGGATAATACCGATACCGAGGGCGTGCGCGGCGCCCTGCAAGAACTCATTGGGCTCCGCCCCGTGTCTCAGGCCCTTATCATCGGCGCGGGCGGAACTTCCCGTCCAGCGCTGTGGGCTCTGGCAGAACGCGGAATCGACCAAGTCACCATCTTGAACCGCTCGAACCGCAAAGCAGAACTCCAGCCCTTGGCCGAGCGGCTCGGGCTCAATTTGCAGTATGCAACCTTTGACGATGACCTCGAGGACCTTTCCCGCTCCGCGGATTTGATTATTTCCACCGTGCCTTCGGCGGCGTTAGAGGATTATCGCTTCCAGCTTGCCCACGCCCCAGTACTCGATGTGATTTATCATCCGTGGCCTACGACGCTCGCCGCCTGCGCCGCCGCGAATGGCTACTTCACCGTGGGCGGGCACGTCATGCTGGCGCATCAAGCATTTAGCCAATTCGAGCAATTCACTGGCCTTACCGCTCCGCGCGAAGAGATGGTTGCGGCCCTGCAGGAAGAGCTTCGCCTGCGCAACCTATAACCACGCTGGGAATACGCCCATGTGCGCCGTCTTGCCATGAAGAGCGGCAAGGCGGCGCTTAGCCTTATGCCATGGGTATTTTCGGGGGAATAGTTTATGGTCTGTGGGCAGCCGCCTTGAGCTGGTGGGATATTCGCGAGCGGCGCTTGCCCGATGCGCTGACCATCCCAGCAGGGGTTCTATCGGTCACTGTTGTTAATTGGGGCGGGTTATTCTGGCCGGTGCTGTACCTCCTAGTGGCGCTGCGGGGTGCTGGCATCGGCGGGGGAGATATAAAGTTGGCCCTGCCGCTGGGCATGCTCGTTGGTGCCACGGCAGGCCCGCTGGCGGTTATCATCGCCTGTGGCGGTGCCGCTGTACTCACCTTGATCGCAAGCGGCATCGCGCGGACCAAGGGCGGTGTGCCCCACGGGCCCTCGATGGTGGTATCCGCTGGGCTGGTTATGGTTGCGTATCCCCTCTTTGAGGGGTGAGGCGAATATATTGGGGTGCCTAGTTGCTCCGTGTGTATAGGTGCCGTGCGATAATACCCGCATGCTTCGTTGGACTACCGCTGGTGAATCCCACGGCCAGGCACTGATCTCCATGCTGGAGCACATGCCGGCCGGAGTGCCCATTACCCGTGCTGATATTTCCCATCAGCTTGCGCGGCGCCGCCTTGGATATGGCCGCGGTGCGCGCATGAAGTTTGAAGCCGATGAGGTCACGCTGCTGGGCGGCGTACGCCACGGACTGACCATTGGTAGCCCCATTGCCATCATGATTGGCAATACCGAGTGGCCGAAGTGGACTACCGTCATGTCCGCAGATCCCATCGATATGGACGATGAGGACGTAGCCAAGGCGATGAATTCGGGCCGGGGTGCGCCCTTGCAGCGCCCGCGGCCAGGCCACGCCGATTTCGCCGGCATGGTGAAATATAACCACAGCGAGGCCCGCCCCATCTTAGAGCGCTCTTCTGCCCGGGAAACCGCCGCACGTGTCGCCGCCGCGACGGTAGCGCGGAACTTCCTGCGGGAAACGCTAGGCGTTGAAGTCTTCTCCCACGTGATTTCCATCGGCGCATCGCAGCCCTATGCGGGTGCTTCCCCGAGCTTTGCGGATATCGAGGACATCGACAACTCGCCGGTGCGCGCCTTTGACAAGGACGCCGAATCCGCGATGATTTCAGAGATTGAAGCCGCCAAGAAGCAGGGCGATACCTTAGGCGGCATCGTCGAGGTAATCGTCGATGGCCTCCCCATTGGCCTCGGCTCACATATCTCGGGCGATGACCGCTTGGACGCACAGCTGGCCGGAGCATTGATGGGCATTCAGGCGATCAAGGGCGTAGAAATCGGCGATGGCTTTGAAGAGGCGCGTCGGCGCGGCTCCGAAGCCCACGATGAAATAGTCCGCACCGAGGACGGCGTGACTCGCCTGAGCAACCGTGCCGGCGGCTTGGAAGGCGGCATGACTAACGGGCAGCAATTGCGGGTCCGCGCCGCCATGAAACCGATTTCCACGGTGCCGCGTGCTTTGCAGACGATCGATATGGAATCGGGTGCCGATGCCACCGCAATTCACCAGCGCTCAGATGTTTGCGCCGTGCCGGCAGCAGGAGTTGTGGCTGAGGCCATGGTCTCCCTCGTGCTAGCGCGCGCAGTTTTAGATAAATTTGGCGGGGATAGTTTGAGCGAAACCTCCCGCGCCATTGCTGCATATGAAGAATACGTTTCGCAGCGACTCGCCTTTAACCAGGAGTAAATGATGACAACGCCAACCGATGTAACGGGACAACCGCATCCTTGCGTCGTATTGATTGGCCCGCCCGGGGCGGGAAAGTCCACGATTGGCCGCCGGCTTTCGCATGC
This sequence comes from Corynebacterium sp. KPL1986, assembly GCF_000477975.1. Classification (NCBI taxonomy): domain Bacteria; kingdom Bacillati; phylum Actinomycetota; class Actinomycetes; order Mycobacteriales; family Corynebacteriaceae; genus Corynebacterium; species Corynebacterium sp. KPL1986. The sequence goes on along the minus strand of NZ_KI515719.1, from coordinate 679,280 downwards.
GCTGAATTGCGATCTGGTGGATTCGGATCACCTGATCGAAATGGCCGAGGGAAAACCCTGCGGCGAGGTCTTTAGTGAGAAAGGCGAACCGGCGTTTCGCGAGCTCGAGGCCGAACATGTCGCTGAAGCCCTGCAGAAGGGTGGGGTAGTAAGCCTTGGTGGGGGCGCGGTGATGACGGCCTCTACGCGCGAGCTTCTGGAGCGCCACACCGTCGTCTTCCTCGATATTTCCGCAGAAGAAGGCGCGCGCCGCACGGCCGACGATCGCAACCGTCCGGTATTAGCGGCGGATAATCCGGTTGAACATTATCGTTCCATCGTGGAAACGCGTAGGCCCTTTTACCTGGAGGTAGCCGATTTCCGCGTGCGCACGGATACTCGCTCCCCGCAGCAGGTCGTGGGCGATATTCTGGGCTTTTTAGAAACCCTCTAGGCGGGGCAGTTACACCTATCCGCGCAATCCTGCAGGCTGAAGCTCCGTAGAAAGGACACCATCATGCCTACCATCGCCGTTAACGGACCGAGCCCGTATGAGGTCCGCATTGGAGCGGGTCTCAGCGAAGATATCGCGCGGCGCTGCGCGGACACAGGTGCCGATAAGGCGGCGGTGATCTTCCAGCCTGCCCTGCGCACCGCCGCAGAAGAACTCGCAGCATCCGTTGAAGCACAGGGCGTTACCCCCGTCTTGTGCGAGGTGCCGGATGCAGAAGCGGCCAAGCAACTGAGCGTGGTGGGAGGCGTATGGGACCGCCTTGGTGAGGCCGGCTTTAGCCGCAGCGATGTCGTCATTGGTGTAGGCGGCGGGGCAACCACGGACATGGCAGGCTTTGTCGCCGCCGGATGGATGCGCGGCATTAAGGTCATTCAGGTTCCTACGACCCTTCTCGCCATGGTTGATGCCGCGGTGGGCGGGAAAACCGGAATCAATACGAAGGCCGGGAAGAACCTCGTCGGCGCCTTCCACGAGCCGGACTCTGTATTCGTCGATCTGGAGCGCCTAGAGACCCTGCCACAGGCGGAGATCGTGGCTGGTTCCGCTGAGATCATTAAGACCGGGTTCATTCATGATCCGGTCATCGTGGAACGCTATGTGGAAAATCCAGGTGCTTGCCTTGACCCACGCGGTGTCCTGCCCGAACTGATTGAGCGGTCCATCGCGGTGAAAGCAGCGGTGGTGGGAGAAGACCTCAAGGAAGCCGGGCTGCGCGAGACCCTCAATTATGGGCATACCTTTGGCCACGCCATAGAAAGGCAGGAAAACTATGCGTGGCGCCACGGCAATGCGGTAGCCGTAGGCATGATGTTCATTGCGAACCTTTCCCACCAGCGGGGCCTGATAGATGCGGAACTCGTGGAATTGCACCGCAGCATCCTGACCAATATCGGCCTGCCTACGACGTATCAATTCGGGAAATTCGCGGAACTATATGAGGCGATGACCCACGATAAGAAAAACCGCGACGGCAAGATCCGCTTCGTGGCGCTAACCGGAATCGGCGCGACGACGCGGATAGAGGGTCCGACGCGCGAAGAACTAGAAGCGGCATATGCCGCTATCACGGAGTAGATATGAAAATCGTTGTTCTCAATGGCCCGAACCTCAATAGGTTGGGCAAGCGCCAACCAGACGTATACGGTTCTACGACGTTAAGCGATGTTGAAAAGCTCGTGTCCGAGCGTGCGGCGAAGCACGGGGCAGAGGTCGAGTTTTTCCAGTCTAATTTTGAAGGCGAGCTCATTGAGAAGGTCCATGCGGCCGCCGATGCCGGCAGCGCGGTCATCATAAACCCAGGTGGGCTGACGCATACCTCCGTTGCCTTGAGCGACGCCCTGGCAGAGATTGCCGATGGCGCCGGTTTCGTGGAGGTGCATATCTCCAACGTGCACGCCCGGGAAGAATTCCGCCATCATTCTTATCTAAGCCCCATTGCCCGCGGTGTCATCGCCGGCTTGGGGGTCTTTGGATACTGCGCCGCGGTGGACTATCTGTGCCAATAAGCACCGGCCAGATCCATGCCCCTCGGGCGCGGATGGAAAGAAGGCTTCGAACCTAGCCACCTGCGCCGCGGAAATAGTTATAGTGGAAGAATAAATTTTTTTAAGCTTCACTACGTTCCCGCAAAGGATGATTTTATGGCACTTGCAGATACCCGTTTCAGCGATCGCCGCCGGAAGCTAGCCGCGGAATTAGCCGGTCAGCGCATTGATGCGGTATTGGTAACCCACTTGATCCACGTCCGGTACCTGTCCGGATTCTCAGGCTCCAATGGTGGGCTTTTGCTGCGCAAGGATCTCTCCGCGCTGATGGCTACCGATGGCCGCTATACCACCCAGATTGCGCAGGAAGTTCCGGATCTTGAGGCGGTCGAAGGCCGTTCTGTGGGCAAGGTGCTCCTGCAGCAATTCGACAAGGATGAGACCCCGGTTCGCGTCGGCTTCGAAGCCGACTACATGTCCGTATCGGAACTGGAAGATCTGAAGGATTCCGCACCGGATGGGGTCACCTTGGTGCCGATTTCTGGAATCATCGAGGACATCCGCATCACGAAGGATGCTGTAGAACTGGAAAAGCTCGAGGAAATCGCGGCGCTTGCTAACCAGGCATTGGAAGATCTTCTTGCCGCCGGTGAGTTGCGTGCGGGCCGCACGGAGCGCGAAGTTGCCGCCGACCTGGAATTCCGCATGCGCATCCTAGGCTCGGAGCGAGTGAGCTTCGATACCATCGTGGCCTCTGGCCCGAACTCCGCCATGCCGCACCACGGCGCGGATGACCGCGTGATCGAGGACGGGGACTTGGTCACCATCGACTTCGGCGCTCACCTGCGCGGATTTAACTCCGACTGCACCCGCACCTATGTCGTGGGCACGGCAAATGACTTTGCCAAGGAGATCTACGATCTGGTGCTGCGCGCCCAGCAGGCTGGCGTGGAGGCTGCGGTAGCGGGCACGTCGCTTTCCGATGTCGACGCCGCCTGCCGCAACGTTATCGCCGACGCCGGATACGGCGACTACTTCGTCCACTCCACCGGGCACGGCGTGGGCTTGGACGTGCACGAAGCACCCTTTGCCGCCACGACCGGTAAGGGCGAGCTGGCGCCAGGGATGACGCTGACCATCGAACCGGGCGTGTATGTGCCGGGCAAGGGCGGCGTGCGCATCGAAGATACGCTGATTATCACCGATGGAGCCCCGAAGATCATTACCGCCGCCTCCAAGGACTTTACTGAGCTGCCCGCATAGGTAGGCTTGGCCCCTGCGACTCCTCCCTTTCCGGGGAGGAGATTTTAGGGGGTACCGGTGGCCCAGCGGGTGCGGGCTATCCGGTAGGCTTATACTTTGCTTTCAACCTTTCAACCACAATATTCGGGAGTTTAACCGCAATGGCTGATACTACTGATTTCAAGAACGGACTCGTTCTCAAGATTGACAACAAGCTGATGCAGATTACCGAGTTTCAGCATGTGAAGCCGGGCAAGGGCCCAGCATTCGTGCGCACCAAGCTCAAGGACGTTGTCTCCGGAAAGACCGTGGACAAGACCTGGAACTCGGGCGTCAAGGTAGAAACCGCTACGGTGGACCGTCGCGATATGACCTACCTGTACAACGACGGCACCAGCTACGTCGTCATGGATGAAAAGACCTTCGAGCAGTTTGAGCTTTCGCCAGATAAGTTTGGCGATGCCGCACGTTTCCTGCTGGAAAACATGCGCGTGCAGGTCTCCTTCTACGAGGATGAGGCATTGTTCGCGGAACTTCCTATCTCCGTCGACCTCAAGGTAGAGCACACCGAGCCAGGCCTGCAGGGTGACCGTTCCTCCGGCGGCACCAAGCCCGCCACGCTGGAGACCGGCGCCGAGATCCAGGTGCCGCTGTTCATTGAAATCGGCAATGTACTAAAGATCGATACCCGCACCGGCGAGTACCTGTCCCGCGTCAACAACTAGGGCCTTATCTTGTCTGATAATACTGCTAAGCGGGATATCAATCATAAACGGCATACCGCGCGCTACCGGGCGCGCCGGCGCGCAGCGGATATCCTCTATGAAGCGGAGAACAGAGACGTTGATCCCGTTGCCATCGTTGAGGACCGCGTTGCCTTGGCGCGCGAGGATCGCCACGCGGTAGCGCCGATCGCGGATTACACCAAGGTCATCGTCCAAGGTGTCGCAGAAGAGCTAGACGCTATCGATGACACGATCTCGCGGTACCTTTCCCAGAACTGGGAGCTGCACCGGATCCCCGCCGTCGATCGCGCAATCTTGCGCCTTTCGGTCTGGGAGCTGTTGTTTAATCCGGACGTTCCCACCGCGACGGCCGTCGTCGAAGGCGTGGAGCTGGCCTCGCAGTATTCCCACGATCAAGCCGCACCGTATATCCACGCGGTCTTGGATGACGTTGCGCAATCTCGTTCTGAGCTAAGCCCGATGAATAACGACGGCGATGAGGAAGAAAGCGACGCCGCGGAATCCGAAGACTCCCAAGAGGACTCTGCAGTCTCGACGCCCGCAGAGGCGCCAAGAGAGTCAGAGGAGCCCGAGGAGTCAGCCCCGGCTACTGAACCGGAAGCAGACGCGGAAGAGGAAAACTCTTAAATCAAGCCGTTCCCCGTCTCCCGCTGCACTGTGCCGCGGGAGACAGCCGGTTCGCACGGGGCCCATACCGTGGCGTTTGTACAATAATTGCCATGGGTAAATTTAAGATCAAAGATGCGCTCGACCTGCGCGCCGGAAAAACCTTTCGGCTTGTCGATGTCGATCCCACGGGAACTCCAGGTTTCGATGGCTCAAAGTCTGATTTAGAAGACCGCTTCAAACGCTATGACGATGAGCTCTATGACTTGCAGGAGCGCCTTTTTGCCAATGGTAGGGCCCATGCCGATGACGCACCCTCGCTTTTAGTGGTCCTGCAAGGAATGGATACCTCCGGCAAAGGCGGGGCGATTCGCCATGTCTTTTCCGTCTTCGATCCGCAGGGCACGAAGACCGTCGGTTTTGGCAAGCCCACGGAAGAGGAAATGCACCACGATTTCCTGTGGCGCATCCGCAAACACGATCCGGTTCCTGGCCAAGTCGTGGCCTTTGACCGTTCCCACTATGAGGACGTCTTGATTCAGCGCGTACACGAGTGGGTGGATGAGGAAGAGATCGACCGCCGCTTCGAGGCGATTCGTGAGTATGAGCAAGAGCTCGCCGGAAAGCGGGTAAAGATCTTGAAGGTCTTTTTGCATATCTCGCCGGAGTTCCAAAAGGAAAACCTCATCGAGCGCACCGAGCGCGAGGATAAGTTCTGGAAGTACGATCCTTCAGATCTTGAAGAGCGCGGCTATTGGGATAAATACATGGCGGCTTATGAAGATGCCATCCGCCGGACGGATGAGCTCTGGGCACCGTGGTTTGTTATCCCCACGGATAATAAGAAGTACGCGCGCATGGCCTTGAAATATCTCATCGTCGATGCACTGCGGCACCTGAACCTGTCGTGGCCCGCGCCCGAATTCGATCCGGAGGCAGAAAAGCAGCGCATTCTAGATGCGGACTAGGCACTAGCCGCCCAAAAACCCGCACCGTCGCCGCGCCATAGCACGCGAGTGCGCGAGGCGGGCGAAACAAGTGCGGGGAGGCGCTTAGAGAAAAGGCAGGCTAGGCGTTTCCGGACGGCGTGGAGTTGTCCTCGCCGTTATTGCCAGCCTTCGCCGCGGTTTCAGAACCGAGCTTGGCCATTTCTTCGGCGGCAGAAACCATGGCGTCCTGGCCGTTGATGACGGCATCGACGGCCTTCTTCAAAGCGGTGGTGAGTTGCTCATCGGTCATTCCGGCGGCGGCGGGAATATCGCGCTCGGTGCGGACGACGAGCATATCGTCGTGCTCAGAAATAACTGCTCGCGCGCCGAATGCTACAGAGTTGATCTGGTTGGCGGCGAGGAAGAGTCCGGCATCGGCCTTGGAGAACGAGGCATCGGTTGGCACATCGCAGCGCACGATGACAACGGAATCCAGGACCGCAAACATGGTGGGCAGGCCATTGAGGTTGGCGGTGGCGGCGTCAATTTCGCCTTCCACCTTGGTCAGCTCAATGTCGAAGGTGCCCATGGCAGCTACGACGCGGTCTAGATCGACCTCGGGCAAATTGTTTTCGGTAGATGCGGTGGATGCATTAGTCATGGTTATGCTCCTCCCAGGTGACAAGCTGTGGGTAGTGCTCTTCAACAAAAGCCATGGACTGCAGCATGGAGTCCAAGGTGGACATCACGAAGGCACCGATCTGGTTGCGGGACAGGCCATGGGAAATGTTGATTTCGCGCACGCCGGAGACGGCCAGATTGTTTTCGGACGATTCAAAAAAGCGCAGGGTGGGCGCGAAGTGCTGCTGGTTCCACTTATTGAGGACCATGAGCAGTTGCGGGCCTTCCGAGGCTGGGGCGTTGCCGCGCCAGACGGAGTCTGCGACGAGGACATCGTCACGCACCTGCAAGGCAATGGCGATATTGGAAAAGCCGGTGCGCAGGATCTTTACCGTCTCGCCTTCGCCGACGGTCTGTTCTTCTACGCGGTACTCGAGCTTTTCGGAGTCAAAAATTTCACCGATGCGCTCTAGGGTGACATCCTCAATGGGCGTATCGGGATACAGGGTTGGTTCTTCAGACACGTAAGTAGTCTCAATCCATGTACTAATCGGGGATAATGGTCAACCCTGCCTAGTTTACCTAACTCATAGCGCTCCTACGGCGACTCCCACAGGCTTTCGCCGCCGAGTTCGTGCGCCAAGGCGGCGTCGATGGTGGGGTAGCGGAAGGTATGGCTTATGTCCTCGAGCACCTGTGGCTTCACCCGCTGGTCGGCCAAGGCGAGTTCTTGCGCGCCTTGCTTGCCCAGGAGCAAAGCGGGTCCGAATTGGGGGATCGGCAGGATGGTGGGTCGGTGCAATTCGGATCCCAAGGCGGATACGAAGTCCTTATTGAGCACCGGGTTTGGTGATACCCCATTGACCGGACCCTTAAGGTTCTCATCCACGATGGCGCGTATATAGGAGTCGGTGAGATCGTCTAAGGCGACCCAGCTGTACCAAAAGTTGCCGTCACCAAAGGCGCCGCCAAGCCCTGTGGAAAACAGCGCGCGCAACAGCGGTAGCAGGCCGGAATTGCCGGACATCACGATGCCGGTGCGGATATTGACCACGCGCTTCCCGGCCTCGCGGGCGGGGTCGCAGGCTTTCTCCCAGTCCGCTGCGACATCGGCAAGAAAGCCCTCGCCGCGCTCGGCTTCCTCGGTTAGCAGCTCATCGCCGCGCTCAGACCCGTAGAAGCCGATGGCAGAGGCACACACCATGGCCTGCACGGAATCGGTGGCGGCCACTAGGCGGGCGAGGTTTTCGGTGGGGCCCACGCGGGAGTCGCGGATATCGGACTTGTGGCTGTCATTAAAGCGCCCAAAGATGGGCTCGCCGGCTAGGTGCACCAGCACGTCGATGCCCTCGAGGAGATCGGGCCGCGGGTGGTGCGGGCGCCACTCGCGCTGGCCGGGTTCGGCGCTGCCGCGTACGAGCTGGATCACGGTGTGGCCCAAAGTTTGTAGCTGTGCGGTCAGCGCGCTGCCCACGCTGCCGCGCGAGCCGGTGATGGCGATGGTCAACGGCTTGTGGCCGAGCTGGCCTTCGCGCAGGCGGTTTTCAAAGGCAATATCCTGGATGAGCTGGTGCTGCCGGTAGGCGAATAGCGAGTTGAGGGCCGCAGCGGGAATGCGGGTATCGACCTCGTCTGTAATCAGCGTGCCGCCTGGGTGATCGGCAAACCGGTGCGTATGACGCCACTTGGCAAATTTGCGGATCGGCGCGTTGATGCAGACATCGCTGAAGCTATAGCCGGCCTGGTAGCGCGATAGATCGTGCTGGGCCGTCCACTGCAAACCGCCCGGCAGGGAAAGTAGGGAGGTGCCATCGCCCAGATCGGTGGCCTGTTGCACGGGCTTCATGAATGCGAAAGGTGGGTTTAGGCGTGCGAGCGACCCTGGCCGGGAATGCCACTGCCAGACGTGTTCGCGGGAGGCTGGGACTACGTGCTGCGCGGAGAAACTCACTGCGTGATGCACCTCTTTCGGCTAAGCCTCACCCACGGGTGGGTAAGGTGCTAGAGTAATACGTGTCTATCAGCATAGACGTCTACAAGTTCATTGACAGGCATCCTTTAATGACCGCACCGTGAGGCGGGGAAGGAGGTCACGATGAGTGGAACTGACGTGAACGCGAACGAATTGGAGCTTTTAAGCGCCGATGATGTCTCGCGTACCGTTGCACGCATCGCGCACCAGATTATTGAAAAGACGGCGCTCGATTCCGCGGAGGCCCCGCGGGTCATTTTGCTGGGCATCCCCTCAGGCGGAGTGCCCCTAGCGCAGCGCCTCGCGCAGAAAATACACGAGTTTTCCGGGGTTCCCGTTCCGTGGGGCTCGCTCGACATCACGTTGTACAGGGACGATTTGCGCAATTTCCCGCACCGTGCCCTGCAACCGACCTCCATCCCAGACGGCGGCATCGATAATGCCACGGTCATCTTGGTCGATGATGTCCTTTATTCCGGCCGCACCATCCGCGCCGCCCTCGATGCATTGGGTGATGTCGGCCGGCCTTCGATTATCCAGTTGGCCGTATTAGTTGACCGCGGGCACCGCGAAGTCCCCATCCGCGCCGATTATGTGGGCAAGAACCTGCCCACGGCGCGGGAAGAAGATGTCTCCGTATATATCCAAGACATTGATGGCCGCGATGCCGTTGTTCTCACCCGCTCTACGTCCGCGGGCGATACCGCGCAGATAAGGGGAACGCACTCATGAAACACCTCATCGATAGCGCGGAACTATCCCGCGCAGAGATCATCGGCCTGCTGGATGAGGCCGATCGCTTCCGCGAGGCGCTCGATGGCCGCGAGGTCAAGAAACTGCCGACGCTGCGCGGGCGCACGATTTATACACTTTTCTATGAAAACTCCACGCGCACGCGCTCGTCCTTTGAAACGGCCGGCAAGTGGATGTCCGCTGACGTGATCAACCTCTCGGCGTCGACCTCGTCCGTGAAAAAGGGCGAATCCTTGAAGGATACGGGCCTGACGCTGGCGGCCATCGGCGCCGATGCCATCATCATGCGCCACCCGTCTTCCGGCGCGCCGCAACAGCTGGCCCAGTGGGTGGACCCAGATGGGCATGGCCCCGCCGTTATCAACGCCGGTGACGGTGCGCACCAGCACCCGACGCAGGCCTTGCTCGATGCCGTCACGATGCGCCAGCGCCTAGGTCTGCGCGGCGATAATGGCTTCGAGGGCCTGAAGGTAAAGATTGTGGGCGATTGCCTGCACTCGCGCGTCGTGCGCTCCAACGTGGATCTCCTGCACACCTTGGGCGCGGAGGTCACCCTCGTGGGACCTGCGACCTTGATGCCGTGGGGCGTGGACAAGTGGCCGGTGCGCGTGTCCTATGACTTTGATGCAGAGCTTTCAGATGCCGATGTCGTGATGATGCTGCGCGTGCAGCAAGAGCGCATGGACGGCGGCTTCTTCCCGTCCCACCGCGAGTACGCGCAGCTATTCGGGCTATCGCAGCAGCGCGCCGCGGCGCTGCACAAGGACGCCATCGTCATGCACCCAGGTCCCATGTTGCGCGGCATGGAGATTAACTACGCCGTGGCCGATATGGATAAAACCACGGTATTGCAGCAGGTCAACAACGGTGTCCACATGCGCATGGCAGTGCTTTTTACGCTGCTGACTAATGGCGATAACGCCGGGATTTAAACCGGGCAGAGCATAAGCCACGTAAAGGGAGAGAAAATGACTACGTACCCAGCTACCGGCCGGCTGTCCGCACCGGCCGAGAACCCACTACTGATTAAAAATATTCGCCTGTACGGGGAAGGCGAACCCACCAACGTTCTCATTCGCGGTGGGGTTATTGACTCCATCGGGCCCGAGGTGCAGGCAGACGGTGCTGCCGAGACCATTGACGGCGGCGGCAACGTGCTGCTGCCTGGCCTGGTTGATATGCACGTGCACCTGCGCGAGCCAGGCCGCGAGGATACCGAGACCATCGAGTCCGGTTCCAAGGCCGCGGCCAAGGGCGGGTTTACCGCGGTGTTTACCATGGCCAATACCACTCCGGTCACGGATCAGCCCATTATCGCCGAATCCGTATGGGCAAAGTCCCAGGCACTGGGGCTTTGCGATGTCCACCCGGTCGGCTCCATCACCAAGGGCCTAGAAGGCAAGTCCTTAACGGAGTTCGGCATGATGGCGCGCAGCGATGCCAAGGTGCGCATGTTCTCTGATGACGGCAAGTGCGTGCAGAACCCACAGCTGATGCGCCGCGCGCTGGAATACGCCAAGGGCATGGACGTGCTACTGGCCCAGCACGCCGAGGATGACCGCATGACCGGTGGATCGTCTGCCCACGAGGGTGAAAACGCTGCTCGGTTGGGCCTGCGCGGCTGGCCGCGCGTGGCGGAGGAATCCATCGTTGCCCGCGACGCCTTGCTGGCCCGCGATTACGGCAACCGCGTTCACATCTGCCACGCCTCCACGCAGGGCACGGTGGAACTGCTGCAGTGGGCGAAGGAACACGATATTCCGCTTACCGCAGAGGTCACCCCGCACCACCTGCTGATGACCGATGACAAACTGCGCACCTATGACGGCCTCTTCCGCGTGAACCCGCCGCTGCGCGAACAGCGCGATACGGAGGCGCTGCGCCAGGCGCTTCTTGATGGCACCATTGACTGCGTCGCCACCGACCACGCGCCGCATGGCTCCGAAGACAAGTGCGTGGAATTCGAAAACGCGCGCCCCGGCATGCTGGGGCTGGAGTCCTCGCTGGCGGTCATCACCAAGCTCTTTGTGGAAACTGGCCTGGCGGACTGGCGCTTTATCGCCCGCGTCATGTCCGAGCGCCCCGCCGAAATCACGCGCCTGCCAGGCCACGGTCGCCCCTTGGAAGTGGGGGAGCCTGCCAACTTAACCATCGTTGACCCACAACACCACTGGGTATCCGATTCCGCGCAGCTCGCATCCAAGTCCCAAAACAACCCCTATGCGGGCGAGGAATTTGGTGCGCGAGTTACCCACACCATCTTGCGCGGCTCGGTAACGTTCGATCTGAACGCCGCTACCCATGACTAACCTTGCACACAGCACCCAATCAAGGCACAGAAAGGCCACGACGTGACTGATAAAACCCCAGCAATCCTCGTCCTTGCGGATGGGCGTACCTTCCGTGGCTACGGCTTCGGCGCTACCGGCACCACCCTCGGTGAGGCCGTATTTACCACCGCGATGACCGGGTACCAGGAAACGATGACGGATCCGTCCTACCACCGCCAGATCGTCGTCTCCGCCGCCCCGCACATTGGCAATACTGGCTGGAATGATGAGGACAACGAGTCCCACGGCAATAATATTTGGGTCGCAGGCCTGGTTATCCGCGATCTGTCCCGCCGCGTATCCAGCTGGCGCGCCGAGCGCAGCTTGAGCGAAGAAATGCAGGCCCAAGGCGTCATCGGCATCCGCGGCATCGATACCCGCACCTTGGTGCGCCACCTGCGCAACTACGGTTCCATCTCCGCGGGCCTCTTCTCCGGAGAGGCCGCCACCCGGCCCGTCGAGGAACTCCTCGAGGAGGTAAAGAGCCAATCCTCCATGGAGGGCGCGGATCTTGCCGCCGAGGTATCCACCGATAAGCCCTATGTTGTTGAGGCCCAAGGAGAAAAGAAGCACACCATCGTCGCCTTTGACATGGGCGTGAAATCCGCAACGCCGCGCTACCTTTCCCAGCGCGGCATCGAGACCATCGTGGTGCCGTCTACCACCACCTTTGCAGAAGTCCAGTCCTATAACCCGGACGGCGTCTTCGTCTCCAACGGTCCGGGTGACCCGGCTACCGCCGATGACACCGTTGCGACCATCAAAAAGGTACTCGAGGCGAAAATCCCGTTCTTTGGCATCTGCTTTGGCAACCAGCTGCTCGGGCGGGCGCTTGGCCTATCCACCTACAAGATGAAGTTTGGCCACCGCGGCATCAACGTCCCGGTACGCAACCTGCTGACCGGCAAGATCGATATCACCTCCCAAAACCACGGCTTCGCGCTGCAAGCCCCAGATAATTACGACCTGACCGATAAGGACGCCGAATTCGCCTCCGATTTCGGCCCGGCCCACATCACGCATATCTGCTTGAACGATGACACGGTCGAGGGCGTCGCCCTGCGCAATGGCATGGCCTTTTCGGTGCAGTACCACCCGGAATCCGCCGCCGGCCCGCACGATGCCAACCCGCTTTTTGATCAATTCTTAGAGCTCATGGCCAACCACACCCCGAAAAAGTAGTCACCCAGGAAAAGGAAGAAATATTATGCCAAAGCGCACTGACATTAATCACGTCCTGGTCATCGGCTCCGGGCCCATCGTCATCGGTCAGGCCTGCGAGTTCGACTACTCCGGAACCCAGGCCTGCCGCGTCCTCAAGGACGAGGGCCTACGCGTGACCCTGGTGAACTCGAACCCGGCCACCATCATGACCGACCCCGAGTTCGCCGACCACACCTACGTCGAGCCCATCGAGCCGGAATACATTGAAAAGATCCTGGTCAAGGAGAGCGAGGAAGGCCACCCCATCGACGCCGTGCTGGCTACCTTGGGTGGACAGACCGCGCTGAACGCCGCGGTGCAGCTGGACCGCCAGGGCATTTTGGATAAGTACGATATCGAGCTCATCGGTGCCGATATCGATGCCATCGAGCGCGGCGAGGACCGCCAGAAGTTTAAAGACATCGTGGCCTCGGTAGGCGGGGAATCCGCCCGCTCGGCGGTGTGCCACAACATGGATGAGGTCCACGAGACCGTCGACAAGCTCGGCCTGCCCGTCGTGGTGCGCCCGTCCTTTACCATGGGTGGCCTGGGTTCCGGCCTGGCCTTTAATAACGAGGACCTAGATCGCATCGCCGGCGGCGGGCTTGCGGCCTCGCCTGAGGCTAATGTGCTCATCGAGGAATCCATCCTCGGCTGGAAAGAATTCGAGCTCGAGCTCATGCGCGATGGCGATGACAACGTGGTCGTCGTCGCCTCCATCGAAAACGTCGATGCCCTGGGCGTGCACACCGGTGACTCCGTGACGGTGGCACCGGCGCTGACGCTGACGGACCGCGAGTTCCAGAAGATGCGCGATCTGGGCATCGACATCATCCGCGAGGTGGGTGTTGATACCGGCGGCTGCAATATCCAGTTCGCCTTGAACCCGGATGATGGCCGCATCATCGTCATCGAGATGAACCCGCGCGTATCCCGCTCCTCGGCGCTGGCCTCCAAGGCCACGGGTTTCCCCATTGCCAAGCTGGCCGCGAAATTGGCCATCGGCTACACCTTGGATGAGGTGCAAAATGACATCACCGGCGAAACCCAGGCGGCGTTCGAGCCGACCTTGGACTATGTCATCGTCAAGGCGCCCCGCTTTGCCTTCGAGAAGTTCCCCGGCGCCGATGACACCTTGACCACCACGATGAAATCGGTGGGCGAGGCCATGGGCATCGGCCGCAACTACATCTCCGGCCTGAATAAGGTCATGCGCTCGCTGGAAAACAAGCCCAACGGGTTCTGGACCAAGCCGGATGAGTACTTTGCGGGCGAGCGCGCCACCGACGTGCAGGCGGTGCTCAAGGATCTCGAGCGCCCCACCGAGGGCCGTATGTACGATATCGAGCTGGCGCTGCGCCTCGGCGCTACGGTCGACGAGGTCCACGAAGCCTCCGGCGTGGACCCATGGTTCATCGCGGAGCTCGAGGGCCTGGTGGAATTCCGCCAGGAGCTTGTCGATGCCCCCGTGCTCACCGAGCAGCTCCTGCGCGAGGCCAAAGTCTTTGGGCTTTCCGATGCCCAAATTGCCGCCCTGCGCCCCGAGTTCAACGGCGAAGACGGCGTGCGCAGCCTGCGCTGGCGCATGGGCATTCGCCCCGTCTTCAAGACCGTCGATACGTGCGCCGGCGAGTTCGAGGCGCAAACGCCGTACCACTACAGCTCCTATGAGCTGGATCCTGATGCCGAAACCGAGGTGCATCCAGCGCCGGAAGGCTCGAAGGGCAAGGTCATCATCTTAGGCTCTGGCCCGAACCGCATTGGCCAGGGCATCGAATTCGACTACTCCTGCGTGCACGCCGCCCTTGAGCTTTCCCGCAAGGGATATGAGACCGTGATGGTCAACTGCAACCCAGAGACGGTATCGACCGACTATGACACCGCTGACCGCCTGTACTTCGAGCCGCTGACCTTCGAAGACGTCATGGAGGTCTACCACGCAGAGGCAGCCTCCGGCGAGGTTGCCGGCGTGCTGGTGCAGCTGGGCGGCCAAACCCCGCTGGGCCTGGCAGAGCGCCTCGACGCCGCCGGCGTACCGGTGGTGGGCACCAGCCCTGCGGCCATTGACTCCGCCGAGGACCGCGGCGAATTCGGCAAGGTCCTCGATGAGGCAGAGCTGGCAGCGCCATCGTATGGCACCGCAACCTCCTTCGAGGAGGCTCGGAAGGTCGCGGCCTCCATCGGCTACCCGGTTCTGGTTCGCCCTTCCTACGTGTTGGGCGGCAGCGGCATGGAAATCGTCTACGATGAGCAGTCGCTGGAGAACTATATCGAGCGCGCCACCGAGCTCTCCCCAGACCACCCGGTCTTGGTGGACCGCTTCTTGGACTCGGCCATCGAGATCGATGTCGACGCCCTGTGCGACGGCAACGTGGTCTACTTGGGCGGCGTGATGGAGCACATCGAGGAAGCCGGCGTTCACTCCGGCGACTCCTCGTGCGCCCTGCCGCCGATGACGCTGGGGCCAGAGGACATCGATAAGGTGCGCGAATCCACGCGCCGCTTGGCCGAAGGCATTGGCGTGAAGGGCCTGATGAACGTCCAGTTCGCCTTGAAGGACGATATCCTTTATGTCATCGAGGCCAATCCGCGCGCCTCGCGCACCGTTCCGTTCGTGTCCAAGGCGACCGGTGTGCCGCTGGCTAAGGCTGCCGCCCGCATCATGATGGGATCCACCATCGCGGAACTGCGGGAAGAAGGACTTATCCCATCGGTCTACGATGGTGGTTCCTTGCCGCTCGATCACCCGATTGCGGTCAAGGAAGCGGTCTTGCCATTCGAGCGCTTCCGCCGGCCAGACGGTAGCTTGCTGGATACCCTGTTGTCGCCAGAGATGAAGTCCACCGGCGAGGTTATGGGGCTGGCCACCAACTTTGGTGCGGCCTATGCCAAGGGCGAAATCGCCGCCTTCGCCGTGCCGCCCACGGAAGGAACCATCTTCGTCTCCGTGGCCAACCGGGATAAGCGCACCCTGATTTTCCCCATCCAGCGCTTGGCGCGCATGGGATACAACATCGTCGCCACCGCCGGTACCGCGCAGATGCTGCGCCGCAACGGCATCGAGTGCGAGGTTGCCGTCAAGGTCTCTGAGGCCAAGGAGGGCGAAGAGTCCATCGTGGACAAGATTTTCAACGGCGAGATTGACTGGATTCTTAATACGCCAGCCGGCTCTGCCGGTGCGCGCCACGATGGCTACGATATCCGCGCCGCAGCGGTGCACATGGGCCTGCCGCTCGTCACGGTGGTCCAGGGCATTACGGCGGCGGTGCAGGGCATCGAGGCGCTGCGCCAGGGTGATTTGCAGGTCCGCGCACTTCAGGAGCTTGAGCATGGACCATGTAACTAAACCCTTTGGCCAGCGCTTGGAAGACGCCGGCCGCGAGCGCGGGCGGCTCTGCGTAGGCATCGATCCGCACCCGTACCTTTTAGAGAAGTGGGGGCTGGATAATTCCCCGGAGGGCCTGCGTACTTTCAGCTTGCGCTGCGTCGAGGCCTTTGCGGATTCCGCCGCTTTGGTAAAGCCGCAGGTGGCCTTCTTCGAACGCTTCGGTGCCGCAGGCTTTGCGGTCTTGGAAGAAACGCTGGCCGGCCTGCGCGAGGCAGGGTGCCTCACGGTAGCCGATGCCAAGCGCGGCGATATCGGCTCCACCATGGAAGGCTATGGCGATGCCTGGCTAGGGGAGACCTCGCCCCTGCGGGCCGACTCGGTGACCTTATCGCCGTATCTCGGCGTAGGGGCGCTGGGCGCGGCCATTGCCACGGCGCAAGAAAACAACCGGGGCGTCTTCGTCTTGGCGGCAACCTCTAATCCAGAAGCGCGCGCCATTCAGGCGGTGCCCGCGGGGACTGCGGACTCGATTGCCCAGGCGGTCATCGATGAGTGCGCCGCCTTTAATGCCTCAGCGCGTGAGGCTGGTGTTGCTGGAAGCGTCGGCGTTGTGGTGGGTGCGACCGTCGAGGACCCACCCCGCTTGGACGCGCTTAATGGGCCGGTGCTGCTTCCCGGCGTCGGCGCCCAAGGGGCAGGTCCCGCGCAGGTGCACTCCATTGTGTCTGCGTGCCCGCAGCTTGGGTTCGCCAACGTCTCCCGTGCCGTCTTGCAACGCGGCCCCCAGGTCGATGACCTGCGCAAAGCGGTGATCGATACCGCAGACCAATTCCGGGATTAGGACACGCGGCGGGGCCAATTAACGGCCGCGCCGTTTACCTGGTATTTTGGTCTAGGCATGTGCGTTGACGTGCTAAAATGAGTGACCCATCTGGGTCGCCTATCGTCATCGTGTCACTAGCGGTGCTAGGATAATCAGAAGTCGGTGTGCTCGAAGGTTCAGGGTAACTTTCCGCGGTATTTCCATCGCGTTTGGCAACCGGAATCTGGTACCAAGTATCAGAAGTAATAGAAGCAATCTAATGAATCGGAGGAAACTCGTGGCCCTTCCAAAGTTGACTGATGAGCAGCGTAAGGAAGCTCTCGCAAAGGCCGCTGAGGCCCGCAAGGCTCGCGCTGAGCTCAAGGCTGCGCTTAAGCGCGGCGAGACCGACCTGAAGGACGTGCTGGAAAAGGCTGAGACCGATGAGATCATCGGCAAGACCAAGGTTTCCGCACTCCTCGAGGCTCTGCCTAAGGTTGGCAAGGTCAAGGCCAAGGAAATCATGGAAGATCTGGAGATTGCGCAGACCCGTCGCCTGCGCGGTCTGGGTGAGCGCCAGCGTCGTGCTCTGCTTGAGCGCTTCGGTTACGACGACGAATAATCACGTCTATGGCTGACGCAACTGCTCGCGGTCGCCTCGTCGTGTTGGCGGGTCCTTCCGCAGTGGGGAAATCCACCGTAGTCTCGCGTCTACGGCATGACGTCGAGGGGCTGTATTTCAGCGTGTCTATGACAACGCGCCAGCCCCGCCCCGGGGAGCAAGATGGCGTGGATTATTTCTTCGTCACCCCTGAGGCCTTTCAGGAACGCATTGATGCCGGTGAGATGCTCGAATGGGCAGATATTCACGGCGGATTGCAGCGTTCCGGAACACCCGCCCGGCCCGTAGAAGAGGCCTTGGACGCCGGTCGCCCGGTTCTCGTCGAGGTCGATTTGGCCGGTGCGCGCAGCGTTCGCAAGGCCTTGCCGGAAGCGGATTTGGTCTTCTTGGCACCGCCTTCGTGGGAGGTGTTGGTAGAGCGCCTGACCGGTCGCGGTACCGAACCGCAAGACGTCATTGATCGTAGGTTGCACACTGCGTACGAGGAACTAGCTGCACAGGATGAGTTTGATCACGTTGTGGTCAATGAAAACCTAGATGAGGCAGTGGCCGCCATTAGTGATATCCTGCGTGGATAGACTCTTCTTTTGACCATCTTCAACCAATGTAAAGGTGCATGTGACTAACGTGACCACCCCTTCTAACACTGAATCCGCGAAGTCGGAACCGGTATTTGATGACCCGATTGGCATTACGGACCCGCCAATCGATGAGCTGTTGGACAAGGTTTCTTCCAAGTACGCCTTGGTAATTTTCGCTGCCAAGCGTGCGCGCCAGATCAATAGCTACTACCAAGAGCAAGATGAAGGCGTCTTTGAGTTCGTCGGCCCACTGGTTAACCCAGAGCCCGGCGAGAAGCCACTGTCCATCGCGCTGCGCGAAATCGACGCAGGTCTGTTGGACCACGAGGAAGGCAAGTAAGTAGCGCTCGCTTTCGCGTGCGCACCTTGTGCCTCATTTCAGCCCCGTCCGGCCAAGCCCACTTGGTTTCACTTCTGTGGAACTAATGTGGTGGCCGGGCGGGGCTCTTGTCATGCCTGCACGGTACGATTGTGCGATGTGACTGTTTCAAAATCTCCTCGCAATATCGTGCTTGGCGTTGCCGGTGGCATCGCCGCGTATAAGGCCTGCCACTTGGTGCGCAATTTCAAAGAACATGGCGATAATGTCCGCGTCGTTCCTACAGAAAGCGCATTGAACTTCGTAGGTGCCGCCACTTTTGAGGCATTATCCGGAAATCCCGTTTCCACCAGTGTTTTTGAGGCCGTAGAGGACGTGCAACATGTAGCGGTAGGCCAGGAGGCCGATGCGGTGGTCATCGCCCCTGCCACGGCTGACCTTATTGCCCGTTTGGCTGCGGGACGCGCCGATGATCTCTTGACCGCGACCGTGCTGGTGGCAACGTGTCCCATCATCGTGGCGCCCGCCATGCACACCGAGATGTGGAATAACCCAGCGACACAAGACAACGTAAAGACCCTGCGCCGGCGCGGAATTACCGTCATGGAACCAGCGCACGGGCGCCTTACGGGTAAGGATACGGGCGCGGGCAGGCTGCCGGATCCAGAACAGATTGCGGCCATCGCGCGCACCGAGCTCGCTGGCTTTCATATCGATCACAGCTGGGCGGGGCTGAAGGTGGTCATTTCTGCTGGCGGCACCCAAGAGGAATTGGATCCGGTTCGCTATTTAGGAAACCGTTCCTCCGGCAGGCAGGGGTATGCGCTGGCAGAGGTGGCCGCACACAAGGGCGCGGATGTCACGATTGTGGCCGGCAATACCGCGGAGTTGCCGGTGCCGAGCGGGGCTACGATCCGGAATATCGTTTCTGCCCAAGACTTGGAGGCCGCGATGCGCGAGGAATCCCGCGATGCCGATATCGTCATCATGGCCGCGGCGGTCGCGGATTACCGGCCCGCGAACGTGGCCGAGTCCAAGATGAAAAAGGGCAAGGCCGATGATGCGCTCGCGACGCTAGAGATGGTGGAAAACCCAGATATTTTGAAGTCTCTCGTGGCAGCCCGCGAGGAAGGCGAGGTGCCGCAGAAGTGCGTCATCGTCGGTTTCGCGGCCGAGACGGGAGATGCCGATTCTTCGGCGCTGGATTACGCGAAAGAAAAGTTTGCGCGTAAGGGGTGCGACGTACTGATGGCCAATGAGGTCGGCCGCGGCGTGACCTTTGGCCGGGAAAGCAGCGAGGGGTGGATCCTGCGGCGAAACGAGGAACCACAGCGCGTAGAGCATGGATCTAAGCAGGTCGTCGCGGCGCAGATTCTGGACGCCGTGAATGAAATGATTGAACCGGGAAATTAAATATTGCGTTTATAGACCGCTTGGTCTAGGGTTGCCATATGATGGGTAGGGGCAGAATGCCTCGGTATCGAATACGTAAATAATCTAAGGAAGTTTTTGTGACTGATAACGCTGCAGTGGAAGCTCGTCTTTTTACAAGCGAGTCCGTTACTGAGGGGCACCCGGATAAAATCTGTGACGCCATCTCGGATGCCATCTTGGATGCACTTTTAGAAAAGGATCCGGAGTCTCGCGTCGCCGTGGAAACGCTGGTTACCACCGGCCAGGTACACGTCGTGGGCGAGGTCCGCACCAACGCCTACGTGGAAATCCCGGCCCTTGTGCGCGAGACCCTAAAGTCCATCGGCTTTACCTCTTCCGATGTGGGCTTTGATGGCAATACCTGTGGCGTCAACATCGCCATCGGCGAGCAGTCGCAGGAAATCGGTGCCGGCGTGGATACCTCCACCGAGGCGCGCGACCAGGGCGCGGATTATGACGAGGAAAATGACACCGCCGGCGCCGGCGACCAGGGCCTGATGTTTGGCTACGCGTCGAATGAAACCGCGGAGTACATGCCGTTGCCAATCGCCTTGGCGCACCGCCTGTCCCGCCGCCTGACCCAGGTGCGCAAAGAGGGCATTGTGGACCACCTGCGCCCGGACGGCAAGACCCAGGTGACCTTTGCATATAACGAGAATAATGAGCCTTCTCACCTGGATACGGTCGTTATTTCTACCCAGCACGATCCTGAGGTTGATAGCCAGTGGCTAGAAACCCACCTGCGCAGCGAGGTGCTGGACTGGGTCATTAAGGATGCCGGCCTTGATAAGTACTACACCGATGAGACCAACCTCTTGGTCAATCCTTCCGGCTCCTTCATCTTGGGCGGCCCAATGGGCGATGCAGGCCTTACCGGCCGCAAGATCATCGTGGATACCTACGGTGGCATGGCCCGCCACGGCGGCGGTGCCTTCTCCGGCAAGGACCCCAGCAAGGTGGACCGCTCTGCGGCCTACGCCATGCGCTGGGTGGCCAAGAATATCGTCGCCGCGGGCCTGGCGGATCGCGCAGAGGTGCAGGTGGCCTACGCCATCGGTCGCGCCAAGCCGGTTGGCCTCTACGTCGAGACCTTCGGAACCGCGAAGCAGAACTTGACCGATGAGCAGATCCAGGCTGCCGTCAATAAGGTCTTTGACCTTCGCCCGGCCGCCATCATCCGCGAATTGGATCTGCTGCGTCCTATCTACGGCCAGACCGCCGCCTACGGCCACTTTGGACGTACCGACGTTGACCTGCCGTGGGAGCAGTTGGACCGAGTGGAGGAATTGCGCGCTGCCGCTGGTCTGTAGAATGTGGGCTTATGCCTAAGAAAACACCCGCCGCCCGGAAACCGGTCGCGCGGGTGTTGCCTCTTCTAGGGGTTGCCCACCTCGATCGGGGCTTTGATTACCTGGTAGATGAGGCCGAATCTGATAGCGCCCAAGCCGGGGTGAAGGTGCGCATTCGGTTCAATGGGCGCTTGGTGGATGCGATCATCGTCGAGCGCAAGCATGAGTCCGATTTTGGCGGGCAGCTGCGCTTTATCGAGCGGGTCATCTCCCCATTCCACGTTTATCCACCGCAGCTGTCCCGGCTGGTGGAAGCCCTTGCGGATCGCTATGGCGGAATTTGCTCCGATATCATTCGCTCCGCCATTCCGCCGCGGCACGCAAAGGCAGAAGAAGCGGATTTGGATACGCCGTGGGAAGAACTCGGCGCCGCCAGCGAGCCCGATTTATCCGGGTGGTCTGCCTATCAACATGGGGAAACCTTTGTTGATTCCATCCTGGGCGGGAAATTAGCACGTGCCGCGTGGCAAATCGCTCCCGGCGATGAATGGGAAGATGCACTCGCGGCCTTAGCGGTCAAGGTTGCCCTGGGTGGGGGAGGCGTCCTTATCGTGGTCCCAGACCAAAAGGTAGTGGACGCCCTTGAAAACGCCCTGCGCGGTGTTGTGGGGCCGAAACAAATCACGGTGCTCACCAATAGCATGGGCCCGCAAGCGCGCTATCGCCGCTATCTTTCGGCCTTGGTGGGGCAGGCGCGAATCGTCATTGGAACGCGCTCGGCGGCTTTTACCCCCGTGGACAACCTGCAGCTGGCCGTCATTTTTGATGATGGTAACGATAACTTGGTGGATAATATTAAGCCCTACGTCCACGCCCGGGAGGTGCTTACCACCCGCTCTGCCTTTGAAAATTGCAGCTTCATTGCGGCGAACCACTCGCGCACGGCGGAAACCCAATTATTGGTGGACTCTGGGTGGGCACACAACCTCATCCCGAGCGCCTCAACCATAGAGGCGCGCCGGCCCGATATTTTGGCCATTGGTGCCTACGGGCTATCCATTTCTAGGGACTTGGAGGGCGGTACGACCTCTGTGCAGGCGCCGGCCTTTCAGGCGGCGCAGCAGGCCCTCGACCGCGGCGAACCAGTGCTAGTGCAGGCCCCGCGCAAGGGGTATGCGCCTATTTTGGCCTGTGGAAAGTGCCATTCTCCCGCGCGGTGCCGCCACTGTAACGGGCCATTGGGGTTGCCTCCGAGCTCGGAGCGCTCAAGCGAGGAAGCCGTCATGCCTACCTGCCGTTGGTGCGGGCGCATTGCCACCAATCATCGCTGTACCGAGTGCGGTTCGCCGCGCCTGCGCGCCATCGTTTTAGGCTCTGAACGCACCGCGGAGGAATTGGGGCGCGCCTTTCCCAATACGTCCGTCGTGGTTTCTGGCGGCAATAAGGTCGTGGGCTCAATTGAAAATGCCCCGGCATTAGTGATTGCTACCCCTGGCGCCGAGCCGCGGGTGAATGGCGGCGCCTATGGCGCGGCGCTGCTATTGGACGCGGGCACCTTATTAAACCGGCAAGACTTGCGCGCCACCGAGGACTGCCTGGCCAAATGGGCGCAGGCGGCCACCATGGTCAGGCCGCATTTTAAGGGCGGGCGCGTCATCATCGCCGCGGATCCGGAACTTCCCGTCGTCCGCCACTTCATGAGCTGGGACATGGTCGCGGCCGCGGTAGAGGAATTGCGGGCCCGGCGCGAGGTGCGCTTTCCGCCGGCCGTGCACTTCGCCGCCATCGATGGGGCGGACGCGGCTCTGGATTCCTTCGAACAGTTGGTGGACCTGCCAGAGCACGCCGAGGTCTTAGGCCCGGTTCCGCTCCCGCCAGGGGACAGCCTCCCCGGGGAATACGATGCGGACCGCTTTGGCCCACCCCAACGCCTAGTGGTGCGCGCCCCGCTGGGGCCGCGATCGCAGCTCGGGCGCGCCTTGCGCAAGGCAAATGCGGCGCGCAGCGCGCGCAAGGATGAATTGCCACTACGCATCATGGTCGATCCCATTCACGTGGGTTAGAAGTGCGCATAAACTTAGGCGAATAGGCAGTACATGAGAAAGGGACAAATCAGTGGCGGAATTAGACATCAGGCTCTACGGGGATCCCGTACTGAGCACGCGGGCCGAAGAGATTACGACCTTTGACTCCAGCCTGCGCACGCTGGCGCAGAACATGTTGGAGACCATGGATGCCGCCGGCGGGGTGGGACTCGCGGCGAACCAAGTGGGCATTCTCAAGCGCATCTTTGTCTATGATTGTTCGCCTATCCAGGCCGGATTGCGCGGGGTTCTCATCAACCCCGTGTGGACGCCGCTGGGAGAAGACATGCAGGTTGGCCCGGAAGGATGCCTATCCATCCCGGGGATTAGCGCCGATACACCGCGGCACAACCGGGTATTTGTCTCTGGGCGCGATGTAGAAGGCAGGCCGGTGGGGATGGTCGCCTCGGGGCTTTTGGCTCGGTGCATTCAGCATGAAACCGATCACCTTGATGGAGTGTTATTCCTGCGCCGGCTTGGCGATGCCGACCGCAAGGCCGCCATGCGTACCATCCGCGAAGCCGATTGGTTTAATAGCGCGGGGTAGGCGAGCTTCGGCAACGCAGGCAGGCTCGTTGTACCCTAGAATTTTCACCCGAGACCTCGAGGAGACTCATCCAGTATGCGGATTATTTTTGCCGGCACCCCAGAGCCGGCGGTGGTGGCATTGGAGAAATTGCTTGCCTCCAGCCACGAAGTGGTAGCGGTCATTACCCGGCCCGATGCGAAGAAGGGCAGGGGCCGCAGCCTTCACCCGAGCCCGGTAAAGGCGCTGGCGCAAGAACACGGCATCGAGGTGTTGACCCCGACCACGCTGCGGCCTGGCACGGAGGATGGCGATAACCTGCGTGAGCGCCTGGCGGAGCTGCAGCCCGAGGCCATTCCGGTGGTGGCCTATGGCAATCTCATTAGCAAGGATCTCTTGGATGTCGCGCGCCATGGCTGGGTCAACCTGCACTTTTCCCTTCTTCCCGCCTGGCGCGGCGCGGCGCCGGTGCAGGCGGCTATCGCGGCGGGCGATGATATTACCGGTGCGTCCACCTTCCGGATTGAAGAAGGCCTGGATACGGGCCCGGTATTCGGCACGGTTACAGAAGACATCACCGGAACCGATACCGCGGACGATCTGCTCACACGGCTGGCGTATTCCGGGGCGGATCTCCTGGTCGCCACCATGGATGGGCTGGAGGCCGGCACGCTGGAGCCGCAGGCCCAAAGCGGCGAAGCCACCTATGCGCCGAAGATCTCTACCGCGGCAGCCCGCATTGACTGGGCGCAGCCTGCCTTCGCCATCGACCGGCATATCCGCGCCCACACCCCAGGCCCGGGCGCGTGGACGCTGCTTGACGATGCCCGCCTCAAGCTCGGCCCGGTGAGTCTCACCGAGGGCATCGGCAAGCAGCTGCATCCGGGCGAGGCGCTGATTAGCAAGGACGCGGTGTACATCGGGACCGCGACGCAACCGGTGCAGCTGGATAGGATTCAGCCGCCGGGCAAAAAGATGATGAATGCGGCCGATTGGGCGCGTGGATTAGGAAAGAACGCAGAGGTGAGGTTCCAGTGACTGGTGGATTCCGCTCCCGCAGTAAGTCCGGCGACAAGGCGCCGGAGGCTACACAACACGGCAAGAACGGCGCGCCCCAGCGCGGCGGTGGGCAGCGAGGCAATGCGCAGCGTGGCCAAGACAATCGCGGCCAAGCTCAGCGTGGATCCGCACAGCGTGGTCGCGGCATGCAGGATCAGCGCAACCGCGACCACCGGGATAACCGAGGAAACCGAGGTAATCGGAATGCGGGCACAAAGAACACGGGCGCGGGGAAAACACTGGTGCAGGCCGCCATCGACCAGGGCGTGGATCCGGCCCGCGCCGTTGCCTTCGATGTGGTGCGCCGGGTAAGTGAAGAGGATGCGTTTGCCAACCTCGTCCTGCCCAAGGCGCTGCGCAAGCAGAAACTTTCTGGCCGCGATGCCGCGTTTGCCACGGAGATTACCTATGGCACCCTGCGCACCTTGGGCGTGCTCGATGCGGTAATCGCGCAGTGCTCCTCGCGCGAGTTGGAGGCAATCTCGCCGGTGGTCATCGATGCCCTGCGTCTGGGCACCTACCAGGTGCTCTATACGCGCGTGGAACCCCACGCTGCGGTAGATACCTCCGTCCGGCTCGTCGTGGCGGGCGGGGAAGAAAAAGCCAAAGGGTTTGCCAATGGCATCTTGCGCACCATTACCCGGACCCCGCCGAATGAGTGGCTCAAGCGCCTTGCCCCAGAAGGTGAGGTTGCGGGCCTGGCCTTTAGGCATGCGCACCCAACGTGGATCGCGGAGTCTTTTGCCCGCGTTGTCGACCCCGAGGAATTGCCGGCTGCCTTAGCGGCGGATTCCGAGCGACCGAGCGTGCACCTGGTGGCGCGGCCGGGCGAAATTTCCGCCGAGGAACTGGCGCTGATTACCGGAAACGAAGAAGGTACCTACTCGCCCTACGCGGTGTATATGGATTCTGGGGACCCAGGCCAATTGGAACCGGTCCAGCAGGGCATGGCCGCGGTACAAGATGAAGGCTCGCAGCTTATCGCCCGCGCGGTGTGCGAGGTTCCTGTCAGCGGTACCGACCAGGGACGTTGGCTCGACCTATGTGCGGGCCCAGGTGGCAAGGCGGCCTTGATGGGGGCCTTGGCGCGCATCGAGTCCGCGCAGGTCGATGCCGTGGAAGTATCACCGCACCGCGCGAAACTGATTGAAAAGACCGTGCAAGGGCTGCCGGTGACCGTTCATGTGGCCGATGGCCGCAACCCGCAGGTCGGCTCGGGATTCGATCGCATCTTGGTGGACGCGCCGTGTTCGGGCCTGGGCGCATTGCGGCGCCGACCAGAGGCGCGGTGGCGGAAATCGGAGGACGATATTGCCGAGCTTTCGACACTTCAATTCGAGCTCTTGTCCTCTGCTTTAAAGCTCGTGCGCCCGGGCGGGGTCGTGGTGTATTCCACCTGTTCGCCGGACCTGCGCGAAACCCGTGACATCGTCGACCAAGCGGTAGAAAAGCTGGGCGCGCAGGAGCTGGATGCGCGGGATTTTATCCCGGATATGGGCAATGTAGGAAAAGAAAAATCCGTCCAAATGTGGCCGCACCGCCACGGCACCGATGCCATGTTCATGGCGGTATTGCGGCGCGGCGATGAGGAAGGGCGCTAGGATTAACGGTATGCCTGCACCACTTATTTCTCCGTCAATTTTGGCTGCTGACTTCGCGCGGCTAGGTGAACAACTAGAGGCCATCTCGAATGCCGATTGGATCCATGTAGACATCATGGACGGGCACTTTGTCCCCAACCTTTCCTTCGGTCCGGATATTACGGCCACGGTGAAAAGGTCCACGGATAAGCCGCTTGACGTGCACCTGATGATTGAGTCACCGGCGAAATGGGTGGAGACCTATATCAAAGCCGGTGCTACCACGATCATTTTTCACGTGGAAGCGGTTGAGGGTGAAGCAGCCGCGGTGGAATTGGCAGAAAAGATTCGGGACTTGGGCGCGCGTGCCGCCTTTTCCATCAAGCCGGATACGCCCATTGAGCCGTGGCTGGATAAGCTGCGCCATTTTGATGAGGTGCTGGTCATGTCCGTAGAACCAGGTTTTGGCGGGCAGAAATTCATGCCCGCCATGCTGGATAAAGTCCGCGCCCTGCGCGAAAGCATTGACCAGCAGAACCTCGATACCGTCATCGAAATCGATGGCGGCATCGACCCGGATACGATTGCCTTGGCCGCGGAGGCCGGGTGCGATTCCTTCGTGGCAGGATCGGCCGTATTCAAAAGCGACGATCCAGCGCAGGCGGTGGAAGAACTGCGCGCGCTTGCGGCGCGGTCATAATGGCCGGCGCGATGGATGAAACCAATATTCCCGGAGCATTGCTTCAGGCCATGCAGGCCGGCGCGGCGGTGCGCGGTACCACAAGCCCCAATCCTCCTGTAGGCGCGGTGATTTTGTCTGCTACCGGCGCCGTTGTGGGCATTGGTGCGACCCAGCCGGTGGGCGGTGCCCACGCGGAAGTCATGGCGCTGCGCGCGGCCGGCGAGAAGGCCCGCGGCGGCACGGCCGTGGTTACCCTGGAGCCCTGCGCGCAT
This sequence comes from Corynebacterium sp. KPL1986, assembly GCF_000477975.1. NCBI lineage: Bacteria > Bacillati > Actinomycetota > Actinomycetes > Mycobacteriales > Corynebacteriaceae > Corynebacterium > Corynebacterium sp. KPL1986. The sequence goes on along the minus strand of NZ_KI515719.1, from coordinate 652,323 downwards.
ACGGGCAGGACGGGTCCCTGCGCCACGGCGCTTATCGATGCCGGAATTGCCCGCGTGTTCTACCTGCATCCCGATCCCACGCCCCAAGCGGGCGGGGGTGCGCAGGCCCTGGCCGCCGCCGGGGTTGAGGTGGGCCAGCTCACCGCACCGGATGGCGTCGAAGACGCGGTGCGTGCCTGGTTGCGCGCGGTAAAGCTGCAGCGCCCGCACGTCACCCTGAAATTTGCGCAGACCTTAGATGGGTTTACCGCTGCCGCCGATGGCACGAGCCAGTGGATCACTGGGCCTAAGGCCCGCGAGTGGGTCCACGCCGATAGAGCGCGGCGCGATGCCATCATTATCGGCACCGGCACCGCGCTTGCCGATAACCCCTCGCTTACCGCGCGCTTTAGCGATGGGAGTCTGCGGGAGCACCAGCCGCGCCGCGTGGTCATCGGCAAGCGCGATCTTCGTGTCGCGGGTGAGAAGGCCTCTCACCTGCAGCGGCTGGGGTTTGAGCAATATGACAGCATCGAGGGCGCGCTGAAGGAGCTATATGCTAGCGGCGCCCGCGACGTCTTGGTGGAAGGCGGGGCTGGCCTGGCCCAGGGCTTTATCGAGGCTGGCGCCGTGGATGCGCTGGCGGCGTATATTGCCCCCATCCTGCTCGGCCAGGGGCGCGGGGTTCTGGCGAATACGGTGGCGCACACGCTTGCCGATGCCCCACGTTTTACCACCGTGCGCACCACCAGCCTCGGGCCCGATGTCCTCGTAGAATACGAGGCGCGGAACGAGCGTTAAGAGATTAGATACTTAAGAGATAAACACAAGGGGATTAATTGTTTACAGGGCTAGTACAAGAACTCGGCACGGTAGCCGCGCTCGAGCAACAGGCGGATGCGCTGCGGCTGAGCATTCGCGCGCCGCAGACGGTGAGTGACGCGCGCCTAGGGGATTCCATCGCCATCAATGGCGTGTGCCTTACCATCGCGGAATTGGATGGGGATATTTTCTGCGCTGATGTGATGCAAGAGTCATTGGACCGGACGGGACTCGGTCAGCTGAAAGAGGGCGCGCGGGTGAACGTTGAGCCGGCATTGCTGCCGACCACGCGGCTGGGTGGACACATGATGCAGGGCCATGTCGATGGCACGGCGCGCTTGGTCTCGCGCGAGCACTCGGAGCACTGGGACGTGCTGCGCTTTAGCTTGCCCCGCGATCTTGCTCGGTACGTCGTGGAAAAGGGCTCCATCGCGGTCAACGGCACGTCCTTGACCGTCAGCGCCGTAGGCGAAGATTGGTTCGAGGTCTCCCTCATCCCAACCACCTTGCGGGAGACGACGCACGGTGAATCCAAGGTTGGCGATATCGTAAACCTCGAGGTGGATGTGCTGGCGAAGTATGTAGAAAAGATGCTTCACCCCGAATCCGGGATTGCTTAAGCAAAGGACTAGACTGCTAGGTTATGTTCGCGACTGAAGAGAGCATCCATTTTGATGCCATCGACCACGCCATTGCGGAGATTGCCGCCGGCAAGCCGGTCATCGTCATGGATGATGAAGGACGGGAAAACGAAGGGGATCTGATCTTTGCCGCGGAGCTGGCAACCCCGGAACTGGTCGCGTTTATGGTGCGGTATTCCTCCGGATACGTGTGCGCCTCGCTATTGCCGGAAGATTGCCAGCGGCTCGATTTGCCGCCGATGATGGCGCAGAACCAGGATGTGCGCCAGACCGCCTATACGGTCACCGTGGATGCGGCGACAGGCTCTACCGGAATTTCTGCGGCCTCCCGCGCGGAAACCATCCGCCGCTTGGCGGATCCTTCGACCCGGTCCAGCGACTTTACTCGGCCAGGACACGTCGTTCCCCTGCGCGCACGGCCCGGTGGGGTGCTGGAGCGCGATGGGCACACGGAAGCCGCCGTCGATTTGGCGCGCCTTGCTGGCCTTCGTCCTGCGGGCGTGCTGTGTGAAGTCGTATCAGAAGAAGACCCGACGGATATGGCCCGCGGGCCGGAGCTGCGCCGCTTTGCCGATAAGCACGGCCTCGCCCTGATTTCTATCGCGCAGCTCATCGAGTGGCGCCGCCACCACGAGGTGCAAACCCAGCGGGCGGTGGAAACCCGCCTGCCCACCGAGTATGGCGAATTCACCGCGATTGGTTACCGCCACGACCTTGACGGTCAAGAACACATTGCTTTAATCGCCGGCGATCCGGCGCAGCTTCGCGGTGCCCGCGATGTCGTGGTGCGCGTGCACTCCGAGTGCCTTACTGGGGATGTTTTTGGCTCGCGCCGGTGCGATTGTGGCCCCCAATTGCAGGAATCCCTGCGCAAGGTGCAAGAAGCCGGCAGCGGGGTAGTAATTTACCTGCGCGGCCACGAAGGCCGCGGGATCGGATTGGTGCACAAGCTCCAGGCGTACCGGCTCCAGGACGAGGGCTGGGATACGGTCGACGCGAACTTGGAACAAGGGCTGCCAGAAGATGCCCGGGAGTATTCCGTGGCCGGCCAGATCCTGAAGGACCTTGGGGTGGAATCGGCACAACTGTTGACCAATAACCCGCACAAGGGAGAAGGGCTCGCCGGATTCGGCATTGAAGTCAGCCAACATACCCCGCTTACCATCGCCGCCAACGCCGATAATATTCGGTATCTGCGGACCAAACGCGACCGCATGGGCCACGATCTTCCGCAGGTGGCACAGTGGGACGCGCAGCACGAAGGAGAATTAGGCAAATGAGTAAAGAAGGATTACCCGCTATCGCGCAGGTAGATGCGCGCGGCCTCCGCGTCGCGGTGGTGACCGCGACCTGGAATGAGGAGGTCTGCGATCAGCTGCATCAGCAGGCGGTGGAGACTGCCCGGGCAAATGGGGCAGAGGTCGCAGAATTCCGCGTCGTTGGTTCCTTGGAATTGGGTGTGGTTGTCCAAGCAGCAGCGCGGAAATTCGATGCCGTCGTTGCCTTGGGCTGCGTCATCCGCGGCGGCACTCCGCACTTCGATTACGTCTGCGATTCCGTCACCCAAGCCCTAACGCGCATCTCCTTGGATGAATCGACGCCGATTGGCAATGGTGTCTTGACGGTTAATGACCAGCAGCAGGCCATCGATCGCGCAGGTTTCCCAGACTCTGCGGAAAATAAGGGCGCAGAATCCATGATTGCGGCTTTAGACACCGCGTTGCAATTGCGTAGACTAAACGCAGAATATTAATAACAAGGCCAATCGAAATCCTGACCATTGACCGGCAGGCAGGACTTCCAGAGGAGTAAACACATGAATGAGTCCGCAGCCTCGAATGAATCCCAACCGCGCCGCACCCTTAGCGATGCGGAAGTATTGGCCTATACCAGCGCGGATCCCTTCGCACGGACCACGTCGAAGCCGTGGGAGTATACCGCCAAGTCCCCGTTTTTGCGCAAGATTGCCATCGGCTGGGTCATCCTAGTCATGGCCATCCATATTTTCATGGGTGTCACTCTCGATATCTCTTTTACCGGCGCGCACGTGACCACCATCGATAAATTTGCTTTCCCCGGTGTGGGCGTAGTCATTTCCATCTTGTCCTGGATTGCGCTGAACCGGCCGCGGCTGCAGGCCAATGAGGATGGGGTAGAGGTCCGCAATATCATCGGCACGCGCTTTTACCCGTGGCAGGTGGTCTACGGGCTATCCTTCCCCGTCGGCCAGCGCATGGCCCGCCTCGAGCTGCCCGAATTTGAGGCCGTGCCCGTGTGGGCGCTGCAGTCCGGCGATAAAGATACCGTGATCACAAAAGTCCGTGACTTCCGCGATCTGGAAGCCAAATACATGCCGCAGGATTAAGCATTGGCAGATCCAACCACCTATCGCCCCGCCCCAGGAACCATTCCGACGGAGCCGGGCGTTTATAAGTTCCGCGATGAAAACAAGCGCGTCATCTACGTAGGCAAGGCCAAAAACCTGCGGGCGCGCCTGTCCAATTATTTCCAAGACATCACGCAGCTGCACCCGCGCACGCGGCAAATGGTGTTGACCGCCAGCTCCGTGGAGTGGACGGTTGTTGCCAGCGAAGTTGAAGCCCTGCAGCTGGAATATACCTGGATTAAGCGGTTCGACCCGCACTTCAACGTCATGTACCGCGATGACAAGACGTATCCCATGCTTGCCGTCTCGGTGGGAGAGGTTGTCCCGCGCGCCTTTTTTTACCGCGGCCCCCGGCGTAAGGGGGTGCGCTACTTCGGGCCCTATTCCCATGCATGGGCGGTGCGCGAAAGCCTGGATCTGCTCACCCGCGTCTTTCCCATGCGCACCTGTTCAAAGGGTGTATATAACCGGCATGAGCGGCTGGGGCGGCCGTGCCTTTTGGGCTACATCGGCAAGTGCGATGCGCCCTGCATCGGGCGGGTAAGCAAGGAAGAACACCGCGAGACCGTCAATGAGTTGGTCTCGTTCATGAACGGCAACACGGCGGGAGTTAGGCGCAAGCTGGTCAAGGACATGGAGGCTGCCGCCGAAAACCTGGAATTTGAGCGCGCGGCGCGGCTGCGCGATGACCTTGGGGCCATCGATAAGATTATGGAGCAACAAGCGGTTGTCTTCGCCGATGGCACCGATGCCGATCTGATTGCGTTTAATTCCGATGAATTGGAAGCCGCCGTCCAAATTTTTCACGTGCGCGGCGGCAGGATCCGCGGCCAGCGCGGCTGGGTCGTTGAACGCGCCGGCGACCAGGCAACCTCTGAGCCCATTGAGGAGGGCCAACCCGATCCCGCCTTGCCCGCCTTGGTGCAAAACTTCCTCATCCAGTTTTACTCGGATGCCGTGGAGCGCGAAGAACAAGAAGCCCGTGAGGACGCGGCTTTAGCTGCGGATGTGCCGCGGCGCGGGGTGGACCAGGAATCGCACATGGAACAGCGCCACGTCCACGTCATCCCGCGCGAGATTCTGGTCCAGGCCATGCCGGAGGAGTCCGAACAAGTGGTGTCCCTCTTGGAAGACCTGCGTGGTGCGCGCGTCGATCTGCGCGTTCCCCAACGCGGCGATAAACGCTCCCTTATGGATACCGTGGAGAAGAACGCCAAGGAGCAGCTGCGTCAGCACAAGCTGAAGCGCGTGGGCGACCTCACCGCGCGGTCTGCGGCGCTGCAGGATATCCAGGATGCCTTGGGCATGGACCAAGCACCGCTGCGCATTGAGTGCACCGATATTTCGCATATCCAAGGCACCGATGTCGTCGCCTCGCTGGTGGTTTTTGAAGACGGCATCCCGAAGAAATCCGATTACCGGCGCTACCGCATCAAGGAAGCCGCCGGCGACGGGCATTCCAATGACGTCGGCTCCATTGCAGAAATCACGCGGCGCCGGTTTAAGCGCCACAACCAAGATAAGTTGGCGAACCCGGACGAGGAAAAGGAAGAATCCTCCTTCGCGGAAGAGAAGGTGGCGGAAGAATCCGCCGAGGCAGGCCGCCGCTTTGCCTATCCTCCTCAGTTGTTCATCGTGGACGGCGGCGCGCCCCAGGTGGCTGCGGCGCAAGAGGTATTTGATGAACTGGGCATTGTCGATGTCACCCTCGTGGGGCTGGCCAAGCGCTTGGAAGAAATTTGGGTTCCAGGCGATAATGAACCGGTGATTTTGCCGCGCAATTCCCAGGCCCTGTTCTTGCTGCAGCAGATTCGCGATGAGGCGCACCGCTTTGCCATTACCTACCACCGGCAACAACGGTCTAAGCGCATGCGCTCTTCGGCGCTTGATGCAATTCCTGGTCTCGGTCCGCAGCGCCGGACGGATTTGGTCAAGCACTTTGGCTCCGTCAAAAAGCTCAAGGCTGCTTCGGTGGATGAGATCTGCGAGGTCAACGGCTTCGGGCCGAAGCTGGCCCAGACCGTCTACGATAAGTTGCACGACGCACAGTAAATAAGCAGCCTTCCGGCAGAAGTGTAGAGCGCGAAAACGCTAGACTGGTGTGCATGACGCACTTCGAGACTCCGCCCATCTTGATTACCGGCATGTCCGGCGGCGGGTTGAGTTCCGCCGCCAAGGTTTTTGAGGATAAGGGCTACTACGTGGCGCATAATATCCCGCCGCGCGCCATCGTGGACCTGTGGAAATTGTGCAACCAGGAAGAAACGCCCGTTGAAAAGGTTGCGGCGGTAACGGACGTGCGTTCCCGCATGTTTCCGGGTTCCCTCATGGAAACCATCGATGAGTTAACGGCGCTGGGCATGAAGCCCACCGTGCTCTTCCTCGATGCCCGCGATGATGTGCTCATTCGCCGCTTCGACTCTGTGCGGCGCACCCACCCCTTGCAGGGCGACGATACCTTGAAGGTGGGCATTCAACGCGAACGCCAAGCGGTGGCCGAGATTCGGGATCGCTCCGATATCATCATTGATTCCACGAACCTCTCGATTCATGACTTGCGCCGGGCTATCGAAGCTGCATTTGGCGAATTTCAGAATACGAACCAGCACGTCACGGTGGAATCCTTCGGATTTAAAAACGGTTCCCCGCGCGATGCCGACATCGTTGTCGACGTACGCTTTTTGCCCAATCCCTACTGGATTCCGGAGCTGCGCGGCTGTCGCGGTACCGATGCGCCTGTGGCCGATTATGTCCTGTCGCAACCGGCCGCCCAGAAATTTGTGGATAATTTTGTCGCCATGTTTTCCACCATGCTCGAGGGATACCGGCACGAGGGCAAGAACTTCATCACCGTGGGCGTCGGCTGTACCGGCGGGCATCACCGCTCGGTGGCGGTAGCTGAGGACATCGCCAAGCGCCTGCGCGCCAATGACACCCTTGACGTCAGCATTTTGCACCGGGATATCGCCCGCAATTAGGGCTGAGGAGCATTAAAAACTGTATGGAACACCCTTCTCATATGGTCTGCCTTGGCGGCGGCCATGGTCTTTATCAAACCCTTTTATCCGCCAGGCGTAGCAATGCAGCGGATATTTCTGCCATCGTGACGGTTGCCGATGATGGCGGATCTTCGGGGCGCCTGCGCCGGGAATTGGATATCATTCCACCCGGTGACCTGCGCATGGCTTTGGCGGCGCTAGCCGATGACAACCGGATAGGCGAGCTGTGGGGCAAGACCCTCCAGCATCGCTTTGGCGGCAATGGCGCTATGGCAGGCCATGCCGTGGGCAACCTCATGATCGCCGGTTTGACCGGGGTTTTGGGCGATTACCAGGCCGCCTTGGACGCGGTGGCGGAGCTTACCCACTCGCACGGGCGGGTCATCCCCGTGGTCCCGCATCCCCTAGAAATTGAGGCCGATGTCTCAGGGCTTGACGATGACCCCCGGGTCATGCGCCAGGTCCGCGGCCAGGTCGCGGTGGCATCGACGCCGGGGCATGTGCGGCGCGTGCGAATCCTGCCTGAAGCCCCACAAGCCAATCCCGCCGCGCTGGAGGCCATTAGACAAGCTGATCTTATTACCATCGGTCCGGGATCCTGGTTTAGCTCCGTGCTGCCACATACGTTGGTGCCAGAGATCGTCCAGGCCATTTCTGAATCCAATGCCTTGCGCGTCGTCATGCTCAACCTGTCGGCCGAACCGGGAGAAACCCAAGGCTTTTCTGCGGAGCGCCACGTGCACGTTCTTGCCCGTCACGCACCGAATTTGCGCATCGATCGCATCGTGGTGGATGCGGCAGCGCTGCCGAATGAGAGCGAACGGGTTTATGTGCAGCGCGCCGCGCAAGCCTTGGGGGCGCGCGCGGTATTTGCGGATGTCAGCATTCAGGATGACAATGGACAGCGATTGATGAAACACGATCCAGACAAACTTTCTTCTGTCATCGTGGATCTTTATAACGAGTACCGGCGGGCCTAATTAAAATCAGGCCAGCCAGTCCTCAATGCGCGGGGCACGGTAAAATAAGAAAATTCAGTTTCCCACGCAGTAGTTGGTGTGCGTGGGGCCGTGCATTGCACAAGCGTCATTCGTGACTGTGACAGAGAAATGGGGCGAACTAGGTGACCACACCGTTGACCGAACAGGTCAAAGAAGAACTAGCGGCGGTAGGCGTAACCCGTCAGTCCGCGCGCGCAGCGGAGCTCGCATCGATTCTGCGCTTTGCCGGAGAGGTAGACGTCTCTGGGGACAGCATGGCCTATGAGCTCGAGCTCGATAACCAGGCTATTGCGCAACGCATCCTTGTGGCTTTGGACGAGCTCTACGGGATCGAAGCGGAAAGCCATGTTGTTGGCCCTGCGGGGACGGCGAAGAAATCCCGCGTCATCGTGCGCATCACCACAGGGGCGAAGGAGCTTACCCGCCGCTTGGGCCTGATCACCCGTTCCGGTCACGCCGTGGTGGGGCTTCCCCCGCAGGTCATTTCCGGCACGGTGGCAGATAGCGAGGCCGCGTGGAGGGGTGCCTTCCTTGCCCACGGCAGCCTGACGGAACCAGGGCGTTCTTCGGCGCTGGAAGTAACCTGCCCCTGCCAAGAGGCCGCGTTGGCACTCGTGGGCTGCGCGCGGCGCCTGGGGATATCCGCGAAGACTAAAGAGACCCGCGGCGAGGATCGGGTGGTTGTCCGCGACGGCGATGCCATTGGCGCGCTGCTGACCCGCATGGGCGCTCAGGTGACCCGCTTGTCTTGGGAAAAGAAGCGGGTAAAGCGCGAAGCGCACGATACATCGCGCCGGTTGGATAACTTTGATGATGCCAACCTGCGCCGCTCGGCGCGGGCCGCCGTGACCGCTGCGGCGCGCGTGGATCGGGCGATGGAAATCTTGGGCGATGACGTTCCTGAGCACCTGGCCGATGCCGGCCGCCTGCGCGTGCAGCACCGCGAGGCCTCGTTGGAGGAGCTCGGCCGGCTGGCGGATCCGCCCATGACCAAGGATGCGGTAGCCGGGCGCATTCGGCGCCTATTGTCCATGGCGGATAAGCGGGCCGAAGAACTGGATATCCCCGATACTAACGAGTCCATCTCGGACGATCTTTTTGGTGACTCTTAGGCGCTGGGCACGATTGGCTCCGGCTCTTTGAACTACGAAAGGCGGGAAGGAGACAGCACTGAGGTGCTTGTCCTTCCCGCCTTGTGTTGTGCCGCGGCCCAGCACCGAGGATGATTTGGTGCTAGGCGGGGCAGGGGCTTAAAGCCGGTGGCGGCCTAAGCTTTATGGGACCGCCTTATGGGACCAAGAAGCCCAAGACGTTGGTCATCAAGAAGACGATGACACAGACAACGGCCAAGAACGCGATGGAGTAGCCCACGACGTTCTTCAAGATGACGGATTCCTTGCCCTCCATGGATACGGCGGTTGCCGCAATGGCCAGGGACTGTGGCGAAATCATCTTACCCACAACACCACCGGCGGTATTGGCGGCTAGCATGAGGTCAGGGTTGACGCCAATGCGGTCAGCGGCGGCGACCTGGAGGTTGCCAAAGAGCGCGTTCGCGGAGGTATCGGAGCCGGTCACCGCGGTACCGATCCAGCCCAGCACGGGAGCGAAGAGAGCGAAGATGGAACCGGCGGAAGATACGAATTCACCGATGGCGATGGTCTGACCCGAGTAGTTCATCGTGTAGGCCAAAGCGAGGACCAAGACAATGGTCAGTCCGGAGAACTTCATGCGGTTGGCAACTTCACCAAAAGCTTGCACGGGTTGGGCGAAGCTGAGCTTGTAGCGGCCGTTTTCGTTGCAGAAGTGATAAACAATGGCCACGATAATGCCGGAGAGTAAGAGCAAGGTACCGGGGTTGCCAAAGACATTGAAGCTAAAGCTGGTGTCCATGGCCTCGCCGTTGGTGCCGATGACGGTGCCATCCAGCAGCGGCCACGCGAACTTCAGCTTCCAGAAGCCGAAGATCGCCGGTGCTGCGGTCGCGATGGCAAATACGGCGGTAACGACGGCGTAGGGCAGCAGGGCCATCCAGATGCGGCGGCCATTGAGGTCGGTCGACGTTTCTGCGGCGGGCAGCTCCATGCGCTCGCGCAGCTGCGCGACGCCGCGTGGCTTCCATACGCGGAGGAAGATGAAGGCGGCACCCAGGGAGACGATGCAGGCAATAACGTTGGTGAGCTGGTAAGCAAAGAAGGTGGCGGTCAGCCACTGTGCGGCGGCAAAGGAAATGCCGATGACCGCGGCGGCGGGCGCCGTTTCCTTCACGCCGCGCATGCCGTCCAGGATGAATGCGATGAGGAACGGAACAATCGCGGCAATGACCAAGACCTGCAGGGCGATAAGGCCGGCGATATCTTGGGTTTGCTCGGCGGTACGTCCGCCAACCTCACCGGCGGTGGTGACCGGAATACCAACCGCGCCGAATGCCACCGGAGCGGTATTGGCAATAAGAACGACCGTCGCAGCGCGCAGCGGCTTGACGCCGAGCGCCATAATCATGGTGGCGGTGATGGCCACCGGGGCGCCGAAACCCGCAAGGGCTTCAAGGAGGCCACCGAAACAGAAGGCGATGAGCATCGACTGGATGCGGATATCGCCATCGCCTAAGAGGTCGAAGGTCTTACGCAAATCTTCGAAGCGGCCCGAGGCGACCGTGATTTCGTAAAACCAAATCGCCGTAATAATGACCCAAACAATGGGCAGGAGGCCGAAGAGCCCACCGCGGACCGCGGAGGACAGTGCCATATCCACGGGCATCGAAAAGGCAACTATGGCCAGGATGATGGAGGTCGCAAGGGCAACGGCTCCTGAAGTATGTGCACGGGCTTTAAAGCCCATCAACATAATGAAGAAAGCCACGAGGGGGAGAATTGCCACGAGCGCGGTGAGCCCAAGACTGTCTCCCACAACAGAGGTATTTATCTCAAACATTGAGTATCCTCGATTCTAACGGGGGTACTATCGCAGGCGCATTCGGTCTGCGGGGGACTTAAATTAGTTGCCCACGCGTTTCAGGCGAGAGCTAGCGCCGAGCGAATGCCCGAGTGCTACCTGGAACACAGTGAGTTAGCGTAAGCATATCGCGTCATAAACGCGGTCGTGTGATTTGGCCCAAGTTAATTTATGTCACCGTCTCTGTGGGGAGTCAGTGTGCGAGCAGGCAGCGGAATACTCCGTACAGTGATATATCACACATTAACGGTGTAAAGTCCACAAGAACCAACTTAAACGGGCTTGAACTGCCGGATAATTTGGGAGAAACAAAACTACTCGGGAAGATTGTACGCCTAGATCGGAAAACTTTCAGATACTTTTCTGGCAGCCTTGCAGCCCACTGCACGCGTTATAAAGGCTCTGTAGTATTGCGGTTGTTGGGCAAAGCCTCGGGCACCTTACTCACCCAGAGCAGTAAAGTACTCGAAGGACCCGCGGTAGGCCCATAGAAATTATTACTCGACTTTTTGAGGAGATTTACAGTGACTACCCGCGTAGGCATTAACGGCTTTGGCCGCATTGGTCGTAACTTCTTCCACGCAGTTAACCGGACCGACAACGACCTTGAGATCGTTGCCGTCAACGACCTGACCGATAACCAGACTCTCTCTAACCTGTTGAAGTACGACTCTGTACTGGGTCGCTTCGACGGCGAGATTACCTACGACGATGACTCTATCACCGTCAACGGCAACCGCATCCAGGTCTTCAACGAGAAGGACCCGAAGAACCTGAAGTGGGGCGAGCTGGACGTGGACCTCGTTATCGAGTCCACCGGCCTGTTCACCAACGGCAACGACGCAAAGGCTCACATTGAGGCCGGCGCCAAGAAGGTCATCATCTCTGCTCCTGGTAAGGAAGTCGACGCAACCTTCGTCTACGGTGTTAACTCCGACACTTACGACCCAGCTAACCACGACGTTATTTCCGCAGCTTCCTGCACCACCAACTGCCTGGCTCCTATGGCCAAGGTTTTGAATGATAAGTTCGGTGTGGAAAAGGGCCTGATGACCACCGTTCACGCTTATACCGGTGACCAGCGCCTGCAGGACGCTCCTCACAAGGACCTGCGCCGCGCCCGCGCCGCAGCGGTCAACCTGGTTCCTACCTCCACCGGTGCAGCTAAGGCCGTCTCCTTGGTCCTGCCTGAGCTGGAAGGCAAGCTGGACGGCTACGCAATGCGCGTTCCGGTCATCACCGGTTCCGCAACGGACCTGACCTTCACCGCTTCCCGCGACGTCACCGTTGAGGAGATCAACGCCGCACTCAAGGAAGCAGCTGAAGGCGAGCTGAAGGACACCCTCGCATACACCGAGTATCCCCTGGTTTCCACCGACATCGTCACCTCCCCGCACGGCTGCATCTTCGATGCCGGCATGACCAAGGTCTCCAACGGCAACCTGGTCAAGGTGCTGGGTTGGTACGACAACGAGTGGGGCTACACCTCCCAGCTCGTCCGTATGACCAACCTGGTTGCAGAAAAGCTCTAAAGTTCTAATACAGAGCAGCCCTTAATGCGATACCGGCCACAACGAACGCCCCTGACGGCACGACGTTGTGGCCGGTATCCTTTTATGTAGGAACCTCAACTGCAGAGTTCACTTTAAAAGGAGTAACACATGGCTTTTAAGACCCTAGATAACCTGCTAGAAGAAGGCGTAGAGGACCGCCACATTCTGGTTCGTTCTGACTTCAACGTGCCGCTGGATGATGATGGAAATATCACCGATCCCGGCCGCATTACCGCATCTCTTCCCACCATCAAGGCTCTTGTCGATGGCGGCGCGAAGGTCATCCTTTCCGCACACCTCGGCCGCCCCAAGGGTGAGGTAAATTCCAAGTACTCCCTGGCTCCGGTCGCAGAAGCGCTGTCTGAGGCCCTAGGCCAGTACGTTGCCTTGGCCAACGACGTCACCGGCGAAGACGCCCACGAGCGCGCCAACGGACTAAACAGCGGCGATGTCATGCTGGTAGAAAATGTCCGCTTTGACCCACGCGAGACCTCTAAGGATGAGGCAGGGCGCGGCGAATTCGCCGACGAGCTCGTCGCCCTGGCTGCCGATAACGGCGCCTTCGTCTCCGACGGCTTCGGCGTTGTTCACCGCGCACAGACGTCTGTGTATGACGTCGCCAAGCGCCTGCCCGCCTACGCCGGCAAGCTGGTGGAAAAGGAATTGGACGTATTGTCCACTGTGGCCAAGGATCCAGCGCTCCCTTACGTCGTCGTTCTGGGCGGCGCAAAGGTTTCCGACAAGCTCGGCGTTATCGAAGCCCTTGCCGGAAAGGCCGACAAGATCATCATCGGCGGTGGCATGTGCTACACCCTTCTGGCCGCTAAGGGCTACAACGTTCAGGAGTCTTTGCTGCAAGAGGACCAGATCGAAAACTGCAAGAGCCTGCTGGAGCGCTTCGGCGACAAGATCGTCCTTCCGGTAGACCTCACCGCCGCCAGCGAGTTCGCCGCAGACGCTGAGACCAAGGTTGTTGAGCTCGATGGCATCCCTGAGGGCTGGATGTCCCTGGACATCGGACCCAAGTCCATCGAGGAATTCGCCGACGTACTGGCAGATTCCAAGACCGTATTCTGGAACGGCCCCATGGGCGTATTCGAAATGGAAGCCTTCTCCAAGGGCACCGCTGGGGTGGCGCAGGCGATTATCGATGCCACCTCCTCCAACGGTTCCTTCTCCGTCGTCGGCGGCGGCGACTCCGCAGCCTCCGTGCGCACCTTGGGCCTCGACGAGGATGGCTTCAGCCACATCTCCACCGGCGGCGGCGCATCCCTTGAATACCTCGAGGGCAAGGAGCTGCCGGGCGTTTCCGTGCTCGAGGCATAAACCGCCTAAAACAGCTAAATACAGGCGTACACAGAAAGGATTAATTATGGCACGTACACCACTTATTGCTGGCAACTGGAAGATGAACCTCGATCACATCGAGGCCATCGGTTCCGTTCAAAAGTTTGCCTTCTCCCTGCCGGAGGATTACTACGACAAGGTCGATGTAGCCTACATGGTTCCATTTACCGATATCCGCACCATTCAGACCCTCGTTGAGGGCGATAAGCTGAAGATCACCTACGGTGCGCAGGATATCTCCAAGCACGAATCCGGCGCCTACACCGGTGAGGTATCCGGTCAGATGCTGAGCAAACTGGGCTGCAGCTGGGCAGTCGTCGGCCACTCCGAGCGCCGCGAATACCACGGCGAAACTGACCAGCTGGTCGCTGAGAAGGCCGCAGCGGCCCTGGAGAATGGCATCAGCCCCATCGTCTGCGTGGGCGAGCCACTCGATGTGCGCGAAGCCGGCACCCACGTTGACTACGTGGTGAACCAAACCCGCGATTCCCTGCAGGGACTTAGCGCCGAGCAGCTATCCAAGACGGTTATCGCCTACGAGCCCGTGTGGGCCATCGGCACCGGCAAGGTTGCCTCCGCCGATGACGCGCAGGAAGTGTGCGCCGCCATCCGCGGCCTGGTCAAGGAACTCGCGGGCGACGAGGTCGCCGAGGGCATCCGCATCCTGTACGGCGGTTCCGTGAAGGTCGATTCCGTTGCTGATATCGTCAGCAAGCCCGACGTAGACGGCGGCCTTATCGGTGGTGCTTCCTTGGTAGGAGAGGACTTTGCCAAGTTGGCTGCCAATGCCGCTAATGCCGTTAGTTAACATGCGTTAACAACCATCACAAGGTGACTTGTGTGCCGCGGGTTGGGGTGAGCCCCGCCCGCGGCATGGTGTACAGTAGGCCCTTGTGATTGCTTTGCGTAGGCAAAGCAGGTAAGTACTTCGCGCCGGTGGCTAGCGTGACTTTCGGTAGTTCATCGAAGGTGCCACTGGGCGCACGTTGAGAAAAGGAAGAACCTCATGGTCTTAGCACTGGAAATCATTTTGCTAATTTCAGCTATTTTGATGTCCATCTTTGTGCTTTTACACAAGGGCAAAGGCGGCGGCCTGTCTAGCCTTTTCGGCGGCGGTGTGCAATCGAACCTGTCCGGTTCGACCGTGGTGGAAAAGAACCTGGACCGCTATACCGTCGTCATGGTGATTATCTGGTTGGCCTGCATCGTTGGCCTTAACCTTATCCAGGCCTACGCTTCCTAGGAAGCACGCAGCAGGCCCCCGCTAACCACTAGCGGCGGCCAACCGCGCAAAACAGCGCCGGTACTTCAGTCCCATAACCCTTCGTAGAGAAGGGAAAGGACCGAGGTACCGGCGCTGCTGGCTTTACAGCTCCTGGGCGGCATCGTCTGCAAGGAAGAGGATCGTTTCCTTCGTCCCTTGTGCACCAGCGGCCGGGCACTCTTCAGCGTCGACGCCGCCCACGATGCTTTTTGCGGCAGCGGCCTTTTCCTCCCCGGCGACCAAGAGCCAGACGCGCTCAGACCTATTGACCGCAGGTAACGTCAGGGTGATGCGCTCGCTGGGTGGCTTCGGCGAATCGTGTACCGGTACCGCTAGTTCTTTCTGCTCACGGACGGCAGGAGAGTGGGGGAACATGGAGTTAATGTGGCCTTCTGCGCCCATACCCAAAAGGTGGAGGTCGAAGCCTAAAGGCGCGAAGTCCTTTAACTCTGGCTCGTAGGCATTGGCGGCCGCCTCCATGGAGACCGCACCGAGGTCGAAACCGTGGATATTCTGATCTGGGATATCCACGTGATCGAGCAGCGCGGAACGCGCTTGGCCTTCATTGGAATCTGGGTCGCTGACCGGAACATTGCGCTCATCGCCAAAGAAGATGTGCACGCGGGACCAATCGATGCGCAAGGCGGGGTAGTTCTCGCCTTGCTGCTGTGCGGCGAAGTCCAAGCGCGCGAGCTCGTGCAGCAGCCCAATTCCTGCGCCCCCGCCAGTTAGTACGACTCTTGCCACGCCGTCACCATGGAGGCCACCATTGCCGGCCTGAATACCGGCGATGGTTTCAATGAATTTGAGTGCGGCTTGGGATATAAGGTCATCTACATCGCTGACGCGGTGAAGCGTTACCATTCGGTATCAGAATCCTTTGCAAAGAATCGGTATGAGCAAGTGCGCTATTAAAGCTTACTGTAGTCTACTTCTCCCAGAGCACGCAGCGCCTGAGCATAAGTTTTATCGGCGTCGAGGTGCCGCAATTCCTCCGAGAGGATTTCGGTTTGCGTGCGCGGGCTCAAGCTGACCAGTGAGTCTGGCGTGCCAGGCACGCGCACCCGCACGGTGCGCTCGTCCACGACATCCACATCCACGTGGGTCGTCTCCCGGTTAAAGCGCAGGTGGGTAACCGGGAAATAGTCACTATTGGTTTCCTCGGCCATGCGCTGTACTGGGACGCTCAGGCGGTCAAGCAGCCACCCCGCAGCGAAGTTAGGTGCCGGATGCCCGGCGGGGCCGGCGACCTCTACCGATTGCACCTTTTCATGGGGATGATGGTCGAGCGCCGATGCGACGACGCCGCGCCACAAGGTGATGGAGGCCCAGGACATATCGGAATCGCCGGGGGAGTAGCCATGAGAAAGCGCGCGCAGATCCTGCTCACCCACGGTGCCTTTATGGGCCACATTCGTGATGCGACGCTGCGCCAACTTGCCCACGGGGCTTTCCGAGGGCACCTGCGGGCACACGTTGGGCCACCACGCAACCAGCGGGGTATCCGGCAGCAGGAGCGGGGTCAGCACGGACTCGGCTTGATCCGCGAGTGCCCCGTGCAATTGCATGACTACGGTTTCGGACGCACCGGCCTCACCACCGACGCGGAGCTGGGCATCGAGCTGGGTCTCGGACTTCGGGTCGCCCGGAACCACGACGAGCACGCGGGAGGGATGCTCATGAGAGGCATCGCGCACAGAGGCAAGGATCTGTTCCAGATCGTCGCCTTCTTGTGCCTCCACGATCAGGGTGAGCACCCGGCCGGTGGTGCGGGTGTAGTGCTCCTGGGCATCGACAAGCTTCTTGGCAATTTCACCGGTGGTGGTATTAGGCAATGGAATAATCATTGACTACGTCCCTTCTACGGGCGACGCCAGGAATGACCCCGGCGGCGCAGCATCTTATCGGCTGTGGTGGGCCCCCATGTGCCCGCCTTATAATCTTCGGGCTCGCCATGCTTGGACCAGTAATCGATGATCGGATCCAAAATCGACCACGAAAGTTCGACTTCTTCATTGGTGGGGAACAGCGATGATTCATCGAGGAGGGCATCCAAGATGAGGCGCTCATAGGCCTCGGGAGATTCCTCGGTGAATGCCTCGGCGTAGGCGAAGTCCATGTTTACATCGCGGACTTCCATGGTGGAACCAGGCACCTTTGAGCCAAAGCGCATGGTCACGCCCTCATCGGGCTGAACGCGGATAACCACGGCGTTTTGGCCAAGGGCATCGGTTTCGCCATCGACAAAAGGCTGGTTCGGCGCGGCCTTGAAGACTAAGGCGATCTCGGTGACGCGACGCCCCAGCCGCTTGCCCGTGCGCAGGTAGAAAGGCACGCCTCCCCAACGCCGCGAATTGACCTCCAACGTGCACGCCGCATAGGTCTCTGTGGTGGAGGCGGGATCGAAGCCCTCCTCCTCGCGCAAGCCCTTCACGTATTCCGAGCCCTGCCAACCGGCGGTGTACTGGCCACGGGCGGTGGTTTTATTGAGCGGATGGACCGGCTGCGTAGCGCGCAGCACCTTGACCTTTTCAGCGCGCAGCGCCTCCGGCTCGAAGGAGGAAGGCTCCTCCATTGCCACGAGGGCGAGCAGCTGCAGGAGGTGGTTTTGAATGACGTCCCGCGCGGCACCGATTCCGTCATAATAGCCAGCGCGCCCGCCAAGGCCGATATCTTCGGCCATGGTGATTTGCACGTGATCGATATAGTGCGCGTTCCACATCGGCTCAAAAATCTGGTTAGCAAACCGCAGCGCCATGATGTTTTGCACGGTCTCTTTACCCAGGTAGTGATCGATGCGGAAGACAGCAGATTCTGGGAAGACCGCGTTGACGATCTCATTGAGCTCGCGCGCAGATTCCTGGTCGTGGCCAAACGGCTTTTCGATGATCACTCGGCGCCACGAGTCCTCCATGGAATTGGCCATGCCCACGCGTTCCAATTGGTGGCAGATATCGGAGAAAAACTCTGGCGGCACCGAAAGGTAGTATGCCCAGTTGCTTCCCGTGCCGCGGGCCTTATCCAGCTCGGCCAACCGCGCAGAAAGCTTGTCGAAGCCCTCATCATCGAAGGAGCCTTGCACGAACTCGATTCCTTGGGATAAGTGCTCCCACACGTCGTGGTTAAAGTCAGTGCGGGCACCGGCTTCTACCGCGCTGCGGAAATAATCGCAGAAGTCCGCGTTATCCCAGTCCCTGCGGCCATAGCCGACGAGCGTGAAGCCAGCGGGCAAGAGACCGCGGCTAGCAAGGTCATAGATGGCCGGCAGGAGCTTTTTGAAAGCTAAATCGCCGGTCACACCAAAGATGACCATGCCCGCGGGGCCCGCGATGCGTGGCAATCGTTTATCGGCGGCATTACGCAAGGGATTGACCCAAGCGGCTGAGTCCGTCACGGATTATCCTTCCTAGAGGGAAAAGCTAAGTAGTCTTTCAACTAGTGGCGGCATAATGCCCCGCCGGCTATCCGGCGGGGCTAGGACCACGGTCGTAGTTTACGCGAGTTGTTGTTTGAGGGAATCAAGGAGGTCATTCCACGCGGCGACGAACTTATCGACGCCCTCGCGCTCGAGGACCGCAAAGACATCTTCTAGGTCGATGCCCACCGATTCGAGCTGGGAGAAGACCTTCTCGGCTTCTTCGCCGGCAGTGGGGAGGGTATCGCCGTGGAATCCACCCTCCTGCAGGACCGCATCAATGGTCTTTTCCGGCATGGTATTGACCGTGTGCGGGCCAGCCAGCTCGGTCACGTACAGCGTTGCTGGGTAGTCGGGGTTTTTCACGCCGGTGGAAGCCCACAGTGGACGCTGTACAGGTGCGCCTTCGGGGAGGCCGTTATCACCGAGCAATTCCTCTTGGAAGAGGGCGTAGGCACGCTGCGCGTTGGCAACGCCGGCCTTGCCGCGGAGGGACAGGGCCTCATCGGAACCGATAGCTTCCAAGCGCTTATCCACTTCCGTATCCAGGCGGGAGACGAAGAACGATGCGACCGAGTGAATCTTGGTGACGTCCTTGCCGTTACCAGCCGCGCGCTTGAGCCCGGCCCGGAATGCGGCGATGACCTCGCGGTAGCGGGAGACCGAGAAGATCAGGGTGACGTTGACGCTGATTCCCTCTGCCAAGGCATCCTCGATAGCGGGGAGGGAGCCCTTGGTAGCCGGGATCTTGATCATCGCATTGGGGCGGTCCACTTGGTCCCACAGTTCGCGGGCCTGCTTGAGTGTTGCCGCGGCATCGTCGGAGATGCGCGGATCCACCTCGATGGATACGCGGCCATCCTGGCCGTCGGTCTCGGCATAAATATCGGCAAAAAGATCACAGGCGTTTTGCACGTCCGTAATGGCCAGGGAGTAGACGGCTTCATCGGCCGAAGCGTTCTTCTCCTTCAAGGCTGCCAGGTCTTCGTCATAGGCCGTGCCGCTGGTCATGGCGGTGGCAAAGATAGCCGGGTTGGTGGTTACGCCCACGATGGACTTGGAGGAAATAATCTCCTTCAAGTTTCCGGATTCCAAGCGCTGGCGCGAAAGATCATCGAGCCACGTGGAGGTGCCCAATTGGGCAAGTTCAGAAATGTTGTTCATAGTCATTCCTTTTAGCGTCGGTGAGGTGGGGCTTAGCTTTGGGCTTCGGCGATGCTCTCGCGTGCGGCATCGGCAACCGCAGCAGAGGTAAAGCCAAACTTTTCGAAGAGCTCATCGCCGGGCGCAGAGGCCCCGTAGTGCTCTAGGGAGACGTTTCGGCCGAAAGTACCGGTGTACTTGTGCCAGGACTGAGCGAGGCCCGCTTCGACGGAAACGCGGGCCCTCACGCTGCTGGGCAGGACCGATTCGCGGTACTCTGCGTCCTGCTCGTCGAACCACTCCAGGCACGGCGCGGATACCACGCGAGCGGCCGTGCCCTCGCTTTCGAGCTGCTGGGCGGCCTCCACGGCGAGCTGTACCTCCGAGCCGGTGGCCAGCAAGATAACATCGGGCTCGTCCTTGGAGCCTTCGACCAAGGTGTAGGCGCCGCGGCGAACGCCATCGCGTGCCTTTTCCTTGGTGCCTTCCAAAATAGGGAGGTTCTGGCGGCTAAGCGCAAGTCCCTTCGGGGCTGCCTTGTATTCCATCGCTGCGGCCCAAGCCTGCGCGGTTTCATTGGCATCGGCAGGCCGGATTACAGACAGGTTCGGAATGGCGCGCAAGGCCGACAGGGTTTCTACCGGCTGGTGGGTAGGGCCGTCTTCGCCCAAGCCAATAGAGTCGTGCGTCCACACGTAGTAAGTATCGGTAGACATCAGCGAGCCGAGGCGCACCGCCGGGTACTGATACTCGGAGAAGATCAGGAAGGTACCGCCATACACGCGGGTATTTCCGTGGAGGGCGATGCCGTTCATGATGGCGGACATCGCGTGCTCGCGGATGCCAAAGTGAAGGTTGCGGCCATAAGGCTGCGCGGACCACTTATTGGTGGTGATGTTTTCAGGGCCGAAGGAATCCGCGCCCTTAATCACGGTGTTATTGGACCCCGCCAGGTCGGCCGATCCGCCCCACATTTCCGGCAAGGCGGCGGCCAGCGCCTGGATGGTCGCCTCAGAGGCCTTACGGGTGGCGATCGCATCACCTGGCTCCCATACGGGGAGCTCGGCATCGAAGTTCTCCGGCAATTCGCGGGCGCTCATGCGGTCAAACAGCGCCTTATTCTCGGCGTTGTCCGCCGCCCACGCGTCGAACTCTTCTTGCCACTGCGCGTGCTTTTTGGCGCCGCGCTCGCGCAGCTTGCGGGTGTGCGCCAAGACCTCATCATCGATGTGGAAGGTCTTTTCCGGGTCGAAGCCGAGCACTTCCTTGGTGGCGGCAACTTCGTCATCGCCAAGCGCCGCGCCGTGCACGCCCCCGGTGTTCATCTTGGTCGGGGCAGGGTAGCCAATGACCGTCTTCACGCGGATGAAGGAGGGGCGCTCCGTTTCCTGCTGGGCATTGCGCACTGCCTCTTCAATGGCAACGACGTCCTCGCCGGATTCAACGGTCTGGACGTGCCAGCCGTATGCCTCATAGCGCGCAGCGACGTCCTCATTGAAGGCGATATTGGTGTCATCCTCAATGGAAATCCGGTTGTCATCCCAGAAGACAATCAGGTTACCCAGCTTCTGGGTGCCAGCCAAAGACGATGCCTCAGCGGTAACGCCTTCCTGCAGGTCGCCGTCGGAGGCAATGGTGTAGACGTAGTGATCAAAGGGGGATTGGCCGACCGGTGCCTCAGGATCGAAGAGGCCGCGCTCCTTGCGGGCAGCCATCGCCATACCTACCGAAGATGCCAGACCCTGGCCGAGCGGGCCGGTGGTGATCTCCACGCCATCGGTGTGGTGCACCTCAGGGTGGCCCGGGGTGAGAGAGCCCCAGGTGCGCAGCTGCTGGAGATCTTTCATCTCCAAGCCGAACCCACCCAAGAAAAGCTGGATGTACAGGGTCAGGGAAGAGTGGCCGACAGACAACACGAAGCGGTCGCGGCCGGCCCAATTCACGTCATTGGGGTCGTGATTGAGGACGCGCTGGTAGAGCGTATAGGCGAGGGGAGCCAGTGACATCGCCGTGCCGGGGTGCCCGGAGCCGCAGTTTTGGACGGCATCGGCAGCAAGCACGCGCACAGTGTCGACCGCGCGAGTATCGGTGTCTGTCCAGTCGTCCGGATAACGGCGCTCGACCATAGCTTGCAGGTCTGGGGACAAATTATCTTTCGACACGGTATAAGGCCTCGCTTAAATCTAGGCGTTAATTACTGAACTCCACACAGTCTAGTTACTTTTTTGACGGCGGTGCGGAATTATTGAAAGCCGCGGGGAACCGGTAAGCTGGCATGGCTAAGCGGTGTACGGCACAGCATTAGTTACTCTCTGCGTTTCCGCTGCATTGCTACGATCCATGTGTAGCGCATTTTATATGTAAGCCATAGTGTGAATTAATTCTCCGGAACTTTTGCGCCGGAGTGTGCGACCACTACACCGTGGGCATAGCGCACTGTGTAGCGTGTGTGCTGTAGATCAACGTCTGTTCAGATAGTGGAGGAATTCCTTGGAGACCATCAAGGCCTATTTTGCGCTAACGAAGCCGAGGATTATTGAACTCCTCCTCGTGGCCGCAATTCCGGCGATGCTCCAAGCGCAACGGGGCGTTGAGGCGGTTTCTGAGAATATCTGGCTCATCATTTCCACCATTTTCGGCGGATGGATGGGCGCTGCGGCCGCCCATACCTTTAATAACGTGGTCGATTATGAAATTGACCAGAAGATGCAACGCACCCGCGCGCGCCCACTTGTGCGCGCCACGATTTCGAAGCGGAACGCGGCGATCTTTGCTTGGATCATGCTCGTGGTGTCGGTGCTGTGGCTGGGCATCCTGGCAAATTCTTGGTTGGCGGCGTTCTTCGTCATCCTCACGAACTTTTTCTATGTATTCGTCTACACCAAGTTTTTGAAGATGCGCAATGCCCAAAACATCGTGTGGGGCGGTTTAGCGGGGTGCATGCCGGCCATGGTGGGTTGGGCAGTCATCCGCGATAACGCGCCGGCGGGAGAGCCCGACCGCTGGTGGCAGGCAATAGTCCTATTCCTCATTATCTTTTTCTGGACCCCGCCACATACCTGGGCCTTGGCCATGAAATACAAGGAAGATTACCGCAAGGCCGGGGTGCCGATGTTGCCGGTCGTGGCGACGGAACAAGAAGTAACCCGCCAAATCGTGTGGTATTCCGTTGGCACGGTCATCGTCACGCTGCTTATCGTTCCTGCGGCATCGTGGATTTACCTCATTGCCGCCGTAACTTCTGGCGCGGTCTTCTTATGGCTAGCTATCCGCCTGCACCAAGGCGTAAAGAAAGGCGCAAAGGTAAAACCCATGCGCCTGTTTATCTATTCAAATAACTACCTGTCGGTACTCTTTATTGGCCTGTCCATCGATGCCGTCATAGGTTGGGAGCCAATCGGCCGGATGCTTGGTTGGTCCGCCACCCTGTTCTAAATCCCGGTAGCACGCTGAAGCGCGAGCCTTCGTGGCTCGCGCTTCTTTTTGTCTTAATCCTGCTTTACCCGCAGAACAATAGAACCGGTGGTGCTGCGCGATTGTAGGTCGCGGTGGGCCTGCTCTGCTTCTTCCAAGGGATAGGAGGCCGATACGTTGAACTTGAGGTCTCCGTCCATCACGGCCTGGACGACCGCTTGCGCGCGCATCTGGAATTCGCCCTCTTGCGCCGTCCACGCGCCGAGCGAAGGCCGGGTCAAGAAGATGGAGCCATGCTTATTAAGCAGCTGGGGATCGATGGGCTCAACAGGGCCAGAAGCGGCGCCAAAGAGTGCAACAGTGCCGCGCGGGCGAACGGCCTCGAGCGATTCGAAGAAGGTGGATTGGCCCACGCCGTCATAGACCACATCGACGCCCCGTCCGCCATTAAACCGGCGAACCTGCTCGCCCAGACCATCGCTGTAACGGAAGACGTGGTCGGCGCCGCACTTGTACGAGATCTCTTCCTTTTCATCGGTGGAAACGACCGTATAAACAGTTGCGCCCAAAGAGGAAGCCATTTGGGTCAACAGTTGGCCCACACCGCCCGCACCAGCGGTGATGAGGCACGTGGCGCCTTTACCAAGCTCATACACGCCGTGGGAAAGGAAGTGGGCGGTCATGCCTTGTAGCAGCATGGAGGCAGCGATCTCGGTGGGGAAATCATCCGGTACGGCGACAAGGCCGTTCCGGGGGACGCAGACCTGCTCGGCATAGGAACCAAAGGCGTGGTGCCATGCCACCAGGGAGCCTTCCGCAATTTCTCCCTTGGGATCGTGGACGACGCGCCCGGTTCCCTCAAAGCCAGGGATAAAGGGCGTCTGGGCGTTATAGATACCCTCACGGTAGTAGGTATCGATATAGTTCACACCCGCCACAGTGACATCGACTAAGACTTCGTCCTCAGTGGGCGTGGGCGCAGGAACCTCGGCGTAGCGCAGGACTTCCGGCCCGCCCGTTTCTGTGATCTGGATAGCATGCATAAGGCCATGCTATCCCACAAAGCCCAGTAGCTGCAGGAAAATGGTGCTGCCTAGGTCCTAGACGGCGGCGCGTTCCTCATTTAATGATTGCTGGCGAACGGCGTATTTATCGTCGCCGGCGGGAGAGCCCGAGATGAGGTCTGGCGTGCCGCCGACGCGGTGGCGCCCGTGTGCCCAGAGCAGGGCGGTAAAGCCGGTGACCACGGCGGACATACCGATGTGGAAGGGGACCGTCCACCGCGGCACGCCCAGGTAGAACTGCAAGACGCCCACGGCCCACTGGATGAGGATGCAGACGATAAGGACCCACCCGGCCTTCTTGGTCTCCTGCGGGGTGCGGTGCTTGTACAGCAGGAAGACGGTGATGGCGGTAAAGATGAGGTAGACGTACATGCACATGGCGTGGGCGATGGCCATGGACTCGGTATCCACATCCAAGCGGCCTTCCATTCCCACTCCGGAGTCGCCGGAATGCACGCCGGAACCGGTCACCATGGTGCCGGTAATCAGGACAACCGATAGGGCGATGGTCGCGATGACGGCGATAATGCGAATTGCCTGCGGGAACCGCGGCTGGGCGGTGCCATCATCGGGTTCTTTGATGCGGGCATACAGCATGCAGGCAAGCCACACCAGCACCATGGAGGGCAGGAAGTGAAGCGCCACGGACCACCAGCGCAGATCCAGGTGCACGGAGATGCCGCCGATGACGGCCTGCAGGACGATGCCGGCCACGTTCAGCCATGCATAGATCCTGAGCTCAGGGCGGCGGCACGCCATATACATGGCGATGACTGCCGCGCCGGCGGCGGCGGAATCAACAAAGGTGAGCAGGCGGTTGCCAAACTCAATGACCTGGTGGATTGCCGGTGCTGCGCCCTCTACCGGCACCAAGGAACCAGGCTGGCATTGGGGCCAGGTGGGGCAACCCAGGCCGGAACCGGTGACGCGGACGATGGAACCAGATACGGTGATGCCGCCTTGGCAGAAGATCAGGATCAGCGCGATGAGGCGCTGTTGTTCCACGGTAGGGACGGCTTCTTTAAAAAAGCGTTTAGTTCTGGTCCAGTAATTCACAAGGTGCATCTTACTAGGGGGTGTGTAGCGAGCCGAAACCTTTGGCTCTGTTTCGCGGGGAACTGGGTATAACTCACATTTAGCCGTCGAAACGGAACCAACGAACGGCCGCATACGACGCGACTGCCAGCCACGCGGTCAAGGAAATGAGTTCGATGCCAGGAAAGGTGGAATTGGAGGCATCGGCAAGCGCGCCCGCTAGTGCCACGGTGGGCACGATGTTGAGCAGGCCATTATCGCCCAAGCCCTGGGAGTACAGGGCCCAGCCGACGATCGCCAGCAGGATAAACCAAATGAGGTTCGCCAGCGCGAGTACGGCCTCAGAGCTAAGGGTGCCGCCAAGCACCAAACCCATGGCGGTAAAGGCGGCGACGCCGAAAATGAGCGAGACGATCATGAGCAGGATGCCGGGCGCACTGATGCGCAGGCCCAAGGCAAAGGCCGTGGCACCGAGCACGAGAATCTGGAATACCACCATCGTCAGCACGCCAATAATCTTGCCGCCAATGATCGCCCACGCCGGCACGCCGGAGGCGCCGGTGCGCTTTAAGGCCCCGTAGCGGCGGTCAAAGGCCAGGGAAATGGCTTGCCCGGTAAAACCAGCCGAGGTTGCCGCCACCGCGAGCACCATGGGAAAGACCTCGTGCAGCCCATGCCCGGTAGATGATTCCAGGCGGGCGGTCCCAATCAGGATGGCGAGCGGGATAATGATGCTGAGCAATTGTTGCTCCCCGTGGCGCAGCATGAGCTTGGCCTCCATGCCGCCTTGGGCAAAGATGATGGCGCCCGCACTCGCTCGTTTGGGTGCCGGGCTGAAGGTGCCGGGGGAAAACGTTGCGCTCATAATCGGGGCCTATTCCTTGAAAAATTTGAAGTGGCGATTTTAGGTACTGGTGATTCTAAGATGAAGACAGGACACAGGGTTTTATCAACTGCGCAAGTGCCTGCCTGTGAGGTCGAGGAATACTTCCTCGAGGTTCCGGTGGTGGGATTCCAGGCTTCGCAAAAGCACGCCTTGGCGGGCGAGCTCGGCGGCGAGGGCGGAAATCAGTTCCGGCGAACTGGGCTGGCTCACCCTGTAGTGCAGCGGCCGCGAGGCGGTCGTGGGGATGCCAATTCGCTGCAAGGCGTCCAGGTCAACTGCGGAGTTGGCGCTAAAACTAAACCCGGCGCCCTCGCCCTGGGAGGTAAGTTCTGCCGGCGTTCCCTGTGCCACGAGCGCGCCGTGATCCATGATGGCGATGTGATCTGCCAGCGATTCGGCCTCATCCATCAGGTGGGTGGTCAATATCACTGTGACCCCGTCGCGCTTCAGGGCGCGGATCAAATCCCACACGGCGAGCCGGGATTGGGCGTCCATGCCCGCGGTGGGTTCATCGAGGAAAACTAGCTCTGGCCTGCCGATGACCGCGAGCGCGAGCGATAGCCGCTGCTGCTGCCCGCCGGAAAGCCGCCGATAAGGCGTGCGCGCAACACCTTGCAGGCCCAACGTTTCGAGCAGCCATTCCGGCGGTAGAGGATTGGCGTTATAGCGCGCGGTCAATTCCAACATCTCTAGCACGCGGATGCCGGAATAAGAACCGCCGCCTTGCAGCATGATTCCCACCTTTTCGCGCACCCTATCGGGCTCGGTGCTGGGATCAAGGCCTAAGACCTTAATGGATCCGGCGGTGGGGTGGATAAAGCCTTCAGACATTTCGATGGTGGTGGATTTACCAGCACCATTGGGGCCGAGCAGGCAAAATATTTCGCCGTGTGCAACGCTCAGGCTGAGCCCATTGACGGCTGCCGTGGGGCCAAATTTCTTTACCACACCATCCAAGGACAGGGCGGGGCTTTCAGCTGGAATTGCATTCACGGGTGCCTAGTTTAAGACACGGATTCCGTGTCGGCGCATTGCACCCCACCACACTCCGACTACCACGGCGAATGCGCAGGCAGCGGCGATATAGATGGAAAGCACCGTCCCAGCGGGCAGGCCCAAGCCGCGCGGAAGGACGAAAAAGCTCATCGCGCCGGTATAGGCAACGACGCTAAACCGGAAGATGTGCCGGTTCGCCCACGCCGCCAACGGCAAAACGGCCCAGAGGATGTACCACGGGTGGACCACTGGGAAGAAGATAACGAGCACGAGGGTAGAGATTCCCAGCCCGCCCACGGGGTGGATATATCCGCGCAGCGTGGCAAAGAGCATGCGGGACATGAAGGCGACGGCGACCAAGACGCCGAAACTGCGCGTGATGGTCAATATGGCATCGGTGTGGTCCCCAAGGCCTAAAAACATGCCGAGGAAACCGGCGCCCACTCCCACCGCCGTGGATAGGGAAAGCCAGGAGCGAATCGTGGCGGCGCCGCCTTGCCCGGTAATCCAACCGAGGTTAATGCCCGTGATGAGGCTGATGACCGCAATGGTGACTACGAGCACCGCGCCCTGCACGGCAATGGCTATAAATAAAGCCCGCCAGCGCGGTACGCGTGCCTGCACGTGCAGGTGGCGGGCATACGCCATGCCGATAAAGCCGAGCCCAATAAAGCCGGTGACCTTGACCATTCCGGCGCAGGATAGGAAAAATCCAGAGGCTATGAGCGCTACATATGCTCCTTTATTATCGCGGCCCAGCTTATCGATGCCCCTTAATCCAAGCTCCATGCCCAGCAACGACAATCCAAGCATGATGGATTCATTATGGATACCGCCGACGAGGTGAAGGATGGTCAGCGGGTTCAAGATGCCGAGCCATAGTGCGGAGGCAGGGGAGACGCGGCATCGCTGAGCAAGCTGTGTGATGGCCCAGCCGGCCACGATGATGCCCACGATGGAAAGTAGGCGGTGGGCGATCACACCTAAAACAATGGAATTTCCGGTGATGATGCTGACGATGGCCGCCAGCCCCAAGGCAACGGGCCCATATGGTGACGGTGAATTTGCCCAGATAAACGGAACGGAGCGCGCGAGCTCGTTGCCAGCGCCCAAGAGCTGCACCGGGCCGGCGGAATAGGGATCCATCCCTTGGGCCACGATGGAGCCATTGGCCAAATAAGAATAGATGTCTTGGGTAAATAAGGGTGCGGTAAAGATGAGGGGAATGATCCACCCAGCCCACGTGATCCACAGCTGGCGCGGGGAGACCAGCCGGCGGGAGCGATCGCTGGCGGGCTCGCCGGGTCGCGCCTGGCGCAGCGGGGTGCCCACGAAGGGGGCGAGGAAAATCCAGGCCGTTACTAAAAGCCCCACGCCCACCATGACAAGCGCAGACGAGGTCTGCAGCATGCGCGACATAAGCGAACCAAAGGGCACATTGTCATAGGGGTTGCCCACTACAGGCAGTGCGCCTGCTCCCAAAGCGCCAAAGGCAATGAGGAGGGAACCGACGGTTCCGGCCCACCGCAAGATGAAAAAGGTGCGCTTTTGGGAGACCGTGGTGTGCTGCAGTTCCTCTGGCGCCTGGGTGATGAAATCGTAGCGAGTATCCCCGGCTTGCGCGCCGGTGCCTTCGGCGTGCAGCTGCGCGGAACGAGAACCTGCGGTGCCTAAGCGTGGCAATTCCGCCTTTACGCTCTCGAGCACCCCCCGTAGTTTCCCTTTCATGGCTTAAGACCTTACGCGAGGACCGTGGGGTGGGAAATTCACCCCCGCCGCCACGCCCGGTGACTGCAATGGTGGCATTCCGGAATGAATTAAGGAACACTAGTGTTGTCTAATGATGAAAGCGCAGTTATGGCGCTTGCGTAGCGACGGCATTTCCGGCGCGACGGAGCACGGTGACTGCAGGCAACTGACCTAAGGAAGGGAGGTTTTAGGGCATGGCTAACTCACAGCGCGCGGCAGCGGCGCATGTGGCGGTGAAAGAATCACGGTCCACGGATGGTGATACCCGCCGCCAGGTACTGCTGCTATTGCTTAAGGACGGCCCTGTAACCGCCTCTTACCTGGGTGAGCGCCTTGGTCTTTCGACCGCCGGGATCCGCCGGCATTTAGACATTCTGGTGGAAGAAGAACTAACGGAAGTTGTCGAGCGCCGTCCAGCTTCTCGTTCGCGGATGCACTCCGGAGCGGGTCGTGGGCGACCGGCAAAACACTTCCGCCTGACGGATCGTGGGCGTGCGCAATTTGGCCACGCCTATGATGAATTGGCTTCTGAAGCGTTGACCGCGCTGCGCTCTGCGGGCGGTTCAGAGGCTGTGAAGAACTTCGCTAAGGCTCGTTTTGAGCGCATCATCGCCGATGTGCGTCCCTTCGTGGACGCGGAAGAATCGGTCGAGGAAGTAGCGCGCAAACTGGCTGAAACCCTGGATAAGCACGGGTACGCCGCAACCGTGGACCGTGCGGGCCAGGGCGTGCAAATCTGTCAACACCACTGCCCGGTTGCCCATGTGGCGGCCGAGCACCCTGAACTGTGCGAGGCAGAGCAGGAAGTCTTTTCCGCCCTCTTAGGCAAACACGTACAACCTTTGGCTTCTATCGCAGATGGCCACGGAATTTGTACCACGAATATCCCCTTGACACCTGTCAAAACTAATACTGAAAGGAGCGAGTCATGACCCAGGCACAATCGGCACCTGATAACAAGATGACCGATGATGAGATCATCGATTCTATTGGTGCGTATGAGTACGGCTGGCACGACTCTGACTCGGCCGGCGCTTCTGCCGCCCGTGGCCTGAACGAGGACGTTGTCCGCGATATTTCCGCAAAGAAGGGCGAGCCCGAGTGGATGCTGAACCAGCGTCTCAAGGCCCTGAATATCTTTGATAAGAAGCCCATCCCTACCTGGGGCGCGGATCTCTCCGGCATCGACTTTGACCAGATCAAGTACTACGTCAAGTCCACCGAAGAGCAGGCGCAGACCTGGGACGATCTCCCGGATGATATTAAGGCCACCTACGATAAGCTGGGCATCCCTGAGGCAGAAAAGCAGCGTTTGGTTGCCGGCGTGGCCGCACAGTACGAGTCTGAGGTTGTCTACCACCAGATTCGCGAAGACCTGGAAAGCCAGGGCGTTATCTTCGTCGATACCGATACCGCGCTGCGCGATTACCCAGAGCTTTTTAAGGAACACTTCGGCACCGTTATTCCTGCCGGTGACAATAAGTTCTCCGCGCTTAACTCTGCAGTGTGGTCCGGCGGCTCCTTCATTTACGTCCCGAAGGGCGTGCACGTTGACATCCCGCTGCAGGCCTACTTCCGTATTAATACCGAGAACATGGGCCAGTTCGAGCGCACCCTTATCATCGTGGATGAAGATGCCTACGTTCACTACGTGGAAGGCTGCACCGCGCCCATCTACAAGTCGGACTCCCTGCACTCCGCAGTAGTTGAGATCATCGTGAAGAAGGGCGGCCGCTGCCGCTATACGACGATTCAGAACTGGTCCAGCAACGTCTACAACCTGGTGACCAAGCGCACCAAGGTGGAAGAGGGCGGCACCATGGAATGGGTCGATGGCAACATCGGCTCCAAGGTCACCATGAAGTACCCGGCCGTGTGGATGACCGGTCCGCACGCTAAGGGTGAGGTACTCTCCGTCGCCTTCGCTGGCGAGGGACAGTTCCAGGACACCGGTGCGAAGATGACGCACATGGCGCCCTACACCTCCTCCAATATCGTCTCCAAGTCCGTTGCCCGCGCCGGCGGCCGCGCTGCTTACCGCGGCTTGGTGCAGGTCAACCAGAATGCGCACCACTCCACGTCCAACGTGGAATGCGACGCCCTGCTCGTGGACAATATCTCGCGTTCGGACACATACCCGTATAACGACATCCGCAACGAGTACGTCACGTTGGGCCACGAGGCAACCGTGTCGCAGGTTTCTGAAGAGCAGCTGTTCTACCTCATGTCCCGCGGCATTGCGGAAGAAGAAGCAATGGCAATGATCGTGCGTGGCTTCGTTGAGCCGATTGCTAAGGAGCTGCCGATGGAGTACGCCCTCGAGCTCAACCGCCTCATCGAACTGCAAATGGAAGGATCGGTCGGCTAAAGAAATGGTCGCTTCGAACGAATTCAATCCGGATAAGATCACCAAGGGTGACGTCTTTACCTCTACCAACGTGGAGGATTTCCCGGTACCGCATGGCCGCGACGAGGTATGGCGCTTTGTTTCCCTGCGCAAGCTGCGGGGCCTGCACAACGGGGAATTTGCTCAAGCGGTTGCCCAGGACGTCAAGGTAAGCAAGCACCCAGGCGTTTCTGCGGAGACTGTAGACCGCGACGATGAGCGCCTTGGCCGCGTGGGCAAGCCTTCTGACCGCGTGGCCGCCCAGGCATGGACCTCCATGCCGGAAGGTCAAGTGGTAACCGTTGACCCTGAGGTGCAGGTGGAAGATCCCATCACCATTACCTTTACGGGCAAGGGCGAAGACGTGACCTCTTTCGGCGCCACCTCCATCGAGGTTGGCCACCATGCGGAGGCCACCGTTGTGCTGAAGTACGTCGGCTCTGGCACCCACGCGGATAACGTGGAATTCATCCTTGGCGATGGCGCACACCTGACCGTCATCGTGGACGTCGACTGGGAAAACGACGCGGTGCACCTGTCTAACCAGGTGGCCCAGGTGGGACGCGATGCCGTGCTGCGCCACAACTCCGCCATCTTCGGCGGCGAGGTCGTGCGCATTGTCCCGCGCGTGAACTTCACCGCTCCCGGCGGCGACGCCGAGCTGCTGGGCGTGTACTTCGCCGATTCTGGTCAGTACTTCGAAAACCGCATGCTCGTGGATCACTCGGTTCCGAATTGTCGCTCCAATGTCCTGTACAAGGGCGCATTGCAGGGTGAGAAGAAGAACGAGGCTCGTACCTGCTGGGTAGGAGACGTGCTTATCCGCTCCAACGCACAGGGCACCGATACCTATGAGACGAATAATAACCTCATCCTCACGGACGGTGCGCGCGCAGACGCCATTCCGAACCTGGAGATTGAGACCGGTGAAATCACCGGCGCCGGCCACGCCGCAACGGTTGGCCGCTTTGACGATATCGAACTGTTCTACCTGATGTCGCGCGGTATTCCGGAGGCAGAGGCTCGTCGCCTCATCATTCGTGGCTTCTTCAACGAGGTCATCCACCGCATTCCGGTGCAATCCCTGTCCGAGGAACTGGAAAACCGCATTTCTGAAGAACTGGAAAAGATCTCCGCTTAACGCACTTACAGAAGGAAACCCACAAAACTATGTCTACTCTGGAAATTAAGAATCTCCACGCCCAGGTTCTGCCGAATGAAGAAAACGGCGAGCCCAAGGAAATCCTCAAGGGCGTCAACCTCACCATCAACTCCGGCGAGATCCACGCCATCATGGGCCCGAACGGCTCCGGCAAGTCCACCTTGTCCTACACCATTGCTGGTCACCCGAAGTACGAGGTCACCGAGGGCGAGGTGCTTCTCGATGGCGAGAACCTCCTCGACATGCCCGTTGACGAGCGCGCTCGCGCCGGCCTGTTTTTGGCCATGCAGTACCCCACCGAGGTGCCGGGCGTAAAGGTATCGCAGTTCATGCGCTCCGCCGTGACCTCTATCCGCGGCGAGGCCCCCAAGCTGCGCGAGTGGAATAAGGAACTTACTGAGGCTCGCGAGAACCTGAAGATTGATAAGTCCTTCATCTCCCGCTCCGTCAACGAGGGCTTTTCCGGTGGCGAGAAGAAGCGCCACGAGGTCATGCAGTTGGACATCCTAAAGCCCAAGTTCGCGGTCATGGATGAGACCGACTCCGGCTTGGACGTTGACGCGCTGCGCATTGTCTCTGATGGCATCAACCGCTACCAGGATGACACCAATGGCGGCATCCTGATGATTACCCACTACAAGCGCATCCTGAACTACGTGCAGCCTGATTTCGTGCACGTATTCGCTAACGGCCAGGTTGTGAAGACCGGCGGGGCCGAGCTGGCAGACCAGCTTGAGTCTGACGGCTACGACCAGTTCCTGCAGTAAAGACCAGCCCAGCGCTGGTTCATCCTCGATGAATCGAAGAAGTTTTATGTCTGGATTTGATGTAAACGCAATTAGGGAGCAGTTCCCGATCCTGCAGCGCACCGTGCGCGGCGATAAGCCGTTGGTGTACTTGGACTCGGGGGCTACCTCCCAGCGCCCGCTGCCGGTGTGGAAGGCAGAGGAGGAGTTCGTTCTCCATACCAACGCCCCCGTCCACCGCGGCTCGTACCAGCTGGCTGAGGAGGCGGATAACGCCTATGAGTCGGCCCGGCAGGCCATTGCCGCCTTTGTTGGCGCCGACCGCGATGAGATTGCCTTTGCGAAAAACGCCACCGAGGCGCTCAATGAGGTTGCCTATACGCTTTCCGATGAGCGCGCGGGCGAGCTGTACGTAGGAGAGGGCGATACCGTCGTCATCACGGAGCTCGAGCACCACGCCAACCTCGTGCCGTGGCAAGAGCTCTGTGAGCGAACCGGTGCCACCTTGAAGTGGTACTCGTTGACCGACGATGGCCGCATCGACTTGGATTCGCTCGAGCTCGATGAATCCGTCAAGGTCGTTGCGTTTACCCATCAGTCCAACGTCACTGGCGCGGTTTCCGATGTCGAGGAAATGGTGCGCCGTGCTCGCGAGGTCGGCGCCATGGTGGTGCTCGATGCCTGCCAGTCCGTCCCGCATATGCCGGTAGATTTCCATGCCTTGGATGTGGATTTCGCCGCATTCTCGGGTCACAAGATGTGTGGCCCCAATGGCGTGGGAGTGCTCTACGGCAAGGACGAATTGCTGCGCAAGCTTCCCCCGTTCCTCACGGGTGGCTCCATGATCGAGGTAGTGAAGATGGAAGGAACCACCTTCGCGGAACCACCCACGCGATTTGAGGCGGGAACCCAGATGACCAGCCAGGTCGTCGGCCTCGGTGCCGCGGTGAAGTTTCTCGAGGAGGTGGGGATGGATAATATCCATGCCCACGAGCAAAAGCTCACTGCTTATGCCTTGGAACAGCTCCGCCAGATTCCAGGCCTGCGCATCATCGGCCCAGAAACCGCTGAAGACCGCGGCGCGGCCATCTCCTTTACCGTGGAGGGCGTGCACCCGCACGATTTGGGACAGGTTCTTGATGACCAAGGCGTATCCATTCGCGTAGGCCACCACTGCGCGTGGCCGCTGCACCGCGCCTGCGGTGCGCAATCGACCGCGCGCGCTAGCTTTTACCTGTACAACACGGAAGCCGAAGTAGATAAGCTGGTAGAAGCCATTAAGGCCGCCCGCGATTTCTTTGGAGTTGCCTAATGAATCTAGATTCGATGTACCAAGACGTGATCTTGGATCACTATAAAAATCCGCAACACGCGGGGCTGCGCGAGCCGTTCCAAGCGGAGGTTCACCACGTGAACCCCTCGTGCGGCGATGAGCTCACCTTGCGCGTCAACCTTTCCGCGGACGGCAAGACCGTTGAAGATGTGTCCTACGACGCCGAAGGTTGTTCCATCTCGCAGGCATCGACGTCCGTCATGGCGGAAGAGATCGTCGGCTTGCCCTTGGAGGAAGCCAATAAGAAGCTTGCCGAGTTTGAAAAGATGGTCACCTCGCGTGGCCAGGATGAAGGCGATGAGGACATCATCGGCGATGGTGTTGCCTTTGCAGGTGTTTCTCAATACCCGGCACGAGTTAAATGCGCGCTGCTAGGGTGGAAGGCTTTTCAGGCCGCCACCGCAGATGCGCTCAATGAAGTGGAGAAGTAAATGACCGATCCCGTAGATCCTTACCAGAACGAGAATTCGTCCTTCAGCGCAGGCGGTGAGCGGCCAGAGCAGACGGAAGAACAGCTGTCGAAGGCCTTTGACATCACCGAGTTCATGCGCGATGTCATCGACCCGGAGCTCGGCATCAACGTCGTTGACTTGGGCTTGGTCTATGACCTGTGGCTGGAAGAAGAGGACGGCAAAGAGCTAGCCATGATCAACATGACGCTTACCTCGCCGGCCTGCCCTTTGACCGACGTCATTGCGGAGCAGGTCGAAGACATCGTTACCGGCAAGAAGCTTGCCGATGGCGTGCGTATCAACTGGGTGTGGATGCCGCCTTGGGGCCCACACATGATTTCCGAAGAAGGCCGCGAGCAGCTCCAAGCTCTGGGCTTTGCGGTTTAATCACCACGGAATAGTGGGAAAGCGGCGGTAGTATTACCGCCGCTTTTTTGCGTGAATTAGTGCCTTGGGCTTTGATTGCTAGACTGGCTTGTCGTGATTGTGACCAATGATTTTGAGGTACGCGTAGGCGCCCGCACGCTTCTCGATGCCCCCGGACAGCACCTCCGCGTCCAGCCCGGCGACCGCATCGGGCTAGTGGGCCGCAATGGTGCGGGAAAGACCACGACCATGCGCATCCTGGCAGGCGAGACCGAGCCTTATGGCGGTACTGTCTCTCGTTCGGGTCTGATTGGTTACCTTCCGCAGGATTCTCGCGAAGGCAATATCGAGCAAACAGCGCGCGAGCGCGTGCTTTCTGCCCGCGGGTTGGACGATATTAAGCGGCGCATGGCCAAGCAGCAAGAGCTGATGGAAACGGCCACGGATGAGAAGTTCCGCGATAAGGCCATCCGTAAATACTCCCGCTTGGAAGAACAATTTGACTCCTTGGGCGGCTATGAGGCCGACTCCGAATGCGCCCAAATCTGCGATAACCTAGGCCTGCCTCAGCGCGTTTTAGATCAAAAGCTCAAGACACTATCGGGTGGCCAACGCCGCCGCGTGGAGCTGGCGCAGATCCTTTTTGCAGCCAGCGAAGGCTCGGGTAAATCCCAGACCACGTTGCTCCTGGATGAGCCCACTAACCACCTAGATGCGGATTCCATCGTTTGGCTCCGCCAGTTCCTGTCCAAGCACGAGGGCGGACTGGTCATGATTTCCCACGATGTCGAGTTGCTCGAGGCCGTGTGCAATAAGGTCTGGTTCCTCGACGCGGTGCGCGGCGAGGCGGATGTCTACAACATGGGCTATAAGAAGTACCTCGATGCCCGCGCCACTGATGAGGCGCGCCGGCGCCGCGAGCGCGCGAATGCGGAAAAGAAGGCCTCCGCGCTGCAAAAACAGGCCGCGAAATTGGGTGCCAAGGCCACCAAGGCCGCAGCGGCGAAGCAGATGCTAAACCGCGCCGAGCGCATGATGAATGACCTCGATGAGGTGCGCGTTGCGGATAAGGTAGCCAATATTAAATTCCCCGAGCCCGCCCCGTGCGGCAAGACGCCCATGAACGCCAAAGGCTTGACTAAGATGTACGGTTCGTTGGAGGTGTTCGCGGGCGTGGACCTGGCCATTGATAAGGGCTCCCGCGTCGTTGTCCTGGGGTATAACGGTGCCGGTAAGACCACCTTGCTCAAGCTTTTGGCGGGGGAGGAGCGCACCGATGGCGAAGGTGGCATCGTCAGTGGCCATGGTTTGCGCATTGGCTACTTTGCGCAGGAGCACGACAATATCCACCCGGATAAGAGCGTATGGGAAAACACCATCGAGGCCTGCCCCGATGCGGACCAGCAAGAGCTGCGCGGGCTGCTGGGAGCGTTCATGTTTTCCGGCGATAAACTGCAACAGCCCGCCGGAACGCTGTCCGGCGGTGAGAAAACCCGCCTGTCGCTGGCTACGTTGGTCTCCAGCCGCGCGAACGTGCTGCTTCTGGATGAGCCGACCAATAACCTCGACCCCATCTCTCGCGAGCAGGTGCTTGACGCGCTCAATACGTACACGGGCGCGGTGGTCTTGGTAACCCACGATCCGGGAGCGGTGAAGGCGCTCGACCCTGAGCGGGTGATCATCATGCCGGATGGCGATGAAGACC
This sequence comes from Corynebacterium sp. KPL1986, assembly GCF_000477975.1. Lineage (NCBI taxonomy): Bacteria > Bacillati > Actinomycetota > Actinomycetes > Mycobacteriales > Corynebacteriaceae > Corynebacterium > Corynebacterium sp. KPL1986. The sequence continues at coordinate 615,524 of NZ_KI515719.1, read as the reverse complement.
TGTGGTCCGATGAGTACATGGAAATCGTCGAGCTGGCTTAAGCCTGATGAAGACGCTGATCGAGAGGATGCCCGCCTGGCGGGATAAGTTTTGGGTCATTCCCGCGGTAGCGGTAGCGGTGGCCGTCGTGGCGGCCGAAGGCATGTTGGCGCTCGACCGCAACTTCGATCTGGCGTTCTCTCGACTCTACGACGGTAGTGCGGAAAGTGCCCAGGGCCTGCTCACCGCCGTAGCAACCGCCACGCTGTCTCTGGCCGGCACCCTGTTCTTTATCACCCTGACCGCGCTTTCCGGCGTGGTGACGGTGATGGGCCCGCGCCTATTGCACGAGTTTTTAAAGGACCGTTCCATCCAGTCCACGCTGGGGATCTACCTGGCGACTTTTACCTACTCGCTGCTCTCTCTGCGTGCCGTGCGCGCCGGCGGCGAGGGCAAGCAAGAACACGTTCCCTCGCTGAATGTCGCTGTCGACATCGCCTTGGCGCTGATATGCGTGGTCTTTTTGATTTATTTCATCGTCCATATCGCGCAGTCCATTAGCATGTCTCATGTAGTGCACGTGGTGGCCCAGGATGTGGAAGAGCACATGCGGCGCCTCATTGAGCGCGGCGAAGAAGAAAAGGTTGCCAAGGCACCAGGTTCGGATTTCTATGAATCCGCCGATGCAACCCGCAGCTCCCAAACGGGCTACCTGAAATTCGTGGACTACGAGTCTATTGCCCAAGCGGCCGCCGAAGAAGAGTGCGCGGTTCACCTGGGTGTTGCCCCGGGCGATCTCGTGCTAGAAGGCGAGGTCATTGCTCACGGCGTGCCGCACATGCCGGAAAACATTGAAAAGCACATCGTGGTCACGCAGCACCGCGAGGATGCCTCTGCGCACGACCCTCGGTTTACTGCCCGGCACCTCGCAGAGATTGCTGCTCGCGCTCTCAGTACCGGCGTCAATGATCCTTATACGGTCATCGACATCATTGACCGCTTCACGCAAATCTTGGTGGTCATTGGGGACAAGCGCTTGCCGCAGGGGATTATGCATATCGATGGCGAGTTCCGCTTGGACTATCAAACCTTTAGCTACGAACAGATCATTGAGGCGATGTTCACCCAAATCCGCCGCGATGCGGCCGATAACGCCGAAATCTACCTCAGCCTGCTCAACAACCTAGCCAAGGTGGTCGCGCTGCTTCGCACCGTGGAACGCCGCAATGTCCTAGATGAAGCAGCGGAGGCCATCTACTCCGATGCGGGCCGCCAGGTCGGCGGCGAGGTGGAATTGCGCCAGCTAGAAGATTCTTTTCAGCACTTCAAAGCAAACCTCGCCCGGTGGGAAGAATCCGAAAAGCCGGGCGAGGAGAATGAAGACTCCGAGTCCTAAGGGGAGCTTGTTGCGCTTGTCCTAGGCGCGCTTCTCCCCCTAGGTGTGGATTACTCCGCGCCTAGTTGCGGAATCCGTGCACCGGTGCGGGGATAAAGCCACCGCGGTTGATGAACTGCGAATTGCCCACCTGATTGACCGGGATGATCGGTGCGTAGCCCAAAAGCCCACCGAAGCTGACCTCGTCGCCCACCTTGGCGCCAGGTACCGGAATGACGCGCACGGCGGTGGTCTTATGATTCATCACGCCGATCGCGGCTTCATCCGCAATCATGCCGGAAATCGTGGCCGCAGAGGTATCGCCAGGCAGTGCGATCATGTCGAACCCGACCGAGCAGATGGAGGTCATGGCCTCCAACTTGTCCATGGAAATGGAGCCGGACTTTACGGCATCGATCATGCCCCTGTCCTCAGAGACCGGAATGAAGGAACCGGACAATCCGCCCACGCGCGAGCATGCCATCATGCCGCCCTTCTTGACGGCATCGTTAAGCAGCGCCAATGCCGCCGTCGTGCCGTGCGTGCCCACCTGATCGAGGCCCATGTGCTCGAGGATATGTGCCACGGAGTCGCCGAGTTCTGCCGTGGGGGCCAAGGAAAGGTCAATGATGCCGAAGGGAACGCCGAGGCGCTCGGAGGCCATATTGCCCACGAGCTGCCCGGCGCGGGTGATCTTGAAGGCCGCCTTCTTTACTTCCTCAGCCACCTGATCCAGGCTTGCGCCTTCCAAGGAGCCGAGGGCGCGGTCCACCACGCCGGGGCCGGAGACGCCAACGGAGACGACGCAGTCAGGCTCCTCGATGCCGTGGAAGGCGCCGGCCATAAACGGATTATCGCCCACGGAGTTGGCAAAGACGACGAGCTTGGCGCAGGCAATCGCGGAATTATCCTTGGTCAGCTCAGCGGCTTCCTTGATGACCTCGCCCATCTGCTTCGTCGCATCCATGTTGATGCCGGCGCGAGAGCTGGCGATATTGACCGAGGAGCACACTACGTCCGTCTCGGCCAAGGCTTCGGGGATGGAGGAAATGAGCTTTTGCTCTGCGCTCGTCGCACCCTTTTCTACCAGCGCGGAGTAGCCGCCGACGAAGTTAACGCCCACTTCCTTCGCGGCCTTATCCAGCGCCCGCGCGGCATCGACGGGGTTGCCGTCCAAGCCTGCGACAACGAGGGAAATGGGGGTGACGGAGATGCGCTTGTTGACGATCGGGATGCCGAGCTCACCTTCGATGCCCTCGCATACCTCAACCAAGCGGCCCGCTTGCTGCGTTACGCGGTCATAGATGGCCTGGCAGGTTGACTCCATGGTCGAGCGCGTGCATCCCAGCAGGGAAATGCCCATCGTCACGGTGCGGATATCGAGACGATAGTTTTCAATCATCTCGATGGTGTCCAAGATATTGGTGGTATTAAAACGCGTGCTCATGTTAAATCTCGTTCATGGCGGTAAAGAGGTCTTCGGACTGAATGCGGATGGATTGCTGCTTTTCCTCCGCAACCGGGCGCATCCGCTCCTTGATGGTCTGGATGGATACGGCATCCGCATCGAATTCAACGCGGAGGATCATGGTGAAATAGTCACCCATAATGGTCTGCGAGACATCAATGACGTTGATGTCCAGATCAGCAAGAGTCGTGGTCACTGCGGCAATGATTCCGGTGCTATCGGCACCGGTGACGGTCATAATGGCATACATAACCAGTATTCTATCTGGTTCGGTGGGCAACGCTCGCACCACGGTCGCGGCATGTTCTGGCACTGCTGAAAAGAACCGCTGCAGCATAAAAATCGCGCTGTTACCATGGGGCGCTATGGCTGATACCAAGAAAAAGGTTTTGTACATCGGTGGACACGGCAAGGTTGGCCTGCTGGCGGCTCCAAAATTAGCGGAAGCTGGCCACGAGGTTCACTCGCTTATCCGTAACCCAGACCAGAAGGCCGATATTGAGCAGGCCAACGCTACGCCGGTTATTGCAGATATTACCGAGCAGTCCGTTGACCAATGGGCCGAGCTATTCGCAGATTATGACGCAGTTGTATGGGGTGCCGGAAACGGCGGCCGTGGCGGCGCGGAACTGACGTGGGCCGTCGACCGCGACGGCGCATTGGCCGCCATCGAGGCCCTGGAAAAGCTGGGCAAAGACGTTCCTCAGTTCGTCATGATTTCTTATGTCGGCTCCCAGGTTGCGACGACGGACCCAGCCGATGAAAAGTGGTACGCCTATGTGGAGTCCAAGAAGGAAGTGGACAACCGCTTGGCCGATAGCTCTATCCCGCACATCATCCTGAAACCCGCTGGCCTGACGGAGGAGCCTGCGCAGGGGCTGGAATTTGTTGAGGACAAGATGCTGCAGGAGGGCCAGACCTCTTCCCGCGACTTGGTGGCAGACGTCATCGTAGAGGTACTGGGCCGCGAGGAGCTTCCAACGTCTCCAGTCGTATTCGTTGACGGCGACAAGCCAGTCAGCTCGATTAAGTAATAGTTAGCCAGGCTAGCTATGAGTCTCTCGCGCCCAGCCGTCCTGCTCGACTGCGATCCAGGCATTGATGACTGCCTCGCCCTGATGTACCTGGCGGGGCTGCATCACGCAGGCGAGATCGAGTTGGTGGGCGTGAGTACCACTGCTGGTAACGTCGCGGTCCAGCAGACAGCCGCCAATGCACGGTGGATTTTGGATCTTTGTGGATTACCGGAGGTCCCCGTCGCCCCAGGGCGGTCGGCCCCGCTCGAAGTAGAGCTGACCACGACACCTGAAACCCACGGTGCGTCCGGCTTGGGTTATCTTTCCGCGCCCGATCACGATTTCGGCGATATGCAGTGGCTGGAGTTGTGGTCTACCGCCATTGCCCGCAACCCAGGTCTGCACCTCATCATTACTGGGCCGGTAACTAATTTGGCGGACTTCGAGCGGGAGCACGGCGATGCCGTCGCGCGGTGCGGCTCGATTACCATCATGGGCGGTGCCGTTAATTACCGCGGTAATACGACGCCGACCGCGGAGTGGAATTTCTGGGTAGATCCCCACGCGGCAGCACGTCATTTTTCAGCCTCAGCAGAATTGGACAGTACGCTGTGCTCGCTCGAGGTCACCGAGCAATTTCTCATCACTCCAGAGCGCTTGGCAGAAATTCAAGGGCTTCTTGGTACACACCCAATGGCGGAAAAGCTGCCGGAGCTACTGCGGTTCTACTTCGAATTCCATCAAGCGCAAGAAGAAGGCTACCAAGCCCAGATCCATGACCTGCTGACCTGCATCATCGCGCTAAAGAAGGTGCCGTTCGAGGCGGTAGAAACGACTATTGACGTGGAAGCGGACTCTGCGCTGATGCGCGGGACCAGCGTCGCAGACCTCCGCAATCACTGGCGCCGGCCGGCTAATGCCTCGCTGGTGACCAGCGCGGATATTCCAGCCGCCCACCGTGAATTCGATAGGGCGTTGCGCGCATTGAGCGCGCGTGTTGCTCTAGGCGAATAAATCTTTTACCCTAATCCGCAGCGCATACGCCACATTTTCCTACGCTGAGGTGACATAGGCTGGAACTAAAAGCAGTGTGCCCCGATCTCTTTTACACATTGATGGATTAGGAATACCTCTATGCCTCAGCTTTCTCTTACCCCTGCCCGCCGGGGGATGGTCATCGCGGGCGCCGCGCTAGTCGTCGCCACGTGGATCTACTTGGTGCTTTTCCGCCCCACCGATTGGGAGTCCGTAGCGGGCTCTGCCGAAGCGTTGATCACCTTGGCCGGCTACCTCATTGGCGCAGCGCTGCTGCTTGCCGGCACCGTGCCATCCCTTCCAGCTCGTACCATCGCCATTATTCCCATCGCGTTGGTGCTCAACATCGTGGTGGGCCAAATCATCGGATCGAGCGGCATTCCGCTGTATATCGACTCCGTGGGAACCATCCTGGTGGCGGCACTGGCAGGCCCCATTGCCGGGCTTGCTACCGGTACGCTGTCTTCAGTGGTCTGGGGATTGCTCAACCCGATGGCGCTCCCATTCGCCGCGGTGTCCGCTGCTACCGGCTTCCTTTCCGGCTGGGCCATCCAAAAGGGCGCGTTTACCAAGATCTGGAAGGTCATCGTCAGCGGTGCCATCATCGGCATCATCTGCGGCATGCTCGCCGCACCCGTGGCCGCATTCGTCTACGGCGGTACGGCTGGTGTCGGTACCGGCGCGCTCACGTCCCTCTTCCGCGAACTCGGCAACTCCTTGATTGCGTCCGTGACGATGCAATCACTTATCTCTGACCCATTGGATAAGGCCGTTGTCTTCCTCATCGTGTGGGCTGCCGTGAAATCCTTGCCTAAGCGCACCCGGGAATCCTTGCAGCCTCGCTAATGTATCGCCTTCACCCGTCGACGGTCCTCACCATTGCTGCGTGCGGTTGGCTACTTATCCTCGCTCTCAATAGCCCACTAGCCTCTGCAGTGGTAGCTGGCGCAATGCTTGCCTATGGCGTGTGGGCCACGAGATCCCTTGCGATCGTCTTGGCCTCTGCAGCGCTCTGTGTTCCGGTGGCCTTATCGATGTTGGTGATCCACGCCCCCTATGGCGATAACCAACTGATTCCGCTCGTCACAAGCGATGGCCTGCTCATCGCCGCCACACTAGCCCTGCGCTTTTTCGCACTCATGGTGTGCTTCATCGTGGCGATGTCCGTACTGCGAATCTCCGATATTGCGAAATGGCTACAAGTCTCGCGCGCGGGGCACAAAATCGCCTACATCGTTGGTGCATCATTGCAGTCCTTACCGCAAGGTGCGCAAGCCTGGCGGACCGTCCGCGATGCCAACCAGCTGGCGGGAATCAAGGTGACGTGGCGCAATACCATTTCCCGGGTGGTCATCCCAGTAATTTCGCGCCTCCTGATCCAAGGCACCGAGCGCGGCCACGCCCTTGCCGCCGTGGGCTTTGATGAAGAGGGGACCAGGACCCTTTTGCGGCCGGTGCCGGATTCAGCAGTGTCCCGCGTGCTGCGCTACATCATTCCCATTGGAACCATAGGAGTCATGGTCTTTGTATGGATTTAGACGATATTCAGCCAGATCAAGGCAGCATCATCCAAGTACTTGTGCCTTCGGATGCCATCACAGAAAACGTGGCGCAAGAGCTGGGCGAAAAATTCTCATCATCCGCCATCATTGGTACTGACTCTTCCGCGCAGATGAGCTACCTGCGCGATACCTGCATCGAAGAAGTGGTCCTAGGATTAGAAAACCAGGGTGAGGACCCAGCCCGCATGCAGGTACGCGGAGAGGAAATGCTCGCGGCGGTGGGGCTTAGCGATTACGCGGAGAAAAACCCCACCCAGCTTTCTGGCGGTCAGACCCGGAGGCTCGCCGCTGCATGCGTAGCGATCCGCGAGCCCGAGGTGCTCATTATGTGTGAGCCGAGTGCGGGGCTTGATCCCACATCGCTGACGATGATGGTGCAGCTATTGCATTCGCTGCGCAATACGTGCGTTCTCGCCGTGTCATCCATGCACTGGCCCGAATTGGGCGGGATGGTCGTAGGAGAGACCCCACAACCTGCTCCTATACACCTGCAATCGATTTCGGATTATGGGGCGCAAGAATACCTCGGGCCGCTTACTGCGCGCCGCGGACAAGAAAAGAAGCGGTGGTGGCAATCGGCGAAGCCTTCCGGCACTACCTTTAGCGTCGGACCCGTCACCATCCCTATTCGCGGCGGAGGCGTGACCTGGTTACGCGGGGCAAACGGCACTGGAAAAACGTCACTCCTGCGCTCCGCCGCAGGTCTTGATGGGGCACAGCGCCCAACAGAGCCCAGGGGATTGGTCCTACAATCTCCTTATGACCAGGTAATATATTCCACCTTGGGTGACTTTGTTCCCAGTGACGCGTTGAGGGAGTTGCTAGAGCTTGACGCCGATGAGCACCCATTGGATCTATCCGCTTCCCGGCTGAGGCTTGCCCAAACTGCACATGTGGTGGGGATGGGCCACGCCATCTTGCTCATGGATGAGCCCGATAGCTTGCTTTCGCTAACGGATCGAGCACTCATGCATCAACTGATTCATAGGGCGCTGGAATCAGGAACGGCAATCGTCCTTACGTGCCATGATCCAGGGTTCGTCGCAGAGATCGCGCAGTATGTCAGCGTCCAGGAAGTAGAACTTTCCAATACCGGTGGCTTGGCAGAGAGCACCGACTAACCAAGTCCGCGTTCAGCTGGCGCCTTCGCCTCCCAGTGAGAAAAGCGGAGTGACGAAAGCGGGGGTGTTCCTATAAAATTTGTCGGTCTCGCGGACGGGGTTGACGGGGGAGGATCCTCAACTCGGGATTTTTAGGTATGTTGTTTTGCGCGTGGCTGGTAGCCGACTGGGGGTTTCCAGTCGGCTTGTTTCGTTGTTAGAGGTTAGGCTGCTGCGGCTTCCTTTGCTGGGGCGGGATCGCGGTAATACTCGTGGTTGCGCATCATGGCGCAGAGGACGTTGATTCATCTGCGGGCGAGTGCTACAACCGCAGCGTTGTGACGCTTGCCTTCCTTGCACTTTCGTTCAAAGAATTGCGAGCCTAACCCCCGACGTGTCCACTTTCCGGGGTCAGGCCCCAAGAGCAACGTAATGGGCTCGGTTAGCGCTGTGGTGTGATGTCTAGTGACTTTTTGGACTCGGAGTCCATTGACTTTTTGGACGCGGAGTCCAGTTAGTTTTTTGACGCGGAGTCCAGGAAGTTTATGGACAGGATGTCTAACGACTTTTTGGACTCTGGCTTCTTGACAATGTGGGGATGGCAATTCCCATTACTCTCCGCAAGAAGATAGCGGATTTCGACCCCATCCGTGAGGGCATCACGGTCCAGCAGTTCTGCAAGAACATCGGCGTATCGAAGCAGACGTACTACAACATCAAAGCACGTATCGCCGAACGCGGGCGGGCTGGCATCGTGCCCGACAGCACGGCACCGCTGAACCCGCGACGGGTCTACGATGACAAGATTCGACAACAGGTCCTGCAAGCTCGCGGTACGTTAAGAGCCCGCGGCCAAGACTGCGGCCCATGGTCAATCTTCTACTTCTTCCTCGACGAACTCGGCTACGACCAACCACCGTCACGAGCTTTAATCGCACAATGGTTGCACGAGGCTGGCGTCGCTGACATCAATGCACGTAAACGACCGCGTAAGTCCTACAGGCACTTTGCCAGGGGCGAAGTCAATGAACTGTGGCAGATCGATGCGTTTGCCTACAGACTCTTCGATGTGCCTCACACGCAAGTGACTATCTACCAAGTCGTCGACGATGCCAGCCGCTTCGACGTCGGCTCCCAAGCTTTTGGAACTCCAGAAAACGGCACCGATGCCCGCATCACGCTAAGTGGAGCCATTGATGCTTACGGACTTTTCCAAGAAGTCCTCTCTGACAACGGTGATGCCTTTGCCACCTACCATCGCGGCCGGCTGTCGCAAACCGAACGCTGGCTCGCCAGCCTGGGAGTTCAATCAAGTGCGGGCTTTGCTCCCACGACGCAAGGCAAAGACGAGCGATCGCACCAAACCATGACCAGGTTTTTGGATGCTCGTACCCCGACGACGCTGGCGCAGGTCCAACAGCTGATTGTCGACTACCGCAACTTCTACAACACACGCCGTCGCCACCAAGGACTTCTCAGGGGCAAGATGCACATCACCCCAGCCCAAGCCTGGGAGATTATCTCGCATGCCCAGCCACCGACGCAGCCGATTGACCCAGATGTTTTATGGACAAAAATCGCGAAACAATATCACCGGATTCACCCCGACAACCAGGCAGATGCCTTAGCAGCCGACACAGTGGTCGCAACAGATAATGCCCTGCCTGAAGTTGCAGCTTCAGACAGGGCACCAAGTAACGACACTCAGGCAATCCAGCAAGATACACCCCATGCCGATTCCTCAACCGTAATGCCAAGCTCTACCGGTGTAAATGCACTCTGGCCTATCCCGGACAAGCTGTGGATCAACAAAAGCGGGGTGGTACGCGTCATGGGGCACGGCCTCTACGTCGGGCTGCGCTTCAAAAATCGAGCCATCTACAGCAGCGTAGCCGATGACTATGTGGAATTTTTTACTGATCACGACGGTGAGAAACTGTTTTCATTTCCGCTACCGATCCAACTGAATCAGCGTCCACCCGGCGGTCAAATCAACATAAACCACGTTGTCGGCATGTGGCACCGACAACCCCCAGAGCTAAAACCCAACCTCTCTGGGCCACGGCCAAGCCGCCGGAAGAAGCCAAGCTAGCACCAGTACAAAAACTCCGTGGACTCCCCGTCCAAAAAGCGGGGAGACTCCGCGTCCACAAAGTCCCAAGACTCCGAGTCCACAAAGTAGCTGGACTCCAAGTCCAAAAACCTCATGGACATAACACGGTTAGCGCTGTGGAGACCTAGAACTCCGAATGGATTGCTCCACCAGATCGAGGACACGCTCCAGGCCATCCGTATCCCCTAAGGCGAGCCTATTAATAAACCCATCCATGAAGGTTTCCAAATAGCACACCAGGGTATCTATATCGACATCGTCTCGCAGACGGCCTTGTTCCGCGTTGGAAGCGAGGCGGGCGCGGATAGCCTCGTCACGAATGGACTGGTGTTCTTTCCACCGAGCAGCAAACGATGGGTCCGTGCGCAAGAGGGAAGTGATCTCCAGACGCGTGGCAAGCCAATCGTGGCGTTCTGGGTGACGCAACATCTCCCGCATAACCTCGACGAGGCCGTTATTGGCCACTACTTCTGCCTGGCGTGCGGCATCCTCGCGGGCTAAAGAGAGGAATAAGGACTCCTTGTCCCCAAAGTGGTGGAATATGGCGCCGCGTGATTTCCCCGTGGCTTGTTCTAAGAGGCGGACAGTCGCGCCCTCATAGCCATGTTCGGCAAAGCACCGGCGAGCTCCGACGAGAATTTCGTGCCTGCGCCGATTTAACTCAGATTCACTCACGATTGGCATGGTGAGGTCGTCTCCTTTTAGGAATGTTTAATGCTTCAAGTTAAGTATGTTCTAAAACGAACATAGAACGACAACGAAGAAACGCGGGGCCGCAGAGCCCTCTACGGGAGAGAGCGGTGCGACCCCGCGTCTTCAAGCTCAGCGACGAGTACTAAGCCCAAGGGACTTAGTACTTTGTCGTCGCATCAAATGGCTTAGTTCTTCACCATCTGGCGCAGCACGTACTGCAGGATGCCGCCGTGGCGGAAGTACTCTGCCTCACCCGGGGTGTCGATACGTACGTTAGCGTCGAACTCGACGGCGTCGTCGGAGTCCTGCTTGGTAGCGGTGACGTGAACAGTCTTCGGGATGGAGCCGTCGTTGAATCCGGTGATGCCTTCGATGTCGAAGGTCTCCGTGCCGTCCAGACCCAGGGACTCGTGGGACTCGCCCTCAGGGAACTGCAGCGGGATAACGCCCATACCGATGAGGTTCGAGCGGTGGATGCGCTCGAAGGACTCGGTGATGACTGCCTTAACACCCAGGAGGTTGGTGCCCTTTGCAGCCCAGTCACGGGAAGAACCGGTGCCGTATTCCTTACCAGCGATAACGACCAGTGGGATGCCGGCTTCCTTGTAGTTCTCGCATGCATCGTAGATGTATGCCTGCGGTGCTCCCTCTTGGGTGAAGTCGCGGGTGTAACCACCGGTCTCATCCACCAGCTGGTTAGCCAGGCGGATGTTGGCGAAGGTACCGCGCATCATGACCTCGTGGTTACCGCGGCGGGAACCCAAGGAGTTGTAGTCAGAGCGGGACACGCCGTTCTCATCCAGGTACTGCGCGGCTGGGGTGCCCGGCTTGATGGCAGAAGCAGGGGAGATGTGGTCGGTGGTGACGGAATCGCCCAGCTTCGCAAGAACGCGAGCGCCCTTGATGTCCTCAACTGGGTCCGGTTCGGTCGGCATGCCCTCGAAGTACGGAGCCTTGCGGATGTAGGTGGAGTCCTCATCCCACTCGAAGGTCTCGCCCTCTGGAACATCCAAGTTGCGCCATGCATCGTCGCCCTTGAAGACGTCAGCGTAGTCGGCCTCGTACATCTCGCGGGAGATGGCGGACTGGATGGTGTCCTCGATCTCCTGCGGGGTAGGCCAGATGTCCTTCAGGAAGACATCGTTGCCGTCTTCGTCCTGACCCAGCGGCTGGTTGTCAAAGTCGAAGTCCATGGTGCCGGCAATAGCGTAAGCGATAACCATGATTGGGGATGCCAAGTAGTTCATCTTGACGTCCGGGGAGATACGACCCTCGAAGTTGCGGTTACCGGACAGAACTGCGGTAGCTGCCAAGTCGTTCTCGTTGATGGCTGCAGAAACTTCCTCTGGCAGCGGGCCGGAGTTACCAATGCAGGTGGTGCAGCCGAAGCCGGACAGGTAGAAGCCCATAGCCTCGAGGTCCTTCCAGAGGTCTGCACGCTGGAAGTAGCCATCGACAACCTGGGAACCAGGCGCACAAATGGTCTTGACCCATGGCTTGGAGCGCAAGCCCTTTTCAGCGGCCTTACGCGCAATCAGACCAGCACCCACCATGACGGATGGGTTAGAGGTGTTGGTGCACGAGGTGATGGAGGCAATGGCCACCATGCCGTGGTCAAGGGTGTACTCGCCGCCGTTGTCAGGTTCAACGGTAATGGGGTTGGAGTGACGTCCCTTAGCGCCAACCGCGGCGGATTCGCCGTGGCCCTCGCGAGACTTGTTCAAGCCACCGGTGACATCATCGTCGCCAGGCGCGCCGCCTTCACCGGACATGCGCTTAGCCTCAACGGAGGAGTCGTCGACGCATACTTCGTCGGTGGTGTAGTTGGACAGATCCTTACGGAACTGCTCCTTGGCCTCCGAAAGAAGGATGCGGTCCTGCGGGCGCTTCGGGCCGGCGATGGACGGCTCAACGGTGGACAGGTCGAGCTCGATGTACTCGGAGTACTCCGGCTCCGGAGTGTCCTCTGCCAGCCACATGCCCTGGGCCTTGGCGTACTGCTCCACGCGGTCGATCTGCTCTTGCGGGCGACCGGTGAGCTCGAGGTACTTGGTGGTCTCTTCGTCGATGGGGAAGATGGCCGCGGTGGAACCGAACTCTGGCGACATGTTGCCGATGGTGGCGCGGTTAGCCAGCGGGACGGACTTAACGCCGTTGCCATAGAACTCTACGAACTTCTGGACAACGCCGTGCTCACGCAGCATCTCCGTAATGGTCAAGACGACGTCGGTTGCGGTAACGCCGGTCGGAATTTCGCCGGTCAGCTTGAAGCCGACGACCTTCGGGATGAGCATCGATACCGGCTGGCCGAGCATGGCAGCCTCTGCCTCGATGCCGCCAACGCCCCAGCCCAGGATGCCCAGGCCGTTTTCCATGGTGGTGTGGGAATCGGTACCGATACAGGTATCCGGGTATGCAAGGCCCTCGTTGTCAAAGACAACGCGGGACAGGTACTCGATGTTGACCTGGTGGACAATACCTGTTCCCGGAGGAACAACGCGGAAGTTGGAGAAGTTCTCAGCACCCCAACGCAGGAACTGGTAGCGCTCTTCGTTGCGCTGGTACTCGATTTCGACGTTCTTCTCAAGAGCGTCGGTGGAACCAAAGGCCTCAACGATAACGGAGTGGTCAATAACCATCTCGGCAGGGTTCAGCGGGTTCACCTGGTCTGGCGTGCCGCCAAGAGCGGACACGGCCTCACGCATGGTTGCGAGGTCGACGACACAGGGAACGCCGGTGAAGTCCTGCATGAGGACGCGGGCCGGGGTGAACTGGATTTCAGTATCCGGCTCGGACTTTGGGTCCCAATTGGCAAGGGCCTTGATGTGGTCCTCGTTTACATTCTTGCCGTCCTCATTGCGCAGCAGGTTTTCTGCCAGCACCTTGAGGGAGTACGGCAACTTCTCCATGCCAGGAACCGTGTTGATGTCGAAGTAGTCGTAAGACTTACCGTTGACATCAAGGGTCTTCTTGGCGTCGAAGGAGTTCAAGCTTTCAGTCACAGGGAGCTCCATTCCTTGTTGATAAACAGTGTGTTCTGTTTTGTACTCGCCGCCTGCTGGAGTTGCGGGATAAACAAAAGGCGTGCGACCAATTGATGGTTGCGACGAAGCCATGGGGCCCGCAGTGCCAAAGACGGCAAAGAACGCGATGGTTCACCTATTTATTGTAGAGGTAAAAACCTTCCGTTGCTCTCATTGTAACGGGACAAGCGTTCTGTTTAAAGTTATTGGCGGCTCTCGGCGCGTTAACTGCGCGAACGGCCGCGGTAACCTTTATCTTTAGAAAAGATTGGCCCAGGCACAAGCGCAGTGCACAACCCCCGATCTCGGGTGCGCAAGCCCCTGTAATAGGAAAGAAGAGGGAAGGGGATTGAATGGTTCCACATGAAGTGGACATCTCGCAGCTGGCTCAGCAGCTCAAGCAGGACGGCGTGGCCTACTCCGCCCCCTCCTTGGAATCGGATGCTCAGCTGAATGAACACGTCGCCGAGCAACTGCGTGAGGGTGACGGGCTCGCTGTCGTTGATGTTTTTGTCTCCAAGGCTGCGGACGTGCGCGATATTGCACAAGAGCTTTATGACGCTACGGATCTGCAGACCGTCATCGTGCAGACCCCACGCCATGTTTCCTCGGTCAGCGAGAACTATAGCCGCGCGGATATTGAATCCACCCAAGCTCAGTTAACGCCGGGGCTCAATCAGGTCGATCTCCTAGAGCGGTACTACGCGGGGCTTGAGCACAGCAGCTTTCCGATGATCGCGATCGTCGCCGCCGTCTTAATTCTCGCCCCTAGTTTTTGGCGGCCTAAGTTACCGGCGCGCCTCCCAGCATCGCGAGACGCGAGGGTAAGTAGCACCCCTCAGGGGAGGCAGGAGTAGGAAGAAAAGCGGCCTTAAAACTAGCCAGCTTCCGAATACGTTTGTTCGAAAAAATAGTGGACATTTTCCGTTCTTTGAGCCTCCAGTGCGGCCCAAAATCTTCCGCCGATGCGGGCCCGAAGCTTCAAGGGTGAGTGAGTTCCCGTGGCCCGTCGCACCGAAAGGCGTGGAGAAGCCGCACCGAGATTTATGGAAAATGATCGTCAAGCGGCGGCGTCGTAGTTGGGGCATCTATAGGCCTCCGCCGGGTGGCACCGGGCGCCCGCGAATGAAGAAAACTCCACACGCCTAAAGGAGGCCAGGGGAGCGGGGGAGGGGTCCAAGTAAAGGCTTAGTGGTTGACTGGGGCCGGGGGAGTGGTTCTCGGGCGGTGAATCGGTCCTGAATTTGGCGACACTCACGGCCGGGTAGGCCGTAAAATCTAGAAGTTGAAGTGATGAACATCACAATAACGGGATGGTAACAAAATCATTGCAGGTTAGGTACGCCTGTTGTGTCATGTGGTTTAACTTGACTCCACGTAATTAAGTGGAATGTGTGCGAAAAGGGCGTGTCGTGACGTATGGTTCGAGTGTCGACTCAAGGGACATGAATATCTTCTTGAGTTCATGGGCTTAGCCTTGACGGTCAATTGAAGATTCACACGGGTATGTGGGGAAGCACGCCTCGCGGGAATCGAGGAATTGGCGGTACTTGGAAGTCAATGAACCAGAGGGACCTCTCGAACGGGAGGGTAGAAAAACTTTTCACTTGAGCGATGACAATGTTCGAAAAAATAAACATCAACCCACCTTCCTTAAAAGTGGTGAGACGAGTTCGCTAGAGCTCCATCGTGTGGGTATGCGGATGTGGTTCTCCCTGAACCCTTCAACGTTGGACTCCCGGTGAAGCGGGACCCGGTCGCAAGGTTCGCGGAGGAGCGCAGTCGGGTACGCGCAGAATGAGAGAAAGAGGGAACCGAAATCACACTAGGGCCAGCATCGTGTGGCCTGTTCATGGTTTGTGGCCGCTTGCCCTCGCAGGGATAAGCCCAGATTTGGAGCTGTATTTTCACTGCGCCGCGGCGAGTCGCGCCAAGGATCATAGGGCAGTTCTCACTATGCCAAGCGCAGCGTGCGAGGGGGCCTGGACTCTGCCAGCTACCCAAACTCACCGCACGCCATAAGCGAAGCTCGATGAAGATGCGCCAATTCCGGATCTCCCGGATTGGCACTGCGATGGGAGCATAGATGCTTCCCGCAAGGCTAGGGCGCTCACGCTCACAATAAACCGCGTAAGACACGTGGGAGAAGTGCACCATATACGTCGCTGGTATGGGGAAATAGTAGCGAGTGATGGGCATTGAGCCGTGAGGCAGCACAGTTAAGCATCAGTGCATAGGGCTTTAGACGTGCGCACTCCCTAGGTGAAGTCTCTAGATTTTCGGGCTCATGTGCCGTTTACCTCCTGGAGCCGAGGGCTGCCAGGGCGAAGACGCCTACCCATAATCCTCTGGGTAGGTAGCTATCGGATGTGGAATATACCACTAAAGACTCAGGGCTTGCTGCTGTGCGAAATGCGCAAGCTAAAGGTCTCGGGCATTCCTATGTCCATTTACGGCTCATTGTGTCCCAATCTTAAAAAGGAAGGTGATCCAACAAGGAGAATTCCAGTGGCCACCATTCGTTTACCGCGCATTCGACACGTTCGCGCAATCATTGCTGCAGTCGCAGGTACCGCAGCGCTAGCACCCCTGACCGCCGTCGCTCCCGCGGGAGCAGAAGAGTACCCCGATCCCGCCCAGGCCGATGCCGATGCCTCCATCGCCCGCGCTGTATCCAATGTTGATGCTCAGCAGCGGGAGGTAGATCAGCTACGGCAGCTGCTCGACCAGGCAGAGGAACAAGCAGCGGCCGCGACGGATCGCATCGCCGAGCTTTCGGCCGACCCTGAGGTTGCAGACGATGCGGCAGAGCTTGACCAGGCGTATGCCGAGAAGCGCGCGGCCGAGACGGCATTGGTCGAGCACCGCCGCAACTTGGCCCAGCGGGAAGCGCAAATGAATGCCACGCGCAACTTCGCCGAGGCCTCTTTTGCACACCAGCAGCAGGCAAGGGAAGTGACCCACCAGGGCGACCTTCCAAGTGCGCAAAATCAAGATAATAACCTTGATTTTAGGGTAGATGCGGATGCGCTTGCCGATGATTCCGTCAAGTCCCAAAGCTTGAATAAAGACAAGGTTCAAGACTTTACCGACGAAATCGTTCCGGATGAAGCACCACTACCTGAGGCGGCCAACGATGGCGCCGCTGTAGAGGGGCAGGCTCACTCGACTACCCCGAAGGCAGAGTTCGGCACCGCGCTTAACCAAGGGGCAACGCCGTCCTTTAACACGGTGGACTACGGCACCGGATCCTCGGCATCGGATGTTATGGACATTGCCGGCGAGCTCGCCGCAGCCGTCGATCAGGACGATGTGCGGGCGCTGATGGCGGGTTCTGCGGACCTGTTGGGGATTGGCAGCCCGGATACGGCGCCATCGGCAAGCACTGATCCTTCCGCCTTCGGTCAGGGATCGGGAACCCCATCCAGCGCTGCCCCGGGCAACAGCAGCCAGATTGAGGCGGTCATCGCTCGCGCAGAATCTGTTGTCGGAACCCCATACGTGTGGGGCGGTGGCGACAATAATGGCCCCACCGGTGGACTCCGGGACGGCGGCATTGCCGATAGCTTTGGCGACTACGCCCGAACCGGCTTTGATTGCTCTGGATTGACTAAGTACGCGTTCGCCGCGGCCGGCCTAGACCTTCCACACTATTCTGGTGCGCAGTACCAAATGGGCAATAAGGTCTCGCGCGATAACATGCAACGCGGTGACCTCATCTTCTACGGTGCCGGCGGCAGCCAGCACGTGGCAATCTACTTGGGCAATGACCAAATGATTGAAGCCCCGCAGTCTGGGCAGAACGTACAGGTCTCCCCTGTGCGCTGGGCTGGTGCGACCCCGGATGTCGTGCGCCTTCTCTAATTCTTAGCCTTGTGGTTGCTACTATTTAGGGCATGACTGACGCACAGCATCCTGCCCAAAAATTCGACGCCCTCCTCGTTCTTTCTTTCGGTGGCCCGGAAGGAAACGAGGAGGTCGTTCCGTTTTTAGAGAACGTTACGCGGGGAAGAGGCATTCCGCGCGAGCGCTTAGAAGTAGTGGGCAAGCACTATTACCACTTTGATGGGGTAAGCCCGATCAACGGGTTGAATCGGGAAATTATCCATAACGTCGAAAGCGAGCTGAAAAAACGCGGACATAATCTACCGGTTTATTTCGGCAACCGAAACTGGCACCCCTTTGGTACGGCTACCGCAGAGAAAATGGCGGAAGAAGGGATCCGCAACGTGGCCGTCTTTGCCACCTCGGCTTGGGGCGGTTACTCCGCGTGCCGGCAATACGATGAGGACATTGCGGCGATGCGCCAGCACCTTGCAGATAAGGGGCTGCCAGAAATCGAATTCACCAAGATTCGGCAATTTTATGATCACCCCAAGTTCATTGCGGAGATGGTCGATGCCGTCGCCGAGGCCTGGCAGCGTATCCCCGCCGAGAAGATGGGCAGCGCGCGCATGCTGTTTACGGCGCACTCCGTGCCGAATGCACACGATAATGTCGGTGGCGCCGACGGGGACAAGAACCTCTACTCCCGGCAAGTAGCCGAAGCCTCGCGCTTGGTGGCCGAGCGCGCCGGAATCTCGGATTACGATTTGGTGTGGCAATCGCGCTCCGGCAATCCGAAGACGCCGTGGCTAGAACCTGACATCGTGGACCACACCACCACAATCCATGACCACGACGGCGTAGACGCCGTCGTTGTGTGCCCCATCGGTTTTATCTCCGATCACATGGAGGTCATCTGGGACTTGGATTCTGAGCTGCAAGCCGCTGCCGATGAAATGGGCGTACAGGTCGAACGCGCCCGTACCGCTGGCCCCTCCCAGCGTTTTGCCGGCATGATCGTGGATCTGGTGGAAGAACTCGAACAAGGGCAACCGTGGGAGACCAGCGGGAATGTCACCGTCCAGGGGTGTACCACCAACGGCGCGCCCTGCGCTGCAGGCTGCTGCGATATCCGCGCCCACTAAAGGGCCCGCGTGCGAGCCTGCTTCAGCGAGCGAATTCCGCTGCTGAATAAGCCACTCCCGTCATCCGCGCCTGCCGGATATGGCGCCATAGGCGGAGAAGCTGCGGATCGAGGCTGTGATCGTTGATCCTATCCGTGACGGTTTCGATGATCGCGGCAACGCGATCCGCGCGCGCAAAAAGCTTCGCGGCCCGGGGCGGGGTGGCCGATGGCAGGCCGGGCGTGTCATAAAAATCGCTCAGGGTACCCACCGTGAGCCGGGGATTAGTCAGCGCGGTGGACTGGTAACCGGTGGCCGTAATGAGATCGGCGGATTCATTCGTTGCTTTTGTTAACAAGGCGTCTGCTTCGCCGGGGCTCAGCCAGGCTGGTGAGGGCAGCGGCTGATCCTCGCGGATCACTTGCCATGCCGTATGGGCTCGGCGGGGATGGGGGATAAGGACGAGCGAGACTTCCGGATCATTGGTGCGCACAACGATGGCGCCCGCTGAACTTTGTGCCGCCGCACGGGTAGATTCTGAACCTGCGGGAAGCGCCGGCGCTTCACCCGGCCCGGATAAAATGAGCCGGAGGAGGGGCTCCCCGCCCGCGCCTGGCTGAGAGGTGAGCTCTTGTGTTTCGGCGCGCAGCAGGGCGAGCAAGTCGATGAAGGGGGATTCATCGAGGCATTCGGGGCGCCCGCCCAGTTCCGTCAATGCATCGAGCAGCTCATCTGTTGTCTCATGTCCCCACAACCACGCAGCGAGCCAGATGGCGGAGTTTTGGAGAGGGGACCACACTTCGGCGCGCATATCCATGGCGAGCAAGTGTAGTAGATAGACTATCGGGCCATGAGTTTAGATCCTTATGGCGGAGATATTTTTGCTGGGCACCGACGCAGCAAGCCCACCCAGTACCCAGAAGTGCCGGCAGAGCCGGGCATGGTGGTGGAAGTGCGCGGTGATGACTTTGTGGGCGCCGTTTTAGGCGTGGATAAGACCGTCTTTGGTGAGGTCGTGCGGCTAGAAGACCGCCACGGTGTCGAGCGAGTATTTAACCTTATCAAGGGTGGATTCTTAGTAGAAGGCCAACCGGTGACGCTGACGAGGTACGTGCCCAAGCAAGCACCCCGCAAATCGAATTCGGGTTCTAGGCGGGTAGAAAACGTGGAGGCCAAGGTGGCAGCGCCATCGCGCATTTGGGTCGAGGGCGTCCACGATGCCGCCATCGTGGAAAAGGTGTGGGGGCACGATCTGCGCGTCGAAGGCGTGGTCGTGGAATACCTAGAAGGCTTGGATAACCTCGAAGAAAGGCTGGCCGAGTTTCAGCCTGGCCCTGGCCGCCGGGTCGGCGTGCTCGCGGACCACCTGGTCAAGGGGTCGAAAGAAACGCGAATGACCGAGTCTGTGGGAGAGCACGTTCTAGTCACCGGCCATCCCTTTGTCGATATTTGGGCGGCAGTAAAACCGCAACGGGTAGGCCTGCAAGCATGGCCGGAGGTACCGCGCGGTGAAGATTGGAAGACCGGAATCTGCCGCCGCGTGGGATGGTCTGATCCCTCCGATGGGTGGCGCCACGTTTATAACGCGGTGCATTCGTTCCGGGATTTGGACTCGAGCCTTATCGGGGCGGTCGAGCGGCTGGTGGATTTTGTGACCACGCCGGAGCTGCACAAATCAGACCTTGTCTAAGCCGCCGCGGGCCGATCTTTCTGGGCCTAGGCTAGATTGGCCCGTTCAATGAGGTTGACCGCCAATTGCCACCCGGCCATCTCGGCGCTCCAGCCCGCAGCCTGCAGCCTTTGGGACATCGCCTGTTTGGAAATGCCCAATTCTTCCGCGGCCTCATTTTGATTGAGCCCCGCCCTTACGAGCGAGGTCGCCTCGCGGCCCTCGATGGTGCGCTTATTGAGCACGTATCCAATGAGCGCGAAGGCGGCGGCGATATCGCTTGCCTCCGCGGAACGGCCGCGCTTATTGAGCTTGGTGTAGACCTGTCCCATGCGGGCGGAATTTTTCAGCGCCGCGGTGGCCACGTGGCGCGCGCTTTTCTCGTCTGCCTGGTTTCCGGGGCTGATACCAATGCCGATGGCCCAGTCGCCATCGGCAAGCAAGGCCATGACGACCTCACACACCGCGGTGGCGGAATCGACAACGGCGCAAATATCCTCCACACCAAGGACGTGAAACTCGCCGACGCCCTCGAGGGTGGATAGCGCGGCCGCCGAGCGCTGCACGAGCTCAGCGCGGCGCACGGAACGCCCACGGTAGCGGGCATAGACAGCGAGCACGAGGATCCTCCTTTATTGCGAGCAGTTCGTTACAGTCTACCGCTTAACCTTGACTGGACGGGAGTCGGCAGGCGCGAATCGAGTACAAGCCCGCCGATGCCGGCGAGGGCAAAGACGATAAAGGCAGCGATGATCCCAGGGCTGGCCGTACCGGTAAGCGCATCGCCGAAAAAGACGCCGATGACCGTAGTGGGAATCGAGCCCACAAACGTAGCCACCGTAAAGTGCGAAACGCTGATGGGGGTAAGCGCAGCGACGTAGTTGAGGAGGCTAAAGGGCACCCCCGCGACCATGCGCAGGGAAGCGATGGCCAGCCAACCGCGCCGCTCCAGGTGGGCATTGATGGTATAAACCGCGGGGTGGGCAAGGTGCGGCCTGATCCATTCTCCGAGCAGGCTGCGCACAATCAGCAGCGATAATACGGCCGATATTGTGAGCGCGAATAGCGAAATGGCAAGACCCTGCCAGGGGCCGAAAAGGATGCCTGCTGCAACCGTCCAGATGGTCCGAGGCAGGGGAAATTGCGTAAATATGACATAACCTAGCGTGAAGGTAACCGGAAACCACGCACCCAGGTGGGCAGCGGCCGTCCGCATCTGGGAGAGATCGGGAATGTCGAGCCAGACAAAAAGCGCAACTCCAGCAAGCGCGAGCGCGATGATAAGCGCCCAGCGTCGCGGTGACCACGCGCGGACTGAGCCCCACGCAGAGTGGGCGAGTTGAACGCAGAAGCTACCAAAGCTGCGTATCCAATCCCGGAAAGTGGTCATGCGTTCGTATCGTAGTCGGCGCGGCCGTGCTTTTAGAAAAGAGCAGTACTTATAGAAAAATCTCGAGGCACCGTAGGAACGATGTCTCGAGACTTCACAGTGTGCCCGGAGGGGGACTTGAACCCCCACGTCCGTTAATAGGACACTAGCACCTCAAGCTAGCGCGTCTGCCATTCCGCCACCCGGGCAGGGTGTTTGCAACCTCTCGGTTGGGCACCTCGAAACTCTATCGTGTTCCGTCATCGGAATACAAATCGCCAGGTAAAGGTTAATAAAGCGGGTGATCTTAAGGTAGGGAAAAACACCTTTGTAACTCAAAAGGTTGCAGCCTCTAAGTAAGCGTGCAGGGCGAAAGCGGAGGCACGGTGGTGGGGTGAGCGCGAGAGGCATCGACAAGCGCGTGTGATCTGCGGTACAAATGGGTACATGACTTCTTATGCAGATGACACTCGATTCCCCGGACCTGATCCGTACGCCCCGCTGCGCGATCTCCCCAGCTTTGGGTTGTCTTCTACCGATTTGGTAGAAGGCGATGAGATCCCAGAAAAGCACCGCGCGCCGGAAAGCGTCTCCCCACAGCTGGCATGGTCTGGGCTGCCAGAGGGAACCAAGTCCTTGGCGGTAACCTGCTTTGACCCGGACGCACCGACTGCCTCCGGTTTCTGGCACTGGGCCGCTTTTAATATCCCGACCGATGTCTCGGAGCTGCCCACCAATGCCGGTGCGGCAGAGGACCTTGGCATCGACGGTGTTATTAGCCTGCGCAATGATTCCGGCAACCGCACCCACTTCGGTGCCAACCCGCCGGCCGGCCACGCTCCGCACCGCTACCTCTACGCAGTCCACGCCGTAGACGTCGAAAAACTTGATATCGATCCAGATTCTTCCCCCACCGTCCTCGGCTTCAACTTGCACTTCCATGCACTGGGCCGGGCAATCCTCTGGGGTTGGTACGAGGCCAAATAATGGCGAGTTCCGCTTCTAAAGATCCCGTGACCCCACCCGCAGCGCTGCGGGTGGGCGGCGCTTTTTTGGTCGTCGCTTTTGTGTTGGTCCTGTTCGCCCTCATTTCCGTTTTTAGTGATGGGTGGGGCGCACCCTTTGTCTGGACCTACAGCAACCTCGCGATCATTATTGCAGCGGTGATGGTGGGTGCCTTCAGCACGATGAGCAAGGAGCATGCCGGTAGCCGCGCACAGATCATCGCCTTGGCGGTGGCGGTGCTCTTGATTATTGCTAGTCGCTTTCTTCCGCAACACGATTTGCTGATTCAGCAGCAGTATTGGCTGCTGTTTTATGCCGGTATGTCCGCCATTTGTGCCTTGATCTTGCGGCGCAGCGTAATGGCGACCTCTTAACCGCCCCCGCCAACAAACAATGCCACGTGTAGGACCACGTGGCATTTTTGCTTTTCTACCGAGCTACTACTTTGTTGCCTTCCACGGCAGGTTGGAGCCTACGGCCTCAGAAATATTGCTCAGTCCATGGGCGCGAATTTGCTGGGCGATGCCCCGGTGAATATCCCGAATCCAATCCGGCCCACCGTAGATGAGCCCGGTATAACCTTGGAGGAGACAAGCACCGGCGGAAATCCGCTCCCACGCCTGTTCCGGGGTGGAAATTCCACCAACGGAAATAAGGACAAGCTGCGAGCCAACGCGCGCGTGCAGGCGGCGGAGTACTTCTAAGGAGCGTTCGGCCACCGGTGGGCCGGAAATGCCGCCGGCGCCAAGGGCTTCTACCTCCGCGCGGGGAGTGCTAAGCCCCTCGCGGGAGATGGTGGTATTGGTGGCGACGATGCCGGCAAGGCCTAGCTCCACGGCGAGATCGGCGACGGCATCGACATCGGCATCCGAAAGGTCCGGCGCGATTTTGACCATGACGGGGACATCGGTGGATTCTTGCACGGCGCGCAGGATGGGGCGCAGCGATTCGACCGCCTGCAGGTCCCGCAACCCAGGGGTATTGGGGGAAGAGACATTGACCACCAGGTAGTCCGCCAGACCGCCTAAGACGGAGGCGGAGCGGCGGTAATCATCTACGGCGCGTTCGGCCGGGGTGACCTTGGTTTTGCCGATATTAATCCCGATGACGTCGTTGTACCGGCGCTTGCGCAGATTCTCTGCCACGGCGGCCGCACCCTCATTATTAAAACCCATCCGGTTTAAGATGGCGGCATCTTCTTTGAGGCGGAAGAGGCGGGGAGTCGGGTTGCCCGGCTGCGCCTGCGCCGTGACGGTGCCCAGCTCGGCATAGCCGAAACCAAGCGGCGACCAGGCATCGGCGGCAGCGGCGTTTTTATCAAACCCAGCCGCCAGGCCAAGCGGGCGCGGGAAGGTGATCCCGCATACTTCCTGTGTCAAGACCGGATCGTTGACCGGCAGGATGCGGCCAAGCGCGCGATTGGCAGGCCCTGCCGCGTGCAGGCCGTGGAGGCCAGAGTTGATAATGCCGTGGATGCGCTCGGGGCTTAAGCGAAACATCCCGCGTAGCGCCAGCTGATAGGCGCCTTTGCGCAGCGAATCGAAGGTCGAAACCATGGATTAAGACTCCTTTGCCTTTGTCAGGTGTGGATCCGCCACGAACTGCAGCCCCTGGCCGGATGCGGAGGCAACCACGATGGTGCCATTGGAAAGAGCGGAAATATTTTGGGCATCGGCAAGCGTGGCAATCTCGCCGCGGGATTCGGGAACGCCCTTGTCAATGGAATAGGCGTGCGCGATGTTGTTATCGGTGGTGGTAACCCACGCGAGCTCGCGCGAGTCATCCCAGGCCACCGCCCACGGGGTACCGTCGACCACGCCGTATTGGTGCAGGCGGACGACGTCATCGGAGGTATAGACCGCGATCCGGCCGCCCTCGGTATCGGAGGCGAGCACGACGCCGTTATTACCCACCGCGATTTGGCCGACACCCTGGCCAGCGCGCAACCGGCCGCCGGCGCGGTCATTGGGCCAATCGATATTCTGGATGGTGGAATCCGAACGCTGAATGCGCACAATCCCGTCATCGCCGTCCGCATTGGGAACGGCGAGCATCTGGTCCGAGCCGGCCTCGACGGAGATTTCGCCGTCCCGCGTGCCATCCTTGTACCGGCCGACCACAGCGGAGTCGCTCGCGGTGACAAAGACTTCGCCGGTGGAAAGTTGGGTCGCAGCGGTGACCTGGAAGTCTTCCTCCATCTTGATTTCTTCCGGTGACTCCGGCGCAGAAGGATCAATGAGTAGGACCTTATCCGGGCAAGCCAAGACGAATCCAGATTCGGAGGAGCTCAAATCGCCGCAGGTGGAATCGACATCGATGCTCTTGGCCTTCTTGGCGGCAAAGTCATCCTGGCTGCCAATGCGCACCTGGTCCGCGGTGCGAACGGCAATCGTATCCTTCACCGCGGCCAGATCCGTGATGTCTTCATCGAGGTCGATGACCGTACCGGCAGGATCGGTGTCGCTCGGAGAAGCGGCTGGGGTGGCGTTGCCCTTCACTGCGGTTTCGGGATCACCGCCTACGCCCACGGTGGAATCGCAGGCGGCCAGCGCAGCAGTGGAGAGTGCTAGCAAGCTGGATAGTACGAGTGTGGAGCGGGATCGTGATTTCACGGATACTTATCCTAACAGCGCGCGTTGCGATTTCCCGAAGCCGTGCGCGGCGGTAGTGTATGGCGGGTGATTTCTGATACCGCGACCGAAGCAGTTTCTTGGGCACAAGTTATCGTTTTATCCATTGTGCAGGGGCTTACGGAGTTTCTCCCGGTAAGCTCCTCGGGGCACCTGCGCATTGTTTCCGAGCTCTTTTGGGGCAACGATGCCGGTGCTTCCTTTACAGCCGTCATCCAGCTCGGCACCGAGCTTGCCGTGCTGGTTTATTTCGCCCCGATGATCTGGCAAATCCTCTCCGGATGGCTGCGTGGGTGGACCAACCCCGCCTCGCGCGGACAGGACTGGCGCATGGGCTGGATGGTCATCGCCGGATCCATTCCCATCGGCGTTATCGGGTTGGTTTTTGAAGATGCCATCCGCGGTGCGCTGCGCAACCTGTGGATCACCGCCGCGATGCTGATCCTTTTCTCCTTCGTCTTCATCGCCGCAGAGCGCGTGGGCTCCAAAAAGCGCGGTTATGACGAGCTCACGATGAAGGATGCCATCATCATGGGCTTGTGCCAGTGCTTGGCGCTGGTGCCTGGCGTTTCGCGTTCGGGCGGCACCATTTCCGGTGGTCTTTTCTTGGGCCTTGATCGTGAGGTGGCCACGCGCTTTAGCTTCCTCTTGGCCATTCCGGCGGTGCTGGCTTCGGGGCTTTTTTCGCTTCCCGATGCCTTCGCGCCCGAGGCCGGTCAAGCCGCTTCCGGTATGCAGCTGCTCGTCGGCACCGGAATTGCCTTCGCCTTGGGCTACGCGTCGATTGCCTGGTTGCTGAACTTCGTGGGCAACCACTCCTTTGCCTGGTTTGCGGCCTACCGCATCCCAGTAGGCATCCTCGTGATGATTCTGCTGGCCTTGGGAGTCCTACAGCCCATTTAAAGCACCCCATAAGTTCGCGTTAGGATAGGTGCCATGCATTCTTGGCCAACACCTTCTTATAGTCGCGTCCCAGGCGATGCGGCGCAGCTCTATCTCTACGATTCCGCGAATCAAACCAAGGACCCCGTGCAGGTAAAGGGGGATACCGCCACCATGTACGTGTGCGGCATTACCCCGTATGATTCGACCCACTTGGGCCACGCAGCCACCTATCTCACCTTCGATCTGATTTACCGGCAGTTCCTGGACGCTGGCAAGAAGGTCAATTACGCGCAAAACATCACCGACGTCGATGACCCACTCTTTGAGCGCGCGGAGCGCGACGGCGTTGATTGGCGCGAACTCGGCACCTCCCAGATCGACCTTTTCCGCTCCGATATGGAGCTTTTATCGGTCATCCCGCCACAGCACTTTATCGGCGCCATGGAAGCGGTCGATGAGATCGTGGACATGGTGCAAAAGCTGCTGGATAACGGCGCCGCTTACGTGGTCGATGACCCGGAGTACCCGGATGTATATGCCTCCATCGATGCCACCGAGGAATTTGGCTACGAATCCAATTACTCGATGGAACAGATGCAGGAATTTTTTGCCGAGCGCGGCGGCGACCCCGACCGCCCAGGCAAGAAGCACCCCATGGACGCCCTGATTTGGCGCGCCCACCGCGAAGGCGAACCGGCGTGGGAGTCTCCCTTCGGCCCCGGCCGCCCCGGTTGGCACATCGAGTGCTCTGCCATCGCCACCAACTACTTGGGTAGCACTTTTGATATCCAAGGCGGCGGCAGCGATCTGAAGTTCCCGCACCACGAATTTTCCGCCGCGCATGCAGAGGCCGCATTGGGCGTAGACCGCATGGCGCAGTTCTATGTCCACACGGGAATGATCGGCCTCGATGGCGTGAAAATGTCCAAGTCCCTGGGCAACCTGGTCTTCGTCCACAAGCTCGTGGAGCAGGGCGAGGATCCCTCCGCCATTCGCCTTGGCGTATTCTCCGGCCATTACCGCGCCGAGCGGGACTGGTCCGATGAGGCGCTCGACCAGGCCAAGGCCCGCCTGGCCACCTGGCGGACCGCCCTGGAGGCCCCTGGGGCCCTGTCGGCTGCGGAGGATGCGGTAGCGGGGCTTCGCCAAGCGCTTGCCGATGACCTCGATACCCCCGCCGCGCTGCGCGCCATCGACAATTGGGCAGGCAGTGACCGTGGCGAGGACGAGGAAGGGGCTGCGCAGTTGGTGCGTACCGCACTTGATTCGCTGCTCGGCGTGCGGGCCTAGCCAACTTAGGGCAATATCGACAGCATGAGCATTCGCGCAGATTTCCAACCCACCGTTGATGAGTTCATTGCTGATCTGAAGTCTTTTGCCACCGGTGATTACCTCAAGGATGAGGAAAAAGAGTTCTGGGAGGCGCCGTTTAACGCGGCGGTGCTACCAGAACTTAAAGGCCACCTCGAGCAGATGCTGGACGGGCTAGACGGGCTGCCGGATGATCCTGATGGCGGCCAGCTCGCCGCGGTGCTGAATAAGACCGTTAAAAAACTCGCCACCTTTAATCGCAAGCAACACGATGCCGTGGTGGAGCCGGAGGAAAAGGAAGAAATCGCCGAGCTTATGTACAACGCCTCCGCGGCAACCGGTGCCGATGATGAGGCGCTATCACAGATTCCCGAGTTGGACTTCTAAGCCTCTTTACGGCGCCAGCCCGCTGTGGGTAGATTCCTAAGGTGAAGTTGATCGATCACCGCGCAGCGCGAATATCCTCGCTGAGCCTTAATTCTATGCCGGAAAAGCCGGTGGAGTGTGTATGACCACAGTGAGTAATTCCCAGCTTTTGTCCCGTCCAGCGGCGATTTTCTGGGACATGGACGGCACCTTAACGAACTCGGAGCCCCTGTGGGGCGAGGCGACCTACTACCTTTCAGAAGTGCTGGGAAAACGCCTTACCTCAAGCCAACGGATGGATACGGTGGGGGCTACTTTTACGACGACGCTGCGCATTTGCGCCGACAACGCTGGGGTTGTCTTGGGTGAAGGCGATGTCGAGGCCTACCGGCACAAGATGTTTGAGTATATGAAGACTCTTTTTGCTGGCCGCCTCGAAATCTTCCCCGGCATCCCTGAGCTTTTAACTTCGCTGCACCACGACGGCATGCCGATGATGGTTACGACTAATACGGACCGCGACGTTGCAGACGCCGCCATTGCTGTCATCGGCAGCGAGTATTTCGTAGACACTATTTGCGGCGATGAAGTTCCCACCGGCAAGCCTGCCCCAGACATGTACTTGGAAGCGGCCCGGCGCCTGCAGCTTAATCCAGCTCAGTGCCTCGTATTTGAGGATTCCCCGGCAGGTATGCGCGCTGCCGTGGCCGCGGGATGCACCGTTATCGGTTTGCCAGAGGATGAAGGAGTGGAAGTACCGGACGGGGTAGTGGAGATCTCCCGGCTGCGCGATTCTCGCCACCTCGCCGGCGCGCTCCACACGGATGTCTACGAGTGGTTCCGGGCTATCCAGGAAATGAACTAAAACCCTTCGCATTGTCTGCTTACCTGTGGAACAATAGTTAGCCGTGAAGGATTTTGAGACACTTTTTGCTGAGCTACTAAACAAAGTAGACCAGAAGCCTGAGGGCTCTGGGACCGTTCAGGCGCTGGAAGAAGGCGCCCATCATATTGGTAAAAAGATCATCGAAGAGGCAGGCGAGGTATGGATCGCCGCCGAATACCAGTCCGATGAGGAACTGGCGGAAGAAATGTCGCAGCTTATCTATTGGACGCAGGTCATGATGATCAGGCGCGGCCTGCGCCCTGAAGATATTTATAAATACCTATAACTTGTTGCCACCTGCGGTGGAGCAAAATTCCTGGAGAAAAGCATGATCAAAATTGCAGTACCAAATAAAGGGTCCTTATCGGAGGCGGCTTTAGAAATCCTTGGTGAGGCCGGATACAAGGGGCGCGGCCACTCCAAAACCCTGAACGTGGTGGATCTGGATAACGGGGTGGAGTTCTTCTTCCTCCGCCCGAAGGACATCGCGATCTATGTTGCCCGCGGCGTGCTCGATCTAGGGATTACGGGGCGCGATTTGGCGCTCGATTCCAATGCCCAATTTAAAGAAGTCCTCTCGCTCGGCTTCGGCGACTCGACATTCCGCTACGCCGCACCCCAAGGAGAGGGGTGGGATATCTCTCACCTAGAGGGCAAGCGTGTGGCGACGTCGTACCCGAATTTGGTCCGCCAGGACCTGGCGGAGAAGGGAATTTCCGCCGATGTGATCCGCCTAGACGGGGCGGTGGAAATCTCCATCCACTTGGGCGTGGCCGATGTGATTGCTGATGTCGTGTCAACTGGTACTACGCTGCGGCAGCAGGGTTTGGCGCCCTTAGGCGAGCCCATCGTGACCTCAGAAGCCGTGGTTATTAAGCGCCACGATGCAGAGGTGATGCCGGAAGAGCAGGTGGTCTTAGGCCGCATCCAAGGAATTTTGCACGCCCGCACCTACCTCATGATCGACTACAACATCGCGGAAGAAAACCTGGACAAAGCAGCTGGTGTTACTCCGGGTCTGACTGGACCCACGGTCTCACCGTTGGCGCGGCAAGACTGGGTGGCGGTGCGTGCGATGGTTCCGCAGAAGGAAGCCAACCAGATTATGGATCGACTTTCCCAACTCGGTGCGGAGGCAATTTTGGCTTCCGATCTCCGCATTGCCCGCTTTTAGGGGGAGTATTAAATTCTTGGTCGTCCCAACTGGGGCGAAACGTGGCTACCATTGGCGCTTGAGAACATTTACTCGGACATCATTCTCGACAGGCAAAGGAGCCGCGCCATCATGGCAAAGTCGTCTAAGAAAGAAGAAAAAGACACTAAGTCTGCCGCAAAGGAAGGGCAGGAAAAGCAGGAGGATAAGACCACTCATTCTGCACAGAAAAAGGTAGCTGAGCAGAAGCAGCCAAAGACGTCGAGCAAAAACACTCGTACGGAGACCGACCTGATCGGTGACTTGGAAATTCCTGCTGATGCCTACTTTGGTGTCCACACCGTCCGCGCGATGGATAACTTCCAGATTTCCTACGTGACCATTAACACCATTCCGCACTTCATCCGCGGCATGGTGCAGGTCAAGAAGGCTGCCGCGATGGCCAACCGTCGCCTGCACGTGCTTCCAAAGAAGAAGGCAGAGGCCATTATCTGGGCTTGTGACCAGATCTTGGACGAAGGCCGCTGCATGGACCAGTTCCCGCTCGATGTATTCCAGGGCGGCGCCGGCACTTCGTTGAACATGAACACCAATGAGGTCGTTGCCAACCTGGCCCTTGAGCACTTGGGGGAGGAGAAGGGCTCCTACGACATCATCAACCCCAACGATGACGTCAACATGTCCCAGTCCACCAACGATGCTTACCCAACTGGCTTCCGTCTGGGCCTGTACGCTGCCATCGATGACCTCGTCGTGCGCATCGACAGCCTGCGTTCCGCATTCCAAGACAAGGGCAATGAGTTCCAAGACATCCTGAAGATGGGCCGCACCCAGCTACAGGATGCAGTCCCCATGACCTTGGGCGATGAGTTCAAGGGCTTTGCCAATAACCTGAACGAGGAGCAGGCCGTTCTGCGCGACGCACAGAGCCGCTTGCTGCAGATCAACCTCGGCGCCACCGCCATCGGCACCGGCGTTAACACCCCAGCCGGCTACCGTCACCAGGTAACTGCCGCTCTATCTGAAGTCACCGGCCTGGAGATGAAGACTGCAAGCGACCTTATCGAGGCCACCTCTGACTGCGGTGCCTACGTATTCTTGCACTCCGCCATCAAGCGCGCTGCCATGAAGCTGTCCAAGATCTGTAACGACCTGCGCCTGCTGTCCTCCGGTCCACGCGCTGGCCTTGGTGAAATCAATCTGCCGGCCCGCCAGGCAGGTTCCTCCATCATGCCGGGTAAGGTCAACCCAGTTATCCCAGAGGTGGTCAACCAGACCTGCTTCAAGGTCTTCGGCAACGACCACGTCGTGACCATGGCCGCAGAGGCAGGTCAGCTGCAGCTCAACGTGATGGAGCCGGTCATCGGTGAGGCGCTGTTCCAGTCCATCCGCATCATGGGCAACGCGGTTGATGCGCTGCGCGAAAAGTGCGTCACCGGCATTACCGCTAACGCCGATGTGTGCCGCCAGTACGTGGAGAACTCCATCGGTATCGTCACCTACCTGAACCCATTCATTGGCCACCACAACGGTGACGAGATTGCCAAGGAATCCCTCAAGACCGGCAAGGGCGTCAAGGAACTCGTCCTGGAAAAGGGCCTTCTGGATGAGGCAACGCTGAACAAGGTGCTGTCGGTAGAAAACCTCATGCACCCAGAATTCCGCGGCCAGCTTTTCTTGGACGAAAACTAAGTAAAGCCCGCGAGCCATAGCGCAACATTCCGCACACACCGTGCTCACTCTTCCCGTGGAAAACGGGAGGGGAGTACTCCACGGTGTGTGCGGCCTCTTTCGTCTATGCCCGAATTGGTGTCTCCCGCTTCCATAGCGCAGTGCCATGGAAATATACCGAACGGTTTATAACGCGAGGTAGAACACATGTGGGAACCGACACAAACGGGCATATTGTGTCAATAAAACAACACATTCAGAGCAAAATAGAAGTGTAAGGGTGGTCCACGACCGGCAGGTCAAGGCGGGTCCACTACGTGTAGTTGAGAACGTGTGGAGTGTATCCATGGTTATTGTTCATATTGTCATCGTTCTCGCGGCCATTATCTTGGGTGCGAGAATTGGGTCCATAGGTATCGGCATGGCCGGTGGCCTGGGCGTTCTCCTTTTGGGTGTTGCGGGAGTTCCCGTAACTAGGGAAGACATTCCGTTCGATGTCATCGCCATCATCATGACGGTGATTGCGGCCATCGCCGCCATGCAAAAAGCCGGCGGCATGGACTATTTGGTTCACGTGGCCGAGAAGTTCCTGCGCAAAAACCCTAAGAAAATTACGTACTACGCACCCATCGTGACGTGGCTGATGACGGTCCTTGCCGGTACCGGCCACACCTCCTTTTCCACGCTGCCGGTGATCGTCGAGGTGGCCAAGGAGGGCAAGGTTCGTCCGTCGCGCCCGCTGTCTATCGCGGTCGTCGCCGCGCAGATGGGTATCTGTGCCTCGCCAATTTCGGCCGCAGTGGTCATCCTGGCCGGCCTACTTGAGCCCATGGGCGTGGGGTACCTCCAGGTGCTCGGCGTGCTGATTCCAGCTACCTTCCTGTCCATCTTCCCGGCAGCGTGGCTGGCCAATAGGTTTGGCAAGGAACTGGAAGATGACCCCGTCTACCAAGAGCGCAAGGCGCAGGGCCTAGTCAAAGAGCCGATTGGTGCTAGCAAATATGAGCCAAAGGAAGGCGCTAAGTCTTCCGTCGTTATCTTCCTTATCGCCATCGTCATCGTCATGGCGTGGGCTACCATTTCTTCCGAGCAGGTTGGTCTCATTACGGATCCCACGTTGCCGCGCAATGAGGCGATTATGACCGTCATGCTTTCGGCCGCAACGATCATCGTGCTCAAGACCAAGATTCCGGCAGCTGACGTCCTCAACACCCCGGTATTTAAATCGGGCATGTCCGCCTGCATCTGTGTGCTGGGTGTCGCGTGGTTGGGAACCACCCTCATCAACCACTACTTGGACGATATTCAGGCCTTGGCCGGAGACGTCATCGAAGCTTCGCCATGGTTGCTGGCAGTGGTGCTCTTCTTCGCCGCAGCCCTGCTGTACTCGCAGGCCGCCACCACCAAGGCACTCATGCCCGCCGCCTTGGCGCTGGGAGTAAGCCCGGTTACCGCCGTGGCCGCATTCCCGGCAGTATCTGCCCTGTTCATCCTGCCTACCTACCCAACGTTGCTGGCAGCAGTCGAAATGGATGATACGGGCACGACCAAGATCGGCAAGGCCGTCTTTAACCACCCATTCCTCATCCCCGGCGTGGTCAGCATTGTCGGTTCCGTGCTCTTGGGCTACGCACTCGGCGCGGTAATCATCTAGCGAGTCTTTCAATTCGCATTCCCAGTGGCGTCTTCTCCGTAGAGAGGGCGCCACTTTTATGTGGCAACCCCACCCGAAGAATGTTGTGTCTCACACTTCTTACCCCATGCGACTTGGCTTATGTCAGAAATCGGTAGGGTAGGTGCTATGACTACGCAGCCATCCGATGTTGAAATCGCACAAGCCCATAACCTGCAGCCGATTGCGGAGATCGCAGCCAAAGCAGGCATTCCCGAAGATGCAGTAATTCCTTTTGGTTCCACGAAGGCCAAGGTGGATATCACCAAGGTGGACTACGCCAAGGACAAGCGCGGCAAGCTCGTGCTGGTGACAGGAGTATCCCCGACACCGGCCGGCGAGGGTAAATCCACGGTGCTTATCGGCTTGACCGATGCGCTGGATCAGATTGGAAAGAAGGCCATCGTGGCCCTTCGCGAGCCCTCCCAGGGCCCGGTAATGGGCATCAAGGGCGGCGCTGCGGGCGGCGGTTACGCCCAGATTGTGCCGATGGAGGATATCAACATGCACTT
This sequence comes from Corynebacterium sp. KPL1986, assembly GCF_000477975.1. Lineage (NCBI taxonomy): Bacteria > Bacillati > Actinomycetota > Actinomycetes > Mycobacteriales > Corynebacteriaceae > Corynebacterium > Corynebacterium sp. KPL1986. The sequence continues at coordinate 582,082 of NZ_KI515719.1, read as the reverse complement.
CACCGGTGACTTCCACGCCATTGCCGCGGCAACCAATACGCTCGCCGCCATCATCGATAACCACATTCACCAGGGCAACCAGCTGGGCATTGACCCTCGCCGTGTCACGTGGCAGCGCTGCGTCGACGTGAACGACCGAGCATTGCGCAATGTGGTGACCGGCCTCGGCGGATCGGCACACGGCGTGCCGGCAGAAACGGGCTTTACCATTACGGCGGCCTCCGAGATCATGGCCATTTTGTGCTTGGCGACGAGCCTCGATGACCTCAAGCAGCGCCTAGGCGATATTACCGTCGGCTTTACCTATGACCAGCGCCCAGTAACCGCGCGCGAGCTCGATGCGGAAGGTGCGCTGACCGCATTGATGCGCGATGCCTTGAACCCGAACCTCGTGCAAACCCTCGGCGGGGTTCCCGCACTCGTGCACGGTGGTCCCTTCGCCAATATCGCGCACGGCTGCAACTCCTTGCTGGCGACGCAGACCGCCCTGCAGTTCGGAGATATCGTGCTGTCTGAAGCCGGCTTCGGCGCGGATCTTGGCGGCGAGAAGTTTATGGATATCAAGTCCCGGTTTGGTGACCTGGACGTGGCCGGCGCGGTGGTTGTGGCGACGATCCGCTCGCAGAAGTACAACGGAGGCGTTGCCAAGGACAAGCTCACCGAGGAAAACCTTGAGGCTCTGCAGAAGGGCATCGTCAACCTTGAGCGCCACGTAGAAAACCTGCGCAAGTTTGGGATCAAGCCTGTCGTCGCGCTGAACCTCTTTTGGTCCGATACCGAGGCGGAGCGCCAGTTTATGCGCGATTGGGCCAAGGACTTCGGCGTGGCCTTGGAAGAGGCCAACGTCTGGGCCGAAGGCGGCGCGGGAGCGACGAAGCTGGCCGAGACCTTGCTGGAGAACCTCGAGGGCGGCGCGCAGCAGCTCTACGATCCGGAAGAAGGCATCGAGGCCTCCATCGAGACCATCGCCCGCGAGATCTACCGCGCGGACCGCGTGGAATATGGCTCAAAGGCTGTGAAGGACTTGCAATACATCAAGGACAATGGCTGGGATAAATTACCCGTGGTCATTTCCAAGACGCAGTATTCCTTCTCGGATGAAGCAACCGCATTGGGCGCTCCGGAAGGCCACACGCTGCACGTGCGTGAGCTACTGCCGCGCACCGGTTCGGGGTTTATCGTGGTGCTTACCGGCAACGTGATGACCATGCCGGGCCTGCCCAAGAAGCCGGCGGCCAATAATATCGACGTCGCCGCCGATGGCACGGTATCCGGACTGTTCTAAAAGGAGTTAATCCGCCGCGGAGCCCGGCCACCCCGGGTACTCCGGTGGCGTGCCGCCAAATTCAGGGCAGATCGCCTGATGCGCGCACCAATCACAGAGCTTGGAGCGCTTCGGGCGAAAATCCCCGGCGCGCCCATCGGCTTCAATCTTGGCCCACAGTTGGCCTAGATCGCGCTCGAAGTATTCGAGTTCCTCCTGGGTAGGAGCTAAAAACATCGAATCCAGCACCTTGAGATACATCAGCCGCAGCTGGTGGGGGATGGTGCCCAGCAGGCGCCAGTACACCAGGGCATAAAACCGCATCTGGAATTGGGCGCTGTGGGAAAAGCGCGGTGCCGGTTTCTTTCCCGTCTTATAATCCACGACGCGCACCTCGCCGGTGGGCGCGCGGTCCACGCGGTCAATAAACCCGCGCACGGGTACGCCATTGGGCAGGACCGTATTGACATACATCTCGGTTTCTTGGCAGTCGAAGCCCTGCGGGTTTTCCATCTGGAAATAGCCCTTGAGCAGCTCGCGGGCCGCGACGAAGAAGTCATACGTTTCTTCTTCGGGCACGAGCTCGAGCAGTTCAGCGTCCCTTTCTGTCATCGCGGCCCAGCTTGGTTTAATCATCTTTACCGCTGCCGGGTAGGTGCGCTCTTCACGCGGGAGTTTATGCGTTTCTTCTAGGACCGCGTGGACCAGGGTTCCCTTAACTTGGGCGATGGTCTTGGGCTCGGGAATCTTGTCGATGGCCCGGAATCGATAGAGCAGCGGGCACTGCTGGTAGTCGGAGGCGCGCGAGGGCGACAGGGCAAGAGGGCGGGGAGTAGATGAAGTAGCCATGGTGTATCTAGCCTATCGCCGATAGTTTCGTGGCAAGCTAGAAGGTATGAGTTATACCGATAAGTTCCTTGATTTTCTGGCGGCCTCGCCGTCGTCGTACCACGCCGCGCATGAGGTAGCGCGCCAGCTGCAAGAATCTGGCTTCCAGATTCAGGATGAGCGCGAGGATTGGTCGGCCGCACCTGGCGGGCACGTCATGGTCCGCGGCGGCGCGGTTACCGCGTGGTACGTGCCGGAAGGCGCCGATAAGAACTCCGGTTTCCGCATCGTTGGCTCGCATACTGATTCGCCGGGCCTGGCGCTTAAGCCCACGCCCGATTTTTCTGCTGCGGGCTGGCAGCAGGTCGCGGTAGAAATCTACGGCGGCGCCTTGCTGCACACGTGGTTTGACCGCGAACTTACCGTCGCCGGCCAGGTTGTGACCACGGATGGGCGCCAGCACCTGGTGAATACGGGGCCAGTCCTGCGGCTTCCTTCGCTGGCTATCCACTTGTACCGCAAGGATGAGTTCAAGCCGGACCGCCAAAAGCACATGCAGCCGGTGCTGACGGTGGGCGATGAAGAGGCGTCGATCCTGCAGGTGGTGGGGGAGCAGGCGGGCATCGCTGAGCAGGATATTGCTTCCTTCAACCTGATTACGGCCGATGCCGCCCGGGGTGCCGTCTTTGGCGCGGGCGAAAAGTTCATCGCGGCTGGCCGCATGGATAACCTGTCCTCGGTGCACGCCTCGCTGGAGGCTATGCAACGTGCTGCGCAGGACTATGACGGCTCCGATATTTTGGTCATGATGGCCTTTGACCACGAGGAAGTGGGCTCGAGCTCCCGCTATGGTGCCGCCGGGCCGATCCTGCAGGATGTGCTGACTCGCACCGCCCGCGCGCTGGGGGCCAATGAAGAGGAGCGCTTCCAGATGTTCGCGCGTTCTAGCTGCGTGTCTGCCGATGCCGCGCATTCGGTGCACCCCAATTACGCGGATAAGCACGACCCCACCCACCAGCCGATCATTGGGCAGGGCCCAGTGACCAAGATCAACGGCAACCAGCGCTACGCCTCCGATGCCCAGACGATTGCGCTGTGGGAGACCGCGTGTGCCAAGGCTGGGGTTCCGGTGCAGCGTTTCGTGGGCAATAACGATGTGCCGTGCGGCTCGACCATCGGGCCTATTACCGCAACGCGGCTGGGTATCGACACCGTCGACGTGGGCGTTCCGATGCTTTCGATGCACTCCGCGCGCGAGATGGTGGGCGAGCAGGACCAAATATGGCTCTCGCGGGCTCTTGAGGCATACTTGAAGGGTTAGTACCCACAACCTCGAGGAGTTTTGCGGCATGGCTTATTCTGGCCCCTTTTCCTATGGCGACCGCGTGCAGCTGACGGACGCCAAGCGGCGCCACTACACGGTCATTTTGAAAGAAGGAGGCCAGTTCCATTCCCATAAAGGCATAATCAACCACGATGACATCGTGGGGATGGATGAAGGTTCCGTCATCGAGTCCACCTTGGGCTCGTCCTTCCTGCTCTTCCGCCACCTCATGGTGGATCACGTCCTCTCGATGCCGCGCGGCGCCGCCGTTATTTATCCCAAGGACGCCGCGCAAATCTTGGTCGAGGGCGATATTTTCATGGGCGCCCGCGTGCTGGAGGCTGGTGCGGGCTCCGGCGCCTTGTCGATGTCCCTCCTGCGCGCCGTGGGCCCCGAAGGCCACGTCTATTCCTACGAGATCCGCGACGATCACTTGGAGTACGCGGTCGATAACGTCGAGGAATACTTTGGCGCCCGCCCCGAGTGGTGGTCGCCGCGCCTAGGCGATCTAGGCGATGTTACCGCTGAGGACCTCGGCGGCCCGGTCGACCGCATCATCTTGGACATGCTTGAGCCCTGGGAGAACCTGGAGACCGTGCGCGATCTGCTGATCCCCGGCGGCGTATTCATGACCTATGTGGCAACGGTCCCGCAGCTGATGAAGGTCATGGAGGGCATCCGCGAGCTGCAATGCTTTACCGAGCCGAAGGCGTGGGAATCCCTCGTGCGCGAATGGAAGGTAGAAGGCCTAGCCACCCGCCCGGAGCACCGCATGAACGCGCATACCGCATTCCTTATTTGGACCAGGCGGCTTGCCGATGGCGTCACCCCGCCGCGCCCCCAGCGCCGCGCCCGCAAATAAGGTGCACAGTTTTAAGTACACGGGTGTAATTAATTACTAAAGTGGCCTCGCTCATAGCTGCTCGCACGTTAAAGTGGTGTGCATGGATGAAGCCACGGATAATAAGCGGCAACTCAGCCAGCTTGCTGCGCGCAACCAAAAGCTGGTGGAGCTATTACAGAAATCGCGCGCCGAGCTCGAGCAGTTATTTGCTGAGGTCAATGCGCTTGCAGAGCCCGCCTCTACATATGGGGTCTTTTTGGCCTACTCGCCGCACCAAAGCGAGGTAGGCACCACCGCGGAGGTCTATACCAACGGCCGCGTCATGCAGCTCAAGGTCTCTCCCAACGTGGAGCCGGGCAGCCTGCAGGTGGGCCAACAGGTCCGGCTGGGCGATGGCTTCGTGGTCGTCGAAGGCTGCGCTCCTACGAGGACTGGCGAGCTTGCCACCGTGGTCGAGCGCTTGGACCAGCGCCGCGCCGTCGTGGCTAATTCTGCGGGGGATAACCGCGTTGTTCTGCTCGCACAGGCGCTGCAAGAAAGCGTGCGCGCGGGCGAGGTAGTACTGCTGGATACAAAGGCTTCCGTGGCCGTGGAAAAGGTCGATCAAGCAGAGGTTTCCCAGCTTTCGCTGGAAGAGGTACCCGATGTGCGCTACGAGGACATCGGCGGTCTGGATGAGCAAATTTCGCAGATCCGCGATTCCGTCGAGCTACCCTTTGTCCACCCCGAGCTCTACCGCCAATATGGCCTGCAACCGCCCAAGGGCGTGTTGCTTTATGGCCCGCCCGGCTGCGGAAAGACGCTCATTGCCAAGGCGGTGGCAAACTCCTTGTCTACCCAGATGGGCGGAGACGGCTCCAGCTACTTCCTTAACGTCAAGGGCCCAGAGCTGCTGAATAAGTACGTCGGTGAGACCGAACGCCGCATTCGGTTGATTTTTGAGCGCGCACGCGAGCTCGCACAAGCCAGCGCGGATCGCCCCGTGGTCATCTTCTTTGATGAGATGGAATCTATCTTCCGCACCCGCGGATCAGGGGTCTCATCCGATATGGAAACCACCGTCGTGCCGCAGTTGCTCACGGAACTCGATGGAGTGGAGGGCCTGAGCAATGTGGTCATCATCGGCGCCACCAACCGGGAAGAGCTCATTGACCCCGCGATCATGCGCCCGGGCCGGCTGGATATGAAGGTGCGCATCAATCGCCCCACCAAGCGCGGCGCGCGCGAGATCTTCGCCCGCCACTTCGATCCGTCCATTCCGCATGTGGGTGATATTGACGAGCTCATTGGCGATGCCGTGGATGAGCTGTATAGCGATAGGCCGTTTGCACAGCTGCACTTTAGCAATGGGCAGCGCCAGGTCCTGCACTACCGGGATTTCGTCTCTGGCGCGATGATCGCCAATATCCTGGCCCGGGCAAAGAAGCTGGCCATCAAGGAGGCGTTATCGCACCACGGTGCGCAGCGCGCCGCGGAGGAAGGCGATGGGGGCGTTAAAGGGGGCATCGGCAAGCAGCATCTGCGCACCGCCATCGCCGCCGAGCAGGAAGAATCGGAATACATGCCAACCTCGACCAACCCCGAGGAATGGAGCAAGATCGTTTCCGCGGATCACGGCGGATCGCGTGTGACCAGTGTGGAACTTTTGAGTGGAAGGAGCTGTACGTGGCCCGTGTGCTAGGAACGGAAACGGAATACGGTATTTCTACTCCGGATTCGCCGGAGCATTCCCCAATCATTACCTCGACCCATGCGGTGGTGGCCTATGCTGCGCTGTATACGGGCGCGCGTTCGCGCTGGGATTTTGCGGAAGAGCACCCCTTGCGGGACTCGCGCGGTTTTGATCTCAAGCGCTACGATACGGTGCCCGTGGTAGACCCCAATGCGGTTGGTGTGGCCAATGTTGTCACCCCGAGCGGGGCGCGGTTCTATGTGGACCATGCCCACCCCGAATATTCCGCTCCGGAGTGCACGAATGCTTGGGACGCGACGCTCTATGACGCCGCCGGCGATCACACGTTGCTGCAGGCCCGGGATGCTGTGGCGGAGCTGACGGCACAGGGAAACTCCGTCTTGGCGGACCGGCAGCCGTGCCCGCCGCTGCGGTTGTACAAGAATAACGTCGATGGCAAGGGCGCCAGCTACGGTTCGCATGAGAACTATCAGTATGCTCGCAGCACCGATTTTTCGGTCATGGCCCAGGCGCTGATTCCCTTCTTCGTGGCCCGGCAGGTCGTCATTGGTGCTGGGCGCATGGGGCGCGGGGAGTTTGGAGAGGAACCGGGGTTCCAGATTTCCCAGCGCGCGGATTATATTGAGCAGGAAATCTCCCTGGAAACCACCCTCAACCGCGGCATTATCAATACCCGCGACGAGCCCCATGCCATCCACGATGACTTCGGCCGCCTGCACGTCATCATCGGCGATGCGAATATGTCGCAGACCTCGACGCTGCTGAAATTGGGCATGACCTCGCTGGTGCTCGATGCCATTGAGGCGGGCACGGACTTTAGCGACCTGCGCTTGGCCGATGCCGTCGCGGAGGTCCCCCTGGTAAGCCGCGACCTTGAATTGCGCCACCGGCTCACGCTTGCCGATGGCCGCACGCTCACCGCCCTCGAGCTGCTCGCCGAATACCGTCGCCGCCTGCAGCCGGAGACTTCCGCCGACCACAAGGTGCTGGCGGCCTGGGACGAGGCAGTAGAGCTGCTTGCCGATGACCCCCTCAAGGCCGCCCACCTCCTAGATTGGGTGGCCAAGTACCGGTTGATCAAGAGCTACCTCGACCGCGGCATCGCCCCAGATGATCCCAAGCTGCGCCTGATCGACCTGCAATACGCGGAAATCGATCCCGAGAAGTCGCTGCACCATGCGCTGGTGCGCAAGGGGCAGATGCGCCAGCTCTTTACCGCTGAAGACCTACACCACGCTGCGGCCGAGCCGCCCGCCGACACCCGAGCATATTTCCGCGGGCGCATAACGCAGAAATTCGGCGAAGACATCATCGCCGCCAGTTGGCAAAGCCTCACCCTGCGCCGTGGTGCTACGGACGGGCGCTCCCGCAATGGCGTCTGGGCCACCGTGGCCATGGATGATACCCGCGGCCTTACCCGCGCGGACTGCGAAGGCATTATCGAGGGCGCCAGCAGCGTAGAGGAGTTACTTGAAGGGCTTGCTGCCATCGGCATCCAGCCCGAGTATCGTAAGTAATGATCACCTAATATGACGAAAGGATGACACCGTGTCCACTTCGAATCGCCAGGTTTCTAGCAATAATGGGGGAAATGGCCCCGAGTCAGAGGAAGAATTTACCGCTACCCAGCTCAATATCAACACCTCTGGCACCGATGATCTCTTGGATGAGATCGATGGCCTGCTAGAAAATAACGCGGAAGAATTCGTCCGCTCGTACGTCCAAAAGGGCGGACAGTAGGCGTGGAATCCACCCGTCCCGTTTTTGCCCGGCGGATCATGGGCATCGAAACCGAGTACGGCCTGTCCACCGCGACGCCGAAGAGCCAGCGGGCATTAAGTCCGGATGAGGTTGCGCGCGTGCTCTTTCGGCCGATCGTGGAAAAGTACGCCTCGTCCAATATCTTTGCCATCAATGCCAGCCGCCTGTACCTCGACGTCGGCTCGCACCCTGAGGTAGCCACCGCCGAATGCGATAGCCTCAGCCAGCTCATCGCCCATGAATGCGCCGGTGACCGCGTGATGAACCGCCTAGCCCTGCAGGCAGAAGACGCTTTGGCCGAAGAAGGAAACGAGCGCGCGGTCTACCTTTTTAAGAACAACGTCGATTCCGCCGGGCACTCCTTTGGCTGCCACGAGAATTACCTCATTAGCCGGCACATGGTGCTCAAAGACCTGGGCGTGGCGCTCTTGCCGTTCTTGATTACCCGCCAACTTATCTGCGGGGCGGGAATGGTACAGCCTGCCAAGGGCGATCACCCCGCGCAATTCCTCTTATCCCAGCGCGCCGATCAGGTATGGGAGGGCGTATCGTCCGCGACCACCCGTTCCCGGCCCATCATCAATACCCGCGATGAGCCGCATGGGGATTCCAAGCGCTTCCGCCGCATGCACATCATCGTCGGCGATTCCAATATGGCAGAGCCCACCATCGCACTAAAGGTCGGCTCCACCCTGCTCATGTTAGAGATGCTGGAGGCAGGCTTCGAGCTACCCGAGCTCGAGATCGCAGATCCAATCCACCACATTCGCTCCATTGCGCGCGATGTGACCGGCTCAACACCGTTGCCGCTTGTTAGCGGGGGAACCATTACAGCCTTGGAGGTCCAGCAGCAGCTTTGCGCGCGGGCCCGCGATTGGCTTGCTCACCGCGAAGACGCCGGGACGCCCACGGCGGAATTGGAGCGCGTCGTTGACCTGTGGGAGCGCATCCTGCGCGCCATCGAGACCGGAGATTTCTCCGGCGTGAACCGCGAGATTGATTGGGTGATCAAGCTCGAGCTGCTCGAGCGCTACCGCTCCCGTTTGGGCGGTGACTGGGCGCATCCGAAGCTGACGCAGGTTGATATGACCTATCACGATATCCGGCCAAGGCGAGGACTGTACGACGTGCTGCTTCGCCGCGGAATGATTGAGCGTTGGATTGAAGATGAAGACATCGAGCGTGCGGTAACCAGCGCACCGCCGACTACGCGCGCGGCGCTGCGCGGAAAGTTCCTTGCTGCGGCCGAAGAATGCGGCGCGCACGTGACCGTGGATTGGACGCGGCTGAAGGTCAACCGCCCAGAACCGCGCACCGAGGAACTGCTCGATCCCTTCGCGTCCACAGATCCGCGCGTTGAGGCATTGCTAGACTATATGCACGATAATCACGCCTAGGGCGTGCACATTGAGCACTGGGGAGAGTAGACAACGTGGTGGCATCACGATCCACGCCGAGCCGGCAGGATGCGGCGGTAGAAAGGCTCACCAACCTATCCTTTGCGCTGCAAGGAGTGGCGAATTCGGGTGGTTCACCGGACCGCTCTGCAGCCTGGATCCGCAGCCACGTCGCAGGCTATAGCGATAAATCCGACGAGGCTTTTACCAAGGCGCTGGCACGCGATATCGCCACCTTGCAACGCGCCGGAGTCCCCATCGTGCACACCGGTGGGGAAGACGGGGCCTCATACCGCCTCGACCAAAGCAATTATCAGCTCCCGCCGGTGGAATTTTCACCGGAAGAAGCGATGGTGCTTGGCATCGCAGGGGGAGTGGGAACCCCTGGTGGATTGAGCGATTTCTCCCTGTCCGGGTGGACCAAGATCGCCGCCTCGGGCGCTTCTCGCAACCTGGAGGGCGCGCCCGTCTATACCGCGGTCAATGACATCACCCGCCTTGCCCCCGAGGTCATCACCTTCGTCCTCGCCGCCGTGCGAAATAAAGTCCGCATTACCTTTGCCTACCGCCCCCACCCGGCAGCAGAGACCGTGCGCCGGACCATGGATCCCTGGGGAGTGGTCAACCACCAGAGCCGCATTTATATCGTTGGCTTTGATGTGGACCGCGCCGCCCCGCGCGTCTTCCGGGCCTTAAGGCTTTCCGATATCAAAAGGTCCCACCAGCCGGCTGAGTATATCGAGCCGACGGTGGACATCGACAAGCTCGTCAAAGAAGCACTACAACGCGGCGAAAAGGTGGACGCGACCCTGCATATCCCTGAAGGTCAAGCCCAAGAGCTAGAAAGCGCGGGGGAGCGCACCGCCGAAGGCACCGTAGTGCTGACCGGGGTCCAAAAAGATTGGTTGGTGCGCACCGCAGCGGGCTATGCCCCAGAAGTAAAAGTGCTCGATCCCCCTGAGGTGAGCACTGACATCATTAACCTATTGCGCACAGCCGCCAACCACAACGGAGCTGAGTAAACCAATGGCCGATGGATCTCATAAACTGCAGGCGCTCGTCCGGTCGCTCAACCTCATCCCATATTTTCAAAACCATCCGGATAAAACCCCGATGGAGGCAGCCGCGGATTTGGGGATGGACCCAGGAGAGCTCAAAGATGCCGTGGACCGGCTATTTTGCTCTGGGACCGGCCGCAATACCGAGGAGCTCATCGATCTCTCTTTCAGTTACCGCGATGGGGTCACCATCTACAACGACCAAGGTCTCGGACAAGCATTGCGGCTTACCCCAACCGAGGCCGGCGCACTCCTGCTTACCCTAGAATCCCTCGAGGCTATGCCCGGGCTGCTGGATGCCAGAGCGATTAAGTCGGCCGCGGAAAAATTGCGCTCCATTATGGATGAGCGCACGCTGAGCATTTATGACACATTATCGACGGTGGACCCGCAAGAATTCGATATCCAGGCAACCTTAAACCGCGGGCTCAATGAAAAACGGCGCATCCGGATGCGCTATTGGAGTGCTTCATCTAATAAGGAAACCGAGCGCCTAGTTGATCCGGCCCGGATCTTCATCGTGGATGCGGAGCCTTATCTCGCGGCGTGGGAGGAAGAAAAGCAGGGGCACAGGACCTTCCGCATCGACCGCATCAAGCATGCCGAATTGACCGAGGAAACCGCTCATCCGCGTCTCAAGGAGTTGGATTTCGACGCTGCGGCACCCTTTAATTTAGGTACGGCGGATTCCGTGGAATTAGCCATCCGCGAAGAATTCACCTGGTTGGCAGAATACTACGACATGCAACTAGGAAAACGCCTAGAAAACGGCACCATAGCTGCGACAATGCAGGTGGGTTCGGTAGATTGGGTGGTTCGTTTCGCCCTCGGTCAGGCAGATAGGTTACGCGTTATAGCCCCGCAATCTATCGTGAATCTCATTGCGGAACGCGGGAATGCCGCGTTGAAGGGCTATACTTAATTTTCAGTTACTGCACGCACATGCGTCTTACACGTGCCCCGCGACTATTCCCCGCGAAGGGAGCGCCCGCGGCGGCTACCCGGCGCAGGCAAAGAAGAACCGAAAGAGGATCTTATGACCTTAGGACCATTGGAAATCGGCCTGATTGTTCTTGTCATCATCTTGCTATTTGGCGCGAAGAAATTGCCCGATCTTGCTCGTTCCATGGGCCGTTCGATGCGCATTTTCAAATCCGAGGTCAATGAAATGCAATCGGAGGACTCCAAGCGCTCTGAGGCGCAAGCTCAATTGAGCCAGAAGCGCCAGCAGTCCGATGAGGAGTTCTGGAACCGCCCGGATATGCAACCTGGCCACCAGCAGGGAAACTCTTCCTCTCAGAATTAACGCCTGCCAGCTAAAAAGGCGAACACGCTCTGCCTATGCACTCGTCGGCCGTGTCGGAGACCGGCCCTCAGAAATCGAGTGGGCAGGGTAGTGTTCGCTCTTGTGCGTTGAAAGAGCCAAATTGATGTCCTCACAGTCCCACCCTGCCGGCGAACCAGGAACCCGCGTGCGCCGCAAGCGGCGAGGTTTTTCACGCAAGCCCAAGAACCCTACGGGCGAGATGACCTTGGTGCAGCACCTGCAAGAGCTGCGGCGAAGGATCATCATCTCCTTGCTGGCCTTGGTCATCGGCGCGATCATCGGTTTCATTTGGTACCAGCAGGCGCCCTTCCGGATTCCGCCGCTGGGAGAAATCCTGCGCGAACCGTATTGCTCTTTGCCGGAAGATAAGCGGGCCAATTTCAATAACGACGGCGAGTGTCGGTTGCTTGCCACCAGCCCCTTCGAGATGCTGATTTTGCGCCTGAAGGTCGGCACCTTGGCAGGCACGGTGCTTTCATCCCCGGTCTGGCTCTACCAGGTGTGGGCATTCATCGTCCCTGGGCTGCATAAGAATGAGCGCCGCTATACCTTAAGCTTCGTCGCTGTGGCCGTCTTCCTGTTCTTGGTGGGCGCCATCTTGGCCTACTTCATCTTGTCCGTGGGCCTAGAATTCCTCATCGGCATCGGCGCCGAGTATCAAACAGCAGCATTAACCGGTGAGCGATACTTCTACTTCCTCTTGGCGCTCTTGCTCATCTTCGGCATCAGCTTCGAGATTCCGCTGTTGATCGTCTCGCTCAACCTTATTGGCGTCTTGGAATATAACCACGTCAAGGACAAGCGCCGCATTATCATCGTCGCCGTGATGATCTTCGCCGCCTTCGTGACTCCGGGCCAAGATCCCTTCACGATGGTGGTCTTGTCCGCCTGCCTCTTATTGCTTATTGAGATTGCATTCCAGTTCTGCCGCGTTCACGATAAACGTCAGAACCGTGAGCGCCCTGCATGGATGGATCTCGATGATGAATCCGCGTCCGCGCTTGATGAGGGCCCCACGGGCGTAGGCGGGCCCGCGCCTGTCGATGCCCCCTCGGGAGTGTATGCCTCGCCAAAGCCCGCGGCACCTAGTGCGTCATCGCAGATGGTCCGCGGGGAAAAGGGGGCATCGGATAGCGCTTCGCAACAGGCTGAGTATCGCAAGGGGCCGCACCGGCCTACCGATGCAGGCGGCTTTTTCGACGATGTGCTTTAAGCACGGGTAGCCTTGTGAGATATGACTGAAACTCACCTGGATACCTTCGCCGCCGGCCTCCCATACCCCTTGGATGAGTTCCAGGTGCAGGGGTGTGAGGCGGTAGAAAATGGCCAAGGGGTGCTCGTTTGCGCCCCTACCGGCGCAGGTAAAACCGTCGTTGGCGAGTTCGCCGTGTCTTTGGCACTAAGCCGCGGCACGAAGTGCTTTTATACCACCCCGATTAAGGCGCTGAGCAACCAGAAATACCACGACCTCGTTGCTGAGCACGGCGATGATGCCGTTGGTCTGCTCACTGGCGATGTCTCTATCAACGCCGATGCCGAAATCGTCGTCATGACCACCGAGGTGCTGCGGAATATGATCTACGCGGATTCTCCCGCGCTGGATAGGCTTACCCACGTGGTCATGGATGAAATCCACTTCCTTGCAGATGCCTCCCGCGGTGCGGTCTGGGAGGAAGTCATCTTGAACTTGGCGGACCACGTATCCATCATTGGACTATCTGCCACCGTGTCCAATTCCGAGGAATTCGGTGAATGGCTCGCTACGGTCCGGGGTGATACCTCGGTCATTGTGACCGAACACCGTCCCGTTCCGCTCGATCAATGGATGATGTTGGGCCGCAAGATTTATCCGCTCTTTGAGCCGGAATCCGGCGGCCAGGTCAATTCTGAGTTAGAGCGCCGCATTCAGCGCTTGGAGGCAGGCGATAGCGATGATGGACGCGCGGACTATAAATCCGGCAAGGGTTTTCGCGCGAGGGCGCGCCACAAGGGCGGAGGGCGCAGCGAATTTCATGGTAAAGCGGGCGGGCGTTCTGGTTCCTCCCGGCCGCAAGATCGCTACCGCCCCTTAGGGCGCCCTGAGGTGCTCAAGGTGCTGCAATCGCAAGATATGCTGCCCGCGATTACCTTCATCTTTTCCCGCGCCGGTTGCGATGGCGCCCTCTATCAGTGCCTGCGCAGCAGGATGGTGCTGACGACGCAAGAGGAAGCAGAAGAGATCAAGGCCATCGTCGATGCCGGCGTCGAAGGCATCCCAGAGGAGGACTTGCAGGTCTTGGATTTCCGTCGGTGGCGCGAGGCGCTTTCGCGCGGTTTTGCCGCCCACCACGCAGGGATGCTCCCGGCGTTTCGCCACATCGTAGAAGATCTCTTCGTCCGCGGTTTGGTGCGCGCCGTATTCGCTACCGAAACCCTTGCCCTGGGCATTAATATGCCCGCTCGCACGGTGGTGCTTGAGAAGTTGATTAAGTTCAATGGCGAAGCGCACGTGGATCTCACGCCGGGCCAATACACGCAGCTAACCGGGCGTGCCGGCCGGCGCGGAATCGATACCCTGGGCAACGCGGTCGTGCAGTGGGCTCCTGCTATGGATCCGCGTTTTGTCGCCGGTTTGGCATCGACGCGCACGTATCCGCTCATTTCCACGTTTGCGCCGGGCTATAACATGGCCATTAACCTGCTGGGCATGCTCGGTTTTGAAGACTCGCTGCGGCTGCTAGAAAAGTCTTTTGCACAGTTCCAAGCCGATGGCTCCGTGGTGGAAGAAACTCGTGAACTTGAACGGGCGGAGCATCGCGTGCGCGAGTTGCGGGAGCAGCTTGACGATGCCGTCGCTGCCCTCGCACCACCAGCCAAGGACGGCGAGGATCCCGCCGAGGTGCTCATGGATTATATCCGGCTGCGCCGCGAGCTGACGGCAGAAGAAAAGCAATCCAAGGTTGATAAGGAACACCAACGCACCCAGGAAGTGGTCGCAGTGCTAGCCCGCCTGCAATTAGGTGACGTCATCGCGCTTGCCGGGAAGAAACGGCCCACCCTTGCCGCAGTGGTCACCCCGGCCAACCAGACTGAAGATCCACGCCCGTGGGTCACCACGGAATCCGGCTGGTCAGGGCGCATCGATGCCACCGGGATTAGCAATCCACCGATTCAGCTGGGCCGCATTAAGATCCCGAAGCCGGTACGGAAGAATCCGCGGCGCAATACCAAGTACATCCAGGATCTCTTCCGCCGCGAAAAGTTTGACCGCCCGAAGCGGATGAAGTCGAAGCCGCGCCTGCGGCCAAATAAGCGGGTAGGCGAGTTGCGCGATGCCATTCGCGAGCACCCTGCACACGAGTGGCCCGCCACCGATAGGGAGCAACTGGCTGGCGTGGCGCAGAAGTTGGCACGGCGCGAGCGCGACCTCGAAAAGCTGCAGGCCAAGGTGAATAAGGCGACCGATACGCTGGGCCGCACCTTTGAACGCATCGTGGATCTGCTCGCGGAGATGGACTATGTCGAGTCCTCTGGCGCGGGCAGCGATCGCACGCCGGTCATCACTGAGGAAGGCGAGCGCCTGGCCAAGATTCATAGCGAATCCGATCTGCTCGTTGCCCAGTGCTTGAAGCGCGGCATTTGGGATGAGCTGGATCCGGCGGAATTGGCCGGCGTTGCTTCCCTGTGCTGCTTTGAAAATAGGAAGGCCACTGGTGGCCAGCCGGAGGCAGCTACGGACCGCATGGCCGATGCCATGAATGCGACCTGGCGCATCTATACCGAGCTCAGCGCGGATGAACGGCGCCACCGCCTGCCCCCAACGCGCGAGCCGGAAGCCGGATTTGCGCTGGCGATTCACCAGTGGTCAGCGGGTGCGCCCTTGGGCTATTGCATGGCGGCGGCCAATGAAGCGGGCGCGGAGCTTACCCCCGGTGATTTCGTGCGGTGGTGCCGCCAAGTTGTGGACCTCCTGCAGCAAATCGCCAAAACTGGCTACGATGGCCAGATCCAGCGCAACGCGCGCCGCGCAATCGATGCCATCCAACGCGGGGTCGTCGCGATCGGGGCTTAAGCTAGCTCGTCCTACTGACTAGTAGACTGAGGGCATGACTACTCAGGCTTTTTCTCCCGAAGTATATTCCCGCCGGCTCGCGGCCGCACAAGAAGCGGCCGCCCAGCAGGGCATTGACCTTTTGCTGATTGGCACCGGCCCCGATTTCGCCTACTTGACCGGTTCGTGGGTATCGTCCCACGAGCGCCTGACGGTGCTGGCCGTTCCCCAAAGCGGCACGCCGTGGATCGTCTCGCCGAATACGGATATTACGGATATTAAATCGGCGCCCGTCGGCAAGCTCGATGTGGAGCTGCGCGGGTGGAATGACGGCGATAATCCCTACGAACTCGCCCTCCAGGGTGCTGCGTCGATCAAGAAGGTCGCGCTGGGCCAATCCCTGACGGCGGATCATATTTTGCAGTTCCAGGGGCTCGTATCTGATGCAGACTACGTTCTTGCCACCTACGCGCTCGCGGAGCTGTTTACCCGCAAGGACGAGGCGGAAATCGCGGAGCTGCGCAAGGCCGGCCAGGCCATCGACGCCGTGCATGCGCAGGTTCCCGAGCTCCTGCAGCCCGGCCGCACCGAGGCCGAGGTGGCCCATGAACTGGAAAAGCTCATCCTCAAAGAGCATTCCATCATTGACTTCGTCATCGTGGGTTCCGGCCCGAATGGCGCCAATCCGCACCACAGTTTCTCCGACCGGAAGCTGGCTGCGGGCGAGCCCGTCGTCGTGGATCTCGGAGGCACCTTGCCCTCCGGCTACCACTCCGATTGCACCCGCACCTACGTCGTAGGCAGCGATCTCAGCCAGGCGCCGCAGGACTTCCAGGATGCCTATGCGGTGCTTTACGATGCCCAAGCGGCCGCCCGTGCCGCCGCCAAGCCCGGCAGCACGGCCGAAGAAATCGACGGTGTTGCGAGGAAGGCTATTGCCGATGCCGGCTGGGGCGATAAATTCGTTCACCGCACCGGCCACGGAATTGGCCTTTCGACCCACGAGGAGCCCTTCATCATGGAGGGCAATGACCTGACGCTGGAAGAGGGCATGGCCTTTTCCATCGAGCCGGGCATTTACCTGGAGGGCCAGTGGGGCATGCGCCTCGAGGACATCGTGGTACTTACCAAGGATGGCTACGAGTCCCTCAACGTCGTTGAACGCGAAGTGCGCTAAGTGGCTGGCGTACTGATCTTGGGCGGGCGCAGCGATATCGGCGGCGAAATCGCCCAGCGCGTGGCCCGTGGCAACGACATCGTCCTCGCCGCGCGCGGGACGCATGGGCTTGAGGAGATTACCTCCCAGCTAAAGGCCGCTGGTGCGCGCAGCGTCCACCAGCTGTCCTTTGACGCGGAGGACTTTTCCCAGCACCGCCAAATCTTTGCCGAGGCCAAGGAACGCGTCGGCGCCATTGAACTTACCGTGGTCGCCTTTGGCATCCTGGGGGATCAAGATAGGGCGGACACCGATCCTGCCCACGCGGCACAGATCGCCACCATTGACTACACCGCCCAGGTCTCCGTGCTCACGGTGGCGGCGCAATCGATGCCGCGCGGCCATATCGTGGCCTTTTCCTCCATCGCTGGGTGGCGGGCCCGCCGCGCCAATTATGTCTACGGTTCCACCAAGGCTGGCCTGGATGCTTTTTGCCAGGGCCTCGCGGACAGGTTGCACGGCAGCGGGCTCGGGCTGATTACCGCGCGGCCCGGGTTCGTCATTGGATCCATGACCCAAGGAATGAAACCGGCCCCACTATCGGTCTGGCCAGGCGATGTCGCCGATGCCGTCGTCGCCTGCATAGATACCGATGACCGCCGCGGTCAGGCGCGCAGCCACACCCTGTGGATCCCAAAGGCGCTGCAAGCATTGGCATGGGTTATGCGGTTGGTGCCCCGACCCGTGTGGCGGCACATGCCGCGTTAGTCGGCCTCGCCGTCCCGCAACAGGGGCGAGTTGATGTCGAAGATGAAACCGCGCGGGGCGAGCACGCGGAGGACGACCTCGGCATCGCCCTCCGCGATGTCGTGAAAGACTAAGCCACCCCACGGGGTGACGGTGATGGCCACCTCGAGCTGGCCGATAAGCTGCGCGAACTGCGCCGGGATGGCGCCTTGGTGGACGCCCGCGCCAAGGTCGACCACGCCATCTGCCTGGTGCTCGTCCAGCCAGCCAATCGGCCCTGGTTCCGCGTTAAGCTCCGCGCCACTTGCCCCAGTGCCCTTCGTCTCGGTGCTTTGCGCACCGAGGCGTTGGAGGTGGGCTGCGGCATCGGCAAGCGAGAGGCCTGCGGAAGGGCTGTTGGTGGCGGGGGACTGGATGATATCCAAGGTGGCATCGTCAAGCAGCCGCATGCTGACCTGCGTGGCAGAAGCCGGGAGATCGTCGTCGGTAGTGGTAATCGCGAGCGACTCCAAGCCGGGCTGTTCGGTATACAGGTGCGTGGCCAGCTCGCGCGCGGCCTGCTTCGCCGCGGCAGAAAGGGGAGAGGCCAGCATAGGAATGTGGAAGCTCTGCAGCTCTAATTTATCCAGCTCCGCCGCAAGCTGGGCCTTGTCTGTAACTCCCCGCAACTCGATGGCGGAATTGGGGCGGATATAGACGCTGCCATCGGCCCAGTGCGCCGCGCAATAACCCAAATGGATCCAATCATTGGGGCTGGTAAAACCGCCCACAACGTGCAGGCGCAGGCAAGTGCCGGACTCGGGGTGCTGGAAAAATTCGGGGTAATGCATAGCTTGCCAGTCTAGCCTGAGTGTTGCCAGCATATCGTCAGCATTGCTCGTTAAACTGGAAGCTATGCCGATTTTATATCTCGTCCTCTATATGCTGGCGGAAACCTTAGCGTTCTGGGCCGTCGCCGAGTGGATTGGCGTCTTTTGGGCGCTCATTGCCCTGTTCATCACGATGTTCTTTGGCATGTCCATCGCTGGCATTGAGGTGCGCCGGTTGATGGGTAAACAAGTAGAGCAGGCCGGTGACGGGACCTACTACGTGCGCGATGACAACGTAGGAAAAACCGCCGGCAACGTGGGCTTGACCTTGGCCGGTGGCATGTTGCTGTCCCTGCCTGGGTTCTTGACCAGTTTTCTGGGGATTCTGCTCATCTTCGCCCCAACGCGGTCGCTGTTTCGAAAGTTTATGGCCGTATCCATCTACCGCAAGGTGGAGAGGATGGGTGTGCGCATTTACGAGGCATCGCCCATGGCGCAACAGCACGATAGCTATGGCAACTTTGGTTCCTTTGGGCAAGCAGTGGGGCAATCCTTTGGTCAGTCCTCTGGTCAGAGCGACTCCCACGAGGTAATCGATGAGGAAGAGCTGCGCAACTGGTCCGAGAACCTGGATCCTGATGACTTCGGTCCCCGCGGAGGCGACGATAACTCACAGGGTGGAAAATAAGTGGCGGTATTTTTCGCCCGCCTCGTCATAGCGGGCATGTCTGGTGCGCTGACCTTTACCGCCGTTGAGCCGCGCGGCTGGTGGTGGGGCGCGATTATTGGCATCGCCCTGTTATATGTGAGCCTGATGCCGTGGCGTGGGCGACAGGTGCGCGGATCCGTAGGCGCGCTTTTGGCGGTGACGCACGGGTTGGTCTTGTACCTGCTGAGCCTGCCCTGGATTGGCGAGTTGGTAGGGACCGTGCCCTATGCAGCACTTTCTATCTGGCTTTCGGTCTATGCCATCTTTTTAGGCATCTTCGGGGCCGCTGTGGCTCGGTGGCGATACGGATTTTTGGTCTTTCCCTTCGTATACCTCGCCGTTGAGGTCCTGCGTTCCTCGGTTCCCTTTGGCGGTTTTCCTTGGGTCAAGCTGGCGTGGGGGCAAATTGAAGGCCCCCTAGCCAACCTCGCCCCGTGGGGTGGGACCTCGCTGATTACGGCGGCAACGGTATTGTGCGCCTGCGGCCTGGCCGGCTTGTTGCTGCGCGGCGGGCGGGTAAAGGTGGCCGCTGCCGCCGCCCTAATTCTCCCGCTCATCGTTGGACTAATGGCCGGGCGAGGCATCGATTCTGCCGAGACCAAGGTTGGCGAGACCAAGGTGGCTGCCATTCAAGGCAACGTGCCACGCAGCGGTTTAGATTTCGCCGGGCAACGGCGGGCGGTGCTGAATAACCACGTCCAGGAAACGGAGAAGCTAGCCCGCCGTGAAGACGATATAGATCTGGTGATCTGGCCGGAAAACTCTTCCGATATCGACCCTTTCCGCGACGGCGAGGCGGCCCAAGCCATTAGCGGGGCCGTCGATGCCATTGACGCGCCAGTGCTGGTTGGCACCGCCACCCGCGATGAGGTGGGCGCGCGCAATACCATGCAAGTCTTTACTCCCGGCCACGGCGTGGGCGACCATCACTATAAGAAGTACCTGCAGCCGTTCGGTGAGACCATGCCCATGCGGGACTTCTTCGCGCATTTTTCGGACTACGTCGACCTCGCCGGGGATTTCAAGGCAGGGGATGGACCCGGTGTGGTCTCCATGAATTCCGTCGCGGTAGGTGTGGCGACCTGTTACGAGGTCTCCTTCGATAACGCCTTCCACGAATCCGTCAAAAACGGCGCACAGATTCTTACGACGCCTACCAATAACGCCACGTTCGGCTTTTCCGATATGACGTACCAACAGCTGGCCATGAGCAGGCTGCGCGCGCTCGAAACCGACCGCGCCGTCGTGGTCGCAGCCACCTCTGGGGTCTCCGCACTCGTGCACCCAGACGGCAGCGTAAGCCAATCCACGGAGCTCTTTGAGCCCGCGGCACTGGTAGAAAGCCTGCCGCTGAAAACCGGCGAAACATTTTCGGTGCGCTACGGTTCGCTCATGCAGTGGCTGATGGTTATTATTGGTACCGTCTGCGCACTCATTGCCGTGCGTACCAACCGATTGGGTCGTACACCTCGCGGTGTCGGCGCTAAAGAAAAGTAGGAGCATTAATTACTGTGAGCACTCTTGATTCTGCGACGCTGGTTATCATCCCAACGTATAACGAGATTGAAAACCTTCCCCTGATTACCGGCCGCGTCCGCGAGGCGCTGCCAGAGGTTCACATCCTCGTTGTGGATGATAATTCCCCCGACGGCACCGGCGAGAAGGCCGACGCTTTCGCAGCAGAAGATGACCACATTCACGTGCTGCACCGCGAGGGCAAGGGCGGCCTCTTGGGCGCTTATATCGCCGGCTTCGAATGGGGCCTGGAGCGCGACTACCAGGTCCTTTGTGAAATGGATGCTGACGGCTCCCACGCCCCAGAGCAGCTGCACTTGCTGCTGGAGGAGATTGACAAGGGCGCGGACCTCGTCATCGGTTCCCGCTACGTGCCGGGCGGCGAGACCGTTAACTGGCCGGCATCCCGCGAGTACCTGTCCCGCTTGGGCAACCTGTACATTTCCTTCGCGCTTGGAACCGACCTGTCCGATATGACCGCAGGCTACCGCGCCTTCCGCCGCGAGCTGTTGGAAGACATCGACTTTGATGAGCTGTCCAAGGCCGGCTACATCTTCCAGGTGGACTTGGCCTTCCGCGCGGTCAAGGCTGGATACGATATCCGCGAGGTGCCCATCACCTTCACCGAGCGCGAGTACGGCGAATCCAAGCTGGATGGCTCCTTTGTCAAGGACTCCCTCTTCGAGGTAACCAAGTGGGGAGTGGCCCACCGCGCGGAACAGGTGAAGGACTTCGCCGGCGAGGTGTCCAAGCTGGCGGACCACGAGGTGAAATACGGCTCCGTTCACAATGCCGGCCAGAAGGCCCGCAACGGTGTAGGTTGGGCCACCAATTTTGCCAATGAGCTGGGCTACTTGGTCAAGCACCAGGTGGGCCAGCTGACCAAGAAGAAATAATCTAAGCAGCATAAAGCCCGTACCCCGTGCCAAAATGGCAGTCAGGGTACGGGCTTAAATTAATTCCGCTTGAGCCTTTAAGACTTCTTCTGCTGTTCCTGTTCCTTGAGGAGGCGAGCAGCGGTCCGACGGCGGGAGCGCAGGTGGTTAATGCGCTCTTCCAAAAGCTCATCGAGCTCCTCGATGGAGCGACGCTCCCGCAGCATATCCCAGTGGGTGCGCGGTGGCTTGATGGGCTTAGCTTCCACGCCTTCGCCCTCTACGAGGTGGCCCAGTTTGCCATTCTTGCACATCCATTCTTCAGGGATTTCTGCCTCATGTGCAAAGGGCACCTCATAAGTCTCACCATCATCCGTGCGGTATTTCACCATCTGGCGCGGTGCGAGGTCGTGGTCGCGGTCAGTTTCGTAGCTGACTGCACCCATACGGCTGCCACGGAGTACGCGATCTGCCATGCAACATCATCCTTTTCAAAGAGATCCCTGATTGACGGCGATAGTTTCGCCTAAGAGCTATTTATTATAACGAACACCCACGCAGTATTGTTCCCAGCCCGCCGTTTAATGGACTAAAGTGTATCGAGTGATCCGTACAGCTAGTCGTGAAAGCAATGTCGGTTCCTGCCAATGGTGTGGAAAGGATATTGACCAAGGCGGTAGGGGACGACCACGTAAGTTTTGCAGCGCCTCGTGCAAACAGCGTGCTTATGAACAAAGAAACAATGTTAGTGGCACGGATATTCCTGCCGATGCAGTAATCTTAAGCCCAGATAAAGTGCAAGGTTTGCGCGACGGCCTTTTTGAATTGCGGTGCTCCGCAGAAGACATTCAAACCGCCGCAGAAGAAGGCGCGAGCGCGGAAGAGCTTTCCAGTCTGTGTGAGGAGCTTATTTCGCTGGCTCGGCGTTTAGAAGGACTTCGATAGTAGATGAAAAATCTTTTTTATAACCGGAAACTCGTCGTTTCCATCTTCGTGGTTTTAATCCTCGTGCTTACCGCCGTAGCGATCGGCCCGATTGTGTACTCGCTTTTCAAAAGCGGCGGCGTCAAGACGGAGCCCGTGACTGCCGATGGCGCCAAGGCAGCCTCGACTCCGCTCGACGGCTCCTGGTCAGTGGCCAAGGGCCGCGCCGATAACCATACCTCGGTAGGCTTTACCTTTGACGAGGTGCTGCCGGCGGAAAGAACGTCCACCTCCGGATCGACGACGGAGGTTACCGGCCAGGCAGAGATTTCTGATTCCACGCTGGAGTCCGCCACCGTTACAGTGAATATGGATGCCCTCACCACGGACAAGAAGGTCCGCGATCAAAACATGAAATCCAAACTCTTTAAGACTTCAGACTTCCCAGAGTCTTCCTTCACGCTTACTAAGCCCGCCTCGCTTGCCGATGTCCCCGAAGACGGCACCATCGGCTCCGTTAAGCTCACCGGCGACCTCACGATCAAGGATAAGACCCAGGAAATCACCCAGGAGTTCGATGTTCTGCGGGA
This sequence comes from Corynebacterium sp. KPL1986, assembly GCF_000477975.1. Lineage (NCBI taxonomy): Bacteria > Bacillati > Actinomycetota > Actinomycetes > Mycobacteriales > Corynebacteriaceae > Corynebacterium > Corynebacterium sp. KPL1986. The sequence goes on along the minus strand of NZ_KI515719.1, from coordinate 559,231 downwards.
CGGTGACGATATCGTCATTGGCGGAGACATTCCGATCAACCGCCTGGACTACAACGTGGAGACGCCTGACATGCTGGCGGCCAAGGTCGCTGAAGATGGCGAGATCAACCTGCGCATCTCCTTAAACAAGGACTAAGAATTAGGACTAAACCGTGAATTCTCGACGCTTAATTTCCGCCCTGTGGTTCCGCCTCGTAGTCGTCATAGCTTTCTCGATTTTCGTCGCGGTCCAGCAGATGTGGATTGTCACTGCGGTTGCAGTATTGCTGGCGGTATTAACCATCTGGCAGCTGTGGAGCGCCTATAAAAACCAATAAACCCACAGTGCTACGTACCCTTCATTACCCGAATTTTACGTCACTGTGACTAAAGTGTGCGGTATAAGTGGGCTAGCCACAGGGGCGGGAAAGTCCCGTTTGAGGTGTCCCTGCGCGCAATTGTTGTTGGGTCTCAAAGCTGCAGAGTCGTTTGTCGGACGCGCCAAACAGGCCAGGGCGCGACGAATTCACAAGCCCGGCTGGTTTCAGTCATTCAAAGGCAATTCAACTGAGTCCGCAACGAAGACAATAGTTAGGCAATTTAGTCCAGGGCCGCCGAAGCATTCGAAGCCTCAGCGCGCAGCATCCGAAACAAGCGGGCCCGCCAAGGCGCGGGAGTCGAATCTTTGAGACTGCCCAGAGCGTCCCACATCCTCAGCTTGAACCCCCCGAACTCCATTATTGTCCGATAATGTACATTATGTCATTTTAGATCTCTGTCGGTCCCTCCCATCGTGCCGAGGCCCGTCAGTCAAGAATGTTCAAGTCACTCACAGCGCAGTATGTTCCAAATTGACAAATAGTGCCCTCCAAAAGCCCTAAACTGGCCCTCTATTTGTCAAAACGCATCAAAGCATCCACATCCCGCATCAAATCCCACCCACAGCACCACATACGCCAAACGTGCAACGCCCAAGGCCAACACATATGCTGGAGCTCATGACTATTCAACGCGTTGTTAAAAGGCCTTCCCGCGCCGCCCTGTTCCTGGTCTTGGACATTGCGGAAGGCGGCGAGCAAGCTACTCGGGACATGCTCTCCGCATTTGGCGATACCTTCAAGTCCGTCAATTTCCGCCACAATGAGGGCGAGCTTTATACGGTCGTCGGCATCGGCGCGTCTATGTGGCCGCGCCTTACCAGCGCTCCCCGCCCGGACAAGCTCAAGGAGTTCGAGCCGCTGGAGGGTACGTACAAGGCTCCCTCTACGCCCGGCGATATTCTCTGCATTTCCGCGCGAATACCTATGACCTTTGCCACGAGATGGCGCGCCAGGTTCTGCGCCAGCTGGGCGATGCCGCCACCGTGGTCGATGAGACCCAGGGCTTCAAGTACCTGGACCAGCGCGATCTCCTGGGCTTTGTGGATGGCACCGCCAATCCCCTCCCCGAGGAAGCTTTAGAGACGGTACTGCTTTCCGATGACGCCGATTATCCCCGCGGCTCCTACGTCACCGTGCAAAAGTACACCCATGACCTAGATAAGTGGAGCGGCATCAGCACCGAAGAGCAAGAACGCGTTATCGGGCGCACCAAGGCCGATGACGTGGAGCTCGATGAGGATGCGCAGCCCTCCAATTCCCACGTGGCCCTCAATGACCTTGAGGAGGATATCTACCGCGAGAACATGGTCTTCGGTTCCTTTGCCGCAGGTGAGATGGGCACGTACTTCATTGGATATGCCAAAGACCCAGAAGATATCAACGAACGTTTGCGCAATATGTTTATCGGCGATCCTGAGGGAAATTACGACCGGATCCTGGACTTCTCCACGGCCCTGACCGGTACGAACTTTTTCGTCCCGAGCGTTGACCTGCTAGACGAATTCGACGAGCTTCCGCACTAAAAAGCAATAAAAATCCTAACGGCGCCCGCCGCGATTGCGGTGGGTTAGGCCAAATTGGACGGAATCGATCATCCCGAGCGTCATGAGCGCCTCGCGAAGTGCGAATTGGAAGGTCCATAACCTGCGGAAAACCGGATCAAAGCCGGCAGCGGCGGCCTCGCGAAGGTGCCCATCAAAAAAGGATCGCTGCTGGCGCAGGGACTCAATATAGTGGCTGCCCACGTGCGTCTCGGACACGATGCGCAGGTGAGAGTTCTTATCCACGAGCCGGTGCACATCCATAGTCAGCGGGTAGTCGAGGCCTGGCCAAATATAGGCCCGCATGGCCTGCAACGATGCTCGGGCAGCATCCGACATGGATTCGGTGGCCACGATGGATTGAAAAGCCGCCCGCCCGTTTGCGGTAAGGAAGCGATCGAGGACTCGGATATAGGCCTTGCGCTCGCGCGGGCTCAATTGCTCGAATTTTTCCACGCTGATAATCGCGTCGTAGTGCCCGCGCCACTGCTTGGGGCTCGGAACGGAATCCGGAATCCGCTCTACGTGGATAGAGTCTTCCGTTCCGGCAAAGACAAGCGCCTCGCGCATCTGGGTGATTTGTTCGACATCGCTGGTCAGGACGTCGACTGTGGCGCGGCGTTTGGTAGCGCGTATCGCGGCCTGCATCCCGGCAGCGGGATAGACCAGAAGGTGGGTACCGGCGCCGGTGCGGGTGGCATCGAGGAGCCAATCTGCCGCCCTGCGCTGCGCCTCACCCAAGTCATCCCGGTCCACGTTGGTGGGCTCGCTGACCGTGGTGACATCGACAAAGTGGCTCTTCGGCTCCCTGCCGCCGGCCTTTGGGCTAAAGCTTTCGACCGTTTCCCGGATCGTCGTCGGCACGCCGCTGGAGAAAATCCCGCCAACGTGGCTGAGGCCATCGCCGGCATAGAGGCGCACCAAGTCGAGTGGCAGCTCCCCTGGCTCGGAATCGCGGACGCTTACTCCCTGCGGCTTGGGGAGGTATCCCACCTGCAGGAGCTTGCCCAAAACCTTTACCAATTGGGCGGAGGATTCGACGGTCCACTCGCCTGCCATGTAGCTTTCGGCAAAACCTAACCATCCGGTAGCGGCGATTCGCTCGAAGAGCGCATCGTGGCCCACCTTTAAATCGGGACCGCCCGCTGCATCGAGTTCGAGCTCCAAGCCGGCATTATCGCAGGCCTTGGCAAATTCCGCCTCGGCCCGGCGGGATTTTAGCGTCGCCCAGCGCTGCGATGGCACGGTCGCGATATTGGGCCATGCCTCCGCGTCGATGGAGCGTAAATGCTCGGGGGTGGAAAAACTCATGGTTTGAGGAGCGCTCCTGGGTGCAAAGGGTCACGGTGTGGGCTTATTTTAGCCAGTTTCTGAGCGGTTTCGGTCAAGACGCTCCGCAGGAAAGTAAACCCGAAACGCATGTAAATGGGTATCAAGTATGCACGTTATGTGACGAGCGTTTACACTATACGGGTACTTAAATTAAGCTTTCTCGAGGAAGGTCGCATTAATTCCATGACTGATACCCCTTATCGTCCAAACGGAAGCCGTCACCACGTTGTCGTGGTTGGCGGTGGATTCGGCGGTCTTAACACTGTGAAGAAGTTGAAGAACGCCGATGTTGAGATCACCCTCATCGATAAGAAAAACCACCACCTGTTCCAGCCGATGCTCTACCAGGTGGCAACCGGCATGATTTCCGCAGGTGAGGTTGCTCCCTCGACCCGCCAGCTGCTGCGCAACCAGGATAATGTGGACTTTGTCAACGGCAACGTGACCGACATTAACCTGGAGGACCAGACGGTTACGGCCGAGCTCGATGACTTTTCGCGCACCTACTCCTATGACTCCCTCGTCGTCGCCGCTGGTTCCAGCCAGTCGTACTTTGGCAATGACCACTTTGCGAAGTTTGCCCCTGGCATGAAGACCCTGGATGATGCCTTGGAGCTGCGTTCCCGCATCATTTCAGCCTTCGAAAAGGCTGAGCTTACCGATGACCCCGCAGAGCGCGAGCGCCTCCTCACCTTCATCATCGTCGGCGCCGGCCCGACCGGTGTGGAGCTCACCGGCCAGATCGCGGAGTTGGCTAACCGCACGCTAAGCGATGTCTATTCCACCTACGGCACCTCCGCCGCCAAGATTTACCTGCTTGACGGCGCACCACAGGTACTCCCGCCGTTTGGCAAGCGCCTCGGACGCCGTGCCCAGCGCACCCTGGAGAAGGAAGGCGTCAACGTTCGCCTGAACGCCATGGTGACCGATGTCAACGAGGACTCCGTGACCTACAAGAACATGAAGACCGATGAAGAGGTCACCCTCGAGGGCGCGACCAAGATCTGGTCCGCCGGTGTTGCCGCTTCCCCGCTGGGCAAGATGGTCGCTGACCAGGCCGGCGTCGAGGCTGACCGCGCCGGCCGCGTCTCCGTCAACGATGACATGACGGTTGGTGACTTCAACAACGTCTACATCATCGGTGACATGATGTCTCTGAACCGCCTGCCGGGCTTGGCACAGGTGGCCATCCAGGGCGGCGAGCACGTCGCCAAGCTCATCGAGACCAAGGTGGACGAGGAATCCACGGCCGATGAAAAGGAACCTTTCGAGTACTTCGACAAGGGCTCCATGGCCATCGTCACCCGCTTCAATGCCGTCGTGAAGTTGGGCAAGACCGAGTTCTCCGGCTTCCCGGGCTGGTTGGCTTGGTTGGCCCTGCACCTGACCTACGTCATTGGCCTGCGCAGCCGCTTGGCCGTATTGGTCAACTGGGCAGCTAATATCCTCTCCCGCAACCGCGGCAACCTGGAAATTACTACCCAGCAGCGCATCGCCCGTAACCTCATCGACGAGGCAGAAGAAGAAAAGAACTAAATCCTCCTCGGCACCAGCCGCCGCCTCCCCCTACCCCGCCTATGGGGCTATGGGCGGCGGCTATTGTTGTTTTCGTTCCCATTTTCGCAGTTTTGCTAGGCTTGAGCATTACAACATGGGGTGCCACACACCGTGGCTGAGATAAACCCATTGAACCTGCACTTAGTTAGAACTAGCGAAGGGATTGTTGTGGACTTATCATTTCTGCGTGCCCACGATGCGGTGCGCGATACCGCTCCACTTATTCAGTGCTTGACCAATAAGGTCGTCAGCAATATTTCTGCCAATGCGCTATTGGCCATCGGCGCCAGCCCAGCAATGGTAGATACTCCAGATGAGTCGCAAGATTTTGCGAAGATCGCCAGCGGCGTGCTCATCAATTGCGGAACCCCGAATTCCGAGCAATACGCCGGCATGCGCGAGGCCATCGCCGGTGCGACCGCGGCCGGAAACCCGTGGGTCCTTGACCCCGTCGGTGCGGGTGGGCTGGAAAAGCGCACCGAATTTATGCATGAAGTCTTGCCGCAGGGCCCGACGGCGATTCGCGGCAACGCCTCCGAAATCATCGCCTTGGCAGGAACCGGAGCCGGCGGGCGCGGCGTGGAATCTACCGATGGCGTGGAGGCGGCGCTGGAACCGGCGCTCAAACTTTCCCGCGAAACCGGGACCGTTATTGGCGTATCCGGCCCCACGGATCTCATCGTGCAGGCAGGCGAAAGGCCGCGTGCGGTAAGCCTCGAATCTGGGCACCCGATGCTGCAAAACGTCATCGGCACTGGGTGTTCGCTCGGCGCCATCTGCGCGGCTTACCTGGCAGCATGGGAGGATCCATTCGCGGCTATCATCGCCGCGCATGCGCATGTAGGAGCCGCGGGCAGCGTTGCCGCTGAGACATCCACGGCACCTGGCTCCTTTGCGGTTGCCTGGCTCGATGCGCTGCATGAGCTCACCACTGACGCCATCGAAGAGCGCATCTCTGCCTCCGAGGTCGCGGACGTTGCGGGGCTAGCATGAGCATCGATTGGACGCTGTATCTCATCACCGATCCTAAGCTCGCCGGCGGGCGGGACAAGGTCATACCCATCGTGCAAGAGGCGGTGCGTGGTGGGGCTACCGTCGTGCAATTGCGCGATAAGGAGGCCAGCGACGAGGAAGTCGAGGCTACCGCCCGCGAGCTCATGAAGGTCTTGGGCGACGTACCGCTCTTTATCAATGACCGCGTCGAGGTAGCGGCCAAGGTGGGCTGCCACCTGCACATTGGCCAAGACGATATGGACTTCTCCCAGGCCCGCGCGCTGCTCGGCCCCGATAGCCTCATCGGGCTTTCGGTGGGAACGCTGGATCAGTTGGATGCCATCGACCCAGAGCACGTTCCCGATGTCATTGGGATTGGCCCGGTTTACTCGACGGCAACCAAGAAGAATGCCCCAGCAGGAATTGGCGCCGAAGCAGCCGGGCACCTTGCCACCGCGGCGCGCGAACGCGGCATCGAGTCCGTCGCCATCGGCGGCATCAAGGCACACAATGCCCACGAACTTTCCGGAAGCGGCTTCGCAGGGATCTGCGTGGTCAGCGACATCATGGCTGCCGATGACCCGGCAGCTGCCGCACACAATCTAAAGGAGGCCTACCGTGGCTAAAGGAACCTATCCCCGAATTCTCTCGATTGCTGGAACCGACCCTACGGGCGGAGCCGGCATCCAGGCTGATTTGAAGTCGATCGCCGCCGCGGGCGGATATGGAATGAGCGTGGTCACCGCGTTGGTTGCACAAAACACCCAGGGTGTGCGCAGCGTCCACGTCCCGCCGCTGGACTTCCTCCAGGAGCAGCTGGATTCGGTCCGGGAGGACGTTGACATCGACGCCATTAAGATCGGCATGCTTGCCGATGCCGACATCACCGACCTCGTAGCCGCATTCCTCGACCGCATCGACCCGTCCGTCCCCGTGGTCTTGGATCCGGTCATGGTGGCCACCAGCGGCGACCGGCTTTTGGCCCCCGAGGCAGAAAAGGCGGTGCGCGAGCTGTGCTCTCGTGCTGATGTCATCACACCCAACCTAAAAGAGCTGGCCGTACTGACGCAGACGGAGGAAGCCACGGACTTGGACCGTGCCATCGAGGTGGCTAAGACGTGGGCCGCTGAGGCGAATACGGCGGTCATCGTCAAGGGCGGGCACCTCGACTCGGCGATTGCCGATAACGCCGTGGTCACTGCCGACGGCAAGGTTCACCGCGTGGAATCGGCTCGAGTGCAAACCAAGAATACCCACGGCACGGGCTGCTCCCTCTCCTCTGCCCTAGCAACGCGGCTAGGTGCAGGCGATGATGCCGCCACCGCCCTAGAGTGGTCCACGGACTGGCTGCACGAGGCGATTGCCAACGCGGATGCGCTGGCCGTCGGCAAGGGCAGCGGGCCGGTAGACCACCTGCACCGCTCGCAGCGCTTGATGCGGGCTGCATCCTCGGTCCCGCTTCCTCACCTGGCTGGGCCTTTGGAAGAGGTGGAAAACCCAGACCAGCCGCGCGTTGCGCCCGCAGGACCGTACACGCAGCGCCTGTGGAATATCGCTGCGGATCACTGGGAGCAGGTAAAGGCACTCCCCTTTATTCAGAAGCTAGGTTCCGGTGCGCTCGCCAATGATGCTTTCAGCTTCTACCTCGATCAGGATTCGCAATACCTGGCGTCCTACTCGAAGGCCCTGGCCCGCCTGGCCAGCCAAGCGCCCGATACCGCGCAGCAATTGCACTGGGCGCAAGGCGCCTATGAATGCCTCGCGGAAGAGGCTGAGCTGCACCGCGGGTGGTTGAAGGATTCGGCCACCACCGCGCCATCGCGGGTCACCAGCGCCTACACGGATTTTCTCATCCGCAGCACCCATACGGACGACTACGCCGTAGGCATCGCAGCCGTACTTCCCTGCTACTGGCTGTATGCAGAGGTGGGTCTGCACTTGGCGGAGTTCGATTCGCCCGATCACCCCTACCATGCCTGGTTGGAGGTCTACGGCGGCGAAGATTTCCTCGCCGGAGTGCGCGAGAGCATCAAGATTGTGGAGGAAACCCTGGAGAAGGCGGATGAGGCCACCCGGACCCGCGCCGAGCGCGCCTTTATCAGCGCCAGCATCCACGAGGTCGATTTCTTCGACCAAGCGGACCGGCGCTTTTAAAGCCTTAGGCCAAGAGGTCCGCGCCAGGCCTAGATAGCACGGCGACCAAGAAGGTGGAATGCTCCGAAAATAGCTTCATGTCCCAAGAGGAAAACGTGAAGTCAACGCGGTAGCCCACCTTCTGCGCCATATCGAGGAAGTCCTGGAAATCCCAACCGCGGCCTTCCCCAAAGCCAGTGACGAAGCGCCCGCCGGGGGTCAGCGAGTTAAAAATATTTCGCAGGGCTTCCTCGCGGCCGTCCACGGCCAAAAAGCCCATGACGTTTCCCGCAGAAACAGCGAGGTCAAAGGGTCCTTCAGGAACCTCTTCGGTGCACAGGTCTCCGACGAACCATTCGCCGTCTGGGAAGTCATGTTCGGCGTGTTCGATCAAAATGGGATCCACGTCGATGCCCACCACGCTGTGTCCGCGGCGCAGCAATTCCCCGCCGACGCGGCCGGTTCCACAGCCGGCGTCGAGGATGGTGGAATTGCGTTCTACCATGGCATCGACAAGCCGGGCCTCCCCATGAATGTCTTTGCCCTGCGCCTCAAGCATCTTCCATTTGCGGGCGAAATTATGGGAGTGGGCGGGATTGGCTTCGGTAACTTCTTTCCACGTAGGCATAGATTCGATTATATTACCCACCGTCGGTGTAAGCTTTACCCGCTGCGTAAAACGTGGCGCGTTTTACTACTTGATTGCGTTACTATCCGCACTACCGTGCAAAGGAGGCTGAAACGATGCCGTCCGTACCCACGCCCTTTAGGGGCCGAAAGAAATCCACGCCTCCTAGTCAGCCCTCCTTCCCGCCGGTTCCCGCGGAGCGCGCCATTGAGCACTGCCGGGTCTTCGTCGATGGTGAGGCCCTACCCGGCGAGTATTCCGCGCATTCCGCCCTGGAAACCGTGGCGGAATACGGCCGCGGGTTCGTCTGGGTGGGCCTGCATGAGCCCTATGAATCCCAGATGACGAAGATCGCTTCGCAATTTGGCATCCACGAGCTCATCGTGGAAGACGCCGTTATGGCCCACCAGCGACCGAAGCTGGAGCGCTACGATGACCAGCTCTTTGTAGTGGCGCGCTCAGTGAATTACCGCGACCACGATGAGGTGAAAGATAAGCGCCAGATTATTTCCACGGGCGAAATCCAGATGATTATGGGCTCTAACTTCATCATCACCGTTCGCCACGGTGCGAAGCTGCCTAACTTGGCGTACACGGTCGAAGACGAGCAGGACCTGGTGGAGCTCGGGCCCGTCGCCATGGCTTGGAAGATCCTGGACATGATGGTGGACCGCTACTCCGAGGTCGCCCGCCTGATTAGCGATGAAGTCGATGAACTCGAAGAGGAAATCTTTACCCCGAACCTCAAATTCGATGTTGACCGCATTTATATGTTCAAGCGCGAAGTCTTGGAGATGAAACACGCCATTTATCCGCTCTCTGCGGCGCTAAAGGCGATGGTCTCGGATCACAAGGATCTCATTTCTAAGCAGATCCGGTCCTACCTGCGCGATGTCTATGACCACGAGCTCGTGGTCAATGATTTGGTCGCCAGCTTCGATGAACGCCTGACCTCGCTTATCGATGCCTCGGTGGCCAAGGTCACCATGCAGCAAAACTCGGATATGCGCACGATCTCCGCGGTCGTCGGCATGTGGGCCGCGCCGACTCTCGTCGCCGGTATTTACGGCATGAACTTCGATATCATGCCGGAGCTTCACTGGGCCTTTGGCTATCCCATGGCAATCGTCATCATGGTCGCTGTCGTTGGCGGCCTGTGGGCGTGGTTCCGGAAAAACCACTGGCTCTAGCTGCGCTTATCCATAATCATCGTGCGCAGCGTGGTGCGTGCAACCAGGGTGTCTCCCTGGCGCATTTCTACGCTCCATACGTGGGTCCGCGTGCCCAATTGAATGGGGGTGGCCACCGCTTCTAGCTCGCCCTCGCCTGTCGCCTTGATGAAGTCCGTGGAGTTATTGACGCCCATCGCCGGGGCATCGGCAGCCGCGACGCTGGCGATAGACGCCACCGATTCCGCGATGGTGCAATAAAGACCGCCATTGGCCACGCCCCACGGCTGGTGATGCTGAGGAGTCACGGTAAGGCGCGCGCGGGCCTCGGTCGGGCCCACGCGGTCGAAGGTGAGCCCGATGAACTCAGCAAGCCCGCCGTTAACCGAATTTAGTTTCTCCAGTTCCTCCTCGTTGAGCAAGCGCGTGTGCGCGGTATGAAGCAAGTCATTGAGTATCTGGGTATCTGACATAGTCTTCAAGCTTAACCGCCAGCGCGGCGAAAGCGCGGCGGTGACGTAGGATAGGCACCATGACTGAAAAGAACGAACTCGCGCACATTGGTGTTGTCGGCCTGGCGGTAATGGGCTCCAACCTCGCCCGCAACTTTGCCCGCAATGGCAATACCGTCGCCGTCTATAATCGCAGCCCGGAAAAGACCCGCGCCCTCATTGAGGCCCACGGTAACGAAGGAAACTTTATTCCTTCCGAGTCCATCGCGGATTTCGTCGCTTCCCTGGAGCGCCCCCGCAAGGCCATCATCATGGTGCAGGCAGGCAAGGCCACCGATGCGGTCATTGATCAGCTTGCCGATGCCATGGATGACGGCGACATCATCATCGATGGCGGCAATGCGCTGTTTACGGATACCATTCGCCGGGAAAAGGAAGTGGCCGAGCGCGGCAAGCACTTCGTCGGCGCGGGCATTTCCGGCGGTGAGGAAGGCGCCTTGAACGGCCCGTCCATCATGCCTGGTGGTCCGGCCGAGTCCTGGGAGACTTTGGGCCCCATCCTAGAGTCCATCGCCGCCGAGGTGGACGGTACCCCGTGCGTGACCCACATCGGCCCAGATGGCGCCGGCCACTTCGTCAAAATGGTCCACAACGGCATCGAGTACGCCGATATGCAGGTCATCGGTGAGGCCTACCAGTTGCTGCGCTACGGCGCGGGCATGGAGCCGGGCGAGATCGCGGAAATCTTCAAGGAGTGGAACTCCGGCGACCTGGATTCTTACCTCATTGAGATCACCGCTGAGGTTCTCGCACAAAAGGACCCGGATACGGGCGCCCCGCTTGTCGATGTCATCTTGGACGCCGCCGGCCAGAAAGGCACCGGCCGCTGGACCGCCATCAACGGCCTCGAATTGGGCGTGCCGATTACCGGCATTGCCGAGTCCGTCTTTGCCCGCGCACTGTCTTCTTCGAGCCAGCAGCGCGCCGCCGCGCAGGAGGGCCAGCTTCCGGCAGGCACGGACACGGACTTCGACATCGATAAGGATGCCTTCATCGAAGACGTTCGCCGGGCCCTTTACGCAGCCAAGCTCATCGCCTACTCCCAGGGCTTCGATGAGATCAAGGCCGGTTCCGCCGAATTCGGTTGGGATGTCGATCCGCGTGACCTAGCCACCATCTGGCGCGGCGGCTGCATCATCCGCGCTAAGTTCTTGGACCGCATCCGCGAGGCATTTGATAACAACCCAGAGCTGCCCGCCCTGATCCTTGATCCCTACTTCAAGGGCGAGCTGGAAGACCTCATCGAACCGTGGCGCCGCGTCGTCGTCGCGGCAACCCAGATGGGCCTGCCCGCCCCGGTCTTTGCCTCTTCGCTGTCCTACTACGACAGCCTGCGCGCCACGCGCCTGCCCGCCGCCCTAATCCAGGGACAGCGCGACTTCTTTGGGGCGCACACCTTTAAGCGCACCGATAAGCCGGGCACCTTCCACGTCGAGTGGTCCGGCGACCGCAGCCTGACGCAGACGGACTAAGTACTGCAAATAAAAAGGGGAGGACATGCACGGTGCAGGCCCTCCCCTTTTTCGTCTCTGGATTTAGACCAAGCCCAGCCACGACCAGTAGGTGGCAGACAGCAGCAGGATGAGCAGGTACCCGACAATGGTCAGCGGGATACCGGAGCGCAGGAATTGCTTGGTGCTAAAGGCACCGGTGCCATAGGCCAGCATGTTCTGCGGCGCCGAGACAGGCAGCAAGAATCCGAAGCAGATGACAAACTGTTGGATGACCACGAAGCCGATTCCGCCGTTGGGCACATCCAGCGTGGAGGCCAAGGCAATAAAGACCGGGATGAGTGCGGAGGCCAGCGACGTCGCTGAGGCAAAGCCCAAGTGGATGAGGATATTAAATAGCGATACCAGCGCAATCGTTGCCAGAATCGGCAGCGAATCCAGCCCCATCAATCCGAAGGTCTTTTCTGATAGCCACGTGGCAGCGCCAGTATCCAGCAGGAAGGAGCCGAGGGAAATACCAATGGCAAAGACGATGAGGGTTCCCCAGCTCACGGACTTCTGCGCCTCTGGCCAGGTAAATACGCCGATCTTGGGCAGCAGCATCAAGGCGACGGCCACCGCGGTAATGACGGCCGAGCTAATCGGGTGCAGCAGCCCCTCCGTGGCCCAGAAAAAGAGCAGGAGGAGGGAAAACCCGATGAGCCTTTTCTCTTCCGGTGAGGTGGGCCCGAGGTCCTCTAGCTGCTTGGCGATGAGCTCCTTTCCTCCCTCAATGCGCTCCGTTTCCGGTTTGATGACGGCGCGCATGATGAAGTACAACGCGACGGACATCAGGATGGACCAGGGTGCGGCCCAAATAAACCACTGCCCCCAGGAGACCGACTGCCCCATTTGATCCTCAATAAATCCCACCGCCACGAGGTTTTGGGCGGCGGCGGTTTTAATGCCCACGTTCCAGATCGATACGGCCTGCGCTGCGGTAATGACGAGTAGGGCGCCCAGCTTCGACTCATAGGACAAGCCGAAGGCGGCTACCATACCGAGCAAGATAGGCACCACGGCGCCCGCACGCGCGGTGGCAGAGGGAACGAAGAAGGCCAAGATGATGGCGATCGCGATGGCGCCGATAACGATGTGGGAGGTCTTCTCCCCCGCGATCTTCAGCACGTACAGCGCAATCCGCTTGTGCAGGCCCGTAGCCTGCATCGCTCCGGCCAAGATCAGCGCCGCGGCCACGAGCGCTACCGCAGACGAGGAAAATCCTGCCATCGCGACCTTGAGGGCATTAGAGGTGCCATAGATACCATCGGATTCTGGATCCGGCCCGAGCCCCAAAAGTAGGGAGATAAGGCCGACGATCAACAGTGCGCTCACCGGATAGCTCACGGCCTCGGTCACCCACATGATTACCGCGAAGGCCAGCATGCCTAGGGCCACTTTAGCGGGCCAGTCGAGTCCCGGGATCGGGATAAGTAAGACGGCCGCTAGGGCCAGGAAGGCCAGCGCGAACCACACGGCATCAAGGTGAAATTTCTCCTTTTTCGTGGGTTCGGTAGATTCCTGCGGCGAGGAGTGGGAAGAAGAACTGGCTGTGGATGCTTGTGCTTGAGCCATGGAGACGACTCCTTAACAGTTCGTTGTGGCCCTGGGATGGGCCGGTGAGTGGAGGAATAAATCGTGTGTGCTTCCCAGCACCACCTTCCACGTTAGGTAATAACCAGTGAAATACCTAAAGTAGAGCCCTATTTTTGCTATGGCATTTCTCACTCATAAAGACGGTGCCCAATCGTGCGCTGGCCGATGCGGAATTTTGCGCACCCACCAGTTAGAATTGCCCAACGATGACTACTTTTGCCGAACTCGGCTTACCTCAGCGCGTGGTTCACGTTTTGAACGACCAAGGAATCACGGAAGCATTTCCCATCCAAGCCGCAGCCATCCCGGATGTACTTGCGGGCAAGGACGTACTCGGCCGCGGGCCTACCGGATCCGGAAAGACCTTTACCTTCGGGCTTCCCACGCTAGCCCGGCTGGCTGGCTCGGGTGCCTCGACCCCGGGCCACCCCCGCGCGGTTGTCCTAGCCCCCACCCGCGAGTTGGCGACGCAGATCCAACAACGCCTCGATGAGCCCGCCGCCGCATTAGGGCTGCGCGTCCTCGCGGTGGTTGGCGGCGTCAATATCAACCACCACATCCGGTCTTTGGCGCGCCCAGTGGATCTCTTGGTCGCTACACCTGGTCGCGCCCAGGATCTCATCGCCCAAGGCAAGTTGTCCTTTGACAAGGTGCAGATCACCACTTTGGACGAGGCGGACCAGATGGCCGATATGGGGTTTCTTCCCCAAGTGCGCAAGCTCTTAAACTACACCCCGCCCACCGGTCAGCGGTTGCTGTTTTCGGCGACCCTCGACGGGGACGTCAATAAGCTGGTCGAGCAATTCCTGCACGATCCCGTAGTCCATTCCACCGCACCGGTGACCGCGGCGGTGGAATCGATGTCGCACCACCTGTTTTTCGTCGGCGATCGCCCCGCCCGCAACGAGGTGGTTATGCGCATCGCCGCACGCGCGGGCAAGACCATTATGTTCATGCGAACCAAGCACGGCGTGGATAGGCAGGTGAAAAAGCTAAGGCGCGTCGGCATCAACGCCTATCCACTCCACGGGGATAAGGGCCAAGGCGCGCGCACCCGCGCCATTTCCGGCTTTGCCGATGGCTCCATTCCCGTCCTCGTTGCCACCGATATCGCAGCACGCGGCATCGATATCGCAGACGTCTCCCTCGTCGTCCACGTGGATCCACCGGCAGAACACAAGGCCTACCTGCACCGCGCCGGACGAACGGCGCGCGGCGGCGCAACAGGCACGGTGGTTACCCTGGTCACCGATGAACAGCGCTCAGAAGTAGCTGCGCTCATCAAAAAGGCCGGTGTGGACGCAACCGAACACGATATTTCCCACCGCGATAACCCGGCCGGCGCTCCCGAGCTGCGCACGGTCACCGGTGCCCGCAAACCGCACGGACCGGCCCTTCCACCGCCGGGCCAAGACGGTTCGCACGGCTCGGGCCAGCAACAAAAGAAACAACCCCCACGCCAGCAGAAGAAACCGGTTGGTGGTGCCAGGAGGGGTAAGGGGCGGCGTCGTTAAGCGCTGGCGCAATAGAAAGGAGGATAGGCCCGTGCAGGTTTTATCTACCGCTGACTGGACCGCCCGCATGGATGAGCACGAGCGGCGGGCAACGGACCGCCTGGAGCGGTTTCGCCATCCGGGCAGCTATCACCCGGTGTTTGATTTCCTCTTTGAGTATTACCCGGTGCGCCCATCGCATCTGAAGCGTTGGCACCCAGGCATCGGCACGGCGCTCGAGGGCGACGCGCCCCAGGCTAGCTGGCGCGATTACCGCGAGACTGCGGACGGCGTCACCGTGGACGTGGAATCCTACATGCAACGCCGCGGCAGCTCCGTTGACTATATTCTGGACTTACTGCGGCGCTCTTCTACCAACCCGGCGCACTTTGACTGCTTCGGCCTGCATGAATGGGCGATGGTCTACCACACCGATTCCCCGCGCCACGATCTCCCGCTGCGCTTAGGCGCCGAAGGGACCAACCGCGTCGTGGATACTCACTCCCTCAAGTGCTCGCATTATGATGCCTTCCGTTTCTTTACTCCGCCGGCGCGCCCGCTCAATCTGACGGTGCTCCACCGCGAGGATCAACCAGCCAACGACCAGGCAGGCTGCGTGCACGTGAGCATGGATCTTTATAAATGGGCATGGAAGCTGGGGCCCTTGGTCCCAGGTGCTCTCTTCCTCGATTGCCTGGATCTGGCTATCGATGCCCGCATTCTTGACATGGAGGCCTCCCCGTACGATTGCCGCGACTGGGGCCTTGGGGTAGTGCCCATTGAAACGCCGGAGGGAAAGGCAATATACGTCAATCGTCAACGCGGCTTGGCCCAGCGCGCCCAACCGTTGCGTGAGCGGCTTGTCGCAGTAATGGAAACGGCTTACTCCCAGTTACACTAGATTAAACGCATCATGCGCTGGCTCGGGAGACTTCGGAGAAAGGCACTACATGGCACGGCACTCAAACGGGGAAAATAAATTCACACTAGCCGGCTGGGTTGTCGCGGTCGCCATCATCGCGATCCTTGCTGTCATTGCACTAGTGATTTTTCTGTTGCGCGGCGGGGATGACTCGAGCGAGACTACTGCCGCCGAGACCGCATCCGAATCTGCTGTGGAAAGCAGTACCGCAGTCTCCTCTTCCACTCCTGCCACGACGGACGCAGATGCATCGAAGCCTTCCACGGCGGACGGCGCCCAAGAAGGCAAAGATTCTTCTTCCCCAGCTTCCTCCTCCACCGTGGAAATGGCGCCCAATACGCTCCTGCTCGTTGATACTTCCGCGAATATGACGGCAATGTTTGATGCAACGCAACAAGCGCTATCTGGCACCGCGGGAAAGCTGAGCCACAACAATAGCCAGGTTGCCTTGTGGAACTATTCGTCGCCCATTTCGGAAGCCGCCACGGTGGGTTACCGGGATAATCTTGGATTCGGCAACGGCGCTGCGGTGCCGGAGACGCTCGCGGCATTTGGCACCGGTGGCGTGCCGCAATCGCGCAGCGCCACAATAGCCGCACTGAATACCGCAGCGGATCAAGCCGCGGGCACCAACCAGAAGGCGCGCGTCGTCCTCGTTACTACCGGCACCGAGCTCGACATGGACGAAGCCCAATTTGCCGCCGCCCTTGACGGCGCGAAGTCAGACAACGTAGAGCTATCCGTTGTTCACGTCGGCCCAGGGGCAGTCGATGAACAGCTAAAAAACGGAGCAGACAACTTCACCAGCGTCGATGCGGGCACGCAGGAGGATCTTAATGCGGCAATGGATAAAGCCGCTGGGGTTTAACGGGGACTCTGGTAAACAAACCCCACTCCAGCAGCCGCCCGGATTGAACTACCAGCCCGAACCAACGCCGCAAACCGCGCCACTACCCCAGAACTCGGATCCCATTTCGACTCCACACAATCACCCAACCCATGTCAGGTGTTTCCACGACCACTAGAAACCAAGGACCCGCCGTGTTCCATGAAACCCCCAGCTTTGGGGCTATTGCCTGGCACGCGGGGCGCATCGACATATTTTCCGCCAAGATGCAATCTTCCACGAGACGGACCACACGGTCCTTTGCATCCTGGTCAAATTTTCTTGGCATGTTCCAGATTTTCCCATCTACTCAAACGGAACAAAACCTGGGACACTTCAACACTCCTAGTGCAATCTTGTGGCTCCTGATGTTTTTGCCGAGATTTCAGCTACACTGGCTAAAATTGCATAATTAACCACCTACGTGTCCACTTTCCGGGGATCAGGACCCATGTATCTTGTCCACCCCTCATTTCGGAGGCTATCAGACAATTTCAGCTACAACCCCCTGATTATTTCCTTCCTTGCTCTATTAGAAAGACACTTCCATGAGAACCGTTAGCCCCGTACTCGAAGTTCAAGCAGTTACTGTTAAGGCGACCCCAAGGCATAGCTCCCCTCTAGCGTTGCCACTAGATTTTGAGCTTACTCGCGGGCAAAAGGCATTATTGTCAGGTCCTTCTGGATGCGGCAAGACCACATTTCTGAACGCAATCGTAGGCTTGCACCCCCTCCATGAAGGAAACGTAGTGCTACTTAACGAGTTCAACATATCTAAGACCTCAGTATCGACCCGCCAGAAATTACTCCGAAGCGATATTTCCTACGTTGGCCAAGAATTAGTAGCTTTCCCAGGCCTTACGGTAAAAGAATATTTAGAATTCAATCTACAAATTTGTAAGAAAGAAGTGAATTCAGCATTCTATGTCGGAATTCTTGAATCGTTAGGTGTAGAACACACTGTAAACCAGATGCTGAATGAACTTTCAAAGGGTCAATTACAGAGAGTCATGATCACTGGTGGACTCATACGACAACCTAAATTACTTCTACTTGACGAGCCGAGCAGTGCGTTAGATAGCGACTCGAGGGACAGCTTATTCCGTGTCATTGACGATGCGGTGCACGAGGGAACGGGTGTTCTCATGGTGTCACACGATCCAGTCGTCGAAAGCTTCGTTGATTCTGTAATCACTATGGAAAAGGACGATGCAAACCATGAATAAGAATTTGCAAAAAATTGGGACGTCGATCGTCGGCGAGGCCAAAATATATTTCTTTGTCCTTGCACTAGCCCTCGGAATAACCACCAGCTTTGTTCTTGTTCTAGGGTCAGTTTGGTCGCGATTGATTGATGAGTTTCCGGATGACCAATTCAAGTTTATTGGTGGCAATATGCTCTTTTGGGCAACATTTGTCGCCATCGCCATGAACATTCCGCTTGCAGTTCTCGGGTCTTTACTCCTTCGCGAGCAATCCATAACGCTTATACGCTTTGGACTAGGTCGGCGTCACTTTATCCGCATAATGCTTGGGCAAATGTGGAAGCCGATCGTCGGCGCCTTACTCCTCACAGTCGTGCTTTATTTACCATTTTCTGCACTGTTAGAATGGCTTCCTGATGATAACGGAGCTCCATTAATCAGTGTCAGTGCATTTGGCGTTCCTACTTTTTTCGGCATTGTTCTCGCAATAATCAGCCTCTTCATTCCACTAACTATCTCGGTATTGTTTCTGAGTACGAATTTAGTGACGAGGGTGAACAATAGCTTCAGAACTTTACGATCCATCAAACGCTGGCTCTTGCCGGGGATTTTCGCTTTAGGCGGGACCGCATTAATTATATTCGGAATAGTCTATGAAAACGGACAACAAGGTGGAATTCTTTTCACGGTAGGGATACTGCTTGTTGGTTCTACTCTTGTTCCCCAGGCAGCTCCGCGTATTGCACTCAACCTTACGACACTCGTTTCAAGGTTATCCTCGTACCGTCCCAGCCCCATTTTGAGTAAATCTGTGACTTCTGAATACCGGTCACGTTTTTCAGGTATCTCGTTATTCCTGTTCCTCATTGCAAGCATCCCTGCATTACTTTTCAGCGCATCTGGTATGCAAGCCCGCGCCATGGGAGAAGGCGGCATTGCGCAGTGGGACTTCTGGGTGCTCATGGCCGTGCCTCTAGCCTTTACGCTACTAGCGATTATCTCCGCAAGTCTCATACTTAGCCAATTGCTCAACCGTAGCCTCCATAAATTCCTCAAGCTAGGGATTATGAGTCGTGAATACCATTTCGCATTACTTCTCACACTTGCTTCAATAGTTTTTTCTTCGCAGGTATTAGTGCTTGTTGGCGTGTTTTTTCTAGGACTACTCATGATGTTCGTCTGGAATATCAGTTTGATTGAGATGTTGAGTGAGTTATATTGGCAACCACTAATATCTGTGTTTATTCTCGTTATGATTTTTGTGCCACTTTTGTATCTGGGATTCTCTGGTGTAAAGGGCAAAGAGACTCAAAACACTTTGGCATCGAGGAAATAGCTTAAAAGGAATCTCTCGCTTAAGTGAAGTCCCAGGTTTTGTTCCGTTTGAGTAGATGGGAAAATCTGGGACACTTCAGCTATCAACAAGGCTAGGACCTGACCCCCATGTGGTGGACACCTGATATCCAGCCCAGTCGAGCTGGCAAGATTGGTAATCTACCACCATGTCCAGGTACTCCGAACAGTTCAAACGCGATGCCGTGGCCCTCTATGAGAACAATGAGGACCTCTCGCTGAACTCAGCATCAGCCGAGCTCGGAATCAATCGAGCCTCGCTGCATTCTTGGGTCAAAAAGTACGGCACCGGCAAACGTGCTCGCACAAAGGCCATGCACGATAAAGCCCAAGCGGCGAATGATTCCGAGCGAATCCGCCAGCTAGAAAAAGAGAACGCAAAATTGCGCGAAGAGCGCGATATTCTGCGCAAGGCCGCCAAATATTTTGCCGAAGAGACACGCTGGTGATCCGCTTCCAGTTTGTCTATGACCACCGAACCGAGTACTCGGTCAAGCGGATGTGCCATGTGTTAAAGCTCAATCGCTCCTCGTTCTACAAATGGGTCAATACCCGCGAAAATCGCAGGTTAAAGATGTGCTCTGATGCTCTTATTGGTGCAAGAATCAAGACCATCTTCGATGATGAGCACGGGCTTTATGGTGCCAAACGCATCGCCGCAAGCCTCAACGACGATACGGACCTCGGCCCGACCAATCATAAGAAGGTCGCACGCATCATGAAATCGATGGGGATCAAAGGCTTTACCAAACGACGTCGATGCATCACCACCAAGCGCAAGCCTGGCCACCGTGTCATGCCAGATTTAGTAGGCCGCAATTTCACCGCTGACAGGCCGAACCACGTCTATGTAGGCGACATCACCTACCTGCCGTGCAAGGGAGGCAAAAACATGTATTTGGCTACAGTCATTGACACCTATTCACGGAAACTTGCAGGTTATGCACTCGCAGACCACATGCGTGTCTCACTGGTCATCGATGCCCTAGCCCACGCACACGGTGTGCGTGGCAGTCTTGACGGGGCTATTTTCCATTCCGATCACGGCAGCGTGTACACCTCACAAGCGTTTAGAAACTACTGCTCGTCGCTGGGTGTACGCCAATCCATGGGCGCGGTGGGAACGAGTGCCGATAATGCCCTGGCAGAGTCATTTAACGCCACCTTAAAACGTGAAGTGCTGCGTGATCGGAAAGTCTTTGATAATCCCATTATCTGCCGTCAGGAAGTCTTCCGGTGGTGCATGCGCTACAACACCCGCAGGCGCCACTCCTGGTGCAATCTTGTGGCTCCTGATGTCTTTGAAGCCGAGACTTCAGCTATACTAGCTAAAGTCGCATAGTTAACCCCCGATGTGTCCACTTTCCGGGGGTCGGGCCCCTACCTAACTGACTGTCAGGGTAGACACGAACGGCCACAAGCCGTGTGCTTGGCATATGAATCCAAATCAATGAAGGGGCATCGTTTTGGCTCATGCCTGTGCTGAGCTGGCGAACCAGGATGGGTTCCATGTGGATCACAAGGACGCGTGTCAAGCGTTGAAGGAGATATACGCGGCTCAAAACAAATCGCAAGCCCTGCAGGCCTGGAGGAGTTTGCGTTTGCGGAGGAGCTACAGCCAAGGACGTTTAGTGTGAATACATCATTACGTTGCAAGTCATCGAGTGCTCATCTGAGTACGGATCAGCAATTCGGATAAATCAAAGCCGTGGACATGATCACGAGGTGATCCTGTGAACTGGGCTAGCCTGTTATGGACGTCTTTTACACGTGATGATGGGGTCTGGGACCTATTTTTGCAGAAACCTGCGCAGGAGAAGATATTCTATCTCGGCGGCGCCCCTTTAGATGATGCCTATGATATCCGGTTTGCTTTATTTAGGAAGGCTGACGGAAGAATCAAGGAGGCATTCACGAACTCGATACCAATAACTTTTCCATTTTCGTCGATATCTATCTCTATTTCTCCTTCCATTTCTTCTATAGTTATTGCTGATATCTGCCGTTCAGAGAGGGTGCCTGGCTGCGCTATAGCTAGATAGGCTGCATCAGCTTCTGGGTCATAATCAAAATTCATAATTACCCTTGCTTGTTCTGCCTGTTTTATAACGTGCTCAACTAGCTCTTTATTGATCTTCCGCCTAGCCATCTGGGTCAACGCATGACGCGGGAGATTTCCACCAATGATTCCCAAGAATGGGATCCAAAAAGGATCTACTACTACGGGAAATTGCGTTGAAGAATTTGGTGAAATATGTTGAACTATCGTGCTTTGACGAATTTCATACCATGTATGAACTGAGGCCCCTGTCGTATCTATAGCCCAAGGCGCATCAAGAGTACCTAAGAGATCGGAAAGCTCCCCCGCCTTCATTAGTGACTGCACTAGAAGCACCGCTGGGCGAGGTCGAGTATTCATCTAAACCTAATGATTCAAGTTCCTTATTAGGTAGGGAGGCCTTTCCCTTTATCGTCCACAGTGTGATTACGTAGCAACAAACCAAAGTAACCATCATCGTTGCAGCGACCCCTAGAATCTAGGAGCCAAGCCTTGGTATAAAAACTCCCTCCACCCCCGTGAGCTGGGGTCTGGAGGGAGAACCTATAGGGGGCTTAGGAACTCTTGCGGTTGCGGCGAGCGGCTAGCTCATCTAGGCCAACCACATTGTCATCGGGCAATTCCTCGATGCGCTCTGCGGGGAAGGACGTAATCGTGCCAGACAGTTCCTTCAAGATTCCCGGCACTGCGATGCCAAAGACGCCTTGGCCGCCGGCCAGCAGGTCAATGACCTCATCATTGGAGCGGCACTCGTACACGGTGGTGCCATCGGAGACGAGGGTAAGCTCCGCCAAGTCATTGACGCCGCGGTCATGCAACGATTCCACCGCCAGACGGATGTTCTGCAGGGAAATGCCGGTATCAAGCAAGCGCTTCACAATCTTCAGGACCAAGACGTCCTTGAAAGAATATAAGCGCTGCGAACCCGAACCGCGGGCAGTGCGAATGGAGGGGTTGACCAGGTTGGTGCGTGCCCAGTAATCCAACTGGCGGTAGGTAATGCCAGCAACCTGGCAGGCAATGGGCACGCGGTACCCCACTTCTTCGTCCGGTCCCACATCAAAGAGGGATTCTTGGACGTACTGGGACTCGGACTGAGTGTCCTCGGTGATGCTCACGTAATTACTCCAATGGGGTTTGTTGGAAGCTCTAAAGATCAATTAAATGCCAAGCGCACACCCCCGTCAAGCGGTGCTTGCTTAACCTTCGAGTACAACTTTAGACTTTAAAAACCACATTGTCACCATTAGTCACACGCGTGTCATTATTTTTTTTCGTCTTCTTCCCCCGTGTGGAAATCGGATTCATCCATGCCAAGGCTGCGCATCATCTCTTCGAAATCGGCATCGGCCTGCGCGTTTCCAGATGCAGAAGTACTTTCCTCGGCAGAGGAGGCATCGCTATCTTCCCAGTCCTGCGTGGGGGTAGGAAGCTCAAGGTCGAAGTATTCCTTGATGTCCTCCTCGCTGGCGAAGACGGATACCTGCGCCAAGAGCGCAGATTCGGCAACGATGGGCACCTTAAAATACTCGGCTACCGCCAAGGCATCGCTTACACGCGCATCAAAAACTTCACCTTGCGCGGTCTGAATATCCACCATGAAGGTGCCTTGATGATGGTTGACAATCTCGATGGCTTCGACGCCACCTGCAGCCTCCAAGACCTCGCACAGAAGATCGTGGGTCGTGGGGCGGTTCGGGCGCTGGTCAGCAAAAACGGCGGCCAATTGGATTCCGTCTACGGCCGAAAGCCAGACGGGAATGAGGCGATTTTCTTCGGGCCAACGCAGCAGTGCGCAGACATCATCTTCTGGCCCAAGCTGGTGAATGCCGTGAAATTCAAGGGTTACATCACTCATAGCTACCACTCTCCCACACGGGAGGCGGCCATGGTGAGTTAGGCGTTAAATTCGTGGCGCAAATCCGTCTTTACCAAGGTGGCATGCAAGGAAACCACTAGCGCCGTCATCTGCTGGGATAGTTCTTCTGCCTGCTGGTGTGCGGTATCGGAATTCGAGTGCGCTACGGGGGCTGCGACTTGGGAGATTAAATCCGCCTGGCGGCGGGCGCTATTGCGCAGGGACTTCAGCTGGCTAGAGCTAAAGCCAAAAGCCTGCAGTGCAACTGCGGCAGAGGCAATGGCCACGTCATCGGTATTGAAAAATCCTGCGGCATCCGGCTTAATCAGCTTGTCCTTGATAAAAGAGGCAATATCCGCCTCCGATGCCCCCGCCTGCTCTGCTACCTCGGCATCGGTCAGGCGCGTTACCGCGGGTGCTTTGAACTGCTGCGGGGACAGCAAGGTCTCCGCATTGCCAGCAGAAACAATGGCGGTGACCTGGCCGGAATCCATTGCTTCCAGCTGCTCGCGAATGACCTTGAGCGGGGTGTAGTTATCCCGCTGTGTGGTCAAGATATAGCGCAGCCTATCCACGTCTTCCTGCGTGAACCGGCGGTAGCCGGAGGCAGTGCGCTGGGGAGAAATCAGCCCCTCTGATTCGAGGAAGCGGATTTTAGACACAGTGACATCAGGGAATTGCTGATTCAGCGTTTCTAAGACCACGCCAATGGACATGGTCTTAGCCTTCTTCGTGTTCGGGCTCTTGCGGCGAGCTGATGCCGCCGCGGATTCTGCTGCGCTCACTGTGTCTATCTCTTTAAAAGTGTCTCAGTAGTCGTTGGATATAAAAAGGAGACTAAACCGCTTTAACCGAGTCCGGCAAAACGGTTTGTCTGCTGCGGTTTTAGTCCTGCTTGGTGATGAATACGAGGCGGAATTTACCGATTTGAATCTCATCTCCAACCTCGAGCGCCTGCGAATTGCGCGGCTCGCGGTTGACGTAGGTGCCGTTCAAGGATCCCACGTCTACAACCTCGAATTGGCCTTCATCATTCTTGCGGAATTCAGCGTGGCGGCGGGAAACGGTGACATCATCCAGGAAGATATCTGCCTCCGGGTGGCGCCCCGCCGTGGTGGTGTCCTGGTCAAGCAAGAAGCGGGCACCGGCGTTGGAGCCGCGCTTGACGACGAGCAACGCCTGGCCATCTTCCAAGTTTTCCGTACCTACCGCAGAGGTATCGGTTCCCTTGGTGCCATTTTCCATTTCCTTGAGCAGGTCAGCGCGGAATACAGAGGTGGTCTCCACCTGTGGTTCCGGGGTTCCGGTGTTCTCGCTCATTGTTACCTCCGGGGATTAGTTTTGAGTTACTTATACCAATAATAGCGACTCTTCCGAGTCTGTGATCTCTCAGTGGGCAATTATTTCACCGGAAAATGTTTCCGATGCCGCTCAACACGGAATTTCCCTGCCCCGCAAGGGGGTTATCAGAGACCATATAGGTCCACGTTGCGCTTGGACGGTTCAATCCTGAGTCTGCAAGGTGTGCCCCCTCAGAGTCAATAGGCACCTGTCTGAAGGTCTCTACTGACTGATCCACCGCCCGCTGCGCCAAGTCCTTAAACTCGCGCACCGCAATGCGGTGATATTCATCGATCGGGGTCTCGCGCGCGATGGCGCGCAGGTGAATGGATTCGCGCACATCATCGAGCAGCTCGAGGTGATCGGCCCAGCCCATGTCTAGGTGATACAGCATGATTTCGCGCGCCGCCTGGATGCGCGCCGCCTCCGGGATATCCGCAAGCTCGCTCGCCCGCTCTGGGGCGCGCTCGGCTAGTTCCTGCCAGGCTTGGTCCGTATCCAATAGCGTTGCACGGCGCTTATCGATGATGATGCGCTGATCCGCCAAGAGCTGGTTATATTTCCAGGTTTGCGCGTGAATCTCTAGCAATTGGCCCTCTGTTACCCGCTGGCAATGGGCCACAAAGTCCTGCACCCGTTTGGATTCGATGAGCCCGCCAGGGCCAGGTTGCGCACTGACCTTTTCCCCAGCGCCGCCTTGTTGCACCACATCATCTTCCAGCGAGACGAAAAACAGGGCCAAGCCTGGGTCCCCTTGCCGCCCTGCACGCCCACGCAGCTGGTTATCGAGCCGCGCGGTGCGGTGCCGAGAGGTTCCGATCACGGCAAGGCCGCCGCGCTCGGCCACCTCATCGTGGTCGGCCTCATCGGCACCACCGAGCTTGATGTCGGTACCGCGGCCGGCCATTTGTGTGGAGACAGTTACCCGCCCAATATCGCCTGCTTCGGCAACTATCTGTGCCTCTTCGCGGTCATTTTTGGCGTTGAGCACATTGACTTCGATATCTCTATCGCGCAAGGCCTCAGCCAAATTTTCTGATTCCGCCACGTCTTGGGTTCCCACAAGCACTGGTTGACCAGCATCGTGCAGGCGGGCAATTTCTTCGACGATGGCCGCCGACTTCTCCCCTATGGTGGCAAAAATACGGTCCTGCTCATCGAAGCGCCGCAAGGGCTTGTTCCGATCGATGACGGAGACGTGCAGGTCATAAAATTGCCGCAGCTGGTCGGTGGCCTCTACCGCAGTACCCGTCATTCCACAGACCAGCGGGTACCGGCGCATGAGTTCTTGCAGGGTAATCGTATCGAGGATGCGCCCGCCCTCAGAGACTTCCAAGCCCTCTTTGGCCTCTACAGCTGCCTGCAGCCCGTCGGGCCAGCGTTGCAGATCGGCGACGCGGCCACGGGAGGCATCGATAAGCTGCAGCTTGCCGTCCACCACGATGTAGTGAATATCGCGGATCAACAGCGCCTTTGCGTGCAGCGCCAAGTTGACCTTGACTAGGACGGTACCGATAGTGTCCTCGGAATAAAGGGAATCGATGCCGAGCTCTCGCTCTACGCGGGCTGCGCCGACATCGGTAAGCTGCACCGTGCGCCCATCATCCGAGATGACGTACTCGTGGTTCTCTCGGAGGCGGGAGACCACATTGGTAATTTGGCCCGTGGGCGCCTCACCGGGGCGATTTCCGGCGAGCACCAGCGGCACGAGGGCCTCGTCTACCAAGACAGAATCGGCCTCGTCTACCAAGGCGACATCGCCAGGAGCCTGCACCGTCTGTGCGCGTTCGGTGATCTGATTATCGCGCAATAGGTCAAAGCCCAATTCATTGACGGGGGCGTAAATAATATTCTGCGCATAAGCCGCGCGGCGCTCATCCGCGCTCATGCTTTCTGTCACGGAAGCTACCTGCAGGCCAAAAAATTCCACGACAGGTCGCATCCACTCGGCATCGCGGCTGGCTAGGTAGTCATTGACCGTCACAACGTGGACCCGCTTTCCGGTCAGCGCGAAACCCGTTGCGGCCATCGCGCCGACGAGTGTCTTGCCCTCACCGGTAGCCATTTGAATGACATCGCCGGTAAGCAGTCGCAGTACCGCCTGCGATTGCACGGTAAACGGGTGCAAACCCAGGGTGCGTTCGCACGCGACGGCCAAGGCACCGAGGAATTGCGCCTTGTCTGCGACCTCACCGCCGCGCACCGCATCGCGGGCGGCTTGAGCCACGGCAGCATCGTCGCTCTGTGCGAGTTTCTCCGCGGCGGAGCGAGCTTCATCCACGATGGCCTTGGATTTCTTATCGTTTCGCTCGCTTTGCGAGCCCATCGCTTTCCAGAACCAATCGAATGCTCCCACGACAATTCCTCCTTTAGGGGCTGGCTGCCTACGACTCTAGTCAACCTCATCTGGCTTGGAACTTATGGGGCCGTTATTGTAGGTGCCATGCAATCCGTCAATGTTAAGCTGCCGTCCAGCCGAGGAACCGAGATGGCAGGAACCATCGACTTTCCTGATGCTCCCCCTCTCGCCTTCGCCGTCTTCGCGCATTGCTTTGCCGGCTCGCGCCATACCCCTGGCGCGGCCCGCACCTCGAAGCAATTAACGGAATTCGGTATCGCAACCTTGCGCTTTGATTTTCCCGGTTTGGGGCAATCAGAAGGCGAGTTCGCGGACACCACGTTTAACCAGAATGTCGACGATATCCGCGCCGCCGCGGACTGGCTAGAAGAACACTATTCCGCACCACAGATGCTCATTGGTCACTCCTTGGGCGGCGCAGCGGTGCTCAAGGCCGCCACGGCAATGAAAAAGATTCGCGCCGTGGCCACCATCGGCGCCCCCTTCGATCCCGCGCACTCCGTGCTGCACTACGCGGATAAGATCGGCGAGGTAGACGCTAATGGTGAGGTCGAGGTCGTCTTGGGCGGCAGGGCCCTGACCATTTCGCGCAAATTCCTGGAGGATTTGGCAGAAACCAATCCGGAAGAATATCTACCGCGGTTGCGCAAGCCCCTCTTGTCCCTGCATTCCCCCATCGACCAAACGGTGGGCATCGACAATGCGCAAAATATCTTCCGCATGACCCGCTACCCCAAGTCCCTCGTCTCGTTGGATAAGGCCGATCACCTGCTCACGAAACAGGGTACGGCGGCCCGCGCCGCTGATCTGATCGGTGCTTGGTCGCGGCAGTTTATCGTTCCCGACTATGACCCTGAGGAAGTGGGCACGGATGCCGCCGTTGCCCGTCCCGCTACCGGCACCAAATTCGGCGTTGTGGTCCGCCACAATGATCACTCCGTGACCGCGGATCGCACCAAAAAGGAAGGCGGCAAGGGTAAGGGCTTTACCGCAACCGGACTGCTCATGTCTGCCCTTGCATCTGCTTCCACCCAGGCCATCAAGGAGGTCGGCAAGAAGCTTGCGCTTGACGATGTTCACGTGACCATCACCCAAACCGGTACCACCTCCTTCGAGCGCCGCATCGAACTAAAAGGCTCCTTGAGCGCTGCCGATGTCGATGCACTACGTGCGGCCGCACGCGATACTGATGTCGAGCGCATGGCCGTCGGCGCCACCATCACCGATGTCGTGGACGCCAACTAATGGTGGCCCTCAACCCCATCGCCGGTTCCCGCCGCTGCCCCTGCACGAGCGGGCTGAGCTTTGGCGAATGCTGCGGTAAGTACCATGCCGGTGCCAAAGCTCCCACCGCCGAGGCCTTGATGCGTTCGCGGTTTAGCGCCTTCGTCAGCGGCGATGAGGACTACCTCCTGCGCACCTGGGATCCGGTGACTCGGCCGGGCTCATTGGACTTGGCTGACTCCCCCATCAGGTTCTACCGCCTCGATATCCTCGATACCGAGCGAGGTGGTCTTGTAGACGATGAAGGCATCGTGGAATTTGAGGCCTTCTACAAGGGCGAGGCAGTGGGCTCCCAGCGGGAGCGATCGTCTTTCCGGCGCCTTAATGGCGCTTGGGTCTATTCCACCGGCGAGCTTTAATGCAGGTCACGGCCTAGATTTCACTGTGGAATTATCCTGATGTAATCTAGGGCAGTCGCAACAAATAATGCGACGCCGGGCTATGGCGCAGTTTGGTAGCGCACTACACTGGGGGTGTAGGGGTCGCAGGTTCAAATCCTGTTAGCCCGACAAATTATCCCACGGCCACGGATTCATTTCCGCCGCCGTGGGATTTCTGCATTCCTCGCCTACACCGCAAATAGGATGGCGATGCCCAGCAGGATAAGCACCGTGGGAAATAACACGCTCTCCCACTTCTCTAGTGCTTCTGCTACGGCTGGCCGTGTGGCCACGAACTTCGCTACCGCTACAAGGCCGGCGACCAAAACGAGGAATACGATGCAGTACACCGCGATGTCTGCGGGCGAAGACGTGGTAAATACTGGCAGGTACACTCCGATATTATCGCCGCCATTGGCAAAGGTGACCCCGGCTACCGCAGCAATACTGAGCTTCTTTCCGGAAACGTCATCATCGTCTTCCCCGCGAAAGGCCTCCCAGGCTGCCCAGAGGCCAATGGCCAAGGGAATAAGCCCGAAAAAGCGAATCCAGTCTTCCGGAAGGATGGCGCTAAGCCCCAATCCAAGTGCCACGGAGACCGCAAGGATCCCCAAAAATCCCAGGTATTGACCCAAAAGAATGGCTTTGGTCGTGCCCTTCCTGCCCGCGCCACGGGCAAAGAACAGCGAGAGAACAACGATATCGTCGATATTGGTGACGATGAATAAGACGATTGCGGATGCGAGAGTAGTAAGCACCCAGCTAGCTTAACGCATCCACCGATGACAATTGTCATGGAAACCTAGTGACACAGTTCCTGCTATTACGAACACAAGCCTGGTTAAGTGCAAAACATGAAAACGACACGCACCCCAAGCTCAATTTCCTCACCAGCGATTAAAGTACGCGACGTAGAAAAAGTCTTCGCAGCAAATTCCTCGCATTCAGTGCGAGCACTTAATGACGTATCAGTCTCCATCGCCCCCGGGGAAATCGTAGCGTTGCTAGGTACCAACGGCGCTGGAAAGTCCACACTCATTGACCTCATCTTGGGGCTTACCGAACCATCTTCCGGCACTGTCACAGTCCTAGGCAAAAGCCCCCAGGAAGCGATCAACAACGCACAGCTAGCAGCGGTGCTCCAATCCGGAGGTCTTCTCCCCGAGCTCACCGTAAGCGATACCTTAAAGATGATTTCCGCTACCTTTGCCCAGCCCCTAGACATTGGCGAGGTCGCACATCACACCAACTTAGAACCGATATTGTCTCGACGAGTGGGCAAGTGCTCCGGCGGCGAGCAACAACGTCTTCGTTTCGCGCTTGCGCTCCTCGGTGACCCGCAGATCCTCATCCTTGACGAGCCGACTGCCGGTATGGATCCAGGCGCTCGCCGGGATTTTTGGGCGTCCATGCAGCACCAGGCTGAACTCGGTCGCACCATCTTCTTCGCGACACACTATCTCGAAGAAGCGGACAATTTTGCTGAAAGGATAGTGCTTTTGCACAAAGGGGAAGTTGTGGCCGATGACAAGGTAATTGATATACGTAGCCGCGGCGAGGTCCGAAGAATTACGGCCCAATTTGACGGCAGTATCCCTCCAATGAGTGCGCTACCAGGCGTTACCGAAGTCACCCGCACTGGAGATCACATTCAAATGACTACCTCAGATTCAGATTCACTGGCCCGCCATCTTCTTAACCACACAGGCGCCTATGACCTCACCATTAGAGCTCATAGTCTGGAAAATACTTTCCTCGCGCTCACCGATGAGCACAGCTAACCCAATTCTCCTCCCGCCAGCCCCCAAACGAAAGATTCCAACCATGTCTAATAGTTCCACTGCGCCTGGGTTTAGTAACACAATGCGTTTTGCTGGGTACAATTTCCTCCGGCTACGCCGCAACCTCGCCCCGCTATTTTTCACCACCATTTTGCCGGTATTTTTCTATTTACTTTTCGGCACACTAATGGACTTTGGCAACCTTCCCATTCACAACGGTAACTTTGCAGCTCTCCAAATGATCAGCATGGCCCTGTACGGCGGCGTCGCCGGTGCGGTGGGAGCCGCTGCTGCTTCAGTCACTGATGCTCGATCCGGTTGGAGACGCCAACTAGCGCTTACTCCGCTGCGCCCTCACCAGATCTTCTGGGCGAATATCACCTCCATAGCATTGCAAGCTCTGCTCCCCATTGCAGCAGTGTTTCTCACTGGTGCATTAACTAAAGCTGACATGGAGCCCCACCAATGGGTTCTGTCCTTTCTTGCGTGCGTTGTTGTCTCTATTCCCTTTGGCTTATATGGGATGATATGGGCACTTGCTTTACCGACGGATAACTCCGTGGCCATTGCTTCTTCCTCTATTGTCCTCCTGCTGTTCGCCGCCAATGTCTTTATCCCCCTATCTTCCTCACTTATGGCGTTTGCCCGCTTTACACCCCTTTTGGCCCAGTAGTGCTGGCTCAATGGCCGTTGGCAGAAGGGATGCAACTGCTCAATGATGCCGATGGCACGGTTAACCATTCCTTGTGGAGCGCGGGACTAAACTTCGCCGTATGGACCGCAATTTTCGTCGGAGCCTGCGCAATGCTGCTCCACCGCGACAAATCACGAATGTAATGGATTCATTCCATTCGCCCTTCAAGGGATTCGCTACAAATAATGCGGTGTTTGCTAGCGTTTGGCTTATATTTCTGCTCTTCGGCTTAATTCTCAGTTTCGCTCAGCCTGGTGTGGACGCTACGCAGCGCCTAGGTTCCACTGCCTGTGTTATCGCTTTCAGCGCCCTATATTTCTTCAGCTTTGGTTCAGTGACTTACTACCCGCGGGGCTGGAACTTACGTTATCGCTTGGCCGCTCGGTGGTCTGCCTTAGCGCTCATAGCACTTATCTCCATACCCTTCTTCGGAGTTTATGCTACGACGTTTGTGCCCTATCTAGCTGCTTTCCTCGGGTTTCAATTACCGTTGCGTCGGGCATTATTATGGGTACTTCTTACCGGACTCGTAGTCACAGGTGCCTTATGGAGCGTCGATTCGCAGGACCTCTTAGGGACATTCATTGTGATATTCGGCTGGCCAATTTTGCTGGTGTTGCTAGGCACAATGTCTCAAAGAGAAGACTCGCGCACGGATTTAGAGCATCAACTCGATCTCGCTCGCCAACGTGAAGACATTGCCACAGACGTCCATGATTTGCTCGGTCACTCGCTTACCGTCATCAATTTAAAATCTGAGTTGGCACAGCGGCTAGTAGACGTAGATCCAACTCGAGCTCGAAACGAGCTTCAAGAAATAAGTGACCTTTCCCGTAAGAGTTTGGCAGAAGTCCGCTCCACAGTTACCCGGATGCGTATGCCGACCTTCGAAGGAGAAGTTCAGGCAGCACGACGAGCATTCGATACTACAGGGATTCAAGCGCATCTTCCTGCCAACGTCCAAGCCGTAGGACTTTATGACGCCGCCTTTTCCTGGGCATTACGTGAGCTCACCACTAACGTTATTCGCCACTCAGGAGCACAGAACTGCTGGGTTAGCATAACCCAAAATAAGCTCCAAGTCGTAGACGACGGTTGCGGCTTCGATCCGAAAAAGCAGTACCAAAGTGGCGGGCTACACGGGCTGCACAAGCGAATGAAGGACAGCGGCGGAAAGTTGATTATTATGAGGAAGGACGACCGCACCGTAGCGCTGATTACTATGAATGGTGATACTGAGTTACTACCCTTAGACAGTGAAGTGGAGTCCGATGGCTGATACATCTCCACCCATCCGCATCCTCATCGCGGAGGATCAATCATTGGTTCGCGGTGCCCTTGTCGCTCTCCTAGCTACCGAACCAGATATCGAGGTAGTTGCTCAATGCGCAACGGGCAACGAGGTTGCAGGGCTCGTTGCCAAGCACAATGTGGAGGTAGCTCTACTCGATATTGAGATGCCTGGAAAGAGCGGTCTAGACGTAGCTGAAGAGCTCTCCGGCGGTCCATGCAAATGCCTCATCGTTACTACTTTTGGCCGTGGCGGCTATGTAAAACGTGCTATTGATGCTGACATCGCTGGATTCATAGTCAAAGACACTCCCCCAGAACAACTCGCGGAGGCAATTCGCCGAGTAAAGGCTGGGCTGCGGGTGATCGATCCTGCCTTAGCACGAGAAAGTCTTTTTACCCCGGACAACCCGCTCACACCCCGGGAACGAGAAATCGCGCGGCTTTTATTATCTGGGGTGACTTCCTCAGAACTGGCGCGCAAAGTGCATCTTAGTCCAGGCAGTGTACGCAATGTCGTGTCCAGTATCATGACAAAAACCGATGCAAATAATCGCTATGAGGCTGCGACGAAAGCCCAAACTCAGGGTTGGATTTAAAAAGCGCATTTTTCACCAGTCCAATCGGACCGCGTATTCCAGAAAAATCGGCCATAGACATAGGCTTAAGCCCCGCTCCTGTCTGGAACGGGGCTTAAGCGATATTTAATTAGAAACTAGGGCGAGAACTACTTGTTCTCGTCGTCGCCGTCATTATTGGTGCCGAGCTTGTCATCAATGGCATCGCGGGCCTTATCTACCTGGTCTGCCTTGTCCTCGCCCAGCTTGTCCTTGGCAAAGTCCTCGGCCTTGTCCAGGCCTTCCTTGGTAACTTCCTCGCCCTTTTCGGAGTTCAGTGCTTCCTTTGCCTTGTCAAAGATACCCATTGCTAATCCTTTCGTTGTTTACTTCATCTAACCATTGCCGCATCCGGCAACACTGCCCACGATAACGACGCTGCCGAGACTTCGCCACCAAAGGTTGTTAGAAGTTCTAAAGTGATAGCGTTAATAAGATCAATGACCAGCTCGCACGGAAAAGGCAGAAAATGACGCACACTAGCCCTAGTGCAGATGGCAACGCCGCGGAATTCTTTGGGCTGGTATGGCCTGGCAAGCAAGCCGCACGCGCGGCAGCAGAGGCTTCCCTAACCGCCGAGTTTGAGCTCGATGCTGCGTTAAGCACCTCTCCTACCTCGCCCAATAGCATCCACCTGGCCGATAACCTGCCGGTTCTACAGCACTGGGTTACCTCTGGCGAAACCTTTGACGTCATCTACATCGACCCGCCGTATAACACCGGCCGAGACTTTGTCTACCGCGATAATTACCGCGCGCGGCGCGAGGTAAATTCCGGCAGCTATGCCCAGTGGCACGCCGAATGGCTGTCCATGATGCTCCCGCGGCTCATCTTGGCGCGGCGCGTTTTGGCGGAGAACGGCTTTATATTCGTCTCCATTGGAGAGGACGAGGCCGCCAATACCCGCAAGGTTTTAGACGAGGTTTTCGGTGAGGGCTGCTATGCAGGGCAATTCATTTGGAAAAAGGCCGGCACTGGGAAAAACGATTCCAAGTATGCGGTGGTCGAACACGAATACATCCTCTGCTATGCCAAGAACCCGGATAACCCTGGATTTAACCTGGATGCAGAGGGCTACACCAGCACCAAATATAACCACGAGGATGAACGCGGCAAATACTCCTTGGTGCGCCTTGATTCTAAGACCCTGGGGTACCTGCCATCGCTGGATTTTCCCATTGCCTCACCCGATGGCACGCAACACTGGCCGGACCAACCGGCTGGACACAGCCAGGTAGCACGCTGGCGCTGGGGCAAGGACATGGTGGAAAAACGCTACGATGAGTTGGTCTTTCGGCGCGGATTCGTCTACACCAAGAATTATCAAAAGGCAGGGGCGCGGCCGCGATCCATTCTCGATGGACAGAGGTTTGGCGTAACGCGCACCGGACGCCGCGACGCAGAAGAGGTCATGGGCGTGGAGGGAATCTTTGAGTTTCCTAAGCCAGTGCGCCTTATCAAGCACCTCATCGCCATTGGCGGCGGGCCCGATGCCCGTGTGCTCGACTTTTTCGCAGGCTCAGGCACCACGGCGCAGGCGGTCATCGAACTCAACCGAGAAGATAAGGGCGGGCGCAGTTTTCATTTGGTGCAAATTCCAGAGCCTACCGCCCCGGACAGTTCGGCGCACCGAGCAGGCTTTCTCAGCGTGGCGGATATTTGCGTAGAGCGCGTGCGATCCGTGCCTGGATCCTCTTTCCGGGCCTACCGCGCAAACTAGGTTTCGCGGGTGCCGTCGGGCCTGCCCGGAATACCGAAGAAGTCCAAGACTCGGTCAGTGGCGAAGAACTTTCCTACTTCATTATTTTTGTCTCCAAGACCACCCGGCCACACGTGGGAGCCGCCGCCGATTCGGATATGCTCCAGCGGTGCAGAGCATCCCCGCCAATGCATGTCGAGGGCATTATTAACCAAGCGGTTGGTGTCTACCTTCTCCGAGCATTCATTGCGCTTGCGGTCCTGCTCTAGGACGGATTCGACCGAGAAATATTTGGTCTTGTGCCGGGTTCCGCCATAATAGCCCACGACAGGGTCATCGGTGCCGTGCATATCGAGGCGCCCTACGGGTTCATGGGCGCAATCTTTCAGAATATCTTCGTAATATGCAGCGGAAATGGTCGCGACCGAGTGGAAGATGCCGGGCATCTGGCAGGCCAGGTAGGCAGCAA
Source organism: Corynebacterium sp. KPL1986 (assembly GCF_000477975.1). Taxonomy (NCBI): domain Bacteria; kingdom Bacillati; phylum Actinomycetota; class Actinomycetes; order Mycobacteriales; family Corynebacteriaceae; genus Corynebacterium; species Corynebacterium sp. KPL1986. Next base: position 524,231 of record NZ_KI515719.1, on the reverse strand, counting down.
AACCGCCGCCATTGGACATGCCGGTGGCATAAAGCCGGGAATCATCGACGTTATAGGTCGCGCGGAGGGAATCGAGGATATCGAGCACGAATTTCTTGTCCTCGCTCCCGCTCGTTTCCGCATATGGGGCTGGACTCCACGCCTTTTTCTTGCCCGTGGGAAAGACGGTAATGGCTTGTGCCGCATCGAGGCGGGAATAGCCGCGCAGGTTTTCCGCTGACTGCCCCCACCCGTGAAATGCCATGACCACTGGCCACTGTTTTTGGGACGTGTACTTTTCCGGCACGCTGAGGATAAATGAGCGCCCGGACGGCAGATTGATCGTCGTATGCGATCCCGGTTCTGGGCCACTAAGCGGCGCAGAGGTAGGAATCCCGAGCTGCGAGGCAGCCGAACCGTGCGATTGCGTGCTTTCGCTGCGTGCCGCCGAGCCTGATTCTTCCTCGTTATTTGCGCATGACACGCCCAGCGCCGCCACGCAGCACAAGACTGCGGTGCTCAACGCAGCGCGCACCGGCCTCCGTCTCATGATGTTCGTCCCTTCTGCCAAGCGGCCCATAATTGTTTATAACGGCCCCCATAATTTAGCAGTTCTGCATGGCTCCCCTGTTCTACCACCCGGCCATTGTCCATGACCACGATGGCATCGGCGCGCGAAGCCTGATCCAGGCGGTGCGCAACTACCAAGGCGGTCCGACCCTCCATCACAGTCTCTGCGGCGTCCTCTAAGGATTCAGCGCCCACCGAGCCTGCTTCCGCCGTGGCTTCGTCCAAGATAATAATGCGGGGATCCAGCAGCACGATTCGGGCAAGTGCCAATTGCTGCGCAGCCACCGGGTCCAACGGCATGCCTTGCGCGCCCACGATGGTATCGAGGCCCGCTTCCAGATCGAAAAACCAGTCAGCCTGCACTTGGCGTAGGGTCTGCACCATTTCCTCATCGGTGGCCTGTGGCGCTGCGAGTGCAAGATCCTCGCGCAAACTCCCAGAAAAGACGTGCACCTCCTGGGAGACGAGGGCGAGGCGCTGGATACGCTCGGCATCGGAAAGCAGGGCAACCTCGACGCCATCGACAAGCACGGTGCCTTCATCTGGGACCCGCAAGCCCGCGAGCAACGCAGCCACGGTGGATTTTCCTGCCCCAGACGCCCCGACGAGGGCAACCGTTTCACCAGGCTTAATCGCAAGGTTGAGCCCCTCGACGGCCCATGAACTATCGCCATAGCGAAAGGAAATATTCCGCATATCCACGCTGCCATCGCCCCTCGGCGCACCGCTATCCGGCACCGGCGCGGGCGGATCGATAACCACGCCCACGATGCGCGCTAACGAGGCATACCCTGATTGCACCGTATCGAGCACACGCATCAGCCCCATCAGCGGCCCGCGCAGGCGAATGAGCAATAACATCGCCGCGGTGACCGCGCCGACTGTAAGCGCATTGGCCTGCACCACCCAGAAGCTTACCGCCAAACCGCTGCCCAATAAGACCAGCTCAATGCCGGTGAGGTGGGCCTGGAGCACCATCATCGTCCGGCGCGCGTTATACCCCTCTTCCACCACACGCGTTGAAGCCGCGCCGATCCGATCGTGCATCGTATTTTCCATGCGGAACGCGCGCACCGTCTCCCTGCCGTGGATTGCCTCCAAAAGGCGGCGGGCGCGGTCCGCCATGGCGGCGCGTTCTGCGGCATACCTGTCAGGGGCACGCCGCAAGTAATACCGGCCAGCCAAGAAATACAGAGGGGTCACGGCAAGGATAACCACGAGGTATTGCCAATCCACTGTAAGCAGCGCCACCCCCGTTGAGGCAATGGCAAAAATGGACTTCGCCAGCACGGGGACCGTCTCTGTGACCGCGGCGGATAGCTCTGCCACGTCATCAGTAGAACGCGATACCAAGTCCCCGGTTCCGGCGTCTTCGACGCGGTGCGTGGGAAGGCCGAGCGCCGTAGAGACCATATCCTCGCGCAGAGAAGCGATGACTCGCTCGGTGAGCTGGGATAGGACGTAGAACCCCGCCGCTGATAATGCGGCAGACGCGGCGGCAACCCCGATAAGCACGACGCCAAGGAGGGCGATGCTGGCGCCCGTCGTAACGGCATCAACAATTTTGCCAAGCAGGATCGGGATGGTGACATTGGCCGCTGCTCCGGCGATCAAAAACACCACGGCGATAAGGGCGCGGCGACGCGCGTTCGGGATAACTGCTAGTTGCTGCGCCACAACCTCTCGCACCTGTGACCACGTAGCGGTGGGAAAACGCATTAGGACTCCACCCCCACGGCATGCCAAGCAGGCGCCGACGTATAGACGATGGTGGGTTTGTCCTTCCGGTAGCCCGCAACGCGATGAGCTACGTCTTGCTCGGTAACTGAATCGACCGCTGTGGTGGGATCAGAAAGGATCAGCACCTCTGGATCCGCGGCTATAGCACGCGCAAGCGCGACTCGTTGCTGCTGGCCGCCGGACAAATTGTTTCCGCGCTCACCCACCGCGCGGTCCAGCCCACCGGGAATATCCTCGCCCGCGGCCACCTCTAAAGCCCGTGCGGCCGTATCCGCATCCGGATGAATATTGTCTTGTACGGTCCCGTCAAACAGCATGACCTCATGTGGCACGACGATGAATTTTTCCCGGGGTAGGTCTCGCAGTTCTTCCGGAGCATGTCCATCGATGGCGGTCACCCCTGGCCGCAGCGCAGGAACCTGTGGTGCGGCGTCCTCGGGAAGTCCAGGAGCGCCCAGCAGGCCCACGATTCGCTGCGCACTCGCCTGCGCCGCGGCCCACCGGGAGGCAATATTCCTTCCCAGCATGGTCATCGGGGTAATGATGAATTGGGTAAGGCCAATGATCATAATGAGCTCACCAATGCTCATCTGCCCATCCAGCGCCAGGTAGCCGGCGGCAACCGCGACGGCGATGACATAAATCGAGCCCAGCGCCTCCGTAGAAGCATTCAATCCTGCCTGCGCCGCATTGGCTTCAACGGTTCGCTCGTAGGCGGCATCGGAATCACCCGCATAACGCTTACGCACGGTACCTATCGCACCGATCCCTTTAATAATGCGCAGGCCATGGACAATATCCGTCGCCGTCGCGCTCGCCCGGCCCAATGCTTCTTGCCGGATACCAGAACGCTTGCGCAAGGGACCAGCCGAGCGCAGCGATCCCCACACCACGATGGGGCCGCCGCATAAAATGGCCACTCCTAGCGGCACATTCACCCGGCTGGTCATCACCGCGACATAAATGATCGACGTAATCTCCGCCACCGGAAATACCGTCATCATCACGGCATTCTGCACACGGGTTGCATCGGTCGAGGCAATGGCCAATAACTCCCCTGGCGTGCGTTTGGGCCCGCCCATCCCCTTCGGATCCAAAATTCGGTCCGTAATGGCCATGCGCACGTCATGGCCGATAACGAGCATGCTGCGCGCATTGAGTCCGCGGCCAAACCACCCAGTAACGACATTAACCGCGAAGGCTAAAACCAGAAGTGCAAGCCACCACCACAGTCGCTCGATCGAACCTTGTACTACCGCTTCATCGATGGCATAGCCCACGATGACCGGTGTAGTGCCATTGAGCACGAAGGAGATAGCCATGCACACAGCGGCGGGGATGGTCATCCCAGGCCGGGAGAACACAGTCTTCAGCAACCACCGCGGATCTGATGGTTCTGGAAGTGTTGTCATAAAGAGCCATTCTAATTCGAGGTAGGTTAGATAGGCTATGTCGACTCGCCACCCCAACCCCCAACACTTCCCCAGCTATCGCAATCCCTCTGCCAAGCAGAAACCTACCTTTAGCACCGACCCCCAGCGTACCCAAGCAGCGCGCGCCTTCCGCCACGGCGCGCATACCTATCAGGACGTGCGCCCCGGCTACCCAGCGGAGGTCGCCCAACTCATCGCCGATGCCGACACTGTTGCTGACATCGGCGCCGGCACCGGCAAACTTACTGAATCCCTCTCCAATCCCCGCGTGCTCGCGGTCGAGCCTTCAGCGGATATGGCCCGCGTACTCCAACGCCACCTAGACATTCCCATCATCCGCGCCACGGCCGAGCACACCGCGCTTGCCGATGCCTCCCTCAACGCCGCCTGCCTTGCCCAAACCTGGCACTGGGTCGACGTTGCAGCAGCCTCGGCCGAGCTGGACCGCATCCTCGCGCCGGGCGGACGGATCCTTTTAGTGTGGAATACCCTCGACGTACACGCGGATCCCTGGATCCTTCGGTTAAGCCGCATTATGCACTCCGGCGACGTGCATAAGCCAGGCTTCTATCCCGAATACAAAGCACCCTGGACCTTAGACCGCGAGGTCCGTCTAAGCTGGACCCACGAGCTTACCCCAGAACAGCTCCACCAACTCATGCACACCCGTTCCTACTGGCTCAGAAATAACGAGGCCATCCACGAGCGCATGACCCACAACTTGAACTGGTACCTCTACGAACACATGGGCTTTTCCGCCGGCCAAAAACTGCACATCCCGTACCGCACGGATGCTTTCGTGCTGGTACGGGAGTCGAAGTCTCGCGACTGATTACAGGAGAACCTGGGCCAAGAGGGAGCCGACCACACAGGAGGTAAATACGGAGATCGCTCCGGGGATAAGGAACGAGTGGTTGATGACGTATTTGCCAATTCGCGTCGTACCCGTGCGATCGAAGCCGATGCAGGCCAAGTCGGAAGGATACGTGGGCAAGATGAAGTAACCATAAGCCGCACCGTAGAAACCAACGATGACAGCCGGGTCAATGCCCAATTGCAAGCCAATGGGAGCAATTGCTACCAGTGCAGCAGCCTGCGAATTTACCAATTTGGATACAATTACCAACACGACGGCGTAGGTCCAAGGGGCCGCCTCAACGACAGAGCCCAAGTTCGTCTCCAGTGCATCGATGTGGGATTGGAAGAACGTATCTGCCATCCACGCAACACCAAAGACGGAAAATACAGCTGTCATGCCGGCCTTGAATACTGGCGTAGATGCAATCTTTTTAGTATCTACCTTGCAGCTAAGAAGGATGATGGCACCGGCGACGAGCATGACCATCTGGATGACTAGGTTCATGGATACAGGGCTCAGCTCGCCGTCATCACCAGGAACCAGTGGGCGCAGGAACTCGAAGGCGCCGAGGAGGACCACGCAGGCAATAGCGACAAGGAAAACGACTACTGAACGCTTAGCCTCGCGGGAAAATTCCTTACCGATGAGCGAATCGGCGCTCTCATTGATGCTGGCGGCAAACTCTGGGTCTTTCATCCGTTCTTGGAAAGCCGGATCCTTGTCCAGGTCCTTGCCGCGACGCAGCGACCATAACGCGGCGAGAAGAACACCGCACAAGGACGCGGGTAGCGCCACCGTAAGAATCTGCGGAATCGAATAAGCCTTGTCGATAGCTCCAGCATTTTCCGCAAGGATCGACGCAAGAGAAACGGTAGCCACAGACACCGGTGAAGCGGTAATACCCATCTGCGCCGAGGTCGAGGCCACTGCCATAGGACGCTCAGGACGGATTCCCTTTTTGAGCGCGATGTCTTCAATGATCGGAAACATGGTGTAGACCACGTGGCCAGTGCCGCACAGTACGGTAAGGAACCAAGTAGTCAGTGGTGCCAAAATGGTGATGCGCTCTGGATGAGCACGCAAGAACTTCTCCGCATGCTGCATCATCACTTCCAAACCTTGTGCTTGTTGCAGTGTGGCTGCACAGCCGATAACGGCAATGATCGTAAGCATGACCGACACGGGGGGCTCGCCCGGTGCCAAGCCAAATACGAAGACCATCAGCATCAAGCCGATGCCAGAAATTAATCCTAGGCCGATCCCGCCATAGCGGGTGCCCAAAAGCAAAGCACTTAAAATGATTATGACTTGAAGCACGATAGCCAGGACTGAATCCGGGGCAATCACATTCGCTAACATGTCATGCCTTTCAAACAGAAAGTAAATGGTTGACAAGTTTTATCCTATCGGCGCCATAATGCTTTCACCGAAGCGAAAAGGAGAGCGAAGTGTCACACCATTGTTGGTGACACTTTTGCTCTCCTAAGTGGTAAAATACCGGGTTAACCGGCAAAATTATGTAGTTTTGAGGCCCCCTGATGCCTCTACAGTAAGCTCCGGCTTTGCTGGCGAGACAAGCTCAACTACACCTCACGTGCCAACCCCGAAAGATGTTGTGCACTATTAGTTGTCGATTCCTCAGGCCTAGTCCTTCCCGGACTTTAATTCGACCTTGTACTGTAAGTGATTTTTCACTGCGGGCCACTCATGCCGCAGCACGCTATACACGCAGGTATCTCTGACTAACCCGTTATCGAGTATCTGGTGGCCACGAAGGATTCCATCAAGATGTGCCCCTAGGGATTCCAACGCGCGGCGGCTTTCGCGGTTAAAGGAGTTGGTGGTGAAGAACACGGATAAGCAATCAAGCTGCTCAAATGCATGGCCCATGAGGGCCAGTTTGCAGTCTGCATTAACCGCAGTATTCTGCGCTGATTGCCTGTACCAGGTGTATCCGATTTGTGAGCGCCTATTACCCAGATCAAAGGCCTGATACCCAGTCATTCCCACTGTAGTGCCGGCTGAATCAAAGACCGTAAAAAGCTGCGCCCCGTGGGAGTCATACCAAGAAATGCGCTCTTCCACGGCTTTTTCCATCTCGCTCGGTGATGGAACCTTGGTGTACCACCGCTTCCATAACTCCCCGTCCTGTACCGCCTCAGCTAGTCCAGGAGTATGGTCCACGCTCAACGCCTTGAGAGTGACATGTTGCCCGCGCAAGATCTCGATTTTCTGTGACACCGTATTTACCTTCTTGCTTTCTGGGCCTAAGCCAATGATCTGATGTCTGTCAAGCTTAGCTGCCAATGACACCGAGCGTAATGAGATAGATAAAAACGAGCGAAGCCCCACGGTTGTGAAGGCTTCGCTCGTTTTCGCAGTGAACTCTTATTTCCGCTTTTTACCTCGGCGTTCGCGCACGCGCACGGCAATGCGGATTGGAGTGCCGTGGAAACCAAAGCGCTCGCGGAACTTGCGCTCAAGGTAGCGCCGGTAGGATGCGTCGAGGAATCCAGTGGTAAAGAGAACAATCGTCGGCGGCTGGGTCGATGCTTGCGTAGCAAAGAGCACGCGCGGCAAACGATTATTCTTCATCGGCGGCGGGTTGGCAGCAATCGCCTCACGCATCCAGTTATTGAGCTGGCCGGTGGACACGCGCTGATCCCAGCTTTCTAGGGCCTCAATCATGGCAGGCTCCAGCTTTTGCAAGGCGCGGCCGGTCTCAGCCGAAATATTAACGCGGGTTACCCACGGCAAGTGCCGCAGCTGCTCGTCAATCTCGCGGTCGAGGTAATAGCGGCGGTCCTCGTCCATAAGGTCCCACTTATTGAACGCGATGACCAGCGCTTTGCCGGATTCCAGCACCATATTGAGCACGCGCTGGTCCTGCTCGGAGATCTCCTCGGAGGCATCGATAAGCATGATGCATACCTCGGCCGCATCGATCACGCCACGGGTGCGCAAGGACGCATAATACTCGTGGCCCTGCGCGTTCTTGACCTTCTTGCGCAGGCCCGCGGTATCAATAAACTTCCACAACTGCTCATCTAACTGCACCAGCGAGTCCACGGGATCCACCGTGGTGCCGGCGACATTATCTACCACCGAGCGCTCCTCGCTGGTGAGCTTATTGAGCAACGAGGACTTGCCCACATTAGGCCTGCCGACGAGCGCGACGCGGCGAGGGCCCGATGTAATCGAAGTCTCGCGCGGTTCTTCGGGGAAGCTGCGCAGGATCTCATCCAGCACGTCCGCGCCACCGCGCCCGTGCTGTGCAGACACCGGCCACGGGTCCCCGAGGCCCAAGGCGTAAAACTGCGCCATATCCGCATACTGGTTATCGGAATCGAACTTATTCGATACCACGATCACCGGAACCGGTGATTTTTGCAGGCGGCGCGCCATAACCTCATCGGTTTCGGTAATGCCCACTTTGGTGTCTACCACCATCACGATGACATCGGCGGTATCCATCGCCATTTCTGCCTGGCGGGCGATATCGGCGTGCATGCCTTTAACGTTGGGATCCCAACCGCCGGTATCCTGCACGATAAAGCGCTGCCCATTCCAGTCCGCCACGTAGGACACGCGGTCACGGGTAACGCCAGGGTGGTCTTCTACGACGGCCTCGCGGCGGCCGAGGAAGCGATTAACCAGCGAAGACTTGCCCACGTTCGGCCTGCCCACAATAGCGACGGTGCACAGGGCTTCTTCGGTGGCATCGGCGAAGCCCAGCGATTGCGAGAGCTGCTCCCACTCGTCCTCACTGAGAGGCTGCTCTAGGTCTTCGTCATCCCCGTAATCGGCCTCGCCGAATTCTGACTCATCAAAGTCGTAGTCGAATTCTTCGGCATCAAAATCGTCCGTAGCCCACCCCGGCGAGGTCTCTACCGTTTCCTCGTCGAACTTACCCGCAGGGTAATGGAACTGCGTGACTTCTTCCTCTGGGGACTCAAAATCTTTATTGCTCATGAGCGGGACTCCTTAACCACGTTAATAAGAGCCTGCACGACATCCTCCGGGCTCATGTCAGAGGTATCGACAATAGTGGCGTCGTCGGCTGGGCGAAGCGGCGAGGTGACACGCGAAGAATCCGCAGCATCGCGGCGCTGCACATCTGCCAGCACCGATTCAAAATCGGAGGCAATGCCGGCCTTTTCGTTTTGATCGTGTCGGCGCTGCGCACGCACTTCCGCAGAAGCCGTCATAAAGGCCTTCGCCGGAGCATCTGCCAGTACCACGGTGCCGATGTCGCGGCCCTCTACGATGGCGCGGTGGGCGCGCTGTGCGAGCGTGCGCTGCAATGCCACCAAGTTCTCCCGGACCTCTGGGATGGCGGATACTGCGGAAACGTTCTGGGTGACCTCGTCTTCCCTGATGACGCGGGAGACATCGGCGCCATCGAAAAGCACCTGCGTGGAATCGGGATCATCGGAAACCTCCAAGGGCAGGTTGGCCGTCGCGGAAATCACCGCCTGCTTGTCCGCGGGGTCCACGCCTTGGCGCAATACCGCAAGGGTTGCCACGCGGTACATGGCACCGGTATCGATGTATTTTGCATCCAACTGCTTGGCCAAGGCCCGGCAGGTCGTGGACTTTCCCGTTCCGGAGGGGCCATCGACCGCGAGAATCAGGCCTTCATCAGGCATATTCGAAATCATTACATCCCCACCGCCTTGTACAAGCTCGTCAACTCGTTGGAATTCAGCGCGCGCAGCCCGCCGGGCTTCATATCGCCCAATTGGACCGTGTGCAGCTTGGTGCGCACCAGGCGCTGCACGGGATAGCCAGCTTCCTTCAGCAGGCGGCGGACGATGTGCTTGCGCCCTTCGTGCAGCTCGACTCGGACCAAAGAGAATCCCTGGTTCTTGTCCACTACCTGCACGAAATCGGCCTTTGCTAGGCCATCTTCTAGCTCGATGCCCTCTTTAAGCTGGCGCACTAACTTATTATCGGCCTCGCCCAATACCGTGGCCAGGTAGGTTTTCTTCACCTCATATTTGGGGTGCATCAGGCGGTTGGCCAATTCCCCATCGTTGGTGAGGATGAGCAGGCCTTCCGTATCCGCATCCAAGCGGCCTACGTGGAATAGGCGCTGGCCCGAGGCAACCTTTTCAGAAACCACGTCACCCACGCAGGGACGGCCGAGATCATCCGACATCGTGGACTGCATTCCGCGGGGTTTATTGAGGATGAAATACTCTTGATCCTCGTTGACGTTCACGCGAACGCCATCCACGCGGATGACGTCCACAGCAGGATTGACCTTGACGCCCTGCTTGATAATTACATTGCCATTGACTTCAACGCGACCAGCATCAATAAGGATTTCTGCGTGACGCCGCGATGCGACGCCCGCCTTGGCCAAGACCTTCTGCAGGCGCTCGCCTTTGGGCTTATCGTCATCGACCAGCCAATCAGCGCCCAAATCGCGCGCCACTGACTCAGCAGTCGCCTTCTGCTTTTTCTTGGATACGTGTTGATTACGGGCCGGTTTGGCATTAGAGACAACGATATCGCTGTCTCGCTGCTTCTTATCCGGTGTGCCGTCACGGCGAGCGGGAGGAGTCACTTAAGTGTCCTTTTCTCTCGAAGATATGAAATTACCTGCGTGAGTCTACCCCACCTCAGTACTCTTCGTCGATTGCATCGACGTCTGGAAGCAGCGGCGCCAGATCCGGAAGGCGTTCCAGCGAGTCTATACCTAGCAGTTCGAGGAAAAGCTCGGTGGTTTCATATCGGTGCGACGCCCCCTCGAACTCGTCCTGCGGGAGCTCACGGATGAGCCCGCGCAGGTTAAGGGTGCGCATCACGCCGTCCACGTTGACCCCGCGGACCGCAGAGACCTGCTGGCGCGTGACCGGTTGGCGATAGGCCACGACGGCGAGGGTTTCCAAGGCCGCGCGCGAGAGCTTCGTTTGCGCCCCATCCAATAAAAACTCCTCCACCGCGCTGGCGTTTTCCTGGCGGGTATAAAACCGCCAACCTTCTGGCGTTTCGCGCAGCTCAATTCCAGAGCCGCGGCTATCGAATTCACGTTGGATGGCCCGCAAGCAGTCACTAATGACCGCAGGTTCTACGCTAAGCGCCCGCGCCAAGGACTCTACGGATGCCGGCGAATCGAGCACCAGCAAGATCGATTCAAGCCGGGATCGCAATTGCGAAATGAGCGGAAGATCCATGCCCCTTAGATTACAACCACCGACGGCGGTGCTAGCACTAGTCCCAATTTGCTGCGGCAACGACCGCAGGATCTACGTCCAAGCCGGTCCAGGAAAGGTCCAGCTGGCCCAACGCCTCCTCCTGCTGGGCATCAACCGCCTTGGCCTTAAACAGTTCCAAGAGCGCCAAGAACCTGCCGACGATATGCATGGTTGTGGTGCAATCCCGGGTAAGCGAGGAAAAACTTGTCCACTGCCCTGCGCCCATGAGTTTGAGCGTTTCGAGGATCTTTCCAGCCTGCTCGGGCACGGAGACGGCGACGCCATGAATATGGCCCGTTGCCACTTCTTCCGGCGGCTTGGGGCGAAAGACGCCCGCCGCCATTTCCGCAAAGCTCGCTGGAGTATGCCCCAACGTCACGGGAGGTAGAAGCTCCGCAAATTGCTCCTCGATGCTCACGGCGCGCGGGTAACTGCGCTGTGCCTCCCGTTGCCAACGGGCAAATTGATCCGCCGCCTGTTTATAGGCCTTGTACTGCAAAAGGCGGGCAAAGAGCAGGTCGCGCGATTCCAGCAGCTCCAGGTCCTCTAGGTCATCGACTTCGCCCCGCGGCAATAGCCGTGCGGCCTTTAAGTCCAACAGCGTTGCCGCCACGACCAAGAAATCAGTCGTCTCATCCAAATCCGCGTTCTCGCCCAATTGGCGGGTGTAGCCAACGAATTCATCCGTCACCTCAGACAAGGCCACATCCGTGATATCCATCTTTTTGGCCTGGATGAGCTGCAAAAGCAGATCAAATGGGCCCTCGAAATTCCGCAGCGCAATGCGGAAGCCCGTAATCTCTGGCTGCGTCACGGTAGTTTAAACGGTCGAGCGTTCGATGACTTCCTTCGCCAGATCGCGGTATTGCTGCGCGGCCTGCGAATTGGGCGCCCACGAGGTGATGGGCTCGCCGGCCACGGAGGTTTCTGGGAAGCGCACGGTACGGGTAATGACGGTATCGAATACTTGATCCCCAAAGTATTCCACCACGCGGGACATCACCTCACGGGCATGCTTGGTGCGCCGATCAAACATGGTGACCAGAATGCCCATTACTTCCAGATCGAAGTTGATGCGGTCAGAGACCTTTTCCACCGTGTCCGTGAGCAAGGCAAGCCCGCGCAGCGAGAAGAACTCGCATTCCATCGGGATGATGACGCCCTGGGAACAAGCTAGGGCGTTGACCGTAAGCAGACCCAAAGAAGGCTGGCAATCAATGATGATGAAGTCATAGTCGCGGCGCACCGGACGCAGGGCGCGGGCCAAGGTGTGCTCGCGGCCTACTTCATTGACCATCTGAATCTCTGCTGCGGAAAGGTCAATATTGGCCGGAACGAGGTCCATGCCGGACACGCTGGTGTGGTGAATGGCGGAGTGGATAGAGGTATGGCTATCCAGCATCACGTCATAAATCGAGTCCTCGATGTCATCATGGTTTAATCCCAGCCCAGCCGAAAGAGCACCCTGCGGGTCCAAGTCAACCAAGAGGACCTTGCGCCCATACTCTGCGAGGCAGGCCCCCATATTGATGGTGGACGTGGTCTTGCCCACGCCGCCCTTCTGGTTACACATCGAGATGATGGTGGCGGGCCCATGTTTTTCCAAGGGGGCGGGTTCCGGCAGCTCGCGGACAGGGCGGCCAGTTAGCCCCGTCTCTACATCAGAGGTTGAAAAGAGACCCTCTTCGCTCACAGTCAAACCTTCTTCCTTGACGCCAAGTCATGGACCATGACATTTGGCATAGGGTTGCTTACAACGTTGTAACTATAGCGTACCCGCTCCCCTTTATGACTACCGAGACTTTGCAAATATCAAGCCTCTAACTTTGACTTAAACGCTGAAAGCTACGCCCGCGGATGCGCTGTCCGCCACACCTCCCGCAAGGAATCAGCAGTCACGTGCGTATAGATCTGCGTGGTAGTCACGGAGGAATGCCCTAAAAGCTCCTGCACGGTGCGCACATCGGCACCGCCTTCGAGAAGGTGCGTGGCAAAGGAATGACGCAGCGTGTGCGGGGAAATGGACTTATCCAACTGGCTGCGCTGCGCGGCGGTCTTAATGATGGACCACGCGCTTTGCCGCGATAGCGCGCCACCGCGGGTATTCAAAAACAGCGCAGCCGTTTTGCCCTTTCCCAGCACGGGACGGGCGCGCACCAGATAGGCATCGATGGCCTGGCGAGCATGCGAGCCAAGGGGTACGAGCCGCTCCTTATCACCTTTGCCGTGCAGGACTAGGACGTCATCGCCAGTAGCTACGTCATCGACGTTGAGCGAAATTACCTCAGAAATGCGCGCCCCAGTGCCATAGAGTACTTCCAATAGCGCCCTATCGCGAAGGTCGACCGGCGTTTCCGTCGGCGTCGCTTCGATAAGCTGCGTCACCTCATCAACGCTCAAGGTCTCTGGCAGGTGTTGCCCCGTGGAAGGCGGGCTCACCTCGGCGGCAACATCGCTATCGACTTCACCTTCCGCAACGGCGAATTTGTGCAACCCGCGCGCCACGATGAGGGCACGGTTGGCAGAAGACACCGCCATCTTTTCGCGCAGGTCCTTCAAATAGGCCTCCACCATCGGCCGGGTTACCTGCCGCAGGTCCTGGACCCCATTGTCCGCCAGCCAATCCACGTACCGGCGAATATCCCGCCGGTAGTTGCTCAGGGTATTAGCTGACACCCCGCGTTCGACGGCGAGGTGATTCAACCAAGTCTGAGCGACATCCTCCGCAGCAGTCACTGCTTTTTCAGGTCCGGTCCGCTGCGGCGGGCAGCCATATGGGTCGGGCGCAAATCGAACGGCGCATCCACCGAACGCGTCGGCTTCCCACCAATCACCGTGGCATATGCGGCTAAAATACCCGCGCATGCGACGGAATTAACTATCTCACCGGCCAGCACCTTATTTACTGCCCTGTCTAAATCCACCCAGGCAAAATCCATATCGGCTTCTTCATCGCCGGTATCGTGCAGCGCTGGGACCTCACTAAGGTCGCGGGCAAGGAAAATCCGCACGGCTTCCTCACAAAACCCCGGTGAAGTCACCATATCCGTGAGAGTTTCCCAGTCCTTCGCGGCAAGGCCCGCTTCCTCCTGCAGCTCGCGCTGCGCGCCGGAAAGCTCATCCTCGCCCTTTACATCTAACAGTCCTGCAGGCAGCTCCCAGAGCCGCTTGCCGACGCTATGCCGGTACTGATGCACCATCGCGATGCGCCGATCCGCATCTAGGGCCACCACCGCGACGGCGCCCAGGTGCTCAATGATCTCCCTATCCGCGGTGTTTCCTCCCGGCATGGACAACGTATCGCGGCGTACGGCGACGATCGGGGCATCAAAAATTAACTCTGAATCCAAGACTCGAAAATCGTGGGCCACTATTCTTTCTCCTCTTCAGGTAGGGCGGAATCCGCGCTTTCTGCAGAACCGTAGTCTCCCCTGCCCCCATTGAGCTGTTCCTCGGTGGCAGAAATGACGGCGATGCGCTCTACTGCTCGCTCGATGCCATCTACGGTAGAAAGATCCACGTCTTTGGTGCGCAGCTGCTCTATTGTCTTTTCATCTTGGGTCTGTTTGGCCCGCGCGCTAAGGACCACGCTGCCATTGACCTCGTCCAAGGCGGTGGCGAACTCTGCCAAGGTATCCGAATAATATCCGCGCACCCCGCTGCCGGAGACGATGATGATGGACTGGGCGGGAAGGATGGTCCCGTCTTCATAATCAATAAATTCCTTGTCGCGCAAAGCACGCAGCAGCTCAGATCGCTCCTTCACGCTTGCGAGCGGCTCCGTGCTTTCTTGGTCCATGGAGAGGGCCGCGCCCAAAGCCTCGCCGCCATAGCTTCCCACGGTTTTATCGAGCCCCTTGAGATCTGCCTTTTTCGGGGCCTTATCTTTAAGGATCGATACGATATCGTCTTTGCTTTCCCCGCGCAGGAAGTCTTTGCTCAGCTTGATTTCTCCTGCCTTGGTGGCCCCGGAGGCTTCTAAGAGCTTCGTGATATCAGACAGGTCCCTGCTATTTGCATCATCGGTGGAAATGACCAGCACTGGCCGCTGCGATAACGTCCCAGATACCAAGTCCGGTGCCACGTTCTTGACTATGTCATCGCTCGCCTCATTTTGGTTCTGCAAGATCTTGTTTTCTTGCACCACCTTGCGGTGTTCCGCACGGATCGGGTCATCATCGGCCACGCTGGTAGTCAGGTTGGGCGCGATCACCAAGGCTCCGAGGGCTACACCGACCGCTGCGCCGAGTCCAAGGCCCGTAATTAGTTGCGTTTTCGCCATACTGCTACCCCCGCTCAGAATAGGCTCGACCACGTTTGGCTCAAATTACTCAAGAAATCCTGGCTCCCGCCAAAGCCCACGATCAAGATGATCGCTGCAATCGCGACCAAGATGCTGAGGAGGGCCCATAGCCAGCCAAGGTGTGAAGATGGAACAGAATACAGGTTGATCACAGCCTCCGCATCAACCGCCTTGGTTCCAGCCTTCAGCCGAGACAAGACGGCAGACGGTGCCACCCGGTTGGCAAAAACATCATCGAGGTCAAAGCCGCCGCCTGCCTGCACGATGAGGCCCGCACCGTGGTAATCAGCAAAGAGCAGCGCTAAATCCGTGG
Organism: Corynebacterium sp. KPL1986; assembly: GCF_000477975.1. Classification (NCBI taxonomy): domain Bacteria; kingdom Bacillati; phylum Actinomycetota; class Actinomycetes; order Mycobacteriales; family Corynebacteriaceae; genus Corynebacterium; species Corynebacterium sp. KPL1986. The sequence goes on along the minus strand of NZ_KI515719.1, from coordinate 508,831 downwards.
CCGATTCCGATGCCGCCGGGAACGTCATGGCCCCAATACCCAGCTCTTGGATGCGGTCAAGGCCTTCCACGCTGCCTTCTGGATCCGCGGGTACGACGATGCGCGCGCCGCAGCGCAGCGCCTCATCGCTTACCTTGGCCGGATCCCCAATAACGAAGTCAGGCTTATATCCCTGCTCCAGCAAGGAATCCGCGGCTTCCTCAACCGCAACGAGCAGCGGCTCATATTCCCGGATGAAATTCCGCAAGTCTTTCAGCAGGGCTCGGTGGTCTTCGGTGGGAGATAAAACAATGACCTTCCTGCCAGCTATCTCGGCACCGGATGCGGGGACACCGAGGCCATCGATAAGCAGCGGGCCTTCAGAGTTAATGAAATCAATGGAACGCGCAAAATAGGACTCCATGTGGTCAATGAGTGCGCTTTGTGCCGCCTTGAAGTTCTTGTCTGCGCGCTCCCGGGAAATCTTCTGCCCCGTCCCGATTACTTTATCGCCAACGTAGACCTTTCCATCCTCGCCGATATGCGCCTTTTTGCCGTCTTTAAACTCCGAGATAAATTCCTCGCCGAGGCCCTCGAGGAGGTCAATATCGGCATCGAGAAGCATGTGCGGACCGCAATTAGGGATGGAACCGGTAGAAAACCTGGCGACATTGACCACCGCGGAGGGCTGCAAGTCCACAAGCGTTTGTGCCTCGGGCCGGGAAATATTCGCCGCATCGATAACGGCGATATCACCTGCAGAAAACTTCTTAAGACCTTTCGCGCCCGGGGTGCAATCGCGCAATGCGGCAGACTCACCGGGTTGCTCAGGGGTACGGGAAAACAGAGCCATGTGCCCCATTCTTCCTTGCTTAGTCCGCCAGCTGGGTAAGGCGCGCGGAAGCTTCCTTTTGTGCGCGGTCAAAAAGCTCTTGGGCGTGCGCGCGCCCAGTGTCCGTGTCATCCAAACCGGCCAGCATGCGCGCCAATTCCTCCACGCGCTCCTGTTCCGATAATTCGGCTACCCCAGAGGTAAATTTATCCTTAGAAACATGCAAATGCGCATCTGCATACGCAGCTACCTGCGGCAAGTGGGTGACGACGATAACCTGATTATGCGCAGCGAGCCGCGCTAGCCGACGCCCAATTTCTACCGCCGCACGCCCGCCCACGCCGGCATCGACCTCATCGAAGACCAAGGTCGCACCGTCTTCGCTGGCGAGCACGACCTCGAGGGCAAGCATGACGCGAGACAGCTCGCCACCGGAGGCCGCGGTGGCCAAAGGCTTCCCATTGAGCTGCAACTCCGCGGCATCGGCGCCCGTCTTGGAATACTTAGCCGTGGACAGCTCAACCGACAACGTGGAATTGGGCATAGCCAATCCATGCAACTCCTCAGTCACCAGCTTGCCCAGCGCTTCCGCGGCTTTCTGGCGGCCCTTCGTAAGCTCCGCCGCCTTCTGCTTCATCTCCTGCTCGGCCTCTTTGACCTGTGCCTTAAGTTCCTCGAGGACCTCCGTCGAGGTATCCATCGACTGCAGTTTGGCCTCCGCCTCATCGCGCCACGCCAAAACGCCATCGATATCGCTGGCGTATTTCCGGGTCAATGCTCGAAGATCCTGCTGGCGCTGCAGCGATTTTTCCAACAGATTCGGATCCGCCGGCAGCCCCGCGAGGTATCCACCGAGCTCGGCCGAGATATCGCCTAGCTGCGAGGTGAGCTCAGAGATGCGCTCGCCCAAATCCGCCAACTGTTTATCCGAGGATCCCACCAGCGCCGAGCCCGCGCGCCCGAGCAGCGAAGACGCAGCCTCATCAAGCTCTTCAGTACCATCGATCGCTGCCAAGGCAGTGTGCGCGGATTCGCGCAGGCCGTCGACGTCTTGCAAGCGCTGCACCAACTGCACCAGCTCCGCGTCTTCGCCTGGCTCGGGTGCCACACCGTTGATTTCCTCTAAGGCATATTGCAGGCGGTCAGCTTCCTGGGCAAGCTCCCTACGGGACTCGGTGCGCCGGCGATAATCCTTGGCTAAACCACGCCACTTTTTAAAGGCCTCCACATAGTCTTCCCGGATGCCCGCCAATTGCGGGTCCGCACGGTCTACCGCCGCGAGCTGCTCTTCTGGGGCTAGGAGGCGCAATTGGTCATTCTGACCATGCACGGTAATTATCTCCCGCGCGAAATCTCCCAACGTGGCGGCCGGTACGGCGCGGCCACCCAGATACGCCCGCGATCGCCCCGCAGCTGAAACGGTGCGCGAGACAATAAATTCACCATTTTCATCTGGCTCGCCGCCCACCGAGTCCACCAGCTGGCTAATGCTCTCTTTCGCGGAACTAAAGTGGCCTTCCACGGCTGCTTTTTTAGCGCCATCGCGCACCCGAGAGGCATCCGCACGCCCGCCTGCCAACAGTCGAAGCCCCGTGACCACCATGGTTTTTCCTGCACCGGTTTCACCGGTCAATACGGTCAAGCCCTCCGACAATTCCGCAGAGCTATGGCGAATGACTCCTAAATCATTAATAGAAATATCGACAAGCACTATTTCTCCTTCGGTCCGCGCCAGCCTTCCACGGGCAACCGCAGCTTAGAGACCAATCGATCCGTAAAGGGCTGATCATCCAACCGCACCCAGCGTACGGGGCGCTTACCGCGCACCACCTCGACGCGGGCACCCGGCGGCATAATAAGTTCCCTGCACCCATCCAAGATAACCACGGCCGGTGTGGTTTGCATGGTTGATTCCACCGCCACCAAAGAGTTCGGGGAAACCACTAATGGTTTGGTAAAGAGCGCATGGGCATTATTCGGCACGACCAAGATTGCATCCAGGGATGGCCACAGCACTGGGCCTCCAGCTGAAAACGCATACGCCGTAGAACCCGTTGGGGTAGAAATCAGTACGCCATCACAACCGAACGACGAAACGGGGCGCCGGTCGATCTCCAAAATCGCATCCAGCACGCCCGACCTGTTCTGGTTTTCAACCGAGGCCTCATTCAAAGCCCAACTGCTAGCCAGTTGGTGACCGTTGGCATCCGAAATAGAGACATCCACCGTCAACCTGTCCTCTACCCGGTAGCTTTTCTCAATCACGCGAGCGACGGCACGGTCTAATGACTCCACTTCCCATTCCGCGAGGAAGCCTACGTGGCCCAGATTCACTCCGAGGACCGGGATATCTACCGCCCGCGCCATATCGGCGGCGCGCAGGAAGGTGCCATCACCGCCTAAAACAAGGACCAGTTCGCATCCCGCCGCAGCAGCATCAGAATGCGACACATGTTGGAGTCCCGGCAAGACGGTTTCGTCCGCGCACACGCGCACCGTTATCCCCGCTTCCTGCAATAATTCGGCTGCACGGGAGGTAGCCTGCAGGTTCTCTGCACGATTGGCATGCGGAACCAACAATATCTCTCGCATTATTGCGGACCTTCTTCAACGGCAGTATCAATCATCTGTTTCATTGTAGCTGCGTCCGTTGACATACCGTCCTTTTTCAGCCAAAGGAAATATTCCACGTTTCCACTCGGGCCAGGCAATGGTGAAGCCACAACACCGTGCAGGCTAAGGCCTAAAGACACGGCAAACTCGGCGACATCCTGTGTAACCTCTTTCCGCATCTCGGGAGAGCGGACCACCCCGCCGCTGCCAATGCGATCCTTGCCCACCTCAAACTGCGGCTTAACCATCGGCAGCAGCCACGCTCCGTCCTTCATACACTCCACAATTGCTGGCAGTACCAGCTTTAAGGAAATGAAGGATAAATCCCCGACCATGCCATCACACAGGCCATTGGTCATTTCTGGATTAATAGTGCGGATATTGGTCCTATCCAAGACGGTTACGCGGTCGTCATTTTGCAGCCGCCACAGTAATTGCCCATACCCAACGTCAACAGAAAGCACTTCCCTCGCACCAGAGGCCAGGCACACATCCGTAAAGCCTCCCGTCGATGCCCCTGCATCTAAGATGCGACCGTCCATGTCGACGTCGAATGCGGCAAGCGCGCCCAAGAGCTTATGTGCGCCGCGGGACGCCCACTTGTCTTCCTCGGACTCCTCGACCTTGATGGAGACTTCAGGATCCACAACTGTTGCAGGCTTTTCTGCTTTGAATCCGCCGACCGTCACACGGCCAGACTTGATCATCTCGCGGGCTTGCTCACGAGATCGCGCAATCTTTCGGCGCACAAGTTCTGCATCCAGCCTGCGGCGTTGTGGTGGCATTAGTTCTCCTGCAAAGCATTCCGCAATACGGAATGCGCCCTGTCCAGTTGATCGACTTCTTCTGCAAGTGATGGCGCATCTTCGCCAAGAATTGTCGAAATCTCCGAATCTACTGCTTCAGGCTCTTTCACGGCCCGAAAATCGTGTGGCTTTACCGCCATTTCGACACAACCTTTTCCGCAAATTCGCTACGCGGCTGAATATACCGAGGTGGTGCCGGCATTGACCACGCCACTTCCAATACGGTCCGCAATGCTTGCACCGAGGTAGAGGACTCATTTCCGCCCTGCAAAAGAACGTCATACCCATCGCACCGCGCGGTAAAGTCTCCTTGCGGCCCCGGTCGCACCTGCGAAATAGGCAATGAAAGCTCGTGCATGCCCGCACCAATAAAGTTGGGCCGCGCCTCCACGGGGGCCTCGATAAGCTCAAGCTCGCCCGAGACACCGGTCAATACATGGAAAGTATTCATCGCTGCGGTGTTACCCCCAACGATATCCGTATCTAGCCTGTCGCCCACCGCCAATGGCTTTTTCGACCCGACCTTTTTCGCTGCGAGGAAGAACATCGCTGGTTCAGGTTTGCCGGCAGAAACGGGCTCTACTCCCGTCGCCTTCTGGACAGCAGCAACAAGGGAACCATTGCCAACGCCTAGTCCTCGCTCGATTGGAAGGGACGTATCCAAGTTCGACGCAAAATATTTCGCGCCTGCCCGGATAGCCAGAGCCCCCTCCGTTAACTGTTCCCAACCAACGGACTTATCAAAACCTTGCAGGACGGCGGCTGGTTTATCATCGGCACTCGAGACCACGGAAAAACCCCTGTCTTTAGCCAAATCGCGGAAAGAATCCGCGCCAATAATTAGTACCTTGGCACCCGAAGGAATTTCCTCGGCAGCCAATTGCAATACCGCTTGGGCGGAGGTGACGATGTCACCTGAATCAGCCGTCAAGCCGATATCCGTTAGCATCGTCGCAACGGCTTCAGGGCTGCGCGACGCATTATTTGTTACATATACTGCGGGAACACCGCACGTATTAATAACGTCTACGACGTTGCTGAGCGGACGACCGCCTTCCCAGACGGTTCCATCCAAGTCCAACAATAAGGCATCATGTTTGCTTAAAACACTCATTACTTACATTCCGCCAATCGGTCAACGGCATCGGTCCAATCACCCTCATCAATGGCGATGGTGTGCCCGAACCACTCTCGGGCTTCGTCCTTGCGCCCTGCGGCAAGCAGAGCATTTGCATAGGCATACGACAACCTACAAGCACTTACTCCACGATCGCTGCGGTCCGGTTGTGCCCGCTGAATTGTAACCACCGCTGATTCAGGTTGATCGAGGTCAAGGCGAGCACCCGCCAGCACGATCGCTAATTCAATGGCGGATTCTTTGTCTAGTTCCTTCGCCTCTTCGCTGCGCCCCAGCTCTAATGCCCTTTCCGGCCGACCCAACCCACGTTCACAGTCGGCCATAACCGCGAGCATCCCCGGGCCGCCAGAAATACGACGGGCAGCACGAAGCTCAGCGAGCGCCTCTTTCCACTCGCCGGCGCGGTATGCAGCGATACCGTTAACTTCCCGAGCGATAGCCACACGTCCTGCACGATCCTTAGCCGCACGCGCATGCCGCAGCGCCAGTTTAGGATCATCGTCCATCCAGGTTGCTGCCATGATCATGTGCTTAGCGACGGCCTCCGAGTTCTCTTTAGAGAGAGACTTCAGGTCTTGGAGCACCAATGGGTCCAAGTCATTGATATCGACCTCTTCAGGAATATCCGGATCGGTCATACGACGGTTGATTCGCTCTTCCCGATACCCAGAGCGCTGTGGAGAGAAAGACTTCTTCTTTCCCCCGCCGCGAGAATCGCGGTCCCCCGAGTTGCGTGGATTTCGACCCCGACGGTCTTGTCCGCGGCCATTACGGCCGTGCTGGTTGCGCTCCGACATTCAGTCCTACCCTTTCTTGGTTGGAACTCGCACAGAAATACCGCACCCATTCTACAGTGCCAAACGACATTCAAAGAATCTAGAATATCCTCGTCGATTGCCCGTAGTTTGATGAACCCGGCCACTGCTTTTGGGCGAACTGGTGTGGTGGTGTTGGGTTGGTGGGCTTTTATTTTTGTTGTTGTGTTTGTTTCTTTTGTGGTTGAGGAATTGTGTCCAGGTGTAGTGCCAGTGTGTGTTTGTGGTGGCTAATGGTCCTTGGGGGTGGTCTATGTGGTAGGTGCCGTCGGTGTGTAGCCAGGCGATGGTGCCAGTGACCGGGTCAATGATGTAGTGGACGCGTTTGTCGGTTTTGATGTTGTGGTGGTGTTGGCAGAGGGTGACGAGGTTGCTAATCAGTGGATTGGTGTAAACCCTTGTGGGGGTAAGTCGATTAGTGACACTGCCACCGCCTTGGGTTGCAAACATGCAGGTGGGAAACGCGATTTAAGGCGTTGAACGGGCGTCGGTGGGGTCTGGGTAGGGGCCAACGCCTCTATGCTTGTCTCATGGAAGCTTTCTTTTCGTGGTTCACCTCTCAAAGTGGCGTGTCGTTGTTGGTTGCCCTCGTTGCCCTTGTAGGTGTCCTTGTCACGACGTGGTGGAACAACCGCGCGGCCGATAAGCGGCGTCGTGCCGACCAAGCGGCGGCCGACCAACGGCGCAAAGACGACCAAGCGGCCGAGGACGCTAGGCGTAAGGCCGACGACGACCGACGGGAACGGGAACGGCGCGAACAACTACGGCGTGAGGATTGGACACGGCAACGCCGGGCAGTGGCCGACTGCATATCTGTTGTCAAGGAAGAATTTCCCCCGCTTGGTAACTTACGAGTGGGTATACCAACCGACCAAGATGTTTCTGAATTGGACATTTACATTGATAAAGGCACAGAACTACTATCCTTTTACCGCGCAATTGTACGTGCGCTTAATGTTGCAGAACTTGAGGTTTCCAACGCGCAAGTAAAGATGGCGATTCGCCACTTAATGGACAGCACTAACGAGGAGTACAGGGAATTATTAGACGCTGAACGTAGGGGTCAAGGGGAAGTTGGGGTGGTCGCTATGGAAATGAATGCGATAGGCCCGAAGATGGAGGATTCACTTAGAAAGTTGGTAAACGTTGCCTCGCATGAGTTCCTAGATATTCCTCGTGACAAGAACGATAAAGACAACTAAAGACAAAGACCACCGCCCCGACGCTCTAGATGTGAGCGTGAGGTTACCCTCGTTTAGTGGACACCCGATTAGTGCGGATCTTGTGTCCGTAAGAGAGGATGTTCATTGTGAGTCAACAACGCCAGAAATACACGCCGGAGTACCGGCGTGAAGCCGCAAACCTAGTAATCGAGTCAGAACGCCCGATTGCTCATGTAGCGAAAGAAATTGGTGTCGCACCTGGCCTTTTAGGTCGGTGGGTGAAAAATGAGCGTGAGCGTCGAGGATCCTCTGATGGGCTAAGCGAGGCTGATCTTCGTGCTGAAAATGCTCGTCTGCGCCGTGAATTAGCAGAAGCGAAGATGGATAATGAGTTTTTGTCAAAAGCGACAGCCTTCTTCGCCGCGAAGCAACGCGATCAGAAAAGTTCGAATTAATGCAGCCAGAGCAAGGCGAATTTCAGTATCAAGCGCATGGCACGCTTGTTGAAGGTATCTCGGTCTGGATACTACAAATGGGCCCATATGCAGCAGCAACGCTTATCCGGTAAGGATGATCGTGCAGCATTTTACGATGATGTTGATCGCAAGATTCATCAGATCTGGAAAGACTCCAACGAGGTCTACGGTGCCCCGCGAATCACCGCAGAACTAGGTGAGCGCTACCAGATTGTTCTTAACCGCAAGACTGTGGCTAAGCGGATGCGCCTGATGGGGATTGAAGGAATTTCACCGCGTGCTTTCGTCCCAGCGACAACGATTCAATCTAAACGTAAGTCGAGTCTTCCTGACCTGGTAAAGCGCATGTTTGATACCGGCGAGCTCAATCGAGTATGGATGTCAGACATTACCTACCTGCGAACCGGCGAGGGTTGGTTGTACTTATGCGCAGTTTGCGATGGTCATTCCCGCAGGGTGCTGGGCTGGGCTATGGATAGCGTGCAAGATACATTCCTGGTCGAACGAGCACTGCGGATGGCACATACACTTCCGTGGTGACGTTCCTGACGGGCTGGTGTTTCACGCCGACCGGGGAACACAATTTACCAGCGAGCAGCTCTGGGAGGTGTGCCGCAACCTAGGTGTTGCTCAGTCTGTGGGGCGTACTGGGGTGTGTTTCGATAATGCGATGGCTGAGTCGTTCTGGTCGACGCTTAAGACCGAGTTCTACGACCGGAAGCGCTGGCCAACCCGCGATGCTGCGCGTCAGGCCGTTGCCTACTGGATTGAAGCCGTCTACAACCGTCGGCGCCGGCACTCCGCACTCGGGATGGTCAGCCCCGTCGACTTCGAGAACCAGATTGGTTTAACCACCAGCAGAAAAGAAATAGCTGCCTAACCACTAGGTAGCTCCACTACGTGTCCACGATTTGCGGGCAACCCCAGTGGCTGGCACTAGCGGTAGTTCTTACATGCGGAAGTGTGCGCGAATAATCCCCGACAGGGTGCTGTAGGTTAAGCCTAAATCTTTAGCCAGGCTGGTCAGTGTCAAGTCAACGTCGTCGTCGAGGTCTGGCAACAGTGACTGATAGAAAAACCAGGAGTTCTTCCGGGCGTGTGCTCCAGCTGCGGCAATAGGATTGTCTGGCGTGTTGGTGGCGTAAAAGACTACCGGTACCTCCCTCTCAGCCTCACCATCAGAGTCGTAATCAGGATCAGTGTTGGTGTCGTAGTCCAGTGGCTCGCCGGCTTTACGGGTATTCCCCGGCGTGGTGTCGCCTACTGGCTCGTGGTCTGTCGTGGTAGGTGGTGGTGTGTTAGTTGTCATCGTGGTCGTATCCCCCGGGGAGTACTACACCCTCAAAAGTGTCGAATGTGTTTTCGCCTAACAGGGATTCACCCTATCCACCACACCTGACACTAGGGGGTAAAACCACGACACCTACCACGCATTCCCCCAGCTCGACAGGGTACACGTCGCAAATACCAACGGGGGTAAAACACCAAGTAGTCCCCGAAACACCAACCACCCAGAATTATTCGGGGTGGTGGTCTTTCGGGGACTACCAGAATCACTATTTTGTTGTTTTGTTGTTTGGTGTCGGCGGTGACTTACTCTCCCACAACCTCCCGGTTGCAGTACCATCAGCGCGTACAGGCTTAGCTTCCGG